>NZ_CP137808.1:0-3615827 GCF_049487195.1 Burkholderia sp. NLJ2 | reverse complement strand
CAAGTAACTGTCGTTTTTTGCATGCACAGCGCGGCTCGCCGGCGCCCTTGTCGCGGTCACGCAACAAGGCCCGAAGCGGTCGTGCGAGCGTGCCTCGGACGCCTGCGTCACAGTCGTGGAGAGGCAGGCGGGAGCCGAAGCGGCGTGCGGGATTCTTGGAGATAAGGCGAGATTCTACCGCCAAACGCGGCCACAGCGGGACTTATCCACAGGCTGTGATTGTGGGTCGCGGGGCCGGATCGGCGCAGGCCGGTACAGGCGCGTGACTCGTAAAGTATTGACCGTCAAGAGAAAAACGGTTTAAATAGCGGGTTCCGCGAAAACCAATCCTGTATTCCCGGCGATTGCGTTCGCCCGAATGCCTCCGGTTTAGGGCACGCGGTCCCCTGAATTTCGACATTCTCGAACAAGTGAGAACATCATGAAACGTACTTACCAACCGTCCGTGACGCGCCGCAAGCGCACCCATGGCTTCCGTGTCCGCATGAAGACGGCAGGTGGCCGCAAGGTCATCAACGCTCGCCGCGCGAAGGGCCGCAAGCGCCTCGCCATCTAAGGCAGGTTGCACGCTGTGTCCGCCGTCCGCAGTCCTGCGGAAGGTGCCGTCGAGCCGGGTGCGAATCCGTCGCAGACGAAAGCCGCCTTCCCGAAAGCTGCGCGACTTCTGAAAACGGATGAATTTTCATCCGTTTTTCGTTTGCGCCCCTGGCGGCGTACCGCGCACTTCGTGATTTACGGCAAGCCGACCGGCCAGCCCGCGCGTCTGGGGCTCGTCGTCGGCAAGAAGTTTGCGCCGCGTGCAGTCACGCGTAACCTCGTGAAGCGGCTGGCGCGCGACGCGTTTCGCTTGCGCCGGGCCGAATTCGCCGGTTACGACCTGCTGCTGCGGCAGCACACGCGCTTCGACAAGAAAGCGCTGCCGAGCGCGGCTTCCGCCCCGCTCGCGGCGATGTGCGCGGCGGAAATCCGCGAGCTGCTCGACAGGGCAGTCCGGGAGATCGCCCGCCGTGCGTCGAAGCCCGCGTCCGAGTGACGCATCCGTTCGCGGTGCGGCGTTCGCGCCCGCCCGGCCGGTTTTGACGCGGCGCCGAACGGCGTCGCCCAAGGTATGGAAACGGTATTGATCGCCTTGCTGCGCTTCTACAAGGTTGCCGTGAGCCCCCTGCTCGGCAACCGTTGCCGTTTTTATCCTTCCTGTTCGGATTACGCGCGCGAGGCAATCCAGTATCATGGCGCCGCGCGCGGCACGTATCTCGCCGTCAGGCGCGTGTGCCGATGCCATCCGTTTTCCGCGGGCGGCATCGACCTCGTCCCGCCGCCCACCTCCGACACTCGCGCTCGCGGCGAAGCCGACGCGCGGTCCCATCGACTCTGAGACAACGCATGGATATCAAACGCACCGTCCTATGGGTGATCTTCTTCATGTCAGCTGTCATGCTGTACGACAACTGGCAGCGTTCCCATGGACGCCCGTCGATGTTCTTCCCGAGCGCCACGCAGACTGCCCCCGCGGCGGCTGCCGGCGGCGCATCGGGCACGGGCGCGACGACGACGACCGCAGGTGAAGCGCCTGCTGCCGCAGCAGGCGCCGCACCGTCGACGACGGCACCGGCCGCCCAGGCGCAGCTCGTGAAGTTCTCGACCGACGTGTACGACGGCGAAATCGACACGCGCGGCGGCACGCTCGCGAAGCTGACGCTGAAGAAGCAGGGCGACGGCAAGCAGCCCGACCTGTACATCACGCTGTTCGACCACACGGCCGGCCACACGTATCTCGCACGCTCGGGCCTGCTCGGCGGCGACTTCCCGAACCACAACGACGTCTACACGCAGGTGAACGCCGGCTCGACGTCGATGACGGGCGACCAGAACGCGCTGAAGCTGTCGTTCGAATCGCCGGTGAAGGGCGGCGTGAAGGTCGTCAAGACCTACACGTTCACGCGCGGCAGCTACGTGATCGGCGTCGACACCAAGATCGACAACGTCGGCACGGCGCCTGTCACGCCGACGGTCTACATGGAACTTGTCCGCGACAACACGGCCGTCGAAACGCCGATGTTCTCGCACACGTTCCTCGGGCCGGCGGTCTATACGGACGCGAAGCACTTCCAGAAGATCGATTTCAGCGACCTCGACAAGAACAAGGCGAACTTCGAGAAGTCCGCCGACAACGGCTGGGTCGCGATGGTGCAGCACTACTTCGCGTCGGCATGGATTCCGCAGCAGGGCACGAAGCGCGACATCTACGCTGAAAAGATCGATCCGACGCTGTATCGCGTCGGCGTGAAGCAGCCGGTCGCCGCGATCGCGCCGGGCCAGTCGGCCGACGTGCAGGCACGCCTGTTCGCCGGTCCGGAAGAAGAGCGCATGCTCGAAGGCATCGCGCCGGGCCTGGAACTCGTGAAGGACTACGGCTGGGTGACGATCATCGCGAAGCCGCTGTTCTGGCTGCTCGAGAAGATCCACGGCTACATCGGCAACTGGGGCTGGTCGATCGTGTTGCTCACGATCCTGATCAAGGCCGTGTTCTTCCCGCTGTCGGCCGCGAGCTACAAGTCGATGGCGCGCATGAAGGAAATCACGCCGCGCATGCAGGCGCTGCGCGAACGCTTCAAGAGCGATCCGCAGAAGATGAACTCGGCGCTGATGGAGCTGTACAAGACCGAGAAGGTCAATCCGTTCGGCGGCTGTCTGCCGGTCGTGATCCAGATCCCGGTGTTCATCTCGCTGTACTGGGTGCTGCTCGCGTCGGTCGAAATGCGCGGCGCGCCGTGGGTTCTGTGGATCCACGACCTGTCGCAGCGCGATCCGTTCTTCATCCTGCCGGTGCTGATGGCCGTGTCGATGTACGTGCAGACGAGCCTGAACCCGACGCCGCCGGACCCGGTCCAGGCGAAGATGATGAAGTTCATGCCGATCGCGTTCTCGGTCATGTTCTTCTTCTTCCCGGCCGGCCTCGTGCTGTACTACGTCGTGAACAACGTGCTGTCGATCGCGCAGCAGTACTACATCACGCGCAAGCTCGGCGGGGCCAAGAAGAAACCGGCCTGACGCCCGTTGCACCCGTGGGCGGCGAGCCGCCCGCGATGCACGCAAAAAAAGCCGCATGGTTCGCCCATGCGGCTTTTTTGTTTCCCGGCGGTGGTGCGCGGTGTGCGATGCGCGCGCCGTTGCCGGTCAGGCCTTCTTCGCTTCGATTTTCGGTTCGCCGTAGAACTGCTCGACCAGTTCCTGAACGAGGTAGCGCTGATGCGGAGACAGTGCCTCGATCTTCGACGCGAGTTCGATCGTCTCGGGCGTCGGTGGATAGCGTTCGTCGCGCGGCAGCGGTTGCGGCGTCGGGTGTTCGATCACGCTCGGCGACGGCCCGTAATGCAGCCAGTGCAGTTCGACGCGCAGCCATTCGGCGAGCGTTTCGAGTTTGTCCGACGTCGGAATCGTGCGGCCCGTCAGCCACTTGTGCGCGGTTTGCGGCGAAACGGGATGCGTTCCGCGGTGGCGCAGATTGAACCGATTCGCAAGCTCTGTCGCGCCGGTAACCTTCTCCGGACTGCGCCGCAGGGCGAATTTCAGGCGTTCCGAGAACGCGGCTTTTTCTTCGGATGTCGGCATGGGGGAGATTGTGCAATTCCACCGATGTGTTTCAGACAACCACATGGGATAAACGTATCCCATTTGGACGAATCGCATCCTTGCGCCGGATCGGCGGCGAAATTGAGGGACGAAACGTCAGGCCGCTCTGGCAAACATACTCGTCCGAAACGGTGGCGGTGTCATCGCGCTGGACTGATACTCGACTTATCCCCGGTGGGATAAATTCGGGCGAGTCCGAATCCCGCGTGGCGCCCGGTGGCGTGTATGCCGGCACGCTACAATGCCGGCGTTCCGATGCCCGAACTGTTGCGCGGGCGCACCACTCACTGCCTGATCACCCGATTCATCCGATTCCCATGCTCGCTACCGATTCCGATCCGATCGTCGCCATTGCCACTGCTGCCGGTCGGGGCGGCATCGGCGTCGTCCGCGTGTCGTTCGGGCGCGGCGGCGAGGCGGCCGCGCTGCCGCTGATCGACGCGTTGTGCGGGCAGAAGCTCGCGCCGCGCCATGCGAGCTACGTGCCGTTCCTCGACGAGCACGGCGCGCCGCTCGACCGCGGGATCGCGCTGTATTTCCCGGCGCCGCACTCGTACACCGGCGAGCACGTGCTCGAGCTGCAGGGGCACGGCGGGCCGATCGTGATGCAACTGCTGCTGCAGCGCTGCCTGGATGCCGGGCGCGGCTTCGGGCTGCGGCTCGCGGAGCCGGGCGAGTTCACGCGGCGCGCGTTTCTGAACGACAAGCTCGACCTCGCGCAGGCTGAGGCCGTTGCCGACCTGATCGAGGCGAGCACCGAGGCGGCTGCGCGTTCGGCGGGGCGTTCGCTCGATGGCGCGTTCTCGCGACAGATCCACGCACTCGTCGAAGACGTGATCACGCTGCGGATGCTGGTCGAGGCGACGCTCGATTTTCCGGAGGAGGAAATCGACTTCCTGGAAGCGGCCGATGCGCGCGGCAAGCTCGCGAAGATCCGTGCGCAGCTCGCGCATGTGCTTGGCGATGCGCGGCAGGGTGCGCTACTGCGCGAGGGGTTGTCGGTCGTGCTCGCGGGGCAACCGAACGTTGGCAAGTCGTCGCTGCTGAATGCACTGGCCGGCGCGGAGCTGGCGATCGTCACGCCGATCGCCGGGACGACGCGTGACAAGGTCGCGCAGACGATTCAGGTCGAAGGAATTCCGCTGCATATCATCGATACGGCCGGGTTGCGCGAGACGGAGGATGAAGTCGAGCGGATCGGCATCGCACGCACGTGGAGCGAGATCGAGCGCGCGGACGTCGTGCTGCATCTGCTCGATTCGCGCACGGGGATGACGCCGGATGACGGGACGATCGCCGCGCGGTTTCCGGGCGGCGTGCCGGTGGTGCGCGTGCTGAACAAGACGGATCTGACCGGCGTGTCGGCTTGCGTCGAGCATCCGGCGGCGGAAGGGGATCTGACCGAGGTGCATCTGTCGGCGAAGCGCGGCGACGGGATCGACATGCTGCGTGCGGAGCTGCTGCGGATCGCGGGGTGGCAGGCGGGGGCCGAAGGCGTGTATCTCGCGCGCGAACGGCATCTGATCGCGCTGCGAGCGGCGCAAGAGCATCTGGCGCAGGCGGCGGATCATGCGGAGCAAAGGGCGCAGTCGCTCGATCTGTTTGCCGAGGAGCTTCGGCTCGCGCAGGAACAGCTCAATGCGATTACCGGGGAGTTCACTTCGGATGATCTGCTGGGGGTGATTTTCAGCAGGTTTTGTATCGGGAAGTGATTGGACGGCACGACGATCGATCTCACCAAGGCGATCCTCGAAACCGATGACGATGTGCTGGCCATTCGCACGCTGGCCGAACTGCTTGGTGACCCGTACCAACCGGATGCGGACGCCAACCTGATCGAAGACGCGGAAAAGGACGCGCGCCTCGAGCGTCTCCACTATGAAACGCTCGCCGCGCTACAAGTGTTTCTGATGCACGCCGACCTGACGAAGCCGGCCTGACCGCTTCACGGTTCGGATCGTCGATCGCGCATCGATCGACGATCCGAACCGCCCGCAATCGAAGCGGCGCTTCAACGTTCATGCCATCGAGGCGCCACACGCTTCACCATCATCAATCCCAATGACGATGATGGTAATACCCGCCGCCACCGTAATACCCGCCACCACCGTAGTACCCGCCGTCAGGCACGACGATACAGCCGCTCAGCAACACGGCGACGCCGGCAATCAGCAAAAGGGTTTTCTTCATGGCGCTCACCTGCTCGGGTTCGATATGAAACCCAGCATAGCGAGCGCCCGCAACACGGGCTGTAAGCATTGGTATCCCTGCCCCGCTTTGCGTAACGGCGCATTATTCCGGTCAAAATGACCGTAACAAATGCCCTAAACACCAGACGTTTTCAGGCGACGACGACCCTGTTTCGCCCCGCATCCTTCGCACGATACAGCGCGGCGTCGGCGGCTTCGATCAACGCGTCGGGCGTCGACAGATCGTCGGCCGACACGGTCGCGCAGCCGACGCTGACGCTCACGCGCCCTGCCGGCGAAGCAGGCATCGCGAGATCGAGTCGCAACACGGCTTCGCGCGCCTCTTCGGCAACGACCCGCGCACCGCGCGCGCCGGTGTTCGGCAGCACGATCGCAAATTCCTCGCCGCCGTAGCGCGCGACGATATCCGCGGGCCGCCTCACCGCGCCGGCCAACGCATTCGCGACCGCGATCAGGCACGCATCGCCCTTCACGTGACCGAACGCGTCGTTGTACGCCTTGAAGCGATCGACGTCGACCATCAGCAGCGACAGCGGTTCGCCCTGCCTTCTTGCCTGCAGAAACAGCGTGTGGAAGTGATCGTTGAAGTGGCTGCGGTTGAACGCGCCCGTCAGCCCGTCGCGCGCGGATGAGCGGATCAGCGTCGCGTGCGCCTCGAACAGCTGCTGGTACAGCATCGTCACTTCCCATGCGAGCACGCACACGAGCACGCCGGGCGTGAACATGCTGAACACGCGCGCGACATACCAGCCAACCGTGAAGCGGTTCGTGGTCAGCAGGTTCAGCGTCGTGTCGGTGAGGCACGCGAGCACCGCGATCGCGAGCCACAGGTCGAGCGTCGTGCGCAGCCGGCCGGTGGCCAGCACGGCCACGAGCGCAACCGCATTGAGTATCCACACAATGAGCGCGACGCCGTTGAAGGGCAGCACGGCTGCGTCGCCGGGTGGATGGAACGCGGGCGGCAGCGACACGTTCAGCGCGAGCGCACACAGCAGCGCGGCCGCGGCGGCTGGCCCGCCGACTAGCGCGACGGCCCACCGGCGCGTCTGCTGCTCGCCGACCGGTGCATGCGTCAGCCGCTCGCGCGCGAGCAGCGCGGCCATCACGAAGCACGGGAAGCCCGCATGCCAGAAGATCCACATCCACGCGGCGCTTTGCGGTCGCGCGCCGAACAGGCCCTGCGGCGCGAACACGCCCGGAAAGGTGAGCAACTGCAGCGCGACGGCGAGCGCGGTGAACGCATAGGCGCCGCCGAGCGCGCCGAGCACGGGCTGGCGCGTCACGGTGAACTGCGCGCCGAGGAAGAACGCCGCGATGCTCGCGGTCGTGAACACGGTGAGCGCGCACATCGGCATGAACGGCTCGACAACCGGCAGCGTGACGTTCGCGTGCGGCGCGGCGATCACGAGTACGAGCAGGATGACGAGCGCCGTCAGTGCGCCGAACCAGAGCTGACGACGCGTCGTGTGCTGGATCAGGATGCCTTCCATGGAGTCCCCCGGACGCGCGTGCGCGAACGCCCGGTCTTGCGCCGGGGGCGGCACGCATCCCGGCCGCGGCGCGACCGGTGCGGCCCGATCCTATCGCGTTATTGGCTCGGGCTCAAATGCCGAGCCCCGGGCCGAAGTTGCCGGCGACCCAGTGCGTGACGGCGTCGACGTCCGCGTAGTCCTGTTCGGGCAGGCCGTCGAGCATCGACAGCACCTCGTTGCTGGCGCCGGCATCGCGCGCGGCATCGACGATCGCATCCTTGTTCGCCGGGTAGCGGACGGCCGCCAGCACATCGGCGATCTGCAGGTCGATCGTTTCGCTGGGGATATCGTGCGGAGGGAGGGCGGGTTTGTCGTTCACGTCGGCGTCTCGCGGGTTGGGCGGGAATCGGATCGAAGCGGAATATGGGCGCACCACGCGTTGCCGGACCTGGGGCGACCCGGCCGGCGCGCGCCGCGGATCGACGGCGATCGACTCAATGCCCGCGTCGCACGCGGCGCCACGGATGCTTCCAGTCGATGTGCGGGGCGTTTTCGTCGCGCGGATGCTGGCGCCGATGTTCCTGCCAAAGTTCGTCGGAGAACAGCGCCGCCACGATCACGAGCGGCAGCACGAGGAAAATTCCGAGTATGACTTGCTCGATCACGATAGCCTCCTTGCGGTGGCAGGAACCCTTGCTCCCATTCTAGGCTCTGAGCTTCGCCCGCGTTCAACTTCTTACAGTGCGGAACGGGCCCGGACGCGGCCGCGCCGCGCGGGCGTTCCGCACGTGCGCCGGCATCAAAAAGGACATGAACATGCAACTCCAGAACGATACCAACACGCTCGCACTGAGGCCGCTGGAGCGCCAGGACCTGCGCTTCGTCCACGAGCTGAACAACAACGCGAAGATCATGCGCTACTGGTTCGAGGAGCCGTACGAAACCTTCTCGGAACTGTCACAACTGTACGACCGCCACGTGCACGACCAGCGCGAGCGCCGTTTCGTCGTGGCCGATGCGCAAGGCGAACTGGTCGGCCTCGTCGAGCTGATCGAACTCGACTACATCCATCGCCGCGGCGAGTTCCAGATCATCATCGCGCCTCAATGCCAGGGGCGCGGCAATGCAGGCCAGGCGACGCGCCTCGCGATCGAGTACGCATTCAAGGTGCTGAACATGCGCAAGCTGTACCTGATCGTCGATACGTCGAACGCGGCGGCGATTCACGTGTACGAGAAATGCGGATTCCAGCACGAGGCCGAATTGAAGGAAGAATTTTTCGGCAACGGTGCGTATCACAACGCTTATCGCATGTGCATCTTCCAGCGCGATTATTTCGAGCGCCAGCAATCGGCCCCGAATAACGCAGGGTAAACACGCTGACGAAAAACGCCCGCGGCACGTCTTGCGCGGGCGCAGCATGCATGCGGGGAAATACTGATAAATACGGATGCGCTTATACCTGGCATTTTTCTTGTATCAGGTAAATGCGGTTCCGCGCTGCGGTAAAGTCGGATCGTTTCGGATGACTTTATGTGCAACGCATCAAAATGATCCGGATATCGAAATGGATTATCCAAACCGTTCAATCGCCGCATCGTAACTTTGCATGAAAGTCATGCCGGATAACGCTCTCCGCCCGACGTCACGGGCCTGTCATCCACGCGGCAGGTTTTGTCACTCGCGTGCATCGCGCAAAAAACGGGCTGCGCACGGGGTGCGACAATCCGCCGCTATTGCAGTCGCACAACAAATGTGCTTGCTATCGCTTGCCGGTCTTCTAAAGTGAAAAATGCGGGTTGACGATCACCTTTAAACACATAGCTAACCCAAGCCTGGTGCCCGCAAGCCTGGAGACAAAAGATGATGAAGCGTACCGGTATCCTTTTTGCCCTCGTCGGCGCATTTTGCGCGGTGTCGATTGCCCAGGCCGGCGGCGATTCGGCGGTCAAGCCGACGCAGGAAATCCAGCTGACGAAGAATGCATGGGGCTGCCTGTCGAAAGACAATCTGGACTCCGTACTGAGTCACGAACGCGACGGCAAGTCGCAGGCGAAGCAGCAGTACTTCGACGACTTCCGTTGCCTGTCGGTGCCGGAAGGCCAACGCTTCCGCGTGGTGTCGGTCGACCAGGGCGACGTGCAGTTCGTCAGCGCCGACAACAGCGACCAGCAGGGGCTCTGGACCGATTCGCGCTTCGTCAAGCAATAACCGCGCGTTCACCGCGCAGTCGCACGACGCGCGAGCGCGCCGGCCCGATCGGCCGGCGGCGCGAACCGAACACGGCCCGGTGCATGCCGGGCCGTTGCGCTGTGGGGCGCACATGACACGCGCCGGACGGCGCGCATTCGGTATCATCACGGCCCGACCGAACCGAATGCCCGCCCGGGCCGCATCCGCATGGCGCTGAAATCCACGATCTACAAAGCCGAACTGCAAATCGCCGACATGGATCGGCATTACTACGCCGATCACGCGCTGACGGTGGCGCGCCATCCGTCGGAAACCGACGACCGGATGATGGTGCGCATCGTCGCGTTCGCGCTGTTCGCGCACGAGCGGCTCGAATTCTGCAAGGGGCTGTCGGACGTCGACGAGCCCGATCTGTGGCAGAAGGACCTGACGGGCGCGATCGACGTGTGGATCGAGGCCGGCCAGCCCGACGAACGGCGCATCTCGAAGGCGGCCGGCCGCGCCGGGCAGGTCACGGTGATCGCGTACGGCGGCAAGACGTCGGATATCTGGTGGCAGGGTGTGCGCAGCAAGGTCGAGCGGCTGCGCAACGTGCAGGTGCTGTCGCTCGCCGACGGCGTCGCGGCCGCGCTCGGGCAGCTCGCGGAGCGCACGATGCGCCTGCAGTGCACGGTGCAGGACGGCGCGGCGTGGATCTCGAGCGCCGACCACGATCCGGTCGCGGTCGAATGGACGGTGCTGAAGGCGCGCGCGGGCGCGTGACGGCCCGCGCGCCGGCCGCGCTCAGCCGATCGCGGCCGGCGGCCCCTTGAATTCCAGCATGTTGCCTTCGGGATCGAACAGGTAGATCGATGGCCCGTAGCCGCCGGCGCCGTAGCGTTCCGCGGGGGCGCCCGGCCGCGCGCCATGCGTGGCGAAATGCGCGATCAGCGCGTCGGGATCGAACGGCTCGACGCGCAGGCACAGGTGATCGAGGTTGCGTCCCGTGCCGGGCGGGCCGCTGTCGGGACGGTCGATCGGGCCGCCGACCGACAGCAGGTCGATCAGCGCATCGCCGGCGCGCAATTGCACGAGGCCCAGATCGGGCTGTTCCTTCTCCACGTGGCAGCCGACGGCGTCGCAGTAAAAGCGCGTCATTGCGGCCATGTCGGTCACGCGCAGCACGATGTGATCGATCGCGCGGATGGTCGGTTTCATGGGCAGGTTCCCTTCGCAGTCGGTGAGCATCGAGTGTAGACGCATCGCGCCTGCGCCGCCGGCCGGAACACGGCACAATCGACAGACGAAAAAAAGCCCGTTCACGCAGAGCGGAACGGGCTTAATCCATATCAGGAGGAGACATGGAGGAGACAGTTCCAACTATACACACGGCGATGGTGCGACGCAATATTCCGAATGCAAAAAAACGTCAGGACGGCGATCTGTCGCATCCGCACTGCAGCAAAATGGTGACGGGACGATGACGAAAACAGCGCCGGAACGGCCGGCGCACGTGGTTTATCCGATTTATTCTTGAATGATGTGTCCCCGGTTCGCCGGCACGAATCAGAGAGCAAGATTCAGGGCGCGACGGCACGTGCCGATGTCTAGAGTAGGCACCATCTACACTAGAGAGTGCGAGGTTCAGATGAAAACCGCCTATCCGACCGACGATGCCCGCTGGGGCGCCGTGACCGAGCGCGATCCGCATGCGGACGGCGCGTTCTTCTATGCCGTGCGCACGACCGGCGTGTTCTGCCGCCCGACCTGCGCGTCGCGGCTGCCGCGCCGCGAGCATGTGTCCTTCTTTGCCGATCCGGCCGCCGCGCGTGCGGCCGGCTTCCGTCCCTGCAAGCGGTGCCAGCCGGAAGGGCTGCCGCGCGAGCTCGAGATCGTCAACCGAGCGTGCGCGGTGCTCGATGCGCATGCCGAGCGGCTCACGCTGCAGCGACTGAGCGATGCCGTGCACGTGAGCCCGTTCCACCTTCAGCGGTTGTTCAAGCGCGTGGTTGGCGTGTCGCCGCGGCAGTACCAGGCCGCGCAGCGCGGCGCCGCGCTGCGGCAGGCGCTGCAAAGCGGGCAGCCGGTCACGCAGGCGGCCGTCGATGCGGGCTTCAACTCGCCGTCGCGCCTCTATGCGTCGGTGCCGCGCGAGCTCGGGATGGCGCCGTCCGCGTTCCGCCGCCAGGGTGCCGGCCTGCGAATCGACTATGCGACCGCGTCGACGTCGCTCGGCACTGTGCTCGTCGCCGCGACCGAACAGGGCATCTGCCGGATCGCGTTCGGCGACGAACCGGCGTTGCTGGTGGGCGAGCTGAAGGACGCGTTCGCGCGTGCCGAACTGGTCGAATCGTCCGCGCGGCTCGCGCCGTTCGTCACGCAGATCCGTGCGTACCTGGATGGCACGCGGCACGCATTCGACCTGCCGCTCGACATCGCGCCGACCGCGTTCCAGCAGCGCGTGTGGGAAGCGCTGACGCATATTCCGTACGGCGAAACGCGCAGCTACTCGGAGATCGCCGAGGCGCTCGGCTCGCCGCGCGCGGTGCGCGCCGTCGCGTCCGCGTGTGCGTCGAATCCGGTCGCGCTCGCGATCCCGTGCCACCGCGTCGTGCAAAAGGGCGGCGCGCTCGCCGGGTATCGCTGGGGTGTGCGCCGCAAGGCGACGCTGCTCGCGGCCGAGGCGCGTCATGCGCATAACGATGAAAACGAAGCCGTGACGGAGGGAAGTGCAGTTTGAGCATCGCTAAAACAACGATCACGTCAACCGTGAACGGCGGCCATGTGCCGCCGTCCGCGCAGATGGAACTGCGCTTCAACGCGCCCTACGACTGGGCGCGCGTGCTGCGCTTCTTCAGCGGGCGCGCGATCCCGGGTGTCGAGCAGGTCGCGGACGGCGTGTATCGCCGCATCGTCGACCTGCATGGCGACTCGGGCCGGCTCACCGTCACGAAACATCCGCGCAAGCATTGCCTGATCGCGACGGTCGAAGGGGCGGTCGCGCGTCATGTCGACGATGCGTTCGCCGCGCGCGTCGCGACGATGTTCGACCTCGGCGCCGATCCGGCTGCGATCGGCGATGGGCTCGCGCGCGATCCATGGTTCACACCACTCGTCGAGGCTGCGCCGGGGCTGCGTGTGCCGGGCGCCTGGTCCGGGTTCGAGCTGGCCGTGCGCGCGATCGTCGGCCAGCAGGTGAGCGTGAAGGCCGCGACGACGATCGTCGGCCGGCTCGTCGAACGGGCCGGCGAGCGCGTGGTGCATATCGACGATGGCGCGCCGGCATGGCGTTTCCCGACGCCCGACGCGCTGGCCGCGTGCGATCTCGACAAGATCGGGATGCCCGGCAAGCGCGTGGCGGCACTGACGGGCGTGGCGCGCGCGGTGGCGGCAGGCGACGTGCCGGTCGATTGCGCGCATGCCGACCTCGCGACGCTGCGCAGCGCGTGGCTCGATCTGCCCGGGATTGGCCCGTGGACCGTCGAATACATCGCGATGCGCGCGTGGCGCGATCCGGACGCGTGGCCGGCATCCGATCTCGTGCTGATGCAGTCGATCGCCGCGCGCGATCCGGCGCTCGACCGGCTGGCGAGCCAGAAGCGCCGTACCGAAGGCTGGCGGCCGTGGCGTGCTTACGCGGCGCTGCATTTGTGGAACGAAGTCGCCGACCGGGCGGGCGGCGCGCGCGGCGGGTGATGGCGGCGGCCTGCGGTCCGGTGCGACCGGACGAGGCCGCGATGCAACCCGTTGCGCAGGCCGTGCTGACATTCCCGGCTGCCCGCCGGATGCGGGCTATCACGATGATTCAGCGAATCCGGCGCCTGTCGGATGCCGGGCGCGCCACGCGCGCGCACGCGGCTTTCGTCGGCCCGGTTGCACCTGCCGCCACCTGTCCGCGCGTCAGGTTCCGTCGGACGAATTGAAGTGACCGACGTGCCCATCGGTGCCGCCTGAAACCGGTAACACACGCTGCGACCGCCGCGATCGGCCCGTCCGGCGGCCCGCTCCGGCCCGCGCGCCATGCCCGCGGCCACCTCAAGCGCGTGATCCGGCGAGATGTTAAAGTGCCCGCTACCAACGAAGCGACCAACAATCCAGCCGGCCGCGCGCGGCGTTCTGCGCGCGGCCGTCACGCACTTGCGTCTCCATGTCGAACACCATGACTCACCGCCAGTCCGAACTGCTGCTGAATCGCCTCGAAGCACTGAGCTCGGGCCCGACGCGGCAGCATCTGCCCGACGGCCTGCGCGGCATCGAAAAGGAAAGCCTGCGCGTGACGCGGGACGGGATGATCGCGTTCACGCCGCATCCGCGCACGCTCGGCTCGGCACTCACGCACCCGGCGCTGACGACCGACTATTCCGAAGCGCTGATCGAGCTGATCACGCCCGCGGAACCCGACGCCGCGATCACGCTCGAACGCCTCGACGATCTGCATCGCTACGTCTATGCGTCGCTCGGCGACGAGATGCTGTGGAACGACTCGATGCCGGGCCTGCTGCCGGCCGACGACCAGATTCCCATCGCCGACTACGGCACGTCGAACATCGGCCGCCTGAAGACGGTGTACCGGCGCGGCCTCGCGTATCGCTACGGCCGCACGATGCAGTGCATCGCCGGCATCCACTACAACTACTCGCTGCACGAGGAAGTGTGGCGGCGCCTGCATGCGGAAGAAGGGTCGACGGCCACGCTCGTCGATTACCAGTCGGAGCGCTATCTCGCGCAGATCCGCAACTTCCGCCGTCGCAGCTGGCTGCTGATGTACCTGTTCGGCGCGTCGCCCGCGCTCGACACGAAGTTCCTGCGCGGCAAGCCGCACAAGCTCGAACCGTTCGACGCCGATACGCTGTACCAGCCGTATGCGACCAGCCTGCGGATGAGCGATCTCGGCTACTCGAACACGACGGCCCAGGCCGCGCTGCACGTCGACTACAACACGCTGCCCGGTTATCTCGACGCGCTGTCGAAGGCCGTCAGCGAGCCGTATCCCGCCTACGAGGCGATCGGCACGCATCGCGACGGCGAGTGGATCCAGATCAACACGAACGTGCTGCAGATCGAGAACGAGTTCTACTCGACGATCCGGCCGAAGCGCGTCACGTATTCGGGCGAACGCCCGCTGCATGCGCTCGCATCGCGCGGTGTGCAGTACATCGAAGTGCGCTGCCTCGACATCGATCCGTTCGAACCGACCGGCATCGCGCTGGAGACCGCGCGCTTCATCGACGCGTTCCTGCTCGCGTGCGCGCTCGACGACAGTGCACCGCTCGACTGCGATGCGTACAAGGAAGCGAATGCGAACTTCGGCAGCGTGACGATGGAAGGCCGCAAGCCGGGGCTCACGCTGTCGCGCGACGGGCAGCCGATCACGATGCAGGCGTGGGCGGACGACCTGATGGCCGATATCGAAACCATCGGCCGCCGTCTCGATGAAATCCGCGGCGGCGACGAGCATGCGCGCGCGATCGCCGCGCAGCGCGAGAAGCTCGCCGATCCGGAGCGCACGCCGTCCGCGCGCGTGCTGCGCACGATGCGCGAGAACGGGCAGTCGTTCCTCGCGTTCGCGCTGGCGCAGAGCGAAGCGCATGCCGCGTTTTTCCGCGCGCATCCGCCGTCGGCGGACACGCTGCGCACCGAGCAGGCGCTCGCCGCGAAGTCGCTGGCCGAGCAGGCCGAGCTCGAAGCGAAGGAGGCCGGATCGTTCGACGCGTTCGTCGCGGCCTATCGCGCTTATACGCTGAACCGCTTCAGCGTGTGACGATCGCGTACGTGCACCGCGTCGATCGGCGTGGTGCACGATACGTATCTCCGTCGCCGGTTGCGCCGCACCGTGGCGCGATCAATCCGGTCCGGTCGGCAATCAGTGATGCGCGTACGTGCCGCGATCGATCGCGTGCGGCAGCGCCGGCTTGCCCGATTCGACGTGCGCCCGGCCGTCGTTACCGTAACCGGCATCGTCGCCGCGCGCCTGCGCGGCTCGCTGCATGATCGCCTGCATGTTCTCCGGAAAGTCGGGACTGCTCGCGAGGCTCGTCCGGTAGCCGGCGGCCTGCAGCTCCGCGAGTTCCTGGCGGACCTCCGCGCGCGTCAGCGTCGATGCGGCCTGAGCGTGGGTGGCGAAAGCCGCGCCGGTCAGCAGGAATGCGCATGCCGCGTGTTTCAACGTCTTCATCGTGTTTGCTCCGTGAGGTTCCGGTGCCGCGCCGTCGTCGGCGCGGGCGGAATCGATGCGGCCAGTCTAGGCTTCGGACGCCAAACGAAACATCCCGCTTGTCGGTAGTCACCTTTGTCGCGCGCGCAACATTACGCGGGCGATGGCGTCGGCTTCGCGCCCGCCGGTGAATCGTTCGCGACGGGTTTCCTGTCGGGCGCGACAGCGGCCCGCCAACTGCCGGCCATCGTGTGGCGGACGGTTCGTATCGGGTCGCTACATTTCGGGCTTGTCCCCCTTGTACAAGCGCCGCGCGCCTCCTAACCTCTTTTAAGCGACTGATCGGTTGGCCGTGCTACGTAGTTGCGTGCGCAAGCGCCCGATCGTTGTCGTGACTGAAGTAAGTCGCCTTGTACTGAATCCGGGGGCACGCCCAAGGTGCCAACCCGGGTCGCCGGCCCAAGGCATGGGACCCGATGCAAAGCATGGGTTTCGAGTAGGTGCTGAAGCACTAACTCGGTCCGACATAGGCGCTGCAGCGCCAACCCGGGTCGACCGCACAAGGCATGGGACCCGAGTAAGCGCTAAAGCGCTAACCCGGGTCGACATTGGAGACACGATGAACCCCACCGACGCCCTACCGCCCGGCATCGTCTTCGCGCAGCCGTTGACGCCGGTCGCCAACTCGCTGCTCCTGTCCTTCCTCGTCGCGGTGATCCCGATCGCGGTCGCGCTGATCGCGCTCGGCGTGCTGCGCCGCCCCGCGTGGCAGGCGTCGCTCGCCGGGCTCGTCGCCGGCCTTGCGGTCGCGATCGGCGCGTGGGGCATGCCGGCCGGGCTCGCGTTCAACGCAGTCGGCGCGGGCATGGCGCTCGCGGTCGTGCCCGTGATGTGGATCGTCTTCAACGCGCTGCTGCTGTACAACATCGCGGTGAAGTCGGGCCGCTTCGACCAGTTCCGGCAGTGGATGCTCGACAACTTGCCCGACGACCGCCGCCTCGTGCTGCTCGTCGTCGCGTTCTCGTTCGGCTGCCTGCTCGAAGGGATCTCCGGATTCGGCACGCCGGTCGCGATCACGAGCGCACTGTTGATCGCGCTCGGCTTCCCCGCGCTCGAAGCGCTCACCTATACGCTGCTGTTCAACACGGCACCGGTCGCGTTCGGCGCGCTCGGCGTGCCGATCACCGTGCTCGGCGCGGTCACGTCGCTGCCGCCCGCGACGCTCGGCGCGATGGTCGGCCGCCAGTTGCCGTTCTTCGCGCTGCTGCTGCCGTTCTATGTGGTCGGCGCGTATGGCGGGCTGCGTTCGATCAGGCAGCTGTGGCCGGCGCTGCTCGTGTCGGGCGCCAGCTTCGCGCTCGCGCAGTTCGTCACGTCGAACTTCCTCGGCTACCAGCTCACCGACGTGCTGTCGTCGCTCACGTCGCTGATCGTCACGATCGGCTTCCTGCAGGTGTGGAAGCCGCAGCCCGATCCGCAATACGCGCTCGCGCGCAGCGTGCCTGCGGCAGCCGGCGCCGCGCGCGCGGGCTTCGGCGGCTGGCTGCCGTGGCTCGTCGTGTCGGTGGTCGTGATCGTGTGGGTGCATGCGAGCGTCGCGGCGATCGGCGACGTGAAGATCAAGTGGCCGGGCCTGCACAATGCGGTGTTCGTGTCGCTGTACCACAAGCCGTATGCGGCGATCTGGGACTTCCAGCCGCTCGGCACGGGCACCGCGATCCTGCTCTCGGCAATCATCACGGCCGCGCTGACGCGCACCGGTGTCGGCGCGTTCTTCGAATGCGTGGTCAAGACGTGGCGGCAGACGTGGATCGCGATCATCACGGTGATGATGATCGTCGGGCTCGCGTACCTGCTGAACTACTCGGGGATCAGCTACACGCTCGGCACCGGCGTCGCGTCGACGGGCGCGCTGTTCCCGCTGGTGTCCGCGTCGCTCGGCTGGATCGCCGTGTTCCTGTCCGGCAGCGACACGTCGGGCAATGCGCTGTTCGGCAACCTGCAGGTCGTCGCCGCCAGGCAGCTCGGCTTCGATCCGGTGCTGATGGCCGCGACCAATTCGTCGGGCGGCGTGATGGGCAAGATGATCTCGCCGCAGAACATCGCGACGGGCGTGTCGACGACGGACCTGAAGGGGCAGGAAGGTGTCGTGTTCGCGCGTACCTTCTGGCACAGCGTGATCCTCACGCTGCTGCTCGGCGTGCTCGTGTTCCTGCAGCAGCACGTGTTCACGTGGATGATTCCGGCGCTGCCGAAGTGACGCGTGGCCGGACGCGAGAAGGAAGGTACGAGGAAAAAACGAGGGAAGGCGCGTTGGAAGGCGCCAGGAAAAACGCGAAAGCGGCGAACGCGCGGCGCTTCAGCGCGCGTTCGCCCGCCGCGTCGCGCGCTTCGCGTCGTTCTCAGCATGCTCCGCCGGCAGGATGCATGCGAGGAACGCGTCGATCGCCGGGCTCTGGCGGCGCGCCTTCAGGTAGTACACGTATTCGTCGATCGTCGTGTCGATGCCGCGCAGCGCAATCACGCGCAGGTCGGGATGGCGCTCGGCCTCGCCGAGCGGAAACAGGCTGCCGCCCACGCCATGCAGGATCGCCTCGCGGATCGCTTCGCGGCTGCCGATCTCGGCGACCGACGCGGCCGCGACGCCGGCCGTCGCGAGGATCGTCTCCGTGCAGCGGCGCGTGACCGAGCCCTCCTCGCGAATCAGCAGCCGCACGTCGGCGAGCTGCACCGGGTCGATCGCGTCGAAACGCGCGAGCGGATGGTTGCGATGCACGACGAGCACGAGCGGATCGGTCGAGATCACCTTGCGTTCGAGGCCGTCGGCGTCGTTGCGTTGCGACGAGACGGCGAGATCGATGCGAAATTCCTGCAGCGCCTGCAGGATTTCCTCGGAGTTGCCGATCCGGCACGTGAGCGCGATCGACGGATGCGCGTTCGAGAAGCGGCCGACCGCGTCCATGATGTAGTACGGGCCCGTCGCACCGATCCGCAGGTGCCCTTCGAACAGGCCGCCGACGTTGCGCAGCATGATGTCGGCCTGCGCCTCGAGCGCGATCATCTTCTCGACGAGCGGCAGCAGCTCGATGCCCGTCTCGGTAACTTCGAGCTTGCGGCCGCTGCGGTAGAACAGCTCGACGCCGTATACCTGCTCGACCTGCCGGATCTGCGCGGCAATCGTCGGCTGGCTCACGCCCAGGTGGCGCGCGGCGCGCGTGATGCTGCCCTGCCGGACGGTCGCGTGGAATGCCTTCAGCTGATCGAACACGACTCGGCTTCTCCCCCCTCTTCATCGCGCGTCAGCGTAGCGCATGCGTGTGTCGGCCGCATGAAAGGCGCGTCGTGCGCCGCTTCGAAAAAAAGCTGGGGGTCACCGCAAGAAACCTGCTGGAACCGGTCACGGCCGGGACATGCCGGTGCGGGGTAATAGCGGCAACGCACCGACCGCCGGCCCCGCTCGCCCGGCGACCCCACTCCTACCGAAAACAGGGTTTTCTTCATGTCCTCGAACAATCGACGCGATTTCCTGCGCCTCGCCGCGCAGTCGGCCGGCGCGATGGCCGCCTACGCGGGCTTCCCGCCCGCGATCCGCAACGCGCTGGCGATGCCGGCCGCCTATCGCACCGGTACGATCCGCGACGTCGAACACGTCGTGATCTTCATGCAGGAAAACCGCTCGTTCGACCATTACTTCGGCGGCCTGCGCGGTGTGCGCGGCTTCAACGATCCGCGCCCGCACCTGCTGCCGAGCGGCGCACCGGTGTGGCAGCAGCCGCCGGCGTCGGTGTTCACCAAGAACTACCATTCGCGCGGCCTCGACCCGTCGGCGCCGTACGTGCTGCCGTTCTACCTCGACCCGAAGCAGACGACCGAATTCCAGCCGGGCACCAACCACGGCTGGAGCAGCGGCCACCTGTCCTGGAACAACGGCCAGTGGGACCAGTGGGTGAACCAGAAGCAGGACGTGCTGACGATGGGCTACCTGAAGCGCCAGGATCTCACGTACCACTACGCATTGGCCGACGCGTTCACGATCTGCGATTCGTACTTCTGCTCCGCACACGCCGACACCGCGCCGAACCGCATCTACCTGTGGACCGGCACGGTCGACCCGCGCAACATCTACGGCAACCCGCCGAATGGCCCGGGCATCGGCGAGCGCGACGACGTGAACGGCTACACGTGGACGACCTACGCCGAACGCCTCGAGAACGCGAAGATCAGCTGGAAGGTGTACCAGGGCGGCACGGGCATCCCGGGCGACCCGACCGACAACTACACCGACAACTCGCTGATGTTCTTCAAGCGCTTCCAGGTGAAGGAAGGCGCGAGCGGCCCGCTGGTCGACAAGGGCGCGTCGGATCACACGCTCGCCGAGCTGAAGGCCGACGTGCAGGCGAACCGGCTGCCGCAGGTGTCGTGGATCGTGTCGCCGTACAAGTACAGCGAGCACCCGCAGGCATCGCCGACCGACGGTGCGTTCTACATCAACATGGTGCTCGAGGCGCTGACGTCGAACCCGGAGGTGTGGGCGAAGACGGTGTTCATCCTCAACTACGACGAGAACGACGGGCTGTTCGACCACGTCGTGCCGCCGGTGCCGCCGGTGACGAGCGGCGTGGGCGGCCAGGGCATCGTGTCGTCGAACCTGCTGTCGAACCTCGGCGACGAGCTGCTCGACCTGAACAAGTACCCGGGCGAGATGAGCCCGCTCGTGCCGGGCGCCGACCCGGGCGGCATCCAGCCGATCGGCCTCGGGCCGCGCGTGCCGCTGATCATCATCTCGCCGTGGACGAAGGGCGGCTGGGTCTGCTCGGAGACGTTCGACCATACGTCGGTGCTGCGTTTCCTCGAAGCGCGCTTCGGCGTGCAGGAGCCGAACATCAGCGCGTGGCGCCGGTCGATCTGCGGCGACCTCACGTCGGCGTTCGACTTCTCCGCGCGCCCCGACACGCGCACTGTGAGCTTCACCGTGCCGCAGCACATCGCGACGGCCGGCCAGGCGTACCAGGTGCCCGCGCAGCAGTCGATGCCGGCGCAGGAGCCCGGCACGCGTCCGGCGCGTGCGCTGCCGTACGAGCTGTTCGTGCACAGCCGCGTGAGCGGACACGACGACACCGTGTCGCTCGACTTCGCGAACGCCGGCGACGCGGGCGCGGCATTCTACGTGTACGACCGCCGCAACCCGGCGACGCAGCCGCGTCGTTACGCCGTGTCCGCGCACGACCGCTTCGTCGATACGTGGAGCACGTCGACCGCGCACGGCGAGTACCATCTCGCCGCATACGGCCCGAACGGTTATCTGTGCGAGTTCCAGGGCAACACGCGGCTCGCCGCGGACGGCCGCCACGCGAACCCCGAAGCGAAGATCGGCTACGACGTGCGCAACCGCCACGTGTACCTGCAACTGCGCAACAGCGGGCGCGCGACGTGCCGCGTGACGGTCGACAACGCGTACAGCCATGCGCATGCGCGCACCTACACGCTGGAGCCGGGCGAGCGCATCGAGGATCACTTCGAGCTGTCGTCGAGCCACGGCTGGTACGATCTGACGATCACCGCGACGACGCTGCGCGGCGGCGACGACAAGGTCGTGCGCCGTTTCGCGGGCCACGTCGAAACGGGCCGGCCGAGCCACAGCGACCCGGGGCCGGTGAAGCACACGGCCTGACGGCCGGCATCTGTCGCACGGTTCGGGCGAGCTTCGCCCGCCGTGCGGCGGCCACCTGCCGGATGCATCCCGGCAAGCGGAACTGGTTTTTGGAAACTGAAGACTGTTGACAATGTGTCGGGGCGAGGATATATAACCATCATTCGCCGATATGGCGCCCTCGTTTTCACCTGCGGCCCCGCTGCCTGCCCGACCATGACTGCCCCGAACGCGCTCAGCGCCATCGAACTCCTGCAAAGCCAATCGCTCGCGATGATTGTCCAGGACATGCTCGAGCGCGCGATCGTCTCCGGCGAATACGCACCCGGCGAGAAGCTCAACGAAGTCGACATCGCGACGAAGCTGAACGTGTCGCGCGGCCCCGTGCGCGAAGCGTTCCGCGCGCTCGAGCAGGCCGGCCTGCTGCGCAACGAGAAGAACCGCGGCGTGACCGTGCGCGTCGTGCCGTTGCGCGAGGCCGAGGAGATCTACGAAGTGCGCGCGATGCTCGACGAGTCGGTCGCGCGCGCGCTTGCGAAGCGCATCTCGCCCGACACGCTGAAGGTGCTGAAGGGCATCATCCAGTCGATGAAGGACGCGGCGAAGAAGCACGACGTCACGCGCTATACCGAGCTGAACGTGCAGTTCCACGATGCAATGGTCGTCGGCGTCGGCAATACGCACCTGACCGACACCTACCGCCGGCTCGTGCGCCAGCTCGGGCTGCTGCGCCAGGCAGCGATCGAGGCCGAGGAAGATGCGATCGCGGTGTCGGCGGCCGAGCACGACAAGATCGTGCAGGCGCTCGCGAGCGGCGACGAGGAGAAGGCCGTCGCACTGGTGCGCGAGCACCTGGCGCATGGCCTCGCGCGGATGCGCCGCACACACGAACAGGGGCTGCCGGTAGTGGGCAAGGCGGCGCGGGAGAAAACCGCGCGCGCGTAAGGCCCGGCAACGCTGGCGCTGATTGCCGCACTAAAGCAAAGGGACGCTTCGCAGCGTCCCTTTTTTATTGCGTTTTCAGGCTGGGCATCGTCACGCCTTGTCGGCCTTCCCGGCCGCGCTCGCGAATTTCGCGAGCCACGTATCGACGGCCGACGGCTGCCGGCTCTCGTCCTCCGCGCGCTCCTTGCGGCGGATCGCATTGCGCACGACATGCGCGCCGACATAGCGGATCGGCTCCGGCGGGAAATGGCCGAGCGGGCCGCGCACGATCGGGCTGCGCGTCCACGCGTTGTCGAGGCCGAGCACGAGCGACGACAGGATCTGCCCGCCCATGTAGGTCGGCCCGACGCCGTTGCCCGAATAGCCGAAACCGTAGAACACGTTCGGCGCATCGTCGAGGCGGCCGAAGAACGGGAAGCCCGTCACCGAGCGATCCGACGGGCCGTTCCAGCTCGCGGTGACCGGCACGCCCGCGAGCGACGGAAAGAACGCGCGCAGGCTTTGCGTGAGCTGCGCCTCGTACGGCGAGCGCCGGTCGAACACGGGCGCGATGCGGCTGCGCCACGAGAACGTGTTGCCGCCCTTGCCGAGCATCAACCGCCCGTCGGCCGTCGTGCGGTAGTAGTAGACGAAGATCCGCGAATCGAGCACCGACACGCCGTCCACGAGCCCGGTCATTTCGAGCAGCTCCGGGCATTTTTCGGTGATGACCATGTCGCTCGACACGACTGCGATCGTGCGCTCGAACTGCGGGAAGCGGCTCGCCATCCATGCGTTGATCGCGAACACGAGCTTGCCTGCCGTGATGCTGCCGGACGGTGTACGAACGATGGCCGGCTGCCCGGGCGTGAAGTCGAGCATCGGTGTGCGCTCGTAGATCCGGATGCCCATCGCGAGCGCGACGCGGCGCAGCCCGCGCACGAGCTTGCCGGGATGCACGGTCGCGGCGATCGGCGAGTAGACGCCGTCGAGATTGCGCGCGGAGCCCGAGCGGCGTGCGACTTCGGCGGGCGGCAGCGGCTCGTAGCTGTGGATGCCGCACGCGGCGAGCGCGTCGAGCACCGGCGCGAGCGTGCCGACCTGCGCGCGCGACGTCGCGGTGTACAGCGTGCCGTCGCGCCGCAGTTCGGCGTCGATGTCGTGCGCGCGGCAGAAATCGGCGATGTGCTGGACGGCCGCTTCCGACGCCTTCACGAGCCGGATCGCCTCGGCTTCGCCGAACAGGCGCCGCAGCGTCAGGAATTTCGCGGACCACGTGAGCAGGCAGCCGCCGTTGCGGCCGCTCGCGCCGGCGCCGCACAGGTCGGCTTCGACGATCGCGATGTCGAGCGCCGGGTTCTGCTGCTTCGCCTGGATCGCGGTCCAGAGCCCGGTGAAGCCGCCGCCGACGATGCAGACATCGGCCTGGGTTGCGCCCTGCAGCGCGGGGGCGAGATCGCCGTCGTTGAACAGCGCTTGTTCGATCCAGAAGGGTCGCATCGGATGGTTCTTCAATATGGGTCGGGGGCCGTGCAAGGGCGCGGCCGGAAAACCTGGCCGCCGCGTGGCGATTCACGGCGGGGCCGGCCGCACGCGCCGGTGCTCGACGCGCTCGCCGAGTGCGGCATCTACAGCTACGAGCCGCTGCCGTTCGCCGAAGTCGCGCGCCGCTCGGGGTCCGCGCGCAATGCATGGGCACGCGGCCGGTTGCATCGCATAACGTCACGTCAGGCTGCCGCTTCTGTGCCGACACGCGGCGAACGTCCATTGCCGCAGCGCGTGTCGGCGATCGCTGCGACGGCGCCCGGAATGCCGGCTTCGCCGAAGTGGCTGATTCAGCCGACGCGGAACGTTTCGACTTCGGTCAGCTTGCCCGGATACGGAATGTAGCCGCGCTTTTTGACCTCTTGATAAAACCGCTTGAAGTCGTAGTTCGGTTCATCTTCAGACCCCTTGACTGTGGCGCCGCGGCACGCGGCGGATGAGTGGAGACCAGCCCTCTTTTCACTGCGCCGTTTTGCTTTCTGTTCTCTGCATGTTGTTGACAATCTACAAATCATCAATTTTAATGTCAAGCATCGAAAACACCTCCCATCGGCGCGGCGCGGGCGCCGACGGCTCACCCCCTTCGACCTGAAAGGAATGAACGTCATGACTGAAACGCCTGTATCCGTGGAGGTGAACGGCCGCCGCTACAACTGGATGAGCCGGCCCGTGGTGGTGGTCTGCGTCGATGGCTGCGCATACGAATATCTGGAAGAAGCGGCCGAGGCCGGCGTCGCGCCGTTCCTGCGTACGCTGCTGAAGCCCGGCACGGCGCTCAAGGGCGAATGCGTGGTGCCGAGCTTCACGAACCCGAACAACCTGTCGATCGTTACCGGCGTGCCGCCGGCGATCCACGGAATCAGCGGCAACTACTTCTACGATCGCGACACCGGCGCCGAGGTGCTGATGAACGATCCGAAGTACCTGGTCGCACCCACCGTGCTCGCGACCTTCGCCGAACAGGGCGCGCGCGTCGCGGTCGTCACTGCGAAGGACAAGCTGCGGCGCCTGCTCGGCAAGGGGCTGAAGGGCATCTGCTTCTCGTCGGAGAAGGCCGACGAGGCGAGCCTCGAGGAAAACGGCATCGACAACGTGCTGGAGCTGGTCGGCAAGCCGGTGCCGAGCGTGTACAGCGCGGACCTGTCGGAGTTCGTGTTCGCGGCCGGCGTGCGCCTGCTCGAGACGCGGCCGATCGACCTGATGTACCTGTCGACGACCGACTACGTGCAGCACAAGTGCGCGCCCGGCACGCCCGGCGCGAACGCGTTCTACGCAATGATGGACACGTACCTGCAGCGCCTCGACGCGCTCGGCGCGATCGTCGCGATCACGGCCGACCACGGGATGAACGCGAAGCACGACGCCACCACCGGCGAGCCGAACGTGATCTACCTGCAGGAGCTGTTCGACGAGTGGCTCGGCCACGACGCGGCGCGCGTGATCCTGCCGATCACCGATCCGTACGTCGTGCACCACGGCGCGCTCGGCTCGTTCGCGACCGTTTACGTGCCGGCGTCGGCCGATGCCGATGCCGATGCGCTGCGCGCGCGGCTCGCTGCGGTCGACGGCATCGAGGTCGTGCTGACGGGCGCGGAGGGTTGCGCGCGCTTCGAGCTGCCGCCCGAACGGATGGGCGACCTGATCGTGATCTCGAAGCAGGACGTCGTGCTCGGCACGCGCCGCATCAAGCACGACCTGTCGGGGCTCGATGTGCCGCTGCGCTCGCACGGCGGAATCTCCGAGCAGATCGTGCCGCTGATCTTCAGCAAGCCGGTCGCCACCGACGTCACGGGCCGCGCGCGGCTGCGCAACTTCGACATCATCGACATCGCGCTCAACCATCTGCAGTGATGCGCACGCATCCGCAACGGGACACCTTCATGAACGCCATTGCAGCATCGACGGCCGTCCGCGAGATTCGCCGCGAAGCACTGCGAATCGACGGCGAACGGATTCATCGGGACGCGGTGATCGACGTGCGCAACCCGTACGACGGCTCGCTGGTCGGCACCGTGCCGAAGGCGACGCTGGAAGACGTGCGGCGCGCATTCGCGGTCGCACGCGCATACCGGCCGACGCTCACGCGCCACGATCGCGCGGCGATCCTGCGCCGCGCGGCCGACATCGTGCGCTCGCGCACCGCCGAGATCGCGGCGCTGATCACGGCCGAAGCCGGGTTGTGCATCAAGGATTCGACGTATGAAGCCGGGCGCGTGGCCGACGTGCTGACGTTCGGCGCAGGCGAAGTGCTGAAGGACGACGGGCAGATTTTCTCGTGCGATCTGACGCCGCACGGCAAGAAGCGCCGCGTGTACACGCAGCGCGACCCGCTGCTCGGCGTGATTTCGGCGATCACGCCGTTCAACCACCCGATGAACCAGGTCGCGCACAAGATCGTGCCGTCGGTCGCGACCAACAACCGGATCGTCGTGAAGCCGTCGGAGAAGGTGCCGCTGTCGTGCTACCTGTTCGCGGACATCCTGTACGAAGCCGGCCTGCCGCCGCAGATGCTGCAAGTTATCACCGGCGACCCGAAGGAGATTGCCGACGAGCTGATCACGAACCCGGCGATCGACCTGATCACGTTCACCGGCGGCGTATCGATCGGCAAGTCGATCGCAGCGCGAATGGGCTACCGGCGCGCGGTGCTCGAACTCGGCGGCAACGATCCGATCATCGTGATGGAAGACGCCGATCTCGACGAAGCGAGCACGCTCGCGGTATCGGGCTCGTACAAGAACTCGGGGCAGCGCTGCACGGCGATCAAGCGGATGCTCGTGCACGAAGCGGTGGCCGATCGCTTTACCGAACTCGTCGTCGAGAAGACGCGCGCGTGGTCGTACGGGAATCCGGCCGATCCGTCGGTCGACATGGGCACCGTGATCGACGAAGCGGCCGCGAAGTTCTGCGAGCAGCAGGTGAACGATGCGATCGCGCGCGGTGCGCGGCTGCTGGTCGGCAACGTGCGCGACGGCGCGCTGTATTCGCCGACGGTGATCGATCGCGTGACGCCCGACATGCCGCTGGTGAAGCATGAAACCTTCGGCCCGGTATCGCCGATCATGCGTTTCCGCGACATCGACGAAGCGATCCGGATGTCGAACAGCACCGACTATGCGTTGTCGTCATCGGTCTGCACGAACCGCTTCGACGACATCACGCGCTTCATCACCGAGCTGGAAGTGGGCAGCGTGAACGTGCGCGAGGTGCCGGGCTACCGGCTCGAACTGACGCCGTTCGGCGGCGTGAAGGATTCGGGGCTCGGTTACAAGGAAGGCGTGCAGGAAGCGATGAAGAGCTACACGAATACGAAGACGTATTCGCTGCCCTGGTAAGCGGGGTGTGATGCGGACGCGCTGGCTAGAAGGCCGGCGCGCGGAATGTCCCCGGGGCGGGATGCGGCCGCGACGGCCGCCAGGCGGCGGTCAATCGTCGTCGTCGTGATGGTGATGGCGCCAGCCGCGATGCCAGCCGTTGTCGTGCCGGTAGTAGCGGTAACGATAGTCGCCGTAGTACGGGCCGTAATAGACGGGTGCCGGCTCATACACGACGGGCGGCGGCGGCGCGTAGTAGACAGGCGGCGGCGCTTCGATCACGGGCCCCGGCACGCCGAAATACACGCCGATGTCGGCACGCGCGAATGCGCTTGCCGACAGGCAGGCGGTCGCGACGCCGAGGGCACAGGACAACAGGATGCGTTTCATTTGCCGTTCACTCCGTTCGCGGGCGGCAGGGCCCGCGAGCAATCGGTTCACCTGTCTTCATGGTACGTAGCGCGTGCCGAATGGGTGATACCGCGGTGTCGCTTCTGTAACTGCCGGTAACGAATCGTCGGACGATCGCCGCGCTGCATCGCGACGGCTTTCGTCTGCGGAATGAGTGGCTGGCCGGCGCGTTATTCGACGCGCTCATATCGTTAGCGGATTTGCGTTTTTGCCGCGCATCGGCGCGTCGGTAGAATTCGCGGACCTCTCGCGCGGCCGCTCGGGCCGGCGGGTTCACTCCCTTCCATCGTTCGGGGTCCGCACCATGAAATTCATCCGCTCCATTCTGCTCGTCGCGCTGCTGCAGGCCGTCGTGGCCACGAGCGCATTCGCCGCCGACGATCTCGCGCAGATCAAGTCGTCCGGCGTGTTCCGGGTCGGCACCGAAGGTACATACGCGCCGTTCACGTACCACGACGAGACGGGCAAGCTGACGGGCTTCGACGTCGACATTGCCACCGCGATCGCGCAGCGCCTCGGCGTGAAGCCGCAGTTCGTCGAAGGCAAGTGGGACGGGCTGATCGCGGGCCTCGACGTGAACCGCTACGACGCGGTCGTCAACGAAGTGTCGATCACCGATGCGCGCAAGGCGAAATACGCTTTCTCGTCGCCGTACATCACGTCGCACGCGGTGCTGATCGTGCGCACGGACAACACGACGATCCGCTCGTTCGACGACCTGAAGGGCAAGAAATCCGCGAACACGCTGACGAGCAATTTCGGCAAGCTCGCGGCGGCCCATGGCGCGGACGTGGTGCCCGTGCAGGGCTTCAACGAATCGATCGACCTGCTGACGTCCGGGCGCGTCGACGCGACGATCAACGATTCGCTGTCGTACCTCGATTTCCGCAAGCACAAACCCGACGCGAAACTGAAGATCGCCGCGACCGATACGACCGGCGCCGGCGACGCGTCGGGCGTGCTGCTGCGCAAGGGCAGCCCCGCGCTGGTGGCCGCGATCGACAAGGCGCTCGCGGACATCAAGTCGGACGGCACCTACGCGAAGATCTCGCAGAAGTACTTCGGCCGCGACGTGTCGCAGCCGTAACGCGGGGCTGAACGATGCCGGCCTGGCTGCACCTGATGGCGGAATCGCTGCGCCCCCTGCTGGTCGCGGGGCTCGTGTTCACGGTTCCGCTCACGCTCGCGTCGTTCGCGATCGGCCTGCTGCTCGCGTTCGGCGCGGCGCTCACGCGGCTGTTCGGGGCACGCTGGGCGCAGGCGGTTATCCGTTTCTATATCTGGCTGTTCCGCGGCTCGCCGCTGCTCGTGCAACTGTTCGTGATTTTCTACGGGCTGCCGAGCGTCGGCATCGTGCTCGATCCGCTGACGGCCGCCGTGATCGGCTTCTCGCTGAACGTCGGCGCGTACAACGCCGAGGTGATCCGCGGCGTGATCGAATCGATCCCGAAGGGGCAGTGGGAAGCCGCGTACTCGATGGCGATGACGCGCGCGCAGGCGCTGCGCCGCGCGATCCTGCCGCAGGCCGCGCGCGTCGCGCTGCCTGCGCTGTCGAACTCGTTCATTTCGCTCGTGAAGGACACGTCGCTCGCGGCCGTGCTGACCGTGCCCGAGATCTTCCAGGCCGCGCAGCGCATCGCGGCCGTGACCTACGAGCCGCTGATTCTTTATACCGAAGCCGCGCTGATCTACCTGCTGTTCAGTTCGGTGCTCTCCACGCTGCAACGTCGCCTCGAAACCCGTTTCGGCCGTCACGCACTGTTCCAGGCGGAGTTGCGATGATTCGTCTCGAACGCATCGACAAGTCGTTCGGCGCGAATCGCGTGCTGAGCGCGATCGACCTCGCATTGCAGCCGGGCAGCGTGACCGCGCTGATCGGGCCGTCCGGCAGCGGCAAGAGCACGCTGTTGCGCTGCGTGAACCTGCTCGAAGTGCCCGAGGCGGGCGCGCTCACGGTGGGCGACGCGCGCATCGACTTCACGGCGGCGCGCCGGCCGTCGCGCGACGCCGTGTTCGCAGTGCGCCGGCAGACCGGCATGGTGTTCCAGAATTTCCAGTTGTTTCCGCACCTGAGCGTCGTGCAGAACGTGATGGAAGGGCTCGTGACCGTGCAGCGCTGGCCGCGCGAGCGAGCACGCGAACGGGCGCTGGCGCTGCTCGACAAGGTCGGCATCGCGGACAAGGCCGACGCGTGGCCCGCGACGCTGTCGGGCGGCCAGCAGCAGCGCGTCGCCATTGCGCGGGCGCTTGCGCCGTCGCCGCAGGTGCTGCTGTGCGACGAGCCGACGTCGGCGCTCGATCCCGAGCTGTCCGTCGAAGTGGTCGAGGTGCTGCGCCAGCTCGCGCGCGAAGGCACGACGATGCTGATGGCCACGCACGACCTGCGCCTGGCCGCGTCGATCGCGCACGACGCGGTGTTTCTCGCCGATGGCCGCATCGTCGAAGCCGGTGCGTCGCGCGACCTGTTCGGCCAGCCGCGCGACCCGCGCACCGTGAAGTTCATCGCGACGCTCGCGCAAGGCGTGCCGGCGTTCTGATTGCCTGACTGACACGATGACGGCGGCGCGTCACGCCCGTCCCTGTCCGTCGAGCACCGCGGCAACGATCGCCTCCGGCGCATCTTCCTGGACCAGGTGGCCCGCGCGCGGCACCCGGATCAATACGCCGTTCGCGATGCGATCGGCGAGCACCTGCCCCTGTTCGAGCGGAATCCACGCGTCGTCCTCGCCCCATACGATGCGCACCGGAAAGTCCGGTGCAGCATAGCGGGCTTGCGCTTCCTCGATGTAGCGCTGGCGCATCTGCGCGATCTGGCGATAGAACGCGGATTGGCCGGCCGGCGTGAGCCACGGCGAACGATAGATCGACAGCACGTCGTCGCTCATCGGCCGTGCCACGGCATTGCCGATATAGGCCGACACGAGCGCGTGATGCGCATACGCCGGCAACCCGGTGAACGCGGCTTCGTGTTGTGCGACATGGCGCACGAACGGCGACCCCTGCGGTGCAATCGCGACCGGGTTCACGAGCGTGAGGTCTGCATACGCGATGCCGTCGAGGAAGTGCGCGCGCAGCACGGTCGCACCGCCGTAGTCGTGCGCGAGCACGCGCGGGCGCTCGAGCGCCCATTCGTGCAGCATCGCGCCGAACAGCACGTTCTGCCTGCCGAGCGACACGTCCGCGTCCGGCATGTCGGACTGGCCGTAGCCGAGCAGGTCGTAGAAATACACGCGATGACGCCGCGCGAGCCACGGCGCGATCCGGCGCCACACCTGCGACGAAAACGGCGTGCCGTGCACGAGCACGAGCGGCGGGCCTTCACCGATCGCGCCCCACGCGATCCGGTGACCTTCGAACATGAAGCGGTTGGCAAGTTCGAGCATCGGCGTCTCCGTGATAACCTGTTTTGGTTGTTAACAGGTTACTCCGGATTGTCCGGGCATGAAACCGATAGGTGAAAATAAATGGTTACTCGACATGAGCCTGCGCGGCACGCGCGCGAATGGTGCGCGGCCGATTTCGTCGGCGGCCATCCGGCGCTCGACTTCCTCAACACGGTGGCCGATACGGGCAAGACGCGCGACGAGGACAAGCTCGTCGACTGGCCGGCCGTGCGCGCATGGGCCGAGAAAGCGGGATTGCTGGCGCCGGCCGATCTGGCACGGCTGCTGCGTCACGCGCGGCAGGACGGCCCGGACGAGCTGGTGGCGCTGCATCGCTTTCGCGAGGATGCATATTCTGCGATCGCGCATCTGACGGCTGGAGGCGGCGGCAGCGCCGGTGCGCGCGCGGCGGACCGGCTCGCCGTCGCGATCCGCGATGCGATCGGGCGCAGCGCGTTCGATGCGGTCGACGGCCGGTTCGCGTGGCGGCCCGATGCGCGCGCCGCGTCTCGCTGGATCGATGCGGCGGCGCTCGGCTTCGAGCATCTGCTGCGCAGCGACGATTTCGCGCGCGTGCGGCAGTGCGGCCGTTGCACGTGGTTCTTCGTCGATCGGGGGCGCGGCGTAGGGCGGCGCTGGTGCGACATGCGCACGTGCGGGAATCGCGCGAAGGTGGAAGCGTTCAGGGAACGGTGAAGCGCGTGCCGTTACGGTCGCCGTACCGCGCGCGGCCGGCGCGCGATCGTCATCGAGCGGTTTCGTGCGGGCGATGGTCCGGCCACAGCGTCGCGGCGACGAACAGTCCGGCCGCGAGGAACGGTGCGCCGATCGCAAACAGGATGGCCGTGAGGCCCCAGCGATCCCAGAAGCGGTCGACGATGGCGCGCTCGGGTGTGACGGGGTCGTACAGCACGTTGACCGCGTCGCCTTCACGCAGGCCCGGATGCGACGACGCCGATCCCTGGGCGAATGTGATCTGGCGGCCGCTGTCGGTCGTGAACGCGACGATCGCCGAATACAGCGACATGCGTGCGCGGGACGACCGCGCGTTTTTCGCGATCTCGACGACATGGCCGGTCGAGTGCGCGTAGTGGCGGACGATCTGCCACTGACGCAGGCCGGTCGCGCCGGCGCCGGCGAGGAAGCCTGTACCGATCGCAATCGGAATCAGCACGATCGCGATATCCCAGCGGCGCCGCGCCTGCTTGCTTGCGGTGCGGGTCGGCGGCAGGTCGGATGGCCGGCGGCGGCGCTCGCCGGCGATCAGCAGACCGCCGATCGCGAACGACGCGATGGCGAGCAGCGCCGGCACCGCGGCCGGGAACCAGCGTTGCGCGAAATCGTCGATCAGCGCGGGGCGATCGGGATGGGTCGGGTCCAGCAGGATATCGACGTTCTCGCCGATGTCGTACGCGGGGACGGTCGAGGCGGTATTGCCGGCGATTTCGCGGCGCTGGCCGTCGTTCGCGAGGTAGGCGACGATCGGCCGATACGCGCGCATCGCGTCGCTGTCCTGCACGATGCGCACGACCGTGCCCGGCGCGCGGACCAGGTGGCCGGTCGCACGGCCGGTCGTGACGGCAAGCACGCCTGCCAGCACGAGCAGCACGACGCCGAGCGCCAGCGCGGCGAGCGCGTCCTTACCCGGCATGACCGGATCCAGCTCGTGCGCCGCGCGGCGGATGCGGGTGCGATCGGGTGAACGGCGTGTCCCGACGGACAGGCCGATATCGGCGCAACCATGCCCTCTGAATGGTCGCGTCTCGTTCACATGCTTCCATGTCTGACGTCCCATGTTCTCTCAGTGCCGGCGGGCAAACGGCAGTGCCTGAGCCGGTCGTGTGTTATTTGTCGGACGATTCTAGCGGAAACGATGCGGAAGGGGCGTGCGGATGCGTACTGCGAGAGGAGACGCGCCACGAGCGTGGCGCGCGGAAATGAAAAAGGCCGGTCAGCTTGCGCTGACCGGCCTTTTGAATTCCTGGTGGGGCGTGAGTGACTCGAACACTCGACCTACGGATTAAGAGTCCGCTGCTCTACCAACTGAGCTAACGCCCCCAACAGAAGAAAGATTATGCACGCGTTTAAGGGGCATGGCAAGCCCTTTGTGCAAATTTCTCGAAAATATTTCGTCGCGCCAACGGCGACTGTCGCCGCGGTAACGATCGGTCGCAGTTTGCGCGCTCCCGGTATGATGACGCCACATGTGTTGCGCGGCGGTCGCGCAACGCTTTCTGGACATTCGAAGATGGACGAAAACGCAGTCCGCGAATTGCTGGATCGCCTGCTGGCCCCATGGGTCCGCTCGCTCGGTCTGGTCCCCGTATCGATCGGCGACGACAGCGTCACGCTGCGCCTGCCGTTTTCCGGCGAATTCCGCCATTCGGGCGGCGTGATCTGCGGCCAGGTGTTCACGGCGGCCGCCGACACCGCGATGGTGGTCGCGATCTCGGCCGCGCTCGGCGAGTTCCGGCCGATGACGACCGTGTCGCTGAACACCAACTTCATGCGCCCCGTGCGCAAGGGCGACGTGCTCGTCACCGCGCGTGTGCTGCGGATGGGCCGCAACCTCGTGTTCGGCGAAGTCGAACTGTTCGACGAGGACGGCAAGATGGCCGTCCACGCGACGTCGACCTACGCACTCGTCAGTTGAGCGGCGCGATGTTCGACCAGATCGTCTTTGCGGGTGGCGGCAATCGCTGCTGGTGGCAGGCCGGCTTCTGGGACGTCGCGCAGCCGGCCCTTGGCCTGCGCCCGCGCGTGATCACCGGCATCTCGGCCGGCGCGGCGACCGCCTGCATGCTGTATACGCGCGACGCCGCGTGGGTGATGCGCTATTACGAAGAGGCGCTGCGCCACAACCGGAAGAACGCGTACTGGGGCAACCTGTTCGGGCGCGAGCCCGTGTTTCCGCATTACCGCATCTACCGTCAGGCATTGCTCGACATCTACGGCGAGCCGTTCGCGAAGCTCGCCGCGGCGCCGGAGATCCGGATCGGCGTGTCGCATGTGCCGCGCTGGCTCGGCGCGCGCAGCGCGGTCGCTGCCGGCCTCGTTGCGTACAACATCGAGAAATACGTGCGCAAGACGCTGCACCCGACGCTCGGGCGCACGCTCGGCTTTCGGCCCGAATTCGTGCGCGCGCAGGCCTGCACGCAAGTCGACGAACTCGCCGACCTGATCCTGCAGTCGTCCTGCACGCCGCCGTTCACGCCGGTGCTGCGCCGCGGCGGCCGGCCCGTGCTCGATGGCGGGATGGTCGACAACGTGCCGGTCGACGCGCTCGACCCGTCGCCGGGCGACGTGCTGGTGCTCGTCACGCGGCTGTATCCGCGTCCGCAGATGTTCACGGTCGCGCACGGCGACCAGCGGCGGCTGTACGTACAGCCGTCGAGCAAGGTGCCGATTTCGAGCTGGGATTACACGAGCCCGTCGCAGATGCGGCATGCGTACGACCTCGGGCGGCGCGACGGCGAGCACTTCCTCACGCGCGTCGATGCAATGACAGGCGGCCGCGTGGCCGCCTGATGGCGGGGAATGGAGCAGCAGCGGGGCCGCGCGGCATGCGCAGCCCGCGCGATCAGCGCTTGCGGATCGGCGTCAGCGCTTCCGGATTGGCGACGCTCGACATGTCGCCGTCGTCGAACGCGAGGATGTTCCTGAACGCCGCGCTGAAATAGAGCTCGTAGCTTTCGCGTTCGACATAGCCGATGTGCGGCGTGCAGATCACGTTCTCCATCCGCAGCAGGCTGTAGCCCTGCAGGATCGGCTCGCTCTCGAACACGTCGATCGCGACCATCCCCGGGCGGTTGTGCGACAGCGCGTTGACGAGCGCGTTTTCCTCGAGCAGCTCCGCGCGGCTCGTGTTGACGAGCAGCGACGTCGGCTTCATCCGCATCAGGTCTTCCTGCTTGACGATGCCGCGCGTGTCGTCGTGCATGCGCAGGTGCAGCGACAGCACGTCGCTCTGCTCGAACAGCGCCTCGCGGCTCTCGGCAGCCGTGTAGCCGTCGGCGCGCGCGGCTTCGAGCGAATGCTCGCGGCCCCAGATCAGCACGTTCATCCCGAACGCCTTGCCGTAGCCGGCGACGAGCCGGCCGATCTTGCCGTAGCCCCAGATGCCGAGCGTCTGGCCGCGCAGCACCTGGCCGAGGCCGAAGTTCGGCGGCATCGCCGACGTCTTCAGGCCCGACTGCTGCCATGCGCCTTGCTTCAGGTTCGCGACGTACTGCGGAATGCGGCGCTGGGCGGCCATCACGAGCGCCCAGGTCAGCTCCGCGGGCGCGACCGGCGATCCGGTGCCTTCGAGCACCGCGATGCCGCGGTCGGTACACGCTTCGAGGTCGATGTGGCTCGAGACGCGGCCGGTCTGGCTGATCATGCGCAGGTTCGGCAGCTTGGCGAGCAGTTGCGACGAAATCGGGGTCCGTTCACGAATCAGCACGAGCGCCTCGACTTCCGCCAGGCGGCTTGCGAGCTGTCCCAGGCCGCGCACCGTATTGTTGAAGACCTTCACGTCGTGGCCGGCAAGCATCTCGAAGCAGTTCAGCTTGCGGACGGCGTCCTGGTAGTCGTCGAGGATGGCAATTTTCATGGTGAACGGGTGTCGCGCGTTGAAAGCGGCAGTGGCGGCGGTGCAAGTCGCGCACCCGTCCCGCCCGGCCGGGGCCGACATGATGCTACGTCGGCCGCCTTCATGGTGTCTTTTTAACAGGTTGTTACGCTCCGCCGCAATTGGCGGCAGCCTTACCCGGCGCCGCTCGTGTGCGGTGCGCAAGGGTGCGCTGTTGTGTCGCATCAAACACGTCCTTTCTGATTCGGCCGCTTACTCGACGAGGTTCACCCAATTGTTGCTCCAATCAGAATAGTTGGATCAACTATCCGCAGAAGGCGAGGATTTTTGACTATTTTTATCGTCAACCGGCGCCTTGTTGAGCAACTCTGCATCATTTCCGCTGTCGTAGGAGAATTACGCATTTGCTTCATCTTTTTGAAGTTGTAACAGCGGCAGGAGTCGTTTATGGATCATTTGCAGTCGATGCGCGTGTTCGTCAAGGTTGCAGATCTCGGCAGTTTCGCGCGGGCCGCGAGCGCAATGGATATCTCCAACGCGGTCGCGACGCGTCACGTCGCCGATCTGGAAGGCCGGCTCGGCACGCGTTTGCTCAATCGCACCACGCGCAGCCTTTCCCTGACGGAGTCGGGTCAGGTCTATCTGGAGCGTGCTCGCCAGATCCTCGATGAGCTCGAGGACGTCGAGCAGATGGTCGTCGCGCGCAATCACGAGCCGGTCGGCACGCTGCGCATCGTCGCGCCGGTCGTGTTCGGCCTGCATAACCTCGCGCCCGTGTTGCAGTCGTACACGGAGAATTTCCCGAAAGTGGTGCCGGATCTCACGCTGGTCGACCGGCAGGTCGATCTCGTCGAGGAAGGTTTCGACGTCGGCATCGTCGTCACGCGCCAGATGCGCAGCGCGAGCATCGTCACGCGGCGGCTGACCACGGGCTGCATGACCGTGTGCGCGACGCCGAGCTATCTGGAGAAGCACGGCGTGCCGACCCATCCGGAGCAGCTCGTCGCGCACCCGAGCCTGAGCCTGCCGGCCGAATACTGGGGCGACGAGCGCGTGTTCACGGGGCCGGACGGCGAAGTGCGCGTGCGCCCGACCAACGTGATCGTCGCGAACAACACGGCGATGCTGCGCCAGTTCGCGCTGCTCGGGATGGGTGTCGCGATCCTGCCGAGCTACCTGATCGGCAGCGACATCGCGCGCGGTGCGCTCGTGCGGCTGCTGCCGGATTTCCGGCTGCCGCAGGTCGAAATCAACATCGCTTACCCGAGCCGGCGCCATTTGCCCGCGAAGGTACGCACGTTCATCGACCACCTCGTCGAGTATTTCAGTCACGCGACCGATGCGACGATCGGCGAGCAGTGGGCCGCGCAGGGTGCGACGCTCGCGCCGATCGGCGTCGAGACGCGTGCGGAGCAGCCCGAATCGGCCGACCCGAACCTGTCGCCGCGCCTGCCGCGTTCGACACGCACGCGTGTTGCGGTGCCGTCGCCGCTGTAACGGCGCGACGGCCGGGCGGCGGCTGCCGCCGGCACAAAGAAAAAACGCGGATCGAGCGATCGATCCGCGTTTTTTTATGGCTGCCTGCCGCAGCCCGATGCGCCGGGGGAAGCCCCGGCGGCCTGGCCGTTACGAGCCCGTCTTGCGCGCCGTCGTTTTGCGAGCGGCGGTTTTGGTGGCGGTTTTGGCAGCGGTCTTGGCGGCGGTCTTGCGGGCCGGTGCCGCTTTCTCTTCGGCGCCTTCCGTCACGGTTTCGGCATCCTTCGTCGCCGATTTCGCCGTCTTCTTCGCGGCAGCGGCCTTCGGTTCCTTCTTCTCGAACTCGAAGCCGATCTTGCCGTCCGGCTGCTTCACGAGGAACGCCTTGAAGTTGCGGCCCGTGCGCGACGACTTGAAGTTCGGCAGCAGATCCGTGCGGCCGTCGGCGAGCAGCTTGCCCATCTGCTCGCGCGTGATTTCCTGCTGCAGGATCACCTTGCCCGAGCGGAAGTCGCAGGTCTTCGGGTTCGCAACCGAGTGCTCGCACACGTAGCTCATCCCGTGCTCGAACACGCGGCCCTTGCACTTCGGGCACGCGCCGACCGGCTCCTGCGCGGAGAAGTCGGGCGCTTCGCCTTCCTCGCCGCCCTGATCCTGGCCGAAATCGAACTCGAGCTTGTAGTTCTTCGTCTCGTCGTCGAAGGACAGCTTGAGGATCGCCGAGAACGGGCGGCCCATCTTGCTGCGGAACCCGGACAGCGGACCGATTTCCTTCTTCTGCAGCAGCTCCTCGACTTCCGGGATCTCGAACTGTCGGCTGCCCGGGATCTTCGAGATCGAGAACTCGCACTTCGTGCATGCGAAGCGGCGGTAGTTTTCCTTCACCTGGCCGCCGCAGTTCGGGCACGGCGTCTCGAGCGTCGCGTAATCGCCGGGGATCGTGTCGGAATCGTATTCCTTCGCGCGCTTGACGATCTGCTGCGTCATGCGGGCGATTTCCTGCATGAACGCGTCGCGCCCGAGGTTGCCGCGCTCCATCTGCGACAGCTTGTATTCCCATTCGCCGGTGAGCTCGGGCGCGGTCAGTTCCTTCACGCCGAGCCCGCGCAAGAGCGTCATCAGCTGGAATGCCTTCGCGGTCGGGATCATTTCGCGACCCTCGCGCAGCAGGTATTTCTCGCCGAGCAGGCCTTCGATGATCGCCGCGCGCGTGGCCGGCGTGCCGAGGCCCTTCGCGGCCATCGCCTCGCGCAGCTCGTCGTCCTCGACCAGCTTGCCGGCGCCTTCCATCGCGGACAGCAGCGTCGCTTCAGAGTAGCGGGCGGGCGGTTTCGTCACGAGTGCGACCGCGGCGATCTCGTCCGTCTTCACCTTCTCGTCCTTCTGCACCGGCACGAGGTTCGCGTCCGCGCCTTCGGCGTCGCGGCCGTACACCTGCAGCCAGCCCGGCTCGACGAGCACCTTGCCTTCGGTCTTGAAGTGATGGCCGGCGACTTCGGTGATCCGCGTCGTGACGCGGAATTCGGCGGCCGGGAAGAACACCGCGAGGAAGCGTTTCACGACCAGGTCGTACAGCTTCTGCTCGGGCTCGGACAGCGCCTTCGGCGCCTGCAGCGTCGGGATGATTGCAAAGTGGTCGCTGATCTTCGAGTTGTCGAAGATCCGCTTGTTCGGCTTCACCCAGCCCTTGTCGAGCACCTGCTTCGCATGCGGCAGGTAGTTGTTGCTCTCCTTGAGCATCTCGAGCGTCGACTGGACCGTCGAAATGTAGTCTTCCGGCAGCGCGCGCGCATCGGTACGCGGGTAGGTCAGCACCTTGTGCTTTTCATACAGCGCCTGCGCGAGACCGAGCGTGTTCTTCGCGGAGAAGCCGAAGCGGCCGTTCGCCTCGCGCTGCAGGCTCGTCAGGTCGAACAGCAGCGGCGACAGTTGCGTCGACGGCTTCGATTCCTCGGAGACCGTGCCGACCTGGTCGCGGCATGCGGCGACGATCGTTTCGGCGGCCGGCAGGCTCCACAGGCGGGAGTCGCGTCGCTCCGGATCGAATTCGTCGCGCTTGAATTTCGGGTCGTACCACTTGCCTTCGTAGAAACCGCCCGCGCACGCGAATGCGGCCTTCACTTCCCAGTAGTCGCGCGGGATGAAGCGGCGGATTTTCTCTTCGCGTTCGACGACGATCGACAACGTTGGCGTCTGAACGCGGCCGACGGTCGTCAGGAAGAAGCCGCCGCCCTTGCTGTTGAACGCGGTCATCGCGCGGGTGCCGTTGATCCCGACGAGCCAGTCGGCTTCCGAGCGGCAGCGTGCGGCGTCGGCGAGCGGCTGCATGTCCGTGTCGCTGCGCAGGTTCGCAAAGCCGTCGCGGATGGCCTGCGGCGTCATCGACTGCAGCCACAGGCGCTGGACCGGCTGCTTCGCTTTCGCGTGCTGCGCGATCAGGCGGAAAATCAGTTCGCCCTCGCGCCCCGCGTCACATGCGTTGATCAGGCGCTCGACGTCCTTGCGCTTCATCAGCTTCGTGAGCACCTTGAGGCGCGACTCGCTTTTTGCGATCGGGTTCAGGTCGAAATGCGGGGGGATGACGGGCAGATGCGCGAAGCTCCATTTCCCGCGCTTGACCTCGTACTCTTCCGGGGCGGCGATTTCCAGCAAGTGGCCGACAGCGGACGAAAGGACGAAATCGTCGCTTTCGTAATACTCGTCATGCTTGGTAAAGCCGCCCAAAGCGCGTGCGATGTCGTTCGCGACAGAAGGCTTTTCCGCAATGATCAGTGCTTTGGACATGACAGGTGTGTGATGGTAGACCGGGTTCGCCGGTTGTGGGTCCCTTTTACGACCGCTTTATAGCACACGCCGGAGCGACGGCGGCTCGGCGTGTAAAAAGCGGCCCATCATAGAGGGGGGCCGCAGCGGCGGCAAGCGCCCGGCGCGGCGCGGCGCGCAAACGCGCGAAAAACCGCCGGGCCGGCACGTGAATTCAGGCTTCGACGTTCAGGACGTTGCGCAATTTCGGTGCGTGCGGCGCACCGGGTACCGCGCTCAGGTCGGACAGCATTCGTTCGACGATCGTCGCATGCGGCAGCACCGTGCCGAAGAAGCGGGCGGTGTTGGCATCCTCGATCAGGATCGTCGGGAAGTTCTCGACGTCGAGATCGTCGAGGCGGTCGGCATGCGTTTCGATGTCGATCCAGGCGAAGCAGGCTTCGGGATGCGCGTCGGCGAGCTGGTCGAAGGCCGTCCGGTAGTCGCGGCACGTGCCGCACCACTCGGCGCACAGGCAGGCGACGAGCAACGTGCCGGGATCGGCGAGCCGTTCGGCGATCCGATCCGCATCGGTGTCGAGATTCAGCGCGGGCATGGATTTCCTTGGGTATCGTCGGCGGCGCGGCCGCCCCTATTCGGGGAAATGTAGCACGCCGCGCGCGGGCGGGGTGGGCGCGGCATCAAGCCGCGCGAAGCGTCCGCCGGGCAGGCTCGTGACGTGACCGGCCAGTTCGAGCGCGAGCAGCGCGCGATGCAGCGCGTCGTCGGACAGGCCGCTATGTTCGGCGAGCCATTCGTATGTGACGGGGCCGTATCCCAGTGCGGCGAGCAGGGCCTGTTCGGACGGCGTGCCGGGCGGTGGAGGCGGTGGTGCTTCGACTCGGGCGGGCGCAGTGGCCGGAACGGCGGAATCCGTTTGCGTACTGCCGGCGACGGCGCGCTGGCCGACGGCTTCGGCTTCGCCAATGCCGATGGCGTTCGCGCCCGAATTTCCGGAGCATGCTGCGCGAGCCGTCGGTTCGCCCAGCCCGTATTCCTCGAGAATATCGAGCGGCGCCGCCGTGAGCTTCGCGCCGTCGCGGATCAGCGCGTGGCAGCCCTGCGCGAGCGGCGCGTGGATCGAGCCCGGCATCGCGAACACATCGCGCCCCAGTTCGTTCGCGAGCCGCGCGGTGATCAGCGAGCCGGAACGCGGGGCGGCTTCGACCACGAGCGCCCCGATCGCCAGCGCCGCGATCAACCGGTTGCGCTGCGGGAAATGCGCGGCGCGGGCCGGCGTGCCGAGCGGCCATTCCGACACGATCGCACCTTGCGCGGCGATCTCGTGGGCGAGCGCGCGGTGCCGCGCCGGATAGACGAGATCGGCGCCCGTCGCGATCACCGCGACCGTGCCGGACCGGCCGTCGAGCCCGCCGCGATGCGCGGCGCCGTCGATCCCGAGCGCGAGGCCCGAGACGATTGGGAGCCCCGCGTCGGACAACTCGCGTGCGAAGCGCGTCGCGTCGGCGAGCCCCTGCGGCGTCGCGTGGCGGCTGCCGACCACGGCGAGGCCGCGTGCGTGCAGCAGGTCGAGCCGGCCCTTTACATATAGCAGCGGCGGCGGGTCGTGCAGGTCGCGCAGCCGCGGCGGGTAGGCCGGATCGTTGAGCGTGACGAGCGCGTTGCCCGGCGCATCGAGCCACGCGAGCGCGGCGTCGGTGCGTGCGTCGAGATCGTCGCGTTCGCTCGTGCGCACGGCCTGCGCGGCGGCGGGGCTGCTGATGGCGGCGATGGCGTGGTCGGACGCGCGCAGTAGCGCCGCCGGCGAGCCGAACGCGTCGAGCAGCGCCTGCAGTACGGCGGGCGCGAGGCCGGGCGCATGCGCGAGCTGCAGCCACGAGCGCAACGCGGCGGGGGTCAGCGCTTGCGGCGACATGAAGCTGCCCTCGAACGCGGCGGCCAGCGAACCGCGTGGCGCCATGATAAAATTTTCATCATCCGAAATACTCGACAGGGCCGCGCGCGCAGGCGCCCGGCCATTTGCAGGAGGCGCGATCCGCGGCATTGATACGCCGCGCATCCGCCTCATCTTCATTGCATCGCGGCGGCGGCGCCAGCCGGCCGGATGGCCGATGCCGCACCCTGCTCTACCGAATACCGAACGCCATGGCTTTGCTCAATATTCTTCATTACCCCGACAAGCGGCTGCACAAGGTCGCCAAGCCCGTCGACAAGGTCGACGACCGGATCCGCAAGCTCGTCGCCGACATGGCCGAGACCATGTACGCGGCGCCCGGCATCGGCCTTGCAGCCACGCAGGTCGACGTGCACGAGCGCGTGATCGTGATCGACATTTCCGAGGAAAAGAACGAGCTGCGCGCGTTCATCAACCCCGAGATCGTGTGGTCGAGCGACGCGAAGCAGGTCTATGAAGAGGGCTGCCTGTCGGTGCCCGGCATCTACGACGAAGTCGAACGCCCCGACCACGTGCGCGTGCGCGCGCTCAACGAGCAGGGCGAGGCCTTCGAGCTCGACTGCGAGGGCCTGCTCGCCGTGTGCGTCCAGCACGAGATGGATCACCTGATGGGGCGCGTGTTCGTCGAATACCTGTCGCCGCTCAAGCAGACGCGCATCAAGACGAAGATGAAGAAACTCGAACGCGCGATGTGACGCGCGTTCGCCCTGCCCGATCCCGAACGCTTTCATGACCCATACGTTGCGCGTGATTTTTGCCGGCACGCCGGAATTTGCCGCGGCTGCCCTTGCCGCGATCCACGAGGCCGGTTTCCCGGTGCCGCTCGTGCTCACCCAGCCCGATCGCCCGGCCGGGCGCGGGATGAAACTGCAGGCGAGCGCGGTGAAGCGCTACGCCGTCGAGCACGGCATGCCCGTCGCGCAGCCGCCGTCGCTGCGCCGCGCGGGCAAGTACCCCGAGGAGGCGGCCGACGCGATCGAGCTGCTGCGCACGACCCCGCACGACGTGATGGTGGTCGCCGCGTATGGCCTGCTGCTGCCGCAGGAGGTGCTCGACATTCCGCGTGACGGCTGCATCAACATCCATGCGTCGCTGCTGCCGCGCTGGCGCGGCGCCGCGCCGATCCACCGCGCGATCGAGGCCGGCGACGCCGAGACGGGCGTCACACTGATGCAGATGGACGTCGGCCTCGACACCGGCGCGATGATCGAGGAGGCGCGCATCGCGATCGCGCCCGACGATACGACCGCGACGCTGCACGACCGGCTGGCCGCCGACGGCGCGCGGTTGATCGTCGATGCGCTCGTGCGGCTCGAGCGCGACGGCGCGCTGCCGGCGACGCCGCAGCCGGCCGACGGCGTGACCTATGCGGAGAAGATCGGCAAGCACGAAGCGGCGCTAGACTGGCGCAAGCCTGCCGACGTGCTCGCGCGCCAGGTGCGTGCGTTCGATCCGTTCCCCGGCGGCGTCGCGACGCTTGACGGCGCGGCCATCAAGCTGTGGGCGGCCGAGCCCGTGGCGGCGCGCGGCGACGCGACGCCCGGCACGATTGTCGAAGCCGCGCCGGAAGGCGTGGTCGTCGCATGCGGCAGCGGCGCGCTGCGCGTCACGCAGTTGCAGAAGCCGGGCGGCAAGCGGCTGCCCGCGCGCGAATTCCTGGCCGGCTCGCCGCTCGCCGCGGGCCAGCGTTTTGCGCTGACCGACGTTGCGTAAAGTGGCCTGACCGCCATTCGACACGGCCTGCCGGCGCAGCGCAATCGGCCGGACGGCCGAGTCGCGCAGCGCGGCAGGCGCGCGTAGAATTTCCTTGCGCTCTCCGGTTTCGAGGTTTTCATGTTCGGCATCACCCATTTCGGCTTCTTCGTGCTGGCAGTTTTCCTGCTGAACGTCACGCCCGGCCCCGACACGGCCTACATCGTCGGCCGCAGCGTCGCGCAGGGCCGCGGCGCGGGGCTGATGTCGGCGCTCGGCATTTCGGCCGGCTGCTGCGTTCACGCGCTCGCGTGCGCATTCGGCCTCACTGCGCTGCTCGCGGCGTCGGCTGCCGCGTTTACGGTGATCAAGCTGGTCGGCGCTGCGTACCTGATCTATCTCGGCGTGCGGATGATCGTCACGAAGCAGGTGGCCGCGCCGTCGGGCACCGCGGCCGCACAGGCCGCAAAGCCGCTGCGCCAGCTGTTCATGCAGGGCTTCTGGACCAACGTGCTGAACCCGAAGGTCGTGCTGTTCTTCGTGTCGTTCTTCCCGCAGTTCGTGTCGGCCGACAGCCCGCACAAGGCATTGGCGTTCCTGACCCTCGGCGCGGTGTTCGTCGCGATGAGCACGGTCTGGACCAGCCTGGTCGCATGGGTCGCGGGCAGCGTCACGCAGCGTTTTTCCGGCAAGCCGGGCGTCAAGAAGTGGCTCGATCGCACGGTCGGCAGCGCTTTCGTCGGCCTCGGCCTGCGTCTTGCCACTTCGCAACGCTGAGATTGAATTTTTCCGGCAAGACCTTATCTAACAAATCGCTTACAATTTTCCGCCGCGCCCTGTGATGCGCGGCGGGTCCCCTGACGGATAAGGAGTGGGTATGTTCAATTGGGTCAAAACGGCGATGCTGATGGCCGCGATCACGGCCCTGTTCATCGTGATCGGCGGGATGATCGGCGGCTCGCGCGGCATGACGATCGCGCTGCTGTTCGCGCTCGGCATGAATTTCTTCTCGTACTGGTTCTCCGACAAGATGGTGCTGCGCATGTACAACGCGCAGGAAGTCGACGAGAACACGGCGCCGCAGTTCTACCGAATGGTGCGCGAGCTGGCCACGCGCGCGAACCTGCCGATGCCGCGCGTCTACCTGATCAACGAGGATGCACCGAACGCGTTTGCGACGGGCCGCAACCCCGAGCACGCGGCGGTCGCGGCGACGACGGGCATCCTGCGCGTGCTGTCGGAGCGCGAGATGCGCGGCGTGATGGCGCACGAGCTCGCGCACGTGAAACACCGCGACATCCTGATCTCGACGATCACCGCGACGATGGCGGGCGCGATCTCGGCACTGGCGAACTTCGCGATGTTCTTCGGCGGGCGTGACGAGAACGGCCGGCCGGCCAACCCGATCGCGGGTATTGCGGTCGCGCTGCTCGCGCCGATCGCCGGCGCGCTGATCCAGATGGCGATTTCGCGGGCACGCGAGTTCGAGGCCGACCGCGGCGGCGCGCAGATTTCCGGCGATCCGCAGTCGCTCGCGACCGCGCTCGACAAGATCCATCGCTATGCGGCCGGCATCCCGTTCCAGGCGGCCGAAGCGCATCCGGCCACCGCGCAGATGATGATCATGAACCCGCTGCACGGCGGCGGCCTGCAGAACCTGTTCTCGACGCACCCGGCCACCGAGGAACGCATCGCGCGCCTGATGGAGATGGCGCGTACCGGCCGCTTCGATTAAGTCCTGGCGCACCGCGCGGCCGTTGCCGCGTGGCGTCCGCCCCGTCACCCCGCACGCTTCGCGCTGCGGGGTGTTTCATTTGTGCGCGCCGTAAAGGGGCCAAAGGGGCCGCATGGTCGCACGCTACAATGCGCGGTTTGGGATTGCGGCTGCCACGCGGCCGCGATCCCGCCGTTTGCCGCGCTTGTTTGCCGCGCCTGTTTGCCGATTCCGCTCCAATGACCCGAACCCGTTCTTCCGCCCCGTCTTCTTCCGGCCGCCCGGCGCGCCTGTCCGCGCTGCACCTTGCGCCCGAATCGCTCGGCTTCGCACTCGACGCGGCCGCGCAGGCGGTCGATGCGGTACGGCGCGGTACCGCGCTGCCGGCAGCACTCTCGGCGGTATTCGCGCAGATGGCGTCCGGTGCGCAGGCGCTTGCGCGCGGCGCGACGCAGGACGTCGCGTACCGGACGATGCGTCGCCTCGGCAGCGCGGACTGGCTGATCGGCAAGTTCGTCAGCAAGGCGCCGCCCGCGCACGTGCATGCGGTGCTCGCCGGCGCGTTCGCGCTGCTGCTCGACCCGGCGGACGATGCCGCATATCCGGCGTTCACGGTTGTTGACCAAGCGGTCAGCGTGATCGGCGCGCGGCGCGAATATGCGTTCGCGAAGGGAATGGTCAACGCGGTGCTGCGCCGTTTCCTGCGCGAGCGCGATGCGCTTGTCGCGGCGATGCAGGACGACGCCGTCGCGCGCTGGAATTACCGTGCATGGTGGGTCGATGCGGTGAAGCGCGCGTGGCCCGACACATGGCAGGCGATCCTCGCGGCCGGCGAGCGCCAGGGGCCGCTGACGCTGCGCGTGAACGCGCGCCGTGCAAGCGTCGATGCGTATCTCGACACGCTGCGCGCGAGCGGGATCGAAGCGACCGCAATCGGCCGGCATGCAGTACGGCTTGCATCGGCGCTGCCGGTCGAGCGCATTCCGGGATTCGCCGACGGCGTGGTGTCGGTGCAGGACGCCGGCGCGCAGCTCGCGGCCGAATGGCTCGGTGCGCGCGACGGCATGCGCGTGCTCGACGCGTGCGCGGCGCCCGGCGGCAAGACCGGCCATATTCTCGAACTGGCCGATGCGGAAGTCGTCGCGCTCGAAAGCGACGCGACGCGTGCCGCGCGCATCGGCGAGAACCTCGTGCGCCTGTCGCTCGCAGCGGACGTGTGTGTCGGCGATGCGGGTGCGCCCGACGCGTGGTACGACGGGCGCCCGTTCGACCGTATCCTGGCCGACGTGCCGTGCTCGGCATCGGGCATCGTGCGGCGGCATCCCGACATTCGCTGGCTGCGCCGCGAAGCCGACATCCCGGCGCTCGTCGCGGAACAGCGCCGCATCCTGTCGGCGCTGTGGCCGCTCGTGAAGCCGGGCGGCGAACTGCTTTACGTGACCTGTTCGATCTTCCCCGAAGAAGGCGAGTTGCAGGCCCGCTGGTTTGAAGCGGCCTGTGAAGATGCGGTACGATTGGACGCCCCCGGCCAACTGCTGCCGGGCGGAGTGCAGGGAGGGGCTGCCGTCGGCGCACTCGACCAGAACACCGATCACGACGGATTTTTCTACGCGCGGTTTCAGAAACGGTGACGATCAAACACCTTTTTCCACTTCGGCTCGCGGCCGTCCTGATGGTCGCGTTGACGCTGTGCCTGGCCGTCGTCCGGCCGGCGCATGCCCAGTCGATCGCCGTGCAGCGCGCGTCGCTCCAGGCCGACGGAAGCGGCTGGAGCCTCGACGCCCGTTTCGATTTCGAACTGAATCCGAACCTCGAGGATGCCGTCAACAAAGGCATTCCGGTGTATTTCACGACGGATTTCGAGTTGAGCCGCGCGCGCTGGTACTGGCTTGACGAACAGCCGGTATCGGTGTCACAGACGATCCGCCTGTCGTTCCAGCCGCTCACGCGCGAGTACCGCGTGTCGACGGGCGGCCTGCAGCTCGGCTTCCCGTCGCTGAAGGACGCGCTCGCGGTGGTCCGGCACATCACGTCGTGGCACGTGATCGACCGCAACCAGGTGCGCCTGGGGGAAACCTACCTCGCATCGGTGCGGATGCAACTCGATACGGCGCTGATGCCGAAGCCGTTCCAGGTCGATGCCGTGAACAACCGCGACTGGACGCTCGGGTCGGACTGGAAGCGCTTCAACTTCACGGTGACCGAACGTGCTAAATAAAGTGCGCCGCGCGGCCAGCGGGAAGAGCCTCCTCGTTCGCGTGATCGTCTCGACCGTCGCGCTGACCGCACTGCTGCTGCTCGTGCTGCTCGCGGCCGCGAGCGCGAACACCGAATTCTTCGATCGCTACTACTCGTGGCTGTACGCGACCAACATCGTCGTCGCGCTCGTGTTCCTGCTCGTGGTGCTCGGGCTGATCGGGATGATCGTCGTGCGCCTGAGGAAGGGCAAGTTCGGCACGCGGCTGCTCGCGAAGCTCGCGGTGTTCTTCGCGCTCGTCGGCGTGGTGCCGGGCGGGATCATCTACATCGTGTCGTACCAGTTCGTGTCGCGCAGTATCGAGTCGTGGTTCGACGTGAACGTCGAGACCGCGCTGACGGCCGGCCTGAATCTCGGCCGCGGGATGCTCGATGCGTCGTTGTCCGACCTGCAGACGAAGGCGCGGCTGATGTCCGACCAGCTCGCGAGCGTCGATGCGAACACGAACGGCACGACGCTCACGCTGCTGCGGCTGCGCGACCAGTTCGGCGTGCAGGACGCGACGATCGTCGAGCCGAGCCGCAGCGGTTCGGGCGCGGCGCCCGAACTGCATATCGTCGCGCAGGCGTCGGGCAATTTCGCGGCGCTGATTCCGGACGACCTGCCGACGTCGCTGATGCTGAGCCAGGCGCGCGAACACGGCGCGTACGCGGCGATCGAGGGGGAAGTCGACGGCGACCCGCGCGCGCACGGCGCGAAGGGCGCGCTGCGGCTGCGCGTCGTGCGGCCGATTCCCGATGCGACGACGTCGCTGCTGCAACCGGCGGAGCGGTTCCTGCAGCTCACGCAACCGGTGCCGCCGACGCTCGCGCACAACGCGGACGCCGTGCAGCGCGCGTACCGCGAATACCAGGAAAAATCGCTCGGCCGCACGGGGCTGCGCAAGATGTACATCGGCACGCTGACGCTCGCGCTGTTCCTCGCGACCTTCATCGCGATGATGCTCGCGCTCGCGCTCGGCCAGCAGCTCGCGCGGCCGCTGTTCCTGCTCGCGCAGGGCACCAAGGAGATCACGGAAGGCGACTACACGCCGAAGCGCGAGATCAAGACGCGCGACGAGCTCGGCTTCCTCACGCAGTCGTTCAACGCGATGACGCGCCAGTTGTCCGAGGCGCGGCTCGCGGTCGAGAAGAACCGCATCGCGCTCGAGCATTCGAAGACGTACCTCGAGAGCATCCTCGCGAACCTGACGGCCGGCGTGTTCGTGCTCGACCGCCAGTTCCGGCTGACGACGGCCAACCGCGGCGCCGAGCGGATCTTCCGGCAGCCGTTCAACGCGCTGATCGGCACGACGCTCGACCGGATCGGCGTTGCCGCCGGGTTCGGCGCGATGGTGCGCAAGGCGTTCGCCGATCGCGAGGCGGCGTCCGACGGCGGCAGCGGCGATCGCGGCCACTGGCAGCAGCAGTTCGCGATCGAGATGCCGGGCGAAACCGAACCGCTGACGCTGCTCGTGCGCGGCGCGCGCCTCGTGTCGACGGTCGAGGGGCAGGCCGACGATCCGCAGACGTCCGGTTACGTCGTGGTATTCGACGACATTTCCGACGTGATTTCCGCGCAGCGCTCGGTTGCATGGGGCGAGGTCGCGCGGCGGCTGGCGCACGAGATCAAGAATCCGCTGACGCCGATCCAGTTGTCGGCCGAGCGGTTGCAGATGAAGCTGTTCGACAAGCTCTCGCCGTCCGACGCGGATGTGCTCAAGCGCGGTGCGACGATGATCGTCAACCAGGTGGCCGCGATGAAGCGGATGGTCGACGATTTCCGCGAATACGCGCGCACGCCGCCGGCGGTGCTCGCGAACCTGCAGTTGAATGAACTGGCGAGCGAGGTGCTCGGGCTGTATGGTGTCGGCGAGGGCAAGAGTCCGATCGTCGCCGAGCTCGCGCCGTCGCTGCCGGTGATTCGCGGCGATGCGACGCAACTGCGCCAGGTGATCCACAACCTGCTGCAGAATGCGCAGGATTCGGTCGCGGAAGCCGCGCATCCGCGTGTGTTGATCGAAACCAAGACAGTAGAATATGGCGATCCCGACGCCGAGGGCAAAACGCGCGTCGCGGTACGTCTTACCGTGTCCGACAATGGGCCCGGTTTTCCGGCACGCATTCTGACCCGCGCGTTCGAGCCTTACGTGACGACGAAGGCGAAGGGCACGGGGCTCGGGTTGGCCACGGTCAAGAAAATCGTCGACGAGCACGGTGCGCGGATCGATCTGCGCAATCGCATGCACGGCGAGACCGTCGAGGGTGCGCAGGTGTCGATCCTGTTCCTGCAGATGGCGAGCGATGCGCCGGGCGCCGAAACGGGCGTGCAGGGTGGGACGACCCCCGCCAAGACAAAAGCAAGTGAGCAGACAAGGGCAGCGTAAATGGCAACCATCCTGGTGGTAGATGATGAAATGGGCATCCGGGAATTGCTCTCGGAGATCCTCAGCGATGAAGGACATGTCGTCGAGGCAGCGGAGAACGCGCAGGCCGCGCGGGAATACCGGCTGAATCAGGCGCCCGATCTCGTGCTGCTCGATATCTGGATGCCCGATACCGACGGCGTCACGTTGCTCAAGGAATGGGCGGCGCAGGGGCTGCTGACGATGCCCGTGATCATGATGTCCGGGCACGCGACGATCGACACGGCCGTCGAGGCGACGAAGATCGGCGCGCTCGATTTCCTCGAGAAGCCGATCGCGCTGCAGAAGCTGCTGAAGTCCGTCGAGCACGGTCTCGCACGCGGCGCGGCGCCGGTGTCCGCGAACGCGGCGGCGAAGGCCGGCGCCGGACAGGCCGCGGGCTCCGCGGCGGTTGCATCCGCGGCGGCGCTGCCGACGCTCGGCGACGACATGGCAGCGGCACTCGGCCTCGCGGGGCAGACGGCCGCGATCCCGTTCGACATCCCGTTGCGCGAAGCGCGCGATGCGTTCGAGCGCGCGTACTTCGAATATCACCTCGCGCGCGAGAACGGCAGCATGACGCGCGTCGCGGAGAAGACGGGCCTCGAGCGCACGCACCTGTATCGCAAGCTCAAGCAACTCGGCGTCGAGCTCGGCAAGAAGCCGTCCGAAGGCGCGATATAAATTTTTTTGCGAAAACGCTTGAGCAGGTTGGCAAAGCTCGATATACTTTCATTCTTCGTTGGCCCGGTAGCTCAGTTGGTAGAGCAGCGGATTGAAAATCCGCGTGTCGATGGTTCGATTCCGTCCCAGGCCACCAGCAGTTCCAACCCCAAGAATCGGAAGGTTCTTGGGGTTTTTCGTTTGTGGTGGGTATTGCGTGTCATAGGCGGCGTGCGCGGCAGCATTCGCGGGGGCATGATAAAATCCGTGCCCGCTCAATGACTTAGCGCATCGTTTCATGCGCACGGCAGGCCGCCAGCCATGCGCCGCCGTGATGCGCGGCAACGATGCCGCGCGATGGGCGGTATAAGCGCTCCGCCGCGTTCGCGGCCGACCGCGCTGCCTATACTGGTCGAGCCGGCGCAGGCCGGCACGCGTCGGGCCGCCCGGCGGCAGCCGGCCCCGGGGCGCAGCGCGACGCGAGCCTATACATTCACGGAGTATCACGGTGATTCGGACAGACGCTAAAGACGGCGCGCTCGTGTTGTTTTCCGGCGGGCAGGACTCGGCCACGTGCGTGGCATGGGCGCTCGAACGCTACCAGACGGTCGAGACGCTTGGCTTCGATTACGGCCAGCGCCATCGTGTCGAGCTCGAATGTCGCGAAGGCGTGCGCGAAGCGCTGAAGCACAAGTTTCCCGCGTGGTCGGACCGGCTCGGCGACGATCACATGGTCGACCTGTCGGTGCTCGGCGCGATCAGCGATACCGCGATGACGCGCACGATCGAGATCGAGACGGCGGCGAACGGCCTGCCGAACACGTTCGTGCCGGGCCGCAACCTGATGTTCATGACGATCGCCGCGGCGATCGCCTATCGCCGCGGGCTGCGCGTGCTGGTCGGCGGGATGTGCGAGACCGATTTTTCGGGCTACCCCGACTGCCGCGACGACACGATGAAGGCGCTGCAGGTCGCGCTGAACCTCGGGATGGACACGCGCATCGTGCTCGAGACGCCGCTGATGTGGCTCGACAAGGCGCAGACGTGGCAACTTGCCGAACAGCTCGGCGGCGAAGCGCTCGTCGAACTGATCCGCGTCGAGACGCACACGTGCTACGTGGGCGAGCGCGCGGAACTGCACGACTGGGGCTTCGGCTGCGGCGAGTGCCCGGCCTGCAAGCTGCGCAAGCGCGGCTACGAGGCCTACCTGAAGGGCGAGCGGGTGACCGAAGCGCCGCTGTGACGCGGATGCGCGGGCGGCGCTTGATGGATAACGGATTCTGATCGACAACGAGCGGCGCGAGCCGGACGAAGAACGATGACTTACGCGGTCAAGGAAATTTTCTACACGTTGCAGGGCGAGGGCGCGAACGCGGGCCGGCCGGCCGTGTTCTGCCGGTTCGCCGGCTGCAACCTGTGGTCGGGCCGCGAAGAGGATCGTGCGGAGGCCGTGTGCCGCTTCTGCGATACGGACTTCGTCGGCACCGACGGCGAGAACGGCGGCAAGTTCAAGGACGCCGAAGCGCTCGTCGCGACGATCGCCGGCCTGTGGCCGGAGGGCGAAGCGCACCGCTTCGTCGTCTGCACGGGCGGCGAGCCGATGCTGCAGCTCGACCAGCCGCTCGTCGATGCACTGCACGCGGCCGGCTTCGAGATCGCGATCGAGACCAACGGCTCGCTGCCGGTGCTCGAATCGATCGACTGGATCTGCGTGAGCCCGAAGGCCGACGCGCCGCTCGTCGTCACGAAGGGCAACGAACTGAAGGTCGTGATCCCGCAGGACAACCAGCGGCTGGCCGACTACGCGAAGCTCGACTTCGAGTATTTCCTCGTCCAGCCGATGGACGGCCCGTCGCGTGACCTCAATACGAAGCTCGCGATCGACTGGTGCAAGCGTCATCCGCAGTGGCGCCTGTCGATGCAGACCCACAAATATCTGAACATTCCCTGAGCCCCGGCTTTTGACATCGTGCTGATTACCCGAAAACTCGAATTCGACGCGGGCCACCGCATTCCCGATCACCGCAGCCAGTGCAGGAACCTGCACGGCCATCGCTACGTGCTCGAAATCACGTTGCGCGGCGATCTCGTCGATACCGAGGGCGCGCCCGACCGCGGCATGGTGATGGATTTCGCCGACGTGAAGGCGCTCGCGATGGAGCACCTCGTCAGCAAGTGGGATCACGCATTCCTGGTCTACGCGCGCGACGATGTCGTGCGCTCGTTCCTCGAACAGATGGCCGACCACAAGACCGTCGTGATCGACCGGATCCCGACCGTCGAGAACCTCGCGGCGATCGCGTTCGACCTCCTCGCGAACGTGTACGACGCGCACTACGGCGTGAACCTGCGCCTCGAGCGCGTGCGGCTGTACGAAACGCCGAACTGCTGGGCCGACGTCGAGCGCCAGCCCGGCCGCTGATCCTGCCTTCCCGGCAGCCCTGCCGACCGGCGCGGGCTGCCTGCCACTGCGCCTCGCGGCCTCGTCCCGCGCCGGCGCTGCTCCCCGCCCATTCCCACATTCCGCGTAACGCCGCGCTATGATCGTTGCGTGGCACCGAAAAACGCATCCGTGCGCCGTCGCGCGGCCCGCGCTGTCAGATCGGCCGCCCACGGCCGACTAACGTTTCAGGGCGCGGTCTGGCGCCGCCGTCTTGCTGCGCTGCGCGGCGTGTTGCGCCCCGCTTCGCCTGTTGCTTGTCCCGTTCGATTGCCGTTCCGTCCAGGAGGCCGTATCGATGAGCACGCTCACCAATTCCCTCAAACAACGCCTGCGCGACGGCGACGAGCCGCTGTACGGCCTGTGGCTGTCGCTCGGCAGCGACTCGGCCGCGGAAGCGCTCGCGCACGCCGGCTACGACTGGCTCTGCATCGACATGGAACACGCGCCGAACGACAGCCGCGACGTCGCCTCGCAGTTGCGCGCGATCGCTGCCGCGCACCTGCCGAGCGAGCCCGTCGTGCGCGTGCCGGCGCGCGAGCCGTGGCTCGTGAAGCGCGCGCTCGACGCCGGCGCACGGACGCTGATGTATCCGTGCATCGAGACGCCCGACGACGCCGCGCACGCGGTGCGGCTCACGCGCTTCCCGTCGCCCGAATCGCCGGACGGGCTGCGCGGCGTCGCGGGCATGGTGCGCGCGGCGGCGTTCGGCATGCGCCGCGATTACCTGCAGACGGCGAACGCGCAGGTCGCGGTGATCGTGCAGATCGAATCGGCACGCGGCGTCGACGAAGTCGAGCGGATCGCGGCGACGCCCGGCGTCGATTGCCTGTTCATCGGCCCGGCCGATCTCGCGGCGAGCCTCGGGCATCTCGGCGACATTCGCCACCCGGACGTCGAAACCGCGATGGCGCGCGTGCTCGCGGCCGGCAAGCAGGCCGGCGTCGCGGTCGGCATTTTCGCGGGCGACGCGGCGGGTGCTCGGCAGTACCGCGAGGCCGGCTACCGGATGATCACGCTGTCGGCCGACGTGAGCTGGCTGCTGCGTGCGACGCGGCAAGCGCTGCAGGAGGTACGGTCATGAACGGTGGCGACGGCGCGTCTTGCAGGCGCGCGCAGGGTGCGACCGGTGCGCGTGGGCGGTTCGGCGCGATGCTCGGCCTGTGGGCCGTGTGTGTCGCGGCGGCCGCGCAGGGCGCGCCGCAAGCGAAGTCCGATCCGTCACGCGAGACGCAATCGGCGGTCGCCGACTACAACGCCGGCGACTATCGTGCGGCGCTGGTGCAGTTCCACGACGCGGCCGAGCGCGGCGACCGTCTCGCGCAGTTCAACTACGCGATGATGCTGTTGACGGGCGAAGGCGTGACGGCAAACGTCGACGAAGGGTTGCGCTGGCTGAAGCGCGCGGCCGACGCGAACATGTCGCATGCGCAGTACGTGTACGGCCGGATGTTCGACGACGGCGAGTTCGTCGCGCGCAATCCGGCCGAAGCGCATCGCTGGTTCCTGCGGGCGGCGAAGCAGGGGCATGTGCAGGCCGCGCTGTCGCTCGCGAACCAGTTCCTCGACGGGCGCGGCACGCCGCGCGACAACCGGCAGGCGTTCGTGTGGTACAAGCAGGCCGCCGACGCGGGCGAGCCGACCGCGCAGTACGTGACCGCGTCGTTCTACGAGCGCGGCGGCGACGGCGTCGAGCAGAACCTGAACATCGCGCGTGCGTACTACGCGGCCGCGGCCGCGCAGGGCGACGAGACGGCCGGGCTGAAATTCAAGGAGCTGAGCGCGCGGCTGAAGTCGCCGGGGCCGGCATCGGGCGGCGGCGCGGAGCCGGGGAACCCGCGCGCGGCGCCGCAGTGAGCGGGCGGCGCGCTAGGTTGCCGCGTTCGAAACGCACGTAAAAAACGGCGCCGGGGCGCCGTTTTTCCTTGCTGCGGCCGTGCCGCGCGGTCAGCTCTTCATCAGCCGCCGCTGCCGCCCGACGCTCATGATCATCCCGATCGCGATGCCGAGCGTCGTAAGCGCAGTGCCGCCGTAACTCATGAACGGCAACGGCACGCCGACGACCGGCAGCACGCCGCTTACCATCCCGATGTTGACGAACGCGTAGACGAAGAACGCGAGCGTGAGCGAGCCTGCGAGCAGGCGCCCGAACAGCGTCGCGCCCTGCGCGGCGATATAGAGCCCGCGCGCGATCAGCGCCATGTACAGCGTCAGCAGCACGAGCCCGCCGACCAGCCCCCATTCCTCCGAGAACACCGCGAAGATGAAGTCGGTGTGCTTCTCCGGAATGAATTCGAGGTGCGCCTGCGTGCCTTTCAGGTAGCCCTTGCCGAGCACGCCGCCCGAACCGATCGCGATCACGGCCTGGATCGTGTGGAAGCCCTTGCCGAGCGGGTCGGAGGTCGGGTCGAGCAGCGTGCACACGCGGTGCTTCTGGTAGTCGTGCATCAGCGGCCACTGCACTTCGGGCTGGCAGATGCGCTCCTCGAACACGGCGATCGACCCGACCGCGATCACGCCCGCGACGAGCACCGGCACGATCAGCTTGAACGACAGGCCGGCGAGGTAGATCACGAAGAAGCCTGCGGCGAACACGAGCAGGCCCGTGCCGAGGTCGGGCTGCTTCGCGATCAGTCCGACCGGCACCATCAGGATCCCGAACGCGGCGAGGAAGTCGTACCAGCGCAGCCCGCCTTCGCGGCGCTGGTAGTACCACGCGAGCATCAGCGGCGTCGCGATCTTGAGGATCTCCGACGGCTGGATCACGACGCCGACGTTCAGCCAGCGCTTCGCGCCCTTCTTGGTCATCCCGAACAATGCGACCGCGATCAACAGCGTGACCCCGAACGTATAGAGCGGGACCGCGAAGCGCATCAGCGTGGTCGGCGGGATGTTGGCGATCACCCACATCAGCACGAACGTCAGCAGGATGTTGCGCAATTGATCCTCGACGCGCCCCGGCATGTCGATCGCCGCGCTGTAGAGCGTGACGATGCCGACGCACAGCAGCAGGAACACGATGAGGGCGAGCGGGCGGTCGAAGCCCGCGAACATCTGCTTGATCTTGTCGAGCCAGGCGCGCTTGTCGAATTGCATGCCTTTCTCCGTTAATGAGCGGTGCCGGCGTCTGCCGCTTTCGCGGGGGCCGTCGCACGGTGGTTGTCGTCCCGCGGCGTGGCGACGAGCGGCTGCGCGTCGCTGGCGGGCCGGCGCGGCCGGTGCGGGCGCCGGATCGGCGGCAGGCTCGCGGCCCTCGGCGCCGCGGCGCTCGCTTCGGCCGGTTGCGCCGCGCTTGCTCCGGCCGCGCCCGACGCATCGGGCGCCGACGCGGCCGACGCCGCATCGGCCGCGCTGGCCGCGGTCGGCACGACGGGCTGCGGCAGCGCCTTGAAGCCGGCCGCGACGGCGGCGGGCTTGTTCGCGTCGCCGATCACCGGTGCGTTGACGGGTTCGGTCGCCGACGCCGCGGCAGCCACGGCCGCGGCCTCGTTCTGCGGGTTCTGGCGTTCGACGAGGAAGAAGTCGAGCACGCGGCGCGCGATCGGGCCCGCGGCCTGCGCACCCCAGCCGCCGTTCTCGACGACCAGCGCCACGGCGATCTGCGGATGGTCGACCGGCGCGTACGCGATGAACAGTGCGTGGTCGCGCAGGTGCTCGGCGAGCAGGTGGCCCTTGTAGTTGGAGCCCTGCAGCGAGAACACCTGAGCGGTACCGGTCTTGCCGGCGGCGAGGTACGGCGCGCCGCGGAACACCTTGTACGCGGTGCCGGACGGGTTCTCGATCACGTTCTCCATCCCGCGCTTCACGACGTCGATGTCGGCCTGCTTGAGCGGGATCGTTTCGCTTTCCTTCGGCACGGTCAGGCGGCGCCCGCGCGTGATCGGATCCTCGACTTCCTTCACGAGGTGGGGCTTCATCACCACGCCGTTGTTCGCGAGCGTCGCGGTCGCGTGCGCGAGCTGCAGGATCGTGAACGAGTTGTAGCCCTGGCCGATCCCGAGGCTGATCGTCTCGCCGTCGAACCACTTCTGCTGCGCGGCCTTCTTGAATGCCTTCTTCTTCCAGTCGGTCGACGGCAGGATCCCGCGCGCTTCGCCCTGGATGTCGATCCCGGTGATCTGGCCGAAGCCGAACGGCTTCATGAAGTTCGCGATCGCGTTCACGCCGAGGTCGCGCGCGAGCATGTAGAAGTAGGTGTCGTTCGACACCATGATCGCCTTGTTCATGTCGACCCAGCCCTGGCCCGAGCGCACGTCGTTGCGGAACGTGTGGCCGCCGAACGTGAAGTAGCCGGGATCCTGGAAGCCCCAGCCCGGCGAGCGCTTGCCGAGCGTCAGGCCCGCGAGCGCCATGAACGGCTTGTACGTCGAGCCGGGCGGGTAGGTGCCGTGCAGCGGGCGGTTCAGCAGCGGCTTGTCGGTCGAGGTGTTCAGCTCGTCCCAGGTCTGCTGGTCGATGCCGTCGACGAACGAATTCGGGTCGAAGCTCGGCGACGACACGAACGCGAGCACGTCGCCCGTCTTCGGCTCGATCGCGACGAGCGCGCCGCGCTTGCCGGCGAACGCCTGCTCGGCGACCTGCTGCAGACCGATGTCGAGCGACAGCACGAGGTTGTTGCCGGGTGTCGCCTGCGTGCGCGACAGCGTGCGCACGGGCCGGCCGCCGGCCGTCACCTCGACTTCCTCGAAGCCCGTCAGCCCGTGCAGTTCGGTCTCATAGCTTTGCTCGACGCCGATCTTGCCGATGTAGTCGGTGCCCTTGTAGTTGTTCGCGTCGCGGCGCGGATCGTAGTTTTCCTGGTCGCTGTCGTTGTCGTCGCTCATCGCGTCGATACGATCCTGGTCGCGCTTCGAGATCCGGCCGATGTAGCCGATCACGTGCGCGGCGGTCGTGCCGAGCGGATATTGGCGGAACAGCCGCGCACGCACGTCGACGCCGGGGAAGCGGAAGCGCTGCGCGGTGAAGCGCGCGACTTCCGCGTCGGTGAGCCGCGTGCGGATCGGCAGGCTCTCGAAGTTCTTCGAGTCTTCCTGCAGCTTCTTGAAGCGGCGGCGGTCGCGTGCGTCGATCGGGATGATCTCGGACAGCTTGTCGATCGTGTTGTCGAGCGTGTCGTCGAGCTTCGACGGCGTGACCTCGAGCGTGTAGGCCGAATAGTTCTTCGCGAGGATCACGCCGTTGCGGTCGGTGATGATCCCGCGGTTCGGCACGATCGGTGCGACCGAGATGCGGTTTTCCTCGGCCTGCAGCGCGTATTTGCCGTGCTGCATCAGCTGCAGGTAGAAGAAGCGGCTCGCGAGCAGCCCGAAGCAGACGAACACGAACACGCCCGCCGCCGCGACGCGCAGGCGGAACTTCGAGAGCTGCTGTTGGGTGTCGTTGAATTCGGTCATGCGGTTGAGCGTCTGTCCGGCCCGCACGCGGGCGGGCGAGGTGCCGCCCCGGAGCGCGGCGCGCGGCGGGTTTGGGGGCGGCGAGTATTCAAAGGTCGGTCCGGCTCAGATGGGGCGCGTATCGTCCGGATCGACCGGGCGGCGTTGCGGCATCAGCAGCAGGTGGCTCGCGATCGGCCACAGCGCGGCCTCGACGAAGCCGTCGACCAGGTAGCGCCAGCCCGGGAACGCGGCGCCCATCACGAGACGGATCACGAACGGCACGAGCTGCGCGACGACGAGCAGCGGCGTGACATACAGCACCTGCACGCCGATCGGCATCCACAGCACGCGGCGGTGAATCGTGATCGCGCCGTACGACAGCAGCGTATAGGCGAGCGCGTGCTCGCCGAGCAGCCCCGCGTCATGCACGTCCATCAGGATGCCGAGCGCGAACGCGACGCCCATCCCGACCTTGCGCGGCTGGTGGATGTTCCAGAACAGCAGCACGAGTGCGACGAAATCGGGCACGCCGGGCAGGCGGCCCCACGGCATCAGGTTCAGCAGGAACGCGGCGGCGAGGCTGAAGACGATGAAGTACGGATTGACCGGCTGCAGGATGTATTGCGGGCGGTTCATCGCTGGGCTCCTGGTTGCCCGGCTGCAGGCTTCGCGGGGGCGGCCGCGGGCGCGGCGGGCGCAGCCGGCGCGGGCTTCGCGCCGGGCTGGGCCGCGGCGGCCGGCTTCGCGTTCGCGTCGGGCTGGTCGGCTTTCGCGCCCTTCGCGGCGGCTTTCGCGCCCTTCTTGCCACCCTTCGCGTTCTTGTCGGCGGCCGGTTCGAGCTCGGCCGGGCGCGGCGGGATGTCGTTCTGGTAATGCAGCACGAGCATCTGGCGCGCGCCGCGCACGGCCGCGACCGGCGCGCAGGTCACGCGCGCGAATGCGGTATCGGCGAGCTTGTCGACGTGCGCGACCTTCGCGACCGGCAGGCCGGGCGGATAGACGCCGTCGAGGCCGCTCGTGACGAGTTCGTCGCCAACGACGAGATCCGCGCTCGTCGGCACGAAGCGCAGGTCGAGCGAATCGCCCTTCGGCGTGCCGTAGATCACGCTGCGCAAGCCGGTGCGCAGCACCTGCACCGGAATCGCGAGATCGCGGTCGGTGACCAGCGTGACTTCGGATTGCAGCGGGAACACGCGCGTGACCTGGCCGACCACGCCGTCCTCGCTGACGACGGGCGCGCCCTTCTGGATGCCCTGCTGCGAACCTTGCCCGACCACGATCTTCTGCGTGAACGGATCGCTCGTGTCGTACTGGATCTCGACCGGCGTCGATTGCGTCGCGATGTGCTGGCGCAGCTCGAGCACCGCGCGCAGGTGCATGTTTTCCTGCGCGAGCACGGCGGCCTGGTTGGCCTGCGTCGACAGTTGCAGGTTGCGCTTGCGGAGGTCGTCGTTCTCGTGACGCAGCGACGAGCCGGTGACGGCGATGTCGGCCGCGCCCATGAACAGGTCGCGCGGCACGAGCGCGGCGCGCTGCAGCGGATAGAGCACGGTGCCGAGCACGCCGCGCAGGATTTCGAGCGTGCTGAAGCGCGCGTCCGACACGAGGAGCGCGATGGCGAGGGCAACGAAGAAGATGAGCCGCGCGAGCGCGGGCGGACCTTGCTTGAAGAGGGGCGGCGGACTGTATTCCATGGTCGGCGCCGGGCGCGTGTGATCGGTTAAATGATGCTCAGACGCGCAAACGGCGCGGCGGTTCGTTCTAAACGAGCGATCCGGCCACGCCGCAGGTGCGTCATGTCAAGGAAACTGGGGGGCTGTTTTCCCATGAAACGTGCGTGCGTTGCCCCGAAACGGGCCGCTCGCAAGGATCGCGACGCCGCGAATACTGAACGTATTCGCAAGGAGCATGACGTAGCGAGCGGCCCGTTTCGGGGCAACCCCAAATTTAAAATTCATTCCACGGGAATGCCCGAAATCGGCCGCATGGCGGCGTCGTTCGTCGCTTGTTTGGCGCGGCCAAACGGCGCTCCTCACTTCTTGCCCTGCGACCGATTTCGGGCATTCGCACGTACGTTTCATGGGAAAACAGCCCCCTAGCCGATCACTCGTACGAGAAGATGCTGCCCAGCTTGTCCATGCGCTCGAGCGCCATGCCCGAACCGCGCACGACGCAGGTGAGCGGATCTTCCGCGACGAGCACCGGCAGGCCGGTTTCTTCCGCGAGCAGGCGGTCGAGGTCGCGCAGCAGCGCGCCGCCGCCCGTCAGCATCATCCCGCGTTCGGCGATGTCGGCGCCGAGTTCCGGCGGCGTCTGTTCGAGCGCGATCTTCACCGACGACACGATCTGGTTCAGCGGATCGGTCAGCGCTTCGAGGATTTCGTTGCTGGAGATCGTGAAGCTGCGCGGAATGCCTTCCGACAGGTTGCGGCCCTTCACTTCCATTTCCTTGACTTCGGAGCCCGGGAACGCGGAGCCGATTTCCTTCTTGATCGCCTCGGCGGTCTGTTCGCCGATCAGCATCCCGTAGTTGCGGCGGATGTAGTTGACGATCGCCTCGTCGAACTTGTCGCCGCCGACGCGGACCGAGCCCTTGTACACGATGCCGCCGAGCGAGATCACGCCGACTTCCGTCGTGCCGCCGCCGATGTCGACGACCATCGAGCCGGTGGCTTCCGACACCGGCAGGCCCGCGCCGATCGCGGCCGCCATCGGCTCCTCGATCAGGTAGACCTGCGATGCGCCGGCGCCGTGCGCGGCTTCCTTGATCGCGCGGCGCTCGACCTGGGTCGAGCCGCACGGCACGCAGATGATGATGCGCGGCGACGGCGAGAACATGCGCGACTCGTGCGCCGTCTTGATGAACTGCTTGATCATCTGCTCGGTGACGGTGAAGTCGGCGATCACGCCGTCCTTCATCGGGCGGATCGCCTCGATGTTGCCCGGCACCTTGCCGAGCATCTGCTTGGCTTCCTTGCCGACCGCCTGGATCGTCTTTTTACCGTTGGGGCCGCCTTCCTGGCGAATCGACACGACGGACGGCTCATCGAGCACGATGCCCTTGCCGCGCATGTAGATCAGGGTGTTTGCGGTGCCGAGGTCGATCGCGAGATCGTTGGAGAAGTAGCTGCGCAAAAAACCGAACATTCAGAATCCTGTTTCGCTCTGGGCCGGCCCTGTATAGCGAGCGCTGAGGGCGGCAGCGGAAAAAATAACAGCCTCGGGAAGCGTGGCGGAAGCGGCCGCCGCGGCGCACGAAGCTGCGAGTGATGTCTACCGGGGATCGCACGAAGCACGCACGGCTCGCCGAAGCGGGGCGAAACGGTGCGGGAAAAGGCTGCCGGGTTTGGGTCGAACGCGTAATGATACCTTATAATTTCACGGTATTTGAATCGAAACGGGCGGTATTTTTGCCGCTTCGGTCCCGATTTTTGAGGGTGGGATCGCACCCTCCAACCCCCCGCCGCAGTGCTGCTTTTGATGCGCTGCGCAGCCTTGTTTTTCCGGTGATCGCATGGCCCTGACCCTGACCGATGTGAAACGCATCGCGCACCTGGCGCGACTCGAAATGGCCGACGCCGACGCCGAGCACATGCTCGGCCAGCTCAATGAATTCTTCGGCCTCGTCGAGCAGATGCAGGCGGTCGACACCGCCGGCATCGCGCCGCTCGCCCACCCGATCGAACAGATCCAGGAAGTCGCGCAGCGCCTGCGCGACGACGCCGTGACGGAAGTCGTCGATCGCGACGACAACCAGCGTCCGGCGCCGGCCGTCCAGGACGGCCTCTATCTCGTGCCGAAGGTGATCGAGTAAGCATTCGATGACAAGCGCGCCGGCCGGCCAGCGCCGCGCGCCACCCAGAATTCCCAGGAAAACCACTCAATGCACGCAAAAAGCCTGACCGAACTGCGCGCCGCGCTCGCTGCCAAGGAATGCTCGGCCGTCGAGCTCGCGCAGCACTACCTGAAACGGATCGACGCCGCGCGCGACCTGAACGCGTTCGTCCACGTCGACGCCGATCTGACCCTCGCGCAGGCGAAAGCCGCCGACGCGGAGCTCGCGCGCGGCGCGGGCGGCGCGCTCACCGGCCTGCCGATCGCGCACAAGGATGTCTTCGTCACGCGCGGCTGGCGCTCGACCGCCGGCTCGAAGATGCTCGCGAATTATGAAAGCCCGTTCGACGCGACCGTCGTCGCCCGCCTGCAGGCGGCCGGCATGGTCACGCTCGGCAAGACCAACATGGACGAGTTCGCGATGGGCTCGTCGAACGAGAACTCGGCGTTCGGCGCGGTGAAGAACCCGTGGGACACGAACGCGGTGCCGGGCGGCAGCTCGGGCGGCAGTTCGGCCGCCGTCGCCGCGCGCCTCGCGCCGGCCGCGACCGGCACCGACACCGGCGGTTCGATTCGCCAGCCCGCGTCGTTCGCGGGCGTGACGGGCATCAAGCCGACCTACGGCCGCGTGTCGCGCTACGGGATGATCGCGTTCGCATCGTCGCTCGACCAGGGCGGCCCGATGGCGCAGAGCGCGTCGGACTGCGCGCTGCTGCTCAATGCGATGGCCGGCTTCGACGAGCGCGACTCGACGAGCCTCGAGCACGACGACGAGGATTTCACGCGCCACCTCGGCCAGCCGTGGGCGGCCGGCAACGACGCGGGCAAGCCGCTCGCGGGCCTGCGCATCGGCCTGCCGAACGAGTATTTCGGCGACGGCCTCGCCGACGACGTGCGCGCGGCGATCGACGCGGCACTGAAGCAGTATGAGGCGCTCGGCGCGACGCTCGTGCCCGTGTCGCTGCCGAAGACGGAACTGTCGATCCCCGTGTACTACGTGATCGCGCCGGCCGAGGCGTCGTCGAACCTGTCGCGTTTCGACGGCGTGCGCTTCGGCCATCGCGCCGCGCAGTACGGCGACCTGCTCGACATGTACAAGAAGTCGCGCGCCGAAGGCTTCGGCCCCGAGGTGAAGCGCCGGATTCTCGTCGGCGCGTACGTGCTGTCGCACGGCTACTATGACGCGTACTACCTGCAGGCGCAGAAGATCCGCCGCATCATCGCGCAGGATTTCCAGGAAGCGTTCAAGTCCTGCGACGTGATCATGGGCCCGGCATCGCCGACGGTCGCATGGGATCTCGGCGCGAAGGGCGACGATCCGGTGCAGATGTATCTCGCGGATGTCTACACGCTGTCGGTGAGCCTCGCCGGCCTGCCCGGCATGAGCGTGCCGTGCGGCTTCGGCGCGGGCGCGAACGCGAAGCGCCCGGTCGGCCTGCAGATCATCGGCAACTATTTCAACGAAGCCCGGATGCTGCAGGTCGCCGACGCGTTCCAGCGCGCGACCGACTGGCACAAGCAAGTTCCGGCAGGGGTGTAAGCATGGCTACTCAATGGGAAGTCGTTATCGGTCTCGAGACGCACGCGCAACTGTCGACCGTTTCGAAGATTTTCTCGGGCGCATCGACGCAGTTCGGCGCCGAGCCGAACACGCAGGCGTGCCCGGTCGACCTGGCGCTGCCGGGCGTGCTGCCGGTGCTGAACCGCGGCGCGGTCGAACGCGCGATCCGCTTCGGCCTCGCGATCGGCTCGACCATCGCGCCGCGCAGCATCTTCGCGCGCAAGAATTATTTCTACCCCGATCTGCCGAAGGGCTATCAGATCAGCCAGTACGAGATTCCGGTCGTGCAGGGCGGCCAGATCACGATCCAGGTGCCCGCCAACGAAAAGGCCGGCAAGGAAGCGTACGAGAAGACGGTCAACCTGACCCGCGCGCACCTCGAGGAAGATGCGGGCAAGTCGCTGCATGAAGACTTCGCCGCGATGACGGGGATCGACCTGAACCGCGCGGGCACGCCGCTGCTCGAGATCGTCACGGAGCCGGAAATGCGCAGCGCGGCCGAGGCCGTGGCGTATGCGAAGGCGCTGCACGCGCTGGTCGTGTGGCTCGGCATCTGCGACGGCAACATGCAGGAAGGCTCGTTCCGCTGCGACGCGAACGTGTCGGTGCGACCGGTCGGCCAGGAGAAGTTCGGCACGCGCGCGGAAATCAAGAACCTGAACTCGTTCCGGTTCCTCGAGGAAGCAATCAACTACGAAGTGCGTCGCCAGATCGAGCTGATCGAGGATGGCGGCGAAGTCGTGCAGGAAACGCGCCTCTACGATCCGGACAAGCGCGAGACGCGTTCGATGCGCAGCAAGGAAGACGCGCACGATTACCGCTACTTCCCCGACCCCGACCTGATGCCGCTCGTGATCGGCCAGGACTGGATCGAGCGCGTGCAGTCCGGGATGCCCGAGCTGCCGGCCGCGATGCAGCAGCGCTTCGTCGAGCAGTACGGCGTGTCCGCGTACGACGCGGGCGTGCTGACGTCGAGCAAGGCGATGGCCGCGTATTTCGAGGCCGTGGTCGCGAAGGCCGGCGCGGCGAACGCGAAGATCGCCGCGAACTGGCTGATGGGCGACGTGTCGTCGCAGCTGAACCGCGACGGCATCGAGATCGACGCGATTCCGGTTTCGGCGGCCCAGCTTGCACTCGTGCTGCAGCGCATCGCCGACGGCACGATCTCGAACAAGATCGCGAAGGAAATCTTCTCGACGATCTGGGACGAGAAGGCGGACGACGAAGGCGCGGCCGACCGCATCATCGACGCGAAGGGGCTGAAGCAGATCTCCGACACCGGCGCGCTGGAAGCGATCATCGACGAGGTGCTCGCGGCGAACGCGAAGTCGGTCGAGGAATTCCACGCGGGCAAGGAAAAGGCGTTCAACGCGCTGATCGGCCAGGCGATGAAGGCGACGAAGGGCAAGGCCAATCCGCAGCAGGTCAACGAACTGCTGAAGAAAAAGCTCGGCTGAACATGATCGCGCGCCTGAACCGCGCTTGACGATGGGCCGCCCCGAACCTGTTCGGGGCGGCCCATCGCGTTTGGTGGGTGCGTTATCGTATGCACCACACCGTCCAACGGAGGAACGAATGGCGAAACAACCGTCGCTCGACGATTTCCGTGTGCCGACCAGCACGCGCGAGAAGGAAGCCGCCGCATTCAAGCTCGATGCGTTCGACCCGGCCGCGAAGCCGTTTTCGTCCGGGTCGAAGGAGGCCGACCGCGAACGGCTGTCGGCCGTGTCGACCGAGCTCGACGTGCAGCAGGAGCGCCTGCACACGCAGCAGAAGAAGCGCGTGCTGCTCGTGCTGCAGGGGATGGATACCAGCGGCAAGGACGGCACCGTGCGCGCGGTGTTCCGCGAGGTCGATCCGCTCGGCCTGCGCGTCGTGCCGTTCAAGGCGCCGACGCCGATCGAGGCCGCGCACGACTTCCTGTGGCGCGTGCATGCGCAGGTGCCGGCCGCGGGCGAGCTCGCGATCTTCAACCGCAGCCACTATGAAGACGTGCTCGTGCCGCGCGTGCTCGACGCGATCGACAGCAAGGAATGCGAGCGCCGCTACCGGCAGATCCGCGATTTCGAGACGATGCTGGTCGAGAACGGCACGACCATCATCAAGTGCTTCCTGCACATCTCGAAGGACGAGCAGCGCGAGCGGCTGCAGGCGCGCATCGACGATCCGACCAAGCACTGGAAATTCGACATCTCCGATCTCGACGCGCGCAAGCACTGGGACGCGTACCAGTCCGCGTACCGCGACGCGCTCGCCGCGACGTCGGCCGAACATGCGCCGTGGTACGTGATCCCGGCGGACTCGAAGACGCACCGCAACGTGATGATCGCCGAGCTGCTGCTGCGCACGATGACCGACATGAAGCTGGAATTCCCGCCGCCGAAGCCCGAGCTCGAAGGCGTGAAGATCCGTTAAGCTGCCACCCTGTAAAACATCGAACTGAACGGAACCCGACATGATGCGAGTGATTACCGCCAACCTGAACGGCATCCGCTCCGCCGCGAAGAAGGGCTTCTTCGACTGGCTCGGCGAACAGAACGCCGATTGCGTGTGCGTGCAGGAAATCAAGGTATCGGCCGACGACCTGCCGGCCGAATTCGTCGAGCCGCACGGCTTCAGGAGCTATTTCCACCACGCCGAGAAGAAGGGCTACAGCGGCGCGGGCGTATACAGCCGCCACGAGCCCGATGACGTGATCATCGGCTTCGGCAGCAGCGAATTCGATTCCGAGGGGCGCTACGTCGAGGCGCGCTACGGCAAGCTGTCGGTCGTGTCGGTGTACGTGCCGTCCGGCTCGAGCGGCGACGAGCGCCAGCAGGCGAAGTACCGCTTCATGGACGAGTTCATGCCGCACCTCGCCCAGCTCAAGAAGAAGCGCGAAGTGATCCTGTGCGGCGACGTGAACATCGTCCACAAGGAAATCGACATCAAGAACTGGAAGAGCAACCAGAAGAACTCGGGCTGCCTGCCGGAAGAACGCGAGTGGCTCACGAAGCTGTTCGACGATGTCGGTTATGTCGACGTGTTCCGCACGCTCGACCCGCGCGCCGAGCAGTACACGTGGTGGAGCAACCGCGGCCAGGCGTATGCGAAGAACGTCGGGTGGCGGATCGACTACCAGATCGCGACGCCCGGCGTGGCCGGCACCGCGAAAAGCACGTCGATCTTCAAGGACATCAAGTTCAGCGATCACGCACCGCTGACGATCGACTACGACTACAAGAAGTGAGCGCCGGCGCTACGCAGTGCGCGTAGCGGTCGAACCCTCCGGTTGCAGGATGCAAAACGGGCCGCATGTCGAACATGCGGCCCGTTTCGTTTTTGCTTCGGCGCGGCGATCGTGCATGCCGCCCGGCGACGCTCAGTGCTTGATCGACGCCATGTCGACCACGAACCGGTACTTCACGTCGCTCTTCAGCATCCGCTCGTAGGCCGCGTTGATCTGCTGCATCGGAATCGTTTCGATGTCCGACGTGATCCCGTGCTCCGCGCAGAAGTCGAGCATTTCCTGCGTTTCCGCGATCCCGCCGATCAGCGAGCCCGCGAGGCGGCGGCGCTTGAAGATCAGGTTGAACACCTGCGGCGACGGATGGTCGTGCTCCGGCGCGCCGACGAGCGTCATCGTGCCGTCGCGCTTCAGCAGGTTCAGGAACGGGTTCAGGTCGTGCTGTGCGGCGACCGTGTTCAGGATGAAGTCGAAGCTGTTCAGGTGCGCGTTCATCTGCGCTTCGTCCTTCGAGATCACGACTTCGTGCGCGCCGACGCGCTTGCCGTCGTCGATCTTCGACGGCGACGTCGTGAACAGCACGACGTGCGCGCCCATCGCGCGCGCCAGCTTCACGCCCATGTGGCCGAGGCCGCCGAGACCGACGATGCCGACCTTCTTGCCGGGACCGACGTTCCACTGCCGCAGCGGCGAGTAGGTCGTGATCCCCGCGCACAGCAGCGGCGCGGCGCCGGCAGGATCGAGCGTTTCGGGCACGCGCAGCACGAACGCCTCGTCGACGACGAGCTGCGTCGAATAGCCGCCGTACGTGACGTCGCCCGTTACACGGTCCTGGCCGTTGTAGGTGCCGACGAAGCCGTTCTCGCAATACTGCTCGAGGCCGTCGGCGCAGCTCGCGCAGGTGCGGCACGAATCGACGAGGCAGCCGACGCCGACCAGTTCGCCGACCTTGAAGCGCGATACCTGCGGGCCGGTCGCGGTCACGCGGCCGACGATTTCATGGCCCGGCACGACCGGGTAGATCGTGTTGCGCCATTCGTTGCGGGCCTGGTGCAGGTCCGAGTGGCAGACGCCGCAGTAGAGGACGTCGATCTGGACGTCGAGATCGCGCAGTGCGCGACGCTGGAATTCGAACGGGGCGAGCGGCGACTGCGAATCGGTCGCCGCGTAAGCGTAGGTGGTGCTCATGCAGGGGGCTCCTTGTCCGGGAAAAACATCCGGCGAAACAGACTGCCGTCGCACCATGTGGCGATGCGGCGAGGCAGGACGTCATCGTAAGGAGCGCGGCGCCGCGGCGAAATACACGAAGGTCTGGAAGATTTGCCTATTCCTCTCGAATTGCACGCGAACGGCCGTCAAAACGCATTCAAGGTGCTACATTGCGAGCCAGATTCTCTTGCCGGACAGGACCACGCCGATGAGCTTCCAGCCCCTTTTTGCCGACGCGGGCGAGCGCGTGCAGCGCCGCATGATCGAGCTGCACACGCGCCTCGCGCCGAACGAGGGCGACACGCTGGCGGCGCTCGACGGCGTGCGCTTCTTTCGCGTGAGTCGTCCCGCGCCGCGCATGCCCGTGCTGTACGAACCGAGCATCATCGTCGTGTGCCAGGGGCGCAAGCTCGGTTATCTCGGCGACCGCTCGTTCGTCTACGACGCGCAGCAGTATCTCGTGCTGTCGGTGCCGCTGCCGTTCGAATGCGAGACCTTCGCGAGTATGGACGAGCCGTTTCTCGCGATCTCGATCCGCGTCGATCTCGCGGTGATCGCCGAACTCGCGATCCTGCTCGACGAGACGCTCGGCACGGCTGTCAGCGAGCCGCTCGGCGTCTATTCGACGCCGCTCGATGCGCCGCTGGCCGACGCGGTGGTGCGGCTGCTCGAAGCGCTCGCGTCGCCGCACGACACGCGCGTGCTGGGGCCGGCGATCATGCGCGAGATCGCGTATCGCGTGCTGACGGGCGCTCAGGGCGACGCGATCCGCGCGGCGCTCGTGCAGCAGCATCATTTCGGCCGCATCGCGAAGGCGCTGCGGCGCATCCATGCGGAGCTGAAGGCCGATCTCGACGTCGAGACGCTCGCGCGCGAGGCCGGGATGAGCCTCGCGGTGTTCCACGCGCAGTTCAAGCATGTGACGGCGACGTCGCCGATGCAGTACGTGAAGGCCGCGCGGCTGCATCAGGCGCGGCTGATGATGGTGCAGGACGGAGTCGGCGCCGGCACGGCCGCCGCGCGCGTCGGTTATGCGAGCGCGTCGCAGTTCAGCCGCGAGTTCAAGCGGCTGTTCGGCCGCAGCCCCGGTGACGAGGTGCGCTGGATGCGCGAAACCGGCAGCCGCCCGGCGGGCGCGACGTCGGCCAAGCCGGCCGCGGCGGACGTCGGCGCATAACGATCGGCTTCGCGCGCCGCTCAGCGCCGCACGACCTTGCGTCGCTGCGCGCTGATGCCCGCGTAGTCGGGCAGCGTGTCGACGCGCCTGGCCGTAGCCTTCGCGTACAGCGGCATCAGGTCCGGCAGGCGGTTCAGCAGATCCTGGCGCCGGGCAGTGCTGTACGGATGCGTGTAGATGAAGCCCGTCGCCTTGTTCGCGCGCGTCGCGACCGCGAGCTTGTCCCACAGCGTGATCGCCGCGCGCGGATCGAAGCCCGCGCGTGCGGCGATGTCGCCGCCGATCACGTCCGCTTCGGTCTCGTCGGTCGGGTCGTAATGGAGCGCCTGCAGGCGCTCGCCGAGGTTAAGTGCCTGCGGCAGCGGATCGCCGACGCCGAACAGCGGTGGCAGCGTGGCCGCGCGCAGCGACGTCTGCGAGGTCGCGCTGAAGTTGCTGCGCGCGTGTTCGCGCAGCGCGTGCGCGATGCCGTGCGCGAGCAGCACGCCGAGCTCGTCGTCGTTCAGGCGGAGGCGGTCGAGCAGGCCGCCGTACACGAGCACCTTGCCGCCCGGCAGGCAGGTCAGGCGGATGTCGCGCGAGCGGATCGCGTTGACGTCCCACGCCCAGTTCTTCACCCGATCGTTCCACTTCACCGAATACGGCGCGAGCTTCGCGACGATCGCGCGCAGGCGCTTCACGCGCGGCTGGTTCGCGGGCAGCAGGAGGTTGCTGTCGGCGGCTGCCTGCACGATCTGCGCGTATTCGTTCCCGGTGAGCTGCTCGAGCAGCGGCGACGGAAGCAGCGTACGGAACGCGATCTCGTTGCCGTAGCGGACCTGCTGCGGCGTCGGCGTATAAGCCTTCGCCGACACGGCGCCGCCGGTCGGCTGCGCGGCTTCGGCGGCGGACGGCGGGACGGGTGCGGCCGAAGTCGCCGGTGCGGCTGGCGTTGCCTGCGCAGCGGCCGGCGCGGAGCCTGCCGCGGCCGCGCCGGTGTCGGCTGCATGCGCGAAGCCCGCGGCGAGTGCCGCGGCACCGACGCTCAACGAAGCCGCAACGCGCGCGAGGCGGTGCACGCGGTCACTGCGCACGGCTGGCCTCGCCGTTGCGGGCGGCACCGTTCCACGGCGCGATCTTGAACAGCAGCAGCATGCCGGGAATCGCGAGCGCAGTGCACACGATGAAATAGTCGAACCAGCCGATCTTCGCGACGATGAAGCCGCTCGCGGCCGATGCGAGCGTGCGCGGCACCGATGCGAGGCTCGTGAACAGCGCGAACTGCGTGGCCGTGTAGCGCGGGTCGGTCGTGCTGGCGATATACGCGACGAACGCGGCCATCGTCAGGCCGGTGGTGAAGGTTTCGACGCCGTAGACGAGCGCGAGCGCGACCGTCATCGGGCTGAATTGCGGTGCGACGGCAATGCCGAACACCGACAGCGCCGATGCGATCGCATGGCTCGTCGAAACGGTGAAGTCGTAGAGCACCGCGAGCACGGGCGACCCGGGGCCGAGCTGCGCGAGCCACGCGAAGCCGAGTGTCGACACCATCTGCAGCGCGCCGAAGATCCACAGCCCGCGGCCGATGCCGATTTTCACGAGCCAGATGCCGCCGATGATGCCGCCGGCGACGCTCGCGACGAGCGCAGTGGTTTTCGCGACGATGCCGATCTCGGTGCGCGTGAAGCCGATGTCGAGGAAGAACGACGTCGACAGCGTGGTGGCCATCGTGTCGCCGATCTTGAACAGGAAGATGAACGCGATGACGAGCAGCGCGCCGGTCCAGCCGTCGCGCTGGATGAATTCGCGGAACGGCAGCACGATCGCGTCGCGCAGGTTGCGCGGTGGTGCGCCGACCACTTCGGGCTCGCGCACGACGAGCGTCATCAGGATGCCCGGCAGCATGAACGCGCCGGTGAGCGCGAACACGACGTCCCACGGCATGTGGTCGGACAGGATCAGCGCCAGCGAGCCGGGGATCAGCGCGGCGAGCTTGTACGCGTTCACGTGCACCGCGTTGCCGAGGCCCTGCTCGGTGTCGCGCAGCAGCTCGCGGCGATACGCGTCGATCACGATGTCGGAGCTCGCGCCGAAGAACGCGACGAGCGTCGTGAGCGCGGCAACCGTCCAGATCGAATCGCGCGGCGACACGAAGCCGAGCGCGGCAATCGCGCCCGCGACCAGCACCTGCGTGAGCAGCATCCAGCCGCGCCGGCGGCCCGGCCGCCAGCCGGGCAGGCGCGGGAGGTAGCGGTCCATCAGCGGCGCCCACAGGAACTTCCACGTATACGGGAACTGGATCAGCGCGAACAGGCCGATTTCCTTCAGGTTCACGCCCTCGGAGCGCAGCCATGCCTGCACGAGGTAGACGAGCGTGAACAGCGGCAGGCCCGACGTGAAGCCCAGGAACACGCAGATCAGCATGTGCGTGTTCAGATAGGCACGCCAGCCGGGGTGATCCTCGTGAGCGGTGAGTGCGGGCGCCTCGTGTGGCGTTTTCGACATGGAATGGAACTGGGTAGCGTTGACTGATTGCGGCGGCAGCGCGCAGCGGGGGGAGCAGCGCGGGCCGGGCCCGGCGTTCGTCAACGGCTCCCCGGCTCAGCTGCGCTTGACGCGGTAGACAGCAAGACTACCACGCCAGTTCGCTCCCCATCGAATCGGCTGGCCTTCGTGCAGCACGACGCGGTCGAGGATCGTGACGCCGACTTCGGGCGCGAGCGCCTCGAAATCCTTGATCGTCAGCACCCGCACGTTCGGCGTGTTGTGCCACTGGTACGGCAGCGATTTCGACACGGGCATCCGGCCGTGCAGCACCGACAGCCGGTGCGACCAGTAGCCGAAGTTCGGGAACGACACGATGCACTCGCGGCCGACGCGCGCCGTCTCGCGCAGGATCGCGGCCGTCTGGTGGATCGTCTGCAAGGTTTGCGACAGGATCGCGATGTCGAAGCTGTGGTCCTCGAACAGGCGCAGGCCGTCTTCGAGGTTCTGCTGGATCACGTTGATGCCGTTCTTCGCGCTCGCGAGCACGCCCGCGTCGTTCAGCTCGATCCCGTAGCCGGTGACGTCCAGCTCCTCCATCAGCAGCGCGAGCAGCGAGCCGTCGCCGCAGCCGAGGTCGAGCACGGTCGAGCGCGGCTCGACCCAGCGTGCGATCGTGCGGAAGTCCGCGCGCGCGGACAGGGAATTCAGCGCTTGCTGGTTCATGCACCCACCTCGTTGGCGATTCGTTCGTAATACGCGCGGATCAGGTTGTGATAGCGCGCGTCGTCGAGCAGGAACGCGTCGTGGCCGTGCGGCGCGTCGATCTCCGCGTAGCTGACCGTGCGCTTGTTGTCGAGCAGCGCCTTCACGATCTCGCGCGAACGTGCGGGCGCGAAACGCCAGTCGGTCGAGAAGCTCGCGATCAGGTATTTCGCCTGCGTGCGCGCGAGCGCGGCCGTCAGGTTGCCGTCGAACGCCTTCGCCGGATCGAAATAGTCGAGCGCGCGCGTGATCAGCAGGTAGGTGTTCGCGTCGAAGTAGTCGGCGAACTTGTCGCCCTGGTAGCGCAGGTACGACTCGACCTCGAACTCGACGTCGAAGCTGAAGTTGTACGCGTCGAGCGCGCCGTCGGCACGGCGCAGCGCGCGGCCGAATTTCTCGGCCATGTCGTCGTCGGAGAGATAGGTGATGTGGCCGATCATCCGCGCGACGCGCAGGCCGCGCTTCGGCTTCACGCCGTGCGCGTAGTAGTCGCCGCCGTGGAAGTCGGGATCGGACAGGATCGCCGAGCGCGCGACCTCGTTGAACGCGATGTTCTGCGCGGACAGCTTCGGCGTCGACGCAATGTCGATGCAGTGCGCGACGCGCTCCGGATACATCAGGCTCCACGCGAGCGCCTGCATTCCGCCGAGGCTGCCGCCCATCACGGCGGCGAAGCGCTCGATGCCGAACGCGTCGGCGACGCGCGCCTGCGCGTGCACCCAGTCCTCGACGGTGACGACCGGAAAACGCGCGCCGTACGGCTTGCCGGACGACGGATCGATGCTCATCGGGCCGGTCGAGCCGAAACACGAGCCGAGGTTGTTCACGCCGATCACGAAGAAGCGGTTGGTGTCGAGCGGCTTGCCGGGGCCGACCATGTTGTCCCACCAGCCGGTGCTGCGCGGGTCGTCCGCGTAGACGCCGGCGACGTGATGCGACGCGTTGAGCGCGTGGCAGACGAGCACCGCGTTCGAGCGCGCGGCGTTGAGTTCGCCGTACGTCTCGACGACGAGCTGATAGTTGCCGAGCGCGCTGCCGCTTTGCAAGCGCAGCGGTTCGGCGAAGTGCATGGTCTGTGGAGCGACGATGCCGATCGATTCCATTCGTTCCGCCTTATGACTGGGCAGCTAAATGGTGTCGGCGAGGCGCGGAGTCGGAGATGCGCGGCTGACGACCTCTTTAGCCGCATTTGTAGTGAACCGCCGGGACGAGGCCCCGGCCGGTTCGCGCGCCCGCAATCGAGTCAGCAAATCGGCGCGCTTCCGACCTGCCGCCCGAGGGGCGGCAGGTCGGAAGAGTATAGCGGAATTCCGCAAGGCACGGATTTCATGGCGCAGCCGTCGGTTTGCAGGCGCGAATCGTGGAGTGTCGCATGTCGAGGGGAGGCGCCCGGCATGAACAGAGGCGACGCGCAGTCGCCAGTCGTGCCGGAGCGGCGAGCAGGTTTTTGCTGTCGGCGAACGCTTCGCTTACTGCAGGATCAACCGCAAATGCGCGTCTGCCTGCTCGCCGGGCGATTTCTGGAACCCGCCCTTCGCGAAACGGTGCCACCTGCCGATCACGTAGCTGACGAGCAGGCTTGCGCGCGCGGCCGGGTCGTAATCGGCCGGTAGCGGGAAGGGCGCCGCACCGTCGGGCGCGGCGGCCTCCGTGCGCGCGACCCGCAGGCACTGCTTGACGGTTGCTTCGATGCGGTCGAGCAACTGGTTCACCCGCTCGGTGAGCCGTTCGTCCTCGCCGACCAGCGCTTCACCCGTCAGTACGCGTGTCATCCCCGGGTTCTTCGCCGCGAAATTGAGCATCGTCAGCGCGATCGTGCGCGCCTGCTGCACGCCGTTCGGCTCCTTCGCGACGATCTGGTTGACGAGGCCGAACAGCGACTGCTCGATGAACTCGATCAGTCCTTCGTACATCTTCGCCTTGCTCGGGAAATGGCGGTACAGCGCTGCTTCCGACACGTCGAGCCGGGCCGCTAACGCGGCTGTCGTGATCTTCTCGCGCTTCGGCGCCTCGAGCATCGTCGCGAGCGTCTGCAGGATGTGCACGCGGCGCTCGCCCGGCTTCGGGCGCGTACGGGTGCGGGTGGGTGATGCCTGATCGTCCGTTACGGCTTGGTCCTGCGGGTGAGTCGGCTGCATTTCTGTCGCCCCGATCGAGTGCCCAGTCGAAGCGATTTTAACGAACGAATCCGCTGGTCGACATAGTGCGGGCGGCCGGTACCCGGCAGATGGCCGGGAAGATGGCCGGTAATCCAGACCGTGCCGATGCCGAGGCGCTTGTAGCGCTTCAGGTGGCCGAGCGTATCCTCGACGAGGATCGCGTCGGACGCACGTGCATGCACGGCGCGCAGCGTCCTGCGCAGCATCGTGTGATCGGGCTTCGCGCGCCATGTGCGGCGGTCGCGCATGTGCTCGATCGCGATTACGCGCTCGAACAGCCGCTCGATGCGCAGCTCGCGCAGCACCGCGCGCGCATAGTTCTCGGGCGCATTGGTCAGCACGAACTTGCGGCCCGGCAGCGCGGCGATGATGTGCGCGAGGCCGCGCTCGGCGCGCACCATCGCGGGAAGATCGGCGAACGTGTGGACTGCGCGCAGGAAGTCGTTCGGATCGATCGGGTGATGGCGCGTGAGGCCGAGGAGCGCGGCGCCGTAGCGCTGCGTGTAGCCGGTGCGCATGCGGTCGGCTTCGGCGCGCTCGACGTTGAGCGTGTCGATGATGTATTGCGTCATCGCACGGTTGATCTCGGGAAAGATCGCGTGCGATGCGTGGTGCAGCGTGTTGTCGAGATCGAACAGCCAGACGGGCGCGCCGGCACGCGGCCGGCTGCGCGAGATGCGCCGGCGCCGCAGCGGGGCCGGCAGGTCGGGGCTGGAGGGCTTGCGGCGCGCGCTCAATGCGAGCGGATCATCGTGCCGAACGGCTGCTCGGTCAGGATTTCCAGCAGCACCGAGTGCTCGATCCGGCCGTCGACGATGTGCACCGACTTCACGCCGCTCTTCGCCGCGTCGAGCGCCGACGAGATCTTCGGCAGCATGCCGCCCGAAATCGTGCCGTCCTCGAACAGCGCGTCGATCTCGCGCGCGGACAAATCGGTCAGCAGGTTGCCGTCCTTGTCCATCACGCCCGGGATGTTGGTCATCATCAGCAGCTTCTCGGCGTTCAGCACCGTGGCGAGCTTGCCCGCGACGAGGTCTGCGTTGATGTTGTACGAAAGACCATCCTCACCGAAGCCGATCGGCGAGATCACCGGGATGAACGCGTCGTCCTGCAACGCCTTCACGACCGCCGGGTTGATCGCCTCGACTTCGCCGACCTGACCGATGTCGATGTACTGGCCCGGGTTGTCGCGGTCCGGCATCAGCAGCTTGCGCGCGTGGATCAGGCCGCCGTCCTTGCCCGTCAGGCCCACCGCGTGGCCGCCGAAGTGGTTGATCAGCGTCACGATGTCCTGCTGCACTTCGCCGCCCAGCACCCATTCGACGACTTCCATCGTCTCTTCGTCGGTGACGCGCATGCCCTGGATGAAGGTGCCGGCCTTGCCGATCTTCTTCAGCGCCTGGTCGATCTGCGGACCGCCGCCGTGGACGATCACCGGGTTGATGCCGACCAGTTTGAGCAGGATCACGTCGCGCGCGAAGCCTTGCTTGAGCCGCTCTTCCGTCATCGCGTTGCCGCCGTATTTGATGACCACGGTCTTGCCGTGGTAGCGGCGGATGTACGGCAGCGCCTCGGCGAGGATTTCTGCTTTCAGAGTAGGGGCGATCTGCGAGAGGTCGATGGGCTCGGACATGGCGGCGGCTCTGGCTGGGAACGGTTGAAACAGGGCGAATTGTACAGGAGTGGCGCAGCGCAGCATCGGGTTTTTGGGCTGGCCGGACGGCGGTCGGCGCGGGTCGGACACCCTGCGCGGCGGCCCGCCGGCTATGGCGCTGCGCGATGCGGGCGGCGGTGCGCGGGCAGCGGCGGCGGGTTGGTCCGCGTGCGTTCGCGGCGAACTTCGGCCGGGCGACCGGCGTGCAAGATCCGTCCGCCGCGCTATGCTTGTCGCGTGGGGCGATTTCACGCCCGCTTCCGCGATTCCGTCATGACCGATTCCGCCGCCGCCGACCGTTCCGCCCCGCGCCGCGTGCGCTGCCCGCAATGCGGGCGCGGCTTCGACTGCGGCGCGCGCACGCAACCGTTCGAATGCTGGTGCGCGTCAATGCCGGTGCTGCCCGGCGGCACGCAGCCGGTGGCCGGCGCGCGTTGCCGGTGCCCCGAGTGCCTGGCCGACGAAATCGCGCAGCGCATGGCCGGCACGGCCGGCTGACGGCGCTGGCCGTGCATGCGGCCCCCCCGTTTGCCCGCTCCGATCCGGCCCCGCTAGAGGCGCCGCCCGCTAAACGGGTAAACTGCCCGGATGCAACGAATTACCACCACCGGGCGCGTCAACCTCAGTCACCTGTTCTGGCTTCGCAATCTTGCGATCATTGGCCAGCTCGTGACGATCGGCGTCGTGCAGACCTATTTCGGCGTGCATCTGCCGTTGCCGGCGATGCTGATGGTCATCGCGCTCGAAATCGTTTTCAATGCGCTGACCTGGGTGCGCGTGCTGCGCGCGCGGCCCGAGACCAATTTCGAGCTGCTCGGCCAGCTGTGGGTCGACCTCGGTGCGCTGTCGGCGCTGCTGTTCCTGTCGGGCGGCACGACCAACCCGTTCGTGTCGCTGTACCTGCCGTCGCTCGCGATCGCGGCGGCCGTGCTGCCGTGGCACCTGATGATCTGGCTCGCGGCGTTCGCGGTCGCATGCTACGCGGCGCTCGGCTTCGATTCGGTGCCGCTCAACATGGACAACCCGGCGAACCTGTTCGACTACTACCGCACCGGGATGTGGGCGAACTTCATGGTCAGCGTCGGGCTGATCGCGTGGTTCGTCGCGCGCATGTCGAATGCGCTGCGCCAGCGCGATGCGGCGCTCGGCGAAGCGCAGCAGCACCTGCTGCGCGACGAGCGGGCGGTCGCGCTCGGCGTGCAGGCGGCCACCGTCGCGCACGAGATGGGCACGCCGCTGTCGACGATCGCGATGCTCGCCGAGGAGCTGCGCGACGCGGCGCGTGCCGATCCGGGGCTGGCCCGCTACGAGGCCGACCTGAAGGTGCTCGAGGAACAGATGACGCTCTGCACGTCGGCGCTCGCGCGCCTGCGCAGCCGCGCGAGCGCGCCGGCGAGCCGCCAGCCGGTGGACGACTGGCTCGACACGTTCGTCGAGCACTGGCGCCTGCGGCATCCGCACGTGCAGTTCGAGCTGCTCGGCGCGCGTCCGGCGGGCGTCGCGCTCGACGACACGGTCGCGGCCGGCCAGATCCTGACGATCCTGCTCGACAACGCCGCGCGCGCGAGCCCACAGCGCGTGACGCTGGCCGCGAAGGTCGCGCACGACCGCTCGGCCGACGAGATCGAATTCGAGGTATGCGACGACGGGCCCGGCATTCCGGCCGCGCTGCGCGAATCGCTCGGCGCGATGCCGGTCGACAGCACGCAGGGCGGGCACGGGGTCGGCCTGTATCTCGCGTTCAGTGCGGCCGCGCGGCTCGGCGGCGAGATCGAACTGTCCGATGTCACGCCGCGCGCGGCGGGCGGCAACGGACGGGCCGGCGGTGCGGCGAATGGCCACGCCGCTGCTGCATCGGGCCAACGCGCGGGCGAACGCACGACCGAACGAACGGCCGGCATGCCGGACAGCCGCCCGGCCGGTGCAACCGCCGGGCGCGGCACGCGGGCCGTGCTGCGCCTGCCGGTCGTGCGCGTCGCGGCGCCGGCCGCCTCAACCAACACGTAGACGGAGAAACCACATGAGCGAGAACAATTTCCTGGTGATCGACGACAACGAGGTGTTCGCAGGCACGCTCGCGCGCGGCCTCGAGCGCCGCGGTTACGCGGTCCAGCAGGCGCACGACAAGGAGACGGCGCTCAGGCTCGCCGCGGGCGGCAAGTTCCAGTTCATCACCGTCGACCTGCATCTCGGCGAGGATTCGGGCCTGAGCCTGATCGCGCCGCTGTGCGACCTGCAGCCCGATGCGCGGATTCTGGTGCTGACCGGCTACGCGAGCATCGCGACCGCCGTGCAGGCCGTGAAGGAAGGCGCCGACAACTATCTCGCGAAGCCCGCGAACGTCGAGTCGATCCTGGCTGCGCTGCAGACCAACGCGACCGAAGTGCAGGCCGACGAAGCGCTCGAGAATCCGGTCGTGCTGTCGGTCGACCGGCTCGAATGGGAGCACATCCAGCGCGTGCTCGCGGAGAACAACAACAACATCTCGGCGACCGCGCGCGCGCTGAACATGCACCGCCGCACGTTGCAGCGCAAGCTCGCGAAGAAGCCGGTGCGGCAGTAAGTCCGGCGCGCGCGGTTTCGCGCGGCGAGCCGTTCGCGCGTGGGCGCCGGCGTCCGGCCGCGCGCCGGCTGCCGCTGCCGCTGCCGCCTCGGACGCATGCGGTAGCGGTTCGCTGCGAGGATCACTGCGGGAGCGCACCGGCGGCCGGGTGCGCGACACTTGCCGATTCGTGGCGTCAGTTTTCGCGTGGGTGCCGCGGAAGCACCCACAGCATTCTTCCCACCGCCTCGGCCTGGTTTCGTGAATGCGTTTTCTCGTAGATCGCGCGCAACTGGGTGCGGATGGTGGCGAGCGACACCCGGGCGCTCGCCGCGCATTCATCGGGCGTTTTGCCGCCGATCAACGCCTCCGCAACGGCGGCTTCGGCACTCGATAACCCGAACGCCTGCCGCAGCTGTTGCGCGACGACGAGCGGCGTGGCGCTTCTCCGCCTGGCCGTGACGAGCATCGTCGCGCCGCCGAACGCGGCATGGAGCGCCGGTCCGGCCAGCGCGGCAATGCCGAGAAAGATTTCGTGGGCGGCGTCCAGCGAGCCCGCCAGGGCGAGGCTCTCGCCGTTGCGGGTTTTCGCGACGCGTGCCAGTGCGGCCTTTAGCGCATCGTTGTGCGGCGCGCTCGCGGCACTCAGGTGTCCATGCTCGAGCTTGAGGCAGGTTGTCGCGCGCAACATCGACTCCGCGGCCCGATTGACGAAGACGACGCGCGCATGCCGGTCCAGCGCGAACACGGCCAGCCCCAGCTCCTCCATCAGTTCGGCGCCGAGCGCGGCGTCGCGGTGCAGCACGTTCGCATCCTGCCAGAGGTTGATCGCGCGTTGCAGATGTCCGGCCATGCCCGACAGGGTCGTGCGTTCCTCGGGCGAGTAGGGTGGGCGGCCATAAGCCCTCAGCAACCCGAGCAGGATGTCGTCGCCGCCCGGGCGCGCCAGGCGGACGCCCATCAGATAGCGAATGCCTGACGGAATCTGGTAGTCCTGGAAGAATTCGCTGCGCGCGACATCCTGCTCGGTGAGGTGATCCTGACAGGAGACGAATTGCCCGAGCGGTGCCTGCTCGACAAAGCTGCGGCGTGGATCGAGTGCGCCGTAATACTGGTCGTAGAGCGCGACGACACTTTCCAGTTCCGCGCGCGGGGAGTAGATCGAGAACTGCGGCGCATTGCGCGCGGAGTCCCAGCTGAACATGTGAAAAACGTTTGCGCCGAGTGATTCGGATACCTGATGAAAGACTTCGAGAAAGCCGTCCGGGCGCAGCGCGGCCTCATAGAGGTCGCCGATGAGGTGGTCTCTTTGCATTGTTGTTCCCCCGCTTCCCTCGGTGTCGCGCGTGGCAATCGCGGCGCATCGGTCTTTTGTCTGACGATATTGCTTCGAACCCCGAATGTTTGGTCAGGCTATCACAGGTCCTTTGCGAACAAGGGCATGCGCGATCTCGATTTTCATCTACCTGGATGATGATCCGGAAAATCGGTTTTGCGAGAATCCCCGCCATTCAGCGTGCGTGCGCAACGCGTATGTCACGCAATAACCAGAAGGTCCTCGGGGAAAAGCAATGAAACGCACACCTGTCGTACTCGGTATTGCCGCACTGGTCCTGACTGCTTGCGGGGGCGGCAGCGATTCGTCGTCCGGCGGCTCGCCGCCGCCGGCCGCGCAGACGGTCAGCGGCGTCGCGGCGGCGGGTGCCGCGATGCAGGGCGCGACCGTCACGCTCATCGACGCGACGGGCAAGTCGGCCGACTGTCCTGCCGACGCGACCACTGGCGCGTTCCATTGCACGGTGACCGGCATGACCGCGCCCTTCGCGCTGTCGGCCGTCGGCAATGTCGCCGATTCGCAGGCGACGCTGATCTCGCTCAGCGCCACCGCGGGCACGCAGACGATCAACATCACGCCGCTGACGAATGCGATCGCCGCCACGATCGTCGGCGACAACCCCACGAAGTTGCTGGGCAACACCGGACTGCTGCAGAGCAAGGTGACGGCGCAGGCCGTCGCCGGCATCGTGCAGGCCTACTCCGCCGCGCTGGCCGACGTGCTGGCCGCGACCGGCAACGCCGGCGTCGACCTGATCGCGGGCCCGCTGACCGCGGGCGCGCCGGGGCTCGACCGGCTGCTCGACCAGTTGAAGGTCAGCGTGCTGCCGGACGGCGGCGTGCAGATCAGCTCGGTGGCGGGCGCTTCGAGCGATACGCCCGCGCAGCTTCAGCTCGCGCCCGGCGTGGCGCCGCAAGCCGGCGACAAGGCCAGCCTGCCGGCTGTCGCGACCATCAACGGCGCGCCGGTGACGAGCCTGCCGAGCGCCAGCGATCTCGCCGCACTGCAGGCAGCATTCAACAAATGCTTCACCGGCACCACTGCCGCCGCGCGTCTCGGCGGCGGCGCGGCGGCCTGCAGCCAGCTCGTCGTCGACGACGTCGCTCCCGGCGCGTTGAACGCCGGCGTGCCTTCCACCTACCTCAACAACGGGATGTCGGCGCAACAGGAGTTCGGCACGGCGCCGGGCATCGTGGCCGACGACGCGATGAACAACGCGAGCTTCAGCCTGCCGGAAGTGATTCGTGTGGTGGCCGGCGACACGATGTGGGTCAAGCTGTCGTGGACGCGAGCCGACGGCATCCGCGACGGCATGCAGCAGCACGTGCAACTGGCGGTGAAGGAAGGCGCCCGCGCGAGCGGCGACACCGGCTGGCGCGTGATCGGCAACCAGCGCGCGGTGCTGAGCAAGGTGAATGCGAACGCGCAGAAGTGGGACTGGCTGAATCCGGCCAATCCGTCGACCGGCACCAACGCGTTCGTCGACTCGCTGAACCTGCAGGTCGGAATCGTCGATGCTGCCGGCAAGGCAGTGGATTTCGCGATCGTCAAGGGCCCGGGCTTGCGCAACGGCGTGTTCCTCCAGCCGTCGAGCGGCACGTGCGACACGCTCAATATCCGCGCGCAGATCGCCAGCGGGCAGACGCCGGCCCAACTCGCCGCGCTCGCGAAGGGCAGCCAATGCCGCAACAACTATCGGCTGGCCGGCGTCGCGCAGGACCCGGCGAACCAGGGCGTGTTCACATGGCCCGGCGACGCGCCGCGTAACAACACGGCCTGGTCGAAGCCGCAATTGAGCGCAGCGGAGCTGGCCGACATCAAGCCGTTCAGCGCCTATACGATCGACCTCTACCAGGACGGCAGCACGGCCGCGCCGGCAAGGAGCTATACGGTCCGGCTGCGTACTCCGTCGCCGTCGCCCGACGCGCTGCGCCAGTATCAGTGGCACGACCCCGCGCAGTCGACGCGCGACATGCTGACGCCGGGCACGACCAGCACGTTCTCGGGCGGCGCGACTTTCCCGCTCGGTTGGACGTCGAAAGCGGGGCTGCCGTTCGTCAAGCGCGGCAATGTGCAGATTCGCGCGACGTCGGCGGGGCAGGCGTCGGCGGTCTTCGTCAACGGGTCCGCACGCGCCACGCCCGCGCAGCCGGGCGCCGCGGTGACGCTCAACGTGCCGGGCGATCAGGGCGTGGCGTTTCCGTCGGTGGCCGGCTGGACGGGCAGCGCCGATTTTTCGTTCGCGAATCTGAGCTGGTCGGATCCGTTCGACATGCAGTTTACGGTGTCGGTCGAGTACGACCGCTGACGGGCCGGTGTCGGCGGGCCGCTGCGCCCGCCAAAAAAAAACGGGCGGCTCCAGCGGAGCCGCCCGTTTTTCATTGGATGCCGGGTGCCGCGTTACAGCACGTAGCGCGACAGATCCTCGTCCTGCGACACTTCGCCGAGCGCCCGGTCGACATACTTCGCGTCGATCGTCACGCGCTCGCCTGCGTGATTGCCGGCCGAGAACGACACTTCCTCGAGCAGTTTCTCGATTACCGTGTACAGCCGGCGCGCGCCGATGTTCTCGGTCTTCTCGTTGACCGCATACGCGATCTCCGCGAGACGGCGGATGCCGTCCTGGGCGAATTCGAGCTGCACGTCCTCGGTCGCGAGCAGCGCCTGGTACTGCTTGACGAGGCTCGCGTCGGTCGCGTCGAGGATCGCCTCGAAGTCTTCCACCGACAGCGATTCGAGCTCGACGCGGATCGGGAAGCGGCCCTGCAGTTCCGGGATCAGGTCGCTCGGCTTCGCGAGGTGAAACGCGCCGCTCGCGATGAACAGGATGTGATCGGTCTTCACCATCCCGTACTTCGTGTTGATCGTCGTGCCTTCGACGAGCGGCAGCAGATCGCGCTGCACACCCTGGCGCGACACTTCGCCGCCGCTGCCTTCGTTATTGCGCGACGTGATCTTGTCGATCTCGTCGAGGAACACGATGCCGTTCTGCTCGACGTTCTGCACGGCCTTCGTCTTCACTTCCTCGTCGTTGAGCATCTTCGCCGCTTCCTCGTCGGTCAGCAGCTTCAGCGCTTCCTTGATCTTCACCTTGCGGCGCTGCTTCTTGCCGCTGCCGAGGTTCGAGAACATCGAGCGGATCTGCTCGGTCATCTCTTCCATCCCGGGCGGCGCCATGATGTCCATGCCGGCCGACGGCTGCTCGAGGTCGAGCTCGACTTCCTTGTCGTCGAGCTGGCCTTCGCGCAGGCGCTTGCGGAACGTCTGGCGCGTCGCGTTGTTGTCGTCGTTCGCGTGTTCGGCATTGCCGCCGAAGCCCACCGCGCGCGGTTGCGGCAGCAGGATGTCGAGGATGCGGTCTTCCGCCTGGTCGGTCGCCTTGCTGCGCACCTTGCGCATCTCGGATTCGCGCGTCTGCTTGACCGAGATCTCGATCAGGTCGCGCACGATGCTGTCGACGTCGCGGCCGACGTAGCCGACTTCGGTGAACTTGGTCGCTTCGATCTTGATGAACGGCGCATCGGCGAGCTTCGCGAGGCGGCGCGCGATCTCGGTCTTGCCGACGCCCGTCGGCCCGATCATCAGGATGTTCTTCGGCGTGATTTCCGTGCGCAGCGGATCGGCGACCTGCTGGCGGCGCCAGCGGTTGCGCAGCGCGACCGCGACGGCCTTCTTCGCCTTGTCCTGGCCGATGATGTGCTTGTCGAGTTCCGAGACGATCTCGGCAGGGGTCATGGTGCTCATGGTGCGGTCCTTACTCGATCGTTTCGATGATGCGGTTGTGGTTCGTGTAGATACACATGTCGCCCGCGATCCCGAGCGACTTCTCGACGATCTCGCGCGGCGACAGCTCGGTGTTCTCGACGAGCGCGCGGGCCGCGGCCTGCGCATACGCGCCACCCGAGCCGATCGCGCAGATGCCGCCTTCGGGGTCGAGTACGTCGCCGTTGCCGGTGATCACGAGCGTGGTGGTCGCATCGGCCGTGATCAGCATCGCCTCGAGGCGGCGCAGCATCCGGTCGGTGCGCCAGTCCTTCGCGAGTTCGACGGCCGCACGGGTCAGGTTGCCCTGGTGCTTCTCGAGCTTCGCCTCGAAGCGGTCGAGCAGCGAGAACGCATCGGCGGTGCCGCCCGCGAATCCGACCAGAACCTGGTTGTTGTAGATCCGCCGCACTTTCCGCGCGCCACCCTTCATGACGATGTTGCCGAGGGTTACCTGGCCGTCGCCGCCGAGCGCGACCTGGTCGCCGCGCCGGACCGAAACGATGGTCGTGCCGTGAAATTGCTCCATCTGCGTTCCTTGAGAAAAACGGGGAAGAGTCGGGCAGCGCGAGGCGCCGCCGCGTGAATCGCAGTGCGCCGGGGAGCGGCCCGACGCGCGTCCGTTTCATTTTAGGGCGCGCGCCGGGATATCAAGAGGCGGGAGGTAAATCGGCCGGCCGGGAACCGGTGCGGGAAAAACAAAAAGCGCGCGGCAGGCCGCGCGCTTTCGGGAAGCAGCGTGTCGGAGCGGAACGCCGCTCGATCAGTCGCCGAACAGCTTCTGGCGCAGCTCGCGGCGCTCTTGCGCCTCGAGCGACAGCGTGGCCGTCGGACGCGCGAGCAGGCGCGGAATGCCGATCGGCTCGCCGGTTTCCTCGCACCAGCCGTAATCGCCGGAATCGATGCGGGCGAGCGACTGCTGAACCTTCTTGAGGAGCTTGCGTTCGCGATCGCGCGTGCGCAACTCGAGCGCGTGCTCTTCCTCGATCGTCGCGCGATCGGCGGGATCGGGCACGATCACCGTCTCGCGCAGGTTCTCGGTCGTCTGGCCTGCATTCTTGAGGATGTCCGCCTGCAACTGTTCGAGCCGATTTTTGAAGAAGGCGAGCTGATCCTCATTCATGTAATCCTTGTCGCTCATCTTCAGGATTTCGGCTTCGGTCAAGAGTTTCTTCGTCATCTGCTTGCTTCTTCAATGTGCGGCAAATCGACAGATATTGCCTGCACTTTGGGATTACCCGCAACCGCGTTTGCATTCATTTGCGATTTGCCGCCGCGGGGCCGAAAGCCTCTGGAAAACCGGTTCTCAAATACCAGGATAGGCCTGGCGCGGATTTGCGCGCGCGGCGAACCGGTGTGCTGCGCGGCAGACCGCATCGGCCGCGGCCGGGTGGCGGATTGGCGATCCGGCGCGGTTGCGATGCCCGGAAAACTGGTTCAGCAAGAACCGGGCCTGTTTGTTGCCGTACTCCAGCGGGCACGTATTGTAACTGAATCGCAAGCGGGCGCCGTATCGGGTCGATCCCCGTCGGCTGCGCCAATATCTAGAAAATATAACGCGCAAATCGCGAAAAAGCGATGACGGCGAAACCCTGCCTGCACGCCGCCCCCGGGACCGCCGCAAAAGCGGCGGCGCGGGCGGGGCGCAAAGGGGCGCAAACGGCGCTTGCCGGCGTCAGGCGAGGCAGGCGTCGAGGCCGTCGGTGATCAGGTCCTGCGGCAGGTCGACGCCGATGAACACCATCTTGTTGGTCTTCTTCTCGGCCGGCAGCCACTTGGCGGCGAGGTCGCTGCCCATCATCTGGTGCACGCCCTGGAACACGACCTTGCGGTCGACGCCCTTCATGAACAGCACGCCCTTGTAGCGCAGCATCCGCTCGCCGTAGATCTGCAGGATGCCGCCGAGGAAGTCTTCCAGCTTGTTCGGGTCGAACGGGCGATCGTTGCGGTACACGAACGACTTGATCTTGTCGTCGTGGTGCGCGTGGTGGTGATGGTGGTGGCCGTGGTCGTGATCGTGCGCGCATTGGCCGTGATCGTGGTCGCAATCGGCGTGATCGTGATCATGGCCATGATCGTGGTGATGGTGCGCGTGATCGTCCTCGGCGAGGAAGTCGGGGTCGATCTCGAGCTTCGCGTTCAGGTTGAAGCCGCGCAGGTCGAAGATTTCCTTGATGTCGGCTTCGCCGAAGTTCACGACCTTGATCGCGGCCCTCGGGTTCATGTGCATCAGGCGGTGCTTGAGATCGGCGACGGTCTGGTCGTCGACGAGGTCCGACTTCGTGATGAACAGGCGGTCGGCGAAACCGACCTGGCGCTGCACGACTTCGTGTTCGTCGAGCTGCGCGTCCGCGTGCTTCGCGTCGACAAGCGTGATGACCGCGTCGAGCAGGAAGTCGTCGGCGATTTCGCTGTCGATGAAGAAGGTTTGCGCGACGGGGCCCGGGTTCGCGAGGCCGGTCGTCTCGATCACGATGCGGTCGAAGTCGAGCTTGCCTTCGCGCTTCTTCGCGGCCAGATCGCCGAGCGCGCGTGCGAGGTCGCCGCGGATCGTGCAGCAGATGCAGCCGTTGCTCATCTGGATGATCTGCTCGTTCGAATCCTGCACGAGGATTTCGTTGTCGATGTTCTCTTCGCCGAACTCGTTCTCGATCACGGCGATCTTCATGCCGTGCTGTTCGTTCAGGATGCGCTTGAGCAGCGTCGTCTTGCCGCTGCCGAGGAAGCCGGTAAGGATGGTGACGGGAGTGGCCATGTCGGTCGCCTGTGGTTCGTGAATCGGGGTCAAAACCAGGATGTGCGTCGCGCCCTGCGTGACGAGCCGGGGCGTACAACCATCCATTGAAACATACCTGTCAAGCCCTCGCCCGTCGTCCGGACGACAGGCGAAAGCGCTGGCCCGCCAGGCGGGGCCGGCGAACGAGGGTGTCCGCCAAGATCGGGGCGATCAGACGATTTGCAACAGCAGGCCCTTCAGATATTCGCCTTCCGGGAATGCGGCGAGCAGCGGGTGATCGACGCCCGCGCCGAGCCGCTTCAGGATGCGCGCGTCGACCTTCGCGTCGGCTGCCGCGCCCGCGACGATCTTCTGGAACAGGTCCATGTCGATCGCGCCCGAGCACGAGTACGTGAACAGCAGGCCGCCCGGACGCAGCAGCTTGAAGCCGCTCAGGTTGATGTCCTTGTACGCGCGCGCCGCGCGATCGACGCTGTCGCGGGTCGGCGCGAACTTCGGCGGATCGAGCACGATCAGGTCGAAACGCTCGCCTTCGTCGACGAGGCGGCGCAGCGTCTTGAATGCGTCGGCGTCCAGCCAGGTCGCGCGTGCGGCGTCGAAACCGTTGGCGACGACGTTCTGCTGGGCGAGCGCGAGCGCATCGCCCGACGAGTCGATCGATACGACGCGTTTCGCACCGCCCTTGAGCGCCGCGAGCGAGAAGCCGCCCGTGTAGCAGAAGCAGTTCAGTACGTCGCGGTCGGCCGCGTACTGCGCGACGAGCGCGCGGTTGTCGCGCTGGTCGACGTAGAAGCCCGTCTTGTGGCCGTTCGGCACGTCGACGTGATAGCGCACGCCGTTTTCGTTCGCGATCAGCGTCGCGGGCGGCGCATCGCCGGCCAGCACGCCGGTCGTCTGTTCGAGCCCTTCCTTGTCGCGGATCGACACGTCCGAGCGCTCGTATACGTTCGGGCAGCCCGTCGCACCGGTGAGCGCCGCGACGATCGCGTCCTTCCACGCTTCGACGCCCGCGGCCATGAACTGGCAGACGAGCTGGCCGCGCGGCGGCGCACCGGCTTCCGCGGTGTCGGCGATGTAGTAATCGACGATCAGCCCCGGCAGCCCGTCGGCTTCGCCGAACACGAGCCGCACCGCGCCCGTGCCGGACACCATCGTCGTGCGGTGCGCGACCGCGCGCTGCACGCGGCGCTTGAAGAACGCATGGTCGATCGGCTCGTTCTCGTCGAAGCTCCACACGCGCACGCGGATCTGCGACTGCGGGCTGTACGCGCCGCGCGCGAGGAAGCGGCCGTCGTGCGTACGCACGATCACGGTTGCGCCGGGCGCGGGCTTGCCGTCGACGCGGTCGATCGCATTGGCGTAGATCCACGGATGGCGACGCAGCAGCGATTTTTCCTTGGACGGCTTGAGGGTGACGGTTTGCATGATGGGATCGAAATGGGCCGCGCGCGAAGCCGACCGTTGCCGGTCGCCGCGCGCGGCGGGTAACACGGGACGCGCGTCAGTCGCGCTTCTTCGCGCGCGGATGCGCGCTGTCGTAAATCTTCGCGAGATGCTGGAAGTCGAGCGACGTATAGACCTGCGTCGCGGCGACGCTCGCATGGCCGAGCAATTCCTGCACCGCGCGCAGGTCGCCGCTCGACTGCAGCACGTGCGTCGCGAACGAGTGGCGCAGCACGTGCGGGTGAACGTTGGCGGGGATGCCCGCGGCGAGCGCCGCGCGCTTCACGCGCTCGCGCACGACGCCGGGCGACATCCGGTTGCCGCGCACGGACACGAACAGCGGATGCGGGTCGTGCTTCACGAACTCGCCGCGCACCGCGAGCCACGCATTCAGCGCATCGATCGCCTTGCGGCCGACCGGCACCTTGCGCTCCTTGTTACCCTTGCCGCGCACGGTGACTTCGGCTTCGGCGAGATCGAGCCAGCCGGCCGAGCGGTAGCCGTCGGCCTGCGTGTACATGACGTCGAGCCCGATCAGCTCGGCCAGGCGTAGGCCCGACGAATAGAACAGTTCGAGGATCGCGTGATCGCGGATGCTCTCGGTCGTGCCGGAGAGCGGTGCGTCCATCAGCGCCGACGCGTCGTCGACCGACAGCGCCTTCGGCAAGGTTTTCGGGCGTTTCGGCGCGCGCACCGCGGCAACCGGGTTCGCGGGCATCTCGATGCGCTGCGCGAGCCAGCGGTAGAACGCGCGCCATGCCGAAAGGCGGTGCGAGATCGACCGCGCGGACAGCCCGCCCGCATGCGCGCGGGAGACCGCGCCGCGCATGTCGGCGGCCGTCAGCGTGTCGAGCGGCCGGCCGGCCGCGAGCTTCTTCAGTTCGTCGAGTTCGTGCGTGTACGCGCGCAGCGTATGTTCCGACAGCTGCCTGACGTGCTTCAGGTTCGACAGGTAGGCGGCGACCGGATCGTCTGTCATCGCGTGCGGTCAGTGCGGCAGCAGGCGCGTGAGCGCCGCGCTCGCGAGCGTTGCGATCTGCGCGAGGAAGTCGGTGGCCATCCCGTCGTGGAAGCGGCGCGGATCGGGCGAGCCGAGCACCAGCAGGCCGAACGCGGGCGCGTCGGTGCCGGCGAGCGGCGCGCGCAGCGCGAGCAGCGCGACCGATGTGGCCGAGCCGCCGCCGGCCGGTGCGGCTTCAGCGCCTTCTGCCGCATTCGCGGCCGAAGCGGCAACTGCGGGCGCGAGCCACTGCGCGGCCTCGAAGCCCGTGTTCGCGCCGCAATACGGCGTCGCGAGCCCGTTCGTGAACAGGCGTACTTCCTCGCCGACCTGGCGCGCGAAGTCGGCCTGCGCGTAGGTGTCGGCGACGTCCCACACGCGCAGCGCGGTTTGCGGCACGTCGAACACGTCGGCGAGGCCGTCGGCGATCGTGCGCGGCAGCGCGTACGGATCGCGTTCCGCGATCACGCGTGCGGTCCAGCGGCTGAACTTCGCGGACAGGCTGTCGTTCTCGTGGCCGTAACGCACGAGTTCGGCGAGGCGGCGCTCGAGATGCTTGTTCTTGTCGCGCAGCATCTCCATCTGCCGCTCCTGCAGCGAGATCGCGGCCTTGCCGTGCGGGTTCGCGAGACGGATCGTCGCGAGCAGCTCGGCGTGCTGCGCGAAGAATTCAGGATTGGCGAGCAGGTAGTCGGCGACTTCGCGTTCGTTCATGTGGCTGGCGCGTTCAGTTATCAAGGACGTTGCAGGGTCAGGCGTTCAGGTCGATCTCGCCTTCGAACACGGTCGCGGCGGGTCCGGCCATCGTCAGCGCGGCGGCTTCGTCGCGCGCGCCGTCCCAGCCGATCGTCAGCGTGCCGCCGTGCGTGTGCACGGTCACGGGCGAATCGAGCAGGCCGCGCCGGATGCCGGCCGCGACCGCTGCGCACGCACCCGTGCCGCACGCGAGCGTCTCGCCTGCGCCGCGCTCGTACACGCGCAGCTTCACTTCGTTGCGCGACACGATCTGCATGAAGCCGGCGTTCACGCGCTCGGGGAAGCGCGCGTGGCGCTCGATCAGCGGGCCCTCTTCCAGCACGGGATACGCTTCGGCATCGTCGACGACCTGCACCGCGTGCGGATTGCCCATCGACACCGTCGAGATCCAGCGCGTCGCGCCGCTGACGTCGAGCGGCCACAGCGTGTCGCGGCCTTCGGTGCGGCCGTCGAGGCCCGACGCCACGAACGGCACCTGCGCCGGCGCGAACACGGGCGCACCCATGTCGACGACGACTTCGCCGTTGTCCTGCAGCGTCAGCGTGATCAGGCCCTTCATGACCTGCACGCGCACGCTGCGCTTGTCGGTCAGGCCACGGTCGCTGACGAATTTCACGAAGCAGCGTGCGCCGTTGCCGCAGTGTTCGACTTCACCGCCGTCGCAATTGAAGATCCGGTACTTGAAATCGGCGCCGTCGACGGTCGGCTTTTCGACGAGCAGCAACTGGTCGGCGCCGACGCCGAAGTGCCGGTTGGCGAGTGCGCGCACCTGCGCTTCGGTGAGCGGCGGCAACGCGCGCGAATAGCCGTCGAGCACGACGAAGTCGTTGCCCGCGCCGTGCATCTTGGTGAACGAGAGTTTCACTGGGTCCGGAATTCCATGGCGAACAAGGCGGCCAGCACGACGCGAACGGCCGGCGGCCATGCCGGGCGGCCTCGTTCGTCGTGCTGATCTCAACCGCAAATGATACATGCAGCCGACAGGGGCGTCCTGCGCGGGCGGGCGTTTCGCGTTGCCGGCGGAGACGGGATGGGCGGTATCTGTCGATCGGTCGACTGGTCGCGTCAGTGGCGAGGGGACAAATTGACGCGGTGTGGCGGGCGTTAACGCAGCACAGGCGGGGCTTGGCGATGCGTGCCCGATGCATGGCAAAAGCACGGGACGACCCGGATGTGCGTTTTCGTACGGGTCAAATTGACAAGGTAATCAAGCGATTCGTATAGTTTGGCTATACGCCTGTAGGCCATGCTGTCGACTCGCGACTCGAGTGTGGGAGATCCATGATCAAGTCGTGGCAGCACAAGGGGCTGGAAGCATTTTTCATGAACGGAAGCAAGGCGGGCATCCTGCCGGACCATGCTCCAAGACTGCGGCGCCAGCTTGCCCGTCTCGACGTGGCGAGCCGGCCGCTCGACATGAACGTTCCCGGCTGGCGATTTCACGGCCTTGCCGGCGGGCTGGACGGTTACTACTCGGTGAGCGTGAGCAGCAACTGGCGCGTGACGTTCAGGTTCGATGGCCCCGATGTCATCCTGGTCAATTACCAGGACTATCACTGAGATGATTCAAGCCATGACACGCATCTTCAATCCGCCTCATCCGGGCGAAACGCTGCGCGACGACGTGCTGCCGGCGCTCGGCCTGACCGTCACCGAGGCCGCTGCACAGCTCGGGGTGACGCGCGCGGCACTGTCGCGAATTCTGCACGGGCATGCCGGCATCTCGCCGGAAATGGCGCTGCGCCTCGAAGCGTGGCTGGGCGAGGACAATGGCGGGCGTGCCGAGCTATGGCTCGCGCAGCAGGTTGCGTTCGATCTGTGGCGCGCGCGCGCAAAGGGCGCGCCGAAGGTGGCGAGGGCGCAGGCGCGCGCATGACGGCGCGCCCGCGGCTTTCGCCCCGGCAGGGTCAGGTCAGTACAGGCTCGGTTCGCCGGGCGGGCGCGTCTTGAAGCGCTTGTGGACCCAGTAGTACTGCTCGGGCATCAGCGGGATCTGTTCCTCGAGGAACTCGTTCATCCGCCGTGCGTCGAGATCGTCGTCGCCGGTCGGATAGTTGGCCCACGGTTTGAAGACCTTCAGCCGGTAGCCCTTGTAGTTCGGCAGTACCTCGCCGATAAAGGGCAGAACCTGCGCGTGGCCGGTCTTGGCGAACCGGCCGACAGCGGTCAGCGTGCAGGCGGGTACGCCGAAGAAGGGCACGAACGTCGAGTTGCGCAGCCCGTAGTCCATGTCGGCACCCAGCATGACCGGTTTGCGGTCGCGCAGCCAGCGCAGCACGGTACGCGCGCTGTCTGCCCGGCTCGCCAGCTCCGCACCGAAGCGGCTGCGGCCGGCCTTGGCCGCGGCTTCGATCTCCGGGTTCTTCATCGGCGTGTAGAGCGAGCCGCACGTGCGGCCAAGTGCGAGATTGATCGCCATCGAACCGGCCTCGATGCCGACGAAATGGAAACCGAGCAAGAGCGTCGGCGGCATGTCCGGATCGCTGAGGTCGACCTCGCTCTCGACCGTAAACAGCTTGCGGTAGGCCTGTTCCGACGCGAACCACTGGTAGCTGCGCTCGACGTAACTGCGGATCGCGTGGCGGAAATGCAGGCCGGCCACTTCCTCGCGCCGTTCGTCGCTCCAGTCCGGGAAGCAGAGTTTCAGGTTGGTGTGTACGATGCGCTTTCGCCCGCTGGGGATCTGGTACAGCAGCCAGCCGAGACCGTCGCCGAGCCGCGCGGTCAGGCCGTACGGCAACAGGGCGAGCAGCTTCAGGAAGCCGATGGCGAGATGTGTGCCGAGGCGGCCTAGCATGCGGAACCTCCGTGGGGCCGGATGGCTGGCGCGTTGCGAACAGGGTGGTAAGACGGCGGAAGAAACAGCACGGGCGGCGCTCTGTGACAATTCAGGAAAGCCGCTATAATACGGGCTTCGCCGAGTTAACTGACAACTTGCGGGGCGAAGCCGGCTGGCGCGAAGCGTGCTGCCCGGTCCTGGTAATCCGCTAAAGCGTCGCCGCTTCAGGCCCAACGAAGCTGGCTACGTGAAACCAACCGTAACCACACAGGAGCCTGAAAAAGTGGCAAACGATTATTTCTTCACGTCCGAATCCGTCTCCGAAGGCCATCCGGACAAAGTCGCGGACCAAATCTCGGACGCGATTCTCGACGCCATCCTCGAGCAGGACAAATATTCCCGCGTCGCGGCGGAAACGCTGTGCAACACGGGTCTCGTCGTTCTGGCCGGTGAAATCACCACGACGGCCAACATCGATTACATCCAGATCGCGCGCGACACGATCAAGCGCATCGGCTACGACAACACCGACTACGGCATCGACTACAAGGGTTGCGCGGTGCTCGTCGCGTACGACAAGCAGTCGCCGGACATCGCCCAGGGCGTCGATCGTGCACACGACGACAACCTCGACCAAGGCGCGGGCGACCAGGGTCTGATGTTCGGTTATGCGTGCGACGAAACGCCGGAACTGATGCCGCTGCCGATCTACCTGTCGCACCGTCTCGTCGAGCGCCAGGCCAGCCTGCGCCGCGACGGCCGCCTGCAATGGCTGCGCCCGGACGCGAAGTCGCAGGTGACGGTCCGCTACGTCGACGGCAAGCCCGATTCGATCGACACCGTCGTGCTGTCGACGCAGCACGCACCGGACATCGAGCTGCCCGCGCTGCGCGAAGCCGTAATCGAGGAAATCATCAAGCCGACGCTGCCGGCCGACCTGATCAAGGGCGACATCAAGTTCCTCGTGAACCCGACCGGCCGGTTCGTGATCGGCGGCCCGCAGGGCGACTGCGGCCTGACGGGTCGCAAGATCATCGTCGACACGTACGGCGGTGCCGCACCGCACGGCGGCGGCGCGTTCTCGGGCAAGGATCCGTCGAAGGTCGACCGTTCGGCTGCGTATGCAGGCCGCTACGTCGCGAAGAACATCGTCGCCGCCGGCCTCGCGTCGCGCGCGCTGATCCAGGTGTCGTACGCGATCGGCGTTGCCGAGCCGACCTCGGTGATGGTCAACACGTTCGGCACGGGCCGCGTGTCGGACGCGGTGATCACGAAGCTCGTGCGCGAGCATTTCGACCTGCGTCCGAAGGGCATCATCAAGATGCTCGACCTGCTGCGCCCGATCTACGAGAAGACGGCTGCTTACGGCCACTTCGGCCGCGAAGAGCCGGAATTCTCGTGGGAAGCGACCGACAAGGCGCTCGCACTGGCCGAAGCGGCCGGCGTGGAGCCGACGGCTCGCGTCGCGTAAGCGTCGTTCGCCCGAAACGAAAAACCCCGGCCAAGCCGGGGTTTTTTTATGGATTCCGATCGCCGGCGCAACGGCGGCGATCATGGCGGGCAGTGCCCGCCGGCACTGCTTCAGCGCGCGCCGAACCCGAACCCGAACCAGCCGTTGCTGGCCGCGAGGCGGCGTGGCCGGTTGACGCGGCGTTGCGGGCCGAGCGCCCGGCGCAGCGCAAGTGCGCGCAGCGACGACGGCTTCTGCAGCAGCGAGCGCAGGCCGGCACGGCGGGCGAACGCCTGCGTGCTCATCATCGAGAAAAACGCGTGGAACCACGCGCGGATGCCGTCGAGCCGGCCGTGCGCGGGCGTGCGCTCGGCCAGCGCCTGCGTGCGTGCGCGGTGATGGCGCAGCGGGCGGGCAGGAGCAGGCGGCACGACGCGTTTCGCAGTGCGGCTGAGACGGGAAGTCAGACGGAATGGCATGTGAACGATGCTTCGCTTGTATGGATGGCGCCCTTGAAGAGCGCACTGGTATGAACGGCCTCGGATGGCGCAACGGATCTTACCGAAACTCGCTGCGCGCCGCGCCCGCCAGAATTGACAGGCCGCGTCAGGCTACAGGGGATTCATGACGGGCAAAAGTCGCGATAAACCCTTGTGCCACAAGGCGTGTGCCGCATACCGCCTGTCGGTGAGGCCAACGCCGCGCCGCACAGTTCCCTTGCGCCAGATCAAATCGGCGATTGGCATGCCCCTGCGCACGATAATGGCGCTGTTCGCGGCATCCGGCGCCGATTTACAATCGTCACATTCACACAAAATACGTCTGGCATCCCATGTCGTCTCCATTGCAGTCGGAATCGATCCGCGCGCAAGTCGCGGAATTGCGCGAGCGCGGCTTCGTCGTCGCGCGTGGCCTTGTCGGCGAGCAACAGTGCGCGGCGCTCAAACGGATAGCGGAGCGCCAGTTGCAGGAGGCCGCCGAGCCGATCGAATTCGAGGCGGACCTGCGCTACCCGGGCGCACCCGAGTCGAAGCATGCGCCGGGCGGGCACACGGTGCGGCGGCTGCTCGATGCGTACACGCGCGATCCGGCATTCGCCGAGCGCGCGATCGCACCTGAAATCGGCGCGTGGATGCGCGAGTATTTCGGTGAAGAGCCCGTGCTGTCGCGCGCGCATCACAACTGCATGATGACCAAGCACCCCGCGTACGGCAGCCTGACAGGCTGGCATCGCGACTTCCGTTACTGGGCGTTCGAGCGTTCGGACATGGTGTCGGTATGGCTCGCGCTGGGGCCGGAAACGAACGAGAACGGTGCGCTGTGGCTCGTGCCGGGTTCGCATACGGCCGAGTTCGGGCCTGAAGCGTTCGACGATGCGAAGTTCTTCCGCAGCGACCTGCCGGAGAACCGGACGATGATCGACGCGGCCACGTGCCCGTCGCTGCAGGCGGGCGACGTCGTGTTCTTCCACAGCAACACGCTGCATTCGGCCGGGCAGAATCGTTCCGACCAGGTGAAGTTCTCGCTCGTGTACACGTACCACGGCGCGAGCAACCGGCCGGTGCCCGGCACGCGCTCGGCGGCGAAGCCGGAAGTGCAGTTCTAGGCGCGGATCGGACGGCGCGGCGAGGCCGCGGCGATCACGCGATGCGGCGCATCGCGGGCGAATGAAGCAACGGGCGGCCTGGCCGCCCGTTTCGTTTTGCGCGGCCCGAACGTGTGACGCGGGCCGTTCGCGCGTCGCGCGGCTGCGCGATCAGCGCTTGCCGCCCGGCATCGCGAGGCCGATCAGGCCGACGAACGACGCGACGGCGCCGCCCACGATCAGCAGGATCGTCTTCGTGGCGGGCGAGCCGGTGAAGAAGCGCGACATGTTGTCGTTGATCGAATGGAACGACTGTCCGCCGAAATACAGCAGCACGACGCCGCCGACGAGCAGCGCAACCGAGATGACCCGGGACATACCAACCTCGCTGAAACGGTGATTCGAGACGCCGCAGTGTAGGCGACGGCCGCGGTCGCGTCCATCGCCGTGCGCGCATCGGCCGCCTTCGTTACCATAGCCGTCGTGCGTTTTTCTTCGCCGCCGTCGTGCCCTGGGCGCGACCGGTGCGCGCCCCTCCCTCCGACGTCCTGACGGGAAATACTCATGGCCTACGAAGCAGCTTCCGAACGTTATGCGGACATGCAATACCGCACCTGCGGCAAATCCGGGCTCAAACTGCCCGCGCTGTCGCTCGGCCTGTGGCACAACTTCGGCGACTCGACGCCGATCTCGACGCAGCGCGAGATCCTGCGCACCGCGTTCGACCTCGGCATCAACCACTTCGATCTCGCGAACAACTACGGGCCGCCGTACGGCAGCGCGGAAACCAACTTCGGCCGGCTGCTGAAGGAGGATTTCCGGCCGTATCGCGACGAGCTGCTGATCTCGACGAAGGCCGGCTGGGACATGTGGCCGGGGCCGTACGGCAGCGGCGGCGGGTCGCGCAAGTACGTGCTCGCGAGCCTCGACCAGAGCCTGCAGCGGATGGGGCTCGACTACGTCGACATCTTCTATTCGCACCGCTTCGACGCGCATACGCCGCTCGAGGAAACGGCGGGCGCGCTCGCGTCGGCCGTGCAGCAGGGCAAGGCGCTCTACATCGGCATCTCGTCGTATTCGGCGGCGAAGACGCGCGAGATGGCCGGGTTGCTCGCGCAGTACAAGGTACCGCTGCTGATCCACCAGCCTTCGTACAACATGCTGAACCGCTGGATCGAGAGCGACCTGCTCGGCACGCTCGACGACGTCGGCGCGGGCAGCATCGCGTTCACGCCGCTCGCGCAGGGGCTGCTCACGTCTAAGTACCTGAACGGTGTGCCGGCCGACGCGCGCGTGAACAAGCCGGGCGGCGGCTCGCTGACGCAGGATCACCTGAGCGCGGACAACCTCGAGCATGTGCGCAAGCTCAACGCGATCGCAGAGCGGCGCGGGCAGAGCCTCGCGCAGATGGCGCTTGCGTGGGTGCTGCGCAGTGGCCGCGTGACGTCCGCGCTGATCGGCGCGAGCCGTGCGGAGCAGGTGCGTGAGAACGTCGGCGCGCTGAAGAACCTCGAATTCTCGGCGGAAGAACTCGCGGAGATCGATCGTTACGCGACGGAAGGCGGCATCAATCTGTGGGAAAAGCCGTCCACCGATCAGGCCATCTGACCGGCAGTCGATACGGCATGCGAAACATCGCGTGCCGGTATCTCCGGCTTGCAGGCAACAGATCGCATCGCTGCGGTGCAGCGATGCGCGTCAGGCACGAGGTGCGCGGCTAGAGCAGCGCAGGCAGACCTTCGACCAGCAATACCGCGACGCCGACGCCGAGGATGACGCCCAGCACGCGCAGCAGGTTGTGGCGGAATTCGGTTGCGCACGGCACCGCGCCAAGAAATAGCGCTCCGGCCAGCGCCATCGGAATCAACAGGATGAAGTCGCCGATCGTGAAATAGGTCGTCATGCGTGTCTCCAGTGTCGGCCGGAGTTGGCGCTTTAGTGCTGACTCCAGTCCCATGCCGGGTGTTTCTAATGTTGGTCCGACCCGATTGCGAGTGGGGCGGTCAATTCGAGTATAGGTAACCGGCAGCGCTTTTCGCTATCCGAACCATTAAAAATCAGCGGAAAGCCCGGCGAATCGCGCATTTTTCCTGCAAGCTCGACGAACGCCTTGCACGCATCTTTCCCGTTCCTTTCGATTTTCGCGGAATTGTCGTATATGTCCGATGCAGGCCGCCGCACCCGCGGGCGCGGCGGCCTGTCCGCTTACGCGCGGTTCGGTTGCGTGCCGGCGGCCGGTGCGCGGAACACGAGCGCCAGCCCCGCGATGATCGCGCCCATGCCGGCAAGCGCGAGCGGCTCGGGCCGGTTGCCGAGCCACATGGCATCCATCAGCGTCGTGACGACGGGCACGAGGTAGAACAGGCTCGTTACGTTGACGAGATCGCCGCGCTGCATCAACCGGTAGAACAGCAGTTGCGCGATCACCGAGATCACGATGCCGAGCCACAGGAGCGGCACGACGAACGCCCAGCTCATATCGAGCGACACCGGCCGGAACGGCACGATCGCCACGCACAGTGCGAGGCCGATCGCATTCTGCAGCGGCAGCACGTCGGCGGGCGCCGTGCGTACGCGCTTTTGCAGCAGCGAGCCGACGGTCAGCGCGACGAGTGCCGTGAGCGCGCACGCGACGCCCGCGACCGGCAGGCCGGCATCGCCCACGCCGCGGCATACGACGAGCGCGAGGCCGGCCAGCGACAGCGCGAGCCCCGCGATGCGCACCGGCTGCCAGCGCCGCTCGACGATCGCGAGCGTGAGGATCGGCTGCACGCCGAGGATCGTCGCGAGCACGCCCGGCGCGATCCCGCGCTCGAGTGCGAGCAGGTAGAAGATCGAATAGCCACCCATCATCAGCAGGCCGGTCAGCGCGGCCATGCGCCGCTCGCCGCGCGGCGGCAGCCAGCGTTTGCGCACGAAGGCCAGCGCGAGCAGCACGAGCGATGCGAGCGCGAAACGCGCGGTGAGAAAGACGAACGCGGATGCGTGACGCAGACCGAGTTCGGCGAAGATCGCGCCGCTGCTCCACAGCAGCACGAAGAGCGACGTCGCTCCATGCGCGGCAAGCGCGCGTTTGAACGAAACCATGTGAATCCACCTGTCGAACGGATCGGAACGTTCCATCCGCGCGCGCAGCCAGGAGCCGTGCGTCACGACGCACGAACGAAAGCTGACGGGCGAATGGAAGACGAAACGGAAGCCGGCTGGTCAGCCGGCGCGTGCCACCGGAGGGGGCGGCGCGGCGCCGACGAGCGGCGGTGCGACAGGAGGCGGGAGGACCGACGGATGCGCGCACGCCTGCGGCCGCGAGTCGAACTGCGGCCGGGATTTTGCGAGGGCGGACGTGAGCGGATGCATCGTGTCGGAATGCGGTTGAACGCGAATGAACGTCAAAGGTACTGCAAGGCCGGCATCCAGCGCAACAACTGTCGGCGGCCCGCATGACGAAAGACGTGTTGCGGCGATGCCGGGCGACGCGTGCGCGCCGGCGGCTGCGCGAGCCGCGTACCAGGCGGGGGCATCGCACGAGGCCGGCGGCGTGGTTCCGGCAGGCTCGGTCACGCGAAATCTCCCGGCGGCCGGGCACCGGACAAACGATGTGCGCGTTGCGTCAATCGCGTGCGCGCTGCGGCGCCGGGCGGATTCGGCGGGCGGTCACATTCGACAGGGTATGATGGGGGTATCCGTCCGTGCAAGCGCACGCGCGGCGCAGTGGTTGATTGGAGACATTCGACGAATTCGCGGCACTTCGCCTGCTTCTTCTTCTTTTCGCGCTTCGATAAACCGTGAACAATGGGATGACGCGCAACGCTCCGTCGAGAGCGGCGCGGATCGCGCATTTGCCGGCTCGCCAGCGGGCCGGGTTTCAAGATTCAAGAGTGGGGAACCATCATGCATGTCGGGTCGATTGTCTGCACTACCCATATCGCGGTGCCGAAGGGCGCGCGCGGCATCGTCCAGCGCATCCTGGGCGACATGGCCATGGTGACCTGGTACGCGGGCGTGCCGGGTGAGTCGAAAGAACTCAACACCGAGCCGTTCTTTCTCGAGGACCTGATCGACACCGGCGAATCCGTGCTGCCGGCGGGCGCCGCGCTTCACTGAGCGTGCAAGCCGTACCGGGCGCTCGTCTTTCGGCCCGGCTGACGGCACAATGCGGGGCATGACAGACGCTACTTCCGCTCCCGCTTCTCCCGCCGGCCCGCCGTTCGCCGGCCTCACGCCCGAGTGCGTGCTCGACGCGCTCGACAGCGTGCTGATGCCGGCCGGCCTGCGCACCGACGGGCGCCTGCTCGCCCTCAACAGCTACGAAAACCGCGTCTACCAGGTCGGCATCGAAGACGGCCCGCCGGTCGTCGCGAAGTTCTACCGTCCGGCGCGCTGGTCGGACGACGCGATCCTCGAAGAGCACGCGTTCGTCGCCGAACTCGCCGCGCGCGAGATTCCGGCGGTGCCTGCGCGCACGTTCGACGGCCGCACGCTGCACGCGTTCGACGGCTTTCGGTTCTCGATCTTCGAGCGGCGCGGCGGTCGCGCACCCGATCTCGATCGCAACGACACGCTCGAATGGCTCGGCCGCTTCATCGGCCGGATTCATGCGGTCGGCGCGACGCAGCCGTATGTCGCGCGTCCCGTGCTCGACATCGGGACGTTCGGCTACGAGCCGCGCGACTACCTGCTTGCGCACGATTTCATTCCGGATGACGTACGACCCGCGTACGAGACGGCGGTCACGCTTGCGCTCGAAGGGGTCGAGGCCGCGTTCGAACGCGCGGGCGAGATCCGCCTGCTGCGCACGCACGGCGACTGTCATCCGAGCAACGTGCTATGGACCGATGCCGGTCCGCATTTCGTCGACTTCGACGACAGCCGGATGGCGCCCGCGATCCAGGATCTGTGGCTGTTGTTGCCGGGCGATCGCGAAGGCGCGTCGCGCGCGCTGGCGGACCTGCTGGCCGGCTACGAGGATTTCTGCGAATTCGAGCCGCGCGAGCTGCATCTCGTCGAAGCGCTGCGTACGCTGCGGCTCATCCACTACGCGGCGTGGCTTGCGCGGCGCTGGGACGATCCCGCGTTCCCGGCCGCGTTTCCGTGGTTCAACACGCATCGTTACTGGGAAGCACGCGTGCTCGAACTGCGCGAGCAGATCGGTGCGATGCAGGAAGGGCCGCTCTGGCCCGTGTGACGGCGCGCGCGGCACCCGCGCCGCGCGGCAGGCTTGCGCGGGCCGCGGCGCGATGCGCGCGGCCCGTTCCGATCAGAACTTCAGCATCAGCTTGATCACCGCGGCGAAGCGCTTGCCGTACGGCGGCGCGATCAGGCCGCGCGTGTTCAGCCGCGCCTGCGTGAGCACGGGCTTCATCTTCGAGAACGTCACGAAGCCGTCGTAACCGTGATACGCGCCCATGCCGCTCGCACCGACGCCGCCGAACGGCAGGCTGCCGCATGCGATGTGCATCAGCGCTTCGTTGACCGTCACGCCGCCCGAGATCGTTTCGCGCATCACGCGGTCGATCGTGCCGCCGTCCTCGTCGAACAGGTAGAGCGCGAGCGGACGCGGGCGCGCATTCACATACGCGATCGCCTCGTCGAGCCGTTCGTACGGCACGAGCGGCAGCAGCGGCCCGAAGATTTCCTCCTGCATCAGTTGCGACGCGGCCGGCACCTGCGTGACCGCGCACGGTACGAAGCGGCGCGACGCCGGATCGGACTGCGCATCGGACAGCGGATGCAGTTGCGCACCGGCCGCCTGCGCATCGCTCGCGAGTTGCTGCAGCCGGGCGTAATGGCGCGGCGACACGATCGTCGTGTAATCGCCGTTCGCCGACAGGTCGGGATACATCTTCGCGAACTTTGCTCGCGCCCGCTCGATGAACGCGGCTTCCATGCCGCGCGGCAGCAGTACGTAGTCGGGCGCGATGCAGGTCTGGCCCGCGTTCAGCGTCTTGCCCGCGACGATCGCGTCGACGGCTGCGTCGAAGCGTGCATTCGGGCCGACGATCGCCGGCGACTTGCCGCCGAGTTCGAGCGTGACGGGCGTGAGGTTATCGGCGGCCGCACGCATCACGTGGCGGCCGACTTGCGTCGAGCCGGTGAACAGCAGGTGATCGAACGGCAGCCCGCTGAACGCGGCGCCGACCTCCGCATCGCCGTTCACGACCGCGACGTGATCGCGCGTGAAGGTCTTCGCGATCAGTTGCTCGAACAGCGCCGACGTGCGCGGCGTCAGTTCGGACATCTTGATGATCGCGCGGTTGCCGGCCGCAAGCGCGCAGATCAGCGGGCCGGCCGCGAGCAGCACCGGGTAGTTCCACGGCACGACGATGCCGACCACGCCGAGCGGTTGCGGAATCACCTTCGCGCGCGCCGGGCGCAGCCACTTGTTCATCGGCTTGCGGATCGGCTTCATCCAGCGCTTGCCGTGCTTGAGCGCGTCGTCGATCTCTTCCTTCGCCATCCAGATTTCCGACAGCAGCACTTCCTGCTTCGAGCGATGGCCGAAATCGGCGCTGATTGCTTCGGCGAGCGCGTCCGCGTGGTCGAGCAGCATCGCGCGCAGCGCACGCAGGTGTTGCACGCGCGTCTCCCAGGCCGGGTACGGTGCGCGCAGGTAGGCCGCGCGCTGGTCGCGCAGCAGCGACGTCAGCGCATCGGCCGACGGCAGTGCTTGCGGGGCCAGTTCGGGCAGGTCGTTCTTCATGTCGTCTCCTCCAGTTGGGCCTGGCTTGTCGGCCAGCCGTCACGCCGCACGCGAGCGCTCGGCGAGCGCGGCGGCGCGGATCGGGGTGGTGCGCGTCGCGCGGCGCGGGGCCGGATGCGACGTGTGCTCGAAAACCGGTTGCAGCGTGCGGCGGGCGTCGCATCCGCGCGACGGTATTGGCATCCGAAAACCGCGCTGCGGTGCATGCGGGTGCCGTGCGATACGACTACTGTCGGGCATGCGACGCTGCAGCGCGAGCGCCTGCCGGCGCACCGAAGCGGGGCCGCGCGACACGCACGCCGATACGAGCCGCAGCACATCGTGCCGCTGCGGCGGACAGCCGTCCAAACGGTCGGCGACGACGCATGCCGTTCGATTTCGATCGGCTGCGCGCATGACGCCGACCGTCCCCGCGCGGGCAGCCGTTTGAAATGAAATGCGGGCCGCGTGCGGTGCATCCGGACAACCCGGTCGACACCCGGCCTGCAGAACCTGGCGCTGCATCGTCGTCCCTCCCGTTTCGCGACGGATCGGCTTCTCGTGGCCGGCGCGTCGCGCGAAGCGAATCGATACATCTTAAATTTAGTTCACGCGGGCGTTTAGAGGAATCGCTCTTGAATCCGCGCGCCGCGCGTGCGACGGCGATTCCTACAATGCCCGAACATTACAAGAGGGGACGCGGTCGCGCGGCGGTGCCGGGCGCCTTCCATGACACGACGGAGACGTGACATGCAATACGACTACATCATCGTCGGCGGCGGTTCGGGCGGTTCGAGCCTGGCAGGCCGTCTCGCCGATGCCTGCCCCGACGCGACGGTCGCGCTGATCGAGGCCGGCTCGCATACCGAGCGCAACCTGCTCGTCAACATGCCGGTCGGCATCGCGGCGCTGGTGCCGTTCAAGCTCGGCACGAACTACGGCTACGAGACGGTGCCGCAGCCGGGCCTCGGCGGGCGGCGCGGCTACCAGCCGCGCGGGCGCGGGATGGGCGGCTCGAGCGCGATCAACGCGATGATCTATACGCGCGGCCACCCGGGCGACTACGACGAGTGGGCGCAGCTCGGCGCAACGGGCTGGGGCTGGCAGGACGTGCTGCCGTATTTCCGTCGCTCGGAAGGCAACGAGCGCGGCGCCGATGCGTGGCACGGCGCGGACGGCCCGTTGTCGGTGTCCGATCTGCGCTTTCGCAATCCGTTCTCCGAACGATTCATCGAGGCCGCGCACGCGGCCGGCTATCCGCTGAACGACGACTTCAACGGCGCGACGCAGGAAGGCGTCGGCTTCTACCAGGTTACGCACCGCGACGGCTCGCGCTGCAGCGTGGCGCGCGCGTATATCTACGGCCGCAACCGGCCGAACCTGCACGTGATCACCGATGCGACGGTGCTGCGCGTCGGCTTCGACGGCAAGCGCGCGGTCGGCGTCGCGGTATCGCGCAACGGTCGCATCGAGACGCTCGGCGCGCGTGCGGAAGTGATCCTGTCGGCCGGCGCGTTCAATTCGCCGCAACTGCTGATGTGTTCGGGGATCGGTCCGGCCGAGCAACTGCGCCGGCACGGGATCGCGGTCGTGCAGGATGCGCCGGACGTCGGCACGAACCTGATCGACCATATCGACTTCATCATCAACACGCGCGTGAATTCGTCGGAACTGGTCGGCGTGTGCCTGCGCGGGATCGCGAAGATGACACCGGCGCTCGCGCGCTATTTCTCGAGCCGCACGGGGATGATGACGAGCAACGTCGCGGAGGCCGGCGGCTTCATCAAGAGCGATCCGTCGCTCGAGCGTCCCGACCTGCAACTGCATTTCTGCACGGCGCTCGTCGACGATCACAACCGCAAGATGCACTGGGGTTTCGGCTATTCGCTGCACGTGTGCGCGCTGCGGCCGTTCAGCCGCGGCACGGTGGCGCTCGCGAGCGGCGATGCGCGCGACGCGCCGCTGATCGATCCGCGTTTCTTCAGCGATACGCGCGATCTCGACCTGCTCGTGCGCGGCACGCAGGCGATGCGCCGCATCCTGTCGCAGGCACCGCTCGCGTCGCAGGGCGGGCGCGAGCTGTACACGCGGGCAGATCAGAGCGAAGCCGAGCTGCGCGCGACGATCGTCGCACATGCCGACACGATCTATCACCCGGTCGGCACGTGCCGGATGGGCTCCGATGCGCGCGCGGTCGTCGATCCGCAGCTGCGCGTGCGCGGCGTCGAAGGGTTGCGCGTGGTGGATGCGTCGGTGATGCCGACGCTGGTCGGCGGGAACACGAATGCGCCGTCGGTGATGATCGGCGAACGCGCGGCGGACTTCATCGTCGCGGCGCGCAAGGGCGGTGTGCCAAGCGGCGAGGCGGCTGCCGCGGTGCACGGCCGCTGAGCGGCGTGCACCGGGCCGCGCGGCGGCGTCGAAAGGGGACTTCCGTCGGGGCGTTCGGCACGGCCAAACGGTGCCCCTCACTTCTTGCATGCGCCCGAAGGAAGTCCCCCTGGGGGACGACCGGCAACGCACGTTCGCAAGCCCGTTATTAACGGGAACAGGCCCTATGCAAACGTATCGACGAGGCCGGCGCGGCTCACGCTCGCGGCGGCCGGTGCGGATTGCGCAGCGTCGATGGGTGCGTCGACGGCTGACGATCCGCCGTTCCCGCGCCGCGACGACTGGCCGCCTGCGAAGGTCTGTTGCGGGTTCTGCTGCTGCGACGCGAAGCCGCCGTCGCTGACGGTCGCGCTGCCGAGCCCGAGTCCGCCCGCTTCCATCGCTTCGCGCAGCTTCGGCAGCGCGGCTTCGACCGCGTCGCGCACCTGCGCGTGCTGCGACACGAACAGCGCGTGCGCGTGGTTGTCCGCGACGCGCAGCACCACCTGCAGCGGCCCGAGATCGGGCGGGTTGAGCGTCAGCTCGGCGCTCTGCTGGTGCGCATTCGACAGGAATACGACCTTCTGGCTCAGCGCGTCCGTCCAGTCGGCGGTGCCGACGTGCGGGGCGAGCACGTGCGTGTTGGCGGCGGCGATCGCGCTCGCGGCGGGCGACAGTTGCAGGTTCGCCTGCGCCGCGGCCGCAGCCGTTGCGCCGGCCGCGAGCGTCGCGCTGGCGGCCGGGTCCGTTGCTTCGCTGGCTGCCGCGAGCGCATGCTGCGCGCCGGACTGCGCGTTCGCGTCGGCCTGCAGCGCCTGCGCGGGGGCCTGCGTCGGCGTCTGCTGCGGGGCGAGCGCCCCTTTCGCGTCGGCGAGCGTGCGGTCGAACGTCGGCACTTTCGGCGTCAGCGGTGCGGCAGCGGCGGTCGAGGCAGACGGTGCCGGTGTCGAAGTTGAAGCCGAAGCCGTTGCGCTGGTCGCGGGCATCGCGATCGCGCCCGAGCCGCCGGTCAGCTTGGCGAGCGCCGCTTGCAGCGCGTCGCGGCTAGACGCAGGCGTGGCCGGCTGGGCGGCCGCATCCTTGGCTGTGTGGTCCGCCAGAGTCGCCGTCGCGTCGGGCTGGCCGGACACGGCCGTCTTTTGCGCGGCAGAGGCAATGGCAGTGGCAGCGGCAGCGGCGGTAGAGGTAGCGGCATCGGCCGGCGTTGCGTTGTCCGTGCGTGCCTGCAGTTGTGCCTGCACGGCCGCGGCAGCCGCGAGTGCGCCGGCGTCGGGGTTGATGGCGGCGTTCGTGCCGTCGGTCGACTGGTCGTCGTCCGTGCCGGACGGCTTCGTTCCGGCGGCTGGTTTCGACGCGGCCTGCGTCGTCGACGCATCCGGCGTGGCGGAATTCGCCGCGTCGCGCCGCGTGTCGACGCTTTGCTTCAGCGTCTGCGCGAACGGCACGGCGGTCGTGGCGGTTGCGGCGTCGTTACCGGCGGCGCCGGACGAACCCGAGCCGCGGGCGGCCTTGAGTGCGGCGCCGGCGGTGTCGATCAGCGCGCCGAGCAGGGGCAGGGGAGGCATGACGGTTCTCTCGTTCGAAGGCGGTGGTCGGTTACGACGAGCGGGCCGCGTCGGCCCGCATGCGCAGGATCTTCGCGGCGTGTTCGTCGGAGTCGCGCTGTTCGCGTCGGGCGTCGCGCTGCGCTTCCTGCGCGACGCCGCGCGCCTGCAGGATTTCATACGAGCCGACGGTGCGTTTCTTCTGTTGCCAGTTTGGGCGCGCCTCGTCGATGCGGACTTCGGCCGCGGCCAGCACGTTGCGCTGCTGCGCGATTGCCGATTCGAGCGTGTCGATGAATGCCTGGAAATTGCGCCAGTTGCCGGCCGGCATCCCGTGCTGCGCGGATTGCGCGAAGCGCGCGTGGTATTCGTCGCGATAGCGCAGCAGCGCGTCGAGCTGCTCGGCGGCCGCGCTGCGGTCGCGCTGCGCGGTGCCGAGCTGCTTCGCGGCCGAGTCGAGGTCTTCCTGCGCGCGGTCGAGCAGCAGTTGAAGGGGAAACCCGTGAGCCATCTGGATCAGCCTCCGTAAGCGTCGAACAGCGCATCGAGCCCGGCGAGGCTCGATGCGAACGGCGCGCATTCGCGAAAGCCCTGCTGCAGGAACGCCTCGATGCGCGGATAGAGCGCGATCGCGCGGTCGAGCTGCGCGTCGCGTCCGGGTGCGTACGCGCCGACCGCGATCAGGTCGCGATTGCGCTGGTAGCGCGACAGCATCTGCTTGAATTGCCGCACGTGGTCGAGATGCGTTTCGTCGATCAGCGCGGTCATCGCGCGGCTGATCGACGCCTCGATATCGATCGCCGGATAGTGGCCGGCCTCGGCGAGCGTGCGCGACAGCACGATGTGGCCGTCGAGGATCGCGCGCGCCGAATCGGCGATCGGGTCCTGCTGGTCGTCGCCTTCGGTCAGCACCGTGTAGAACGCAGTGATCGAGCCGCCGCCTTCGGGCCCGTTGCCGGTGCGCTCGACGAGCGCGGGCAGCTTCGCGAACACCGACGGCGGATAGCCCTTCGTCGCGGGCGGCTCGCCGATCGCCAGCGCGATCTCGCGCTGCGCCATCGCGTAGCGCGTCAGCGAATCCATCAGCAGCAGCACGTGCTTGCCCTGGTCGCGGAAATACTCGGCGAGCGACGTCGCGTAGGCCGCGCCCTGCATCCGCAGCAGCGGCGACACGTCGGCCGGCGCCGCGACGACGACCGAGCGCGCGAGCCCGTCCTCGCCGAGGATTTGTTCGATGAATTCCTTCACTTCGCGGCCGCGTTCGCCGATCAGCCCGATCACGATCACTTCCGCGCTCGTGTAGCGCGCCATCGTGCCGAGCAGCACCGACTTGCCGACGCCGGAGCCCGCGAACAGGCCCATGCGCTGCCCGCGGCCGACGGTGAGCAGCGCGTTGATCGCGCGCACGCCGACGTCGAGCACATGGTGGATCGGTTCGCGTTCGAGCGGGTTGATCGACGGCGCCGACAGCGGCGCATCGACCTTCGACGCGAGCGGGCCGAGGCCGTCGAGCGGGCGGCCCGACGCGTCGACGACGCGCCCGAGCATCTCCCAGCCGACCGGCAGCCGTTTCGCGCCCGCGAGCGGATCGGCGACGGGTGCGCTTTCGAGCGGCCACACGCGCGCACCGGGCAGCACGCCGGCGACGTCGGTGGTCGGCATCAGGAACAGGCGGTCGCCGGCGAAGCCGACGACTTCCGCCTCCGCGTGCGGCAGCGTGCTGCCGGGCGGCAATTCGATCGTGCATTCGGCGCCGACCGACAGGCGCAGCCCGATCGCCTCGAGCACGAGGCCCGCCGCGCGCGTGAGGCGCCCGCACGGCCGCAGCGGCAGCGCGCGGTGGCTGCGCGCGGCAAGCCCGTTCAGGTGCGTGCGCCAGTGCGCGAGATGCGGATTGTGCGGCGCGCGCGGCGCGGCGTCGTGTGCGACCGCCGCTGCGGCGGTTGCGTGCGGCGTCGTGTCGTGTGCGATGTCGTGCGCGGCAGCGGGGCCGAACGACGCGAGCGCGAGTTCGCGCTCGAGCGGCGTCATGCCGTCGTGCGCGAGCGATTCGGGCGACCGCGTCACCACGTGCTCACCTTGCCGATCGCGGCGGCGACGCGCTGCCAGCGCGTGGGCAGCGTCGCGTCGACTTCGCCGGTCGCGGCGTGCGCGCGGCAGCCGCCGCGCGCGATCGACGCATCGGTGTGTACGTTCCAGCCGAGCGTGTCGAGATCGTCCTGCAGATAGGCTTCGACGACGGGCAGGTCGGCCGGATTCACCGCGAGATGCGGCGCGCCGGACAGCGCGGGTTCGGCCGCGAGCACGTCGCGTACGGCAGCGACGAGCGCGGCCGGGTCGTGCTTCACGTGCTGGCGTACGACCTGCTGCGCGATGTCGAGCGCGAGCTGCGCGATGTCGGACGCGAGATCGTGCTCGGCGGTCGATACGGCCTCGCGAAACGACGCGGCGAGCGCCGCGAGTTGCGCGGCCTGTTCGCGCGCGTCGGCCTGGCCGATCTCGAAACCCTGTTCGCGGCCCTGCTCGAAACCGGCCCGGTAGCCGAGCGCCTGGCCTTCGACGTGGCCGGCCGCATGGCCTTCGGCGTGCGCGGCGTCGCGCACGCGCTGCAGTTCCTCGGCGAGCGCGGCGGCGGCCGCGGCCGCGTTGTCGGGCGGCGGCGGGGGCGGGGGCGGGTCGAATGACGCCATCTCCCACCGCTGGTAGGCGGTGAGGGTGCCCACGCGATCGCTCGCCGAATCAGACATACGCGTCTTCCGCCTTGCCGCCGATCGCGATCTGGCCGCTTTCGGCGAGGTTGCGCACGATCTGCAGGATGCGGCGCTGCTGCGTCTCGACGTCGGACACGCGCACCGGGCCGCGCGCGTCGAGATCCTCGGCGAGCAGTTCGGCCGCGCGCTGCGACATGTTCGCGAGGAATTTCTGGCGCAGCGCGGGCGGCGCGCCCTTCAGCGCGATGATCAGCGTTTCCGACTCGACTTCCTTGAGCACCATCTGGATCGCGCGATCCTCGAGGTCGAGCAGGTTCTCGAACACGAACATCTGGTCGATGATCTTCTGCGCGAGATCGGCGTCGTACTGGCGCACGCTTTCGAGCACGCCTTCCTCGTGCACGCTCGTCATGAAGTTCAGGATCTCGGCCGCGGTGCGGATGCCGCCCATCGGGCTGCGCTTCAGGTTATCGCTGCCGGACAGCAGGCCCGTCAGCACGTCGTCGAGCTCGCGCAGCGCGGCCGGCTGGATGCCGTCGAGCGTCGCGATCCGCAGCAGCACGTCGTTGCGCAGCCGCTCGGTGAAGCACGACGCGATCTCGGACGCCTGGTCGCGGTCGAGGTGCACGAGGATCGTCGCGATGATCTGCGGATGCTCGTTCTTGATCAGTTCGGCCACGGCGCCCGAGTCCATCCACTTCAGGCCCTCGATGCCGCTCGTGTCGCTGCCCTGCAGGATGCGGTCGATCAGCACGCCGGCCTTGTCCTCGCCGAGCGCCTTGGTCAGCACCGAGCGGATGTACTCGCTCGAATCGAGCGACAGCGCGGTGTGCTCCTCGGCTTCCTTCACGAAGTCCTGCAGCACGCTCTCGACCTGCTCGCGCGTGACGTTCTTCAGCGCGGCCATCGCGGCGCCGATCTTCTGCACCTCGCGCGGCGCGAGGAACTTGAATACCTCCGCGGCCTCTTCCTCGCCGATCGACATCAGCAGCAGCGCGCTCTTGGTCAAGCCTTCAGCGTTCATCGGACACCCAGTTCTTCACGACGGTGGCGACGATCTTCGGATCCTGGCGGGCGATCGTGCGCGCGTAGTCGAGGTTGCGTTCGTAGCGGTTCTTCTCGGATTCGAAGCCGAGCAGCAGCGAATCGGGCTCGTCGTCCGCCTTGACCGGAGCGGGCAGGCCGTCGAGCGTGACGACGTCTTCCGGCGCCGCGAGCGCCGGCGCGACCGGTTCGGGCGGCGGGAACGCGCGGCGCATCGCCGGGCGCACGAACATGAAGTAGAGCGCCGCAGCGGCCGCCGCGATGCCGAGCCACTTCGCGGCTTCCTTCGCCATCGCGATCATGTCGGGCTGGCGCCACCACGGCAGGTCGGCGTACAGGTCGCTCACGGTCGAGAACGCGCTGTTCACGACGTTCACCGAGTCGCCGCGCTTCTCGTCGTAGCCCATCGCGTCCTTCACGAGCTGCTCGACCTGCGCGAGCTTCGCGGGCGGCAGCGGCTGCATCGTCACGTGGCCCTTCGCGTCCGCGACCGGCTGGTAGTTGACGACGACCGCGACCGACAGCCGCTTCACGCTGCCCATCGGCTGTTCGAGATGGCGGATCGTCTTGTCGACTTCGTAGTTGGTCGTCTGGTCCTTGCGGTCGCTGACCGGCGTCGTCTGCGGCGCGTTCTGGCCGTTGCCGGCGACGACCGGCGCGGAGGCAGGCTGCGGCGGCGTGTTCGACAGCGCGCCCGGCACGCCCGACGCGCCGCCCTGCGCGAGTTCGGTCGCGCTGCTGGTCTGCTGGCTGCGGATCGCGGCCTGCTGCGGCACGCCGTTCGGTCCGTAGCTTTCCGAGGTCTGTTCGATCTTCGAGAAATCGAGGTCCGCGCTGACCTGCGAGCGCGCGTTGCCGGTGCCGAAGATCGGCGCGAGGATCGCGTCGATGCGCTTCTGCGTGTTGTGCTCGACCTGCTGCACGTACTTGAGCTGGCTCGCGTCGAGGCCGGACGCAGAAGCCGACTGGGTCAGCAGGTTGCCGTCCTGGTCGACGATCGTCACGTTCTTCGCGGGCATGTCGGGCACGCCGGACGACACCATCCGCGTGATCGCCTGGACCTGGCCCTCGTCGAGCACGCGGCCCGGGTAGAGGTCGACGAACACCGACGCGCTCGGCGCTTCCTTGTCGCGCACGAATACCGACGGCTTCGGGATCGCGAGATGCACGCGTGCGCTGCGCACCGCGTTGATCGATTCGATGGTGCGCTGCAGCTCGCCTTCGAGCGCGCGCTGGTAGTTGACCTGTTCGGCGAACTGGCTGATGCCGAATTTCTGGTTGTCCATCAGCTCGAAGCCGACCGAGCCGCCCTTCGGCAGCCCCATCGCGGCGAGCTTCAGGCGCGTTTCATGCACCTGGTTCGACGGCACGAGGATCGCGCCGCCGGCATCGGCGAACTTGTAGGGAACGTTTGCCTGCTGGAGCGCGGTAATGATCGCGCCGCCGTCGCGGTCCGACAGGTTGCTGTACAGCACGCGGTAGTCGGGCGTCCGGCTCCACAGCACGAGCGCGGTGATCGCGGCGATCGCGAACGCGACGGCGATCAGGAACGGCAGCTTCGGGTTGCCCTTCATCCGCGAGATGCCGGGAATGCGTTCCGCGAAGCCGCCGAGCCCGAAGTCCGCGCCGGCGACGCCCGCGCCCGGCAGCGCGGCGGCCGCGGCGGCGCCGGACGCCGGGCTGGCGAGGCCCGCGCGGGCGTCGGGGTTGATCAGCGAGTTGGCCTGCGAATCCATGCGTCGAGTTTCTCCGGAGCGGGACGACTGAGCTCGCTCGGACGAGCGGGCGGACAATGACACGATGCGATTATCGTGACCCGGGCCGGACTCCGATCGACCGAAAAGAGCGGGGTTTCCCCCGTACTTTCTCGGCTTTGCCGCGCGGCGCGCTGCTATCCTTTTTCGCGATCCGGCATGGTGCGCGTGGTGCGGCGCCGGCGGAAACGCCCGGTGCGTCCGGGTCTCTTCTCTTATGTCTGGGGACAGCATGACGGCGAACGTCAGCGGAATCGGTTCGGTGTTGCAACAGATGCAGTCGATGGCCGCGCAGGCGTCGGGCGGCGTCGCGAGCCCGACGGCGGCGCTTGCCGGCTCGGGCGCGGCGACGGCCGGCACGTTCGCGAGCGCGATGAAGGCGTCGCTCGACAAGATCAGCGGCGACCAGCAGCACGCGCTCGGCCAGGCGCAGGCGTTCGAGGTCGGTGCGCCGAACGTGTCGCTGAACGACGTGATGGTCGACATGCAGAAAGCCAACATCGGCTTCCAGTTCGGGCTTCAGGTCCGCAACAAGTTGGTGAGCGCTTACAACGACATCATGCAGATGTCGGTGTGACGGGACGGCCAACCGGGGCCGGCCATCCGGGCGACGGGCATCCGGGGACGGCCACCGGCGACGGCCATCCGGGGACGGCCACCCGGCGACGGGCATCCGGGGCCGGCCAACCGGCGACACCCATCCGGGCTTGCCGGACGGGGCCGGCGGGCCGGTTTCCCGCGCCCGGCGGAGGCCCCGCGCGCCTAAAGCTTTTCAAATCCCTTCCGATAACTCCGGAGAAGGCCGCGTCGTGCGATGCACGGCGGCGGCTCCCGTATAGCCAAGGCATCACAAGGAGAAGCGCATGTTTTCCCCAGGACACGCTGGAGCCAGTGCCTACGCGCGTGTCGGCGTCGAGACGGGGGTGATGGGCGCGTCCCCGCACCGGCTGATCGCGATGCTGTACCAGGGCGCGCGGCAGGCGATCGCACTGGCGCGCATGCACCTGCAGCAGGGCAACGTGTCCGCGCGCGGCGAAGCGATCGGCAAGGCGATCCGGATCGTCGAGAGCGGCCTGCGGGCGTCGCTGAACCGCGACGCGGGCGGCGACATCGCGGGCCGGCTCGACGCGCTGTATGCGTATATCGGCCGGCGCCTGCTGGAAGCGAACGCGCAGGCGAGCGACGCGATGCTGGTCGAGGTCGACGGGCTGCTCGCCACGCTCGAGGAAGCATGGACGGGCATCGCCCCGGAAGTCGCGCGGATGGCCGCGCAACAGGCAGTGGAAGCAGCACGATGAATCTCAAGGCCGAATACTTCGCGCGTTACGAGGCGCTCGCCGCCGTGTCGGGCCGGATGCTGTGCGCCGCGCGCAGCGCCGACTGGAGCGCGTTGCCGGGGTTGCAGGCCGAATTCATGCAGCTCGTCGACGGGCTGAAGGAAGCCGATCCGGGCGTCGCGCTCGACGAATCGGATCTCGGCCGCAAGCTCGACCTGATTCGCCGCATCCTGGCCGACGACGCCGCGATCCGCGATCTCGCGAGCCCGGACGTCGCGCGGCTGTCCGCGCTGTTCGAGGCGCGGCGCTCGACCAAGGTATTGACCGATCTCTACCGCGCGCGCGGGTAGGGCCCGTTTTCCGGGGAGACGGGCGCGGGGCGCCCATGCCCGTTGCCGCACGTGGCACGCGCGCTGTTCCCGTGGGCCGCACCGGCGTGCTGCTCCCGGATTCGCAACGATGTCGCTGAGGTGAGCAGGCTCCGATCATGACCGGTATCGACCCCGTTGCGGCCGCACTGCTGGCAAGCCGCCTCGACAGCTTGCTGACCGGCACCGTATCGGCACCCGCCGGCGGCGGCGCGACCGCGCAGGTCGGCACGCCGGGCGTCGGTGTGTCTTCCCCGCCTCCGGCCGGCGGCCAGCCCGCCGCGCCGCAAGCCTCCACGCAGACCGCGCTGTCCGACGTCGGGCGCGTGCTCGACGCGATCTCGCGCGCGGGCGGCGACGCGACGCCCGCGATCGCCGGGCGTGCGCCGCTGCTGGCCGATCCCGCCGTGCTGCTGACCGATCCGGCCGTGCCGGCGCGTGCGCCGGCCGCGTCCGATCCGGCGACGCCTTCCACGCCTTCTTCCGCTGCGGCTTCGTCCGCCGCGGCGGCGCGCGAAACGACCGCGCTGCCGCCGGTCGCGGCGTTGCGCGCAGCGCTCGCGCAGGCCGTGAGCGAGAGCGGCCTCTTCTACGAATCCCATCTGGCGCAGTGGCTGGCCGGCCAGCGTCCGCTCGCGGCGCTGATGCGCGAGCCGCAGGCGCGCCTGACGGCCGCGCTCGCGCCGGCCGACCCGAATGCCGTGCAGCACGACTCGACCGACGTGCTCGACGAACTGCTCGCGCAGCGCACGCCGCTGCCGGCGACCACGCGGGCGACCGCGCCAGCGGGCCCGCCGGCCCAAGGCGGTGCACCCGCTCGCGACCCCGCGCAGACGTTGCCGGCGGCCGCCCGGCAGGGCGTGTCGTTGCCGCCCGACACCGCCGATCCGCTCGGCGCGCACGCCGACCCGCGCTGGACGCCCGCGCGTGCCGAGCTGGCCGCCGCGTCGTCCGATCCGCAGGCGCAGACGCTTGCTCCCGTGCACCCGGCCGCCGTGCCGCTCGTCAGGCAGCAGCTCGACGCGCTTGCGACCGACCAGTTCCGCTGGACCGGCGAGGCGTGGCCCGGCGCACGGCTCGACTGGACGATCGAACCCGACGATCCGGGCGGTCGCGCGCCGCGCGGCGGTGGCGATGACGCGGGCGACGGCATCGCATGGCGCACGCGCCTGACGCTGACGTTGCCGTCGCTCGGCACGGTCGACGCGGAGCTGGTGCTGAACGGCGCGCAACTCGTCGCACGGCTGCGTGCGAACCAGACGGGCGCCGACCGCCTCACGCGGCACGAAGCCGCGCTGCGGCAGCGGCTCGAGGGATCGGGGCTGCGGGTGGGCGGACTGTCGATCCGCGCGGTCGACGACGGGCCGGACGGCTTCGACCTGTTTGCCGCGCAGGCGGCCGCCGCCGCATATGCGCGCGGTGCGGCGGGTATGCCCGGCGCCGACGACGAGGTGCCGCAATGAGCATGACGTCCCGCAAGCGTGCGGCCGCGCTCGTCTACGATCCGAAAGGCGGCGATGCGGCGCCGCGCGTGGTCGCGAAGGGCTATGGCGTGCTCGCCGAGATGATCGTCGCGCGCGCGCACGATGCGGGGCTGTACGTGCATACCGCGCCGGAGATGGTGTCGCTGCTGATGCAGGTCGACCTCGACGACCGGATTCCGCCGCAGCTCTACCAGGCCGTCGCGGATCTGCTCGCGTGGCTGTACGCGCTCGATCGCACCGAGCCCGCACCGGATGGCGTCGCGCCGCGTTTTCCACTGCCGCCGCTGCGCTGAACGGCGCGCCGTCGCGCCGCTTCTTACGAAATGCTGTCCCGGTCTTGCGGGATCATTCGGACGGCATGTGTCGTCCATCTGTCGATATTCCGGCGCAACGTGCCTGCATCGTCCGCGTTCCTTGGTTCGTCGAGCCCGCCGCTGCGTAGCCGGGCCGATTGAGCCGGAATTCGATTTATGTAATGATATCCATTCTCATTTTCATGTTGCCGGGCGGTGCGCGATCTCTGCGCGCCGCCCGTTGTTTTGAACGAATGGAACCTTCCGCGTGAACGCGCCCGAAACGATCGACCCTCCCAAAACGGGTAAGCCGCGCGCGGGCGTCACCGTGCTGCACCCGGCGGCCCGCCCGCTGACCGACGACGAACTGGCCGCGCGCCGCCAGCGCTCGCGCCGCGCGACGTTCATCAAGTGGCTGCGCAAGGTGCACGGCTGGGTCGGGCTGTGGGGTGCGGTGCTCGGGCTGCTGTTCGGCGTGACGGGCGTGCTGCTGAACCACCGCGCGCCGCCGCTGAAGATTCCGACCGGCGAGCCGCAAGTCGAGCAGATGCAGATCGCACTGCCCGATCCGGCGCCGAAGACGCCCGCCGCGATGACGAAATGGCTGCAGCAGGAACTGCACTTCGACGGCCGGCCCGGCCGCATCCGCAAGGATCCCGCGCAGGCCGTCGCATGGGGCGACCAGCGCGTGATGCAGCCCGAGCACTGGCAGTTCGGCCTGTTCGGCCCGCACCGGAACCTGCAGGCCGAATACTGGGTCGGCAACGGTTATGTGTCGGTGAAGCGCACGGACAACACGTTCCTGACGACGCTGAACAACCTGCATCGCGGCGTCGGGATGAACCTCGGCTGGGTGCTGCTGATGGACACGATCGCGGGCTCGCTGATCCTGCTGTCGCTGACGGGCGTGCTGCTGTGGACCGAGCTGAACAAGCGCCGCACGGTCGGCGTCGTGCTGGTGGTCGGTTCGGTTGCCGCGGCGCTTGCCGCCGGCCTGACCTGATCGACGATCGCGCCGGCCCGACGCCGGCGTGAGCCGGTTCGTCCGATTCCGCCGCGCATCCGGCGCGGCCGAGGCGGTTGGCCGGTGCGGCTCAGAGGCCGCAGGCCGCGCCGCTGTTCGCCGCGATTTCTCGCGCGGCCTTTGCGCCTTCGACCTGCAGGATCGTCGGCAGCGACACGTTGTTCTTCGCGGCGGTGATCTCGGCGAGGATCGAGATCGCGATTTCCGGCGGCGTCCGGCTGCCGATGTAGATGCCGGCCGGCCCGTGCAGCCGGCCCAGTTCCGCTTCGTTCAGGTCGAACTCGCGCAGCCGCTCGCGCCGCGCCGCGTTGTTGCGCCGCGAGCCGAGCGCGCCGACGTAGAACGCGGGCGTCTTCAGCGCCTCCATCAGCGCGAGATCGTCGAGCTTCGGATCGTGCGTGAGCGCAATCACGGCCGAACGCGCATCGAGCTTCATGTCGAGCACCGTATCGTCGGGCATCGTGCGCACGACGCGCGTGCCCGGCACGTCCCACGCATCCGTGTATTCCTCGCGCGGATCGCACACCGTCACCTGGTAGTCGAGCCCGGCCGCGATCTGGCACAGATAGCGCGACAACTGGCCCGCGCCGATCACGAGCATCCGGTAGCGCGGCCCGTGGATCGTCACGAGCCGCTCGCCGTCGAACGCGAGCCCGTCGGCCGCCTGCGCGGGCGACAGCGACGCGCGGCCGGTCGCGAGCGTCATCGTGCGCGTGACGAGGCGGCCGGCCTCGACTTCCGCGCACAGCGCGGCAATTCCGCTGTCGCGCGTGAGCGGCTCGAGCACGAGCTGGATCGTGCCGCCGCACGGCAGCCCGAAGCGGTGCGCTTCCTCGGCCGTCACGCCGTACTTGAGCGCTTCCGGGCGCGCATCGGCCTCGATCCCGCTCGCGTGCACGCGGGCGATCAGGTCGTCCTCGATGCAGCCGCCGGACACGGAGCCGACCACGAGCCCGTCCTCGCGCACCGCGAGCATCGCGCCTTCGGGGCGCGGCGACGAGCCCCACGTCTTCACGACCGTCACGAGCAGCACGCGGCGGCCTTCTTTGATCCAGCGCGCGCTGGATTTCAGTACATCGAGATCGACGCTTTCCATCATCTTTTTCCTGTTGCCGGACGGCCCGCCGGTCCGGCCGTCGTTCGATGGCGGGATTATGAACCGCCCGGCGCACGCGTGCAGGCAGCGTGCAATGCGTGCGGGCAAATCCGGACGATCAGGCAAGATTTCGCGACGATCGGACACGATCGCGCGGGGGAACGGCGCTGCGGCGCGTGTCCGGCGGCGGCTGGTTCGGCAGGGGAAGGGGGGCCGCACGGGGTCGGTGACGACCCGGCGCGGCGTCGCACCGCTGCGCGCGGCGAGCGCGCGCAGCGGCGGAGGTCAGTGCGCGTCGTGGTGACCGTGCGCGAGCTTCGAGTGGTGTCGCGAGTACAGGAAGTAGATCACGAGGCCGATCACGAGCCAGATGCCGAACGCGGCCCACGTGACGGGCTGCAGGTTCAGCATCAGGAACAGGCACGACGCGACCGCGAGGATCGGCACCACGGGCACGCCCGGGCAGCGGAACGCGCGCGGCAGGTCGGGGTGCGTGCGGCGCAGCACGAGCACTGCGATCGACACCATCGAGAACGCGGCGAGCGTGCCGATGTTGATCAGTTCGGCGAGCACGTTGAGCGGCACGAGCGCGGCGATCAGGCCGAAGAACAGGCCGACGAGCCAGGTGGTCAGGAACGGCGTCGCGTAGCGCGGATGCACGCGCGACAGCGCCGCCGGCAGCAGGCCGTCGCGCGACATCGCGAAGACGATGCGGGTCTGGCCGTAGCTCATCACGAGGATCACGGTCAGCATGCCGAGCACGGCGCCGAGGTCGATGAAGCCCGCGACCCAGTTCTCGCCGGCGGCCTGCAGCGCGTACGAGATCGGGTGCGAGATGTTCGCGTACTGGGCCGACGGCACGATGCCGGTCGCGACCGCGGCGACCGTCACGTACAGCACCGCGCACACCGCGAGCGACGCGATGATGCCGATCGGCAGGTCGCGTTTCGGGTTCTTCACTTCCTCGGCCGCCGACGACACCGCGTCGAAGCCGATGAACGCGAAGAACATCACGGCCGCCGCGCCGAACACGCCGTTCCAGCCGTGCGGCATGAACGGCTTCCAGTTCGCGGGCGTCACGTGGAACACGCCGACCGCTATCACGAGCAGCACGACCGACACCTTGATGAACACCATGATGTTGTTGATGCGGGTCGATTCGCGGATGCCGATCGACAGCAGCGTCGTGATCACGAGCATCACGAGGAACGCGGGCAGGTTGAACCACGTGACCACGCCGGGCACCGCGCCGGGCGCGGCCGTCAGCACGGTCGGCAGCGACAGCCCGAAGCCCTGCAGCAGCGACTGCAGGTAGCCCGACCAGCCGACCGACACGGCCGATGCCGCGAGGCCGTACTCGAGCATCAGGTCCCAGCCGATGATCCATGCGACCAGCTCGCCGAGCGTCGCGTACGAATACGTGTAGATCGAGCCGGCGACGGGGATCGTCGACGCGAATTCCGCGTACGACAGCGCCGCGAGGCCGCATGCGATCGCGGCGATCACGAACGACAGCATCAGTGCGGGGCCGGCCTGCACGGCGCCGGTGCCGGTCAACACGAAGATGCCGGTGCCGATGATCGCACCGATGCCGAGGAAGGTGAGGTCGATCGCGCCGAGCGCTTTCTTGAGTCCGGCGGCGTGCGCGCCGGCGATCATGCGATCGACGTTTTTCTTGCGGAAGAGAGACATTGCGGATGAATGGCCAGCGCGCGCGAGCGCGGCTGCGCTGACTGAGTGAAAACCCGTAATTTTAGCCGATTTGACGAACAAGACCCGCTGCGGCGCAGCGGCGTGCCGTGGAATCGTCCGGTAAAACAAGCGCTTGCGCGCGAAACGGGTGGCTGTTGAAGGCGACGCGGCGTGCCGCGTCGTTGGATCGGACGAATCCGATGTGTCGGGGGAATCGGACGAATCAGGCGCCGGCCGCGGGCGCCATGTCGACGAGCTGGTTGCTCATCACGTAGAACGTGAGTTCCGCGTTGTTCGACAGCCGCATCTTCTCGAGCAGCCGCGACCGGTACACGCTCACCGTCTTCACGGACAGCGACAGCGTGTTCGCGATGTCGGTGAGCCGCTTGCCCGATGCGAGCATGCAGAGCGTCTGGTATTCGCGGTCGGACAGCTTCTCGTGCGGCAGCGGCTCGTTCTCGAACGACACGTATTCGGCGAGCGCCTCGGCCATCGCGGGGCTCACGTACTTGCGGCCGGCCGCGACCTGCTGGATCGCGCCGATCATCTGCGCGGCGTTGACCGTCTTCGACAGGTAGCCGGCGGCGCCGGCCTTCAGCGCACGCACCGCGTACTGGTCCTCGCGGTACATCGAGAACATCAGCACCGGCGTGCGCGACAGCTTGCGCTTGAGGCGCTTGAGGACCTCGATGCCGTTCGTGTCCGGCAGCGAGATGTCGAGCAGGATCACGTCGAATTCCTGCCGGTCGACGGCAGCCATCGCGTCGCCGCCGGTCTCGGCCTCGGTCACGTCGCGGGCGATGCCGCGATCGATCAGCAACTGGCGAATCCCTTGCCGGACGATCGCGTGATCGTCCACGAGCAGGATGTTCAGGCTCATGCCGACCTCACGAAAGCGACGCGCGGCGTGCCGCGACGGGCACCGCGAGCAGCGAATCCCACGCGAAGCGCGCGGTGACGCGGGTGCCGTGGCCGGTCTCCGGCGTGGCCGCCTCGAAGCTGCCGCCGAACGCTTCGCAGCGGGCGCGCATGCCGGCGAGGCCGTAGCCGGTGCGGCGGCGCCGGGCGAAACCGATCCCATCGTCGGAGACAATCAGCGACAGATGCGTGCCGTCGGTGACGATCCGCACGTCGACCGACGCCGCGCGTGCGTGTTTCGCGACGTTCGACAGCGCTTCCTGCGCGACGCGGAACACCGCGAGCGCGCTGGCGCCGGCGATCTGGGTCAGGCGCGCGTCGGCCGCGCACACGAAGCTGGTGCGCAGGCCCGTGCGCGTCGCATGGCTGTCGACCCACGACGACAGCGCGCCGACCATGCCCGCGTCGAGCGCCGGCGTGTCGCGTTCGTCGATCAGCCGGCGATTCGCGTCGGTTGCGGCGTCGAGCGCCTGCTGGGCAAGCTCCAGCGCGCGCAGGCAGCCGTCCGGCGCATCGGCCGGCAGCCACGTTTGAACGTTTGCGAGCGCGAAACGCGCAGCGGTGAGTTCGGCGCCGAGCCCGTCGTGCAGCTCGCCGGCCAGATGGCGGCGGGCGGCTTCGTCGGCGGCAAGCAGTTGGGCGGACAGCGCCGCGATGCGCGCGGCGCAGGCATCGCGTGTCGACGCGGTTTCGGCAATGGGCGGAGTAGCGGCGCAGCCATGCACGAGCTGCGGCGACGGGAACGGGGCGTGGGCGCCCGGGGGCGCGTTAAGCGACGTATCCATGACTCTCCCTGCTGTCAGAAAGCGGTTCAGACACCGGCTGGTTGCGTGGAACGGTTGCCGTTTCGATGACGGTCGCCGCCAGAGAATCGCCCCATGCCGAGGTAACAAAAGTTACGTTTTGTAACACTTGCATCCGACCCTTCACACGTATCCGAGCGGCAATCACGCGCGCCGAATAATATCTCAAAAATTCCGTAAAAGTCATGTCAGGCGGACATTTAAGGGTAAATGTGAATAATCGGGATGAAGCTGTTGTAGGAAAAACACTGACACCCGAGCGCCGGGCGATGACGTATCGAAATGTAACTATTTGAGATGAGATGGTCCCAGTTTGTTACGAATTCGCCAAGTGGGGACGAAAAAAAAACCGGAGCGAAAGCTCCGGTTCTTGATGCTGCACAAATTTCGGGGACTGATCAGTCCACGAATGCGCGTTCGATCACGTAGTGGCCCGGCGCGCTGTTCTTGCCTTCGACGAGGCCGGCCTGCTTCAGCAGGTCGGTCGTGTCCTTCAGCATCGCGGTGCTGCCGCACAGCATCACGCGGTCGTGTTCCGGCGAGAACGGCGGGACGTCGAGATCCGTGAACAGCTTGCCCGTCGCGATCAGGTCGGTGATCCGGCCTTCGTTGTCGAACGCTTCGCGCGTGACCGTCGGGTAGTAGACGAGCTTTTCCTTGATGATGTCGCCCAGGTACTCGTGGCCCGGCAGGTCGTGCTTGATGTAGTCCATGTACGCGAGCTCGCCCTTCAGACGGCACGTGTGCGTGAGGATCACCTTGTCGAAGCGGTCGTAGATGTCCGGATCGCGGATGATCGACATGAACGGCGCCAGGCCCGTGCCCGTCGACAGCATCCACAGCGTCTTGCCCGGCAGCAGGTTGTCGGCGACCAGCGTGCCCGTCGGCTTCTTGCCGATCAGCACGGTATCGCCCACCTTCAGGTGCTGCAGGCGTGACGTCAGCGGGCCGTTCTGCACCTTGATGCTGAAGAATTCGAGGTGCTCTTCGTAGTTCGGGCTGACGATCGAGTAGGCGCGCGCGAGCGGCTTGCCGTCGACCTCGAGGCCGACCATCGTGAATTCGCCGTTGTTGAAGCGCAGGCTCGCCTCACGGCTGCAGGTGAAGCTGAAAAGCGTGTCGGTCCAGTGGTGGACGGATTGGACGGTGGCGGTGTCGTATTTGCTCATGGCTTTGAAAACGGACGCGCGTGGCGAACGCGTGTAACGGGCCCAAAAACGGGCAAAAAAAACCGAGTGCGACGGCCCGATCGAGGATCGGCCGGCCGGCGCGTCGGACACGCGCCTTCTCGATGACAGACGATTGACGAACTGGTTATTTTACCCTGTTGGCGCTGATCGCGGGCTTGACCCCCGCAGCCGCGCGGATTTGGCGCAACGAATTATTTCAATCAGCTTTCAGCGATCGGCCGCGAGTTTCGCGCCGAGGCCGACGAGCGCGACGCCGCACAGCGCGTCGAGCGGGCGCCGCACGCGCCGGTAGCCGCGCTGCGCGCGCGGGCTCGCGAACAGGGTCGCGACGCACGAGTACCAGCCGGCCGACAGCACGCCGATCGTCACCAGCACCGCGCCGTTGAACCACAGCGGCACATGCGCGGGCAGCATCGCCGCGAATACGCTGGTCCAGAACGCGCACGATTTCGGGTTCGTCAGGCAGGTGAACAGGCCGCTGCGATAGGCGCGCAGGTAGTCGCGCGCGTGCGGCGCGGCCAGCGGCGCGCGTTCGTCCGGTGCGTCGACCGGCGCCGCGTCGCGGCGCACGCCCGAGCGCAGCAGCTTGAAGCCGAAATACACGAGATAGACGGCGCCGCCGATCCGGATCGCCTCGTACAGCCATTCGACCTGGTGCAGCACGGCCGCGAGACCGAGCATCGCGAGCGTCGCCCAGGCGACCGACGCGGTGCCGACGCCGAGCGCCGACGCGGCGCCGAGGCTGCGCCGCCCCGCGAGCGACAGTTGCGAAATCATGAAGAAATTCGGGCCGGGCGTGATCGCCGCGACGAGATAGACGACGGCGATTTGCAGCAGGATCGGCAGGTAGGTCATGGCGGCGCGGGCCGGCGGCGGCTCGGTGGCGGGATGGGCAAGCCGTTAATGTAGCGTGCGCCGCGCGGCCGCGCTTGCGACGGATCGCGATCGAGACCGTTATTGCGGATCGAGGCGCAGGCGCGCGATGTACGGCAGGTGGTCCGACAGCCACGCGGCCTCGCCGGACGGCGCGCGCCATTCGAGCGGCGTCAGGCCGCGCACGAACATCTTGTCGAGCGCCAGCGCCGGCGAGAACGCGGGGAACGTGCGGCCCGATTCGCCGAGCAGCGTCGCGACCTCGGACATCCCGATCTCGCCGAACAGCGCAACCGAATCGTTGCGCCAGTCGTTGAAGTCGCCGGCGAGCATCAGCGGGCCGTCGCCCGCATTGCGCACGATCCAGTGCGCGATCCAGTGCATCTGGCGCAGCCGCGCGGCGCGCGTGAGCGCGAGGTGTGCGCACAGCAGCGTGACCGGGCGCGCGCCCGCCAGCGTCGCGCGCGCGACGAGCAGCCCGCGCCGCTCGAAGCGGTGCGCGGAGATGTCCCAGCGGCCGCCGAGGTCGAGCGGATGCGGCGACAGGATCGCGTTGCCGTGCCGCCACGACGGCTTGAACACGTTCGGCCCGAGCGCGATCTGCCAGTCGAGCGCATGCGCGATCTCGGTGGCCTGGCAGTGCCACACGTCGTCGACCGCGTCGTCCATCTGCGCGCCGAAGCCGGGGGCGAGCATCGGGCGCGGCATGCGGCGCGCCATCGCTTCCTGCAGGAAATACACGTCGGCGTGCGTCGACTGCATCCAGTTGCGCATCGCGTTCCACGCGGTGAAGCCGAGCGGCGAGCGGCCCTTGTGCAGGTTCCAGCTGACTGCGGTGATTTCGTCGGGGGCGGCGTGCGGTTCGGCGAACGGCAGGGACAGGGCGTCGGCGGACATGACGCTCAGTCCTTCGCGACGTGCGCACGCACGCGGTACACGAGATGCGGATGCTGCTCGACGAGCGTCCAGTCGGTCCACGCGTCGCCGCCGACCGACAGGCCGGGGTGGCTTGCGACGATCTGCCGTGGCGATGCGGGCACGCACGGATCGCCGCGCGTCGCGTTTTCGTCGTCGAGCGTTTCCTGCACGTCGAGCGCGAGCGACACCGTGTTCGCACTGGCGTCGACGGTGAGCGGCGCGACCGTCACCGAGCGCGAGCGCTCGGTCGGCACGACGCGCGCGGCGTTGCCGCAGCCGACCGGCACGGCGGAAGGATAGCGATGGGTGTCGGTGCGGGTCTGACCCACGGTGGTGCGCTGCTGGAACGTGTCGATCGTCTGACCGTCGCGCACCACCTGGATCTCCCATGCGACGGAGGCCGGTGCGGGGCTCTGCGCATGGGCGGCGAGCGCGACGCTCGCAAGCAGGACGGCCAGGCCGTGTTTCAGCATGAAACGTCTCCGGAAACGCGGAATAGCGGGGAACGGACGCACATCTTACGCCCGATCGATTTCGATCGGGATGTGACAGGACGCGCCGCGGCAGGTTCGCCGCACGATGCGGTCCTGTTCGAAAGGTAGGTGCGCGTCATGCGTTTTCAAGCGAAAAAGCGCGCGAATTCGGCGACGGGCGCGCGTTCGGTGACGAGGCGGTTCTCGATCGCGTCGGGGTCCGCATGGCCGAGCGACATGCCGCAGACGAATTGCTCGTTGGCGGGAATGCCGAGGTGTTCGGTGACGATCCGGTGAAACGGCACGAACGCGGCCTGCGGGCAGGTATCGAGCCCGCGTGCGCGCGCGGCCGTCATCACGCCGTGCAGGAACATCCCGCAATCGAGCCATGCACCGTGCGTCATCACGCGATCGAGCGTGAAGAACAACGCGACCGGCGCATCGAAGAAACGGAAGTTGCGCGCGTGCTGCGCGTGCATGCGCGCTTTCTCGTCGCGGCCGATGTTCAACAGGCCGTACAGGTCCCAGCCGACCTTGCGGCGCCGGTCGATGTACGGCGACACCCATTCGCGCGGGTAGTAGTCGTACTCGGCGACGTATTTCTCGTCGCGCGCGGGATCGTCGTGGGCTGCAGTCAGCGCGGCGGCGAGCGCATCGCGCGTGGCGCCGGTCGCGACGTACACGCGCCACGGCTGGATGTTGGTGCCCGACGGCGCGCGGCTCGCGGCTTCGAGGATCGCCTCGAGCGTGTCGCGCGGCACGGGTGTCGGCAGGAACGCGCGGATCGCGCGGCGCGACGTGAGCGCCGCGTCGACGGCGCCGATCGCATCGGCATCGACGCGCGGGGAAGCAGTGGGGACGGACATCGGCATACCTTCGGGACCGGGCGCGAAGCGCCGCGTGGGCGCCGTCGACGAGGGCCGGCTCGGCGGGTGAATGGATGGGTGAACCGACGATCATACGCCGCGCCGCGCAGCCGTGCAGCGCACGCCGGGTGTTAGCAGCAGACTCGCACGGCTGCTTGCTTGCGCGGCGATGCGGGCCCGCTACACTGAAATCGTAAGGGTCTGATGGTTGTGCGACAGCAAGCGGCAGCGAGGTTGGTATGACGACGGCGATGGTGAAACAGGAACTGGCGGTGGCGTCCTTCAGCACGGTGTACGACCTCGAGCAGGTCGAGACGGCGCTGAGCGACCTGAACGAGAGCGCGAGCGACGCATTGCGCGCCACCTACGAAAGGATGCTCAAGACGGGGAATCTGCGCTTTTGCGTGAAGCCGAACCGGATGCCGTCGTTCGACGCGCTCGGCGACGCGCTGCCCAATTTCGTCGAACCGCTCGACGACGTGCGCAAGCAGGTCGCGCTGTGTCTCGAAACGGACGACCGGCTCGAACTGATGCCGATCCTGCTGCTCGGGCCGCCCGGTATTGGCAAGACGCATTTCGCGAAGGCGCTCGCGCAACTGCTCGGCACCGCGTACCACTACGTGCCGATGAGTTCGCTGACGGCCGGCTGGATCCTGTCGGGCGCGTCGTCGCAATGGAAGAACGCGAAGCCCGGCAAGGTGTTCGATGCGCTCGTGAACGGCAGCTACGCGAACCCGGTGATCGCGGTCGACGAGATCGACAAGGCCGGCAGCGATGCGCAATACGATCCGCTCGGCGCGCTGTATGCGTTGCTCGAGCACGACACCGCGCGCGCGTTCATCGACGAATTCGCGGAAGTGCCGATCGATGCGGGCAACGTGATCTGGGTCGCGACCGCAAACGACGCGCAGGCGATTCCGGAGCCGCTGCTCAACCGGATGAACGTGTACGAGATCGCGCCGCCCGATGCGGCCGGCGCGCGCCGGATCGCGCAGACGATCTACGACGAGATCCGCACGTCGCACGCGTGGGGGCGGCGCTTCCCCGAGACGCTCGGCGACGACGCGCTCGACGTGCTGGCCGCGACGCCGCCGCGCACGATGCGCCGCGCGCTGCTGCACGCATTCGGCGCCGCGCGGCTCGGCGGCCGCGACGCGATCGGGCCGCACGACATCCGCGCAGACGAGGGGGCGGCGAAGCGCAGGCCGATCGGCTTCTGAACCGGCGGCGCGCGCACGGCGGCGGCGTGCGCGCGCCGCGTCGTGCATCGCGCGACGCGTCGTCGCGACGCGATGCAGATGCGTTCGGCAAGCGGATGAGCCGGGACGTACAATTCTGTTCTCTCCCCTCGACGCGTTAGCGGCGCGAAAAGTCATGGAGCAGATGGATTGTGTAGTGATCGGCGCGGGCGTCGTCGGCCTTGCGATTGCACGCGAACTGGCTGCGCGCGGGCGGGACACGCTCGTGCTCGAGGCCACCGATGCGATCGGCATGGGCACGAGCTCGCGCAACAGCGAAGTGATCCACGCGGGGCTCTACTACCCGCGCGGTTCGCTGAAGGCGATGTCGTGCGTGCGCGGCCGCGATCTGCTGTACGAATTCTGCGATACCCATCACGTGCCGCACCGGCGCACGGGCAAGCTGCTCGTCGCGACGAGTGTCACGCAGGTGAAACAGTTGAAGGCGATCGCCGCACGCGCGGCCGAAAACGGCGTGCTCGACCTGATGCCGCTCACGCGCGTCGAGGCGCAGACGCTCGAACCCGCGCTCGAATGCGTGGAAGCGCTGTTCTCGCCGTCCACCGGCATCGTCGACAGCCACCAGTTGATGCTTGCGCTGCTGGGCGATGCGGAACGCGACGGCGCGGTGTGCGCGCTGAAATCCCCGGTCGAGTCGATCGACGTGCTGCGCGGCGGGCGCTTCGTCGTGCGCACGGGCGGCGACACGCCGACCGAGATCGAGGCCGCCTGCGTGATCAACAGTGCGGGCCTCGGTGCGCAGGCGCTGGCGCGCCGCACGCGCGGCCTCGACCCGCGCTGGGTGCCGCCGCTTTATCTCGCGCGCGGCAATTATTTCAGCCTGTCGGGCCGCGCGCCGTTCTCGCATCTCGTCTACCCGATGCCCGACCGCGCGGGGCTCGGCGTGCACCTGACGCTCGACCTCGCCGGGCAGGCGCGCTTCGGCCCGGACGTCGAATGGTGCGATTCGCTGCGCTACGAAGTCGACCCGGCGCGCGCGGGCGCGTTCTACGCGTCGATCCGCGCGTACTGGCCGGATCTGCCCGACGACGCGCTGCAGCCTGCGTACGCGGGCATCCGGCCGAAGGTCGCGGGGCCCGGCGAGCCGCCCGCCGACTTCATCGTGCAGGGTGCCGCGCAGCATGGCGTGCGCGGGCTCGTGAACCTGTTCGGCATCGAATCGCCGGGGCTCACCGCGTCGCTCGCGCTCGCGCAACGTGTCGGCGAGATGACTGCTTACGGCTGACGCACCGGTGCGCGTCGCGCCGTGTGAAATCCCTTATCTCCGGCATTTCGGCGCGCACGGTTTATTCGTTGGCGGTTATTCTGTCGAACGGCTGTCGCCAGAACAGCTTTCAAACCGATAACGTTGGAGCGAGTCCCCCATGAAAACATCCCGTCGGAGTTTCCTGATTTCGAGCGTTGGCGTCGTGTCCGCGCTGGCGCTGTCGCGTGAAGCGCTGGCCGATGCGCCGATGCTGTCGGAAACCGATCCGACCGCGGTGGCGCTCGGCTACAAGGCCGATGCCACGAAGGTCGACAAGACGAAGTACCCGAAATACGCAGCGGGCCAGGATTGCGCGGCCTGCATGCTGTACCAGGGCAAGAAGGGTTCGGCTTCGGGCCCGTGCGGCGCCTTCCCCGGCAAGCAGGTGTCGGCGAAGGGCTGGTGCAGCGCATTCTCGAAGATGGGTTAACGCGCAAGCGGCATCGTGCGATGCCGCAATGTGGCGAAAACCGCAAAACGCCCGCCGTCGAAAGACGGTGAACTGACCCCACGAAGTTGGACGGTTAAAGGCTAAGCGCCGAAGGGCTGAGTTCTGTATTGCACGGGACTCAGCCCTTTCAGTTTGAGCTTGATACGTTCGTGGTTGTAGTAATGGATGTAGCGGGTCAGCGCATCGCGTAGCTGATCTACGCTGCTAAAGCGGCTGAGTCTGTAGCACTCGGACTTCAGCGTACCGAAGAAGCTTTCCATCGCTGCATTATCAAGGCAATTTCCCCGACGGGACATGCTCTGAGTCAGCGCGTGCTGCGCGAGCAGTCGGCGGTAAGCGGGCATCTGATACTGCCATCCTTGATCGGAGTGCAATAGCGGCCGGTCCTTCTGCCCGAGTTTGGCCAGCAACTTCTTCAACATGCCGCTGACCAATTCAAAGCTTGGCCGCTGATCCATTTGGTAGGCGACGATCTCCGCGTTGTACAGATCCATCACCGGCGACAGATATAACTTCTGGTCGCCGACGTTGAACTCGGTCACATCCGTTACCCACTTTTGATTCGGCCGCTCGGCATCGAACTGACGCTGCAGCAGATTGGGCGCAACCCGGCCGACTTCACCTCGCCAGGAACGGTATTTCTTTGGACGTACCCGCGACTTCAACTGCAACTGCTCTATCAGCCGTTGCACCGTCTTGTGGTTGATGACGTGCCCTGCCTGCCGGATCGTGGCGGTGATCCGTCGATAGCCGTAGCGGCCTTGATGATGGTCGTACACGGTCCGGATCTTTGCTTTGAGCTCCGCATACCGATCACCGACGTCCAGCGCCTTGAGCTGGTAATAGAACGTGCTGCGCGCCAGACCTGCTGCCCTCAGGAGCGCGGCCACCGGATAGCGCTGCCTCAGCTCATGCACTATTTGCGCTTTTTCTTTGGCGCTGCCGCCTTCTTTGATTGCAGCAGCGCATCGAGTTTTTTTAGGTACGCCACCTCCGCGCGCAGATACTCGATCTCCTTGAGCAATTCCTCGCGGGGCCGCTCGTCCGGCGTGGGTTCTTCACTGGCAGATTGGGGCGGCAGAGATTCGTGCATGTTCCTGGGACGCCCGCGCGGACGGGGCGCCAAAGCGGCTAGACCGCCGTCATGATACAGGCGCTCCCATTGCCCGATGCACCCCGGGCTGCGGATGTCGAAGACGGCTGCCACCTGTCTGTACGACAACTCCGCCCGCCACATATGGAGCAGCACCGAGAGCTTGAACTGTGCATCGTACCGACTTGTCTTCCTGCGCAATCCGGCATCGCCATGCACATGGTAGGCCGTGATCCATTGGCGTATCGCCGATCGGCCAATACCGTGACGCTTCGCCAGTCGGATCGAGCCAAGCCCCTCCGCCAGATGCTCTTGAACAACTTGCCGTCGAAGCTCTTCGCTGTACTTCGTCATGAAAAAACACCCCAAAGGTCGGATCAGAATCCAACTTTTGGGGTGCAGTTCACGGCGGGCGTTTTTATTGCTTGAAAACGGTTTCTGAACGCACGGTCCCGTTGCGCCTGCGCAGGGCAGGTCGATGCCGGCACGGAACGTTTTGTCAGGGGCGACGGAGGTTCGAGCGTCGCTTTGGCGTGTCTTGCATGACTTAGGGAAACTGCGTCAGGAAGCGATCGTAAAGAGAGGGCGGGAGATGGATTGTCTTGAGGGCATCACCCTCTGGATAAATCAATGCATCCTTTGTCCAAGTCAGGCTGGGGAGGATTCCCGACGTGTCCCGGTAGGTTCGCTCGGCAAGAAGCCGCGCGTTGTCTTTGCCATACAGCCTCAGAATGATCGCATCCCTGAAGTAGCAGTATTTCGCGACATAGCGACCGTCTGGCGAGTATTCGGTCACCCGATCGCGAGGGCTGCAGGCCGTACGCAATCGTGCGTCCTGCCAGTAGCGCCATGCAAGGCAGAGCATGATCAGGGCGGCGAGGGTGACGACGAGGCGACGGATCGAGAGGCAGAGCATTTGTCTGGTTCGTTGCGGCCGGCCATCGAAACCTGACCAGATGAAACGTAGCGCACGAATCATCGAGATCGACGCAATCACGATGAAGATGCTCGCCAACAACAGGACGAACGTACCGATACTTGTGGACTCTGCGGCGGTACTCACGAAAACACGATCTCGATGGGTTGGGGGAGGGTTACGCAGCGGTAGTCGGAGAAGATAATGAAGTCTCCGCCGCGCCGATGCCGTTGCTGCCACTCGCGAAACGACTTGTTTCTGACCGGATAATAGATGTTGTCTCGAGATCGCTTGCCTTCGGCGACAACGGGGTAGTCCAGCCAGGGAATGCCGGCAATTCCGGCTGCGCCCGCTGCGGGCACGAGGACGACACGCTTGTGGTTCCAATGCCCGAGATATTGCGATTGATTGTCGCTCCTGTCGGAAAACGTATAGTTGTCGCGCACATAGAGGTAAATCGATGTGACCGTTGCTCGACGGGCCTCCCGGTTGAATTCGGCATACGCGACTGCCGCATAGATATTGAACGACCCCAGCGCTCCCGTCAGGTCATCCGGGATTCCACTGTTGGTCAGGCGCTTCAGGATGAACTCGTCGAGTTTTTGACCGAACGTACTTTCAACGCCGGCGAGCTGGAACTGGAAGCGGTTGTGCAATTCCACGAGGTTTCCATTGCAAAGCGACAACGCATTGATCGTGGTGTCTGGGGTTCGGACACGAGACAGGCACTTGCGAAGCGCTTCGACGGCTCTGGGCGTGGTCAACCGCTGCCTTTGTTGAAGTGCCAAATATTGCGCCTTTGCACGAGGGTAGTTGAGAATCCATTCGAGCTTGATGGATCTCATGTCGTACATGTCGGCCGGATAGGGCTTGCCATCCTGATTGATGCATAGCGCCTCGTCCTTGTCGGTCGGCGAGTAGTTCAGTGCTCCGGCAAACCACCGTTCCATCAGCCGCGCGGATACCGGCATCGAGAGTTTCCGCATCGCGCCGGGGATCTCCTGGATATCCAGCGGTGCGATTGCGTGCTTCTTGTTGCGCTGTGCTGTTGGCGCGGGTTCGGAATGTTTCGGTGCGTCCGGCGTGTCGAGCCACTTCTTGAATCGCGCGAATGCTTCTGCGATGGCCAGAAGATCGTCGAGCGATTTGTCCATGCGATCCTTGTGAGTCAGGTGCTTGACGGACCGCCGGACGGGTTCGGGAGGCTTCGGCCTAGCTGGCAAAGGTGGTGGTGCCTGGTTCATCGACAGCTTGGTGTCGCGAACGATTTCGCAGCCGTCGATGCCTTCGCACCGAGCCCATTTCCACAGCAGTCTATTTGCCTTGTAATAGGGAATCTTGTTGTTGCCCATGACGGTGTCCGAGAATGGTGTGTTGCGACAGACCAACGTTCCGGCGCTCGGCCGAATGCCATGCGACCTGACGAAGCGGAACGGCGCCAAGCGAAAGTTAATAGAAAGAAATGGGATGGGAAATCGGACAAGGTCGAAAGTGCAATCGTCGCAGCGCGAATGCACGCAAGGCGAAATGGTGGAGGGCGTCGCAGGGCCTGGGGCCCCGGTGTAACGCCCATACGCGATCGTGCGATGCCGCAATGTGGCGAAAACCGCAAAACGCCCGCCGTCGAAAGACGGCGGGCGTTTTTATTGCTTGAAAACGGTTCCGTCGCTTTCTACACTCGCTGCAAACCAGCGCGCCGCGGCACACTGCGCCGCGCCACCCGACACGGCGCATTCACGAGGATGAGGCACGCATGGCGACGATTGCGAATTCAACTAAAACGATCCGGCCCGAACGTGCGCTGAACCGGCGTGCGGTCGTGGCCGCCGTGATCGGCAATGCGCTCGAGTGGTACGACTTCACGGTGTTCGGCTTCATGACGGTCGTGATCGCCCAGTTGTTCTTCCCGACCTCCAGCGAATACTCGTCGCTGCTCCTGACCACCGCGACGTTCGGCGTCGCGTTCTTCATGCGCCCGATCGGCGGCATCGTGTTCGGACTGTATGCGGACCGCGCGGGCCGCAAGGCCGCGCTGTCGCTCGTGATCCTGCTGATGACGGGTGGCATCTTCCTGCTCGCGATCGCGCCGCCCTATGCGGCGATCGGCATCGGCGGCCCGATCCTGATCGTGCTCGGCCGGCTGCTGCAGGGCTTCTCCGCGGGCGGCGAATTCGGCAGCGCGACGGCGCTGCTGATCGAGGCGGCGCCGTTCTCGAAACGCGGTTTCTACGGCAGCTGGCAGATGGCGAGCCAGGCGGCCGCGCTGCTGATCGGCGCGCTCGTCGGCGCGGCCGTCACGCGCGGGCTGTCGCACGACGCGCTGCACAGCTGGGGCTGGCGCGTGCCGTTCGTCCTCGGGCTCGTGATCGGCCCGATCGGCTTCTACATCCGCCGCCATCTCGCCGATTCCGAAGCGTTCCTGCATGCGCAGCAGAGCGCGCGCCGCGCGACGCTCGGCGAAGTGTTCACGCGCCACCCGCGCGAGGTGCTGTGCGGGCTCGGCTCGGTGATCGCGCTGACGGTGACGATCTACGTGCTGATCAGCTATCTGCCGACCTTCGCGGTGAAGCAGCTGAAGCTGCCGTATTCGGAATCGTTCTACGCGGTGATCGTCGGCAACCTGCTGCTGATGGTGCTGTCGCCGGTCGCGGGCGCGTGGTCGGACCGCATCGGCCGCAAGGGGCTGTCGCTGTGGTCGCTCGTGCTGACGCTCGTGCTGATGTATCCGCTGTTCGCGTGGCTCGACGCGGCGCCGAGCATCGGGCGGCTGATCGCGGTGCAGGCCTTGCTGTCGGTGACGCTCGCAGGCTATTACGGGCCGTTCGGCGCGATGATCGCCGAGCTGTTCCCGGCCAACGTGCGCTCGACCGGGCTGTCGATTGCGTACAACGTCGCGGTGATGCTGTTCGGCGGCTTCGGGCAGTTCATCGTCACGTGGCTGATCAAGGTCACCGGTTCGCCGCTGGCGCCGACCTACTATGTGATGGCCGGGCTCGCGCTGTCGATCGTCGCGGTCGCGTTCGTGCCCGCACGCAGCGCCGACCTCGACGCGCCGGCGTGACGGCGTGACAGCATGACAGTGCGAAGACTGTCATCGGATCGTTTCGCAAAACGCAATGATGTGCGGCCAATCGCGGGAAACGGCGCGCCGGCCCTTCGCGTTCGCACCCGAATTGTTTAGTTGTCGAACGAAACTTGCGCGAGATGAACGGAACTGTCGCTCGCGCGCGTTTTTCGCATTTTTTACCCACACTAAACATTGGCACAAACCCGGCGGGGCATATAGAAGAGTTTTTTCTCCAGCTTGTTGCCACATCGTTAGCTCAAGTAATATCCGCGTACGCCGGACCCTGGCGGGGCCGGTTCCGATCTGGAGACCTGGAGGAAACATGGAATACAACCGTCTGTTGCACACCCTGCGTGTTACCGCCATTGCAGGCGTGGCAGCGGCATCGCTCGGCGTCGCGGGTTCTGCATTCGCACAGATCCCGAACAAAACGCTCGTCTACTGCTCAGAAGGCAGCCCGGCGGGTTTCGATTCCGCGCAATTTACGACCGGCGTCGATTTCACTGCCGCCACCTTTACCGTTTACAACCGTCTCGTCGAATTCGAGCGCGGCGGCACGAAGGTCGAACCGGGCCTCGCCGAGAAGTGGGACGTGTCGTCCGACGGCAAGGTGTACACGTTCCACCTGCGCCACGGCGTGAAGTTCCACACGACCGACTTCTTCAAGCCGACGCGCGAATTCAACGCGGACGACGTGCTGTTCTCGTTCGAGCGCATGCTCGACCCGAACCAGGCGTTCCGCAAGGCGTATCCGGTGTCGTTCCCGTACTTCACCGACATGGGCCTCGAGAAGCTGATCACGAAGGTCGAGAAGGTCGATCCGTACACCGTGAAGTTCACGCTGGCCGAGCCGAATGCGCCGTTCATCCAGAACATGGCGATGGAATTCGCGTCGATCCTGTCGGCCGAATACGGCGACCAGCTGATGAAGGCCGGCAAGGCCGCCGACATCAACCAGAAGCCGGTCGGCACGGGCCCGTTCATCTTCCGCAGCTACACGAAGGACGCGACGATCCGTTTCGACGGCAATCCTGATTACTGGAAGAAGGGCGAAGTGAAGCTCTCGAAGCTGATCTTCTCGATCACGCCGGATCCGGGCGTGCGCGTGCAGAAGATCAAGCGCAACGAATGCCAGGTGATGAGCTATCCGCGCCCGGCCGACATCGCGACGCTGAAGGCCGATTCGAACGTCGACATGCCGTCGCAGGCGGGCTTCAATCTCGGCTACCTCGCGTACAACGTCGAGCACAAGCCGGTCGACAAGCTCGAAGTGCGTCAGGCGCTCGACATGGCGATCAACAAGAAGGCGATCCTCGAATCCGTCTACCAGGGTGCGGGCCAGGCTGCCAGCGCGCCGATGCCGCCGACCCAATGGTCGTACGACAAGAACCTGAAGATGGCCGCGTACGACACCGCGAAGGCGAAGGCGCTGCTCGCGAAGGCCGGTTATGCGAACGGTTTCGAGATCACGCTGTGGGCGATGCCCGTGCAGCGCGCGTACAACCCGAACGCCCGCCTGATGGCCGAGATGATCCAGGCCGACTGGGCGAAGATCGGCGTGAAGGCGAAGATCGTCACGTACGAGTGGGGCGAGTACATCAAGCGTGCGCACACGGGTGAGCAGGACACGATGCTGATCGGCTGGACGGGCGACAACGGCGATCCGGACAACTGGCTCGGCACGCTGCTCGGCTGCGAGGCGATCAAGGGCAACAACTTCTCGCACTGGTGCTACAAGCCGTTCGACGAACTGGTCCAGAAGGGCCGCACGACGACGGGCCAGGACGCGCGCACGAAGCTCTACACGCAAGCTCAACAGGTCTTCGCGCAACAGCTGCCGTTCTCGCCGATCGCGAACTCGACGGTCTACCAGCCGGTGCGCAAGAACGTGGTCGACATGCGCATCGAGCCGCTCGGTTATGCACGCTTCGACGGTGTCGGCGTGAAGTAATACGACCGGCGTAAGCTGTCTACGAAGACCGAAACCGGTAATTCATCCGGCGGCGGGAGGCCACGAGCTTCCCGTCGCCGGTCGCACATTTCCCACAAGAAAATACGAGACGCATCATGTTCACATTCGTGTTGCGCCGCGTGGGCATGGTGATCCCGACTTTCATCGGCATCACCATCCTGGCGTTTGCGCTGATTCACCTGATACCGGGCGACCCCATCGAAGTGATGATGGGCGAGCGCGGCGTCGATCCCGCCATGCATGCGGAGGCGATGAAACGCCTCGGGCTCGACCAGCCGCTGCCCATGCAGTACGTCCACTACATCGGCCGTGCGATGCACGGCGACCTCGGCACGTCGATCATCACCAACACCAGCGTCGCGGGCGAGTTCTTCGCGCGCTTCCCGGCGACCGTCGAACTGTCGCTGTGCGCGCTCGTGTTCGCGCTCGCGGTCGGGCTGCCGGCCGGCGTGATCGCCGCGCTGCGGCGCGGCTCGGTCGTCGACCACGGCGTGATGGGCACCGCGCTCACCGGCTACTCGATGCCGATCTTCTGGTGGGGGCTGATCCTCATCATGGTGTTTTCGTCGTACCTCGGCTGGACGCCCGTGTCGGGGCGCATCGCCGTCGAATACGACTTCCCGCACCCGACGGGCTTCATGCTGATCGACGCGCTGCTTGCGCCGGACGAAGGCTCGTTCAAGTCGGCGGTCAGCCACCTGATCCTGCCCGCGATCGTGCTCGGCACGATCCCGCTCGCGGTGATCGCGCGGATGACGCGCTCGTCGATGCTCGAAGTGCTGCGCGAGGACTACATCCGCACCGCCCGCGCGAAGGGGCTGTCGCCCGCGCGCGTGGTCGTCGTGCATGCGCTGCGCAACGCGCTGATCCCGGTCGTCACCGTGATCGGCCTGCAGATCGGCACGCTGCTCGCGGGCGCCGTGCTGACCGAGACGCTCTTTTCGTGGCCCGGTGTCGGCAAGTGGCTGATCGATGCGATCGGCCGCCGCGACTATCCGGTCGTCCAGGGCGGCATCCTGCTGATCGCGACGCTCGTGATCGTCGTGAACCTGGTCGTCGACCTGCTGTACGGCGTGCTGAATCCGCGCATCCGCCACACGAGGTAATTCCATGAGCAATCTGCAAAACACCCTGCCGAGCGAATCCGCGCCGGCCGGCGGCCGTGCGCTCGCGCTGCGCGAGTTCTGGGCCAATTTCTCGCGCAACCGCGGCGCCGTCGGCGCCGGCATCGTCGTGCTCGCGCTGATCCTGGTCGCGCTGCTCGCGCCGCTGATCGCGCCGCACAGCCCGGTCGAGCAATACCGCGACTACGTGAAGATCCCGCCCGCATGGCTCGACGGCGGCAACTGGAAATTCATCCTCGGCACCGACGAAGCGGGCCGCGACATTCTTTCGCGCCTGATGTTCGGCGCGCGGATGTCGTTCTGGATCGGCTTCGTGTCGGTCGTGCTCGCGCTGATCCCCGGCATCGTGCTCGGGCTCGTCGCCGCGTTCTTCCAGAAGTGGGCCGACACGCCCGTGATGCGCATCATGGACGTGCTGCTCGCGCTGCCGTCGCTGCTGCTCGCGGTCGCGGTCGTCGCGATCATCGGCCCGGGCCTCACCAACACGATGTTCGCGATCGCGATCGTCGCGCTGCCGGCCTACGTGCGCCTCACGCGCGCGTCGGCGCTCGGCGAGCTGCAGAAGGAATACGTGACGGCGTCGCGCGTGGCCGGTGCCGGCACGCTGCGCCTGATGTTCTCGCAGGTGCTGCCCAACTGCACGGCGCCGCTGATCGTGCAGGCGACGCTCGGCTTCTCGTCGGCGATCCTCGACGCGGCGGCGCTCGGCTTCCTCGGCCTCGGCGTGCAGCCGCCAACCGCCGAGTGGGGCGCGATGCTCGCATCCGCGCGCGACTACATCGACAACGCGTGGTGGATCGTGACGATGCCCGGCCTGTCGATCCTGATTTCGGTGCTCGCGATCAACCTGCTCGGCGACGGGCTGCGCGACGCGCTCGATCCCAAACTGAAGCGGATGGCCTAAGATGAAACAACCCCCACGCTCTCTTCGTTCGCTGCCCCCCAAGGGGGCGGTCATCCTCCTTGGGGCTGCCCGGCGGAGGATGACATGAGCAACCTTCTGACCATCCGCAATCTCGCGGTGAACTTCAACGGCCTGCCCGCCGTCGACCGGATCAACCTGTCGATCGCGCCGGGCGAGGTGGTGGGCGTCGTCGGCGAATCGGGCTCGGGCAAGAGCGTGACGATGATGGCGCTGATGGGCCTGATCGACGCGCCGGGCAAGGTGACGGCAGACGAGGTCACGTTCAACGGCGTCGACCTGCTGAAGGCGTCGCCGAAGGCGCGCCGCAAGATCGTCGGCAAGGACATCGCGATGGTGTTCCAGGATGCGCTGACGAGCCTGAACCCGAGCTACACGGTCGGCTACCAGATCAAGGAAGTGCTGAAGCTGCACGAAGGCCTGCGCGGCGACGCGCTGCACCGGCGCGCGCTCGAGCTGCTCGACCAGGTCGGCATTCCCGATGCGAAGAACCGCATTACGTCGTTCCCGCACCAGATGTCGGGCGGGATGAACCAGCGCGTGATGATCGCGATGGCCGTCGCGTGCAACCCGAAGCTGCTGATCGCCGACGAGCCGACCACCGCGCTCGACGTGACGATCCAGGCGCAGATCATGGATCTGCTCGTGAAGCTGCAGAAGGAACGCGGGATGGCGCTCGTGCTGATCTCGCACGACCTGGCCGTGGTGTCGGAGGTCGCGCAGCGCGTCGCGGTGATGTACGCCGGCGAGATCATCGAGACCAACAGCGTGCCCGACATCTTCCGCGCGCCGCATCATCCGTACACCGAAGCGCTGCTCGCGGCGATTCCCGAGCACAATAAGGGGGCGCGTCGCCTTGCCGCATTGCCCGGCATGGTGCCGGGCCGCGATGATCGCCCGTCCGGGTGCCTGTTCGCGCCGCGCTGCAAGTACGTGGTCGACGATTGCCGCAAGGCGCGGCCGGCGCTCGATACGCTGGTGTCCGGCAACGATGCGATGCGCGCGCGCTGCATCAAGCCGCTCAATGTTTCCAACCTCGACCTGACGGGAGGCGCACGATGAATGCAGTCCACGAAACGCGTGCGCCGCACGACGAGGAAGTAGTGCTGGTCGCCGACCAGCTCGCGAAACACTACACGGTGAAGCGCGGCATGTTCGGCCACGGCACGGTGAAGGCGCTCAACGGCGTGTCGTTTTCGCTCAGGCGCGGCAAGACGCTTGCCGTCGTCGGCGAATCCGGTTGCGGGAAGTCGACGCTCGCACGGCAGCTGACGATGATCGAGACGCCGACGTCCGGCCACCTGTCGATCGACGGCAAGGACGTCGCGGGCGCGGACCGCCACCGGGTCGCCGACCTGCGCCGCCGCGTGCAGATGGTGTTCCAGAACCCGTTCGCGTCGCTGAACCCGCGCAAGACCGTCGAGCAGACGCTCTCCGAGCCGCTCGAGATCAACGCGAACCTGACGGCTGCCGAACGCGCGCAGCGCGTCGCGCAGATCATGCGCACGGTCGGCCTGCGGCCCGAGCACGCGAAGCGCTATCCGCACATGTTCTCGGGCGGCCAGCGGCAGCGGGTCGCGATCGCGCGCGCGATGATCCTCGATCCGCGGATCGTCGTCGCCGACGAGCCGGTGTCCGCGCTCGACGTGTCGATCCAGGCGCAGATCCTGAACCTGTTCATGGATCTGCAGGAGCAGTTCAAGACGAGCTACGTGTTCATCTCGCACAACCTGTCGGTGGTCGAGCACGTCGCGGACGACGTGATGGTGATGTACTTCGGCAGCGTCGCCGAGCTCGGCGACAAGGCGACGATCTACGCGCATCCGCGCCATCCGTACACGCGCGCGCTGATGTCGGCGACGCCGGCGATCTTCGAGGAAGATCGCCGCGTGCAGATCAAGCTGCAGGGCGAGCTGCCGTCGCCGCTCAATCCGCCGTCGGGCTGTGCGTTCCACCAGCGCTGCCCGTACGCGGTCGAGCGCTGCCGCGTCGAGGAGCCGCAGCTGCGCGAGGTCGACGGACGGCGCGTGGCCTGCCATCGCGCCGAGGAGGTAGGGGAGGGGAATGCCTGAAGCGTTGGCGGCGCGCGTGTCCGGCGTGCGCCGTTCGGGGGCAAGCAGCGCGCGCGTGATGCGCGCGTACCGCTACGCGCGGCGCTGGAGCGTGCGCACCGTCACGGGTGCGGCGCTGGTCGGCGCGTGCGTGGCGGCCAGCCTCGCGGTTCCCGTCGAGGCCGCGCGCGCCGAAGGGCGCGCGCCGGCCACTTCACCGATCCATCCGTCGCAAGTCCCGCCGCCCGGCATGAGCCTGCCGGGCTTCCACGCGCCGGCCGTGTCGAACGGCACGGTCGCGAGCGGCGCGGTGCGCGTGCAGCCCGCGCGCATGCCGTTCTACGTCGCGACCAAGGGCAAGGTCACGCTCTACGTGCTCGGCACGCTGCACACGGGCGACCCGTCCGACTACCCGAGCGCGCAGCCGTTCCGGCCGCGCATCCTCGCGGCGCTCGCCGCGTCGCCGACACTCGCGCTCGAACTGTCGCCCGACGATCTGCTCGAATCGCAGGACGACGTGTCGAAGTACGGCGTGTGCCGTTATCCGTGCCTGCAGCGCCTGCTGCCCGAGCCGTTGTGGCAACGGCTCGCGGCGCGCCTGCGCGGCAACCCGGCCGCGCTCGCAGAAATCCGCAAGATGCGGCCGTGGCTCGCGGCGCTCGTCGTCGAGACCTACGATTCGCTGTCGGCCGGCCTGCAGACCGAATACGGCACCGAGGCGCAACTGCAGAACGTGTTCCTGAAGAAGAAGGGCGGCCGCGTGATCGGGCTCGAGACGCTCGCCGAACAGATGCGCGCGTTCACCGGGCTGACGCTGGCCGAGCAACGCGAGATGCTTGCGCAGGACATGGTGCAGACACCCGCGCAAAACGCCGACGACATCAAGTCGCTGCACCGGCTGTGGCGAATTGGCGACGCCGACGCGATCTCGGCGTGGGCCGTCGCGAAGAGCGAGCGGCTCGCGCGTTCGAAGGCGTTGTCGGCGTCGATCGACAACAAGATCCTGTACGAGCGCAACCGGCGCTTCGTTGCACGGATGACGGCAATCGCCGCGCCGAACCGGCCGCTGTTCGTCGCGATCGGCGCGCTGCATCTGGGCGGCCCGCGCGGCGTGCTCGAATTGTTGCGCCAGCAAGGATACCGGGTCGACGCGAACTGATCGCGCCCGGCGGCACGCACTGATCTTCCCCTGTTTGATCGACATCGCGCGCCCGGCGCGAGGCGCCTGAGCGGCGGTGTCAATCGATAAGGAAAACCCTTGAATCGTCGGAAAATAGCGTTTAAAACGATTGACATCCCGTTCTGCCAATATCTATTCTTCATCCCACAAGTTGAAAAAATGAAAAGAATAGATAAGTTCTACGGGGTAGCAGAAATAAAGCGCGGGGTTAGCGTTGCCGGCACGTGCAGCACGTGCCGGCCGCGGAGTGTCTGCATGCACGGCGGGGCCAATCATCGTCGGATACACATGCATGCAGGCCGACTTGCAAATAAGCAACGTTCCGTCGTCTGACCGGGGAATGCAGTGATCGGGCGCGGCGGACGTTTTTTAATCCGGAATGTTTTTCCGGTCACCGTCGAATGACGGTTTCGGGGGGCGAATCGACAGACGGCAAAGCCGCAGCGATTGCGCCAACGTAAAAGCGCCACGAGGGCGCTTTTTTCTTTTGTGCGTTCTTTTGTGCGACAGATTTCGTCCATGGCGCGCGCCAGGCGGCGGACGCGCATCGTGCGCGTCGCATGTCCTACGCGCCTTCGTCGGCCTGCAGCGCGCCGGGCGCCACGACGTCGACGCCGGCGGCCTCCAGCGCCGCGCGAATCCGCTTCGCAAAGGCCAGCGCATGCGGCCCGTCGCCGTGCAGGCAGACGGTCTGCGCGTTCAGCGGCACCCATTCGCCGCTCAATGCCCGCACCTGCCGGTTGCGCACCATGTCGAGCGTGCGCGCGAGCACCGCCTCTTCATCGTCGATCAGCGCGCCGGGCTGGCTGCGCGGCACGAGCGAGCCGTCCGCGCGGTAGCCGCGATCGGCGAACACTTCCTCCACCGCGGCGAGCCCCGCATGCCGCGCGGCCGCGACGAACACGCTGTTCGCGAGCCCGAACACCGCGAGCGACGGATCGAAATCGTGGATCGCGGACACCACCGCATCGGCGATCATCGGGTCGCGCGCGGCCTGGTTGTACAGCGCGCCGTGCGGCTTCACGTGCGCGATGCGCCCGCCTTCGGCCTGCGCGATCGCCGACAGCGCGCCGAGCTGGTACAGCACGCCGGCGTAGATGTCGCCGGCCGGCAGCTGCATTTCCTTGCGCCCGAAATTCTCCGGATCGTGAAAGCTCGGGTGCGCGCCGATCGACACGCCTTTCTGCACGGCCCAGCGCACGCAGTCGCGCATCGCATTGGCGCCGCCCGCGTGCCACCCGCATGCGATGTTCGCCGACGTGACGAGGTCGAGCAGCGCCTCGTCCGATCCGCATCCTTCGCCGAGATCGGCATTCAGATCGATTTCCATGATGTTCCTCGTCCACTGATTGCGTGGCGCGTCTTCCGTCCTGCTTCCGCCATTGTCACGCCGCGCGCGATTGTGCGCGGCGGCGCGCTTCCTCGCGCATGTCGATCGCGACGTCGATCTGCCGCAGATACGCACGTTCCGCGGCCAGGGCGGCGCGCGCGGCGTCGGCTGTCGTGCGCACGAAGCGGATCGGCAGGTTGAGCCGGGCCTGTGCGAGCTTCCACAGGTCGGCGCGGATCACCGTGCCGATCTTAGGGTAGCCGCCGGTGGTCTGCGCGTCGTGCATCAGCACGATCGGCTGGCCGTTCGGCGGCACCTGGATCGTGCCGGGCAGCACCGCGTGCGACAGCAGCTCGACCGGCCGCTCGCGCACGAGCTCGGCGCCGGCGAGGCGATAACCCATCCGGTTGCTGTTCGCGGTGACGAGCCATTCCTCGTCCCAGAACGCCTGGTGCGAATCGGCGGCGAACGACGCGTAATCGGGGCCCGGCAGCACGCGCACGGGCATCGCCCACGGCGCATGTGCGGGGCGGTGGCGGCGCGGCGGCTCGTCGACACGGACGAATGCGCACCACGCGGGCGCCTTCACGCCGAATTCGGGCGCATCGGCCGCGAGGCAGCCCGCGCCGGCCGGCGGCACGCCGACCGGGAGCCGATCGCCGTCGCGCAGCGTGCGGCCGCCGAGGCCGCCGAAGCGCGACGCGAGATCGGTGCTGCGCGAGCCGAGCATCGGCAGCACGTCGATGCCGCCCGCGATGCACAGGTAGCCGCGCATCCCGCGTTTCGCGGCCGGCAGCACGAGCGTCTGCCCGGCTTCGACCGGCAGGCTCCACCACGAATACACGCGCTGGCCGTCGAGCGTTGCACCGAATTCGGTGCCGGTGATCGCGATGCGGGTGGCGCGCGTGAAGCGGAAGGCGGCCGGGCCGATCGTGATCTCGACGGCCGCCGCGTCGGGGCGGTTGCCGACGAGCCGGTTGCCGACCTCGAGCGCGAGGGCGTCGAGCGCGCCGCCCTGCGCGACGCCGAGATGGCGCGCGCCGCGGCGCCCGAGATCCTGCACGGTCGACAGCGGGCCGGCCCGCATCACCTCGATGGTGCCCGGTGTGTTGCTCTGGGTCATCGTGCGTCGACTCCCGCAATGGTGAAGCGCACGCGGTCGCCGGGCAGCAGCAGCGTCGGCTGCGGCCGCGCCGGATCGAACAGCACGTGCGACGTGCGGCCGATCAACTGCCAGCCGCCGGGCGACGTGGCCGGGTAGATGCCCGTCTGCGCGCCGCCGATGCCGACCGAGCCGGCCGGCACCTCGAGGCGCGGCGCCGCGCGGCGCGGCGTGTGCAGCGACGCGTCGAGGCCGCCGAGATACGCGAAACCCGGCTGGAAGCCGATGAAGAACACGACGTATTCGCCGGCCGCGTGGCGCGCGACGACCTCGTCGGCCGACAGGCCCGTGTGCGCTGCGACGGCCGCCAGATCGGGGCCGGCGGCACCGCCGTACTCGACCGGGATCTCGACGTCGCGGCCGTCCGCGTGCTCGACGTCGGCCGTCTCCCACGCGTCGCGCAGCGCCAGCGTGAGCGACTCGGCCGTCGCGGCGAGCGCGTCGAACACGATGGTCAGGTTGTTCATGCCCGGCACGACGTCGATCACGTCGGGCCACGCGCGCGCGACCTCGGCGACGGCCCAGACGCGGCGCTGGCAATCGAGCGTGGCGGGCGGTGGCACCTCGCAGACGAGGGCGGCATCGCCGAGCGGATAAAAGCGGGGTTGCGTCATCGGACTGGCACGGTTCGGACGGCAATGTTAGCGCACATTGTCAATAAGATATCGATAACTTACCAATAAGCGTTTTCGCCTAGCCCGTATACCGGGGCTTCTGACGTACACTCGGCACACCCTGACATCCTGCTTGCGCCGCCTTTCCATGAAGCGTCCCCCGACCAAGATCGTGTCATCCGAACACCTCGTTTCCGATTCGAGCGCGGAGCTGTCGGAACTCGAATACGGGCTCATCATGGCCGGCAACGCGTTCAACCGCTGGATGGTGCGCTGCATGTCGGCGGCCGGCGCGAAGGACATGACGGCGGTCGAGGTGTCGCTGCTGCATCACGTCAGCCATCGCGAACGCAAGAAGAAGCTCGCCGACATCTGCTTCGTGCTCAATATCGAGGATACGCACGTCGCGACCTATGCGCTGAAAAAACTGATCGCGCGCGGCTATGTGAAGAGCGAGAAGAGCGGCAAGGAAGTGTTCTTCTTCGCGACCGAAGCAGGCCGCGACCTGTGCCTGAAGTATCGCGAGGTGCGCGAGCACTGCCTGATCGAGACGCTGAAGGACAGCGGGCTCACCAACGAGCAGATCGGCGACGCGGCGCAGTTGCTGCGCCACGCATCGGGCCTCTACGACACGGCCGCGCGCGCGGCGGCGTCGCTGTAAACGATTGCGGAAAGGGTTGCGCGCGGCTTTGTGCTGACGGGCGTGCGACGACGGCCGTGGCGCCGCGCGCCGCGTCATCCGGCGGCCGGGTAGAGCGCGCCGTCGGTCACGATCCAGCGCAGCGCGAGATCGTGCGCTTCGGCCGGCAGTGCTTCGACGCGGCACGCTTCGTACGCGATGCCGACCGTCACGGGCAGCGTGTCGCCCGGCCACGCGGCGAGCGTGCGGTCGTAGTAGCCGCCGCCGTAGCCGAGCCGGTAGCGCTGCGGATCGAATCCCAGACAGGGAATCAACAACAGGTCGGGCACGACGACGATTCCCGCCGCCGGTTCCGGAATCCGGTGATGACCTTCGCGCATCGGCGTGTGCGCGTCCCACGCATGGAACGCGAGCGGCGTGTGCCGCTCGCCGATCACGGGCAGCGCGGCGCGCCGGCCGGCGCCTGCCGCACACCACGCGAGCACCGCGTCGCGCGCATCGAATTCGCCCGGCAGCGGCCAGTAAAACCCGACCGTGCGCGGTGCGAGCCGGTCGAGCAGCGTGCGCAACCGTGCGTCGAGCGCGGCGTTCGCGGCGGGCTGCGACGCGGCGTCGCGACGCGCGCCGGACAGCGTTTTGCGCAGTGCAACCTTCGGGTTCGGCACAGGGTTGCGTGCTATGCTTTCGCTCAATTCGTGCTCCATTCAAAACGATGTCGAACAGCCTTTTCCGAGTATATCGCGCGGTCGCGCTGACACTTTCGGCCGCCGCGCTCGTCGCGGGTACGGCCGCGTGCGCCGCACCGGGCGACGACACGGTCGCCGGGGATGACCAGGTCTTCGTGCAGCTTCGCGAAGCCGCACGCCGCAACGACGCCGCGAAAGCCGCGCAGCTCGCGTCGACGATCCCGAACTATCCGGTTCCGTCCTACGTCGAGTATTTCCAGATCAAGCCGCAGTTGTTCGATTCGACGGGCCGCGCGCGCGTCGATGCGCCGGACGCGCCCGTGCAGTCGTTCCTGCAGCGCTACGACGGCCAGGCGATCGCCGACCGCATGCGCAACGACTACCTGCTCGTGCTCGGCGCGCGCCACGACTGGCGCAGCTTCGACGATCAATACAAGCGCTTCGTGCTCGACGACGACACGCAGGTCAAATGCTACGCGCTCGAATCGCGCGCGGCGCGCGGCGAGAACGTCGCCGAGGCGGCGCGCGCGCTGCTGGTCGAGCCGAAGAACTACGGCGACGCGTGCGTCGACCTGATCACCGCGCTCACGGTCAACCAGCAGTTCACGAGCGACGACGTGTGGCAGCAGGCGCGCCTCGCGTACGAGCAGAACTACACGACGCTCGGCGGCAAGATCGTCGACGCGCTCGGCCCGCGCCCGGCCGGCTTCGACCAGGCGACGAGCGCGCCGCCGCTGTACCTCGCGCGCGGCGTCGGCTCCGACGCGGCGTCGCACCAGCTCGCGCTGATCGCGCTCGGCCGCATGGCGCGCAACGATCCGGACGCGGCCGCCGGGATGCTGACGTCGGTCGCCGGCTCGCTCACGAAGCAGGAACAGGCGATCGCGTGGGGCGCGATCGGTTACCAGGGCGCGATCAAGCGCTCGGCGCTCGCGTCGGTCTGGTACGCGAAATCCGCGAATGCGCCGCTGTCGAACCCGGGCTACGAATGGCGCACGCGCGCCGCGCTGCTCGCCGGCAACTGGCCGATGGTGCGCTGGTCGATCGAGCAGATGCCGCCGTCGCTGCGCAACGATCCGGCGTGGATCTACTGGCATGCGCGCGCGCTCAAGCAGAGCGGCGACACGCTGCAGGCGAACCAGGAATTCGAGCAGGTCGCGGGGCAGTTCAACTTCTACGGGCAGCTCGCCGGCGAAGAACTCGGCCAGCGCACGACGATCCCGCCGCGCACGAAGGTGAGCGACGCCGAGATCGACGCGATGGGCAAGATTCCGGGCTTCGCGCTCGCGCAGCGCTTCTACGCGCTGAACCTGCGCCTCGAAGGCAATCGCGAATGGAACTGGCCGCTGCGCGGGATGACCGATCGCCAGCTGCTCGCGGCCGCCGAATACGGCAAGCGCGTCGAGCTGCTCGACCGCACGGTCAACACGGCCGACCGCACGAAGGCCGAGCACGACTTCACGCTGCGCTACCCGTCGCCGTACCGCAATATCGTCGAGCGCTACGCGCAATCGACGAGCCTCGACGTCGAATGGGCGTACGGGCTGATCCGCCAGGAATCGCGCTTCGTCACGAGCGCGCGTTCGTCGGTGGGCGCGGGCGGCCTGATGCAGCTGATGCCGGCGACGGCTCAGATGGTCGCGAAGAAGCTTGGCATGGGCGCGATCACGCGCGCGCAGATGCACGACATCGATACCAACATCCAGCTCGGCACCTGGTATCTGGCGGACATCTTCAACAACTTCGACAGTTCGCCGGTGCTGGCCACCGCCGGCTACAACGCGGGCCCGGGCCGGCCGCGCCAGTGGCGCCAGGTGTTGACGCAGCCGATCGAAGGCGCGATCTTCGCAGAGACGATTCCGTTCAACGAGACGCGCGACTACGTGAAGAACGTGCTGTCGAATACCGTCTACTACGCGGCGCTCTTCGAGGGCAAGCCGCAGTCGTTGAAGAAACGTCTAGGCATGATCTCGCCCTGATCCGCAATCTTCACACTGCCGCGCGAGACGCGGCAGTGTTTTTTTGAGGTGTCGAACATGGATCGCCAGACCGTCGCGCTGCTGGGCGGCACCGGCTTCATCGGCAGCCGGCTCGTCAATGCGCTGATCGACGCCGGCAAGCAGGTACGGATCGGCACGCGGCGGCGCGACCACGCGCGCCACCTGCAGATGCTGCCGGTCGAGATCGTCGAGCTCGAAGCGCTCGATACGCGCACGCTCGCGCGCTTCGTCGCCGGCGCGCACGCGGCGATCAATCTGGTCGGCGTGCTGCACGGCGGCCGCGGCACGCCGTACGGGCCCGGCTTCGAGCGCGCGCACGTCGCGCTGCCGGCCGCGCTCGCGAGCGCGTGCACCGAGGTTGGCGTGCAGCGCCTGCTGCACATGAGCGCGCTCGGCGCCGATTCGCGCGGCGCGAGCATGTACCAGCGCTCGAAGGGCGACGGCGAGGCCGCGCTGCATGCGATCGCGGCGACCGATTCGCTCGCGCTGACGATTTTCCGCCCGTCGGTCGTGTTCGGCCCCGGCGACGCATTCCTCAACACGTTCGCGAACCTGCAGCGCACGGTGCCCGTGCTGCCGCTCGCGATGCCCGACGCGCGCTTCCAGCCGGTGTTCGTCGGCGATGTCGTGCGCGCGTTCGTCAACACGCTCGATCTCGCGGCCGCGCACGGCAAGACCTACGAGCTCGGCGGCCCGACCGTCTACACGCTCGAGCAACTGGTGCGCTATTGCGGCACGCTGGTCGGCCGGCAGGCGCGCATCGTGCGGCTGCCCGACGCGCTCGCGCGGCTGCAGGCAATCGCGTTCGAATGCCTGCCCGGCGAACCGGTAATCACGCGCGACAATCTCGCGTCGATGTCGGTGCCGAACGTGCTGTCGGGGCCGCTCGCGCCGGAGCTCGGAATCACGCCCGCGAGTCTCGAAAGCATTGCGCCCGCTTATCTCGGCAACGCCGCGGCGCGGTCGCGGTTCGACTGGTTCCGTTCGCGCCGTCGTTAGTCCCGGCCGGGATGCCGTCGTTCAGCCTCTTCCTTTCCACCTTCGCGTTTTCCGGAACACCGTCATGAAACTCGTCATTGGAGACAAGAACTACTCGTCGTGGTCGATGCGTCCGTGGCTGCTGCTCGCGCATTTCGGCATCCCGTTCGACGAGATCGCGGTCGAGCTGCGCCGCGACGACACGGCCGCGCGCATCCTCGAGTATTCGCCGTCCGGCAAGGTGCCGTGCCTGATCGACGATCACGGTGTCGCGATCTGGGATTCGCTCGCGATCGCCGAGACGCTCGCCGAGCGTTATCCGCAGTTTCCGATGTGGCCGGCCGATCCGCTCGACCGCGCGCATGCGCGCTGCATCGCGGCCGAGATGCATTCGGGTTTCGCGGCGCTGCGCACGCAGATGGGCATGAACGTGCGCGCGTCGATGCCGGGGCGCGGCGCGACGCCCGACGCACTCGCCGATGTCGCGCGCATCGATGCGCTGTGGAGCGCGTGCCTCGAGGCGTCGGGCGGGCCGTTCCTGTTCGGCGAGTTCGGGATCGCCGATGCGATGTACGCGCCCGTCGTGATGCGCTTCAACACGTATGCGCCGGGCCTGTCGCCGGAAGCGGCCGGCTATGCGGCGCGCGTGACGGCGCTGCCGGCGGTGCAGCGCTGGACCGACGCCGCGCGCAGCGAGACCAACGTGATCGCCGAATACGAGCCACAGCCATGAACATCTACGCAGTGGGCGGTGCGATCCGCGACGAATTGCTCGGCGTGCCCGTGCAGGACCGCGACTACGTGGTGGTGGGCGCGACGCCCGAGCAGATGGCCGCGCAAGGCTTCCGGCCGGTCGGCAAGGATTTCCCGGTGTTCCTGCATCCGCAGACGCAGGAGGAATACGCGCTGGCGCGCACCGAGCGCAAGACGGCGGCCGGCTATCACGGCTTCCAGTTCCATTACGCGCCGGACGTGACGCTCGACGAGGATCTCGCGCGGCGCGACCTGACGATCAACGCGATGGCGCGCGAGGTGAGCCCGGAAGGCGCGCTGGTCGGGCCCGTGATCGACCCGTTCGACGGGCAGGCCGACCTGCACGCGCGCGTGTTCCGGCATGTGAGCGATGCGTTCGTCGAGGATCCGGTGCGGATCCTGCGCATTGCGCGCTTCGCCGCGCGGTTCGCGGATTTCACGGTCGCGGACGAAACGCTCGCGCTGATGCGGCGGATGGTCGACGCGGGCGAGGCCGACGCGCTGGTGCCCGAGCGCGTATGGCAGGAAATCGCGCGCGGGCTGATGGAGGCGAAGCCGTCGCGGATGTTCGCGGTGCTGCGCGACTGCGGCGCGCTCGCGCGCATCCTGCCCGAGGTCGATGCGCTGTGGGGCGTGCCGCAGCGCGCCGACTACCACCCGGAAGTCGATACGGGCGTGCACGTGATGATGGTCGTCGACTACGCGGCGAAGCAGGGCTATTCGCTGCCGGTGCGCTTCGCGGCGCTCACGCACGATCTCGGCAAGGCGACGACGCCCGCCGACGTGCTGCCGCGCCACGTCGGCCACGAGGGCCGCAGCGTGGACCTGCTCAAGCCGTTGTGCGAGCGGCTGCGCGTGCCGAACGATTGCCGCGATCTCGCGCTCGTGGTCGCGCGCGAGCACGGCAACCTGCATCGCGTGATGGAGATGGGCGCGGCTGCGCTGGTGCGGCTGTTCGAGCGCAGCGACGCGCTGCGCAAGCCGGCGCGTTTCGCGGAGATGCTGCAGGCGTGCGAATCGGATGCGCGCGGGCGGCTCGGGCTCGACGCGCAGCCGTATCCGCAGGCCGAGCGATTGCGCGTGGCGCTCGCGGCCGCACGCAGCGTCGATGCCGGCGCGATCGCGCGCGGCATCGGCAGCGAAGCGGAGAAGATCAAGGAGGCCGTGCATCGCGCGCGGATCCAGGCCGTCGCGCAGGCGCTCGCGATCGGCGAATAGGGGCAGGGATGACAACGGCGGGCGCCACGCGCCCGCCAGCCGTTACGGCTTCTTGCGCGCGGCTGCCTTGCGTGCCGGGGTGGCGGCAGCCGGGCGTTTGCCGGCGGATGCGCGCGGCTTGCCGGCAGCCTTCTTTTCCGCCGCGCTGGCCGGCCGTGGCGGATCGGCGTCGCGGCCGCGTTTCGGCGCCGGTTCGCGGCGGCTCACGCGCGGCTCGCCTGGCGCAGTGCGCACGACGGGCGCGGGCTGCCTGATTTCCATCGTCGCGGACACGAATTCGGCGCAACTGTCGTCGAACAGCGGCAGCGTGCTGACCGCGATCAGCTCGGCGGGCCCGTCGCCGACGTTGGCGACACGATGCCGCTTGCGCGCGTCGAAGTGCAGCGAGTCGCCGGGCGCCAGCGGGTAATCGTTCTTGCCGACCGTGTAGCAGACGCGGCCGGTCAGCACGTAGACGAATTCGTCGCCGCCGTGCGACACCCATTCCGAGCGGTAGCCTTCCATCATCTGCACCTTGACCGCATTGATCTGGCTGCCGTCGAACGTGGTGGACAGCCGTTCGTACCACTGCGACGCGCTGTCGACTGCGTACGGCTTGCGGCTGCCCTCGTGCGAATCGGGCTGCGCCTGGCGCGGCTGGTCGATCAGCGCACCGAGCGGAACGCCCAGCGCCTTCGCGACGTTGACGAGCGACGACAGCGAGATGCCCGTGAGATGGCGCTCGACCTGCGACAGGAACCCGACCGACAGCTTCGCTTCGGTCGCGACTTCCAGCAGCGTCTTCTTCGCTTCCCGGCGCAGGCGGCGAATGCGCTGGCCGATACGCATGATGTCTGAATCCATGAATCTCTTTCGTGGCAACGAGTCGGGAGGCGAGCGGAGGGGCGGTGCAGTCGCCGGGACGTTGCTTTCCGCGCATCGCACGAAGCACGGCCGTCGGGACGACGATGCCGGCGCATTGTACCGCGCAGTGTCGCCGGGCGACGCCACGCCTGCATGCGGCACCGTTCCGCCGATTTTAGTCCTACGAAAATTTTAGCTTGACCTCAATTTCAGCCTGCTCTAGATTCTGTCGCGCGCATCAAACAAAGTTAAGTGAGACAAAAATTTCCGCGGACCTGCCGCTGGCACGCCACAGCGGCCCGGCGACGTGCAGTGCCGCGCGTCGTCCGGCCATCGGCGCCGTGTCGCGTCAAGCCTGCGTCAGGCAGGCGCCCCGCCGCGTCACGCCGCCGGCCGCCGACAACCATGAATAACGTGGGCATCCGATGATCGATCGACTGAAATACAGTTTCTCCGGCCTTCCCCCGTACGACGCGTCCGTCGTCGATACGCAGGCCGGCCTGTCGCGCCTGCTCGACGCCGCGCGGCTCGACGCGGTGGTGGTGACGTCGCAGGACGAATACGTCACCGAGTACCTGCCGCTCGGCAATAACCCGCGCTATGCGCTGTCGGGCTTCGACGGCTCGGCCGGCTGCGGAATCTTCCTGAGCGCGGCGACCGCGCAGGCGCTCGGCATGCCGCCGTTCGTGCTGTTCGTCGACGGCCGTTATCACCTGCAGGCCGAGCAGCAGTGCGATCCGGCGCGCGTGCGCATCGAGAAGCTCGGGATGAAGGTGACGATCTGGCAGGCGATGGCCGACTGGCTGCTCGCGCATGCGAGCCGGCTCGCGCGGGTCGGCTACGACGGGTTGCGGATCAGCGTCGCGCAGCGCAACCGCCTGCTCGAACAGACGCAGGCCGCGGTGCTCGACTGGACGAGTCTCGCCGATCGCGAGATCGACCGCGCGATCGCGCTGCCGGGCTGGGCCGTCGAGCGGCCGATCTTCGAGCTGCCGGAAGCGATGACGGGCCTGAGCGTCGCGCAGAACCTCGACACGCTGAACCGCAAGCTCGCCGCGCATACCGGCGCGGCTGACGGCAAGACCGCGTTTTTCACCTGCGCGTCGGACGATCTCGCGTATCTGCTGAACAGCCGCGGCTATCACATCCCGAATGCGTCGTCGCATCTCGGCTTCCTGTTCGCGGTCGGCGGGGAGGTCGCGCTGTTCTTGCCGGAAGGCTGCGACCGCTGCGAAGTCACGCTCGAGTCGTATCCGGCGCTGCACGTGATCCGGCGCGACGTCGCCGCGCTCGAGCGCTTTCTCGCGCAGTTCGCGGTCGATCACGTGTGCTATGGCTTCGAATCGGTGAACTGCGCGCTCGTCGATGCGGTGCGCCGCGTGTGGCCGCACGCGCGGCATGCCGACTTCAATCCGGTCGAGGCGATGCGGGCCGCGAAGACGCCGGCGGTGCTCGACCGGTTCCGCGATGCGTTCGCGCGCAGCTCCGCGGCGATCGCCGAGACGATGCGCTGGGCGAAGACCGGCGAGCCGGGCGCGCGCCACACCGAATACGACCTGGCGCGCACGATCAACGACGCGTACGGTGCGCGTTCGGCGGTTGCGCTGACGTTTCCGTCGATCGCGGCGAACGGCGCGAACAGCGCATTCGCGCATTACACGGCGGCGAGCGCCGACGTCGAGCTGACGGAAGGCGAGCTCGTGCTGCTCGACAGCGGCGCGTACTACGAAGCCGGTTTCGCGACGGACTGCACGCGCGTCGTGCTGCGCCGCACGCGCACGGACACGGTCGCGCAGCCGTGGCAGCGCGAGATCTACACGGTCGCGCTGAAGGCGTGCATCAAGGGGCTCGTCGCGCGCTTCCCGGCCTCTGCGACGGGCAGCGACGTCGACGCCCTCGTGCGGCAGGTGTGCCGCGATCACGGCCACGATTTCGGCCACGGCACCGGGCACGGCGTCGGGATTCACGTGCACGAGGGCGGTGTGCGCTTCGCGCCGGGCGCGAAGTACGGGCTGGTGCCGAACGCGGTGATTTCGGTCGAGCCGGGCATCTACGTGCCGGGCAAGGGCGGCGTGCGGATCGAGAACATCGTGATCATCCGGCAGGACGACGCGCAGCCGGACACGGTGACGTTCGAGAACATCGTGACGGTCGGCTACGACTGGGACCTGATCGATCTCGACCTGCTGGACGACGACGAGCGCGCGTACCTGCGCGACTACGAGCGGCTGTGTGTGGAGCGCGGCACGCAGGTGACGGCGTGCCCGTTGCTGTAAGCGGTGCCGGCGCGGGCGGCGTCGGCCGCCCGCTGTCCGTCGGTCATCGATGACGGATCATCGGCGCCCGATCCGGATCCATTTCAATCCAGCAATCGCGCGCGCACGAACGGCGTGATCCGCTCGGCGAGCCACGCGTGCGTGCGCGTCGTCGGGTGCAGCGTGTCCCAGAACACGAAGCGCGCCGGGTCGCGGCAGTCCGCGCGCGGCGTCTGCGCGGCCAGGTAGGTCAGCGACGACGGCTTCGGGATGTCGAGGCACGAGCGCTTCGCATCGTCGAAGCCGTATTGCGCGGGGCGGTTCAGCAGATCGTCGAACGGCGCGTACGCGTCGAACACCTCGAGCCGCAGCGTCGCGCCGTAGCGGGCTCGGACGGCGGCCGCCGCGTCGGCGAGCCGCTGGTTGTAGTCCTTGACCTGCGCGGCGACGCTGGCGGTGTCGGTGCGCGTCGCGAACACCGGCGCGCGCGACACGTCCGGCAGCGTGACGAGCAGGATGCGCGTCGCGCCGGCCGCGGCGAGCCGCTCGAGACTGTCGCGCACCGCGTTCGCCGCCTGCTCGGACGTGCGGCCGTAGTTCACGAGATCGTTGCCGCCGGCGAACACCACGAACAGCGTATTGGCGGGCCGGTAGTTCGGCGCGCGATCCATGTATTCGCGCCACGAGTCGACCTCCTGCACCAGGCCCGGCACGACGAGGTGCTGGTCGGTCGCCGCACCGCCGATTGCCCAGTTGTAGAACGGCAGCCGCAGCGTGTTCGCGACGTATTCGGCCCACACCGGCCCGTTGCTGAAGCGTCCGGCGTGCCAGCTCGTGCCGTTCGGCAGCTTCCACTGGCTCGCGTTGAACATGTTCTGGGTGTCGGACAGGCTGTCGCCGAACACGATCAGCTTGTTGACTCGCGCGTCCTGCTGCGCGGCGTCGATCGTCCAGACCGTGTAGTTGAACGACAGCGCGTTGTTCGCCGCGACCGCCTGCGTCAGGTTCGCGCGGATGCCGCGCGCGGCGAGCGTCTTGCGGCAGACGTCGGCGAGCGTGTCCTGCGTTGTCGCGCTGTAGAACATGTTCTTCCACTGCGTGACGCCGTCCGCCCACCAGTAGCCGGGCACGCGATACCAGTCGCCGCCCGCCGGATCGCGCGCCCATTCGTAGGTCGCCTCGGGCTTGAGCGGATCGTCGCTGATCCGGTACCAGCAGCGCAGGTAGGTGTAGGTGTCGCTGCCGCGCGACGCGCGCGGCGCCCTGCCGGGCGGAGTGGAAGCCGGTGCCGCGAGCGGGCCGGCCGGCGACAGCGTCATGTCGCCGGTCGGCGTCGGCAGCGGGGCCGGGGCGGCCGGCGCGAGCGACGCGGTGAACGTCAGCGCGGCGCCGAGCGTGGCGATGGCGGCCACACGGCGTGCGGATTCAAAACGGGAATGATGCATCGATGCCCTCCGATCTGTTGTTGTTGGATCAGGCAGCGCGGCTGCGCTGCCGCGTATCGGGGGGACGGTTGCGCCGGGCTGGAGCCCGGTCTGTCGAAGCGGAATTCGGGGTGAAGCGGGTGAGGCGGGTGCAGCGGCGAGGCGGGTGAAGCGGCGGGGCGGGGCGCGATGCGCGCCGCCGCGCGACGTCAGCGCATCAGTGCCGACACGCGCCCATCGGGGCCGTAGACGCCGGCCGGTGCGGGGGCCGAGCGCAGCACCGCGAGCGCGCGCTCGTTGTAGTCCATCCGGATCCGGATCAGCATCCCGTTGTTCGCGTTGGCCTGGCGTGCGCGTTCGGCGGCCTGCTGCAGCAACTGCCAGCGGCCGGCGAGGCGTGCATCGCGCTCGGCGGCCTGGTCCATCCCTTTCTTGCCCGACGCAAAGCCGAGCGCGGACAACTGCGTGTCGCGCGTGCGCTCGAGCTGCGCGAGCCGGTCGATCAGCTCGCTCTTCTTCTCGACGATCCCGGGCAGCATCTCGAGCGGCTCCGGCGTCGTCAGCGCTTTTTCTTCATACGCGAGCAGGGACGCGAACGCCTCGACCGTCGCGTGTTCGTCGTTGACCGTGGCCAGCAGCTCTTCTCTCATCGCGTCATGCTCGTCGCGCCGGCGCGCGTGGTGCGGTGCGCCGGCAAACCGGGGGACCGGCCGCGAGGCGGCCGGCTCAGCTGCCCTGCGGGCGCTGCTGCTGCAGCAGCTCGCGGGCGGTATTCAATACGCCGTCGGCAATCTTGTTCGCGTCGATCGTCAGCGTGCCGTCTTTCAGCGCATCCTTGATCGACTGGACAAGGCCCGTGTCGATATCGGCGTTGCCGGACGCGGATGCCGAGCGCAACTGGCCGGACAGACCCGACAGGTTCACGGTCGTGTCGCCGCCGGTCGATCCTGCATCGGCCGCCTGCGCGGACGACTGGGCCGTGCCGGATTGCGCACGGGTCGCGCCGTTGCCGGTCGGCACGACGGGGCTCGAGTTCGGAGTGGAATCGATCTTCACGATGGGTTTCCTGTACGGTTTGACCCAGATAACGGCCGGGTCGGCCCGAACTTTAGCATCGTGAGCCCGAAATTCTCCGAATAAACAATTCTTTGCAATCTTGCAGCGGCATCCGGCCCTACAGCGGAATTTCCACGGTGCCGGCGTCCTTGACGATCGCCGTGACGATCTGGCCCGCCGCCATCCGGACCCGCACCGACTGGCCGGGCGCCGCATTCGCGAGCACGCTGCCTTCGGCCGAAATCGTGAAACCGGGGCCGGCCGCGACAACCCGCACCGTCTGGCCGGCCGACACCGACGCCGCGCTCTTCAGCATGTCCTGCCGCAGCGGCAGCCCGGCCGAGATGCGCGCGAGCGCGGTCGAGCCGATCGCCTGCGCCGGATCGGTGATCACCGCGAGCGGCAGTACCGTCAGGTCGCCGTCGCGCGCGATCAGGTCGGCCGCGCCCAGCGGCTCGCCGGGCGCGATCTGGCGCGCGGCGACGTAATAGGTGGCCTGCACGGCGACCTTCGCCTGCAGGTAGACGGTCCACGGCCGCTCGCCCGCGCAGCGCACGCCGACCGTCGTGCGGCCCCACAGGCGCGCGCCGGTCGGCAGGAACGGCTCGAGCGTCGTGCACGCGGCGAGCCCGCGCGGAAACGCGGTCGTGACCGTCGCGGTGGTCTTGCCGGGCAGGCCCGCGATCTGCTGCTGCAGGAACGTGAGGGCCGCGCGGCGGATCGCGTCGGGGTCTTGCTGGCCGGGCGGCGTCGCGGGCTGGGCTGCGGGGGCCGCCTGGGCCGGGTTGGCGGAAGCCACCGGTGCGCGCGGCGCCGGCGCGGCTGACGCGGCGCGGCCCGCCGCCATGCGTGCGGCGACTGCCGGCGGCGCCGGCCGCGCGGGATTCGACGCGGGCTCCGACGTACCGGCGACGACCGTCGCGATGGCGTTGGGATCGGCGGCGCGCGGCGCGCCGTAGGCGGTGTTCGCGCGAGCAGCTGTGTAGACGGAGGCCGGTGCGGCAGCCGGCGGCGGGACGTTCGTCACGATCATCGTGCCGGCCGGTTGCGCCGCGTAGCCGGCAGCGGCGGCACCGGCCGCACCACCCGCACCACCCACTCCGGCCGCACCACCCGCTCCGGCCGCACGTCCGGCGTCCGCCGCCATCCCCGCACCCAAAGCCATCCCCGCATTCCCGCCGAACTGCCCGCCGCTCGCCGCATTGGCGTGCGCGAGCGCGGTTTCGGCCGTCTCGCCGCGTCCGGGAATCACGATCATCCCGTCGTCCGCGTGCGCGGCCGGCGCGGCGATCCACAGCGCCGCGGCGAGCGCAAACGCACGCCGCACGTGCGTGAGCCGCCCGTTCCTGCCGCGAAGTGCGCTGCCCGTCATCGCCGTGTCCTCGATCCGTTGATCCGAGTTGCATTCTAGGGAGCCGGGCCGCCGCGCAAACGATGAATAGAGGGGGCCTTTGCCGCGTTATTCGCCCGATTGCCGGTTGCACGCGGCGCCTACCATCGCTGTCATGGAAAAAAGCCTCTCGGGTTGCCATCCGGCGCGAGGGGCGTGCAGCGCTTCATACGGAGAGACGCACACATGCTGGACAAACTCGATGCGGAATTCGCGTTCGGCCGACAGGCGCTCGACGTGCGCGCCTACCGGCAGGAACTGCTGTCGTCGAACATCGCGAACGCCGACACGCCCGGCTACCAGGCCCGCGACGTCGATTTCGCATCGACGCTCGCGCGCTCGCTGAAGCAGACGAACGGCGGCCTCGCGCCGAGCAACGCCGCGCAACTGCCGATGACGCAGCCGGCCGGCGTGACGAGCGGCATGTCGATGGTGTCGACGGCGGCGGGCCACATGGCCGGCACGGCGAAGCTGATCCCGACGGGCGGCCCGGCCGACGACTACGGCCGCGCGCAGTACCGGATGCCGCTGCAGCCGTCGCTCGACGGCAACACGGTCGATCTCGACGTCGAACGCGTGCAGTTCGCGAACAACGCGCTGCACTACCAAACCGGGATGACCGTGATGACCCAGCAGATCAAGGCCATGATCGCCGCGATCTCGACGAACTCGTAAGCGCGCCGCTTCCGACCCCGCGCACCAGTACAAGGAGCCTCCATGCCTTCGTTGATGAACATCTTCGGCGTCGCCGGTTCGGCGCTGTCCGCGCAATCGCAGCGCCTGAACGTCACCGCGTCGAACCTCGCGAACGCCGACAGCGCCACCGGCCCCGACGGCAAGCCGTACAAGGCCAAGCAGGTCGTGTTCGCGACCGACCCGATGGGCGGCGCGCGCACCGCGTCCGGCCAGGGCGTGGGCGGCGTGCGCGTGACGAAGGTGGTGGACGACCCGTCGCCGATGAAATCGACCTTCGACCCGGCGAACCCGGCCGCCGACGCGAACGGCTACGTGCAGATGCCGAACGTCGACCCGGTGCAGGAGATGGTGAACATGATCTCGGCGTCGCGCTCGTACCAGGCCAACGTCGAGACGCTGAACACCGCGAAGACGCTGATGCTCAAGACGCTGACGATCGGCACGTGAGCCGCGCGCCGACCGACCTTACAGACCCGAAAGTTCCGACAGTTCCGACAGAAGGCCACCCAGGATGACATCCTCCAACACGACGATCGGCGGCAACGGCACGAGCGTGTCGACCTTGCCGACCGACACGATGAACACCAACAAAGTGTCGTCGACCAACGGCACGTCGGCGAGCGACCTGCAGGCGACGTTCCTGAAGCTGCTCGTCACGCAGCTGCAGAACCAGGATCCGACGAGCCCGGTCGACAGTTCGCAGATGACGACGCAGCTCGCGCAGATCAACACGGTGAGCGGCATCGCGCAGCTGAACACGTCGCTCACGTCGCTGTCGACGCAGCTCGCGGCCGGCCAGCAGACGCAGGCCGCGCTGCTGATCGGCTCGAACGTGCTCGCGCCGGGCAATTCGGTCGCGGTGAAGAGCGGCGCGGCATCACCGTTCGGCGTGTCGCTCACGAGCGACGTGTCGAACCTGACGATCACCGTGAAGAACAGCTCGGGCGCCGTCGTCAACACGATCAACGCGGGCAAGCAGTCGGCCGGCACCGTGCCGTTCAACTGGACGCCGACGGACGTGGCCGGCAATGCGCTGCCGGACGGCGCGTACACGGTCAGCGCGCAGTACACCGGCACCGATGGCAAGACCTACGCGCCGACCGTGCTGGCGGCCGCGCAGGTGCAGAGCGTGATCAAGCAGGCCGACGGCACGGCGGGGCTGGTGCTGTCGAACGGTACGACGGTGGGGCTCACCCAGGTCGCGTCGATCTTCCCGAACGTCAAGACGTCGTCCTCGTCCGGCGGCACCACCACCAACTGATCGAGTTTTCTCGAAACGGAGACCGAAATGGGTTATCAACAGGGGCTGAGCGGCCTCGCCGGCGCTTCGAACGCGCTCGACGTGATCGGCAACAACATCGCGAACGCGAACACGGTCGGCTTCAAGTCGAGCACCGCGCAGTTCGCCGACATGTACGCGAACTCGGTCGCGACGTCGGTCAACACGCAGATCGGCATCGGCACGACGCTGAACTCGGTACAGCAGCAGTTCGGCCAGGGCACGATCAATACGACGAACTCGTCGCTCGACGTCGCGATCAACGGCAACGGCTTCTTCCAGATGTCGAACAACGGCGTGACGACGTACTCGCGCGACGGCACGTTCCAGCGCGACAAGGCCGGCTTCATCGTCGACTCGCAAGGCCGCAACCTGATGGGCTACACGGCGGGCCCGGGCGGCGTGATCAACACCGCGCAGACCGTGCCGATGCAGGCGCCGACGACCAACATCGCGCCGACCGCGACGACCAAGATCACCGGCCAGTTCAACCTGAACTCGCAGGACACGGTGCCGGTCAAGACGCCGTTCAACCCGAACGACACCACGACCTCCAACTACTCGACGTCGATCCAGGTGTACGACACGCTCGGCGGCTCGCAGGCCGTCAGCATGTACTTCGTGAAGTCGGCGGCCGGCACGTGGGAAGCGTACGCGGGCGTCCAGGGTGGCGCGGCGACCGATCTCGGCACGATCACGTTCAATTCGTCGGGCGCGATCCAGAGCACGACGACGGGCACGCCGCCGACGCCGACCACGTCGCTCGGCCAGTTCCAGTTCACCGTGCCGAACACCGACGGCTCGGCGACGCCGCAGAGCATCACGCTCGACCTGACCGGCACCACGCAGTACGGCGGCAAGGACGGCGTGAACAACCTCGTGCAGGACGGTTTCGCGAGCGGCACGCTGACGACCTACACGATCGGTGCCGACGGCAAGCTGACCGGCAACTACTCGAACGGCAAGACCGCGGTGCTCGGCCTGATCGCGCTCGCGAACTTCAACAACCCGAACGGGCTGGTGAACCTCGGCGGCAACCAGTATGCGGAGTCCGCCGCATCAGGCGTGCCGCAGGTCTCCGCGCCGGGCAGCACGAACCACGGCTCGCTGCAGGGCAGCGCGCTCGAGAACTCGAACGTCGACCTCACGTCGCAGCTCGTCAACCTGATCACCGCGCAGCGCAACTACCAGGCGAACGCGCAGACGATCAAGACGCAGCAGACCGTCGACCAGACGCTCATCAACCTGTAAGCGCGGATAACCGGCAGCCATGGACCGACTGATCTACACGGCGATGACGGGCGCGTCGCAGTCGCTCGACCAGCAGGCGGTCGTCGCGAACAACCTCGCGAACGCATCGACGACGGGCTTTCGCGCGCAGCTCGCGACGTATCGCGCGGTGCCGATGAATTTCGGCGACGGCAGCAACATCGACCCGACGACGACGCGCACCTACGTACTCGCGTCGACACCCGGCGCGGACTACGCGCCGGGTCCGATCACGCGCACCGGCAATCCGCTCGACGTCGCCGTGCAGGGCGCCGGCTGGCTGTCGGTGCAGACGGCCGACGGCAGCGAGGCGTACACGCGCGCCGGCAACCTGCACGTCGACGAGAACGGCCAGCTCGTCAACGCGAGCAACCTGCCGGTGATCGGCAACGGCGGCCCGATCTCGGTGCCGCCGAACGCGGCAGTGACGATCGGCAAGGACGGCACCGTTTCCGCGCTGATGCCGGGCGATCCGCCGACGGCGGTCGCGATCGTCGACCAGATGAAGCTCGTCAATCCCGATCCGGCCACGCTTACGCGCGGCAACGACGGGTTGTTCCGCACCGCCGACGGCAATCCGGCCGACGCCGACACGAGCGTGGTCGTCACGCCGAATTCGCTCGAAGGCAGCAACGTCAACCCGGTGACCGCGATGGTCGCGATGATCGACAACGCGCGTGCGTTCCAGCTTCAGTCGAAGCTGATCCAGACGGCCGACCAGAACGAGCAGACGGCGAACCAGCTGCTCAACTTCAGCTGAGCGCCCGTGCCAGCCCCAGCCCACGCAGGAGACCTTACAAAGTGAACCGTTCGCTCTACATCGCCGCCACCGGCATGAATGCGCAGCAGGCGCAGATGGACGTGATTTCGAACAACCTCGCGAACACCAGCACGAACGGCTTCAAGGCGTCGCGCGCGGTGTTCGAGGATCTGCTTTACCAGACGATCCGCCAGCCCGGCGCGAACTCGACGCAGCAGACCGCGATGCCGTCGGGCCTGCAGCTCGGCACCGGCGTGCAGCAGGTCGCGACCGAGCGCCTGTACACGCAGGGCGGCCTCACGCAGACCGGCAACTCGAAGGACGTCGCGATCAACGGCGCGGGCTTCTTCCAGGTGCTGATGCCGGACGGCACGAACGCGTACACGCGCGACGGCTCGTTCCAGACCAACGCGCAGGGCCAGCTCGTCACGTCGAGCGGCTACCAGATCCTGCCGGCGATCACGATCCCGCAGAACGCGACGTCGCTGACGATCGGCAAGGACGGCGTCGTGTCGGTCACGCAGGCGGGCTCGACCAACGCGGTGCAGATCGGCTCGCTGCAGATCGCGACCTTCATCAACCCGGCCGGCCTCGATGCGCGCGGCGAGAACCTGTTCTCCGAGACCACGTCGTCGGGCGCGCCGAACGTGTCGCAGCCGGGCCTGAACGGCGCAGGCGTGCTCAGCCAGCATTACGTCGAGGCGTCGAACGTGAACGTCGTGCAGGAGCTCGTCAACATGATCCAGACGCAGCGTGCCTACGAGATCAACAGCAAGGCCGTGACGACGTCCGACCAGATGCTGCAGACCGTCACGCAGATGAAGACCTAACCGGAACACCCCGTCGTCGCCATGAAGCAGGTTCGCCTTCCCTCGTCAGCCACCGTCCGCGCCGCATGCGCGGTCGCGGTGGCGGCGCTCGCCGGTTGCGCGCAGATTCCGCGCGATCCGATCATCCAGCAGCCGATGACGGCGCAGCCGCCAGCGCCGATGTCGATGCAGGCGCCCGGCTCGATCTACAACCCGGGCTACGCGGGGCGGCCGCTGTTCGAGGATCAGCGGCCGCGCAACGTCGGCGACATCCTGACGATCATGATCGCGGAGAACATCAACGCGACCAAGTCGTCGGGCGCGAACACGAACCGGCAAGGCAACACCGACTTCAACGTGCCGACGGCCGGCTTCCTCGGCGGGCTGTTCGCGAAGGCGAACCTGTCGGCGGCGGGCAACAACAAGTTCGCGTCGACGGGCGGCGCGAGCGCGGCGAACACGTTCAACGGCACGATCACGGTGACCGTCACCAACGTGCTGCCGAACGGCAACCTCGTCGTCAGCGGCGAGAAGCAGATGCTGATCAACCAGGGCAACGAATTCGTGCGCTTCTCGGGCGTCGTCAACCCGAACACGATCTCGGGCGCGAACTCCGTCTACTCCACGCAGGTCGCCGACGCGAAGATCGAATACTCGGCGAAGGGCTACATCAACGAAGCCGAGACGATGGGCTGGCTGCAGCGCTTCTTCCTCAACATCTCGCCGTGGTGATGACGATGCAGAAGCCCCTTTTCAATCGCCTGTCGTCCCGCGCACGTGCCTTCGCGCGGCTCGCCGTCGCGTTCGCGGCCGCGGCCTGCGTGTTCGGCGCGGCGCCCGCGCACGCGGAACGGCTGAAGGATCTCGTGCAGATCCAGGGCGTGCGCGACAACCCGCTGATCGGCTATGGCCTCGTCGTCGGTCTCGACGGCACGGGCGACCAGACGATGCAGACGCCGTTCACGACGCAGACGCTCGCGAACATGCTCGCGAACCTCGGCATCTCGATCAACAACGGCTCGGCCAACGGCGGCACGTCGTCGCTGAACAACATGCAGTTGAAGAACGTCGCGGCCGTGATGGTGACCGCCACGCTGCCGCCGTTCGCACGGCCCGGCGAGGCGCTCGACGTGACGGTGTCGTCGCTCGGCAACGCCAAGAGCCTGCGCGGCGGCACGCTGCTGCTCACGCCCCTGAAGGGCGCGGACGGGCAGGTGTACGCGCTCGCGCAGGGCAACATGGCGGTCGGCGGCGCGGGTGCGAGCGCGAACGGCAGCCGCGTGCAGGTGAACCAGCTCGCGGCCGGCCGGATCGTCGGCGGCGCGATCGTCGAACGTTCGGTGCCGAATGCGATCGCGCAGATGAACGGCGTGCTGCAACTGCAACTGAACGACATGGACTACGGCACCGCGCAGCGGATCGTGTCCGCGGTCAATTCGAGCTTCGGCCCGGGCACCGCGACCGCGCTCGACGGCCGCACGATCCAGCTCGCGGCGCCGGCCGACTCGGCGCAGCAGGTCGCGTTCATGGCGCGGCTGCAGAACCTCGACGTGAGCCCGGACAAGGCCGCGGCGAAGGTGATCCTGAATGCGCGCACCGGCTCGATCGTGATGAACCAGATGGTCACGCTGCAGAGCTGCGCGGTCGCGCACGGCAACCTGTCGGTCATCGTCAACACGCAGCCGGTCGTGTCGCAGCCGGGGCCGTTCTCGAACGGGCAGACGGTGGTGGCGCAGCAGTCGCAGATCCAGCTGAAGCAGGACAACGGCGCGCTGAAGATGGTGACGGCCGGCGCGAATCTCGCCGACGTCGTGAAGGCGCTGAACACGCTCGGCGCGACGCCGGCGGACCTGATGTCGATCCTGCAGGCGATGAAGGCGGCCGGCGCGTTGCGCGCCGACCTGGAGGTCATCTAAATGGCAGCCAATCTCCCGAACGCGAACGACCTCACGCAGCGCTTCGCGCTCGACGTGCAGGGCTTCGACGCGCTGCGCGCGCAGGCGAAGCAGTCGCCGCAGGCCGGCGCGAAGGCCGTCGCGGGCCAGTTCGACGCGATGTTCACGCAGATGATGCTCAAGAGCATGCGCGACGCGTCGCCCGACGGCGGATTGTTCGATTCGCATACGTCGAAGATGTACACGTCGATGCTCGACCAGCAGCTTGCGCAGCAGATGTCGACGCGCGGGATCGGCGTCGCCGACGCGCTGATGAAGCAACTGCTGCGCAACGCGGGGCAGGGCGCGGGCAACGACACGGCGGCCGACGACGGCGCGGGCGGGATGGGCGCGGCCGGCTTGGGCGCGGGCGGCCTCGGCACGGCCGGCAACGAAGGCAGCCTCGCCGCGATGAACGCGATGGCGCGCGCGTATGCGAACGCGGCCGGGAACAACGGCGGGCTCGCCGGCACGCGCGGCTACTCGGCCGGCAGCGCGCTGACGCCGCCGCTGAAGGGCGCGAGCGGCGCGCCGGACGCCGACGCGTTCGTCGACCGGCTCGCCGCGCCGGCGCAGGCCGCGAGCACGACCACGGGCATCCCGGCGCGTTTCATCGTCGGCCAGGCCGCGCTCGAATCGGGCTGGGGCAAGCGCGAGATCCGCGCGGCCGACGGCTCGACCAGCTACAACGTGTTCGGCATCAAGGCGAACAAGGGCTGGACGGGCCGCACGGTGTCGGCGCTGACGACCGAGTACGTGAACGGCACGCCGCGCCGCGTGGTCGCGAAGTTCCGTGCGTACGACTCGTACGAGCACGCGATGACCGATTACGCGAACCTGCTGAAGAACAATCCGCGCTACTCGGGCGTGCTGAGCGCGAGCCGCAGCGTCGAAGGCTTCGCGCACGGGATGCAGAAGGCCGGTTACGCGACCGACCCGAACTACGCGAAGAAATTGATCTCGATCATGCAGCAGATCGGCTGACGGGCCAGGGCCTGCGCCGGCTGATAGCCGGCCCGGCCCCTCGCCAGTTACCCTCTCAGGACCGCGCCCGGCAGCCCGCCGCGCGCGGTTTCAACGTTTGCGCGAAAAAAATCGGCAAATCGATCTAAACTTTCGGTCAGCACTGCCGCTAAGTGTGAGAGACCTGCGACCGGGCCCGTGCTCCGGCCCCGTTTTATTGCGCACCGGTTGCCCCGGGCGCCCATGACAAGAAAGACCGGCTAGCCATGAATATCGAAACGTCGACGGACCCCAGCCTGGATGCAGGCCACTCCGGGCCCGACTATGCCCGCCGCAATCCGCTGGAAATCGGTGTGCAGCTGCGCAACCTCGTGAACCGCGGCGATTTCCTGACCGTCCAGTACCCGGGCGGCCAGCTCGTCACGCGCCTGCTCGAGGTCGACGTCGGCGCACGAACGTTCACGTTCGACTGGGGTGCGCTGTCCGAGCAGAACGCCGGCATCCTCGCCGCGTCGCACTGCACGTTCGCGGCGTCGCCGGAGGGCGTGCGCGTCGAATTCACCACGGGCACGCCGCGCGAGACGCGCTACGAGGGGCTGCCCGCGTTCGTCGCCGATTTCCCCGACGTCCTGATGTGCATCCAGCGCCGCGAATATTTCCGGGTCGATGCGCCGATCGTCGATCCGTTCCTGTGCCGCGGCAAGCTGCCGGACGGCGAGAGCTTTCTGTTCGAGGTGCACAACCTGTCGCTCGGCGGCGTGGGGCTGCGCACGGCCGACGAACGCGTCGAGGCGCTCGAGGTCGGCACGCTGCTGCCGGACGTCGAGCTCGAGCTGACCGGCCACGGCAAGCTGTCGCTCGACCTGCAGCTCGTGTCGCAGCGCTCGACGCAGATGCCGAACGGGTCGCGGCGCTACCAGCTCGGCTTCCGCTACATGTCGCTGCCGGGCAGCGCGGAGAACACGCTGCAGCGGCTGATCACGCAGCTCGAAATGAAGCGCCGCTCGCTCGCGCGGGCCTGACGCGCACGCGGTCGCCGGCCCCGCACGGGCCGCCCGCGCACCGCCGCCGGCCCCGCCCGCCGGACGCTCCGGCCAGCGATGCGCACCCGTGCGTCGCGCGTGCATTTTTTCCTCAATTTTTTCGATCCGCGGCCGATATACCGGGAGTCACGCAACCCGGCGGCCGCAGCGCGGCCGGCTCATCAGGATCGCGCATGTCCAACACACTCATGAACCTCGGCGTCAGCGGCCTGAATGCCGCGCTCTGGGGCCTCACGACGACCGGCCAGAACATCAGCAACGCCGCAACGCCGGGCTATTCGGTCGAACGCCCCGTCTATGCCGAGGCGAGCGGCCAGTACACGAGCAGCGGCTACATGCCGCAAGGCGTCAACACCGTCACCGTGCAGCGGCAGTACAGCCAGTACCTGAGCGACCAGCTGAACGGCGCGCAGACGCAGGGCGGCGCGCTGTCGACGTGGTATTCGCTCGTCACGCAACTGAACAACTACGTCGGCAGCCCGACGGCCGGCATCTCGACCGCGATCACGAGTTATTTCACCGGGCTGCAGAACGTCGCGAACAGCGCGTCCGACTTGTCGGTGCGGCAGACCGCGATGAGCAATGCGCAGACGCTCGCGAACCAGATCACGGCGGCCGGCCAGCAGTACGACGCACTGCGCCAGAGCGTGAACACGCAGCTCACGAGCACCGTGACGCAGATCAACTCGTACACCGCGCAGATCGCGCAACTGAACCAGCAGATCGCGTCCGCGAGCAGCCAGGGCCAGCCGCCGAACCAGCTGATGGACCAGCGCGACCTCGCGGTGTCGAACCTGTCGAACCTCGCGGGCGTGCAGGTCGTGCGCAACAGCGACGGCTACAGCGTGTTTCTCGCGGGCGGCACGCCGCTCGTCGTCGCGAACAAGAGCTACCAGCTCGCGGCCGTCACGTCGCAGTCCGACCCGAGCGAGCTGACCGTCGTTTCGCAGGGGATCGCCGGCGCGAACCCGCCGGGGCCGAACCAGTTCCTGTCGGACACGTCGCTGTCGGGCGGCACGCTCGGCGGCCTGCTCGCGTTCCGCAGCCAGACGCTCGACCCCGCGCAGGCGCAGCTCGGCGCGATCGCGACCAGCTTCGCCGCGCAGGTCAACGCGCAGAACGCGCTCGGCATCGACCTGTCGGGCAATGTCGGCGGCAACCTGTTCGCGACCGGCTCGCCGATCATCTACGCGAACCAGGGCAACACCGGCAACGCGGCGCTGTCCGTGTCGTTCGCGAACGCGTCGCAGCCGACCACGGGCGACTACACGCTGTCGTACGACGGCACGAACTACACGCTGACCGACCGCGCGAGCGGCACGGTGGTCGGCTCGTCGGCGTCGATGCCGGCCTCGATCGGCGGGCTGAACTTCTCGTTCACGTCGGGCTCGATGAGCGCCGGCGACAAGTTCACCGTGCAGCCGACGCGCGGCGCGCTGAACGGCTTCGGCCTCACGACGTCGAACGGTTCCGCGATCGCGGCGGCGGCGCCGTACGTGCCGTCGGCCACTACGACGAACACGGGCACCGGGACGATCGGCGGGTTGTCGGTCACGAGCGCGGCGGCCGCGGCCAGCGCGCACAAGTACACGATCACGATGGGCGGCACCGCCGCCAGCCCGACCTACACGGTCACCGACAACACGGCCGTGCCGCCGACGACCACCGCCGCGCAGCCGTACCAGTCCGGCACGCCGATCACGCTGACGGCCGGGGTCACGGTGACGGTGTCGGGCACGCCCGCGGTGGGCGACACGTTCAAGGTTGCGCCGAACACGGGCGGTACGAACGACGGCAGCAACGCGCTCGCGCTGTCGAAGCTCGTCAACTCGAAATCGTTCGGCAACGGTTCGACCACGCTGACGGGCGCGTACGCGAACTACGTGAACAGCATCGGCAACACGACGAGCCAGCTGAAGTCGTCGAGCGCCGCGCAGACCGCGCTGGTCGGCCAGATCACGTCCGCGCAGCAGTCGGTGTCGGGCGTGAACCAGAACGAGGAAGCGGCCAACCTGATGCAGTACCAGCAGTTCTACCAGGCGAACGCGAAGGTGATCCAGACCGCGTCGACGCTGTTCCAGACCGTGCTCGGCCTGTTCAACTGATTAGGGTCTGTTCGCGTATGAAACGCACATGCGAATGCCTGAAATCGCGCGCAGGGCAAGAAGTGAGGAGCGCCGTTTGGCCGAGCCAAACAAGCGACGAGCGACGCCGCCATGCGGGCGATTTCGGGCATTCCCGTGGAATGAATCTTTTAATTTGGGGTTGCCACGAGAAGGGCCGCTCGCCGCGTTGCGCTCCTTGCGAATACGTCCAGTATTCGCAGCGTCGCGCGCCTCGCGAGCGGCCCTTCTCGTGGCAACGCATGCGCGTTTCATACGCGAACAGACCCTAGGGATCGAAGCGATGCGGATTTCCACCACCCAGTTCTACCAGATGAACGTCGCGCAGATGAGCGACCAGCAGGCGCAGCTCTCGCAGCTGTACCAGCAGATCTCGAGCGGCGTGAGCCTCACGACGCCGGGCGACAACCCGCTCGGCGCGGCGCAGGCCGTGCAGTTGTCGATGACGTCGGCGACGCTGTCGCAGTACGCATCGAACCAGAACGTCGCGCTGTCGTCGCTGCAGAAGGAAGACCAGACGCTCATCAGCGTCAACAACCTGCTGAACAGCATTCATACGGTCGTGATCCAGGCCGGCGACGGCTCGCTGTCCGACAGCGACCGCTCGGCGCTGTCGACGCAGCTGCAGGGCTATCGCGACCAGTTGCTGACGCTCGCGAATTCGACGGACGGTTCGGGCAACTACCTGTTCTCGGGTTTCCAGTCGACCACGGCACCGTTCTCGAACGCGCCGGGCGGCGGCGTGACCTACAGCGGCGACTCGGGCACGCGCCAGGTGCAGATCGCAGACACGCGCTCGATCTCGCAGGGCGACAATGGCGCGAGCGTATTCCTGTCGGTGCCGATGCTCGGCAGCCAGCCGGTGCCGCTCGCGGGCGCGGGCAACACGGGTACGGGCACGATCGGCGCGGTGTCGATCACGAGCCCGTCGGCCGCGACCAACGCGCACCAGTTCGCGATCACGTTCGGCGGCACGGCGGCCGCGCCGACCTATACGGTCACCGACAACACCGTCGTGCCGCCGACCACGACCGCCGCGCAGCCGTATTCGGCCGGCGCCGGGATCGCGCTCGGCAACGGCCTGTCGGTGCCCGTGTCGGGCAAGCCGGCCGCCGGCGACACGTTCACGGTCACGCCCGCGCCGCAGGCCGGCACCGACGTGTTCGCGGCGCTCGACACGATGATCTCCGCGCTGAAGGTGCCGATCAGCAACAACACGACCATCGCGGCTTCGCTCGCGAACGCGATGACCACCGGCACGACGAAGCTGAACAACATGATGACGAACGTCCTCACCGTGCAGGCGTCGGTCGGCGGCCGCGAGCAGGAAATCAAGGCGATGCAGGCCGTGAACCAGACCAACACGCTGCAGGTCACCAGCAACCTGGCCGACCTGACGAGCACCAACATGGTGTCGACGATCAGCCAGTTCCTGCAGATGCAGAACGCGCTGACCGGCTCGCAGAAGGCTTACGCGCAGCTTCAGAACCTGTCGCTGTTCCAGTACGTCAATCCTTGACGCACGGTGCGCCGGCGACGATGTGAACACACGCTCGCATCGCCGCCGGCGCCATCCGCCGCCCGCGCGCAACGCACGGACGGCAGCTGCACCGGGTCGCGCACCGGTTCGCGTATGCGGCAAACCGCGTCCCGCGCTTTCCGGCGGCCCGTTCGGGCTTGCCGCGCTTGCCAGCCTGATTCCCGCTCCGTAAACTCGCGCCAGATTCCAGACCGGCGCGCCCTCCGCAGCCGGCGACCGACAGGAGCCCTTTCCCCATGTCCGATTCCTACTTCCCGCGCTGGCGGGTGCAATCGACCGGCGCGGCGTCGCGCGTGGTCGGCCCCGACGAGCGCCTGCCGTGGCCGCAGATGGTCGCGATGGGCGTGCAGCACGTCGTCGCGATGTTCGGCTCGACCGTGCTCGCGCCGCTCCTGATGGGCTTCGACCCGAACCTGTGCATCTTCATGTCGGGCATCGGCACGCTGCTGTTCTTCGCGCTGGTCGGCGGCCGCGTGCCGAGCTACCTCGGCTCGAGCTTCGCATTCATCGGGCTCGTGATCGCGGTGACGGGCTACGGCGGCAGCGGCCCGAACCCGAACATCCCGGTCGCGCTCGGCGGGATCGTCGCGTGCGGCGTCGTGTACGTCGCGCTCGGCGCGCTGGTGCAGGTGATCGGCACGCGCTGGATCGAGACGCTGATGCCGCCCGTCGTGACTGGCGCGGTCGTCGCGGTGATCGGGCTGAACCTCGCGCCGATCGCGGTCAAGGGCGTGTCGGCGTCGACCTTCGACTCGGTGATGGCGCTCGTCACGGTGCTCTGCGTCGGCGGCGTCGCGGTGTTCGCGCGCGGGATGATGCAGCGCTTGCTGATCCTCGTCGGGCTCGCGATCGCGTACGCGATCTACGCGGTCGCGACCAACGGGATGGGCCTCGGCAAGCCGGTCGACTTCGCGATCGTCGGGCATGCCGCGTGGTTCGGCGTGCCGGCGTTCCGCGCGCCGGTGTTCGATCCGCACGCGATGCTGATGCTCGCGCCGATCGCGGTGATCCTGGTCGCCGAGAACCTCGGCCATATCAAGGCCGTCAGCGCGATGACGGGGCAGAACCTCGACCGCTACGTCGGCCGCGCGTTCATCGGCGACGGCCTGGCGACGATCGTGTCGGGCAGCGTCGGCGGCACGGGCGTCACGACCTACGCGGAGAACATCGGCGTGATGGCCGTCACGCGGATCTACTCGACGCTGGTGTTCGCGGTCGCCGCGCTGATCGCGATCGGGCTCGGCTTCTCGCCGAAGTTCGGCGCGGTGATCCAGACGATCCCGGGCCCCGTGCTCGGCGGCGTGTCGATCGTCGTGTTCGGGCTGATCGCGGTGACGGGCGCGCGGATCTGGGTCGTCAACAAGGTCGACTTCTCCGACAACCGCAACCTGATCGTCGCGGCCGTCACGCTCGTGCTCGGCGCCGGCGACTTCTCGCTGAAGTTCGGCGGCTTCGGGCTCGGCGGGATCGGCACCGCGACGTTCGGCGCGATCATCCTGTACGCGATCCTGCGCCGGGAAAAGGAGCCGGGCCCGGTGGTGTGAGCCGCCGCGCGGATCATGGCCTCGGGCCCCGGCGAACGTCGGACGTCACGGGTTGGGCTGCACCGAAAACGTGATCTTCCCGGGTTCGCCTATCGAATCGAGGCGTCGTGGCGTCGGGTGACGGTGCGGACCGTGTCGGCGCATCGGATGTCGACGGTGCGAAGTCGCGCCGCCGGCATCAGCGGATGCGTAACAGGTGCAGTGAAAGTAGCCGTGATGCGAGACAGCAGCCGTGTGACGGCCGATATGATTTTCGACATGATTTCCCCGACTTCATGATTGTTTGTCGTCTGCATCGAGTCGCTCGCCCGTGCAGTCGTTTTTGTCTGCACGGGTGCACGAGCAAGCAGCGGGCCAGCGCGCGGATCGCCGCGCGGACAGGGGCCGAGCGGTCGCCGCTTGCAGCCGTGCAACGTGCCGGAGGGGGCGATGTTTCAGGCGTGAAACCTGCGGCGGCGGAGCCGGTTGGCGGCGCGCCGCGCCTGGAGCGGAACGGCTGGACTGACGGGGAATCGCAGGTGCGGCGCGACGGCGATTCAGCAGGGGAAACGGACGCAACGCGTGCGAAACGGTTTCAGCCCTGAAACGCGTGCGGGGAGGGGCGGCGGCGCGTCGCTGCCGTTTCGATCAGGTGTCGGGTGCGCGATGCGTCACGCGTTCACATTCGACTGCGCTTCCAGCCATGCGCAGAACTGCGCGACGAGCGGATCGTCGGCCGGCGCGCGCGGCGCGATCCACCAGTAGCTGCGCGTCGCGATGCGCGGCCCGGGCAGCGGCATCACGAGCCGGCCGCTCGCGAGTTCGTCGTCGATCAGCGGCAGCGGGCCGAGCGCGACGCCGAGCCCGTCGACGGCCGCCTGCAGCGCCAGGTAGAAGTGGTCGAACGACTGCCGCTTGCGCCCCTTCATCGTGACGCCGGCCGCCGCGAACCAGTCGCGCCAGCCTTCCGGCCGCGTATCCGAATGCAGCAGCACGTGGCGTGCGAGGTCGTCCGCGCGCGCGATCGGTGCGCGCTTGAGCAGCGCCGGGCTGCAGACCGGAATCACGCTTTCGTCGAGGAAGTGGCCGCTCGTGCAGTTCGGCCAATGGCCGGGGCCGCGGCGGATCGCGACATCGAAGCCGTCGAGCGCGTCGAGCGGCGCGTTCGACGTCGACAGCTTCAGTTCGACGTTCGGCACGTCGCGCTGGAACCGCGACAGGCGCGGCAGCAGCCATTTCATCGCGAAGGTCGGCAGCGCATTGATGCGCAGCACGCGCGCCGCGCCGGTGTTGCGCAACTGCTCGGTCGCGTGCGCGATGCTGTCGAACGCCGCGCGCACGGTGTCCAGGTAACGGCGGCCTTCGTCGGTGAGCTTCACGCGCTTGCCGTAGCGGTGGAACACCGGCTTGCCGAGCCACGCCTCGAACGCGGCGATCTGCCGGCTGATGGCACCGTGAGTCACATGCAGCTCATCGCCGGCGGCGCTGAAGCTTTCATGTCGTGCCGCAGCTTCAAAGGCCCGAAGCGCGGAAAAGGGAGGGAGGTCGCGTGCCATGCTTGTGATTCTAGATCACAAGGGCGCGTCGATAATATCGTTTTGCCGGGATCGGGAACGACGGTAACCTCGGCTGACCGTTCGATGAGGAGCCCCATGCAATCCGTTTCCCCGCCGCCTGCCGCGCCATCTCGCAGCATCGGTCTTGCCGAGCTGTTCACCGGCTTCCTGTCGCTCGGCCTCATGTCGTTCGGCGGCGCGCTGCCGTTCGCGCGGCGCACAATCGTCGACGAGCGCAAGTGGCTCTCCGCCGACGAATTCGCCGATCTGCTCGGCCTGTGCCAGTTCCTGCCGGGCGGCAACGTGATCAACCTGTCGGTCGCCGTCGGCATGCGCTTTCGCGGCGTCGCCGGCGCGTTCGCCGGCATTCTCGGGCTGATCGCGGGCCCGACGCTCGTCGTCGTCGCGCTCGGCGTGCTGTACGCGAAGACCCAGAACGATCCGCACGTGCAGCACCTGTTCGCGGGGCTCGCCGCGGCCGCCGCCGGGCTGCTCGTCGCGATGGCGGTGAAGGTTGCGAAGCCGTTGCAGCACGCGCGCGCGGCGGCCGGCATCGCGGCGCTCGCGTTCGTCGCGATCGCGGTGCTGCGCATTCCGCTGCTGACCACGATGCTGGTGCTGACGCCCGTCAGCGTGTGGTTCGCGTCGCGGCGCCGCGACGCGGGCACGCCGCAGCCGGCACCGGCTGCGGTGCGCGATACGCAGCCGGGAGGCCGGCCATGAACGACACGCTGGTCGCGATCGCGACGATCTTCAGCCAGTTGTCGCTGCTCGCGTTCGGCGGCGGCAACACGATCCTGCCGGAGATGCAGCGGCAGGTCGTCGACGTGCATCACTGGATGAGCGCGCACGAGTTCACCGCGCTGTTCGCGCTGGCGCAGGCGGCGCCCGGGCCGAACATGATGATCGTGTCGCTGGTCGGCTGGCACGTGGCCGGCTGGGCCGGGCTGCTCGTCGCGTCGCTGGCGAAGTTCGGGCCGTCGTCGATCGTCACCGTGCTTGCGCTGCATGCGTGGGAGCGCTTTCGCGACCGGCCGTGGCGCCGCTACGTGCAGCAGGGGATGATGCCCGTCACGGCCGGGCTCGTCGCGGCGAGCGCGGTGCTGATCTCCGAGGCGTCGAACCGCACGGCGATCCAGTGGGGCATCACGGCCGCGTGCGCGGTGCTCGCGTGGCGCACCCGCATCCATCCGCTGTGGCTGCTCGCGGGCGGCGCGCTGATCGGGCTCACGGGCATCGGGCAGTAGACGGAGCACGGATCGCCTCCCTTGCCGCATACTGGCGCGTCTGTTCACGGGAGGATTGATGGATCTCGACGGCGCCAGCCGCAATCTCACTGTCGCCGCGTTGCTGACGCTGTCCGGCGGCTACCTCGATGCGTACACGTACGTCGGCCACGGCCACGTGTTCGCGAACACGATGACCGGCAACGTCGCGCTGCTGGGCATCAACCTGTCGGCCGGCGAATGGGCCGCCGCGCTGCATCACGTGCCGCCGCTCGTCGGCTTCGTGATCGCGGTGTTCGTCGCGCACCTGCTCGGTCTCGCCGCGCAGCGCGGCTGGATGCGGCACACCGCGTTCGCGAGCCTGATCGTCGAGATCGCGTTTCTCGGCGTTGCCGCGAGCGGCCTCGTCGGCGCATCGAGCGCGTGGCTGATTCCGGGCATCTCGTTCGTCGCGACGCTGCAGACGCTGTCGTTTACCCATCTCGAGGAACTGTCGTACACGTCGGTGATGACGACCGGCAACCTGCGGCGCGCCGCGCAGAAGCTGTTCGTCGGGTTGATCCCGCGCTACGACGCGGGCGCGCTGCACGACTCGGCGCTGCTCGCGACGATCAGCTTCTGCTTCCTGGCCGGCGCGGTGGTCGGCGGCCTCGTGACGCGGCTCGCGCCGGACGTCGCGCTGTGGGGCGCCGTGCTGCTGCTTGCGGGCGCGTTCGCGGAGATCGTGCGGCGCGCGTGGCGCCGCGCGGGGAACGGCGGCGACGGTGGTCGCGGCGAAGACGGGGCGGCGCAAACGGCCTGACGGCGCGCTCCGGGCGGCAGCCGTTGGTGCCGCACCCTCGCCGATCCTTACAGCCCCGCGCGCGCGCCGACACCGTCGCGAACCGTCCCGCCGGCGCGCGAGGCAAGCCCGGCACGGGAAACGTTGTTCCCGGGCGACAGTCACGCGATTACCGCGCGTTTCAATTTCTTTCAGCGATTGCAGTCGTCATATGATTCACGCCACATCGCACGCGCCAAGAACGTGTGCGATCGCCACCCGGCTGCGCATGCGGCCGGCAGTGAACGGAGACACCTACAAAAAGGAAAGCTCATGAAGCAGACCACCCGACTCGCAGCCATCGCAGGGGGCGCCGCGCTCGCATTCGCCAGCCAGTACGCGGCCGCACAAAGCTCGGTCACGCTCTGGGGCGTCGCCGACGTCAGCGTCCGCTACCTGACCAACGCGAACGCCAAGAACGACGGCCTGCTGTCGATGACCAACGGCGCGGTCACCAACAGCCGCTTCGGCATCTACGGCACGGAAGACCTCGGCAGCGGCCTGAAGGCCGTGTTCAAGCTCGAAAGCGGCGTGAACCTGCAGAACGGCGCATTCGCCGACAGCGGCCGCCTGTTCAACCGTGCGGCATACGTCGGCCTGGATAGCCCGTACGGCACGGTGACCCTCGGCCGCCAGAAAACGCCGCTGTTCGACCTGCTGTCGGACACCTACGATCCGCTGACGGTCGGCAACTACTTCGAAAATGCCTGGCTGCCGGTCGCACTCGGCGGCGGCCTGTATTCGGACAACCAGATCAAGTACACGGGCACGTTCGCGGGCCTGACCGCGAAGGCGATGTACTCGACGGGCACCAACTACGAATCGACCGGCGCCGGCGGCTTCTCGGGCCAGATCCCGGGTTCGCTCGGCAAGGGCAATGCGTGGGGCGTGTCGCTGTCGTACGTGATGGGCCCGCTCAGCGTCGCAGCCGGCGCGCAGCAGAACAGCGACAACTCGGCGCGCAAGCAGACGATCTACCACGCGAACGTCGTGTACGCGTTCAGCAAGGTGAAGGTCTACGCGGGCTACCTGCGCTCGAAGGACGACACCGGCTTCGTCGACAGCCTGCTCGCGCAGCAGACGATTCCGGTCGCGAAGGGCACGGGCCGGATCGACGACGGTCCGTTCGCGGGCGTGAGCTGGCAGGTCAGCACGCCGCTGACGCTGACGGGCGCGTTCTACTACGACCACATGCGCAATGCGATGACCGCGAACGGCACGCTCGCGAGCGGCAACCGCTACGCGGTCGTCGGCATCGCCGAGTACGCACTGAGCAAGCGCACCGAAGTCTACGGCACCGTCGACTTCAACAAGACGAACGGCGCGGCGAACGTCGAGCTGCCGGGTCGCAGCAACCAGACGGGCATCGCGATCGGCCTGCGCAATATCTTCTGACGAACGTCGGAACGCACGCGCCGGCATTCGTCCGGCATGCATCGAAGAGGCGCCGCAAGGCGCCTATTTTTTTTCGTCATGCGGTGTTCATACGCGCACCCGACTATTCGGCAATCGCTTCATCACGGAATCCCCGCGCCGTAAGCGATCCGTCGGCATTCCAGAACATACTTTTACAGTACGCGCGAAGGCTTTCCGCTACGCTGCGTGCATGGCCCGCTGCGTGCCGTCGTGCGCGCGCGGGCGTCGTTCCGGTGGCGCTCGTCGAGCGTGGCCGGCCTGGTGCGTAACTTGTGTATCCGGTGATGACAGACACGGTCTGCCGGTTTTTTTTCGTGGGACGATCGGTCTCACGATTTCTTGAAAGGGGATGACGATGGGTATCCTGAACACCGTGGGTGAAATCGCCGGCGCAGTGGCGGCAGTCGAAGGCGCGGAAAAGCTGGATCCGGATGCGGGCCTGCTGACCAAGGCGGCAGCGGCCGTCGCCGGTTTCAAGGGCGCCGAGGCGATCGAAGGCATGCTCGAGAAGAAGGAAGAGAAGCCCGAACAGGCGGCAGACGATACGCAGGCGACGGACGGCAGCGACACGTCGCAGGCCTGAGCATGGCGGCTGGTCCGGCCGCGGGTACGCCCTTCGCGCGCCCGGGCGGACCTGGTGCCGCGCGCCGGCAGGTCGGGCATGCGGTCGATCGGTGACGCATGACACACCCGGCAGCTGGTTTGACCGGCGAGAGGCGACGCTTCTCGCCGTTTTTTGTTGGGCGCGCGGCATGCGGCGCCGTGCCCCGCACGAAATCCGGAATCTTGCTATCGTGCCGTCATCCGAACTGCGATGAGGCAATGCGATGGATTTCGACTACGACCTGTTCGTCATCGGGGCCGGCTCGGGCGGCGTAAGGCTCGCGCGAATGTCGGCATCATACGGCGCGCGCGTCGGCATAGCGGAAGAGGAGCAGATCGGCGGCACCTGCGTGCTGCGCGGCTGCATTCCGAAGAAGCTGCTCGTCTACGCATCGCACTACCCGCACGAAGTCGACGACGCGAAGGGCTTCGGCTGGACCTTCGGCGCCGGCACGCTCGACTGGCCCGCGCTGATCGCCGCGAAGGATCGCGAGATCAATCGGCTGAGCGACATCTACATCAATCTGCTGCGGCAATCGGGCGTCGAGATGCACGCGGGGCGCGCGACGCTCGTCGATGCGCACACCGTCGCGATCGGCGAACGCACGATCCGTGCGCGCCACATCGCGATCGCGACCGGCTCGCGTCCGTCGCTGCCGCCGCGGCCCGGCATCGAGCACGCGATCACGTCGCGCGAGGCGCTGTCGCTCGCGACGTGCCCCAAGCGCATCGCGGTGGTCGGCGGCGGTTATATCGCGGTCGAGTTCGCGGGCATCTTCAACGGCTTCGGCAGTCACGTCGACCTGTTCTATCGCGGCGAGAAAATCCTGCGCGGCTTCGACGACGACGTGCGTCAATTCCTGACCGACGAGATGACGAAGCAGGGTGTGGCGATCCATTCGCGCACGGTGGTCGAATCGATTTCCCGCGCGGACGACGGCACGCTGAGCGTGCGCGTCGGCAATGCGCAGCACGGGCCGTACGACGCGGTGCTCTATGCGACCGGCCGCGTGCCGAATGTCGACGGGCTCGGGCTCGAACAGGCGGGCGTTTTGCTCGACGCGCACGGCGCGATTGCCGTCGATGCCTATTCGGCGACGTCGGTCGCGTCGATCCATGCGATCGGCGACGTCACGTCGCGGCCGCAGCTCACGCCGGTGGCGACGCGCGACGGCGCGTTGCTCGCGCGCACGTTGTTCGGCGGGTCGCGCGTCGCGGCCGATCACGAATGGGTGCCGTCGGCCGTGTTCAGCCAGCCCGAGGTCGCGACTGTCGGCCTGACGGAGGTCGATGCACGTCGCGTGTACGGCGACGTCGACATTTACCGCACGTCGTTCAAGGCGCTGCGCCACACGCTGTCGGGCCGCGACGAGCGCACGCTGATGAAGCTCGTCGTCGCGCGCGACAGCCAGCGCGTGATCGGCGCGCACATGGTCGGCCGCGATGCAGGCGAGATCATCCAGGGGATCGCGATCGCGATTCGCGCGGGCGCGACGAAGGCGCAGTTCGACGACACGATCGGCATCCATCCGACCGCGGCCGAGGAGTTCGTGACGATGCGGCAGAAGGTGGCCGACTAGCGGCGCAGGGCGGCGCACGGGCGCGCCTGCGGCAGGGTAATCGGGGCATTCGATTGTCTGCCCCGATTGCATTTCAAATACCGAGATGTTGAATCGGTGTCTTCTTCGCTATTTATCGACGTGTGCCGATCATCGCGCTCGCGATGGCATCGGCCAATGAGCAGTGGACAGGGAGCGCGGCGACCGGGTTTGTCCCGTGTCGATACCGGGCGATCGCTGCCGCCACACAAAATTCGTCAATTATCGAAAAGACGTCCCGTCTCAATAAATACGTTTGGTATCATCGCGCAAAATCATACAGGGGGCCGATCATGCGCGATCAACAGCGCAGCATCCGCAATAACGGGGTACCGGGCGCGCACGCGCATGTCGCGTGTTCTGCCGCCTTTCCGCTTTTCGCCGCAACACGCCTGTTGCGCGCACCTTTCCTTCGAATGTCGTAGTCGCCGGTCCGGCGATGAATCAGGCCGTCCGTGCGCCGTGTCGACGCGCGCGCGTTCGCACCGACACGCCCGTTCCGGGCAATCTTTCCACGCAAGGAGACCAGCAGTGAAAATCCAGACACGACGCACTGTACTCGTGGCGGCCGCCGTCGTCGCAGCGCTGTCCGGCTGCGCGACCGAATCGTCGCGCACGCTCGACGTGCCGGCCGTCAGCAGCGCGCAGAAGCCGTATGCAGGCAAACCCGTCGCGATCGCAGTCGGCAAGTTCGACAACCGCTCGAGCTACATGCGCGGCATCTTCTCGGACGGCATCGACCGTCTCGGCGGGCAGGCGAAGACGATCCTCGTCACGCGCCTGCAGCAGAGCCGGCGCTTCAACGTGCTCGATCGCGAGAACCTCGACGAGATCAAGCAGGAAGCCGGCTTCATGAAGAAGGCGCAGGCCGTGAAGGGTGCGAACTACGTGGTGACGGGCGACGTGACCGAGTTCGGCCGCAAGGACGTCGGCGATCACCAGCTGTTCGGCATTCTCGGCCGTGGCAAGACGCAGGTCGCGTATGCGAAGGTCAACCTGAACATCGTCGACACGACGACGTCGGAAGTCGTCGCATCGAGCCAGGGCGCGGGCGAGTTCAGCCTGTCGAACCGCGAAGTGATCGGCTTCGGCGGCACGGCCGGCTACGACTCGACGCTCAACGGCAAGGTGCTGGACCTCGCGATCCAGGAAGCCGTGAACCATCTGGCCGACCAGGTTGACGCCGGGGCGCTGAAGGTCGCACCGTAAGTACCGCGGCACGTGCCGCAGCGGGCGCCGGGGCCGGCGTCGCGCTCGACCGATTCACCACGACATCAAAAGAGAAAAGACCATGAAACGGGCTAACTGGCTGCCGGCGACGGCAGCCGCATTGCTGCTCGCCGGCTGCGCGAGCTCCACGCCGCCGCTTTATCAGTGGACCGGCTACCAGCCGCAGGTGTACGAATACTTCAAGGGGCAGAAGTCGCCGCAGGAGCAGATCGACGCGCTCGAAAAGGCGTTGCAGGAGATCCGCGGGAAGGGCCATACGCCACCGCCGGGCTTCCATGCGCATCTCGGAATGCTGTATGCGAGCGTCGGCAACGAGCAGCAGGCCGAGCAGGAACTGCAGGCCGAAAAGCAGCTGTTCCCGGAATCGTCGACCTACATGGATTTCCTGCTGAAGAAGAAAACCGGCGCAGCGAAACCCGCGGATCAGAAGGCTGCCGGGCAGAAGGGCGCCGACCAGACGATCGCCGGGCAGAAGAACGCCGATTCGAATCCCGCCAAACAGTGACGCGCCCGCCATGTTCAAGACTCTCTCATTCAAGCTGATGTCCGTGCTGTCGATCGTCGCGCTGCTGAGCGCGTGCGCGCAGCCGGTGAAACGACCCGACTACACGGCGTTCAAGAAGAGCCAGCCGCGCTCGATCCTCGTGCTGCCGCCGATCAACGACACTTCCGAGGTCGGTGCGACCTACGGGGTGCTGTCGCAAATGACGCTGCCGCTCGCCGAGTCCGGCTATTACGTGGTGCCGGTCGCGGTGATGGACGAGACGTTCAAGCAGAACGGCCTGACCAACGCGGCCGAGATCCAGGAAACGTCGCCCGCGAAACTGCGCGAAATCTTCGGCGCGGATGCTGCGCTGTATTCGAAGGTTTCGCAGTACGGCACCGTGTACCGGATTCTCGCGAGCGCGACGGTCGTGTCCGCGTCGGCGAAGCTCGTCGACCTGCGCACGGGCGACGTGCTGTGGCAGGGCCGCGCCAGCGCGAGCAGCGACGAGGGCGGCAACAACGGCGGTGGCAGCCTGATCGGCATGCTGGTGGTGGCCGCGGTCAAGCAGGTCGCGAACACGCTGATGGATCAGAGCCACGACGTCGCCGCGTTCACGAGCAACCGGCTGTTGTCGGCCGGGCCGCCGAGCGGGTTGCTCTACGGGCCGCATTCGCCGAAGTACGGCACGGACTGACCGGCGCCGGCGCCACGCGCTGCGGCAGGCATGAGCATTCGCCTGCCGCGGCGCAACCCTGCAGTGAGGTCGAACGGCCGCGCTTTCGCGCGGCCGTTCTGCATCCTCGTGCCGCGTGCATTTGCCGCCCGCGGCGCGCAGGCGCTTCGCGATGCTCAATGCACGCCGAACGCGTCGAGCATCCGATACCAGCTCATCGCGAGCACCAGCGCCGGCGTGCGCAGCGCCTCGCCGCCCGGGAAGTCGCGATGCCGGATCTTGTCGAACAGGTCGAAGCGGCTCGCCTGTCCGTCGATCGCCTCGGCGATCAGCTTGCCCGCGAGCGCGGTCGTGTTCACGCCGTGCCCCGAAAATCCCTGCGCGAAGTACATCGTCGGCGCGACGCGGCCGAAGTGCGGCGCGCGGTTCATCGTGATGTCGACGAAGCCGCCCCATGCGAAGTCGACCTTGACGTCCGCGAGCTGCGGGAACGTCTTCAGCATGTCCGCGCGCATCGCGGCCGCGAGATCGCGCGGCTGCCGCGTCGAATAGCTGACCTTGCCGCCCCACACGAGCCGCGTGTCGGGCGCCGGCCGGAAATAGTCGAGCACGAAGCGGCTGTCGCAGATCGCCGCGCGCGCGGGCATCAGCGCGGCGGCGCGCGCTTCGCCGAGCGGTTCCGTCGCGATCACGTAGGTGCCGACCGGCATGATCTTCTTCGACAGCGCGGGCGCGAGCGTGCCGACGTAGGTATTGCACGCGAGCACGACGAAACGTGCGCGTACGTTGCCGCCGCTCGTTTCGACGACGTGGCCGCCCGCGACGTCGCGCACGCGCGTCACGCAACTGTCCTCGTGGATGCGCACGCCCGCGCCGGTCGCCGCACGGGCGAGGCCGAGCGTGTAGTTGAGCGGGTGCAGGTGGCCGCTGTCCGGGTCGTACAGGCCGCCGCAATAGCGGGCGGACTGCACGTAGTCGCCGAGTTCGTCGGCTTCGACGAAGTGGAAGCGGTCGTAGCCGAAGCGCTTCGCGGCTTCGTCGCGCCAGCGCTTCAGCGCATCCGCGTCGCGCTCGGTGTTCGCGGCGGTCAGGTAGCCGGGCACCAGCGCGCAGTCGATGTCGTGCTGCGCGATGCGCGACTTCACGAGCGACAGCGTTTCGAGCCCCATGTCCCAGATGCGCTTCACGTCGCCTTCCGGCATGAATTGCCCGAACGTGTCGATGTCGCACGCAAAGCCGCCGATCAACTGGCCGCCGTTGCGGCCGCTCGCCGCCCATCCGACCCGCGACGCTTCGAGCACGATCACCGAATGGCCGCGCTCGGCGAGGTTGAGCGCGGCGGACAGGCCCGTGAGGCCCGCGCCGATCACGCACACGTCGGCGTCGGTCGTGCCGGCGAGCGGTGCGTGGCGGGTCGTATCGTTGGCGGTCGCCGCGTAGTAGGACGCGACGTGCGGCTGGTTGGCGAATGTCTGCATGATCAGGAAAACGGAAAAAGAGGGCTCAGAACAGCTCGCGCACGCGGTGGTACAGCATCCCGAGTTCGAGCGCGGGTTGCCGCCATGCGTCGCCGCCGGGGAAGCGCCGGTGACGCACGCGAGCGAACAGGTCGAACGCGCGCGTGTCGCCCGCGATCGCGCCGGCGACCGCACGTCCGGCGATGCCGGTGAGTGCGACGCCGTGTCCGCTGAAGCCCTGGACGTAGAAGAAGTTCGGATCGAGCGCGCCGAAATCCGGCGCGCGGTTGCGCGTGACGTCGACGAAGCCGCCCCACGCGTGGTCGACGCGCACGTCGCCGAGTTGCGGGAACACGCCGACCATGCGCTGCCGGATCGTTTCGGCGAGCGTCGCGGGCGACGCGCCGGCCGAATTCGCGCGGCCGCCGAACAGCATCCGGTGGTCGGCCGACAGCCGGAAATAGTCGAGGAAGAAGTTGTTGTCGCACACGGCTTCGCGCTGCGCGATCAGTGCGTCGGCGCGTGCCTGGCCGAGCGGCTCGGTCGCGATGATGTACGACGCGATCGGCGCGATGCGTGCGGCGGTCGCGGCCGGCAGCACGCCGCCGGGGCCCGCGTTGCCGCACGACACGACGAAGCGGCAGCGTACCTCGCCCGACGGTGTGCGCACGACGGGCCGCGCGCCGCGCACGATGTCGAGCGCGGGCGTGTGCGCATACAGCGCGACGCCTTCGCGGCGTGCGGCATCGGCGAGGCCGAGGCAGTACTTGAGCGGATGCAGGTGGCCCGACACCGGATCGTGCACGCCGGCCAGGTAACGCGTCGATGCGATGCGCGCGCGGATCTCGCCGGTGTCGAGCCACGCGAGCGACGGATGGCCCCAGCGCGACGTCGCGGCGTCCATCCATGCGCGCAGGTCGTCGATGCGGCGCGGCTTCGTCGCGACCGTCAGGTAGCCGCGCGTGAAGTCGCAGTCGATTCCGTAGCGCGCGATCCGCTCGGCGATCAGCGCGACACCGTCGAGCGACAGCGACCACGCGGCGCGCGCGCCGTCGGCGCCGAGCTGCCGCTCGATCTCCTCGTCCTTCGCGAAGCCGGTGATCACCTGGCCGCCGTTGCGGCCCGACGCGCCCCAGCCGGGCCGGTGCGCATCGATCACCGCGACCGACAGCCCGCGCGCGCGGCAGTCGAGCGCCGTCGACAGGCCCGCGAAGCCGGCGCCGATCACGCAGACGTCGACGTCGATCGTATCGTCGAGCACTGGGTCATCGACTGCGGGCCGCGTGGCCGTCGCTTCGTAGTACGAGTCGCGCGCGAGCGCATCGGCGCGGCGGGTGAAAGACTGCGTCATCAAATCGACTCCTTCGGTACGGCCGGCAGACGGTGCGCGACGCACCGCGAGCCGGCCGGCAAAAACGGCACGGGACGCCGTGCGCACGGCACGGCGTCCCGCGTGTGCTGCGTCAGAACGAATAGATGAACTGCGTCGCGAGCAGGTCGTTGGACTTGCTGTACGAACCGTCGTTGCGCAGGAACACCTTGTTGTTCGCCCAGTCATGCCGGTATTCGACCTTCACGGTGATCTGCTGGGTCGGATAGAACAGCAGGTCGAGCGCAACGTCCTGACGGATCGCGCCCTTGCACTCGAAGCCGAGGCCGCCGCCGGCCTTCGACGTCGCGAGGCAGTCCGAATCGACGCCGAAGCCGTTGTTCGGATCCATCCCGTTGCCGTTCAGCGCGATACCGCCGCCGCCGCCGCCGTTCTTGCTGTTGACGAGCGCATCGTAGCGCAGCGTCACGCCCATGCGGCCGACCACCGGCGCGTTGAACTTGCGGTGCGCGAGCAGCGACAGCCCGTACCACTGCGCGAGCCCGCCGTTGAACGCCGCATGGTCCTGCCGGCCGTAGTCGACTTCGGCGTTGTACTGGATATCGGCAAGCGTGTAGGTCGCGTCGAGCTCGCCGAAGAAGAACGAGCCATACGCGCTCGGCGCGTTGCCGCCCGGGCCGTAGTGTACGACGCCGTTCGAGTCGATCGCGCTCGCGAGCGTCTGCCGCCCGATGTTGAACGACCCGCCGATGTCGAGCGCGCTCGACCACGTGTAGTCCGCGCGCGCGGTGAACGTCGGCACCTTGTTGCTGGTGCTGATCGGATCGCCGAGCGCATTGGTGCCGGTCTGCGTGACCGAACCGTAGGTGCGGTACTGCTCGTTGCCGAGGAAGAACTTCCACGCCCAGCTGCCCTTCGTGTAGTTCGCGCCCGCACCGATGTAGCTGCCCGGATCGGAGAAGTCGTACAGCAGGTTGTGCGTGAGCGTGAGCATCTGGTTCGACTGCTGCACCTCGTAGCCGCCGAAGCTCGGGATCAGGCCGGCGACGAGCGTCGTCTCGGCCGTGATCGGCACGTTGACGACCGCCGTGTTCAGGATGTTATTGCCGATGTTGCCGCGCGAGTTCTGCAGCAGCGTGATGCCGTTGCCGCGGTTCGGCATCAGCGTGATCTCGGCCGACGGCGCCATCGGGCCGACGCCGAAGGTCTTCTTGATGTCGAGGTAGAGATCGCCGAACGTGCTGTTGAAGTAGTTGTACGCGCTCTCGTGGTTCGCGAACAGGAACGACGACGTGCCGGCCGAGCGGTTGTAGATGTAGGTCGGATCGATGTAGCCCGTCACCGACAGGCCGGCGAGCGGGCCAGTGTTGGCCGCGTCGGTCAGCGAGTCGACCTTCAGCTGCTGGTTCGCGATCTGCTGTTTCATTTCGCCGACCTCGTCGTTGGTCAGCGTGGCCTGCGCCTTGCCGTAATCCGGCGAGCCCGGATCGACGGCCACCGCAACCGGCGCCACGCCGGCCTTCGCACCGGCCTGCGCGACAGCGGCGCCGCCCGGCTTCGCGGCGAGCTGCGCCTGCATGGCCTTCATCTGTTTCTGCAGCGCCGCGACCTGCGCCTGCAGCGCCTTGATCTCGGCGGATGTCGAGTCGGCCAGCGCGATGCCCGGCAACGCGCCGGCCACCAGCAGGCAGATCAGTTTCTTCTTCATTGCGGATTCTCCTTGTCGTGCGCCAGTCAAAGTGCGATTGGTTCGCGCGCCGCAGGGTGCGGCGCGCGGGTCTTGTTATCGATGAAAAGAACAGGGGAGGCTCACGCCACCGCGAACGCCGCCTTCATGTCGGCCACGCGGCGCCGCTCGCGCGCGATCATCATCCGGTTCACGACGATCACGCCGATCGTCACGGCCGTGATGAACAGCGTCGCCAGCGCGTTCATCTCCGGGTTCAGCCCGAGCCGCACGCGCGAGAACACCACCAGCGGCAGCGTCGTCGAACCCGGCCCCGACAGGAACGCCGACAGCACCAGGTCGTCGATCGACAGCGTGAACGACAGCAGCCACCCCGACAGCAGCGCCTGCGAGATCAGCGGCAGCGTCACCACGAAGAACACCTTCAGCGGCGTCGCCCCCAGATCGAGCGCGGCCTCTTCCAGCGACTTGTTCATCTCCTTCACGCGCGACTGCACGATGATCGCCACGTACGACACGCACAGCATCACGTGACCGATCCAGATCGTCACCATCCCGCGACCCTTCGGCCAGCCGAACATCTGCTCCAGCGCCACGAACAGCAGCAGCAGCGAGATGCCCTGGATCACTTCCGGAATCACCAGCGGCGCGTTGATCATCCCCGTGTACAGCGTGAAGCCCTTGAAGCGGCCGAAGCGCGCGAGCACGAAGCCCGCCCACGTGCCGATCACGACCGACGCGGTGGCCGTCAGCAGGCCGATCTTCAGCGACAGCCACGCGGCGGTCAGCAGCTCGTCGTCGTCCAGCAGCGCGCTGTACCACTTCAGCGAGAAGCCGGACCACACCGTCACCAGCTTCGACTCGTTGAACGAGTACACGACCAGGCTGATGATCGGGATGTACAGGAACAGGAAGCCGAAGGCGAGAACGCCCGTCGACAGCGGTTTGCTCGGCTTGATCATTTCGCTTCCTCCAGTTCCTTGACCTGGTAGTACTGGAACAGCGCCATCGGCACCAGCAGCAGCATCACCATCGCGACCGTCACCGCGGACGCCATCGGCCAGTCCATGTTGTTGAAGAACTCATCCCACATCACGCGGCCGATCATCAGCGTGTCGGCACCGCCGAGCAGCTCCGGAATCACGTACTCGCCGACCGCCGGGATGAACACCAGCAGGCTGCCGGCGATGATCCCGTTCTTCGACAGCGGCAGCGTGATCCGCGTGAACGCGACCCACGGCTTGGCGCCCAGGTCGTACGCGGCTTCGAGCAGCGTGAGGTCCATCTTCACGAGGTGCGCGTACAGCGGCATCACCATGAACGGCAGGTACGAATAGACCATCCCGATATAGACGCCCGCATCGCTGTGGTACAGCCGCAGCGGCGTGTGGATGATGCCCAGCGCGATCAGCGTGTGGTTCAGCAGGCCGTCATCCTTCAGGATGCCGATCCATGCGTACACGCGGATCAGGAACGACGTCCAGAACGGCAGCATCACGGCCATCATCAGCACGTTGCGCCGGTTCGGCTCGGCGCGCGCGATGTAGTACGCCATCGGGTAACCGATCAGCAGGCACAGCACCGTCGACACGGCGGCCATCTTCAGCGAGCTGAGGTAGGTCGCGATGTACAGGTCGTCCTGCAGCAGGAACGCGTAGTGCGACAGCTGCAGCGCGAAGTGCACGATGCCGTCCTTCATCTCGACGAGCGACGTGTACGGCGGGATGCCCATCACCTGGTCGGCGAAGCTGATCTTCAGCACCAGCACGAACGGCAGCGCGAAGAAGACCGCGAGCCACAGGAACGGCACGCCGATCGCGACGTTGCGGCCCGACGGCAGGAACCGCGACAGCGCGGCAAAGCGGCCGGGGCGCGACCGGCCGGCGCCGGTGCTCGCGGCGCCGGTCGATACCGGCGCGGACGGAGTGGAAGCGGAGGTTCTCATCGTGTCGTCCTCACTGCGTCAGCACGACGCCGCTGGCCGGCGACCACGACACGAACACGTCGTCGTTCCAGGCCGGCGCACTGTCGGTCATCAGGTGCGAGCTCGACAGGTTCGACACGACCGTCTTGCCGCTCGGCAAACGCACGTGATACAGCGAATAGCTGCCCATGTACGCGATATCGGTCACGACGCCGCGCGCCCAGTTGTGCTTCGAACCCGGCTTGTCGCGCGACACGTGCACGCGTTCCGGACGCACCGAGATGCCGACCGGCATCCCGAGCGGGCCCGTCACGCCGTGGCTCACGTACATCCGTGCTTCGAGGTCGTCGCTCTCGACGAAGATATGATCGGGCTCGTCCTCGACGACGCGGCCTTCGAACAGGTTCGTCGAGCCGATGAATTCGGCCGAGAAGCGGCTGTTCGGGAATTCGTACACTTCGCCGGGCGAACCGATCTGCACGATCTTGCCTTCGCTCATCACCGCGAGGCGGCTCGCCATCGTCATCGCCTCTTCCTGGTCGTGCGTGACCATCACGCAGGTCACGTCGACCTTCTCGATGATGTTCACGAGTTCGAGCTGGGTCTTCTGGCGGATCTTCTTGTCGAGCGCCGACATCGGCTCGTCGAGCAGCAGCAGCTTCGGGCGCTTGACCAGCGAGCGGGCGAGCGCGACGCGTTGCTGCTGGCCGCCGGAAAGCTGGTGCGGCTTGCGCTTCGCGTACTTGCTCATCTGCACGAGCGCAAGCGCATCGGCCACGCGTTCCTTGATCTCGTTCTTCGGCGTGCCTTCCTGCTTCAGGCCGAACGCGACGTTCGATTCGACCGTCATGTGCGGGAACAGCGCGTACGACTGGAACATCATGTTCACCGGGCGGCGGTACGGCGGCAGCGACGCGAGGTCTTCGCCGTCGACGAAGATCTTGCCGGAGGTCGCCGTTTCCAGCCCGGCGAGCATGCGCAGCAACGTCGACTTGCCGCAGCCCGAGCTGCCGAGCAGTGCGAACAACTCGTTCTTCGCGATCGTCAGGTTCACGTTGTCGACGGCCGTGCTGTCGCCGAATTTCTTCACGACGTTTTCGATGCGCACGAAAGCGTCGTTTTGCGTACGGGCCGCGGCGGCCGGTTGAGTCTGTCGTGCAGCAGCGGAAGAGGGTATCGATTGCATGGGAGTCACCATTCGTTCTTCACGGATTGCAGGCGTGAGCGTCCCCGCACGAGGCGCGCAACGCGACTCGCGGACAACGGCTCGTGCCGGATGGAACAGGGCGCGCGATGCGCGCGGGCGGACGGATGTCCGCAGATCTCAGGCGGGCAGGCGTGGAGCGATGCCTGCGCCGCCGTGATGCTTGGCGATCAGTGGCCGGTTTTCAGCTGCGCCCACAGACGGTTCTCGAGGCGCAGGATGTCGGCCGGCATCGGCTTCATCAGCACCATCTTCTTCAGCACGTCTTCAGGCGGATAGACGGTCGGGTCCTGCGCGACGGCCGGCGTGACGAACTGGTGCGCGGCCTTGTTCGCGGTCGGGTAGAACACCGTGTTGGTGATCGCCGCGTTGACCTTCGGATCGGAGACGTAGTTGATCCACTTCAGTGCAGCCTCGGGGTGCGGCGCATCCTTCGGGATCACCATCACGTCGAACCACAGCAGGCCGCCTTCCTTCGGGTTCGAGAACTTGATGTCGTACGAGCGCTTCGCTTCCGACGAGCGGCGATGCGCGATACCGACGTCGCCCGACCAGCCGAGCACGACACACACGTCGTTGTTCGCGAGGTCGTTGATGTAGCCGGACGAGTTGAACTGGGTGATGTACGGGCGGACTTTCTTCAGGACTTCGAACGCAGCCTGGTAATCGCCGGGGTTCTTGCTGTTCGGATCCTTGCCCATGTACTGCAACGTGGCGGCGAACACGTCGACGGCCTGGTCGAGGAACGACACGCCGCAGCTCTTGAGCTTCTCCATGTTGGCCGGATCGAACACGAGTGCCCAGCTGTCGACGGGCGCCTTGTCGCCGAGCGCCTTCTTCACCGCCTGCGCGTTGTAGCCGATGCCGTCCGTGCCGTAGGCCCAGGGGACGCCGTACTGGTTGCCCGGATCGGCATCCGAGATCATCTTCATCAGCAGCGGGTCGAGGTTCGCGAGGTTCGGCAGCTTCGACTTGTCGAGCTTCTGGTACACGCCGGCCTGGATCTGCTTGGCCATGTAGTTCGACGTCGGCACGACGATGTCGTAGCCCGAGCTGCCGGCAAGCAGCTTCGCCTGGAGCGTGTCGTCGCTGTCGTAGTTGTCGTACTTGACGTGGATGCCCGTCTGCTTCTGGAAGTTCGGGATCGTGTCCGGTGCGATGTAGTCGGACCAGTTGTAGACATTCAGCTCGTCGGCGGCATGCGCCGACGGGCTGGCGACCGACGTGAACGCTGCCGCGGCGGCGAGGGCGGCAACGGAACAGGCTTGGCGAAGAATGCAGGCACGCATGGTGGAGTTCCCCTGGTTATGGCGGCGTGCGGCGCCCGCCGCACGCCTGTAGACAAAGCCGTTACGAAATACCCAGTTGCTGGGCGGTTGCATCGACGGCCTTCTTCGCCTTCGACACGAGTTCATCGATTTCCGGACGCGAGATCACGAGCGGCGGCGACAGCAGCATCCGGTCGCCGGTCGCGCGCATGATCAGGTTGCCGTTGAAGCAGAAGTCCCGGCAGATCGTGCCGACGTCGCCGCCGTTCGCGAAGCGGCGGCGTTCGGCCGGCGCTTCGGCAAGCTGCAGGCTCGCGACGAGGCCGTGGCCATGCACTTCGCCGACGATCGGGTGACGCGCGAAGGTTTCGCGCATCAGCGCCTGGAAGTACGGGCCCGTGTCGTTCTTCACGCGCTCGACGATGCCTTCGTCGCGCAGCAGCTTCAGGTTCGCGACCGCGACGGCCGCGGCGACCGGATGGCCCGAGTACGTGAGGCCGTGGTTGAATTCGCCGTTGTCGATGATCGGCCGCGCCACTCGCTCGTGAATCCCGACCGCACCCATCGGCACATAACCCGACGTGAGGCCCTTCGCCATCGTGATCAGGTCCGGCTCGAAGCCGAAGTGCTGATGCGCGAACCATTCGCCGGTGCGGCCGAAGCCGCCGATCACTTCGTCGGCAACGAGCAGGATGTCGTACTTGCGGCAGATCCGCTGGATTTCCGGCCAGTACGTCGACGGCGGGAAGATCACGCCGCCCGCGCCCTGAAACGGCTCGCCGATGAATGCCGCGACGTTCTCCGCGCCGAGTTCGAGAATCTTCGCTTCGAGCTGCTGCGCACGTGCAAGGCCGAACGCTTCGGGCGTCTCGCCCGGCTGCGCTTCGCCGAAGAAGTACGGCTGGTCGATGTGCACGATATGCTCGACCTTCGACGGCATCTGCTCGTGCATGTAGCCCATCCCGCCGAGCGTGCCGCCCGCGATCGTCGAGCCGTGATAGCCGTTCTTGCGCGAGATCACGTATTTCTTCTGCGGCTTGCCCTGCACGCGCCAGTACTGGTGCACGAGGCGCAGCACGGTGTCGTTGCCTTCCGAGCCGCTGTTGCAATAGAAGAAGTGGTTGAAGCCGGCGGGCGTCACTTCGGCGAGCATCGCGGAAAGCTCGATCACCGGCGGGTGCGTCGTCTTGAAGAACGTGTTGTAGAACGGCAGTTCCTGCAGTTGGCGATACGCGGCGTCGGCGAGTTCCTTGCGGCCGTAGCCGACGTTCACGCACCAGAGGCCGGCCATCCCGTCGATGACCTTGTTGCCGTCCGAGTCCCACAGGTAGACGCCGTCGGCCTTCACGATCACGCGGCTTCCCGCGCGGTTCAGCGCGCCCATGTCCGAGAACGGGTGGATGTGGTGCGCGGCGTCGAGCGCGCGGTATTCGGCGGTCGAGCGTGCCTGTGTCGCGCGCGGCGCGGCGGCCGGCGCGGCCGGCTGGATCCAGGCAGATTCGTTGCGGTAAGTCATGTTTCCTCCGTGATTCCGTATGGCGGTTGTGCGCGCGCTTATACGTGCAGCAGCAGATGGCGGCGTTCCCACGAGCTGATCACGCGGAAGAACGCTTCGTATTCGGTTTCCTTCAGCGCGAAATACGCCTTCAGGAACTTGTGGCCGAGGATCTCGCCGAGCGGTTCGCACGCGGCCATCAGCGTCAGCCCCTCCTCGAGATTGCGCGGCAACTGGTACGGCAGGTTGTAGCCGTCGCTGACGAGCGGCTCGGTCGGCTCCAGGCGTTGCGTCATGCCGAGGTAGCCGGCCGCGAGCGTCGCGGCGAGCGCGAGGTACGGGTTGCAGTCGACGCCCGGGATGCGGTTCTCGATGCGGCGTGCCGCCGGGCCCGAGTGCGGGATGCGGAAGCCGACCGTGCGGTTGTCGTAGCCCCACTGCACGTTGATCGGCGCGGCCATGAAGCGCGACAGGCGGCGATACGAATTGATGTACGGCGCGAAGATCGGCATCAGTGCCGGCGTGTACTTCTGCAACCCCGCGAGGTAGTTGTAGAACATCGACGTCGCGCCGCCCGTCTCCTGCGACGTGAACAGGTTCTGGCCCGTTTCCTCGTCGACGATGCTCTGGTGCACGTGCATCGCCGAACCCGGTTCGTCTTCCATCGGCTTGGCCATGAACGTCGCGTACATGTTGTGACGCAGCGCGGCCTCGCGCACCGTGCGCTTGAACAGGAACACCTGGTCGGCCAGCGACAGCGCGTCGCCGTGCATGAAGTTGATCTCCATCTGCGCGGCGCCGACTTCGTGGATCAGCGTATCGATGTCGAGGTTCTGTGCTTCGCAGTACTCGTAGATGTCCTCGAACAGCGGATCGAACTCATTGACGGCTTCGATCGAATACGACTGGCGGCCCGTTTCGGGGCGGCCCGTGCGGCCGACCGGCGGGCGCAGCGGCAGGTCGGGATCCTTGTTCATGTCGACCAGATAGAACTCGAGCTCCGGCGCGACCACGGGCTTCCAGCCCTTCGCCTTGTACAGCTCGAGCACGCGGCGCAGCACGTAGCGCGGCGAGATTTCGACCGGCGAGCCGTCGAAGTGCACGCAGTCGTGGATCACTTGCGCGGTCGGGTCGACGGCCCACGGGATCAGGCGGATCGTCGACTCGTCGGGCACGCACACCATGTCGGGGTCGGTCACGCCGGTCAGCGAGCCGTCTTCCGGATATTCGCCGGTGACGGTCTGCACCATCACGGCCTGCGGCAGCCGCATCGATTCGCCGGACGTGAACTTGTTGCGCGGCGTGATCTTGCCGCGCGCGATGCCGGCCATGTCGGGAATGATCGCCTCGACTTCGGTGATCCGGTGTTGCTTCAGAAAACTTTCGATATCTTGCATGTCTGTTCTCGTTGTTTGGTCGGCGCGCTCAGGCGAGCGCGGCAGCGGCCGGGGTTCGCGTGCGGGCATTCCGGCGGGCGCGGCAGGCGTCGCCGAAGGCGCGGAAGATCGCGCTCGACAGCGGGTCATGCGCATGCCGCCATTCCGGATGCCATTGCACGGCGAGTGCGAAAGCCGGTGCATCGACGACGCTCACGGCCTCGATCAGGCCGTCCGGCGCGACGGCTTCGACGGCGAGGCCGGAGCCAAGCTGCGCGATGCCCTGCTTGTGCAGCGAGTTCACGTGCACTTCGTCGCGGCCGCCGGCCAGCGCGTGCAGCTTGCCGCCGGGCGTCAGGTGCACGACGTGCGCGGGGCCGTATTGCGTGTCCGTCGGTGCGTCGTCGTCCTCGCGGTGATCGGCGAGGCCCGGCACGTCGTGCACGCGCTGGTGCAGCGTGCCGCCGCAGACGACGTTCAGCTCCTGGAAGCCGCGACAGACGGCGAGCGCGGGCACGCCTGCGGCGATCGCCGCGCGCAGCAGCGGCAGCGTCGTTGCATCGCGTGCCGGGTCGTGCTTCGTGCCGGGTGCGCTCGGCTCGCCGCCATACAGGTGCGGCTCGACGTTCGAGTAGCTGCCGGTAAACAGCAGGCCGTCGACCGTGTCGAGGATGTCGCCGACCGACTGGCGTTCGCCGAGCGCGGGCAGCACCATCGCGAGCGCCTGCGCGCCGTCGACGATCGCGGCGACGTATTTGTCGCCGACCGTATGCGACGCGTGTGCGCCGATTTGCGTGTGGTCGGCGGTGATGCCGACGAGGGGTTTCCTTTCCATGACGTCAATCAGTAATCCGTAGGGCTGTGGCGTGCGTCGGGTCGGATACTGCAAAACGCAGGCACGACACAGCCCCGCAGCCTGGCGCAGAGCGCGAGGCCGCTGGTGAATGGGCGCAGCGGGATGGCGGGGCGATCCGCGCTGCGCGCGACGATCAGGCCGTCGTTCGTTTGGTTGCGATACGCGACGCGGCAACGAATGCGCGAACGCGTTCCGTCACCGCATGGACGATGCGGTTGGCGAATCGGCAGACAAAACGAACGACGTAAAGAAAGGAGAGGCGCTACGGCAGCAGCGACGCCACTTCGTCGGTATCGACGGCGACGAATGCGCGTGCGGATACGGCGTTGTGGCGCCGAACGGAACGACGAGACAGGATTGTGTAGATCGACAGATGCTGCAGGCGAGGACTATGCCAGCCGCAACTGCCATCGGAAGGGGACGCCGCGCTGCGCGAACTTCGCGCCACGCTTCGATCCCACCTCACCAGAGGGCCACGGACTCTCACGATTACACTCGACTGGGTTGTTGAAAGTATTGAACACCCGACCGTTTCAACGCGCTGGGCGTTTAAAATAATCAAGGCGCCGGTTACGCGTCATTTACATTGATGGGCATCAATTTTTGCGTTGCAATAACGCGTTTTGCTGCCTGTGAAAGTCAAATGACGCTGACCTGTGAGCCAGCATATACGAGCCAAAAACGGCGTCAAATGTTTTTTAACGGTCTTGCATCAGGGCTTTCCCGAGCAGTGCGAACAAAAGATTCGCAAACGGAATAATCGACACGGTGTTCATTATTTCGAACGCCTTTCAGGGTTTTCCCCGCTGATGTGCGGCATAAAGTGATTAGAATATTCAACGGCTGTCCACTGCGTCGTTTCACTTTGTCATCGCACTTATCGTGTCCGAAACCGAATCGATGTCCACCGAAGTCGCCGAGCGCCTGCGTTACGTGCGCAACAAGCATGCCCTGTCGCAGCGCGAACTCGCGAAGCGCGCCGGCGTGACCAACGGCACGATCTCGCTGATCGAACAGGGCCGAGTGAGCCCGTCAGTCGGCTCGCTGAAGAAACTGCTCGAATGCATACCGATGAGTCTCGCGGAGTTCTTCACGTTCGAGCTCGTCGAATCGCGCTCGGTCGTGTCGCGTCGCGACGACATGCCGAACCTCGGCAACGACACGCTCGCGTTTCATCTGGTCGGCGCGAGCGTGAAGGACCGCAACATGTGCATCCTGCGCGAGATCTACCAGCCGCACGCCGATACGGGGCCCGAGATGCTCGTGCACGCGGGGCATGAGGGCGGTGTCGTCGTGTCGGGCCGGCTCGAGCTGACCGTCGACGGCGCGACGTGGCTGCTCGACCCCGGAGACGGCTACTACTTCGAAAGCCGTTTGCCGCACCGTTTTCGCAATCCCAGCGCGGAACTGATCTGCGAGGTCGTCTCGGCCAATTCGCCGGCGACCTTCTGACCGCGCATCACCGCATTCGCTGACGGCCGGCCGCGCATCAGGCGCGCGGCGTGTCGCATCGCGAATGTCACAACATTGAGGCATCCTGATGAACAAGTTGACTTTGGCTGACTGGCAGGACAAGGCGGCGTCGCTCAAGATCGAAGGGCGCGCATTCATCGACGGCGCGTCGCGCGACGCGCACGGCGGCAAGACGTTCGACTGCGTGAGCCCGATCGACGGCCGCGTGCTGGCGAAGGTCGCCGAGTGCGGCGAAGCCGACGTGAACGCAGCCGTCGCGGCCGCGCGCCGCGCGTTCGACGCAGGCGTGTGGGCCGGCCTGAATCCAGGCGCACGCAAGGCCGTGCTGCTGCGCTGGGCCGCGCTGATGCGCGAGCATCTCGACGAACTGTCGCTGCTCGAGACGCTCGACGCGGGCAAGCCGATCGGCGATACGACGACGGTCGACGTGCCGGGCGCCGCGTACTGCGTCGAGTGGTTTGCGGAAGCGATCGACAAGGTCGGCGGCGAAGTCGTGCCGGCCGATCATCATCTCGTCGGCCTCGTTACGCGCGAGCCGGTCGGCGTGGTGGCGGCCGTCGTGCCGTGGAACTTCCCGATCCTGATGGCCGCGTGGAAATTCGGCCCCGCGCTCGCGGCCGGCAACAGCGTCGTGCTGAAGCCGTCGGAGAAATCGCCGCTGACCGCGATCCGCGTCGCCCAGCTCGCGTACGAAGCCGGGATCCCGGCCGGCGTGTTCAACGTCGTGCCGGGCGCGGGCGAACCCGGCAAGCTGCTTGCGCTGCATCGCGACGTCGACTGCATCGCATTCACCGGATCGACGGCGGTCGGCAAGCTGATCATGCAGTACGCCGCGCAGTCGAACCTGAAGCGCGCATGGCTCGAACTCGGCGGCAAGTCGCCGAACATCGTGCTGCCCGATTGTCCCGATCTCGACCGCGCCGCGCGGGCGGCGGCCGGCGCGATCTTCTACAACATGGGCGAGATGTGCACGGCAGGCTCGCGTCTGCTCGTGCATCGCGACATCAAGGACGCATTCATCGAGAAGCTCCTGGCGGCCGCGCGCGCATACACGCCCGGCAATCCGCTCGATCCGTCGGTGTCGATGGGCGCGATCGTCGACGGCATCCAGCTCGAGCGCGTGCTCGGTTATATCGAGGCAGGGCGCAGCGAAGGCAGGCTCGTTACGGGCGGTGCACGCGTGAAGGCGGAGACGGGCGGCTTCTACGTCGAGCCGACGGTGTTCGAGGTGAAGCCCGATGCGAAGATTGCGCGCGAGGAGATCTTCGGGCCCGTGCTGTCGGTGATCGTGTTCGACGACGTCGACGAAGCCGTGCGGATCGCGAACGACACCGAATACGGGCTGGCCGCGGCCGTGTGGACGTCGAACCTGACGACCGCACACGACGTGTCGCGCCGGCTGCGCGCGGGCACGGTGTGGGTGAACTGCTACGACGAGGGCGGCGACATGAACTTCCCGTTCGGCGGTTACAAGCAGTCGGGCAACGGCCGCGACAAGTCGCTGCACGCGCTCGAGAAGTACACCGAGCTGAAGTCGACGCTGATCCGGCTGCGCTGATGCGATGCCGCGGGCGCAGCGCCATTCGGCGGTGCGCCCGCAGTTCGCAGCCCTCAGCCCGCAGCCCTCAGCCCGCAGCCGTCAGCCCGCGTTATGCGGTGCGCAGCGCGGGGTGGAAGCCGGCGGCTTCGATGATCGACTGCACGCGCTCGGCGCGTTGCGCCGATTCGACCTTGACGATCTTCGTCGCGACGTCGATGTCGAGCTTCGCGGCGGGATCGGCGGCCGTCACCGCGCGTGTGATCGCATTGGCACAGCCGCCGCAGGTCATGTCCTGGACTTCGAATTCCATCGTGTTCTCCTGAGTTGACGATTGACGAGCACTGTCAGCATGAAGCTTGCCATGGTGGGAAGGTCAAGCGCATCCATGCAGCTTGGCACATGCATTGCCGCCTCGGCACGGCGAGATCACTCGCCAGCACGAAGTCAGACAAATCGGAAGGCAGTGCATGCGTCAGTCGGAATTTTTCCCGATTGACGCCGATGCGCCGCCGGCGTCATGCGATGAGAGCCTTGCCTGGCAAGGCTTGGTGCGTTCTTGTGAAACGCTATCTCCATATTGAGAGTAAGGGTACGCGATATCGAAATGCGAATCGATCTTAGTATCAATGTCCTTCGATATTTCATTTCGTTACGCACATGAACCGTTTCGCACTGGGTTTCGCCGCTGTCCTGCTGGGCGCGTCCGCCGCCACCGCATTCGCCGCCGACGACGTCGTCAACCTGACGCTGAAGGACCACAAGTTTTCGCCCGATGGCGTGACGATTCCGGCCGGCAAGAAGGTGAAGTTCGTCGTGAAGAACCTCGATGCGACGCCCGCGGAATTCGAGAGCGACGATTTCAAGGCCGAGAAGGTCATTCCGGCCGGCAAGTCGGCCGAGATCCTGGTCGGGCCGCTGAAGGCCGGCACCTACGAGTTTCACGACGAGTATCACGAAGCGCAGTCGAAGACCCACCTGACCGTCAAGTAAGCGAATCCCGCCATGCTGTCTACCGCGCTGATTGTCTTTCGTGAAGTGCTCGAGGCCGCGCTGGTGGTCTCGATCGTGATGGCCGCCACGAAGGGCGTGCCGCGGCGCGGCTGGTGGGTCGGCGGCGGGCTCGTCGGCGGCGTGATCGGCGCGGGCCTGATTGCGGCGTTCGCCGACGTGATCTCGCAGTGGGCGTCCGGCATGGGGCAGGAAGTATTCAACGCGGGCGTGATGTTCGTCGCGACGCTGATGCTGGCCTGGCACTGCATCTGGATGAGCCGGCACGGCCGCGAGATGGCGCTGCACATGGGCGAAGTCGGCCGGGCCGTCGCGGCCGGCAACCGGCCGCTGACGGGGCTGGCGATCGTGGTCGGCGTCGCAGTGCTGCGCGAAGGCTCCGAGGCCGTGCTGTTCCTGTACGGGATCGCCGCGGGCGATCCGGGGCAGACGCCGCAGATGATCGCTGGCGGGCTGCTCGGCGTGCTCGGCGGGGCCGGGCTCGGTTATGCGATGTATGCGGGCTTGCTGCAGATTCCGCTGAAGCGCCTGTTCTCCGTCACCAACGGGCTGATCGTGCTGCTGGCTGCCGGGATGGCGAGCCAGTGTGTCGGTTTCCTGCTGGCGGCCGGTCTCGTACCGTCGTGGGGCGACGCGATCTGGGATACGTCGTGGCTGCTGAAGGAGACGAGCATCGTCGGCAAGGCGCTGCATACGCTGATCGGCTATACCGCGCGTCCGGCGGGCATTCAGATTGCCGCGTACGTCGCGACGCTGGTGGCGATCGTCGTGCTGACGCGGCTCGTCGGTCGTCCGCACGCGGCGATGAGGCCGCCGCGGCCTGTCGCGTGAGTGTTCCGGGTTAGAACGAAAGAAGGGGCGTCATGGACGCCCCTTCTTTCGTTTACGGTTCGCGGCCGGCCCGTGTCCGGCGGCCTGCCGGATGCACGCGGCCACGCCGGTCAGCGGTGGCTGTCGATCCACGCGCGGGCCCATTCGAGTCCGACCTCGCGCGCGTCGTCCTCGGTGTCGAACACGCCGAGCACGCCGGACGCTTCGACGAGCTTGTTGTTCTGCGTGATCGTCCCGCTCGCCGCGAAGCGCTCGGGCTGCAGGATCTCGTCCTGCTGCAGGATCGCGTGGCCCCAGATCTGGTAGCCGAGGTAGTGTTGCGCTTCCATTATCGAGTCACCTCCGCGGAGCGGTTGTGCGTGCCGACCCGCAGCACGTTGCCGTCCGGCGTGTATTGCCGCGGGATAGCGGAGAAATTGAGCGCGTGCGTCGCGTCGGGGCCGGCAGGCTGCATGACCGTGAGACGCCCCGGCGCGGGTTGTGCGACGGGACGCGGTGCGGCCGGTGCCTCGACCGCGGCGGCAGGCGGGCGATGCGAACCGGCTTTCACGGTTTGCGCGACACGACGCTTGTGCGGTTTCGCGGCGGCTTTCGGCGTGGCGCTCGCGTGCTTCTCGGCGCTCTTGCCGGTGCGCGCGTCGGCAAGAGCGCGCGCGGCCGGCGTATGGGCTGCAGGCGTACGGGCTTCCGGTTGCCGCGCCTCGGGCGGGTTCCAGACTTCGACGTAGTGCTCGGCGGCCCAGCCCGTCGACGCGAACGTCAGCGCCAGCAATCCGCATCCAAACAGTCTTACCATTGTCTCTCCGTCATATTCGTTGCGGCTCGCGTCGCGGTGTCCAGTGCGGAACGCGTTCGGTCGACCGCTTATGCGCATTCGGGGAAACCAGCTCAGGAGAACACCTCGAGCCCGTGTTTCTCGACGATCTGGAGCATCCGCGCGGCAATGCCGCTCGGCCGTTTGTCGCCCTGTTCCCACTGGCGGATCGTCGACGTTGTCGTGTTCAGGTAGAGCGCGAACACACTCTGGCTGACGTTGACGGATTTGCGGATGCGGGCGATCGCTTGCGGATCGAACTGCGGGGCGGCTTCGATGCAGAGATCGTCGTATTCGCGCATCGTTTTCTTGTCGATCAGGTTTGCGCGATAGAGGCCCGACGCGGCGCTGTGGATCGCCTCCGTTGCGTCGCTCTTGAATCGACTCTTAGCCATTGCAAATCTCCACAAGCTCTTTCAGTGCGATCAGCGTCGCGATATCGGCGTCGGTGCGGCGCCCGACATCCGCGGCGAGCTTTCTGAAGGCGCGCAGTTCGCGTTCGTCGATGTCGTCCCTGTCGCGTTTCGCGAACAGGAACACGAAAACCCACGCCTGCCCGACCTTGCTCAGCACGATCCCGCGCTGCCGATTCCCGTCCAGGCGCTTTTTCCAGACGTTGCCGCCGAGCTCGACGCCCTGGCCGCGTGCCAGTTCCAACGCGGCGCGGCAGAGTTCGGCATCGGCGATTCCTGCTTTTCTGGCTGCCTTGTGAAACCACTTCGTCTTGAAGACGCGTCGCACGGAAGCAGGCATGTCGGGCCGGTCGAGTTTGCACAGGATTATATACCACTACGTGGTACATATTTCGACCTGGCCGAATGGCCTGCTTCGCGTCGATACGCGGCCGGGACGGCCCGGCGGGCGCCCTCCCGGTCGTCCTGCTTTACTCCACCGTCACCGATTTCGCGAGGTTCCGCGGCTTGTCGACGTCGGTGCCGCGTGCACACGCGGTGTGATACGCGAGCAATTGCAGTGGCACGACGTGCAGGATCGGCGACAGTTGCCCATAGTGTTCCGGCATCCGGATCACGTGCAGGCCGTCGTCGTTGACGATCTGCGTATCGGCATCGGCGAACACGTACAGCTCGCCGCCGCGCGCACGCACTTCCTGCATGTTCGACTTCAGCTTCTCGAGCAGCGTGTCGTTCGGCGCGACCGTGACGACCGGCATCGCTTCCGTGACGAGCGCGAGCGGCCCGTGCTTCAGTTCGCCGGCCGGATAGGCCTCGGCGTGGATGTACGAGATTTCCTTCAGCTTCAGCGCGCCTTCGAGCGCGATCGGGTAGTGCAGCCCGCGGCCGAGGAACAGCGCGTTTTCCTTGCGCGCGAATTCCTCCGACCACGCGATGATCTGCGGCTCGAGCGCGAGCACGCTGTTCAGCGCGGCCGGCAGATGGCGCAACTGCTTCAGGAATTCGGCTTCCTGCGTGGCGTCGACGTGCCCGCGCAGCTTGCCGAGCGTCGCGGCCAGCACGAACAGCGCGACGAGCTGCGTCGTGAACGCCTTCGTCGATGCAACGCCGATCTCGGTGCCCGCGTGCGTCAGGAACTGCATTTCGGTCAGGCGCACCATCGCGCTCGTCGCGACGTTGCAGACCGCGAGCGTATGCGTGTGGCCGAGCGACTGCGCATGCTTGAGCGCCGCGAGCGTGTCGGCCGTCTCGCCCGACTGCGAGATCACGAGCACGAGCTGGCGCGGGTTCGGCACCGATTCGCGGTACCGGTACTCGCTCGCGATCTCGACCTGGGTCGGGATCTTCGCGATCGATTCGAGCCAGTACTTCGCGGTGAGGCCCGAGTAGTAGCTCGTGCCGCACGCGAGGATCAGCAGGCTGTCGATGTCCGCGAACGCGGCGGGCGCGGCGTCGCCGAACAGCGTCGCGTCGAACGCGTCGGTTTGCGGCACGGTGTCGCCGATCGCGCGCGGCTGCTCGAAGATTTCCTTCTGCATGAAGTGGCGATACGGGCCCAGCTCGACCGCGCCGCCGTATGCGCTGACGACGCGGATTTCGCGCTGCACGGTCGCGCCGTGGCGGTCGACGATCTTCACGCCGTCGAGCGACAGCTCGCACACGTCGCCTTCCTCGAGGAACGTGAAGCGGTCGGTGCTGCCCGCGAGCGCGAGCGCATCGGACGCGAGGAAGTTCTCGCCGTCGCCGTGGCCGACGACGAGCGGCGAACCCTGGCGCGCGCCGACGACGGTGTGCGGCTGGTCCTTGTGGATCACCGCGATCGCATACGCGCCGTGCAACTGCTGCACGGCTTCGCGCACCGCGTCGAACAGGTTGCCGCGGTACAGGCTGTGCACGAGGTGCGCGATCACTTCGGTGTCGGTCTGCGACACGAATTCGTAGCCCTTCGCGCGCAGCGCTTCGCGCAGCGGCTCGAAGTTCTCGATGATGCCGTTGTGGACGAGCGCGAGCGCGTTCGACGAGAAGATCGGGTGCGCGTTGTGCGTGACGGGCGCGCCGTGCGTCGCCCAGCGCGTGTGCGCGACGCCCGTCGTGCCTTCGAGGTGCGATTCGCGCACCTGCGCGTCGAGATCGGCGACGCGCGCGACGCTGCGCGCGCGCTTCGGTGCGCCCGGCTCGAGCACGGCGACGCCGCACGAGTCGTAGCCACGGTATTCGAGGCGCCGCAATCCTTCGATCAGCACCGGAACGATATTACGTTGCGCAACTGCGCCGACAATGCCGCACATGAATGGGTCAGTCCTGTAAGTCGACGCGGGCGCCGCCGGGGCGCCCGCAAAGGGTTCAGCTCTTCTTCTTGACCGGGCGGACGTAGCCGCTCTTCGTGGTCTGGGTCTTCTCGTTCAATACGAGCAGGCCGTCGGCAACATCCTTCCAGATCGTCGTGCCGGCGGCGATCGTCACGCCGCGGCCGACGCGCACGGGCGCGACGAGCTGCGTGTCGGAGCCGACGAACACGTCGTCCTCGATCACGGTGCGGAACTTGTTCGCGCCGTCGTAGTTACAGGTGATCGTGCCCGCACCGATGTTCACGCGTGCGCCGATGTCGGCGTCGCCGATGTACGTGAGGTGGTTCGCCTTCGAGCCGTGGCCGATCACCGCGTTCTTCACCTCGACGAAGTTGCCGACGTGCGCTTCGTCCGCGAGCTGCGCGCCGGGGCGCAGCCGCGCGTACGGGCCGATCACGGTGTTCGCGCCGAGCTCGGCGCCGTCGATGTGCGAGAACGCGTCGATGCGCGTGCCGGCGCCGACCGACGCGTTGCGGATCACGCAGTTCGCGCCGATCGTCACGTTGTCGGCGAGCGTCACGTTGCCTTCGAACACGCAGTTCACGTCGATCGACACGTCGCGGCCGCAGCGCAGCGTGCCGCGCACGTCGAGGCGCGCAGGATCGGCGAGCGTGACGCCGTCGACGAGCAGCGCTTCCGCGACATTGCGCTGATGAATGCGTTCGAGTTCCGCGAGCTGCGCCTTGCTGTTCACGCCGAGCGTTTCCCAGTCGTCGTCGGGCTGCGCCGTGACGACCTCGAAACCGGCCTCGATCGCGAGCTCGACGACGTCGGTCAGGTAGTACTCGCCCTGCGCGTTTTCGTTCTTCAACGCGCCGAGCCACATCGACAGCTGGGCCGTGGGCGTGACGATGATGCCGGTGTTGATCTCGGCGATCTTCAGTTCTTCCGGCGACGCGTCCTTCTGCTCGACGATGCGCGTGACGAAGCCGGCTGCGTCGCGCACGATGCGGCCATAGCCGGTCGGATCGTCGAGCGTGACGGTCAGAATCCCGTAGCGGCCTTCGCGCGCGGCGTCGACGAGACGCCGCAGCGTCGACGCGCGGGTGAGCGGCACGTCGCCGTACAGCACGAGCGTCGGTTGCGCGGGATCGAGGAGCGGCAGCGCCTGGCGCACCGCGTGGCCGGTGCCGAGCTGCTCGGCCTGCACCGCGAACTGGACGTCGGGCGCGGCGACGGCAGCCTGGACCCGCTCGGCGCCGTGACCGACGACGACGACGAGCCGGGACGGCTGCAGCGTGCGCGCGGTGTCGATGACGTGGGAGAGGAGCGGCCTGCCGGCCAGGGGGTGAAGCACTTTCGGCAGCGCGGAACGCATGCGCTTGCCGGTGCCTGCCGCCAAAATCACGATATTCATGGCGCCAGCTTGTCAGAGGAGTTCGAAGCCGTCCATTTTAGCATGCGGCCCCCGCCGTTCCGGGACCGCCGCGCGGGCGCGGCGGCGCCGGAAAGGGCGGCCGGCGCCCCGTTCCGGCGGGTCTTCCGACCCCGCTTACAGGTCGTCGAACTGGACGATCGAGATCGGTTGGGCGCCACCCGGCGCCGCTGCGTCGTCGCCCGACGCGCACGGTTCCTCGTCGAACGCGATGTCGCCCTGCGGATCGGCTTCGCCTGTCGCGCGCAGCGACGTGAACGGGAACAGCGTCGTATCCATCAGGTGCGACGGCACGACCTTCGCGAGCGCGTTGAACATGTTCTCGACGCGGCCCGGGAAGCGCTTGTCCCATTCGCGGATCAGCGCCTTCATTTCCGCGCGCTTCAGGTTCGGCTGACTGCCGCACAGGTTGCACGGGATGATCGGGAATTCGCGCAGCTCCGCGAATTTCTCGAGATCGGTTTCCTTCACGTACGCGAGCGGGCGGATCACGATGTTCTTGCCGTCGTCCGACTGCAGCTTCGGCGGCATCCCCTTCAGCTTGCCGCCGTAGAACATGTTGAGCAGCAGCGTCTGCACGATGTCGTCGCGGTGGTGGCCGAGCGCGATCTTGGTCGCGCCGAGCTCGCCGGCCACGCGGTACAGGATCCCGCGGCGCAGCCGCGAGCACAGCGAGCAGGTCGTCTTGCCTTCGGGCACGAGCCGCTTGACGATGCTGTAGGTGTCCTGGTTCTCGATATGGAACGGCACGCCGACCTGCTTCAGGTATTCGGGCAACACGTGCTCGGGGAAGCCCGGCTGCTTCTGGTCGAGGTTCACCGCGACGATGTCGAAGTCGATCGGCGCGCGCTCGCGCAGGCGCAGCAGCACGTCGAGCATCGCGTAGCTGTCCTTGCCGCCCGACAGGCAGACCATCACCTTGTCGCCGTGCTCGATCATGTTGTAGTCGCCGATCGCCTGGCCGACCTGGCGCACGATCCGCTTGAACAGCTTGTTGTTCTCGTACGCTTCCTTCTGCTCGCGGCGCGTCAGCGCCTGGCGGCCGGCCGGGGCGGCGGTCGCGTCGAGGGTGGCGGCGTCGGCCGCCGTGTCATTCATGTGGGGGGCGTTCATGCGCGCTCCTCGTCCTTGATGCGAAAGACTTCGACGCCGACGGCGTCGCAGTCCGGATAGGCGTCCGGTTTCTCGGTACAGACGCGTACCGCGCGCACGGAGTCGTGCGCCAGCAGGTGCGCGGCGATCGCGTCGCACAGCGTTTCCTGCAGGTGGATGTGGCCGCGCGCCATGCATTGCGCGACGCTCTGCTTCATCAGGTCGTAGTCGACGACTTCATGCAGCCGGTCGTCGACGGGGGTGGACAGCGCGAGCGGCACGAACAGGTCGACGTTGATGACGACGCGCTGCTCGCCGCGCTTCTCGTGTTCGAAGGCACCGATGTTGATGTGCACCTCGTAATCGCGCAGGTAGAGCCTGCGGCAATCCGCGAGGCGGGGGTGCAGGAGAGCGGAAAACATGGTCGTCCCAGTCAAATTGGCGTGCGCGCACGCAAAGCGGCGCGGGCGGCGGCAGTCAGGCCGCGCGCCCGCGCGGTTCATTCATTCGGGCCGGCGGCGGGCGGCACGAGGTGCTCGCCGCCGTCGACGGTCAGCGTCGCGCCCGTGACGCCGGGCGCGCTCGCGAGGTAGCAGGCGGCCGCCGCGATGTCGTCCGCATGCGCCGCATGGCCGCGCACGAGCGCCGCGACCCGCACCTTCGGCGCGAGCGCCAGCGCCAGCGCCGACGTCGCGCGGTTCAGCGCGGCCTGCATCAGCGCGTGCGACAACTGCGCCGGTGCCGGGTGAAACAGCACCTGGTCCAGCACGTGGATCGCACACGCGCGCAGCGCTTCGTGCTCGCGCGCGGCGTCGGGCGTCGCATCGGCGAGCGCGCGGGCCAGCGCGAGCGGCGCCGTCACGTTGCGCGCGAGCGCGCCGGCAAGCGATGCGCCGTCCACCGTGTGCGCGTCGTCGGCGCCCGCACTGGCGCTGACGAACACCGCGCACGCGGGCCGGCCGAGCGCCGCGCCGCATGCGGCGACGAGCGCGGCTGCGTCGGCTTCCAGGGCCAGATCGGCGTCGAGCACGGCTGCGCGGCGGCCGAGCGCCGCGACTTCGGCGACGATCGCATCGGCGGCCGCGCGCGGCGCACCGTGGCTGCGCTGCAGCGCGACGTCCCAGCCGCGGCGTGCAAATCCCGTCGCGAGCGCACGACCGATCGACGCGGCGTCGGCCGCGCTGCCCAGGGCGCCCGCGACGAGCACCACGCGCAGGGTCGACGTATCGGCTGAAACGGTCATTTACAATGCCGGGATGAACCCGAAAGCTCACGAACCCGCTAGTTTACCTGCTCCCGGCCCTGACGCGCTCGCGCAGTCCGAAACCCTTGCCGCGCAACTGCGCGACGAGATCGCGGCGGCCGGCGGCTGGCTGCCGTTCGACCGCTTCATGGAGCGCGCGCTGTATGCGCCGGGCCTCGGCTATTACAGCGGCGGCGCGCGCAAGTTCGGGCGCCGTGCCGACGACGGCAGCGACTTCGTCACCGCGCCCGAGCTGTCGCCGCTGTTCGCGCAGACGCTCGCGCAGCCGGTCGCGGAAGCGCTCGCGGCGAGCGACACGCGCCGCGTGATGGAATTCGGCGCCGGCACGGGCAAGCTCGCGGCCGGGCTGCTCGCGGCGCTCGACGCGCTGGGCGTCGAACTCGACGAATATCTGATCGTCGACCTGTCCGGCGAGCTGCGCGAACGGCAGCGCGACACGATTTCGGCGGCCGCGCCGACGCTTGCGGCGAAGGTCCGCTGGCTCGACGCGTTGCCTGAGCGGTTCGAGGGCGTCGTGGTCGGCAACGAGGTGCTCGATGCGATGCCGGTGCGGTTGTTCGCGAAGGCGGACGGCGCGTGGCACGAGCGCGGCGTCGCGCTCGACGCGCGGCATGCGTTCGTGTTCGAGGACCGGCCGGCCGCGCCGGCCAGCCAGCCGCCGGTGCTCGCGGGGCTCACCGCCGACGTCGCCGACGGCTACGTGACCGAGACGCACGAGGCCGCGCTGGCGTTCACGCGCACCGTCTGCACGATGCTCGCGCGCGGCGCGGTGCTGCTGGTCGACTACGGCTTTCCCGCGCACGAGTACTACCATCCGCAGCGCGACCGCGGCACGCTGATGTGCCACTACCGCCACCACGCGCACGACGACCCGTTCCTGTACCCGGGCCTGCAGGACATCACTGCGCACGTCGAATTCACCGGTATCTACGACGCGGCCGTCGCCACGGGCGCCGACCTGCTCGGCTACACGTCGCAGGCGCGCTTCCTGCTGAACGCGGGCATCACCGACGCGCTGGCCGCGATCGACCCGTCGGACATCCGGCAGTTCCTGCCGGCCGCGAACGCGGTGCAGAAGCTGATCTCCGAAGCCGAGATGGGCGAGCTGTTCAAGGTGATCGCTTTTTCGCGCGGAATCGACGGCACGCTCGACGCGTTCGCGCGCGGCGACCGCTCGCACGCGCTTTGAGGCCGGCATGCTGCGCTGGCTGATGGCGTCGTTCGTCGCGGTGATGATCCTGACGCGCTGCTGGCCGTGGCTCGGCGAGCTCGGCATCGGGCGGATGCCGGGCGACGTCACGCTGACGCTCGGCGGGCGGCGTTACCCGTTCCCGTTCATGTCGACGCTGGTGCTGACGATGCTGGTATCGATGGTGGCGCGGCTGCTCTGAGCCGCGCCGAAAAGGCTGGTGCGCGTCACAGCTCGATCTCGCCGAGGATCCGGTGTGCGAGCGCCTTCGCCTCGTCGAACGCTTCTTCCTCGCTGGGGCTCGTCGAGTGGACGTCGTAGCGCGTGTTCTCGGTGTCGTCCCCGTCGTCCCGCGCGAGGATCACGTAACCCTGGAACTGCCCGTTGGCCGAATGCTGGGTATGCGCCTTGGCCGTGTAGATGCCTTTCGTGAACGTGTTCGTGTCCATCGTGCCTCTCCCGCAAAAGGACACTTCATCGTAGCACTGCGGCGCAGCATGTACAGCGCCGCATATCGGTGACCGAACGGTGTCCGGTCGCGGTGTCCGGTCGCGGCGCCCGGGCAGCGTTCGATCAACCTTTGATCAACCTTCGATCAGCCCTCGATCAACCTTCGATCAACCTTTGATCAGCGCGACGACCTCGTCGAGCGTCGGTGCGTGCGCGCCCGTGTGCCGGCATGCGGCGGCGCCCGCCGCCAGTGCGAACGCGAGATGCTCGCGCCACGATCGCTGCGGCGCGGCCATCAGGCTGAACAGCATGCCGCCGATCGACGCGTCGCCCGCGCCGACGGTGTCGGCCACTTCGACGCGCGGCGGGCTGGCCTCGTGCACGTCGCCGTCCGCGTAGAGCGTCGCCGCCTGCGCGCCGCGCGTGACGAGCACGGCCGCGCGCGGGTTCAGCGCGCGCACCGCCGCGATCGCGTCGGGGCCGTCGCCGCCGAACAGGTGCCGCAGGTCCTCGTCGGACACCTTGATCAGGTCGGCGAGCGCGGCCATCTTCTCCAGCGTCGGCCGGTACGCGGCCGTCATCAGGTTCCGGTAGTTCGGATCGAAGCTGATCTTCACGCCGCGCGCGTGCAGGTCGGCCGCGAGCGCGGCCAGCGTGCCCGCGAGCGGTTCGCGCACCAGGCTGATGCAGCCGAAGTGCGCCCATTGCACGTGTTCGGTCCAGCCGGCCGGCAGCCGCGCGGGATCGAACGCGAGATCGGCGCTCGCTTCGCCGATGAAGAAGTACGCGGGCGGGCGCGTCTCGTGGACGATCGCGAGCAGCGGCGGCCGTGCGACGCGCTGCAGGAAGCGCAGGTCGAGCCCGGCCGCTTCGCTCGTGCGCCACAGCACGTCGGAGAAGCAGTCCTCGCCGATCGAGCCCGCGAGCGCGCTCGGCACGCCGAGCCGCGCGACCGCACGTGCGACGTTCCAGCCGGCGCCGCCCGGCACCGACGTCCACTGCGCATCGCCCGCGCGCACCATGTCGGTCAGGATGTCGCCCGCCGATACGAAAGCCGGAAACGTGCCGTCGCTCATTGCGTCGGCTCGCTGCGCGCGGTGCGCGCAAGGGTCGCGAGCACGTCGTAGCACGCGCCCATCGTGTGATAGTCGGTCTTGCCGGCCGGGCTCTTCTCGTCGCTGTACTTGCGGTTGTCGCAGGTGAGGATCCGGTACCACGCGCCGTAGCGGTGATCGACGAAATGCGCCCAGCTATAGCGCCAGATCTCGTCGTACCAGTCCCAGAAGCGCTCGCTGCCGGTGCGTGCACCGAGCATCGCGGCTGCCGCGAAGGTTTCCGCCTGCACCCAGAAGTACTTGTTGTGGTCGCAGATCGTGAAGTCGGGGCCGAAGCCGTAGTACAGGCCGCCGTGATCGGCGTCCCATGCATGCGTGAGCGCCGCGTCGAACAGCTCGGCCGCGCGCGGCACGAGCCAGTCGAGCGGGCGGTGCCGCTCGAGGATCAGCAGCAGCTTCGCCCATTCGGTCTGGTGCCCGGGCTGGAAGCCCCACGGACGGAAGATGTTCGAGCTGTCTTCCTTGTTGTAGTCCCAGTCGACCGACCAGTCCGCATGGTAGTGCTCCCACACGAGCCCGCCCGACAGCGCGGCCTGGCGCTGCGTGATGTGGCTTGCGAGCTTTTCCGCGCGATCGAGGTACGTGAGGTGGCCGGTTGCCTCGTAGGCCGCGAGCAGCGCTTCCGTCATGTGCATGTTCGCGTTCTGGCCGCGGTACGACGACACGATCCAGTTCGGCGTCGCGTCGTCCGCATACAGGCCCGCGGCCGCATCCCAGAAGCGGTGCTCGGCCAGCTCGTAGGTCGCCGCGATCAGCGGGCGTGCTTCGTCGATGCCGGCCATCGTCGCGTGCGCGGCCGCGAGCAGCACGAACGCGAGCCCGTAGCAGTGGCGCGTGGCGTCGAGCGTCGCGCGCTTCGCGCCGTCGCGCCAGTCGAGTTCCCAGTCGTAGCCCTGCAGTTCGTCGTCCCAGTGTGCGTCGCGCAGGAAACGCAGCCCGTGGCGCGCGTAGTCGAGGTGACGCGGATCGCCGAAATGCCGGTACGCCATCGCGTAGTTGAAGACGAACCGGCAGCTGCTGACGAGGTGGCGCGACGTGCGGTTGTAGATGCTGCCGTCGTCGCGGAAGTAGTGGTAGAAGCCGCCCGTCGGGTCGAACGCGTTCGTCGCGTAGAAGCGCAGCGTGTCCTCGACGTGCGACAGCAGGAACGACGGATCGCGGAAGCTCGCGACGAACGGCGCGGCTTGCGTGTGGGCGGCCGGCGCGGCCGTGCAGGGTTGGACCGGGGGCATGTTCATGATTCTTCGGTGACCGTGGCGGTATCGAGTGCCGGGGAGCCGGCGGGCTGGCTGCTGGCCCGCACGATCAGCTCGACGGGCAGGGAAATCTCGGTGCGCTCGGGCGCGTCGGCGAGCAGCAGCTCGACGCCGCGGCGGCCGAGCGCCTCCTTGTCGACTGCGAGCGTCGTGAGCGGCGGGCTCGCGTGCGCGGCGGCCGGGATGTTGTCGAAGCCGACGATCGCGATGTCGTCCGGAATCCGCAGGCCGCGCGCGGTGCACACGCGCTGCGCGGCCAGCGCGGCCGCGTCGTTGTACGCGAACACGGCTTCGGGGCGCGGGCCCGGTGCGTCGAGCAACTGCTCCATCGCGCGTGCGGCGCCCGTGTCCGGGTCGAGCCCCGCGTCGATCGTCACTTCGTACGCGGGATCGAACAGCCGCCCGGCCTCGAAGAATGCGCGCCGGTAGCCGATCGCGCGCTGCGCGATGCTGTAGTGCGCGGGCGAGCCGCCGATGAACGCGATCCGCGAGCGGCCGGTGGCGAGCAGGTGGCGCATCGCGAGCGCTGCGCCCGTCGCGTTGTCGATGTTGACCGAGCGCAGCCCGGGCGCCCACAGGTCGATCAGCACCAGCGGCCGGCCGGTTGCGGCGAGCGCCTCGATCGTCTCGGGCTCGATGAAGCCGGCGACCGCGATCGCGTCGGGCGCGTGCGGGCGCATCTGGCGCAGCACGTCGTCGTTCGGGCCGACCGTGAGCAGCGTCGGCACGATGCCGCGCTCGCGGCATGCGTCCTCGACGCCGTGCAGTACGTGCGAGAAGAACGGGCTCGCGGGAAAGCGGTTGTGCTGGCGGTGCAGCAGGAAGGTGAGCCGGCGGATGCGCGGCCGCAACTGCGCGGAATCGTAGCCGAGCTGCTGTGCGATCTCGACGATGCGCGCACGCGTTGCTTCCGACAGGCCCGGCTGGTTTTTCAGCGCGCGGGAGACGGTGCCGATCGAGACCTCTGCCGCCCGCGCGACATCGCGAATGGTGGTGCCCATCGTTCGGGTCCGGTTTGTTTAGGGTGAAAGCGATTGTATAGTAAAACACTTCGCGGAATTCGGGCCGGATAGCCGGGGAATACCCGAAAATGGCGGGTTTTCAGGCGCTAATCTGCGAAAACGCCGTTACTAAAAATACTAAACAAAACGCGAAAAAGGCAAGGTGGCCGTGTGGGTGCCCGGCGGCGCGGGCGGCCGGCGGGAAAGGGGCGGGAAGAGGCAGGAAAGCAGGCCCCGCCGCGAGCGTTCGCGCAAGGTGCCCGGCGGCCTGCGCGGCCGGCCGGAAGCCGATGCGCAACGATTCGGCCGGTTGACGGGAGGGCGGCCGTCCCCGGTGCACGCAGCGCAGCCCTCGCCGCGTTCGACGGCTGCCCGCCGTTCAGTCCACCGCCGCCGCGGCCGGCGGTTCGCCGCGATTGCGCAGTGCGGCGCGGCCCGCATCGAGATCGACGACCGCGATCCCGCCCGGCCGCTGTTTCGCGCGCCGCTTCGCGAGCGCTGCGACCGACGCGATCTCGTCGCTGCCGTAGCGCTCCGCGCCGTGCGCGCCGGCCGGCACGCCGACCGCGCCGATCGCCATCGTCACGAAGCCGAAGAACGCCGGGTTGCCGTGGCGGTCCTCGCCGCGCAGCCCGCCCGCCTGCCGGTCGGCCTGCGTGTAGAAGCGCTGCGCGCCTTCGTTGAAGCGCGCGATCGCGTCGGTCGCGCGCACGTGCCAGTCGTCACGCTGGAACAGCACGAGGAAATCGTCGCCGCCGACGTGCCCGAGAAAGTCGCGCTGCGGGTCGCACACGCCGGCCAGTACCGTCGCGGCGAACTTCAGCACCTCGTCGCCCTGCCAGTAGCCGTACTGGTCGTTGAACGGCTTGAACTGGTTCAGGTCGACGTAGCACGCATGAAAGCCGGCGTCGCGCTGGAGCAGGCGGTCGATATGCGCGCTGATCGGAATGTTGCCGGGCAGGAACGTCAGCGGGTTCGCGTAGCGCGCCGCTTCGATGCGCATCTCGGTCACCGCGCGCACGAGGCTCTCGCCGGTGCCGAGCCCGACGTAGTGGCCGTGTTCCGTGATCACGAAGCCGTCCGCGAGATAGCGCTGGTCGTGGCTCGCGAGCAGCATCGCGAGCTGCTCGAACGTCGTCGCGTTGTCGATCATCAGCGGCGCATCGTTCGCGAACTGCAGGCACGGCTTCTTCCCGAACACCTCGCGGTGATACGGCAGCGCGAAGCGGTCGATGAAGCCGCGGCGATTCACGAGCGCGACCGGCCGCCCGCGTTCGACGAGCGCGACCGCGTGCAGGTCGGGCATCCGGTTGAACAGGTCGATCACGTCGTTGCTGGTCGCGTTGAGCGGCAGTGGCGGCGCGGGGACGAGCATCTTCGCGGCGATCGTGCCGGCCGGCCGCACGGTGCGCGTCGCGCCGGGAAACACCGCGATGTGCGGCGCGCGGATCGCATCGCGCGCGGCCGGCGCGACGACCCGCGACGGCTGCGCGTTCGGCCGGCCGAGCAGGAAGCCCTGCACGCAGCAGATTCCCATGTCGCGTACGACGATCAGGTCGCACTCGTTCTCGATGCCTTCCGCGATCAGTTGCGCGCCGCTCGCCTGCGCGAAGTGCTGCATCGCTCTCACGGCTTCGAACTTGAGCGGGTCGCGCGCGATGTCGTGGATGAAGAAGCGGTCGATCTTCACGACGTCCGGATGCAGGCGCAGCCACAGGTTCATGCTCGCGTTCGCGGTGCCGTAGTCGTCGAGCGCGAACTGGATGCCGGCGTCGCGCAGCGACGCGACCGCCGGCCCGATGTGCGCGACATCCGGTATCGCGTTCTGCTCGGTCAGCTCGATCACGATGCGCTCGGCGCCGATCCGCGCGCGGCCGAGGAACTGGCGCGCGCGCTCGCGTTCGCTGGCGAGCTGCAGGATCGTGCCGGCGCTGAAATTGAGGAACAGCTTGCCGTCGCAGCCGAGCGCCGCGAACGCGTCGAGGCAGGTGAGCGCGGCGGCCTGTTCGAGCGCGATGGTCGCGCCTTCGCGCGCGGCCTGCGCGAACAGCGCGGCGGGTGGCTCGAGGTCGGTGCCGCGCGGGCCGCGTATCAGACCTTCGTAGCCGATGACCGTCCCCGACCCGAGATCGACGATCGGCTGGAAAACGGCCGCGAGCGCGCGATCCGCGATCAGGCGCGCGGTACTGGCGGCAGCGGAGTCGGAGTGGAGCGCGGGCATGGGCGAGGGCAGCCGAATCGACGGGACGTTCGGCTTAACGGCACCGTTCGCGGGGAATTGAATGAAGATTTCATGACGCGATGGGTGCTGATGGTGCATGCGTCAGGCGCGCGTCGGTGCGCGTTTGGCGGGCGGAAAGCGGGGGGGCGGGAAGCGGAGGGCGGGGGGCGGGAAGCGGAGGGCGGAAGGCGGAAGGCGGAAGGCGGAAAGCGGAAAGCGGAAAGCGGAAAGCGGAAAGCGGAAAGCGGAAAGCGGAAAGCGGAAAGCGGAAAGCGGAAAGCGGCCACCACCCAGTGACCGTCCCGCCTACGTCCCCGTCAGCGCTTGCCCGCGCTCAGCGCGCCGGGTGCCGCCGTCGAGCCGTCCTGCCCGTCGCGCTCGCCGCTCGTGTCGCGCGCGCCCCAGCGCTGCGCGAGCGCCGCGCACGCCATCAACTGGATCTGGTGGAACAGCATCAGCGGCAGCACGATCGCGCCGACCGCGTTCGCCGAGAAGATCACCTTCGCCATCGGCACGCCGGCCGCGAGGCTCTTCTTCGATCCGCAGAAGATGATCGTGATCCGGTCGGCCCGGTTGAAGCCGAGCCGCTTGCTGACGAATGCCGTCAGCAGAAGCGCGATCGCGAGCAGCACGAGGTTGACGACCAGCAGGCCGCCGAGCGCGCGCGCCGGGATCTGATGCCACAGGCCTTCGTTGACGGCCTCGCTGAACGCGACGTAGACGACGAGCAGGATCGAGCCCTGGTCGACGAAGCGCAGCACGCCGCGGTTGCGTTCGATCCAGCCGCCGATCACGGGCCGCAGCAACTGGCCGGCGATGAACGGCACGAGCAACTGCATCACGATGCTGCCGACCGTGCTCCACGGCGACGCCGCGGCGGCCGACTGCGACGTGATCATCACCCCGACGAGCGCCGGCGTGACGAAGATCCCGAGCAAGCTCGACGCGGATGCCGCGCACACGGCGGCCGGCACGTTGCCCTTCGCGATCGACGTGAACGCGATCGACGACTGGACCGTCGACGGCAGTGTGCACAGGAACAGCACGCCCGCGTAAAGCGCCGGCGTGACGAGCGGCTGCAGCACGGGTTTCAGCGCGAGGCCGAGCAGCGGGAACAGCGCGAACGTGCTGAGCAGCACGACCGCGTGCAACCGCCAGTGGGTCGCGCCGGCCACCACCGCCTCGCGCGACAGCTTCGCGCCATGCAGGAAGAACAGCAGGCCGACGGCAATGTTGGTGGCCCAGTTGAACGCGTGGGCGGCCGGGCCGCGGCAGGGCAGGAAGCTCGCAAGCACGACGGTGCCGACGAGCGCGAGCGTGAAGTTGTCGGGAAGAAAACGGGGACGGGCCATCGGGAACTCGATTCGGAAACGACGGAGGCGCGCGTCGCGCGCGCGGATGGCGCTATTGTCCCGGTTGGCCATTCACTAAACAAATTCATTGTGAGAATCGATTGATGAATCGATTGCATGCGGCAGCGGCCGTCGCGCACGCTCGGCCATGCGCAAAACGGCAGAAGAATGTTCTGTCGCGTTCGCGCCCTGAAGTGAAAAAACCTAGCAGTAACATGGTGTTACACCGATGCCGGCGACCTAACACTTTTTGGCTCGACACCGTTTCGGGCGGCTCATAAATTACTGCTGAAAGCCTTGCTTCGGCCGAAAGGAGCCGACGGCAGGCGTGGACAGGCACTGAACGATGACGGAACGGGTGAAACGGAAGATCGGACGATGGGTGGCAGGCGTGCTCGGCGCGCTGCTGATGCCGCTCGCGCTTGCCCAGCCGCCACACGGCGGTCACGGGTTCGGCGGCCACGGTTTCGGTGGCGGCGACATGCGCGCGTACGGTCAGCCGGCTGGCGGCGGGCCCGCTGGCATGCCCGTCTGGCGCCGCGTTCCGCCCCCCGCTGGTGCACGTGCCGGCGGCGTGAGCAGCTACGGTTCCCGCTGGGGGCTGCGGCCGACGCCGTCGTACGGCCATTACGCCGCGCAAAGCCCGTATCGCCCGATCAGCGCCGATGCGCGCCAGATGCCGCGCCCGCCGGGCGGCGGCAACGTGCCGCTGCGCGCCGGTTCGATCCGCGCCGACGTCGCGCGCTACAACGAGGAGCGCGGCGGCCGTCCGATGCCGCCGCCCCGCTCGCAGGAAGAGCCTGCACACTCGCCGTCTTTCTCCCCGTTCTACCGAAACTGAGCGCCCGCGCGCTCGTCTCCCCGCCGTCCCCCCGCCGGCTGATGCGAATTCGCCACAGTCGCGCGCAGATTTCCGCTGATTTTCCTGCTGCATTGCGCTATCTTTCGCGCCCGGCACGCGTATGCCAAGCCGCCGTCCCGCCGCGCGGCTGCGTTCGCGCCGGGTCGCCGGCGCGCCTCCGGCCATGGTTCGATTCGGCGAAGTTAATGCTGCCGCTATACCAGCAATAAGCGTGCGCATTTTTGACCGGACGAATGATCCGTAAAGATGGCTGCGCCCCATACGACGCAAGCACTCGGCTCCATAAAACAACGCTCGCGCCACTTATCGACTATTCGACAAATCCTGGAGATCCCATGAATGCATTCGCTCGCCGTGCGTCGCGCACGTCCGTCAAGCTGATCGCCGCAGCCGCCTGCGTGGCGGCCACCGCTCCCGCCCATGCGCAGTCGAGCGTGTCGCTCTACGGTCAGGTCGACGAATGGGTCGGCGCAACCAAGTTCCCGGGCGGCAATCGCGCATGGAACGTGTCGGGCGGCGGGATGTCGACGTCGTACTGGGGCCTGCACGGCGCAGAGGATCTCGGCAACGGCTACAAGGCGATCTTCACGCTGGAAAGCTTCTTCCGCGCGCAGAACGGCCAGTTCGGCCGCTTCCAGGGCGACACGTTCTTCGCCCGCAACGCGTACGTCGGCATCAGCTCGCCGTACGGCACGGTGACGGCAGGCCGCCTGACGACGCACCTGTTCCTGTCGACGATCCTGTTCAACCCGTTCTACGATTCGTACACCTTCTCGCCGATGGTGTACCACGTGTTCCTCGGCCTCGGCACGTTCCCGACCTATCCGAGCGACCAGGGTGCGGTGGGCGATTCGGGCTGGAACAACGCGGTGTCGTATACGTCGCCGTCGTTCGGTGGCCTGAATTTCGGCGCGATGTACGCACTCGGCAACCAGGCCGGCGACAACCGCTCGAAGAAGTGGAGCGCGCAGTTCAACTATGCGAACGGCCCGTTCGCGGCTACCGCCACGTATCAGTACGTGAACTTCAACAACGGCCCGCAGGACCTGAGCGCGCTCGTCACCGGCATGAAGAGCCAGGGCATCGCGCTGGTCGGCGCGACCTATGACCTGAAGCTCGTGAAGCTGTTCGGCCAGTACATGTATACGAAGAATGACCAGGTCGCGGGCAGCTGGCACGTGAACACCGCGCAAGGCGGCGTGTCGGTGCCGCTCGGCGTGGGCAACGCGATGGCGTCGTACGCGTATTCGCGCGATGCCGGCGGCCTCGACCAGACGCGCCAGACCTGGGCCGTCGGTTACGACTATCCGCTGTCCAAGCGCACGGACGTCTACGCCGCGTACATGAACGACCACATCAGCGGCCTGTCGACCGGCAACACGTTCGGCGCAGGTATCCGCGCGAAGTTCTGACGCGCGCGCGATCGGTGCGCCGGCCGCGCGCGAAAATCACGCGTTCCGGCTGCATGTTTTCCTGCCCGAAACGGCGCCGCCACCCGCGGCGCCGTTTTGCCTTTGTTGACCTTTCTGTTTCCCCGCCTTTGTTACCCTATCTCGTAATTGGACCATTCCCCCGTCATTACGAGCTAGTTCGATGGATACCCTCGTCAGCATGAATGTGTTTCGCTACGTCGTCGAAGTGGGCAGCTTCGTCGGCGCGGCCGAGCGCATGCAGATGTCGGCTGCGATGGCGAGCAAGCACGTGATGCATCTCGAGCAGCAGCTCGGCGCGCGGCTGCTGCATCGCACGACACGACGCGTCGCGCCTACCGAGGCGGGACGCGAATATTACGAGCGCCTCGTGCAGGCGCTGTCCGAACTCGACGAAGCCGGGCAGGCCGTCGGCGCCGCGAGCGTGGTGCCGCAGGGCAGGCTGCGCGTGACGTCGCTGTCCGCGTTCGGGCTGCGGCACGTGATGCAGGCCGTCACCGATTACGCGGGCCGGTTCCCGGACGTGACCGTCGACATGACGCTGTCCGATCGCGTGGTCGACCTGATCGAGGAAGGCTACGACGTGGCGGTGCGCGCGGCGCCGAACGGATTGAAATCGTCGTCGCTGGTCGCACGGCAGATCGCGACCGCGCACATCCTGCTGGTCGCGTCGCCCGAGTATCTCGACAAGCACGGCACGCCCGAAACAATCGCCGATCTCGCGCACCACAACTACCTGCGGCGCGACTCGAATTCGACGATGCTCGACTCGCTCGTGATCGACGCGGCGGCCGCGTCGCGCGTGACCCTCAACGGCAACCTGATCGTGAACCATCTCGAAGGGCTGCGTGCGGCCGTGCTTGCGGGCGCGGGCATCGCGCTGCTCGGCACCGAGGTGGTCGGCGACGACATCGAAACCGGCCGGCTCGTGCCGGTACTGCTCGATTCGGTGCCGCCGCACGAGGCGCCGATCTATGCCGTCTACGCGAGCCGCCGTCACGTGTCCGCGAAGGTGCGTTCGTTCGTCGATTTCCTCGCGGCGCGTTTCGAAGGGCAGTCGCTGTGCCCGTCGATCGAATCGCGCCTGCGCGTGCTGCCGATCACGCGGATCAAGCGCGCGGGCTGAGCCGCGCATCCCGCCGCGGCGGGCCATGAAAAAAGCGCGAACCGCAGCGGTTCGCGCTTTTTGTTTTGTCGGACGGGATGTGCGGCGGCAATGACCGCCGCATCCTTCAGCGTGCGATGCCGAGCCGCGCCTTTGCTTCGTCGTACTCGCGCTTCAGACGTTCGACGAGCGCACCCACGCTCGGCAGGTCGTCCATCAGGCCGACACCCTGGCCGGCGCCCCAGATGTCCTTCCACGCCTTCGTCTTGTCGCCGCCGAAATTCATCTTCGTCTTGTCGGATTCCGGCAGCGCTTCCGGATCGAGGCCGGCTTTCTCGATGCTCTCGCGGATGTAGTTGCCGTGCACGCCGGTGAAGAGGTTCGTGTAGATGATGTCCGAGGATTTCGCGTTGACGATCGCGCGCTTGTAGTCCTCGACCGCGTGCGCTTCCTGCGTCGCGATGAAGCGCGTGCCCATGTACGCGAAATCGGCGCCCATCGCCTGCGCGGCGAGGATCGAGCCGCCGTTCGCGATCGAGCCGGACAGCACGATGGGACCGTCGAAGATCTTGCGGACTTCGCCGACGAGCGCGAACGGCGACGTCGTGCCCGCGTGGCCGCCCGCGCCGGCCGCGACGAGGATCAGCCCGTCGACGCCGGCTTCGAGCGCCTTCTGCGCGTGGCGCAGGTTGATCACGTCGTGCAGCACGATGCCGCCGTAGCTGTGCACCGCGTCGACGATCTCGCGTGCCGGTGCGCGCAGGCTCGTGATGAAGATCGGCACCTTGTGCTCGACGCACACGCGCACGTCGTGCTCGAGCCGCGCGTTCGACTGGTGGACGATCTGGTTGACCGCGATCGGGCCGATCACCGCATCGGGATGCTTCGCCTTGTGGTCGGCGAGTTCGGACTGGATCTGCGTGAGCCACTCGTCGAGCAGTTCGGCCGGACGGGCGTTGAGCGCGGGGAACGAACCGACGATGCCCGCCTTGCATTGCGCGAGCACGAGTTCGGGGTAGCTGACGATGAACATCGGCGACGCGATGACGGGCAGCGTCAGGTTCTGCAGGACGGTGGGCAATGCCATGTGATGTCTCCAGTCTCCAGGGAGGGCCGGCGCCGGCGCAGTCGCGCCGATACCGACACCATGCTTTGCGGTCGAACGGTGATTCGAGTGTAGTTGCGGACCCGGTCGTTCGTCGAGATTAATACGAACGGTCGTGCGATTCTACGCGAGCTTAACAAAATACGCGGTGTGGCGGCAATCGAGTGAGTGTTCTCTTTCTACGGATTCTGGCTGTTGCCCCGCTGTGCAGACGCGCGCGCGCTCCTAAAATAGCCGCCATAACAAACCAACGAGAAATAAACCATGTCGTTTGAGGCGTTTGCACCGTTTCGCGTGACGGTGCAGGACACCGACATCTTCGGTGTCAAAGGAGGCGCGGGCCCGCCGCTTCTGTTGCTGCACGGGCATCCGCAGACCCACATGATCTGGCATCGCGTTGCCGCGACGCTCGCAAATCACTTCACGGTGATCGCCACCGACCTGCGCGGATACGGCGCATCGGGCCGGCCGCCGAGCGATGCGCAGCACGTGCCGTATTCGAAACGGGCGATGGCGGCCGATCAGGTCGCCGTGATGCGGCATTTCGGTTTCGAGCACTTCCATGTGTGCGCGCACGATCGCGGCGCGCGTGTCGCGCACCGGCTCGCGCTCGATCACGCGGACGCCGTCGAGCGGATGATGCTGCTCGACATCGCGCCGACGCTCGCGATGTACGAGAAAACCGATCGCGCGTTCGCGACCGCGTATTTCCACTGGTTCTTCCTGATCCAGCCGGAGCCGCTGCCCGAGACGCTGATCGGCGCGCATACCGATGCGTACATCGAGCGCGTGATGGGCAACCGGTCCGCCGGGCTCGCGCCGTTCGCGCCGGCGGCGCTCGACGCGTACCGAGCCGCGCTCGCGCAGCCGGGCGCCGTGCATGCGATGTGCGAGGACTACCGCGCATCGGCGACGATCGACCTCGAGCACGACCGTGCGGATCTCGAGCGCGGCAACAAGGTCGCGTGCCCGCTGCGCGTGCTGTGGGGCGAGCACGGGATCGTCGGCCGATGCTTCGATCCGCTCGACGAATGGCGTCGCGTCGCGCGCGACGTCAGCGGCCGCGCGCTCGAATGCGGGCACTACATTCCGGAGGAGGCGCCCGTCGCGCTGATCGACGAACTGCTCGCGTTCTTCGAGGCGCGCGACCCGGCCGCATAAGGGCGTGAGCGGGCGGCGCGGGCCGTCCGCTCAGCGGTGCGCGTTGTCGTCCTCGACGAGCGGCGGCAGGCGGCGCGGCACGGGCGTCGATTTCACGATCGCGGTGCTCGTCTCCGCGCGCTCCGTCACCTTCGACAGGATGTCGTCGAGGTGCTCGATCGTGCGCAGGTAGAGCCGGCAGATGAAGCAGTCTTCGCCGGTCACCTTGTCGCATTCGACGAATTCGGGAATCCGCCGCAGCAACTCCTCGACCAGATGCAGCTGGCCGGGCAGCGGCTTCACGCGGACGATCGCCTGCAGCGTGTAGCCGAGCGCGCGCGGATCGAGCTCGACCGTGAACGCGGCGATTACGCCTTGCGCCTCGAGCCGCCGCACGCGGTCGGCGGTCGCGGGCGCCGACAGCCCGATCTGCCGCGCGAGCTCGCTGGTCGCGATGCGTGCGTCGTCGGCCAGCGCCGCGAGGATCGCGCGGTCGGTCGCGTCGAGCGACGCAACGGCGGGTGGGGAAAGGCGTTTCGGCATGATCGCTTTGCTTTCGAAGGTAAATCGGCTGATTCGCTTCAGTTTAGCCGTGGTTGCGGCGAAAGCAAGTTTCTAGAATCGAAGTCATCCACTCTCATCAACGGAGTTCATGATGGCTTCGAATGAAATTCGCCGCGGCGCCGCCGAGATGGTCGTCGCGATGATGATGTCCGGCACGATCGGCTGGCTCGTGATGTCGTCGCGGCAGCCGCTGACGAACGTCGTGTTCTTCCGCTGCCTGTTCGGCGCCGCGACGCTCGCGATCGTCTGCGCGGCGTTCGGCTTCCTGCGCCGCTCGCTGTTCTCGCCGCGGATGCTCGCACTCGCGACGCTCGGCAGCGTCGCGATCGTCGCGAACTGGCTGCTGCTGTTCGCCGCCTATTCGCGCGCGTCGATCTCGATGGCGACCGCCGTCTACAACACGCAGCCGTTCATGCTCGTCGCGCTCGGCGCCATCGTGTTCCGCGAACGGGTCACCGCGTCGACGGTCGCGTGGCTCGCGCTCGCGTTCGCCGGGCTCGTCTTCGTGGTGCGCGTCGAGCCGGCCGTGCTCGCGGTGCCGGGCGAATATCTGGAAGGCGTCGCGCTGTCGCTCGGCGCGGCATTCCTGTATGCGATCTCGTCGATCGTCACGAAGCACCTGAAGGGCACGCCGCCGCACCTGCTCGCGCTGCTGCAGGCCGGCCTCGGCATCGTGCTGCTCGCGCCGTTCGCGCACTTCGATACGCTGCCCGCGACTGCGGGGCAATGGCTCGACCTCGTCGTGCTCGGCGTCGTGAACACGGGCCTGATGTATGTGCTGCTGTACGGTGCGATCCAGAAGCTGCCGACCGCGATGACCGGCGCGCTGTCGTTCGTCTATCCGGTCGTCGCGATCGTCGTCGATCACGTTGCGTTCGGGCAGACGCTCGCGTGGACGCAGGTGTTCGGCGCGCTGCTGATCCTGCTCGCGGCGGCCGGCGTGAATCTCGGCTGGCGCATCGTGCCCGCGCGTCGCGCGGCGGTCGGCAACTGAAACGATCGTACGATTCGGCGCCGCGACGGGGACCCGCCGCAGCTCGCCGGGTACGGATTTCGGGAGCGCGGATTGCGCTCGAAAAGCGCCCGCCCGCACGCGCGAAAGACGCTGTAAGAAGTTGTAGGGAAACACCCGATGCAATGCGGCCGCGTCGCTCGTATGATGCGGGCTGTGACGTTGATCACGTTCACAGGATTCCGATCTCGACGCCGTTCGCCCGTGAGGTTGAACGGCTTTTTTTTATGTGCCGCTCCCGGCGAGCATGCGCCGGCGCGCATCGAGCCGCGCGAGCAGCGCGCGCCTCGCGTCGTCGTCCGACGCTCGCCACCCCTTGATCTCGTCGCGCGTGCGCAGGCAACCCGCGCACCAGTCGGTGCGCGGATCGATCCTGCAGACGTCCGTGCACGGCGATACGACCGTGCCGACAACCACCGGCACGTCGCTCATGCGTTGCCCCGCAATGCGACGTCCGCGACCGGCGCGCCGGTCAGCGACACGAGTTCGTGCGGCGACAGGTTGAACACCGCGTGCGGGTGGCCGGCGGCCGCCCACAGGCTGTCGAGCTCGAGCAGGTCGGCGTCGATCAGCGTGACGGGGTCGACGAGATGGCCGATCGGGCAGACGCCGCCGATCGCATAGCCGGTGTTGTCGCGCACGAACTTCGCGTCCGCGCGGCCCACCGCGCCGACCTGCGCGGCAACCTTCTTCTCGTCGACGCGATTGACGCCGCTCGCGACCACGAGCACGGGCGCGCCGTCAGACTCCCGGCGAAACAGGATCGACTTCGCGATCTGCGCGACCGAGCAGCCGAGCCCGGCTGCCGCCTCGGCCGACGTCTTGCCGGTGTCGGCGAGCATCACGATGCCTTTCGCATGGCCGCGCTCGCGCAGCAGCAGCGCGACGCGTCGCGCGGAATCGGGGAGGGAATCGAATGAAGCAGGTGTCGTCATAGTGAGGAATCCATGGAATGCCGGGGTCAGACGCAGGTCGCGGCGTCGTCCGCGCTCTGCGCCTTGGCGAGCAGCGCGCGACCGGCGCGCGACACGTTCGTGCGGCCGATCGCATTCGAGATGAAGTCGCCGGCGGCGACCACCTGCGCGAGATCGACGCCGGTGTCGATGCCGAGGCCCTGCATCAGGTACAGCACGTCTTCGGTCGCGACGTTGCCGGTCGCGCCCTTCGCGTACGGGCAGCCGCCGAGGCCCGCGACCGACGCGTGGAAGATCTCGATCCCTTCGAACAGCGCCGCGTAGATGTTCGCGAGCGCCTGGCCGTAGGTGTCGTGGAAGTGGCCCGACAGGCGTTCGCGCGGGAACACGCGCGTGACGGCCGCGAGCACTTCGCGCGTGCGCTTCGGCGTGCCGACGCCGATCGTATCGGCGATGTCGATTTCGTCGCAGCCGAGCGCCGCGAAGCGTTCGACGACGTCGACGACCGACGCGACCGGTACCTCGCCCTGGTACGGGCAGCCGAGCGTGCACGACACGCTGCCGCGCAGCCGCAGGCCCGCATCCTTCGCGGCCTTCGCGACGGGCTCGAAGCGCGCGATGCTCTCGGCGATGCTGCAGTTGATGTTCCGCTGCGAGAATGCCTCGCTCGCCGCGCCAAAGATCACGACTTCGTCGGCGCGCGCGGCGAGCGCGTTCTCGAAGCCCTTCAGGTTCGGCGTGAGCACCGAGTACACGGTGCCCGCGCGACGCTCGATGCCGGCCATCACGTCGGCGCCGTCGGCCATCTGCGGCACCCATTTCGGCGACACGAACGACGCGGCCTCGATGTTGCGGAAGCCGGCACGCGACAGCCGGTCGACGAGCGCGATCTTCACGTCGGTCGGCACGAAGGTCTTCTCGTTCTGCAGCCCGTCGCGCGGGCCGACTTCGACGATCTTGACGGCGGTGGGGAACATCATGGTTGTCTCCTGGTTCCTGGTATCTGTGTAGGGCGGAATTCAGTAGCCGCGCGCGTAGTCGACGATGCCGCCGACGGGCTCGCCGCGCTCGAACGCGCGGATCTTGCCGGCGATCTGCTCGACGGCCTCCGCGCGCAGCGTTTCGGCCGAGCTGTGCGGCGTGATCGTGATGCGCGGTGCGCGCCAGAACGGATGGTCGTCCGGCAGCGGTTCGTGCTGGAACACGTCGAGCGTCGCCGCGGCGATCCGGCCGCTCGCGAGCGCGTCGAGCAGATCGGCTTCGACGAGATGCGCACCGCGCGCGACGTTGACGACGTACGCGCCGGGCGCGAGCCGCGCGAACGTGCGCGACGACAGGATGCCGTCGGTGTCGGGCGTGCTCGGCAGCAGGTTGACGAGCACCTTCGCGCCGTCGATGCACGCGTCGAACGCGCCGTCGCCGGCGAAGGTCGCGATGCCGTCGAGCTGCTTCGCGCTGCGGCTGTAGCCGCGCACGGGCAGGCCGAGCGCCGCGAGCGCGAGCGCAACCTGCGCGCCGAGCACGCCGAGGCCGAGCACGGCGACGGTGAACGTTGCACGCCGATGCGGTTCGAGCGGCTGCCAGCGGCGCTCGCGCTGCTGCGCGTCGTATTCGTCGAAACGGCGCAGGTAGCGCAGCACCGTGTGCGTCACGTATTCGACCATCTGCTGCGCCATGCCCGAATCCTCGAGCCGCACGAGCGGCACGTGCGCGGGCAGCGTGCCCGGATGCGCGCGATCGAGCGCGAGCAGCGCGTCGACGCCCGCGCCGAGGTTGAAGATCGCGCGCAGGCCGTCGCGCGGCGCGAAGAATTCGCGCGGCGCGCGCCACACGAGCGCGTAGTCGGCGGCGGCCGTGTCGCCCGGCTGCCATGCGCGCAGTTCGGCTTCCGGCAGCGCGTGCGCGATCTCGTCGCGCCACGCGCCGGCTTCCTGGTGCGGGGAATAGAACAGGATCTTCATTGCATGACTTCGCGCGCGCCGGCGAGGCTCGTCACGGGAACGGCGAGAGGGGCCGGGCGCAGCGCGCCGGCGGGCGTAGCGGACATCGGGCGTCTCCTGACGGCCGGGCCCGGCGCGTCGGCGCCCGGCCCGGTTCGGTGTGAAGCTGACGGGAAGCCCACATTCTACGGTTTCGCGGCATATTGCGCCGCTGCACGGGCGGGCCGCCCGGCGCGGCCGGAGTCGGGCCGCCGGCGCCGGGCGGCCGGCCCCGGGTCGCCGTCCGGCGGACGGCCGCCCCCCGGATGGCCGTCCCCCGGATGGCCGCCCCCGGATGGCCGGCCCACGCAAAAGCAAAGCACAAAATATTGGTTCGGCCGCCGGGTGCCGCGCGCCACAATCGAAACTCGTCTTCAAGCAAGCGAGGGCAATCATGCGCGCATGCAGCAAATCGGCGTGGCCGCCGCGGCTCGTCACCGTTCCGGGCCTGCACGGCAGCGAAGGCGCTCACTGGCAGACCTGGCTCGAGCGGCAGTTCCCGCGCTCGTTGCGCGTCGAGCAGGACGACTGGGACGCGCCCGATCTCGCGCGCTGGGCGCAGTCCGTGCGCGCGCTGCTCGACCGCGAGCGCGGCCCGTTCGTGCTCGCCGCGCACAGCTTCGGCTGCCTCGCGGCCGCGCATGCGCTTGCGCAGGGGCCGCATGCGGGCGATGTCGCGGGCGTGCTGTTCGTCGCGCCCGCCAGCCCGACGAAATTCACGTTTGCCGGGCCGTTCGACGCGCGTCGGCTCGTGGTGCCGTCGATCGTGATCGGCAGCGAGACCGATCCGTGGATGCCGCTCGCCGATGCGCGCACGCTCGCGCAGCGCCTGGGCAGCGCGTTCGTGAACCTCGGCGACGCCGGGCACATCAATACCGCGGCCGGCTTCGGGCCGTGGCCGCGCGCGAAGTACTTCGTCGACACGCTCGTCCATTGCGCGGCGCCGCTGCGCTTTCGCGATGCGGACGACGACTTCGATGCCGCGCTCGTCGACCGCGCGCTCGCGCACGCGGTCTGACGGGCGGCGCACGCTGCGCGGCGGCTGCCGCGCAGCGCCGTTGCGGTTACGACGCGGAGACGGGCCGCACTGCGGCCGGGTCCGAATCGCTCGGCCGGCCGTTCTCGACGCGGCCCGCGAAACGGCGCGAGAACGTGCCGTTCGCGCCATCGCTCACCGTCACGTCATACCATTGGCGGTTCGCTGACGGCATGTTGTCCACCTCGGTTCTGCGGTCGGGGGACGGAAGCGGCGCGATCAGCTCGGCGAAGATGCAGCAGTGGCCGACGCGGCTGCGTTCGTCGCGGGCTTCGCGTCGTCGTCGTCATCGGGCGGGTAGTGCACGACGGGCGGCGCGAGCGGGGCGGCATCGGACGCGGCGCCGTTCGCGGTGGCATCGCTGTTGAACGCGCTGGCCGAGCCGCTCGATGCGCCGGCCTGCTGCGAGGCGTCGGCCGCGTGCGCGTCGTGCGGCGCGTCGTCGCTGCAGGCGGCGACGAAAGCGGCGGCACAAAGAACGACGACGACGGAAACGCGACGCATGACTTCTCTCCTGGCAGGCTGATCGGGAAACGTCTTCGAGTATGCCGTTGCGATGCGACGTTTCGGTGAATCGTTTGCGACCGGTGCGCGATCGCGAAACTCTTTCGTCAAACCAACGAATTACTTTCGTGTGCGTGCAGCCATTGCCGACCGGAGCCTGTCAGCGCCGCGGCGTCCTGCGCCGCACTTCGCTGCGCAGCCAGTCGAGCCAGGTGCGGATCGCCGCTTCGTGCGGATGGCCGGGGCGCCACACGACGTAGTGCGCATACACGTCGGTCACGCGCACCGTCGACACGCGCACGAGCGTGCCGGCCGCGAGTTCGGGCTCGATCAGCGAGCGGCGTGCGAGTGCGACGCCGCGCCCTTTCAGCGTCGCGTCGATCAGCGCGGTCGCATCGGTGAAGCGCGGCGCGCGCGCGGATTCGGTGAGGTCGAGCCGCGCGGCCTGGAGCCACGGTTCCCACGGCTGCGCGGGATGGCGCAGCAGCGTCGCCCGCACGAGATCGCCCGGCGCGCGCGGCGCGACGCCGTCGCGATTGCGGTACGCGGGGCTCGCGACCGGAAAGATCGTCTCGTTCATCAGCTTCTCGGCGACGACGCCCGGCCACGTGCCGGGCCCGTAGCGCAGCGCGACGTCGATGCGGTCGCGCTTGCGCAGCGGCGCGAGCGCCGCGTCCGGGTGCAGCACGATCGCGATGTGCGGATGCGCGGCCGTGAAGCGCGGCAGGCGCGGCGCGAGCCAGCGCTCGGCGACGCTCGGCAGCACGCTGACGTTCAGCGTGACGTCGCGGATGCGCGGGCGGCTGCGCACGGCGAGCGTCGGCTCGAATGCGCGTTCGAGCACGCTCAGGCCCTGGCGCACCTGCAGCGCGAGCGCGTGCGCGGCGTGCGTCGGTGTCGCGCCATTGCGCTCGCGCGTGAAGAGCGGATAGCCGAGTTGCGCCTCGAGCGTGCGGATGTGCTGGCTGACCGCGCCTTGCGTAAGCGCGAGTGCATCGGCCGCGCGCGTAAAGCTCTGCAGCCGCACGGTGGTCTCGAACGCGCGCAGCGTCTGCAGCGGAGGGAGGTGGATGCGTCGCATGCGGGTATTAGTAACACTAATGCCCGAGCACGACAATTCATCGTTTGCGGCGCCCGGGCACGCGTTCCTACACTCGGTTCCGTCTTCCACAGCCCCGTCGGGCCACCTCATCATGAATGCATATCGTCTCTATCTTTCGCCGGGCGCCTGCTCGCTTGCCGCTCACATCGCGCTGGAGGAAACCGGCGCGCCGTTCGACGTCGAGATCGTCTCCGTGCAGAAACAGCAGAACCTCGAAGCGCGCTATCTCGCGATCAATGCGAAGGCGCGCGTGCCCGTGCTCGCGATTCCGGGCGAGCCGCGCGTGCTCACCGAAACGCCGGCGATCCTCACGTATCTCGCGCGCCGTCATCCGGATGCGCGATTGCTGCCGCTCGACGATCCGCTGCGCGAGGCGCGGTGCCACGAATGGCTCGCCTGGCTGGTCGGCTGGGTGCATGGCGTCGGCTACGGCGCGTTGTGGCGGCCGGGCCGCTTCATCGACGATCCGGCACTGCACGGTGCGGTCAGCACGCACGGGCGCGGCACGATCGATGCAGCGAACCAGAAGATCGAAGCCGCGCTCGCCGACGGCCGCACGTGGGCCGAACCGGGCGCGCATTCGATCGTCGATCCGTTCCTGCTCGTGCTGTATCGCTGGGGTGTCGCGATCGGACTCGACATGACGCGGCATCCTGCGTGGACGGCCCATGCGCAGCGCGAGGCCGAACGGCCGGCTGCGCGGCGTGCGCTGGCGCGCGAGGCGGGCTGACGGATGCGCGGGCGTCGTTGCGTTCGCGGCGACGCTCGGCCGCTATCGCACGGCGAACAGCGGATAGGTCGCGCCGGCGATCAGCGCGGTCGCGAGCCAGACCACACTCCATGAACTGACGGCGAGCAGCGGCGGAATCGCGAGCGGCGTCGCGAACAGCCCGAGGTAGACGATCGTGTTCGCCATCCCGAGTGCGGTGCCCGCGTGGTTCGCGCCCGCGAGCGTCGCGAGTTCCGTGTACGCGACGCCGTGCCACGCCGATACGCAGATGCCCGCGAACACGAGAATCGCAACGATCGCGGCAAGCGGCACGTGCTGGCTGCCTGCCGTCGCGGCTGCAAGTAGCGCGAACGATCCGGCCGCGACGAGCACCGAACCGCGCAGGTATGCGCGCCGGTTGCCGTGACGGTCGGTATGACGGCCGCTCCAGACGCGCATCACCATTGCGCCGAGCTGCAGCGCGACCATCGCCGCGCTGATGCCGGCGAGGCCGAGCCGGCCGAAGTCGTGCAGGAACACCGTCGCGAACGTGAGCACCGCGAACTGCGGCGTGCACAGCAGGCCCATGCCGAGCACGATGCGCCACACGCGGCCGCTCGCGAGCGGGCCGCGCGCATGCCGGGCGGGTTGCTGCTGTTCGACGGAGCGAGGCACGGTGCCGGGCACGGCGGCCGGCGCCGCGGGTGGCTCATGCAGCCAGCGCCAGGTCAGCGCGGCCGATCCCGCGCACAACAGCATCAGCGCACCGAACACCGCGGCGAAGCCCAGATGCGACGCGAGCGACGGCAGCAGCGCGGCGCCGACGCCGCCGCCGAGCGGCACGGCCGTCTGGCGGATGCTCATCGCGAGCCCGCGTTCGCGCTCGCCGAACCAGCGCATCACCGCGCGCCCGCTCGACCCGTTCACGCTGCCGCCAAGCAGGCCGACGCAGCTCATCGCCGCGACGACGCGCATCAGCGGCGGCACCGCGTGCGCGGTCGGGACGATCGTGCACACCATCAGCGCGAGCATCGCGGCCGTCGCGACGAGCCCGGTCAGCAGCACGCGGCGATCGCCGAAGCGATCGGCGGCCATTCCCCACGGCAGCTCGGACAGCGCGACGCCGAAGCCGAGCGCGCCGAGCACGAGGCCGAGCGCGCCGTTGTCGAGGTGATAGGCCGCGCGCATCCACACGGCCGTGGTCGGAATGCCGGCCGCGGCGGCCGAAAAGCTCATGTTCGCGGCGACGCCGGCCGCCAGCACGCGCCAGCGGTGGGCCGGCCCGCGCGCGTCGCGGGCGGGCGAGGTGGGGGAAGCGATGCAGGTGGTATCCATGGCGGCAGACCCGGTTGGAAATTGACATCGACAGTCTGGCGGCCTACATTCATCCTGAAAATCGGAAAGTTTTTGATGAATCGTTCGATAAAACAGGATGGTTGACGTGCCGGGACAAGATATTCCCCGTGGTGGCGGCGAGCCGCTCGCAATGGCCGATGCCGCGCAGGCCCGGCCCAACTTCGACGTGGCGGCGCTGCGCAGCCTCGTCGCGGGCGTGGATCTCGGCAGTTTCGCGAAGGCAGCCGACCGCGTTGCTCGCTCGTCGTCGGCGGTGAGCGCGCAGATCCGCAAGCTCGAGGAGCAGGCCGGCACGCCGCTGTTCGTGAAAGCCGGGCGTGGGCTCGCGCTGACCGACGCCGGCGACGCGATGCTGCGCTATGCGCGGCGGATGATCGAGCTGAACGACGAGGCGGCCGCGGCCGTACGCGGCGTGAATCTCGACGGCTGGGTGCGCGTCGGGCTGCAGGAGGATTTCGGCGAGGCGATCCTGCCCGACGTGCTCGGGCGGTTTGCGCGCGCGCATCCGAAGGTGAGGATCGAGGCGCGCGTGGCACGCAATGCCGATCTGCTCGACCGGCTCGATGCGAACCAGCTCGATCTCGCGCTCGTGTGGGGCGACCCGGCGTCGGCGGCGCTCGTGTCGCGGGCGGGGATCGACAGCGAAGCGATCGCGCAGGTACCGATGCAATGGATCGGCGCGGCGGGCGCAGGCGGGTTCGGGATGCCGGACAGCGGTGGGGAGGAGGGCGCAGGAGGCGGTGCGGGAGAAGCGGGCGGCCGTGCGGCGCGTGCACCTGGCGAGCCGCTGCCGCTCGTCGTGTTCGACCGGCCGTGCCGGTTCTTCGGCGCGGCGGCCGATGCGCTCGACCGCGCGGGCGTGCCGTGGCGCGTTGCGTTCACGACACCGAGTCTTGCCGGACTATGGGCCGCGGCGGCGGCCGGACTCGGGCTGACGGTGCGCTCGCACTACGGGCTGCCCGCGTCGGTGCGCGTGCTCGATGCGGCTTCGTTCGGGCTGCCCGAACTGCCGAGCCTGCCGCTGATCCTGCTGCGGCGCACGTCGTCGGCGACGCCGACGGTCGACCGGCTCGCGCGGATCGTGACGCAGGCGGTGCGGGACGCGGCGGAGGGGGCGGCGCTGGCGGCGTGATATCGATCGACACGCATGCGTTCGGCTGGACGTTCGGCCTATTGGAGGGATGGGGCGAGTGTCGTGACAATGGTGGATTACTCAATGGAGGCCATCATGCAAGTTGCCACTGTCCCCGAAGCCACGCTCGATCTTCAGCGGCTTCTCGATGCCGCGATCGCCGGCGAACGCGTCGTGATCATGCAGGACGGCAAGCAGTCGGTCCGGCTCGTGCCGCTCAGGCCTATTCATCACTACGGGCTCCTCAAGGGGCAGATATGGATCGCGGACGACTTTGACGCACCGCTTCCCGATGATTTGCTGGATGCGTTCGAAGGAAAGTGATGCGGCTGCTTTTCGATACGCACATCTTTCTCTGGGTGTGGGCCAATGATCCGAAACTGAGCGCTCGCGCGCGCAATCTGATCGCTGAAGCCGACGAGGTGTTCATCAGCAGCGCGAGCATCTGGGAAGTCGCGATCAAGGCCGGGACGGGGAAGCTGGACGTGGATGTGGATCGGATGGTCGAAGCGATTGCGATGAGCCGGTATCAGGAGCTGCCGGTTCTGGCCGCGCACGGCGCAGCCGTGCGCTATCTGCCCCATTACCATCGCGACCCGTTCGACCGTTTACTGGTCGCGCAGGCATCGTGCGAACCGATGCTGCTCATCACCGCTGACCGCCATCTTGCCCAGTATGGCGCGTCGCGAATTCTGACGGTCTGAAACAGTTTTCGGAGCGAAATCCTACGTTGCCGCGACCGCTTGCGCAGACGCTTCCAGTTCCGCGCACAGCTTGCCGAGCCGCTCCCGCAACCCCTCGCTTGCCGGCACGAACGGCAGCCGCAACCCGTCCTCGCACCACCCTTGCGCGGCCAGCACGGCCTTCACCGGCGCCGGGTTCGGCTCCGCGAACAGCGCCGCGACGAGCGGCTGCAGCGCGACCGACAGGCGCCGCGCATCGGCGAGCCGTCCGTCGCGCAGCAGCGCATGGATGCGCACATGCCATTCGGGCAGCACGTGCGCGCTGCTCGCGATCGCGCCGTGCGCGCCGGCGCACAGTGCCGCGAAGTTCTGGTTGTCGTCACCGGACAGGATCGCGAGCGGCGTGTCGTGCACGAGCCGGCTCATCCGGTCGAGCGTGCCGCCGCATTCCTTGATGCCTGCGACGCGCGGGTCGCGCGCGAGCGCCTGCAGCGTGTCCAGTTCGACGGTCACGCCGGTGCGGTACGGGATGTTGTAGACGAGCACGGGCAGGTCGGCCGCATCGACGATCGCCTCGACATGGCGGCGGATGCCGTCCTGCGTCGGCCGTACGTAGACGGGCGGCGTGACGAGCAGCCCGTCGGGCCGCAGCGCGGCGAGTTCGCGCGCGCGGGCGGCCGCGAAATGCGTCGCGCTCGCGGTCAGCCCGACGACGATCGGCAGGCCAGGCGCCGCGTCGCGCAGCGTCGCGAACACGGCGTCCTGTTCGCGCGCGTCGAGCAGCACGCCTTCACCGGTCGTCGCGCCCGCGACGAAGCCCGCGATGCCCGCGGCCGCATAGTGGTGCGCGAGCCGCGCGAGTGCCGCATGGTCGACCTCGCCGTGGTGGAACGGCGTGATGATCGGCAGCCAGATACCTTCGAAACGTGTGTGCATGCAAAGCCTCATGGTGGAAACGGAGTGGGAGGAAACCGTTCCGCCGGCGGAGTGCCGGAACCAGGCATGCGGGCAAGGAGAAAGAAACGACCTGCGGGCATCCCGTCCGGCATTCGCCTGACGGGACGCGACGTCCCCGTCAGTCGAGGAGTCGTTTTTTCAGTTTCAGCCCGGCCGCGCGCGCACCTGCCGCGACGGCGGCAAGGATCGAGGGCGAGCGCAGGGCAGCGGACATGGATGAACCGTGAAGTGGGCTGAGCGGCGATCTTAACACCGGATCGGACGCGTGCGCGAGCGCCCGCCGCCGTTTAGCAGGATTCGAGATTTGCTTTCCACGACTGATTGGAAAGCGCGCCGCGCCCGGCCGCTAGAATGCCCGCTTACGTTTCGATGACAGCGCGTACGCGTGCCGTCACGCACATTCACCACCACTGGAAACGGGGCATATCACGATGGCAAGCATGAAGGGGATCGGCCGCTGGCTGCACACGGGCGCGGCGGCGGCGCTGGTCGTGGCGGCGACGGCTGCGCACGCGGACACGTCGATCCTGAACGTGTCGTACGACGTGACGCGCGAGCTGTACAAGGACATCAACGCGAGCTTTGCCGCCGCCTACAAGCAGAAGACCGGCGAGACGGTCGCGCTCAAGCAGTCGCACGGCGCGTCGAGCGCGCAGGCGCTGTCGGTGCTGCAGGGGCTGCAGGCCGACGTCGTGACGATGAACCAGCCAAACGACATCGACCTGCTCGCCGAGCGCGGCCAGCTGCTGCCGAAGGACTGGCGCGCGCGTTTCCCGGACAACAGCTCGCCGTACTCGACGACGATGGTGTTCCTCGTGCGCAAGGGCAACCCGAAGGCGATCAAGGACTGGAGCGATCTCGCGAAGCCGGGCGTCCAGGTGATCATCGCGAACCCGAAGACGTCGGGTAACGGCCGCTACGCGTATCTCGCCGCGTGGGGCTTCCAGAAGCAGAAGGGTGCGACCGACCAGCAGGCGCTCGACTTCGAGAAGGCGATCTTCCGCAACGTGCCGGTGCTCGACTCGGGCGGCCGAGGCGCGACGACGACGTTCACGCAGCGCGGCATCGGCGACGTGCTGGTCACGTTCGAGAACGAAGTCGCGCTGATGGACACGGGCGCGTCGGGCGCGCAGTTCGACGCCGTGTATCCGTCGGCGAGCATCCTCGCGGAGCCGCCCGTCGCCATCGTCGACAAGGTCGTCGACAAGAAGGGCACGCGCAAGGTCGCGCAGGCGTATCTCGACTACCTGTACACGCCGGAAGCGCAGGAGATCATCGCGCAGCACCATCTGCGCCCGCGCGACGCGAACGTGCTGAAGAAGCATGCTACCGAATTCAAGTCGCTGAAGACGTTCAGCGTCGAGCAGGTTTTCGGCAGCTGGGCGAACGCGCAGAAGACCCATTTCGCCGACGGCGGCACGTTCGACCAGGTGATCGTCGACCGGAAGTGACCGCGGCGCGCACTGCGCGCTTGTCCGCACGATGACGATGCAGCCGGCCGCTTTCATGCGGCCGTTTTTTTCGTCGCTGCGTGGCCGCATGCGTCCGGCGGCGCGGCGAATTTCCATTCCGAATCGACACGCATTCCCGGTTGCCGCCGCGCGTGCTACGCTCGTCGCCTCCCTGCAACCGGCACCGCGCGATGAACGTCGATTCGTCCTCCCCCGCCTCCCGCGGCCGTGGCCGCAAGATCTGGTCGGGCACCCGCCCGGTGATCGCGTACGGGATGCCGCCGCTCGGCTGGCGCGATTTCTATCACCGCGCGCTGACGGTGAGCTGGCCCGTGTTCTTCCTGTCGCTCGCGGTGGTGTTCCTGCTGCTCAACGGCGGCTTCGCGTCGCTCTACATGCTTGGCTACGCGTCGATCGCGAACCAGTCGCCGGCAGGGTTCGGCGGCGCGTTCTTCTTCAGCGTCGAGACGCTCGCGACCGTCGGCTACGGCGACATGCATCCGCAGACCATTTATGCGCACCTGGTCGCGACGTTCGAGATCTTCGTCGGGATGTCGGGCATTGCGCTGGCCACGGGGCTCGTGTTTGCGCGGTTCTCCCGGCCGCAGGCGAAGATCCTGTTCGCGCGCTACGCGATCGTGCGGCCGCTGAACGGCCGGATGACGCTGATGGTGCGCGCCGCGAATGCGCGTCAGAACGTGATTGCCGAGGCGCAGGCGAAATTGCGGCTGATGCGCGTCGAAGGCACGCACGAGGGCTACTCGCTGCGCAAGATCCACGACCTGCCGCTCGTGCGCAGCGAGCATCCGATTTTCCTGCTCGGCTGGAACCTGATGCACGTGATCGACGAATCGAGCGCGCTGTTCGGCGAGACGCCGGAATCGCTCGCCGCGCGCGACGCGTCGTTGCTGATCACGATCGAGGGTTCGGACGAGACGACCGCGCAGGTCATGCAGGCGCGTCACTCATGGGCGCATGGGGAGATTCGCTGGCGTCACCGCTATGTCGACCTGATGCACGACGAAGACGGCGTCACGCACATCGACTACACGCATTTTCACGAGGTCGTGCCGGTCGACACCGACACCGACGAGCGCGGTTCGCCGGGCGTGGTGGTCGAAGCGGGCGCCGCGGCGCAGGGGCCGGCTGCATAGGTGTGTTCGTGGGGCGGCGGGTGCCGCCCCGCATGCGTCACGCGTGCAGCAGACGCGCCGCTTCGCGTTGTTCGATCGCGACCGCGCGGCGGAACGCGTCGCGGTCCTCGGCTCGCGCGACGTAGTCGCCGAGCACGCCTTCGTGCGGCAGCAGATGCGCGTCGAACGCGATCTTCAGCGTGCTGGCGAGCAGCAGGTCGGCTGCGGTGAAGCGGTCGCCGACGAGCCAGGGGCTATGGGCGAGCGCCTGCGCGAGCGCGCGCTGCACGCGTGTGATGTTGCCCCAGCCGAACGCGACCGGATTGCCCGACGCGCCCGTGAATTTTTCGGCCATCGCCGGTTCGAGGCAGGTCGGCGTGAAGAACATCCATTGAAGGAAACGGCCGCGCAGCGGATCGTCGGGCGGGATGCCGAGCCCGGCGCCCGGGCAACAGTCGGCGAGATAGAGCAGCACGGCGCCCGATTCGGCGAACGGCGCGCTGCCGTCGTCGAGCGCGGGCAGCTTGGCCATCGGGTTGACCTGCACGAATGCGTCGCTGCCCTGTTCGTGCGAGCGCAGGTCGATCGGCACGAGTTCGTACACCACGCCGATTTCCTCGAGCATCCACAACGCCCGGAATGCCCGGGTCTTCGGCCAGTAGTAGAGCTTCATCGCGCCTCCGCGTTTCGGTGCAGGCAGGGTCCGGTGGATGCTCAAGCGTACCCGAGCAACGCGGGTTCGACAGGGGTTTAATGAGTGACTAGTTATATAAATACTAGTCATAAATTCGAATCTGGAATCTCGGTGCAGATCGGCACGACTGCGATGCACCGGCGGTTCGACCGTTCAGGGAGACACGCAACGTATGGCAAACGACGATCGCACCACGATCATTCCGCGAAGAACGCCGGAATCGGCGGCCATGGTGGCCGAGGTCAAGCGAGCGATGGCGATCGCCGCGCGGCTCAACCGTCTGACGTTCGACGATGCGGCAGAAGTTCGCGCGTTGTTCAGCGAACTGATCGGCACGCAGGTGGACGACGGCTTCGTGCTGATCCCGCCGTTCCATGCGACGGGCGGTGCCGGCATGAAGATCGGGCGCAACGTGTTCGTCAACCAGAACTGCACGTTCTACGACCTGGGCGGGCTCGAGATCGGCGACGACGTGATGATCGGGCCGAACGTCAGCCTCATCACGTCCGGCCATCCGGTCGAACCTTCCCGCCGACGCGATTTCGTTGTCGCGAAACCGATCGCGATCGAACGGAACGTGTGGATCGGCGCCGGCGCGACGATCATCGGCGGCGTGACGGTGGGCGAGAATTCGGTCGTCGCGGCCGGGGCCGTCGTCACCAGGGACGTTCCGCCGAATACGCTGGTCGGCGGCAATCCGGCAACGGTCATCCGTTCGATTGCCGAGTGAGGTTACCTGGAAGCGCGTGTCGGCTTGGGTCCGCGCATTGGGACGGATGTGGACAACCCACCGCCAAGGCGACTCGAAACGCTGTGCATTTGAATGGTGAGGGTGCTGCCGAGGCTGTCGGGACAAGGCTTTCCGGTTATCGCCCGAATGCAGCGAGATGATGCGCAGATCGCTTCCGCCGATGTGCCGACGAACGTTGCTTCGCACGATCCGTTGTGGATATCCGAGCATCGAAACGACTCGGCGCCCTGTGCGTTTCGCAGGTGAGGATGACCGGATGCCGCGCAATGCATGAAGAGGGTTGTGGATAACCGATCCACGGAACGACGCGAAATGCTGTGAAATTCAGCGGTGAGTGTCGGCGTCCGATCGCGCGACGCGCCTGCTCCGGCGCGGCTTCCCGACCTTTGGTGTGATTCGGAGCGCCGCGCATTCTAGCCGAACGCGCGCATGCGTGACCGAACCGCGAGTGCGTGGCGATTTGGATTCCGGCCCCGGAAGCCAATCGAAGGGCCGTGCATTCTAACGGTGAGCGCGGATGTGTGGTTCGCAACGAGCAGATTTCATTGCGCGCTCCAACCTTCTCAAGCGACTCGACGCGCTGGGCAATTCAATGGTGAGCGTGTGTGCGCTCTCGGCGGGCAGCCGGTCAAGACGCGGCCGTTCGGCCGGCAACGTCGTCTGAAGCGCTATACATTTCAGGCTCGTGTGAGAGCACACGATCGAAGGCAACGCGGATTCCGGTGTGGATATCCGGCTAACGAGACGACTCGCGGCACTGTGTATTTCGAAGGTGAGAGTCGATGCCCGATCGGACGGCGCGCCGATCCCGGCGTGGACTCCCGGCCGTCGCGGTCCTCGGAAACGCACTTTCATGGCCGATCAGCGGATTCGCACTCATGTGGATATCCGTCTCTCCAAGCCACTCGAAGCGCTGTGGTTTTCGACGGTGAGGGTGCGTACGTGGCCGGACGGCGGAGCCGGCCCGAGCGTGGAAAACTGGCGCTGCGGCCACTCGAAGCCCCGTGGCTTTCAACGGTGAGGGCGCGCCCGAGACCGGCCGGCAGAACCCGTTCGGGCGGTGGACAACTGCCGTCGAAGCCACTCGAAGCGCCGTGGTTTTCAACGGTGAGGGTATGCACGAGACCGGACGGCAGAGCCGGTTCGGGCGGTGGACAACTACCACCGCAGCGACTCGAAGCGCTGTAGTTTTCAACGCTGAGGGTGCGCTCGAGACCAGACGCTAGAGCCGGTTCGGGCGGTGGACAACTGCCCCTGCAGCCACTCGAAGCGCTGTAGGTTTTAACGGTGAGGGTGCACCCGAGACCGGACGGCAGAGCCGGTTCGGGCGGTGGACAACTACCACTGCAGCCACTCGAAGCGCTGTGGTTTCCGACGGTGAGGGTGCACCCGAGACCGGACGGCAGATCCGGTTCGGGCGGTGGACAACTACCACCGCAGCCACTCGAAGCCCTGTGCATTTCAACGGTGAGTGCAGGCCTGCGATCGCGCAGCGTGCGTGTTCCGGTGTGAATATCCGGCCGGCGAACCCACTCGCGATCCTGTGTATTCGCTCGGTGAGGGTGAATCGCGGATCGACGAAATCAGCCGATCCCGATGTGGATATCCACCGCCGAAACCCACTCGTCAGGCTGTGAATTTCAACGGTGAGCGTCGGCGTCCGATCGAACCGGATACCGATTACGGATGTGGACATCCTGGCCCCGACGCCACTCGAAACGCTGTGCATTCGAACGGTGAGCGCGCGAGCCCGATCGGCCGAAGGGCGCGGCATTGTGGACATCCCGCGCTCCCGACCAATCCGAACGCTGTGCATTCCACTGGTGAGCGTGACCGCCTCGGACCGCCGAATCCCTTGTCACACGGGGCTCGAGCGCCCGCCGCCGGGTCGGCCGGTTGCCTTCGGGCCCGCACCGGTTGTTCCGGCAAACCACCCGACCGTCCCGACCCCCCCGCCCATCCCGCTCCACCACCGCGCGCGAAAACTCACTCAAATCCCGATAAAAAGCTGCGCGGTTTTTCTCACAACGGGCCCGTCCGAGCAAGATGAGAAAAAACATTCTCGCCTGCGCGCGAAAAAATAGAGCCATTCGCTGCCGGCGCCCACGCGTCGCCCGACGCCCCGCCGCGCAGCCCAGAACAGCACAATCAGGAGACATCCCCCATGACCGCCCGCTTGCCCATCGACGGCACGCCTGCCCTGTCCGACTACCGCCTGACCGACAACCTGACCGCGACGCGCGGCCGGATCTTCCTGACCGGCACGCAAGCGCTGGTCCGCCTGATGCTGATGCAGCGCACGGTCGACACCGAACAGGGGCTCAACACTGCCGGCTTCGTCAGCGGCTACCGTGGCTCGCCGCTCGGCATGGTCGACCAGCAGCTGTGGAAGGCGAAGAAACTGCTCGACGGCAGCGGCGTGCGCTTCCTGCCCGCGATCAACGAGGAACTCGGCGGCACGGCCGTGCTCGGCACGCAGCGCGTCGAGGCCGATCCCGAGCGTACGGTCGAGGGCGTGTATGCGATGTGGTACGGCAAGGGCCCGGGCGTCGACCGCGCCGGCGACGCGCTGAAGCACGGCAACGCATACGGTTCGTCGCCGCACGGCGGCGTGCTCGTCGTCGCGGGCGACGACCATGGCTGCGTGTCGTCGTCGATGCCGCACCAGAGCGACTTCGCGCTGATCGCGTGGCACATGCCGGTCGTGAACCCGGCGAACATCGCCGACATGCTCGAATTCGGCCTGTACGGCTGGGCGCTGTCGCGCTACTCGGGCGCCTGGGTCGGCTTCAAGGCGATCTCGGAAACGGTCGAGTCGGGTTCGACCGTCGATCTCGATGCGCTGCAGACGCAGTGGCCGGCACCGGCCGGCTTCACGCCGCCGGCGGGCGGCCTGCACAACCGCTGGCCCGACCTGCCGAGCCTCACGATCGAGGCGCGCCTCGCCGCGAAGCTCGATGCGGTGCGCCATTTCGCGCGCACCAACAGCATCGACAAGTGGATCGCACCGAGCGCGCAGGCGAACGTCGGTATCGTCACGTGCGGCAAGGCGCACCTCGACCTGATGGAAGCGCTGCGCCGTCTCGACCTGACGGTGGCCGACCTCGACGCGGCCGGCGTGCGGATCTACAAGGTCGGCCTGTCGTATCCGCTCGAGATGACGCGCATCGAGACCTTCGTCGACGGGCTCGCCGAAGTGCTCGTGATCGAGGAGAAAGGCCCGGTCATCGAACAGCAGATCAAGGATTACCTGTACAACCGCACGGAAGGCGCGCGCCCGCGCGTGCTCGGCAAACACGACGCTGCCGGCGCCTGCCTGCTGTCCGAGCTCGGCGAACTGCGCCCGTCGCGCATCCTGCCGGTGTTCGCCGAATGGCTCGCGCGGCACAAGCCGGCGCTCGATCGCCGCGAACGCGTCGTCGATCTCGTCGCGCCGCAGATCCTGTCGAACGAGGCCGACGCGGTGAAGCGCACGCCGTACTTCTGCTCGGGCTGCCCGCACAACACGTCGACAAAGGTGCCGGAAGGCTCGATCGCGCAGGCCGGCATCGGCTGCCACTTCATGGCGTCGTGGATGGAGCGCGACACGACGGGGCTGATCCAGATGGGCGGCGAGGGCGTCGACTGGGCCGCGCACGCGATGTTCACGAACACGAAGCACGTGTTCCAGAACCTCGGCGACGGCACCTACTTCCACTCGGGCATTCTCGCGATCCGCCAGGCGGTCGCCGCGAAAGCGAACATCACGTACAAGATCCTCTACAACGATGCGGTCGCGATGACGGGCGGCCAGCCGGTCGACGGCAGCATCTCGGTGCCGCAGATCGCGCGGCAGGTCGAGGCGGAAGGCGTGTCGCGTTTCGTCGTCGTGTCCGACGAGCCGGAGAAGTACGACGGCCATCACGGGCTGTTCCCGAAGGGCACGACGTTCCATCACCGCAGCGAGCTCGACGCGGTGCAGCGCGAGCTGCGCGAGACGCCGGGCGTCACCGTGCTGATCTACGACCAGACCTGCGCGGCCGAGAAGCGTCGCCGCCGCAAGAAGGGCGAATTCCCCGACCCGGACAAGCGCCTGTTCATCAACGATGCGGTGTGCGAAGGCTGCGGCGACTGCGGCGTGCAGTCGAACTGCCTGTCGGTCGAGCCGCTCGAGACGCCGCTCGGCCGCAAGCGCCGCATCGACCAGTCGTCGTGCAACAAGGACTATTCGTGCGTGAACGGCTTCTGCCCGAGCTTCGTGACGGTCGAAGGCGCGGCGCTGAAGAAGGCCGCGGGTGCAGCGTTCGACGAAGCGGCGCTCGCCGCGCGCGTCGACGCGCTGCCGGTGCCCGCGACGCATCTCGATGCGGCACCGTTCGACATGCTCGTGACGGGTGTCGGCGGCACGGGCGTCGTGACGGTCGGCGCGCTGATCAGCATGGCTGCGCACCTCGAAGGCAAGAGCGCATCGGTGCTCGACTTCATGGGCTTCGCGCAGAAGGGCGGCTCGGTGCTGTCGTTCGTGCGGATCGCTGCGAACGACCGATGGCTGAACCAGGTGCGGATCGACACGCAGCAGGCCGACGTGCTGCTCGCGTGCGACATGGTCGTCGGCGCGAGCGCCGAAGCACTGCAGACGGTGCGTCACGAGCGTTCGCGGATCGTCGTCAACACGCACCGGATCCCGAACGCGTCGTTCGTGCAGAACCCCGATGCGAACCTGCATGCGGACGCGCTCCTCGAAAAGATGCGTCACGCGGCCGGCGACGGCTACCTGTCGAGCTGCGACGCGCAGGCGCTCGCCGCGAAGTTCCTCGGCGATTCGATCGGCGCGAACATCCTGATGCTCGGTTACGCGTGGCAGCTCGGCCTCGTGCCGGTGTCGCTCGCCGCGATGATGCGCGCGATCGAGCTGAACAACGTCGCGGTGCCGATGAACAAGCTCGCGTTCTCGATCGGGCGGATGGCGGCCGGCGACGCGGCGGGCCTCGATGCGTTGTGGAACGCGCGTCACGCGGTGGCCACGCACGCCGCGCCGGAAACGCTTGCCGAACTGATCGCCGATCGCGAAGCGCGTCTCGATGTGTACGGCGGCGCACGCTATGTCGAGCGCTACCGTGCGCTCGTGAACGCGGCGGCCGTGAAGGGCGACGACGCGCTGACGCGCGCGGTCGCGACGACGTTCTACCGGCTGCTCGCGGTGAAGGACGAATACGAGGTCGCGCGGCTTTACACGGACGATGCATTCCGCACGGCGCTCGAGGCGCAGTTCGAAGGCGTGCCGGGGCAGGCTTATCGCGTGAAGTTCAACCTTGCGCCACCGACGGTCGCGAAGGCCGGCAGCGACGGCAGTGCGCCGAAGAAGCGCGTGTTCGGCCAGTGGATGTGGCCGGTGTTCGGCATGCTGGCGCGCGTGCGCAGCCTGCGCGGCACGTGGCTCGATCCGTTCGGCCGCACCGTCGAGCGCAGGATGGAGCGCGCGCTCGCCGACGACTACGAGACGACGCTCGCCCGTGCGCTCGCCGCGACGACGGCCGGCAACGCGGCGCAGGTTACGCAACTGGCCGACCTGCACGCCCGCGTGCGCGGCTTCGGTCACGTGAAGGTGCGCAACCTGGCCGGCGTGAAGCGCGCGGAGCGCGAGCTCGCGCTGCAGCTCGGCATCGACGCGGCGACGAGCGCGGCCGTGCAGCACGCGCTCGACGAGATGAAGGGCGCGGGGATGCTGAAGGGGATTCCGGTCGTCGTCGCGAAGTAACGCGAACGCGGGCGGAGGTGAAAACGGCGACGCTGCGGCGTCGCCGTTTTTTTACGGGTGGTTGCTTCCGGGCATCGAACAGCCCGTCAGAGAATGCCTTTCTTGCGCGTCGACAGCGCGGTTTCCGACAGGTCGATCTCGCGGATCAGCTTCGTCAGCGTCTCGTCGGAAATCTTGCTGTCGCTGCGCAGCCGGTACAGCACCGAGCGTTCCGCGCGGATCGCGGCGATCCGCATCTGCAGTTCCATCGTCTCGGACTGCTTCGCTTCCGCGCGCGGCGTGGGGCCGTCCTCCGCGAGCGCGGCGAGCCGGCGGCGGTACTGGTCCATCACGCGCGCCGAGATGTCCGCGCAGCGCGCGGCGCCCGATTCGTCGAGATCGACCGAGATCGCGTCGTGCGACGAGTCGATCGCGCGGATCGCGGCCTGCGCGGCGGCCGCGCGCGCGGTGCGCTCCTCGTCGGCGAGCGGGTTGCGCGACGAGCGCACGCCGCGCAGCAGCAGCGGCAGGCCGATCACCGCGACGACGAGCGAGCCGAGGATCACGGCCGACGCGACGAAGATCGCGGTGTCGCGCCCCGGCAGCGGCGCGCCGTCGGCGAGCGCGACCGGGATCGACAGCACGCCGGCGAGCGTGACCGCGCCGCGCACGCCGCCGACCGTCATCACCGCGATCGTCCGCACGCCGGCCATCGTGCCCGCGAGGCCCTGGCGCGCGGCGCGGCGGCTCGCGATCCAGCGCAGCAGCCAGACCCACAGGAAGCGGATCGCATACAGCGCGAGCATCATCGCGCCGACGTTGAAGATCATCCGGCCGACGAGCGCGTCGCTCGTATGGTGCGCGTCGACGAGCGCGCGGCCGATGATGTGCGGCAACTGCAGCCCGAGCATGATGAACACCATGCCGTTGAACACGAACTCGATCATCGCCCACGTGCTTTCGGCGCGCACGCGCGACGCGACGGTGCTTTTGCGCGAGAAGCTCGTGTAATTCATCATCATCCCGGCCGACACGGCCGCGAGCACGCCCGACAGGTCGAGGTGCTCGGCGAACAGGTAGGCCGCGAACGGCACGAGCAGCGTCATCACGATGCCGGGGGCCGGATCGCCTTCCTGCTCGGCGTTCAGGAAGCGCGTCGACAGCGCGCTGAATACCCACGACACGATCGCGCCCGTCGCGAGCCCGCCGGCGGCGACGATCACGAACGTGACCGACGCGGCGCGCAGCGAGAACACGCCGGTCAGCGCGGCCGCGATCGCGAACTTCAGCGCGACGAGGCCCGACGCGTCGTTCATCAGCGCCTCGCCTTCGAGGATGTGCATCAGTTGCGGCGGGATCCGGCCCTTGCCGGCGATGCCCGACAGCGCGACCGCGTCGGTCGGCGACAGCACGGCCGCGAGCGCGAACGCGATCGGCAGCGGCAACTCGGGAATCAGCCAATGCGCGAAGTAGCCCACTGCGAGTACCGTCATGAACACGAGCCCGAACGCGAGCATCAGGATCGCGCGGCGCTGCAGGTACAGCTCGCGTTTCGGAATCCGCCAGCCGTCCGCGAACAGCAGCGGCGGAATGAACAGCAGCATGAAGATTTCGGGATCGAACGTGACGTGCAGGTTCAGCTTCGGCCACGCGAGCATCGCGCCGAACGCGATCTGCATCAGCGGCAGCGGCAGTTGCAATGGCAGGATGCGCGTGACGGCGCCGGACAGCGCAACGGCGAGCAGCAGGATCAGGACTGTGAAGACGATTTCCATCGATACGGCGAATACGGGGAATGAAACGATCGTACGGAGTGTAGCGTGGTGACGTGACGGCTGCGTTCGAGCGCCCGGTGCGTGCGCACGAAAACGGTGCATCGGGCGTGTGCCACGATGGTGCAACGGGCCGGCGCGCCCGCGCGGCGCATGGGTTGTTCGCCCCTTGCACGGAGCTTGCTTGATGCTGGTCAGCCGTCCGGCACCGACCGGACAACCGAGGGTCCAACCAAGACATTGCACGCGCCGTCCGTTTCGTCGGGCGCCGCGTTCGAGTGCTTTACCAGGAGGAAGGCATGACGATCGTGCAACAGGAGCGTCCGGCTGCCGCGTCGCCGTACCGTTTCGAGCGGGAGATGAGCTCCGGCCTCGAACGTCTGGCCACGCAGCATCGCGACCTGACGCTCACGACCGTGTTCCAGCCGATATTCAGCCTGTCGCACCAGCGTGCGGTCGGCTACGAGGCGCTGTTGCGCGCGCACGATGCGCTCGACCGCCCCGTGTCGCCGCTCGACGTGTTCGGCGAAGCCGCGCGCCAGGGCGAACTGCTGCAGCTCGACCGGCTCGCGCAGGCGCTGCATCTCGAGAACTTCGCGCTGCTCGGCGCCGAGCGCGAGTGGCTGTTTCTCAACGTCCATCCGGGCGTGCTCACCGACCCGTTCCAGGCGGCCGCACTGCTCGCGAACCTGAAGCGGCTCGGGATGCCGCCGCGCCGTGTCGTGCTCGAGGTACTCGAACAGCGCGCGGAAGACGTCGAGCGGCTCGCCGAGGCCGTGCGCGAATTCCGCACCCATGGCTTCCTGATCGCGCTCGACGATTTCGGTGCCGGCCATTCGAACCTCGAGCGGATCTGGCAACTGAACCCCGACATCGTGAAGCTCGACCGGATCATGCTGTCGCATGCGGCCCACCGCACCGGGCTCACCGCGATCCTGCACGGGCTGGTGACGCTGCTGCACGAGGCCGGCAAGCTCGTGCTCGTCGAAGGGATCGAGACCGAGCACGAGGCGCAGATCGCGCTGTCGTGCGAGGCCGATTTCGTGCAGGGCTACTACTTCGGCCGCCCGGCGCCGGGGCTGCCCGACGGCGCGACCGCGACGGGCTGCATCGGCGAGCTGACCGAACGCTTTCGTCAGCAGACCGAAGCGCGCGAGCGGCGCGACGCGCAGCGAATCGCGCCGTACCTGCGCGCGTTCGAGCGTGCGGCAGAGCGCCTCGCGTCCGGCGAGCCGCTCGACGAGGTGTGCTGGAACTTCCTTGCGCTCGACGCCGCCGCGCGCTGCTTCCTGCTCGACGCGCACGGCCGGCAGTCGGGCCGCAACGTCGTGCTGCGCGCCGATCGCGCGCTGAGCGAAGCACGCTTCTCGCCGCTGGCGGATGCGCAGGGTGCGAACTGGCTGCGCCGGCCGTATTTCCGCTCCGCGATCGCCGAGCCGGGGCGCGTGCAGGTCACGCGGCCGTACCTGTCGATCAACGAGGCGCAGCCGTGCGTGACGCTGTCGGTGGCCGTGCGCGTCGGCGATGCGCAGCGCGTGCTGTGCGGCGATATCGACTGGGCCGACGACGAAGCGAACGCCGGCTAGCGCCGCGCGCGCACCGCATGCGGTTGCGTCGATCCGGATGCGCCGGCGCTGGCGCCGGCCGGCCGTTGCGTTCCCCGTGTGCTTCCCCGACAATGGCGCGATCGCGGCCGTCGTGACCGCGATCGCGCCGCCCCGGGGGCCACCATGGCGGCGAATAAAAGGACAACACAATGAAAAGACCGATTTCGCTGACCATCCTCGCGTGGATCATCATCGTGACCAACGCGATCACGTGCGTCTATACGCCGTTCTCGATCGGCATGCCGACCACCCAGGCGCTGCTGTCGCACTACCTGCTGCCCGTCTGGGCGACGCTCGGCATCAGCGTGATCGTCGAAGCCGCGAACGTCGTGATCGGTATCGCGATCCTCAAGGGCCGCGAGTGGTCGCGCAAGGCCTACGTCGCGACGGCCGTGTTCGGCTTCGCGTTCTCGTTCGTCAACATGCCGACGTCGATGTTCGCGGTGCTGATTCCCGGCTTCCTGCTATTCGCGCTGTTCATCTACCTGCTGTTCCGGCGCCCCGCGACCGCGTATTTCCGTCAGGCGCTCGCGTGAGCGTCGTGCGCAACACGCTCGCGATCGTGCTGTTCGCGATCGCGGGCTTCTGCGTGAGCGCCGCGCAGACGGTCACGTTCATGAAAGTCGGCCATGCGGGCGCGACGGCCGCATTCGTCGCCGTGCTGTTCGCGGTGTCGGCCGTGCTCCTCGCCGCGGGCGCGTTTGCCGGCACATTCCGGCCGCGTGCGCGCGGCGCGGGCATCGCGCTGCTCGTCGCGACCGCGACCGCGACCACCGCGTTCGGGGCGCTCGGCTGGGCGATGCTCGTGCTCACACCGAAGATCGTCGACATGATGCAGCAGAGTGCGTACTTCGACGCACGGATGTTCAGGTTCGTGCCCGGCACCGCGTTGACGGCGTTGTCCGCGCTGGCCGGCATCGGGCTCGTGCGGCGCGGCTGACGCACACGGCGGCCAGCCCGCTGGCGCCCGTCGCGCCGCTCGGCTAGGATGCGCGAATTGTCCTGACGAATCGCGAGCCGCCGATGAACCGAAACGCCGCTTCTTCCGTCCTCCTCGAAGTGATCGCCACGACCGTTGGCGATGCGAAGGCCGCCGCCCGCGCGGGCGCCGACCGCCTCGAACTCGTGACCGCGATCACCGAAGGCGGGCTGACGCCGAGCGTCGGTCTGATCGAGGCCGTCGTGGCCGCCGTGCCGATTCCCGTCAACGTGATCGTGCGCCCGCACAGCCGGTCGTTCGTCTATGACGCCGACGACCTGCGCGTGATCGAACGCGACGTGCGCGCGGCCGTCGCGGCCGGCGCGAACGGTGTCGTATTCGGCGCGCTCGATGCGCGCGGCGACGTCGATCTCGGCGCACTGGCCCGCATCGCGGCTGCCGTGGATGGCCGCGCGCTGACGTTCCATCGCGCGTTCGACGTGTCGCGCGACCTCAACGCCGCGTTCGATGCGCTGCTGCGCGTGCCGGCCGTCACGTCGGTGCTGACGTCGGGCGGCCACCCGTCGGTGCTCGATGCGGCCGCGACGATCACGCGGATGGTGCGGCACGCGGAAGGGGCGACGTGCACGGTGCTGGCCGGCTCGGGGCTCACCGTCGATGCGGTCGGCGATTTCGTCCGGGCCACCGGCGTGCGCGCGGTGCATTTCGGCTCGGGCGTGCGGCCGCGCGGCGAGGTGCTGGCACCCGTCGACGAACAACTCGTCGAGCGGGTGCGCGCGGCGCTCGACGGCGCGGCGGCGCACGTGTGACGCTCGACGGCGCGCGCTGGCGCGTCTGCAAGACCGTGATCCGCGACGCGCAGGGCAATGCGATGCAGACGATCGGGTGAAAAAAAGCCGGGGCATGCCCCGGCTTGTTCGTTCGCGGCTCCGGCCCGACGGCCGTTTCGCTTACGCGTTGTCCGACAGCGCGTCGGCCTGGCTCGCGCGGATGCCGAGGCGCTCGAACAGCGCGCGGTCGCGCTGCGTCTGCGGGTTGCTCGTCGTCAGCAGCTGGTCGCCGTAGAACATCGAGTTCGCACCGGCAAGGAAGCACATCGCCTGCATCGCGTCGTCGAGCTGCTCGCGGCCGGCCGACAGGCGCACGACGGCCTTCGGCATCGTGATGCGCGCGACCGCGATCGTGCGCACGAACTCGAACGGGTCGAGCGGCGCGGTGCCTTCGAGCGGCGTGCCTTCGATCGCGACGAGGTTGTTGATCGGCACCGATTCCGGATACGGGTTCAGGTTCGCGAGCTGCGAGATCAGGCCCGCGCGCTCGCGGCGCGATTCGCCCATCCCGATGATGCCGCCGCAGCACACGTTGATGCCCGCGTCGCGCACGCGGTCGAGCGTGTCGAGGCGGTCCTGGTACGTGCGTGTCGAGATCACCTGGCCGTAGAACTCCGGCGACGTGTCGAGGTTGTGGTTGTAGTAGTCGAGGCCCGCGTCGGCGAGCTGCTGCGCCTGTTCGTCCTCGAGCATGCCGAGCGTCATGCAGGTTTCGAGGCCGAGTTCCTTCACGCCGCGCACCATCTCGGTCAGCGCAGGCATGTGGCGTTCCTTCGGGTTGCGCCACGCGGCGCCCATGCAGAAGCGGCTCGCGCCGTTCGCCTTCGCCGCGCGCGCGGCGTCGAGCACCGTGTCGACATCCATCAGCTTCTCGGCCTTCAGGCCCGTGTCGTGATGCGACGACTGCGAGCAGTAGCCGCAATCTTCCTCGCAGCCGCCCGTCTTGATCGACAGCAGCGTCGACAGCTGCACTGCGTTTGCGTCGAAGTGCTCGCGATGCACCTGCTGCGCGCGGAAGATCAGGTCGTTGAACGGCAGTGCGAACAGCGCGACGACGTCGGCGACGCGCCAGCGCTGCGGGGCCGGTGCGGCCACGGGAATCGCGTCGGGTTGCACGGCGGCGGTCTGGGCTTGGGTCATTTCGTTTTCCTGTCCTGGGCGGGAGTGGGGATTCGGTTGGGTCAATGCTGCGCGGCGCGCAGCGACTCGACGAGCGCGGCGATGTCGAGCATCGCCGCGGCGGATTCGGGGGCGGCCGGCGCCATGTGCGGTATGCGGCCGATGAGCGGCGCGCGGTGCTCGCGCGCGAGCCAGTCGCGGATCGTTGCGACGTTCTCGTCCGGATACGACATCGTGGGGTCGACGTGGTTCGCGACCCAGCCCGCGAGCGTGAGGCCGCGTTGGCGAATCGCGTCGGCCGTCAGCAGCGCGTGGCTGATGCAGCCGAGCCGCACGCCGACCACCATCACGACCGGCACGCCGAGCGCGACCGCGAGATCGGCCATGTCCTGCGTGTCGTTCAGCGGCACGCGAAACCCGCCGGCGCCTTCGACGACGACCATGTCCGCGCGCGTCAGCGCCTCGCGGTGGCACGCGACGATCGTGTCGATGTCGAGCGTCACGCCTTCCTGCGCGGCGACGATGTGCGGCGCGGCGGGCGCCTTCAGCAGGAACGGCGTGCGCAGCTCGGGCGGCAGCACGACGTTCGCGGCTGCGTCGAGCTGGTCGGCGTCCTCGTTGTGCCAGACGCCGTCCTGTTCGTACGCACCGGCCGCGACCGGCTTCAGTGCGGCCGCACGCAGGCCGCGCCGCGCGAAGCCGTGCAGCATCGCGGCCGATACGAAGGTCTTGCCGATTTCGGTGTCGGTGCCGGTGACGAAGAGCGAGAGCGGGGCCGTCATGCTGCCTCCTCGCTGGCCTCGATCAATGCGGTTTCGAGCCGCGCGAGATCGTCGAACGAATGCGCGGCCGACAGCGACACGCGCAGCCGCGACGTGCCGGCGGGCACCGTCGGCGGCCGGATCGCGGGCACCCACAGACCGTGCGCGTCGAGTGCGCGCATCGCCGCGAGCGTCGCGTCGTTGCTGCCGATCACGAGCGGCTGCACGGCCGTGTGCGAATCGACCGGCTGCCAGCGCGTGCTGCGCAGCAGCGCGCGCGTGCGTTCGATCAGTGCGGCGAGATGCGCGCGGCGCGCGTCGCCTTCGTCGCCCGCGATCACCTTCAGGCTGGCTGATACCGCGTGCGCGACGGCCGGCGGCGCGGCCGTCGTGAAGATGTAGCTGCGCGCGCGCTGGATCATCCATTCGATCACGGTCTCGTGCGCGATCACGAACGCGCCCGCGACGCCGGCGGCCTTGCCGAGCGTGCCGACGTAGACGAGATGCGGCGAACGCAGCGCGGCGGCCGCGAGCGCGCCGCGGCCCTGCGGGCCCAGCACGCCGAATCCATGCGCATCGTCGACGACGAGCCACGCACCATGGCGCTCGGCCAGCGCGACGAGTTCGGCGAGCGGCGCGATGTCGCCGTCCATGCTGAACACGGTGTCGCTGACGATCAGCTTCGTTTCGGCATCCGATGCTTCGAGCAACGCGGCGAGTGCGGCCGTGTCCGCGTGCGGATAGACCTGTACGTTCGCGCGCGACAGCCGCATGCCGTCGATCAGCGATGCGTGGTTCAGCGCGTCGGAGAAAATCGTCGCGCCTTTGCCGGTGAGCGCCGTCATCGCGGCGAGGTTCGCCATGTAGCCGGTGCTGAAGTACAGCGCGCGCGGTGCGTCGGAGAAACCGCCCGAGAAGGCCGCGAGTTCGTCCTCGAGCGTCGCGTGCGCACGCGAATGGCCGCCGAGCAGGTGCGAGCCGCCGCTGCCGGAGCCGTAGCGCTGCGCGCCTTCGCCGAACGCGGCGACGAGTGCCGGGTGCGCGGCAAGGCCGAGGTAGTCGTTGCTCGCGAAGCCGACGATCTCGCGGCCGTCGACGGTCATGCGCGCGTCGCACGCGGTGTCGGCGATGCGGCGCACGCGGCGCAGCCCTTGCGCGTCGAGATCGGCGAGGCCGCGCTGCAGGGTGTCGAGCAGGGATATCGTCGTCATGCAATCTCCGCGAGCGTTGCGTCGAGCGTGTCGCGCGTGCGTTGCGCGAGCCACGCGATGTCGTCGTCGCTCATCACGTACGGCGGCATCAGGTACACGGTCGTGCCGATCGGGCGCAGCAGCAGTTCGCGTTCGAGCGCGCGTTCGAAGAAGCGCCGCGAGAAGCCGCGCGCCGCGTCGCCGTCGAGCGCGACGTCGAATGCGAACAGCGTGCCGCGTTCGCGCAGGTGGCGCACCTGCGGGTGCGCGTCGAGCGGTGCGAGCGCGGTACGCATTGCGGCCGACTTGCGCGCGTTTTGCGCGAGCACGTCGTCGCGCGCGAACAGGTCGAGCGTCGCGACCGCGGCGCGGCACGCGAGCGGGTTGCCCGTGTACGAATGCGAGTGCAGGAAGCCGCGCGTCGTGTCGTCGTCGTAGAACGCCGCGAACACGTCGTCGCGCGTGAGCACGAGCGACAGCGGCAGGTAGCCGCCGCTGATGCCTTTCGACAGGCACATGAAATCGGGCCACACGCCGGCCTGCTCGCACGCGAAGAAGGTGCCCGTGCGGCCGCAGCCGACCGCGATCTCGTCGGCGATCAGGTGCACGCCGAATTCGTCGCACAGCGCGCGCAGCCCGCGCACGTACGACGGATCGTGCATCGCCATGCCGGCCGCGCACTGCACGAGCGGCTCGACGATCAGCGCGGCGATCCGGTCGCCGCGTTCGACGAACAGGCGCCGCACGTCCGCGAGCGCGCGGCCCGCGACGTCGGCGGCCGTCTCGCCCGGCAGCGCGCCGCGCGCATCGGGCGACGCGACGACGTGCGCATGGCGGATCAGCGGGTCGTATGCGTCCTTGAACAGCGCGACGTCGGTCACGCCGAGCGCACCGATCGTCTCGCCGTGATAGCTGTTCGCGACGCAGACGAATTCCTGCTTGTTCGCGCGGCCGCGGTTGCGCCACGCGTGGAAGCTCATCTTCAGCGCAATCTCGACCGCCGACGCGCCGTCCGACGCGAAGAATGCATGGCCGAGCGTGCGCGCGGTGAGCGCATGCAGCCGCTCGGCGAGCTCGATCGCGGGCTCGTGCGTGCAGCCGGCGAGCATCGCGTGCTCGAGCGTGTCGAGCTGGTCCTTCAGCGCCGCGTTGATGTCCGGGTTCGCATGGCCGAACAGGTTGACCCACCACGAGCTGATTGCGTCGAAGTAGCGACGGCCTTCGCGGTCGTACAGCCACACGCCCGCGCCGCGCGCGACCGGGACGAGCGGCAGGCGCTCGTGGTGCTTCATCTGGGTGCAGGGATGCCAGACCGCGCGCAGGCTGCGCGCGACCCAGTCGTCGGTGGCTGGCGTACTCAAGGCAACTCCGAAGGGTAAAACGGCCGCGCGGCATCGACGGGATGCCGCGCGGCAGATTCGAAAACGCGCTGAGATTAGCGTGTTCCGCGACACGTTGCACTAGCGGTTACAAACACCGCAAAGCCTTACGTGGCGGGAGTTAGACGCAGTTCGGAGCGGCTCGGGACGGTACGGTTCAGATGCTCAGAAATGAACGCAGATGACGACGTTCGAGTGAGACCCCCCGACAAAAAAAATTGCGGGGCGGGGCGCGGTGCGATCGCGAAAAATCGGGGATCGAAGGCGGGCGCGGCGAAGCGGAACGACGCCGGGCGCGAACTGCGGCGGTGGAATGATCTGCGGAATCCGGGGTGAGAGCGTGCCGCCGGAACGGCAGGCGATGGCGCGAACGCGCGTATTACAACGACGCGCAATGCGATCACGCACGAAAGAATGAGGCGGGAAGCGGGAACGGAAGCGAAAAAGGCGCGGCGTACGACGCGCCGCGCGTCAGCGCGAAGCCAGCGCGCGCGCGTCGGTATCGCGCGTGTTGCCGTCGCCGTTGTCGGCCGTCTGCGTCGTGTTCGAGTTCCACACGACGCGGTCGTTGACCGCATACAGCCGGCACGCGCCCGCGCCCTGTTTCGCGCAGTTGTCGAGCGCGAGCGCCATCGGGTCGTCGCCGCCTTCGGCCCACGACCATGCGCCTTCCGAGGACACCGCGAACGCGCGGCTCGGATGCTGGTTCAGGAAGCGGCGATAGCCTTCGCGGCCGGCTTCGTCGACATACGGCACTGCGTTGACCGCGTCGATGGCCGCATAGCCGGTGGCCTTCGGCTCGTGCGGGTTCGCAACCGCATAGCGCACCGAGGTCGGCAGGTTCAGCTTCTCGAGGAACGCGTTGACGGCCGGCCACCAGATCGGCACGCCGTCGCGATCGACGATCAGCCGGTGCGCGTCGTCCTTGTAGCGGCCGAAGTCGATGAACTGGGCCTGCGTGCCGTGCGACACGTACGCGTCGTGCATTTGCGCGACGAGCCCGGGCGTCCACACCGAATCGTTGTCGCCGTACAGCCACAGCGACCGCACGGCCGTGCGCGCGCCGTACTGGTCGAATGCGTCGACGAGGTTGCGCTGCCAGCCGTCGCACAGATCCTGGCGCAGCCCACCGGAGAAGTTGATGATGCCGCGCACGCCCGGTGCGGCTTCGGTGCCGTATGCGACCGACGCGAGACCGCCGTGCGACGTCCCGGCGACGACGATACGCGACGCATCGACGTAAGACTGGCGCGACATGTAGCGCACTGTCGCGTCGACGTCGGCGGCCTGCGCGAGACCGTTCTTGCCGACGTTGCAGCCTTCCTGCTGGTATGTGCCGCCCGAACCGGCGAAGCCCTGGCGGTTCGGCGCGATGACCGCGTAGCCGCGGCGCACGAATTCGCGCGCGAACGCGAGCGGCCGGCTGCGCGGCTGCAGATGGAGATCGCCGGTGTTCTTGCCGTGGTTGAAGACGACGAGCGGGAACGGGCCGGGGCCGTCCGGCTTGAAGAGCGTTGCCTCGAGCATGACGGAGCCCGAGGCATCGGCCGGAATGCTGAGGATCTGTTCGTTGAGGCCGGCCGCGACCTGCGGCAGGTTCGAGTTGCTGTAATCGAAGCGTTCGCCGTGGGCGAGCGACCCGCTTGCGGGGCCGGTACCCGTATTGGCGTTCGGCAGCGTACCGGCCTGAGCGGCCGACAGCGCACACGCCGCCATCCATCCCACCAATACCTTGCTGAACGCCATTCGTAAGCCCTGCCATGCAACTTGACCAATCTGACGGCCATCGTAGCCCGACAAAATCGGGTTGTGCAATGCGGGAATTACCCGGCGTCTGACACAGCAACTATTTGTCAGCGTTCACTTACTTCGCCGTCGACATAGCGCCAGAAACCGTGTTCGTCGCGCTCGAAGCGGCTGGTCTCGTGGAGCCGGTAAGCGCGTCCGCCAACCTTGTAGCGGGCCACGAATTCGACCTCCGCGTGCCGTTCGTCGAGCGGCACGTGGCGTTTTACCGCGAGGCCGAGCCAGCGCGGCGCGTCGGGCGCGTCGGGGTCGGTGTCGAGATCGGGCGGGCAGGTGCGCGCCGCCCACGTCGCGCGCAGGTAGCCGGTCGCGCCGAGCACGTACGCGCTGTACCGCGAACGCATCAATTCGAGCGCGGTCGGCGCGGCTTCGCCACCGTCGATGAAGCGGCCGCAGCAGGCCGCATAGCGCGGGGCCGGCGCTTTGCCGGCGGGAGCAGGGGACGCGCCGCCGCACGGACACGCGTCAGGTCGGTTCAAAATCATGCGAAACGGGAATTAACGACGCTCGGTTGTGACTGCGGATCACCAGCTCAGCTCGACGCCGTCGTACTGGAAGAAACGGCCGTTCGCCTGCGACACGTCCGCGCCGGCTTCGGCGATCACGCGGCGCATGCCGGTCACGCTGGTTTCCGGATCGATCGCGGCCTGCGCGCCGCCCATGTCGGTGCGCACCCAGCCGGGATGCAGCGAGATGCACGCTGCATGGCGCGTTTGCAGCGACGCGATGCGCAGCACGTCGTTCAGCGCGGCCTTGCTTGCGCGGTACAGCCAGCCGGTCGTGCCGGTTGCCTCGGCGATGCTGCCCATCCGGCTCGACACGACGGCCAGCACGCCGCGCGCATCCTCGACGAGCGGCAGCAGGATCGGCAGCAACTGCATCGGCCCGCGCACGTTCGTGTGCATCACCGCGTCGAAATCCTCGGCGGTGATCGTCTCGACGCCTTCGGTGCGCGGCCCGTAGACGCCAGACACGAGCACGGCCGCATCGAGCCGCTCGCCGTCGAGCTTCCAGCCGAGCGCCGCGATCTGCTCGGGCTGCGCGATGTCGAGCGCATGCGCTTGCGCGCCGAGCGCGCGCAGCGCGGCGAGCGACGCGTCGTCGCGCGCGGTGGCGATCACGTTCCAGCCGTCGCGCCGGTATTGCCGGACGAATTCGCGGCCGAGGCCGCGCGATGCGCCGACGATCAGTACGGTTTTCATGTTCGCCGCTCCTTTGCAGTGCCGTGGTGACGGCGTCAGGTCAGTTCGAAGGTCAGTTCGATGCAGGTTGCCGTTGCGTCGCCGCCGACGCGGAACGCGGGCTTACTTCGCGTCCGTGCATGGCTTCAGCGTATCGACCACGGCCTGCGCGACTTCGTTCATTTGCGCGGCATCGGCGGCGACCATGTCGTTGTCGGGCGCATGCTGGCCGCCCGCGGTGAGCGCGGCGACGCAGCGCTTGTAGGTTTCGTCGAGCGCTTCGAAGTTCGACACGGCCATCCCGAGGTTGCGCATCCGGCCGTCATGCACGCCGTACACGAGCCCGTGCACGGTGAGCGACTGGCCGCGCGCCCATGCGTCGTTGACGATCGTCGTGCGGCACACGTTGACGACCTGCTCGATCGCGTTCAACTCGATCAGGCGGCGATAGCGCGCTTCGCCCACCGGCCATTCGTCGAGCAGTGCCGCGTGGCGCTCGCGCACGTCCTGCACGTGATGCAGCCAGTTGTCCGCGAGGCCGACGCGGCGGTTGTGCAGCGCCGCGTTCACGCCCGAGCAGCCATAGTGGCCGACGACCATGATGTGCTTCACGCGCAGGATGTCGACCGCAAACTGGATCACCGACAGGCAGTTCAGGTCGCTGTGCACGACGACGTTCGCGATGTTGCGGTGGACGAATACTTCGCCCGGCGGCAGGCCGATGATCTGGTTCGCGGGCACGCGCGAATCCGAGCAGCCGATCCACAGATATTCCGGCGCCTGCTGGTCGGCGAGGCGCGTGAAGAACTCGGGATCGTCGGCGAGCTTGCGCCTGACCCAGGCGTCGTTGTTGTCGAACAGGTGCGAGAGCGGATTGACTGGGGTGTTCATCGGTGTGGATTCCGTTTTCGGAAATCGGGTCGATATCGGGTTCGGTATAACCGGTGTCAGGCGGCGCGCTGCGCGTCGCCTTCACCGTCGTTCTGGTCCGTCGCGCCGAAGCGCTCCGGGTAGCGCACGCTAAAGCGCAGCGCCGCGTCGTACGGATAAAAATCGGGCAATTCGCCCTGCAGTAGTTTGTCCTTGCTCGCCTGCCACAGCGCGGGATCGAAAAAGTCCGCGTGATGTTTCATGAACACGCCCCGCACGCGCGGGTCGCCGAGCAGGAACGGCCCGTAGGTCTCCGGAAAGATGTCGTGCGGGCCGACGGTATACCACGGTTCGCCGGACAGCTCGTCTTCCTCGTTGCGCGGCGGCGGCACGCGGCGCACGTTGCAGTCGGTCAGGTACTCGATCTCGTCGTAGTCGTAGAACACGACGCGGCCGTGGCGCGTGACGCCGAAGTTCTTGTACAGCATGTCGCCGGGGAAGATGTTCGCCTTCATCAGCTCCTTCACCGCGTTGCCGTACTCCTTCACGCCGTGCTCGATGTCCGCGTCGGTGCCGTTCTGCAGATACAGGTTCAGCGGCGTCATCCGGCGCTCGATGTACAGGTGCCTGATCACGAGATTGTCGTCCTCGTATTCGAGCAGCGACGGCACTTCCTTCTCGAGCTCGCGCACCAGCGCGTGGTCGAGCCGCGCGAGCGGCAGCGCGACGCTCGAATACTCGAGCGTGTCGGCCATCCGCCCGAGGCGGTCGTGGCGCTTCACGAGCTGGTACTTCTCCATGATCTGCGCGCGCGTCGTTTCCTTCGGCGGCGGGAACTGATCCTTGATGATCTTGAACACGTACGGGAACGACGGCAGCGTGAACACGAGCATCACGAGGCCCTTGATCCCGGGCGCGATGATGAAGCGGTCGCTCGAATGCGACAGGTGGTGCAGCAGGTCACGGTAGAACAGGTTCTTGCCCTGCTTCTGCAGGCCGACCGACGTGTAGATTTCCGCCTTCGGCTTGCCGGGCATGATCGTGCACAGGAAGTCCACATACGCGGACGGCACGCCCATGTCGACGAGGAAATACGAGTGCGAGAAGCTGAAGATGATCTGCAGCAGCTCGCGGCGCAGCAGCACGGTGTCGAGCGCGAGCAGGCCGGGACGCACGTGGCGGATCGGCACCGCAAACGGCAGCACGCGGTCGGCATTGATGATGCGGCCGACGATGTACGCGCTCTTGTTGCGGAAGAACAGCGACGACAGCACGTGGATCTGGAAATTCGGCGCTGCGTCGAAGTGGCCGAATTCGTCGTGGATCGCCTGCATCACGCACGCGATGTCGCGCGAGAGATCCTCGAACGGCGGGTCGAGCTGGAAGTTCGTGACGATGCGCTCGAGCGTGACCGCGAGCCCGTCGGTGCCCGGGTAGTACGCTCGGTAGGTCGGTTTCGCGGCCGGCTCGTCGTTCTCGAGATACTCGGTCGAGATCGCCGGGCGCACGAAGATGAAATCGTTGCTGAAATACGAGCGGTGCAGGATCTTGCAGCACACCGAATTGAAGAACGTCTCCGCGCACTCGGGCTGGCGATGCGACGTGAGCAGGCCGATGTAGTGCAGCTTGATCTGCTGCCAGACCTCGTCGTCGATGTTCTCCGCGTCGTATTCGTCTTCCAGCACCTCGACGCATTCCTGCACGCGATCGTCGTACGACGTGATCCGCTCGCGCGCGAGCCGCTGCAGCCCGTGCCAGTCGGTGTGCTCGAACAGCGCCTTGGCGGCGACGGCCGCTTCGCGGAAGATCCGGTAGTGGCGATCGAAGTATTCGAGCATCGTCTGCGCGACGTCGAAACCGATCTGCGACGACAGCAGTTTGGGGAAGTGATTCATCGAGTGCAGGCTCGTTCGGGAGGGGCTGTAAGCACTCGCCATTTTACCGCCCAAGCGGGCGGTTCAAAGACTTTGCGGCGACGCGAGGCCGGCCGGCAAGCGGCGGGTTATCCGTCGTTGTGTGCCGTTCGGTGCATCTTCGCGTAAAGATACGGGTACGGAACCGATTCTGACACGAACTTTTTTTGACGGCCCGGCGGCGGCCGGGCACGCGTTTCGCGCGACGGCGATAGAATCGACGCACCGCCCGCCGCGGCCTGCCGCCGGCGCGCATTCGCACCGATAACGACGAGACGCCCCACCGATGAACGCATTGGAACACCAACTCGACTATCCCTTCGCCGACACGCTGCCCGCCGCGGGCGACACGTTCGAGGTCGCGCCCGGCGTGCGCTGGCTGCGCATGCCGCTGCCGTTCTCGCTCGACCACATCAACCTCTGGCTGCTGCGCGACGAGATCGACGGGCAGGCCGGCTGGACGATCGTCGATTGCGGGATCTCGTCGGACGCGATCCGCACGCACTGGGAGCAGATCTTCGACACGCATCTCGACGGCCTGCCCGTGCTGCGCGTGCTCGTCACGCACTGCCACCCCGATCACTTCGGTCTCGCGAACTGGCTGTGCGAAGGCGGCGACAAGGGTCGCTGGAACGTGCGGCTGTGGATGACGCTCGGCGAATACATGTTCGGCTGCCTGATGGCGGCCGGCAACGGCTCGAACGCGGGCGGCGCGGCCGCCGCCGATCATTTCGCGCGCCACGGGCTGACCGATCCCGCCGCGCTCGACAAGCTGCGCAATCGCCGCAGCTACTACTCGGATCTCGTGCCGGCCGTGCCGCCGCGCTACCGGCGGCTGCGCGAAGGCGACGCGGTGACGATCGGCGCGCGCACCTGGCACGTCGTCACCGGCTACGGCCATTCGCCTGAACATTGCGCGCTGCACAGCGAAGCGGACGGCGTGCTGATCTCGGGCGACATGGTGCTGCCGCGCATCTCGACGAACGTGTCCGTGTTCGACCTCGAGCCGGAAGCGAACCCGCTCGCGCTGTACCTGCGGTCGCTCGGCCGCTACGAGACGATGGCGCCCGACACGCTCGTGCTGCCGTCGCACGGCAAGCCGTTCCGCGGTGTGCGCACGCGCATCGTGCAACTGCGCGAACACCACGACGCGCGGCTCGACGAAGTGCGCGTCGCGTGCGCGGAGCAGCCGATGAGCGCGGCCGACATCGTGCCGATCATGTTCCGCCGCCGCGAGCTCGACATCCACCAGATGACGTTCGCGCTCGGCGAGGCGCTCGCGCACCTGAACCTGCTGTGGCTCGCGGGCGAACTCGTGCGCGAGCAGGGCGGCGACGGCGTGCTGCGGTTCCGCACCGCCAACTGATACTGCTTCGTTCTCCTTAGACGACGGGTTCGTAGCGCCACCCGTCGCGATGCCATTGCATCGTGTGCGTCGGTTCGAGCGCCGCGAGAAACGCGGGGTCGTGCGACGCGACCACGATCGCGCCCGGGAAGCCGGCCAGCGCGGCTTCGATTGCGCGCACCGATTCGAGATCGAGGTGATTGGTCGGCTCGTCGAGCAGCAGCAGTTGCGCGGGCGTGCCGCGCCACAACGCGCACGCGAGTGCGGCCTTCAACCGTTCGCCGCCGCTCAGTCGCCGCGCAGGCTGCGTCGCGCGTGTCGCGTCGAGCTGCAACAGCGCGAGGCGGCTGCGCAGGTCGCCTTCGGTGAGCGGCGTATCGAGCAGCCCCAACTGCTCGACGATCGAGCGCTCGGGATCGAGCAGCGCGAGCCGCTGGTCGAGATACGCGGCGCTCACGTGCGTCGTGCATGTGCCTGAACGCGGCGCGAGCTCGCCCGCGAGCATCCGCAGCAACGTCGATTTGCCGCAGCCGTTCGGGCCCGTCAGCGCGATGCGCACGGCGCCGCTCGCCGACCACGTGATCGCATCGGCATCGCCGGCCACGCGCCACGGCAGGTGCGCGCGTTCGAGCGTGAACAACTGGCGGCGCGCGCTGACCTCGGTGCCCGGCAGCGACACGAGCACGGGCGCATCGGCTTCGACGCGCGCGGCCGCCTGCTGCACGCGTTCGTCGAGCGTCGTCTTGAATTCGTCCTGATGGCGCCGGACCTGTCCCATGATGTTGCGCGCCGCACCCTTGCGGCTCTGTTTTGCCATCGACGACAGGTTGGCCGCCTTCGCATCGCGCAGCGAGCCGGCCGCGTGACGCTGGATCGTGTCGTGCTCCTGTTCGAGCCTGCGCCTGACGCGCCCGCGCTCGGTGCGCGCATGATCGAGCGCGGCCTGCGCAGCGTCCTGTTCAGCGTCGCGCTGCGCGCGGTAGAGCGCGTAGTTGCCGCCGTACGAGCGCGCGCCTTGCGGTGTCAGCTCGACGATGCGCTGCACGTTGGCGAGCAGTGCACGGTCGTGGCTCACGATGACGAGGCCGCCGCGCCAGCCGTCGAGCGCCGTGCGCAGCCATGCGCGGCCCGGTGCGTCGAGATGGTTGGTCGGTTCGTCGAGCACCAGCAGGCCGGCGCCGGACAGCAGCGCGCCGATCAGCGCGACGCGCGCGAGCTGGCCGCCGCTGAGCGCATGCGCGGGCGTGTCGGGCCGCACGTCGTGCAGGCCGGCCGCGTCGAGCGCCGTGCGCAGGCGTTCGGCGAGATCCCAGCGATCGCCGATCAGGTCGAAGTCGTGCGGCTCCGCGCGGCCGTTCGCGAGACGCGCCAGCGCGCCGAGCGGCGCATCGAGCGCGGCGATCTGCGCGACGGTCCGCGGGCCGGCTGCTGCGTCGTCGTGCTGCTGCGCGACGTAGGCGACCGGCGCATGCCGGTCGATCGTCCCCGAGCTCGGCGCGCAGCGGCCCGCGATCAGTTGCGCGAGCTGGCTCTTGCCGATGCCGTTGCGGCCGACGATGCCCGTCGGCGTGCGATCGATGGAAAGGTCGAGCGAATCGAACAGCGTGAAGCCGTTGTCGAAGCGGAAGGAAACGTGATGAAGCGCGACGAGCGCGCCGGTGAGCGTGGCTGCAGCCATAAGCACCTCCGAAAATGCGTGAAGACATTCGCGCGGCGTGCGTGGCACGGCGGCGAAAACATTTTGGGAAGGCTTAGTTGTTCACTTTGGCTGGCGTCCGGTATGAGGAATAGGAGCGGAGTGTAGCAAGCGAAGCGCGCGGGCCGCAAGCGAGCGGCGCGAACGCCGTCGCTTGTGCGCCACGGGCGGTTACTGCACGGCGACCGTCGTGAAGTTCTGCCGCCCGAACGGACTCACGCGATAACCGCTCACGTTCGTGCGCGTGAGCGCCGCGGCGGTCGGGTAGCCGAGCGGGATCCACAGCGCCTGGTCGTGGATGATCTTCTGCGCGGTTTCGTACAGCTTCGCGCGCTTGGCCTGGTCAGCGGTTGACTTGCCGTCGGCGATCAGCTTGTCGAGCTGCGCGTCGCAGAAGCGCGCGAAGTTGATGCCCGACTTCACCGCATTGCAGCTGAACAGCGGCGACAGGTAGTTGTCCGGATCGCCGTTGTCGCCGGCCCAGCCCATGAACAGCATGTCGTGCTGGCCGAGCTTCGCCTGCTTGATCAGCTCGCCCCATTCGATCACCTTCACTTCCGCCTTCACGCCGATCTTCGCGAGGTCGGCCTGCAGCAGTTCCGCGCCGACCTTCGGGTTCGGATTCAGCACGCTGCCGGTCGGGCGCGTCCAGATCGTCGTCGAGAAGCCGTTCGGGAAGCCGGCCTGCGCGAGCAACTGCTTCGCCTTCGCGGGATCGTACGCATACGGCGCGACATCCTTCGCGTAGCTCCACGTGTTCGGCGGATACGGGTTGTTCGCGGCCGTCGCGGTGTTGTCGAACACGACCTTCAGGTAGGTCGCGCGATCGAACGCGAGGTTCAGCGCCTCGCGCACCTTGTCGTTGTCGAGCGGCTTCTTCTGCGTGTTCAGCGCGACGAACGCGGTCATGAACGCGGGCGTCTGCACGACCTTCAGCGCGCTTTCGCCCTTCGCGGCGAGCACGTCCTGCGGTTTCGGCGACAGCGCGATCTGGCATTCGCCGGCCTTCACCTTCTGCAGGCGCACCGACGGGTCGGGCGTGATCGCGTAGATCAGCCGGTCGACCTTCGGCTTCGTGCCCCAGTACGTCGGGTTCACGTCGTAGCGGATCAGCGCGTCCTTCGTGTAGCTCTTCAGCACGAACGGGCCCGTGCCGACCGGCTTCGCGTTCAGGTCGGCCTGCTTGCCGGCCTTCAGCAACTGGTCCGCGTATTCGGCCGAGTAGATCGACGCGAAGCCCATCGTCAGGATCGGCACGAACGTCGCGTTCGGCTCGTTCAGCACGAACTTCACCGTGCTGTCGTCGACCTTCGTGACCGACTTCACGAGCTTCACGAGGCCCATCGACTGCGCGTGCGGGAAGCCGCTCGCGCCGGCCACCTTGTGCCACGGGTTCGAATCGTCGAGCATCCGCGCGAACGTGAACACGACGTCGTCCGCGTCGAGCGCGCGGCCCGGCTTGAAATAGTCGGTGGTCTGGAACGCGACGTCCGGGCGCAGGTGGAACGTGTAGGTGAGGCCGTCGGCGCTCGCGTCCCATTTGTCGGCGAGCGCGGGCACGACCTTTTTCGCGGCTTCGTCGTACGACACGAGCGTGTTGAAGATCACGTCGGCCGATGCGTTGGTCGTGACGAGCGAGTTGTACTGCACGACGTCGAAGCCGTCCGGGCTCGATTCCGTGCAGACAGTGAGCGGCTTGGCGGCGAGGCCGGGGGCGGCGAGTGCGGCGGCGACCGCGGCTGCGGCGAACAGCTTGACGTGCATAGGATCTCCCACGTGGCTTGTGTTTTTTGCTGGGTGACGGGATGCGGGCGCGGCCCGGAAGCGGACGGGGCCGGCGCGGCTGGCGAATAGCATACCGTCAATGCGTGCGACGCGTGAAAAAAGGCGCCGGAACGCGGCGAATTGACCGAAAAACGGCTGCGTTCGCGACGGAACGGGTGTTGGGGCGGCGGAGAGGGCGCCGCAAATGGGGCTGGCCGGACACGTGCGTACAGGAGGCGGCGGGACCGGTGAAAGAGGGGCGTGCAGCCGGCAGGGGAATCAGGTCCGGCTGCGAACGCGGGGCGGGCGCGCTGCCCGGTGTGAGCCGGCGGGAAGCGGGCGCGGAGAGGGGGGAAACGACGCTTGTGCCGCCGGAACCGGAGCGCCGTCGCGGCGATCGAGGTGCCGAACGAGCCGCGCGGCGGGCCGGAAACCCTTCAGTGCGCGCCGCCCTTCGGCTTGCGCGGCGCCTTCTCGAACAGGCGGTCGTATAGCGAGCGCGGCAGCACGTGCAGCACCTTCGCGACGACGCCCATCTGCCACGGAATCACGCGGAACGCGTGCTGCCGCGCAATCGCGCGCGCCGCGCGTGCGGCGAAGCGGTCGGCGTCCATCAGGAACGGCATCCGGTACGGGTTGTGCGCGGTCATCGGCGTGCGGATGTAGCCGGGCGCGATCGTCACGACGCCGACGCCGGCCGGGCGCAGCTCGACGCGCAGCGCTTCGAGATACTTGATCGCAGCCGATTTCGACGCGCTGTACGCGCCCGAGCCGGGCAGGCCGCGCACGCCGGCGACGCTCGCGACACCGACCAGCGTGCCGTGGCGCGCGGCCGTCATCGGGCCGACGAACGGCTCGAACGTCGCGACCATCCCGTAGTAGTTGATGTCCATCACGTTGCGGAACGTCGCGAGATCGCCCTGGCCCGTGACGGCGCCCTGGCTGATGCCCGCGTTCGCGATCACGACGTCGGGGCAGCCGTGCGTCGCGATGAACGACGCGGCGGCCGTCGCGAGCGCGTCGGCGTCGCGCACGTCGGCGGAATAGACGGAGATGGACAGCTTGGGGAAACGCCGCGCGAACGCATCGAGCGCGTCGGTGCGTCGCGCGACGAGCGCGAGCGTGGCGCCCTGGCGGGCGTATTCCTCGGCCATCGCGAGGCCGAGGCCGCTCGATGCGCCGGTGATGAAGACCTTCAGCGGAGTAGTCATGCCGGCGCGCGGGCGGGGATCAGAGCTTCTTGTCCTGAACCTGCTTCACGAGGAAATCGAGCGCCTGGGCGGTACCCGGGATGCTGTTCGTGTAAGCGGGGCCCGTCTTGTACTTGCCCTGGATGACGACCGTCGGCACGCCGTCGATCGCGTAGTCCTTCAGCAGCTTGGCCGACTGGTTCACCTCGCCCTGCACGCTGAACGAGTTGTACGCGTCCATGAACTTCTTCTTGTCGACGCCTTGCGTGGCCAGGAAGTCGGCCTGCGCCTGCGGCGTCAGCAGGTAGTTCTTCTGCTTGTGGATCGCGTTGAAGATCGCCGGCGTAACCTTCTCGGAGATGCCGAGCGCGGACACCGCATAGAACAGCTTCGAGTGCGGGACGAAATCGTCACGGAATGCGACCGGCACGCGCTTGAAGTCGATGTTGTTCCCCTGCTTCTTCACCCAGGCCTCGAGCGTCGGCTCGAATTCGTAGCAGTGCGGGCAGCCGTACCAGAAGAACTCGATCACCTCGACCTTGCCGGCCGGCGCGGACACCGGCTGCGGCGACTTCATCACCTCGAAGTCCTTGCCGGCGACCGGTGCGGCAGGGGTTGCCTGGGCGAAGCCGGCCGCGAGGCCCAGGGACAGAAGGAGCGTGCTAAGCAGTTTTTTCATGTTGTGAACGTCGAATCAGTTGCTCGGGTTACGAAACGTAACGGGTTCTGCGTGGGCTCGACCGGCTGCTTACTGCTTCGTGAAGCGGATCACAGCCGTGTCGACACCTGCATCGGACAGGCGCTGACGGGCCGAGTTCATATCCTCGAACTTCGAGAACGGGCCGACGCGCACGCGGAAATAGGTCACGCCGCTGACATCGCGCTTCGACACCTTCGATTCGAAGCCCTGGAAGCCGAGGCGCGCGCGCTGCTGCTCGGCGTCGCCTTCCGTCTTGTACGCGCCGACCTGCAGGAAGTAGCCGGTATTCGCGTCGCTCGCGGCCGGCGGCTTCGCTGTCGCGGCGGCGGCGGCAGTGGCCGACGACGTCGGCTTCGGCGTGTTCGCGGCCTGCTGCTGTTGCTGCTGTTTTTGCGCGGCGGCCTGCTGCGCCTGCTTCTGCGCGGCGAAGCGCGCGAGGTCGTCCTCGCCGCCTTGCTGCTGTTGCTGCGCTTGCTGCGTCTTCTTCGGCGGCGGCGTGGTGTCGGCCGGCTTCGGTGCGACGGCGACGCCGTTACCCGACGACGTATTGTTCGACGCGGTCGTGTTGCCCGAGCTGCCGGTGTTGTTCGAGCCGCTCGACCCGTTGGCCGACGGCGGCACTTCGACGATCTGCGGCTCGGGCAGCAGGCCACCCTGGGTCTGGTTCGCGGCCTGGCCGGGCGCGGTGTTGGGCGGCGCGGGCTGCGCGGCCTGCGGCACCGGCTGGCCGGGCGTCTTGCCCTGCAGCGCGCGGTTCGGGTCGAACTGCTGCGGCTGGCTCGCGGCGTTGTCCGCCGGCGGCGGCGCGACCTTCGACACGAACGGCGACGGCGAACGCGTGATGTAGAGCGCCACCACCACCGCGATCGCGAGGCCGACGATCAGGCCCAGCACGATTCCAAGAAATGTTCCTCCGGCTTGTTTCGATTGCTTCGAAGTGCGGCGTGGTTGTGCCATTGCTTGAGTCACCTGCAAAAAGAATCGTGAAAAGGCCGCGGCGGGCGCTCCCGTGGCGGGCGCTGCCGCGGCCATTCGCTGCCCGGTTCGGGCCGCTTGCGTCCTTACATCTTGGCGGGCGCGGACACGCCGAGCACCGCCAGACCGTTCTCGAGCACCTGCCGGGTCGCGGCGAGGAGCGCGGCGCGCGCATTGCGCGGCGCTTCGTCGTCGACCAGCACGCGCTCCGCATTGTAGAACGAGTGGAATTCACCAGCGAGATCGCGCAGGTAGAACGCGACCGCGTGCGGCGCCAGCTCGTTCGCCGCGTGCGTGAGCATGTCCGGATACTCGGCGAGCTTCTGCATCAGCGACGTGGCCTGCGGGCTCGTGAGCTGCGACAGGTCGGCGCCCGGCAGCTGCGCGGCGTCGACGTTGTAGCGCGACTTCAGTTCGTTGAGCACCGAGCAGATCCGCGCATGCGCGTACTGGACGTAATAGACCGGGTTCTCATCGTTCTGTTTCAGCGCGAGGTCGATGTCGAACACGAATTCGGTGTCGGCCTTGCGGGAGATCAGGAAGAATCGGACCGCGTCGCGGCCGCGTGTGATGGTCGCCTCGTCGATCAGGTCGGGTGCCGCTTCCTGGCCCGGCGCCGCGCCGCCCGACCATTCGATCAGGTCACGGACCGTCACGTAGCTGCCCGCGCGCTTCGACAGCTTCACTTCCTGGCCGTCGCGCATCACGGTGACCATCTTGTGCAGCACGTAGTCGGGATAGCCCTTCGGGATCCCGACGTGCAGCCCCTGCAGGCCTGCGCGCACGCGTGCGATCGTGCCGTGGTGATCCGAGCCCTGGATGTTGATCACCTTCGTGAAGCCGCGTTCCCACTTCGCCACGTGATATGCGACGTCCGGCACGAAGTACGTGTACGTGCCGTCCGACTTGCGCATCACGCGATCCTTGTCGTCGCCTTCGTCGGTCGTGCGCAGCCACAGCGCGCCGTCCTGCTCGTAGGTCATGCCGGCCTTGACCAGCGCGTCGACCGTCTTCTCGACGCGGCCTTCGCTGTACAGCGACGATTCGAGATAGTACTGGTCGAACTTCACGCCGAACGCCTGCAGGTCCATGTCCTGCTCGCGACGCAGGTACGTGACCGCGAACTTGCGGATCGCGTCGAGATCCTCGACGTCGCCCGTGCCCTTGACGGGTTCGCCGTCCGACGCGGCGACCGTTTCGCCGTTCAGGTAGTCGCGTGCGATGTCGGCGATGTATTCGCCGTTGTACGCGGCTTCCGGCCAGCCCGCGTCGCCCGGCTTCAGGCCGCGCGCGCGCGCCTGCGTCGAGATCGCGAGGTTGCCGATCTGCACGCCCGCGTCGTTGTAGTAGAACTCGCGGTGCACCGCGTAGCCCTGGCTCGCGATCACGTTCGCGAGCACGTCGCCGAGCGCGGCCTGGCGGCCGTGGCCGACGTGCAGCGGGCCGGTCGGGTTCGCCGACACGAATTCGAGCAACACCTGCTTGCCTTTCTCGCGATCCGACGTGCCGAACGCGCGGCCCTGGTCGAACACGGCGGCGATCACCGCCTGCTTCGCGGCGGCCGACAGGCGCAGGTTGATGAAGCCGGGGCCGGCGATCTCGGCGGCTTCGACGAGCCCTTGCGCGGCCGGCTGCGCGGTGAGCGCGGCGACGATCTGCTCGGCGAGCTGGCGCGGGTTCGCGCCGAGCGGCTTGGCGAGCTGCATCGCGACGTTGCACGCGACGTCGCCGTGCGCGGCGACCTTCGGGCGCTCCAGCGTGATGGCCGGGGCGACGAACGCTACGTCGGCGTTTGCCGCGTCGGCGCCTTTCAGTGCGTGTGCGACCTGCTTGACGCTATCCGCGAGCAGGGCTTCGAGGGTCTGTTTGTGTGCTGGCAGCATGCTGGTAGAAGGCTTCGTTGGTGGCGGCCGGAAACGCCGGCCCGCCGGCGCGCTTTTTAAGCGCGCGTTTCAGGGATCGCAGAATTTTAACAGGTGCTAATATGCCGCTCAGGCGGCCCGCGTCCGCGAGGCCGGACGCCGGTCTGCCGGCGTTCCCCAACCGCGCCGCGCAGGCACAACAAGATGAAAAGGGAATTGTCATGATTACGTTCAAGAGCAAGGCGGCACAGGATCTCGACGTGCTGAAGGATTTCGCCGTGTATGTGCTGGGCCTCGTCGGCAAGCAACTGGGCGAGCGCGGTGTGATTACGCACGACGAGCTGGACCACGCGATCGCGAAGCTGGAAGGCGCGGTTGCGCAGGCGAAGCAGGAGCGCGCCGAGCACGCCGGCCATTTCCATGAGGACGAAGCCGACCACGCGCACCACGAAGTGCCGCCGAGCCTGGCCCAGCGCGTCGCGCCGTTCCTTACGATGCTGCGCGAGGCGAAAGCCGGCGAAGCCGACGTGCACTGGGGCTTCTGAGCTTCCTTGCCCGGCAGCAAGAAAGCTTGAGTATGGCAAGAAAAAGCCCGCTTCCGAGCGGGCTTTTTCTTTTTGTCTGACCAAACGGGCGGTCGGCCACCCGTTCGCTTCGATCAGAGCTGCGGCGCGAGCGCGCGGCGCGCGTCGTCGAGCGACAGCGCCATGCGCCGCGCGTAGTCCTCGAGCTGATCCTGCCCGATTTTACCGACCGAGAAATAGCGGCTGTCCGGATGCGCGAGGTAGAAGCCCGACACGCTCGCGGCCGGCAGCATCGCCAGCGATTCGGTCACGCTCATGCCGATCTCGTCCGCATGCAGCACGTCGAACATGTCGCGCTTCACGAGGTGGTCGGGGCAGGCCGGGTAGCCGGGCGCCGGGCGGATGCCCGCGTACTTTTCGGCGATCAGCGCGTCGTTGTCGAGCGTCTCGCCGCTTGCGTAACCCCACAGCTCGCGTCGCACGCGCGCGTGCATCGCTTCCGCGAACGCTTCCGCGAAGCGGTCGGCGAGCGCCTTCAGCATGATCGCGCTGTAGTCGTCGTGGTCGGCTTCGAACTGCTTTTCCTTCACGTCGACGCCGAGGCCGGCCGTCACCGCGAACATCCCGATGTAGTCGGCGACGCCCGATTCCTTCGGCGCGATGAAGTCGGCGAGCGAGCGGTTCGGCCGCATCACGCCGTCGACCACCGGGCGCACGCTCTGCTGGCGCAGGTTGCGCCACGTGAGCAGCACTTCCGAGCGCGACTCGTCGCTGTAGATCTCGATGTCGTCGTCGTTGACGGTGTTCGCCGGCAGCAGCGCGATCACGCCGTTCGCGCTTAGCCAGCGGCCCTGGATCAGGCGCGCGAGCATCGATTTCGCGTCGGAGAACACGCGCCGCGCCGATTCGCCGACGATCTCGTCGTTCAGGATCGCCGGGTACGGGCCCGCGAGGTCCCATGTCTGGAAGAACGGGCCCCAGTCGATGTAGTTCGCGAGCTCGTTCAGGTCGTAGTTCTTGAACACGCGGCGGCCGATGAACTTCGGCTTCACGGGCGTGTAGCCGGCCCAGTCGACCTTCGTCCTGTTCGCGCGGGCTGCGGCGAGCGTGACCATCGGCTGCGCCTTGCGGTTCGCGTGCTGGTCGCGGATGCGTTCGTAGTCGGACTTCAGTTCGTCGAGGTACTTCGTCGCGCCTTCGTCGGACAGCAGGCTCGACGCGACCGACACCGAACGCGACGCGTCGGGCACGTAGACGACCGGGCCCTCGTAGTGCGGCGCGATCTTCACGGCCGTGTGCACGCGCGACGTCGTCGCGCCGCCGATCAGCAGCGGGATCTTCTTCACGCGGAAATAGTCGTCGCGCTGCATTTCGGACGCGACGTAGGCCATTTCCTCGAGGCTCGGCGTGATGAGGCCCGACAGCCCGATGATGTCCGCGCCCTCGACCTTCGCCTTCGCGAGGATCTCGTTGCACGGGACCATCACGCCCATGTTGACCACTTCGAAGTTGTTGCACTGGAGCACGACCGACACGATGTTCTTGCCGATGTCATGCACGTCGCCCTTCACGGTCGCGATGACGATCTTGCCCTTCGCGCGCACGTCGCCGCCCGCTTCCGCGAGGAGGCGCTTCTCTTCCTCGATGAACGGGATCAGGTGCGCCACCGCCTGCTTCATCACGCGCGCCGATTTCACGACCTGCGGCAGGAACATCTTGCCCTGGCCGAACAGGTCGCCGACGATGTTCATCCCGTCCATCAACGGGCCTTCGATCACGTTGATCGGGCGACCGCCCGCCGCGTCGATCTTCGCGCGCACTTCTTCGGTGTCCTCGACGATGAAGGTCGTGATGCCGTGCACGAGCGCATGCGAGAGCCGTTTCTCGACCGGCTGGTTGCGCCACTCGAGGTTCTCTTCCTTCTTCGCGCCGCCGGCCTTGAACTTGTCGGCGATCTCGAGGAGCCGGTCGGTCGAATCCGCGCGGCGGTTCAGGATCACGTCCTCGACGCGCTCGCGCAACTCGGCGTCGAGGTCGGCATACACGCCGAGCTGGCCGGCGTTCACGATGCCCATGTCCATCCCGGCCTGGATCGCGTGGTACAGGAACACGGTGTGGATCGCCTCGCGCACCGGGTCGTTGCCGCGGAACGAGAACGACACGTTCGACACGCCGCCGCTCACCTTCGCGTACGGCAGGTTCTGCTTGATCCAGCGGGTCGCCTCGATGAAGTCGACCGCGTAGTTGTTGTGCTCCTCGATACCGGTCGCGACCGCGAAGATGTTCGGGTCGAAGATGATGTCTTCCGGCGGGAAGCCGACTTCGTTCACGAGGAAGTCGTACGAGCGCTTGCAGATCTCGGTCTTGCGCTCGTAGGTATCGGCCTGGCCCGTCTCGTCGAACGCCATCACGACGGCTGCCGCGCCGTAGCGGCGGATCAGGTTCGCGTGGTGGCGGAACGCTTCCTCGCCTTCCTTCAGCGAGATCGAGTTCACGATCGCCTTGCCCTGCACGCACTTGAGGCCGGCCTCGATCACGTCCCACTTCGACGAGTCGATCATGATCGGCACGCGCGCGATGTCCGGCTCCGACGCGATCAGGTTCAGGAAGCGCACCATCGCCGCCTTCGAATCGAGCATCGCCTCGTCCATGTTGATGTCGATCACCTGCGCGCCGTTCTCGACCTGCTGGCGCGCGACGGCGAGCGCCTCGTCGAACTGGCCGTTGAGGATCATCCGCGCGAACGCCTTCGAGCCGGTGACGTTGGTGCGTTCACCGACGTTGATGAAGAGCGTTCCGGACGTGACGTTGAACGGCTCGAGGCCGGCAAGGCGCATCATGTGATCGGTCATGGCGGTGCGAATTCGTGTAATGAAGGGCGTGGGGCGGTCGGGTCAGGCGTTGTCGCTGTACTGGTTCGGCCAGCGGCGCGGCTTCACGTCGGCGAGCGCCTTCGCGATCTCGGCGATGTGCTCGGGCGTCGTGCCGCAGCAGCCGCCCGCGAGGTTCACGAGCCCGGCCTGCGCGAATTCCTTCAGCAGGCCCGACGTGACGTCCGGCGTTTCGTCGAAGCCGGTGTCGCTCATCGGGTTCGGCAGGCCCGCGTTCGGGTAGCACGACACGTAGGTGTCGCACAGCTTCGCGAGCTCGGCGATGTACGGGCGCATCAGCGCCGCGCCGAGCGCGCAGTTCAGGCCGAACGTGAGCGGCTTCGCGTGGCGCAGCGAATTCCAGAATGCCTCGACCGTCTGGCCCGACAGGATCCGGCCGGACGCGTCGGTGACGGTGCCCGAGATCATGATCGGCAGGCGCTCGCCGGTGTCTTCGAACAGCTCGTCGAGCGCGAACAGCGCGGCTTTCGCGTTCAGCGTGTCGAAGATCGTCTCGACGAGGAACAGGTCGACGCCGCCGTCGAGCAGCGCCTTCGCCTGCTGGTAGTACGCATCGCGCAGCTCGTCGAACGTGACGTTGCGCGCGCCCGGATCGTTGACGTCCGGCGAGATGCTCGCCGTCTTCGGCGTCGGCCCGATCGCGCCCGCGACGAAGCGCGGTTTGTCCGGCGTCGCGTATTTCGCGGCCGATTCGCGCGCGAGCTTCGCCGATTCGATGTTCATCTCGACGACGAGATCTTCCATCCCGTAGTCGGCCTGCGCGACCGTCGTCGCGCCGAACGTGTTGGTTTCGACGATGTCGGCGCCGGCCGCGAAGTACTGGTCGTGGATCTCGCGGATGATCTGCGGCTGCGTGAGCGACAGCAGTTCGTTGTTGCCCTTGATGTCGCGCGGGAAATCCTTGAAGCGCTCGCCGCGATACGCGGCTTCGTCGAGCTTGTAGCGCTGGATCATCGTGCCCATCGCGCCGTCGAGGATCAGGATGCGCGATTTCAGCAGCGCGGGCAGTGCGGCGCCGCGCGTGTAGGGCGCGTCGAGCGGGACGGAAGCGGCGAGAGGAGTCGCAGACATGGGCGGAGGACCGGCGAAGACGGGAAAACCGTCATTGTAGCCGGTGCGCCTGACCGCCGCCCGGCCTCGCGCCGCGCCGGCCGGGCGGCCAAATGAAAGCCCCCGCCGGCGAACCGGACGGGGGCATGATCGGAGTGCTCGCGGGCGCCGCGTCGGTGCGCGGCGAATGGCCCGGCCGCACGAGGCGCCGGGCCGCGGGTCGTCAGTGCAGCACGACGGGCATCATCATCAGGCTGTCGAATTGCCCGAGGAATTCGTCGACTTCGTCGAGCGACGGTTCATCCTCGATCAGCTGTTTCACGTGCGCGCGGAAGCGTTCGGCAAGTTCGCCGTCGATGAAGATCTCGCGCTGCGCATTCTTGTCGACGATTTCGTATCCGCCGGCATTCATCAGATGATGGCCGGCCTGCGGCGCAAATTCGACGACGCAGTAGTTGGGGCTGTTGTAGATCATTTGCATGGCGGCACTCCTCTTCGCAGTGGCATCTGGCCTTGTTGTCCCCTAGGTGGGGCGAGCCTTGCCGGTTTCAAGGGGCTTGCGCTGCACACCCCGTTCCCGTTGCGTGGGGTGTATCGGTTAGAAGCCGATGTCTATGAAACGTTTCTTATTGTCTGCCGGTGTACTGAAATAGTTGTTAAAGAGTGTCATCGGCCATTTCACGGAAATCTGTAATCGGTCGAAATTGCCGATCCCTGCGCGTTCACTGTGTGACAGGCGACGCCGCCGGCGGTGCAGCCGGTTGCGCGGGTGGTTGCACGGCTGCGGGCGGCGCAGGTTGCGCCGGTTCCGCGGACGGCGCGACCGAAGCATCGGGCGTCGATGCGCCGGCGGGCGCGTTCGTTGCGCCGCCTGCCGGCGCGGCATCGGACGGCGTGGCGGGCACCGCGAGCCGGCCGTGCCACAGCAGCTCGATCTGCGCGCCGTTCGGTTCGCTCTGCACGAGCCGCGCGGGCAGCCAGCCGAGCGACGGCGCGAGCCACATGTCGATGCGGCGCGTGTCGCCGTCGCGGCGCGGCAGGCGCATGAAGTGCCGCGCGTCGATGATGCCGGCCTGCGTCTGCACCTGCTCGTCGCCGATCACCGTGATCGGCCAGGTCTCGCCGCTGTTGTTGTCGATCACGAAGAACTGCTGCGTGACGCCCGGCTTGTAGGCGGACGGGTTGCCGCGCACGAGCCCCGACAACTGCATCAGCATGCTGAAGCGATCCTGCACGCCGTCGGGCAGCAGCGCGTTGTTCGGCGTGCGCGTGAACACGACCTGACGGATCTCGCGATTGAAGATCGCGATGTCTTCCGGCCGCTTGCCGCGCTTCTCGACGTAACGCTCGGGCGCGACGCCGAACGCGTCGATGCGGCCCTCGCTGCGATAGGTGAACGGGCCGACGAACGGCACGGGCATCGATACCGACAGGTCGTAGGTGCGCCCGTCGGTGCGCCAGTGGATCGTGCCGATCATGTTCTGCATCCCGTTGTAGAACGTGTCGTACTGCAGGTCGCCGGACGGTGGCGCGGCGAACTTCACGCCGTTGGTCGCGGGGCCCGGCGTCGCGGCGCTGCTGGCGCCGGCGGCCGATGCGGCGTGCGCGCCCGATGCGCCCGATGCACCCGGTACGCCGCTCGCCGCGGACGCAGCGGCCGGCGGCGGCTCGCCGTGCTCGGCCGTCTGCGTCGACGTGAGGACCGGCTCGGGTGGCGGTGCGGGCTTCGGTGCCGCGGCCCTGGGTGCGGCCGGCGCGGTGGCGGCCGGAGGTTCGACCTGCTTCGGCGCGGGCGGCGCAGGCTGGCGCTCGATCGGTTGCGGCTTCAGCAGCTCGATCTGCACGGGGACCTCGGCGGGCGCGGGCGGCGTGAACGATTCGCGATTGCGCATCAGCCAGATCGCGGCGAGCGCGTGCAGCACCAGCACGACGACGAGCGCGACGCCCACGCGCAGCCAGCGGCGGGGCAGGGCGTGACGCGGGCGGATGTCGGCAGGCTGCATGGGCATCGGAACGGGGTCGGGGTGGTCGCGTGACGTCGGGCGCGCCGCGCGCGCCACAGGAATCGGACCGTCGGATGCACCGCGCGTTCGCGGTGCGCGGCGTGTACCGGGTGTCTCGCGCGCGTCAGGCGTCGCGTGCGTCGGGACTATAGCCGAGTTCGTAAGACAGTTTCTGCGCGCACGCGCGCAGCGCGGTGTCGATCTCGCCGCCCCACGCGATGTCGAACGAGCCCTCCTGGCCGAGCGCGACGATCGCGAGCGCGAGTTCGCCGACCGCGTCGAACACGGGCATGCAGAACGCGTGGATCGTCGGCAGCAGCATCCCTTCGACGCGCGCGGCTTCGTGCTCGCGCACGTCGGCGAGCACCGCGTCGACTTCGTCCAGCGAGCGCGGGCCGCCGTGATGCGGCGAGCGGCGCGTATCGGCGAGTTCGCGCTCGAGCATCGCGGCGGTCTTGCTGCGCGGCAGGTACGCGGCGAACAGCAGCCCCGTCGCGGAGCCGAGCAGCGGCATCACGTCGCCGAGCTTCAGCGACGCCTTCGCCGGATGGCTCGATTCCATCCAGTGCACGATCGTCGGCCCCTGGTTGCCCCACACAGCGATGCCGACCGTCTGGTCGAGGCGGTCGCGGAACTCGGTCAGCGCGATCCGCGCGAGCTTCACGCCGTCGACGCGCGCGAGCCGCGCGAGCCCCATCTGCAGCGCGAAGCCGCCGAGCTCGTAGCGGCCCGACACGGGATCCTGCGACACGACGCCGAGCCGCGAGAAGCTGACCAGATAGCGGTGCGCCTTCGCAGGACTCATGCCCGCGCGCTGCGCGAGGTCGCGCAGCATCATCGCGCGCGGCTCGCTCGTCAGCACGTCGAGCAGGCGGAAGCCGACCTCGATCGACTGGATGCCGGAACGGACCTTCTCGCCGTGCTCGCCGGAAGCGGCGTCGTCGGTGTCGGAGTCGGCGAGATCGTCGTCGGGAAGCGGGCTGGCGGGCATGGGCAACGGGTGCGCGAAAATGCGGCAAGGATCGGGGCGAAAACGGCGTGCGCGATCGTGGCGCGCCGCATGGATTCACCATCGTAAAATAGATTCCCTCCATCGTCACTACAACGGCAGATTCCCCTTATGAAACTTGCTTCGCTGAAGGACGGCACGCGCGACGGCCAGCTGATCGTCGTGTCGCGCGACCTGCACACCGCGGCGATCGCCGATGCGATCGCGCCGACGCTGCAGCGCGTCCTCGACGACTGGGCGTTCTACGCGCCGCAACTGCGCGACCTGTACGACGCGCTGAACCAGGGACGCGCGCGCAACGCGTTCGCGTTCGATCCGGCCAACTGCATGGCGCCGCTGCCGCGCGCGTTCCAGTGGGCGGACGGCTCCGCGTACGTGAACCACGTCGAGCTCGTGCGCCGCGCGCGCGGCGCGGAGATGCCGCCCGAGTTCTGGACCGATCCGCTGATGTACCAGGGCGGCAGCGACGATTTCCTGGGGCCCCGCGACGACGTCGTGTGCCCGTCCGAGGAATGGGGCATCGATTTCGAGGCGGAAGTCGCGGTGATCACCGGCGACGTGCCGATGAGCGTATCGCCCGATGACGCGCTGAAGGCCGTGCGGCTCGTCACGCTCGTGAACGACGTGTCGCTGCGCAACCTGATTCCGGCCGAGCTCGCGAAGGGCTTCGGCTTCTTCCAGAGCAAGCCGGCCACCGCGTTCGCGCCGGTCGCCGTGACGCCCGACGAACTCGGCGACGAATGGCGCGACGGCCGCGTGCACCGGCCGATGATCGTCCACTGGAACGGCAAGAAGGTCGGCCAGCCCGATGCGGGCACCGACATGGTGTTCCACTTCGGCCAGTTGGTCGCGCATGCGGCGAAGACGCGCAACCTGCGCGCCGGTTCGATCGTCGGTTCGGGCACCGTGTCGAACAAGGACGCGAAGCGCGGCTACTGCTGCATCGCCGAGAAGCGCTGCCTCGAGACGATCGAGCACGGCGCGCCGCAGACCGAATTCATGCGTTACGGCGACACCGTGCGCATCGAGATGTTCGATGCGGCCGGCAAGTCGATCTTCGGCGCGATCGAGCAATCGGTCGCGCCGCCCGACGGCGCGGCGTAAGTCGCGCAGGGCACGCAACGCCCGCGCGAAACCCGGCCCCGGCCCGCGCGCCGGGTTTCGCCTGATGTTTGCCCGCGCGGGCTTGGCTACACTCGATTCAAGAGCCTGGCAAGGAGCGACACATGGCCGATCTCGCCGCGTACGGCGGTTACGAAGCACTGAAGGTGACGCGCCGCGACCACGGCGTGCTCGACATCGTGATGAGCGGCGAGGGTGCGAACCGCAGCGGCCTCGCGACCGCGAACGCGCGCATGCATCGCGAGCTCGCCGACATCTGGCGCGACGTCGACCGCGATCCCGACACGCGCGTCGCGGTGATCCGCGGCGAAGGCAAGGGCTTTTCGGCGGGCGGTGACCTCGCGCTCGTCGAGGACATGGCGAACGACTTCGACGTGCGCGCCCGCGTGTGGCGCGAGGCGCGCGACCTCGTCTACAACGTGATCAACTGCAGCAAGCCGATCGTGTCGGCGATGCACGGCCCGGCCGTCGGCGCGGGGCTCGTCGCCGGGCTGCTCGCCGACATCTCGATCGCCGCGAAGGATGCGCGCATCATCGACGGCCATACGCGGCTCGGCGTCGCGGCCGGCGACCACGCGGCGATCGTGTGGCCGCTGCTGTGCGGGATGGCGAAGGCGAAGTACCACCTGCTGCTGTGCGAGCCCGTGAGCGGCGCGGAGGCCGAGCGGATCGGGCTGGTATCGCTCGCGGTCGAGCCCGCCGACCTGCTGCCGAAGGCGTACGAAGTGGCCGAGCGGCTCGCGCACGGTTCGCAGTCGGCGATCCGCTGGACCAAGTACGCGCTGAACAACTGGCTGCGCACGGCCGGGCCGACCTTCGACACGTCGCTCGCGCTCGAATTCATGGGCTTCTCGGGGCCCGACGTGCAGGAAGGCATCCGCTCGCTGCGCGAGCGGCGCCCGCCCGACTTCCCCGGCGGCGCGCCGTTCTGACGCGCGCTATGATCGAACCACGCGCGGCTGCGCGACGCATGGCGGCCGCCTCGCTCCCCCAGTCAACCAGGATGCCCGTATGACGACCGATGCCTCCGGCGCCAACCCTTTCGCCGGCTTTGCCGGCTTCAAGCCCGCCGACATGATGGACCGGATGTGGGACATGATGCGGATGTCGCCGTTCGGCGGCGGGATGACGTCGTTTCCGGGCGCCACGCAAGGGCTGCCGCCGTCGCTGTCGAGCATGTCCGACATGATGGCGCCGCTCACGAGCGTCGAGGAACTCGACAAGCGGATCACCGATCTTCGCGCGGTCGAGCAGTGGCTGAAGCTCAATCTCGGGATGCTGCAGTCCGCGATCCAGGCGCTCGAGGTGCAGCGCGCGACGCTTGCGACGCTGCGGGCGTTCGGCGCGTTCGCGCAAAGCTCGATGTCGGCGGCCGAGGACGCGGCCGTCGCGGCGGCGCAGGCGGCGAAAGCCGCGTCGGCGTCGCCGGGCGATGCGGCACCGGCGGCGGACGGTGCGGATGCGCCGCCGGCAGGCGACGCCGCACAGCAGGCATTCGACCCGGCCGGCTGGTGGAACCTGCTGCAGACGCAGTTCAACCAGCTCGCGAGCCTCGCGATGGCGCAGCCGGGCATGCAGCCCGCGGCGCCGGGCGACGTGCCGCCGGACGCGGCCGCCCCGCCGGAGCGGGCCGCGAAGCCGGCACGGGCGGCAGCCACGCCGCGCAAGCCCGCCGCGAAGCGCGCGAAGCCGGCCGGTTCGGCCGCGGCGAGCGCGGCGGCCGCTTCGTCGCCCGAAACCCGTCCGCCGAAGCGTTCGACGTGACGCGGCACAGCTAGCAGGTCGATCATGCGGCTCGCGCTTGTTCTGATGGGAGGCGGCGCACGTGCCGCCTATCAGGTCGGCGTGTTGAAGGCGCTGGCCGAGATCGCGCGCGAGGCCGATCCGAACCGGCACACGCTGCCGTTCGCGGTCGTGTGCGGCTCGTCGGCCGGCGCGATCAACGCGACGTCGATCGCGAGCCACGCGGACGATTTTTCCCACGGCGTGCGGCGCCTGCTCGAATTCTGGGAGCCCCTGCGCCCCGACTACGTGTACCGCACCGACTGGCTCGGCATCGCGGCCGCCGGCGCGCGCTGGCTCGCGGCGATGACGTTCGGCTGGGCGGCGCGCCGTTCGCCGCGCGGGCTGCTCGACAACACGCCGCTTGCGCACCTGCTGCAGCGCGAACTGAGTTTCCACCGGATCGAGCAGATGCTCGAGGCGCGGCTGCTGCACGCGCTCGCGGTGACGGCGCTCAGCTATTCGAGCGGCCGGCACCTCACGTTCTACCAGGCGGCCGAGCCGATCCAGGCGTGGCGGCGCGCGCAGCGCACCGCGCGGCTCGTCGACCTGTCGGCGTCGCACCTGCTCGCGTCGTCGGCGATTCCGTTCGTATTCCCGGCCGTGCCGCTCGTGCTCGACGGGCAGATCGAATACTTCGGCGACGGGTCGATCCGGCAGATCGCGCCGCTGTCGCCGGCGATCCACTTCGGCGCGGACCGGATCGTCGTCGTCGGCGCGGCCGACCCGCGGCCCGAGATTCCGGCCGCGAACGGCGCCGGGCTGGTGCGCGGCTACCCGACGCTCGCGCAGATCGGCCAGCAGGTGCTGGCGAGCGTGTTCCTCGACTCGATCGGCTCGGACATCGAACGGATCGAGCACATCAACCGGATGATCGAGCACCTGCCGCACCAGGTCGAGGTCGATAGCGGCTGGCGGCACGTCGACGTGCTCGCGATCGCGCCGTCGGAGCGCATCGAGCTGATCGCCGCGAAGCACCTGAAGCAGATGCCGGCGGCGATGCGCGGGCTGCTCGGTGCGGTCGGCGGCAGCCAGCCGGCCGGCGCGTCGTTCGCGAGCTACCTGCTGTTCGAGGAGGCGTTCACGCGCGAACTGATCGAACTCGGCTACGGCGACGGGCGGGCACAGCGCGACACGCTCGCCGACTGGATCGCGCGGGCGGACGGCGGCAGCGCGCCTGCAGCCGGCACGCCGCCGGAAGACGGCCTCGCGACGGGCGAAATACGGGTCTGATGCGCGCGGATGGCGCGAGGTTGCGTTTTCGCGACGGTCGGGCGCGACCGATCGCCGCACTGGGATTGGCGGGACGCGACCGGGCAGGCGTCTCGGAAGCGTCATACACGCGTGATATCATGGCCGCCGCCGTATACACCACATCGAGCAGCCCGCCGATCCGGCATCCGCACGGGAACCCTTACGGGAGCCCGCCTGGGGCAGGGGACGGGCTCGCCAACGAGCCGGCCAGCGCCGGCCCCCAACTCAGGCAAGCGCGGCCGGTTCCGTTCGGACGGAGCGTGGCTGCGGCGTGCCCAACGGCGGCGGCGCGGCCGCTCGGCTGCCGGACGCGGAATCAGCGTCCGGTCGGTCGGTTTCACGCGTAAAATTACAGTCTTGGCTGCAAAAAGCGCGCTTGGTGCGCCTTTGCGGCAACAGTCACGTTTAGAGAAGTCGCATTGCGCAGAACAGGGGTGGGACCATCATGAACACGATGCTTTATCCGGAACTTTACAGGTCGCTCGAAGCTGTCCGCTGGGACATGGAGAAGGACATTCCGTGGGACAAGTTCGACGCTTCGCTGCTCACCGACGAGCAGGCGAAGACGATCAAGATGAACGCGATCACCGAATGGTCGGCGCTGCCCGCGACGGAAATGTTCCTGCGCGACAACCAGCACGACAGCGATTTTTCCGCATTCATGAGCGTGTGGTTCTTCGAGGAGCAGAAGCATTCGCTCGTGCTGATGGAATACCTGCGCCGCTTCAAGCCGGAAATGGTGCCGACCGAAGAGGAACTGCACGCGGTGCGCTTCCAGTTCGACCCGGCGCCGCCGCTCGAAACGCTGATGCTGCACTTCTGCGGCGAGATCCGCCTGAACCACTGGTATCGCTGCGCGGCCGACTGGCACACCGAGCCCGTCATCAAGCAGATCTACGAAACGATCTCGCGCGATGAAGCGCGCCATGGCGGCGCGTACCTGCGCTACATGAAGAAGGCGCTGAACAACTGCGGCGACGTCGCGCGTGCCGCGTTCGCGAAGATCGGCGTGCTGATGGCGTCGGCGCGCCGCACCGAGAAGCCGCTGCACCCGACCAACCTGCACGTGAACCAGGCGCTGTTCCCGCGCGATACCGTGCAGTCGCGCTTGCCGGATCCGGAATGGCTCGAGCGCTGGCTCGACGAGCAGATCCGTTTCGACGGCGAGTGGGAAAAGAAGGTCGTCGAGCGCATCCTGCACAACCTGTCGATCCTGTTCGAGCGCACGTTCGCGACCGCGCAGGAACTGAACCGCTATCGCAAGGAAGTCACCGGCCGCCTGCAGGCCGAAAGCGGCCCGTCGTCGGCCGCGCAGCCGGCCTGAGGCCCGGCAGGCGCCGCAGCCGGCGGGAGTCGCGCCGGCCGCGTTGCGCCGTTTCGCGTCCGTTGCATGAAGCCCGCCCGGCCGGTCCGGCGGGCTTTTTATCTGGCGCCGCCGCCGCGTCCTGCCGCCGAGTTTGCCGTGCGCGCCATCGTTCATTCCGTCCGATCTCCATCATGTCCGCCACCTTCGAACGCAAGCTGATCACCCGCGACGCCCTTGTCGCCCTGCGCGCGTCGCTGCCGTCGCCCGTCGTGTTCACCAACGGCGTATTCGACATCCTGCATCGCGGCCACGTCACGTATCTCGCCGATGCGAAAGCGCTCGGCGCATGCCTGATCGTCGGTGTGAACTGCGACGCGTCGGTGCGCATGCTCGGCAAGGGCGACGACCGGCCGATCAACCGCGAGGACGATCGCGCGGCGTTGCTCGCGGCGCTGGAAAGCGTCGATTGGGTCGTGACGTTCGAGGAAAAGACGCCGGTGTCGCTGATCGAGGCCATCCGTCCGGACATCCTCGTGAAGGGCGGCGACTACGACATGGATGCGCTGCCGGAATCGGCGCTCGTGCGCAGCTGGGGCGGCCGCGCGCTGGCGATTCCGTTCGAGCACGATCGCTCGACCACTGCGTTGCTGAAGAAGGTCCGCGCGCAGCAGTCCTGAGCGGGGCCTGGCGCCGTCAGGGCGCGGACGCCGCGAGCGGTGCGTCCGTGACGGCCGGCGGCGCGATCGGGCCGCCGACGACGGGCTGGTCGGTTGCGTGCGCCAGCGGCGTCACGCGCAGCGCGTCGGGGTGCACCTGCCGCGACAGCACCCCCGGTTCGCGCGGGCCGGCTGCCGGCAGCGGCCCGAACACACCGCGCGCCACCACGAACGCAAGCATGTTGGCGAGAAAGAGAACAGCGATCAGCCAGCGCAGCATCGTCGACACTCCTTTTCGTTGTTCAGTCGTTACTCGGATCGGCCGAATGACCGGCCTTTTCGTCGTTTCCGTGACTGTTCGCAACAGTCAGGCGACGCACCTGTGACCTTTGCAGCGCGGCCGGCCTGCCGTGTGTATCGCCGCCGCGGTGCGCATCCCCACCGTCACTGCGACGAAGCCCTGCATGGGCATTCGTCGAGACCCCCGCCGCGACGGCGAAGCCGGCAAATTTCTGTCAATCCTGCGCGGTTGCTTCCGCGGCAATCAGCGCGAGCCCGGACAGGATCAGCGCGTCGTGCCGCGTATGCGGGACCGTCAGTGCACGTGCGACATCGTCCGCCGCGCCGCCGGCCAGCACGAGTCGCACAGGCGCCTGCCACGCGTCGGCAAGATCGCGCCACGCGCGTTCGATCAGCCCGGCCTGCGCATACAGGCAACCGGCCGACAGCGAGCGCGGCGTATCGACCTGGAACGGCTCGGCCTGCGCACCTGCGAGCAGCCCGCTCGCGATGTCGGTGGTCAGCGTCGGCAACTGCGCGGTGTGCGTGCCGAGGGCGCGCATCATCAGCGCCCAACCCGGCGCAATCAGCCCGCCCGTAAAGCGGCCGTCCGCGCGCAGCGCCTCGAGCGTCGTCGCGGTGCCGAACGTCGCGATCAGCAGGTGCTCGCCCGGAAAGGCCGCGTGTGCGCCGATCAGGCCGGCCCAGCGGTCGCTGCCGAGCTGGGCGGGCGTCGTATAGCCGTTCGTCACGCCGCATTGCGCCGGTCGCGAGCGTATCGTCGTGCGCGGGAGGCCCGGCCAGCGGACGTCGAGCAGCGCGTCGATCCGTGCGGCCACGTCGGCGCCCGCGACGTTCGAGATCCATGCGCCGCGCGGACGCGGCAGGTTCGACCAGTCGGGATCGGCGCCGCCGTCGCGCGTGTGGCCGAACGCGCCCGTGTCGACGAGCGTGCGCTGCGCGTCGGCGAGCGCCCACTTGATCCGGCTATTGCCGGCGTCGATCAGCAGATGCGGCTCGCTCATTGCGCTTCGCGCAGCGACACGTCGCCGGCCGCGATCGCCTGCACGCCGTTCGGCGTGTCGAGCAGCAACTGACCGGTCGCATCGATGCCGGTCGCGATGCCGCGCGCGCGTTCGACGCCCTGTTCGAGCAGCACGACTTCGCGCCCCGCGTACGCGTGCAGCGCGTGCCAGCGCGGCACGAACGGTGCGAGCCCATCGGTGCCGAACTGCGCGAGCGCGGGTGTGAGCGCGTTCAGCGACGCGGCGAGCGTATCGGTGAGGTTGGCCGATGCGCACGCGATCGACAGCGCGGCCGGCGGCAGCCCGCTCGCGAGCGTCGCGTCGCGCGCGCGCAGCGCGTCGACCTGCGCGGCGACGGCTTCCGCACCGCGCACGTTGATGCCGAAGCCGATCACGACGGCGGTCGCGTCGGCGGTGGTCCAGACGGTTTCGATCAGGATCCCGCCGAGCTTGCCGACGATGCGGGGGGTGCCGTCGTCGGTAGCCGTCAGCAACAGGTCGTTCGGCCATTTGAGCGCGACGCGCGTGCGGGCGTCGAGCGGCAGCGTGGCCAGCCCTTCGGCGAGCGCGACACCGATCGCGATGCTGAGGCCGCCGAGCGCGTCGACGGGGCGCGGCACGATGCAGCCGACCGAGCACAGCAGCGCGTTGCCGGGCTGCGCGAACCACGGGCGGCCCTGCCGGCCGCGGCCGGCCGTCTGCTCGAACGCAACGCGCACGAGCGGCGCGGGCAACGCGGTCGCACTGCGCGGCAGCGCCTTGAGCCGCGTCGCGACGTCGGCGTTGGTCGAGCCGGTGGCGGCGACGATATCGAGCGGCCACGCACGCGGCGCGGCGTCCAGGTGCGCCTCGAGCCGGTTGCGCGCGATGTGCGCGTCGCCGGAATCGGGCGTGTCGGAGGAGGTGGGGGCGTTCATGGTGGCTATTGTAGCGACAGGGGGCGGGGGCGCGTCGGGAAGCCGGGGGAGGGCAGCGGCGTCGCAGGATGTCGCGGAGCTGTGAAAAGGGGGCCTCGTTCCGATCGCGTGGGCGCTGGGGCCGGTCAAGTCGAACGTGAGCGCAAGCGCCCTGTTGAGCTGGTTGGCACTTGAGCCGGGCCATCCTTTCGTGCGTAAACATACCCAAACGAGTCTTATTGATAAGGATTTCGAATTTGTATGATTGATTCTCCTTTCTCGTTTGCGCAAATTTCGTGTGGAGCAATCCTCACCCATTTGTCGAGAAAGGAGATCCCGATGAGTAACGAGCGGAAGGCACCGACCCATCTTTTCGCCACCATTGGCGCGCTTACGGAGCGGGGCGGGCGCGTGACCAAGGCCAGCAGCGGGTTGACGGTCATAGGGCTTGCCGTTGCCCGCGTCGGCGATATCGTGACATATGAGGATGGCAGCGAGGCTGTCATTACGGACGGCGCAGGCAAGTACGCGATTGACCGCGGCCAGCCCTTTGCGCTCGTGGGCAGTCGATTGAGCAACGGCGACTGCATTATCGAAACGCTTCAGCGCTCCGGGGGAATTCGAGTGCCCGCAGGCGCAACCGTCGACGGCTTGTTTGACTCCACCTATGTGCCGCCACCCGCGCCGCAGCGCTATCGACTGGCGGTACGTGGAGCGACGACTGTGCGGGGTGGCGTGCTGCGCGAAGCAACCGGCACGTGGGATACAGGCATTCGGATCGGCAAGGCCGGTGTCGTAGGCGATCTGGTCCACTATGCAGATGGTTCGACTGCGCAGATCGTCAGCGGGCTCGGGCTGGCGGATAACCGCGACTTCAAGCCGCTTGCTTTCGTTGGTAGCGAACTGGATAACGGCGACATCATTACGGACAGCCCGGAGCGTGAAGGTCTCGTCTCCGTCGACACCTTCACGGTTGTGATGCGTTCGGTTGTGACGCGCGGAGGTGACGCCGAATGATTCGCTATTTTCTCGCCAAAGGCGACCGGGGCGGCAGTGCGGTGATTACCGAAGGGCTCGAGGATGTGACCTGTTCGGACCCGCCGCCGAGCGTGAATATCGCCACGCTTTACATGAAAACCTACTGCGCGGCCTGCAATCAGGAAGGGTTTATCTCACCGGAAGGCCCGCGCTGGCCAGGCACGGGGTCGAACGGCCAGCAGTGGGCACTGAGTGGCGATATCAACGTCTGTGGATGCAATCCGCCACCCATCTTTTATGCTGAACGCAACATGATGATGACCTTTGAGTCCGAGCAACCGGCGGCGCTGATGGGAGGTAGCCGAAGCGAACTCCACTCGTCGTCGGCAACTAGCGTCGAACATGACGAGCAATATGTGTTGCGCAACGCGGAAACCGGTCGACCGTTGGCTCGCATGCGATACCGCATATATATCGAGTCCGGGCGGGTGTTCAGCGGCGTCACCGATGCGACCGGCCATACGCAGCGCGTGACAACAAGCGGTGCAGAGAACCTGAGAATCGACATTATCGAGAACAACAATGTCTGAAAGTGATTACGAATACGTGACTGTTCACGACTCAGCCGTGACGAACACCACGCCGGGTTCGAAGGTTGAATTGTTCCTGGCGCTCAACGGGCCGCCGATTTGCAAGAACATGACCGACGCCGAATTTCGCAAGAGGGTTTTAACGCTGCGCGACGAAGCTGTAAAGGTGATCGCTCAACGAAATCATGAACTATCTGCATGGAAGGCGCCAGCGCAAGCCAGAGTTAGGGAATGGTTCGGGACAGCCGACGAGACAACTCGTGCAACCCTGTTGAGCGGACTGGCGGCACTTACAACGGTAATGAATGGGCTAACCGCAAGGAACTTTGTTCGTTCCGATCCCGAGCTTGACAGGGCATTAGGGTGCACTCCAAACACCAAAAACTTGGCTGGCGAAGTTGCACATGTCTGCGGCCCGGATACGGCAACACATACAATTTCGATTGATTCGAAGTTCTGTGAGCTACCGGACCGAAGCGCGGGTACACTTGCCTCAATGCAACTCACGATTGTCCACGAGTGCACTCACTTTGCCGATACGTTCGGATCACTTGACTACAAGAACACGTATGGACAGTTCCTCGGTAGACGCCTTGCGAAAGAAGAGCCGAAAATGGCAGTCAGGAATGCGGACAATATTGCTTGGTATATTTTGTGTGTCGATTAGTGTTGCTGTGTCCTGTTTTTCTGGAACGGCTTTCGCATGTAGTTTTGCGTTGCAGTATGGTGGCAAGGTTGAGCGCGGTATTACATCTATTTCGAACACCGACCGAGTCGAGCTTGCCAATCTGCTGATCACCGTCCGTGATAGTGTGGCGAAAGACGGTCCTGTCGTAATTTACGGGTTCGCAGACGAAAACGAACATGATGCGATTACCGTTGCGCGTCGCCGAGCGGAAGCTGTTGAGGAATATCTCTTGAGTCTCGGAATTTCGCGGGACCGAATTAACATCGATACAAAGATCTGGCGAAACGATTCGCTCATTCTACCGAGCCAGCGTAACCAGATCGAGATCGAGTTCATTCCCGCCTGTTCGCCTGGCCGCTGCGAGAGTCCTTGCGGCGCGACCATGCACCGGCAGTAAAATTGACGGTGATGGCCGCGCATCTGGCGCGGCCATTTGTTTTTAGGCCCGGCTTACATGGACACGCAAGTGCTGGCAGCCCACGTCCTGCTTAATCACGGCCTTGTTCTGCTTTCGTCTGCAGAAACCGGCACCGCTGCACACGGGCGCCTGCCGGCTGCACGCTGCGTGTTTCGGCGGGTCGCCCGGCAGCGACGCAGGCGAACCGAACCGGAGCGCGCCAGTCCATTCTCGTCGTTGCTCCATCGAGGGAAAAGGCGATGAGCAAGCCAAGCCGCTTGGTGGTCAGTCGAGCATCGGACGAATCCCGCTGAGCGGTAAGGCAACCGCTACGCGCCAACGAACTCGGGGAATGGTTGAGGCTGCAGCCTTTTGCGGGCCTGGGGAGGGCGGAAAACGTCACTGGGCCGGACTGGGAGCTGAGGGTCAAGGCCGCACCGGAATCATTATGTTTGACGGCTACTGGGCGCGTGAGGGAGAAGCTACGGAAAACGCTAGCGGAGGGCACATTTACCTGTGGAATGGGAATCGACTGACGATAAGCAGTCCATTCAATATATTCGCGACAACTGGTCGCTTGCTAGGACGACATTCGTTCAGACCAGGGCATGCATTCGGTTGGTCGGACTTGAGAAACTCGAGGCGTATCCTGTTTTGGGAAGTTCGATGAGGCGGATAGGATTTGCTGCAACTTTTGCGGCGCTTGGGCTTGCTAGTCTATGGTGGTGGTCCGCTGCCGATGCCGAAATCTGTTGGCGTTTCCCGCAACTTTATGTTCCAAGCGGTTGCAAGGAGATCGGGGCATGCGCAGTTGGTTTTTGGGATGGGGTGGTATTCCTTGCCGCTATTTTAGGGCCGTCGATCGCATTTGGTGTTGTAGCAGTGTTCTTTGCCGGGAAACGGCGCCGCTGGACACAGTGGGCAGTGGTGGCGGGAGGGCTTGTCGCGGCGCACTGGTTTGTCATGCTCGCTTTCAGACTGATATGAAACACGTTCATCAAGAGCCGTCGAGACAGTTCTGCTCGCAATACTCAGAATTTTCGTCGATGGGCCGAAATTGTTGAGAACGGTAATTGGGGCGATTGCTGGCGCGATCATAGTCACGCTTGTTTGTTGGGGAGGCTTATATTTGTTTGGCGTATTGGCTCTTCACAGGAAAGGAAGTCTATTCGATGCCCCCCCAAGTCGCGAACCTGTTTTTTGCTGGTTGGTTTATGTCCGTGGTTGTGGCCTCGGTAATTGGCGGCTGGCGCGGGCATGTATGGGAACGAAGTCGGGCAAGAAAATAGCGGAAGGCGTGACAATTCATGCCGACGTAGGGCCGCCTTGTATTTGGTTGGGATGTTCGATCAGGCCGGGGACTGGACGACGACTCGGCTCGCACAGCAACGCAAGCGCTTGCACCTGGCGTCCTGCATTACCACAACCTCATCACCGCTATCGTTTGCGGAACCCAGCGTCGTGATAGCACCGGCGCGGTCGTCATCTTGATATTCCCGATCGGCGAGGCTACGTTCGATATATCCAGTCCGGCTGCCCGCGCGGCGAGTGCCAGCGCGTCCTCGTCGTTGCTGCATCGAGGGAAATGGCGATGAACAAGCTTCATTCGTGTTCGAGCCTGTCCAGTCTGTTCGAGCGCTTTCACCGCAAGACGACCCGGATCTCCGACGCCGTCGGGCACCCGATGACGCGCGCCTGTCGCCGGCTGATGGACTCGCTTGCGTCGGCATGGTCGGCGGTGCGCTCGGGTATGTCGCATACGCACCGGCACTGACGCGGCGGCGGACCGTTTTCAAGGAGGTGGCCATGCAACTCCACATGCATTCGCACCATTACGAGCGCCGCATTCCGGTGTGGCGAGCCGCCGTGATCGGCGGGTGCGTGGCCGGTGCGGTTTTCCTCGTCATCCAGGTCGTCGCGGCGGCAATCATCGGACACGACGCGTGGGCGCCGCTGCGCATGATCGCGGCCATCTACTTCGGCGACGACGCGCTCCCGCCGTCAACCACGGTCGAAGTGGGGACGCTGCTGGCGGCGCTGGGCGTGCACTTCGCGTTGTCGATCGTATTTGCGCTGATCCTCGCCGTGATCATCGCGTGTTTCAGCCTGGATTCGAGCGTCGGGATGGTCAGCGTGGCGGGGGCCGTATTCGGCGTGCTGCTGTACGTCGTCAACTACTACGGCATGACTCAGTTGTTCCCGTGGTTCGCCGACGCGCGAGGCTGGGTGAGCGCGCTCGATCACATCGTCTTCGGACTGATCGTCTCCGACGCGTACATGCGTCTGGAACGACCCGCGCAGAGCGGCGCCGCCTGACGGGATGCCGCGACGGCGCCCGGCCAGGCGGCAGGGGCGCATCACGGCGCGACGACCGGGTGCTTCAGCGCATGCGCGGTCTCGATCCACTGCGCGTGGAATTCGTCCGCGTCGGGCCGGAGCCCCAGTTCGCCGTTGCGATAGGCCATCGCGAGCGTCTGCACGGCTTCCGGCAACTCGTGTTCGGCGGCCCGGCGATACAGCGCGAGCGCGCGCGCCTCGTCGCGCGGCACGCCGCTGCCGTCGCGGTACGCGTTCGCGAGCATGAAATCCGCGGCCGGGATGTCGGCGCGCGACGCGATGTCGAACCAGTGCGCGGCCTGCACCGGATCGGCGGCGATGCCGTAGCCGCTGCGATAGATCAGCCCGAGGTAATACGCGGCGGCCGGATCACCCTGCTCGGCCGCTTCGCCGAGCAGCACGCGTGCGCGTGCGTAGTCCTTCGGGATGTCGCCGCTGCCGAGCAGCAACGCCTTGCCGAGCGCGAGCTGCGCGCGCCGCGCGGCCGGCGCGTCGGCCTTGCCGTCGGCCTGCGCGGCGGTTTCCAGCCAGCCGCGCCCCTCGTCGCGCAGCCCCGGTTCGCGCGCGTCGACGAGCGCGATGCCGAGCGCCGCCTGCGCGGCGCCCGACCCGCGCCGCGCGAGCGTGCGCAGTTGCGCGAGTGCGTGCGGCTCGGTGGCCTGCGTGACCATCGCCTGCCACTCGTCGAGTTGCGCGGCACTCGGCGCGGGGCCCGCGCCGCGCAGGCCGGTCGCAGCCACCACGGCCGCGACGGTCACGGCCGCCGCCGCGAGCAGCGCGGCCGGCGGGAGTTTCGCGCGCAGCAGGCGCCGCGCGGCGGCGGCGAAGCCGGTTTCGGCCGGCCGCATCGTCCGGATCGGTTGCATCGCGTGTCTCATTGCGTGAGGTCGATCTCGTAGGTGGCGAGGTTCTTGCCGGAGCCGTCGTCGGCCGCGACCTGCGTGATGCCGGTCAGGCCGGCCGCCGCCGCATCGCCGAGACGGTTCGGCGCGGACGCGAACTGCACGTGCGCGACCGAGCTCGCGAGCTTCGTGAAGCGCCAGCTGCGCTGCGCGCCGTCGGCTGCGCGCGTGATCGCGCCGCGCTTCTTGATGAATGCGATCAGCACGTCGCGGTTCGCGTCGGGCGACGCGAAGATCGTCTTGCTGCCGTCGAGGCCCGGGAAATTGCCGCCGCCGCTCGCGCGGTAGTTGTTGGTCGCGACGATGAACTGCGCATTCGGGTCGATCGGCGCGCCCTTGTACGTCAGGTTCCTGATCCGGCTGCCGGCCGGCTGCGTGACGTCGATTTCATATGCGAGATCGGCGGACGTGAACATGTCGAAGTTGTAGCCGGGGAAGCTGCTGACGAGCTTCTGCACGGTTGCTTGCGTCGGGTCGATCCGGTTGAAGCGCTTCGCGGCGGTTTCGAGCCAGTTCTTCACGTCGGCGCCGCTCACCTTTACCGCGTACACGGTGTTCGGATACAGGTACAGGTCGGCCGCGTTGTTGATCGCGAGCGCGCCCGGCGCGACGTCGGTGTAGTCGTTGCCGCCGCCGAAGCCGCTCTTGAACGGCGCGCTGACCGACAGCACCGGCAGCGACGCGTATTGCGGCAGGTTCGCCTGCACGTAGGTCTTCACGTAGTCGGCCTGCGCCTCGTTGACGATCTGGATCGCGCCCGGGTCGCCGACATCGGCGAAGTACGCGTTCATCCGGTAGTCGGTCGAGCCGATCGGCGTCTTCACGTAGTCGATCGTCGCCTGGTGCTCGGCGGCGATCGCCGCGGACACCGACGGGTCGGCCGCGACGTAGGTCTTGTCGGCGTTCTGGATCGGCCGCGCCTCGACGGTCGTCTGCGACTTGTCGACGCTCCACGTCTTGCCGTCGAACTTCAGCCCGAGCTTGATCACGCCGAGGTGCTTGCCCCAGTAGTTGGCCATCACGGTCGGCACGCCGTTGACCGTGCCCTTGACCTTGTCGACGCCCGGCAGGTTGAACTGCGACACGGTGCTGTTCGCGTCCGGGAACACCTGGTGCGAGTGGCCGATCAGCATCGCGTCGATGCCGGCTACCGTCGACAGCCACCAACTGCCGTTCTCCATCGTCGGCGTATACGCGGAATTGTCGAGGCCGCCGTGCGAGATCGCGACGACGAGATCGGCGCCCTTCGCGCGCATCTCGGGAATGTACTTCTCGGCGGCTTCCTTCAGGCCGGTCGTGTAGACCTTGCCGTCGAGCCAGCGCTTGTCCCAGCTCATGATCGCGGGCGGCGTGAAGCCGATGATGCCGATCTTCACGGGCGCGCTGACCGTCTTGCCGTCCGGCGTCGTCGCCGTCACCGTGCGGGTCAGGATCGTGTACGGCGTGAACAGCGGCGCGTTGGTCTTCGCGCTGATCACGTTCGCGAGCACTTGCGGGAAGTTCGGGCCCGCGCACTTCTTCTGCTGGGCCGGAGCGGGCAGGCCGTCGACCTCGAACGTGTTGCCGGTCACCTGCGACAGGTACGGCAGCCCGTAGTTGAACTCGTGGTTGCCGATCCCGCCGCCGTCGAATTTCGCGGCGTTCATCACCTTGTAGATCGCGAGCGTCTGGTCGCAGCCGATCGGCTTCACGAGCGCCTGGTAGTCCGACAGCGCGGTGCCCTGGATCGTGTCGCCGTTGTCGAGCAGCAGCGTGTTCGGGTACTGCGCGCGCGCCTGCGCGATCAGCGTCGACACGCGCTCGAAGCCGAGCGAATTGTCGGCGGCGAGCTTGAAATAGTCATACGACAGCACGTTGGTGTGCAGGTCGGTCGTCTCGAGCAGCGCGAGCGTGGCCGTCGTGCCGACGGGCGCCTGGGCCTGCGTCTGCGACGAAGGCGGGGATGTGACGTCGTCGCCGCCGCAGCCGGCGAGGGCAAAGGCGAGGCTGGCGAGCGCGGCGACGGCCGGTACGCGGCGGCGGGAAAGCGGGGGGAAACGCATCGGTTGTCCTGTTCGGTTTTCTGTTCTGTTATGGCGAGGTGCGCAACGAAATGGCGGCGCGGGGCGCCGACGGCCTGTGGTGCGGCGCGTGAGAGTATCGAAAGGAAACGTGACGGAAGAATGAAAGGCGCTGACGCCGGCAGCGGGCCGCGACGTGCGGCGGCCTCCGGGCAGGTCCGGGCCGGGCGCCCGCAGCCAGGCGCTCCCAGCGAGGCGCTCCCAGCTAGGCGCCCCCACCGAAATCCTCACGTCGCGGCGCCGGGCGGTTCGCTACAATGACCGCTGTCATCCTTTTGCAAACAACCCGCCCTTGGACTTCGAGACTCCTCCCGGCCTGTCGGTCGACGCCGGCGGCCAGGGCCAGACGGTGCGCCTGACCGGCCAGTGGACCGCAATCGCGCTCGCGCGCAACCGCGGCGCGGTCGCGCGCCGCGTTGCGAGCATCGCGTCCGGGCGTGTGAGCGAATGGGATCTGTCCGGCATCGAGCGACTCGACCACGTCGGCGGCCAGGCGCTGTGGCGCGTGTGGGGCCGCAAGCTGCCGGCCGGCGTCGCGCTGAGCGACACGCAGCGCACGATCTTCGAGCGCATCGAGCGGCTCGACAGCGGGCGCGAGGCGCCCGAGCGCGTCGTGCGCTTCGATCCCGTCACGCGGTTCGGCCTGGCGATCTTCACGTTCGGCGAACACCTGCAGGGCGGCATCGCGATGTTCGGCCTCGTGATCCTCGATGCGCTGTCGGTGCTGCGCCGCCCGAAGACGATGCCGTGGAAGGAGACGTCGGCGAACATCTACAGCGCCGGCGCGCAGGCGCTGCCGATCACCGCGCTCGTCGCGTTCCTGATCGGCATCGTGCTCAGCTACCTGTCCGCGCAGCAGCTGCAGATGTTCGGCGCGAACCGCTACATCGTGAACATCCTCGGGCTGTCGGTGATCCGCGAGCTCGGCCCCGTACTGTCGGCGATCCTCGTCGCGGGCCGCTCGGGCTCGGCGATCACCGCGCAGATCGGCGTGATGCGCGTGACCGAGGAGCTCGACGCGATGCGCGTGATGGGCATCCCGCACGGGCTGCGGCTGGTCCTGCCGCGCGTGCTCGCGCTCGGCGTCGCAATGCCGCTGCTCGTGATGTGGACCAACATCATCGCGCTGACGGGCGGCGCGCTCGCCGCGAAGCTCGTGCTCGGGATCGACGTCAACTATTTCGTGCGCTCGCTGCCGGGTGTCGTGCCGATCGCGAACCTGTACATCGGCGTCGGCAAGGGTGTCGTGTTCGGCATGCTGATCGCGCTGGTCGCCTGCCATTTCGGCTTTCGGATCAAGGCGAACTCGCAGAGCCTCGGCGAAGGCACGACCACGTCGGTCGTGTCGTCGATCACGGTCGTGATCCTCGCCGACGCCGTGTTCGCGATCCTGTTCCAGAACGTGGGGCTCGGATGAACACATCGAACGATTCGGCGGCCGGTGCCGCGCCGGCCGATGCCGCGTCGGTCGGCACACAGCCGGCCGCGGCGGAGGCCGGCGACCTCGTGATCGAGGTGCGCAACCTGACCAAACGCTACGGGCGCAACATCATTCACCAGAAGCTCGACTTCGACGTGCGGCGCGGCGAGATCGTGTCGATCGTCGGCGGCTCGGGCTCGGGCAAGACGACGCTCGTGCGGCAGATCCTCGGCCTCGAGCGGCCGACGTCGGGCACGATCAAGGTGTTCGGCGAAGATACGGCGACGATCGACGACGCGACCGCGCGATTGATGCGCACGCGCTCCGGGATGCTGTTTCAGCAGGGCGCGCTGTTCTCGTCGATGACGGTGTTCGACAACGTCGCGCAGCCGCTGCGCGAGCTCGGCCGCGTGCCGCCGGACCTGCTGCACGACATCGTGATGCTGAAGCTCGAGATGGTCGGGTTGCCGTGCAAGCACGCGTCGAAGATGCCGGCCGCGCTGTCGGGCGGGATGGTGAAGCGGGTCGGCATCGCGCGCGCGATCGCGCTCGAGCCCGAGCTGCTGTTTCTCGACGAGCCGACGGCCGGCCTCGATCCGGAGGCGTCCGACGAGTTCGTCGAGCTGATCGCGACGCTGCACCGCACGCTCGGGCTGACCGTCGTGATGGTGACGCACGATCTCGACACGATGGTCGCGCTGTCGACGCGCGTCGCGGTGCTGGCCGACCGCAAGGTGCTGGTCGCCGCGCCGGTCGAGGAGGTCGCGAACGTCGACCATCCGTTCATCCACGAATATTTCCTGGGGCTGCGCGGGCGCCGCGCATTGCAGGCGTTGCCGCCCGAGCGGCGCGCGAAGCTGCCGAAGGCGGCCCTCGAACCGGCGCTGTCGAGCGTCGAGCTGTAGGCGAGGCAAGGAGCAAGGAATCCGCGAATGGAAAACAAATCACATGCGTTCTGGGCCGGCCTGTTCACGATCGCGCTGACGCTCGCGATCGCGGGCACCGTGTTCTGGTTCAACGTCGACCGCACCGTGCGCGTGCCGTACGACCTGCTCGCGCGCACCAACGTGACGGGGCTGTTCCCGGACGCGGCCGTGCGCTTTCGCGGTCTCGACGTCGGCAAGGTGCAGTCGATCGGTTTCGATCGCACGCATCCGGGCCAGATCCGGATCCGGATTCTCGTCGACCACGATGCGCCGATCACGCAGTCGACCTACGGCAGCCTCGGCTTCCAGGGTGTGACGGGCATCGCGTTCGTGCAGCTCGAGGATACGGGCCGCGATTTGTCGCCGCTGCCGTCGACGGCGAAGAAGATCGCGCAGATCCCGATGCGACCGAGCCTGTTCGACCAGATCCAGGAGCGTGGCGACGTGCTGCTGCGGCAGCTCGAACTGGCCGCGAAGAGCGCGAACGAGCTGATGTCGCCCGAGATGCGCGAGCAGTTGCGCGCGACGGCCGAAAGCCTGCAGCACGCAGCCGATGGCGCGACGACGCTGTCGAAACAACTCGCCCCGGCCGTCGCCGCGCTGCCGCAGACGATGCACGAGGTGAACCGCACGATGGCGTCGGCGAACACGCTGCTGCAGCCGAACGGGCCGCTCGTGTCGAACCTGAACAAGGCCGGCACGGCCGCCGAGCAGGTCGGCGTCGCGCTGAACGATCTCAACGCGCGCGTCCAGTACGACACGCTGCCGCGCTTCAATGCGCTGGCCGGCAGCGTCGGCGACGCGTCGCGGCAATTGAAGGACGTCGCCGGTGATCTCGGCCGCAACCCGCGCAGCCTGTTGTTCGGTTCGCCCGGCGCGTCGCCGGGGCCCGGCGAAGCGGGCTTCGTCTGGCCGGGTGCGACGGCCGGGAAGTGAAGCGGGCCGGAAACCCGTCGATCGTCCGGCCGGAAACGGCCAGGCAGTGACGTCCATCGAAACCGGAAACATCATGCAGGAATACGCCATGCCACGAATCCTTGACCGCGCGCTGCGTCCCGCCGCGGCCGCGCTCGCCGTGCTGACGCTCGCGCTTGCGGCCGGCTGCGCCGGCAACAGTGCGGCGCTGACGAATGTCCGCTACGACCTCGGGCCGGCCGCGTCGGTGGTGACCGCCGGTTCGGGCCCTGCGCTGAAGGTGCTCGATATCGCCGCGCCCGACGCGCTCGATTCGGACAAGTTCGCGTACCGCCTCGCGTACGCGGATGCGCAGCACGTGGCCGTCTATCGCGACAGCCGCTGGACCGCGCCGCCTGCGCAACTGCTCACGCAGCGGCTGCGCGGCGCGCTGTCGTCGCGCGGCGCGGTGCTCGAAGGATCCGACGGCGTGCGCGCGCCGACCCTCAAGGTCGACCTGAACGAATTCGAGCAGGTGTTCGACGGGCAGTCGCAGAGCCACGGCGCGGTCACCGCACGCGCGACGCTGACGCTCGACGGCAAGGTGCTCGGCCAGCGCACGTTCGTCGCGCGCGCACCGTCGAGCACGCCCGACGCGGCCGGCGGCGCGCGCGCGCTCGCGGCGGCAAGCGACGAGCTCGTGTCGCAGATCGCCGCGTGGGTCGGCATGCAGGCGTACGCGGGCACGCCGTGACGCGCACCGTGCAGCCGCGATGAACGCGACCGGCACGCATCGCGCATCGCCGCTCGCGCGGCAGGCCTTTGCCGCTTACGCGGCGCTCATCGTCTACGCGTCGCTGTATCCGTTCGAAGGCTGGGTGTCGCTCGGCATCGGGCCGTTCGACTACCTGTTCGCGCCGATGCAGCGCTATGTGACCGCGTTCGACGTGGTCACGAACGTGCTCGGTTATTTGCCGTTCGGCGCGCTTGGCGTGCTCGCGCTGCACCCGCGCTGGCGCGGGGTTGCCGCGACGCTGATCGCGGGCGCGCTCGGCGTGCTGCTGTCCGGTTCGATGGAGGCGCTGCAGACCTACCTGCCGACGCGTGTCGCGTCGAATCTCGATCTCGCGTCCAACGCGCTCGGCGCGCTGCTGGGTGCGGCGCTCGTCGCGCCGGCCACCGGGGCGCTGCTCGATCGCGGCGCGCTGCGCCGGCTGCGCTTCGCGTGGTTCGAGCCCGACGGCGCGACGCCGTTGCTGCTCGCCGCGCTGTGGCCGTTCGCGATCCTGTTTCCGTCGCCGTTCCTGTTCGGCATCGGCGACTGGCCGGCCGCGCTGTGGGAGCGCGCCGACGCGTCGATGCAGGACACGCTGCTCGCGTGGCTGCCGGCCGCGTGGCGCGTGAGCGAATGGCCCGAGCGCGTCGACGGCTGGCTGTCCGACTCCGCGTGGGAGGCCGCGCTCGGCGGGCTGATGCTGTTCGCCGCACTGGCGATCGCGTCGCTCGCGATGCGGCCGCGCGCGCCGCGCATCCGGCTGCTGATCGCGCTCGTCGCCGCGACGCTCGTGCTGAAGGCGGCCGCGACGTTCATGCAGTCGGCCACGGGCCTCGTCGTCGTGTGGGCGACGCCCGGCGCACGGCTCGGCATCGAGCTCGGTTTCGCGGCCGCGCTCGTCGCGCTGCGCGTGCCGGCGACCTGGCGTGCGACGCTCGCAGCGCTTGCGTTGCTGGCCGGCGTGGCGCTCGTCAACCTGCTGCCGGTCAATCCGTTCTTCGACTTCACGCTGTCGGGCTGGCGGCAGGGGCGCTACGTGCACTTCAACAGCATCGCGCGCTGGCTCGCCTGGATCTGGCCCTACGCGGCGCTGATCTGGCTCGGCCAGCGCGTCGAGCACGCGTGGCTGCCCGCTGCGGTGCGGCGCTGACGCGGCGGTCCGGGCTGGGCAATCCCGGCTGCATCGCGGGCAGCGGCGCGCGCCGGTCGCTATAATCGTCCGCACGAATGCAGTGCGCGGCGCTAATCGGCACGGATGTGCTGCGCCTTCGCGCCCGTGGCGGCGTGGCAAATCCTCGCGATGCCGCTGGGCATCGCTGCGGTTTGCGCGTTGCCACGAGCACGAATCCGCTGGCACATCAGCACCGCTCAGCACCGAACACTACACACCCGTTGCTCGATGCAACGGCAATCGCTCCTCTTTCCGCACGGCATCGCGCCGGGCCGCTCGCCACCATCATGGATTCCTACTACCAGCACCACGTCTTCTTCTGCCTGAACCAGCGCGACCCGGGCGCCGAGCGCCCGAGCTGCGCGCAATGCGACGCGCAGACCATGCAGGAATACGCGAAAAAGCGCGTGAAGGAACTCGGCCTCGCGGGGCCCGGCAAGGTTCGCATCAACAAGGCCGGCTGCCTCGACCGCTGCGAGGAAGGGCCCGTGATGGTCGTGTATCCGGAAGGCACGTGGTACACGTACGTCGACCAGGCCGACATCGACGAGATCGTCGAATCGCACCTGCGCGACGGCAAGGTCGTCGATCGTCTGAAGATCTGAGCGGGCCGGCCGAATGAACGTTCATACGCAGAAATCGCTGATCGCAGGCCCGGTCGGGCAGATCGAAATCGCGGTCGACCTGCCCGACGCCGTGCGCGAAGGCGCCGCCGCGCCGCGCGGCATCGCGCTCGTCGCGCATCCGCACCCGCTGTTCGGCGGCACGATGGACAACAAGGTCGCGCAAACGCTGGCACGTACGCTCGTGCAGCTCGACTACGTGGTCTACCGGTCGAACTTCCGCGGCGTCGGCGCGACCGAAGGCGTGCACGACAACGGCACCGGCGAAGCCGACGATCTGCTCGCGGTGCTCGCGCACATGCGCGCGCAGCCCGCGTATGCGGACCTGCCGCTCGTGCTCGCAGGCTTCTCGTTCGGCACCTTCGTGCTGTCGCACGTCGCGAAGCGGCTGCGCGACGCGGGCGAGACAATCGAGCGGATGGTGTTCGTCGGCACGGCCGCGAGCCGCTGGCAGGTGGCCGACGTGCCCGAGAACACGCTCGTGATTCACGGCGAAACCGACGACACGGTGCCGATCGCATCGGTGTACGACTGGGCGCGGCCGCAGGAGCTGCCGGTCGTCGTGATCCCGGGCGCCGAGCATTTCCTCCATCGCAAGCTGCATGTGCTGAAGCGCATCATCGTCGACGCATGGCGCTAGCCGGCACGCGGGCGCCGGCGTAACGGCCGGCGGCTCGCGTCGCGCATCGGCACCCGGCCGAATGCGTGATTGACCACACGACATCGCGCCGCTCCGCGCGGCGCAACCCGACTTGCACCCCGCCTGCGCGCGCCTTTCGCGCGGCTTCGAGCGATTTCCCGCAGCGTGCCCGCGCTATCCTCCTGAAGCCGGTGTGCGGCCGTCCTGCGATCGTGCGGTGTTCGGCGCCAACCGGCACCAATCGGCACCGATGTGCTGCGCCTTTGCGCCCGCGGCGGCGTGGCAAATCCTCGCGATGCTGCTGCGCATCGCCGCGGTTTGCGCGTTGCCATGGGCACGAATCCACCGGCACATCGGCACCGTCTGGCGCCGGACGCCACACCCGGTTCCCGAAAACGCCGTTCGTGGCCACGTATAATGGCCGCATTTCGCGTCGCCCGCGGCCCGGCTGGGCCCATGCGGCGCTCGTTTCGCCGCCTGTCCGCCCGCTCGCGACGGCCGCGAACCGATCGCGTCCGCACGAGTCCAACCGGCGCGTTTCGCGCCGCCCGACGATGTCGGGCGGGTGCCCGAAACGCCCGCCGCCTTGCCGTTCAACCCTGCGCGTTTCGCACCGCACTTTCTGCCATCAGCCTGAATCGATCATGCGTCTGTCTCCCCAAGGCCTCAAGTCCCTCGCTTCCTCCATCGCCTTCGGCACCGCCGCGCGCAACGTCGCGCTCGGCGTGATGCTGCCCGTCGCGCTCGCATCGACGATCGTCGTCGCCGAGGCGAAGCCGGCCGCCAAGGCCAAGGCCGCGCATGCAGCGCCGGCCGCCGCCGAGCAGTTCACCGGCGCGCCCGCGACCTACATGCCGGGCGCGGTGCCGCCGCCGGGCGTGAACGCGCGTTCGTGGGTGCTCGTCGACGCGACCAGCAACACGGTGCTTGCATCGGGCAATGCGGACGAGCGTGTCGAGCCCGCATCGCTGACGAAGCTGATGACGGCCTACCTCGTGTTCGAGGCGCTCGACAAGAAGAAGATCGCGATGGAGCAGATCGTCACGCCGAGCGCAGCGGTGCGCCGCGTCGGCACCGACGAGTCGCGGATGTTCATCGAGGCGGACAAGCCGGTGTCGGTGCACGACCTCGTGTACGGGATGATCATCCAGTCGGGCAACGACGCCGCGATCGCGCTGGCCGAACTCGTCGGCGGCAGCGAAGGGCAGTTCGTCACGCTGATGAACGACGAGGCGCAGCGCCTCGGCATGAAGGGCACGCACTTCGCCGACGTGAACGGCATGCCCGACCCGAACCACTACACGACGGCCGGCGACCTCGCGAAGCTGTCCGCGCACCTGATCCGCGATTTTCCGCAGTACTACAGCATCTTCTCGGAGAAGGAATTCAAGTACAACAACATCCGCCAGGGCAACCGCAACCGTCTGTTGTGGCTCGACCCGACGGTCGACGGCCTGAAGACGGGCCATACGCAGGCGGCCGGCTACTGCCTGATCGCGTCGGCGAAGCGCGCGATTCCGGGCGTCGACGGCCAGCGCCGCCTGGTGTCGGTGATGATGGGCGAGCAGAAGGAAGGCGAGCGCACGCAGGACAGCATGAAGATGCTGAACTACGGCTATAGCGCGTTCGATTCGGTGCGCCTGTTCAAGGGCGGCCAGGCGATCTCGACGCCGCGCATCTACAAGGGCAAGGACAACACCGTGCAGGTCGGCGTGAAGGGCGACCAGTGGGCGACCGTGCCGCGCGGCCTCGGCGACAAGGTCAAGACGGAAGTCGACGTCAACGCGCCGCTGATCGCGCCGCTCGCGGCAGGTCAGCAGGTGGGCACCGTGAAGATCGTCGCCGACGGCAAGACGCTGTCCGAATTCCCGGTCGTCGCGCTGCAGGCCGTGCCGGAAGCGGGTATCTTCGGGCGTATCTGGGACTCGATCCTGCTGATGTTCAGCAAGAAGAAGTAAGCACGACGGGCCTTTGTTTTTACGACTTCATCCCCATCTGTCATCACCATGAGCCAAGCCGAATTCGAACCGATCGTCTACCTCAGCGTCTCGTCGCAGGAGGAGTGGGTGCCGCTGTCCGAAGCCCGTGTCCCGGTGCTCGACCGCGGGTTCATCTTTGGCGACGGCGTGTATGAAGTCGTCCCCGTTTATGCGCACGACGGCGCGCACGTGCCGTTCCGGATCGAGCAGCATCTGGAGCGGCTCGCGCGCAGCCTGAAGAAGATCGGTATCGAGAACCCGCATGATGCCGCCGGCTGGCGTGCGCTGATCGAGCGCGTCGTCGCGGCGAATGCCGAAGGCCTCGGCGACGGCAACGCGCTCGTCTACCTGCAGGTGACGCGCGGCGTCGCGAAGCGCGGCCATGCGTTCCCGGCGAACGCGGTGCCGACGGTGTTCGCGATGACGAGCCCGCTGCGCCTGCCGCCGGAAGAGGAGCGCGCGAACGGCGTGCGCTGCGTGACGGCCGAGGATCGCCGCTGGCTGCATTGCGACATCAAGTCGATCTCGCTGCTCGGCAACGTGCTGATGGCGCAGCATGCGGCGGAACGCGATGCGTTCGAGACGCTGCAGTTGCGCGACGGCTACCTGACCGAAGGCTCGTCGTCGAACGTGTGGATCGTGAAGAGCGGCGAGCTGCTCGCGCCGCCGCGCAGCAACAAGATTCTCGAGGGGATCCGTTACGCGCTGGTCGAGCAACTTGCCGACGAATGCGGCATTCCGTTCGTCGCACGCGAGATCAGCGAAGTGGAGTTGCGCGCGGCCGACGAAATCATGATCACGTCGGCCACGAAGGAAGTACTGCCCGTCACGTCGCTCGACGATCTGCCCGTGCAGGGCGGCAAGCCGGGCCCCGTGTTCGCGGCACTGTATGACGCATACCAGCGTGCGAAGGCACGCGAGTTTGAACAGTTTGACCTAACCCGGAGAAAATGATGAGCGAACCGACCAAAACCGTCGAGGTCACCGGCGCGATCGAGACCCGGAAGGAGTCGCTGCTGGAGTTCCCGTGCGATTTCCCGATCAAGATCATGGGCAAGGCGCACCCCGAATTCAAGGACACGATCTTCAAGGTCGTCGCCGTTCACGACAACGAGATCGATGTCGAGAAGATCGAGGAGCGCGCGTCGAGCGGCGGCAATTACACGGGCCTCACGATCACCGTGCGCGCGACGAGCCAGGAACAGCTCGACAACATCTACCGCGCACTGACCGGCCATCCGATGGTCAAGGTCGTACTCTAAGTCCAAGCGCCTTCCATCCTCCTTCCTGCGCGCACTCGGCGGGGGTCTTCCCCGCCGCGCGCCGCGCGTCCAGCTCGTCGCACAGCCGCTTGTATTCGGCGACTTCGTCGAGCAGCCAGGTCCTGAACGCCTGCACGCGCGGCGTGTTCAGCAGCGGCAGCGGACACACGAAAAAATAGTGCCACGGGCTCGGCCCGTCGATGTCGAACAGGCGCACGATGCGCCCGTCCAGCAGGTCGTGCACCGCGAGCGAGCGGCGCACCAGCGCGATGCCCTGGCCATCGATCGCGGCCAGCAGCAGGTTCGACGAATCCTGGTACAGAATCCCCCGTTTCGGCTCGGTCAGCGTCTTGAGTCCGGCCGCGTCGAACCACGGCCGCCACAGCTCGTCGTCCGAGCGCAGCAGGTTGTAGTGCACGAGATCGGCGGGCGTCTGCGGCAGCTTGCCGCCGTTCAGCGTCGGCGCGCACGCCGGAAAGAACACCTCGTCGAACAGCGGCTCGACATGCAGCCCCGGATAGCTGCCGTGGCCGAAGCGGATCGCGAGATCGACGTCGTCGCGCGCGAAATCGGTGAGCGAGTTGGTCGACTGCAGTTCGACGTCGATTTCCGGATGCCGCTCGATGAACGTGCCGATGCGCGGCGTGATGAAGCGCGCGGCGAACGACGACAGCATCGACACCACGAGCCGCCGGTCGCGGTCGCTCGCGCGCACGTCGCGTGTTGCGTCGGCGATCACCATCAGCGCGGTGCGAATCTGCTGCGCGTAGCGCATGCCGGCGTCGGTCAGGCACAGCCGCTTGCCGTTGCGCGTGAAAAGCTGCACGCCGAGCTCCTCCTCGAGCGCGCGCACCTGGTGGCTGACTGCGCCGTGCGTGACGTACAGCTCGTCGGCGGCGCGCGAGAAATTCTCGTGACGGGCGGCGGCTTCGAACGCGCGAATCGCGTTCAGCGCAGGTAGCTGGCGGAGGTCCATTTGCTAATTTTCCTCACATCGACGTGAAAATTGGTCGTTTGGTCGGACGCCTTGAAGTGACTACGATTGTAGCCATCGAAGCACTTATTGGCGGAGTCGATCATGCAAGAAATCTCTTCAAGCATCACGTTCGAAATCCCGGTGGGCGAAACCGTGCCGATGAAGGTGCAACGCAGCACGCGGCTGATCGTCCAGTGCGGGCCGGTCTGGGCCACGCGCAGCAACGACGTCGACGACTACTTCCTGGTCGATGGCGAGACGCTGAAGCTGCGCCGCGGCGAGCGGCTGTGGCTCAGCGCGGAAGGCCGGGAGGGCGCGTGCGTCGCGTTCTCGGTGTCGCGGCCGACCAGGGAAGTCGCGCTCGGCGGGCTGGCACGGCTGCGCGAACGCGTCAGCGCGCTCCTCCACGACGGATGGCGCACCGTCTGACGATCATTTCCTCCGACGGATACTGATCATCCGTCCCTTTCCCGGGCCGGCGAGACCCATGGGTTTTCGGTAAACTACCGCCCATGTCCGTTTCGCCGGTTTCCATCGTGTCCACGCCTGTCGCCGTTTCCGCATCGCCCGCCGAATCGCCGGTTCACCCGGTCACCGTGCGCTGGCGGGGCGTCGAGACCTACGAGACGAGCTTCGACGCGATGCGCGCGTTCACCGACACGCGCACGGCCGACACCGGCGACGAGATCTGGCTGGTCGAGCATCCGCCCGTCTACACGCTCGGCCAGGCGGGCGACCCGGCCCACCTGCTGGTGGCCGACAGCGGCGTGCCGCTCGTGAAGGTCGACCGCGGCGGGCAAATCACATATCACGGCCCCGGCCAGATCGTCGCCTACCTGCTGCTGGACCTGCGCCGGCGCAAGCTGATGGTGCGTACGCTCGTGACGAAGATCGAGGAGGCCGTGATCGAAACCCTCGCGGCGTATAATCTCGCTTCGGTCCGCAAGGCGGGCGCACCCGGGATCTACGTGGCATCCGGCGTGCACGAAGGCGCGAAAATCGCGGCCCTCGGCCTGAAGATCCGCAACGGCTGCAGCTATCACGGGCTGAGCCTGAACGTGAAGATGGATCTGCGCCCGTTTCTTGCGATCAACCCGTGCGGCTATGCCGGACTGGAAACTGTCGACATGGCGAGCCTCGAGGTTGCCGCCGACTGGAACGACGTCGCCCACACGCTGGTGCGCCGTCTGATCGCCAACCTCGACGGCGCATCCGCGGCCGCCGACAAGCCGCAGGCACTGGAACAATCGAATGACTGACGTTACCGCTTCTCCCGCACCGGCCGATTCGGCCGCGACCCCTGCCTACGATCCGACCGCCAAGCAGAAGGCGCAGGCGAAGACGGCGCGCATCCCGATCAAGGTCATTCCGATCGAGAAGCTGAAGAAGCCCGAGTGGATCCGCGTGAAGGCGGCCACCGGCAGCTCGCGTTTCAACGAGATCAAGACGATCCTGCGCGAGCACAACCTGCACACCGTGTGCGAGGAAGCGAGCTGCCCGAACATCGGCGAATGCTTCGGCAAGGGCACCGCGACGTTCATGATCATGGGCGACAAGTGCACGCGCCGCTGCCCGTTCTGCGACGTCGGCCACGGCCGTCCCGATCCGCTCGACACCGACGAGCCGAAGAACCTCGCGCGCACGATCGCCGCGCTGAAGCTCAAGTACGTGGTGATCACGAGCGTCGACCGCGACGACCTGCGCGACGGCGGTGCCGCCCACTTCGTCGAATGCATCCGCGAAACGCGCGCGCAGTCGCCGGATACGCGCATCGAGATCCTGACGCCGGATTTCCGCGGCCGTCTCGACCGCGCGATCTCGATCCTGAACGCCGCGCCGCCCGACGTGATGAACCACAACCTCGAAACGGTGCCGCGCCTGTACAAGGAAGCGCGCCCGGGTTCGGACTACGCGCACTCGCTGAAGCTGCTGAAGGATTTCAAGGCGTTGCATCCGCACGTCGCGACGAAGTCGGGCCTGATGGTCGGCCTCGGCGAAACGGAAGAGGAAATCCTGCAGGTGATGCGCGACCTGCGCGCGCACGACGTCGACATGCTGACGATCGGCCAGTACCTGCAGCCGTCCGAGCATCACCTGCCGGTGCGTGCGTACGTGCATCCGGATACGTTCAAGATGTACGAGGAAGAGGCGTACAAGATGGGCTTCACGCACGCGGCCGTCGGCGCGATGGTGCGTTCGAGCTATCACGCCGATCTGCAGGCGCACGGGGCCGGGGTGGTCTGATTGCTCGCTGAGTTGAACGAACAAAAAACCCGCGGCGCGGGTTTTTTTGTTCATTTTTTTCTCGATATCCCGCGAAGTAGCGGTTTCTGGCGGCCCAGGCATCAAATAATCAGGTACGAGAAGATGCCACGCGTTTCACGAACGCGCCAGAAATGCTTTGACCCGATTCATTGCCTCGGAGCAGTCCTTTTCTCTAAACAAGCGCGACGCCATTTGGGCTGGGTCACCGAAGAAGAAGCGTTCATATAGGATTTGGCGCCCGCCAAATGCCGAGATCGCCGTGTCCCATGCCAACCGGTACAGCGCGATCCGATCGTAGGCATCCATGCGGGCTGCCTCGTAATAGCGTCTGATGTCTGCGGCAAGCGGTCCATCGAGAGATATCGTGGCCGGCATCGAAACGAGGCCGCTGGCTCCGAGTTGCTGAATGATCTCGACCATTCTGGGATAGAGGCGAGGATACAGATTTCTAGCAGCGTCGAGTGGATCCCAGGCCGGAACGAGCATCCCGAAGGCATTGTTATGGGCGCCGGCTTCGGCTGCATGCCTGAAGGCCTTCAAGGTTTCAAGATTGACCCAGACTTCCGCCATTTTTTCATGAACGTGCTGAAATTTTTCCAGCCCGGATCCTTCGATCATCAGGGAGACCAGGCCGAGGAGAAACTCGGTCTTGACGATATTCTTGCAAACTACTTGGTAAGCCATGTGTGCGGTTGCACCGGTGGCCATATAGGCCATATTGCAAATATCGATGTCTCGATAGCAAAAGACGCGTTCCCACGGAACAAACACATCATCAAAGATCGCGACCGCGTCCATTTCCTCGAATCGGGCGCTAAGCGGGTGATCCGCCGCGCCGAATCCGTAATCTACCGAGTCGCGGCAGACGAAGCGCAGGCCGGGCGTCGCGGTCGGGAGTGCACAGCCAAATGCGTATGACTTTGATCGATCAGAATGATCCATCAAGCGCGCGGGAAAGAGTGCAATCTCGTCGGCGAATGGCAGAGTCGCAAGCAGACGTGCGCCGCGTATTACGATACCGTCATCACGTTCCTCGCACACGTGAGTGGCAATCGCCGCATCAACCTGGAGCGCTGGGCCAACTAGGCGGTCAGGGCGTGGATTGAGCAGTGTGTGAGTCAGCGATAGGTCGTTTTCACGAATGAAATCGTGGTATCGGATAGCATTTGCGCCATATGCTCGATCGGAAGTGCCGAACAAGGCTGCACTTCCCGAGAAAGAGGATATTGCACGATTCAGATACGCGGGCTCGCGCCCGAGCATCCCCATACTGTATTGGGCGCTATGCTGAAGGGCGTTGCCAAGCGAAACGAGGTCTGACGGGGTGCGGGGAATGCCGAACGAGCGATTGACCATCGTCCCCTGGGGGTCCGTCTCGAGCAGGATATCCTCAGCGTTCCATTGGTAATCGTAGAGCCCGGCCAAGGTTGCCACTCCATTCTTGAATGCCGGATCGGTGGTAACGTCGGTGACCCGCGCACCGCGATGCCAGATTTCTGCAGGATGCTTACGCAAGCGCTCGATAACATCGGCGCTATGTCGAGCACCGGTGAATTGGCGGTTTTTCGTTAGAGAGTCATTCATATTTATCAAGGGCAAAGATAAATTGATTGTAGGAAGTCTGAATGCATGACTATTCGTGATTCGGTTGATCCGCCGTTATTCCGCTTTCTCGATCATTTTCGTCATAGCAAAGCGCTGCTATCTGCCACCGATCGTCGAAGATTAGCCACAGCTCTAGAAAATCAAACGTGGTAAGTATCCTTCCATCGCGTCGCATCGAGCCGGTGCCGGAAAACGATGCCCATTGTTGTTTTTCAGAGATTTTCGTGATTTCGTCGTGGACGTACAGGCCGAAATTACACCAAGTCTGCTCGAGCAGATGTCGCTGTATATAGGATATTTGTTGGGATTTCGTCAATATTCTACCTCCTCGCTTTACGAAGAAATGAGAGCTTTCGACGAAATTAAGCTGATCGACGTCACCGTTCATATATGCGTCGATCCAGACGTCCCTCATTTGCAATAAACTGTATCTTGGCTTCATGAGATTTCGGTGAATTGAATTTTTGTGGGAGTTATCGATATTTGGTGCTGATTTGGTAATTTGGGAGGGTAAACGTCGGGCGTCGTTTGTTGTGAATTGTGATGGCATTTTTCATGCACTCTTCTATGTCAATCTCTCGGATCGCATTGATTATATTCTCTCGAAAAATATAAAAATCAGCAGAGTCTGGGTTGAAATTGATGGCGCCACGGAAAATTTCGCTAAGTCCAAGTTGATTGGCTATGGCGTGAACGATATCCAATTTTCTCGGAAAATCGAGGCCAAATGTTATGTGCAACGAATGGGCTGAGATGGTTTCGACGTTGTGCCAGTAGCCGGAAGGGAGATATAGGCTGGATCCCGTTCGCAGGTTTTCCAGGAGATCAGGCGAGCCGGTTGGCGGATCGAGATAGAAACTCTTGTCCCCTCTGTTTGGTGAAATATACGTCGGATTATAGATGTGCCAACGCTTTTCACCGGACAGCTGCACTGAAATGATATCGTGGTCGTCAAAATGGCACCCGAAGCTCGTCCCAGATTGAGCGGAGATATAGAGATTCGCCCACGACTGGCATTTCAGGATGCGTTCGATTTCAGTAGTCAATGCTAAGACAGATGGAAAGTAATCCTGGCATCCGTCGATGATGATGGTGCAACCATCATCCAGCGCGCGATACAAAAGGTCGGGCATAATTGTCGCGAACCTGCCGCCGCGTGGATTCGAGCTGTATCTTAGAAATCCGCAGTATCCGCGCGGATATTCCGTGTCAGCGCTGCTAATTCTGATTCTAGGGTAGTCGAGCAACCCGCTTTCTAGTAGAGCGTTTACGGTGCTCCAATTAGGTAGATTTTGGTGCGTCACGGGACCAAGCAGATGTGGGTGCATGTGCAGCACATGCTTGGTGAAGAATTCGAGATCGAAATTCGGGAAGAGAGTGTTAGTCACGAATAATCTCCAGCGTTTTCAGATCGGAATTCGCCGCGAGGACGAAGGCATTGAGCGGAGTGCTCGAGGTGCCAAATAACTGGTGAGGATCCTGATGCAGAATGAGGAGGACGTAGACGCGATTCGACAAATCCGCAATTAACGAGGCCAAGCTGATCATGCCGGCAGTGTCCAACCCGGCAAACGGCTCGTCGAGGATGATCAGGTCAGCGTTTTGCAAGAGCGCTCTGGCGACTCCCAGTCGCTGCCGTTCGCCTCCGGATAATAGCCCCCCTTTTTCACCGACGACAAAATCGAGACCATCTGCGGTGCAAAATTTACTCAATCCGACAGACGATAGCGTTGAAATCAATTCACTATCGTGGGCATCGGGATTGCCGTAGAGCAGATTGTTGCGGATGGATTCATTGAAAATGATGCTTTCTTGTGATGTGGAGGAAATCGACTGGAGCAAGGAGTCGCGCTCGACAGACGACATGTCGACGCCGCATAGAAAAATCTTCGAGGTAGGAGGAGTGATTTCGCCTCTCATGATACGCGCGAGCGTGCTTTTGCCGATCCCGCTGTCCCCTCTCATCGAATTGATGTGGCCTTTTAGAATGACGATATCACCCGTAACGGGGTAGGATTGCCTGTCTTGATGGTCAAATAAGATGAGGTTATGAATTTTGTAGTGAATATTTTCCGTTGTTCGAATATTAATCGCGACCAGCTCTCGCTGAGCTACATTCGCTTGAGTGAGTGCGTCCGATATTCGCTCAATATCAATTTTGGCGTGCAGAATGTTTCTGTAATTGAATCCGAGTGAATTGATCTGTGAAATCATATGGGCTAATCCAGTGGAGAGCATGATCGTGGTACCTATGCTTCCGATTTTGTCACCCTCGAACCACGAAAGCGCGACGTACGCCATGCCCCCGCTAAGTACGGCTGCCCAGATGCTGTCTTTCAGGAGCTCCTTTGAGTGATAAAACCGTTTTTTTGCCAACATCGTCAAGAGCAGTGCATGTTTCCGAGCGCGCACCGAGATCGCCTCGGATGAAATCGGTGCGGCGTTGATGAAACTGTCGTGCATGAAGGCAGAGCACGCCGCATCTGCTTCGGAGATGTTTCGAATGAGCGGCACGCGAGTGCGAGTAACCTTGATGATATAGATTGAATAAATTACACCGCATAGTACGAGCGCCAGACTCGCACTTGGTCCAATCAAGAAGAGTGCGAATGCAATGATCGAAATAAATTCGAGAGTGATGGATAGCGTGGAGCGCAACGTGTTGTTCAGAAACGAGCGGACGGACCCGATGGCGTCTTGAAGTCTCTTCTGCAACTCTCCGGAGTTCTTTTGTCTTGACGAACTGGAGTCCAGATTGATGACGTGTTTGTACCATGCGTCTCTAATGTCATTTTCCAACCTCACCGCAAGGATGTTGGACGAGAATGTCGAGATTCCGCCGCAGATGGGAAGCAGCAGACGTTGAATCGAGAAAAACAGTACGAATAAGTAGACGCCATGCGCGCTGTTGCCCTGAATGCTTTCCGTTAGCCATTTCAGAAGTGCACCCAATGAGGTATTGAGTGCTGAAGTAGCGGCAGATGCGACGAAAATGACGGAAAGCAGGCCACGATATCGATTTATCAACAATGGCAGGCGAGACGCATTTTTAGTGTGTCTTTTCAAGATAGGCGAAATGAGAAGGATTGCCGGTCAGGGGAGGCGTCATGAACGAGACACGGCACCATGCGGTCGTGTTGACGGGCAATGAGTGGCGCCGTCGCTTACGACTTGCTAGAACCGGACGGTTTGTCCATGATGCGCATTGAAATCGTGATCGATGATTCGTCGATCAGGAATACAAACTCTTGTTCGAGTTGCATGAGCAATAGACGCCGCAACCGTGCCCACCGCAGTACATGGATGGATTCTGTCGCTGGATGATTCCTTCGATCAATTCAGTCGGCGTTAAGGATCTTGCTGCTTCGGGATCCATTGGCGATCCGATGTGAACAAGATCTTCGTGGTAAACCGGGCGCTGGAGGGTGTTGAGTTTTTGTAGCGAATAGGAGTTGCCGAATTCGACATACCATTTTCTTACGGTTTCGATGCCGAAGGTCTCGTGGATGATGTCGATTTGCTGCTGAAGCCGAATCCGCTTGTATTCGGATAGGCTGATTCCGTGAGATGAGAGATCTCTGATTTTTTCGATGAGATGCGCTCTGCAGAAGGGAATGTGATGTAGCATCCTCCCGAAAAATGCATCGCAGAACTCGGAGTATTCTTTGGTGAAAAGAATGAAAGTGTGCCACATCTTATCGATGATGAGGACAGACTCGTCGATTTCGAAGGTGATGCAGCGCCTCTGTGCATGATCCGCCAGGAAAAGGAATTTCTTGGTTTCCTCGAAGATGTCGCTGGCGGCTTGCTCGCTTACACTCCATTTGTCCCGAAATTTCTTGATGACGCCATCGTTTCGGTATTTGATGAGTTCTGTTGGGAAGCAGAAAGGCGTACTGTCTGGATTGGAAGATGAAGCGGATTGATACATCTGAGTTGCATTTTCCATGGTTCCTCGCGATGTTGCGGTGCATGCACCTTTTTAAGTGACTTTTATCGAGCCGAGTGTCAAACGATTCTTCGTTTGATATGGAAAGCTAACGTTTACTTTGTCGAATTGATATGAGACGTGTACGAAATGTTATCTGGTGAGAAGGGCGTGTTTGTCTGGCGATATGCGAAATGGATTGGTGATCCAGCTAAGTCATTCGATCTGAAAAACTGGAGCTTTGTCGAGAATCGGAAATCTAGTCTAAATTTTTGTGTTGAAGGCCCCGCGGAGAATCTACATTCTGGTCTGTCTCGCTTGTCACTGCTTAGACTCCAGTTGCCCTCGCATGGGGCGACACTCGCGGTCGGTCGACGCGATACAAAAGGATGTACGGCGTCAGTATCCACACGCGTCTGAGAGAGTTGCCGAGACACCAGCGATTGTTTCTGTCGTCGCGTCGTAGGCGAACTGCGATCGCATGTCTCCACACACTGATCGCCGCTCAATCGACGATCACATTCAATAAAGCATGGAAAGCAAAGCTGAAACGGCATCGATAGCTTCGCAGGATAAGTTCGCTCCCGCCGTGCGCAAAGCTCCTATAGTCGGCTCTCCCGCAGCAACGCCCGCATTCCGAAGGAGAGCCGCATGTCCCGTTTCAGCTTCATCCGCCGCGCCGTCGTCGCGCTGACCGCCATGGCCGCGTTCGGCGCGGCGCACGCTGAATCGCGCGAAGTCGTGATCGCGTACCAGGACATGGTCGTGCCGTGGCGCTACGCGCAGGCGAGCGGTGAAGTCGAAAAGGCGACGGGCTACAAGGTCACATTCCGCAAGCTCGACAGCGGTGCCGACGTGATCCGTGTGCTCGCGTCGGGCTCCGTGCAGCTCGGCGAAGCCGGGTCGAGCCCGATCGCGGCCGGCCTGTCGCAGGGGCTCGACATCTCGCTGTTCTGGGTGCTCGACAACATCAACGATGCCGAGGCGCTCGTCGCGCGCAACGGCTCGGGCGTCACCAACATCGCGGCGTTGAAGGGCAGGAAGATCGGCGTGCCGTTCGTATCGACGTCGCATTTCCATACGCTCGTCGCGCTGCAGGCCGCGGGCGTCAACCCGAACGACGTGAAGATCGTCAACCTGCGTCCGCCCGAAGTCGCAGCCGCCTGGGCGCGCGGCGACATCGACGCGACCTATATCTGGGATCCCGTGCTGGCGAAGGTCAAGCAGTCGGGCACCGTGCTGACGACGTCGGGCCAGGTTGCGAAAGAAAGTGGCAAGGCAACTTTCGACGGCTTCGTCGTGAGCCGCAAGTTCGCGCGCGAGAACCCCGAGTTCGTCACGCGTTTCGTGAAGGTGCTCGCAGCCGCCGATGCCGATTACCGCACCCATGCGGCTGCGTGGAAGGCCGGCTCGCCGCAGGTCGCGGCGGTGGCGAAGGTATCGGGCGCGAACGCGCAGGACGTGCCGGCCAGCCTCGCGCTCTACGCATTCCCGACGGCGGCCGAGCAGGCGTCGCCGACGTGGCTCGGCGGCGGTGCGCAATCGGGTGCCGCGAAGTCGCTCGCGGCCACGGCCACGTTCCTCAAATCGCAGGGCACGATCCAGACGGTGCTCGCCGATTACTCGGCCGGCGTCGATCCGCAGTTCGTGCAGAAGGCCGCGCGCTGAGCGCGGTGATCATCGTGGAGTCCTGAGCATGAGCACGCTGGAAGTCCGTCAGGTATCGGTCGACTATCCGGGCGAACGCGGTCGGCCGACGACGCAGGCGCTCGCGCGCGTCGACCTGCGCATCGATGCCGGTGAATTCGTCGTCGCGCTCGGCGCGTCCGGGTGCGGAAAGACTACGCTGCTGAACTGCATGGCCGGCTTCGTCGCGCCGACGACGGGCGACGTGCGCGTCGACGGCGTGCCGGTCACGAGCCCCGGTGCCGATCGCGGCGTCGTGTTCCAGAAATACGCGCTGCTGCCGTGGCTCGACGTGCTCGACAACGTCGCGCTCGGGTTGCGTTTCGCGCGCGTGTCGAAAGCTGAGCGCGAAGCGCGGGCGAGCGAGATGCTCGCGCTGGTCGGGCTCGACAAGCATGCGCATGCGCGTGTGTACGAACTGTCGGGCGGGATGCAGCAGCGCGTCGGCATCGCGCGTGCGCTCGCGAGCGATCCGCGCGTGCTGCTGATGGACGAGCCGATGGGCGCGCTCGACGCGATGACGCGCGGCACGATGCAGGCGCTCGTGCTCGACGTATGGGCGCGCACCGGCAAGACGGTGTTCTTCATCACGCACGACGTCGAGGAGGCGCTGTTCCTCGCGACGCGTCTCGTCGTGATGACGCCGGGCCCCGGCCGGATCGCCGAAACCTTCGAACTGCCGTTTGCGCGTCGCTACGTCGAATCGCGCGATGCGCGCGCGGTGAAGTCTTCCGCGGATTTCATCGCATGGCGCGAACGGTTGATCGCGTATCTGCATCGCGACGAAGCCGTCCGGGAAGCCGCGTGACGCGCGAGCTTGCGCGGCAGGGCGCGTCCGTCGGACGCGGCCGGAACAGTACTTTGCACAGGCAGGACAGCATGAGCACGCAGGATTCTTGGGCGGCCGATCGTGCGGCCGCGGGTTTCGAGCAGGACGAGCGCGCGACGCGGAGCAAGGCGGCGCACCCGTCGCCGCCGTCGCGCCGCTACCGCTTGCCGGGGCAGGGAAAGACCGCAGAGCTGAGCGCGGCGACGGTCGCGGCGCTGGTCGTGCTGTGGTGGGTCGCGACGCACCGGCAGTGGCTGCCGCCGCTGTTCCTGCCCGCGCCGGAAGCCGTGTGGACGGCGTTCGTCGACGCGTGGCACGGCCGGATCCAGGGCGGCCTGCCGCTGTCCGAGCATCTGCTGTGGAGCGCCGCGCGCGTGTTCGGCGCGTTCCTGCTCGCGACCGCGATCGGCGTGCCGGCCGGCATCCTGATGGGCGTGAGCCGCGTCGCGCGCGGCGTGCTCGATCCGCTGCTGGAGTTCTACCGGCCGCTGCCGCCGCTCGCGTACCTGCCGCTCGTCGTGATCTGGTTCGGCATCGACGAAACGGCGAAGCTCGTCGTGATCTTCCTCGCGTGCTTCGCGCCGATTGCGATGGCTGCGCGCGCCGGCGTGCGCGCGGCGACGGTCGAGCAGATCAACGCCGCGTATTCGCTCGGCGGCAGCTTCGCGCAGATCGTGCGCCACGTGGTGCTGCCGGCCGCGCTGCCGGAGATCCTCACGGGGCTGCGGATCGCGATCGGCTTCGGCTGGACGACGCTCGTCGCGGCCGAGATGGTCGCCGCGACGGCCGGGCTCGGGCAGATGGTGCTGAACGCATCGAGCTTCCTGCGCACCGACATCGTCGTGATGGGGATCCTGATCATCGGCGCGATCGCGTGGCTGTTCGATCTCGCGATGCGGTGGGTCGAGCGGCGGGTGGTGCCGTGGAAGGGGCGGGGGTGAGTGGAGGGAGGGCGCACCGACGCGACGAGCGTCGGTGTCGTTATCGCATCAGGCCGCGGCGCCGCGGCGATAGAGACTGAGGGCCACCGCCAGTCCGGCCAGCATGCCGGCGCAGCCGCGATTGAGCCACTTCAGGGCCCGTTCGGACATGGCCTTCATCACGTGATAGCCGCTCACTGCGTAGATCCCCATCAACAGGATGTCGATCAGGGCGGTGAGGATCGCCAGCGTCGCGTACTGGGCCGCGACGTTCGATTGCGGCTGGATGAACTGCGGCAGGAACGCCGAGAAGAACAGCAAGCCCTTCGGATTGGACAGCGCGACGAGAAGCGAGCGCTTGAAGGCGGAGCGGCCGTCGTGGGCGCCGTCGGCTTGCACGGCGTCGGCCGGCGGCACGGACGCGGGGGCTCGCCAGAGGGCCCAGGCGAGGTAGAGCAGGTACGCGGCACCCGCCCACTTCAACATGACGAACAGGTGTTCCGACGCCTGCATGAGCGCACCGAGCCCACATCCGACCGCGCCGATCAGAATCAGGTCGGACAGCGCGGCGCCGGCGATGCCGTAGGCCGCGATGCGCATGCCGCGCGTGGCGCCGTTGTTCAGCGCCAGCAGCATCGTCGGGCCGGGCGTGACCGTTACGGCTGATACGGTGATGACATACAGCACGAGTGTCGTCGAGTTCATGTCGTGGCTCGTCGGTGCGGGGCTTGCCAGTCTACGCGAGATCGCGGCGCCGGCCGCCACAGCGTCAATCCCCCATCGCCATCCCTTCACGCCGCGGATCCGCACCGCCGAACCACACCGTCTGCCCCTGCACGTTCAGCCGCTGGATGCTCTGCAGCCCCGAGTTCATCTCGACGACCTGCACGTCGTGTCCGCGGCCCTTCAACCCGTCGGCAAGCGCGTCCGACACGCGGCCGCGCTCGAGCTGCGTCGGCCCGTTCATCGACCCGAAGTTCGGCAGCGCGATCGCCTGCTGCATCGTCATCCCCCAGTCGAGCACGCCGACCAGCGTCTTCGCGACGTGATTGATGATCGCGGGGCCGCCGGCCGAGCCGACGATCATCGTCACCTGCTTCGTCTTCTTGTCGAACACGAGCTCCGGCGACATCGCCGAACGCGGCCGCTTGCCGGGCTGCACGCGGTTCGCGACCGGCCGGCCGTTGTCGTTCGACACGAACGAGAAATCGGTGAGCTGGTTGTTCAGCATGAAGCCGCGCACCATCAGCCGCGAGCCGAACGCATCCTCGACGCTCGTCGTCATCGACAGCGCCTGGCCGTAGCGGTCGACGATCGCGATGTCGGACGTCGACGGCAGTTCGGGGCTGCGGTCGTCGGCCATCGCGAGCGTCGCGCCCTGCGGCGTGCCGGCCTGCGCGACGCCCATGCTGTTGTCGCCGATCAATCGCGCGCGCTGCGCGAGATAGGTCTTGTCGGTGAGGCTCGCCCAGTTGCCGCCCGGCAGCGACACGAAATCGGGATCGGCGACATAGCGCGCGCGGTCCGCATACGCGAGGCGTCCGGCTTCGCTGAACAGGTGCGCGGCGAATGGCGTCGGCTCGTAGCCGACGTCGTTGCGCACCGGCTTCTGCGCGCCGATCTGCTGCCAGTCGGGCATCGCTTCAAGGATGCCGAGCATCTGCGCGATCGCGAGGCCGCCCGACGACGGCGGCGGCATCCCGCAGACGACCGAGCGCCGGTAGTCGGCGCACAGCGGCGTGCGCACTTTCGCCTTGTAGCGCGCGAGATCCTGGAGCGACAGCAGGCCCGGATTGGTCGGGTGCTTGCGCACCTTGGTGACGATGTCGCGCGCGATTGCGCCGGAGTAGAACGCGTTCGCGCCGCGGTCGGCGACCTGGCGCAGCACGGTCGCGAGCGCGGGGTTCTTCAGCACCGTGCCGGCCGCCTTCGGCGTGCCGTCCGGGTTGTAGAAGTACGCGCGCGCGGCCGGGTCGTTCTTCAGGTACCTGTCGTTCGCGATCAGCATCGCGAGCCGCGGGCTGATCGTGAAGCCGTGCTCGGCGAGCCGGATCGCGGGCTGGAACAGCCGGCGCCACGGCAGCTTGCCGTGCGCGCGGTGCGCGGCGTCGAGCATGCGCAGCACGCCCGGCGTGCCGACCGAGCGACCGCCGACGACGCCTTCGTAGAAGCCCATCGGCTGGCCGGTCGGCCCGTAGAACAGGCGGTCGGTCGCGGCGGCCGGCGCGGTTTCGCGGCCGTCGTACGCCTGCGTCGCCTTGCCGTCGAAGTACAGCATGAACGCGCCGCCGCCGATCCCCGACGATTGCGGCTCGACGAGCGCGAGCACCATCTGCGTCGCGATCGCGGCGTCGATCGCGGTGCCGCCGGCCTTCAGCATCTCGTAGCCGGCCTGCGTCGCGAGCGGATTCGCGGCCGCGATCATGCTGTGCTGCGACGTCCAACCCGGCTTGTCGACCCAGCCGGACGACAGCTCGGGCGCATGGAAGCCGGGCAGCGGGACGGCGGCGCCCGACGCGGGGGCAACCGGGACGACGGCGCCCGACGGCGCGGACGGGGACGTGCAGCCGGCGTTGAACGCGACGAGCGCGATGGCGGCGAGCAGCGTCCAGGGACGCGAATGCGGACGAATCCGGTCGAACATTGAACCCTCGGCAGCAGTGAATTCGAATGAAGCGATGGTGCGGGCGCAACGGGGCCGCGCGCCCCGGCGCGCTATTGTCGCCGCGCGGCCGGCGGATTGTCACCCGACAGGAAACCCTGACGCATCCCGCCCGGCCCGCCCCGGCCGGTCTTCCCGGCCTGTTCGAGGATGAACTCTATGAACGTCGACGTCGCGCGCGTGTGGTGCCGGTTCGGCATGTAGAGCATGTACATGTGCGTACCGAAGATGCTGAGCCGGTACGCGTCGAGCGACGTGACGACGGCGCCGCGCCGCATGTCGTCCTGCACCACGTAGTCGGGCACGATGCCGACGCCGATCCCCGCGAGGATCGCCTGGCGCAGGAACAGGAAGTTCTCCGAAATCAGCGTGGGTTCGAGCAGCACCTCGTGGCGCTCGTCGCCGAGATACGCGGCGATCCTGAGCTGGCGGCCCATCACCGTCGCGGTGACGACCGGCGCGGCGGCCAGCGCGCCGAGGCTTGCCGGCATCCCGTGCGCGGCCGCGAACGCGGCCGACGCGCACGCGACGTAGCGCACCGCGCCCATGTCGCGCGCGACGAGGTTCTGCGGCGGCTCGGGCATCACGCGCACCGCGATGTCGATCTCGTCGCGCATCAGGTCTTCCACGCGATTCTCGAACACGACGTCGAGCACGATCCCCGGATGCAGCCGCTTGAATGCGAGCAGCCATTCGGACATCACCATCTGCCCATAACCGCTCGGCACCGACAGCCGCACGCGGCCCTGCAGGTCCTGGCCGAGCGTCGTCACCGATTCCTCCGCGGCGAGCAGTTCGTTGCGGATGCGCCGGCCGTGTTCGTACAGCTTCAGCCCGATCTCGGTCGGCTCGATGCGCCGCGTCGTGCGCCGCACCAGCTGCTGGCCGATCGAGCGCTCGAGCTGGTTCAGCCGGTAGCTGACGTTCGCGCGGCTCATCTTGAGCCGCTGCGCGGCCTTGCTCAGGTTGCCGGCGTCGAGGATTTCGACGAGCAGCGTCAGCGCGTTCAGGTCCATGCGTTCGCTCCTGATCCGTCCCGTTTAACGGTCGGAAAGCATTCAATGTCAAGTCAGACTTGACAGCTTGTAAAGGCACGCGGGAATTGTCAATGAATCTCGATCAATCGAGAATCGAGTCATGCCCGGCAAACACGCCGGATCGTTTCCCGCCGCGCGGGATCAGGCTCGGGAACCGGCACGGCTCGCCGGCCTGACGACCGGTCCCGCGCGCCCGGCGCACCGCACAGGAGACACAATGAACTCGACCGCTTCCCCCGAACCCTCCCAAGCCGGCACCGTCACGCGCGAGCGGCGCGACAAGGTGCTCGTCGTCACGATCGACCACCCGCCCGTCAACGCGCTGTCGGCCGACGTGCGGCGCGGCCTCGCCGACGCGCTCGACCTCGCGCAGGCCGACGACGCGATCCGCGCGGTGCTGATCGTCGGCGCCGGCCGCAACTTCATCGCGGGCGCCGACATCCGCGAATTCGGCAAGCCGCCGGTGCCGCCGTCGCTGCCCGACGTGTGCGAGCGGATCGAGTCGAGCACGAAGCCGGTCGTGGTCGCGCTGCACGGCGCGACGCTCGGCGGCGGGCTCGAAGTCGCGCTGGCCGCGCATTACCGGCTCGCAGTGCCCGGCGCGAAGCTCGGGCTGCCTGAAGTCACGCTCGGCCTGCTGCCCGGTGCGGGCGGCACGCAGCGCGCGCCGCGCCTGATCGGCGCGAAGGCCGCGCTCGACCTGATGCTGACGGGCCGCCACGCGAGCGCGGACGAAGCGCTCGCGCTCGGCCTCGTCGACCGCGTCGCGCACAGCGACGACACGCTCGCCGAAGGCCTCGCGTATGCGCAGGAACTCGTGTCGCTCGGCGCGCCGGCGCGCCGTACGCGTGACGCACAGGGGCTCGCCGATCGGGCGGCCGCGCAGGCCGCGATCGACGCGGCGCGCGCGGAGCTGCCGAAGAAGTCGCGCGGGCTGTTCTCGCCGGCGAAGATCGTCGAAGCGGTCGAGGCCGCGCTCACGCAGTCGTTCGACGCGGGGATGAAGTTCGAACGCAGCCTGTTCCTGCAATGCATCGACAGCCCGCAGCGCGCGGGCCTCGTGCATGCGTTCTTCGCGGAACGCGAAGCCGCGAAGGCACCCGAGGCACGGCGCGCGAATGCTCGGCCGGTCGAACGGATCGGCGTGATCGGCGGCGGCACGATGGGCGCGGGCATCGCGGTCGCGGCACTCGACGCCGGGCTGCCGGTGACGATGATCGAACGCGACGAAGCGTCGCTCGCACGCGGCCGGGCGCACGTCGAGAAGGTGTACGACGGCCTCGTCTCGAAAGGGCGGATGACGCCGGCCGCGCACGCGGCGCGGCTCGCGCGCTTCAAGGGCAGCACGTCGTACGACGCGCTCGCGCAGGCCGACGTCGTGATCGAGGCCGTGTTCGAGGACATGGCCGTGAAGCAGGCCGTGTTCGCCGAACTCGCGCGCGTCTGCAAGCCGGGCGCGGTGTTGGCGACCAACACGTCGTATCTCGACATCGACGAACTGGCCGCGAGCATCGACCGGCCTGCCGACGTGATCGGCCTGCATTTCTTCTCGCCGGCCAACGTGATGAAGCTGCTCGAGATCGTCGTGCCGGCGCGCGTCGGCGCGGACGTCGTCGCGACCGCGTTCGCGCTCGCGAAGCAGTTGAAGAAGACGCCGGTGCGCGCGGGCGTATGCGACGGCTTCATCGGCAACCGGATCCTCGCCGTCTATCGCACGGCCGCCGACTACCTGATGGAAAACGGCGCGTCGCCGTACCAGATCGATCGCGCGGTGCGCGAATTCGGTTTCCCGATGGGGCCGTTCCAGGTCGTCGATCTCGCGGGTGGCGACATCGGCTGGGCGACCCGCAAGCGCCGCGCGGCGACGCGCGATCCGCGCGCGCGCTACGTGGAGATTTCCGACCGGCTGTGCGAGCGCGGCTGGTTCGGGCAGAAGACGTCGCGCGGCTACTACCTGTATCCGGACGGTGCGCGCGTCGGCACGCCGGACCCGGAAGTCGACGCGATCGTCGCGCAAGAACGCGCGAAGAAGGGCGTCGCGCCGCGCACGTTCACCGACGACGAAATCCTGCGCCGCTACCTCGCCGCGATGATCAACGAAGGCGCGAACGTCGTGCACGAGAAGATCGCGCTGCGCCCGCTCGATGTCGACGCGGTGTTCCTGTACGGCTATGGCTTCCCGCGCTATCGCGGCGGCCCGATGCACTACGCGGACACGCTCGGCCTCGCGAACGTGCTCGCCGATATCCGCGCGTTCGCGAAGGAGGATCCGCTGTTCTGGAAGCCGTCGCCGCTGATCGTCGAACTCGTCGCGCGCGGCGCGGATTTCGCGAGCCTGAACCGCATCGACTGAACGCCAACCGCATTCGCAACGGACCGAAGATGGACCTCAATTTCACTCCCGAAGAGGAAGCCTTCCGCACGGACGTGCAGCGCTTCCTGCAAGCCGAACTGCCCGAGCGCATCGCGCGCAAGGTGAAGGGCGGCCTGCACCTCACGCGCGACGACATGCGCGAATGGCATGCGATCCTCAACGCGCGCGGCTGGCTCGCGAGCCACTGGCCGCGCGAATACGGCGGCCCCGGCTGGAGCGTCGCGCAGAAGTTCCTGTTCGACAACGAATGCGCGCTCGCCGGTGCACCGCGCGTCGTGCCGTTCGGCGTCAACATGCTCGGCCCCGTGCTGATCAAGTACGGCAACGAAGCGCAAAAGCGCCACTGGCTGCCGCGCATCCTCGATGGCAGCGACTGGTGGTGCCAGGGCTACTCGGAGCCGGGCGCCGGTTCCGATCTCGCGGCGGTGAAGACGAGCGCGGTGCGCGGGTTCGACGCGCAGGGCGAACACTACATCGTGAACGGCCAGAAGACGTGGACCACGCTCGGCCACTACGCGAACATGATCTTCTGCCTCGTGCGCACCGCGACCGACGTGCGCAAGCAGGAAGGCATCAGCTTCCTGCTGATCGACATGAACACGCCGGGCGTCGACGTGCGCCCGATCATCACGCTCGACGGCGAGCACGAGGTGAACGAGGTGTTCTTCACCGACGTGCGCGTGCCGGCGGAAAACCTCGTCGGCGAAGAGAACCGCGGCTGGACCTACGCGAAGTTCCTGCTCACGTACGAGCGCACCAACATCGCCGGGATCGGCTTTTCGACGGCCGCGCTCGACCGGCTGCGCGCGGTCGCCGCGAAGGTGACGAAGAACGGCAAGCCGCTCGCGGACGATCCGTTCTTCGCGGCGCGCGTCGCGCGGGTCGAGATCGAGCTCGAGAACATGCGCACGACCAACCTGCGCGTGCTGGCCGCGGTCGCGGGCGGCGGCGCGCCGGGCGCGGAAAGCTCGATGCTGAAGATCCGTGGCACGCAGATCCGCCAGGAGATCGCGTCGCTGATGCGGCGCGCGATGGGGCCGTACGCGCAGCCGTTCGTCGACGAAGCGCTCGATGCCGATTACGACGGCGAACCGGTCGGCCCGGACGATGCCGCGAGCGCCGCGCAGCAGTACTTCAACAACCGGAAGCTGTCGATCTTCGGCGGCTCGAACGAGATCCAGAAGAACATCATCGCGAAGATGATGCTCGGGCTGTAACGAGGGACGCGACGATGGATTTCCAGCACACAGAAGACCGCCGGATGCTGGCGGACACATTGAACCGCTTCATCGCCGAACAGTACGCGTTCCCGGTGCGCGATCGCATCGCGCAGTCGGCCGAAGGCTTCGATCGCGCGATGTGGCAGCGCTTGGCCGAACTCGGCACGGTCGGCGCGCTGTTTCCCGAAGCCGACGGCGGCTTCGGCGGCGCGGGCTTCGATATCGCCGTGGTGTTCGAATGCCTCGGGCGCGGGCTCGTCGTCGAGCCGTTCCTCGGCGCGTTGCTCGCGGGTCGCGCACTGTCGCTTGCCGGCGGCGATGCGCATCGCGACAAGCTTGCGGCGCTGATCGACGGCAGCGCGAGCGCCGCGTTCGCGCACGACGAGCCGGGCTCGCACTACGAACTGACGACCGTGCGCACGCGCGCCGAACGCTCCGGCGACGGCTGGGTGCTGACGGGCGCGAAGGGCGTCGTCGACCAGGCCGCGCAGGCGGCGTTCTTCGTCGTCAGCGCGCGCACGTCCGGCCACGACGACGATGCGGCCGGCATCGGCCTGTTCGTCGTGCCGGCCGATGCGCCGGGCGTGTCGTTGCGCGACTACAGGAAAATCGACGGCGGCCGTGCGGCCGAGGTGCGCTTCGATCGTGTCGCGCTGCCGATCGATGCCGCGCTCGGCGAGCCGGGCGGCGACGGCGAAGCGGGCGTGGCGCTGCTCGAACGGGTGCTCGGCTACGGGCTGCTCGCGCTGTCGGCGGAAGCGCTCGGCGCGATGGACGTCGCGAAGGAACACACGCTCGACTACCTGCGCACGCGCAAGCAGTTCGGATTGCCGATCGGCAGCTTCCAGGCGCTGCAGCACCGGATGGCCGACCTGCTGCTCGAAGTCGAGCAGGCGCGCTCCGCCGTGATCAACGCGGCCGCGCAGCTCGATGCGCCGCGCGCGGTGCGCGAGCGCGCGCTTGCGGCGGCGAAGGTCAGCATCGGCCGGATCGGCACGCTCGTCGCCGAGGAGAGCATCCAGTTGCACGGCGGGATCGGGATGACGTGGGAGCTGCCGCTGTCGCATTACGCGAAACGCCTCGTGATGATCGATCACCAGCTCGGCGACGAGGATCACCATCTCGCGCGCTACATCGCGCTGTCGAAACAGTAAAAGCGGACAACGCGAACGGAGGAGACAAGGATGACGAACGAAGCGCGCGTTTTGCCGCTCGCCGGCGTGAAGGTGCTCGATTTCTCGCGCGTGCTCGCGGGCCCGTGGTGCGCGATGGTGCTCGCCGATTTCGGCGCGGAAGTGATCAAGGTCGAGCATCCGGCGCGCGGCGACGACACGCGCGACTGGGGGCTGCGGATCGGCGATACCGAGACGACCTACTTCAACAGCGTGAACCGCAGCAAGCGGTCGATCTGCCTGGACCTGCAGACCGAAGATGGGCAGCGCATCGCGCGCGAGCTGGCCGCGCAGGCCGACGTGCTGGTCCACAACTTCAAGTTCGGCGGCGCGGAAAAGCTCGGCCTCGGCTACGACGCGCTGGCCGAGCTGAACCCGCGCCTCGTGCACTGCGCGATCTCTGGTTACGACCGCTCGGGCGCCGAAGCCGCGCGGCCAGGTTACGACCTCGTCGTGCAGGGCGAGGCCGGGCTGATGGCGCTGAACGGCGAGGCCGGCCAGCCGCCGCTGAAGTTCGGCGTCGCGGCGGTCGACCTGTTCACCGGCATGTATTCGGCGCAGGCGATCCTCGCCGCGCTGTACGAGCGCCATGCGACGGGGCGCGGGCGGCGCATCGAGATGGCGCTGTTCGACTGCGGGCTGATGATCACCGCGTACTACGGGCTCGACGCGCTGCTGATGGGCGAGGACCCGCCGCGCTACGGCAACGCGCATCCGTCGATCGTGCCGTACGGCGTGTTCGACGCGGCCGACGGCCCGCTCGTGATCACGGTCGGCAACAACACGCAGTTCGCGCGCTTTTGCGATGCGATCGAGCGGCCCGATCTCGCGGCCGACATGCGTTACAAGACCAACCTTGGCCGCTCGGAAAACCGCGCCGATTTGCTGCCCGAGCTTCGCCGCGAACTGGCGCGCCGGTCGCGCGCGACGCTGCTTGCGGCGCTCGCCGATGCGGGCATTCCGTGCGGTGAAGTGCTCGGGCTGCACGAAGCGCTGAGGTCCGAGCGCGCGACCCGCGCGGGGCTCGTCACGCGGCAGCCGCATCCGGTCGCGGGTGGCGTCGACGTGCTCGCGCCGCCGCACCGCTTCGACGGCGCGCGGCTGCCGGTGCGCGGCGCGCCGCCGGTGCTCGGTGCGGATACGGACGCGGTGCTCGGCGGCTGGCTCGGGATGTCGGCCGACGAGGTCGCGCGGCTGCGTGCGGACCGCATCGTGTAACGCGTTTTTTCCGCCGCGGCGCGGGCGGATCGGTTGACGCGCCGGCCATCGACAAGACAACCCTCGCGAAACGACGAGGCGCCCTGCGGGGACCGGAGTCAGCGCTCGAGCGCCGACTCCGGTCGACCGCGAAGCATGGGACCGGAGTAAGCGCTAAAGCGCCAACTCCGGTCGACCGCCGTGGGGCTGGAGTAAGCGCTGAAGCGCCGACTCCAGCCAGCCACGGCATGGGACCGGAGTAAGCGCTAAAGCGCCAACTCCGGTCGACATTGGAGACACCATGGAGCTTTCCGTCATCGAATCGGTCACGGCGCGCCGCGACTACCAGCAACTCGTGCGCGCGCGGCGCCGCTTCAGCTTCACGCTGACGGCGCTGATGATCGCGACCTACTACGGCTTCATCCTGCTCGTCGCGCTCGCGCCGCACGTGCTCGCGGCGCCGCTGTATCGCGGCGCGACGACGACGGTCGGGATCGCCGCGGGCGTCGCGATCATCCTGGTCGCGATCGGCCTGACCGCGTGCTACGTGCTGCGCGCGAATCGTGCGTTCGACCGCCGGGTCGACGCGATCCTGCAGCGTTCCTGACGGAGGCCGACATGCGACGCACATCGATCGCGCTCGGCGCGCTTGCCGTTCTCGTTTCCTCCGCCGCCCATGCGGTATCCGCCGCGGGCCCGATGCCCGACAAGGTCGAGCTGAACCCGGTCGCGATCGGGATGTTCTTCGCGTTCGTGTTCGCGACGCTCGCGGTCACGCGCTGGGCCGCGCGCCGCACGCGCTCGACCCGCGACTTCTACACGGCCGGCGGCGGCATCACCGGGCTGCAGAACGGCCTTGCGATCGCGGGTGACTACATGTCGGCCGCGTCGTTCCTCGGGCTGTCCGGGATGGTGTTCATGTTCGGCTTCGACGGGCTCATCTACTCGATCGGCTTTCTGGTCGGCTGGCCGTTCGTGATGTTCCTGATCGCCGAGCCGCTGCGCAACCTCGGCAAGTTCACGTTCGTCGACGTCGTCGCGTACCGCTTCGCGCAGCGGCCGATCCGGCTGCTGACCTCTGCGAACGCGCTGACGATCGTCGTGCTGTACCTCGTCGTGCAGATGGTCGGCGCGGGCAAGCTGATCCAGCTGTTGTTCGGGCTGTCGTACGGCACGGCCGAGGTGATCGTCGGCGTGCTGATGGTCGTCTACGTGTTCTTCGGCGGGATGACCGCGACCACCTGGGTGCAGGTGATCAAGGCCGTGCTGCTGCTGTGCGGCGCGACGCTGCTCGTGTTGCTCGCGCTCGGCGAATTCGGCTTCAGCATCGACGAGATGTTCCGTCGCGCGGTGGCCGTGCATCCGGGCGCGCTCGGCATCATGGGGCCCGGCAAGCTGATCCGCGATCCGGCCAACGCGCTGTCGCTCGGCATCGCGCTGATGTTCGGCACGGCCGGCTTCCCGCACATCCTGATGCGCTTCTTCACGGTGCCGAACGCGAAGGAGGCGCGCAAGTCGGTGCTCTACGCGACCGGCTTCATCGGCTACTTCTACCTGCTGACCTTCGTGATCGGCTTCTCGGCGATCGTGCTGCTCGCGCAGCATCCCGAGTTCTTCAAGCTCGGCGCCGACGGTACGTTCAACCTCACGCACGATTTGCTCGGCGGCTCGAACATGGTCGCGGTGAAGCTCGCGCAGGCGGTCGGCGGGAACTGGTTCTACGGCTTTATCGCGGCCGTCACGTTCGCGACGATCCTCGCGGTGGTCGCGGGCCTGACGCTCGCCGGCGCGACGACGATCTCGCACGACCTGTATGCGCAGATGTGGGCGCGCGGCAAGCCCGACGAGCGGCTGGAGATGCGCATCTCGCGCGCGGCGACGATCGGGCTGTCGGCGGTGGCAATCGGGCTGTCGATCCTGTTCGAGCACGTGAACGTCGCGTTCATGGTCGGGCTCGTCGCGGCGGTGGCCGCGAGCGCGAATTTCCCGGTGCTCGCGATGTCGATCTTCTGGCGCGGGATGACGACGCGCGGCGCGGTGCTCGGCGGCGGCCTCGGCCTCGGGTCGGCGGTGGCGCTCACGGTGCTGTCGAAGTCGGTGTGGGTCGACGTGCTGCACCACGCGCACGCGCCGGTGTTCCTCGACAACCCGGCGCTCGTGTCGGTGCCGCTCGCGTTCATCGGGATCGTCGTCGGTTCGCTCGCGGATCGCGGCGAGCGCGCGCGGCGCGAGCGCGACGCGTTTGCGCAGCAGGAGTTCTACGCGCAGACGGGCCTGCTGGCCGGCGAGGCCGTGCAGCATTGATTCGTGGTTGAGGGCAGTGAAACTCCGAGGATCGAGATCTTTCGGAGTTTCGTTTTTCGGGGAGAGGCGCAGAGGTAATCGCCAGTGGAGACGGAATTTGCGACAAGGTGACCGGGGCAGTCTGGCTCGGTCGCGGATAGGACCAAGGCAACTGACGGATATGGTGGAGGCCAAATCGCGGAAAAGCGCTAATTTCGGATTCGTCCAATAGACGGGGATCTCGCAATCGTTAATCGTTGCCGCTGGGCGTTCAGCGAGCAGCTTAACCATGGCTATCCAATCTGACCTGCGCTTTACCTTTACCGTTGGCGATGAATTGTTTGAAGTCGTCGAATTCACGTTGCATGAGGGCTTGTCCGAAACCTTCCTGTTGCAGGTGGATCTGGCCAGCGCGAATCCCGTCATCGACTTTGGCGAGGTGCTCGACCGCAACGGCCTGCTCACGATTTGGCAGGGCGGCGTGCCCGTGCGTTACGTGCACGGTGCGGTGTCGAGTTTCGTGCAAGGCGAGACGGGCTTTCGACGCACCCGCTATTCGGCCGTGGTCGAACCGCGCCTGGCCCGCCTGAAACTGTCGTCGGATTGGCGCATCTTCCAGACGTTGAGCGTTCCGGAGATTGCACAGGCCGTGCTCAAGGCGCACAACCAGACGCTGGACTACGAGCAGCGTGTCACCAACGAGCACTTGTCGCGCGAGTATTGCGTGCAGGCAGGCGACACCGACTACGACTTCATCGAGCGCATCCTGCGCGAGGAAGGTTTTTTTTACGCCTTCCAGCACAAGGCCGACGGGCATCGCCTGATCCACTGCGACCGCCTCTTTATCTTCGGCCGGCAGCAGGGCGAGCCGGTGCTGTATAACCCTACGCCCGGGGGCGACCAGCCGCAGCCGTGCCTGCGCACGTTCGCCTATACCGAGAACGTGCGCACCGCGCGCCAGGTGCAGCGCGATTACACGTTCAAGAGTCCACGCTTTCCGCACGAGTACCCACGCGAGGGCACAGACCTCGATCACCAAGGCCGCGGCTACGCGCGCTACGACTATCCGGGCCGCTACAAGCACGAAGCCAGCGGCAAGGCCTTCACGCAGGACCGCCTGCGCGGCCACCGCCGCGACGCGCGCATTGCGTTGGTGAACGGCGACGATGCGCGCCTGCAACCGGGCATCGCCTTCGACCTCACCGGCCACCCGCGCGAAGACATGAATCGCGGCTGGCGCCCGGTCAGCATCGTCCATCACGGCAAGCAATACACCAGCCAGGCGGAGGAGAGCGCCGACGCGCAGCAAGGCACGCACTACCGCTACGAAGCGGTGCTGGTGCCGGACGATGCCGAATGGCGCGCCGAGCCGCTGCCGCGCCCGCGCATCGACGGCCCACAGCCGGCGACGGTGGTGGGCCCCGAAGGCGAAGAGATCTACACCGACGAGTACGGCCGGGTGAAGGTGCAGTTCCCGTGGGATCGCGAGGGCAAGTACGACGAGCACAGCTCGTGCTGGATCCAGGTCGCGCAGAACTGGGCCGGCGCGACGTGGGGCCATATGGCGATCCCGCGCATTGGGCAGGAGGTCATTGTAGTCAACCTGGATGGCGACCCGGACCAGCCTCTCATCATCGGGCGGGCGTACAACCGCCTGCAATTGCCGCCGTACGAACTGCCGCGACACAAGACGCGGATGACGATCAAGAGCCAGACCCACAAGGGCGAGGGCTACAACGAACTGCGCTTCGAGGACGAGGCGGATCAGGAGGAAATCTACGTCCACGCGCAGAAAGACCAGAACATCCACGTCAACCACGACGAAACCACCTTCGTGGGCAACGACCGCAGCGAGCAGGTGGAACACGACGAAACCATCGCCATCGGCAACGACCGCAAGGAGACGGTCGGCCATGACGAGCAGGTCACCATCGGCCAGGACCGCCGCCACGACATCGGGCAGGACGATTTCCTGGCCATCGGCCGTAACCACACCATCCACACGGCGAAGGACCGCACGGAGGAAGTCGGCAACCATCGTCGCGACAAGACGGCGGCCGATCACACGGTCGATATTGGCGGGCATCTGACGCAGCGCGTGCAGGGGCGTGCCGAGCTGGAGGCGGGGCAAGCCATTCGGTATCGCACCAAGGTCGTCGAGTTGCAAGCCGGCGAGGTAATCCGCCTGCGTGGCCCCGGCGGCACGATCACGCTGGACGATTGCGGCGTGGAGATCGAGGCCATCGCTATCCGCATGAAGGGCCCAATGGTCCAGGATCGTAAGGGGGCAGGGCACGCGCTCTCGCTATCTAGCGACTCGGTATTTGGTGATCCGCCGGATGACGCCTTTTACCTGACCTTCTCGGGCGATGCCTAAGCACACGGACATTTATGGCTAACTTCAAATACCCCTTCAAGGACAAGGCCGGAAAGGATGTGGTCGACGCCGATGTCTACTACAGCGCGCTCGGCATGGCCAGCGGCGGCTACTACGTGTTTGGACCGTCGGGCGTACATAGTGGCATTCACTATGAGTCGGCGATGGCCAACCTGCTGTCCCTCGACGAGGGCATCGGCGCCATGACCAAAGGCGAAGTGGTCGCTTACCGGATCAATCGCGAATACCCGACCTCCCCCGGGGTGGCCAAAGTGCCGACGACCGCCGAATCCACCTCGGCCGCCTTTAGTACCGGCTTTGTCCTGACACGGCACACCCTGGAATATCCGACCGGCAATAAGCTCACGTACTTCTGCTTGGCAATGCACCTGCGCTCGTTTGGCGATTACGAACGCATGGGAAGTGCGGTCAAGAGGCCGGCGTACTGGCCGGCCAAGATCTGTCGCGTCAAGGAAACAGCCAAAGAGAAACAAACTGTACCAAAAGGGGCCACCGATCAGCCGGTCATTGGTTTGAGCGTGCGTGCAAAACCTTCGTTTGCCAAAGACTCCCCCGTCCTTGGCTACCTGCCACACGGTGCTCGCTTCACAGTGCTCCAGCGCGACAAACAGTGGGTCAAGATCAAGCGCGTGATCGAGAAAGCGATCGTGCCGCCATCGACTGCGCAGACGGAGGTGCCTGCCGCCGCGCATAACGGATGGGTCTCGATGAACTGGCTGGAAGCACGAGGCCAGGCGCCGGAGGACTTTGATGTCGTGGTTACGCCAGCGAGCCCGCCGGCGGTCAAAGCTGGCGAACTGCTGGGCCACATGGGTGAGTATCGGCGAGTACAGGATCCGGGGCAGAGCCGCAAGCTGATGCATCACGAGGTCATCGTCGGACCGGAACTGCGCGCATTTCTGGAAAAGAGTCGTGCTGCTGCGGCAAAGGCCACGCCTCAGCATAAAACGCTGCTGCGGGTGGCGCCAGATGCCCAGTTGCATAACCCGGTACTCGCGCCGCCGCAGGCCGGTTTGCTGCCGGTGAATACCATTGTCGCCTTGGACGGTACGCCGCCTGACGATGCCCTGTACGTCAAAGTCAAGCCAACGGGGGTTATGCAGTGGATCGACCGCAAAGCCAAGTTGCCGACGGGCGCCAAGGAGGCCAATCTGTTCCGTCTCAACGATGGGGCCGTGTTCACGGCAGCGGATATCGTCCGCGTGCCTCGGCAGGGGACGGTCGGTCAACCTGGAGCCACGCGCTTCCGCGGAGTTATCGTCGGGGCTGCCAGCCAAACACCGGTCTGGATTACCAAAGATGCATACACTGCGCTGATCGGTATCCAGGGAGGCAAATTGTTGACTGCGGGCCTGGCGCAAGGGTGGGGAAGTTTTCCACTGACGTTCGCAGCCAACGGTCCCAAGAACGGTGTGCAGCCGCAGCACTTGTCGCGGCTCATGTTGCAGCAATCGAGACCGGACAAACAAATCCCCACGGAACTGCCCAAGGTGTTTGCCTTAGATGAGGCGGGCAATGCGTGGTGGCAAGTGAAGCTGACTAGCGGGGGTACCACCGCCATCGGCTGGGTAGGCGAAGCGGGCCATGCTGGTGTTTCCCTGCACTCGCCGCATGAGTGGGTGGACTTCAAATTGATTGAGTCCAAGCCAACCACGGCCGCCTACGGCAGCTATTTTGCCGACTTCAAGCAGATGGAGGAGTTTCAGCGCGGGCAATTGGGATTGAAGGACGCCGACCTCGACGCGCCGCTGCGCGAAGTGCAAGCGCTGCTCGATGCCAATCACGACGGTCAGCTCACCTTGGCCGAAGTGAAGGCGGCGCAGCGCGATCGTGACACCATCTGCCAACTGTTGCGTGTCATCCTGCGCTATCCGAGTGAATGGAAGGCAGATAAGAAGGCGTGGGATGCCTACGATGCGATGATTCCCCCGTCATCAAAGACGACTTGGGAGGCGGAGAAAGCGCGTATCACACAATTAGTGTGGTGGGATGCGGTCGCTGGGAAAGTTAATGACTTTCCGGTCGATCCGTTTGTGTTCCATATTCACCCCGTTGGACAATTGAGTAATTTTCTTGATGGTAGTATTTCCATTGAGGAGGCGCGTGTTAGGGCATTTCTTCGAACAGTAAGATACAGTGAGGGCACAGAGGGTGTGGCAGGATATGAGAGGCTCTTTGGCGGTAAATCGTTCATAAAGGATTTTGGTAAATCATTTGCTGATCATCCGAGGATATTAATTAAAGATTCGGGATACAGTTCTACTGCCGCTGGCGCTTATCAGGTCATGGGTTACACATGGGATGATCCCCCATCGATAAGGTGGCGAGAGCGATTTTATGTGAGCGATTTCTCACCCGTCTCGCAGGACAGGTATTGTGTAGTCATTCTAAAAATGAAAAGAAAGGCGCTTGATTTCATAAAGAACGGAGACCTTTCGAAGGCTGTTTTTCAGGCAAATTGCAAGCTGGAGTGGGCAAGTTTTCCAGGGGCTCCGTATGATCAAGGAGGAGTAAGCTGGGAAGATTTGAATGCAAAATTCACCACGTTCGTTCGTGAGGAGCTTACCGGAAAATCTGATCTGGCAGCGAGTCGAGGTGCACTAGATGATCTTATTGATTGATAAGAGGTGTATCTTGCGGGGCATCTTACTCATCGTATTTGTTGTGGTTCAGAATTTCTACGTTTTGACTTCCAGTGCTCAGAATGAAATTCCAACATTCTCGAAGTATCGGGCGGATGTGTATCGTGGTTCGCTACAGATCCCATCTTTTGCTAGAAAGGACGAGGGGTTGTGGCGAGATAATTATGGGAAGCTGATAGGTCAGCCCGATGTGAATGCAGGCGGTCGATTTTATATTGCCAGACATAGCTGCGGCGCAGAGTGTCGATATTTTACGCTTTCTGACCTTTCGAGTGGGCGGGAATCAACGGCGCTCGCAGAGTTTTCTAACAATGGCATTGAGCCCATGAAGGATGCGCAGGGGCGGACCACCGTCATTGATCTATATAGTCGTCCAGACAGTTTTCTGATTCAAGTTAAATATCACGCTGAATCTCAGGATGGTAGTCGAGAGATTTGTAACGAAAGGTATTTCGTTTTGAGCAAGGATGGTGCGAAGGTTCGGGCGATAACATCGATGATGCATGGCTGCACAACCATGAAATGACCTGTTCTTGGTGCCGAGTGAACGAGAGAAGAATTCGGAAGGTGTTGGCGATGAGGGTTTTCAGTTCTATCGTATGTGGTTGTCTTGTTCTGATTGCAAATTGTGCTTTAGCTGTCGCGTTGGATGAATCAACGAACTTTCCTGACAGTTCTGCTCAGATCAAGGTGCGATGCTAGGAATCTGGCGGCGGCGTGAATTGCGGAATCTACGCATCCGGAGCTGCCGGTGAGAAGAAGATCATCGATTTCCCTAATGCGCCAACGAATATATCGATGACTTCCGGGTTTTTTGTTATTGACCTTCCTTGCGGAACACAGTGTTCAGCAACCTATTTCTATAGCGAGAGGAAAGGGCTGGGTGGTCCGTTTCCCTTCGTCGAAGCCTATGACGTGGAGCGTGGCATTGTTTTGCTCAGCAAGCGGAATCCTCTTCCTATGTATGCCATGTTCTCAAAGCAATCTCGAGTCGTTGGGGAGATTGCGTTGGATATACCCCAAGGGATGGATGCTTTTGTCGCCATTAAAGAGGCTGCAGTCGAAGATCACCGATTTGTGATTACTTATGCCGATCGTGTTGGGAACGTCTTGACGATTCGCCGACAGGTACCCATCCTGAAGGGTAGGCTGACGCGGTAAATGGTTTGCGCGCCAAGTTTTCGTCGAGTTTGTACGCGATCTCTTGGAAGGCGCAATTTCATGGGAAGCGCAGGTCGTTGTATTCGCTAATGAGTATGAATTTGACGGGGTGATGGGTTTTATTAATAAATATGTGCGCTCAATTGGAGTGCGCATGTCGAGGTTGGAGGGGCGTCGCGACGAATAAAATATCCTTTTGTTTGGCAGGTATCAGTACCATGTCATGCCACTAAATGGGTAGTTGAGGGGGCTCCGAGTAACCTTCGAAAGGTAGCGTTTTCTTGCATTTCCAATGGTTTTATCAATTTAAAAACTCTCGAAATCTATAGCGTGCAGCCAGCGGTCCCAAGAACGGCGCTTTTCCACAGATCTATGTTCTGGCTGTGCTAGAGGGGGCGCATGCCGCCAAGGAAAATCCAGTCGAATTGCCCAAGGTCTTCGCCTTAGACAGGGTGGGCAATGCGTGGTGGCAAGTCAAACTGACTAGCGGCGGTACTACAGACCTGGGGCAATTTGTTGATCGCATCGGTCGATCGTATGGTCTTCTTACCAACGAGCAGAGATTCGATGCAAGGGCGAACGCAGATGCACTCGTTAGGCACACGTTGGATAACATGAAAATGGTTAAATCTCGCTATTCGGGACGAGAGCTGTATTTGATGACGTACGCCGTTCACCACGACGGACCGGGGTTAAGCTCGGGTGGGCGTCAAATCTCAGAAAGAGATGTGATGCCGTATTCTGACTTGTTCTTAGGTAATATATGTAAAGACATCGTGGAGTAAGTCGTGACTGTCCTTGTGAGATGGAGTGTGCTTGTCGCTGTTATATTTTATGCTTCCGCAGTGACTGCGAGGGAGGTTTATCACACTGTGGAAGATGATGGGCTGGCAAATCAAAATCATGATCTGATGAAGGAGGTTGCTGCTCATAGATCATTTTCTGTATACAAATCTTTAGGTTGCCGTTTAATAGGTGAGCCCATCAATTTGGATGACAAGGGAAAAGCATTTCTATTCACCACGAAGGATGCATGCGGATGGGGAACTGCTCTTGGACCCATGTGGATCGTGCACTCGAGAAACGGTCATGCTGGCAAAGTGATTTTGGACGCAGGGGGCTACTCTGTCGAGGGCAAGTCTAGTGTCTCGCATGGAATGCGAGACGTAGAAATCCGATGGGGTAACGCGGGGTTTATAGCGGCCCAAAGTTACCGCTTTGACGGTGTGCGATACAGATCTGTCGGCCCCGCGAGAAAGCTCACCCCGGCGGGGGGCCTCCGATAAGGGAAACAAGGATGGAGGGTGGAATCGAGCCGCGAGCGCGCTGCGTTCGTGCGACAGGAGTTCTACGCGCAGACGGGCCTGCTGGCCGGTGAGGCCGTGCAGCACTGATTCGTCTGACCAAAGCGCCCATCCGTCCGGATCGCCGGACGGATATTTTCCGGAAATCCGGAATCCCGGATTTCCTTGCCTGCCGCATTATGAGAAATACAATGAAAACAACGGTTTGAGGGGTTCCGTAAACCTGGCATCGACCTTGCGATATAAAACGCATGGCCGCCCACTCGGCCTGACTATTAAACAAGGAGACAATCGATGACCACTGCCTTCCTCCCCCTCCGGATGTCTTGAGGCATCGCTTGTTGCGGCACGGCAGCCGCGCGGGCGAATGCTCTTCCCCTGACATTCGCCTGCGCGCGTGACGCCGTTTCCACCGGCTCATCTACTTCAGCAGGAACCATCGTGAAGAAGAAACCCTTCTACAAAGTCCTCTACGTGCAGGTGATCTTCGCCATCATCGTCGGCGTGATCCTCGGCCACTACTACCCGGCGCTCGCCACCGACATGAAGCCGCTCGGCGACGGGTTCATCAAGCTGATCAAGATGGTGATTGGTCCGATCATCTTCTGTACGGTCGTCACCGGCATCGCCGGCATGGAGGACATGAAGAAGGTGGGCCGCGTCGGCGGCAAGGCGCTGCTGTACTTCGAGATCGTGTCGACCTTCGCGCTGCTGCTCGGTCTCGCGGCCACGCACATCCTGCGTCCGGGCGTCGGCTTCAACATCGATCCGGCGACGCTGAACGGCAAGGAAGTCGCGTCGTATGCGGCGAAGGCGCACGGGCAGTCGACGGTCGACTTCCTGATGCACATCATCCCGAACACGATGGTCGACGCGTTCGCGCAGGGCGAAATCCTGCAGATCCTGCTGATCGCGCTGTTGTTCGGCAGCGTGCTCGCGCACCTCGGCGAACGCGGCAAGGTCGTCACCGACTTCATCGACGGGCTCACGCGCGTGCTGTTCGGCATCGTGCACATCGTCACGAAGCTGGCACCGATCGGCGCGTTCGGCGCGATGGCGTTCACGATCGGCAAGTACGGCGTCGGCTCGCTGGTGCCGCTGCTCAAGCTGATCGGCACGTTCTACCTGACGTCGGTCGTGTTCGTGCTCGTCGTGCTCGGCGCGATCGCACGCTTCACGGGTTTCTCGATCATCCGCTTCGTGTCCTACATCAAGGAAGAGCTGCTGATCGTGCTCGGCACGAGCTCGTCGGAAGCCGCGCTGCCGCAACTGATGGAAAAGCTCGAGAAGGCCGGCTGCTCGCGTTCGGTCGTCGGCCTCGTGGTACCGACCGGTTATTCGTTCAACCTCGACGGCACCAACATCTACATGACGATGGCCGTGCTGTTCATCGCGCAGGCGACCAACATCGAACTGACGTGGATGCAGCAGCTCACGCTGCTCGCGGTCGCGATGCTGACGTCGAAGGGCGCGAGCGGCGTGACGGGCGCGGGCTTCATCACGCTCGCCGCGACGCTGGCCGTCGTGCCGACGATCCCGCTGTCGGGCATGGTGCTGATCCTCGGCATCGACCGCTTCATGAGCGAATGCCGTGCGCTGACCAACATCGTCGGCAACGGCGTCGCGACGGTCGTCGTGTCCGCGTGGGAGAAGGAGCTCGACCGCGACAAGCTGCACCAGGCGCTGAAGGGCGGCGAGGTTGCGACGACCGAGACGGCCGGCGTCTGACACCATGAAGGAGCAGGCGGCGGGACCGCCCGCCGGCGGCGCGGCACGCGGCGGCAATCTGGATGCCTATGACACAATAGGCGATCCGCATCGCCAGGAAGCCTCGACCGTGACGCGCCGCCTGCTCATCCTCGTCGTGCTTGCCGCCGCGCTCGTCGCGGCGTGCGCGCTGACGTGGACGATTACCTGGCAACGCGGCGTCGCCGAGCTGCAGCGCAACGCCGCGGTGCGCGTCGACCGCACCACCAACGCGCTCAAGAGCACGCTCGACCGCTACGAATCGCTGCCTTATCTGCTCGGCAGCCATCCGTATGTGCAGGACCTGCTCGCCGAGCCGAAGCGCGGTGACTACACCGCGCGCGTCAACCGCTATCTCGAAGACCTCAACGAACACGCGCACGCGACCGTCACCTACGTGATCGGCGCGGACGGCCTGTGCGTCGCCGCCAGCAACTGGCGCGCGCCCGACAGCTTCGTCGGGATCGAATACCGTTTCCGCCCGTATTTCCTCGACGCGATGAACGGCCGGGTCGGCCGCTTCTTCGGGATCGGCACGATCTCGCGCGATCCCGGCTACTACATCTCGCAGCCCGTGTGGCGCGACGGCAAGATCGCGGGCGTCGTCGTCGTGAAGCTCAATCTCGAATGGTTCCAGGGCGCCGATGCGTCCGAGCCGCTCGTCGTCGTGGACGATCACGGTGTCGTGTTCCTGTCGTCGGTGCCCGCGTGGAAGTACCACACGCTGCGCCCGTTGACGGGGCCCGTTGCCGCGTCGATCTACGAGACGCGCCAGTACGCGCAGCAGCCCGTCACGCCGCTGCCGCTGCGCGTCGAGCAGACGCTCGGCGCCGATGCGGAGATCGTGCGCCTCGGGCCCGGCCGGCGCGCGCCGCGCTTCCTGGCCAGCAAGCGGCGGATCGGCGAGCCCGACTGGCAGCTCGTCACGCTCGCGCCGATCGCGCCCGTCGACACCGATGCGCGCAACGCGACGATCGTCACGGGCTTCGGCTTCGTGTCGGTCGCGCTGCTCGCGTTCTACTGGCGGATGCGCCGCGCCCGCGTGCGCGAAATGATCCGCGGTCGCGCGCTGCTGCAGCAGGCGTACGCGGAACTGAACCGGCGCGTCGAGGAGCGCACGGCCGATCTGTCGGAAGCGAATGCGCAATTGCAGAAGGAAGTCGGCGACCGGATCCACGCGGAGCAGGAGCTGCGCGCCGCGCACGACGAACTGATCCAGTCGGGCAAGCTCGCCGCGCTCGGCCAGATGGCGGCCGGCATCACGCATGAACTGAACCAGCCGCTCGCCGCGCTGCGCAGCTTCTCGGACAACACGCGCGTGCTGCTCGATCGCGGCGAGCAGGCGGCCGCGCGCGAGAACCTCGAGGCGATCGCCGCGCTCACCGAGCGGATGGGCAAGATCACGAACCAGTTGAAGCTGTTCGTCGGCCGCGCGAAGCCGCGCAACGAGCGGGCGCTCGTCGTGCGTGCGCTGCGCAGCGTGCTGTCGCTGCTCGGCGATCGCCTGCGCGGCGTCGCGCTCACGCTGACGCTGCAAGACGCGACCGTATCGCCCGTGCAGGACGCGCCGCTCGATCTGGCGCGCGACTATCCCGAACTCGTCGCGCGTTGCGAGGACCTGCGCCTCGAGCAGGTGCTGATCAACCTGCTCGGCAACGCGCTCGACGCGGTCGCGGGCATCGCGGCGCCTGCCATCGAAGTGACGATCGCGGTGTCGGCCGCGACGCTCGCGGTCGAGGTGCGCGACAACGGCTCCGGCATCGCGCCCGACCTGCTGCCGCGCCTGTTCGAGCCGTTCTTCACGACCAAGGAAATGGGGCGCGGGCTCGGGCTCGGCCTCGCGATCTCGTCGTCGATCGCGAGCGACGCGGGCGGTGCGCTGACCGCGCGCAACGCGCCGTCGGGCGGTGCGCTGTTCGTCTTGACGCTGCGGCGCGCACGCACGCATCATCCGGACTCCGTGTCCGAGCCGGCGGGCTCGCATTAGTCCGCCGCAGTCCCGGTCGGCGAACGACCGGCATCAACGCTGCCGCGCGCGAGAGAGCGCCGCGCGGCCCGTCAGGAGCAAGTGAGTACGATGGCCAACCGGCTGCAAGTGATCTATATCGAAGACGATGCGCTCGTTCGCCGGGCGAGCGTGCAGAGCCTTCAACTGGCGGGTTTCGACGTCGCCGGCTTCGAGTCGGCCGAAGCGGCCGAGAAGGCGATCGTCGCGGACACCGCCGGCGCGATCGTCAGCGACATCCGGCTGCCCGGCGCAAGCGGGCTCGACGTGCTCGCGCAGTGCCGCGAGCGCGTGCCGGACGTGCCGGTGATCCTCGTCACCGGGCACGGCGACATCTCGATGGCCGTGCAGGCGATGCGCGACGGCGCGTACGACTTCATCGAAAAGCCGTTCGCGGCCGAGCGCCTGATCGAGACGGTGCGTCGCGCGCTCGAGCGGCGCGAACTCGTGCTCGAGAACCATGCGCTGCGGCGCGAGCTGGCCGGGCAGAACACCGTCGCGCCGCGCATCATCGGCCGCAGCCCCGCGATCGAGCAGGTGCGCAAGCTGATCGCGAATGTCGCGCCCACCGACGCGTCGGTGCTGATCAACGGCGACACGGGCGCCGGCAAGGAGCTGATCGCGCGCAGCCTGCACGAGCTGTCGCCGCGCCGCGACAAGCCGTTCATCGCGGTGAATTGCGGCGCGCTGCCCGAGCCGATGTTCGAGTCGGAAATGTTCGGCTACGAGCCCGGCGCGTTCACCGGCGCCGCGAAGCGGCGCGTCGGCAAGCTCGAATACGCGTCCGGCGGCACGCTGTTCCTCGACGAAATCGAAAGCATGCCGCTCGCGCTGCAGGTGAAGCTGCTGCGCGTACTGCAGGACGGCGTGCTGGAGCGGCTCGGCTCGAACCAGCCGATCCGCGTGAACTGCCGCGTCGTCGCGGCCGCGAAGGGCGACATGAGCGAACTCGTCGCGGCCGGCACGTTCCGGCGCGACCTGCTGTACCGGCTCAACGTCGTGACGATCGCGCTGCCGCCGCTCGCCGAGCGCCGCGAGGACATCGTGCCGCTGTTCGAGCACTTCATGCTCGATGCGGCCGTGCGCTACGGGCGGCCCGCGCCCGTGCTGACCGACCGGCAGCGCGCGAGCCTGATGCAGCGCGACTGGCCCGGCAACGTGCGCGAGCTGCACAACGCGGCCGACCGCTTCGTGCTCGGCGTGGCCGACATGCCGCAGGAAGCGGGCGCGGGCGGCGACGCCGCCGACAACGAGCAGACGCTGAAGGAGCGCATCGAGCAGTTCGAGCGCGCGGTGATCGCCGAGGCGTTGAACCAGACGGGCGGCGCGGTCGCCGCGACGGCCGACCGGCTGCATGTCGGCAAGGCGACGCTGTACGAGAAGATGAAGCGCTACGGGCTGTCGGCGAAAGGCGAAACCGAGCGCTGAAAAGCAGACGGACCGCGGAACCGGGATAACCGGTCGTGCGGTCCGTCTTGCGAGAAGGGCCGCTGTGCGCGGCCCTTCGATCCGGATTCTGCTGCGCTCAGGCTGCGTTGCTGTCGAGCGCCTTCTTGAGCAGCGCGTCGAGTTCCGCGAACTGCGGTGCGCCGACGTAGCGCTTCAGGATCTTGCCGTTCCTGTCGACGACGAAGGTCGTCGGCGTGAGCTGCACGTTGCCGAACTGCTTCGCGACGCTGCCGTCGTCGAGCGCGACCTTGAACGGCAGCTGGCGCGTCTGCGCGTAGTTCGCGACGTACATCGGCGGATCGTAGTTCATCGCGACCGCGACGAATTCCAGCCCCTGACCCTTGAAGCGGTTATAGGTATCGACCATCTGCGGCATTTCCTGCATGCAGGTCGCGCAGCTCGTCGCCCAGAAGTTCACGAGATAGACCTTGCCCTTCAGGTCGCCGGCGGTCGAGACCTTCTGGCCCGACAGCAGCGTGAACGTCGCGTCCGGCACGCTGGACTTGCCGTTGAACGCGAAGAAGCCGGCTACGGCGATGGCCGCGACGACGGCGGCCGCGACGATGTAGCGGACAGGGCCGGCGCTGCGGCGGGCGGGAGGCGTGGTGTTCATCTGCGGTGCTCTCGGAGTCGGTCGATGACGCGGATCGATGCAAAGGACGTCGAAATTCGTCGCTCATTTTAGCGCGAATGCGGTGTGCGCACCGACGGCGGCCCCGCATCCCGGTTTTCACGTTCGGCGGATAATGGCCGTTTTGCCTGCCCGATCCACGCCATGCCGAAGGAAGTCATCGATTCGTTGCGCCCCCTTTTTCGTCCGCTGCGACACTTCGCCGCGCTTGCCAGCGTGAGCGTCGCGCTGGCCGCGTGCTCGCCGTCGTACGACTGGCGCACGCTGCACAACGACGCCGGCTACACGATCGACCTGCCGGCGAAGCCGACCGTCGAGGAGCAGCCGGTTGCGATCGGCGGCACGTCGATGCCGATGCGGATGCAGGCCGCGCACGTCGACGGCGCGGTGTTCGCGGTCGGCACGCTGACGCTGCCCGACGACCGCGACGACACGCGCCGCGCGGCGCTCGAGTTCCTGCGTGCCGGGCTGTCGCGCAACCTCGAAGGCGCGCCGCAGACGGCTTCGGTGCCCGTGCCGCTCGCGGCCGGCGGCGCGGTGAACGGGCTCGAGCTGCGCATCGCGGGTGCGGCCGCCGGCGGCGATCGCGCGCGCAAGACGATCGTCGCGCGACTTGCCGCGCGCGGCCGGCACGCGTACCAGGCTGTCGTGATCGCCGACGGGCCGCTCGCTCAGGAGCAGTTCGACCAGTTTTTCGGCTCGTTCAAACTCGACTGATGGCGGCCGGCGAGGGCGCTCAGACACCGTGTGACAACTGAAAGTTCATTCGCAGCTTTCGACGCTAATCGCCGGATTTTGCGAGGGTTTTTCGGCTATCCACAGTGCATGTGGATAACTTTGTTGAAAAGTCGGCCGGATGTCCCGCTGAGCCGCGCCGGACGGCCCTCCGGCCCGTTTTGCTGCTTGCTCTCATATTGAGAAAAATCAATAAAAACAAAGAGATACGAATTCCGTGCCGGGCAGGCCCCGACACGCCGTGATCCGGGGCCGGATTCGCGAAATTGTGCATAAGTCAAGTCTTGACAGCATGATTTTGTCCTCCGAGGGCGCTCAGAGCGCCGTAAGCACGCGCCGGTAGCGGATCGCCTCGGCGATCTGCGCGGCCGTTGGCAGCGGGTCGCCGGCCAGGTCGGCGATCGTCCGCGCGACCTTCAGCACGCGGAAATACGCACGCGCCGACCAGCCGAAGCGCTCGCCGGCCTCGCGCAGCAGCCGTTCGCCTTCGTCGGTCGGCCGGCACAGGTCGTCGGTCTCGCGGCCGCTCAGCATGTGATTCGTCTTGCCCTGCCGGCCAAGCTGCAGCGCGCGCGCCTGCGCAACCCGAGCGGCCACCGCGGCGCTCGGCTCGCCGGGCGCCGACGCGCGCGACGCGAGTTCGGCCGGCGATAGCGCGGGCAGGTCGATCTGGATGTCGATGCGGTCGACGAGCGGCCCCGACAGCTTGCGCAGGTAGCGCGCGGCGACGTCCGGCGTGCAGCGGCAGCGCCCGGACGGATCGCCGTGCCAGCCGCACGGGCACGGGTTCATCGCGGCGATCAACTGGCACGCGGCCGGAAAGTCGGCTTGCTGCGCCGCGCGCGAGATCGTGATGCGGCCGGCTTCCAGCGGCTCGCGCAGCATTTCGAGCACGTGCCGGTCGAATTCCGGCATTTTGCTTTGATGCACGATTTCAGGCCGAAAGTTGCTCAGGAGGAACCGGCCACTGCTGCCATCTTTGAAAACCGTGTCAGCTGTTCTTTAAATTGGGCAAGCCGGCAAAAGCCGGCGCGTCAGACGTTCGAGTGTGTGCAACTCTGGTACCGCCCGCAGGGCGGCTGTCCACACCCGTGCGGTGTGGGCAGCAGAGTTGTGCACACGGGGAACTTGCACCGTCACCTGACATCATCGGCATCTTTTTTCAGATGATGCTGCGCGTTCTCGACGACCGCACTCAGCCGGTCAAAGCTTCTGCTCAAGTTCTGCGACGAACTGGCTGGCTGGAATGCCCAGAGCCTCACACCAACTACATAGTTCAATAACATCCAGTCGGCGCTCGCCGCGCTCGCACTTGCTAATGAAGGTCTGAGTGGTCTCAAGGCGAGCTGCAACCTCTTCTTGTGTAAAACCCGCCTCTTCTCTAGCTGCTCGCAGCAGCTTAGCGAACATAGCGTATCGACGAGAGTAGATAGATTTTTCCATTGACGGCTCAACGCGAAGAGCCGCAAGGTTGCAAGCGATTTTGGAATAGTCCAAAATAGACTATTCGTAATGCGAACTTCGGCGTGCTACCGCGCGGATTCGCGATGCCGCGCTACCGTCGAATGTCAAAATCACGCGACGCACGCACCGGTAGCAAACTTCACTTTCACAGTCGCTCCTCGCGAAGGACATACTCGTCCCGCCGCAGGTCGATGACGGAGAATTATTAGTGACTGCTCCTCGAGCACTGCGTCGCACGCTGTCGTGTGATAACTCGCCGGCGGTGCGCCGGCTGGTGAAGACGGTTGAACCCGTGGACACAGAACTGCACCCTAAGCCCCGCATGTGGGCGGCGAACACTAGGCAGCGCGAGCTGTTTTCTTGCTTCCCGCTGTTCTTTCGCGCGGTACATCATCCTGAGTCGTACCTGGCGAACATCTCGCACTTTGGTATTCAATGCGGCGTTGGCTGGTATCCAATCATTGAAACACTTGCGCGCGACATTGAGGTCGAGCTTCGCACTTTGTGGCGCGAGCAACTCCAGTTTCCGGAGCAAATCGCCCAGATGGATAGGGCACTCCTGCACGGTCGGGCCACCTACCCCACGCTTCCCCTCTGCACCGACATCACGCAGGTCGGCGGCGAACTTATGGTTGTTCTCCTCAACGGACAGCTGTGTCCCCCTGATGTGGAGTCGCGCATTCGAGCGCATGTGGAAATCGCAGTGACAAGTGCCCAGCACATCTGTGAGAGCTGTGGCAAGCCTGGCGAGCTCCGGAAGGTCTATTGGCACCACGTCTACTGTGACGAGTGCATCGATGAGCCGGCCATCGACCTGAACAACTCAAAATCGCAGACGTAGGCGAGCCGGATATGCAAACTACCTCTCAGTCGGTCAACGTCCCCGATGACTTCCCGCATGACACGATGCTCGCCGTCATCTCCGGCGCGCAATCCGAGGTCTGCACCATCCTGTCGGAAGGCAAGTACGTCGCTGGCCAGACTGCCGCGCAACGCGAGGAACGTTGAAGCATCTGCGAGAGCCTAGCGCACCAGCTTGCCCCGAAGGCGCTGAAGCATTCGGCGACCCGTCCGGTACCCACGCGTGACGACACGCTTAGACCCGTGTGCGCCGCGGTCGCACGCAAGGGATGGGTTTCCTACGGCGAGTTGGCCTAGCTCGTCTCCCGCCTACGACCGCTATTGGACTGGTAGTCGTCTCTGGGATTGTTGTACCTTTTTAGCCCTTCTAGTTGCCACTATGCCTCCAGCATCTTCCACGCCGAACTCGGTACTCAGCCCGCTGGCACCTGACCTACGGAAGCTCGGCCGCTTGGTTAAAAGCCGCAGGCTCCAGTGCGAACTCAGCCTTCTCGACGCCGCCGAGAATGTCGACATCGATGTCGCCGAACTGAGCCGCATCGAGGACGGATTGTCTGCTGGTACCGAAGCCCTGTTCAAGGTCCTCGCTGGGTTCGGCCTAGCGATGCTCGTAATGCAACTGGACGACGCCAGTGAAGCACTAGAGGCAGTCGGTCACACCGTCAACTGGCATGAAGTGATGGAGCAGCGCGCTCCTCGGCGGGAACGGCCCCGGTCCGCTCCCTATATTCTTGACTGCACCAATCCAACGCTATTCGTCGACTTCGACGGGACGCTGCACATTGGCAATGCTTACATCGACGAAGATGAAGGAATATCGCTCGATACCGGCCGCCCTCTGCTGGAGTTCGCGCCCATACTCGTCGAGCTTCTGGAGCCTTATCCCGATGTGGAAATTGTGCTCACGACGTCATGGGTGCGGCGGTTGCCCGAGGAGCGGGTCATCGAGTACCTGCCGCCCGAACTGCGTCGACGCGTCGTCGGAACCACCCGGGATGTCAAACCCCGGCTCAGCTATGTGCAGGACGGCACCGAGCGCACCTACGTCATCAGCAGCTATGCCTATGGAAAGCGGCTCAAGCACTGGCTCGCTATCGACGACGCGGTATTCGGCGCCGCGCGATTTGGCCGTGAGCCCGGTGAACTCGCGGACCATTTCCTGCTGCTCGACTCGTCCAGTGGAATCAGCGACAGCAAAGCACTGCGCCGTATTGCGAAGTGGCTTACTGAAGTGCATTCCGCGCGAGATAGCTAGCTGCACACGCCGACAACGTATATGGAGCAATCTCCCATGACCACAGCGTATGAGCGCACGAAAGCCGTCATCGAAACGCGCAAGCTTCTGCAACTGCTTGCCTCCCCCACCAGTACCGCCACGCGCGGCGCAATTCAGGACACCGCACTGCTACTCCTCCGGCACTATCCGCTGGACGTCGACCTCGAGATATCAGCCGCGGCATTGCCGGGAATTTGGGCCGCTCCTCAGCGCTAAGGCACTGGCGCGACAGCAATCTCGACGAAAATTGCGGTCGCTCGCGAGCTAGGGTGATGCTGCCGTGCCCTGCGCGTTGGCTCGCCCGAGACCGCTGCATCACACAGAATCAACCTCCCGGGAAGTGATATGACGCAACGCCTTCAGGACGTTGTTTGTAAGCCGCATCGGTCACCAGCGGACCACGCACGTCAGGTATTCGCGCTGTCGCGAAGCGGAAAGACTGCCCCGTCTGCCGTCGGTGGCCATCATCTCCATCACCGCTCCGGAACGCTCGACAGCCAATCTCGACGGCGTCGACCACGTGCTGCGTCTGAGCTTCGCTGACGTGGATTTCCTGAAACCTGACCTGTCCAGAAAGGCAACGGAAAACCTCACTCATGTGTTCACCCCCAGGCACGCGGACATGATTCGCTCGTTCGTCGAATGCCTGCCTGACGAAATCACTGCCGTTGTTGTTCACTGTGAAGGCGGCTATTCGCGGTCGTGTGCAATAGCACTCGGGCTCCATCGGCTATATGGATACAACGTGGAAATGGAACATCTTGCTCAGGCGAATTCCTCAATACTTCGTGTGATGACCGGAGACGATAGCATTGACCGCAGCCAAGCAGAGCACCGCCAGTTGGTCATGTTGGATGATGCAGAGAAAGGACTCAAGGACGCGCTTACAGGCAGGACGCGGTCCGAAAGAAAATTCCGCAAATCGCTGCGACGACCCGCCCCGCGGAAATGAAGTAGGGCACCGTCTCAAGAAGTATCTAGCAATTAACGATTCGGTTTACGGTCTGTATTGCCTGAACACGCGCGTTCTCAACCGCGAGTCACTTCTCGTCTCGCTCGACGGCCAGCGCGGTATTGTTGATGCGGATGGATTCGGGGCCGGTTGGCCGAAGTGCACCGCCGGACAGACGACAGCGCGTCGTTGATTGCACGTACGATGATGCAGTCGGGCACTTCGGACCCACCGTAACATCTCAACGCGCACAGCTTATGAGCGAGCGCAGGCCAAGTCGTCGCCGGCCCTTCGCGGGTGTCCGGTAGCGCTTGAAAGTAGACAAAATGCTCGATTGCTTAGCCTCCCTTGTACTGTCTGGGGATGCACTCCGAAAGAGGTCTTGACGCTCGGCTTTCTGAATGACATTGAGGGATTGGCATGCCATCTGAAACGCAAAACTTCGAACGTGAAAAGCTCTACGAGGAAATTTGGTCCGAACCTGTCAGCAAGGTGGCGAAGAGGTATCAAATCTCGGACGTCGGTCTTCGAAAGATATGCGTCAACCTCAACATACCCGTTCCACCCGTGGGTTACTGGGCAAAAATCGCCGCCGGTCAGACTGTTAAGATGCCATCCTTAGCACCGACGAAAGGGCCGACAACGTACCAGCGCACCATATATAAAGACAAGCTCGACGATGAACGTTCGACGCGCACTCAGGCAAAGATTGATGAGGATGCCGTTCACGCCCCCGAAGTACCGGTTGTCGCCCCTCGTACCTCCATCGATGATTGCCTACCACTCATCAAGCGTATGGCGAAAAAGCTTGGGGGCAAACAGCGAGATTCTCGAGACTGGCCGTATTGCGACGGCGCGGGGCTCATGCGTATCTCCGTTTCGGAGCAAAACTCATTGCGTGCGCTCCTCGTGCTAAACCAGCTACTGGAGACACTGTCGGCTGCAGGCTATCGACTTTCTGCAGCAGGCAACGAGGAGGACTCCGCTTATGTTTCTGTCTTGGATGCCAAGCTAACGTTCCGCGTAAAGGAACGGAGTCGACAGGAGCAGGTTCCCCTCTCACGAGAGCAAGCGGCTGAGAACAAACGGCTCGGATACAACTGGCACAGCCAGCGCTTCATCTATCACCCCACGAACGAACTTGAAATATCAGTATTCCGTCCCGGACACACCTACGCCGTAGCAAGCACTGCTGATACACGAAGCGCTCCAATTGAGACAAAGATTCAGGCATTCGTTGGCAAGCTGCGTCGTCTGGTCATTCGAGATTCCGTCAATGCAGAGATAGCTGCCGAACAACGAGTCATTTCGGAGGCCAAGGAGGCGGAACGCGCGCGACTTGAAGAGATTCGCCGAATAGAGCTTGACCGTTTGAAGCAGGTCGAGGAATGGGCATTGAAGCTCGAACGAGCTAACCGTCTGCGAGCACTGGCTTCGGAGTTCGAGTCGAAAAAACTGACAGCATCGGACGAAGTCGTAGATGCAGCCTGGATACGGCGGGCGGCGGACTGGCTAGACCCAACACTCGACTCCCGCTGGAATGCCGTGGACGATGTTCCACCACGATACGGCAGTCGGTAGCCCGAGTTGCCACGCGTCTTCTTCGGTGCCGGCCACATCCAGGATGCTTGACACCTCGAACACCGCTCTGCTCACTGCAACGCGAGCCGCCAAAGCGGCTCACCGGACGCCCGAGCGTTTTCGGCAGGCGTCACCCCGCGGCCGCCACGGCTCTAGCCCTTTTAACGCCCTTGGAGTGTTCGACTCGACCAGACGCTCCCCACTGAGCGAGCACGCCAGAACTTGGCGAGCTGACGGTGATGTGCGTGAGCTTCACCAGCAGCACGCACTGGAGCCAATCTTCCTCATATAGGTGGTCGACCGTAGCGCCTCGGGTGCTTGCCATGCAACCAATCGCGTGGCCATTGCGGTCCTTGGTAACTGTGCCTTCTACCTCCATCGTCAAGCCGTTGACCGCACTCTTGGCTGCATCCGGAGAAAGTTTGAGCGTTTTGGTGAGGTCTCGATAAATAATGGTTTCCCTCGTCGAATAGCTGTCTTTCGGAAAGACGCCCATGTACGTGCCCGCCACGGCGCCTATGCCAATGACCCGATACGAGACGGGTGTGACCTCCTTGGTTACGTTGTATGCGTTGGATTCCAGCTTGGGCGCTCCGTACGAGGCTTCCTGCACGAAGGTGAGATAGTCAAGAGAGCTAACGCCGCTCTCATAATTCCCGTAGGCCGGGCGGACAGTGAGAGTGAGTTGCTCTTTGTCCGCATCGTAGTAATACGTCGGCCCGCGCTCGCCTTCCTTGTCTGCTGGAATGTAAATCTTGAAGTGCCGGCCGACCAAGGCGGCGTCGTTAAAGCCTTTGGAGAACTCGTCCGCCCGCTTGTAGTCCATCGCGGCATGCAGATAGTTCGCAATGGTCTCATCGTCGAGTCCCTCGGCGGGTAGCGCCAATGGGTCCTTCGATGCCGTTATCGACTCCGGTGCAGAGGCCGCGCTCGCGGCGTCCGGAGGTGGCCGTTGGTCGCATGCGGTCAGGACGAAACTCAGGCAGATGGCGCTCGCCAGCACAAAGAACCTGCGCGGCTCGTGCGTCGACATTGCGGCGTCGCGCCGCAGCCAAGGTAGACGTGACATTTTTTTGCTCACCTCACGCCGGGCGGCTCAGCCGCCCTGACGGCCCCATAGTGTCCAGTAATACTAGCTCGCGGTTGGGAAAGCGCCTTTCCGAAAGAACCCTTAGCACCTTGCCGCGAGCATCGCGACGCATAGTCGCGGAAGTCTTCGCAGTCGCCATCGTCCGGCCCGTTCCACGCCATGTGGCCCTCAATCCGGCACCTCGATTGGTGTCCGCGCGCCTAGCCGTGCACGTCGTCATCCATATCATCGATGTCGTCGACCGCAAGATGAACCGGCTGGACCTGACAGGGCTCATCACGAAGAGCGTGTCGTCCGGCTGGCCAGGTATCGGCACAGTCGTTACGCTCAACATTGCGCTGCTGGTCGGCGGCGCGGCGCTCACCAGCAGCACTGCTCAACCTGGGTCCAGTCGAGCGCGTGCGCGCATTGGACGCGTGAGCGAAAACCCACCCAGCAGCGAGCCCTCAGGGGGAGTCCGGATAGTGCGGGTCCGCGTATATCGCCTGTCCGCATCATGCTAGGGTCGCGTCATCCGTTACGGGGATACGGAGACGAACATGAAAAAAAGCGATTGCGGTCATCTTAGTGGCCGGCGCCGGCATCTTGGCGCATGCGCAATGGAGTGGCCAGGCGCAGACGGTCGACTCGTACAACTGGGGCTCGCCGGTGCCGCTCCAGCCACAAAAGCATCGACGCCCCTGCCCGGCGTGCAGCACCTCGACACTGAACCCGCTCAACGGCCGCGAGCTGCACTTCGTGCCGAGCGGAGCCATTGATGCGGCCGCCGGCCGGATGCTGCCGTCAGCCGGTGATGGCGCGGTTGTATCTACCCTTATAACGGCGGGCGCTATATTCCAGCGCCCTTGTGTGCGCGCGGCCAATCTTGTTGTTTCGAGCACGGCTTTTTGCGGGCAACTGCCGGCTTGACCAAGACGCGCTGCGGTCGGCCGTCGTCGATGACGATGCCGACTACCCAGCGCGAAGCCGGGTTCGTCGAGTCGTAAAATTACGGGGACGGAATCATGGAAACTAAGCCAATCGCGAAGGCAGTTGTCACGCTGATAGTGGTAATGCTAGTGGGTGGACTCGCACGCCATGCGACTGATTCACTGCGTGGCACGCCAGTTCCTGCGGCTGCGCGGGACAGTATTCAACAGGACGTGCCAAAGCAAAGTGATATCGAAGCCGCGAAGCAAGTCGAAGCCGCAGCGAGCGCTGAACGGCTGGCGGTACTTGGCGTAGTGGGTAAAACCTATGATGCGATGCGTGACCAGCAATCAATGACAGTGTCCAGCGTTGGCGTGACTCACACTGCGAAGCTCATAACCGCGTGCATGGAGTACGCGTCCCGGAATGGCTTTGGAGGCATGAATCGCGGACACGCCACCTGGCAATTGAAGCAGGGCGGCGTTTTCAGATTCGCCGCTGACAGTGCAACGAGCTGGAACCGGGACTGTGCCCACAAGGATTATGTGGATTACACTGACTTGGGTCGGTCGCTGTTGAAGAAAATGAAAGACCACGATGCCCAGTAGCGCAAGCGGACTCGCTCAACCAAAAGCAAGCGACCGGCTCTTTTGAGTCGGCACCAACGGACTTGTTCAGACGCGCGGCAATTCTATCTGTTTGCTCGAACGGCCTGCGCATTTGACTACCCTGTGGCGATGTACTATTCGAAGATTCCCGGTCATAAGCGCAACAAGTTGGAGGCGGCGCTGGCACTGACTGTCGAAATGATTGAACAACGGTGGTTCAATTCGTCGACCGACCTCATCACTGAGAGGAACCGATTGCTGTGTCGTTTGCGACTCGTCGTCCATGGACGCATGCTTGCAAGCGGACCGGCCGATTTGCTTCCCTCCCGGAAATCCAGCCGCCCGACGCGTACACCAGCGTTCGGTACAGCTACTTCGAGATATAAGCGCAACTTAATCGCCGCAAGAATTGCTCACCAGAGGATTCCGCAGCCGCGGTCTGGCGTTGTGCGGAGCAGAAAGGAATGTTTCGAGGCTGCAACCGAGATTTTGCCTTATTTGCGTGCGAATCAGAGGCCCAACGGCGCCGCGTTGACGCACGCTAACGTTTGCGTGATTTTCCCGCCCCGACGTTACATTTTCCCGTTGAAATTTCCTATTGCACCGCAAACAGGGCACACAAGATATGGGAATTGCATCACTATGCTTTGCTATATACAGTAGTAGTTCCTGTTCGGCAGTTGTGGTGCCTCGCTGCTCATTGCCCTAGAACACACAATGCAGTAGTACCCGAGAAAAGACACCGTGAGTTTCGGCGCATACCAGCTTCCGCCGCCCGCCGATTGGCAGGCGTTCGAACGTTTTACGCGCGACTTGTTTGCCGCGCACTGGAACTATCCGACCGCTGAGATGAACGGTCGAGCCGGACAAGCGCAGGCCGGTGTTGACGTGTATGGAATTAACTTCACCACCGGAAAACTCGAAGCCGTCCAATGCAAAGGGAAGGACGGCCGCTATGGCCATTCGGTGACCAAAGAAGAACTGCGCGCGGAAGTAGATAAGGCGCTTACGTTCGAGCCTCAGCCTGGCCATTACTATCTAGTAACGAGCGGTGCCGCTGATGTCGCGGTCCAAGAGGAGGCGCGACAAATTAGCGCCGCTCACGCAGCCGAAGGAAAGTTTCCTGTCCAGGTATTCGGCTGGGAGCAGTTACTTGGCCTACTTCAAAATTACCCGAAGGTCGCACGCGCACATTTCCGCCCCTTACTTGTGGCGCTATCCCAAATCGACGCGGCGGCAGAGCTAATCGCTATCTGCCATCAGTCGTTTCAGCGCGCTGGGATGTTTGACGATGTGGACCCTGCAGCGGCCGCCGACGGATTTCACCCAGTGCACATGGACGCCTCTGCTTTTTACGAAGGCGGCGTGCTTGATGTCCGAGGTGCTCTTGCGCTCCAACGCAATCTATATCGCGATGTGACTGCGCAGCTGCGTGCCCACCCCAAAGCGACCGTCGCGTACTTCGGGATTGCACACATCCCGCTCGCGATGCATGCAGGTGCCGCTGTCTCGACCAAGCAGGCCGTGCGCCTCTACGAGCTCGACGCTGCCGCTGCGGAGAGCGAGTGGAATCCTCTACTTGATGGTGACGCGCCTGACCTCGGCGTGGAGGTGGTGGATATGGGCGGGCCTGTCGGCGGACCGGACGCTGTTATTCAAGTCGACGTTAGCGCGCGAGTTGCTAAAGCCGATATCGACCATACCATTGACCGACCATACCGCCATTTTTCCGTTCGTATCGCAGAGCCCAAGCGTGGGGTTATCACCCATCACGAACAAGCAAGTGCTATTGCTAAAGCATTTCGCGAAGCGCTAGACAAGATTCACAACGAGAATCCGGCGACCATCCACCACGTTTTCGCAGCGACGCCGATGTCAGTTTCCTTCCGGCTTGGACAGATGGTGAGCTACACGATGCATCGCTCCGTACGTGCCTATAACTATTCGCAGCGGAGCACACCGCCATACTTTTGGGCCGTGGACCTTGTAGCTGCAGATGGCCAACCTGGACAACTCTGGATTTCGGGGGAATAACGCCATGTATGACGCGTCCAATGAATTGGCTGCCTTTTATGAGAATCACGTTCGCCTTGGCACGCAACTTCGCAACGACCTGGGCGGCTATCGCGACCTTAACCTCGACCGCCTGACCGCGGGTTTGAAGTCTCTCGGTGACAAGCAGAACGTCGTCTACAAAACGTTCGTAGATAGCAAGAATCAGGGAAGCTACGCCATGCACACCCTGAATCAAAGCGAACACATCGACTATGACATTGACGTTGCCGTCATCTTCGAGGCAAGTGACCTCCCGGAGAAAGCAGCCGATTCACGCGCTCGCGTTCGCGACGCACTGCTCGAGAAGTGCAGCAACTTCACCAAGGAACCTGAAGCGCGCAAAAATGCGGTTACGGTCTGGTATGCGGATGGGTACCACATCGACTTCGCAGTCTATCGGCGCCGAACTGACTGGTTCGGCAATCAAACAATTGAGCACGCCGGCGGCGACGAATGGACTGCGCGCGACCCGATGGCATACACCAACTGGTTCAGCAAGCAAGTCGATTCGAAGAGCCCTCCAACGTATCTTGAAGTCCTCCTTGGCACTCGGGTCAACGTCGCAAAAGGTCAGTTGCGGCGCATCGTTCGGTTCATCAAGGCATTCGCTCGGTCGCGCTCTGGATGGGCGTTGCCGGGCGGCATCATCATCACTACCCTCGTTTGCGAGGTGTATAAGCCACATCCCACTCGCGATGACGTTGCTCTCGTCGAGACACTCAAGGCGCTGCTGGCGAGACTCCGAGCTACGGTCGATGTCCAGAACCCCGTTCAATCTGGTGCCTGGTTTACATCGTCAGACCGCAGGAAACGTGAGGTCGAGCGCCTTCGCGATACGCTAGCCGACAAACTGCCGAACCTCGACATTTTGCGTCAGCCATTGTGTACGCCCGCGCAAGCGTACAAAGCGTGGGATGCGATTTTCTGCCACGACTATTGGACGGGTGCGCGGAAAGCTGTCGCACAATCTGCGGCAGCGAATGGTCTCACCATTGAATGCGCCCTCGCCCGGATGAGCAAGAGCAAGGTGTATAAAGCGCACGTGAGCGACTCGCCGGCCTTACCGAAAGGCATTCATCTCCGCTTCATGGCGACTCCAGTGGGAGTTGAGCTTCCATACAGCGTGCGCTGGACAGTGCGGAATGAAGGAGACGAGGCACGAGAAGAAGGTCAATTGACCCACAATAGCTTGCTGGGACCCTCAGAACCATACTGGACCTCCACGGCCTTCAAGGGACGCCACACAATGGTCTGTGAAATCGTGAAGAATGGGCAAACGGTGCGCCGAGCCGAGCATATTGTTCGCATCGCTCCTGGAACGCGTTACCTTTAAGCTCTCACGCACAGTTTGTACCGCGTTTCGCCTCACACTGGCGCAAGACGGGACGACAATTTATCTGCGGATGTATGGACCTCGCTCCACACCTCGACAAGAAATTCGGCGGACTGTGGTCGCGCGCCGGCACTCTCCATAGTTTGGCTGACCTCGACACCGACACGCTCTCGGGTTGGGCAAGGGCGACCGGATTGACCGTAGTCGACGTAGTAGAGCGAAACGTTGGTACGTTCCAGCCGGTACCTGCCATCGTGCTAACTGTCGAAGGCGGCACCGCGTATTTCCCAAAAGTTTTGGCGACGAAGTGCTCGACGTGGCTCGCCAACAAAACGGCGTGTGAGCGTATCGCTACGGCATGGGAAAAGGTGGAATGGTTCGAACCACTGTGGGTAGCCCGAGGTGACCGCAACAAGCTGCTAGCTGATATCGAGCACCGCTCGAAGCAAGAAGCAATAGCGATGTTCGATTACCACACGTCCACCATATACACACTCGCATTTCAAGCGGTCTGCATCGCCCAGCTCATACCGAAATCGCGAAGCCTTGCTCCGTTCGCACCCATCGCGAGAGAGGCGTATCTGGCCTTCTACGCGGGACACCGGGCATCGAGTATCGCTGCGCTTATCCCCGTCATGGAAGGTGCTCTGCAGCGAATATCGGAAGAGAGCAGCAACTTGCATGTGCCTGCACAAATCGACCGCATCATCGACCGCGCGTGCGCGCTGGCCGGTCGAATTCACTATGACGGAAACTGGGTTCCGAGCGACTATCAAACCAAAGAGTATCTCTACGCGCAAGACGAACGTGTCTTCGTCTTCGAGACATATCGCCAGTGGCTGAAGGGAACGTTCTTCCGCCAGACTGGAGAGTATGACGGCATCACGTGGCTAAATCGACACCTGTTTGCACACGGCGCGTCAACGCAATGGACCAATTCTGGGAACTTTTGCAGGCTGGTCGTAGCGCTAGCTACGTTGGGTGTAATCGAATCTTGGCACGATGAGACAAACAGCGTTCCCATGCTACTTCCGAAGATGAATGACGACAGCACTCTTCTCTGGCACCAAGCTCAAAACCAGGCGAAGGGACAGATGATGCTGAAACTTCTTGAGCGGAAGAACTATCACAAGCATGGACAAATTGTCCCTCCGATGCCTACGGACGATGGCGTCACTTTGAGAAAGGCGCATCTGGCTCAACAGTGCGTCAACGACTTGGTGCGCCCCCTACGGAACGCTGGGTGGAGCGTTGAGGTTGCCGAACCAGATGCACGAGCACTCTACATGACGGTAGAAGCGAAGTGCGCTGATGAGACATTGCGCGTGGCCCTTCTTTATAGTTGCGCGACCGACAATAAGCTCTACCGCGAGCTGGCGCAAAGCGCCAGTGCCATTCTCTATCTTGGCGCTCCTTACAATCAGAGCGCGTATGCTTACGGCATCAATGTTCATGTGGGACCGGTCACTGCGTGGCAGCCGCCGCGAGCGCCTACGGGACAAGTCAAGAGACCTCTCGCCAGGCTCAAAGACAGATTCCCCTCGTTGCTGGCGAGGGCGCGGTCGGTCATCACTGGACTTCGCCGCGTTTCGCGATAATGGACATTCACTAGCTTGCCGGGCGACCAGCTATTAGACCGCTCGAACTTGAATGCTCATGGGAGCGGATGACCAAGCCAACGCCTCCACATTCCCTTCTTCCAGAGCTGCTTGTTTCGGGAATCCGATTCGCCATCGTCGTGGGTCTATTATATCCGGCCCCGATTCTCTGGCTAATCGGGCACGGGAAACCCTGCACTTCAGACGGCAATCGTTATTGCCGTTAGTCAGGCAGTTGTGTAACGTACTCTGCGTTACAAAATTGCCGGGGAAGATATGTTGCTGCGCCAAAGTGGCCTCAATCTGTCAAGGTCAAGCGCTTCCTCGAGTGGTCATTGTCGGAGATGATTGACGTTGCCCACAGCACCGGGTAGCTCGACCTAGATGTGAAACGATTTGGTCATGAGCTTCGCAGCTTCCGGAAATTGGTTCATCCTTATGAGCAAATGACGGCCGGAGCCAAGCAGGACGAAGACACTTGTGGCATCTCATGGCTAGTAGTCCAGGCCGCCGCAATTGACTTGGCACGGGCAATTCAGAAAACGCAGTCGTAGCGGAATATCAACGAGCGGGTATGGCAGAACCGAGAAAGAGGAAGACCACGGCACCGGGACAGGCTTATGGATACATTGTCCAGGTAGTGAGAGTAATGTGGCACCTTCTTCGTGCCAGCCCCGGTGACATCGTCGCATTCGAAACGTTAGGGGACGTCTCCATAGAGAGCGGTGGTACCGTCGTTTCGGAGGAGGACAAGAGCGGGCTTGCGCACAATCCGATTGCGGACGGTTCCAGTGCATTGTGGAAGACGTTCGCAAACTGGGCGGATGCGCGGCGTAATGGAGACCTCCCGGCCGCCTCCAAATACATCCTGTATGTCGCGCAGCAGCACGAAGGACAAATCGTGCAGAGGCTGAGCGATTGCAATTCACCAGCTGCTGCAACGGAGCTTGTTCAAGAGTTGCGTAAGCGGTTGGCGCCAGCGGATGCGCAAGAAGGCGACGCTGAAGACAAGGCATCGCTGAAGGCTCAATTGCGTCGCTTGTTCTCTCACAGCGATGGCGCCATAGCTGCCATCGTCCTCGACTTCGCCCTTGAGATAGCTACTGCGTCTCCATTCGATGAGGTCCGAGCTGAAATCGCGCGGAGTACAAGCGACGATAGCGTGGACTTGGTTACCGAACAGCTACTGGGATGGGTTAAGCGTCAACTGATGCAGCATATTGAAGCTCGCACACCTGTGCGGGTATCGTATGACGATTTCAGAAAGCAAAGACTCGCTGTCTTGCGACGCGTCGATAGGAATCTGACCAGCTTTCCGGAGTGCGAAGCCGAGCCGACTAGGGCAGAAATCGAGGCTCAGCTCGTAGGTCGACGCTATGTTCACCAATTGAATCTTCTCAATCTTGACGATGATGACCTAGAGCAACACATCAGCGACTACCTCCGCGCGTCGACTGCACGCACCGAGTGGAGTGCCTCGGGCTATCTCGATAGAGAAGGTCTTCGCAAGTATAAAAAAGAGCTCGAGGACCACTGGCGGCTCTGTCGAATGGCTGTCAAGTCTTCCGATAGCGCGACATCCCCTATCAATCGAGGTGTACAGCTCTTGTTTCAATGTATGGCAAAGGACCCGGCGGAAATTCAATCTCTGAAGGTGCCGCAGTATTTTTCTCGTGGTAGCTATCACGCGATGGCGGACGAACCTCGTATAGGTTGGCATCCTGAATGGAAGAAACTTCTCAACGTAGAGGTCAAGCGAGGGGGAGATGATGCTGATTGATGAAGTCGAGGAGATTCAGAACCCCGGCCTCGGCGCGGCGCTTATTTGGCGATTTGCCTGCGGATACGCGGCTGAGGTGAGGCAGGATGCTGCACCGATTGCGTACGCCTTCTTGGTCATTCCGCTGCTCTTCAACAAGAAGATTCTGGAAACTGTCGTAAAGACAAAAAAGGGATTGCGAAAGGTCGAGGAGAAGCTGCGCGCGGAGCAGTCGATACTAGCGACTTCGCAGGACAGTGCACTGGCGATGAGGGGACTCTCCCAAGAGGCCATCGCCTTGGCTCTGAGCACGGGCCTCATTTCAGTCGACCCGGACCGTGCAACGTTCCAACCGCGAAGCACCAGCAGTCCTACCCCACAAGGTGAGGGTGCAACTCGAATTCTCCAAGCTGCGGAGCGATTGGGCCACTGGGCTAGTCAGGTATCGCTTCGCGAGTTTTGCTTCGTTTTCCATTTGGAGCTTTGAATTGAAGCTGCAGGTCGTTGAAATCGTATTGTGGCCTCGCAAGGGCGGGTTTGAGCCGCGGCGAGTGCCGTTCGCCCTTAACTCAGCCAACGTTATCACTGGGGCGTCTAAGACGGGCAAGTCATCGATTATTCCCATCATCGACTACTGCCTTGCATCTGACCGCTGCTCGATTCCCGTCGGACTCATCCGCCAGACCGTTTCGTGGTTTGGCATTGTGGTGCAGACCGATGAAGGGCAGAAGCTGCTTGCGCGACCGGAGCCCGGCAAGCAACCGAGCTCCGGGGAGATGTACCTCGCTGAGGCAGAGAAGATAAGCGTTCCGCCTGTCATCTCGGAAGGCAACACAACGGTAAAGCAGGTGAAGACCATGCTTGACCGCGTCGCGCAGCTTACCAATCTCGGTACCGATGCGGACAATCAGGGTAGCGGATACTCTGGGCGCCCAAGCTTCCGAGACTTGATGGCGTTTTGTTTCCAACCGCAGAACGTCGTGGCGAACCCGGATGTGCTCTTCTATCGGGCCGACACGACAGAATATCGCGAGAAGCTTCGGGCCATTTTCCCGTATGTGCTCGGAGCAACAACGCCGGAAAGTCTTGAGAAGCGATGGGAGCTCGACTGCCTCAAACGCGAGTTGCGCGTCAAGCAGAGGGAGGTCGAGGCCTACGCAAAAGCATCGGCGACATGGCGTGCCAATCTTGAGAATTGGGTTCGTGAAGCGTATGAGCTTGGCCTGATTGACAAGGAGGCCCTGAAAAGCAAGGACGAAGCGCATGTTCTCTCGATACTCTCAAAGCTAGTGGAATCCGAGGTCCCGGAGAAGCCTATCTCGGCTGATGCGCTCGAGGACTCGGCTATCGAGTATGCTGAGTTGCAGAAAGAGGAGTCGTCACTGAACGGCGAGCTCGCGGAAGTGCGACATAGGCTAACCCGTCTGTCAGAGCTGAAGGGCTCGGTCAGTCAGTATGAGATTTCGCTCGGGACGAGAAAGGACCGTCTGTCACTTTCGCGATGGCTGCGCAATCAGGCCCAAGATGTCAGCGAGGCAACCTGCCCTATATGCGCGCAGTCGTTGAAGTCGCATTCGGCGACGGTCGACGCCATGTGCGATGCGCTTGCGGTCGTCGAATCAGATGCGCGACGTGTTTCGAGAGCGCCATCCGTGTTCGACCGCGACTGGGTGGTGCTCAATGACAAAATGCGTGAACTCACCGACAAGCTGAATGCGGTAAGCGTACGTCGCAAAGGTATTGAGCAACGCAGCGCAAAAGCCAAGCAACAGAGACTCGCAACCAATCAGGTAGCGCGCTACCTGGGAGCGCTGGAGCAAGCGCTCGTGGTCTACTACGGAAGGGAAAATCCAGGCGCCGCGAAGGCGCTTGAGGAAATCGCTGGTCGCATCCAGAACCTTCAATCTGAACTCTCGAAAGAGAACTATGAGGCGAAACTTGCAAGCGTATTGAAGCGACTGAAGAAATCGATGGAGAAGCTCGCGTCTAAGCTCGATGCGGAGGACCCGGACGCCTCGGTCAATCTCGACATCAAAGAGTTGACCGTCAGGGTAGGTGATGCCAGTGGGCGCAGCGACTTCCTCTGGCAGTTGGGGAGTGGCGCGAATTGGCTTACCTACCATGTGGCCGCCACTCTTGCCTTGCATGCGTTATTCCTTAGGCTGACCAACTCGCCGGTCCCAGGGCTGCTCGCTTTCGACCAGCCGAGTCAGGTTTACTTCCCACGAAAACTCGCCAGCAAGCGCGGGGACTTGGACCCGAAGATTGACGACGACGAAGATGCAGAGGCGGTGAGACGGTTCTTCAAAGTATTTGGAATGGCAACTGCTACCTTCAAGGGGGATTTCCAAATCATCGTGGTTGACCACGCGAGCCGCGACATTTGGGGCGGCCTGGAGGGCATTAACCCCGTCGAGGAGTGGAGGAACGGCAAAAAGCTGGTTCCTCTTGCATGGATTGAGGCGATGAGATTGGATGGCTCTGTGATAGCAGACGAGTGATTGCCGTCTCGGGTTTGTCGTGTTATATTTAATTCGACTCGCGGATAGATTTTTTGCCATGTTTCATGGCATGTGAAGCAAATGTTCCGAGATATGCCCTCGGTATCCCTCTGATACTGCAGATGCGCGCCGATGCGTAGGAGTATCCGCGAGTCTTTTCTCCTCCCGATAAAAATGTCGAGTCTCAAAGACCTAAAAGCAGCAACTGCCCGACGGGACCTCGCGGCACTGCTGCATGTCAAGCCGGGGATGCTCACTTATGCAATTTATAAGTCGCCAGAGGATAATCGATACCGTAAGTTCGAAATAAAAAAACGTCATGGTGGCGAACGCGAAATCCTCGCGCCTGAGAATGGGTTGAAATTGCTTCAACGGAGATTGTCGACGCTTTTGCAAGATTGCATTGCTGAAATCAATTCTTTGCATGGGCACGTTGAAGATGGGAGGCGCTTCGGAATCGCGCACGGATTCAAGAGGAACCACACTATCATGACGAATGGGCGGGCGCATGTCGCCCGTCGCTACGTGTTCAACGTGGATTTGCATGATTTCTTCGGCACGATAAATTTTGGGCGTGTGCGAGGGTTCTTTCTGAAGGACAGAAATTTCGCGCTCCACCCTGAGGTTGCGACGGTAATTGCTCAGATTGCTTGTTTTGAGAACAAGCTCCCACAGGGCAGTCCCTGTTCCCCGGTTATTTCAAATCTAATCGCTCACTCGCTCGACATTCACCTTGTGCGTCTGGCGGCAAAGCATGGTGCGACATACACCCGCTATGCCGACGACCTTACGTTTAGCACAAACCGGCCGGAGTTTCCGCCGGAAATAGCGACGCTCAAGGATACCCATAGCTGGATACCTGGTGTCGACCTTGAGCGCATCGTTACCAGAAACGGGTTTAGTTTTAACCCCTCAAAAACACGATTGCAGTACCGAGACTCAAGGCAAGAAGTAACCGGCTTAACCGTAAATCGTAAGGTCAATGTTCCCGCGACGTATCGTTATACTGTACGTGCCATGGTCGACAAGCTCTTCAAGACTGGACAATTCGAGTTCGTGCATAAGAAGAGGGACGCGCAAGGAAACGTCATTTTCGAGAATCGCTTCGTTGGTGAAAACAAGCAGCTTCTCGGGATGCTTTCATATATCGACCAAGTGGACCGTTTCAATCACAAGCTGTGTACGGACAATGGTCGTGAACCAGCAAGTACAGAGGGGCACATAGCGTTGTTCAGGCGTTTTCTGTATTTTGATACTTTTTACGCTGCTCGCGAACCTATTATTGTTTGTGAAGGAAAAACCGATAACGTGTATCTGCGGTGTGCTATAAAAAGCCTCGCTACGGAATATCCAAAATTGATTGACAAAGGTACTCCGCCGAAGCTCGAGGTTCGATTTTTTAAGCATGCCGAGACGCGAACAGGTCACATTTCCGACTTAACCGGCGGTGTAGGGGGTATCTGCAAACTTTTGAAAAATTACCATGATGATGTGACTGAGTTGTTCAAAGCTCCTGTTTCCAAGTTTCCGGTCATCGTCTTGATAGACAACGACAACGGTGCGCACAGCATTTACGAGGCGATTGCCGGTATCACGAAGAAGCCTAAACCAGAGGGGCGGGCTGACTTTATTCACGTAACCAGTAATCTTTACGTCGTTCCGACACCGTTCGGGCCAAAGAAAAAGCAGACAGCGATTGAGGATTTTTTCGACGAACACACTCTGGCGACGCAGCTCAATGGAAAGACATTCAATCGTAGCAACAAGTCCGACGACTCAGACAAGTTCTACGGGAAAGGTGCATTTGCACGGGATGTCGTGGCGAAGCAGGCGAGTACTATTGACTTCACTAAGTTCCGGGCCATCCTTGATAGAGTCGTGAAGGTGCTGGACCACTATGAAGAGAGCCAAAAAAAGCAGGCGAAATAGGGCTTCAACTGCTGATGACTAAGCACGTTCTCGAGCCCCGGTTATCACGACTCCCCATGCCAGGTTGACCGACCCAAACGAGCTGACTGCCTCGTCGGGGGAAAGTGAGGTCGCTACTTGTCCTTCGAGCGAAAAATGGCTATCTCAAGGTTATGAGGCCGAGCGGACCATATCCACCGCGCAGCGCGGGCGACCATCGCCGTCACCAAGGCTGCAATCGGCACGTCCGAGTCGCAGCATGAACCCGGGCTTGAAGTGACAGTATCTGACGGCGCCTGCTACGCAAGCACATTGATGTTTGACGCCTCGTCGAGCAGGCATGGGGCAGCCTGTCAGTGAGGCTGATGGCATCGTGGAAGTTGTGCGCAAGCTACTGGCGGTGACGGCTGAGAATACCTCTTCAATAACCTGGAGCGATATACTTGGCGACTATTGAAAGCAACTTGGTGCCATTCTTTGCCATGGTGCCGAACAGGAGAATCGGAAATGGCTGAAAACTACAAAGCGTTGAAGGCTCAACTAGAGACCTTGCAAGCGCGAACGGAAGCTGCACGCATCGCTGAACTCGAGGCTGTTGTCGAGCAGGTACGTGCTTTGGTCGCTGAGTACGGCATCACTGCCGAGCAGATTTATGGCCGTAAGCGTGGCACCAAGACTGCCAAGCAACCTGTTTCTGTGGCAGCAAAGTACCAGAATCCGAAGACCGGTGAGACGTGGTCTGGTCGAGGCCGTGCACCTGGTTGGATTCGTGATGCCAAGAACCGTGACCGCTTCTTGATTGAGATGTGAACGATAAGCGTGGGGCGTCAGTTTGACGTTGGGGCAGTCATGTTGGCGTTCCGCAGTTGTGTTTGGAATCAGCGTCCCAGGGTTGGGCAGCTCACTAGCATGCGAAGGCCCTCCTGTTGCTCGTAAAGGTCGCGCGCCATCGTATGACGCGCTTTACCTCCTCAAGCGTCTGGCAATCCACCACTCTCTTTGCAGCGGCGTTTCGTAGACCTGCCGAGCATAAGCGCTTCCTTTTCCACAAACAAGCTGATTTGAGCTTCATGAGGCAGTAGCGTTCGGCGTCCGCAATTCGAACACAACCGCGTCAGTCTGGTCGCTCAGTTCTGCCAGTTCGAAGAGCACCATGATGTGCGTGTAGAAAAGCGCACGCGTCCATTGATTGCATCGCGAACCACATTTTTCCGTCAAAATGCGATTTTAGCCAGCCTCGGAAAATCAGAAAAAGAGAAGGTGCGCGAAGCGACCTGGTATTATTTTGCGTCTATTGCTGTTGCGTGCCAATAGCATTGATGTCAATCAATAAAGATATCATTGGCAAACTTTCGTTTGACTATTGAGTGACTCCGTCTAGAATTGATGTCCACGTACCTATCGAGAGGATTCGGAAGCGATGTTGGCTTTTGACATTCATAAGCCGGCGTCGGCATGTAAAACGATTTATATGCGGGTATTACCGATAGGCGTTTAACGTTACACACCAATAATGCGGGGGACGTATGTCTGGAGGCGGTGGTGGTAGTGGTGAGTGGCGGCCGGAACCGAAAGCACCAGTGCCGGAGCCGAAAGGTGGTGGAGGCGGAGACGTCGTGGCAGGCGACCCGTGTGTCATCGACGAAGTGACGTCCCTCAATTCGGTGTCCCCGGCGGCATTGCGTAACGTGGGACCGGGCACCCTGCTCAACGTGGTGTTTATGGCAGGGCCACCTCAACGACTCGTCGTGCAGGGCAACTCCGGGCAAATCGTCGGGTCTATTACTTCGCGCTCCATGCTTCAGATTATCGAATGCATTCAGAGCGGCCGTCGGTACGTCGCAGAGGTATTGGGTATCCAAGGTGGCTCCTGCCAAGTGCGGGTGCGACTGGCATGACTCAAAGCGAAATTACTGTCGTTGGCGGCGTCTATCACGAACACTGCATCTGGCCCGTATGGGACCAAATCTTTGGCTCTGGTGGACGAGCGGCGACCGCGCTCGTCAGTCACGTCGACAAGGTGACGCTGCACACCTATGCGCACCCGGATGTCGAAACTGAATTCAAGACAGCGGCAACGCTGTACAGGTTCGACGTGGTCATAACCGCTGCTCGGGCTGGTATTTCGTTTGAATACGTGCATTGCATGTCGACACCTGTAATTCGGCCGGCTCTCGCGCGTATTCATGCGCACGAGCCAATCGAAGTGAGCGCCGATGCAGTGCTGCGTTTCGGGATGCTGGAGGGCTCAGGGAGGGTGAACGCGAAATGGTGCGTCTACGACCCACAATCCGCATTTCATCCGGAACCGTTTTGGGATAACGGCAGCCAAGCCGAGCATCTCGCGATTGTCGCCAACCGAAGCGAGATTACCGCGATGGCTGGGGACTCGAACCCGAAGACGGCTGCAGCGACACTGTTGCGGCGCGGCGCTGAAGTCGTTGTGGTCAAGTCGGGGCCGGCCGGTGCATACGTGTACACCGCCGACGGTGCAGAGGCGCATATCCCTGCTTACCGTAGCGAAATGGTATGGACCATTGGCTCGGGTGACGTGTTTGCTGCCATCTTTGCCGCGCAATGGGCGGTACACCGCGTCGGCCCTGCTACTGCGGCCGAACTTGCTTCGCGTGCCGTTTCGCTATACGCGGAAACGATGGGATTGCCTGCAGTCCCAGCTCAGGAGCTGTCAGAGGCTCAGCGCACGCCTTCGACCACGGTTTCCGGGAAGGTCTATCTGGCCAGCCCGTTCTTCAACCTTGGACAACGGTGGCTCGTGGATGAGGCGCGACGCTGCCTGGCTGAGCTCGGCCTAGATGTGTTCTCCCCGGTTCATGATGTTGGTCGAGGTCCTGCTCGCGAGGTGGGGCCGAAGGACATCGAAGCTTTGAACTCATGCGACCGAGTCTTGGCGATTCTCGATGGTCTCGACGCAGGCACCGTCTTCGAAGTCGGATATGCTCGCGCGAAGGGCATCCCCGTATATGCGCTAGCACAGGCAGTTAACGAGGAAGACCTGAAAATGGTTGTTGGCTCGGACTGCAACATGTTCTTCGACTTTGTGACGGCGCTGCATCACACGGCGTGGAAAGCATGAGGACCGCACTTCTTCTGTCCGGGGGGATGGACTCGGTCGCCATCGCTTACTGGGTGCGTCCGGAAGTCGGTATCACAGTGGCGTATGGCCAGCGAGCAGCCCAGGCAGAGGTGCGTGCGGCCGCTGCAGTGTGTGAGGCGCTGAACATCGAGCACCACGTAATTGATGCCGACTTGAGCGCATTGGGTAGCGGCGACATGGCGGGCTTGGCGCCCGCGACGCTCGCTCCTGTATCGGAGTGGTGGCCGTTTCGCAACCAGATGCTGGTTACTCTGGCTGCAATGAAGGCTGTCACGCTCAATGTGAATAAGCTCCTGATAGGTTCACTTCGGACAGATGGCATCCACGCGGATGGCAAACCTGAGTTCATCGCAGCCATGAGTGCGGTACTGCAATGTCAGGAAGGCGGGATAACGCTTGAAGCTCCCGCTATCATGTTGAGTGGCGCGGAGCTCATCAAAACGTCCGGCGTTCCAACCGACTTGCTCGCGTGGGCTCACTCCTGTCACGTAGCCAATGAAGCTTGCGGGATGTGCCGCGGCTGCAGAAAGCATTACGAGACACTCGAGGAGCTCGGGTTTGACCCGTACTGAAGACCCGCAACCGCTGGGTGATGGTCCGCACTTGGATTACACCTGGCCGGTTGAATCGAGCATGCAGTTCGAACCATTCAGCGCTCCGGCAGGAAGGACGTTCGTCGACGTGTTCGAGCAACGCCGCTCCACTCGCATACTCTCGCCAGCTCCGCTGGAGCTGACGGTTGGCGCGCTGCTTTTCGCACTAACGCCCCGGTTCTGGAAAGAAGGTGACCCGTTGCGACGAAGCCGTCGTCCAACACTATCGGCCGGCGCAATCCATCCAATCTCGGTGTTGCTATTCGACGAGTCGGCCGTTTTTCGCGTCAATGCCGATTCGAGCATGCTTGAGAAGCTCACATTCCCGCCCGAGGTGCGCGACGCGTGGGTCAGCAAATGCCAACAGGTGCTTCCCAGCGCGAACGGGGCGTTCGTTACGCTCGTCGCAGACATGGCTCGTCCGATGAGCGCGTACGCGCATAGCGAGACGCTTGTTTGGCGCGACGCTGGCGCCACGCTTCAGACGCTTGCGCTTGTAGCCGAGCTGTTCAGGCTCGGCTTCTGCCCGCTGGGCATACTCGGCAACGAAGTCGTTTCAGCCCTTCCGTCGGGGGAGCAACTTCTTGCGGTCGGTGCCGCAGCAATTGGATTGTCAGTACAAGACTGACCGATACGGCTTCGATTAGTGAATGCTGACGCTGTCGTCTGCGAAGAGCTCGAGTTGCTCGGCCTGCGCACGCGTCTTTCGCATAATGGCTGACATGCGGCGCATGTGGTCCCACATGAGACCGTCGAGCGTGGCTGCAGAGACATCGATTGCGCGCGCGAACGCGATGAAACGCGCTTCAAGTTGTCGATAGTGCGTCTCTGGCTGCCAGTCCTCCGGGAACAGGCCAAGGTGTTGGCCAACTCGAAGAATATGAATGTCCAGAATCGCAACCTGGCTCTGCGGGCGAAGGTTGCGAACTATCCACGAAGCCGTCTTGAGGCCGATGCCCGGCAGCTCATTCAACCGGTCCCGGAAAGCGATGTCGTCTTCGGGCGGAATGAAGCCGGCCAGTTGCTCAAGGCAGCCGCTCAGATACCGCGCCTTCTGTCGAACAAACCTGTATTTGCGCTCGCGACCTTGGAAGATGAACGGCTCGCTCAACGCTTCTTCGAGCTCTTGCGCAGTGATGCCCGCTCGTAGAAGGTTTCGCTCCCGAACGCGTGAATACGCAGCCAAGGCCAGCTCGGCCGGCATCCCCCAGCCTCCGAGCAGACACGCAGCAACCTCCTCCTCAAGCGAACGGCCAAGGCGAAAGTCGCAGAAGGTGCCGGATTCCGTGTGTTGCCAAGCTTGACCGCGCCAGTAGGCCGGAGTCATCAGCTCATCGAACGCCCCCCAACAGATGCCAGGGAGCACTTCTTCGTTCACCGATGGTAGGGTCAGTTCGCGGAGTTCACCTGCGATGTGGGCGTACATGGTTTGCATCTGGACCGGTGCTTGTCTGGTGATTTTTTCGTGCGCAGCTGGAGTACATCCGCGGGGCGTCGCATCATACATCAGTCCTTCCGCGACTCGATAGGCGGGTCGCTGCCTACGAGTATAGGAAGAAAATATTTCGATTCTCGGATTTCAGCTCGTGGCCCAACGGGAGCCACGAGGCCGCGGGAAACGACGCTCGTGCGGCAGATGGTCGCAGTACAAACTGTCGCTAGCAGTTAATTCGAACCCAAATTTTTTGTCTCTTCCCGCGGTATCGCGGCAGTCCGACAGGGGCGCAAGCGCAGTGGCGAACATCGAGCATCATCAGGCCGCGTTGGCAAATTGTTCGCGTAGCGTGGTCCGAAGCTCGAGTCGCGCCTGTTCGCCAAGGCTCTTGATGAAATAGAAGGCGAGCCCCTCTACCGCACGAGCGGGCATGACGTCATAGCCAAACGCTTTGCTCGCCCATTTCACCGCCCTGGCAGCATGCTCCGCTTCGACCAGGCGTACACCGGACACCCAGTTGCGGTAAAAGTCGAGCCCATAGACGGAGTGACCCGGCATTCCCGACAAGTTCTTGCGCAGCCAGTCGTCGGTGATGGGAAAGCGCACAGGGTCGTAAAAGTGCAGGAACTTCGAGCCGCCGACCATCGAATTGTTGACCAAGCGGCTAGCGAGCATCATCAGTCGTTCTTCATCTGCGCCGTCGTTCAGCGCCTCGGCGAATTGTTCTGCGACCGCCAGGTCAACCACATACGACGGATGGCGCCTCATCCACGTGTAGACGATGCCGACATGTTCGATGACGCGCTCGGTTGTCCACGCACGCGCTTCAGTGACCCTAGCGAATCTTTCGAGATAGTCCCGGTATGTCGAGATGTAGCAGTCGGGTGCGGGCGTAACGTCCGGAATGACTACGGCCGCAACGATGAATTGAAGGCGACCAGCAATGACCAGCGGTGTTGGGCGACGGGCCATGGCAGCACCTCATAGTCACGTGGAGAAGGGCTCAAATGTGCTCTCGCATGGCTCACATATCAATTAGTTGTTGTTTGTGCACAATGTTCGAGTAGCGTCCCTACTTGACGGCTTAGGCGAATCGCCGTGGGCAGCTAGGAAACGCCGATTCTCGGCATTCGACTTGGTCCGTCATGCCGGTCGGAGTTGCGATTTCGGATGGTGAACGTCCGGCACTTCAATTGCATTGCGACTGAGTTGCCGGTCTGCTTGTCAAAGAACAACACAGCTAGTCCGTCGTCGTCCGCAATCGACCTGAAGGGCGAAAGGCGCCCGTCGCTTGCCTTCATGACGCCGCTGACGAGCAGGTTCTCTCCAATCACGCCAATTTGTGTAGAACACAATGGCATTCGCCGGCTCTTCAGTATCGTGGCTCCCGTTCTGATTGCAGCCCTCGTAAGGCAACGGATAATTGGGTTGTTACTGATAGTTACAAAAAAAGTTTTCAAAAGTCAATTTACGGACACTCTAGAAGGCGACCGCGGACACGTGGCCTTGCAAAGCCCGTCTGACATTTTAGGATGACTTCTTGAGTACCGAGGAAATTTCCGAGCACGAGGTCTAAGAACCTTGCGCTCGCCAGCTTCTGAGGCTGATAAATGGCCATCATTTCCGAGAGGGGCCGAACAGATGGACGTCATGCGTCAGTTTGTGTTGGCGAGCACTTTGTCAGAACGCAGACGCAAAATACTTTTGAGCGAATCGATTGTACGAAACCTTCGTTGGCAGAGTGAATATCCAATTGACCATATAAGCACCGGCGCTCACTCGAAATTAAACGAATCTATTCGCCTTTCGATGGGAAATCGAGGTGACGCAATGGCCAGAATGCTCATTAGACTCTTTGAGGCATATTTGGCGGTGACTGGGCAGCAAGTCGATTTTGTCAACGAACGATTTAGCTCAGAATCAACTCTGGTTGGTTTTGTCGGTGCACTGTATTCGGAGAGATTTCTACATGCGAAATTAGATGTTCGGTACAAGTGGGTTTATGGCTGGAAAACTGCGCTGGCGCATGCTTGTCCAGAGGCATATCTGCGAATTCCTCGACCTTCATCGACTGAGCTGACGGAATGGTTCGATAGCGCCAGAGCCGAGTTTGAGCGGCTCCAACTGGACCATGTGCAAGTCGATTTGTGGCGCGGTTGGCCTATCCCGAAGACCAACGAGCAAATTACGTGGGCAAATCTTCGCAATATTTACTTAAGGTACGGAAAGGATTTCACGGAGGCGTACGCGGTCGCTTTGGCACGCTACGTTTCCGGGCGCCGGGTTAACGGAGTTGTAATTGAGATTGCTTTTGTTGAATTTCTCGCGCGACTACCTTCCTCTTGGGTTGCAGAAGACTTTGTCTCATCTTCCAAGTTAACTTCGTTGTTAATAGCTTTCCTAGTCTCTCAATGCGAGGCTTTCGGGGAGGCGGAAAATCAATATTCGACCCTTGTCGCATACTGGAACAGATTCGTAGCCTTTTCTACAATCTATCTGTGCACTGGGAAATTCTTCGCCCGGCTGACAGCAGAAGAGCTGCCCTCCCTGCCTTCGAAAGAAATTGACCGAAGCCGCACTCATCTTCGACAAAATGGAGACGGTGAGACTTATATCGCAAAGCTGCTGGCGGATGTGCCGTTACATCTGAGTCATGAGGAGGCGACTGAACTAATATATTTCAAAATTCAAGAAAATTTGGATTTGGTCAAGAGTTGGGCTGAGTCCGAGGTTAATGCTATTTGGAATCGGCTAAAAAGACGACGCCAGCTGGCAAAAAAGGGAGCCGTAAAGGAAGTCCTGTTATCACGTGCTGTCACGGGACGAGGGATGCTAATTGACCGGGAGAATCCTGATTGGAAGGCGAATGCCTGTGCGACCTTCGAAAAAGTTGGGTTCCAAATGAGGAGCGAAGGAAGGCAGCGAACACTTTATCCCACGAAACTCGGAGACATGGCATCCGAGGTCTTGGCCCTGCCTACTACCGGTGCGCTTGTCCCCCATATGACGTTACTGGTCCTCGAAAATCCAAGGCTAACTGCAAGCTTCTTCGAAAAGCTTCGGCTGTATGACAAGGCCGGCCAACTTTCTGGCGTCGCAGCGACGGACAACGGATGGGTACTGGACGGTGATAAGTTGCGGCGCGGCCCAGAAAACGCGGAACAACAGATTCATCTCTCCGACCGAGGCGCGGAAATCGTTGCTCAAGTTATTGAAATTACGCAGCCGTTACGTGATTATCTCAGGAAGAAAAATGACCCTAATTGGCGATACTTGTTTTTGGGATGTGGAAAAGGCTTCTCTCACCCTAACCGCCTGAACGTTGCCCACGATATAAACTACCATCGACGAACCGGTGCTCTGAAGAAAAAGCTTCTTGCTGCGGGAGAAATGACAGAGAAGGATGCCAGCATTTTGGCGGCGCGATTTTCTCTCGCTACAGTACGTGCAACCGCAGCGGTTGTTGCCTACATCCGTCGTCCGACATTCAGAAGCTATCAGAGATTCTTGGGCACAAAAAGCTCGACATGAGGTTGTTGGAGCGCTACTTGCCAGCGCCATTGCTGAGATATTTTGAAGAGCGCTGGGTAAGACTATTTCAGTGTGGAATCTTGGTCGAGGCTCTCAAAGAAAGTAAGTATCTACTTCCCGCGCTTGGCTTCAAAACTCTCCACGAACTCAATGAGTTCGTCTCGAATCATGCGCTCAAGTGGGCGAACCGGGAAGGCGCTTCGGCGAAAACGAAGACGGGTCATCTTTTCGACTCAGTAGTGTTTTCGGTATGTGAAGATACATTAACGTTGCTTTTAGGGGTTCGCGCGGCAGTAGCTAACGCCGAGCGACCAGTGTCGAAGCTTGCCCAAATGTGGGCAGATTATGCGGAAAGGCTGTTTGCCTATATCGAAGATAGCATTCCGCCTCGGGATGACTTTCGAATCATGCTTGCAGCCGCAAAGAAGCGAGACTGCACCGATTTGATTTCTCCGAAGGCTATTTATGCTTAAGGGAATGCCAGATGGGCTTTTGGAGCGGCTCGAGTCTATGGTAAATCCAAGCGCAGACGCTTTTCAGAGGGCTGGGTGGCTGCATAGTCCATTTCCCGCCAACGCCTGGGTCATGCGATTTGGTGAGAAAGTGCGCACCATTGAGTGGTCTATTCCCTTCGGCAATGGACGCCTCACAGACGCAAATCACTCGAAAATGTTGAACATATTTAAGACAATGGTCACGTGTCGAGCGCATCCGGCTGCAACAAGGGGAAGAATTTGCGACATGCCGACAACACAACAGCAGGTCTATCGAGCGTGTCGGTTCGTGGATTTCTTTCTGCTCCAAAAGGAAGAGCTAAAGCTAGCACGGTACGGTTTTGATTTGGTTACAGAGAACGACTTCGAACAACTTCTTTTCCGTTGTCGCTGTGGGCCTTCCGACGAGGAGGTTATTTACCGCTGGACCGAGCGTCTCGCAGAGTGGCTCGATAAGCGTGTACACGAATCCCGCGATGAAGTCATTTCCTTGCTGAACCGGCATGAAGTGTTTAGGGCAATCACGGTTCCCGAGGAGGAATGGACTCTGACGAAGGACAGGGAGCGTCTCGCGGCGTGGCGTGCTGTTCTGTGGCTACGAGGAATGTATCGTGTTCGAAGCGCACCGAACTACCGACTTTTCCCAAATAACATCAAACTGGCGGAAGAAATATACGCGGATACAATTTTTGGGCAGGGGCGAAAATCTATACACGAAGAATTATGTCTATATCCATCTGAAAATTATCAACGCGAATATCCTGGTGTTGACGTTCGAACAATCGAGAGGGGAAAGCCTTCATGGCGGTACGTGAGAGCTTGGTGCTCTACCATTCACAGTATGTCAACGCTGGCGTCAGCGGGCTTTGATGTTCCAATCGGCGCGTTGAATGCGTTTCGAGAAAAATCCGCTGACCGCTACGAAGGAAATCCACAAGGGCGTTTCCGAAATCCTCCATTTTGACAGGTGTTGGACAGCATAAAGAACGGGGTCGAATTTGCGCTGGACCACGGCGAAGCACTGTTTGATAGCTACGTGAACATCGTGGATGCAGCTAAAGCGGAAAAGGTATCTCCTCGAGGCCTGGTTGGCTCGAATGACGTTCGTCAGTTTTTGACTAAGGGTGCGGTTGACTTGGGAGTCACTGCCTTCTGCTTAAAGGGAGCAGCAACTGGTTGGCCGTACTGCCAGGGGTGGTCGAGCAGGTGGGAGCAGAGAAAGTTTTATGAAGACCTTCGAAATGGACGAGGCCTATTGCAGAACCTCCAAGTGCTCTACGGAGCCATCATTCATATCATTGGGCCGGTTACTGCGAGGAGGCAAATGGAGCTTGTGAACTTACCTGTCGTCGGGTGCTTGGACTCGTCGAGAAAACATATGGTGTTTAGGAATGCTAAATCGGGTGCGATTGGATTGCGTCAAGAAGAGCTGAGGCCAATTCCACCGATAGTCGAGCAGATGGTGTCGCTTGTGGAGTCGTTCCAGTCAAAGCTCGTAAAAGTGGGGGAGCTAAAGGAATGTGGGTCCTTGTTGAGCATGCCAGGGAACTACGGAATGCGCGTAGCATCATCGAGTTCGTTCAATGCCTCATTGGACGTATTTTGCGATTATTTTGATACGCCACTGGACGCGAACGGACATCGATACTATCTGAGGGAGCACCAGTTCCGTCGGTTTTTGATTATCACTTTCTTCTTTGGTGCTCGTCGGGGTAGTCTCAATACGCTGCGATGGTTTGTCGGCCATGTTGACACTGCTCATTTGTGGCACTACTTGACCAATGCTGTGTCGGGAGACATGCGAAGGGAGGCCGCAGCTTATTTCTTAATGGACGAATTGCGCCTTCCAGAGGAGCAGCGAGTGGTGGAGTTGCATGAGCTGGTGCGTCGGCAACTGGCGGACCTTGCTGAGGTGCGATTTGGAACGCGAGAATTCTCGCTTATTGATGCAGATGCGCTTGAGGACTACCTCAATCTTCAAATGAAAAAAGGACTCGTCGTAGAACCTGTGTTCTTCCAGGGTACGGGCGGCCGTCAATATAAAATCGTCGCTCGAATCGGGAGGCCTTGATGACTGGAAAGCCCGCGCCTCGGACAACGAACGAAAAATCAGTCGTTGCGCTTTCTGTGCTGCTAGGAAAAGTAACGGCAAATCCGAAAAAATATATTGGTGACCATCAACTTATGTCCGCACTCAAGCGGCAGAGTCGATTGGCAGAGTATTCAAATCCAAAAGACGGTATCTCTGCGACATCGAGGTCCACCGTCGAAAGACTCGCCGAGAAGCTACTAGAGGGAGGCTTTGCCTATCTAGATGGGCTACGAATGACCGCTTTGGCGGCGGTTGAAGAGGAGGCGCTGCAAAGTCTTAAGGCAAAACGTCGAACAAGAAGGCGTTTCGCTGAAGACTTGGAGCAAGCCAAATTTGAACGCGTTCTATGCATGGTTGACCTTTGGCATGTGACAGAAGCATTTCATAACGCTTTGTCTTCGGGCAGGCAGCTGGCAAATTCCTCTCGGGACCCTGGCCTAGTCGAACGGTGGGATAAGGAGGAGGAGAGACTGCTCGCAATGTTTGACCTCGCTAAGCGGCCTATTGTGGAGGTCGGCAGCAATACTGAAGCGTGGCTTCAACGACTGAGGCAGCTATGAGTGCTACTACGGGGCGGCGGCAACTGTTCGTCCGTGCTCCGGCGGGCACAAAAGTCTACCGAGTGTACGAACAAGGTCAAGTGCGCACGATTGACGTCAGCGGAATGCCACTGCCAACATGGCCGAACGGACGTTGGTGCGTGGAGCTGGCCGCGTACATCGACAAGCTGAAGTCGCTGGGGCGGTCCATATTTGACCGCGGCGGAACATTAGGAACCTACACTTCCGAGTTGAGTCCTCTCACTCGCTATTGCTTTGCGAACAACGTGGATTTCCACCGCCTCACTGATGCGCATTTCGAGATGTTCGTACGGAATTTGGCGGCGGAGAAGACGTTTGATGGTGAGCAAGTGCGGAATAATAGGACAATCGTTCGTATCGGGCGGCGTAGCCTCGAATTTTTAAATTTCATAGGCCTTAGACGAAAAATACCAGACTACTTGTCGTCGGATGGTCCGCACATACGCGCGGTTCGCCGAACTTTTACAAGAAGGCTGAGAGGCAATAAGGTCGTTCGAATAGAGTATTGGCATCATCCATGTTTTCCTGAGATTGGCGAGGTTAATCACAGGTCTCCGGTAACAGAGAACAATATCAATCTCTTGCGTAAGGCAGCGGCAACAAGCAGCGGCTCTTCGGCCCGTAAAAAGCGACGATTGTGTCTTTTACGTGTGCTGGAGGCTACGGGGGCAAGACGTATCGAGGTGGCCAACCTAAAGGTTTCCGATGTCCGCGCTGCGAAGGAGATGGAGATTCCGTTCCTGAAGATGTTGACCGTTAAGCGTAGAGGCGACCCTGAAATTCGATTGGTGCCGATTTCTCACGCTGAACTTGATTACATCCTGGAATATATCGATAATTACCGTGCTCCGATAATGGGGCGGCTACAAGGTGGGGCTGACCATGATATTGTTTTTATCAATCATAGAACTGGTAAGCCAATCGTTGCCAATACTGTGACATTAGAAATCTACTTGTTGAGAAGAGCTGCCGGCATAAAAGACAGGGCCCATCCGCATCTTTTTCGACATCGTTTTTTCACTGTAAAGATTTATCGTCTTATCCGAGCCCATCAGGTTCGTGATGCTCAGCATTTCATTGAATTATTCATGAAGCTCGAGCATTTCAAAATTGATGTTATGGAGCAGACGGGTCTTAAATCCATCGATACCTTGAACCATTATGTTGACTGGGCGTTTGCTTTGGGTCCACTACTGGACCAAGAGACGGCGCCCTCGGTCGATATTGGGCGACTTGCAAGAGAGGGGCGAGCAGCCGTAGCAGAGCTTGAAGCGGAACGGGATGCCCTAACGGCGATGGAGTACGCCGACAAGGTGGAGTGCGAGTTGAAGCGGTTCGTAGAGGAGCTATCTCGGGCGGACGGATTCAAGAGCGAGCAAGCACCTGGCAATACAATGCTTGCGAAAGCCTTGGGCGTCCCAAAAAGCTAAGTGCCTGCGATGGGCAGCACGCCGACCGGTCGGATGATGGAAATCGCGGATTTCTGACGCATCGACCCGCGCGCCGCACCTGACGCCAGCAGGTTTCGAGAAAGAGGCTAACCCTTTTCAGCACGACTGGCGTTCAGGATGAGGTCAATGACTTCCTCCAGGGGCGTCACGATGCGTTGCTCCGCTTCCCGAATAAACCTCTCGCGCGTAATGTCTGGAAACGATGTTTTATGCGCCAGGTAGGCGAGCCGAACGAGTCGTTTGACTAAACCGGGTTGCGGGCCGCGTTCGCGCAGTATGTGAGGCGGCCCGCCTTTCCTTTGCTTACCTTGTCGGCGCGCGCCGTAGCCGACCTGTCTCGTGTAGCGTCGGGCCGGCAGCCTGCCTTCAGCTCGACTTAGTGCTCCGCCATGCCCAAGATTTCGCACCACAGGATGCCCGAAGAGCGGAGCGTGTTGCTCAGGCCGTAGTTGCTCGAATTTGATGCAATTCATTGAATGGAAAGGAAATTTTGGCTGAGCAACTTGGTAGCTAAAGCGAAACGTCGAGTTCGTCGAGGAACAGTACGCCGAGGTGCGCGAGCGTGATTTCGCCCGGTTGCGGCGGGTTGCGGCCGCCGACCAGCGCGGCGGCGCTCGACGAGTGATGCGGCGCGCGGAACGGCCGCCGGCGCCACTGCGCGGGCGAGAAGCCGATGCGGCTCGCGGAAAGGAGCGCGGCCGACGCCAGCGCCTCGTCGTCGGTCAGCGGCGGCAGGAGGCCAGGCAGCCGCGCGGCCAGCATCGACTTGCCGGCCCCCGGCGGTCCGACCATCAGCATGTGATGACCGCCCGCGGCGGCGACTTCCAGCGCGCGCCGGGCGCCGCGCTGGCCGACCACGTCCGAGAGATCGGGCGCGGCCGGTGCCGGCAGGCCGTCGAGACAGGGCGCCGCGATCGGCATCAGCCGCCCGTCGGGCGCATCGGCGAGGTGCGCGCACAACGCGGGCAGGTCGGGTGCGCCGAACACGGTGACGCCCGGCACGAGCGCCGCCTCGGCCGCGCTGTCGAGCGGCAGGTACAGCTCGGGCGGTCGCGATGTCGCCACGGCGCCGGAATCCGGGCCCGGGCCGGAACCGAGGCCCGCTCCGGTTTCGCCCGTGCGCCAGTCGCGCGCCGCGCCGCACGCCATCGCGAACGCGCCGCGCATCGGCCGCAGCGCGCCGGTCAGCGACAGCTCGCCTGCAAATTCGCGGCCGGCCAGCGCGTCGGCCGGGATCTGGCCGTTCGCGGCGAGGATGCCGAGCGCGATCGGCAGGTCGAACCGGCCCGACTCTTTCGGCAGATCGGCCGGCGCGAGGTTGACGGTGATGCGGCGCACGGGGAATTCGAATCCGCAGTTCTGCAGCGCGGCGCGGACGCGCTCGCGGCTTTCGCGGACTTCGAGATCGGGCAGGCCGACGATCGCGAACGACGGCAATCCGTTGGCCAGATGGACTTCGACGGTGACGTCCGGCGCGCGGCCGGATGCGGGCGCGCGACTGCGCACCACGGCGAGCGACATGGCGAGGCTCCTGTGAACAGACGGGCGACGGCCGTTCGGGGCCGCATGCCGCGGGAATCGGAGGAATCGGTGCGCGCTTGCCGGCGTGGCGCGGGGAAAGAACAAGGCACTGCGGAACGACGAACTGCGAAGAGCGGGGGACAGCGAAGAGCGACGGACAGCGAAGAGCGGGGGTGTTGCGAAGAGCGGGGTATGGCGAAGAACGACGGACTACGAAGAACGGCGATAAGGCGTCGGGGTGGCGGGCGCGGGCCGCGCGAGGCGGCCCGCGCCCGGACCTTGCGGTCGGGTGGCGGGCGTCAGGCCTGCGGCGCCGCGAGCTTCTGCTCGAGCTCCGCGACGCGCTTTTCGAGTTCCTCGAGGCGCACGCGGGTGCGGGCGAGCACCTGTGCCTGCGTGTCGAATTCCTCGCGCGTGACGAGGTCGAGCTTCGAGAAGCCTTGCGACAGCATGGCCTTCACGTTGCGCTCGACGTCCTTGGCCGGCGAGTTTTTCAGCAGGTCGCTGACGCGCGACTGCAGATCGTTGAAAACGTCGCTGGGTTGCTTCATGTGATTCCCCTTCCTTGCACAAAAAATGTGCATCTTCAGTTGCGTACGTGCCCATGATGCACGCATGACCGGAAATGGTGCGCCCGGAGCGCGAATTCCGGGCATGGCGCCCGCATGGGTGAATGTCCCGTCGATCCGGGACGTGCGTGCACTCTAGCAACGATCCTTTCGCCGCGCCAGCAAACCGGGCCACGTTGGCCATTCGGCCGGGCTTCCGCACCTTACATCACGGGATGCGACCCCGTTACTGAGCCGTTCGAGACGGTGCTCGGACGAACATGGCATGCGAGTTGCTGAGAAGAGTCCGTTACAACATTCCAACCAATTCGACGGGACAACCCAGCGAGAGGACTTCATGAAACTCATTACCGCAATCATCAAGCCGTTCAAGCTCGATGAGACGCGCGAAGCGCTGTCGGCGCTCGGCGTCTCCGGCATCACGGTGACGGAGGTGAAAGGGTTCGGGCGCCAGAAGGGGCATACCGAGCTGTATCGCGGCGCCGAATACGTGGTCGATTTCCTGCCGAAGATGAAGATCGAGGCGGCCGTGTCCGACGATCTCGTCGACCAGGCGGTCGAGGCGATCGAGCGGGCCGCGCGCACCGGCAAGATCGGCGACGGCAAGATCTTCGTCACGCCGATCGAACAAGTGATCCGGATTCGCACCGGGGAGACGGGCGCTGACGCGCTGTAACAGAACAGACAAGACAAGCGACAAGAGGAAATCCAAGATGCGCAAACTTCTGATGTCCCTGCTGATGGCCGGCTCGCTGATCGCGGCCGGCGTCGGCCCCGCGCTCGCCGACGACGCGGCGTCCGCCGCGGCTGCGTCCGCGCCCGCCGCTTCGGCTCCCGACGCATCGGCTGCCGCGGCACCCGCCGCGACGGCGAGCGCCGCACCTGACGCATCCGCCGCTGCCGCCGCACCGGCTTCGGGCGCCGCCGACGCATCGGCTGCCGCCGCTGCGTCCGCGCCGGCCGCACCCGCCGCGCCGACCGCACCGTTCTCCGTCGATTCGTCGAAGATCAACTCGGGCGACACCGCGTGGATGCTGACCTCCACCGCGCTCGTGCTGTTCATGACGGTCCCCGGCCTCGCGCTGTTCTACGCGGGCATGGTCCGCAAGAAGAACGTGCTCGCGACCGTGATGCAGAGCTTCGCGATCACCGCGCTGATCACGGTGCTGTGGACGGTGGTCGGCTACAGCCTCGCGTTCACGCCGGGCAACGGCTTCATCGGCGGCCTGTCGCGCGCGTTCCTGCACGGGATGAACTACATCCACGGCGACAAGGCGACGACGCTGACCGTCAGCCACCTGGCACCGACGATTCCGGAATCGGTCTACTTCGTCTATCAGATGACGTTCGCGATCATCACGCCGGCACTGATCTGCGGCGCGTTCGCCGACCGGATGAAGTTCTCGGCGATGCTCGTGTTCATGACGCTCTGGTCGCTGATCGTCTATGTGCCGATCGCGCACATGGTGTGGGAGCCGACCGGCTGGCTGTCGTCGGACGGCGTGCTCGACTTCGCGGGCGGCACCGTGGTGCACATCAACGCCGGTATCGCGGGCCTGATGTCGTGCCTGGTGCTCGGCAAGCGCGTCGGCTACGGCCGCGAATCGATGGCGCCGCACAACCTCGTGCTGACGATGATCGGCGGCTCGATGCTGTGGGTCGGCTGGTTCGGCTTCAACGCGGGTTCGGCGGTTGCGGCTGACGGCCGTGCCGGCTTCGCGATGCTGACCACGCAAGTGGCGACGGCCTGCGCGGCGCTCGGCTGGATGTTTGCCGAATGGGTCGCGAAGGGCAAGCCGTCGGTGCTCGGCATCGTGTCGGGCGCGGTCGCGGGTCTCGTGGCGATCACGCCGGCGGCCGGCTTCGTCGGCGTGGCGGGTGCGCTCGCGATCGGCATCGCGGCGGGCGTCGTGTGCTTCTGGTCGGCGACGTGGCTCAAGTCGAAGCTCGGCTACGACGATTCGCTCGATGCGTTCGGCGTGCACGGCGTGGGCGGGATTCTCGGCGCGCTGCTGACGGGCGTGTTCGCGATCAAGGACATCGGCGGCGCCGACGGCAGCCTGCTGCTGCAGGCGAAGGGCGTGCTGATCACGCTGGTCTACAGCGGCGTGCTGAGCTTCGTGCTGCTGAAGCTGATCGACCTGACGATGGGCTTGCGCGTGTCCGAAGAGGAAGAGCGCGAAGGCCTCGACGTGATCCTGCACGGCGAGCATGTCGAATAAGTCATAAAGATACACGGCGGGCCGCCGCGGAGACGGCGCCCGCCACGAATGAGCGCAGCGACTTCGGCCCGCCCACCCGGCGGGCTTTTTTTCTCCTGCCGCCTGCTGCCGTAGCGCATAACCCTTCGCGCTATCGGGTCAATAGCCGAAAACTTCCTCCAAACCCTTGCGAAGCCGGGAACAATCCCCAAATGGGCAGGGCAATTGCTCTACAATCTTCATTCTCCCGCTCGCGAGTGATTCATGGTTCCCCACCTCGTTACCGCGTTGAACGGTCCGCTGCTCGAACTCGAGCAGAAGATCCTCGACGCGACGCCTGCGATCGAACGCTGGTTCAGGCTCGAATGGCAGGAACATACCCCGCCGTTCTATTGTTCGGTGGACCTGCGCAATGCCGGCTTCAAGCTGGCCCCCGTCGACGCGAACCTGTTCCCCGGCGCGTTCAACAATCTGCCGTCCGAAGTGCTGCCGCTCGCCGTGCAGGCCGCGATGGCCGCGATCGAGAAGATCTGCCCGGACGCGAAGAACCTGCTCGTGATTCCGGAGCTGCCGACCCGCAACGCGTTCTACCTGGAAAACGTCGCGCGCCTCGCGACGATCATGCGCCAGGCCGGGCTGAACGTGCGCTTCGGCTCGCTCGACCCGGGCATCACCGACATGACGCCGATCACGCTGGCCGACGGCCAGAAGATCGTGCTCGAACCGCTCGAGCGTTCGCAGCGCCGCCTCGGCCTGAAGAATTTCGATCCGTGCTCGATCCTGCTGAACAACGACCTGTCGGCCGGCATCCCGGCCGTGCTGGAAAACCTGCACGAGCAGTACCTGTTGCCGCCGCTGCACGCGGGCTGGGCCGTGCGCCGCAAGTCGACGCACTTCTCGTGCTACGACGACGTCGCGAAGAAGTTCGCGAAGATGGTCGGCGTCGACCCGTGGATGGTGAATCCGTATTTCGCGCACGTCGAAGGCGTCGACTGGCAGGGCCATGAAGGCGAGCAGGCGCTCGCCGACGCGATCGACGGCGTGCTGAAGAAGATCGCGCGCAAGTACCGCGAATACGGGATCAGCGAGAAGCCGTACGTCGTCGTGAAGGCCGACGCGGGCACGGCGGGGCGCGGCGTGATGACCGTGCACGACGCGGCCGAGATCGGCCGCATGTCGAAGGCCGAGCGCGCGCAGATGGCCGAGTCGAAGGCCGGCCTCGCGGTGCGCGACGTGATCGTGCAGGAAGGTGTCTATACGTTCGAGCGCGTCGGCGACGAAGTGGCCGAGCCCGTCGTGTACATGATCGACCGCTACGTGGTCGGCGGTTTCTACCGCACGCACGGCGGCCGCGAGCGCGACCAGAACCTGAACGCGCCCGGCATGCATTACGTGCCGCTCGGCTTCGAGCACACCGCGCTGCCGGATGCCGGTGCGAAGCCGGGTGCCGCGCCGCCGAACCGTTTCTACATGTACGGCGTCGTCGCGCGGCTGTCGCTGATCGCGTCGTCGATCGAACTGGAAAAGACCGATCCCGAAGCCATCCAGGTGTAACCGGGCTTCGCTACGTACAGGATTCGCATGGATATTCTCTTTATCGCCGACCCGCTCGAGCATTTCAAGATCTACAAGGATTCGACCTACGCGATGATGGCGGAGGCCGCGCGGCGCGGGCATGCGGTGTACGCGTGCGAGCCGCGCCACCTTGCGTGGATGGGTTCCGCCGTCGAGGCCGACGTGCGGCGCATCACGTTCGTCGGCGAACTCGACGACCTGCGACGCGAGACCTGGTTCGAAGCAGGGCCTGTCGACGCGCGCCGCCTCGAATCGTTCGGCGCGGTGCTGATGCGCAAGGATCCGCCGTTCGACATGGAATACGTGACGTCGACCTGGCTGCTCGAACTGGCCGAGCGTGCGGGCGCACGCGTGTTCAACAAGGCGCAGTCGATCCGCGACCATTCGGAAAAGCTCGCGATCGGCGAGTTTCCGCAGTTCGTCGCGCCCACGCTCGTCACGCGCGACGCGAAACGGCTGCGCGCGTTCCACGCCGAGCACGGCGACGTGATCCTGAAGCCGCTCGACGGGATGGGCGGGATGGGCGTGTTCCGCGTGAAGCCGGACGGCATGAACCTCGGCTCGATCGTCGAGATGCTGAGCCACGACGGCACGCGCTCGGTGATGGCGCAGAAGTTCATTCCCGAGATCAAGGCCGGCGACAAGCGCATCCTGCTGATCGGCGGCGAGCCGGTGCCGTATTCGCTCGCGCGGATTCCGCAGGGCAGCGAGGTGCGCGGCAATCTCGCCGCGGGCGGGCTGGGTGTCGCGCAGCCGCTGACCGCGCGCGATCGAGAGATCGCCGGGACGCTCGGGCCCGTGCTCGCGTCGCGCGGGCTGTTGCTGGTCGGCCTCGATGCGATCGGCGACTGGCTGACCGAGGTGAACGTCACGAGTCCGACGTGCTTCCGCGAGATCATGGAGCAGACGGGCTTCGACGTCGCCGCGATGTTCATCGACGCGCTGGAGCGTGCGGCCGCGTAGGCCGCCTTCCAGCGCAACCCCGGCGGCGGCCGCGCAGGTCCCCCGTCGCCGGAGCAGCTTGACCGGCCTGCTACAATGCCCGCTTGCCAGGTGCCGTGATCGGCGCACCGAAGGCCCGGCGGTCGGGCCGATACTGTCGCAAGGCTGAACATGAAACGTTTCCCACACTCGCTACGCTCTTTGCCCCGCTGCGGGGTGTCGGCCCGCCAGGGGCGGCCGGGAGCGATCTGACATGGCCGGGATTCTGATCATCGCGCACGCCCCGCTCGCCACCGCGCTGCGGGATTGCATCGCGCACATCTACGGCGGCGTGCCCGCGCGCATCGGCTGTATCGACGTGACGGCGGACAGCGATCCGACCCAGGTGATGGCGTTCGCGCACGCGGAACTCGCGCGGCTCAAGGAAGAGAACGGCGTGGTCGTGCTGACCGACATGTACGGCGCGACGCCCGCGAACATCGCGGGCCAGCTTGCGAAGATCGACAACGTGCGCGTGCTGGCGGGCGCGAACCTGCCGATGCTCGTGCGGGCCGTCTGCTATCGCACCGTGCCGCTCGACAAACTCGTCGACAAGGCGCTGTCCGGCGGCGCGAAGGGCGTCCACGAAGTGGCGGCCGGCACGCCGCCGCCGCCGACGGAAGCCGGCTGCGGCCAGTGCGCGCCGATTCCGCCCGAACCGCAACCGCGCACCGAATCGCACTGACCACCGCGTTTTTCGTTTTAGACAGCACCGCCGGCGCGCGCCGCCGGCGGTCCCGACCGACCCGACCGAGAATCATGCTTCAACAAGAAACCACCATCGTCAATAAATTGGGGCTCCATGCGCGTGCATCGGCCAAGCTTACGCAACTGGCCGGCAACTTCCAGTCGGAAGTCTGGATGACACGCAACGGGCGCAAGATCAATGCGAAGAGCATCATGGGCGTGATGATGCTGGCGGCGGGTATCGGCAGCACCGTGACGATCGAGACCGAAGGGTCCGACGAGCGGGAAGCGATGGATGCGCTGCTGAAGCTGATTGCCGACAAATTCGGCGAAGGCCAGTGATCGTCACGCGGGATCGTTGCCATTTCCAGTCAGAATGCCGCGGATTTCGCGGCATTTTTTTCGTCGGAAGCATTGATGCGGAATGCGCAATGCTGCGGTGCATGCAGTCAGCGGGGAGTCGCGGAATTTATAATCGCTAACCGGGGTCATAAGCGCATCGCAGCAGTGTGCCGCGGCTTTACTTGTACAGAGGAGGTGCGCGTGTCCTTCACGCTGCAAGGCATTCCCGTCTCACGTGGTATCGCGATCGGGCGAGCGTATCTGATCGCGCCGGCGGCGCTCGACGTCGCCCATTACCTGATCGAGGCAAATCAGATCGACGCCGAGGTCGAGCGTTTCCGCACGGCGCTCGAAGTCGTGCATCGCGAACTCGAAGCGTTGCGCGCCGACCTGACCGACGACACCCCGAGCGAAGTGGGCGCATTCATCGACGTCCACATGATGATCCTGAGCGACGCGATGCTCGTGCAGGAAACCATCGACCTGATCCGCACGCGCCGCTACAACGTCGAGTGGGCGCTGACCGAGCAGCTCGAATTGCTCACGCGCCACTTCGACGACATCGAGGACGAATACCTGCGCGAGCGCAAGGCCGACATCGAACAGGTGGTCGAGCGCGTGCTGAAGGCACTCGCCGGCGCGCCGTCCGCGTCGCAGGCGCTCGACCGCGCGGCCGCGAACGGCACGAACGAGATGATCGTTGTCGCGCACGACATCGCGCCGGCCGACATGATGCAGTTCAAGTCGCAGTCGTTCCAGGCGTTCGTCACCGACCTCGGCGGGCGCACGTCGCACACGGCGATCGTCGCGCGCAGCCTCGGCATTCCGGCCGCGGTCGGCGTGCAGCATGCGAGCGCGCTGATCCGCCAGGACGACCTGATCATCGTCGACGGCGACCAGGGCATCGTGATCGTCGATCCGGCGCCGATCGTCCTCGAGGAATATTCGTACCGCCAGTCCGAGAAGCTGCTCGAGCAACGCAAGCTGCAGCGTCTGAAATTCTCGCCGACGCAGACGTTGTGCGGCACCAAGATCGATCTGTACGCGAACATCGAGCTGCCCGACGACGCGAAGGCGGCCGTCGAGGCCGGCGCGGTCGGCGTCGGCCTGTTCCGCTCCGAGTTCCTGTTCATGCATCAGAAGGAGATGCCGGAGGAGGAGGAGCAGTTCGCCGCGTACAAGCGGGCCGTCGAGTGGATGAAGGGCATGCCGGTGACGATCAGCACGATCGACGTCGGCGCGGACAAGCCGCTCGAGGCGCTCGACGAGGGCTACGAGACGGCGCCGAACCCGGCGCTCGGCCTGCGCGCGATCCGCTGGAGCCTGTCCGAGCCGCAGATGTTCCTCACGCAGTTGCGCGCGATCCTGCGCGCGTCCGCGTTCGGCCAGGTGAAGATCCTGATCCCGATGCTCGCGCACGCGCAGGAGATCGACCAGACGCTCGACCTGATCCGCGAGGCGAAGCGCCAGCTCGACGACGCGGGGCTCACGTACGATCCGAACGTGCGGATCGGCGCGATGATCGAGATTCCGGCCGCGGCGATCGCGCTGCCGCTGTTCCTGAAGCGGTTCGATTTCCTGTCGATCGGCACGAACGACCTGATCCAGTACACGCTCGCGATCGACCGCGCGGACAACGCGGTCGCGCACCTGTACGACCCGCTGCATCCGGCCGTGCTGCACCTGATCTCGTATACGTTGCGCGAAGCGAAGCGCGCGGGCGTATCCGTGTCGGTATGCGGGGAGATGGCGGGCGATCCGGCGCTCACGCGCCTGTTGCTCGGGATGGGGCTCACCGAGTTCTCGATGCACCCGAGCCAGTTGCTCGTCGTGAAGCAGGAGATCCTGCGCGCGCACCTGAAGGCGCTCGAGAAGCCGACGGCCGACGTGCTTGCCGCATTCGAGCCGGAGGAAGTGCAGGCGGCGCTGCAGCGTCTGTCGGTCGCCGAGCCGCGTGCGGATGCGGCCGCTTAGGTCGCTCGGGCTGCTCAGGCGCCCGCGTCGCCGCTCATTGCCGTGAAGTGTTGAAGTGTCATGCATGCGCCGGCAGGCGCATGCCGCTCGCGCGTCAGTGCCGGCTCCCGCAGACGGGGCAGTCGGCCTGGCGCGCGATTTTCATCGTCGTCCATTCCATCCGCAGCGAATCGAGCATCATCAGCCGCCCGTTGAGCGTCGTGCCGATTTCGCCGATCACGCGCAGCGCTTCGGCAGCCTGCATCGCGCCGATGATCCCGACCGTCGGCGCGAACACGCCCATCGTCGCACACGCGACTTCCTCGAACGGCTGGTCTTCCGGAAACACGCACGCATAGCAGGGCGCGGCCGCGTCGCGGAAATCGAACGTGCTGATCTGGCCGTCGAAGCGCAGCGCGGCGCCCGACACGAGCGGCACGCCGTGCGCGACGCACGCGCGGTTGATCGCGTGCCGCGTCGCGAAGTTGTCGGTGCAGTCGAGCACGACGGTCGCGCGCGGCACGTGGGCGTCGAGCCACGCGTCGTCGACACGCTCCGCGACCGCGTTCACCTTCACCTCGGGGTTCAGTTGCGCGAGCGCGTCGCGCCCCGATTCGACCTTGCTGCGGCCGACCGATGCCGTCACGTGCAGGATCTGCCGCTGCAGGTTCGTGAGGTCGACCGTATCGGCGTCGACGAGCGTGATCGTGCCGACTCCCGATGCCGCGAGGTACATCGCGGCGGGCGAGCCGAGGCCGCCCGCGCCGACGACGATCGCGTGTGCATCGAGAAAGCGCTGCTGCGCCTCGATGCCGATTTCGTCGACGAGGATGTGGCGGGAGTAGCGGAGGAGTTGATCGTCGTTCATGGGGAGATCGGGCGAAGCATGCCGCTGGCGGCGGCGCGGACGTATCTGCGTATTCTAGTGCAGTGTTCGGCGCTAATCGGCACTGATGTGCTGCGCCTTCGCGCCCGTGGCTGCGTTGCAAATCCTCGCGATGCCACTGGGCATCGCTGCGGTTTGCGCCTTGCCACGAGCACGAATCCGCTGGCACATCAGCACCGCTTAGCACCGAACACTACACTAGGCGCACATGAAAAACGGGCCATCGCGGTGTTCCCGCGATGGCCCGTCGGATGCCGCCCGGCGCTTACTTCGGTGCCGACGCGGGCTTCGGTGCGGCAGCCGGCTTCACGCTCGCGCCCGATGCCTTCGGGGCCGCGGCAGCCTTGCCGGCCGGGCTCTTCGTCGTGCTCTCGGCGAGCAGCGACTTCGATTCCTGGACGGGCTTGCCTTCGAGCTTGTTGAGCGCCTGCTGCATCATGAAGTCGTCGGTGCTGCCGAACTCGATCGGCTTGCGATCGCGATCCTTCTGGCGTTGTTCCGGCGTCTTCTTGTCGTTCTGCTCTTCGAGGACGCGCAGTTGATCCATCCGGCGCTGCTCGCGATCCTCCTGTTCCTTCTTCTCGTTCGGGTCCTGCGTGTTCGCGAGGTGGTTCGTGTAGTCGACCTCGCGCGTCACGAGCACGTCGTCCGGATCGCCGTCCGCGTACTGATCGACCGGCACGTCGGGCGTGATGCCCTTGTTCTGGATCGAACGGCCGCTCGGCGTGTAGTAGTACGCGGTCGTCAGGCGCAGCGCGGTGTCGGCCGTCATCGGGCGGACCGTCTGCACCGAGCCCTTGCCGAACGTCGTCTTGCCCATGATCTGCGCGCGCTTCGAATCCTGCAGCGCGCCGGCGACGATTTCCGACGCGGACGCCGAATAGGCGTTCGTCAGCACGATCATCGGCACGGTCTTGAAGACCGGCGGCAGATTCTTCAGCGGATCGCCGTCGAAGGAGGGCAGGCGATAGTTGTCGTACGTATCGCGGTAGACCTGCTTCGAATCGGGGATCTGGCCGTTGGTCGACACGACAACGGAGTCGGGCGGCAGGAACGCGCCGGCAACGCCGACCGCGCTCTGCAGCAGGCCGCCGCCGTTGTTGCGCAGGTCGAGGACGAGGCCCTTCAGGTTCGGCTGCTGGCGTGCGATGTCCTGCAGCTTCTGCGCGAGATCGGGCGTCGTGCGCTCCTGGAAGCTCGTGATGCGGATATACGCATAGCCCGGATCGAGGATCTTCATCTTCACGCTCTGGACCTTGATGATCGCGCGCGTGACCGTGACCGGGAACGTGCGGTCGTCGCTCTTGCGGAAGATCGTCAGCGTGACCTTGGTGCCCGGCTCGCCGCGCATCTGCTTGACGGCCTTGTCGAGCGTCATGCCGCGCACCGGCTTGTCGTTGATGCGCGTGATCAGGTCGCCCGGACGGATGCCGGCGCGGAACGCGGGGGTGTCCTCGATCGGCGAGATCACCTTGACGAGGCCGTCTTCCTGCGAGATCTCGATGCCGAGACCCGCGAAGCGGCCCTTCGTCTGCTCCTGCAGCTCGTCATAGTCGGTCTTGTCGAGGAACGACGAGTGCGGGTCGAGGCTCGACACCATGCCCTTGATCGCCGCCGTCAGCAGCTTCTTGTCGTCGACCGGTTCGACGTACTCGCGCTTGATCTGGCCGAATACTTCCGCGAACAGGCGGAGCTGGTCGAGGGGAAGCGGCGCCGTGGCGGTCTGCTCGGCCGACGCGGAAATCTGCAGCGTGGCGAACACGCCCGTGGCAAGGCCCGCGGCAATCAGGCCGATGTTCTTCAATTTCATTCGCATAGAGAGTCTGGTGCGGTCGGGAAGCGCGTGGCGGTAGCGGGGATATAGCGGACAAGTATAACTGTTCGTCCGATGACTCAGTGGAACGCCGCGAAAAGGGCCCGGAGAAGGCCCGGCGGGGCGCCGCCGGATGCGCTTGCGGGTTCGAAAGCGGATTCGACAGCAGCGGGGCCGCGAAGGTTCGCGCGGCATACCCGGCCGGAGGGGCCGGCCGGGCACGCCGCGCCGGACGCGGCCCGCCCGGCGCGACGGGCGTCAGCCCGCCTTGCCCTGCTTCGCGACGGCGGCCTGCGCCTGCGCGATCGCTTCCTGGTCGCCGAGATAATAGTGCGTGATCGGCTTCAGGTTCTCGTCGAGTTCATACACGAGCGGCACGCCGTTCGGGATGTTCAGGCCGACGATGTCGCTGTCCGAGATGCCGTCGAGATACTTGATCAGCGCGCGCAGCGAGTTGCCGTGCGCGGCGATCAGCACCTGCTTGCCGGCGCGGACCGCCGGCGCGATCGACTCGTTCCACAGCGGCAGCACGCGCGCGACCGTGTCCTTCAGGCACTCGGTGAGCGGCAGTTGCTCGCGCGGCACCTTCGCATAGCGCGGATCATTGAACGGCGCGCGCTCGTCGGTCGGCTCGAGCGCGGGCGGCGGCGTGTCGTAGCTGCGGCGCCACACGAGCACCTGCTCGTCGCCGAACTTCGCGGCCGTTTCCGCCTTGTTCAGCCCCGACAGCGCGCCGTAGTGGCGCTCGTTCAGGCGCCACGAGTGGACGACCGGCAGATACATCTGGTCCATCCGGTCCTGCACGTGCCACAGCGTGCGGATCGCGCGCTTGAGCACCGACGTGTACGCGATGTCGAACGTGTAGCCGGCCTCCTTGAGCAATTCGCCGGCCTGGTAGGCTTCGTTGCGACCCTGTTCGGTCAGGTCGACGTCGACCCAGCCGGTGAAGCGGTTTTCCTTGTTCCACGTCGATTCGCCGTGGCGGATGAGAACGAGTTTGTACATGGATCTTGCGGTCGGTAGTGAAGGAAGCGGTGCGCGTCGCGCGGCACCCGAGCCGGGCCCGCCATCGCGCAAGACGGTTATTTTATAATGGCGGGATTGTCCTCATCCGATTTCTCTTTTTCCGGCGGAATTCCGTGACGTTCTTTACCGATTACACGAACCTGGCCCTCATCGCGATCCTGCTGGTATCCGGCGGCCTGCTGGCCTGGCCCGCGCTGCGCCGCGGCCGCGGCGGCCTGTCGGCTGCAGAGGCCACCCAACTCATCAACCGCCGCAACGCGGTCGTGATCGACGTGCGCGCCGCGTCCGATTTCGCAGCCGGCCACCTGCCGTCGGCGCGTCAGGTCGCGGCGGGCGAGATCGGCGCGAAGATCGCGCAGGTCGCGAAGAACAAGAGCACGCCGGTGCTGCTCGTCTGCCAGAATGGCCAGCAGTCGCAGAAGGCGGCGCGCGAGGTCGAGGCGGCGGGCTACGCCGAGGTGCACGTGCTCGAGGGCGGCGTGGCCGCCTGGCAGCAGGCCGGGATGCCGGTCGTCAAACAAGGAGTGGCGAAGTGAGCAAGGTTTTGATGTACAGCACGCAGGTGTGTCCATATTGCATGCAGGCCGAGCGCCTGCTGAAGCTGCGCGGTGTCGAGCAGATCGAAAAGGTGCTGATCGACCGCGATCCGGCACGCCGCGAAGAAATGATGACGCGCACGGGGCGCCGCACGGTGCCGCAGATCTATATCGGCGACACGCACGTCGGCGGTTACGACGATCTGTCGAAGCTCGACCGCGAAGGCGGGCTCGCACCGCTTCTGCAAGCGGCCTGATTAGGGCAGAATGGCCGCCGGCCGCGCCGCGGCTTGGGCGCGCAGGATTCATCCGTGGCGGCCGGCGAGAAGCCGGGCCGCTCCGTCACCACTTTTAGGGAAACACCATGTCCGACGTCGAAAACCAACCGTTCTTCAACATCCAGCGCGTCTACCTGAAGGATATGTCGCTCGAACAGCCGAATTCGCCGGCGATCTTCCTCGAGCAGGACATGCCGTCGGTTGAAGTCGAAGTCGACGTCAAGGCCGACCGCCTCGCGGAAAGCGTGTTCGAAGTCGTCGTGTCGGGTACCGTCACCGCGAAGGTGAAGGACAAGGTCGCGTTCCTGATCGAAGCGAAGCAGGCCGGCATTTTCGACATTCGCAACATTCCGGACGAACAGCTCGATCCGCTCGTCGGCATCGCTTGCCCGACGATCCTGTTCCCGTACCTGCGCTCGAACATCGCCGACGCGATCACGCGTGCGGGCTTCCCGCCGATCCACCTGGCGGAAATCAACTTCCAGGCGCTGTACGAGCAGCGTCTCGCGCAGCTTCAGCAGCAGCACGCCGGCGCCGAAGGCGCGCCGAACGGCACGACGCTGAACTGACGTTTCACTCGGACCGGTGCTGGGTATGAAAGTAGCCGTTCTCGGCGCCGGTGCCTGGGGCACCGCGCTCGCGGGCCATCTGGCCGCGCGGCACGATACGCTTCTATGGGCGCGCGACGCCGCGCTCATCGCCGGGCTGCAGGCCCGGCACGAAAATTCCCGTTATCTGGACGGCATCGCGCTGCCTGACGCATTGCGCTACGACGCCGATCTCGGCGTCGCGCTCGCGCATGGCGCCGCGGACGACGCGTTGTGCGTGATCGCCGCGCCCGTGGCCGGCCTGCGCACGCTGTGCCACGCGATGCGCGACGCAGGCTGCGTGCCTGCGCACATCGTCTGGGTTTGCAAGGGCTTCGAGGCCGACACGCATCTGCTGCCGCATCAGGTGATCGCGGCCGAGCTGCCCGAACAGCGCAGCAACGGCGTGCTGTCGGGGCCGAGCTTTGCACGCGAGGTCGGGCAGTCGCTGCCCGTCGCGCTGACGGTGGCGAGCGCGTCCGCCGATTGCCGCGAGCGCACGCTCGCCGCGTTCCATCACGGTGCGATGCGGATCTATACGGGCGACGACGTGGTCGGCGTCGAGGTCGGCGGCGCGGTGAAGAACGTGCTGGCGATCGCGACCGGCATTTCCGACGGCCTCGGCCTCGGGCTGAACGCGCGCGCCGCGCTGATCACGCGCGGCCTCGCCGAAATGTCGCGGCTCGGCGTCGCGCTCGGCGGCCGCGCGGAAACCTTCACTGGCCTCACGGGCCTCGGCGACCTGATCCTCACCGCGACGGGCGACCTGTCGCGCAACCGCACGGTCGGCCTGCAACTGGCGGCCGGACGCACGCTGAACGACATCCTCGGTGCGCTCGGCCACGTGGCCGAAGGCGTGCGCTGCGCGCAGGCCGTGCTGGCGATCGCACGCGCGCAATCGATCGAAATGCCGATCACCGAAGCCGTGTGCGGCGTGCTGTTCGACGGCATCGCGCCGCGCGACGCCGTCAGCGGCCTGCTGCGGCGCGACGCGCGCGCCGAGTAGCGCGGACGGGCGACGCCCGGCGCGCGGCGCCAAAGCGCACTACGCTTGAACAGTCTCCGGCGCTCCGGGAGGTTGTCATGCTGCGGATCCATTCCACCACGCTCGACGCGCAGGTCGTCGACATCACGACGCTCGAGGTCGACGTGATCGTTAACGCCGCGAACGGTTCGCTGCTCGGCGGGGGCGGTGTCGACGGCGCGATCCATCGCGCAGCCGGCCCCGGCCTGCTCGCGGAGTGCCGTACGCTCGGCGGCTGCGACACGGGCGACGCGAAGCTTACGCGCGGCCACGAGCTGCCGGCGCGCTACGTGATCCATGCGGTCGGCCCCGTGTGGCATGGCGGCGATCGCGGCGAGCCCGACCTGCTCGCATCGTGCTACCGACGCGCGATCGAACTGGCCGAGGAGGTTGCCGCGACGTCGATCGCGTTCCCGGCGATCAGTTGCGGCATCTACCGCTATCCGGCGGGCGAGGCCGTCGAAATCGCAGTCGGCACCGTCGCCGAAATGCTGCCGCAGGCGCCGAACCTTGCGCGCGTGGTGTTCGCGTGCTTTTCCTCCGACATCTACGACCTGTATTGCGCACGGCTCGCGCGGGCCTGACGCAACCCGCGCTGTGCACGCGTCATGCGCCGCCTTCGAAGCCGGCCTGGCGCCACGCCTCGAACACGACCACCGCGACCGTGTTCGACAGATTCAGGCTGCGGTTGTCCGGCCGCATCGGCAGGCGCACGCGCTGTTCGTTCGGGAAGCGTTCGAGCAGCGCGGCGGGCAGGCCACGCGTCTCCGAGCCGAACACGAACCAGTCGCCCGGCAGGAATGCATGATCGTGGAAGCGACCCGAGCCGCGCGTCGTGAACGCGAACATCCGCGCGGGATCGGGCGATTCGGCCGCGACGAACGCGTCCCAGTCGCGGTGCACGCGCATCTGCGCATATTCGTGATAGTCGAGGCCGGCACGGCGCATCCTCGCGTCGTCGAGCGGGAAGCCGAGCGGCTCGATCAGGTGCAGGTGCGCGCCGGTGTTGGCGCACAGGCGGATCACGTTGCCGGTGTTCGGCGGAATTTCGGGAGCGACGAGGACGACGTTGAACATGTTTCGGTTTGGCTGGGCCGGCCAGGGCGGAGCAGCGCGCGCTCCTTCCCGGCCGGCCGGTTCGTGATGGCTACGGCCGCGTGCAGGCGGCCGGCCTCCCTATCTAATTAATCCCTGGCGGTGCGCAGCGCAACCAGATTCGTCACGCGCGAGGCGCCCGCCGCCTTCAGTGCGTGCGCGGCGGCCGCGAGCGTCGCGCCGGACGTCATCACGTCGTCGACGAGCGCAACGTGGCGGCCCGCGACGTCGCCTGCCACTGCGAACGCCGCCATCATGTTGTCGCGCCGCGCGCGCAGGGCGAGCCGCGACTGCGGCGCGGTGTCGGCGACCCGCGCGAGCAGCGCTGCATCCGCATGCACGCCGAGCCGGCGCGCGAGCGGCCGCGCGATCGCCCATGCCTGGTTGTAGCCGCGCGCGACGAGCCGCCTATGCGACAGCGGCACCGGCGCGACCAGGTCGAAGCTGCCGGTGCCTTGCGTATCGTCGACCAGCCGGGCGAGCCGGGCCGCGAATTCGGTGCCGAGCGCGAGCCGCGCATGAAACTTCAGGCCACGCGCGAGCCCGTCGAGCGGCGCGCGGTAATCCGCGAGCGCGAGCGTCGCATCGAACGGCGGTGGCGCGGTGCGGCACGCGTCGCAGCGGTACGCGGCCGCGCGGCCGGCGCCGGTGTGCCTGCCACGGAGCGGGCGCGAACGCAGTTGGCCGATGCCCAGCGGCAGCGCGCAGACGTCGCAGCGCAGCCGTGCTTCATTCCAGTACGCTGCGTCGCAGGCAACGCAAATCACGGCGTGTGACAAATTGCCGCACAGTGCGCAGCGATTCGGCAGCGCGACTGCGGCGACGCGCGCGGCCAGCGCGCGGACCTGCGACAAAACGACGCGCATCGTGCGCGGAGCGGAACTGCGGATCATCGCGAACACTCCTGGCAGCCCCGCCTCGATGAAGCCTGCGGGGCGAGCGAGTATACTTCGGGCTCTTCGCCAGTGTGCCCGACATGTCCCCAGCTTCGACTTCAACCAGCCGTCCGGCCAATGACGCCAGGCGCCTGCGGCGGATCTTCGATCGCCGTGCCGCCACGTTCGACGCGGTCGCGTTCCTGCCGCGCGAGATCGCGCAGCGGATGAACGAGCGCCTCGAATACATCAAGGTGAGCCCCGCGGCCGTGCTCGATGCGGGCTGCGGCCCGGGCGACGATCTGCCGGCGCTGCGCGCGCGCTTTCCGGAGGCGCCCGTATTCGGCGTCGACCTGTCCGGCGCGATGCTCGCGCGGGCCGGTCAGCGCGAGGTCGAGCAGACGAGCTGGCGCCGCTGGCTGCCGGCTTCGCTCGGCCGGGCGCTGGGCCAGCGCGGCCCGCGCGTCGCGCAGGCCGACTTCGCCGCGCTGCCGTTCCCGGGCGGCGCGTTCGACCTGATCTGGTCGAATCTCGCGCTCCACTGGCATTCGCGTCCCGACGCGGTGCTGCCCGAATGGCAGCGTGTGCTGCGCGTGAACGGGCTGCTGATGTTCAGCACGCTCGGCCCCGACACGCTGCGCGAGCTGCGCGCGGCTTGCGCGGACGCCGAAGCGGCGCTCGGCATCGCGCCGCCCGCCGCGCGCGTGATCGATTTCGTCGACATGCACGACCTCGGCGACATGCTCGTCGAGAGCGGCTTCGAGATTCCCGTGATGGACCAGGAAGTGCTGACCGTCACCTACAAATCCCCCGACTCCCTGCTGGCCGACGTGCGCCGCTGGGGCGCCTATCCGTTCGAGCGGGCAGCGCCGCAGCACGCGACGCGGCGCTTTCGTGCGGCGCTTGGCGATGCGCTGGAAGCGCGCCGGCGCGCGGACGGCACGATTGGCCTGACCTTCGAGGTGATCTACGGCCACGCGTGGAAGGCCGTGCCGCGCACGACCGCCGAAGGGCACGGGATCGTGCGTATCGAGGACATCGGAAAGGGGCGTCCGAAGAATCGGTAAAGCGGTAAAGAGGGGTTTTGTTATGTCTGAAATTAGCGGCGCGAAGCGGGGTCGAATTGGCGCCAAAAATGGCCGGAAAGCTTGTCGCGCTTGGCTTGCGGGGCGATAGGCGCTTGCTTGTGGATGCCATTGAACCCGCCTATAATGCGTCAGCTTGTCGTCCCGGGGTCCCCGCAATACGGGGCGGCGAGTCCGATGCAGGCATGCATCGCATGCCATTCGCGTGAGGCGGCGATGGAAGCAGCGAGGGTTTTGGCGGAGACGACGAACGGCGAACCGGTCCTCGAAGACTGGCTCATGAAACGCAACTGTTCGGCGTCGCCACGCCAGTTCGTGCTGTTTTACGCGTCGCTCGCAGGCTTCTCGCTGGTGATCGCGACGGTGCTGATGTGGCGGGGGGCTTGGCTCGTCATGCCCTTCACCGGAATCGAGTTGCTGGCGGTGGGTGTCGCATTTGCGATCTATGCTCGCCATGCGGTCGATTACGAACGCATCAGGCTGTTTCCGCACCGGCTCGTGATCGAGCGGATGGATGCGGAGCGGCTCACGCAGATCGAATTCAACCCGCGCTGGGTGCGGGTCGAGCCGGGTGCGACGCCACGCGATCCGATTCGACTGGTATCGCGCGGGCAGACCGTCGTAATCGGGCAGCATCTCGCGCAGCACAAGCGTGCGCAGTTCGCCGACGAACTGCGCGTGTCGCTCAGGCGCTGCGGCTGACGAGGCGCGGGCACCGGCCGGGAACAGGCCGGCGGCTTGCGACGGGGGAGGGTTTGAATGGAAATTTTGGGTAAGGATGCTATGAAAACAATCAAGCGAGCCCTCGCGGGCGTGCTGGCATGCAGCGGTTTGCTCTTTGCCGGTGCCGCCCTGGCGGTCGGTGATAGCCCGGGCGGCCCCCGTGTCAACGAGATCAACTTTCAGCCGCCTGTCACGAAGATCGCCGAGGAGCTCTACGATCTCCACACGATGATGCTGATCCTGTGTACGGTGATCTTCGTCGGCGTGTTCGGCGTGATGTTCTATTCGATCTTCGCGCACCGCAAATCCAAAGGCCACAAGGCCGCCAATTTCCATGAAAGCACGACCGTCGAGATCATCTGGACGATCGTGCCGTTCGTCATCGTCGTGCTGATGGCGCTGCCGGCGACGAAGGCCGTCGTCGCGATGAAGGACACGACGAACGCCGATCTCACGATCAAGGTCACCGGCTACCAGTGGAAGTGGGGCTACGACTACGTGAAGGGCCCGGGCGAGGGCATCGGCTTCCTGTCGACGCTGAGCACCCCGCGCGACGAAGTGATGGGCAAGAAGCCGATCACCGACACCTATCTTCAGGAAGTCGACAACCCGCTCGTCGTGCCGGTCAACAAGAAGATCCGCATCATCACGACCGCGAACGACGTCGTCCACTCGTGGTACGTGCCCGCGTTCGGCGTGAAGCAGGATGCGATTCCCGGCTTCGTGCGCGACACGTGGTTCAAGGCCGACAAGGTCGGTACCTTCCGCGGTTTCTGTACCGAGCTGTGCGGCAAGGAGCACGCGTACATGCCGGTCGTGGTCGAAGTCCTGTCGGACGACGACTACGCGAAGTGGGTCACCGCGCAGAAGGCCAAGATGGCCGGCGCGGCGGTCGATCCGAACAAGGTCTACACGATGGCCGAACTCGTCGCGCACGGCGAGGAAGTCTACAAGGCGAACTGCGCGGCCTGCCACCAGGTGAGCGGCAAGGGCCTCGGCGCATTCCCGGCGATGGACGGCAGTCCGATCGTGAACGGCCCGATCGCCGGCCACGTCGAGCGCGTACTGAACGGCAAGGGTGCAATGCCGTCGTGGGCGTCGCTGTCGGACCTCGACATCGCATCGGTCATCACGTACGAGCGCAATTCGTGGGGCAACCACAAGAACGACCTGCTGCAGCCGAAGCAAGTGGCTGCCGCGCGCAACGGCAAGATGCCGGAAGACACGGCAGGCGCAGCGGCGCCGGCCGAAGCGGCTTCGGCACCGGCGCAAGCCGCGTCGGGCGCAGCCGAGCAGCCGGCGGCAGCGTCGGCATCGGCCGCACTGTCGACGATCTACTTCGAGACGGGCAAGAGCGTGCTGCCGGCCGACGCGAAAGCGGCGATCGCCGCCGCGGCCGACTATGCGAAGGCACATCCGGACGCGAAGCTCGCGCTGTCGGGCTTCACCGACAAGACGGGCTCGGCCGACGCGAACGCCGAACTGGCGAAGCATCGCGCACAAGCCGTGCGCGACGCGCTGAAGGCAGCAGGCGTGGCGGAAGACCACATTATTCTCAAAAAGCCGGAAACGATCTCGGGCGGGGCAGACGCGAAGGAAGCCCGGCGTGTCGAGATCGGGCCGGCGGCTTGACGTGTCGCTGAGTTAGTCGACGTATTCGCATTAGGAGATTCTCATGTCTAGCATCGGGCACGACGTAGCCGCGGACCACGCGCACGACGACCACGCGCACGAAATGCCGCACGGCTGGCGGCGCTGGCTGTTCGCCACCAACCACAAGGACATCGGTACGCTGTACCTGCTGTTCTCTTTCATCATGTTCCTGTCGGGCGGCGTGATGGCGCTCGGCATCCGTGCCGAACTGTTCGAGCCGGGCCTGCAGATCATGCGTCCGGAGTTCTTCAACGAACTCACGACGATGCACGGCCTGATCATGGTGTTCGGCGCGATCATGCCGGCGTTCGTCGGCTTCGCGAACTGGATGATTCCGCTGCAGATCGGCGCGTCCGACATGGCATTCGCGCGGATGAACAACTTCAGCTTCTGGCTGTTGCCGGTCGCGGCAGTGCTGCTGGTCGGCTCGTTCTTCGCGCCGGGCGGCGCGACGGCCGCCGGCTGGACGCTGTACGCGCCGCTGTCGACGCAGATGGGCCCGGGCATGGACTTCGCGATCTTCGCGGTGCACATCATGGGCGCGTCGTCGATCATGGGCGGGATCAACATCGTCGTGACGATCCTGAACATGCGCGCACCGGGCATGACGCTGATGAAGATGCCGATGTTCGCATGGACGTGGCTGATCACGGCGTACCTGCTGATCGCCGTGATGCCGGTTCTGGCAGGCGCGATCACGATGGTGCTGTTCGACCGCCACTTCGGCACGTCGTTCTTCAACGCGGCAGGCGGCGGCGACCCGGTGATGTACCAGCACATCTTCTGGTTCTTCGGCCACCCCGAGGTGTACATCATGATTCTGCCGGCGTTCGGGATCGTGTCGCAGGTGATCCCGGCGTTCGCACGCAAGACGCTGTTCGGCTATAGCTCGATGGTGTATGCGACGGCTTCGATCGCGATCCTGTCGTTCATGGTCTGGGCGCACCACATGTTCGCCACGGGCATGCCGGTCACCGGTCAGCTGTTCTTCATGTACGCGACGATGCTGATCGCGGTGCCGACGGGCGTGAAGGTGTTCAACTGGCTCGCGACGATGTGGCGCGGTTCGATGACGCTCGAAACCCCGATGCTGTTCGCGATCGGCTTCCTGTTCGTGTTCACGTTCGGCGGCCTGACGGGCCTGATGCTCGCGATGGCGCCGCTCGACATCCAGTATCACGGTACCTACTTCGTGGTGGCGCACTTCCACTACGTGCTGGTGGCAGGCTCGTTGTTCGCGCTGTTCTCGGGCTGGTACTACTGGGCACCGAAGTGGACGGGCTGGATGTACAACGAGACGCGCGGCAAGATCCACTTCTGGTCGTCGATGATCTTCTTCAACCTGACGTTCTTCCCGATGCACTTCGTCGGTCTCGCGGGCATGCCGCGTCGTTATGCGGACTACCCGGCGCAGTTCACGGACTTCAACCAGGTTGCGACGATCGGCGCATTCGGCTTCGGCCTCGCGCAGGTGTACTTCCTGTTCGCGGTCGCGCTGCCGGCCTACCGTGGCGGCGGCGAGCTGGAAAAGGCGTCGGACAAGCCGTGGGATGGCGCGACGGGTCTCGAGTGGACGGTGCCGAGCCCGGCTCCCTTCCACACGTTCGAGCAACCGCCGCACGTCGAGTAAGTTTCACTGTGCGCTCCGCCGCTGCCTGCCGCGCAGGCAGGCGCGGCGGGCGCCGAACCGAAGTTTCAGATGAACCGGAATCCACAAGAAAGACGATCGCCCGAGCAGATTCGCGCGGGCAACAAGCGGCTCGGCCTCATCCTGCTCGTCATCGCCGCCGTTTTTTTTGTGGGTGTCGTGATCAAGCAGTGGTGGCTGTCCACTCACTGATGCTGTAACTGACGCAGTTGCGAGGAAGTTGACGTATGTCGAAGCCGGAAGAGGGCGCCGTCGATCGCGCATTCAATCGTTCGATGCTGGTGAAGCTCTTCGTCGTGGCCGGGCTGATGTTCGGTTTCGGCTTCGCGCTGATCCCGATGTATCGCGCGATCTGCCAGATCACCGGCATCAACAACCTGGTGCAGCGCGACGTCAGCGAGCGCGAGGTGAAGAACTCGCAGGTCGACACCAGCCGCACGGTGTCGGTCGAGTTCGATGCGAACGCGCGCGGTCCGCTCGGTTTCAAGCCGGAGCACAACAGCCTCGACGTACATCCGGGCGAACTGACGACGATCGTGTACGACGTGACGAACGGGCAGGGCCGGCCGGTCGTTGCACAGGCGATTCCGAGCTACGCGCCGAAGCAGGCGACGGAGTTCTTCAAGAAGATCGAGTGCTTTTGCTTCACGCAGCAAACATTGGCCGCGAACGAGTCGCGCAAGATGCAGGTGGTGTTCGTGATCGATCCGAAACTGCCGAAGGACGTCAAAACGATCACGCTGTCGTACACGTTCTTCGAGCTCAATACGCCGGCTGCGCCGGCGCCGGCGACGCGCAGTACCGCGGCGCAGGGCGCGGCGAAGCCGGATGCATGACGACGGAGGCGGGGCGATGACGGAGGTCAAGCGGGGCGGGTCGTTCGGCCAGGCGGTGAAAGCGGTGCTGTGGTCGTTCTTCGGGGTGCGCAAGCGGCGCGACCTGGAGGCCGACGCGACGCAGCTCAATCCGCTGCACGTGCTGATCGTCGCGTTGATCGCGGCCGGCGTGTTCATCGGCGTGCTGATCCTGATCGTGCGTGCCGTCGTGGGCTGACGCCCGCGGCCACGAAAGAATGCAGTGCGCAGCGCCACGGCGCTGCGTGCGGGAAAGAGCGGTGGCGGTCGCGCCGCGCAAGAAATAAAGCCGGAGCGGTTTCCGGTACATAAATTGGACTGAAGTGGAGAATCAAGCATGAGCGGTCAAAACCAGACCCCGTACTATTTCGTGCCGCATCCGTCGCACCATCCGATCAGTGCGGCCATCGGGCTGCTGGTCATGCTCGGATCGACGGCGCTGTGGATCAACGGTCACGACTGGGCGCCGTTTACGGCGCTGCTCGGCCTGCTGTGGTTGCTCTTCACGCTGTATCACTGGTTCGGCGACGCGATCGCCGAATCGGAAGGCGGTCAATACGGCAAGAACGTCGACAAGTCGTACCGCTGGAGCATGAGCTGGTTCATCTTCTCCGAAGTCATGTTCTTCGGCGCGTTCTTCGGCGCGCTGTTCTATGCGCGTGAAATCGCGCTGCACCAGCTCGGCAGCCTCGACTACAAGCTGATCTGGCCGGACTTCTCCGCCGTGTGGCCGAACGAAGGCCCCGCCGCGCTCGCCGGTCACTTCAAGACGATGGGCCCGTGGCCGATCCCGACGCTCAACACGGCATTCCTGCTGTCGTCGGGCGTGACGCTGACGATCTCGCACCACGCACTGCGCGACGATCATCGCAACAAGGCGATCGCATGGATGGTCGCAACGCTCGCGTTCGGTATCTGCTTCCTGTTCCTGCAGGGTTTCGAGTACTACCACGCGTACAACGAACTGAACCTGACGCTGAATTCGGGCGTGTACGGTTCGACGTTCTTCCTGCTGACCGGCTTCCACGGCTTCCACGTGTTCCTCGGCGGCACGATGCTCGCGGTGGTGCTGGTGCGGATGATCCGCGGCCACTTCACGCCCGAACATCACTTCGCATTCGAAGGCGCCGCGTGGTACTGGCACTTCGTCGACGTCGTCTGGCTCGGCCTGTACGTCGTCGTCTACTGGCTGTAAATGGAAAACGGCCCGCGCAGCAATGCGCGGGCCGTTTTCATTGGTGTTGGCCCCGCAGCGGCTGGCTGCGCGTCGACACCACCCTGGCGCCGCCGCGACTCAGTCAGGCGGCGCTTTTGCTTGGTGCTGCGGCCGTGCGGCGAAATGTCACAGCGGTTGCAGCGGGCCGCGGCGATAAATGCGTCAACGGCCGATCGGCAGGCCGGTCGAATGGATCCAGCCCATCCAGTTCGCGAGCAGGATGAACAGGAACAGCGAGACCGACAGCCCGACGCGGGTGGCGAGCGACCAGACCATGCGTTTCGTGTGGCCGCGGTCGTGCATCATGAAGTAGAGCGCCGAGCCCATGCTGGCAATGATGAGGACGAAGGCGATGGGAACGAGTATGTGCATGACACGAACCGGACGACGGCAATTCGAAAGGAAGGGGATAATTATCGCACTTCGCTTTCGCGAATGTGCCCGGCGGGCCGCACGATGAAGATTCGCTGGTTGCCTGCGCTGCTGATTCTCGTCGTCGTCGCGGTCACGATCCGTCTCGGTTTCTGGCAGCGCGACCGCGCGCACCAGAAGGAAGCGCTGCAGGCGAGCATCGTGCGCTACGAGCATGCGACGCCCGTCGATGTCGGCGCGCAGCCGATTCCGCTCGCGTCGATCGAGTTTCATCGCGTGCGTGCGAAGGGCCGCTTTCTGCCCGAGCAAGCCGTGTTCCTCGACAATCGGCCGTATAACGACCAGCCGGGTTTTTACGTCGTGATGCCGTTTAAACTCACGGGCGGCGGCGTCGTGCTCGTCAACCGCGGCTGGCTGCCGCGCAACATCGCAGATCGCACGGCGATCGAGTCGTTCGCGACGCCCGCGGGCGACGTCGAGATCGTGGGCATCGCGCGCGCCGACGCGTCGCGTGCGTTCGAGCTCGGCGAAGGCGGGTCGGCGGCGCACCAGAAGATCCGGCAGAACCTGGACGTCGCCGCGTATGCGAAGGAAACGGGGCTACCGCTGCAGCCGTTCGTGATCCAGCAGACGAGCGGCGACGGCGACAAGCTCGTGCGCGACTGGCCGGCGGCGACGACCGGCGTCGAGCGCAATTACGGTTACATGTTTCAGTGGTGGGCCATGGCGGCGGCCGCGCTCGGCTTCGGCCTGTACGCCGCGCGGCGTGCGGCGAAGAAGTCGGCCGGCGCGTGAGCGCCATGCCAGGACGCGGCACAAGCGCCGCGGGTTCGTTTCGAGAGGTCTGATTTGTCCATGCAATCTTCCCGTCAGGGTCCGGCCGCTGCGCCGATCTCGCCCGCGGCCCGCAAGCGCGGCCGCTGGATGCTCGTGCTGCTGGGTCTCGTGTGCGCGGCGCCGATGCTCGCGTCGTACTTCACCTATTACGTGATCAAGCCGAAGGGCGGTTCGACGAACTACGGCACGCTGATCGAGCCGCAGCGCCCGATCCCGGCCGATCTGCAGGTCACCGACGAAACCGGCAAGACGGTGCCGCTGTCGTCGCTGCGCGGCGTGTGGCTGTTCGTGATGACCGACCGCAGCGCGTGCGACGACGCGTGCGCGCAGAAGCTCTATTTCATGCGCCAGATCCGCGTCACGCAGGCGGGCGAACGGCACCGGCTCACGATGGTGTGGCTGCGCAGCGATGCGGGCGCGATGCCGCAGAAGGTGCTGGAAGCCTATCCGGACACGCGCCGGCTCGTCGCCGATCCGGCCGCGGTGGCCGCGTGGCTGCCGGCCGACGCCGGCACGAAGGACAGCGACCATATCTACATGGTCGACCCGAACGGCAACCTGATGATGCGCTTCCCGAAAGACCCGAATCCCAGCAAGATCAAGTCGGACGTCACGAAGCTGCTGAAGTGGTCGAGCATCGGCTAAGGCAATACAACGAGGCACCATTCCGATGTCGTATCTACTGCAACTCGGCCTGATCGGCTTCTGCATCGCGCTGCTGCCGCTGTCGTATGTGTGGGTGAAGGCCGACGACGGCAAGTTCCGCAAGCTCGTGTGGATCACCACGTTCCTGACCCTCGACCTGGTGATGTTCGGCGGCTTCACGCGGCTGACCGATTCGGGGCTCGGCTGCCCGGACTGGCCCGGCTGCTACGGCACGTCGTCGCCGTTCATCGCGCACGCCGCGATCACGGCCGCGCACCAGGCGATGCCGACGGGCCCCGTCAGCATGACGAAGGCGTGGATCGAGATGATCCACCGTTATTTCGCGATGGCGATCGGCGTGCTGATCATCGCGCAGGTCGTGATCGCGTGGGCCGCGCGGCTGCGCCGCCGCCCGCTGCACGTGTCGCCGTGGTGGCCGACGAGCCTGCTGCTGCTGATTCTCGTGCAGGGCGCCTTCGGCGCGTGGACGGTCACGATGAAGCTGCAGCCCGTGATCGTCACGATCCACCTGCTGCTCGGCCTCACGCTGCTCGGTACGCTCGGCTGGCTCGCGGCGCGGCAGACGCCGCTGCCGTCTCATGACCCGGAGGCCGGGCGCTATCGCGCGGCCGCGCTCGCGGCGCTCGTGCTGCTGGTCGTGCAGATCGCGCTCGGCGGCTGGGTGAGCACCAACTACGCAGTGCTCGCGTGCACCGATTTCCCGACCTGCAACGGCCAGTGGATCCCGCCGATGGACTTCCAGCACGGCTTCCACCTGTGGCGCGCGCTCGGGATGACGAAAGACGGCGACGCGATCACACAGGATGCGCTGGTCGCGATCCACTGGACGCACCGCACGTTCGCGTTCGTCGTGGTCGCGTACCTGGTCGCGTTCGCGTTGAAAATGCGCCGCTTCGAATCGCTGCGGCGGCCCGCGAACGGCGTGCTGCTGGTCGTCCTGCTGCAGTTCGTGACGGGCCTGACCAACATCGTGCTGCAGTGGCCGCTGCCGGTCGCCGTCGCGCACAACGGCGGTGCCGCGATCCTGCTGCTGCTCGTCGTCATGTTAAACTTTCGCATCCTTTCAAGCCGCCCCGGCCGTGTCGCGCAGCCTGCGCGCGACGCCGCCCCGGCGTGACCGCCCCCATGCAAAGCACCCTCTCCCAATCGCCCGGTAGCCGCTTTTCCCAGTACATGGCGCTGACGAAGCCGCGTGTCACGCAGCTCGCGGTGTTCTGCGCGGTGATCGGCATGTTCCTCGCGACGCCGGGCATGGTGCCATGGCATGTGCTGATCGGCGGCACGATCGGCATCTGGCTGCTGGCCGGCGCCGCGTTCGCGATCAACTGTCTCGTCGAACAGAAGATCGACGCGATGATGCGCCGTACCGCATGGCGCCCGTCCGCGCGCGGCGAGATTACGACGCCGCAGATCCTGGTGTTCTCGGCCGTGCTCGGCAGCGTCGGCGCATGGACGCTCTATACGTTCACGAATCCGCTGACGATGTGGCTGACGATCGCGACGTTCGTCGGCTACGCGGTGATCTACACGCTGCTGCTCAAGCCGATGACGCCGCAGAACATCGTGATCGGCGGCGCGTCGGGTGCGATGCCGCCGGCGCTCGGGTGGGCCGCGGTCACCGGCGCGGTGCCCGGCGACGCGTGGATCCTCGTGCTGATCATCTTCGTGTGGACGCCGCCGCATTTCTGGGTGCTCGCGCTCTATCGCCGCAAGGATTACGAGAGCGCGGGGCTGCCGATGCTGCCCGTCACGCACGGCGAGAAGTTCACGCGGCTGCACATCCTGCTGTACACGGTGATCCTGTTCGCCGTCACGCTGATGCCGTTCATCTCCGGGATGAGCGGGGCTGTCTACCTGACGAGCGCAGTGCTGCTCGGCGCGGTGTTCCTCGCGTATGCGTGGAAGATCTACCGCGACTATTCGGACGAACTCGCCCGCAAGGCCTTCCGCTACTCGATCGTCTATCTGTCGCTGCTGTTCGCCGCGCTGCTCGTCGATCACTATGCACGCCCGCTGCTCGGCGTGTAACCGCACGGTTTGAACGCAATGCTCCATTCACGGTTCGGGCGCCGCGCGCGCCAAGGCTGGATGCTCACGTGTGCATTCGCGGCAGCGCTGCTGCTCGCCGGATGCGACAACGCGCCGAAATTCCAGAATCTCGACCTCACCGGCAATACGCAGTTCGGCAACGACTTCTCGCTGCCCGATACCGCCGGCAAGGTACGCACGCTCGCCGACTTCAAGGGCCGTGCGGTCGTGATGTTCTTCGGCTATACGCACTGCCCGGACGTGTGCCCGACCACGATGGCCGAGCTGTCCGAGGCGCTGAAGCAACTCGGGCCCGATGCCGCGAAGCGCGTGCAGGTGCTGTTCGTCACCATCGATCCGGAGCGCGACACGCCGGCGCTGCTCGGCCAGTACGTGCCCGCGTTCGATCCGTCGTTCGTCGGCCTGCGGCCGGCCGACGAAGCGGCGCTGAAGAAGGTCACGAAGGATTTCCGCGTGTACTACGCGAAGGTGCCCGGCAAGACGCCCGGCAGCTACACGATGGATCACACCGCCGCGAGCTATGTGTTCGATCGCGACGGCAAGCTGCGCCTGTTCGTGCGCGACGGCCAGGGCCCTGGCCCGTGGGTCCACGACCTGAAGCTGCTGGTCGGCTGACAGGCAGGCGTCGGGCGCCCGGCCCGGCGTTTCGCGTGACGGCCGTGTTGCGCCGTCACGTATTCACTCTTCCCCTTGTCGTTTGCATGCGCTGCCCGCCGGGCGGCGCGTCGGCACGCGCGTGCGTGCCGCGCAGGTACCGCGTTACGGCAGCGCCGGCACGTTGAAGCCGGATGCGGCGCGCGTGATCCGGAATTCCGTCACGCGATACGTCGCGAGCCCCTCGGTGACGAACGGGTCGGTCTTCAGGATCGCGTCCAGTTCGTCGCGATCGATGCGGGCCGCGAGGATCACGCCGCCTTCGCGCGGCACCTTCGGCCCCGCCGCGATGAAGATGCCCTTGTCGAGCAGCGGCTGCAAATACGCACGGTGGCGTTCGAGCGCGTCGTCGATGCGCTCGAGCGATGCCGTGTAGTGGATGTCGATGACGTACATGGATGGCCCCGGAATGGCGCCGACGCTTCGCGCGCCGGCCAACCGGTCTTTGTAGCACAGCGGATGCGGGCTGTCGCGTCGGTGGGTGCGTTGCGGGGCGGCGGCTGCGTGTCGGCCGCCGGTTCGCGGCACCGGCGTGTATTCAAGTTGTAAGCCTCGTTGCCGTAAATGCAAGGGCAACCGTTTGCGCGCGGCAGGCCGTTCGCGCGCATCGACATCGACAAAGGCACGCAGATGAGCAGAATGAGTTTGAACCGCAAGCTGTGGCTCGCGCTTGCGCTGGTATGGATCGGTCTCCTGGGCGTCGGCGCCTGGAGCGCCTACGAGACGCGTGCGACGATGCTCGCCGAACGCAAGGCCGGTATCGCGAATCTCGTCGACTCGGCGGCCGGCATCGTGAAGTCGTATCACGCGCTCGCACAAAGCGGCACGCTGCCCGAGGCCGACGCGAAGCGCGACGCGCTCGCGAGCCTTGCCGCGATGCGCTACGGCGATTCGGGCTACGTGTTCGTGATGGACTCGAAGCCGGTCGTGCTGATGCATCCGACGCTGCCGAAGCTGGTCGGCACGCAGGTCGGCGACTATCTCGACCCGGACGGCAAGCCGCTGTTCGCCACGATCCTGAACGCCGCGAAGGCGACCGGCAGCGGCTTCGCCGAATATCGCGGGCGGCTGCCGCACAGCGAGACCGCCGTGCCGAAGATCAGCTACGTCACGCGTTTCGCGCCGTGGGACTGGAGCATCTCGAGCGGCGTGTTCCTGAAGGACATCGACACCCTCTACTACCGCACGCTGCTCGGCCACCTCGCGGTCGTGTTCGTGATCGGCTTCGTGATCAGCGCGGCGATGCTGGTGATCATCCGCAACGTGCGCGCCAGCCTCGGCGGCGAGCCCGACGAAGCGGCCGCGCTCGCGACGCGCATCGCGCTGGGCGACCTGACGCAGCCGGTGCCCGTGCGCGAGGGCGACCGCACGAGCATGATGGCCGCGATGCGCGACATGCAGGCGCGGCTGCAGGCGACGATCGGCGGGATTCGCCAGTCGGCCGAATCGATCGCGTCGGCGAGCCGCGAGATTTCGGCCGGCAACGACGACCTGTCGCAGCGCACCGAGGAGCAGGCCGCGTCGCTGGAAGAAACGGCCGCGAGCATGGAGCAACTGACCGCGACGGTGAAGCAGAACGCCGACAACGCGCGGCAGGCGAGCGGGCTCGCGAACAACGCATCGGACATCGCGCGCACGGGGAGCGACGTCGTGAACCGCGTGATCGGCACGATGGGCGAGATCGACGACAGCTCGCGCAAGATCGCCGACATCATCGGCGTGATCGAGGGCATCGCGTTCCAGACCAATATCCTTGCGCTGAACGCGGCGGTCGAGGCCGCGCGCGCGGGCGAGCAGGGCCGCGGCTTCGCGGTGGTCGCGGGCGAGGTGCGCTCGCTCGCGCAGCGCAGCGCGACGGCCGCGAAGGAGATCCGCGAGCTGATCGTCGCCTCGGTCGAGCGCGTGCGCAACGGTTCGACGCTGGTCGGCCAGGCCGGCACGACGATGGGCGAGATCCTGCAGGCGGTCGCGCGCGTGACCGACATCATGGGCGAGATCGCGGCCGCGTCCGAGGAGCAGGCGAGCGGCATCACGCAGGTCGGGCGCGCGGTCACGCAGATGGACCAGGTGACGCAGCAGAACGCGGCGCTCGTCGAGGAAGCCACCGCGGCGGCCGCGTCGCTGCAGGAACAGGCCGCGCGGCTGCGCGACGCGATCGGCGCGTTCCGGGTCGGCGGCGCCGGCGGCGTGTCGCCGCGCCGGGCCGGCGAGCGGACGGTCGAACCCGCGTTCGGCACGAAGGCGGCCGACGAGGCGGCGGTGGCGTGACGCGTACGGCCGAGGCCGATGCGCGATAGACTCAAACGCAACTAACGGCCGAGTCGCGCGTTCACCGCCAGCACCGCTGCGGTGCATACCCATATGAGCGGGATGTATTTCACTTCCCGCCGATCCTGTGACACCATTTGCGCCTTCCTGCGAGTCGGGGCTTACCCGTATCGCGCCCTATTTCCAGTAAGCAAGAAAGCGAGAAACAGATGAAGCGTCGCAGTCTCCTGAAGGTATTTTCCGTGCTGGCTACCGGTGCAGCGCTGACGCTGTCGGCGGGCGCGCACGCCGAGGACAAGGTGATCAAGGTCGGTACGGTCGCCGGCCCGGATTCGGAAGTGTGGCAGCTCGTGCAGAAGGTCGCGAAGGAGAAGGAAGGCCTGAACGTGAAGGTCATCGAGTTCAACGACTACGTGCAGCCGAACGCGGCGCTCGACTCGGGCGACCTCGACGCGAACAGCTTCCAGCACCAGCCCTACCTCGACAGCCAGGTGAAGCAGCGCGGCTACAAGATCGTCAGCGCGGGCCTGACCTACATCTCGCCGATCGGCGTGTACTCGAAGAAGTTCAAGTCGCTGAAGGACCTGCCGCAAGGCGCGAAGCTCGCGGTGCCGAACGATCCGTCGAACGAGAACCGCGCGCTGCTGCTGCTGCAGACGCAAGGCGTGATCAAGCTGAAGTCGGGCGCCGGCACGGGCGGCAACAACGCGACGGTGCTCGACATCGCCGAGAACCCGAAGAAGCTGAAGATCTCCGAACTCGACGCCGCGCAACTGCCGCGCGTGCTGTCGGACGTCGACGCGGCCGTGATCAACACGAACTACGCGCTGGCCGCGAACCTGCAGCCGACCAAGGACGCGATCGCGCTCGAAGCGCTGACGAGCCCGTACGCGAACCTGATCGCCGTGCGCGCGAAGGACAAGGACCAGCCGTGGGTGAAGAAGCTGGTCAAGGCGTACCAGTCGCCGGAAGTGAGGGAATTCATCAAGAAGCAGTTCAAGGGCTCGATGGTCGCGTCGTTCTGAACGCCGCACACCGGTCGGACCGCTGAACGAAAAGGGCCTGCATCGCGCAGGCCCTTTTCATTGGCGCGGCCGGTGGGCGGCCACGCCGTGCGCCGCGTTCAACGTCGGCTCACATCTCGCCGCGCCGCGAACAGATCGCCATGATCTGCTGGATCGCGTAGTTGTCGCGCACGCCCGGCAGCGACTGCACGACACACTCGTGAAAGCGCCGCTCGCGCGGCAGCAGCATCGCGTTGTTGCGGTACAGCGCGTCGCAGGAGCGCTGGATCAGTTGCGCCGCCGCACCGTTGCGGCTTTCGCGCAGCGCGCCGAGCATGCAGTCGTCGTATTGCGCGTAACCGTCGGTCAGCGCGAATGCCGCGCCCGGCAGCGCCAGCGCGACGGCCGCGAATGCGATTGCACGGACTCCCCGTTTCATGTGCCCTCCGATGATGTCGCCTGGGTCGGCCGACAGCATAACGTAAAGCCGCCAACGCGGCTGACGCGTTGCGCCGATGTCGGCCGGAACCGCCGCCAGCCGGGCTTCGCACGCGGTCGCGGGCCCCGGCGGGCGGCGCAATCCGGCGCGCCGGCCGAAAGCGCGGAGTCAGGCGGTGGTCTGCGGAAATGGTATCCTCGTGCGTTCGCCGCTGCGCGCCTTCCCGGGGTGTGCGCGGGCCGGTCGCCGCCGAATTTACGCGCGACGGTGCCCGCCTGACGGCGGCGGGAATCCATCATCCAGAACCGACACAATACGGGGGAGACTCACCCATGAAGCGATTCAAGACTTTCGCGATCCGTTCGATCACGGCCGGCGTGGCCGCACTCGCACTGGCAGGCGCCGCGCACGCACAGACCGTCAAGGTGCTGTCGATCGTCGACCATCCGGCACTCGACGCGATCCGCGACGGCGTGCGCGCCGAACTGAAGGCGGAAGGCTTCGGCGACGACAAGCTCAAGTGGGAATACCAGAGCGCGCAGGGCAACACGGGCACGGCCGCGCAGATCGCGCGCAAGTTCGTCGGCGACAAGCCCGACGTGATCGTCGCGATCGCGACGCCGGCCGCGCAGTCGGTCGTCGCGGCGACGAAGAGCGTGCCGGTCGTCTATTCGGGCGTGACCGATCCGGTCGCCGCGCAGCTGGTGAAGGGCTGGGGCCCGTCGGGCACCAACGTGACGGGCGTGTCCGACAAGCTGCCGCTCGATCGCCAGGTCGCGCTGATCAAGCGTGTCGTGCCGAATGCGAAGACGGTCGGCATGGTCTACAACCCGGGCGAGGCGAATTCGGTCGTCGTCGTTCAGGCGCTCAAGGAGATCCTCGCGAAGCAGGGGATGACGCTGAAGGAAGCGGCCGCACCGCGCACCGTCGACATCGGCCCGGCCGCGAAGAGCCTGATCGGCAAGGTCGACGTGATCTACACGAACACCGACAACAACGTCGTGTCCGCGTACGAGGCGCTCGTGAAGGTCGCGAACGAAGCGAAGATTCCGCTCGTCGCCGGCGACACCGACAGCGTGAAGCGCGGCGGCATCGCGGCGCTCGGCATCAACTACGGCGACCTCGGCCGCCAGACGGGCAAGGTCGTCGCGCGCATCCTGAAGGGCGAGAAGCCGGGCGCGATCGCGTCGGAGACGAGCAGCAACCTCGAGCTGTTCGCGAACACGGGTGCGGCCGCGAAGCAGGGCGTCGCGCTGTCGCCGGATCTCGTGAAGGAAGCGAAGACGGTCATCAAGTAAGCCGCGGCCCGACCGCCGCGCTTGCGGGCCCGATCCGGGCCTGAACGACACCGCCGGACGGGCGGCTCCCACCCGGGGCCGCCCGTTCGCTTCACCCGGCCGTACACGTCCGGCCGGGAAGCAACAGGATTTCCCCATCATGTCTCTGTTCTCGTTTCTGGGCGCGCTGGAGATCGGCCTGATCTTCAGTCTCGTCGCCCTCGGGGTGCTGATCTCGTTTCGCATCCTCAACTTCCCCGACCTCACCGTCGACGGCAGTTTTCCGCTCGGCGGCGCCGTCGCCGCGACGCTGATCTCGGCCGGCTACGACCCGTTCTCCGCGACGGCGTTCGCGATCGTCGCGGGCGCGCTGGCCGGCTTCATCACCGGCTGGCTCAACGTGCGCCTGAAGATCATGGATCTGCTCGCCAGCATCCTGATGATGATCGCGCTCTATTCGGTGAACCTGCGGATCATGGGCCGGCCGAACGTGCCGCTGATCACCGAGCCGACGCTGTTTACCGTGCTGCAGCCCGACTGGATGCCCGACTTCGTGCTGCGCCCGGCGCTGCTCGCGATCGTCGTCGTGGTCGCGAAGCTCGGCCTCGACTGGTTCTTCTCGTCGCAGCTCGGCCTCGCGATGCGCGCGACCGGCGCGAACCCGCGGATGGCGCGTGCCCAGGGCATCGCGACCGGCCGCGCGACGCTCGCCGGGATGGCGCTGTCGAACGCGCTCGTCGCGCTCGCCGGCGCGCTGTTCGCGCAGACGCAGGGCGGCGCGGACATCTCGATGGGGATCGGCACGATCGTGATCGGGCTGGCCGCGGTGATCATCGGCGAGACGCTGCTGCCGGCGCGCCGGCTGGTGCTGACGACGCTCGCCGTCGTGCTCGGCGCGATCGTCTACCGCTTCTTCATCGCGCTTGCGCTGAACAGCGAATTCATCGGCCTGAAGGCGCAGGATCTGAACCTCGTGACGGCCGCGCTCGTCACGATCGCGCTGGTGCTGCCGGCGACGCGCAAGAAGCTGTTCGCGCGCAAGAACGGAGGGGCATGACATGCTGTCCGCACAAGACCTGAAACTCACGTTCAATCCCGGCACGCCGATCGAGACGCGCGCGCTGCGCGGGCTGTCGCTCGAGATTCCCGACGGCCAGTTCGTCGCGGTGATCGGCTCGAACGGTGCCGGCAAGTCGACCTTCCTCAATGCGGTCAGCGGCGACCAGCGTGTCGATTCGGGGCGCATCTCGATCGATGGCGCGGACGTCACGCGCCAGCCCGCGTGGGACCGCGCGCACCTCGTCGCGCGCGTGTTCCAGGATCCGATGGCCGGCACCTGCGAGGCGCTGACGATCGAGGAGAACATGGCGCTCGCGACGGCGCGCGGCGTGCGGCGCGGCTTCCGGGCCGCGCTCGACCGGCCGTCGCGCGAGCTGTTCCGCGACAAGCTGCGGCTCTTGAACCTCGGTCTCGAGAACCGGCTGACCGACCGGATCGGGCTGCTGTCGGGCGGCCAGCGGCAGGCCGTGAGCCTGCTGATGGCGTCGCTGCGGCCGTCGCGGATCCTGCTGCTCGACGAGCACACGGCCGCGCTCGACCCGAAGACGGCCGCGTTCGTGCTGGAACTGACCGCGCGCATCGTCGCCGAGAGCAAGCTGACGACGATGATGGTCACGCACAGCATGCGGCAGGCGCTCGACTACGGTGACCGCACGGTGATGCTGCACCAGGGGCAGGTCGTGCTCGACGTGTCGGGCGACGCGCGCAAGGGGCTCGACGTGCCGGACCTGCTGCAGATGTTCGAGAGGGTGCGTCACGAGCAGCTCGACGACGACGCGTTGTTGCTCGGCTGACGGGCGGCAGGCGGGCCGGCGCGGTGCGGGGGGCTGCATCGTGCCGGTTTGCGCGAGGGTTTGCGTGCCGATTCGGCGGGGCGATTCAGCGCGCGTGCGTCGCAGCGGGCCGGATGGTGGTGGCGGGCGTTCGGGCGGCACGATCCGGCCACGCCCGATCCGGCGCGCCGTAACATGACGGGCGCGGCGGCTTTCCCCCTGTTTTTCCTCTGACAAGAACCGGTTTCGCACCGGCGCTGTGCGACGCGAGCGCATTGCCATATACTGTATATCCATACAGTTGTGGGTGGCGTCATGCTCGCATCCTCCATTTCTCCCGAATCCCTTCATCCATCGCTCTGGCGTGGCTCGCAGCTCGCGCGGGGCGGTCCGCGCACGATCGATACCGGCTTCGCGCCGCTGTCCGCCGAGCTGCCGGGCGGCGGCTGGCCGTTCGGCGGGCTCGTCGAACTGCTGGCCGCGCAACCGGGCTGCGGCGAGATGCGGCTGCTCGCGCCCGCGCTCGCGCGCACCGTCAGCGCTCGGCGTCCGCTCGCGCTCGTCGCGCCGCCGCAATCGCCGCATGCGACCGCGCTCGCCAGTCTCGGCGTGCCGGCCGACGCGTTGCTGTGGCTGCGCGCCGGCAGCCGCACGGATGCGCTGTGGGCCGCCGAGCAGGCGCTCAAGACCGGCTGTTGCGGCGCGCTGCTGCTCTGGCAGGACGCGCGGCCCGATGCGCTGCGGCGCCTGCATCTCGCGGCCGCGCGCACGGGCGACACGCTGTTCGTGATGCTGCGCCCGCTGTCGGCCGCGCGGCAGCCGTCGCCGGCCGTGCTGCGCGTCGCGCTGTATCCCGTGCCGGGCGGCGTGTCGCTCGATATCGTCAAGCGTCGCGGGCCCGCGCGCAGCGAGCCGCTCGTGCTCGACCTGCCGTCGCCCATCGTGGAGAGTCGTTATGCGCGTCTTGCTCGGCATCCATCTGCCGCGCCTGCCGCTCGACGTGTGCGCCCCGCAGCCGTCTGACGCAGCGGCCGGCGGCGCCGGCTGCGCGGTGCTCGAGCAGGGTGTCGTGCTGATCGCCGATGCGGCCGCGCGCCGGCAAGGCGTGCGCGCGGGCATGAAGCGCGGCGGCGTGCTGACGCTCGCGCCCGAGACGCAGCTCGTCGAACGCGATCCCGCGCGCGAGGCCGATGCGCTGCGCGCGGTCGCGCTCGCGTTGCTGCGCTTCTCGCCGTGCGTCGCGCTCGACGACGAGGCCACGCTGATCGTCGACGTCGGCCCGAGCCTGCGCCTGTTCGGCGGCTTGCCGTCGCTGTGCCGCCAGGTGCGTGCGACGCTCGCGGCGCTCGGTTATGCGGCGCGCCTGTCCGCCGCGCCGACCGGGCGCGGTGCGTGGCTGCTCGCGCGTGTCTCGGCCCGCGCGCGGATCCGGCGCCGGGTGGCCGCCCCTGCGTCGCTGGTTCGCGCGCTCGACGGTCTGCCCTGCGTGCTGCTGCCCGATGCGCGTCCGTATGCGGGCTGGTTCGACGGCCTCGGTTGCCGCACGCTCGCCGATCTGCGCGGCCTGCCGCGCGCGGGGCTGCAGCGCCGCTGCGGCCCCGCGCTGCTGGCCGCGCTCGATCGCGCGTACGGCGATGCGGTCGAGCCGCTTGCGTGGATGGCGGTGCCGCCCGTGTTCGACGTGCGGCTCGAATTGCCGGAGCGTGTCGAATACGCGGAAGCCGTGCTGTTCGCCGCCCGGCGGCTCGTCGTGCAGCTCTGCGGCTGGCTGGCCGCGCGGCAACTGTCGCTGGCCGCGATGACGTTCGATCTCGAGCACGAGCGCGGCCGCCAGGCCGTGCCGCCGACGCCGCTCGAACTCGCGTTCGCCGCACCCGTGCGCGATGAGGCGCACTTCATGCGGCTGCTCGGCGAGCGGCTCGCGCGCGTCGAGTTGCCAGCCGCGGTGATCGCGGTGCGTCTGACGGCCACGCGCGTCGAATCGGTCGCGCCGCCGGCCGACGATCTGTTTCCCGAGCCGGGCGGCACGCGCGAGACGCGTGCGCGGCTGTTCGAGCTGCTGGTCGCGCGGCTCGGCGCGGAGAACGTACTGCGCGCGGCGCCCGTCGCCGATCACCGGCCCGAGGCCGCGAACCGCTGGCTGCCGCTCGATGCGCAGGCCGGCAAGCCGGCCGCTGGTCCGCCGGCCGTGCCGCCGCGTCCCGCGTGGCTGCTGGCCGAGCCGCTGCCGTTGTTGATGCGCGGGGAGCGGCCGGTATTTCATACGCCGCTCAGGATGATGTCGTCGGCGGAGCGGATCGAGGCAGGGTGGTTCGATGGTCAGCTGGCCGCGCGCGATTATCACGTTGCGCAGGATGAAGCCGGTGCGTGCTACTGGGTGTTCAGGGAGCGAGCGGGGAGCGAGTCCGAGCCGCGCTGGTTCCTGCACGGCCTGTTCGGGTGAGTGGTGATGGCTGCGGAATTCAGTTGGCTGCCCGATTACGCGGAGTTGTTCTGCCGTTCGAACTTTTCGTTCCTGCATGGCGCGTCGCATGCGGAGGAACTGGTCGAGCGTGCGGTCGAGCTCGGCTATCGCGGGATCGCGATCACCGACGAATGCTCGCTCGCAGGCGCGCCGCGCATGCATGTCGCGGCGAAGGCGAAAGGGCTGCCGGGGCTGCCGCTCGTCATCGGTTCGTATTTCGACGTCACGCCGGATGAAGTCGCGCCCGGCCACGATCCGGGCCCCGGTGCGTTCGGGCTCGTGTTGCTCGCGCAGAACCGCGAGGGTTACGGCAACCTGTCCGAGCTGATTTCGTGGCGGCGGATGGCATCGCCGAAGGGCACCTACAAGCTGACGTCGCGGATGCTGTCGGCGCCCCCCGAGGAATTTGCACATCTGCGCGGGATGCCGGATTGCTTCGCGATTCTTGTCCCCACGTATCCGGTTCGCGCGAACGTGCTCGATGCGCAGGTCGCATGGTTTCGCACGACGTTCGGCGAGCGTGCGCGGCTTGGGCTCGTGCAGTTGCAGCGCGCGCTGGATGGTGTGCAGCGCGAGGAGATTCGTGCGGCGGGCGAGCGGCGTGGCGTGCGCGTCGTTGCGCTCGGCGATGTGACGATGCACCGGCGTTCGTGCAAGGCGCTGCAGGATGTGATGACGGCGATCCGCGTCGGCATGCCGGTTTCGGAGTGCGGTTATGCGCTTGCGCCGAATGCGGAACAGCATCTGCGTTCGCGCGGACGGATCGCGAAGCTGTTTTCGCCGGAGGAGATCGCGGAGACGTGCGCGATTCTCGATGCGTGTCATTTCGACCTCGGCACGCTTCGCTACGAGTATCCCGACGAGATCGTGCCGAAGGGACATACACCAACGAGTTATCTCAAGCAGGAGACTCGGGACGGTGCACTTCAACGTTATTCCGGAAAGATACCCGAGCACGTGCAGGAGCGGATCGACTACGAGTTGACGTTGATCGAGAAGCTGCGTTACGAACCGTTCTTCCTGACCGTCTACGACATCGTCAAATACGCGCGCAGCCAGAACATTCTTTGCCAGGGCCGAGGCTCGGCAGCGAACTCGGTCGTCTGTTTCTGCCTCGGCATCACCGAGGTGAATCCCGAACAGAGCACGATGCTGTTCGAGCGCTTCATCAGCGAGGAGCGCGGCGAGCCGCCCGATATCGACGTCGACTTCGAGCATCAGCGCCGGGAAGAAGTCATTCAGCATATCTACAGGAAATACGGCAAGGATCGCGCGGCAATCGCGGCGGCCGTTTCGACATACCGACCGCGCGGCGTGCTGCGCGAAACCGGCAAGGCGCTCGGTGTGGATCCGATGCTGATCGACCGTGTCGCGAAGGGGCATCGCTGGTTCGACGGCAGCCGCGATCTGCTGCAGCAATTCGCGACGACCGGGCTCGACCCGGCGACGCCGATGATTCGCGCATGGGCCGAACTGTCGGGGCGATTGCTCAACTTTCCGCGCCACCTGTCGCAGCACTCGGGCGGCTTCGTGATCAGCCGCGGCAAGCTCACGCGGCTCGTGCCGGTCGAGAACGCGGCGATGGACGGGCGGCGCGTGATCCAGTGGGATAAGGATGATCTCGAAGCGCTCGGGTTGATGAAAGTCGACGTGCTCGCGCTCGGCATGCTGTCGGCGCTGCATCGTGCGTTCGACATGCGCACCGCGTGGCGCGGGCCGCCGGAGCCGGACGGCGAGCCGTTCACGCTGAAGCACATTCCGCAGGACGATGAAGCGACCTACGACATGATCTGCCGCGCCGATACGGTCGGCGTGTTCCAGATCGAATCGCGCGCGCAGATGTCGATGCTGCCGCGCCTGCGGCCGCGCACCTATTACGATCTGGTGATCGAGGTTGCGATCGTGCGGCCGGGGCCGATCCAGGGTGGCGCGGTGCACCCCTATCTGAAACGGCGCCAGGGCATTGAAAAAGTCAGTTACCCGAAAGAAGACCTGAAGCCTGCGCTCGAACGCACGCAGGGTGTGCCGATCTTCCAGGAGCAGGTGATGCAGGTCGCGATGATCGCGGCCGGCTTCACGCCCGGCGAGGCCGACCAGTTGCGTCGCGCGATGGCCGCGTGGAAGCGCAAGGGCAATCTGGAGCAGTATCACCGCAGGATCGTCGACGGGATGCGCGAGCGCGACTATCCGCCCGAATTCGCCGAGCAGATTTTCGAGCAGATCAAGGGTTTCGGCGATTACGGTTTCCCCGAGAGCCACGCGGCCAGTTTCGCGAAGCTCGCCTACGCCAGCAGCTGGCTCAAATGCCACGAACCCGCAATCTTCCTCGCCGCATTGCTGAACAGCCAGCCGATGGGTTTCTACCCGCCGTCGCAACTCGTGCAGGACGCGAAGCGCCACGGCGTGCAGGTCCTGCCGGTCGATGTCACGCAAAGCGGCTGGGAAGCATCGCTCGAAGCGCTGCCCGATCAGCCGCCTCCGCATGGCCAGCCGGCTGTGCGGCTAGGCCTGTCGCTCGTGCGCGGTCTCGGCGAGGCGGCCGCGCGGCGCATCGAAATCGCGCGCACGGCCGGCCCGTTCGAGAACGTCGACACATTGGCCCGCCGCGCGCAGCTCGAACGCTGCGATCTCGAAGCGCTCGCCGCCGCGAACGCGCTCGCGACGCTCGCCGGCCATCGCCGCGATGCACTGTGGCAAGCCGTCGCCGCAGCGCCGGAGCGCGACCTGCTCGCCGCCGCGCCGATCGACGAAGCGGAGAAGCCCGCGCTCGGCGCGCCGTCGGAGGGCGACGACATCCTTGCCGACTATCACACCACCGGCCTCACGCTGAACCGCCACCCGGTCGCGCTGCTGCGGCCCGCGCTGCGCGCGCGGCGGCTGTCGTCCGCGGCCGAACTGCGCGACCGCCCCGACGGCCGGCTCGCCCGCGCGTGCGGGCTCGTGACCGCGCGGCAGATGCCGGGCACCGCGAAAGGCGTGATGTTCATGACGCTCGAGGACGAAACCGGCTGCGTGAACGTGATCGTCCGACCCGAACTGCTCGCGCGGCAGCGCCGCGAAACCCTCGATTCGCGGCTGCTCGCGGCGTCCGGCGTGTGGCAGGTCGCGAGCGACGTGAGGCACCTCGTCGCGCAGCATTTCGAGGATCTGACGCCGCTGCTCGGCGGCCTGCGCACGTCGAGCCGCGAATTCCACTAAGGCCGGCATGCACGCGGCACGACGGGCGCGACACCGTTCGATCATCGCCGCGCCGCACCGCCTCCAAAGGCCGGAAGCCGACCTCGATACGCGTTACGGCATCACCGGCGGATGGTAGGCGAGCGTGCCTGCGAGAGCCCAGAGCATGAAGATCACGAGCGGCAGGTGAACAACCAGCTGCGTGAACGTGAATCCGACAATGTCGCGGGCCCGCAACCCGAGGACACCGAGTAGCGGCAGCATCCAGAACGGGTTGATCAGGTTCGGCAATGCCTCCGCTGCGTTGTAGACCGTCACGGCCCAGCCCAGATGAACCTGCAGCAGTTTCGCCGCTTCGATGACGTACGGCGCCTCGATGATCCACTTGCCGCCGCCGGACGGCACGAAGAACCCGAGCACGGCCGAATACATGCCCATCACCGCGGGAAACGACGAGTGCGACGACATCGCAACGAAGAAATGGGCGAGGTGATCGGAGAGCGGCAGTCCGGCGGGCGCCGCCGCTTTTGTCAGGATGTAGGCGATCCCGCCGTACAGCGGGAACTGGATCAGCACACCCGCAACAGACGGCACCGAACGCGCGACGGCGTTGAGGAATCGCCTCGGCCGCCAGTTCAGCAGCATGCCGAGCAGCAGGAACAGAAAGTTGTACGTGTTCAGGTTCGAGATCGCGATCAGCGGATTCCTCGTCGTGAACTCGTGCCAGGCCCAGATCGCGCCGATCGCCACGATCGCGATGGTGATGAGCGGACTGTACTCGAGCCAGTCCCCCGGGCGGGTCGGACGTGCGAGCGTGGCATGGCTTTCGTCGAGATGAATGCCCAGCTCCGTCGCGGTTTTCGCCCGTGTGTCGTTGGGCGCGGACAGATAGGCGATCAGCAGCGACGCGCCGGTCAACACGGCAGCCATCACCATCGACTGCGGGAGAAAGATCGTCTCGGTGAAGGGGATGACGCCGGAGATGGCCAGCAGCGCCTTGGGCAGGCTGTCCGGATTCGCCTGCAATTGCGATGCGGATGAACTCAATCCCAGCGCCCACGTCGCACCCATCCCGAGATAGGCAGCCGCGCCCGCTGCCCGGTAATCCATGCGCAGATCAGTGCGGCGCGCCAGCGCACGGACCAGAAGGCCGCTGAATATCAGGCTGATCGCCCAGTTGAACAGCGATGCGACGATACTGACGAGCGCAACGAACGTCACCGATGCGCGCCCGGACGACGGCAGGCGCGCGAGCGCATCGATCAACCTCGATGCGGGCGGCGACACCGCGACGACATAACCCGAGATGGCGACGATCGCCATCTGCATCGTGAACGGGATAAGACTCCAGAAGCCATCGCCGAACGCAACGCCGACCCGCGTGACCGGCGCACCGACCGCCAGTGCGCCCGCCGCCACGATCACCACCGCGAGCGCGGCGAAGATATAAGCGTCCGGGAACCACTTCTCCGACCAGCGTGCCATGCCCGCGGCCATCCGTTCCAGCATGCGTTCACGGTCAACCGCCGGCGCGTCGCCGCCCTGCACGTCCATCAGCTCTTTCATTTCGATCTCCTTGCCCGTCACGGCTTCAGTGTGTTTTTTCATATATTTGAACGGCCGCGGCCAGATCCTCCAGCGCGGTGCCGACAGCCTTGAACACGGTGCGCTGGCTGTCGTTCGTCCGCCCCCGTGCTTCGCCCCGGCACAGCGCCGTCAGTGTCCGGTTCAGGCTGTCGGACACAATGATGTTGCGCGCCAGCGGGCCCAGAAGGTCGCCGGATTTTTGCGGCGCCTCGTCCGTATCGACATAAATCTCCGCCTGCCGGAAGCAATCGTCGTCCGCTTCGCGCATGCGTGGCGTAAAGCTGCCGATCAGGTCCAGGTGCGACCCCGGTGCGAGCCACTCGCCGCAGACAATCGGTTCCGTCGCAAGCGTCGCGCAGGTGACGACGTCCGCGCGACGGATGCTTTCCTCGAGGTTCGTGACGGGTGTTGCATCGAAACCGAGACAAGTCAGCCGGTCGACCAGTCGTGCAACCGCGTCGTGATCCCTGTCCCAGACCTCGACCATCGAGATCGGCAACTGGCTGCGATACGCGAGCGGAACCAGGCTGCCGACCCGGCCGGCCCCCATCAGCACGAGGCGCGACGCATCCGGGCGAGCCAGATAGGTCGCGGCCAGTGCAGACGCAGCCGCGGTGCGGCGCGACGTGATTTCGTTTCCGTCCAGCTGCGCAAGCGGATTGCCTGTCCGCCCGTCATAGAGCACGTAGGTCGAGTGCAATCCGGGCATTCCGTGTCTCGCATTGCCCGGGTATATGTTGACCGTCTTGATGCCCAGGTAGCCGTTGTCTGCCCACGCGGGCATGATGAGCACCGTGCCTTCGTCTTCGCTGTCGGCATGGAGTGTGTGCGAATGACGAAGCGGCACGTGGCAGCCGTCGATGAACGCCTGTCGCAGGCGTGCGACCAGCGATTCGAAATCCAGCGCGTCGCGTGTCGCGACGGCGTCGAAAAATTTCATGATTAACCTTTCCTCAAACGGGGGTTATGCGTCGATGCTGACGTCGGTTGCCGGAATGGCCTGACAGGCGAGGCACATGTCGGATTCGTCCGGTCCATGCCCGCTCAAATGCGTGACTTCGCCCGATACGACCTTGACCGCGCAGCTCTCGCATTGCCCGACCCGGCAACCGCTCGGTAATGCGATGCCGAGACGCTCCGCGAACGACAGCAAGCTTCCGTCGCGGGGTGTCCAGATGACCGTGCGACGCGATCGCGTGAACTGCACCGCGTATTGCTTTGACGGGTCGGGCGTCGGCCTGGACGGCGATCTGAACGCTTCCTTGAATATGTCGAACGGCGGTACGCCGCGCTCGATCAGTCCCGACGTGATCGCCTGCATCATCGGTTCAGGGCCGCACAGATAAAATCGCGCGCGCCGCCGGATCAGGTCGTCGTCGACCACGTCGGCTGACAGATAGCCCCGCATCTGATAGTCGTGTCCCGGCGTCTCGTCGTGCGGCTGGTTGTAGCAGTTGACTACTTCGAGCTTCGGCAGCCGCCGCCTCAATGTCTCGATGCGTTCGCGGAACGCGTGAGTCGTGCTGTTCAGGTTTGCATAGAAGAGTCGCGACTCCGCCGCGCGATCCGCCTGATCCCGGATCGATTCCAGGTACGAGATGAAGGGCGTGATGCCGATGCCGCCTGCGAACATCACGATCGGCTGCCTCGATGCCGGCGGCACGACGAACGTGCCGCCGGGCGCACCGAGCAACACGGGGTCCCCGACCTTGAGCGCGCCGTGGATATAGGATGACATCGCGCCTTCGAACGCCGTGCCGTCGCGGGTCTGGCCTTTCTGGTGGCGTACCGAGATGGAGTAAGTGCGGCGATCGTCTTCGCGGGCGGCGCCCGTCAGCGAATAGGCGCGCGTCGTCCCGCCGTCGCCGAGCGACGGGATATGCAAGGTCACGTGCTGACCGGGCAAATAGTCCGGCAGTGCGCCGCCGTCCGCGGCGCGAAACGTGACGGTTCGCACGCCGCTCGCTTCTTCCCGCATGGCGGACACGACAAAATCCCGCAGGCCTTTCCACGATCGGCGCGACGGCTCGACCGACGGGTCGAGCCTGATGCGACAACGCGCGGAACGCAGCGGCGACGATCCGCTGACCGGATCGAGTTTCGTCGCCGAGACGAGCCGGTTGAAATTGCTGTTGTCGTGCCCGCCCACGGGAAGCGCATCCTGGCCGACCTCGTTGCAGGCTTGCCACCAGCCGTATTCGGCCACGATCACGTCGCGTGCGAGTTCCGGTACGACGCGTGCCTTGAAGCGTGCCGAGCCGTTTGTCGTTTCGATCACGCACCAGTCGCCGTCGACGATGCCGTGTTCCGCCGCCAGTTCGTCATTGAGTTCCGCTACCGGGTACGGCGCGCGGCGACGCAGGCTCGGCAGGCCGCGATGCTGGCTGTGGCAGTAGTACCCGTTCTTCATCGAGGTCAACGTACAGGGGAAGCGACGGCGGTTGTTCGCCCGCGCATCCTCGCCATGCTGCGGCGGTACGTACTGCGGAACGGGCGGGTAGCCGTGACGAAGCAGCTTCTCGGAGTACAGTTCGACCCGCAGCGTCTCCGTGCTGAAGCCACGAATGCCGTCGGGCGTCGCCGCAGCGTATTGCCGCTCGCTTTGGGGCAACGGCCTGTAGATGCCTTCGGGATGGGCGCGCAGCAACGCAACGTCCAGCCCGAGCGGTTCGAGCACGTGATTCCATCCCGCCTCGATGCTGCCGCCGAAGAACGCGTCTTGCATTCCGAGCCGCACGGCGAGGTCGAAGACGATGTCGTAGTCCGCGCGGCTCTCGCCTCTCGGTGGCACCATGCGCTGCCTGAGCTGCACGAGTTCGACCGCGCGCTCGTCGATCTCGAAGCCGAGGCGCAGTCCTTCCCGTTCCCACGGCGTGTTCACGGGAAGCAGGATGTCCGCATAGCGTGACGACGGCGTCTCGAAGAGATCGCAGTGAACATGAAAGTCGAGCGCGCAGAGCGCGTCGTGAGCGACGCCGCCGTCCGCCTGGGACAGCACCATGTTCGTGCCGAACGCGAACAGCGCGCGTACGCGGTAGGGTTCTCCGTCGAGGATCGCGCGATAGACGTCGCGCGCCGTTACCCAGCCCTGCGAAGGCGGGCCGAGCGGTCGCTCCGCGAGGCCGAGCGCTTTTGCGCGTTGCTGCGGGTTCAGCATCGCGTAGCTGCTGACCGCGTTGGCCGGTTGCTTCGTCCATTCCCGATTCGAGCCGCGCGTATCGAACGCACCCGTCAACGCATACAACGTCGCAATCGCTCGCTCGGTCTGGGTGGCATTGGTGTGCATGCCGACGCCCGACCACGCGTGATAGGCAATTGCCTGATGCGGCCGCAGCATTCGCGCGGCTTCGACGATGTCGGCTGCGTCGACACCCGTGATCGTCGCCGCATGTTCCGGCGTATAGGCGTCGAGCGCCTTCGAATAGAGGTCGAAGGCCGGCGTGCATTCCACGTGCATGCAGTGCCCGGCCGAATCCCGCACCGCTACGCGGCGGACGCCGGCCATCAACAGATCGGAAGGTCGGGGCGCGGTTTCCTCTCCGGCCAGTTCCAGCCGATCGAGCGTCGCGTTCCAGAGCGCGTACCGGTTGCTCGACGCATCCCTGTCGATGTCGCGCTCGCGCAGAAACCGCCCCGTGTCGGCACGTACGAGCAATGGGCCGTTCGTCCATTGCCGGACGAACGCATCGTCGACGTTGCCGGTCGCGATCATCTGCCGCGCGATCGCCATCGCGAGAGCGCCATCCGTCCCGGGATTGACGCGCAGCCACAGATCGGCCTCGCGTGCGAGTGCGGTCGGCCGCGGATCGACCACGATCAGCTTCGCCCCGTTGCGGCGGCCTTTTGCGATGGCGTCGGCCTGGGCCAGCCAGGTGTTGGCGGGATTGTTTCCCCACAGCACGATGAGCTCGGCATTCCGGTAATCCGCGACGGGAATGCCGCAGCCGAACGTAAAGGCATGCGCGCTGTCCTTGTGCCAGTTGCAGATCTCGGTCGCATAGCAAATGTTCGGGCTCCCGAATGACCAGACGAATCGCTCGACCCAGTCGATGCTGTCGCTCATCGGCGTTCCGCTTGGCGTGGTTACGCCAAACGCGACCGACTCGGCACCGTTTTCCCGTTTGAAATGGGCGAGGCGTTCCGCGATCTCGGACAGCGCTTCATCCCAGCTGATGCGTTGCCAGCCGGGGTCGGCGGCATCCTTCGGGCGCGTGCGCCGCATGGGATACAACACGCGATTCGGGTTATGTACGAGTTCGGGCGCTGCCTTTCCCTTCATGCACATCGCGTGGCCGGTCGGATGCGTGTCGTCGGGGCGGACCTTGATCATCATGTCGCCGCGCACGACGTTGATCGTGCCGCATCGCGAGCGGCACAACGTGCAATAGCCTTTCTTTTCCTGCGTCTCCATCGGTTCGCATCGTCCACTTCATGTTTGCGACTATGCTAGGAAGCGGAGGCAGCCATGACAAATTCATCCTTTCGATGGTCCGATATATATTGAATCAATATCGCGACCGTCGATCTGGTGTACTGTCCGCGCCTTCGGGGCAACGCTGATCCTGAGCGGCCCGGACTTCCCGGATCCTTTCCCGTGAACACGCACATCACCCTGCGCCAGATCGAATACTTCGTCTCCGTTGCCGATACCGGGCAAATTTCGAAGTCGGCCAATCTTTGTTCGGTGTCTCAATCGTCGATGACGATCGCATTGAGGAAACTCGAGGATGCGGTCGGTGTCGCGTTGCTTCTGCGTCATGCGAAAGGCGTCCGTCTGACACCGGCCGGCGAACGATTTCTGCGTCATGTGCAGCACGCGACGATGTCCATCGACCGCGCCGTTTCAGCCGCGCAGGAGGACCCCGAGCAAATCTCGGGGCATGTCCGTATCGGGATGACCGAAACCATCTCGGCGTATCTGATGCCGTCGCTGATGTCCGCCATTTCGCGGCGGTTCGGCAACCTGAGCGTGAGCATCGTCGAAAGCGAACGCGAAGCAATCGAGGAGATGCTGGTCGACGATCGCCTCGATATTGCGCTGCTGCTGGTGTCGAACACCGCGGAAGTCGGCGACCTGAAATACGAGACGATTCTTCGTTCGCCGCGCCGGTTGTGGACCCATCCGGATCATCCGCTGCAGGACGCCCATCGCGTCACCCTTGAGGACGTCGCGCGCGAGAACTATCTGCTGCTGGACATGGACGAGCACCTGCGAACCGTCGGCAAGTACTGGGGAAGCTACGGGATCACGCCGAACGTCTGGATGCAGAGCAAATCGATCGAAGCCGTGAGAAGCCTCGTCGCGCTCGGGCAAGGGGTGACGATACTCTCGGACCTTGTTTACCGGCCCTGGTCCCTGGAAGGAAACCGGATCAGCCGTCGCAATCTCAGCGTGACCGTGCCGACGATGGACGTCGGTGCGGTATGGCGGCGGGGCGGGGTGACGTCGGCGCCATGCCGTGCGCTGCTGGATCTGTTCCGGTCGTGGAAAAGGACGGCCGAGTAGGAGGAGGTGCGCTCGGGCACAACGGTCGTGCGGGATGCGGATCGAGCCGGCGGACGAAAGCGCGAGATTCGGCTGCGGTGAATGTTCGCCCCCATCCACGAATGCATGATGCCTGCCTGCGGCCCTTCCGGTGCCGGCCGGTTCACGTGTCCCCGTCGCACCGGCACCTCCGCCCCCGATGCATACCAGTCGGCTCAACTGGTTCTATTCCGGTCTCATATTCGCACCCGAAACCTGTCCAAGACGTGCACAGGAACTGTCCCCTTGCATACCACCCCGGGTAAATCCCTATCCCGCACTGCGTTGTAAACAAAGGATTTCCCGGCACTAAAACGCTTGCACAGCAAGGCTCCCGGCGACTTTTGCCTCTCTAATACCAGTTCGTTGACTGGTATTATGGTGGTTATATAATGCGTTCACTTTCGACGGCCTGGGGTCGTCGTCCGACACCCGGAGGCACATGGAAACCGGCTGGTCCGAACTGGCGCCCGATCCCCTCAGCGACACGCCGCTTTATCTGCAGCTCGCCCGCAACCTGGCGAGCGCGATTCACGGCGGCGCGTGGCGGGCCGGCGAGGCGCTGCCGTCGGAGCGGCTGCTGTCGGTGTCGGTCGGCGTATCGCGGATCACGGCCCGCCGCGCCCTCGCGTTGCTGGTCGAGCAGGGGCTGATCACGCGGGCGCGCGGTGCGGGCAGCTTCATCACGCCGCGCGTCGCCGATCCGCTGTCGCGTCTCGTCGGTTTCACCGCGAAGATGCAGCAGCGCGGCTTCATGCCCGATTCGGTATGGCTGTCGCGCAAGTTGCGCGCCGCAAGCCGCGACGAGATCGTGCATCTCGGCCTCGCGCCGGGCGCGACGGTTGCGCGGCTCGAACGGCTGCGCCGCGCGGACGGCATCGTGATGGCCGTCGAGCATTCGACGCTGCCGGCCGCGGTGGTGCCGGATCCGCAGGCGCTCGGTGCGTCGCTGTACGAATACCTCGAAGCGCGCGGCATGGTCGTCGTGCGCGCGCTGCAGCACTTTCGCGCGGTGAACGCGACGCGCGAGATCGCGAAATGGATGGCGGTGAAGCCGGGCGCGGCGCTCCTCGTGATCACGCGCATCGGCTATGGCGCCGACCAGCGCGCGATCGAAGTGACCGAATCGTATTGCCGCGACGACTACTACGACTTCGTCGCCGAACTGAAACGCTGACGCGCGAGACTGCCCGTGCGCGACATGCGCGAAGCAACGACACGGATTTGCAAATCACGACGCGGATGCCCGCGTCACCAGATCATCAAGAGAACGTCATGCTGACTGGAAACATCCTCACCCCCGCCGGCTGGATTCACGGTTCGCTCGACAGCGAGAACGGCCGCATCACCACGCTCGACGGCACGCCCGCCGATCCCGCGAAGAACGACGCGCCGTACATCCTGCCCGGCTTCATCGACCTGCACGTGCACGGCGGCGGCGGCGCCGACGTGATGGAAGGCGGCGACGCGATCGAGACGATCGCCCGCACGCACGCGCAATTCGGCACGACGAGCCTGCTCGCGACGACGATGACCGCGCCGCGCGACGAACTGATGAAGGTCGTCGGCAACCTCGGCAGCGTTGCGCGCACCCGCACGCCGGGCGGCGCGCGCGTGCTCGGCGTGCACCTCGAAGGGCCGTACATCAACCCCGGCAAGCTCGGCGCGCAACCCGACGCGGCCGTGTCGGCCGTGCTCGACGAAGTGCTGAAGTACCTGTCGATCGCGCCGATCCGCGTCGTCACGCTCGCGCCGGAAATCGCCGGCCACATCGAGATCATCGGCGAGATGGCCGCGCGCGGCGTGCGCGTGCAGCTCGGCCATTCGCTCGCGACCTACGACGATGCCGTCGCCGCGCTCAAGCACGGCGCATGCGGCTTCACGCACCTGTTCAACGCGATGTCGCCGCTGCATCACCGCAACCCGGGCCTGGTGGGCGCGGCGCTTGCGCATGCCGAATACGCGGAAATCATTCCCGACCTGCTGCACGTGCACCCGGGTGCGATTCGTGCGGCGCTGCGCGCGATCCCGCGCCTGTACGTCGTGACCGACAGCACGTCCGCAACCGGCATGCCCGACGGCGAATACCGGCTCGGCAGCCAGCACGTGACGAAGTGCCTCGGCGGCGTGCGGCTGGCCGACGGCACGCTCGCCGGCAGCACGCTGACGATGGACCAGGCGCTGCGCAACCTCGTGTCGCTCGGCCTGCCGATCGCCGACGTGTCGAACCGGATGTCGCGCTATGCGGCCGACTACCTCGGCATCGCCGATCGCGGCCGCCTCGAGCGCGGCGCATGGGCCGACCTCGCGGTGTTCGATCGCGACCTGAACCTCACCGCGACCTATGTCGAAGGAGAATCGATTGTCGAATATGCTTAAGGAAGCGCGCGAGTCCGCCCAGGTCGTCGCCGCGCAAATCGCCGACACCACGCGCGTCGAAGCGCTCGCCGGCCAATTGCTCGATCACCCGCCGGCCGTCGCGCTGACGGTCGCGCGCGGCAGCTCGGATCACGCCGCCAGCTATTTCGCGAGCCTGACGATGAGCCGCCTCGGCGTGCCGGTCGCGTCGCTGCCGATGTCGGTCGCGACGCTGCAGCAGGCGCCGCTGAAGGTGCAGGACCAACTCGCGATCGCCTTCTCCCAGTCGGGCAAGAGCCCCGACCTCGTCAACACGATGGCCGCGCTGCGCGAAGCCGGCGCGCGCACCGTCGCCGCCGTCAACGTGCTGCCGTCGCCGCTAGCCGATGCGTGCGAGCACCAGTTGCCGCTGCTCGCCGGCCCCGAACTGTCGGTCGCCGCGACGAAGAGCTATATCGCGATGCTGTCGCTGTCCGCGCAGATCGTCGCTTACTGGCAGCGCGACGCCGCGCTGATGACCGCGCTGCGCGGCTTGCCCGACGTGCTCGCGCAGGCCGGCCGGCTCGACTGGTCGCAGGCCGTTGCCGCGCTCGCGGGCGTCGAGCGGATGATCGTGATCGGCCGCGGCCTTGGCCTCGCGATCGCGCAGGAAGCCGCGCTGAAGCTGAAGGAAACGTCCGGCATCCAGGCCGAGGCGTTCTCGAGTGCCGAAGTCCGTCACGGCCCGATGGAGCTGATCGACCGCGACTATCCGCTGCTCGTGTTCGCGCCGCCGGGGCCCGAGCAGGCCGGCCTGCTGCAACTCGCGCAAGACATGCGCGCACGCGGCGCCGCCGTGCTGCTCGCGGCGCCTGCCGGCACACCCGGCGCGACGTTGCCGCTCGCGCAGTCCGCCCATCCGGCGCTCGACCCGATCGCCGCCATTCTTTCGTTCTACGTGATGGCGGCAGATCTCGCCGTCGCGCGCGGCCGCAATCCCGACACGCCGCGCCACCTGAACAAAGTCACCGAAACGCACTGATAGCCGAGACAGCCGATGAGACGCGCCGAGGAGTCCCAGTTGAAGAGCCCCACCCACGATCAGATCGTCCTGCTTGCCCCGCTGACGGGGCCGATCGTCGCGCTGGCCGACGTGCCCGATCCGGTGTTCTCCGGCGGGATGTTCGGCGACGGCATCGGCATCGACCCGCTCGCGGGCAAGCTCGTCGCGCCGTGTGCGGGCATCGTGTCGCATCTTGCGCGCACGGGCCACGCGGTGACGATCACGACGCCGCAAGGCGCGGAAGTGCTGCTGCACATCGGCATCGACACCGTCGAACTGAACGGGCAGGGTTTCGCCGCGCACGTCGAGGCCGGCGCGCGCGTCGAAGCGGGCGATCTGCTGATCGAGTTCGACCAGGACGCAGTCGCGCGCAGCGCGCACTCGCTCGTGTCGGTGATCGCGATCGCGAACTCCGACGCGTTCGACGTCGTCGACCGCGCCAGCGGTTTCGCGACGGCCGGCGAGACGCCGCTGCTCGCGCTGCGCGGCAAGGGCGAAGCGGCCGTGCAAGCGGCGCAGGCCGGCGCGGCAGCGCACCACGAAGTGCGCCGCGAAATCGTGCTGGCGCAGCCGGGCGGCCTGCATGCGCGGCCGGCCGCGCGTGCGCGTGAAGCCGTGCGCGGGTTCGATGCGACCGTCGACGTGCTGTTCGACGGCCGCAAGGCGTCGATCGCAAGCGTCGTCGGCCTGCTCGGCCTCGGCGCCGGCGAAGGCGCGACGGTCGAGCTGGTCGGCCGCGGCGCGCATGCGCAGCAGGCTGTCGATGCGGTCGAGCACGAACTGATGCGCGAAGCGCACGGCGAAATCGAGGAAAAGCCGGCACGGCTGAAGTCGCCCGCACCGCAGACGGTCGTGCGCAACGTCGGTGCTTCCATCGACCCGAACACGCTCGCGGGCGTATGCGCGGCGCCCGGCATCGCGGTCGGCACGCTGGTGCGTCTCGACGATGCGGAAATCGTGCCGCCCGAGCAGGCATCCGGCACGCCGGCCTCGGAAAGCCGTCAGCTCGACCAGGCGCTGAAGGCCGTCGACGGCGAACTCGACGAAACGGTGCGCAACGCATCGGCGCGCGGCGCGGTCGGCGAAGCGGGCATCTTCGCGGTGCATCGCGTGCTGCTCGAGGACCCGACGCTGATCGACGCGGCACGCGACCTGATCAGCCTCGGCAAGAGCGCGGGCTTCGCATGGCGCGCGACGATCCGCACGCAGATCGACACGTTGTCGAAGCTCGACGACGCGCTGCTCGCCGAACGCGCGGCCGACCTGCGCGACATCGAGAAGCGCGTGCTGCGCGCGCTCGGCCACACGAACGGCGCGGCGCGTGCGCTGCCCGACGAGGCCGTGCTCGCGGCCGAGGAATTCACGCCGTCGGACCTGTCGTCGCTCGATCGCCAGCGCGTGACCGCGCTCGTGATGGCGCGCGGCGGCGCGACGTCGCACGCGGCGATCATCGCGCGGCAACTCGGCATCCCGGCGCTGGTTGCGGTCGGCGACGCGCTGTACGCGATTCCGGACGGCACGCAGGTCGTCGTCGATGCGAGCGCGGGTCGGCTCGAACACGCGCCGACCGCACTCGACGTCGAACGCGCGCGGCACGAGCGCCAGCGCCTGGACGGCGTGCGCGAGGCGAACCGGCAGCTGGCAGGCGTTGCCGCCGAGACGGTCGACGGCCGCGCGATCGAGGTTGCCGCGAACATCGCGACGCTCGACGACGCGAACACCGCGGTCGACAACGGCGCCGACGCGGTCGGCCTGCTGCGCACCGAACTGATGTTCATCCATCGCCAGGCCGCGCCGACGGTCGTCGAACACCAGCAGAGCTACCAGTCGATCGTCGACGCGCTGCAGGGCCGCACGGCGATCATCCGCACGCTCGACGTCGGCGCCGACAAGGAAGTCGACTACCTGACGCTGCCGCCCGAACCGAACCCGGCGCTCGGCCTGCGCGGCATCCGCCTCGCGCAGGTGCGCCCCGATCTGCTCGACGATCAGTTGCAGGGCCTGCTCGCGGTGAAGCCGTTCGGCGCGGTGCGCATCCTGCTGCCGATGGTCACCGACGCGGGCGAGCTCGTGCGGCTCAGAAAGCGCATCGACGAGTTCGCGCGCGCGCAGGGCCGCACCGAGCCGATCGAGGTCGGCGTGATGATCGAGGTGCCGTCGGCCGCGCTGCTGGCCGACCAGCTCGCGCAGCACGCGGATTTCCTGTCGATCGGCACCAACGACCTGACGCAGTACACGCTCGCGATGGACCGCTGCCAGGCCGACCTGGCCGCGCAGTCCGACGGCCTGCATCCGGCCGTGCTGCGCCTGATCGACATCGCGGTGCGCGGCGCCGCGAAGCACGGCAAGTGGGTCGGCGTGTGCGGCGCGCTCGGCGGCGATCCGCTCGCGGTGCCAATCCTGGTCGGCCTCGGCGTGACCGAACTGTCGGTCGACCCGGTGTCGGTGCCGGGCATCAAGGCGCGTGTGCGCCGTCTCGATTACCAGTTGTGCCGTCAGCGCGCGCAGGATCTGCTTGCGCTCGATTCGGCGCAGGCGGTAAGGGCAGCAAGCCGCGAGGTCTGGCCGCTCGACTGAACGTCGACGGCAGGCTCGCGACCCGTTTCAAAACGAAAGCAATTAGGTCAACGACGCTTAACGACGAGACAAGGATTGGAGGACTGAATGAACGGGAATCCGTTTCTGAAAATACAGGGCCTGGGCCGGGCACTGATGCTGCCGATCGCGGTATTGCCGGTTGCCGGCATCCTGCTGCGACTCGGTCAGCCTGACGTGTTCAACATCAAGATGATCGCCGACGCCGGCGGTGCGATCTTCGACAACCTGCCGCTGCTGTTCGCGATCGGCGTGGCGGTCGGCTTCGCGAAGGACAACAACGGTGTTGCTGCGCTCGCGGGCGCGATCGGCTACCTGATCGAAACCGCGATCATGAAGGACATCGATCCCAAGCTGAACATGGGCGTGCTGTCCGGGATCATCGCGGGTGTGGTCGCGGGCTTGCTGTACAACCGCTACAAGGACATCAAGCTGCCGGACTACCTCGCGTTCTTCGGCGGGAAACGGTTCGTGCCGATCATCACGGGGCTGGTCTGCGTGGTACTCGGCATCGTGTTCGGTTACGTGTGGCAGCCGGTCCAGCATGTGATCGACGCGGCCGGCCAGTGGCTGACGACGGCGGGCGCGATCGGTGCGTTCGTGTTCGGCTTCCTGAACCGCCTGCTGCTCGTCACGGGCCTGCATCACATCATCAACTCGCTCGCGTGGTTCGTGTTCGGCAACTTCACGCCGCCCGCCGGCGGCGAGCTCGTGCACGGCGACCTGCACCGCTTCTTCGCGGGCGACCCGACCGCGGGCACCTTCATGGCCGGCTTCTTCCCGATCATGATGTTCGGCCTGCCGGCTGCGTGTCTCGCGATGCTGCACGAAGCGCCGAAGGAGCGCCGCGCGATGGTCGGCGGCCTGCTGTTCTCGATGGCGCTGACGTCGTTCCTGACCGGCGTGACCGAGCCGATCGAATTCAGCTTCATGTTCCTCGCGCCGGTGCTGTATGTGATCCATGCGGTGCTGACGGGGCTGTCGCTCGCGATCTGCCAGATCCTCGGCGTGAAGCTCGGCTTCACGTTCTCGGCCGGCGCGATCGACTACGTGCTGAACTACGGGCTGTCGACGAAGGGCTGGATCGCGATTCCGCTCGGCATCGCGTACGGCGCCGCGTACTACGGGCTGTTCCGCTTCTTCATCCGCAAGTTCAACATGGCGACACCGGGCCGCGAGCCGGCATCGGCCGATGCGGCGGCAGAATCGTACGCATCGGGCGGCTTCGTCGCGCCGGCTGCAGGCGCCGCTGCGGCTGCGCCGCGCGCGCAGCGCTACATCGCCGCGCTCGGCGGTGCGGGCAACCTGACGGTCGTCGACGCATGCACGACGCGCCTGCGCCTGACCGTTGTCGATCCGGAGAAGGTATCGGAGCCGGAACTGAAGTCGATCGGCGCGCGCGGCGTGCTCAAGCGCGGCGGCAACAGCGTGCAGGTGATCATCGGGCCCGAGGCCGACCTCATTGCCGACGAGATGCGTACCGCAATCGGCAGCGGCGCGACCGGCGCGGCGTCGACGGCGACGGCCGCCGCGGCGCAGCCCGTCACGGGTGCGGCCGCCGGCCCGCTCGATCCGGAACCGGCCCGCTGGCTCGCAGTGTTCGGCGGGGCGACCAACGTCGCGTCGCTCGACGCGATCGCGACCACGCGCCTGCGCGTCGTCGTGCGCGATCCGTCGGCGGTCGATCGAGATCGTCTCGGCGCGCTCGACGTCGCGTGGGTGTCGCTCGACACGTTCCACATCGTCTGCGGCAACGCGGCGGCACGTTATGCCGAGCAACTCGGCGCGCGCCTGCCGCCGGCGGGCGGCGGGGCGGCTGTGCAACCGGCGTGATGCGATGAGGCCGGCAGGATCCGCGCTGCGGGTTCGGGCCGGTCGGCAGAAACGAAAACGGCTTGCGATGCGTCGCAAGCCGTTTTTCTTTGGTGCGGGCGATTGCGCGATGCATTCGTCCGCATCGCGCATTGCTCAATCGCTCGATCGCTCAATCGCTCAATCGTTCAGCCGCTCAGCCGCTCAACCGCTCAGCCGCTCAGCCGCTCAGCCGCTCAGCCGCTCAGCCGCTCAGCCGCTCAGCCGCTCAGCCGCTCAGCCGCTCAGCCGCTCAGCCGCTCAGCCGCTCAGCCGCTCAGCCGCTCAGCCGCTCGACCGTTCAACCGTTCAACCGTTCACGGGTTCGTCAGCGTGAAGGTCGGCTTCCGGTAGCCGATGCCCGCGCGGTCGAGCTTCGGCAATTCGCGCTGCGTGAGCAGCGTCGCGAAACCGGCCCAGTCGCGCTGCAGCGCGGCCGTGTCGACGTAATGCGTATCGCCGCGCTTGTAGCGCACGCCGGCCGCGTACGGCAGCTCCCAGTCGGCCCGGTGCCACGCGCGCTCGGCGAGCGCGAGCAGCCGCGGATAGGCCATGTATTCGAGGAAGGTGTCGTTGCGCATCACCTCGCCCCACGCCTGTCCCTGCATGCCTTCGAGACGCGGCGCGGGCCCCGTGCCGGTTACTTCGAACGCGTTGCCGTTACGGTCGCCCATCACTTCGGCGTTCTGCGGCAGGTTCTCCGGCGCGAGCGAGAACACCTTGTACTCGTCCGTCGCGTGCGAGCCCCAGTAGTAGCCGCGCTCGCGCGGGTTGAGCGTGTACGGGAAGTCGAAGTACAGGTAGTCGGGCAGCGCCAGCACCGTCAGGTAGCCCTTGCCGCTCAGGTCGCGCGCGCTGTCCGACGCGCCCCAGAAGATCGTGTCCCACAGCGACACCATCACGTGACGCGTGCTGAAGTCCTGCGGCCCGTTCGCATGCTTGATGCCGTCCTGCCACGCGGCCATCGTGTCGATCCCGTTTGCGTTGACCGCCGCGCTCACCTGTTGCGCGAAACGCGTCGGCAGTTCGTCGATCGACTTGATCTCGCCGCGCTGGAGCAGCGCCGTGCACGCGGGCGAACGCGCCCACGGCTTGTCCTGCGCGGCGAGATCGATGCGGCCCTTGTTCGGGTCGGTGCCGTTCAGCGGCTGGAAGCCCGCGCCGAGCAGGATGTTCTTCGCCTCGTCGCCGCCGTAGTGCCAGGTGTGCAGCGGCGCCTGCGCGTCCGCATGCATCGCCGCGATCTCGCGGATCACCTTCGACGCGAAATTGAGCGCGCCCGGCACGCACGGGTTCAGGTCGCTGCGGCGGTCGTAGAACTGCACCGTCAGCAGGTTCGACGTGTCCTGCGGATCGAGCAGCCGGTACGCGTTCGCTTCCTGCTCGCGGCCGGCCGCATGCAGCCGGCGGTATCGCGCTTCCATCGTCACGACGGCCGCACGCGCGTGCGCGGGCATGTCGATCTCGGGGATGATCTCGACGAAACGCGCGGCCGCGTAACGCACGAGCGCCACGTAGTCGTCGCGCGTCAGGTAGCCGCCGCCCGAGCGGTTGTCCGGGCCGGAGCCGAGCTGCGGCAGCAGGCAGCGCGTCTCGCTCGGGTCGTGACAGCGGCGCGAGCCGATCTCGGTCAGCTCGGGCAGGCCGGGAATTTCGATGCGCCAGCCTTCATCGTCGGACAGATGCAGGTGCAGGCGGTTGAGCTTGTACGCGCTCATCTGGTCGATCAGGCGGCGCAGCGTCGCCGGGTGCTTGAAGTTGCGGGCGAGGTCGACGTGCATCCCGCGATGCGTGAAGCGCGGCGCGTCCTCGACGAGCATCGCCGGGATCGGGCCGCCGCCGGCCGGCGCGAGCGAGAAGAGCGTCTGCACGCCGTAGTAGAGGCCCGCGCGATCGTACGCTTCGATGAATACGCCGCGCGGCCCGATCGCGAGCCGATAGCCGCCCGGTGTCGCGATGTCGGCCGGCAGCCGGCGCGGCGCGACTGCGCCCCACACCGGCACGCGCACGCCGTCGAGCCCGAGGGTCGTCGCGCGCTCGCGCAGCGTCGCGACCTGCGCGTCCGGCAGGTTGGGCAGCGCGAGTTCGACGCCGCGCAGGTCGAGCGTGCCGGGCAGCGGCTGCTCGCGCTTCACGCTCGGCAGCGCACGGGTCGCGTCGGGCCGTGCGGCCACGGGCGGCGCATTGCCGGTCGAGTTGTTCTGCGCGTCGGCCGGCAGCGATTCGACGTAGCGCAGTTCGTCGTCGGTGTCGTTGTAGCGGAGCACGGCGGGCGGCGCGCCATCGACGACGACGTACGGGCGCGGAATCACGTCGCTGTAGCGCAGCAGCCAGTATTCGGCGACGAACGGCAGCTCGATGCGTTCGCCGGGCGCAAGCCGCACCGAGCCCGGCTGCGGCGTCAGTTCGTACAGGTCGCCTGTGAGCCGCCGCAGCGCGAAGCCCGAACGGTCGATCCGCAGCAGGCGGCGGATGCTGTGCAGGTAGAGCTTCCAGCCGCCGTCGGCGATCGCCTGGTGGCCGCGGTTCTGCAGGATCAGGCGGCCTGTCGCGCAGGCCGCGCCGTCGGCGCCGAGATCGGCGCACGGCACGCCGGCCGCGGCCGCGTGGTTGTTGTCGACGGCGACGCGCAATGCGAGGCCGTTCGACAGCAGCGCCGCGAGATTGGCCGCTTGCGCGGTGGGCTGCGCGGTGCCCGCGGTCGCGCCAGACGCGGTCGACGCCGGCTGGGCGGAGATCGCGGCCGGCGACAGCGCCGCGATCAACACGCCGGCAAAGAGGGATGGCAAGGTACGCTTCATTCGAACTCCTGAGAAAAAAGGGTGCGTAGCGGCGTCGTGGGGTGACGTCGCTGCGATCGGGCTTTCAATGGAGCTGCGGGAGATACCCGCGCGGGGCGATGCGGCCGCACCGCGCGCATTCGGCACGCGGGGGGCGTGCGTTACGGAACGGGAGGCGGGCAGGCGTGCCGATCGGATCGGCGGGGCGGCGTACGCGCGGTCATCGTCGGCGCGCGGCAACGGCCGCTATGGCGAAGCGGCCGCAGTCGGCTAAGTTCGTCCGGCCGCGCACGATGGCGACAACCGGCGCCGCCGAACGGCAACCGGCCGCCGCCCGGCGACACGGCGCGCAAGCGCGCGCCACACACGGGATTCGCATGTCTCCCCCACCCAGAAGGATTCGGCCTGTCCGCGGCCGTGTCCAAAGATCTTATGAAACCTTTTATTGGTATTCAAGTGGTATCAATCTGGCGCTAAATTGGCATCGATGGGCGGCGCTTGTGCAGGCGGCCGGGACGAAAAAAAACCTCGCGTGAAGCGAGGTTCTTTTCGGGCAGCGGCGGTGCGATCCGCGCGCCGCGCGTCACGCGTCAGTCGCCGCGCACGCGTGCTTCCTGCGTCTTCTGCCGCGCTTCGAGCCACATCGCATTGACGATGCCGAACGACAGCGCGACGCCGATACCGAGAATCCAGCTGAAATACCACATGATCCGACTCCTTGCGAAACGGTGGACGGGGGCGCCAGCGCGCCCCGGCCCGGTTCAATACATCGAGTGCTTGTTCTCTTCGAGCGTCTGGCGCGTGACCTTGCCGCGCATCACGCGATACACCCAGCTCGTATAGAGCAGGACGATCGGCAGGAACACGATCACCGCGAACAGCATCACCTGCAGCGTCTTGTGGCTCGACGTCGAATCCCACACGGTCAGGCTGCTGCGCGGGTCGAGCGACGACGGCATGATGAACGGGAACATCGAGAAGCCCGCGGTCAGGATCACGCCGGTGATCATCAGGCCCGTGCAGAAGAACGCCGTTTTCTCCTGCTTCGAACCGGCGAGCAGCAGCGCGAGCAGGCCGCCCGCGATCCCGACGACGGGCGCTGCGATCATCCACGGAAACTCGCCGTAGTTCGCGAGCCACAGGCCGGAGCCGGCCGCGACGTCCTTGAGCAGCGGGTTCGCGACCGTATCGGTCGGCGCGGCGTTCGTGATGTGGAAGCCGCCGATGGTCGACGCGACCAGCACGCCGGCCAGCACGAACAGCACGACCGCGAGGAACGACGCCACACGCAGCGCGATCGATGCGCGGCGCGCGATCACGCCGTCGGTCTTCATCTTGATGAACGCGGCGCCGTGCGCGACGAGCATCGTGAGGCTGACGAGCCCGCACAGCAGCGCGAACGGGTTCAGCAGTGCCCAGAAGCTGCCGTAGTAGGTCACGCGCAGGTCGCTGTCGAACTTGAACGGCACGCCCTGCAGCAGGTTGCCGAATGCGACGCCGAACACGAGCGCAGGCACGAAGCCGCCGGCGAACAGGCCCCAGTCCCAGCCGGCACGCCAGCGCGGGTCCGGCCGCTTGCTGCGGTAGTCGAAGCCCACCGGCCGGAAGAACAGCGCGAACAGCACGAGCAGCATCGCGAAGTAGAAGCCGGAGAACGACGCGGCATAGACGAGCGGCCAGGCCGCGAACATCGCGCCGCCGGCCGTGATCAGCCACACCTGGTTGCCTTCCCACGTCGCGCCGACCGTGTTGACGATGATGCGGCGCTCCTCGTCGGTCTTGCCGAGGAACGGCAGCAGCGCGGTCGCGCCCATGTCGAAGCCGTCGGTGACGGCGAAGCCGATCAGCAGCACGCCGACGAGCAGCCACCAGATCAGCTTGAGAGTTGCATAGTCCATAGCGATTCCTTGTTCAGTTTCAGGTGCGCACTCAGGCCGGGGCGCGCTCGCTGGCCGCCGCGAGTTCGTGGTGATAGCGGCCGGTATGCAGCGACGACGGGCCGAGGCGCGCGTACTTGAACATCAGCTTGATCTCGATGACGAACAGCGCGGTGTAGAACAGGATGAAGCCCGCGAGACTCAGGTACAGGTCGGTCGGCGTCAGGCTCGACGCGGACAGGTGCGTCGGCAGCACGCCCGCGATCGTCCACGGCTGGCGGCCGAGCTCGGCGACGATCCAGCCGAATTCGATCGCGATCCACGGCAGCGGGATCGCCCACACCGCATAGCGCAGGAACCAGCGGCGGTTGTCCTGCAGCAGTTCGCGGCGCGCGCAGAACCAGAACGCGGCGATGAACGTCGCGACGAACAGGAAGCCGAGGAACACCATGATCCGGAACGAGAAGAACACGGGCGCGACTGGCGGGATCGTCTTCTTCGCGGCGGCCTGGATCTGCTCGGGCGTCGCGTCGGTCACGTTCGGCGTGAACTGCTTGAGCATCAGCCCGTAGCCGAGATACTGCTTGTGCTGGTCGAACAGTTCGCGCGTCGCGGCGCTCGTGTCGCCCTGCTTGAGCTTCTGCAGCGCGCCGTACGCGATCATCCCGCTCTGGATGTGCTCCTCGCTGTGCTTCGCGAGATCGCGCAGGCCGATCACCGGTTCGTCGATCGAGCGCGTCGCGATCAGGCCGAGCGCATACGGGATCTTGATCGCGTAGTCGGTGCGCTGTTCCTCCTGGTTCGGAATGCCGATCAGCGTGAACGACGCGGGTGCCGGCTGCGTTTCCCATTCGGATTCGATTGCGGCGAGCTTCATCTTCTGCACTTCGCCGGTCGTATAGCCCGATTCGTCGCCGAGCACGATCACGCAGAGCGTTGCCGCGAGGCCGAAGCCGGCTGCAACCGCGAACGAGCGCAGCGCGAAGTCGATGTCGCGCTTCTTCAGCAGGTACCACGACGACACGCCGAGCACGAACATCGCGGCCGACACGTAGCCGGCCGACACCGTGTGCACGAATTTCACCTGCGCGACCGGGTTGAACAGCACGTCGAACAGGTTCGTCATCTCCATGCGCATCGTCTGGTAGTTGAACTCGGCGCCGACCGGGTTGTTCATCCAGCCGTTCGCGACGAGGATCCACAGCGCGGACAGGTTCGAGCCGAGCGCGACGAGGAACGTGACGACCAGGTGCTTGACCTTCGACAGGCGGTTCCAGCCGAAGAAGAACAGGCCGACGAACGTCGATTCGAGGAAGAACGCCATCAGGCCTTCGACCGCGAGCGGCACGCCGAAGATGTCGCCGACGTAGTGCGAGTAGTACGACCAGTTCGTGCCGAACTGGAATTCGAGCGTGATGCCGGTCGTCACGCCCATCGCGAAGTTGATCCCGAACAGCTTGCCCCAGAACTGGGTCATGTCCTTGTAGACCTGTTTGCCGGTCATCACGTAGACGGCTTCCATGATGACGAGCAGCCAGGACAGGCCGAGCGTCAGCGGCACGAACAGGAAGTGGTAGAGCGCCGTGATGCCGAACTGCAGACGTGACAGATCGACGACTTCACTACTTATCATGGTGGTCTCCCTCGGTAGATGCAGGCGCCGGTACCGAGAGCAGTTTCTCGGCGACGGCGGCAGGCGGAAGCGACATGTGCTCGGCCTGCGGATGATTGAAAAATGCGTATTTGAGCGACATCAGGAGGATCAGCTTGACGATCAGCACCACGGTGATGTCGCGGGCGAGGGTCGGCCCGCGAGCCCACGCGGCGATGCGCGCGCGCCAGCCGATCACGCCGGCCGGCCGCGGGGGAGGGGGCGGCGCAGGCTCTTTATTGATCGAGATCAAGGCGATTATCCTGAATCGATTTAGGTCGGATTGGGGGCGACTTTACGTCGGATTTATGACGGCCGTGAAGCTGTTTTAATCCTTTTGCGCCTGACATGCCAATTTTAAAAGGACAGCTTTCCGATGCCGAGTGCTGCGCTGCGGCAGACCGTCGCGAAACGCGGGCCGAAACTTGAGGCAGATCAAGGTTATGCGGAAGGGGTCCGCAAACAGCCTAATACCTGATGAATCAGGTCAATTAATCGGCGGAGAAACGAACGGCGAAGCGGGTGAAAAGCACGTGCAAAAGACGGGCGAAAAAAAACCGCTGCCGGTCGGGCAGCGGTTTTCGATGAGGCGCTCTGAATCGTCGGGGATTTATGCGTATTCGGCGAGGGCGGTGCGCATCTTTTTCATTGCGCTCGCTTCGATCTGGCGGATGCGTTCCGCGGACACGCCGAACTCGGCGGCGAGATCGTGCAGCGTCGAGCCGCCCGAGCCGTCGTCGTCGACGTGCAGCCAGCGCGCCTCGATGATGCGGCGGCTGCGCGCGTCGAGCGCGTCGAGTGCCTGCGCGATGCCGTCCGTCTGCAGCGTGTCGCGCTGACGCGCGGCGAGCACGGCGGTCGGCTCGTTGTGCGAGTCGGCCAGGTAGGCGATCGGCGTGTACGACTCCTCGCCGTCTTCCACCTGCCCTTCGAGCGCGATGTCGCCGCCCGACAGGCGCGTTTCCATCTCGGCAACGTCTTCGCGCTTGACGTTGAGCTCTTGTGCGAGACCGTCGATTTCCTCGGGCGTCATCGCCTGCATGCTCTTCTTGTGGCTGCGCAGGTTGAAGAACAGCTTGCGCTGCGCCTTCGTCGTCGCGACCTTCACCATGCGCCAGTTGCGCAGGATGTACTCGTGGATCTCGGCCTTGATCCAGTGGATCGCGTACGACACGAGACGCACGTTCTGGGCCGGATCGAAGCGCTTCACGGCCTTCATCAGGCCGATGTTGCCTTCCTGGATCAGGTCGCCGTGCGGCAGGCCGTAACCGAGATAGTTGCGCGCGATCGACACGACGAGACGCAGGTGCGACAGCACGAGGCGGCGCGCCGAGTCGAGGTTGTTGTCTTCGCGGAACTCGGTGGCGTACTGGCGTTCCTCTTCGGCCGTCAGCAGCGGAATGCGATTGACGGCCTGGATATACGAATCGATGTTGCCAAGCTGGCCCGGCAACATCGATTGAGCTGCGAGCGCCAGCGAGCCTGCCGATTCGGCCTTGGCCGGCGTCGGGCTCAGGGTGTTCGGAAGGGTCAGGGCGTTGCTCACTAAAAACTCCTTTGGAATCAGGGACAAACCCTGGGTCTCGAATGAGAGACCGGGGCCAATCTTAGCACTCCCACAAACCGAGTGCTAATTCCTTAGAGCGGGCGTGGGCATCTGAGTTCCCGATTTTTCTATCGAGATATTCGAATCGATAGTCTAATCTGCGACCAAGGCGGTGAATCGAAGTTCCGTAAACCGTTGTTTCTGATGGGAATCAGTAGACGATTCCGATTTTTGTCGATTTGGAAGGAAGCCATTTCGCTTCGTGATGCCGATCGGAAAAGTCCTTTACCATACCATTCAGTTCGCTCGGGCCAGGCCGTCGCGGCAGGCTCCATTCAACCCAAAAAGTTGGAGTGTCAGATGAACAATAAGAAGAATCGCCGGCCCCGCAGCCGGCTTGCGCTGCATGCCATGCTGGCGGCGTCACTTCTGGGCGGATCGGGTGCGGCGTTCGCGGATCGATGGGGGATCCAGGCGGGCGGCGGGTTTTCGGATCGTCACGGGATCGACAAGGCCGATCTCGGCGTGGCGTGGGATCCGGGCTGGAACTGGTGGGAAATCGGCGGCTGGCACTTCGCGTTCGTGATGGAAGGCCACGTCGGCTACTGGCACACGGGCGGCAATGTCCACGGCAGCCTCGGCGAGTTCGGGGCGACGCCGATGTTCCGCTTCATCAAGAGCGCGGGCCAGGTGCGCCCGTTCGTCGAGGCCGGCGCCGGCATCCGGTTCCTGACTTCCCCGACGATCTCCACCCATCTTTCGCTCGGCACGTCGTTCCAGTTCGTGGACGTCGTCGGTGTCGGCGCACAGTTCGGAGAACGCCAACAGTATCAGGTCGGTTACCGTTTTCAACATGTGTCTAACGCGGGTATCAAAGAGCCGAATCCTGGTATAAATTTCCACCAGTTCTACGTGCAGTACAACTTCTGATCCGCATGCCCGCGCACGGCGTGCGCGTTGCCGAGGAGTCAGGCGATGGCGAAGGTGGTCGATGCGATCCGCGCGCTCGAGCGCGATCGGTTCCGGGCGATGGTGGACGGGGACGGCGAGGCGCTCGACGCGCTGCTGTCGGACAAGGTGTTCTTCGTGCACACCAACGGCAAACGTGAAACCAAGCAGCAGTTCATCGACGCCATCGTCGCCGGCCGCCGCCGCTATCGTCAGATCGAAATCCAGTCGCAGGACGTGCTGCCCGTCGGCGGCGAAACCTGCGTCGTCACCGGGCGCGCGTTGATCGAGATGGAAACGAACAACGGCGGCCTGGTCTTTCCGATAGCCTATACGTCCGTCCACACCGAGGAGCAGGGCCGCTGGTGCCTGCTCGCCTGGCAGGCGACGCGGTGCGCAACCGACACATGAGCGCGCGTGGCGCTCCTTTTCATGTCCCCACCGAAGCGGCCTTCTGGGCCGCTTCTTGCTGGCCCGTGCGGCGCGGATCGCGCGGCGCACGGGCGGTTGCGCGCCGCTCGCTGACGGTCAAACCCTGAGCGTCAGGCCGCTGCGCGACGATCCGCGCAATGCCATGCCGAACGGTTGATTGCACTGACGATTGCATCGAGCGCGGCGCTTGTCGCATCGGCGTGCAGGCCGACGCCGTGCCGCAGCGGCGCATCGCCGACCCGGCAGCCGACCGATACCGCGATCCGGCCGTCCGTCGTGCGCGCGGGTTCACACGACGCGATATCGATCGCGGCACCGGTGGCCGTCGCGAATGCCGCGGCCAAACGTCGCACGGCATCCTCGGGCGTCGCGTCGGCCGCCGGCGCTGCCGCGATCTCGCGGTTCTGCCAGCGTGCGCTGTCGCCATGCCGTGCGGCCGGGCCGTCGGTCTCGAAGAATTCGCGGGCGAACAGCGCGCAGATCGCGTCGCCCGTCACTTCCTCGCCGGATGCGTCGGCGAGCGTCTGCACCGCGTGGCTGAATTCGATCTGCACGCGGCGCGTCGGCGTGAAGCCCATCCCGCGTTCGAGCAGGAACGTCGCACCGCCCTTGCCGGACTGGCTGTTCACGCGGATCACTGCGTCGTAGCTGCGGCCGAGGTCGGCCGGGTCGATCGGCAGGTACGGCACTTCCCACACTGCGTCGGGGCGCTGCTGCGCGAAGCCCTTGCGGATCGCGTCCTGGTGCGAGCCCGAGAACGCGGTGAACACGAGGTCGCCCGCGTACGGATGGCGCGGATGCACGGGAATCTGGTTGCAGCGTTCGACGACGCGGCGCACCGCGTCGATGTCGGAGAAATCGAGGCCCGGGTCGATGCCCTGCGTATAGAGGTTCAGCGCGAGCGTGACGAGATCGACGTTGCCGGTGCGTTCGCCGTTGCCGAACAGGCAGCCTTCGATGCGGTCGGCGCCCGCGAGCAGCGCGAGCTCGGCCGCCGCGACCGCGGTGCCGCGATCGTTGTGCGGATGCACGGACAGCACGATGCTGTCGCGATACGCGAGGTTGCGGTCCATCCATTCGATCTGGTCGGCGAACACGTTCGGGCTCGCGGCTTCGACGGTGGCCGGCAGGTTGACGATCATCTTGTGGTCGCGGGTCGGCCGCCAGGTTTGCGCGACTGCATCGCAGATCTCGCGCGCGAACGTCAGCTCGGTCATGCTGAAGGTTTCCGGCGAGTACTGGAAGGTCCAGTGCGTGTCGGGGCGCGCGGCGGCGTGCTCCTTGACGATGCGCGTGCCGTCGACCGCGAGCGCCTTCACGTCGTTCTTCGACATCCCGAACACGATGCGGCGGAACGACGGGCAGACCGCGTTGTACAGGTGCACGATCGCGCGCGGCACGCCTTCGAGCGCGTCGAACGTGCGGGCGATCAGGTCTTCGCGCGACTGCACGAGCACCTCGATCGTCACGTCGTCGGGAATCCGCTGGTCGTCGATCAGCTTGCGGACGAAATCGAAGTCGGTTTGCGACGCCGACGGAAAACCGACTTCGATCTCCTTGAAACCGATCGCGACCAGCATCTCGAAGAACTCGAGCTTCTGCTCGATGCTCATCGGCTCGATCAGCGACTGGTTGCCGTCGCGCAGGTCGGTGCTCATCCAGACGGGCGCGTGCTCGATGGTGCGGGTCGGCCAGCGGCGGCCATTGATGCGGACGGGCTCGAACGGACGGTACTTGTCTTGCGGATTGCGCTTCATCTTCTGGACCTCGGGTCTCAAGTCGCGAGCGAAGACGGGCGGCATGGGCGACGGTTGGCGCTGCCTCGCACCGCCGCGCGCGATCGCGTTGCGGATGCGGATGATCTTCGCGAATCGGCCGACGGATAGACGGACGAATGCTGACGACTTCGGGTTGTAAAAACTGCGAGAGGGGTACTGCGAGGAACTGCTGGGAGGACCGTGCGGACAGCACACGGCGCTACGACAGCCTTAGGCTAGTCGTAACGATAGCGGCCGCGCTAGGCGGCCGGAGGTAATTCGGAGGGTGTTCGGAAAGGAACGCATGACGGCAACTCTATGCCAGGATGCGTGCGCGTGTCAAATGGTCGGGGCGCGGGGGCGGGTCGTCGTAGCGCCGTCAGCGCGCGATGCGGGCGATCTGCACGATCGTCGCGACCTGCCGCGCAACCGTGTCGGGCACCGGCACCTCGCCGCGCAACACGGCGTCCGTCCATGCGGCCGTCGCCGCCGCATCGCGCGATTCGGGCAGCGTGACGGGTGGCGTATCGCTCGACGAACGTTCGGCCTCGATCAGCGTGTCGCACACGCCGTCGTGCAGCCAGTCGACCTGCACCTGGCGGCGCGTATCGGCGACGGCTTCGCCTTCGGTGCCGCGCGCGAGCAGCGCGCCGCCGAGCGCGGCGTCCGGATGGTCGCGGAACAGTTGCGCGAGGCTGTCGCGGTACGGCGGGTGCGTGTAGTTGACGAGCCGCAGGCCGGCCGGCGCGAACGGCTGCAGAATCTTCACGAGCGTGTGCGTCGAGTTGCGCACGCCGAGCACGCGGCGCATCGACAGCAGGTGCGCGATGCGCGGCGCCAGCGCTTCGATCGGCGCGAACGCGACGCGGCGCTCGGCGAGCATGTCCTCGATCGCATCGTGCGACGTCGACGGCGCGAGCGACAGCGCCGAGAAGATCTCGGCGCTCGTCACGCGGCCCGGGTCGCGCTCGACACCATGCACGAGCACCGGCACGCCTTCGCGCGCGAGCAGCAGTGCGAGCAGCGGCACAAGATTCGGTTGCTTGCGCGCGCCGTTGTAGCTCGGGATCGACACGGGGCGGAACGCGGCGTCCTGCACGTGCACGGGCTCGAACGATGCCTGCGCGGCGGCGAGCATTGCAGCCAGTTCGTCGGCGGTTTCGCCCTTCAGCCGATAGGCGATCAGGATCGCGCCGAGCTCGACGTCCGACACGCGTGCTTCGAGCATCGCGCGATAGAGTTCGAACGTGTCCTCGGCGGACAGCGCGCGCGCGCCGTGCGGGCCGCGGCCGATTTCCTTGATGAAGCGGGCGCAAGGGAACGGAACGGCGGCGGGATCGTGGGAAGCGGTCATCGGGGCGTGGGGCGGGCGGCCGGCATCGGGCCGCGCGGTGAGCGGTGAGGAATGCCCCGAGTATCGCACGGGTGCGGCCGGCACAAGCGCGGCCGCGCATCGCGCTACACTCTGATTCCCGGCGGTGCGCGTGCCGGCTGCGCCGCGCCCTGTGCCGTTGCCGGCCGAATACGACTACGAGAGACATCCCATGAAGCTCTACAGCTATTTCCGCAGTTCCGCGTCGTACCGCGTGCGGATCGCCCTGAACCTGAAGCAGTTGCCGTTCGACTATGTCCCCGTGCACATGCTGCGCAACGGCGGCGAGCAACTGAAGGACGAGTACCGTGCGCTGAATCCGGATGCGGTCGTGCCGACGCTGACCGACGGCGACGCAACGCTGCAGCAGTCGCTCGCGATCATCGAATATCTCGAAGAAACCCATCCCGAGCCGGCGTTGCTGCCGAAGCAGCCGGTCGACCGCGCGTATGTGCGCGCGATCGCACTGCAGATCGCGTGCGAAATCCATCCGCTCAACAATCTGCGCGTGCTGAAGTACCTGAAGCACATGCTGCAGGTGCCCGAAGAGGCGAAGAACGCGTGGTACCGGCACTGGATCGAGGCGGGCTTCGACACGCTCGAGACGCGCCTTGCGAACGATCCGCGCACCGGCAAGCTGTGCTTCGGCGATATGCCGACGCTCGCCGACGTATGTCTCGTGCCGCAGGTGTTCAACGCGAACCGCTTCTCGGTCGACACGACGCGCTATCCGACGATCCAGCGGATCGCCGACCATGCCTCGACGCTCGACGCGTTCAAGACCGCCGAGCCCGGCGCGCAGCCCGACGCCGAATGAGTTCAGCGCGCCCCGGGCGCGCATGAAAAAAGGCGCCCGAAGGCGCCCCGTGCAATACGTGCCGGCGGCGTTCAGCCGAGCAGCGCGTCCGCGAATTCCACGGCGCTGAACGGCTGCAGGTCCTCGACCTTCTCGCCGACGCCGATGAAGTAGACGGGCACCGGGCGTTGCCGCGCGATCGCGGCGAGAATTCCGCCCTTCGCGGTGCCGTCGAGCTTCGTGACGATGAGGCCCGTGAGGCCGAGCGCGTCGTCGAATGCCTTCACCTGCGTGAGCGCGTTCTGGCCGGTGTTCGCGTCGATCACCAGCAGCACTTCGTGCGGCGAGCCGTCGTGCGCCTTCGAGATCACGCGCTTCACCTTCTTCAGCTCTTCCATCAGGTGGAGCTGCGTCGGCAGGCGGCCGGCCGTGTCGGCCATCATCACGTCGATCTTGCGCGCGCGCGCGGCGCTGACCGCGTCGAAGATCACCGCGGCCGGATCGCCGCTTTCCTGCTGCACGACCGTCACGTTGTTGCGCTCGCCCCAGACCGCCAGCTGTTCGCGCGCGGCCGCGCGGAACGTGTCGCCCGCGGCCAGCAGCACCGACTGGTCGAAGCTCTGCAGATGCTTCGCGAGCTTGCCGATGCTGGTCGTCTTGCCTGCGCCGTTCACGCCGGTGATCATCATCACGAGCGGCTGCGCGCGGCCGAGCATCAGCGATTTCTCGAGCGGCTTCAGCAGCTCGACGAGCAGGTCGTGCAGCGCACTCTTCACCTGCTGCGGGTCGGTCAGCCGGCCCGTGCGCACCTTTTCGCGCAGCGCGTCGAGCAGGTATTCGGTCGCGTCGACGCCCGCGTCGGACATCAGCAGCGCGGTTTCGAGCTCCTCGTACAGATCCTCGTCGATCTTCGTGTTGACGAATACGCCGGTGATGCTGGAGCCCGTCTTCGCGAGCCCCGTTTTCAGGCGCGCAAGCCACGATTTCTTCGCGGATGCGTCCTGCAGCGGCGGCGGGACGATCTCGACCGTCTCGACGACTTCGTCGCGGCCGTCGTTGGTCGGCGTGACCGTCATCACGATGGCCGGCGCGGCCGGTTGCACGGGCGCCTGCGGCACGTCGGCCGCGGGCGCATCGGACGGCTCGTCCGTTTGCGACGCGTCGGCCGATTGCGATTCCGCGGGATCGGGCTCCTGCGTTTTCTTGAATCGTTTGAAGAAGCTGAACATGGTCTGACGTCGGGAAGAGGGCGGGCCGCCGCCAGAGGCGGGGCGCCGGAGGGGCCGTTCTGCGTTCGCGCGGGCGCGGCGCACGGCGGCCGAAACCGTGCATTTTATCAGTGCGGCGCGGCGCTCGCGTCAGTGTGCGCCGCCGCTGTGGTAACGTGCGCCTGTTTGGCGGTGCGCCCTGCGCGCGCCCGGTCCCTCCGTTGTCACTATTCCGTATGTCCCGTTCTTCTTCCGGCCGCCCGGCGGCCCCTCCCGGCCGCGGCAAGCCGCACACGATCCGCATCATCGGCGGCGACTGGAAACGCACGCCGCTCGCGGTGCTCGATCTCGACGGCCTGCGGCCGACGCCCGATCGCGTGCGCGAGACGCTGTTCAACTGGCTCGGCCAGGATCTCGAAGGCCGGCGCTGCCTCGACCTGTTCGCGGGCACCGGCGCGCTCGGCTTCGAAGCCGCGTCGCGCGGCGCAGCGAGCGTCGTGATGGTCGAACGCCATCCGCGCGCCGCGCAGCAACTGCGTGCGATCAAGGACAAGCTCGGCGCACGCTCGGTCGAAGTCGCCGAAGCCGATGCGCTGCGGCTCGCGGCCGGGCTCACGCCGGGCGCGTTCGACGTCGTGTTTCTCGATCCGCCGTTCGGCGATTCCGCTGCGCTCGAGCGCGCGATCGCGCTGTCGGCGCCGCTCGTCGCGGCGGACGGCGCGCTGTACGTCGAGACGGGGGCGGAACTCGATCCGGCCGCGCACGACGCGCTCGCGGGCTGGCAGGTCGTGAAGCACGGCAAGGCGGGTGCGGTTCACTATCATTTGCTGCGGCGCGAAAATGATGAATAATGCGCGTTCGATACGAGGCGGCGCGCCGCAAAGGCGACGCATGCCCATCCCGGCAGCTGCGTGCGCATCGCACGGCTGCCATCCCGTTTGCGTGATGACAGGAGGAGCGACATGGTAGTCGCCGTGTATCCCGGTACGTTCGATCCGCTGACGCGCGGGCACGAAGACCTCGTGCGGCGTGCGTCGAGCATTTTTGATACGCTGGTGGTTGGCGTTGCCGACAGCCGCGCGAAAAAGCCGTTCTTCTCGCTCGAAGAACGTCTGACGATTGCGAACGAGGTGCTCGGCCACTATCCGAACGTGAAGGTGATGAGTTTCACCGGTCTCCTGAAGGACTTTGTCCGTACCAACAACGCACGCGTGATCGTGCGCGGCCTGCGCGCCGTGTCCGATTTCGAATATGAGTTCCAGATGGCGGGGATGAACCGCTACCTGCTGCCCGACGTCGAGACGATGTTCATGACGCCGTCCGATCAGTACCAGTTCATCTCGGGGACGATCGTGCGCGAAATCGCGCAGTTGGGCGGCGATGTCAGCAAGTTCGTGTTCCCGTCCGTCGAGAAATGGCTGACCGAGAAAGTCACCGCGATGGGAGGCCCTGCCGCGTGACGCGGCGCCGGCCGGTTTCGTTGCGAAGCCGGCCGGCGGCCTGAAGAAGTGAGATCAGTATGGCTTTGATGATTACCGACGAGTGCATCAATTGCGACGTGTGCGAGCCCGAGTGCCCGAACGGCGCGATTTCGATGGGCCCGGACATCTACGTGATCGACCCGAACAAGTGCACCGAGTGCGTCGGCCATTTCGACGAACCGCAGTGCCAGCAGGTGTGTCCGGTCGAATGCATTCCGCGCGATCCGCAGCATGACGAATCGCATGCGCAATTGATGGAGAAGTATCACGCGTTGATCGCCGGGAAGGGCGACGACGCGTCGTGACCCCGCGGTGACGCGCGCGCTTTGGTCTATCGGCGCACGCGTCACGCTTCCCGAGCGGCGCCGTCCGGCGCCGGTTCTTCCGTTTCAGGCAAGCAGCTCGCGCAGCGCCGCGACGAGCGCGTCGCATTCGGCGTCGGTGCCGACGGTGATGCGCAGGTGCTGGTCGATCCGCGGCAGCCGGAAGTGCCGCACGAAAATTTCCCGTTCCTTCAGCTTTGCCGCGATCGTGCCCGCATCGTGCGCGGGATGGCGCGCGAATACGAAATTCGCGGCCGACGGCACGATGTCGAAGCCGAGTGAGTCGAGTGCTTGCGTGAGCCGCGTCCGGCTGTCGATCACGCGCCGGCAGGTTGCGCCGAAATAGTCGGTGTCCTCGTATGCCGCCTGAGCGGCGACCTGCGCGAGCCGGTCGAGCGGATAGGAGTTGAAGCTGTCCTTCACGCGGTTCAGCGCGTCGATCAGTGCCGCATCGCCGAACGCGAAGCCGACGCGCATGCCCGCGAGCGAGCGCGCCTTCGACGTCGTGTGCACGACGAGCAGGTTCGGATGGCGGTCGATCAGCGAAATCGCCGACTGCGCGCCGAAATCGACATACGCCTCGTCGATCACGACGACCGACGACGGATTCGCGGCCGCGATCCGCTCGACGTCCGCGAGCGGCAGTGCGCGCCCGGTCGGCGCGTTCGGATTCGGGAACAGCACGCCGCCGGCATCGTCGAGATAGTCGTCGACGCGGATCGAGAAATCGTCCGCGAGCGGCACGACCGTGGTCTCGACGCCGTACAGGCGCGCATACGTCGGATAGAAGCTGTACGTGATGTCGGGAAAGCGCAGCGGCCGCTCGTGTTTCAGGAGCGCCTGGAACGTATGTGCGAGCACCTCGTCGGAGCCGTTGCCGACGAACACCTGTTCCGGCTTGATGCGGTGATGGGCCGCGACCGTCTCGCGCAGCGCGCGCGCGACCGGATCAGGATAGCGGCGCAGCGTGTCGCCGGTCTCGCCGAGTTCGCGTGCGATCGCCGCGACGACGCGCGGCGACGGCGGATAGGGATTCTCGTTGGTGTTCAGCTTGACGGGGTGCGCGAGTGCGGGCTGTTCGCCCGGCACGTAAGGCACGAGTTGCTGAACGACGTCGCTCCAGTAACGGCTCACCGCTGGCTCCTGTCGGGCAAAACGACGAGATTACCGCATGTGCGCGTCGCGGTGGGGAGGGCGGTACCGCCCGGCGGCGCCGGACGGCCCGATGCACCGGGCCGGTGCGACGCGATCAGTTGCGATGCAGCTGCATCGTCGCGCGGTCGAGTTCGCCCTTGACGACCATCGGCATCACGGCGAGCGCGCGTTCGATCGACGCGTCGATCACGTCCTGTTCCTCGCGGCGCGGCGGCTTCAGCACGAAGTTCGCGACGTCGGGCTTCGCGCCGGCGCGCGCGCTTTCCGGAATCAGGTCGCGCGGATGGCCGATGCCGATCCGCAGCCGCCAGTAGTGCTGCGTCGACAGGTGCGCGGAGATGTCCTTGAGGCCGTTGTGGCCGCCGCTGCCGCCGCCGAGCTTCAGCTTCACGGTGCCGGGCGGCAGGTCGAGCTCGTCGTGCGCGACGAGGATCTGGTCGGGCAGGATCTTGAAGAATTGCGCGAGCGCGACGACCGACTGGCCGGAGCGGTTCATGTAGGTCTGCGGCTCGAGCAGGTGGACTTCCTCGCCGTGCAGGCGCGCTTTCGCGTAGAAGCCGTGGAAGCGGCGCTCGTCGCGCAGCGTCGTGCCTGCTTCGAGGGCGAGCTGGTCGATCAGCCAGAAGCCGGCGTTATGGCGCGTCGCAGTGTATTCCGCCCCGGGATTGCCGAGGCCGACGATCAGTTTGATCATGACGTTTCGAAGGCGGCAACGGCCGCCTGGGCGCAGAAAAAGAAAAACCCGCCGGGCAAGCCGCGGCGGGTTGCGTCGACCGTTTCGTGAAACGGATCGATTGGGCGCGTAGGCAGCCGCTTAGGCAGCCGGCGTTTCGCCTTCGCCTGCGTCCGACACGGCACCAGCCGGGATCGTCGCCGATGCGACAACCGGGTTTTCCGCGTCGACGTGTGCGACCAGCGCGACACCCTTCGGCAGCGTGATGTCCTTCGCGTGCAGCGATTGACCGGCTTCGATCTTCGACAGGTCGACTTCGAGGAACTCCGGCAGGTCGGCCGGCAGGCACTCGATTTCGATTTCCGTCGCGACGTGCGAAACGATCGCGCTCGACAGCTTCACGGCCGGGCTGATTTCAGCGTTCAGGAAGTGCAGCGGTGCCTTCGTGTGCAGCTTCTTCGACGCGTCAACGCGCTGGAAGTCCACGTGCAGCACCAGTTGCTTGAACGGGTGGTATTGCACGTCGCGCAGCAGAACCTGTTGCGACTGGCCGGCCACTTCGAGGTCGAGGATCGACGAGTGGAAAGCTTCCTTCTTCAGGGCGTGCCACAGGGCGTTGTGATCGAGTTCGATCTTTTGCGGGGCTGCTTCGCCACCGTAAACGATACCCGTGGTCTTACCGGCGTTGCGCAGGCGGCGGCTCGCACCCGTACCTTGCTCTTGGCGCTCGAAAGCGACGACTTTCATGTAATTCTCCAATAGCTGCCCGCGACCAGGCAGTAAAACGGGGCCGTCAAACGGCGGCCCCCGATGAAACGGCCGGGGTTTCGTCTATCCCGTCCGATTGTGCAAAAAGCGAAGCGTTGCCGCTTCGCTTTCTGCGCATGCTTTGTTGCGTCGACTCGCGATCAGGATTCCGCGAACAGCGACATCACCGAATCGCCGCGGCGGATCCGCGAGAACGTCTCGGCCAGCAGGCTCGCGCTCGTCAGCGAGCGGATCTTCGAGCACGCCAGCGATTCGGCCGACAGCGGGATCGTATCGGTGACGACCAGCTCGTCGAGTGCCGATGCGGCGATGCGGTCGGCGGCGCCGCCCGACAGCACGGGGTGCGTCGCGTACGCGAATACCTGCTTCGCACCGCGGTCCTTCAGCACTTGCGCGGCCTTGCAGAGCGTGCCGGCCGTATCGACCATGTCGTCCATGATCACGCAGGTGCGGCCTTCGACTTCACCGATGATGTTCATCACCTCGGCGACGTTCGCCTTCGGACGACGCTTGTCGATGATCGCGAGATCGCAGTTGAGTTGCTTCGCGAGTGCCCGGGCACGCACCACGCCGCCGACGTCCGGCGACACGACGAGCAGATCCGAGTAGTTCTGCTTGCGCAGGTCACCCAGCAGGATCGGCGTTGCGTAGATGTTGTCGACCGGGATGTCGAAGAAGCCCTGAATCTGGTCGGCGTGCAGATCCATCGTGATGATCCGCTCGACGCCGGCGATTTCCAGCATGTTCGCGACGACCTTCGCCGAGATCGCGACGCGCGCCGAACGCGGGCGGCGATCCTGACGGGCGTAGCCGAAGTAGGGGATGGCTGCAGTGATCCGGCCGGCGGATGCGCGCTTGAGCGCATCGACCATGATCATCAGTTCCATCAGGTTGTCGTTCGCCGGTGCGCACGTGGATTGCAGGACGAAGACGTCCTTGCCACGCACGTTTTCCTGGATCTCGACCTGGATCTCGCCGTCGGAGAAACGGCTGACCATCGCTTTGCCGAGGGGAATTCCAAGAATGTTGACGACTTCCTGGGCGAGCGCGGGATTCGCGTTGCCAGTAAAAACCATCAGGCCGTCATGGCTGCTCATCGTGCACCTGCTTCAGGCTTAGGCGGGAAATGCGGGAAAATTTTTGGCAGGGGAGGAAGGACTCGAACCCTCGCATGCCGGAATCAAAATCCGGTGCCTTGACCAACTTGGCGACTCCCCTACACTTAACTGATAACTTCACCGGACTTGTGTAGGCCATCCGGCAAAGTAAAACTTCATGACGCGAAAGCGAAGAGCGGATGCTCGTTCAGGCTCTCGGCAACTGCGCCGTTCCAACTGGCGGGCAGCTTGGCTTTCGCCGCTTCTGCCTCGTGCTTGCTGCGAAACGCTGCAAACACGCTTGCTCCGGAGCCGGTCATCCTCGCGGGGGTCAAATCATACAACGTTTTGACCACCTGCGCAACTTCCGCGTACTTACTTGTCACAACTTGCTGCATATCGTTCCGGCCGAAGCTGTCTGGCCATCCCGCATCGCTGTTTTGCTGTGCAAGAAAGTCAGTAATTGTGACGGGCTTCGAATCTCTTGTCAACAACTCATCTGAAAATATTTCAGCGGTCGGGACATGAACGCGTGGCGTCACAACCAAGAACCAGCGAGTCGGCAATTCTACCTCAGCTAATTCTTCTCCGATACCCTCTGCGAACGCATTTTTTCCAAAAATAAAAAACGGGACGTCCGCGCCGAGTTTTACCGCGAGCGACTGGAGCTCCGCGCGCGGCAGGTCGAGTTGCCACAGCCGGTTCAGCGCGAGCAGCGTCGTCGCCGCGTCGGAGCTGCCGCCGCCGAGGCCGGCGCCCATCGGCAGGCACTTGTCGATCTCGATGTCGACACCGAACGCGGTGCCCGTGTGCGTCTTCAGCAGGCTGGCCGCGCGCACGACGAGATCGCTTTCTTCGGGCACGCCGGGCACGTCGGTGACGCGCGCGACACGACCGTCGTCGCGCAGCGTGAAGTGCAGCGTGTCGCCCCAGTTCAGCAGCTGGAACACGCTCTGCAGATCGTGATAGCCGTTCGGGCGGCGGCCGGTGATGTGCAGGAACAGGTTGAGTTTCGCGGGCGCAAGGCAGTTGCGCAGCGAGCGGGTCGAATCGGTCATGCGTATGTCGGGGCTAGGTGCTCGTGCTCACTGATCGAGCACGAGCTTGATGTCGAGCGGCGGTGTCGCGCGCACGAGGTTGACGCGTTTGACGCCCGTGGCCGGGGCATCCGCGTAGGCAAGGTAGTCGATGGTCCAGCCGTCCTGGCGGATCTGCGTGACGCGCGTGCCGTCGGCCGGATCGCGTAGCGTTTCCGCGGGCGTCGCGGGCGCAGGCGTCGGCAGCAGCCAGTAGCGCAGGCCCGCGAGCGGCAGTGCGAAGCCGAGTGTTCGCTGCATCAGGTCGCCGACGTCTGCCGCATATTGCGTCGGACGGTTCGGCAGCTCGAGCGACGCTGCCTGCGGCGTCGATTTCACGACTGCGAGCGTCTGGCCGAGCGGGCTGCGCAGTTCGAGCGATACGTCGTCGCCGTGCTCCTGCCAGTCGAAGTTGCCGTACACGTTCTGTTGCCTGCCGAGACGGTCGTCGTACTGCACCGCGAAGCGGCCATGGTAAGCGTGCGTCGCGGCAGTCTGCAGCGCCGTGCCTGTCGGCGCGCTTGCCGATGGCGGCGTGCTCGCGCAGCCGGCGAGCGCGAGCGCCGCGCCGGCCGCGGCCAGCGTGCGCTGCGCGCGGGAGGACAGGGAAAGCATCGGGAACATCTGCATCAGAGGCCGTTGATCTGCAGGCGTTTCAGCGTCTGCACGAGCGTTTCGTTGTCGGGCTCGAGCTTCTGCGCGGCACGCCACGCGGAGCGTGCGTCGTCCTGCGCGCCGCTCTTCCACAGCACTTCGCCGAGATGCGCGCCGATTTCGGCGTTCGGCTGCAGTTCGTACGCGCGCTGCAGGACCTTCGTCGCGCCGACCGTGTCGCCCATCCGGTACTTCACCCAGCCGAGGCTGTCCATGATGTACGCGTCGTTCGGCGCGAGCGTCATCGCCTTGTCGATCAGCTTGCTGGCTTCGGGCAGGCGCTGGTTGCGGTCGGCGAGCGAATAGCCGAGCGCGTTGTACGCCTGCGGGTTGTCGGGCTGCGTGCGGATCAGCTCGCGCAACTGCTTTTCCATCGTCGTGTAGTGGCCGGTCTTTTCGGCCGCCATCGCGTAGTCGTAGCGCAGGTCGGGATCGTCGGGGAAATCCTGGACCGCTTGCCCGAGCCGCGCCTCGGCTTCCGGATAGCGCTTCGCGGTGAACAGGATCGACGCGTCGGTGCGCGCAACCACGGCCGCGTCCCGCGGATCGGTGATCGGCAGGTCGTCGAGCACCTTGCGCGCCTCGTCGGTCTTGCCCTGTTTCTGCAGCAACTGCGCGCGCGTGATCTGCGCGGGGAGATAGTGCTGGCTCGTCTGGTCGACCTTGTCGAGCCATTGCGACGCCTGCGCGTCGTTGTCCTGGTCGATCGCGATCTGCGCGAGGTAGATGTAGCCCTGACCGACGTCGAGGTTCGGCTGCTTGTTGCCGAGCTGCACGTACTGCTTCAGGTAGGCGGTCGCTTCGTCGAGTTTCTTCAGCTGGATCTTGATCAGCGCGAGCGCCATCAGCGGCGTCGGATCCTTCGAGTCGAGCTTGCGCATCGTCTCGAACTGCTTCTGCGCGTCGTCGAGGCGATCGTCGGCAAGATAGAGCTGCGACAGCGCGAGCCGCGCGTCGCGCGACCTCGGATTCTGCTGAACATATTTCTCGAACGACGCGATGCCCGCCGCGCGTTCCGCCGGCCCCATCTGCGACAGCATCAGGGCTGCCGGCAGGTAGTCGGGGCGGAGCTGCAGCGCCTGCTTAAGCGACTGCGCGGCGCCGTCCTTGTCGTCGACCGCGAGCTGTTGCCGCGCGATCGCGAGCTGCGCCTCGGGCCGGTTCATGTCGTTCTTCAGCATGTCCTTCAGCACCGCGAGGCCGCCGACGCGGTCGGAGCCGCGCACGAGCAGCGCCTGCAGCGCGAGGATCGCGGGGCCGCGCGTCTCGCCGGTCGCACGGGCCAGCTCGCGCGCGAGCATCGGCTGCGCGTCGGCCGGCTTGCCGGCGAGCACCAGCAGCGCGGCGTCGACTTGCGACGCACGGTTCGAGTCCGGCGCGTACTGGCGCCACAGGTTCGCGGCGGACAGCGCGTCGGCCGGGCTCTGCGCGCCAAGCGCGATCTCGGTCGCACGCTGCGCCATGCGCGGATCGCGCGTGTCGCGGGCGAGCGCGAGGTAGGTCTGGTACGCCGGCGCCGGCTGGTTGCGCTGGAGCGCGACCTCGGCGGCGAGCACCTGGTAGACGATCTGGCTCGTCAGCGGGACACCGGGGAGATTCTTCTGCTCGTCCGGCATCACATGCTCGAACGCACCCTGCGGCTCCGCGTCGTCCGATGCCGGATCCTGCGCGTGAGCCGGGAAGGCGGTGAGGGTCCAGGCGGCAAACAGCGCGGCGCCGAGTGCACGGCGGACCGGGAAGGCGCGCACGCCGCGCACGGCGGCGGGGCGCTTCTGAAGCAGCTTCGAGGGCAGAGTCATGGAAATCCGTTCGATGTTTCAACCGATTGTAACGCGCTCGCTACAATACACGCACGATCGTAAATCGAGTCTCAGACCCGCAAAACATGCCAGAGTTGCCAGAAGTCGAAGTCACGCGCCGGGGCATCGAGCCCTTTGTCGCGGGCCGCCGCGTCGAGCGTGTCGACGTCCGTACCGCGATGCTGCGCTGGCCCGTGCCGGCGGGGCTCGCCGAGCAGTTGCGCGCGCGCGAGGTGCTCGCCGTCGAGCGTCGCGGCAAATACCTGCTGTTCGAGGTCGACGCGGGCTGGTTCATCGTCCATCTCGGCATGACGGGCACGCTGCGCGTGCTGCCCGCGGCCGGCGTGCCCGTCGCCGCGAAGCACGACCACATCGACTGGATCTTCGACGAATTCGTGCTGCGGTTCCGCGATCCGCGCCGCTTCGGCGCCGTGCTGTGGCACCCGCGCGAAGCGGGCGACGTGCATGCGCATCCGCTTCTCGCGAGCCTCGGCGTCGAACCGTTCTCGCCGGCGTTCACCGGCGCGCTGCTGCATGCGCGCACGCGCGGCCGCACGGTGTCGGTCAAGCAGGCGCTGCTCGCGGGCGACATGGTCGTCGGCGTCGGCAACATCTATGCGTCGGAGAGCCTGTTTCGCGCCGGCATCCGGCCGACGACGGCCGCCGGCAAGGTGTCGCTGCCGCGCTACGAGCGGCTGGCCGACGCGGTGCGCGCGACGCTCGCCGATGCGATCGAGCGCGGCGGCAGCACGTTGCGCGACTTTGTCGGCAGCAACGGCGAAAGCGGCTATTTCCAGCTCGACTGCTTCGTTTACGACCGAGCCGGCCAGCCTTGCCGCGTATGCGGCACGCCGATCCGCCAGATCGTGCAGGGCCAGCGGTCGACCTATTTCTGTCCGACCTGCCAGCGTTGAAACCTTTTTCCGCGATTAGATAACTTGAAGCCGCCCCGCATCGCCCCCGCTCCGTTTCCCGTCACGCCGCTGCACCGCACGTTTGCCACGCGCCTGATCGCGTGGCAGCGCGAGCACGGCCGCCACGACCTGCCGTGGCAGAACACCCGCGATCCGTACCGGATCTGGCTGTCGGAAATCATGTTGCAACAGACGCAGGTGTCGACCGTCATCCCGTATTACGCACGCTTTCTCGAACGCTACCCTGACGTCGCCGCGCTCGCGGCCGCGCCGATCGACGACGTGATGGCGCTGTGGGCAGGGCTCGGCTACTACTCGCGCGCGCGCAACCTGCACCGTTGCGCGCAGGTCGTCGTCGCCGAGCACGGCGGCGCGTTTCCGGCGACGCCCGACGCGCTGGCCGAACTGCCGGGCATCGGCCGCTCGACGGCCGCGGCGATCGCGTCGTTCGCGTACGGCGCCCGCGCGACGATCCTCGACGGCAATGTGAAGCGCGTGCTCGCGCGGGTGTTCGGCGTCGAGGGCTTTCCGGGCGAGAAGCGCGTCGAGAACGACATGTGGGCGCTCGCCGAATCGCTGCTGCCTGACGCCGCGAACGCGGCCGACGTGAGCGCGTATACGCAGGGCCTGATGGATCTCGGCGCGACGCTGTGCGTGCGCGGCAAGCCCGATTGCGCGCGTTGCCCGTTCGCGGGCGACTGCGTCGCGCAATCGACGGGCCGCCAGCGCGAACTGCCGGCCGCGCGGCCGAAGAAGGCCGTGCCGACCCGCAAGACCTGGATGCTCGTGCTGCGCGATGGCGACGCCGTGCTGCTCGAACGGCGGCCGCCGGCCGGCATCTGGGGCGGCCTGTGGAGCCTGCCGCAAGCGGACGGCGATGCCGCACTCGCGAAGCTTGCGCACGGCTTCGGCGGCGGCGGCCCGGTGCCGCTTGCGCCGTTCACGCACACGTTTACGCATTTCAAGCTCGAGATCGAGCCGCGGCTGAGCGACATGGCGGACGGCGGCGGCTTGCCGTCGCACGCACGGGACGCGGAGACCGCGTGGGTGCCGCTGAACCGGCTCGATGCGTACGGCGTGCCGGCGCCCGTGCGCAAGCTGCTCGATGCACTGAGCGGGCCGCTGCTTTAACGAACAGGGAAGGCGCGGGCCGCGCGCTCAAGAAAACGCCCGGTCGTCCCATGTTTTCCGCTCAGAAGGAAATCCCGGTGGGGAATGGCTTCTTCGGCGGAGGGGCTGGCGCGAAGCCGCAGGTTTTGGGGCACTCAAGAAAACGCCGGGTCGTCCCAAGTTTTCTTGCCCCCTCGGGGGGCTGGCGCGACGCGACAGGTTTGGGGGGCACTCACAGCCAGCCGTGCCGGTCGAGCACGTGGTGCACGGCGTCGATGCGTGCGCCGACGTCCGGAAACTCCATCAGCTTTTGCCGCGCACGCAGGTCGAGCGGCAGCAGTTCCGCGAGGCGGTTCGACACCCAGCTCGGATCGTCGAGGCGGAACGGTTCGCCGAACGGCAGCTTGCCCGGCTCGGATTTCTTCAGCGCGTCGATGATGCGCTCGAGCACCTCGGCGCACGAGCCGAACTGCGCGAGTGCCTGCTCGCCTTCGAGCGGGATGTCGTCGGGCAGCGGCTCCGCGATGCCGACCAGCAGCCCGTTGCCTTCGACGCGATACGACAGCAGTTCGAAACGCTGCGTGCCGACCGCGTGCAGGAACAGCATCCCGAATTCGCCGGTATCGCACTCGGTGATGCGCGCCATGCAGCCGATGGTCTCGGGCACCGACACGGCGCCGTCCTGTGCGACTTCGGGCCCGCTCTTCAGCAGGCACACGCCGAACGGCGCGTCGTCGCGCAGGCACGCGCGGGACATGTCGAGATAGCGCGCCTCGAACACCTTGAGCGGGAGCAGGCCCCCCGGAAACAGCACCGTGTGCAGCGGAAACAGCGGCAGGTCGATCAGGGTGGTCGATAGGGAGGACATGGCGCGCTGACGAAAGGGCGGGTGTCGCTAGGGTCGGTCGACCTCGGAGACGAGCCGCGACGACGCGTCGACATCCACTGGCGCGTCACGATGCCGCACGATCACGTTCGCCTCGTGCGCGAGGCGCGCGGCGAGCGTTTCCGCGATGAACACCGAGCGATGCTGGCCGCCCGTGCAGCCGATGGCGACGGTCAGGTAGCTGCGGTTGTCATCGCGGAAGTGCGGCAGCCATTTCATCAGGAACGCATGGATGTCGTCGATCATCTGGTGGACGATCGGCAGTGCGTCGAGAAAGGCGATGACCGGCTGGTCGAGCCCGGTGAGCGGGCGCAACTCGTGGTCGTAATACGGATTCGGCAGCGCGCGAACGTCGAACATCAGGTCGGCGTCGAGCGGCACGCCGCGCTTGAAGCCGAACGACTCGAACATCACCATCAGGTCGTTGTTCTTCTGCTCGATGAAGCGCTTGACCCACGTGCGCAGCACATTCGCGCGCAGCGTGCTCGTATCGATCTGGTGGCCGAACTCGGCGAGCGGCGCGACGAGGTCGCGTTCGCGCTCGATCGCTTCCTCGAGCGACGACAGCAGGCCGACGTCGGCATCGTGCGACAGGGAGCCGGACAGCGGATGGCGGCGGCGCGTTTCGGAGAAGCGCTGGATCAGCGCCTGGGTGCTCGCGTTGAGGAACAGCACGCGGACGTCGTGTTCGCGCGACAGCTCGCGGATCAGGCCGGGCATTTCATCGAGCGATGCGCTCGAGCGCGCGTCGATCGCGACCGCGAGCCGGCGCTGACCGTCCTGGGCGAGGTAGCGGGCGAGTTCGGGGAGCACATGCGGCGGCAGGTTGTCGACGCAGTAATAGCCTGCGTCTTCGAGCGCGTTCAGCGCGACGGACTTGCCTGAGCCGGAGATGCCGGTGATTAGGACGATGCGCATGGGAAGCAGAGAATCCTGACGTTTCATCATAGCACCGGCTCGACGCGTCGGCGGTGCGCGGCCGGCGCGTGCGGGTTACACCAGTTTGCCGGGGAACTGACTGTCGGGATCTTGCATCGCGAGTCGTTGCCGATCCATGAAATCGCGCAACGTGTCGATTCCGCGCAACTGCAGGATCGTGTTCCGGACGGCCGCCTCGACGAGCACCGCGAGGTTGCGGCCGGCCGCGACCTGGATCGTGACCTTGCTGATCGGCAAACCGAGCACGTCGACGGTCTGGCTTTCGAGCGGCAGGCGCTGGAATTCGCCGTCGGGGCGCCGAACGAGCTGGACGATCAGCTTCAGCTTCATTTTCCGCCGCACGGCGGTCTCGCCGAAGATCGTCTTGATGTCGAGCAGGCCGAGGCCGCGCACTTCGAGCAGGTTCTGCAGCAGCGGCGGGCAGCGCCCTTCGACGAAATCGGGGCCAAGACGGACGAAATCGACCGCGTCGTCGGCGACGAGGCCGTGCCCGCGGCTGATCAGCTCGAGGCCGAGTTCGCTTTTGCCGAGGCCCGAATCGCCGGTCAGCAGCACGCCCATCCCGAGGATGTCGAGGAATACGCCGTGCAGCGTCGCGCGCGGCGCGAGGATGCGCGACATGTAGAGCCGCAGGCTGTCGATCACTGCGGCGGCCGACATCGGCGTCGTGAACAGCGGGGTCGACGAGCGCGTGCAGCGCAGCACGAGTTCGGGCGGCGCCGCGGCGCCGCCGGCGACGACGAGGAACGGCGGTTCGAGCGCGATCAGCTCGGCCATGTGGCGCGAGCGGTCTTCGTCGGTCTGGCGCTGGTAGTAGTCGATTTCGGCTTCGCCCAGCACCTGGATCCGGTTCGGGTGGATCAGGTTCAGGTGGCCGACGAGGTCGGCGCTCGACGTCGCGTTGCCGACCGTGTCGGCCGAAAAGCCGCGTTCCCAGCCTTCATGCCCCGTCAGCCAGCTCAGTTTCAGCGTGGCCGCGTTGTCGTCGAAGATGCTCTGGGCGTTGATGCTGGACGTATCCATGACTCTCGTCACTCCAATGGGCCGGTGCATGCGCGCGGCGACGGACGTCGCCATGCCGGGCCGGCGCCGGGCGGCCCTGGACGGCGGCGCATGCCGCCTCGTACGGGAAAGTATTCCGCCCGGATCAACTCAAGGTTGCCACTGAGTGAGCAGGCGATGCAACTCGGCGATATCCGTTTCGTTGTGCAGACGCTCGCGCGCGTCGCGATCGGACAGCAGTTGCGCGATTTCCGACAGGATTTCGAGGTGCTGCTGGGTGGCTTGCTCGGGGACGAGCAGGAAAATCAGGAGGCCGACCGGCTGGCCGTCGGGCGCTTCGAACGGGATCGCGTCGGCGAGCCGGACGAACGCGGCGAGCGGGTGCTTGAGACCCTTGATGCGCCCGTGCGGAATCGCGACGCCTTCGCCGAGCCCGGTCGAGCCGAGGCGCTCGCGCGCGAACAGGTTGTCCGTGACGGTGCTGCGGGCGATGCCGTTCTGATTCTCGAACATCAGCCCGGCTTGTTCGAACACGCGTTTCTTGCTGGTGACTGAGAGGTCGATGACGACGTTCTCTATGGGCAGGATTTTGGCTAGGCGATTCATGTTGGCAGGCGATTGGGCGGCCTGGGGTCTCCTTGCGGCGGCAGACTGATTTTCCATGTTCGGCGATATCAAGGCATTTGGCATCGGCAACCTGCAACGCAGCTACCGCACCCAACGCCCCCCGGCGATAACCGGAACATTATAGAGCACAGCCGCGTGCGTGGCGCAGCATGGACGGACCGGTCGCACCGCTGCGAGGAGTCGCAAAAAAAACGCCCGGCGAACCGGGCGGCGTGCGTGTTGCGGTGACGGTTACTGCGGCGGCAGTTCGATCTGGTCGATCGACGGTTGAAGCTTGATCGGGTCGTGCGCGTGCGTTTGCAGGCGCTCCATGTGCTTGACGACCTGGCGATCCAGCTTGTCGATCAACAGATCGATCGCGGCGTACAGGTTACCGTTTGCGCTTTCGACGAAGATGTCCTTGCCCTTCAGGTGCAGGTTGATTTCTGCGCGCTGCTGCTTGTCCTTTTCCTTGTGGTTGTCGACCGAGAGGATCACAGTGCCATCGATCACCTGATCGCTATGCCGTAGCACCCTGTCCAGCTTGGTGATCACGTATTCGCGAATTGCAGGCGTGACTTCGAGATGATGTCCACTGATCTTCAGGTTCATAGTGCTTCTCCAAGCGAGTGACCACCCGGCCGCATCGAGGCGGCGCTCCGGTCGACTTGCCCGTGCCGCACGAGGCGGTGTATCGCGGACAGGTCGCCCGGCCTGTTCCCCGTGTGCGCGGTGGCCGGAACACGCCTGCCGCCGGGCAGGCAGCAGGCTAAAGAGACTTGCGCAGATTCACTGCCGGGATCTTGAGGGCTTCGCGATATTTGGCAACCGTGCGGCGCGCGACCACGAAACCCTGTTCTGCCAGCAGCTCGGCAATGCGGCTGTCCGAAAGTGGCGATTTTGGGTCTTCAGCTCCTATCAGTTGCTTGATCAGGGCTCGGATGGCGGTCGACGAGGCGGCGCCACCGGTGTCGGTTGAAACGTGTGATCCGAAGAAGTACTTAAATTCAAGCGTCCCGAACGGGGTCAGCATGTACTTGCCTGTTGTCACACGGCTGACAGTCGACTCGTGTAGGCCCAGCGTATCAGCTATTTCCCGCAAAACCAAGGGGCGCATGGCAATTTCACCGTGCGCAAAGAAATTCTTCTGACGCTCGACAATAGCCTGCGCGACGCGCAGGATCGTGTCGAAACGCTGCTGGATGTTCTTGATCAGCCAGCGTGCTTCCTGGAGCTGCTGCTTCAGCGAACCGGCCGATGGATCGCCGCGGCTGTTGCGCAGGATGTTCGCGTAGAGGTTGTTGATCCGCAGGCGCGGCACGACCTCCGGATTGAGCTCCGCGAGCCATCCCTGGCCGGCCTTCTTCACGATGATGTCGGGCACGACGTAGTCGGCCTCGGCCTTGCCGTACGCGGCGCCGGGGAACGGCTCCAGCGAGCGGATCAGCGCGTGCGCGTCGCGCAGCGCGTCGTCGCTCGCCTTCAGGTGCTTGCGCAACCGCGTGAAGTCGCGTGCGGCGAGCAGTTCGAGATGCTGCGACACGATCTCGAGCGCGAGCGTGCGCGTTGGGGACGGATCGAGGCGCAGCAACTGCAGCTTCAGACATTCGGATGCCGAGCGGGCGCCGACCCCGGCCGGGTCGAAGCTGTGCAGCAGCGCGAGCGCCGCGTTCAGTTCGTCGCAGTCGATCTCCAGCTCGGACGGCAGGTCGGCGAGCACTTCGTCGAGCGTGGCGGTCAGGTAGCCGTCGTCGTCGAGCGATTCGATCAGGAACATCACGAGCGCGCGATCGCGCGGGCTGGCCTGCGTGACGCGCAACTGCGCGGACAGGTGGTCGCGCAGCGACGTCGCGGCTTCCTGCACCTGCAGCGGCGGGAGGTCGTCGTCGTCGGACGCGCCGCTCGAGCGGCCGAATTCGTCGAGATTCCATTGCGGGCCGTCGTTGCCGTCGCCGGACGCATAATCGTATTCGTCGGCGCCGGCCGGCTCGTCGCGCTCCGCGCGATCGCCCGACGTGCCGCTGCCGTTCGACACGGCCGGTTCGGTGTTCTGTGCGGGCGGCGTCTGCGCGATCAGCGATCCGTCCGCCGCGACGCGCAGCGGGCTCGCGATCCACTCGTCGTCGTTCTCGAGCAGCGGGTTCTGCGCGACGGCCATCGCGACTTCCTGTTGCAATTCGAGCGTCGACAACTGCAGGAGCCGGATCGACTGCTGTAGCTGGGGCGTCAGCGCCAGATGTTGCGACAGGCGGAGTTGAAGGCTGGCTTTCATGGCAAGGAGGGAGTCATACCGGCAGTGTGCCACGACCCAGGCGCGTTGAGCCATCCGCGATTACGCGCGGCGCGCCGCCCGGCCGCGGGCATGGCCGCGAAGCGGGGCGCGGCCCCGCGCGGCGATGCCGGGCGGGGTGCAGCCAGCCACGAGGAGGAAGTTACATGCGGAAGTGTTCGCCGAGGTACACGCGGCGCACGCTTTCGTTTTCGATGATGTCGCTCGGCGCGCCGGCGGCGAGCACCGAGCCGTCGCTGATGATATAGGCGTGGTCGCAGATGCCGAGCGTTTCGCGGACGTTGTGATCGGTAATCAGCACGCCGATGTTGCGCTGCTTCAGGAACTTGACGATCTTCTGGATCTCGAGCACCGCGATCGGGTCGACGCCGGCGAACGGTTCGTCGAGCAGGATGAAGTTCGGGTTGGTCGCGAGCGCGCGCGCGATTTCGACACGGCGTCGTTCGCCGCCCGACAGCGACAGCGCGGGGTTCTCGCGCAGGTGGCCGATCTGCAGCTCGTCGAGCAGCGCTTCGGTGCGCGACGAGATCGCGTCCTTCGACAGCCGCTTGCCGTCTTCGCCGAATTGCAGCTCGAGCACCGCGCGGATGTTTTCCTCGACGGTCAGCTTGCGGAACACGGACGCTTCCTGCGGCAGGTACGACAGGCCGAGCGACGCGCGCTTGTGGATCGGCAGCAGGCTGATCGAGCTGCCGTTCAGCGAGATCTCGCCCGCGTCGAGCGGCACGAGGCCGACGATCATGTAGAACGACGTGGTCTTGCCGGCGCCGTTCGGGCCGAGCAGCCCGACGACTTCGCCGCTCTTCACGTCGAGCGACACGTCCTTGACGACCGTGCGCGAGCCGTAGCGCTTCTTCAGGTTGCGGATGACGAGCGAGCTCGTGGTGCCGGCCGGCTGGCGGTTCGGTAGCGCGTTCATTGGCCCGGCGCTCCCTGGATCGTGGTCGACGGCGACAGCTTCGCCGGCGCGCCGTTCAGCGGCGCGGGGCCGCCGTTCTTCGGCGACAGCATCGCGCGCACGCGGCCGTTCGGGTTGCCCGGCGCCGCGACGTCCTTGCCGCCCTTCGCGGTGTAGAAGTCGCGCTGGCCGTCGTACGTGATCACGCTGCCGTGCACGGTGTCGGCGATCGTCGACGCGCCCTGCAGGCGGCGTACGGTCGCGGCGGTCGTCAGCGTGGTCAGGTCCTGCTTGCCGTCGTAGTCGATGCGCTCGCCATCGCCGTCGATGTATTCGTCGAGGCCTTCGCGCTTCTGGCGGAACGTCGCGTGCTTCTTGCCGCTGCCGAACGACGTCGCGTACTGATAGCCTTCCGGATCCTGGCGCACTTCGACACGATCGCCCTTGATGATGATCGTGCCCTTCGTGATCACGACGTTGCCGGTTGCGACCGTGACCTGTTTCAGGTCGTCATAGGTCAGGTTGTCGGCCTCGACGTTGATCGGTTTGCCCTGGTCGGCCTTCTCGGCATGGGCGAGCGGCGCCAGCCCGATCAGCGGGAGCGCCACGAGCGTCGCGGAGAGCGCGGCGCGGACGGCGCGCGCAGCGCCGCCGGAATTCTGTCGAGGGAACGGTTCGTTCATGCAGTCACGTGAGGGAAGCGTTACTTGGGTTGACCTTTCGAGCCGCCGGACGTGTCCGCCGCGGCGATCGTGCCGCGCACGTTGCCGTAAAGCTCGATGACCCGGGTGACGTTGTTGTACTTCATGCCGTCGGTCGCGTTGACGAGCGACAGGCCGCGCTGAAGTTTAACCGGCTTTTCGGTCTGGATCACATCGTCATTGACGAAGATCCGGAAATGCTGGGAATCGGCCTGCATCTGCGGATCGCCGCCGCCGGCCGCGCGCAGGATGCGCGCGTTGTCGTACAAATCGACGATCGACACGTCGCCGTTGACGGTGCCGCGCTTCGCGGTGGTCGTCACGACCGGCTTGCCGGGCTGGAATGCGCGCATGGCCGGATCGGTCAGGTCGCTGTTTTCGGTGTCTTCGTAATGGATCAGCTTTGCGGCCGTCAGCCGGTACTGGGTCGTGCCGGACTGGTCGAGTTCGGTGACCGAGAAGTTGTCCGCGAAATAGTCGGGCGTATGGCGCTTCGGCTGCACGGTGCCTTCGCCCGGCGGCGGCAGCGTCGCCTGCAGCAGCCACCAGGTGATGCCCGCGAGCGCGGCGACCGCGGCGAGCGGCAGCAACTGGGTCCAGCGGAAATGCGTGTTCATCCGTCAGGCTCCGCAGGCGGCTGCGAGCAGCGCGTCATAGCGGTGCTGCGCGCGCAGGATCGCGTCGCAGGCTTCGCGCACGGCGCCGTGGCCGCCGCGGGCCTCGGCCACCCAGTGCGCGCGGGCGATCACCTCGGGGTGCGCGTTCGCCGGCGCGGTCGCGAAGCCGCAGCGCAGCATCACCGGCAGGTCGGGCCAGTCGTCGCCCATGTAGCCGCATGCGTCGGCGGTGAGGCCGAGCGATGCGATCAGGTCGGCGAACACGGCGAGCTTGTTCTCGACGCCCTGGAACAGGTGCGTGATCTTCATTTCCTTCGCGCGCGCCGCGACGATTTCCGAGCGGCGGCCCGTGATGATCGCGGTCGCGATGCCGGCTTCGCCGAGCAGCTTCACGCCGTGGCCGTCGAGCGAATTGAACGACTTCATCGCGTCGCCGGCCGCGGTAAACAGCAGGCCGCCGTCGGTCAGTACGCCGTCGACGTCGAAAATCATCAGCTTCACGCGGCTTGCGCGTTCGGCCGCAGTCAGCGCTGCGCTCATCAGATCACCTTCTTCGAAAACAGGTCGTGCATGTTCAGCGCGCCGATCAGCGCGCCGTCGGCATCGACGACCAGCATCTGGTTGATCCGGTGGCGCTCCATCAGTTCCACGGCCTCGACCGCGAGGTGATCCGGCGCAATCGTGCGCGGGTCGCGCGTCATCACATCGGTGATCGGCAGCGTGCGGAAGTCGCCGTCGCGCGCGAGCACGCGGCGCAGGTCGCCGTCCGTGAAGATGCCCGCGACCTTGCCGTCGGCGTCGACCACGGCGGTCATGCCCAGGCGTTTCGCGGTGATCTGGAACAGCGCGTCCGACAGCGTCGCGTCGAGCCCGACGGACGGGACGTCGTCGCCCGAGCGCATCACGTCGCGCACGTAGGTGAGCAAGCGCCGGCCGAGCGCGCCGCCCGGGTGCGAGCGCGCGAAATCTTCCGAACCGAAGCCGCGCGCGTCGAGCACGGCGACGGCGAGCGCATCGCCGAGCGCGAGCGCGGCGGTCGTGCTCGCGGTGGGCGCGAGGTTCAGCGGGCACGCTTCCTTCGAGACCGCGGCGTTCAGGTTCACGTCGGCGAGCGTGCCGAGGCTAGACTCCGCGCGGCCCGTGATCGCGATCAGCTTCGCGCCGATCCGCTTGACGAGCGGCAGGATCGCGACGAGTTCTTCCGATTCGCCGGAATAGGAGATGCCGATGAAGACGTCGTCGGCGGTGACCATCCCGAGGTCGCCGTGGCTGGCCTCGGCAGGGTGGACGAAGAAGGCCGGCGTGCCGGTGCTGGCCAGCGTTGCTGCGATCTTGCGGGCGATATGCCCCGATTTGCCGATACCGGACACCACCACGCGGCCGCGGCAGCCGAGCAGCAGCGCGACGGCCTGGATGAAGTCGCCGTCGAGCTGGTCGCGCAGCGCACGCACGGCGTCCGCCTCGATGTCGAGCACGTCGCGGGCGAGCGCGAGCGCGCGGTTGTCATTGATTTTCGCTATCATGCGCGGAGTATAGCAAAGGCGTTTGTTCGCCGCGCCGGGCCTTCGGACTCGTCCGAAGTCGCCTATCCCACGCTACGCCACCGTGCCCGCTTTGCGGTGGCCCCGACGAACGAGGACGCTTTGCCCGTGATTTCCCCGCTCGAAATGACGCTCATGCTGCTGCTGGCTTCGGTGGTGGGCGTCGTCGTGTTCCGTTCGCTGAACCTCCCGCCGATGCTCGGCTACCTGACCGTCGGCATCCTGGTCGGCCCGCACGCGCTCGGGATCGCGGCGGATCTCGAGCGCGCCGAGCATCTCGCGGAATTCGGCGTGGTGTTCCTGATGTTCTCGATCGGCCTCGAATTCTCGCTCGCGAAACTGAGGTCGATGCAGCGGCTCGTGTTCGGCCTCGGGCTGCTGCAGGTCGTCGCGACGCTGGTGCTCGCGCTCGTGCTCGGCGCGCTGTTCGAGCGCTGGGTGCACATCACGTGGCAGGGCGCCGTCGCGCTCGGCGGCGCGCTCGCGATGTCGTCGACGGCGATCGTGTCGAAGATGCTCGCCGAGCGGCTCGAGATCGAGACCGAGCACGGCCGCAACATCTTCGGCGTGCTGCTGTTCCAGGATCTCGCGGTGGTGCCGCTGCTGATCGTGATCGCCGCGTTCGGCGCCGAATCGTCGAAGGATCTCGCGCTGACGCTCGGTTTCGCGGCCGTCAAGATCGTGATCGCGCTCACGCTGCTGCTGGTCATCGGGCAACGCTTCATGACGCGCTGGCTCAACGTCGTCGCGCGGCGCCGCTCGCAGGAACTGTTCGTGCTGAACCTGCTGCTCGTCACGCTCGGCGCCGCGTTCATCACCGACAAGTTCGGCCTGTCGCTCGCGCTCGGCGCGTTCATCGCGGGGATGCTGATCTCCGAGACGCCGTTCCGCCATCAGGTCGAGGAGGACATCAAGCCGTTCCGCGACGTGCTGCTCGGTCTGTTCTTCGTGACGACCGGGATGCTGCTCGATCCGCGCGTGATCTGGGAGCACCCGTTGCTCGTGCTCGGCTTCTTCGTCGGGCAGATCCTGTTCAAGGGGACGATGATCGCGGGGCTCGCGCGGCTGTTCGGCGCGACGCCGGGCGTCGCGATGCGCACGGGCATCGGCCTCGCGCAGGCCGGCGAATTCGGCTTCGTGCTGCTGAACCTGATCCTCGACCGCCATCTCGTCGATTCGACGCTGCTGCAGGCGATCCTCGCGTCGATGCTGCTGTCGATGCTCGCCGCGCCGTTCCTGATCCAGAACGCGGACCGGATCGTGATGCGGCTGTCGTCGACCGAATGGATGCAGCAGTCGCTGCAGATGACGCGGATCGCGACGCAAAGCCTCAAGCAGCGCGGCCACGTGATCATCTGCGGCTACGGCCGCGCGGGCCAGAACCTGGCGCGCATGCTCGAACAGGAAGGCATTTCGTATGTCGCGCTCGACCTCGACCCGGACCGCGTGAGCGCGGCCGGGGCGGCCGGCGAATCGGTCGTGTTCGGCGACGCGGCGCGCCGCGAGTCGTTGCTCGCGGCCGGTATCCACCGCGCGGCGGCGGTCGCGATCACCTACGCGAACACGCCGTCGGCGCTGCGCGTGCTGCATCACGTGCACGAGCTCGAACCGACGCTGCCGGCGATCGTGCGCACCGTCGACGATGCCGATCTCGAGAAGCTGCTCGCGGCCGGCGCGACCGAGGTGATTCCGGAGATCGTCGAAGGCAGCCTGATGCTCGCGTCGCATACGCTGGTGCTGGTCGGCGTGCCGATGCGCAAGGTCGTGCGGCGCGTCGAGGAGATGCGCGACGAGCGCTACAGCCTGCTGCGCGGCTATTTCCGCGGCGCGGACGACGCGGACGACGACGACCACGAGCAGGTGCGGCTACAATCGGTGCCGGTCGATGCGCGCGCGGACGCGGTCGGGCGCTCGCTGGAGGAGCTCGGGCTGTATGCGCTCGGGCTGGAAGTCACGGCGATCCGCCGGCACGGCATCCGCGGCGTCGAACCCGATCCGCAGACCAAGCTGCGCGCGAGCGACATCGTCGTGCTGCGCGGGCTGCCCGAGGCGCTCGCGCTCGCGGAGGAGCGGCTGTCGCGCCATCGGCGCGATCCGCCGGCCGCGGCCGCGTGAGTCGCGGTTAATAACCTGACCCGTATTTATTCGAAACGGTGCCCGATCTTCGCGCACCGTTTTTTTCGGAGAGTTTCATGCCGCATTCGTCGTCGGGCGCGCCGCTCGATCCGGTCGCCTTCATCCACAGCCAGATCCGCACGGTGCCCGACTGGCCGCAGCCGGGCGTGATGTTCCGCGACATCACGACGCTGCTGCAGAGCCCGAAGGCGCTGCGCATCCTCGTCGACCTGTTCGTCGAACGCTATGTCGATGCGAAGCTCGACTACGTCGCGGGCCTCGACGCGCGCGGCTTCATCATCGCGCCGATCGTCGCGTACGAGCTGAGCGTCGGCTTCGTGCCGATCCGCAAGGTCGGCAAGCTGCCGTACAAGACGCGTTCGGAATCGTACGACCTCGAATACGGCAGCGCGACGGTCGAGATCCACGAGGATGCGTGCCGCCCCGGCGATCGCGTGATCATCATGGACGACCTGATCGCGACCGGCGGCACGATGATGGCGGGGCGCAACCTGCTGCAGCGGCTCGGCGCGGTGGTCGTCGAAGGCGCGGCGATCATCGACCTGCCCGATCTCGGCGGCTCGGCGCTGCTACGCAACGCGGGACTGCCCGTCTATACCGTCACCGAATTCGCAGGCCACTGAACGCCGGCCTGCCTTACTCACGTTACGCCGCGAGGTCACGATGCCCAACTTCATGCTGTTTCTCGCCACGTCGATCGCGATTACGTTCGCGCCGGGTCCCGACAACCTGCAGGTGCTCGCGCGCGGCATTTCGCAGGGCCGCGCGGCCGGCTTCGTCGCCGCGCTCGGCTTCACGGCCGGGATCCTGTTCCATACGACGCTCGCGGCGCTCGGCGTCGCGGCCGTGCTGCGTTCGTCGCCGGTCGCGTTCGAGATCCTGAAGCTCGCGGGCGCCGCGTACCTCGTGTGGATCGGCATCAAGGCGCTGCGCAGCCAGGGCCTCGCGAATGCGCACGCGCGCCCGCCTCAGCCGCTCGGCACGATCTTCCGACAGAGCGTGATCGGCAACCTGATGAACCCGAAGGTCACGCTGTTCTTCGTCGTGTTCCTGCCGCAGTTCGTCGATCCGCACGGCACGCAGAGCGTGACGCTGCAGATGTTCGAACTCGGCGCGCTGTTCATGCTGCAGACGGCCGCGATCTTCTCGCTGTTCGGCGTCGGCGCCGGGATGATCGGCGCATGGCTGAAGCGCCGCCCGAAGGCCGGCGTGTGGCTCGACCGGATCGCCGGCGCGACGTTCATCGCGATCGGCATCCGCGTCGCGCTGAAGGACTGACGGCGATGACGTTTCCGTGCATCGCGGCTGCGCGCCGCTTCGATCCGGCCGCGCACCTGCGTTTCGAGATCGCCGGTCAGGCGGTCGGCTGGGTGCGCCGGCAGGACGTCGCGAAGCTCGAGCGCTGGCCCGACGTGTTCGAATTGACCGGCGAGCGCGTCGTGCTGTCGGCGCGCTACGACTCGGTCGACGCGCGCAGCATGGCGCTGGCGAGCGCGATCGGCGCACTCGCGGCCGAAGGCGCGATTCCCGGCTGGCGCGACGAGATCTACGCGATCCGCAACCGCTTCGACGATCCGCCTCTCGCGTACATCGAGCGCGCCGCGTCGCGGTTCTTCGGGACGCAGACTTATGCGGTGCACCTGAACGGCATCGTAGAATATGCGGTTGCACCGGGCGAGGCGCCCGCCGCGACCGCGCCGCAGATGTGGCTCGGCCGCCGCAGCGCGACCAAGGCAACCGACCCCGGCATGCTCGACAACGTCGTCGCGGGCGGCATCGGCTGGGGCCTGGGCGTTCACGAGACGCTCGCGAAGGAGTGCTGGGAAGAAGCCGGCATTCCGGCCGAACTCGCGGTGCGTGCGATCGCGGGCCGCGCGGTGCAGGTGCTGTGCTCGCTGCCGGAAGGCACGCAGTCCGAACTGATCTTCGTGTACGACCTGCCGCTGCCGCACGACTTCGCGCCGCGCAACCAGGACGGCGAAGTGGCCGAGCACCTGCTGGCCGGCGTGCCCGAGGTGATCGGCTGGCTGCGCGAAGGGCGCGCGACGATGGATGCGAGCCTCGCGACGCTCGACACGCTGCTGCGCCACCGCTGGCTTTCCGCGGCCGACGCGGCGGGCATCGACGCGCTGTTCGCACCGGCCGCGTGACGCGCGCCGCGACGCGCAGTCCGGCGGCGCGAACAGGCAATTTGACGAATACGGAAACAAAGGGAGTCGCGGTCATGTCGACCGATCACAGCTTTATCTTGAAACTGTCGTGCCCCGACCGGCACGGCATCGTCCACGCAGTCTCGGGCTTCCTGTTCGAGCGCGCCAACAACATCCTCGATTCGGCGCAGTTCGGCGACAGCCGTACCGGCGAGTTCTTCATGCGCGTGCACTTCGTGCAGGACGCAGACGGCGCGGATGCGGCGTCTGCGCTCGACATGCTTCGCAACGAATTCGCGCCGCTCGCCGAGCAGTTTGCGATGCGCTGGGAGATGCACGACGCGGCCGTGAAGCCGCGCGTCGTGATCATGGTGTCGAAGATCGGCCACTGCCTGAACGACCTGCTGTTCCGCTATCGCACCGGCCAGCTGCCGATCGAGATCCCGGCGATCGTGTCGAACCACAAGGAGTTCTACCAGCTCGCCGCGAGCTACAACATCCCGTTCCATCACTTCCCGCTGATCGGCGGTTCGTCCGATGCCGCGAAGGCCGCGCAGGAAGCGCGCGTGCTGGAAGTGATCGACGAGCACCGGGCCGATCTCGTCGTGCTCGCGCGCTACATGCAGATCCTGTCGCCGAACATGTGCCAGCAGCTCGCCGGGCGCGCGATCAACATCCATCACTCGTTCCTGCCGAGCTTCAAGGGCGCGAAGCCGTACTACCAGGCGTTCGACCGTGGCGTGAAGCTGATCGGCGCGACCGCGCACTACGTGACGACCGATCTCGACGAAGGCCCGATCATCGAGCAGGAAGTCGAGCGCGTCGACCACAGCATGACGCCCGACCAGTTGACCGCGATCGGCCGCGACGTCGAGTGCGTGACGCTCGCGCGTGCGGTGAAGTGGCACGTCGAGCACCGGATCGTGCTGAACGGGACGAAGACGGTCGTGTTCCGCTGATCGGCCGGCCGCGTTCGCCGGCCTGCCTGCACAAACAAAAACGCCGCGCCCTTCACGGGGCGCGGCGTTTTTTTACGCCTGATGCGCGGGCTTCAGATCAGCCGCAGCAGGTACAGCTCGCGTTTCAGGTACGCATAGAAGATCGGCGCGGCGATTACGCCCGGCAGCCCGAACGCGGCCTCCATCACCAGCATCGCGAGCAGCAGCTCCCACGCGCGCGACTCGATCTGGCCGCCGATGATCTTCGCATTCAGGAAGTATTCGAGCTTGTGGATGATCACGAGGAACGCGAGCGACGCGATCGCGGTACCCATGCTGACCGACAGCGACACGGCGACGATCAGCGTGTTGGAGATCAGGTTGCCGATCACCGGCAGCAGGCCGACGATGAACGTGACGAGCACGAGCGTTTTCGACAGCGGCAGCCGCTCGTGGAACATCGGCAGCGCGACGAGCAGGTAGATGCCCGTGAACGTCGCGTTGATCGCCGAGATCTTGATCTGCGCGAACACGATCCGGCGGAACGCATCGGAGAAGCGCGATACGCGCGTGACGAGCGCGGTCGACAGCGGCCGGCGCACCTTGCCGTGCTCGACGCCGATCGCGATCATCGCGCCGATGATCATCCCGAACAGCACGTGGCCGAAGCCGCGCGCGACGCTCTTGCCGCTCTGCTGGAGCTGATCCATGTGCGAGTGCATCAGCACGGCTGCCTTCGTCTTCATCTGCTCGACGTCGACAGGCAGCAGGTTCGCGATCCAAGCCGGCGTGCGGGCGCGGGTTTGCTCGACGATCTGCATCAGCTGGTCGAGCAGGCTCTGCAGGTTCGGCACCGTGCGCTCGAAATGCTCGATGATGCCGATCGTCAGGCCCGTGAGCGCGCCGACGATCGCGATCGCCAGCAGCACGACGGCGACCCAGCGCGCGCGCATGCTCGTCGTGTGGCGTTCGATCACGGGCGCGATCGTGTGGATCAGCTGGTACACGAGCAGGCCGGCCAGCAGCCCGCCGAGCAGCTTGAGCTCGAGGACGAGCCACATCGTGAGGATCGTGAAGAGATAGCTGCCGATCTCGAGTGCCGACAGCTTCGGCAGGCTGAAGTCGCTCGTCAGCCGCACGCTGCGCAGGTGCGGCTCGCGATTCTGCGCATCGCGCGACGAGTCTTGTTGCTTCTCCATCGTGGATTCCTGTCGTTCGTGTGTCATGCCGCGCAATGAGCGACAGAGCGGTGCCCGCCCGGGGCGCACCGGATTGGTGCGGACGGCGAACCTTACGACCGTAAAGTATAGCCGCCATTATGGTCCGCAATTGGGCCGTTTGGCGCGTGGTGTAAACGCAGAAGGGAAAACGAGGGGGCGGGCGGCGTACCGCCAACGGTCGCGCGCGGCCGGGCGGCCGCGCGCGGGAAGGGGCGCGGAAGCGCGGCGGGCGTCAGCCGGCCGCGACCTTGCGGGTCGAACGCTTGAGCAGCGGCGCGAGGTACTTGCCGGTGAAGCTCGCCTTCGTCTTCGCGACCTGCTCGGGCGTGCCCTGCGCGATGATCTGGCCGCCGCCGGCGCCGCCTTCGGGGCCGAGGTCGATCACCCAGTCGGCCGTCTTGATCACGTCGAGGTTGTGCTCGATGATCACGACCGTGTTGCCCTGGTCGCGCAGCCGGTGGATCACCTCGAGCAGCAGCGCGATGTCGTGGAAGTGCAGGCCGGTGGTCGGCTCGTCGAGGATGTACAGCGTGCGGCCCGTGTCGCGCTTCGACAGCTCCAGCGACAGCTTCACGCGTTGCGCCTCGCCGCCCGACAGCGTCGTGGCCGACTGGCCGAGGCGAATGTAGCCGAGGCCGACGTCGAGCAGCGTCTTCAGCTTGCGCGCGATGACCGGCACTGCGCTGAAGAACTCGTACGCATGCTCGACCGTCATGTCGAGCACTTCGCTGATGTTCTTGCCCTTGTACTGCACTTCGAGCGTTTCGCGGTTGTAGCGCTTGCCGTGGCACACGTCGCACGGCACGTAGACGTCCGGCAGGAAGTGCATCTCGACCTTCAGCACGCCGTCGCCCTGGCACGATTCGCAGCGGCCGCCCTTCACGTTGAACGAGAAGCGGCCCGGATCGTAGCCGCGCTCCTTCGAGGTCGGCACGCCCGAGAACAGCTCGCGGATCGGCGTGAACAGGCCGGTGTACGTGGCCGGGTTCGAGCGCGGCGTGCGGCCGATCGGCGACTGGTCGACGTTGATCACCTTGTCGAAGTGCTCGAGGCCTTCGATCGCCTCGTGCGGCGCCGGCTCGGCCGACGAGCCGTACAGGTGGCGCGCGACCGCGTGATACAGCGTGTCGTTGATCAGCGTCGACTTGCCGGAGCCCGACACGCCGGTGATGCAGGTCAACAGGCCGACCGGCAGTTCGAGATCGACGTGCTTCAGGTTGTTGCCGTGCGCGTCGACGATGCGCAGCATCCGCTCGGCGTCGGGTGCGATTCGCTCGTCCGGATACTCGATCGTGCGCTTGCCGAGCAGGTACTGGCCCGTCAGCGACTGCGGGTTCGACTGCACCTGCTTCGGCGTGCCTTCGGCCACCACCACGCCGCCGTGCTCGCCCGCGCCGGGGCCCATGTCGACGACGTAGTCGGCCGTGCGGATCATGTCCTCGTCGTGCTCGACGACGATCACCGAGTTGCCGAGGTCGCGCAGGTGCTTGAGCGTCCCGATCAGGCGGTCGTTGTCGCGCTGGTGCAAGCCGATCGACGGCTCGTCGAGCACGTACATCACGCCCGTGAGACCCGAACCGATCTGCGACGCGAGCCGGATGCGCTGCGCTTCGCCGCCCGACAGCGTTTCGGCGCTGCGCTCGAGCGACAGGTAGTCGAGGCCGACGTTGTTCAGGAACGTCAGGCGCGCGACGATTTCCTTGATCACCTTGTCGGCGATCTCGCGCTTCGCACCTTCGAGCGTCAGCCCGTCGAAATAGCCGAGCGCGTCGCGCAGCGGCCAGCCGCTGATTTCATAGATGCCGCGCGCGTAGTCGCCCGTGCCGATCCGCACGTGGCGCGCTTCGCGGCGCAGGCGCGTGCCGTCGCACGACGGGCACGGCTGGTTGTTCTGGTACTTCGACAGTTCTTCGCGCACCGCGACCGAATCGGTCTCGCGGTAGCGGCGTTCGAGGTTCGGGATGATCCCTTCGAACACGTGCTCGCGGATCGTCGTGCGGCCGCGCTCGTTGATGTACGAGAACGGGATCGTCTGCTTGCCTGAGCCGAACAGCAGCACTTTCCTGATCTTTTCCGGCAGATCCTCGAATGCGGCGTCGATGTCGAACTCGTAGAACGCCGCGAGGCTCTGCAGCATCTGGAAGTAGAACTGGTTGCGGCGGTCCCAGCCCTTCACGGCGCCCGCGGCGAGCGACAGCGACGGGTGCGCGACGACCCGCTTCGGGTCGAAGAACGTGATCTGGCCGAGGCCGTCGCATTCCGGGCACGCGCCCATCGGATTGTTGAACGAGAACAGGCGCGGCTCGAGCTCCTGCAGCGAGTACGAGCAGATCGGGCACGCGAACTTCGAGCTGAACAGGTGTTCCTTGTCGGTGTCCATTTCCAGCGCGATCGCGCGGCCGTCGGCGAGGCGCAGCGCCGTCTCGAACGATTCGGCGAGGCGCTGCTTCATGTCCGGGCGCACCTTCAGGCGATCGACGACGACGTCGATCGTGTGCTTGTCGTTCTTCTTGAGCTTCGGCAGCGACTCGACCTCATAGATCTTCGCCACGCCCTCGTTCGCGGTGCCGCCGCCCGAGCGCACGCGAAAGCGCACGAAGCCCTGCGCCTGCATCTCCTCGAACAGCTCGGCGTGCTCGCCCTTGCGGTTCGCGACGACGGGCGCGAGGATCATCAGCTTGGTTTCCTCGGGCAGCGCGAGCGCCGCGTCGACCATCTGCGACACGCTCTGCGCCTCGAGCGGGATGTCGTGGTCGGGGCAGTACGGCGTGCCGACCCGTGCGTACAAAAGTCGCAGGTAGTCGTGGATTTCCGTGACCGTGCCGACGGTCGAACGCGGGTTGTGCGATGTCGCCTTCTGCTCGATCGAGATCGCGGGCGACAGGCCCTCGATCAGGTCGACGTCCGGTTTCTCCATCAACTGCAGGAACTGGCGGGCATACGCGGACAGGCTTTCGACGTAGCGGCGCTGGCCCTCGGCATAAAGGGTATCGAACGCGAGCGACGACTTGCCCGACCCTGACAACCCGGTAATCACGATCAGCTTGTGGCGCGGCAGGTCGAGATTGACGTTTTTCAGGTTGTGGGTGCGTGCCCCACGGATGCGGATCTGTTCCATGAACCTGGCGAAAATGGAGGGAACCAAACCTGCTACTATAACGGCTTTTCGAGACCGTCGTTTGGGGTCCCCAGCCTTTGCAGCAGGTGGCAGCAAGACGGCGCCTGCGCCGGGGAAAGCGGTCGCGCCGCGCGGTTCCGGGTGGCCTGCAGGCTGCCGAATCCTGCCCCGACGCGTCGCCCGCCGGGCCTGCCGGGCCGCCGGTCCTGATCTTCCGCCGCCCGCTGCCGGGCGGACATTCCGATCATTCGAAATTCATTCCCGATGTCCAATCCGTCCGCCACGTCTTCCCGCATGACTGCGCCCGAGTTGCGCGCGACCACGTCGCTCGCGGCGATCTTCGCGCTGCGCATGCTCGGCCTGTTCATGATCATGCCGGTGTTCTCGGTCTACGCGAAAACCATCCCGGGCGGCGACAACGTGCTGCTCGTCGGCATCGCGCTCGGGGCCTACGGCGTCACGCAGTCGCTGTTCTACATTTTCTACGGCTGGGCGTCCGACAAGTTCGGCCGCAAGCCGGTGATCGCCGCCGGCCTCGTGATCTTCGCGCTCGGCAGCTTCGTCGCCGCGTTCGCGCACGACATCACGTGGATCATCGTCGGCCGCGTGATCCAGGGGATGGGCGCCGTGTCGTCCGCGGTGCTCGCGTTCATCGCCGACCTGACCTCCGAGCAGAACCGCACGAAGGCGATGGCGATGGTCGGCGGCTCGATCGGCGTGTCGTTCGCGGTCGCGATCGTCGGTGCGCCGATCGTGTTCCACTGGGTCGGGATGAGCGGGCTGTTCACGATCGTCGGCGTGCTGTCGATCCTCGCGATCGGCGTCGTGGTGTGGATCGTGCCCGACGCGGCGAAGCCCGTGCACGTGCCCGCGCCGTTCGCCGAGGTGCTGCACAACGTCGAGCTGCTGCGCCTGAACTTCGGCGTGCTGGTGCTGCATGCGACGCAGACGGCGCTGTTCCTCGTCGTGCCGCGCCTGCTCGTCGACGGCGGGCTGCCGGTCGCCGCGCACTGGAAGGTCTACCTGCCGGTGATGGGGCTCGCATTCGTGATGATGGTCCCGGCGATCATCGTCGCGGAAAAACGGGGCAAGATGAAGCCGGTGCTGCTCGGCGGCATCCTGGCTATCCTGATCGGCCAATTGCTGCTGGGCAGCGCGCCGCATACCATCCTGATTGTGGCGGCGATCCTGTTCGTCTACTTCCTCGGGTTCAACATCCTGGAAGCGTCGCAGCCGTCGCTCGTGTCGAAGCTCGCGCCGGGTTCGCGCAAGGGCGCGGCCACGGGCGTCTACAACACCACGCAGTCGATCGGGCTCGCGCTCGGCGGCATCGCGGGCGGCTGGCTGCTGAAGCACGGGGGCGCGAACACCGTGTTCTACGCGTGTTCTGGGCTCGTTGCCGCGTGGCTTATAATCGCGGCCAGCATGAAAGCGCCGCCGCGCAAGGCCTGAACCTAATTTTCGGGCAGGCACCGGCGGCGTTCGCCGGCTTGCCCGGCGAGCCGCTCCGACGCATGCGCGGGCGGCCCGGCATCGAATTTACTGGAGAAACACATGGCATCCGTCAACAAGGTCATCCTCGTCGGCAATCTCGGCGCCGATCCTGAAGTCCGTTACCTGCCGAGCGGCGACGCGGTTGCGAACATCCGTCTCGCGACGACCGACCGCTACAAGGACAAGGCAAGCGGCGATTTCAAGGAAATGACCGAGTGGCATCGCGTCGCGTTCTTCGGCCGTCTGGCGGAAATCGTCAGCGAATACCTGAAGAAGGGTTCGTCGGTCTATATCGAAGGCCGCATCCGCACGCGCAAGTGGCAAGGCCAGGACGGCCAGGATCGTTACTCGACCGAAATCGTCGCCGACCAGATGCAGATGCTCGGCGGTCGCGGCGGTGTGGGCGGTGGTGGCGGCGGCGGTGACGAAGGCGGTTACGGCGGCGGCTACGGTGGTGGTGGTGGTGGTGGTGGCGGCCGCGGCGAGCAGGCGGAACGCGGCGGTGGCGGCGGCGGTCGTGCCGGCGGCGCGGCGCGTGGCGGTGCTGGCGGCGGCGCGCAGAGCCGTCCGAGCGCACCGGCAGGCGGCGGCTTCGACGAGATGGACGACGATATTCCGTTCTGACGGCCAAGTCGGCATCCCGCATCACGATGGGCCCGAATGTCCGAGTCAAGCCGGTTGCTTGGCCCGGGTCTTCGGGCCTTGCTTCGTTTACGTCCCTGTCCCTCGCACTGCAGACGAACCGTGGCTGACGCACTCCCCGACCTCATCGCTGCGCATCTCGACGTGCTGTTCTGCGGGATCAACCCCGGCATGACCGCCGCGGCGACGGGGCATCACTTCGCGGGGAGAAGCAACCGCTTCTGGCGCGTGATTCATCTCGCGGGTTTCACGCCAACGGAAATTCCGCCGCAGGACGATCGCGCAATACTCCGGTACGGCTGCGGCCTGACGGCGGTGGTGAAGCGGCCGACCGCGAGTGCCGATCAGCTTTCGCGCGCGGAATTCATCGCTGCGGCGTCGGAGTTCGAGCAGAAGGTAGCGCGTTATGGGCCGCGTTTTGTCGCCTTTCTCGGCAAGGCGGCGTATTCGGCGCTTGCGGGGCAACGCGAAGTCGCGTGGGGATTGCAGCCGGCGCGCATGCAGCGCGCGAGCGTCTGGGTGCTGCCCAATCCGAGCGGGAGAAATCTTGCGTTCGGCCTCGACGATCTGGTCGACGCGTACCGTCAGCTTTATCTGCAGACGAGGACCGCTTCCGGTCGTCAACCGGAGGGGCAGCCGGATGCGACGCAGTAAGACGGCATCCCCATGGCCGGGCACCGTGTTGTCGCGGGCGTTCTTCGATCGCATCGCCACCGACGTTGCACCGCAACTGCTCAACAAGATCCTCGCGGCAGCCGACGGCCGCGCCGGCCGCATCGTCGAAGTGGAGGCCTATGCCGGCGCGATCGACCCGGCGGCGCATACCTATCGCGGCAAGACACTGCGTAACGCGACGATGTTCGGGCCGCCCGGGCACCTGTACGTCTATTTCACGTACGGCATGCATTGGTGCTGCAATTGCGTGTGCGGCCCGGACGGCACGGGAACGGGCGTGCTGATCCGTGCGCTGGAACCGCTGCACGGGCTCGACCAGATGCGTGCGGCACGGCCGCGGCTGACGCGCGATCGCGATCTGTGCCGGGGGCCGGCGCGGCTGACCCAGGCAATGGGGATCGGCGGCGCCCAGGATGGCGTCGATCTGGTCGGCGCGCGCGAAGGATTCGCGATCGTGGACGACGGCATGGCGCCGCCCACGGATCTGGCGGGCGGGCCGCGCATCGGCATTCGCGTCGGCAAGGATCTTCCGTGGCGATGGAGCGTGCCCGGCAATCGCCATGTATCGGGGGCGCTGCCGCGCCTGATGCGTGCCGCGCACAATCGCGCGTAAATCGATCTGCGTCACGCAGCCGCCATTATTGACCGGCTAAGCTGGTCCTTTCGACGTTTCGATCGAGGGGGACACAATGCGGCGGGTCGTATTCAACCAGAAGGGCGGCGTGGGCAAATCGACGATCGTCTGCAACCTGGCGGCGATCAGCGCGAGCGAAGGGCTGCGCACGCTCGTCATCGACCTCGATGCGCAGGCGAACTCCACGCGCTACCTGCTCGGCGACGCCGCAGCCGACGCGCAACCGGGCGTCGCCGGTTTCTTTGAAACCGCGCTGACTTTCAACTTCCGTCCGGTCGACGTCGCGTCGTTCATCCATCCGACCCCGTTCGAAGGGCTCGACGTGATGCCCGCGCATCCGGACCTCGACACGCTGCACGGCAAGCTCGAATCGCGCTACAAGATCTACAAGCTGCGCGATGCGCTGAACGAGCTCGACACCTACGACGCCGTGTACATCGACACGCCGCCCGCGCTGAATTTCTACACGCGCTCGGCGCTGATCGCGGTCGAGCGCTGCCTGATCCCGTTCGACTGCGACGATTTCTCGCGCCGCGCGCTGTACACGCTGCTCGAGAACGTGAAGGAAATCCAGCAGGACCACAACGCGGCGCTTGAGGTCGAAGGGATCGTCATCAACCAGTTCCAGCCGCGCGCGAGCCTGCCGCAACGGCTGGTCGACGAGCTTGTCGACGAAGGGCTGCCGGTGCTCGCATCGAAGCTGTCGGCGTCGGTGAAGATCCGCGAGTCGCATCAGCAGTCCAAGCCCGTGATCCATCTCGAACCCGGGCACAAGCTCGCGCAGGAATTCCTCGCACTGCATCGCGAACTGGCCGGCTGATCGCCCGCACGCCGGAACCGACCGTGGCCGCATCATGCGGCCGCTTCGGTATTTTCATTGCGACCCGCAATTCATCCGATCATTGATTCCGGCATTAATAATCCTGGAAACGATTTCATAATCAATCCAGAAAAAACGATTACATAAGCGACCGCTACATTTTCAATGGTCGCCGGTTTTCTAATAAACGGAATAATGAATTGGTAAATGTTGCGCAACGTCACGGTGCGTTATGCTGTAAAAAGGTAAAAAGACATTGCGGGACAGAGTGCTGCGGTATCTTTTTCTGCGATGTCGACGCGTCGCAGGCTCCAGCGGCCGTTCGAAGATATATAAGGGTTTACACCTATCATTAATGCCATTTAATTGACAATTAATCGATCTAGAATGGCCTCCTTCAACTTCCCGTACTTAAATAAGTGACGGGTTGTCAATAAGGCGGCCGGCTGTCGATCTGGCTTCCATTTTTCTTTACGTCGTCTCTCGCATTGCCAACAGGAGCGTGCCCGATGTCCGTATTTGCCCCCGAAAAACTTACCGCCGATTATCAATCCGGAATCGCCGCGTGGTTTGCGATCGCCCGTCCGGCGATCCAAGGTTTCGAGGCTGTCGTCGAACTCAACCTGCAAGCGGCCCGGACGGCGCTCGAGGAATACGAAGACAAGCTGAAGAACGCCTTCAACAGCAGCAATCCGGCCGCGGGTTTCGCGCAACAGGTCGCCGCACCGCAGGAAGCGGCCGGCAAGGCCGTGTCGTACGGCCGCCATCTGTTCGACATCGCGGTGTCGACGCAATCCGAATGGGCGAAGGTTGCGCAGGCGCAATACGAACAGAACGACAAGCGCCTGAAGGACGCGCTCGGCGAACTGTCGAAGCATGCGCCGGCCGGCTCGGCATCGGTGGTGGCCGCACTGAATTCGGCGCTGTCCGCGGCGACGGCCGCGGCCGACTCCGTGCGCGCAGCGACGGGTCAGGCGATCGAAGCCGCCCAGAGCGGTTTCGATGCGGTCAGCGAAACGGCCACGCGTGGCGCCAAGCAGACGGCTGCCGCACGCAAGGACGCAGCGGCTGCGCGCGAATCGGCCGCGTAACGATGTGAGCGTGTCGCGCGCAGGTGCGACACGATTGATCGGCGCCGGATGGCGCCGTACACCGCGTGTGCCGCGCGGTGCACGGCGACCCTCCGGTTTGCCGCAAGGCGTCGGTGCATGTGCGGGCCGTGCCGGTGTGCCGCCGGTGCGACCGGGCGCTGCTCGCGGCGCGTCGGCGTGCGACCGTTGTCGCGCCGGATGGCCCGACGTGCGCCATCGCCAGTTGCAGCCGGCGCGTGCCGGCGTCAGAACGACGAACTGATTTCGATGCAGGAACTGAACATGACGGATGTAGTGATCGTATCGGCCGCGCGGACCGCGGTCGGCAAATTCGGCGGCTCGCTTGCGAAGATTGCGGCGCCGGAGCTGGGCGCGACGGTGATCCGCGCGGTGCTGGAGCGTGCAGGCGTGAAGCCCGAGCAGGTCAGCGAAGTGATCATGGGCCAGGTGCTGACGGCCGGCTCGGGGCAGAACCCGGCGCGGCAGTCGCTGATCAAGGCCGGGCTGCCGGCGGCAGTGCCGGGGATGACGATCAACAAGGTGTGCGGCTCGGGCCTGAAGGCCGTGATGCTGGCGGCGAATGCGATCGTCGCGGGCGACGCGGAGATCGTGATCGCGGGCGGCCAGGAGAACATGAGCGCGTCGCCGCACGTGCTGCCGGGCTCGCGCGACGGGTTCCGGATGGGCGACGCGAAGCTGGTCGACACGATGATCGTCGACGGCCTGTGGGACGTGTACAACCAGTACCACATGGGCATCACGGCGGAGAACGTCGCGAAGGAATACGGGATCACGCGCGAAGAGCAGGACGCGTTCGCGGCGCTGTCGCAGAACAAGGCGGAAGCCGCGCAGAAGGCCGGGCGCTTCGACGACGAGATCGTGCCGGTGTCGATTCCGCAACGCAAGGGCGAGCCGCTGCAGTTCGCGACCGATGAATTCGTGCGTCACGGCGTGACGGCGGAATCGCTGGCGGGGCTGAAGCCGGCGTTCTCGAAGGACGGTTCGGTGACGGCGGCGAACGCGTCGGGTCTGAACGACGGCGCGGCGGCGGTGCTGGTGATGTCGGCGCAGAAGGCGGCGGCGCTCGGCCTGACGCCGCTCGCGCGGATCAAGGCGTACGCGAACGCGGGCGTGGATCCGAGCGTGATGGGGATGGGCCCGGTGCCGGCCTCGCGCCGGTGCCTGGAGCGCGCGGGCTGGACGCCGGGCGACCTGGACCTGATGGAAATCAACGAGGCATTCGCGGCGCAGGCGCTGGCGGTGCACAAGCAGATGGGCTGGGACACGTCGAAGGTGAACGTGAACGGCGGCGCGATCGCGATCGGTCACCCGATCGGTGCGTCGGGTTGCCGGATCCTGGTGACGCTGCTGCACGAGATGGCCAAGCGCGATGCAAAGCGCGGGCTGGCGTCGCTGTGTATCGGCGGCGGGATGGGTGTCGCGCTTGCGGTCGAGCGCGTCTGAGCAGGGTCTGACGACATCACGCGGATGCGGCGCCGGCTAGCGCAGCATCCGCGCGAAGTGGCTTTCGCGCACGACAAGCAGCCAACAACAAGCGCGAAGTTCCGGTGCGTGCCGCACCCGCGACGCGGGTTTTGCGCATCGAAGCGGTGGGGCGGCAGCATGTGCGACGCCGCCGCCCCGCATTCATCGATTACTTTTTTGTCGGTAATTTATAGGATGACTAAGCGAATTGCAGTTGTGACAGGTGGAATGGGCGGTCTCGGCGAAGCGGTCAGCATCAGGTTGAACGACGCGGGCCACCGGGTAGTCGTCACGTATTCGCCGAACAACACCGGCGCCGACCGCTGGTTGACCGAGATGCACGCGGCCGGCCGCGAGTTCCATGCGTACCCGGTGGACGTGGCCGATCACGATTCGTGCCAGCAATGCATCGAGAAGATCGTGCAGGACGTCGGCCCGGTCGACATTCTGGTGAACAACGCGGGCATCACGCGCGACATGACGCTGCGCAAGCTCGACAAGGTGAACTGGGATGCCGTGATCCGCACGAACCTCGATTCCGTGTTCAACATGACGAAGCCTGTCTGCGAAAGCATGGTCGAGCGCGGCTGGGGGCGCATCGTCAACATCTCGTCGGTGAACGGCTCGAAGGGTTCGGTCGGCCAGACCAACTACGCGGCCGCGAAGGCCGGCATGCACGGTTTCACGAAATCGCTCGCGCTGGAAGTCGCGCGCAAGGGCGTGACGGTGAACACGGTGTCGCCGGGTTACCTCGCGACGAAGATGGTCACGGCGATCCCGCAGGACATCCTCGACACGAAGATCCTCCCGCAGATTCCGGCGGGCCGGCTCGGCAAGCCCGAGGAAGTCGCGGCGCTGGTCGCTTACCTGTGCTCGGAGGAGGCCGGCTTCGTGACGGGCTCCAACATCGCGATCAACGGCGGCCAGCACATGCACTGATGCGCGGCGGCCCGGGCGGCGTTCGCGCGCGTTTCGGGCCGCGTTCCGCACTATCCAGTGCCGGAGCGGCGCCAGGCATGCCGCTTCGGCCTCGCATTCCGGAGAAGGCATGGGTGACACCTGGATGGGACTCGCGATCGGCGGCTCGGCACTGGCCGTCGCGCTGACGATGGCGATCTCGCTCTACTGGCTCGAGCGGCGCCGCGCGCGGCTGCTGCGGAACTTCGATCATCGCGATTGCTGGGTTGTCGCGTACGGCAAGTGCTTCGCGCGCCGGCCGGCGAGGCGGGCGAGGTCGGCACGCCGCATGCGCGGCGCGCGTTGACGCTGGCGACGTCGTGCTGACGCGACGCCACGACTGACGAACGGTCACGCATCGCGCGCATGCAGTCGGTGATGCGCGCGATGCGCATCGTCAATTGCTCTTTTCGTTCTTTCCACCCGACTCGCCCGAGTCGTTCTTGTGGAAGATTCGCTTCGTCGTGCGCTTGGTGGCATCCCAGCCTTCGCGCGACGCATGTGCGACCCCGTGCCCGACCGTCTTTGCTGCGCTCGCGGTCGCGTGGCCGAAGCTGCGTGCAGCCTCGCCGGTCTTGTGCGCGGCTTCCTTCGAATCGCGCTTGATGTCCTGCTTCACTTCCGACATGTCCGCATGCGCGATCGGGCTGATCAGCGCCAGAACGAGCGCGGTACCAATGAACTGACGAACTTTCACGACCTGGTTTCCTTGAGTAAGCCTCTTCATCGAGGATTCGAATTGCCGGCGGGCGGCGGGGCAAACATGCCGCCCGCCGATGCGTCGAGCATCACCGCGGCGCGGCCGGACAGCAGCACGCGATCGCCGCAGCGCAGCGCGAAGCCGTACAGCACCGAACGGCCGTCGCCGCTCACGCGTTCCGCGTCGACGGTGAGCGGCTGGTCGAACGTGTCGAGCCGGTCGACGAACGCATCGACATTGCGCACGCTCGCCAGATAGCCGACGCGCGGACGTTCTTCGTGCGCACCGAGCAGCGCGCCGTGCACGGCCATCGCCTGCGCCGCGTATTCGATGCCGCAGACCGACGCGAGCCGGCCGTGCGAGCGCAGCGGGTTGTGCGGATCGCGGTGGCTCGTCGCCGTGCAGCGGATGCGTTCGGCGTCCCATGCATCGACCGTATCGAGCACGCACATCGTGCCGCCGTGCGGAATGTGCGCGGCGATCCACGCGTGGTCGAGCGGCGGTGTCAACGGGGGTGTCGCGGTCATCACGCGCGCTCCGCGAAGGCATCCGGCATTGCGATGTCGACCTGCACGCGCGAATCGGCGAGGTAGTCGAGCACGACGCGCGTCGAACGCCGCGCGGCGAGCGCATCGAGCAGCGGCAGCACGCGTGCGGCCGGATTGTCGGTGCGCAGTGCGTCGAGTTCGGGATTCGCGAGCGTCGTGGCGGGCGCGTCGGTGAGCTGCACGTCGATGCGGGCGAGCGAACGCTCGTTTGCTTCCGGCGCGAGCACGAGCGCGACGCCGAATGCGTCGTCGATCGGCCGCACCGTGCGCAGCGGTTCCGGATAGTCGGTGTCGTACGCGATCAGCAGGGTCGGCACGCGATCGACCGCGACCTGGCACAGGCTCTCGAGCAGGCCCGCGGCAAAGCTGCCGTCGTAAGCGCACAGTACGTTCGACGTCGCCATCGCGCGGGTCGCGATGCTCCAGTAACCGGCCGGCGCGTTGTGCACGGAGTTGTGGAAACGCGTCGGCGACAGCTGGCGGTCGTCGCCGGCGAGGGTTTCGCAGATCGCGTGGCAGTTCTGGCCGTCGCCGCCGGACGCGCTGAACACGGTCGCGAGCGTCGCCGCATCGCGTCCGCTGGCGGCGACCGCTTCGTGGCCGACCGCGAGCGCGACGCGCACGACGGGGCCCGTGCGGCGCCGTTCGGCCGACGGCAGGCCGGCCGGCGGCGGCAGCACGGTGCGTGCGTTCGCATAGGCCGCGCGGCCCGCGAGCACGTCGGCCGCGTGCGGCCAGTCGTTCAATCCCGGCCCGACGAGGCCGATGCTTTCGATGAAGGCGGTGAGCGTCATGTCGGGCCTCAACGGCGTACGTGGTCGGCGCGGCCGAGGATCAGGCTGCAATTCGTGCCGCCGAAGCCGAACGAATTGGAAAGCACGGCGCGCACGCGCGTAGCGCGGCTCGCAAGCACGTAGTCGGCGGCGAGCGCCGGGTCGGGTTGCGTCGTGTTGACGCCGGCCGGCACGAACTGCTCGCGCAGCGCGAGCGCGGCGACGATCGCTTCGAGCGCGCCCGCCGCGCCGAGCGTGTGGCCGGTCGCGCCCTTCGTCGAGCTGCACGGCGTGCTCGCGAACAGCGCGCCGACCGCGCGGCTTTCGGCCGCGTCGTTGCTCGGCGTCGCGGTGCCGTGCAGGTTCACGTAGTCGATGTCGTTCGCGCCGAGGCCGGCGGACGCGAGCGCCTGTTCGATCGCGACGCGCGCGCCGAGTCCGTCCGGATGCGGTGACGACATGTGGTGCGCGTCGCTCGATTCGCCGATGCCAAGCAGCAGGATCGCGTTGCCGTCGAGCGCGGCGAGCGGGTCGGGCACGCGTTCGACGAGCGCGAACGCGGCCGCCTCGCCGATCGAGATGCCGTCGCGCGCGACGTCGAACGGCCGGCACGGCCGGCGCGACAGCAGTTCGAGCGAATTGAAGCCGTACAGCGTCGTCAGGCACAGCGAATCGACGCCGCCGACGACGGCCGCGTCGATCAACCCGGCTTCGATCATGCGGCGCGCGGAGCCGAACACCTTCGCGCCGGATGAACACGCCGACGAGATCGCCATCGCCGGCCCGCGCAGCGCGAAATACTCGCGCACGAACGCAGCCGGCGAATACGGGTTGTGCGTGTGTGCGTAGCGGAAGTCGGCAGGCAGCGCGCCGCTCGCCGGGTCGCGGCGCTGGTACGCGCGTTCGGTCTCGAGGATGCCGGCCGTGCTGGTGCCGACGAACACGCCGACGCGCGCCGCGCCGTAGCGCGCCACCGCCGCCGCGACGCGTGCGTCGAAGCCGTCCTGCGTGAGGGCGAGCTGCGCGAGGCGGTTGTTGCGGCACTCGAAGTCGGCGAGGTCCGCGCACACGGGTTGCGCATCGACGCCGTCCACCGCGCCGATCCACGTGCCAAGATCCGCGCGCTCGAAGTTGCACGGCACGAGCCCGCCGCGGGCATCGCGCAGCGCGTCGAGGGTCGCATCGAGGCCGCGGCCGATGCAGCTGGTGGCGGTGAAGTGCGAGAGCAGGAGAGGTTTCACGAGGGTCGCATCCGGTGGCCGGAACGGGCGCCGCAGCAGGGCTGGCGGGCGCGCCGTTCGAAGTCAGATTTTATCAAACGGGGGTGCCGGAACGCCCGGCTGGCCGGGCGGTTCGGGCGCAAGCGCCGCGCGCAACGTGATCCAGTGCAGTTGCGCATCGGCGGCCGCGCGCAGCACCGCTTGCAGTACGTCGAGCACGACCGGTTCGCCGCGCGCGTCACGTGCCGCGTGACCGTCGTGCACGAGCAGGATGTCGCGCGGTGCGAGGTCGTGCAGCAGGCGGCGCGTGACGGTCGCGGCGTCGCGCGCGCGCGTGTCGAAGCCGCGCCGCGTCCAGCTCGCAAGCTGCAGGCCGAGTTCGCACAGCACCGGTTCGAGAAACGGATTGCGCAGGCCGGCCGGTGCGCGGAAGAACTGCGGGCGCGTGCCGGCAATCTCGGTCAGTGTCTGCTGCGCGGCCGCGATCTCGCGCCGCAGCGCGGCGGGCCCCGACAGCGAGAACGTATGCCGGTGCCGCTGGCTGTGGTTCTCGACCGCGTGACCGCGCGCGACGATCGCCTCGATCCACCGCGGATGACGGCGCGCGAGATCGCCGATGCAGAAGAACGTCGCGCGCGCGTCGTAACGGTCGAGCAGGTCGAGTACGCGCGGCGTGACGTCCGGGTCCGGGCCGTCGTCGATCGTCAGCGCGATCCGGCGGCCGGCGCTGGCCGGCAGGCGCGTCCAGTTCGGGCCGAGCAGCGTGCTGCGCGGCCACAGGCCGGCCGCCGTCAGCGCGAGATGCGACGCGACCACGCCGCCGACGGCCCACGGCCACGCGGCCGGCTGCGCGACGACGGCGGCGGCCGCGCCCGCGTGCAGCGCGGCCGCGCCCGCGATCAGCGGCGTCGGCTTCCAGCGGTGTACGTCGGACTGGCCGGGCTGGCGCGGCGGAACGGATGACGGCGCGTTCATGCCGTACCCCGTTGACGACGATCGCCGGCCGCCGCGGCGCGCGGCGCGAGTATCGCCGCGAACGCGAGCGCGAGCATCGCGCCGGGGCCGACGGTCAGCCCGAAGGTTTCGAGCAGCGGCACGCGCGACAGCGCCAGCAGCCCGAAGCCGGCGACCGTCGCGAGGTTCGCGACCAGCAGCGACACGAGCGTGTACGGCGTGACGGGCTGCGCATCGTCGCGCTTGCAGAAGAACAGCGCGTAGTTCGAGCCGACTGCGACGATCAGCAGCATGCCGACGAGGTGCAGGATCGTCAGCTGCACGCCGGCGAGCGCGAAGCCGGCCGTCACGACCAGCACGGCTGCGACGAGCGGCGCGAGCGCGCGCACGGCACGGCGCGGCGAACGCAGCGCGATCAGCAACAGCACGGCAATCGCCGCGAAACCCGCGAGCGACAGCCGGATGTCCTCGTGCACGTAGCTCACGTACAGGCGATCGGCTTCGGCCTTCATGTCGACGAACAGCGCATCGGGTACGCCCGCGCGTGCGACGGCCGCGCGTATCGGCGTTGCGTCGAGCCCCGGCGCCGATTGCGCTGCGCGTGCGGTGTCCGGCGCGCGCAGCGGCAGCATCGCGCTCCAGCGGCCGTCGCGTTCGGTCAGCAGCGCATTGACCGCGAGCGCCATCGACGTGCCGCGCAAGTCCGTGCGCGTCAGCAGCGGCGCGTGGCGCGCGGCATCGACATCGGCGATGAATGGTGCGAACAGGTCGGGCTTCACGGCGATCGGTTGATTTGCGACGGCGTCGCGCAGCCGTGCGGCGAGCACATCCGCATCCGGCAGGCTCGCCTGGCGCGCGCGCTGCGCGGCGTCGCTCGGCAGGTAGCGCGCGGGGCTTTCGAAACCCGCGAGCGCGCCCTGGTCGACGAGCGGCTGCAGTTGTGCTGCGACCTGTTCCGCGCGCTCGAGCGCGGCCTGCTCGGTCGGCGCGGAAATCACGACGAGGTAGCGCACGTCGGGCGCGCCGACATCGGCGCGCAGCCGCGCGTCGAGCGCCTGCGCATGCGCCGGCACGGGGCTGAGCGCGGCGAGCTCGCGGCTCCACAGGCCGTCGCGATGCAGCACGAGCGTCGCGCACGCGGCGACCACGAGCACCGCGAGCGGCCAGCGCAGCCGCGGCGCGGCGTCGGCCGCACGTGCGAGCACGGCGCCGACGCGCGACACGTCGCGGATCGCGACATGCTCGCCGCGCAGGTGCGGCAGCACGAAGCGCGTGACGAGCGCGGCGGCCGTCAGCCCGACGATCGAATACAGGCCGAGCTGCACGAGGCCCGGGAATCCGGAGAACAGCATCGACGCGAAACCGCATACGGACGTCAGCACGCCGAGCCGGATCGTCGGCCAGTACGCGGCGAGCCATGCGCGCGTCGCGTCGGCCGGGCGCGTGGTGCCGCGCGTGCCGGCCTGCGCCGATTGCACGAACAGGTAGATCGAATAGTCGACGGCTTCGCCGATCAGCGTCGTGCCGAAGCCGAGCGTCAGCCCGTGGACCGTGCCGAACGCGACGCTGACCGCCGCGATCCCGGCCGCGACGCCCGTCAGCACCGGCAGCAACCCGAGCGCGAGCGTGCGCGGCGAACGGTACAGCGTCAGCAGCAGCGCGACGATCAGCACGACGCTCGCCGTCGACAGCCGCTCGACGTCATGGCGGATCGTGTCGCGCATGTCGACCGAGAACACGCCGGGGCCCGTCATCGCGAGCGTGCTCGCGGCCGCGTTCGGCACGGCCTGCGTCGCGGCGGCGAATGCGCGGCGCACCGTGTCGATCGCGCGCGCCTGCGCATCGGTATCGGAGCCGGCCGCGGCCGTCTGCACGACGAGCACCGCGCGCGTGCCGTCGCGCGATGCCCACACGCCGTCTCGGCTCGCCGGTTGCGCCGCGCTGTCGAGCTGGTCGACGAGCGCGGCGACTTCGCCGGTCGGGTCGCGCGGCAGCATCGCCTTGGCCATGAGGCCGGCCGACGAGCTCAGCAGGTCGAGGCTGTCGCCGAGCGCCTGGTGCAGGCCGTCGGCGCTGAAGCGCTGCGGCGTGACGGCCGGGCTCAGCAGGTAGCGGTGATCGAAGATGAACTGCCGGTCGTGCGCGTCGTTCGCCGCTTCGCCGTTGTGAACCGCCGCGAACTGCGGATCGGTGCGCAGCGTGCCGGCGATGCGCCGCGACAGCGCGGCGCGCGTGCCTGTATCGCCGCCGTCGATTGCGACGAGGATCAGCCGCGACACGATGCCGTCGCGCAACTGGTCGACGAGCACGCGCTGCCCGGCACTCGGCGAGCTTGGCAGGAACGCGGACAGGTCGGCCGTGAAGTGCGCGCGGCCGATCGCGACACCGCACGCGACGAGCGCGAGCAGCCACACGAGCACCGCGCGCTGCCGCAACGCGTGCAGGCGGTGGCTGACGAGCGAGGGCCGGATGCGTTCGTCCATCAGTTCGGGTTCGCCGGAACGGGTTGCAGGCGCATCACCGAATGATCGCCGTCGGCCTGCCGGATCGCGACGCTGCGCAACATGTCGCGCGTGCCGTCGAGCGTGATCGTGCTGACGACCTTCAGCATCCGCGAGTCGAGCGGCGTGAGCGTCAGCGTCCAGTCGTCGCCGCGCCCGGCGAGTGCGACCTTGTAGATCTGCTCAAGCGCGAAGCGGTTGCCGGCGAGCGTCGCGCGGATGCTGTCGATGAACGCGCCGAGTTCCGGATAGCGCGCGAGCGCGAGCGTGTACTTGCGGTTGTTGCGCTCGACGGTGAGCATGTCGCCGTCGACGACGAGGTGCTCGGGCTTCGGGCTCAGCGTGTGCTTTTCCAGATGATCGGGCGCGACGAACACGAGTTCGCCGGACGATTCGACCGGCTGCGTGGCAATCGACAGGTACTTCGTCTCGGTGAACGTCGCACGCCCCGACTTGTGCTGCGCGAGCGTCGACATCAGCCGGTCGAGGTTCCAGGCCGAACCCGTGTCGGCCGCTTGCGCGGGCGCGGCCAGCGCGATCGCGGCGGCGGTTGCGGTTGCGGCGGCGGCGAGCGTACGGACGGTGCGACCAAGCGCGGGCGCAAACGGGAGCAGGAAGCGGCGAACGGCGGTCATGCGTCGGAATCCCTCGTGGCGGACAGGTCGGCGGCGGCGCGGCGCGCGGTGGCGGCAGCGTCTCCGACTTGCCAGAAATCGAAATAGTTGAACCAGTTGTACGGCGCCGCGCGGCAGTACTTGTCGAGCAGCGCGACGTAGCGCGCGAGTGCCGCGTCGACAGCCGCCGCGCGTGCGTCGCGCCGCACATCGGAGAAATCGGCGAGCGTCTCGAAGTGCACGTCGTAGCGATTGCCGTCGCGATAGAGGCCCGTCATGAAGATCACCGGGCGTCGCAGCATCGCGGCCATGTAGAGCGGCCCGAGCGGGAACGCGGCGGGCGCGCCGAGCAGCGGCAGCCGCCGCAGCGACGTAGCCGCATCGTCGAGCAGCGTGCGGTCGGCGAGCATCCCGATCATGCAGTTGGCGTCGAGGCGCTCGCGCACCTTCAGCATCGAGTCGACCTGCCCGAGCGGAATCACTTCCGGCTTCGCGGCCGGATTCACCGCGGCGAGCGTCGCGTTGATCTTGCGCGCGTTCTTCTCGTACATCGTGACGACGACGCGCAGGTCCGGGTGCGTGCGGCCGATCGCACGCACGACCTCGAAGCTGCCGAGGTGCGCGCCCATCAGGAACGCGCCGCGTCCGCCCGCGAGCGCATCGTCGACGAGCGTTTCGCCGTGCAGCCGGATGTCGAACAGGTCGAAGCGCCCGTTCATCAGGTAGACGCGGTCGTGGATCGTCGCCGCGAACGTGAACACGTGCCGGTACACGTCGCGCCAGCGCGCGGGGCGGCCGAGCACGCGGTGCAGGTAGTCGCGCGACGCCGCGCATGCGACCGGCGAGAACAGCACGAAATACGTCGCGATCAGGTGCAGCACGATGCGTGCGCGCTGCCGGCCGAAGCGCAGCGAGATCCACGTCATCGTGCGCAGCAATCCCGCGTTGCTGCGCTCCTGGCGTTCGGCCCACGCGGTGCGCTTCATGGTTGTGCCCCGTCCTGCGCGGCCGGCGGCGCGGACAGCACGCCGGTCGCGACATCGCGCGACCCGGCGCGCAGCGTGAAGCGGATCGCACCGCTGGCTGCGGCGTCGAACGCGAGATCGAGCGGTTCGCCCGGTGCGACCGGGCTGAGGAATTTCGCGGAACCGAGCCGCCACGCGTGCAGCGGGCGGTTCAGCGCCGCGCCGATCGCATGGATCGCGTGATCGAGCAGCACGACGCCCGGCACGACCGGATGGTCGGGAAAGTGGCCGGGCAGCGCCGGATGGTCGGCGGGAATCGTGAACGCGAGCGCGGGCGTGTCGGCTGCGCCGCGTGCGGCCATCGGCGCGGTCGCGGCACGCGCGTGTCGTGCAACGAGCGCGGCCAGCACGTCGCGCGGCAGCTTGCCCGTTTCGTTGCGCGGCAGCGCATCGACGAACACGAGCGGGCGCGGCATGAACGCAGGATCGATCCGCTCGCGCAGCGCGCGCTGCAGGTCGGCGGCCGCGAGCGTCGGCGCGACGACGAGCGCGACGAGGCGCGTGACCGGTTCGAGGCTCGCGTCGCCGTGCGCCGGTGCGGTTTCGTCGGGCATGAAGAACACGCCGTCGACCACCTCCGGAATCGCGTTGAGCTGGTGGTTCAGGTACGCGAGCGACGTGCGCTTGCCGGCGATGTTGACGAGGTCCGCTTTGCGGCCGTGCAGCAGGAAGCGGCCGTCGCCGAGCAGTTCGAGCGCATCGCCCATCGGCACGGGCGCCTCGACGTGCCCGCCCGACACCCACACGGTCGGCCCGCCGTCGTCGCCCGCGCCGTCGCTTGCCGGCTCGTCGCGCGCGTCGAGCCGGATGCCCGGGAACAGCGCCCACGCCGCGCCCTGCGATGTGCGGCGGGTCGCGATCTGGCCCGTCTCGGTGCTGCCGTAGATCTCGACGAGCGGCGCGTCGAGCGCGGCCTCGGCTTCGCATGCGAGCTTCTCCGACAGCGGCGCGGTGGCCGACAGCACGAGCGCCGCGCGCGGCAGCGCGTGGCCGGCCGACAGCAGCGCGCGCAGGTGGATCGGCGACGTGACGAGCACGCGCGGCTGCGGGATCGAATCGAGTTCGTCGCGAATGTCGACCGGGTAGAACGGCTGGCGATTGCTGAACGCGAGGCCGCCGATCAGTGCGAGCAGCACCGTCGACTCGAAGCCGTACATGTGCTGCGCGGGCACCGTGCCGATCAGCGTGGCCGCGCGGCCGTCGAGCAGCCCGAGGCGGTCGGCCGCCGCGCGCACGCAGCCGACCAGGAAGCCCCAGGTCTTGCGGTGCGGCACCGGCGCGCCGGTCGAGCCGGACGTGAACACATACGCCATGATCCGCGCCGCATCGATCTGCGGCACCGCGAACGGCGCATCGTCGGCGAGGTCGCCGGGGGCGGCATCGGGGTACGCGAAGCGCGGCAGGTCGATCGCGCAGTCGGGCGCGTCGTGCAGGCAGAACGCGTCGGGCGCGAACGACGCGAGCTGGCGGACCATTTCCGGCGTGTGCGTCGACGGCAGCAGGCTGACCTTGCCGGCGACGAGCGCCGCGCACAGGCTGACCGCGAAGCGGTAGCGGTCGCGGCACACGTTGAACACGTGGCCGCCGGCGGGCAGTGCCGCCGCGACGCGCGCGATGTCGGCGACGAACGCGCGCACGGTGACGGGCGCACCGTCGCGCCAGGCGATCGTCTGGTCCGGCGAGGAATGGAATACCAGCGGGTAAGTCGGCATAAATCGGTAAAAACGGGAGCGAAGGCCGGCGCGGTCGCGCACCGGCCGTGAATTCATCGTGACGCCTGCGACGCGTGGGTTGTCGCACGATACGCGCGCACCGCGTCGACCATTCGCGACCGCGGCTCGTGCGGCAGCGCGAAGCGCCGGCACGCATGCTCGGCGGCGAACATCACGGCGACGAGCGGCAGCGACAGGTAGTTTGCGAACGTCGACCACGTGACGATCGGCGCGGTCGCGAACAGCAGCGTCGACACGGCGGCGATCGCGACGAAGAACAGTGTCCAAGCAAGCGTGATCTGCTGCGTATAGCGCGCGACGGCCGGCGTGACCGCGCCGTGGATCATCGCCGCGAAGCGCGTGCACAGCGGCACCTCGCCGGCCGCGAGCGTGCGGCCGAACAGCAGCGCCATCGCGACGTTGAAGCTCGCGTGTTCCAGATACAGGCCCCATTCGAAGTGCTGCGCGAGCGGCGCGCGCGCGGCCCACAGCGCGGCGGCGGCGAGCAGCCACGCCGGCACGAACCATGCGCGATGCGGTGAGCGCAGCGCCACGCCGAGCGCGAGCAGCAGCGGCGGCACGAGCGCCATCGCGAGGCCGACGCCGTGCGCGCCGGGCGTCGCGACCGCGTAGTGCGCGCCGGCCTGGTAGGCCGCCACGGCGCCGACCGCGGCGACGCCGCGCACGACGGGCAGCAGCCGGCTCATCGGCGGCCTCCGGGCGCACGGCGCGCGCATCCGCGTCCGGCCGCCGCTGCGGTGCAGCGGCTGACGGGCGGACAAACCGGAACGGAGCGGAAGGACGGATGCGGCATGGCTGGAGACATCGGGCGGAGCGTAGCCGGACGCGGTGGTCGGGCGGTCAAACATCATATGAATGGCGGCCGGGACGCGGGTCCGGGCCGGTGGTCGGGCACGCTCATTTTAGGGCCGCGGTACGGCGTGTTCGGGGTGGGCGCGTGCGGGTTTTGTAACCGATTGTATGGCACCGGACGAACGGTTTCGCGGGGTCGGCCCATTTCCATCCAAAGCGGCTCAAGCGTCTCCTGCGTTCGCGTCCCGAAACGGGCCGCGGCGCCGGCTCGCCAGTCTGTAACCATTCCCGGTATACGACCCGATACCCATCGTCTAGAATCCGCGTAACTTTTACCAACGATCCCCAAATAACGCAGGCGGGGAAGCCGGCAGACGCTGGAGGGACGGAGATTTGCACGCGCCGGGCGTGCACGACGGTTGCCGTTTCCGGGCGCCTCCCGCTGCCATGGGCCGCCTGCCCGCACGCATGATGAACGCACTGGAACAAGAGCTCGCCACGCTGATCATCGGCGAACTGAATCTCGAAGACGTCCCGCTCGAAACAGTGACGGACGAGACCCCGCTGTATGGCGAAGGTTTCGGGCTCGACTCCATCGACATCCTGGAAATCGCGCTGCTGATCTCGAAGAAATACGGCTTCGAACTGCGCTCGGACAATCCGGATAACCAGAAGATCTTTGCGACGCTCGGCGCGCTGGCCGCGTACGTCGCCGCGCATCGCACGAAGTGACGGCGTCGCGCACGGGCGTGACGCGCAGGTGAAGACGGCACGCGGCGGCGATCGGCAGACGATGCGCCGCCGCGTCGATCAAGGTGGAACGCGATGAACGGAGCAATTCGATGCGGGCGCTCGTGACGGGCGGCAGCGGCGCACTCGGGCAGGCGATCTGCACGGCGCTCGCGCAGGCCGGCCATGAAGTGTGGGTCCATGCGAACCGCCATCTCGCGCAGGCGGAGGCCGTCGCGCAGCAGATCGTCGCGGCTGGCGGCACCGCGCGCGCGATCGCGTTCGACGTGACCGACGCCGATGCGACGCTTGCGGCGCTGGCGCCGCTCGCCGACGAGTCACCGGTGCAGATTCTCGTCAACAACGCGGGCATTCACGACGACGCGCCGATGGCCGGCATGTCGCGCCAGCAGTGGCACAGCGTGATCGACGTGACGCTCAACGGTTTTTTCAACGTCACGCAACCGCTGCTGCTGCCGATGATCCGCACGCGGCGCGGGCGGATCGTCAACATCGCGTCGGTGGCCGGCGTGACCGGCAATCGCGGGCAGGTCAATTACGCGGCCGCGAAGGCGGGGCTGATCGGCGCGACCAAGTCGCTGTCGCTGGAGCTCGCGTCGCGCGGCATCACCGTGAACGCGGTCGCACCCGGCATCATCGAATCGCCGATGGCCGAACAGGCGTTTCCCGCCGAACGGATCAAGCAGCTCGTGCCCGCGCAGCGCGCGGGCCGGCCCGACGAAGTCGCGGCGATGGTCGCGTATCTGGTGTCCGACGCCGCGGCCTATGTGACGGGGCAGGTGATGTCCGTCAACGGCGGGCTCGCATGACGAAACGCGCGGCGTCGGCCTGACGTCACGCAACGCAATGCTGGCCGCGATGTCGCGCGGCCTGCGCCGCATAGTGAGGAAATCGAAGTGTCCGTGCATCCAGTCGACGCCGAACGGCGCCCGCGTTCCCTGTCGTCAGCCACCGCGCCCGTCGCGCGCGGGCAGGCGGCGGCCGGATCGGACGCATTGCGATCGGGCGCGCCGCTCGCGCACGGCGGCGACCGCGCACTGCGGCTCGTCCAGATGAGTCATGCGCGGCTCGCCGCGTCGCTGCGCGATGCGCGCGTGCGTGGCGCAGGATTCGATTGCGCGTTTCCAGGCGCGTTGGGCGCGGTGTGTATCGGCGCGGCCGGGTTGCGGGACGAATCGTACGCAGAATCGCAGGCTGAAACGCGCGCCGATGCGGCAGCGCGGATGCTGGCCGATGCCGCGCCCGATCTGCCGGTTGCGCCGGTGCAGATGGCGCTGCTCGGCGCCGGCGTCGCACCGGACGATGCCGTCTGCGAAATCTGGCAATGCAATGCGCGCGACCTGCGCAGCGAACGGCGCGGCGGGCTGCACTATCGCTACAGCGAAGCGGCGGGGCTCGTGTTCGGCAGCATCGTCGTGCAGGAAACGCCCGGCGCGCAGCGCGACGGCGGCACGCCGCTCGAACGTGCGACGCACGATGCATACCGCGCGCTGTTCGACGTGCTCGATACGCTCGGCATGCCGCATCCGCTGCGCATCTGGAACACCGTGCCGGCGATCAATGCCGTGCAGTTCGGGATCGAACGCTATCGTCAGTTCAATATCGGCCGCCAGCACGCCTTCGACGCGTGCCGCCGCGCACTGACGGGCGGCGTGCCGGCCGCGTGCGCGCTCGGCTCGGTCGTGCCGGTCGCGGGCGACGCGTCGCCGGACGCGCCGCTCGCGATCCATTTCCTCGCGAGCCGCACGCCGGCCGATCCGGTCGAGAACCCGCGCCAGGTCAGCGCGTATCACTATCCGGCGCAGTACGGCCCGCGGGCGCCGACGTTCGCGCGTGCAGCCGCCTGGGCGGATCGCGGCACCGCGCCGGTGCTGTTCGTATCGGGCACCGCGAGCATCGTCGGGCACCGCACCGTGCATCACGGCGACGTCGTCGCGCAAACGCGCGAGACGGTCGCGAACCTCGCGGCCGTGCTCGAGCAGGCTGCGCGGCAGGGGCATGGCCCGTTCTCGCTCGCCGACCTGAGCTATCGCGTCTATGTGCGTGATGCCGGCGATGCCGCGGCGCTTGCCGGGGTCGAGCGCGTGCTGCGCGATGCGGCCGGCCCCGGCGTGCGGCCGCTGTTCGTCCATGCGGACGTATGCCGCGACGACCTGCTGGTCGAGATCGAAGCCAGCGCGGGGCACGCAGTGGAGTGGCTGTCATGAAGCGGGAGAACCTCACGATCCGGCAACCGGCGGGTGTCGACGAAACCTGCCGCCAGTCGCCGGCAAGTCATAAACTTTTGTCAGGATCCCCGTCTTCGCATTCGGCCGTTCCCATGTCCAAGCTGCACGCCTCATCCACCCATCTCGTGCTGATTCCGAGCTACAACCCGGGCGCCAAGGTCGACACGACCGTGCGCAACGCCCGCGCGCAGTGGAATCCGGTATGGGTCGTCGTCGACGGCAGTACCGACGGCAGCGCCGAGCGGCTGCAGGCGATGGCCGAGGACGATCCCGGGTTGCGCGTGATCGTGCTGCCGGAGAACCGCGGCAAGGGCGCCGCGGTGCTCGCGGGGCTCGACGCGGCTGCCGCGAGCGGCTTCACGCACGTGCTGACGATGGATTCCGACGGCCAGCATCCGGCCGACCTGATTCCCGCTTTCATGGCCGCGTCGCAGGCCGCGCCCGATGCGATGGTGCTCGGCGTGCCGAAGTTCGACGCGAGCGCACCGCAGTTGCGCGTGCAGGGGCGCCGGCTGTCGAACGCATGGGCCGACCTCGAGACGTTGTGGGCCGGGATCGGCGATTCGCTGTACGGCTTTCGCGTCTATCCGGTCGCGCCGCTCGCCGCGATCATGCGGCGCCAGCCGTGGATGCGCGGCTTCGACTTCGATCCGGAAGCGGCCGTGCGGCTGTGCTGGGCCGGCGTGCGTCCGATCCGCATCGACGCGCCGGTGCGCTACTTCGGTCAGCACGAGGGCGGCGTGTCGCATTTCCACTACGGCCGCGACAACGCGCTGCTCGCATGGATGCACCTGCGGCTTTTCATCGGTTTCGCGGTGCGGCTGCCGATGCTGGTCGCGCGGCGGCTGACGCGCCGCCGCGACCAGGCGGCCTGAGCGGCGCGCCCGTTTTCCATCCCGATCGTCGCCCGCTCGCGGGCGATTGCGCCGTTTTTGTTCGTCAATTCCGCCGAAAATCGCCGCTTCGTACCAATCCTATGAGTAATGAAGGTGTCATGGGATGTAAACATCTGGTAATTTTCTGCCGGATTATGCAAAATCGCCGCTCCCAAATACAACTATCGAGGGATCCGGGATGCAACTCAAGAAAGCGGTGGCAGCGTGTGGCGTGGCGTTTCTGTTGAGCGCGTGCGGCGGGGTACAGAGCCTCGACGCGAACAGCCTGACGTCGGCGGGGACGAACCTGTACAAGGCAGCGACGCTGTCGGATGCAGACATCGCCGCGCTGTCGAACGACTCGTGCAAGTCCAGCGACGCCGAATCGAAGATCGCGCCGGCGAACAGCGCGTATTCGAAGCGTCTGACGAAGGTGATGAAGGGCTTCGGCGACATGACGCTGAACGGCCAGAAGATCAACTACAAGGTCTACATGACCAAGGACGTCAACGCGTGGGCGATGGGCAACGGCTGCGTGCGCGTGTACAGCGGCCTGATGGACATGATGAATGACGACGAGCTGCGCGGCGTGATCGGCCATGAAATGGGCCACGTCGCACTGGGTCACTCGAAGAAGGCGATGCAGACGGCGTACGCGGTGAGCGCGGCGCGCAGCGCGGCCGGCGCGGCATCGCCGGGCGTGGCGGCGCTGTCGAGCTCGCAGCTCGGCGACATCACCGAGAAGTTCATCAACGCGCAGTTCTCGCAGACGCAGGAAAGCGCGGCGGACGACTACTCGTTCGACCTGATGAAGCAGAAGGGCATGACCCAGAAGGGCCTCGTCACCGGATTCCAGAAGCTCGCGAAGCTCGATGGCGGCCAGAGCTCGATGATGAGTTCGCACCCGTCGTCGGCGAGCCGTGCGCAGCACATCGAGGATCGCATCGCGAAGGGCAGCTGATCGCGCAGCCGATCGCCGGCCAGCGCCGGCGATCGGCAGGCGAAAAGAAAAACCCCACGCTCTTCCGAGCGTGGGGTTTTGTTTTTTTGGGGTGCGCGCCGCTTACGGCACCATCCCCGGCAACACGTACGCCTGCACGAGCGTGATCAACCCGACGATCACTGCGAACAGCAGGCTGTGCCGCACCGTGAAGCGGAACAACTCCGACTCCTTGCCGACGAGGCCCGTCGCCGCGCACGCGACCGCGATCGACTGCGGCGAGATCATCTTCGCGGTCACGCCGCCCGTCGTGTTCGCGGCGACCGCGAGTGTCTCGGGCACGCCGAGCTGATGGGCCGTGGCCTGCTGCAGCGAGCAGAAGAGGGCGTTCGACGACGTGTCCGAGCCGGTCAGGAACACGCCGAGCCAGCCGAGGAACGGCGAGAAGAACGGGAACGCGGCGCCGGTCGCGGCCAGCATCAGCGCGAGCGTCGACGACATCCCCGAGTAGTTCGCGACGAACGCGAACGCGAGCACGAGGCCGATCGACAGGATCGGGCGCGTCAGCTCCTTCAGCGTTTCGCCGAACGTGACGAGCGCGTCGCGCGGCTTCATCCGCAACAGGACCATCGAGATCAGCGCGGTCACGAGGATCGCGCTGCCGACTGCCGACACGAGATCGATCTTCAGCACGGCTTCGAGCGCCTTCGGCGTCGCGGCGATCGGCGTGGTCTTCACGACGAGTTGGTCGAGCCCCGCCACGTGAAACTTCAGCACGGTCGACGCGAGCGCGCCGTGCGCGGCGAACAGCGCCTTGAACGGTGCGATGCTCCACACGGTGACGACGGCCGTCAGGATCAGGAACGGCGACCACGCGCGCACGGTATGCACGAGCGTGTACGGCGAAGCCTGCCGGCTCGTGCCCGTGCCGAAGCCGCCCGCGCCGAACCCGGCCAGCGCCGCGCCGCCACCGGACGCGACGATACCGCCGGCCGGCTGCTGCGCGGTGCGCGGCTGCCACACCTTCAGGAATGCCGCGAGCGCGACGAGGCTGACGAGCGACGACGTGATGTCCGGCAGCTCGGGCCCGATGTGGTTCGACGTGAAGTATTGCGTGACCGCGAAGCTGCCGCCCGCGACGAGCGCGGCCGGCCAGGTCTGCCGCACGCCGCGCAGCCCGTCCATCATGAACACGAGCCAGAACGGCACCGCGAGCGACAGCAGCGGCAGCTGGCGGCCGGCCATCGCGCCGATGTGGAACGGGTCGATGCCCGTCACCTGCCCGGCGACAATGATCGGGATGCCCATCGCGCCGAACGCGACCGGCGCAGTGTTCGCGATCAGGCACAGCCCGGCCGCGTGCAGCGGCTTGAAACCGAGGCCGACGAGCAGCGCGGCCGTGATCGCGACGGGCGCGCCGAAGCCGGCCGCGCCTTCGAGGAATGCGCCGAACGAGAAGCCGATCAGCAGCATCTGCAGGCGCTGGTCGTCGGTGATCGACAGCACGGACGCGCGGATGACGTCGAACTGGCCGGTCTTCACGACGATCTTGTACAGGAACACGGCCGCGACGATGATCCACGCGATCGGCCACAGGCCATATGCGAAGCCGAAGGCGGCCGCCGCGAGCGCCTGCGGCACGGGCATTCCGTACGCGAGGATCGCGACGCCGAGCGCCAGCAGCAGCGTGACCGCGGCCGCGACGTGGCCTTTCATCCGCAGCGCGGCCAGCGCGACGAAAAAGAAGATGATCGGGATCGCGGCGACGAACGCCGACAGCCCGAGGCTGCCGAGCGGGGTGTAGATCTGATGCCAAACCTGCATGGGTGTCTCCTCCATCTGTGTCTGTATCTCTATGGGTACTGGCGGGAAAGCCGGGGTGCTATTCGGGCTGGCCGCGTGCGCGCAGCAGGTCGGACAGGCTGCGCGGCGCCGGTTCGAGCGGCGTGCGGTGCTGCGTCCAGCCCATCTGTTTCGCGGGCGTCAGCGCGCGCAGGCGCGTTGCGGTCCAGCGGAACGCGCGGTACGCGCGCGGATGCGCGAACGCGCCGGACCAGAAGCGCCACACGAGGTCTTCCGCGCGGTTGTAGTTCGCGCCCTGGCCGCGCAGCGGATGCGCGACGGGTTCGTCGGGCTTGCGGTTCGCCTCGGTGCGCAGCCGCACGAGCAGTTGCGGGATCGGGATCCGCACCGGGCACACCTCGCCGCATGCGCCGCACAGCGTCGACGCAGTCGGCAGGTCGGCCGTCGCGTCGAGACCGAGCAGGTGCGGCGAGATGATCTTGCCGATCGGCCCCGGGTAGGTCGTCCCGTAGGCGTGGCCACCGATGCGCGTATAGACGGGGCAGTGGTTCATGCATGCGCCGCAGCGGATGCACTGCAGCGTCGTGCGCAGTTGTTCGTCCGCGTAGGCCTGCGTGCGCCCGTTGTCGAGCAGCACGAGATGCAGTTCGCGCGGGCCGTCGCGCTCGCCGTCTCGGCGCGGGCCCGAGATCAGGTTGAAGTAGGTCGTGATTGCCTGGCCGGTGGCCGAGCGCGTGAGCAGGCTCGACAGCGGCACGATGTGCTCGAGCTTCTCGACGACCTTCTCGATCCCCATGATCGCGATGTGCGTGTCGGGCACCGTTGTCGACAGGCGGCCGTTGCCTTCGTTCTCGACGAGCCACAGCGTGCCCGTGTCGGCCGCCGCGAAGTTCACGCCGGACAGGCCGATGTCCGCGTCGGCGAACGCGCGGCGCAGCGCGCGCCGGCCGGTCTGGATCAGCTCGTCGACGTCCTCCGTGTAGCGCGTGCCGGGGATGTGTTTCTCGAACAAGCCGGCGATGTCGCCGCGCGTCTTGTGGATCGCCGGCATCACGATATGCGACGGCTTCTCGCCCGCGAGTTGCACGATGAATTCGCCCATGTCGGACTCGATGCAGTCGACGCCGTGATCCGCGAGGTAATGGTTGAGCTCGATTTCCTCGCTCGCCATCGACTTGCCCTTGATCACGCGACGCGCCTTCTTCGCCTGCGCGATGCCGAGCACGATCGCGTTCGCGTCGGCGGCCGTCTCGGCCCAGTGCACGTGCACGCCGGCTTCGGCGAGCTTCGCCTCGAGCCGTTCGAGCAGCGTGGGCAATTGCGCGAGCGCGTGCTGGCGCACGGCTTCGCCGAGATCGCGCAACTGCTGCAGCTCGGTGTCGTCGGGGAATTGCGTCGCGCGCTTGCCCTGCAGGAAATCCATCGCGCCGCGAAAGCTCTGGCGCAGTGCGGGATCGTCGAGCGCGGCGCGCGCGCGGGCCTTGAAGTCGCCGGGGGCGACGAATTGCAGCGTGTGGTCGCTCATCGCGGCAGCTCCTCGCAAGCGGTTGCGGCCGGCCGGGTGGCCATGACGTTGGCAGCCGGATCGGTGACGATCACGACCCACAGGCGGCGCGGGCCATGCGCGCCATAGGCGAGCGTCTGCTGGATGTCGGACGTCTTCGACGGCCCCGACACCAGCACGAGGTTGGTCGGCATGCCGGCGTGCCAGCGCTCCGCGTGCACGGCTGCGTGCAGGTCCGCATGCAGCGTGCTCGCGTGGACGAGCGCGACATGCAGCGGCGGCACCAGCGACACCGTGCGCGGCGTGCCGGCATCGGGTGCGAGCACGACGGTGCCGGTCGCCGCGATGCCCGAGCGTGCGACGGTGAAGCCCGCGTCGATCGTGTCGAACAGTTCGGTCTTCCACGCATCGATCGGCCGGTCGAACGGCACGGGCGCGACCGCGTCGGGCAGCGCGCGGGCGAGCGCCGCGGATTCGGCGCGGGCCGGGTCGAGCAGCAGGCGGCGCACGCCGGCGTCGGCGAGGCGCGCGGCAAGCTGAGCGGGCCATTCGTCGTCGGCCGCGCACCAGACCTCCGCGTGCGATGCGGCGAGCGCGGCCTGCATCGCCTGTGCGAGTGCGTGCGGATCGCGCGCGGCCGATGCGCGGCGCGTGTCGTAATGCGTGTCGATGCGTGCGTCGAGCGCGGGGGCGGCCGTCGCGGCGACACCCGGGGCGGCGGCGCGCAGGCGCGCGAGAATCGCGGCGCGCGCGCTCATCGCTTGTCTCCGCGCAGCGACGCGGCGCCGGCCGTGCGCCGCCACAGGAAGCTTGCGAGATGCTCGACCGGCAGCGGCGCGCCGGCCTTGGTCGCAGCGTGGCCGATGTTCAGCAGGCAGCCGCAGTCCGCGGACACGAGCCGGTCGCAGCCGGTCGCGCAGGCCGACGCGACCTTGTCGCGCACCATCGCGCCGGAGATGTCGGGATGCTTCAGCGAGAACGTGCCGCCGAAGCCGCAGCATTCGGATTCGCGTTCGTGTTCGATCCGTGTCACGCCCGGCAGCGCGTCGACGAGCGCGACGCCGTGCACGCGCGTGCCCATCTCGCGGCGCGCCGCGCACGACGTGTGCAGCACGACGCGCTCGTCGGGTCCGGCATTTGCCGCGGCTGCGTCGAGTTGCACGTCGAGCACATGGACGAGGAATTCGGCGAGTTCGTAGGTTCGGTCCGCGATCGCGCGCGCCTTCGGGCCGTTCACCGGATCGTCCGCGAACAGTGCCGGCCAATGGTGACGGATCATGCCCGCGCAGGAGCCGGACGGCACGATCACGGGCCACGGTTCGGCGAACAGGCCGAGTTGCGCGGCCGCGACGCGGCGCGCTTCGTCGGGATTGCCGCTGCTGTAGGCCGGCTGCCCGCAGCAGCTCTGGCCGCGCGGATAGTGGACGGTCAGGCCTTCGCGCTCCAGCAGGCGGACCGCGTCGAGCCCCGCTTCAGGGACGAACAGGTCGACCAGGCAGGTCGCGAACAGATAGACGTGCGCGGCGGCGGCGGCGGGGTACTGCCTTTCGTTCATGTCTCGCTCCAGTGGCGACGGCCCCGCATGCGGATGCGGGACGACGATTTCGCTGCATAATTCCCGCGACGGCGCCGCAGCTCAAATTGGTTGGGCCAATCGGCGCGGCGGGCATTCCGGAGGGAGACGCGACGATGGCAGCGATGACGGCACGGGGCCGGACCGAAGTGGTGATGCGCAAGATCGAGACGGCGCTGCTCGACGGCACCTGGCCGGCCGGTGCGCGCCTGCCGGCCGAGCGTGTGCTCGCGCAGCAGTACGGCGTCGCGCGCAATACGGTGCGCGAGGCGACCCAGCGGCTCGTCGCGCGCGGGCTGCTGCAGAGCCGGCGCGGCGCGGGCGTCTACGTGACGGACCAGTTGCGCGCGGGCATCGCGTCGCCGTGGGGCCAGCTGGTTGCCGATCACCCGGCGCTGCGCGACGACATCCTCGAATTCCGCCGCGTGCTCGAAGGTGCGACCGCGTATTTCGCCGCGCTGCGTGCCGACGCGAACGACCGGCGCCGGATCCGCACGCTGCTGCGCGAACTCGAAACCGCGCATGCGAACGACGACGCGACCGTCGAAGCCGCGACCGACGCGAAGCTGCACGAGGCGATCGCGCTCGCATCGCACAACACGATGTTTCTGCACTTGCATGCGAGCGTGATCGGGATGCTGCGCGAGCACATCACGATCAACGCCGCGGGCATGACGACGCACGACGAGCAGGCGTCCGAGCTGCTGTTGCGACAGCACCGCGTCGTGTGCGAAGCGATTTGCGCGCACCGGCCCGAAGAGGCGCGCACCGCGATGCAGACGCATATCGACTACGTGCGCAGCCATTTCGAGCGCAGCGGCGACGGGCAATGAGATTGGTCGGACCGCTTCGGTGCGCGGGCCGCCCGGCGGGCGGATCCGGGGTGGTCGGACCTCGACGCCGGGCACGCGGTCGTTTTCCGGCCGCCCACGCCGCCCGCTGCCGCAGCGGGGCGCTGCCTGCGCCGCCCGCGCGATTGACCGGTTCATCGGGCGCCCACTAGAATCGGCCGGAACCGCCCGCCAGCCGCGCGCCGCGGCGAATGCGGACCGTTGTTCCGCCAGTCGAGGAAGTTTCCGTGCCCAGGTCTTTCATCCGGCGCGCGCCGGCCGCGCTGTCGTGGCGTACCGCATGCGGCACGGCCCGTGCGCTGGCCGTCTGCGTGCTGCTATCGCTCGTCGCCGCGTGCGCGACGCATCCGCCCGCTACCACGCTCGATCGCCCGGTCTCCCATGCGTTGGCGCCCGATACCGCGACGCCGCTGCGCGACGCGCTGGCCGCGCCCGAGGCCGCGCATCCGGGCCAGTCGGGCTTCCGGCTGCTGGCCGACGGCGCCGAGGCGCTGCAGATGCGCATCGCGCTCGCGCGCGCCGCGACGAAGACGCTCGACATGCAGTACTACATCGCGACCGAGGACACGACCGGCAAGCTGCTGCTCGCCGCGGCGCTGTACGCGGCCGATCGCGGCGTGCGCGTGCGGATGCTGGTCGACGACCTGAACTTCCGCGACATCGATCGCATCATGGCCGCGCTGAACACGCACCCGAACATCGAGATCCGCGTGTTCAACCCGTTCGGCGCGTCGCGGCAGCGCATGGTCGAGCGCACGACCAATTTCTTCACGAGTATCGACAGCTTCACGCGCCGGATGCACAACAAGGCGATGATCGCGGACAACCAGATCGCGATCGTCGGCGGCCGCAATCTCGGCGACGAATACTTCAGCGCGAGCCCGACGCTGCAGTTCCGCGATCTCGACGTGCTCGCCGCCGGCCCCGTGACGAACGACATCTCGGTGAGCTTCGACACTTACTGGGCAAGCGCGAGCAGCTATCCGCTGCGAGTGCTGAATCACCAGTCGTTCGATCCGAAGGATCTCGACGCGATGCGCGACGAGCTGCGCAACCACTGGCGCCAGAACGCCGATCCGTTCAACGCGAAGCCGCTGAACGCGACGCCGCTCGCGCAGCAGATCGTGCGCGACGAGCTCTCGCTCGTGTGGGCGCCGGCCGAGTTCAAGGTCGACGTGCCCGACAAGGTCGCGCAGCCGACCGACGCTTACGTGAGCCCGCCGATGCAGCGCCTCGTCGAGCTGACGCGCGGCGCGCAGCAGGAATTCCTCGCGTTCTCGCCGTATTTCGTGCCGCACGACGCGGGCGTGAAGATCCTCGGCGACACGACCGCGCGCGGCGTGCGCGTCGCGATCCTGACGAATTCGCTCGCCGCGACCGACGCGGTAGCCGTGCAGGCCGGTTACGGGCCATACCGCGTGCCGTTGCTGCAGCACGGTGTCGAGCTGTACGAGTTCAAGGCGCAGCCCGGCCGGCAGCGCCCACGCGTGTTCGGGTCGCGCTCGCGCGCGAGCCTGCACGCGAAGGCGTACGTGATCGACCGGAAGATTCTGGTGATCGGCTCGATGAACCTCGATCCGCGTTCCGCGCACCTGAATACCGAACTCGCGCTCGTGATCCACAGCCCGGCGCTTGCCCAGCAGGTCGCGACGATCTTCGCGCGCGTGACGCAGCCCGACGAAAGCTATCGCGTGAGCCTCGCGACGCCGGCAGGCGGCGGCGCGCCCGAACTCGAGTGGACGGGCACGGACAACGGCCGGCCGACCACGTATCACGTCGATCCGCACGCGGGGCTGCTGCGCAACCTGATGACCGGCATCTTCATGCTGCTGCCGGTCGACGACCAGCTTTAGCAGGCTGTTGAAATTGAATACGGTGTAAACGGGCCCTGAGGGCGGTGCGTTAGAGATATCGTGTTCATGAACTTGGGCAGACGAGAGCGATGCGCGGAATGGACGAGATGCAAGAACCGCTGTTCACGACGGTGAAGCTGGAAGACTTCGTGCCGGCCGATCACCCGTTGCGGCCGCTTCGGCTGCTGGTCAATCAAGCGCTGAAGCGACTCAATGGGCTGTTCAGCACGATCTACGCGGACAGCGGCCGAGCATCGATTGCGCCCGAGAAACTGCTGCGTGCGCTGCTGTTGCAAGTGTTTTACTCGGTGCGCAGCGAGCGCATGCTGATGGAACAGATGCGCTACAACCTGCTGTTCCGCTGGTTCGTCGGCCTCGCGATCGAAGATGCCGTCTGGGATCACTCGGTGTTCTCGAAGAACCGCGATCGTCTGCTCGAGCATGAAGTGGTCGAAGCGTTCTTTACCGAAGTCATGAGCCTGGCCGACAAGCAAGGGCTGCTGTCCAGAGAACACTTTTCGGTCGATGGCACGCTGATTCAGGCGTGGGCCAGCCACAAGAGCTTCCGGCCCAAGGATGGCTCGGACGATCCGCCGGCCGGCGGTGGCCGCAATGTCGACACCGACTGGAAGGGCAAGCAGCGCAGCAACGACACGCATGAATCGAGTACCGATTCGGACGCGCGGCTGTTTAGGAAGAGCAAAGGCACGCCGTCCATCCTGTGTTACCAGGGGCACATCCTGATGGAGAACCGATCGGGCTTGGTGGTCGGCGCAGTGGTCAGCCACGCTGACGGTTTCGGCGAACGAGCGAGTGCGTTGCGCCTGCTCGATTGCGTACCGGGTCGTCACGCCAAGACGCTCGGGGCCGATAAGGGTTACGACATGCGTGACTTTGTCCGGGATTGCCGAGCGCGCAAAGTGACGCCACACGTTGCGCGCAACGACGCGCATCAAGGTGGCAGCGCGATTGACGGCCGCACCTCGCGGCACGTCGGTTATGGCATCAGCCAAGTGATTCGCAAACGCATCGAGGAGCACTTCGGTTGGGGCAAGACCGTCGGCAGGATTCGACAGACCGCGTATCGCGGCATCAAACGAGTCGACCAGCACTTCAAGCTGACGATGCTGGCGAGTAACCTGACTCGAATGGCCCGAATACTGGCAGCGGTGCCGCAGGGAGCGATGCGATGAGCCGCCCGAGCGCGGCCATTGCGTGGCAACGCACCAGCTGGCCCGCTCGCCAGCGGGGCATCCGGCACGATACGTCTGCAACTCAGCGGCCAATCGCATACGAAACCTTTCTAAATAGCACCCCGGTCGTCAAAACGAGGCGCTTTTCAACAGCCTGCTAAAGGACGGAAGCGCTCCGGCTAAACCCGCGTTAGCGGTGCACTGGGAAAGGTGATATGGTTGTGCGCGCAACTATCGTGGCAGCGTGACGATGCCGCCGGACGGCCCGCGCCACGCGCACCGCTCACACCTGCAACCGGAGTTCCCCATGCAACGTGTACCGAACCAGCCGTTCACGCGTCCCGCCCGCTTCTCCGAAGCCGAATGGCAGGCGCGCGTGCAGCTCGCGGCGGCCTATCGCATCTTCGATCATCTCGGCTGGACCGAGCTGATCTACAACCATATCTCGCTGCGCGTGCCGGGTGAGGACGGGCATTTCCTGATCAACCCGTTCGGGCTCCATTACCGCGAGGTGTGCGCGTCGAACCTCGTGAAGATCGACATCGACGGCAACGTGATCGGCCATTCCGACTGGCCGATCAATCCGGCCGGCTTCACGTTCCACAGCGCGATCCATGCGGCGCTGCCCGATGCGCACTGCGTGATGCACGTGCACACGACGCCCACGATGGCCGTGTGCTGTTCGCGCGACGGGCTGTCGTTCTCGAATTTCTATTCCGCGCAGTTGTACGGGAAGATCGCGTATCACGACTTCGAGGGCATCACCGTGCATCTGGAGGAGGGGCGGCGCATCGTCGAGAGTGCCGGCGGGCGGCCCGTGCTGCTGCTGCGCAACCACGGGCCGGTGACGATCGGCGCGACGCTCGCGCAGACGTTCTCGCTGATGTGGCTGCTCAACCGCGCATGCGAGGTACAGGTCGCCACGCACGCGATCGGCGGCGCGCTGCCGATCGCGCCGCCCGTGCTCGAAGGGTGCGTGCGCGATTCGCTGAATTTCGACCCGAAGCATGGCGCGGGGCAGGACGCGTTCGACGCGTTGCAGCGCATCGTCGATCGCATCGATCCCGGTTATCGGGCGTGACGCGACGTGCTGTTGCGCCGCGAGCGGCAGCGCAATCGCTTCGTCATGCTTGAGACGCTTGTGACGACGCGAACCGGATCCGGCCGCGCACGCAAAAAAAACGCGGCCGGGTGGCCGCGTGAATACTCGCAGACTCCTTCGGACGAAGGAAACAAGCAACTGTGAGACGAAGTGTAGCGAAAGGCCGCGCGCGGATTCAGCCGTCAGGCTGCAAAGGTCCGTTCCAGCCTGAAGCAGACTGACGCGATGTGCGTCGCGCGAGATGGCCGGCCATGCGCGGCGCACCGGCGGGCGGTGTGACGATTCGCTGCATGGCCGTTCGGCCGGCTGCCGGATCGGCGGCGATCGACTACCATCACGTGTAGCGTCCCCGTTTGGGCGGCGTACCACGTCGTACAAGGAGAGTCCATGCCTAAGCTGCATTTGCTCCAGGTCGCGTTACTCGCGGGTGCGCTGGCCGCCGGCAGCGCCGCCGCCGCCGCCGAAACGGTGCGCCTGTCCGCCAATCTGCAGCCGTCGAGCGAAGTGCCGCCGACGGCAACCAAGGGCTCGGGCGCTGTCGACGCCACTTACGACACCGCCACGCACATGCTGCAGTGGACGGTCACTTACGAACACCTCACGGGGCCGGCCACCGCCGCGCATTTCCACGGGCCCGCGCCGGTCGGCCAGAACGCGGGCGTGCAGGTGCCGATTCCGAAGGACGAGCTGGCGAGCCCGATCAAGGGCTCGAAGGAACTCACCGACGCGCAGGTCACCGACCTGATGGGCGGCAAGTGGTACTTCAACGTCCACACGAAGGATCACCCGTCCGGCGAGATCCGTGGCCAGGTGATGCCGGCGAGCTGAGTGCCGGCGTTTGATATAGAGGCACCTGTCGAGCGGCGCGGGAACGATCGCACGTACCATCGTCACACTGCGAATACGGAGTGCGTCCGATGAGTTGGCAAAGCAAGTTCGCCTGCTGGCTGCTGCGCTGGCAGTTCCGTCCCGAGACCACGCGTGAGGTGGTCGATCCGGCCCGCGCACGGCGCTTTACCGACCTGCGGATGGTCGTGCCGCGCCGCGCGCCGTCGGGCTACCGGCTGCGCCAGTGCTATGGCGCGGGCGACGCGCCGCTGCGCGGCGAATGGCTCGAGCGCACCGACGCGGGCGCGGGTCGCGGGCCCGGCCGCACGCTGCTGTATTTCCACGGCGGCGGCTATTACTTCTGTTCGACGAGAACCCACCGGCCGCTTGTGTTCGGCCTGACGAAGCGCGCGGGCGTGCGCTCGTTCTCGCTCGACTACCGGCTCGCACCGGAAAACCGCTTCCCGGCCGCGCTCGACGATGCGCTGGCCGCATACCGGCAATTGCTGGCGCTCGGCACGCCGCCCGAGTCGATCGTGCTCGGCGGCGATTCGGCGGGCGGCGGCCTCGCGCTCGCGACGCTCGTCGCGCTGCGCGACCGCGGCGAGCCGTTGCCGGCCGGCGCGATCCTGTTCTCGCCGTGGACCGATCTCGCGGCCACCGGCGACACGCTGCGCACGAACGACGGCGCCGATCCGATGTTCGCCGGCGCGGCGCTGCCGAAGGCCGCGAAGCTGTACCTCGGCGACGCGCCGGCGACGCATCCGTACGCATCGCCGCTCTATGCGGATTTCGCTGGCCTGCCGCCGCTGTACATCCAGGTCGGCAGCACCGAGGTGCTGCTCGACGATTCGCGCCGTGTCGCCGAGAAGGCGGAGGCGGCCGGCGTGCCGGTGGAGATCGAGGTGTGGCCGGACATGCCGCACGTGTGGCAGCTTTACGCGCCGATGGTGCCGGAGGCGCGCGATGCGCTCGACCGCGCGGCCGCGTTCCTGCGCCGCGTCGCCGTCGAACGCGCGGTTCAGCGCGCCGGCGAGGCGTCGATAGCCTGATAGGCGGTCTTGACGGCCACCGGGCCGTACTTGCGCTCGAGCCGGCGCACGGTGAAGTGGCCGTGCGCCATCTGCTGGAAGTGGTCGATGAACAGCGTGTTGACGGTCGCGCCGAGCACGGCGCCGATCGCCGGGATCGACTTCGCGGCCATCTGCTCGGTCACCTGCACCGAGAAGCGCGATGCCACCGTCTGCACCAGCTTGAACACGGCCGCCGAGCTGTGCGCGGCGATGCCTTTCGTCGTGATGTCCGACGACGCCTTCGAGATCGCCTGCGCGAGCGCGCCGCGCAGCACGAAATAGCCGAGATCGGCGTCCTCTTCCTGCTTGTCCGGGTTGCCGCCCATGCCGAGCACGGCCAGGCATTGCAGCTGCGACTCCACCGACGCGAGGTCCTCGCCCTCGCTGCGCGCGATGTCGCACACCGAGCGGAAGATCAGCGTGGTCGTCACCGGCAGCTCGACCGGCAGCGCGAGAAAACCGAACGCACCGCCCGCCGCGCCGGTCGTCGCGACCGCGAGCTTGTGCAGCAGGTTGCTGGGTTTCTCGGGCTCGGCGTCCGGCGTCTGCGGCTTGCCGAGCGTGCGCAGCGCGATGTTCAGGCACTTGCGCAGCGCGAGCTGCGTCGCATCGTTGATCTTGCCGGTCGCGAAATCCGGCAGCCGGGCGATCATCTTCTCGATCGGAGCGCCGAGCACGCCCGTCAGCTTCATCGTCAGTGACGGGCTTTCCAGCACCTGCTTCGCGCGCCGCAGCGCGTCCCGATCCTCCTGCGACAGCGTCGTCGCGGGGGTGATTGAAATCGGTTCCATCATTCTCCTTGGCGGCCGAGGGCGGTTTGACGATAGCCGGCCTAGATTACTCCGGCATGCTAGAATTTTGAGATTGGTTGACTCGTCAAAAGTTGCATCAACAAAAAATGGCCGTCCATACTGCCGCCCACCATTCGAGCGGGCAAGTCTTGCCGTTCCGCGAGTCGCTGCTGGCGATGATCGGGATCTCGTTCGTCACCATGCTCGTCGCGCTCGACCAGACCGTCGTCGGTACCGCGCTGCCGACCATCGTCGCCGAGTTGAGGGGCTTCGACCTGTACGCGTGGGTCGCGACCTCGTACCTGCTCAGTTCCGTGATCACGGTGCCGATCTTCGGCCGCCTCGGCGACTATTACGGCCGCAAGCCGTTCGTGATCGTGTCGATCGTCGTGTTTACCGGCGCGTCCGTGCTGTGCGGGATGGCCAACGACATGCTGACCCTCGTGCTCGCGCGCGGGCTGCAGGGGATCGGCGGCGGGATGCTGGTCGGCACCGCGTTCGCGTGCATTCCCGACCTGTTCCCCGATTCCGTCGTGCGGCTGCGCTGGCAGGTGCTGATGAGCTCCGCGTTCGGCATCGCGAACGCGGTCGGCCCGTCGCTCGGCGGCGTGCTGACCCAGTCGTTCGGCTGGCGCTCGGTGTTCTACGTGAACCTGCCGGTCGGCCTGCTGTCGCTGCTGTTCGTGTGGCGCTACCTGCCGCACCTGCGCCATGTCGAGCACGATCGCAAGATGCGGCTCGACTGGCCGGGCGCGCTGCTGATTGCGCTATCGCTCGGCGCGCTGCAACTGTTCGTCGAATGGCTGCCGAAGTACGGCGTCGCGAGCTGGGCGTCGCTGCTGCTCGTCGTCGCGGTCGGGGCCGGCGTTGCCCTGTGGCACTGGGAGAAGCGCTGTGCGCAGCCGATTCTGCCGTTCGACATGTTCGGCAACCGCGCGCTGTCGGCGCTGTTCGTGCTCGCGATCCTCGGCGGTTTCTCGATGTTCTCGCTGCTGTTCTACGCGCCGCTGCTGTTCCAGGGCGGCTTCGGGATGTCGCCGAAGGAGGCCGGGCTCGTGATCACGCCGCTCGTCGTGTTTATCACGATCGGCAGCATCATGAACGGCCGCGTCGTCACGCGTATCCGCAATCCGAACGCGATGCTGCACGTCGGCTTCGTGCTGTTCGCGATCGCATGCGCGGGCATCGTCGTGTCGACGCACACGACGCCGACCTGGATGCTGATGGCGCTGATGGTCGCGGGCGGCATCGGTCTCGGTTTCGTGCTGCCGAACCTCACCGTGTTCGCGCAGCAGGCGGCCGGCCGCGAGCATCTCGGCATCGCGACGGCGCTGCTGCAATCGCTGCGGATGGTTGGCGGGATGATCGGCACCGCGCTGACGGGCACGCTCGTCAACCAGATGTATTCGGGCGGCGTGCGCAATGCGCTGTCGGCCGACCACGCGATGCAGTGGCATGCGCAGCTCGCCGATCCGCAGATCCTGATCGACCGCGCAGCGCAAAGCGGTCTCGTCGCCGAGCTGACGCGTGCCGGGCATAATGGCGCGCTGCTGCTGGAAGCGGCCCGCGAATCGCTCGTCAGTGCGATTCACCTGGGCGTCGCGATGGCGGCCGTCGTCGCCGTGGTGTCGGTGTGGCAGTGCCGCCGCGTGCCGCCGATCGCGCTGCGGCACAAGATCGAGCCGCACGTCGCGGCCGATTGAACGATTCAACGATTCACCGGAAACGAAATCAGCGCATGGAAGAACAGGACCGCGTCGCGATCTTGCAGCAATTCGGACGCACGTATCGCGCGTTCATGACCGCGTTCGAAGCGCACGTCGGGCAGCCGATGCCGCGCTGGCGCATCATGGTCGCGTTGCACACGATGGGCGGGCATTCGTCGCAGAAGAAGCTCGTCGAAGTGCTGCGCATCGATCCGGGCGCGCTGACGCGCCAGTTGAAGTCGCTCGACGCGCTCGGCTGGATCGAGCGCGAATCCGACGCACGCGACAACCGCGTGACCAACGTGACGCTGACGGACGACGGCCGCGCCGCGTTCGACGCGTGCCTGCCGCGCCGCAAGGTGTTTCTCGAACAGACGATGGCGCAGCTGCCGGACGACGTGCTGAATGCGCTGTCGGGCGCGCTGGCGATGCTGGAATCGCGGATCGCTGACGTCGCTTCGACGCCGGTCGCGCGCTGAAGCGCGGCGCGGGCAGGCGCGTACGCCGCGCCCGCAACCGATCGCGGTCGGCAAGCGGGCGCGACATCCCGCCGCTGGCCGGCGCTTCATCTCAACTCAATTCACCTCGGGTTTACAGCTCGATGCGCGTTCCCAGCAGCGCGAGGAACTGCGCGAGCCATGCCGGATGCGCGGGCCATGCGGGCGCGGTGACGAACGGTGCGTCGGTCACGGCTGCATCGACCGGAATGTCCGCGTATTCGCCGCCCGCGAGCTTCACCTCGGGCGCGCAGGCCGGGTAGGCCGAGATGCGCTTGCCGCGGATCACGTCGGCGGCCGCGAGCAGCTGCGCCGCGTGGCAGATCGCGGCGATCGGCTTGCCGGCTTCGGCGAACTCGCGCACGAGCGAGATCACCTTCGGGTCGAGTCGCAGGTATTCGGGCGCGCGGCCGCCCGCGATCGCGAGCGCGTCGTAGCGCGTTGCGTCGACGTCGTCGAACGCCGCGTTCAGCGTGAACTGGTGGCCGGGCTTCTCGGTGTAGGTCTGGTCGCCTTCGAAATCGTGGATCGCGGTCTTGATCTTGTCGCCCGCGCGCTTGCCCGGGCAGACTGCGTCGACGTGGTGGCCGACGGCCTGCAGCGCCTGGAACGGCACCATCGTTTCGTAGTCTTCGGCGAAATCGCCGGTCAGGAACAGGATCTTCTTCGCGGCCATGGCTTTCTCCAGTGAAGCAGCGTTGAGGGCCCGTTCGCGCCGTGCGCAACGGCCTCGAGGGGCCCCGAGGACGAAAGCGCAGTGTACTCCGGCAGATTGAAGCGCGCGTGACGGCCGCCCCGCGCGAGCGGCGGGGCGGCGCGCGCAATGTGCGTCAGAAGAACGTTTCGACCACTTCCGTCACGCGGAACTGCGGATCGAGCACGAGCACCTGGCGCCACTTGTCGAACGTCAGGCACGGATGCGAGATGTCGAACGCGACCATGTCGCCGACCTTCACGTCGGCGCCCGGCGGGATCTGCAGGTACGCGTGCTGGTCCATCATCCCGGTCACGGCCCAGCCTTCGGTGGCGGCGACGTCGCGCGGCGCGGTGTCGCGGCCCGGGCGGAAGTGGCGCGCCGGCTCGGGCAGGCCCGCGTCGAATGCCGCGTCGCGCTTGCCGAGCGCGACGATCGCGCGATTGGCTTCCGGCACCGACTGCACGTACGCCCACAGTTGCAGCGCGGGCAGCAGCCCTTCGCCCATCGTGCGTGCGATCGGGTTGCGCGCGAACACGTCGGTCTGCGCCTTCTTGTAGATGCCGACGTCGTGAGTCAGGTAGCAGCCCGGGCGCAGCACGACTTCCGCGAAGCCCGCGTCGGACGCCTTCGCGAATTCTTCCGCGACCACGTCGTACCACGCCGAACCGGCGCCGGACAGGATCGCCGGCGTGCGTGCGAAGCGGCCCGCGTCGGCCAGCTCGCGCGTGAGCGCGACCGCGCCTTGCAGGAACGTGCGGATCTCGCCTTCCTCCTTCAGCACGCCTTCGTAGAGTTCGATGCCGGCCAGCTTCAGCGTGTCCGGATAGCGCGCGAGCGCGGCGAGCACGGCCTCACGCTGCGCGGCGTCGCGCACACCCGCGCGGCCGCCCGGCACGCCGAGTTCGAGCAGCACGTTCAGCGATTTTTTCGCATCGCCGAAGAAGCTGCCGAGCTGGTCGACACTTTCGGCGGAATCGACGAGACAGAAGAATTCGAAGTCGGGATCGGACAGCAGCCCGGCGATGATCGTCATGTTATGGCGGCCGACGAGCTGGTTCGCGAGCAGCACGCGCCGCACGCCGCCGTGATACGCGGCCTGCGTCTGGTGCGCGGTCGCGAGCGTGATGCCCCATGCGCCGGCGTCGAGCTGGCGGCGGAACAGTTGCGGCGCCATCGTCGTCTTGCCGTGCGGCGCGAACTTGACGCCATACTGCTGGACGAACGCCTGCATCCAGTTCAGGTTGTGTTCGATGCGGTCCTCGTAAAGCACGGCAGCCGGCAGGCTGACGTCTTCCGCGAGCAGGTTCCACTCGAGCCGGCCCGCGTCGCCGAGCGGCACGCTGGCGCTCGGCACGTTGCCGAGGCCCTTGCCAAAAGGATCGATCGTCGCTTCCTGATAGTTTGTAACTTTCATGTCATCCCGCTCCATCATCACTATGCATTGCACTGAAGTTGACATGCCGATGGTACAGAAAGTAGCATCGGCGCGGTGATGTTATTTAGTAACATCGAGCTTCGCACCCTTTTCCGCAGATGAATACGCCCGTCACCCCGTCCGCTCCGCTCGCGGCCGAGCCCCATCCGGCTTCGGCCGCCCCGCCGGTCCTCGACATCGTCGCGCGGATCGCCGAATGCGCGCCCGAGTTGCGCGATGCCGAGCGCAAGGTCGCCACGTTCATCCTCGCCGATCTCGCGCGCGCCGCGCATGCGAGCATCGGCGCGCTTGCGCGCGACGCGGAGGTCAGCGTCGCGACGGTCACGCGTTTCGCGAAGGCCGTCGGCTGCCGCGACGTGCGCGAGCTGAAGGTGCTCGTCGCGCAGGCGGCGGCCGTCGGCCAGCGCTTTCTGGTGCCGTCCGACGGTGCGCCGGCCGCCGACGCGAGCCCCGCGTCGGTCGTCTACGACGAGATCCGCGTGGCGCTCGCGCACAACCACCAGCTGCTGCGCAACACGTCGTTCGACGCGGCGGCCGACCTGCTTGCCGGCGCGAAGATGATCTACGTGTACGGGCAGGGTGGCGGCTCGACCGCGCTCGCCGACGAGCTGCGCTTCCGGCTCGTGCGCTTCGGCCGGCCGGTCGCGAGCTATCAGGACAGCCTGCTGCAGCGGATGGTGTCCGCGACGCTGTCGCGCGACGCGGTCGTCGTCGCGTTGTCGGTGAGCGGGCGCGTGCCCGAGCTGCTCGAAAGCTGCCGGCTCGCGAAGCGCTACGGCGCGAAGCTGATCGCGATCACTGCGCCGGCGTCGCCGCTCGCGAAGCTCGCCGACCACCTGATCCCGGTCGTCGCGTTCGAAACCGATTTCATTTACAAGCCGTCGACGTCGCGCTACGCGATGATGATGGCGATCGACGTGCTCGTCACCGGAGTCGCGCTGCGGCTCGGCGATGCGGGCCGAGAATCGCTGCGCCGCATCAAGCATGCGCTCGATGCGCATCGCGGCGGCGGAGACCGTCAACCGGTAGGAGACTGACCATGCACTCGCATCCCGAAGCCGCCGATACGCTGATCGTCGGCGCGCAGTTGTACGACGGCACCGGCGCACCGCCCGTCACGCGCGACGTCGCGATCCGCAACGGCGTGATCGCGGCGATCGGCAACCTGTCGAACTGGCTCGCCGAGACCGTCGTCGATGCGAACGGCCGCGCGCTCGCGCCGGGCTTCGTCGACGTGCACACGCACGACGACACGCACGTGATCCGCGCGCCGCAGATGCTGCCGAAGATCTCGCAGGGCGTGACGACCGTGATCGTCGGCAACTGCGGGATCAGCGCGTCGCCGGTGACGCTCGCGGGCGATCCGCCCGACCCGATGAACCTGCTCGGCGAGCGCGGCGCGTTCCAGTACCCGACCTTCGCCGCCTACGTTGCAGCCGTGAACGAGGCGCGTCCGGCCGTGAACGTTGCGGCGCTCGTCGGTCACACGGCGCTGCGCAACAACCAGATGGACCGCCTCGACCGCGCGGCGACCGACGGCGAGATCGCCGCGATGCGCGTGCAGCTCGAAGAAGCGCTCGCGAACGGCGCGCTCGGCTTGTCGTCGGGCCTCGCGTACGGCTCCGCGTTCGCGGCGCCGGCCGAGGAAGTGATGGCGCTCGCCGAGCCGCTCGCGAACGCGGGCGCGCTGTATACGACGCACATGCGCACCGAGTTCGACGCGATCCTCGACGCGATGGACGAGGCGTATCGCGTCGGCCGCCATGCGCAGGTGCCGGTCGTGATCTCGCACCTGAAGTGCGCGGGGCCGTCGAACTGGGGGCGCAGCACCGAGGTGCTCGCGTCGCTCGAAGGCGCGCGCCGCTACCAGCCGGTCGGCTGCGACTGTTATCCGTACAGCCGCAGCTCGTCGACGCTCGACCTGAAGCAGGTGACGGGCGACATCGACATCACGATCACGTGGTCGGAGCCGCACCCGGAAGTCGCGGGCAAGCTGCTGAAGGCGATCGCGGCCGACTGGGGCGTGACCGAGCAGGAAGCCGCGCAGCGCATCCGCCCGGCCGGCGCGGTGTACCACAACATGTCCGAGGACGACGTGCGGCGGATCCTGTCGCACCCCGCGACGATGGTGGGTTCCGACGGCCTGCCGAACGATCCGCTGCCGCACCCGCGGCTGTGGGGCGCGTTCCCGCGCGTGCTCGGCCATTACGTGCGCGACACGAACCTGCTGCCGCTCGAGGAGGCGATCCGCAAGATGACGTCGCTGTCCGCGCGCCGCTACGGGATCGCGCGGCGCGGCGAGGTGCATGTCGGCTACCACGCGGATCTCGTGCTGTTCGATCCGGCGCGCGTGATCGACGCCGCGACGTTCGAGAAGCCGCAGCAGCCCGCGCACGGGATCGATGCCGTGTGGGTGAACGGCGTGCTGACCTACGAGAACGGCCAGCCGACCGGCGAGCGCGCCGGCGGTTTCGTCGCGCGCGGCGAGCGCGTGCCGGCGAGTGCCGAGGTTGCGTTCTGAGTCCGGACGCGGCTGTTGTTCCGATCTTCCCGCGTGTGCCGCTGTCGGCGCGCGCATCCGCAACCGTGCGTTGCATGGGATCCGGTGCGGTGCTGACGCGCGTGCCCGGGTCGACGAAACAAGGAGTGAAACGATGAAGCGATATGGCGTAGGCGAAGCGAAGGGGACCGGCGGCCAGGTGATGCCGTTCGCACGCGCGGTCGAGGCCGACGGCTGGCTGTACGTGTCGGGCCAGACGCCGATGGTGAGCGGCGAGGTCGTCGAAGGCGGGATCGTCACGCAGTCGAAGCAGACGATCGAGAACGTGATCGCGATCCTGAAGGAAGCCGGTTACGGCCTCGAACACGTCGTGCGCTGCGGCGTGTGGCTCGACGACGCACGCGATTTCGCGTCGTTCAACAAGGTGTTCATCTCGTATTTCGGCGAGCATCCGCCGGCACGCGCGTGCGTGCAGTCGAGCATGGTCATCGACTGCAAGGTCGAGGTCGACTGCATCGCGTACAAGGCGCCGGCGAAGTAACGCGGCTGCGCTTATCCGCGCACAGCACAACAGCCCGGTCGGTTAAAGCCGACCGGGCTGTTGTGTTTGAGGTCGCCACAACGACGCGACGCCGCTACGGCCCGCGGCGACCGCCTGCCGCCGTCACTGCCGCGCCGTCCGCGCGTTGTCCGGCATCGGCTGGTTGTAGTTCGTGCGGAACGGGTTGATGTCGAGCCCGCCGCGGCGCGTGTAACGCGCATACACCGCGAGCTTCACCGGTTTGCACGCATGCAGGATGTCGAGGAAGATCCGCTCGACGCACTGCTCGTGAAAGCCCGTGTGGTTGCGGAACGAGATGATGTAGCGCAGCAGGCCGGCATGATCGATCTGCGGCCCGACGTAGTGGATCTGCACGCTGCCCCAGTCGGGCTGGCCCGTGACCGGGCAGTTCGAGCGCAGCAGGTCGGACACGAGCGTCTCCTCGACCGGCGCTTCGTCCTCGGCGTCGGCGGCCGACAGCAGCGACGGATCGGGTTCGTACACGTCGGTGTCGAGGTCGAGCCGGTCGAGCGACAGCCCGTCGAGTTCTTCCATCTCAAGCTTGCCAAAATCGTGCGCCGACACGAGTTGCACGGCAACGCTCGCGCCGCACGCGGCCGACACGTCGCGCTTCAGCGTGTCGCGCACCGCGTCGATCGAGTCGAACTTCGACTGCGCGAACGAGCCGAGATACAGCTTGAACGACTTCGATTCGACGATGTTCGGCGATTCGGCCGGCACGTAGAAGGTCGCGACCGCGACCTGCGGCTTGCCGCGCGCATTGAGCCACGACAGTTCGTACGCGTTCCAGATGTCGGTGCCGAAGAACGGCAGCGCCGACGCGATGCCGAGCTGCTCGCGCGCGCCGGCGCGCGGGATCGGGAACAGCAGCGACGCGTCGTACCGGGCTGCGTAGACGGTGGCCTTGCCGAGCGGGGAATGTTCGGGATTCATTGCGTGACGCCTTTACGACAGGAAGAGGCGATAAGCCGGGTTGGCGCTCTCTTCGACATACGGATAACCGAGTGCCGCGAGGAAGCCCTCGAACTCGGCGCGATCGGCCTGCGGCACCTGCAGCCCGACGAGGATCGAGCTGTAGTCCGCGCCCTGGTTGCGGTAGTGGAACAGGCTGATGTTCCAGTCCGGCGCCATCGACGACAGGAACTTCATCAGCGCGCCCGGCCGCTCCGGGAATTCGAAGCGGAACAGGCGCTCGTCGAGCGCGAGCGGCGAGCGGCCGCCGACCATGTAGCGGATATGTTCCTTCGACAGCTCGTCGTGCGTCAGGTCGACGCTCTTGAAGCCGTGCGACTCGAAGTTCGCGGCGATCTCCGCCGATTCGCCGCGGCGGCGGATCTGCACGCCGACGAAGATGTGCGCGGATTGCGCATCGGCGATCCGGTAGTTGAACTCGGTGACGTTGCGGTCGCCGACGAGCGAGCAGAAGCGCTTGAAGCTGCCGCGCTCCTCGGGGATCGTGACCGCGAACACGGCTTCGCGCGCCTCGCCGACTTCCGCGCGCTCGGCGACGAAGCGCATCCGGTCGAAGTTCATGTTCGCGCCGGACGTGACCGCGACGAGCGTCTGGTTCTCGATGCCTTCGCGTTCCGCGTACAGCTTTGCGCCCGCGACCGCGAGCGCGCCGGACGGCTCGAGCACGCTGCGGGTATCCTGGAACACGTCCTTGATCGCCGCGCACAGTGCGTCGGTGTCGACGGTCACGACGCCGTCCAGGTATTTGCGGCACAGCCGGAAGGTTTCCTCGCCGACGAGCTTCACCGCGGTGCCGTCCGCGAACAGGCCGACCTCGGTCAGCTCGACGCGTTCACCGGCCTTCAGCGACTGCGCCATCGCGCACGAATCCTCGGCCTGCACGCCGATCACCTTGATCTCCGGGCGCACGGCCTTCACGTACGCGGCGACACCGGACGCGAGACCGCCGCCGCCGATCGGCACGAAGATCGCGTGAATCGGGCCCTGGTGCTGGCGCAGGATCTCCATCGCGATGGTGCCCTGGCCGGCGATCACGTAAGGATCGTCGAACGGGTGGACGAACGTGAGGCCACGCTCTTCCTGCACCTTGACCGCATGCGCGTACGCATCGCTGTACGACTCGCCGGCCTGGATCACCTCGACGCTCGGGCCGCCGTGCGTGCGCACCGCATCCACTTTCACCTGCGGCGTCGTGATCGGCACGACGATCACCGCCTTGACGCCCATCCGGGCCGCCGAGAACGCGACGCCCTGCGCGTGGTTGCCGGCCGACGCGGTAATCACGCCGCGCGCGAGCGCGTCCGCCGGAATGTGCGCCATCTTGTTGTACGCGCCGCGCAGCTTGAACGAGAACACCGGCTGGTTGTCCTCGCGCTTCAGGTACACGGGGTTGTGCAGCCGGGCCGACAGGTTGCGGGCGGGTTCGAGTTCCGTCTCGATCGCGACGTCGTAGACGCGCGCGGTGAGGATTTTCTTCAGGTAATCGTGGGGTGCCATGGGCGCTCGCGTGCAGTGCGGAAGCAGACGATAAAAGATCAATGATAGCGCCAAGGGTCCGCCCGCATGCAAGCGGCATGCCGGGCGCGCGGTCGCGGGGCCGCGCGGGCGGCGCATTCGCGACGCCGGGCGTCCCGTTTTTACCGGCTTAACCGCGCGGTTACCGACCGGACGGGCGGCGAATGATCGCACGAAACCGCGCCGAACCAGGCCTGGCGCGGCTTGCGGCGATAGCCCCACGACCTGTCCGGCGTGTCACGCATGGCCCGATCATGGGTTAGAATTCCGTTTTGAATCAAGGATCGGAAGATGCAGAGGCACCCTCGGATCGCCCCGTTGAAGCCGACGCCGCGCGCAGCCAGCCCCGCGGCGGAACGGCATGCGCGCCGCGCGCGATCGTGCTGATGGTTCCGAGTGCCGCCAGGCCCTGTCGCCGGCCAGGAGGGGCGAGTCAACGCCCGCTCCGGCCCCATGAAGGACAGCCGCGCGCCTGGTAACAGAACAGATTTCCCCAAGATTGCGCCCACGCGCTTGCCGACGCCCGTGCACGGGGTATCGGCCCTCCGAGTCGTCCGAACATGAACGCACCACAAGTTTTCGATCCGAATGGCGCGGCCGCCGCCGTCGCCGCCGACCCCGCGCCCCGGTTGCGCGAGATTCCCTACAACTACACGTCCTTCTCCGATCGCGAGATCGTGATCCGCCTGCTCGGGGAAGAGGCGTGGTCGGTGCTCGACGAACTGCGCGCCGAACGCCGTACGGGTCGCTCGGCACGGATGCTGTACGAAGTGCTCGGCGACATCTGGGTCGTGCGCCGCAATCCGTACCTGCAGGACGACCTGCTCGACAACCCGAAGCGCCGCGCGTTGCTGATCGAGGCGCTGAACCACCGCCTGACCGAGATCGGCAAGCGCCGCAGCGCGGATCTCACCGCGCACCGCGACGATGCCGGCCGCGAGCGCGCGTTGCGCGTCGAGATGCTCGAAGCGGCCGCGCAGCGTGCGGTCGACGAGTTCGCCGACGAATTCGAAAAAATGGCCGACCTGCGCCGCCGTGCGACCAAGGCGCTCGGCCGCTGCACGCAGAAGGACAACATCCGCTTCGACGGGCTGTCGCGCGTGTCGCACGTCACCGACGCGACCGACTGGCGCGTCGAATACCCGTTCGTCGTGCTGACGCCCGATAGCGAAGCCGAGATCGCCGCCCTCATCAAGGCCTGCTTCGAGCTCGGCCTGACCGTGATCCCGCGCGGCGGCGGCACCGGCTACACGGGCGGCGCGGTGCCGCTCACGCCGTTCTCCGCGGTGATCAACACCGAGAAGCTCGAACAGCTCGGCGCGGTCGAGTTGACCGAGCTGCCGGGCGTCGCGCACAAGGTGCCGACGATCTTCTCCGGCGCGGGTGTGGTGACGCGCCGCGTGACCGAGGCGGCCGAGGCGGCCGGCTACGTGTTCGCGGTCGATCCGACGTCGCTCGACGCATCGTGCATCGGCGGCAACGTCGCGATGAACGCGGGCGGCAAGAAGGCCGTGCTGTGGGGCACCGCGCTCGACAACCTGGCCTGGTGGCGGATGGTCGACCCGGACGGCAACTGGCTCGAGGTCACGCGCCACGAGCACAACCAGGGCAAGATCCACGACATTCCGGTCGCGCGTTTCGAGCTGAAGTGGTTCGACGGCGCATACGCGCCGGGCGAGAAGCTGCTGCGCACCGAGATGCTCGAGATCGAAGGCCGCCGGTTCCGCAAGGAAGGGCTCGGCAAGGACGTGACCGACAAGTTCCTCGCCGGCCTGCCGGGCGTGCAGAAGGAAGGCTGCGACGGGCTCATCACGTCCGCGCGCTGGGTGCTGCACAAGATGCCCGCGCACACGCGCACCGTCTGCCTCGAATTCTTCGGCCAGGCGCGCGAGGCGATCCCGAGCATCGTCGAGATCAAGGACTACCTGTTCGAAACGTCGAAGCAGGGCGGCGCGATCCTCGCGGGCCTCGAGCACCTCGACGAGCGCTACCTGCGCGCGGTCGGCTACGCGACCAAGAGCAAGCGCAATTCATTCCCGAAGATGGTGCTGATCGGCGACATCGTCGGCGATGATGCGGACGCCGTGGCGCACGCGACGTCCGAAGTGATCCGGATGGCGAACGGCAAGAGCGGCGAGGGCTTCGTCGCGGTCAGCGCGGAGGCGCGCAAGCGCTTCTGGCTCGACCGCAGCCGCACGGCCGCGATCGCGAAGCACACGAACGCGTTCAAGATCAACGAGGACGTCGTCATCCCGCTGAACCGGATGGGCGAGTACACCGACGGCATCGAGCGGATCAACATCGAGCTGTCGCTGAAGAACAAGCTGCAGCTCGTCGACGCGCTCGAAGCGTTCTTCCGCGCCGGCAACCTGCCGCTCGGCAAGACCGACGACGCGAACGAGATCCCGAGCGCCGAGCTGCTCGAAGACCGCGTCCAGCAGGCGCTGGAGCTGCTCAAGCGCGTGCGCGCGCGCTGGGAATTCGTGCGCGACCGGCTCGACCAGCCGCTGCGCGAGGCGCAGCACTACCTCGTGCAACTCGGCTACGAGGCGCTGGCCGAGAAGTTCGCGGATCGCGCGGACGAGCAGCCGGGCGCGACCGTGTTCCACATCACGCAGGATCGCACGGTCCGCATCTCGTGGAAGCAGGAGATCCGCGCGGAGTTGCGCGCGATCTTCAACGGCGGCGCGTTCAAGCAGATCCTCGACGAGGCGCAGGCGATCCACAAGCAGGTGCTGCGCGGCCGCGTGTTCGTCGCGCTGCACATGCACGCGGGCGACGGCAACGTCCACACGAACATCCCGGTCAACTCCGACAACTACGAGATGCTGCAGGACGCGCACGCGTCGGTTGCACGCATCATGAAGCTCGCGCGCTCGCTCGATGGCGTGATCTCCGGCGAGCACGGGATCGGCATCACGAAGCTCGAGTTCCTGACCGACGACGAGATCGCCGAGTTCCGCGCGTACAAGCAGCGCGTCGACCCGAACGGTCGCTTCAACAAGGGCAAGCTGCTCGACGGCGCGGATCTTCGCAACGCGTACACGCCGAGCTTCGGGCTGATGGGCTACGAGTCGCTGATCATGCAGCAGTCCGACATCGGCGCGATCGCCGATTCGGTGAAGGACTGCCTGCGCTGCGGCAAGTGCAAGCCGGTGTGCGCGACGCACGTGCCGCGCGCGAACCTGCTGTACAGCCCGCGCAACAAGATCCTCGCGACATCGCTGCTGGTCGAGGCGTTCCTGTACGAGGAACAGACGCGCCGCGGCGTGTCGATCAAGCACTGGGACGAGTTCAACGACGTGGCCGACCACTGCACGGTGTGCCACAAGTGCGCGACGCCGTGCCCGGTGAAGATCGACTTCGGCGACGTCACGATGAACATGCGCAACCTGTTGCGCAAGATGGGCAAGAAGAAGTTCAATCCCGGCAGCGCGGCGGGCATGTTCTTCCTGAACGCGACCAACCCGCAGACGATCAACGTCGCGCGCGGCGTGATGATGGGCGTCGGCTACAAGGTGCAGCGCTTCGCGAACGACATGCTGAAGAAGGTCGTGACGAAGCAGACGCAGCACCCGCCGGCGACCGTTGGCAAGCCGCCCGTGGTCGAGCAGGTGATCCACTTCGTCAACAAGAAGATGCCGGGCAACCTGCCGAAGAAGACGGCGCGCGCGCTGCTCGACATCGAGGACAACAAGATCGTGCCGATCATCCGCAACCCGAAGTCGACGACCGTCGATTCGGAAGCGGTGTTCTACTTCCCGGGCTGCGGCTCCGAGCGCCTGTTCTCGCAGGTCGGGCTCGCGACGCAGGCGATGCTGTGGGAAGCCGGCGTGCAGACGGTGCTGCCGCCGGGTTACCTGTGCTGCGGTTATCCGCAGCGCGGCGCGGGGCAGTACGACAAGGCCGAGAAGATCGTCACCGACAACCGCGTGCTGTTCCACCGCGTCGCGAACACGCTGAACTACCTCGACATCAAGACGGTGGTCGTGTCGTGCGGCACCTGCTACGACCAGTTGGCCGGCTATGAATTCGACAAGATCTTCCCGGGCTGCCGGATCATCGACATCCACGAGTTCCTGCTCGAGAAGGGGATGAAGCTCGACGGCGTGACGGGCACGCGCTACATGTATCACGACCCGTGCCACACGCCGATCAAGACGATGGACCCGGTCAAGCTCGTCAACGAGCTGATGGGCACGGAGAAGGACGGCTACAGGATCGAGAAGAACGACCGGTGCTGCGGCGAATCGGGCACGCTCGCGGTCACGCGCCCGGACGTGTCGACGCAGGTCCGCTTCCGCAAGGAAGAGGAGATCCGCAAGGGCGCGGCGAAGCTGCGCGGCATCCCGGTCGTGGCCGGCGAGGCGAGCGCACCGGCGCCGGCCGCAGCGGCCGCGAACGGCCCGGACGTGAAGATCCTGACGAGCTGCCCGTCGTGCCTGCAGGGCCTGTCGCGCTACAACGAGGATGCGAACATCGAGGCCGACTACATCGTGGTCGAGATCGCGCGCCAGGTGCTCGGCGAGAACTGGATGGCCGATTATGTCGCACGCGCGAACCATGGCGGGATCGAGCGCGTGCTGGTCTAATGCGGGCATGACGACCGCCCGACCGGGCTTGGGATGAGAGCGGGCGCCGGCGCTGTTGCGCGGGCGCCCGTCCACATGGGAGCGACGATGGAATGCGTGTTTTGCCGTGAAGACGGCGGCGAGCTGCTCTGGCGGGACGACGCGCTGCGCGTCGTGCTGGCGACGGGCGAGCACGACTACCCGGGCTTCTGCCGGGTGATCTGGGGCGCACACGTGGCCGAATTCTCCGATCTAGGCGAGCCCGAGCGGGCCCACCTGATGCGCGTGGTCTATGCGGTCGAACGGGCGGTGCGCCGTGTGATGCAGCCGAACAAGGTGAATCTCGCGAGCCTCGGCAACATGGTGCCGCACGTGCACTGGCACGTGATCCCGCGCTTCTCGAACGACGCCCATTTCCCGCAGCCCGTGTGGGCGCCGCGCCAGCGCGGCGTGTCCGAGGCGCTGCTGCGCACGCGCGCCGCGCAGGCCTCGCTGCTGCACAATGCGGTGCGCGAGGAAATTCAACGAACGACCGATTCGAGGCAGCCATGAGCGGTTTGACTTCCACGACGCCGATTCCGTCCGGCGTCGTCGTGCACGCGGTGTCGCGCGTGCTCGAATTGCAGTACCCGAACGGCGACAGCTACCGGATTCCGTTCGAGTTGATGCGCGTCTATTCGCCGTCGGCCGAGGTGCGCGGCCATGGGCCCGGCCAGGAGACGCTGCAGACGGGCAAGCGCGAGGTGACGATCACCGCGCTCGAAGGCGTCGGCAACTATGCGCTGCAGCCGACGTTCTCCGACGGCCATTCGACCGGCATCTACTCGTGGGACCTGCTGTACGAACTGGCGACGCAGCAGGACGCGCTGTGGCGCGACTATTTCGACAAACTGAAGGCGGCGGGCGCCGATCGCGACGCCCCGATGCAGGCGGCCGCGGCGCCGCACGGCCACTGCCACTGAAATCGACGGCGCCCGCTCGGCGCCGTCTTGCCATTTACTGAGGATCAACGCGATGAGCAAAACCCACTTCGGCTTCGAAAGCGTCGAGGAAAACGAAAAAGCGAAGAAAGTGGCGGGTGTGTTCCATTCGGTCGCGAGCAACTACGATCTGATGAACGACCTGATGTCGGCGGGCATGCACCGCGCGTGGAAGGCGTTCACGATCGCGCAGGCGAACGTGCGCCCCGGCTTCAAGGTGCTCGATATCGCGGCCGGCACCGGCGACCTGACCAAGTCGTTCGCGAAGGCGGCCGGGCCGACCGGCGAGGTCTGGCACACGGACATCAACGAATCGATGCTGCGCGTCGGCCGCGACCGGCTGCTCGACAAGGGCATCGTGACGCCGTCGCTGCTGTGCGACGCCGAGAAAACTCCCTTTCCGGACAACTACTTCGATGTGGTCACGGTCGCGTTCGGGCTGCGCAACATGACGCACAAGGACGCCGCGCTGGCGGAAATGCGCCGTGTGACGAAGCCCGGCGGCCGCGTGATGGTGCTGGAATTCTCGAAAGTCTGGGATCCGCTGAAAAAAGCGTACGATTTGTATTCTTTCAAAGTATTACCGTGGCTTGGCGACAAGTTCGCGAAAGATGCCGAAAGTTACCGGTATCTTGCTGAATCTATCCGGATGCACCCCGACCAGGACACGCTGAAGACGATGATGGAACAAGCGGGCCTCGATGCCGTCAAATATTACAATTTGTCAGGTGGCGTGGTAGCTTTACACATGGGAACCAAGTACTAAGGGGTTCTTTCCATACATTCGCCTTACATCTGGAGAAAGTGATGTCCGAATCGCGTTCGTTGTTCAACCGTAGCAAGCCGTCGAAGCCGTGGGCTCGACGGGTCGGCACGCTGCTGATGGTCGGCCTGCTCACGGCCGGCACGTTCGCATCGCTCGACGCCGAAGCCAAGCGCATGGGCGGCGGGCGCAGCATCGGCCGCCAGAACTCCACCGTCACGCAGCGCCAGGCCACGCCGCCCGCGCAGCAGCCGATGCAGCAGGCCGCGCCGTCGCAGGCGCAGCGTGCGAATCCGGCCGCGCCCGCACCGGCCGCGCAGCCCAACCGCTCGCGCTGGCTCGGGCCGATCGCCGGTCTCGCGGCCGGCCTCGGCATCGCGGCGCTGCTGTCGCACTTCGGCCTCGGCGGCGCGTTCGCGAGCATGATGGCGAACGTCATCGTGATCGCTTTGCTCGCGATGGTCGGCATCTGGCTGGTGCGCAAGTTCATGAACCGCCGTCGCCCGCAGGAGCCGGCGTATTCGGTCGGCGGTTCGGCATCGTCGTCGGGCGGCTACTCGCAAAGCCCGTCGTTCCAGCAGGGCAACACCGGCAGCAACTATGCGGGCAGCGGCAGCAGCTACGCGAACGAAGCGCAAGGCGTGTTCGGCGGCGGTGCCGCGGCTGCCGGCGCGGCAGCGGCTGCGGCCGCACCGCTCCAGGTGCCGGCCGGCTTCGACACCGAAGCGTTCCTGCGCAGCGCAAAGGTCTATTTCGTGCGCCTGCAGGCCGCGTGGGACCAGGGCAACCTGGCCGACATCCGCGAGTTCACGACGCCCGAAATGTTCGCCGAGATCAAGATCGACCTCGATTCGCGCGGCAACGAGTCGAACCAGACCGACGTCGTGCAGCTCGACGCGGAACTGGTCGCGATCGAGGATCGCGGCATCGAGCAGTCGGCGAGCGTGCGCTTCCACGGCCTGATCCGCGAATCGGCGAACGCATCGGCCGCGCCGTTCGACGAAGTGTGGAACCTGTCGAAGTCGGGCAGTCAGGGCTGGCTGCTCGCGGGCATCCAGCAACTCAACACGCACTGAGCGTGACCGGCGGCCCGCGCCGCCGGCCGCCTGGGCGACGGCCGCGGCACTGCGACCGCTTGCCGCCCGGGTGTACGGTCGGGCACGGTCTGCCGACGATCCGACGTTACAATAGAAACCCGCGTGGGCGCCCGGCCTGCGCGGGTTTTTTCTTTCCCAGCCCGATGACCTTTGCCGCCAAGCCTTTTGCTGCTGCTGTCAATCACCTGCTCGCGCGCGAATCGTGGGCGCGCGACCGCCTGATTCCGTATGCGGGCAAGACTGCCCGGATCGACGTGCCCCCCGTCACGCTCACGCTGCTGGTGCAGCCGGACGGTTATCTGTCGGCTGTCGACGCGCACGATGCGCAACAGGTCGACGTGTCGATCGCACTCGCGGGCGACGCGGTCGCCGCGTTCCTGCAGGGCGGCCAGGCGGCCGTGATGAAGCACGTGAAGATCGAGGGCGATGCAGAATTCGCGACGCAGATCGCGAAGCTGGCCGAGCATCTGCGCTGGGAACCGGAAGAAGATCTCGCGAAGCTGGTCGGCGACGCGGCGGCGTACCGGATCGCGACGGTCGTGCGCGATGCCGGCGCACGCGCGCGACGCACGGGCCGCAACGTGCTCGATTCCGTCGCCGAGTACTGGCTCGACGAAAACCCGCAAGTCGTCCGGCGCACGGCGCTCGGCGGCTTCGACGCCGAACTGGCGCGCGCACGCGATGCACTCGCGCGGGTCGAAAAGCGGGTCGAGCGACTCGAACAAAAAATCGGCGCGCGCACGGGTTCCGGCCCGCGCGGCGCGCACTGAGGGCCGCAGGGCATGCGCATTTTCCGTTTCATCAAGATTGTCTACACCGTCATCCGCTTTGGTCTCGACGAAGTGATGCTGTCCCGGATCGACGACCGGCGCGTGAAGCTGCTGCTGCGGATCACGACGATCGGCCGCCGCTATTCCGATCCGCCCGCCGTGCGGCTGCGTCACGCGCTCGAAAGCCTCGGCCCGATCTTCGTGAAGTTCGGCCAGGTGCTTTCGACGCGCCGCGACCTGCTGTCGGTCGATTTCGCGAACGAACTCGCGAAGCTGCAGGATCAGGTGCCGCCGTTCGATTCGGCGGTCGCGATCGCGATCATCGAGAAGTCGCTCGGTGCGCCGGTCGACGAGCTGTTCGACGAATTCGAGCGCGAGCCGATCGCAAGCGCGTCGATCGCGCAGGTGCACTTCGCGAAACTCAAGCAGGGCGTGCACGCGGGCAAGGCCGTCGCCGTCAAGGTGCTGCGCCCGAACATGCTGTCCGTGATCGATTCGGATCTCGCGCTGATGCGCGACATCGCGATCTGGACCGAGCGGATGTGGGCCGACGGTCGGCGCCTGAAGCCGCGCGAGGTCGTCGCCGAATTCGACAAGTATCTGCACGACGAGCTCGACCTGATGCGCGAAGCCGCGAACGGCAGCCAGTTGCGCCGTAATTTCGCGGGCCTCGACCTGCTGCTCGTGCCCGAGATGTTCTGGGATTTCTCGACGTCGCAGGTGCTCGTGATGGAGCGCATGACCGGCGTGCCGATCAGCCAGGTCGAGACGCTGCGCTCGGCCGGCGTCGACATCAAGAAGCTCGCGCGCGAAGGCGTCGAGATCTTCTTCACGCAGGTGTTCCGCGACGGCTTCTTCCATGCGGACATGCACCCCGGCAACATCCAGGTGAGCCTCGATCCGAACACGTTCGGCCGCTACATCGCGCTCGATTTCGGGATCGTCGGCGCGCTGTCCGATTTCGACAAGAACTACCTCGCGCAGAACTTCCTCGCGTTCTTCAAGCGCGACTACCACCGCGTCGCGACGCTCCACCTCGAATCGGGCTGGGTGCCGCCCGAGACGCGCGTCGAGGAGCTCGAAAGCGCGATCCGCGCGGTGTGCGAGCCGTATTTCGACCGTGCACTGAAGGACATCTCGCTCGGCCAGGTGCTGATGCGCCTGTTCTCGACGTCGCGCCGCTTCAACGTCGAGATCCAGCCGCAACTCGTGCTGCTGCAGAAGACGATGCTGAACGTCGAAGGGCTCGGCCGCTCGCTCGACCCTGAACTCGACCTGTGGAAGACCGCGAAGCCGTACCTCGAGCGCTGGATGACCGAGCAGATCGGCCTGCGCGGCTGGTACGAGCGCTTCAAGGTCGAGGCGCCGCAGTGGAGCAAGACGCTGCCGCAACTGCCGCGCCTGATCCACCACGCGATGGCGGCGCGCCATGACGCGCCGCGCGCCGCGAGCGAGGACCTGATGCGCCAGATCCTCATCGAGCAGAAACGTACGAACCGGCTGATGCAGGCGCTGCTGATCTTCGGTCTTGCCGTCGGGGTCGGGGCGCTCGTTGCGCGCGTGCTGCTCGCGCTCGCATACGGCGCATGACCGAAAGGAGCAGCGCGATGTCCGATCCGAAACAACCGGCCGCGCCGACGGCCGCCGATTTCGCGACGCGCGACCCCGGCAACGCGTCGTTCTGGGACGAGCGTTTCGAGCGCGGCGTGACGCCGTGGGAATTCGGCGGCGTGCCGGACGGCTTTCGCGTGTTCGCGCACCGGCTCGAGCCGTGCGCGGTGCTGATCCCCGGCTGCGGCAGTGCGCAGGAGGCCGGGTGGCTCGCGCAGGCCGGCTGGCCCGTGCGTGCGATCGATTTCGCCGCGCAGGCGGTGGCTGTCGCGAAGGCGCAGCTCGGCGCGCATGCGGACGTCGTCGAGCAGGCCGACTTTTTCGCCTACCGGCCGCCGTTCGACGTGCAGTGGGTGTATGAGCGCGCGTTTCTGTGCGCGCTCCCGCCGAGCCTGCGCGCCGACTATGCGGCACGGATGGCCGAGTTGCTGCCGGCGGGCGGATTGCTGGCCGGCTATTTCTTCGTGACGGCGAAACCGAAGGGGCCGCCGTTCGGGATCGAGCGTGCCGAACTCGACGCGCTGCTTGCGCCGCACTTCGACCTGATCGAGGATTTGCCCGTCACCGATTCGCTGGCCGTATTCGAAGGGCACGAGCGCTGGCTCACGTGGCGCCGCCGTTGATGCGCGGGCGTCACGGCCGTTGCCGGAGCGCGTCGGGGTTTCGGCTATAATTCAAGGTTTTGCAAGCCGTTTCCAGTTTCCGCGGGAAAAATATCATGCCGATCTACGCCTATCGATGCGAAGCGTGTGGTTTCGCGAAGGACGTGCTCCAGAAGATGAGCGACGCGCCGCTGTCGCAGTGCCCGGAATGCGGGAAGGATGCGTTTCGCAAGCAGGTGACTGCCGCGGGCTTCCAGCTGAAGGGCTCCGGTTGGTACGTCACCGATTTCCGCGGCGGCTCGGGCGGCGCCAGCGCGCCGGCGACGGCGTCGGGCGACGCGGCGCCGGCAGCCGCTGCGGCAGCTACGCCCGCAGCGGACGCGCCGGCTGCATCGAGCAGTTCCGAAAGCACGACGACGAGCGCCGCGCCGGCACCGGCTGCAGCGCCCGCCGCCGCCAGCAGTTGACCGTCGCGGCCCGGCCGGGCCGCGACTACCCCGCGCCGCCAGCGCGGTTCATTGACGGCAGATGATGAAAAAGACGACCCTGAAATCGGTGTTTCTGACCGGCCTGCTGGTTCTCGTCCCGCTCGCGATCACGCTGTGGGTGCTCGGTCTCATCATCGGCACGATGGACCAGACGCTGCTCCTGCTGCCCGAATCGTGGCAGCCCGAGCGGCTGCTCGGCTTCCACCTGCCGGGGATCGGCGCGGTGCTGACGCTCGCGTTCATCTTCGTCGTCGGGCTGGCCACGCGGAATTTCATCGGCCAGAAGCTCGTCACCTGGTGGAACGCGGTCGTGCGCCACATCCCGGTCGTCGGGCCGATCTACACGAGCGTCAAGCAGGTGTCGGACACGCTGCTGTCGAGCAGCGGCAACGCGTTCCGCAAGGCGCTGCTGATCGAATACCCGCGCCGCGGCTCGTATACGATCGCGTTTCTGACCGGCACGCCCGGCGGCGACGTGCTCAATCATCTGACGGAAGAATACGTGAGCGTGTATATCCCGACGACGCCGAACCCGACGTCGGGCTTCTTCCTGATGCTGCCGAAGAGCGAAGTCATCGAACTCGACATGTCGGTCGATGCCGCGCTGAAGTACATCGTCTCGATGGGCGTGGTGGCGCCCCCGGCGCCGGCTCCGGCGCCCGCCCGCCGCCCCGTCGAGCCGCCGCTGTAAGTAAAGAATCATCGCCCGGGCCGCGCGTTGCGGCGCCCGTTGATCAAACCGAACGAAAGCAAACATCATGTCGATGCGTACTGAATACTGCGGTCTCGTGACCGAACACCTGCTGGGCCAAACCGTGTCGCTGTGCGGCTGGGTGCAGCGCCGCCGCGATCACGGCGGTGTGATCTTCATCGACCTGCGCGATCGTGAAGGCCTCGTGCAAGTGGTGTGCGACCCGGATCGCGCGGAGATGTTCGCGACCGCCGAAGGCGTGCGCAACGAGTTCTGCGTGCAGATCAAGGGCCTCGTGCGCAACCGTCCGGACGGCACGGTCAACGCCGGCCTGAAGAGCGGCAAGATCGAAGTGCTGTGCCACGAACTGAACGTGCTGAACGCGTCGGTCACGCCGCCGTTCCAGCTCGACGACGACAACCTGTCGGAAACGACGCGTCTCACGCACCGCGTGCTCGACCTGCGCCGTCCGCAGATGCAGCACAACCTGCGCCTGCGCTACCGCGTCGCGATCGAGGCGCGCAAGTACCTCGACGAGCAAGGTTTCATCGACATCGAAACGCCGATGCTGACGAAGAGCACGCCGGAAGGCGCGCGCGACTACCTCGTGCCGTCGCGCGTGAACGCGGGCCAGTTCTTCGCGCTGCCGCAGTCGCCGCAGCTGTTCAAGCAGCTGCTGATGGTCGCGAACTTCGACCGTTACTACCAGATCACCAAGTGCTTCCGCGACGAAGATCTCCGTGCCGACCGTCAGCCGGAATTCACGCAGATCGACTGCGAGACGTCGTTCCTCGGCGAGCAGGAAATCCGTGACCTGTTCGAAGACATGATCCGTCACATCTTCAAGACGACGATCGACGTCGAACTCGACGCGACCTTCCCGGTGATGCCGTACTCGGAAGCGATGGCGCGTTTCGGTTCGGACAAGCCGGACCTGCGCGTGCAGCTCGAATTCACCGAGCTGACCGACGCGATGAAAGACGTCGACTTCAAGGTGTTCAGCACGCCGGCCAACGCGAAGGACGGCCGTGTCGCGGCGCTGCGCGTGCCGAAGGGCGGCGAGCTGTCGCGCGGCGACATCGACGGCTACACGGAATTCGTGCGCATCTACGGTGCGAAGGGCCTCGCCTGGATCAAGGTCAACGAGAAGGCGAAGGGCCGCGACGGCCTGCAGAGCCCGATCGTCAAGAACCTGCACGATGCGTCGATCGCAGCGATCCTCGAGCGCACCGGCGCTGAAGACGGCGACATCATCTTCTTTGCGGCCGACCGTGCGAAGGTCGTCAACGACAGCCTCGGCGCGCTGCGCCTGAAGATCGGCCATTCGGAATTCGGCAAGGCGAACGGCCTCGTCCAGGCCGGCTGGAAGCCGCTGTGGGTCGTCGACTTCCCGATGTTCGAATACGACGACGAAGATGCGCGCTACGTCGCTGCGCACCACCCGTTCACGAGCCCGAAGGACGAGCACCTCGAGTACCTCGAGACCGACCCGGGCCGCTGCCTCGCGAAGGCATACGACATGGTGCTGAACGGCTGGGAAATCGGCGGCGGCTCGGTGCGTATCCACCGCGAGGAAGTGCAGAGCAAGGTGTTCCGCGCGCTGAAGATCGGCGCGGAAGAGGCGCAACTGAAGTTCGGCTTCCTGCTGGACGCGCTGCAGTACGGCGCGCCGCCGCACGGCGGTATCGCATTCGGCCTCGACCGCATCGTCACGATGATGGCCGGCGCCGACTCGATCCGCGACGTGATCGCGTTCCCGAAGACGCAGCGTGCGCAGGATCTGCTCACGCAGGCACCGAGCCCGGTCGACGAGCGTCAGCTGCGCGAACTGCACATCCGTCTGCGTCAGCCGGAACAGCCGAAGGCGTAACGCGTTTTCGCACCCGGTCGTGTGTGCGGCGACGCGCACACGACGCAACTGAAAAAGGCGCAGCGATGCGCCTTTTTCATTTTTTGCGGTACAGTCGCAGCACTTGCCGCACGTTCGGAGCACATGCCCGGCGCGCGGCCCTGTGCCGCATGAAACAAAGATGACGAAGCCGCCGAAAATCCCCGAATCCGTTCTCGTCGTGATCTACACACCCGACCTCGATGTGCTGGTGATCAAGCGTGCCGACCAGCCCGATTTCTGGCAATCGGTGACCGGATCGAAGGACGCGCTCGACGAGCCGCTCGCGCTCACCGCCGCGCGCGAAGTGGCCGAGGAAACCGGCATCTCGGTCGGCACGCCGGACGTGCCGGCCGCCGCGCTGGTCGACTGGCGCCACCGGATCGAATACACGATCTATCCGCAATACCTGCACCGCTACGCACCGGGCGTCACGCGCAACACCGAGCACTGGTTCGGCCTGTGCGTGCCGCGTCGCGTCGACGTGACGCTGTCGCCGCGCGAGCATGTGGATCACGCGTGGCTGCCGTTCCGCGAGGCGGCCGCGCGCTGCTTCTCGCCGTCGAACGCCGAGGCGATCCTGCAATTGCCCGTGCGCGTCGCACTCGCGCGCACGCCGCACGGCTCGTCCGCATGACTGCGGAGACCCGCAAGCGCTTCGCGCAATTGCGGCAGATGTTCCTGCAGGAACGCGGCTCCGCGTCGCGGCTCGCGTTCACGGCGGGCAACACGGTGCGGCTGTTCGAGGGCGGCGGCGGATTCTTCCGGGCACTGATCGAGCGGATCGATGCCGCGCGCGAGCAGGTGATGCTCGAAACCTATATCTTCTGCGACGACGCGGCCGGCCGGCCGGTGTCGGACGCGCTGATCCGCGCGGCGCAGCGCGGCGTGCGCGTGCGCGTGATCACCGACGGCATCGGCACCGCACGGCTGCCGCTGTTCGATACGTGGGCGCAATCCGGCGTCGAGCACTGCATCTACAACCGCTTCCTGTTCGGCCGCTTCGGCTTTTCGCGCACGCACCGCAAGCTCGCGGTGATCGATCATGCGACCGCGTTCTGCGGCGGCATCAACATCGTCGACGACTACGCGCAAAACGGCACGACGCTGCCGTTTCCGCGCTGGGATTTCGCGGTCGAGATGGCAGGGCCCGCGGTGTCCGACGTGCGCGCCGCGTTCGAGCTGCAGTGGCACCGGATCCAGTTCGGCCACAAACCGTATGCGCAGTACGCGGCCGGGCTGCATGGCGGCGAAGCGTTCCCCGACATGTTCCGGCGCTGGATGCGCAGCCACCGGTGGATCAAGGCCGGCGCGCTGCGGGTCGTGACGGAGCCGAGCGTCGCGTTTGTCGCGCGCGACAATGTCGTAAACCGCCGCGCGATCGAGAAGGCCTATCTCGCGGCGATCGGCCAGGCGCGCCAGCAGATCCTGCTCGCGAATCCGTACTTCATGCCGGGCCGCAAGCTGCGTCGCGCGCTGACGGGCGCCGCGCGACGCGGCGTCGACGTGCGGATCCTGATCGGCCGCAAGGAGTTCGCGGCGCTCGATACGGCGGTGCCGTTCCTCTATCACACGCTGCTGCGCGCGGGCGTGCGCGTGGCCGAATACGACAAGACGATGCTGCACGGCAAGGTGGCCGTGATCGACGACAACTGGGCGACGGTCGGCTCGTCGAATCTGGACGCGCTGAGCCTGATGCTGAACAATGAGGCGAACGTCGTGCTGGTGCGCTACGATGCGGTCACGAACGAACTGCGCGATGCGATCGCGGCCGCGTTCGCCGATGGCCGGGAGATCGACCCCGCGCGATTCGCCGCGCGCCCGCGCATCGAGCGTATGCTGAACTGGCTCGCCTATACCGCGTATCGGGTCGTGATGAAGGCGCTGACGGTCGGCAGTTACGACTGACGCAGACTAAGCATCCGCTTCAAAAAAATCTGTCCGCACGTTCGTGCGGAAAAGCCGCTCCGGTCCCGCCGGAATCGCGCAAAATAGCGTCTCGGTTAGACACCGGTTTCTAATAATTTCCTTGTTTCGCGAGCGGCCGCACTCAATAATAGTACGGCCGTTCGATTTTATTCGAACCCCCGAACGGTTACAGAAATAGCTATGCGAAAAGGCGAACAGACGCGTGCCGCGATACTTGAAGCTGCTTTGGACCTCGCCAGCCGTGATGGGCTGGAGGGGCTGACGATCGGCCTGCTGGCCGAGCGCATGCAGATGAGCAAGAGCGGCGTGTTCGCGCACTTCGGATCGCGCGAGGACCTGCAGGTCGAGGTCGTCCGCGAGTATCACCATCGTTTCGAAAACGAGGTGTTCTTTCCGAGCCTGCGCGAAGCGCGCGGTCTGCCGCGTCTGCGGGCGATGCTGGCGCGCTGGATCGAGAAGCGCATCCAGGAGGTGACGACTGGGTGCATCTACATCAGCGGCGCAGTGGAGTACGACGACCGGCCGGACAGCCCCGTGCGCGAGCAGTTGATCGCGAGCGTGACGGCCTGGCGTGCCGCGTTGCTGCGCGCCATTTCGCAGGCGATGGAAGAGGGGCATCTGCGCACGGACACCGATCCGGACCTGATGCTCTTCGAGCTGTACAGCTTCACGCTCGGCCTGCATCACGACGCACGTTTCCTGCATTCGCCGGATGCCGTGCGCCTCACGTGGGCCGCGCTGGAAAAGACGATTGTTTCGTATCAGAGCGAGAGCCGTTAGCGGCGCGTCAACCGCCCGCCAGGAGCTCGAGCCGTTTTGCCCACCTTTGGAGAGAGTCATGGGACAGTACGCCGCGCCGCTGCGCGACATGCAATTCGTGTTGCACGAGCTTCTGAACGTCGAAGCCGAAGTCAAGCAAATGCCCAAGCATGCGGACCTCGACGCCGACACGATCAACCAGGTCCTCGAGGAAGCGGGCAAGTTCTGCTCCGAGGTACTGTTCCCGCTGAACCAGGTCGGCGACCGGGAAGGCTGCACGTATGAAGGCGACGGCGTCGTGAAGACCCCGACCGGCTTCAAGGAGGCCTACCAGCAATACGTCGAGGCCGGCTGGCCGGCGCTCGGCTGCGATCCGGACTACGGCGGCCAGGGCCTGCCCGCGTTCGTGAACAACGCGCTCTACGAGATGATGAACTCGGCGAACCAGGCATGGACGATGTATCCGGGCCTGTCGCACGGCGCGTACGAATGCCTGCACGCGCACGGCGCACCGGAACTGCAGAAGGCCTACCTGCCGAAGCTCGTGACGGGCGAATGGACCGGCACGATGTGCCTGACCGAGCCGCACTGCGGCACCGACCTCGGCATCCTGCGCACCAAGGCCGAACCGAACGGCGACGGCTCGTACTCGATCAGCGGCACGAAGATCTTCATCTCGAGCGGCGAACACGACATGGCCGAGAACATCGTCCACCTCGTGCTCGCGCGCCTGCCGGAAGCGCCGCAGGGCACGAAGGGCATCTCGCTGTTCATCGTGCCGAAGTTCATTCCCGACGCAGCGGGCGCGCCGGGCGAGCGCAACGGCGTCAAGTGCGGCTCGATCGAGCACAAGATGGGCATCCACGGCAATTCGACTTGCGTGATCAACCTCGACAACGCGAAAGGCTGGATGGTCGGCGAGCCGAACAAGGGCTTGAACGCGATGTTCGTGATGATGAACGCGGCCCGTCTCGGCGTTGGCGCACAGGGCCTCGGCCTCACGGAAGTCGCGTACCAGAACTCGCTCACGTACGCGAAGGAGCGCCTGCAGATGCGCTCGCTGACGGGCCCGAAGGCACCGGACAAGCCGGCCGACCCGATCATCGTGCACCCGGACGTGCGCCGCATGCTGCTCACGCAGAAGGCGTATGCGGAAGGCGCGCGCGCGTTCACGTACTGGTCCGCGCTGCAGATCGACAAGGAGCTGTCGCACGCCGATGAAGCGGTGCGCAAGGAAGCGGCCGACCTCGTCGCGCTGCTCACGCCGATCATCAAGGCGTTCCTGACCGACAACGCATTCGAGTGCACGAACCACGCGATGCAGATCTACGGCGGCCACGGCTTCATCTCCGAGTGGGGCATGGAGCAGTACGTGCGCGACGCGCGGATCAACATGATCTACGAAGGCACGAACTCGATCCAGTCGCTCGACCTGCTGGGCCGCAAGGTGCTCGGCGACATGGGCGCGAAGCTGAAGAAGTTCGGCAAGCTCGTCACGGAATTCGCGGAAGCCGAAGGCGTGAAGCCGGAAATGGCCGAGTTCATCAACCCGCTCGCCGACATCGGCGACAAGGTGCAGAAGCTGACGATGGAAATCGGCATGAAGGCGATGCAGAACCCCGACGAAGTCGGTGCTGCCGCCGTGCCGTACCTGCGCACCGTCGGCCACCTGGTGTTCTCGTACTTCTGGGCGCGGATGGCGCGCCTCGCACTCGACAACGAAGCATCGGGCGATCCGTTCTACAAGTCGAAGCTCGCGACGGCCCGCTTCTACTTCGCGCGCCTGCTGCCCGAGACGGCGTCGACGATCCGCGCCGCGCGCGCCGGCTCGAAGACGCTGATGGAAGTCGACGAATCGCTGTTCTGACGCGAGTCCGGGCGGTGCGCGAGGCGCGCCGCCCGAACGCAACGGTTCCTGGTACTCACTTCGCCGTGCAGCCCTCACATCCCGTGCTGCACGACATTATCCGGAGACATCCCGTGAGCAATTTCCTGATTCGCAAGGTCGCCGTGCTGGGCGCCGGCGTGATGGGCGCGCAGATCGCCGCGCACCTCATCAACGCACGCGTGCCGGTGCTGCTGTTCGACCTGCCGGCCAAGGAAGGCCCGAAAAACGCGATCGCGCTGAAGGCGATCGAGAACCTGAAGAAGCTGTCGCCCGCGCCGTTCGGCGTGAAGGACGACGCGAAGTACCTCGAAGCGGCGAACTACGAAGACGACATCGCGAAGCTGGCCGAATGCGACGTCGTGATCGAGGCGATCGCCGAGCGGATGGACTGGAAGCACGACCTGTACAAGAAGGTCGCGCCGCACATCGCGCCGAACGCGATCTTCGCGACCAACACGTCGGGCCTGTCGATCACGAAGCTGTCCGAAGGTTTCTCGGACGAGCTGAAGTCGCGCTTCTGCGGCGTGCACTTCTTCAACCCGCCGCGCTACATGCACCTCGTCGAGCTGATCCCGACCGCGCATACGCGCCCGGACATCCTCGACCAGCTCGAGACGTTCCTGACGAGCATCGTCGGCAAGGGTGTCGTGCGCGCGAAGGACACGCCGAACTTCATCGCGAACCGCGTCGGCATCTTCTCGATCCTCGCGGTGATCACCGAGGCCGCGAAGTTCGGCCTGCGCTTCGACGAAGTCGACGACCTGACGGGCAGCCGCCTCGGCCGCGCGAAGTCGGCGACGTTCCGCACCGCGGACGTGGTCGGCCTCGACACGATGGCGCACGTGATCAAGACGATGCAGGACAACCTCGCCGACGATCCGTTCTTCCCGGTCTACCAGACGCCTGCCGTGCTCGCCGAACTGGTGAAGCAGGGCGCGCTCGGCCAGAAGACGGGCGGCGGTTTCTACAAGAAGGAAGGCAAGGCGATCAAGGTGCTCGACGCGAAGACGGGCACCTACGTCGATTCGGGCGCGAAGGCTGACGAAACCGTCGGCCGCATCCTGAAGCGTCCGCCGGCCGAGCGCCTGAAGCTGCTGCGCGAGACGGACCATCCGCACGCGCAGTTCCTGTGGTCGATCTTCCGCGACGTGTTCCACTACATCGGCGTGCATCTCGAGTCGATCGCCGACAACGCGCGCGACGTCGACCTCGCGATCCGCTGGGGCTTCGGCTGGAACGAAGGCCCGTTCGAAGGCTGGCAGGCTGCCGGCTGGAAGCAGGTCGCCGAGTGGGTGCAGGAAGACATCGCGGCCGGCAAGGCGCTCGCGAACGTGCCGCTGCCGTCGTGGGTGCTCGAAGGCCCGGTTGCCGAGCAGGGCGGCGTGCACACGGCCGAAGGCTCGTGGGCGCCGGCAGCGCAGCGCTTCGTGCCGCGCTCGGACCTCGCGGTCTACGGCAAGCAGGTGTTCCGTGCGCCGCTGCTCGGCGAAACGGGCGCCGATCCGAAGACCTACGGCAAGACGCTGTTCGAAACCGACGCGGTGCGCGCCTGGGTCGACGACCGTGCGGGCGAGGACGACGTCGTGATCGTGTCGTTCAAGTCGAAGATGAACACGATCGGGCCGAGCGTGATCGACGGGCTCGTGCAGGCGATCGAACTCGCGGAGAAGGACTACAAGGGCGTGGTGATCTGGCAGCCGACGTCGCTGAAGCTCGGCGCGCCGGGCGGCCCGTTCTCGGCCGGCGCGAACCTCGAAGAGGCGATGCCCGCGTTCATGATGGGCGGCGCGAAGGGCATCGAGCCGTTCGTGAAGAAGTTCCAGGAAGGCATGCTGCGCGTGAAGTACGCGAACGTGCCGGTCGTTGCAGCCGTGTCGGGCATCGCGCTCGGCGGCGGGTGCGAACTGATGCTGCACAGCGCGAAGCGCGTCGTGCACGTCGAGAGCTACATCGGTCTCGTCGAAGTGGGCGTCGGCCTGGTACCGGCGGGCGGCGGCCTGAAGGAAGCGGCGCTGCGCGCGGCGGATGCCGCAACGGCCGCGAACGCGACCACCGACATCCTGAAGTTCGTCACGAAGTCGTTCGAGAACGCGGCGATGGCGAAGGTGTCGGCATCCGCTCACGATGCGCGTGCGATGGGCTACCTGAAGCCGTCCGACACGATCATCTTCAACGTGTTCGAACTGCTCGACACCGCGAAGAAGGAAGCGCGCGCACTGGCCGCCACCGGCTACCGCGCACCGCTGCGCGCGAAGGACGTGCCGGTCGCGGGTCGCTCGGCGATCGCGACGATCAAGGCATCGCTCGTCAACATGCGTGACGGCCGCTTCATCAGCGACCACGATTACCTGATCGCGAGCCGCATCGCCGAAGCCGTGTGCGGCGGCGACGTCGAAGCCGGCAGCCTCGTCGACGAGCAGTGGCTGCTCGCGCTCGAGCGCCGCGCGTTCGTCGAGCTGCTCGGCACGCAGAAGACGCAGGAACGGATCATGGGCATGTTGCAGACCGGCAAGCCGGTGCGTAACTGAGCGAGCGGACAGAGCGGACAAGGAGTCTGAAATGAGCAAACAATTGCAAGACGCATACATCGTCGCCGCCAGCCGCACGCCGATCGGCAAGGCCCCGCGCGGTGTATTCAAGAACACGCGCCCGGACGAGCTGCTGGTCCACGCGATCAAGTCGGCGGTCGCGCAGGTGCCCGGCTTCGACACGAAGCTGATCGAGGACGCGATCATCGGCTGCGCGATTCCGGAAGCCGAACAGGGCCTGAACGTCGCGCGGATGGGCGCGCTGCTCGCGGGCCTGCCGCAGACGGTCGGCGGCGTGACGGTCAACCGATTCTGCGCGTCGGGCATCACCGCGCTTGCGATGGCGGCCGACCGCATCCGCGTCGGCGAGTCGGATGCGCTGTTCGCAGGCGGCTGCGAATCGATGAGCATGGTGCCGATGATGGGCAACAAGCCGTCGATGTCGCCGCACATCTTCGATCGCAACGAAGACTTCGGCATCGCGTACGGGATGGGCCTGACGGCCGAGCGCGTCGCCGACCAGTGGAAGGTGAGCCGCGAAGACCAGGACGCGTTCTCGGTCGAGTCGCACAAGAAGGCGCTCGCCGCGCAGCAGGCCGGCGAGTTCAACGACGAGATCGCCGCGTACACGCTCACCGAGCGTTTTCCGAACCTGGCAACCGGCGAAGTCGACGTGAAGACGCGCGAGATCGCGCTCGACGAAGGTCCGCGCGCGGATACGTCGATCGAAGGCCTCGCGAAGCTGCGCGCGGTGTTCGCGAACAAGGGTTCGGTCACGGCCGGCAACAGCTCGCAGACGTCGGACGGCGCGGGTGCGCTGCTCGTCGTGTCGGAGAAGGTGCTGAAGGAATTCAACCTGACGCCGCTCGCGCGCTTCGTGAGCTTCGCGGTGCGCGGCGTGCCGCCGGAAATCATGGGCATCGGCCCGAAGGAAGCGATTCCGGCCGCGCTGAAGGCCGCGGGCCTGAAGCAGGACGATCTCGACTGGATCGAGCTGAACGAGGCGTTCGCCGCGCAATCGCTGGCGGTGATCCGCGATCTCGGCCTCGACCCGTCGAAGGTCAACCCGCTGGGCGGCGCGATCGCACTCGGCCACCCGCTCGGCGCGACCGGCGCGATCCGCGCGGCGACCGTCGTGCACGGCCTGCGCCGCCGCAACCTGAAGTACGGGATGGTCACGATGTGCGTCGGCACCGGCATGGGCGCGGCGGGCATCATCGAACGCCTGTAAGCGGGACGCGACGAAAAGCGACGACGGTGCGCGGGCCACGAGCTCGCGCACCGTTTTTTCATTCCGATAGAGGAAAGTCAAAGGAGACGGTTGTGGCCGAAATTCAAGTGGAACGCGCCGACGGCGTAATGACGATCACGATCGCGCGCCCGGCGAAGAAGAACGCGCTGACGGCGGCGATGTACCAGACGATGGCCGATGCGCTCGCCGACGCGCAGGAAGACAAGGCGGTCCGTGTGATCCTGCTGCGCGGCAGCGACGGCAATTTCAGCGCGGGGAACGATCTCGAGGATTTCCTGAAGTCGCCGCCGAACGACGAGAACGCGTCGGTGTTCCAGTTTCTCGCGCGGATCAGCAGCGCACAGAAGCCGATCGTGGCCGCGGTGCCGGGCATTGCGGTCGGCGTCGGCGTGACGATGCTGCTGCACTGCGATCTGGTCTACGCGGCCGATACCGCTGCGTTCTCGCTGCCGTTCGCGCAGCTCGGGCTGTGCCCGGAAGCCGCATCGAGCGTGCTGCTGCCGCGCCTGGCCGGCCATCAGGTCGCCGCGGAAAAGCTGCTGCTCGGCGAGGCGTTCGATGCGCTGGAAGCGCACCGGATCGGCATCGTCAACCGCGTGCTGCCGGCTGCCGAGCTCGACGCGTTCGCGGCGAAGCAGGCGGCGAAGCTCGCCGCGCTGCCGGCGTCGTCGCTGCGCGTGACGAAGGCGCTGCTGAAGGATACGGGCGGCGTGGCGACCGCCGCGCGGATGGCCGAAGAGGCGGGCCACTTCTCCGCGATGCTGCGCGCGCCGGAAGCGCGCGAGGCGATGACGGCGTTCTTCGAGAAGCGCAAGCCGGATTTCCGTCAGTTCGACTGACGGAGCAGGCCGCGCCGGCGGTGGAACGCCGGCGCGATTCCGCGCTCGGGATCAGGCCGTGCCGTAGTCGACGTGGCCGGTTTCGCGGCAGAAGCTGACGAGCCGCAGGCCGGCCGCCTTCGCGATCTCGATCGCGAGCGACGACGGCGCGGAGATGGTCGCGACCATCGGGATGCCGACCCGTGCGGCCTTGCGCACGAGCTCGTAGCTCGCGCGGCTCGACAGGAACACGAAGCCGTCGGTCGTGTCGGCGCGCGACAGCACGAGCGAGCCGATCAGCTTGTCCAGCGCGTTGTGGCGGCCGACGTCCTCGAACGCGATCCGGATCGCGCCTGTTGCGTCGCACCACGCGGCCGCATGCAGGCCGCCCGTGAGCTGCGTGAGCGCCTGATGGGCCGGCAGCCCGTGCGCCGCGCGCGCCAGCGCGTCGGGCGCGAGCCGCGCGAGAAAGCCCGTGTCGGGCACGCGTTCGGGCGCGAGGTCGAGCAGGTCGATGCTTTCGATCCCGCACACGCCGCAGCCGGTGCGCCCCGCGAGTGCGCGGCGCCGGTCCTTCAGCGCGGCGAACGCCTGCTGGACGACTTCCAGGTGCACTTCCGCGTGCGGCAGCGGCGCGTCGGCATGCAGGATCACCTCGATGTCCTTGATGTCGCTGCCGCGCGCGACGATCCCTTCCGAGATCGCGAAGCCGACCGCGAACGCTTCGAGGTCGCACGGCGTACACATCATCACCGCGTGCGAGATGCCGTTGAAGACGAGTGCGACGGGCCATTCCTGGCCCACGTAGTCGTGCGCGGTTTCGACGGCGCCGCCGCGCGTGCGGCTCACGGACAGTTCGATCGCGCCGCGCGGGTCGGCGCGCAGTTCGTCGGATTCGGTCGGATTCACGAGCACTCCCGTTGATTCGAGGCACGGCCGGCGACAATCGTGTCCGCCGCCCGCGCGCAGAGGTTCTAAAATACCTCAGGCAGGCCGGCCGCGCCGGCATCCGCCACGTCAGGTAACGACCATGGGACTCAGCGACGCTCCGTTGCTATTCAACTTCGAACACGATTCGTCGGAAAACTTCACGTACATCCCGATGATCGTGCGTTTCAATCTCGACCGCTTCGGTCTGCGGATTTCGCTCGAGCAATGGCAACTGCTGCCGCTCGAGGACCGCAAGCTGCTCGCGCGCTTTCCGGCCGACGACGACACCGCGATCGAGCCCAATTTCGATCATGCGCTGTTCGAGATGCTGCGCACGCACGCCGATCTCGAACCGTCATGGTTCCAGCCGGACGAGCAGCCGACCTGGCGCGCCACCGACACGGTGCCGGAGTCGCTCGTGCAGCAGAGCGCGCTGGCCGGGCTGTCGGCGCCCGCACTCGCGCAGTGGCAGCGGCTCGCGCCGTTCCAGCGCTACGTGCTGGTGAAGCTGTCGCGCAAGCCGAAGCTGAATCACGATTTCCTGCCCGCGATGCGGGAGTTCGGGCTGACGGCCACGCACTGACGGGCCGCGTGCCGCGCCGCAGCGCGGCGCTTGTCCGTCAGAGCGGCGGCAGTTGCCGCGGCTTGCGGTCCGGGCCGGTCGCGACGTACGTGAGCGTCGCTTCGGTAACCTTCACGATTTCGCCCATCAGGCGCATGCGCTGCGCGTACACCTCGACGTCGACCGTGATCGACGTGTTGCCGGTGCGCGTGATGGTCGCGTAGAAGCTCAAAAGATCGCCGACGAACACCGGCTGCTTGAACACGAACGAGTTGACCGCGACCGTCGCGACGCGCCCATTTGCGCGCTGGCTCGCGGGGATCGAGCCGGCGATGTCGACCTGCGACATGATCCAGCCGCCGAACACGTCGCCGTGGACGTTCGCGTCGTGCGGTTGCGGGACGACGCGCAGCGCGGGCTGTTTTTGCGGGAGTTCGAGGGTCGAATCGGTCATGGCGGGGGCTTTCATCCTGTAATAAATTCACCGCCGCGCGCAGGCTGGCCGGCGAGGCCGCCGGCAGCGGCGCGAAGCGGCTTCTGCGACAATACAACGTCCGCAAATTGTACGAGAAAGCGGGCGAGCCGGCCGCCGATGAAAGCGTCCGGCACCGCCGCCGATCCTTCCCCCATGCGCCGATTTCCTGCTTCCGGCGAGCCCGCGCCGGCTTCGACCGGGCCCCGCAACGACTGGCAGACCATCCGGTCGCTGCTGCCGTACCTGACCACCTACAAATGGCGCGTCGCGCTCGCGCTCGCCTGCCTGATCGGCGCGAAGGTCGCGAACCTCGGCGTGCCGGTCGTGATGAAGCGCATCGTCGACCACCTGTCCTACGTGCAGCAGATCACCGCGCTCGGCCGCGCCGAGCAGTCGGCCGGCATCGTGCTCGCGGGCGGCGTCGGCCTGCTGGTCGTCGCGTATGCGTTCGTGCGGCTGTCGACGTCGCTGTTTACCGAGCTGCGCGAGATCCTGTTCTCGAAGGTCACCGAGAGCGCGGTGCGCCAGCTCGCGCTGCAGGTGTTCCGGCACCTGCACGGGCTGTCGCTGCGGTTTCACCTGGAGCGCCAGACGGGCGGCATGTCGCGCGACATCGAGCGCGGCACGCGCGGCATCCAGCAACTGATTTCATATTCGCTGTACAGCATCCTGCCGACGCTCGTCGAGGTCGGGCTCGTGCTCGGCTTCTTCGTGGTCAAGTACGAGGCCTATTACGCGTACGTGACGTTCGCGGCGCTGGTCACGTACATCGTGTTCACCGTGAAGGTCACCAACTGGCGCACGCACTTCCGCCGCACGATGAACGAACTCGATTCGCGCGCGAATTCGCGGGCGATCGATTCGCTGATCAACTACGAGACGGTGAAGTACTTCGGCAACGAGGAGTGGGAAGCGCAGCGCTACGACGAGAACCTGAAGCGCTACCGCAAGGCCGCGATCCGCTCGCAGAACTCGCTGTCGGTGCTGAACTTCGGCCAGCAGGCGATCATCGGCACGGGGCTCGTGTTCATCCTGTGGCGCGCGACGCAGGGCGTGCTCGCGGGCAAGCTGACGCTCGGCGATCTCGTGCTGATCAACACGTTCATGCTGCAGCTCTATATTCCGCTGAACTTTCTCGGTGTCGTCTATCGCGAGCTGAAGCAGAGCCTCACCGACATGGACCGGATGTTCGGGCTGCTGTCGGCCGCGAAGGAAGTCGCGGACCGGCCCGATGCGCAGCCGCTCGCGGTGGCCGGCGCGCAGGTGCGCTTCGAGCACGTGAACTTCGCGTACGAGCCGGCGCGGCCGATCCTGCACGACGTGACGTTCACGATCGACGCGGGCACGACGACCGCGGTGGTCGGCCACAGCGGCTCGGGGAAGTCGACGCTGTCGCGGCTGCTGTTCCGTTTCTACGATCTCGACCGGCAGGCGGGCGGCGCGATCCGGATCGACGGCCAGGACATTCGCGACGTCACGCAGGATTCGCTGCGCGCATCGATCGGGATCGTGCCGCAGGACACCGTGCTGTTCAACGACTCGATCTACTACAACATCGCGTACGGCCGGCCGACCGCGACCCGCGACGAGGTGGTCGCGGCCGCGCGCGCCGCGCACATCCACGATTTCATCGAAAGTTTGCCGAAGGGCTATGACACGTCGGTCGGCGAGCGCGGGCTGAAGCTGTCGGGCGGCGAGAAGCAGCGCGTCGCGATCGCGCGCACGCTGCTGAAGGATCCGCCGGTCCTGCTGTTCGACGAGGCGACGTCGGCGCTCGATTCGCGCTCGGAACGCGCGATCCAGCACGAGCTCGACCAGATCGCACGGCATCGCACGACGCTCGTGATCGCACACCGGCTGTCGACGGTCGTGCACGCGCAGCAGATCCTCGTGATGGATCACGGACGGATCGTCGAGCGCGGCACGCACGACGAACTCGTGCGCGCGGACGGGCTGTATGCGCAGATGTGGGCGCTGCAGCAGCAGCGCGCGGCGGCGGGCGGGGAAGAGGCCGAGGCCGCGTGAGCGGCGGGGCTGCGCGCCGTGGCGCGCAGCGGGAAGGCGGCGGTCTGCCGGAAGGGCGCGCGAGCGGCGTAGCGGCACGACGCGGCGCGGCGCGGCGCCGCTGGTCCGGCCGTTGTCCGGTCAGCCCGCGGCGCGCAGCCGCGCGTCGAGCTCGCCGAGCTGCGCGGGCGTGCCGACGTTCTCCCAGATGCCTTCGTACAGTTCGCCGCTCGCGCGGCCGGCCTCGATCGTCGCGCGGAAGTACGGCGTTAGTGCGCGTCGCGTGCCGGGCGCGAGATCGCGGAACATCCGCGTGTCGTACAGGCCGATGCTGCCGAACGTGACGCGTTCGCCACCGTCGAGCGACAGGCGCCCGTCGCCACCGAGTACGAAGTCGCCGGACGGATGGAATGGCGGATTCGGCACCATCACGAGATGCATCGCGGGCGCGTCGAGCGTCGACATGCGCGCTGCAGGGGCGGCGAGCGTCCCGTAATCGAACTCGGCGAACACGTCGCCGGCCACCGCGACGAACACCGTCGACCGCCCATCGCGCTCGAGCAGCGGCAGCGCCTGCGCGATACCGCCCGCGGTCTCCAGCGCTTCGCCCTCGGCCGAATACGCGAGCCGTACGCCCCAGCGCGAACCGTCGCCGAGCGCGGCCTCGATCCGTTCGCCGAGCCACGCATGGTTGATCACGATCGTCTCGATGCCCGCGAGCGCGAGCGCTTCGATCTGCCACACGATCAGCGGTTTGCCGCCGGCTTCGAGCAGCGGCTTCGGGCGGGTATCGGTCAGCGGGCGCATCCGTTCGCCGCGCCCGGCGGCGAAGATCATCGCCGTGGTCAGGGTGTCGCTCATGTTCGGCCGGGTTTCAGGACAGTCAGAACGTATAACCCACGTCGGCCGGCGCGTTGCCCTCGAGTTCGTCGAGCAGCTTCGCGAACGGCACGAGCGGGCGGTAGCGCAGTGCGACCTTGCGCGCATACGCGAGGAAGCGCGGCAGGTCGTTCAGATAGTGCGGCTTGCCGTCACGGTAATTGATGCGCGCGAACAGGCCGAGGATCTTGATATGGCGCTGCAGCCCCATCCATTCGAGCTGGCGGTAGAACTCGCCGAAATCCGGATCGACCGGCAGGCCGGCCTTTTTCGCCTTTTCCCAGTAGTACGCGAAGCAGTCGAGCTCGAACTCCTCGTCCCAACTGATGAATGCGTCGCGCAGCAGCGACACGACGTCGTACGTCAGCGGCCCGTAGACGGCGTCCTGAAAGTCGAGCACGCCCGGATTCGGCTCGCAGACCATCAGGTTGCGCGGCATGAAGTCGCGCAGCATGAAACCCTGCGGCTGCGCGTGCGCGCTGGCGACCAGCAGCGCGAAGGTGCGGTCGAGCGTGCCGCGCATCGCGTCGGTGACCGCCTTGCCGAGGTGGCGGCCGACGAACCATTCGGGCAGCAGCTCCATTTCGCGGCGCAGGAACGCTTCGTCGAACGGCGGCAGCACGTCGGGCTTCGACGTGAGCTGGAAGCGGATCAGCGCGTCGAGCGCGTCGCGCATCAGCGGCCGCGCGGCGGCCGGGTCGGCCGGATCGAGCACCGAGATGTACGGCGTGCGACCGAGGTCCGTCACGAGCATGAAGCCCGCGTCGAAATCGTGGGCCAGCACGTCCGGCACGTGGTCGCCGGCAGCGGCGAGCAGTTGCGCGACCTGGACGAACTCGCGGCACTTCTCGGGCGGCGGCGCGTCGACGGCGATCAGCGCGCCGCCGGCGCTCGTGGCCGACGCGACACGGAAATAACGGCGGAAACTGGCGTCCGACGATGCAGGCGCGAGGGTCGACAGGTCGAGCGCGTAGCGCCCGGCGAGCGGGTGCAGCCACGCGGTGAGTGCTTCGAGGCGGGCGTCGGGCTGGGATGCGGCGGATGGGGGCGTCATGAAACTCGGGGGAGGGGGGAACGTCTTGCCATATAATACCCCACGACTTTTTTGACGCGCCCCGCGTCAGCTTCCGCCGTGCAGGCCCGCTGCCTGTCGCGCCGTCCGCCCGATCGCCTCCCCGGTTTGCGCTCAGCCGCAGTCGCGGTTCGACGGCGCGGCCCGCCGTGCGCGAATGTGCCGTGCAGGCGCGGTTGACAAGGGGCGATTCGCCAAACGATAGATGCCGCCCAAACCGCTATTCCCGAATGTTTTCCCCGGTGACGGGGTGCCGCGCAAACGGCGGCTCGCGCTCGCGCTCCTGGCCATGCCCGGCCTCGTGCCGGCCGTGTCGTACGCGCAGCTGTCGGGCGCGGCTGCGCAGCCGCAGCCGCTCGACACGCCGTGGGATCTGCGTCTCGCACCCCAGCTCGAGGATCATCCGCTGAAGGACGGCTCGAAGCCCGCTGCCTTCGTGATTGCCGACCACACGAGCGGCACGGCCGAGCAGGACCTGGCCGCGAAGGGTTCGGCCGAACTGCGGCGCGGCGACGCCGTCGTGAAGGCCGACGCGATCCACTACGATCAGGATACCGACATGGCCGATGCGTACGGCCAGGTCAGGGTGGTCAATGGCGGCACGTCGTTCGCGGGCCCCGAGGCGCACCTGAAGATCGAGGCGAACCAGGGCTTCATGACGGCGCCGAAGTACCACTTCAACGTGACGGGCGGGTCGGGCAGCGCGGAGCGCGTCGACATGGTCGACAACGAGCGCTCGGTGTTCGTCAACGGTACGTACACGGCGTGCCAGTGCTCGACGAATCCCGCGTGGTACATCAAGGGCAGCCGCTTCGATTTCGATACGGGCGCCGACGAAGGCACCGCGCGCAACGGCGTGCTGTTCTTCCAGGGCGTGCCGATCTTCGCGAGCCCGTGGATGACGTTCCCGCTGTCGGGCGAGCGGCGCAGCGGCCTGCTGCCGCCGACGTTCTCGGTGAACTCGAGCAACGGCTTCGAGCTGACGCTGCCGTATTACTTCAACATCGCGCCGAACCGCGACCTGACGCTCACGCCGCGCATCATCTCGCGGCGCGGCGTGATGGCCGAAGCGACGTTCCGCTACCTGTCGCCGTCGTATTCGGGCACGTTTACGGCCAATTACCTGCCGAATGACCGGCTCGCGCACCGCGATCGCTACGCGATCTACTGGCAGCACCAGCAGAACTTCGGCGGCGGATTCGGCGGCTACGTCTACTACAACAAGGTCTCGGACAACACGTATCCGGAAGATCTCGGTTCGTCGAACCAGTTCGTCAACGGGACGCAGACGCTGTACCAGCAGGAAGCCGGCCTCACGTACTACAACGGCCCGTGGTCGGTGCTTGCGCGTTACCAGCACTGGCAGACGCTGCCGCCGTCGATCGCGCCGTACAGCCGCGAGCCGCAGTTGAACGTGAAGTACACGAAGTACAACGTCGGCGGCTTCGACTTCGGCGCGGAAGCCGATTATTCGCGGTTCCGCATCACGACGGCCGATGCGACCGAAGGCGACCGGATCGTCTTCAACCCGTACATCGCGTACGGCGTGTACGGCCCCGGCTACTTCGTCGTGCCGAAGGTCCAGTACCACTTCGCGTCGTACGACCTGAGCCACCTGTCCGCGAGCACGCCGAACAATCCGAAGCGCTTCACCGAGTCGATCCCGACCGTGACCTTCGACTCGGGCCTGATCTTCGACCGCTCGGTGCGCCTGTTCGGGCAGGACTTCATCCAGACCCTCGAGCCGCGCCTGTACTACGTGTACACGCCGTACCGCGACCAGTCGAACGCGCCGCTGTTCGACACCGCGGAATCGGACTTCGGCCTCGCGGAGATCTACCAGCCGAACACGTTCGTCGGCAACGACCGGATCGCCGATGCGAACCGGATCACGGCCGGCCTCACGTCGCGTTTCATCGATCCGCGCACCGGCGACGAGCGTGCGCGCTTCGTGATCGCGCAGCAGTACTACTTCGCCGATCAGCGCGTCACGCTGAATTCCGGGCAGACCGCGGCGCAGGCGCGCCACTCGGACCTGATCGTCGGCGCCGCGCTGAAGCTCGGCTCGGGCTTCATGTCGGAGACGGCGTTCCAGTACAACCAGAACAACAACCAGCTCGTGAAGTCGAGCGTCGGTTTCGGCTACAGCCCGGGCGAGCGCCGCGTGATCAACGTCGGCTATCGCTATACGCGCGCGAACACCACGCTCGACAACCAGCCGATCAACCAGTTCCTGGTGTCCGCGCAATGGCCGCTCACGCGCCGCCTGTATGCGATCGGCCGCTTCAACTACGATCTCGCCGCCGATCGCGTGGTCGACGGTCTGCTCGGCTTACAATACGACGCGGATTGCTGGGCGCTCGGGGTCGGTGTGCAGCGGGCTGCGAACGGCATAAATTCGTCGGGACAGCAGAATTCGTCGACGCGCTTCATGATGCAACTGACGCTCAAGGGCTTGTCGACCATCGACAACGGCCTCGTGTCCGCATTCCGCGCCGGGGTGCCGGGCTACACGCCGTTGCCGCCGCCGCCGCCGCCGATGTCCCGCTTCAGCAACTACGAGTAACGCCGGCTTGTCTGCACCGGTCAGCACGATTTCAATGGAGTATCAGTGGCAATGAAGAAAACCCTTCGTTTCGCGGCAGTCGTGTCCAGCCTCGCCGCGTCCGCCGCGCTGCTCGCCGCCGCGCCGGCCGCGGCGCAGGCGCTCGGTTCGCACGGTGCGCAACTCGCCGACGAAGTCGTCGCGGTCGTCAACAACGACGTGATCACGGGCCGCGAACTCGAGCAGCGCGTCGGCCTGATCGCGCGCCGGCTGCAGCAGCAGAACGCGCCGGTGCCGCCGGCCGACCAGTTGCGCGCGCAGGTGCTGAACCAGATGGTGCTCGAGCGGATCCAGGTGCAGAAGGCCAAGGACGACGGGATCCGCATCGACGACGCGACCGTGCAGTCGACGCTGCAGCGTCTCGCGCAAGCGAACGGGATGACGCTCGAACAGTACCGCGCGCGTCTGGAGTCGCAAGGCGTGCCCTGGAGCATCTTCACGAGCGATGCGCGTACCGAGCTGATGCTGTCGAAGCTGCGCGAGCGCGAGGTCGACGGCAAGATCACGGTGTCGGACGCCGAAGTCGCGAACTACATCGCGAGCCAGCGCGGGCCGAACGCGGCGCAGCAGCAGGACCTGCGCTTCCAGCACATCTTCATCAAGGCGCCGACCAACGCGCCGCAGGCCGACATCGAAGCCGCGCAGAAGAAGGCCGACGCGCTGCTGCAGGAAGCGAAGTCGGGTGCCGATTTCGAGCGGCTCGCGAAGAACAACTCCGAAGCGAACGACGCGAAGAAGGGCGGCGATCTCGGCTTCAAGGCACCGAGCGCGCTGCCGGCCGAGGTCGTCGATGCCGCATCGAAGCTGCGCCCGGGCCAGGTCAACCCGACGCTGGTCCGCGTGCCGGACGGCTTCGAGATCGTGCGTCTCGTCGACCGCCGCCAGAGCCAGGGCGCAACCGCCGCGGCACCGAAGATCGTCCAGACGCATGTGCGCCACATCCTGCTGCGCGTGGGTGAAGGCAAGTCGGAAGGCCAGGCGCGCCAGCAACTGGCCGACATCCGCAACCAGGTCGAGGCCGGCGGCGATTTCGCGAAGTTCGCGCGCACCTACTCGCAGGACGGTTCGGCGTCGCAGGGCGGCGATCTCGGCTGGATCAGCCCAGGCGAAACCGTGCCGGAATTCGAGCGTGCGATGAACAACCTGCAGGACGGCCAGATCAGCCAGCCGGTTCGTACCGAATACGGCTACCACCTGATCCAGGTGCTGAACCGCCGCGAGGCGGAAGGCTCGGTGCAGCAGCAGATGGACATCGCGCGTCAGGCGATCGGCCAGCGCAAGGCCGAGCAGGCGTATGCCGACTGGCTGCGCGAACTGCGCGACTCGTCGTACGTGCAGTACAAGATCGGCGGCGCCGGCCCGGCGAACTGAACGAGCTTCTGATGACCACGCCCGCGCTGCAGATCGCGATCACGACCGGCGAACCCGCGGGCGTCGGCCCGGAGCTGACCGTGCAGGCGCTGCGCGATGCCGCGCAGCGCTGGCCCGACGCGCATTTCACCGTGCTCGGCGATGCGGCGCTGCTCGATGCGCGCGCGGCGGCGGTCGGCGCCGACCCGGCAACGCTCGCCGGCGGGCAGGTATCGGTCGCGCATCGCGCGCTCGCCGTTCCCGCGCAGGCAGGCAAGCTGGACGCGGCGAACGGCCGGTACGTGCTCGACTTGCTCGACGCGGCGATCGACGGCGCGCTGGCAGGCCGGTACGACGCGATCGTTACCGCGCCGCTGCAGAAGAGCACGATCAACGATGCGGGCGTGCCGTTTACCGGCCATACCGAATACCTGGCCGAGCGCACGCATACGCCGCGTGTCGTGATGATGCTGGCGGGCACCGGCGACAAGCCGCTGCGCGTCGCACTCGCGACCACGCACCTGCCGCTGAAGGACGTGTCGGCCGCGCTGACGATCGACGGGCTCGTCGAGACGCTCGCGATCATCGATCGCGACCTGCGGCGCGACTTCGGTCTGGCCGCGCCGCGCATCCTCGTGACGGGCCTGAACCCGCACGCGGGCGAGAACGGTTATCTCGGCCGCGAAGAGATCGACGTGATCTCGCCGGCGCTGGCCCGAGCGAACGCGCAGGGCATCGACGCGCGCGGCCCGTATCCCGCCGACACGCTGTTCCAGCCGCGCCATCTGGCCGATGCCGATTGCGTGCTCGCGATGTTCCATGACCAGGGGTTGCCCGTGCTGAAGTATGCGACGTTCGGCGAGGGCATCAACGTGACGCTCGGGCTGCCGATCATTCGCACGTCGGTCGATCACGGCACCGCGCTCGATCTGGCCGGCACGGGCCGCGCCGATCCGGGCAGCATGGTCGCCGCGCTCGATACGGCCGTCACGATGGCGCGCCATCGCCGCGCGGCCTGACGCGGCCCGACCTCACCCCATTCGTCGTATTTTTCGTTTTACTCAGTCGATGTCGAACAGCAGACAGCACCAAGGCCACTTCGCGCGCAAGCGCTTCGGGCAGAACTTCCTCGTCGATCACGGCGTGATCGATTCGATCGTGTCGACGATCGGTCCCGCGCGCGGCCAGCGCATGGTCGAGATCGGCCCCGGGCTCGGCGCGCTGACCGGGCCGCTGATCGAGCGTCTCTCGACGCCCGAGTCGCCGCTGCATGCGGTCGAACTCGACCGCGACCTGATCGGGCGCCTGCAACAGCGCTTCGGCGCGCTGCTCGAACTGCACGCGGGCGACGCGCTCGCGTTCGACTTCGGTTCGCTCGCGGCGCCCGGCGACAAGCCGTCGCTGCGGATCGTCGGCAACCTGCCGTACAACATTTCCAGCCCGCTGCTGTTTCACCTGATGACGTTCGCCGACGTGGTCATCGATCAGCATTTCATGCTGCAGAACGAAGTCGTCGAGCGGATGGTCGCGGAGCCGGGCACGAAGGCGTTTTCGCGGCTGTCGGTGATGCTGCAGTACCGCTACGTGATGGAAAAGATGCTCGACGTGCCGCCGGAATCGTTCCAGCCGCCGCCGAAGGTCGATTCGGCGATCGTCCGGATGATTCCGTACGAGCCGCACGAACTGCCGGACGTCGATCCGGTGCTGCTCGGCGAAATCGTCACCGCCGCGTTCTCGCAGCGCCGCAAGATGCTGCGCAATACGCTCGGCGACTATCGCGAGACGATCGATTTCGATGCGCTCGGCTTCGATCTCGCGCGCCGTGCGGAGGACGTGAGCGTGGCTGAATACGTCGGTGTCGCGCAGGCGCTCGCGGCGGTGCGCAAGGCCGGGTAACGCGCGTAGCGCGAGCCGGACCGGATGTTGCGATGAGGCTGCCCCGCGGGGCAGCCTTTTTTATTGCGCGGGCATGTTGCGCATGTCTGGCTGCCGCCCGCCGTCACGCCCGCCGGCGCGGCGGCGCGTTGACGAGCGCGATGCCGGTCAGCACGAGCGCGGCCGCGGACATGAAGCGCCAGCCGACCGATTCGCCGAGCAGCAGCACGCCGAACGCGACGCCGAACAGCGGCGACAGGAACGTGAATACGGACAGCCGCGACGCGCTGTAGCGCGTCAGCAGCCAGAACCACGACAGGTAGCTGACGAACGCGACGATCACCGACTGGTACGCGAGGCTCGCTACTGCGATCGGCGTGACGTGTGCGAACGACACCTGCCCGAACAGCGCGGCGAGCGCGACCAGTACGACCGCCGACACCGCGAGCTGGTAGAACAGCGTCTTGCTCGCACTGGCGCGCGCGAGCGCCGTCGAGCGCACGACGACCGTCGTCGCGGCCCACATCGCGCCGCCGAGAATGCCGAGCGCGTCGCCGGCCAGCCCCGCCAGCACGGATGCACCCGGCGCGCGCGGCTTCAGGAAGCCGTCCGCGAACGCGAGCGCGATGCCGGCGAACGCGAGGCCGACGCCGGCCCACTGCGTGCGCTGCAGCCGTTCGCCCGGCGCGAACAGGTGCAGGCCGAGCGCGGTGAAGCAGGGCGCCGTGTACAGGAAGATCGCCATGTGCGACGCGCTCGTCAGCGTCAGCCCGAAGAACACGCAGACGAATTCGCCGGCGAACAGCGCGCCGGCCGCGAGGCCCGCGCCGAACGTGCCGTCCGCGCGGAACAGCGGCGTGCCGCGCGCGCGGGCCCAGCCCCACAGCAGCATCGCGGCGATCACCGAGCGCAGTCCGGCCTGGAACATCGGCGCGATGGCGGCGTTCGTGCTCTTGATCGCGACCTGCTGGAAGCCCCAGATCGCGCACAGCAGCAGCATCAGGCCGACGGCGCGCAGGTCGAGCGCGCGGCGCATGGGTGTGACGGCAAGCGTGGTCATCGGCGGGCCTCGCTGATTCGATACGGTGGCAACGAGATCAGGCGGGCGGCGCGTCCGGCGCGCTCGAATCGGCGGTTTCGCACGGCAGTGTGGCTGGTCGGGAGGGTGGTCGCGTTCGGGTGGCGGGCCGCATGCCCGCTTTTGGTGCGAAGTGGAAGGATGTTACCCGATCGGCCGGCCCGAAGGGGGCGCGTCGAGCGCGGCCGGTTCTGCCGGCGTACCCGCGCTCGCGCGTATCGGATCCATGCTCCGTATCGGCCACTCCGACTGGGCGCCCCCGACGAGTTTCACCCGACTCTGGTAGAGTTTCCGGTTCTGGAAAGTCCCCACAGGAGTACACAACATGCGTTTGCTGCATACGATGCTGCGAGTCGGCGATCTCGACCGCTCGATCAAGTTCTACACCGAATTGCTCGGCATGAAGCTGCTGCGTCGCGACGATTATCCGGAAGGCAAGTTCACGCTCGCGTTCGTCGGCTACGAAGACGAAAGCACGGGCACCGTGATCGAGCTGACCCACAACTGGGATACGCCGTCCTACGATCTCGGCAACGGCTTCGGCCACCTGGCAGTGGCGGTGGAGGATGCCTACGCGGCCTGCGACAAGATCAAGGCGCAAGGCGGCAAGGTCACGCGCGAAGCCGGCCCGATGAAGCACGGCACGACCGTGATCGCCTTCGTAGAGGATCCGGACGGCTACAAGATCGAGTTCATCCAGAAGAAGGCGCACTGAGCGCCGGATGAACGGGCCGCGGCGCGCGATGCGCGCGGCGGCGGGTCGAACGGGCGGTGCGGGGTGACCCGCATCGCCCGTTTGCGTTGACGGGCAATGCTGCGCGTTACAGCGACGGCAGCAGCTCGGGCGGGTGATGCTTGAGCGTGTGCCGCGCTTCGCGGAACTCGGGGAAGATCGATTCGACGGTCTGCCAGAAGGCCGGGCTGTGGTTCATCTCGCGCAGGTGCGACAGTTCGTGCGCGACGACGTAGTCGACGATCGACATCGGGAAATGGATCAGCCGCCAGTTCAGGCGGATCTTGCCGTCGCTCGAGCAACTGCCCCAGCGCGTCGCGGCCGACGACAGCGCGTACATCGAATACGTGACGCCGAGCATTTCCGCGTAGACCGCGAGTCGTTCGCCGAAGATCCGCTTCGCCTCGCCCTGCAGCCAGCCCTGCACGCGATCCTTGATCTGCTGCATGTCGGCCTGTGCGGGCAGCGGCAGCGAGAGCCGCAGCGCATCGGCGTCGAACCCGACGGCGCCCGCGCCGAGCGCGATCGTCACCGTCTTGCCGAGATACGGAAGCTGCGCGCCGTCGCGCCAGTCGATCTGCGGCAGCGCGCGCTGCTCGGTGCGCGTCTTCCACTCCGCGAGCTTCGCGAAGATCCAGCGTTGTTTCTCGGAGATCGCGGCCTCGATGTCGGCGAGCGTGACCCAGCGCGGCGCGGTGATCGACAACCCGCTGCCGTCGATCGTGAAGCCGATCGTGCGACGCGCCGAGCGCTTCAGGCGGTATTCGAGCACGCGGCTGTCGAGTGCGAACGTGCGCACGCGCGAGCGGTCGGGCGCCGGGCCCGGATCGAGCGGTGCGGCGGGCGCCGCTTCAGGCGGCGCCGGCGGCGTGGCGGGCGCCGACGGTGCGGCGGCCGGCCCGTCGAAGAGCGGCAGATCCATCTGGCGATGATCGAGAGCCACGACGGCTGGCCGTGGCCGCGGACGCTGTTTCATCAGTTCGCTTCTTTTTGTCGTGCGCAACGGCTGCAACCCGGGGGATTCAGACGCGCGCGGCATCGCGTGTGCCGGCATTGCCTGCCTGGCGATAGGAATCGGGATCGATGCGGCGCATTTCCGCTTCGATCCATGCTTCGACCTGCGAGTTCAATGCATCGGGTGTGAGGCCGGTCGAATCGATCGGCTTGCCGATCGACACCGTCACCACGCCCGGGAATTTCATGAACGAGTTGCGCGGCCACACCCGTCCTGCATTGTGCGCGATCGGCACGACGGGCGTGCCGGTTTCGATCGCGAAGCGCGCGCCGCCCGTCTTGTACTTGCCCTGCTTGCCGACCGGCGTGCGCGTGCCCTCGGGGAACATGATCATCCATGCGCCTTCCGACAGCCGCTTCTTGCCCTGGCGGATCACCGAATTGAACGCGTTCTTGCCTTCCTTGCGGTTGATGTTGACCATGTGCAGCAGCCCGAGCGCCCAGCCGAAGAACGGCACGTACAGCAGCTCGCGCTTGAACACGTAGCAGAGCGGCTTCGGCATCAGCGCCGGAAACGCGAGCGTCTCCCACGCGGACTGGTGCTTCGACAGCAGCACGGCCGGGCCGTCGGGCAGGTTGTCCATCCCTTCGATCCGGTAGCGGATGCCGTTCAGCCAGCGTACGACCCACAGCGTCGACTTGCACCAGCCGGCCGCCATCCAGTAGCGCGCGTCGGGGCGCATGAACGGGAAGGCGATGAAGCACGCGGTGGCGTACGGCACCGTGTACAGGATGAAGTAGATCAGCAGCAGCAGGGAGCGGACGAAGCGCATCGGCGTGAGTCTGGTGTTAGGGAGGATGCGCGCGGCAGCCGCATCACTCGTGTTCGTGTGAAAGGAAATCGAGCGCAAACGCGCGCAGGTCGTCGTGGACCTTCGTGCCGGGCGGCAAATTGCCCGCGGCGAGCGTTTTCTTGCCCTTGCCGGTCAGCACGAGGTGCGGCTGGAAGCCGACCGCGACACCGGCCTGCAGGTCGCGCAGCGAATCGCCGACGGCCGGCGTGTGATCGGGATCGATCTCGAAGCGCTCGGCGATCATCTGCATCATGCCGGGTTTCGGCTTGCGGCAGTCGCAGTGATCCTCGGCCGTGTGCGGGCAGAAGAACACCGCGTCGATGCGCGCGCCGACCGCGGCCGCCGCGCGATGCATCTTCAGGTGCATCGCGTTGAGCGCGGCCATGTCGAACAGCCCGCGACCGATGCCGGACTGGTTGGTCGCGACGACCACGCGATAGCCCGCGTGGTTGAGCCGGGCGATCGCCTCGAAGCTGCCGGGCAGCGCGATCCATTCGTCGGGCGTCTTGATGAACGCATCCGAATCGACGTTGATCACGCCGTCCCGGTCGAGGACGACGAGCTTTCGGTTGGGGCTGGTCGGCATCGTGCGGCCCTTATGCGGCGAGCTTCGAGATGTCGGCGACGCAGTTCATCTGCAGGTGCAGCGCCGACAGCAGCGCGAGACGGTTCGCGCGCAGCGCGGGATCTTCCGCGTTGACCATCACGTCGTTGAAGAACGTGTCGACCGGCGCGCGCAGCGCGGCGAGCGCCGACAGCGCGCCCGTGTATGCACGCGCCTCGAGCTGCGACTGCACGTGCGGCGTCACGGCCGCGAGCTGTTCGTGCAGCGCCTTCTCGGCGGCTTCGACGAGCAGCGCCGGCTGCACCGTGCCGTTCGCGCCGCCTTCCGACTTCTTCAGGATGTTCGAGATCCGCTTGTTCGCGGCCGCGAGCGCTTCGGCTTCCGCGAGGTGCGTGAATTCGCGCACCGCGTCGAGGCGTGCGACGAGATCGTCGACGCGCGTCGGGTTCAGGCTCAGCACCGCGTCGATTTCGCCGGCCGAATAGCCGCGCTCGCGCAGCAGGCCGCGCAGGCGATCCATGAAGAACGCGAAGATCGCATCGGTCGATTCGGCGACGCCCGGCACGCCTTCGAAGCGCGCGTAGGCCGTGCGCAGCAGCGAGACGAGATCGAGCGGCAGCTGCTTCTCGAGCATCAGACGCAGCACGCCGAGCGCGTGACGGCGCAGCGCGAACGGATCCTTCTCGCCGGTCGGCGCGAGGCCGATACCCCAGATGCCGACGATCGTCTCGAGCTTGTCGGCAAGCGCGACGGCGGTCGACACGGGCGTGGTCGGCAGCGCGTCGCCGGAGAAGCGCGGCTGGTAGTGCTCGGCGCACGCGAGCGCGACGTCGTCGGCTTCGCCGTCGTGGCGCGCGTAGTACGTGCCCATCGTGCCCTGCAGTTCCGGGAATTCGCCGACCATGTCGGTCAGCAGGTCGGCCTTCGCGAGGCGCGCGGCGCGCTTCGCGTGCGCGGCGTCGGCGCCGATCGCGGGTGCGATCTCGCCGGCCAGCGCCTCGAGGCGCTCGACGCGCGCGAGCGCCGAACCGAGCTTGTTGTGATAGACGACGTTCGCGAGTTGCGGCACGCGGTCGGCGAGCGGCTTCTTCTTGTCCTGCTCGAAGAAGAACTTCGCATCGGCGAGGCGCGGGCGCACGACGCGCTCGTTGCCTTCGATGATCTCGCCCGGCGTCTTCGTCTCGATGTTCGACACGATCAGGAAGCGCGAGCGCAGCTTGCCGCCGACGTCGGTCAGCGCGAAATACTTCTGGTTCGTCTGCATCGTCAGGATCAGGCATTCCTGCGGCACCTGCAGGAATTCGTCCTCGAAGCGGCACGGGTACACGACCGGCCATTCGACCAGCGACGTCACTTCGTCGAGCAGCGATTCGGGCATCACGACCGTGTCGCCGTTCGCGTGTTCGTTCAGTTGCGTGCGGATCGTTTCGCGGCGATCGGCGAAGTGCGCGATCACGCGGCCCTTGTCGCGCAGCGTGTCGGCGTAGGCGCGCGCATGCTGGATCGCGACGAGGCCGTCGGACAGGAAGCGGTGGCCGAGCGTGGTGTCGCCGGCGTCGATGCCGAACGCGGTGACGGGCACGATGCGATCGTCGTGCAGCACCGTCAGGCGATGCACCGGGCGCACGAACTGCACGTCGGAACCGTCCGGGCGCTGATACGTCATCACCTTCGGGATCGGCAGCTTCGCGAGCGTTTCGTCGAGCGCGGCCTGCAGGCCGTCGGCGAGCGTCGCGCCGGCTGCCGAATAGTTGATGAAGAACGCTTCGGCCTTGCCGTCCTGCGCGCGCTCGAGATCGGCGATCGACAGGTTCGGGTGGCCGAGCGCCGCGAGCTTCTTCGCGAGCGGGGCCGTCGGCTTGCCTTCGGCGTCGAGCGCGACCGACACGGGCAGGACCTTGTCGCGGACCTGCTTGTCAGGCGCGACGGCGCGCACGTTCTGCACGACGACGGCGAGGCGGCGCGGCGTGGCGTAGCGTTCGAACACGAGTTCACCTTCGACGAGGTCGCGCGCCGCGAGGCGTTGCGCGAGACCTTCGGCGAATGCGTCGCCGAGGCGTGCGAGGGCCTTCGGCGGCAGCTCTTCGGTCAGCAGTTCGACGAGCAGGGGGGCGGGATGATTGTGCGTCATGTTTGGAATAAATCTCGTCTCGTCAGTCTTGGTCGATCTTGCGTTCGACCTTGAGCGGCGGCGCCCATGCCGGCTGCGCGGCGTCCTGGGCATCGGTGGTGAGGCCCGGCACGCCCGGCGGGTTGCCGAGCATCGGGAAGCCGAGCTTCTCGCGCGAGTCGTAGTAAGCCTGCGCGACGAGACGCGACAGCGCGCGGATGCGGCCGATGTACGCTGCGCGCTCGGTTACCGAGATCGCGCCGCGCGCATCGAGCAGGTTGAACGTGTGGCCGGCCTTCAGCACGAGTTCGTACGCGGGCAGCGCGAGCTGCGCGTCGATCATCTTCTTCGCTTCCGCTTCGTAGCTGTTGAAGAACGTGAACAGCAGGTCGACGTTCGCATGCTCGAAGTTGTAGGTTGACTGCTCGACCTCGTTCTGGTGGTACACATCGCCATACGACAGGCGGCGCAGCTCGGGGCCGTTCGGGCCTTGCTCTTCCCACTCGGTCCACACGAGGTCGTACACGTTCTCGACCTTCTGCAGGTACATCGCGAGGCGTTCGAGGCCGTACGTGATCTCGCCGAGCACGGGCTTGCAGTCGAGGCCGCCGACCTGCTGGAAATACGTGAACTGCGTGACTTCCATCCCGTTCAGCCACACTTCCCAGCCGAGGCCCCATGCGCCGAGCGTCGGGTTTTCCCAGTCGTCCTCGACGAAGCGCACGTCGTTCTGCTGCAGGTCGAAGCCGAGCGCTTCGAGCGAGCCGAGGTACAGGTCGAGGATGTTCTCCGGCGCCGGCTTGAGCACGACCTGGTACTGGTAGTAGTGCTGCAGGCGGTTCGGGTTTTCGCCGTAGCGGCCGTCCTTCGGGCGGCGCGACGGCTGCACGTACGCGGCGCGCCACGGCTCGGGGCCGACCGCGCGCAGGAACGTGTGGACGTGCGACGTACCCGCGCCGACTTCCATGTCGATGGGCTGGAGCAGGGCGCAACCCTGCTTGTCCCAGTAGGACTGCAGCGTCAGGATGATTTGCTGAAACGTAAGCATGAAGAGCCTTCGTGGCGCTGGCGCTCCGTTGCGGGCGGCGCTCCGGGCGGGGCCCGGAGGGTCGGCTCGCGCGGCGGCGCGGCTTGTTAGTGTGCTGAAACGCGTAATTTTACCGGATCGGCGACCGGATGCGGCCGGAACGCGGGCAACGGCGCCGCCGGCCCGCTTCCTGCGGCCTGTGCATGCGTGGCCCGTGCGCGCCGCGCGGCCGCGTGCGGCCCGTTGCGACGCGTGTGCCGCGCCCTTCGCACGGGCGTTAAGATGCGCGTATTGCGGCGCGCGACGCGTGCCGCGTCACCGCTTGCCGACTCCGATTGCATGGACGATTCGACCGACATCCTCATTCCGCTGCTTCCGCCGTTCCTCGCGCTGCTCGGGCGGGCCGCCGATGCGCAGGCACGCGGCGAGCGCGCCGCGCACGATCAGTGGCTCGCCGCTGCCGGCCATCTGCATGCGGTCGACGCCGAGGCGCTCGCGCAGCTGACGGCGACGCTCGTCGCGCGGCAGCGCACGGCCGACGCGCTCGCACTCGCCGAATGCGCGGCGCGCGTGCAGCCGGGCGCGGCCGCGCACTTCAATCACGGCTACACGCTGCAGATGGCCGGCCGTCACGCGGATGCCGTCGCGCCTTACCGCGCGGCGCTGGCAGCCGATGCCGGCTGGCCGTCGCTGCGCAACAACCTCGCGATCGCGCTGCGGCTGTCGGGCGGCGACCGCGCGGAGGAGATCGCGCTGCTCGACGCGGCCGTGAACGCCGATCCGCGCGACGTGCAGGCGTGGATCAACCTCGTCGTCGCGCGGCTCGCAATGCAGGACCTCGACGGTGCGCTCGCGTGCGCCGCGCGGCTCGCCGATCTCGCGCCCGACAACGCGCTCGCGATGAACAACGTCGCGATGGCGATGAAGGAGGCGCAGCGCTGGGATGACGCCGAGCGTCATGCGGCGCGCGCGTGCGAGCTGGCGCCCGACGACGCGTCGTTCGGTTTCAACCTCGCGATCATCCAGCTCGTGCGCGGCAACTACGCGGCCGGCTGGCGCGGCCACGAGGCGCGCTGGGACGGCGCGGGCGAGCTGCGCGGCCGCCGGCCGGCGCTGCCGGGCCCGCGCTGGCAGGGCGAGCCGCTCGCGGGCAAGACGCTGCTCGTATGGGGCGAGCAGGGGCTCGGCGACGTGCTGCAGTTCTGCCGGTTCGTCACGCCGCTCGCCGAGCGCGTGCATCGCGAGGGCGGCCGGCTCGCGTGGAATACGTTCCCGCAGGTGGGCACGCTGATGCAGCGCAGCCTGGGCGCGCAGGCGGACGCGTTCGGTGCGGGCGGCGGCGTCGATGCGTTGCCCGCATTCGATTACGAAGTGCCGCTGATCGGCCTGCCGCTGATGCTCGACCTGGAAGCGTCGACGCTTGCGTCGTCGGTGCCGTACCTGCGGGCCGATCCGGAGGCGCGCGATGCGTGGCGCACGCGGCTCGCAGGCGACCGCCGGCTGAAGGTCGGGCTCGTGTGGACGGGCAGCGCGGGCCACCAGCGCAATCCGTTCCGGCGCGTCGGGCTCGCGCGTTATGTCGACGCGTTCCGCGGGATCGACGCCGCGTTTTATTCGCTGCAGCCGGGCGCGAACGCGGATGTCGCGGGGGCGCGCGCAGCCGGCTTCGCGATCGAGGACTTCACGGCGGAACTGAAGAGCTTCGACGATACGGCCGCGTTCATCGGCGCGCTGGATCTCGTGATCACCGTGTGCACGTCGGTCGCGCACCTGTCGGGCGCGCTCGGTGCGCGCACCTGGGTGCTGCTCGACGTGAATCCGCACTGGCCGTGGCTGCTCGAACGCAAGGACAGCCCGTGGTATCCGACCGCGACGCTGTACCGGCAGCCGACGTTCGGCGCGTGGGAACCGGTGATGGAGGAGGTGCGCCGCGATCTGCGGTGCCTGGCCGCGCAGCCGGCACAATCGGATCGATCGGCCCGGCAAGCCTGAGCAGCCGGCCGCTTTGCGGTCACGGGCCGCGTCGCACAGCGGCGGCCTCCACGCGGCGCGCGGCGGCCGCCTGTTACGTCATGCCTGCTGATCGTCGCCGTTCTTCCGGCCGTTGCGCCGGCGCAGCCTCGGCCCGAACGTGAAGCCGAACGCGAGCAGGATGAACGACACCGCGAGCACGGCGGCGTTGCCGCTCGTCACATACGGCGTGAAGCCGCTCGTGCCTTCGATCCGCACGTCGAGCGAGCCGATCGTGAACGGCTTCAACTGGCCGAGCACGCGCCCCTGCGCGTCGATCGCGGCCGTCATCCCGGTGTTGGTCGAGCGCAGCATCGGCCGGCCCGTTTCGAGTGAGCGCATCCGCGCGATCTGCAGGTGCTGGTCGAGCGCGATCGTGTCGCCGAACCACGCGAGGTTCGTCACGTTGACGAGCACGCCCGGCGGTTGCGGGTTGTCGCGGATCGTCGCGGCGATTTCCTCGCCGAACAAGTCCTCGTAGCAGATGTCGGCCATCACGGGCTGGTTGTGCACGAGGAAGGGCTTCTGTACCGGCGCGCCGCGCGCGAAGTCGCCGAGCGGCATCTTCATGAGGTTGACGAACCACCGGAAGCCCCACGGGATGAATTCGCCGAAGGGCACGAGGTGGTGCTTGTCGTAGTGATAGATGTCGCGCGAGTTCGGCGTCACGCCGTACAGGCTGTTCGTATAGTCGACGTAGCGGCCGTCCTCGGTCACCGACGCGCCGACCGCGCCGAACAGCACGGCGGAGCCCGTCGTGTCGCTGAACTTGCGGATCGCGACCGCGAACGGCTCGGGCAATTCCTGGATCATTACCGCGATCGCGGTCTCGGGCGTGACGATCAGGTCGGCGGGCTTCTCGACGATCATCTGCTGGTACATCTTGATTGCCGCGTCGATGCCTTCCTGCTCGAACTTGATGTCCTGCTTCACGTTGCCCTGCAGCAGCCGCACCGTGAGCGGCGCGTTCGCGGGCACGGTCCACGTGACCTGCGACAGCCCGAGGCCGGCCGCGACGAGCGCGACGGCGATACCGGCCGGCGCGGCGATGCGCCCCCGCGCGTTACCTCCGGCGCCGCTGTCACGCGCGGGCGACGGGCGCGCGGCGGCGAGCGACTGCACGACCAGCGCGGCGAACAGCGCGAGCACCCACGCGATTCCGTACACGCCGACCACCGGCGCGAAGCCCGCGAACGGGCCGTCGACCTGCGAGTAGCCGCTCGCGAGCCACGGAAAGCCGGTAAACAGCGTGCCGCGCAGCCACTCGCCGAAGGCCCACGCGCTCGCGAACGCGAACGCGCCGTGCCAGGTCGGCGAGAACGGCCGCGGGTCGGGGCCGCGGCGATGCCACGCATGGCCCGCGCAGAACGACCACAGCCCGGCCGAGAGCGCCGGGTACAGCGACAGGTACAGCGAGAACAGCACGAGCGCACCGCCCGCGAGCGGCGCGGCCATCTCGCCGTACACGTGCATGCTGATGTAGAGCCACCAGATGCCGCTGATGAAGTTGCCGAAGCCGAACGCGCCGCCCGTGAGCGCGGCGCCGCGCCAGCTCGACGTGCGCGTCAGTTGCGCGAAAAACCAGACGAATACGACGAGCTGCAGCCAGCCGCCGTGCGGGGTCGGTGCGAAGCTGAGCGTATTGGCCGCGCCGGCGAGCAGCGCGGCCGGGTAGTGCCAGCGCGGCAGCGCGCGGCCGGGTACCGGCGCGAGCAGGCCGCCAGCCGGGCGGGACAGGATCGGATCGTCCATGTGAAGCGGAAGTGGGCGAGCGGTTGAAGGAGACGCGGCCGGCGCGGGACGGTCAGTCCTCGTGCGAGGTTTCGGCGCGACGGCTGACGTGCGGATTGCGGCGCACCAGCAGCACATGAACCTGGCGCGCATCGCCGCGCTGGATCTCGAACATGAGGTTGCCGAGCTGCAGCTTCTCGCCGCGGTGCGGCACGCGTCCGAAATGATGGGTGATCAGGCCGCCGATCGTGTCGACTTCGTCGTCGGGGAAATCGGTGCCGAACGCCTCGTTGAACTGTTCGATCTCGGTGAGCGCGCGCACGCGGTAGCGGCCGTCCGGCCCCGCGATGATGTTGCCGGCTTCCTCGTCGAAGTCGTATTCGTCCTCGATGTCGCCGACGATCTGTTCGAGCACGTCCTCGATCGTGATCAGGCCCGCGACGCCGCCGTATTCGTCGACGACGATCGCGAGGTGGTTGCGGTTCACGCGGAAGTCGTGCAGCAGCACGTTCAGGCGCTTCGATTCGGGAATGAACACGGCCGGGCGCAGCATCCCGCGCACGTCGAATTCTTCTTCGGCGTAGAAGCGCAGCAGATCCTTCGCGAGCAGCACGCCGATCACGTTGTCGCGGTTCTCCTCGAACACCGGGTAGCGCGAGTGCGCCTTTTCGAGGACGAACGGGATGAAATCTTCGGGTTTGTCGGCGATGTTGATCGCGTCCATCTGCGCGCGCGGCACCATGATGTCGCGGGCGCACAGGTCGGATACCTGGAACACGCCTTCGATCATCGACAGCGAATCGGCGTCGATCAGGTTGCGTTCGTGGGCGTCCTGGAGGATTTCCAGCAGCTCGCCGCGGGATTCGGGCTCGGGCGAGATGAAGTCGGTCAGGCGCTCGAGGAGCGAGCGCTTTTCTTGCGGTTTGTCGGTTGGCTTACGACTGGGATACGAATCGTTCATGGTGGTGCGCCCGGGTCATGCCGGGGCGCGCTGTCACGGAGTAGGCAAGGATACACCAAGGGCACGACGCGACCGTGTCACCCCGGCCGCCCGGCCAAGGTGCGCGTCCGCGCGAGCCCCGCTCGCGGACGGCCGCGCCGGGCGCGACAACGTCCTCGCATCCATCCTATCTCATAAAAGGGCGGCGGCGCAGCAGCGGCAAAAATCGGGTATGGAAAGGGCGGGCAGGCGCGACGCGGAAAGGCGACCGGCCGGCCGACGCCGGCGGCAATCTGCCGCATGCGATCGCGCCCGGCGCGCGGCTCTCAAGAAAACGCCGGGCCGTCGGGGGGGCTGGCGCGAAGCGACAGGTCTGGGGGCGCTCAGAACCGCATGCCGGCCGAGCAGCCGCCGGCTGCCCCGCCGTTGCTCGCGGCGCCGCCGCAGCCGAATATCCCGCAGCCGGACAGCGCGACGCTCGCGGCGACGAGCAGCGCGGCGAGCTTGCAGCGCGACCAGCGTGAAGGTTTCATCGGTAGCGTCCTGGTTCGATTGAGCAGGCGGCGCGGCTTCGCGTGGCGGCAAGCCCGGCGTCGGGTTGCGTCACCGGCATCGCGCGAGCAGCCCTTCCAGCGCGCGATCGGGAATGCCGCTCGCGCGCAGCGCGTCGACCGTGCGGCTGACGTAGTCGAGCGTCGTGCCGTAGCGGCCGGCCGCGCAACTGAATACTTCCTTCACGACGGGGTCGGACAGCTTGCCCGTATAGGTCGGCGCGTCGCGGCGCATCACGAACGCGAGCGCGTTCACGCGTTCGCCGTTCTCGAGCGAGCACGGCAGCCACGCGGGCCGGTACGAACCCATCGGCATTTCGCGCTTCCACAGCGTTTCGAGGTGCGGCTGCGCGGTCGGGCCCGCGAGCCGGAACGCGATGCCCGAGCACGAACCGCCGCGATCGAGCGCGAGCACGAGGCCCGGACGTTCGGGCGTGCCGCGGTTCACGCGCGACCACAGGTAGAGCCCGCGATGGTAGCCGTGCACCTTGCCGCGCACGGCGGCGACGGTCGGCAACCCCGGGTTCCAGATCAGCGAGCCATAGCCGAACAGCCAGAGGTCCTGCCGGCCGTCCCAGTCGCGCATCGTGTGCGCGAGCGACGCCGCGAGTTCGTCTTCCGTCAGCAGCCGCCCGTCGCCGATCGACGGCGGGTAGGCGGGCGGGAGCATCACGGCGTTGCGCATCGTGCGGCCGACTTACTGGTACGGGTTCGGGAAACCCAGCTTCGCGAGGATGTCGACTTCGAGCGCTTCCATTTCGGCCGCGTCCTCGTCGCTCGTCTCGTGGTCGTAGCCCTGCGCGTGCAGCGCGCCGTGCACCAGCAGGTGCGCGTAATGGGCCGTGAGCGGCTTGCCCTGGTCGTGCGCTTCCTTCTCGACGACCGGGCAGCACAGCACGAGGTCGCCGATCACGGTGCCGTCGGGCGCCGCGTCGTACGCGAAGGTCAGCACGTTGGTCGGGTAGTCCTTGTGGCGGTAGCCGGCGTTCAGCGTGCGGCCTTCGTTTTCGCCGACGAAGCGCACGGTGAGTTGCGCGCCGGCGAACAGCGCCGGCTCGATCCATTCGGCGATCAGCTTGCGCTTGGGCAGCGCCTTGCGCACGTCGCTCGTGATTTCGTCGCCGTACTGCACGGACAGGTCGAGTTCAGGCTCGCGCAATGCGTCTTCGATTTCGATTTCGTCTTCGCGCGGCGCGGGCTCGGCGCCCACGTGCAGCGTCACGCTGTCGTAGTGCTCGGGTTGCAGCGCGAGCTTCGCGCGCATCGCCGGATCGTTGTGCTGCGCGACGATCGCGACGGCTGCTTCCCCCGAGCTGCCCGACAGGTCGAACATCAGGCTGCGGCCATCCGGGAAGTCGATTCGCAGCCCCTGCGCGTTGACGGTGCGGGCCTTGCCCTTCGCATCGAACAGCGAAAGACGGGGGGATTCGGGCGCGGCGGACTGGGCGCGCCCGGACTTGCGAGAACGGGAGGATTTCATGACGCGTGCGGCGATTGGAACGCGTTGAGGATACACCAAACGGCCGATCGCACCCGAATTCGCGCGGGCGAAAAAAAGCCCGGCGCGCCGTCTGGCGGGCCGGGCCGGCAGGCCGGGGCAGCGCGCGGGCGCCGCCGGCCGGTCAGCCGTCCTGATGCTGCGCGTGGAACTCGTCGTATGCCTCGACGATGCGCGCGACGAGCGGATGGCGGACGACGTCCGCGCTCGTGAAACGCGTGAGCGCGATGCCGCGCACGCCGCTCAGCACCTGCTGCGCCTCGACGAGGCCGCTCTTGTGGCCGCGCGGCAGGTCGACCTGGCTCGTGTCGCCGGTCACGACCGCCTTCGAACCGAAGCCGATCCGCGTGAGGAACATCTTCATCTGCTCGGGCGTCGTGTTCTGCGCCTCGTCGAGGATGATGAACGCGTGGTTCAGCGTGCGGCCGCGCATGTACGCGAGCGGCGCGATCTCGATCATCTGGCGCTCGAACATCTTGGCCGTCTTGTCGAAGCCGAGCAGGTCGTACAGCGCGTCGTACAGCGGACGCAGGTACGGGTCGACCTTCTGCGCGAGGTCGCCCGGCAGGAAGCCGAGCCGCTCGCCGGCCTCGACGGCCGGGCGCGTCAGCACGATCCGCTTGACCTGGTCTCGCTCGAGCGCGTCGACCGCGCACGCGACCGCGAGGTAGGTCTTGCCGGTGCCGGCCGGCCCGATGCCGAGCGTGACGTCGTGCGACAGGATCTGCTTCAGGTATTCGCGCTGCGCAGGCGTGCGGCCGCGCAGGTCGGCGCGCCGCGTGTAGAGCTTCGGTCCCTGCTCTTCGAGCGCCTCGTCGTCGAGCTGCACGACAGGCTCGTCGAACGGATGGTCGGGGTCGCCGCGGAAGCGCACGTCGAGCGTGTTCTCGCGGCCGTTGCCGGCGGTGTGGCGCACTTCGACCAGCGCGAGCTGGATGTCGTCGACCGACAGCGGATCGCGCGCGCGGTTGTAGAAGTTGTCGAGCGCCGCGAGCGCGAGCTTGGCGCCGCGCCCGCGGATCGTGATCCGGTGGCCGCGCCGCGCGAGCGTGACGTCGAGTGCCTGTTCGATCTGCCGCAGGTTTTCGTCGAGCGGGCCGCAGAGATTGGCGAGGCGCGCGTTGTCGTCGCGCGGCGCGATGAATTCCAGGGGTTGGGCGGGCTTCAAAGTGGCGTCGGGCTCCGGTGATGCGTCGGTCAGTGGGTGGCCGCGCTCGCGTCGTCGCTGACGAGCACGAGCTCGCCGCGCAGCGAATGCGGGTACGCATGGTTGATCTTCACGTCGATCATCTGGCCGATCAGGCGCGGGTGCGACGCGAGCGGCGCCGGGAAATTCACGACCCGGTTGTTCTCGGTGCGGCCCGCGAGTTCGTTCGGGTCTTTGCGCGACGGGCCCTCGACGAGGATCCGCTCGACCTTCCCGACCATCGACTGGCTGATGCGCGCGACGTTTTCCTCGATGGTCGCCTGCAGATGTTGCAGGCGTTTGAGCTTCACTTCGCGCGGCGTGTCGTCGTGCAGGTTCGCGGCCGGCGTGCCGGGGCGCGGGCTGTAGATGAACGAGAAGCTCGTGTCGTAGCTCATCTCGTGCACGAGCGCCATCATCCTGTCGAAATCGTCCTCGGTCTCGCCGGGGAAGCCGACGATCATGTCGGTCGACAGCGACAGGTCGGGGCGGATCGCACGCAGCTTGCGGATCACCGATTTGTATTCGAGCACCGTATAGCCGCGCTTCATCGCCATCAGGATGCGGTCGGAGCCGTGCTGGACGGGCAGGTGCAGGTGACTCACGAGCTTCGGCACTTTCGCGTAGGTGTCGATCAGGCGCTGCGTGAATTCCTTCGGGTGCGACGTCGTGTAGCGGATCCGCTCGATGCCGGGGATGTCGGCGACGTATTCGATCAGCGTCGCGAAATCGGCGATCTCGGACGCGCCGGCCGTCAGCGCGCCGCGATACGCGTTCACGTTCTGGCCGAGCAGCGTGACTTCGCGCACGCCCTGGTCGGCGAGGCCGGCCACTTCGGTCAGCACGTCGTCGAGCGGGCGCGACACTTCGTCGCCGCGCGTGTACGGCACCACGCAGTAGCTGCAGTACTTCGAGCAGCCTTCCATGATCGACACGAACGCGCTCGGCCCCTCGACGCGCGCGGGCGGCAGGTGGTCGAACTTCTCGATTTCGGGGAACGTGATGTCGACCTGCGCGCGGCCGCTCGCGCGGCGCGCGTCGATCATCTGCGGCAGGCGGTGCAGCGTCTGCGGGCCGAACACGAGGTCGACGTACGGCGCGCGCGACACGATCGACGCGCCTTCCTGGCTCGCGACGCAGCCGCCGACGCCGATCAGCAGGCCGGGCTTCGCTTCCTTCAGTTCGCGCACGCGGCCGAGATCGGAAAACACCTTCTCCTGCGCCTTTTCACGCACCGAGCACGTGTTGAACAGGATGATGTCCGCGTCTTCGGGCGTGTCGGTCTTTTCGAGGCCTTCGGCGGCATTGAGCACGTCCACCATCTTGTCCGAGTCGTACTCGTTCATCTGGCAGCCGAAGGTCTTTACGTAAACTTTCTTGGTCATGGGGATTCGCCGTTCGCAGTGGTTGACCTGGGGGCGTCGTCAAGAGTGAATCGGGACGGCCGTGCGCTGCACGCAGGTTGCGCGCATCGAGCATGAAAAGCCGTCGGGAAAGCCTTCCATTATAGCTTTTCGCGCTGCCCCGGGCGGGCGGCGGGTTGCGGCCGCGCGACGTCGATCGTCACGTTCCGACCCTTGAAGGGCGGTGCGCTGGCTGACTGTCAGCGGCACGCGCTCAGCAGGTCGTCGAGCGCGGCTTCTTCGCGTGCGAAGCGTTCGGTGAGGAAGTCGAGCAGCACGCGCACCCGCAGCGCCATGTAGCGCTTGCTGTGATAGATCGCGTGCAGCGGCGCGTCCTGGTGCCGCCAGTCGGGCAGCAGCACGCGCAGCCGGCCCGCGCGGACGTCGTCGGCGATGTCCCACAGCGATTTCAGCGCAATGCCGTGGCCACGCAGCGTCCATTCGCGCGTGAGGCCGCCGTCGTTGGTTTCGAACGCGGTCGCGACCGGCACCCGGTGGATCTGCACCTCGTCGCCGCGCGTGAAGTGCCAGACGTTCATCGGGCCGGACGCGATCGTGATCACGTTGCACGGAAAGCGGGCCAGATCGTGCGGATCGGCCGGCATGCCGTGGCGTTCGACGAACGACGGCGCCGCGCACAGTACGCGCCGGTTCGTCGCGAGCCGGCGGGCGATCAGCGCGCCGTCGGGCGGCGCGGCGAAGCGGATCGCGAGGTCGATCTCGTCCTGCCACAGGTTCGACGACGAATCGGACGCCGTCAGCGAGAACGTGACGTCCGGATGGCGCGTCGTGAATTCGCCGAGCCAGTCGAGCAACTGGTTGCGGCCGAAATCGGACGTCGACGACAGCCGGACCTTGCCGCGGACGACGTTGCGGCCTTCCTGCAGCATCGCGTCCGCGTCGTCGAGCGCCTGCAGCGCCTGACGGCAGCAGTTCAGGTACAGCCGGCCCTCGTCGGTGAGCCGCAACTGCCGCGTCGAGCGTTCGAAAAGCCGTGTAGCGGTCTTTGCCTCGAGCTTTGCGAGGCGCGCGCTCGCGGCGGCCGGCGTGAGGTTCAGCTTGCGCCCGGCCGCGGACAGGCTGCCCAGTTCCGCCGCCTCGACGAACAGCCGGATATCGCCCAGTCGATCCATTCGATTTTCCAGAAATTTTTGAAAATGGTTCAAATGCCACGCCAATTATCAAATATAGGCATCTTCGGGACAATGCGCGCACATCCCGCTTCTTGTGCGGTGCGGCACCGGCCGGGCGCCGCGTCCGCCGCCTTCCGGAGAACGTCATGCCCATTCCGTTACTGGCGCTCGCGATCAGCGCGTTCGCCATCGGCACCACCGAATTCATCATCATGGGCCTGCTGCCCGAAGTCGCGCACGATCTCGCCGTGTCGCTGCCGTCGGCCGGCCTGCTCGTCACCGGTTACGCGCTCGGCGTCGCGGTCGGCGCGCCGCTGCTCGCGGTACTGACGAGCCGCATGCCGCGCAAGGCAGCGCTGCAGTTGCTCATGGCGATCTTCATCGTCGGCAACGTGCTGTGCGCCACCGCGTCCGGCTACGCGATGCTGATGGTCGCGCGCGTCGTCACGTCGTTTGCGCACGGTTCGTTCTTCGGGATCGGCGCGGTGGTCGCCGCGTCGCTCGTGCCGGCCGACAAGCGGGCGAGCGCGATCGCGCTGATGTTCACGGGGCTCACGCTGTCGAACGTGCTCGGCGTGCCGTTCGGCACGTTCGTCGGCCAGTTGCTCGGCTGGCGCGCGTCGTTCTGGATCGTTGCCGTGCTCGGCGTGCTGGCGCTCGGCGGCGTCGCCGCGCTCGTGCCGAACCGCCACGACAGCGGGCCGGTCGGCCTCGGCCACGAGGTGCGCGTGCTGAAGGAGCCGCAGGTGTGGCTCGCGCTGCTGATGACGGTGCTCGGCTTCGGCGGCGTGTTCGTCGTGTTCACGTATATCGCGCCGATTCTCGAGACGGTAGCGGGCTACGCACCGCGCTCGGTCGCGCTGATCCTCGTGCTGTTCGGCGCGGGGCTGACGATCGGCAATACGATCGGCGGCAAGCTCGCCGACCGCGCGCTGATGCCGTCGCTGATCGCGATCCTCGTCGCGCTGATGGCCGTGATGGCCGTGTTCGCGAAGACGAGCCACCTGCCGGTCGCGGCCGCCGTCACCGTATTCGTGTGGGGGATCGCCGCGTTCGCGACGGTGCCGCCGCTGCAGGCACGCGTGGTCGAGAAGGCCGCGAGCGCGCCGCATCTCGCGTCGACGCTCAATATCGGCGCGTTCAACGTCGGCAATGCGGGCGGCGCGTGGCTCGGCGGCCTCGCGCTGGAACACGGCTTCGCGCTCGATGCGCTGCCGTGGGTCGCCGTCGCGGTGACGTTCGCGGCGCTCGTCGTTACGTGGCTCGCAATGCGGCTCGACGCGCGGGCACCGGCAAGCGGTGCGGCGCCGGCGGCGCAATGAGCGGCGCAACGACGACGCATTCGCGACGTCATGGCGACGCCATAGCGGCAGGAAAAGGTTCGCGAGAAACGCATTCCTCCGCGATGCTGATAACGGTGTGAAGATAACTTCGTTTGCCCGCGCAAGGCCGGGTGATAGCGTCTCGATACGCGCCATTGCTGGCGCAACCCGATTCCGATCCCGGCTTACCCCATACGCAGGGCCGCGCAGCGGCCCGGAGGCAATGCTATGTCTTCACCCCTGGCGCTGGTGCGCGATGTGTCTTCCTTCGAGTCCGGCGATGCCGCCGACGCGCGGACGTCTGCGTCGCTCGACCTTCTCGAGCAGGTCGTCGGCGTGAACCTCGCGCGCTTGCGCGCCGAGCGACAACTGTCGCTCGATGCGCTTGCGCGGCTGTCCGGCGTGTCGCGCGCGATGCTCGCGCAGATCGAGTCGGCGCGCAGCGTGCCGTCGATCAAGGTGCTCTGCAAGATCGCCGCGGCGCTGAAGGTGTCGGTCGCCGCATTCCTGCGCCGCCATGCGGTGAACGGCTTCGAGCACCTGGCGGCCGAGCGCGCGTCGCGCGTCGTCAGCTCGAACGGCCGTTTCTCGGCACGTGCGCTGTACCCGGAAGGCGAGCCGGCCGCGGCCGAATTCCACGAGCTGCGGATCGCGCCGCTGCATACGGAGCCCGGCACGCGCCGCGCGCCCGGCACGACGGTCAACCTGGTCGTCAGCGAGGGCACGCTCGAAGTCAGCGTGCATGACCGCCGCCAGTTGCTCGCGACCGGCGACGCGATCGTGTTCGATGCCGACCAGCCGTACAGCCTGCGCAACCCGGGCGACAGCGAAGCGCGCGCGTTCCGCGTGACGGTGAGCCCCGAAGTGCCGCCGCGCTGGCTCGTGCCCGACGCGGCGCACGCGGCCGGCTGATCGTGCGGGCCGCACGGAGCGGTTGCCGCCCCCATATCGGGCGGGATCGCGGCGCGGCCGTCGGCCGTTTGGACGATGCCGTTAGACGGAGTCGTCAGTAAGGTTATCCATGTTGTTCGCTGCGCCGCGCGCGCGGCTGTTGTATGCTTGGCCCGCCGTTGATGGGCAGCCCCCATCCGGCAATCAGTGCGTCTTCAGGGCGGGGCGAAATTCCCCACCGGCGGTAGGCTGGCGTAAGCCGGCGAGCCCGCGAGCGCCCGCGCAACCGCGCGGGGTCAGCAGATCTGGTCGAATGCCAGAGCCGACGGTCACAGTCCGGATGAGAGAAGATGTGCAGATAGTCATGTCCGCCAGGGCCGCTTCGCGATGCGTGCGAAGCGGGTTGTCGTTCTGTCTGTTTGCAATGCCCTGAAACGTTTTTCGCCCAAATCGTATTTGCGAGGAGCGTTTCACATGTCCTTGATGTCCCTTTCGTCGGCTCCCGCCGACGCCTTTGCCGATCTCCCGTTGCTGGATTCCGAACCGGTGCCGCCGCGCATCGCCGCTGCGCTCGAAGCGATGCGCGCGGGCCGCGCGGTCGTGCTGCAGGACGATCACGACCGCGAGAACGAGGCCGACCTGATCGTCGCCGCCGAGCGCATCACGCCCGAGACGATGGCGCTGTTGATCCGCGAGTGCAGCGGCATCGTGTGCCTGTGCCTGACCGACGACACGGTGCGCGCGCTCGAGCTGCCGCCGATGGTGCAGACCAACGAGAGCCGCAACGGCACCGCGTTCACCGTCTCGATCGAGGCGCGCGAAGGCGTGCATACGGGCGTATCGGCGGCCGACCGCGTGACGACGATCCGCGCGGCGATCGCCGACAATGCGAAGCCGCACGACATCGTGCGTCCGGGCCACGTGTTTCCGTTGCGTGCACAACCAGGCGGCGTGCTGGCGCGCCGCGGTCACACCGAAGGCACGGTCGACCTGTCGATCCTTGCGGGCCTGAAGCCGGCCGGCGTGCTGTGCGAGCTGATGAATCCGGACGGCACGATGACGCGCGGCGACGACGTCGAGCGTTTCGCGCAACAGCATGGATTGCCGATGCTGACGATCGCGGAACTCGTCGAATTCCGCGCGGCGCTGGCGGCTGCGCGCGAGCGTTGCTGCGAACCGGCCTGAGCGAGGAGGGAGCGGGCGCGTTCGCGCGCCCTTGACCTGGCGCGCGTGAACCGCCGCATGCCGGGTCGGCCTGACCCGGCCTGAATGAACGTCAGGACTGCACGTCGCCGAATTCGCCGCGCATGCCGGCTTCGACGAGCGCCGGCAGTTCGTCCATCCTGCGCATGATCCGCGTGATGCCCATCGAGCGCAGCGCGTCCGCGTAGTTGTCGGGGATGTGGCTTGCGCCGACGAATGCGATCGTCTTCATTCCTGCCGCGCGTGCGGCATTCAACCCCGATACGCTGTCCTCGACGACGATGCAGCGCGCCGGCGCCACGCCGAGCGTCTGCGCCGCATGCAGGTAAACGTCGGGGTAGGGCTTCGGCCGCGACACCTGCTCGGAACTGAACACGCGCTCGCCGAAGATCTCGGTGAGCGACGCGCGCTTCAGCGAGTTGCGCACGCGCACGAGCCGGCTGTTCGACACGACCGCGGCCGGCAGGCTGACCTTCAGCAACGCGTCGCGCACGCCGGTGATCGGCGCGAGCGATTGCGCCAGCGCGATCTCGATGTTGTGCTCGATGGTCTCGATGAAGTTGGCGGGCATCTCGACCCCGAAGCGGGATTCGAGCCCCGACAGGAAACGCGACGTCTGCTGGCCGAACGCCGACTTCGCGGCGGCTTCGAAATCGATGTGCGGGAAGGTGGCGGTCAGCGTTTCAAGCAGCACGCGGTCGGCGATGACTTCGCTGTCGACGAGCACGCCGTCGCAGTCGCAGATGAGGTGATCGAGCATGATGGTGAAAAAGCGGGATATCGGCGACGCCGATCGATTCGCCATCATACGTGCTTTCACGCGCTTGCCGCGCGACGTTTCGGCAAATTTGCCCGATGCGGCCGTGGCGTCGCAGCCTGTCGTACCGGTGTGCTGCCGGTCGTGCGACGATGGCGGCCCGCTTGCACGGGCCGCCATCGTTTGCGTCACATCTCGATCACGCGCCCCGTTTTCCACGACGTCATCGCGGCCTCGGCCAGTTCGAGCGCGGCGAGCCCGTCGTCGATCGTCGTCCTGACCGGCGTGCCGTCGCGCAGCGCGTCGACGAAGTGCGCGATCTCGGCCGCGTACGCATGCCGGTAGCGCTCGAGGAAGAACGGCTCCGGCACGTCCGTCGCGATGCCGCCGGCCAGCCACGCGCTCACCTCGGTCGGCCGCACGTTGCCGGCCTGCAGCATCCCGTTGCTGCCGAGCAGCTCGAAGCGCTGGTCGTAGCCGTAGGCCGCGCGGCGCGACGTGTTGATCTGGCACAGCAGCCCGCGCCGCGTGCGGATCGTCACCGCGGTCGAATCGATGTCGCCGGCATCGAGCACGGCCGGGTCGGTCAGGCAACTGCCGGTCGCGTGCAGCGTCTGCGCTTCGTCGCCGAGGATCCAGCGGAACACGTCGAAGTCGTGGATCAGCATGTCCTTGAAGATGCCGCCGGAGCTGCGGATGTAGTCGACGGGCGGCGCACCCGGGTCGCGGCTCGTGACGACCAGCATCTCCGGTGCGCCGATCTCGCCGCGCTCGACGCGCGCTTTCAGCGCGGCGAACGTCGGGTCGAAGCGGCGCTGGAAACCGATCATGCAGGTCACGCCGGTGCGCCGCACGACGTCAGCGCATTCGCGCGAGCGCTCGACGGTCAGGTCGACCGGCTTCTCGCAGAACACGGCCTTGCCCGCGTTCGCCGCCGCGGCGATCAGGTCCGCATGCGTGTCGGTGCTCGACGCGATCACGACCGCCTGCACGGCCGCGTCGCCGAGCGCGCGCTCGATGTCGGCGGCCTGCGCGCCATGCGCGTGTGCAAGCGCTTCGGCCGACGGCGCATGCCGGTCGATCACGTACTTCAGCTTCGCGCCCGGGTGGCGCGCCAGATTCGCCGCATGGATCTTGCCGATTCTTCCCGCGCCGAACAAAGCGAATTCGATCATCCTGTTTTCCTCTTCCGTTGAGTCCGTTGTCTTCCTGACGGGCGTGCAGATATCGCGCATATCGAGTGCTTCGCCGCACACGTCGTCTTGCATGCTGGTCGTCACGTCGGCCGCGCACGGCAGCGATGCTCAGCAATCCGCCAGTTCGCGCCGCACGTAGTCGATGCTCGCGCGCAGCCGGTCTTCGATGTCGTCGGCCTCGGCGATTTCGTTCGCGAACGGCTCGAACGAGAACGCGCCGCGGTAGCCGCGCGCGAGCAGTTCGCGCAACTGCCGGATGTTGCCGAGCCGGTCGGCGCCGCCGACCAGCACGCGATGGCCATCGCGCATCCGGTCGACCGGCAGGTCGCCTTCGTCGACGCCCGAGATGTGCACGAGGCCCGTCAGGTTCGGGAAGAAGATGTCTTCGCCCGACAGGTGATGGTGGAACGTGTCGTGCACGAGCCGGAAAACCTGTTCGCCGGCCGCGTCGTAGATGCCTTTCACCGCGTCCGACTTGCGGCGCAGCGCGCATTCCTCGAAACCGAGCGGCTCGATGAAGCCGAGCAGGCCGCGCGCTTCGAGGATCGGCCTGAGCGCCTTCAGCGCCTTCACGAGATCCGCATGGCGCAGGTCCGCGCCGCGTGCGTCGCCGCGGCTGTTGGTCGGGCACAGCACCAGCGCGCGTGCGCCGCATTGCGCCGCGTAGTCGGCCAGCACCGTCGCTTCGTCCGCGCGCTCGGCGTTCCATTGCTCGAAGCGCTGCAGCGCGTTGATCGTCAGGATCGTCACGCCGCCGGCTTCGGCCGTCGCGCGTACCGCGGCGGCCGGCGTGCCGTCGGCGATCTCGACGCCGTCGAGATCGTTGCGGATCTCGATCGTGTCGATGCCGAGGCGCCGGCACAGCGCGACATGGCGGTCGAGCGGCAGGCGCGGCGCGCTCATCCGGTTCAGCGAAAAGTGGAATGCTTGCGTCATCGTTCTGTCCTTGCGTGTCGAGTGGGGGCCGGGTTCGAATCAGGTGCCGGTGCGGGCGGTGCCGCCGGCCGGCAGGTTTGCGGGCAGCGCGGCGTGTGCGTGCCACGTGTCGCGCAGCCAGTGCGCGCATGCGACGTTGTTGTCGAAGATCGAATAGCGTGCGCCGCCGCCGTAATCGGGAAACGGGATGAATTCGCAACTGACCTGTTCGAGCCGAATCGGCCGTGCGTGAACCTGCGATTGCAGCAACTGGCGCAGCGCGGCCTTCCACGTGTCGAGTGCCGCCGCGTGCCATTCGCCGTGCCAGGCGCCCGGCGCCGGCGCGACGAACGGATACTGGATGCCGCGGCCGGGCCGGCCGTCCGCGCGGCGCATCCAGCGGTTCTCCGGGTTGTTCGGAATCACGCTGCGCGCGTGTGCATGCCGGACCCAGCCGCGCGCGATCCAGTCGGCGTAGAGGGTGCCGGGCGACGCAGGGTCGAGCGTCAGGCGGCCGCTGTCGCCCCGTTCGCGTATGCCCGATGCGTCGAGTTCGGCGCGATTGCCGATCTTGAACAGCAGGTGCGAATGATCGAGCGTGATCCGGAACGGCGCACCGGCCTGCTCGACATGCTGCGCGACACGTGCGACGCGCGTGAAATCCTCGCTCCACATGTCGACGTGCACTTCGAGGCTCGGCAGGCAGCCGACCGGCTCGCCGCGTTCGTAGGTACGCAGGTAGAAATCGGCGACTTCGCGGTCCGACAGCGGATGGCCGTCCGCGTGATGCGCGTAGAGCTGGCAGTTGAGCACCGTGCTGCCGAACCGCGCGCCGGCAGCGATGATTTCGGCGACATGCGGTTCGTCATGGCCCGCGCGCCAGATGCCGCCGATCACGCGAATCGGCAGCGCGTGGCGTTCGACCAGCGCGAAATACGGCGACAGATCCTCGCCGCGCGCCGGGTTCTTTTCGATGTAGTCGAACACGCCGGCGCCGGCGACCATCCGGAAGCGTTCGGCCGGCGCGGGCAACGGCAGGCCGTCGTGCTCGAGCACGCCGTCGAGGTTCACGCCGATGAGGATCGGTTCAGCCATCGTCTCCTGTCCGTTGTTGTCCTGGGGATGGCTGCTCAATGTACGGATGCGCCGCGCGGGCTGCATGACAAACGTTGACGAAAAATCGCCAATGCGACGGTCGATTTTTTCGCCGCGCGCGTGCGGCGTGACGCGCGGCGCCATTCAGGGCTGCAGGTAGGCGCTCGTCCTCACGTTCGCCGCACAGAACACCCGGAATTCGACCGGGTCGCCGGGCGGCGGCTGTTCGACGATCCCGCACGCATGCAGCACGTGCTGCAGCGCGGAAATCGCCTGTCCGTCCGGATCCTGGTCGATCGCCAGATCCATCGCGCCGGCTTCGATGAAGCTGCGGTGCTCGTCGAGCATCTCGTGCCCGATCCAGACGATGCGCCCGGCCGCGCCGGCCTTGCGCAGCGCTGCTTCGATGCCGGCCGAGCCGGCGCCGCTGTTGTAGATCGCGACCACGTCGTCGTGCGCCTGCAGTGCCTTCGTCACCGCGCGGTAGCAGCGGTCGTCCTGGTCGAGCGTCTCGACCGGTTCGGCGTCGCAGCGCAGCGCGGCGAACGCGTCGGCGAGCTGGTCGCGGCAGCCGGCCATCCGGTCGGCGTGTGCGCGGTAGCCCATGCGGCCGCCGAGCAGCAGCACGCGGCCGGGGCGTGCCGCCAGGCGGCCGACGTAGTAGCCGGCCGTGCGCCCGGCGCGGTAGTTGTCGATGCCCGCGTAGTGCACGCGGTCGATGCCGCCGATGTCGGTGACCATCGTGACGACGGTCTCGCCGCGTGCGATCGCGCCGGCCAGCGCGTCGCGCACGCGGGCCGTGTCGCGTGCCGTGACGATCAGCGCCGCGCGCCGGTATGCGGGTCGTTCGATCAGCGCGGCGGCGCGTTCGTCGTCCGCGGCGGGCAGGATCGTGCGGTGCACGACCACGCGCCGGTCGAGCATCTGCAGCGAGCGCTGCAGTGCCTGCTGCAGCCGCCGGAAGAACGGCGCATCGGTGTCCGGCAGCAGCACGTCGACGTGGATCAGCCCGTGCCGCGTGTCGGGCAGTTGCCGCGGCACGCCGAGCTGCCGCGCCGCCGCGACCACGCGCTCGCGTGCCTGCGCCGAGACGCTGCCGCGCTCGTTCAGCACGCGGTCGACGGTGGTCGTGCTGACGCCGGCGAGCGCCGCGATCTCGTCGAAGCGCGCGGTGCGCTTGCGCCAGCGCGGCCCGGATTCACCTGCCATGGTCGTCTCCATCGTCGTAATCGCCATCATCGGGTGCGTGGCGCTGTCGGGAACGCTAAAGCGATGGCGAAATTTCGTCAATGTTTCGATTGAGCGGGGGCGGCCGGGCGCCTAATTTTGATTCCATGCCGAAGCGCTTGCCGCGCACAAGCAAACCAGGAGACACGAGTGGCCCATACCGACGACCAGGCGCACGATCGCACGGCGGCGCGCCGTCAGGAATACCGAATGATCGGCGGCGCCGGCGAGCGTGCGCACGCGGCGGGGCTCGTCAATGCCGAGTGGTACCGGTGCGCGGTGCCGCGGCCGCTGATGAAGCAGCTGATGCAGCGCGGCGACGCGCGTGCGATCCACGACACGCTGATCTGGTACGCGGCGATCGCGGCCAGCGGCGCGCTCGCGTGGCTTGCGTGGCGCGCGCATTCGGCGTGGGCCATTCCCGCGTTCTTCGTGTACGGCACGCTCTACTGCAGCCCGGCCGACTCGCGCTGGCACGAATGCGGGCACGGCACCGCGTTCCGCACACGCTGGATGAACGACGTGCTGTACCAGGTCGCGTCGTTCCAGGTGTTCCGCCGCGCGACGGCGTGGCGCTGGAGCCATGCGCGCCATCACACCGACACGCTGGTCGTCGGGCGCGATCCGGAAATCGCCGCGCCGAAGCCGACCGACTGGCTCGCGCTCGCGCTGAACGTCGTCGCGCTGAAGCATGTGGCCGGCGAGCTGCGCAAGATGATCGCGGCCGCGTTCACCGGCCGGCTCGACGACGACGAGCGCACCTACGTGCCCGAATCGGAATGGCCGAAGGTCGTGCGCGAGTCGCGCATCCATCTGGCGGTTCATGCGCTCGTGGCCGGTGCGTCGCTGTACTGGCACACACTCCTGCCGCTGCTCTACATCGGGCTGCCGAGCCTCTACGGCGCGTGGCTGTACCTGTACTTCGGCCTCACGCAGCACGCGGGCATGCCCGAGAACGTGCTCGATCATCGGCGCAATTGCCGCACCGTCATGATGAATCCCGTGTTCCGCTTCCTTTACTGGAACATGAACTACCACGTCGAGCACCACATGTTCCCGATGGTGCCGTTCCACGCGCTGCCGAAACTGCACGAAGCCGTGAGGGCCGACATGCCGCCGCCGTACCGCAGCACGCTTGCCGCGTATGCGGAGATCGTGCCGGCGCTGGTCCGGCAGACGCGCGACCCGTCCCATCACGTCGTGCGGCCCGTGCCGGACACGACGCGCGCGTGACCGACATCGAACAATCCAATCACGGAGACACGCATCATGACGCAATGGATCGACACCGGCGCGCTCGACGACATCGACGATGAAGACGTCGCGCGCTTCGACCACGCAGGCCGCACGTACGCGATCTACCGGATCGACGGCAATGTCTATGCAAGCGACGGCCTGTGCACGCACGAGCGCGTGCATCTCGCGGACGGGCTCGTGATGGGCCATGTGATCGAATGCCCGAAGCACAACGGACGCTTCGACGTGCGCGACGGCCGGCCGCTGTCCGCACCCGCGTGCGAGAAGCTGCGCACCTACCGCGCGAAGATCGAAGGCGGCCGGATCCTGATCGAGGTGTGACGCGATGGCGAACGAGCGTGTGATGGCGATCGTCGGCGCGGGCCATGCGGGCGGACGCGCGGCGCAGGTGCTGCGCGAGTCCGGCTGGTGCGGGCGCATCGTGCTGATCGGCGCGGAGGCGCACCTGCCGTACGAGCGGCCGCCGTTGTCGAAGGGCGTGCTGACGGGCGAGCGCAGCGCGGCGCAGTGCCGGCTGCGCGATCCCGACGCATGGGCGGCCGACGGCATCGAGCCGATGGTCGCGACGGTCGAGCGCATCGATCCGCACGCACGCGAAGTGCGCGTGTCCGGCGCTCGGGTGTTCGGCTACGACGCGCTGCTGCTCGCGACCGGCGCTCGCGCGCGCCGCCTCGCGATTCCGGGCGCGGCGCTCGATGGCGTGTTTGCATTGCGCACGCTCGACGACGCGGCGGCGCTCGGTGCGCGGCTCGTGCCCGACGCGCGGATCGTGCTGATCGGCGGCGGCTTCATCGGTCTCGAAGTCGCGGCGTCGGCGCGGCTACGCGGCTGCCGCGTGACCGTACTCGACGCCGCGCCGCGCGTGCTCGGGCGCGCGGTGCCGGAGTCGATCGCGGCGCGCGTGCAGGCGCTTCACGAGGAGCAGGGCGTGGCGATCCGCGTGAACCGGAAACCCGTTGCGATCGAGCGGACCTCGGGCGGCGCGCTGGCCGTCGTGCTCGACGACGGCGGCACGCTGATCGCCGATACGGTCGTGGCCGGCATCGGTATCGAACCGGCCGACGAACTGGCACGCGACGCGGGCCTCGCGGTCGATCGCGGCATCGTCGTGAACGCGCGGCTCGAGACGTCGGCGCGCGGCATCTATGCGGCCGGCGACGTCGCGGTGTTTCCGAGTGCGTTGTCGGGGCGACCGGTCCGGCAGGAGACGTGGCACGGCGCGGAGACCCAGGCGCGCGCCGCCGCGCGCAACATGCTCGGCGCCGACGAACCGTACCGCGAGATACCGTGGTTCTGGTCGGATCAGTACGACGCACAGTTGCAGGTGGCCGGGGAGCCGGCGCTCGGCGAGCGGGCGGTCGCGCGCCGGCTCGATGGCGACGCTGAAATCCATTTCCATTTCGATGGTGGCGGACGGCTCGTCGCGGCGAGCGGCTTCGGCCGCGCGTCCGGATTCGTCAAGGAGATGAAGCTGGCGAGGACGCTGGTCGAACGCGGCGCCGCGGTGGCGCCGGCGGCGGTCGCCGATGCGAACGTGAAACTGAAGTCGCTGTTGCCGGCGTCGGCCGGCGGGTAGGTGGAACGCCCGATGAAAAACAGCCCGCGGCCTTCCGGCACGCGGGCTGTATTGCTTCGTCGATGCGACGGGCCGCGTCAGTGCGGTACGTGCAGTTGCAGATAGAGCACGGCCGCGAGCGAGCCGCCGATCAGCGGGCCGACCACCGGAATCCATGCATAGCGCCAGTCGCTGTCGCGCTTGCCGGGAATCGGCAGCAGCGCATGCATGAGGCGCGGGCCGAGGTCGCGCGCGGGGCTCATCGCGTAGCCGGTCGGGCCGCCGAGGGAGATGCCGATGCCGAGCACGAGCAGGCCGACGGGCAGCGCGTCGAGTGCACCGAGGCCGACCTGCGGCGACGCGAGATACAGCACGCCGAGGATCAGCACGAACGTGCAGATCGCCTCGGTCAGCACGTTATGCCGGACGCTGCGGATCGCGGGCGCCGTGCAGAACACCGCGAGCTTCAGGTCCGCATCGGCTTCCTTCGCGAAGTGCTGGCGATACGCGAGCCACACGAGCAGTGCGCCCGTCATCCCGCCGAGCATCTGCGCGAGGATGTAGCCGCCGACTTTCGACCACGCGAACTTGCCCGCGAGCGCGAGGCTGATCGTCACGATCGGGTTCAGGTGCGCGCCGCTGAACGACGCGGTCACATAGACTGCGACGAACACGGCCATCGCCCAGCCCCACACGATCACGATCAGGTCCGCGCCTTTGCCCTTGGTCTTCGCAAGCAGCACGTTTGCGACCGCGCCGTTGCCGAGCAGCACGAGGATCGCTGTGCCGATGAATTCTGCAATGTAAGGTGACATGTTTGTCTCTCGTATGTCGCGGCGGACTCGCGCGCTGCGCGGTCCACCGGTGTTGTTGTATTGCGTCTGGATGACTGACGATTACTGGGTATCGTCGGCCCACGCCTTCGCGGCACGCACCGCACGCTGCCAGCCGGCCATGCAGCGTTCGACCTGCTCCTTCGGCATCGACGGCGAGAAGCGGCGATCGAGCTGCCACTGGTCGCGCACTTCGTCGAGGTTCTTCCAGTAGCCGATCGCGAGGCCCGCGAGGTAGGCCGCGCCGAGCGCGGTCGTCTCGGTGATCTGCGGACGCACCGCGTCGACGCCGAGCAGGTCGGCCTGGAACTGCATCAGCAGGTTGTTCGCGCTCGCGCCGCCGTCGACGCGCAGCTCGCCGATGCTGATGCCCGAATCGGCTTCCATCGCGGCCAGCACGTCGAGCGACTGGTAAGCGATCGCATCGAGCGCCGCGCGCGCGAGGTGCGCCGACGTCGTGCCGCGCGTGACGCCGAACACCGAACCGCGCGCCCGCGCGTTCCAGTGCGGTGCGCCGAGGCCGGCGAACGCGGGCACGAGATAGACGCCGTCGGTGTGCGCCACGCTCGCGGCGAGCGCTTCGATTTCAGCGGCCGTCTTGATGATGCCGACGCCGTCGCGCAGCCACTGCACGACCGCGCCCGCGATGAAGATGCTGCCTTCGAGCGCGTACTGCACGTCGTCGCCGATCTGCCACGCGATCGTCGTGACGAGGTTGTTCTTCGACTCGATCGGCTTGTTGCCGGTGTTCATCATCAGGAAGCAGCCGGTGCCGTAGGTGTTCTTCACCATGCCCGACGTCGTGCACATCTGGCCGAACAGCGCGGCCTGCTGGTCGCCCGCGATGCCCGCGAGCGGGATCTTCGACGCGAACACGGTCGTCTTCGTGTAGCCGTAGATTTCCGACGACGCCTTCACTTCCGGCAGCATGCTGCGCGGGATGTCGAGCAGTTCGAGCAGCTCGTTGTCCCACTCGCGCGTATGGATGTTGAACAGCATCGTGCGCGATGCGTTCGTCACGTCGGTCACGTGCAGTTCGTGCTTCGTGAAGTTCCACACGAGCCAGCTGTCGACGGTGCCGAATGCGAGCTTGCCCTGGCGTGCCTTGTCGCGCGCGCCCGGCACGTTGTCGAGGATCCAGCGGATCTTCGTCGCGGAGAAGTACGAGTCGATCGGCAGGCCGGTCTTCGCGCGCACCTTCGCTTCGAGGCCCTGCTGCTTCAGCGAGTCGCAGAAGTCGGCCGTGCGGCGATCCTGCCAGACGATCGCGTTGTAGACGGGCTGGCCCGTCTCGCGATCCCAGACGATCGTCGTCTCGCGCTGGTTGGTGATGCCGATCGCCGCGATCGACGTGCCGTTCAGGCCCGTGCGCGTGACGGCTTCCGCGGCGACGCCGGCTTGCGTCGACCAGATTTCCTGCGGATCGTGCTCGACCCAGCCGGGTTGCGGGTAGATCTGTTCGAATTCCTTCTGCGCGATCGACACGATATTGCCCTGGCGATCGAACAGCATCGCGCGGGAACTTGTGGTGCCCTGGTCAAGCGCGAGGATGTACTGTTCCTGCATGTCTCTCATCTCCATCCGTGGATTGGCTTAGTTGTGATGCGCGCCGCATGTGGAGCGGCGCGTCGGTGAGTCAACGTCGGTAAGACAACTGCAACTGCATTCGGATCACGCGTGCGGCGCGTGCGCGGCTGCGAACCACGCATCGACCGCGGCCGTCACGGCATCGAGCGTGCCCGGCGTGACATGCAGGCCGAGCTTCGAGCGGCGCCACAGCACGTCCTGCGCGCAGGTCGCCCATTCGGCGTCGCGCAGGTAGCGCAGTTCGGCGTCGTAGATGCCCGGCGCGATTTCAGTGCCGAGATCGGCGAGCGACTTCGCGCCGTCGACCACGCGTTCCGCGCGCGTGCCGTACGCGCGCGCATAACGACGGGCGAGTGCGGCCGGCAGCCACGGATGACGTTTGGCGAACGTGTCGGCGAACACGTCGAACTTTGCGTTCGCGATGTCGCCGCCCGGCAACGCGACGCCGGACGTCCAGGTTGTCGCGTCGCTGCCGAGCGCGCGGCACAGCATGTCGCCGGCTTCTTCCGCGAGCTTGCGGAACGTCGTGATCTTGCCGCCGAACACCGACAGCAGCGGCGCGCCGGCGCCGTCGTCCAGCTCGAGGCGGTAGTCGCGCGTGACGGCCGATGCGTTCGCCGCGTTCTCGTCTTCCAGCAGCGGGCGCACGCCCGAATAGGTCCAGTGCACGTCGGCCGGCGAGATCTTGCGCTTGAAGTAGCGGTTGATCGAATCGCACAGGTACTGCGTCTCGTCGCGATCGATCGCGACCTTCGCGGGATCGTTCGTGTATTCGACGTCGGTCGTGCCGATCAGCGTGAAGTCGTGTTCGTACGGAATCGCGAAGATGATCCGCTTGTCCGGGTTCTGGAAGATGTACGCGTGGTCGTGATCGAACAGCCGGCGCGTGATGATGTGGCTGCCCTTCACGAGCCGCACGCTGTGCTGCGCCCCGCGGCCGAGCGCGCCGTGCAGCACGTCGCCGACCCACGGGCCGGCCGCGTTCGCGATCGCGCGCGCATGCACGACGCGGATCGAACCGTCGGCGTGCTGCAGCCGCGCTTCCCATTCGTCGCCGCGGCGTTCGGCGGATACCAGCTTCGTGCGCGTGAGGATCTCGGCGCCGCGCTCCTTCGCATCCATCGCGTTCAGCACGACGAGGCGTGCGTCGTCGACCCAGCCGTCCGAATACACGAAGCCGCGCTTGATCGAGTCGATCAGCGGCGCGCCGGCCGCATGGCGGTGCATGTCGATGCCGCGCGAGCCGGGCAGCAGTTCGCGTTTCGCGAGGTGATCGTAGAGGAACAGGCCGATGCGGATCAGCCAGGCTGGCCGCAGGTTCGGCATGTGCGGCATCACGAAGCGCAGCGGCCACATGATGTGCGGCGCCGCGCGCAGCAGCGTCTCGCGCTCCTGCAGCGCCTTGCGAACGAGCCCGAACTCGTTGTACTCGAGATAACGCAGGCCGCCGTGAATCAGCTTCGTGCTGGACGACGACGTGTGCGACGCGAGATCGTCCTGCTCGCAGAGCATGACCGACAGGCCGCGGCCGGCCGCATCGCGCGCGATCCCCGCGCCGTTGATGCCGCCGCCGACGACGAGCAGATCGTAGCGATTCGGTTGGGTCACCTGCTGTCCTTATCGTCTGATGGAAATGGTTGAACACAAAATGTTCGAATTCGAAATTTAACGAACGAAATCGAAAAAGTAAAGTTCGATAAAGCGGGGCCAGTAGCGCGCGACGCGATCCCGGACGATACTGGCGGAATCGACCGTTTCGCGAGGTGAATCATGCGTATTGGGATGTGGGCCGGCTTATGCACCGTCCTTCTGGCGGGGTGCAGCGCCGGCACGCCGCCGCTCGCCGGCAACTGGCGGGCGCCGTCGTTCGCCGACCTGCAGGCGTCGTGCGGCGGCACCGCGCGCGACTGGGGCGCGGATGCGCAGCCGGTCTATTCGACGCTGTACGACGCGTACGTGGCGAAACGGTATCGCGGGCTGAGCGAAACGAACTATTGTACGTTCGTAAACGAACTTTCGACGCACTATGCGGCGCCCGACGCGGCGGCGCGCGCCGGCTGGATCGCGTATTTCAACGGTGCGCGCGCGCAGGCCATCAGCTGGCGGGCGGCGGTCGATCCGACGCTGCGCGGCGGCTGAAGCCGGCTGCGGCGAACGGGCGGGGAAGCGGAAACGACCGTGCGGCCGGAAATCCGGCCGCACGGTCAGGTCAGGAACAACGGGCCGGAAATCCGGCCGCACGGTCAGGTCAGGAACAACGGGCCGGAAATCCGGCCGCACGGTCAGGTCAGGAACAGCGGGGCTTCAGGAATAGCGGTACTTGATGGATCGCAGTGCGGCGTCGCCGGTCTCGGTCACGCAGTATTTGCGCCCCGAGCCGAGCCCTTCCAGGCGGACGAGCTGCTGTTCGAGCAGGATGTCCAGTTCATCCCGATCCATGTCGCGCTGATCGGGCGCGTCCTTCACAAGCAATAGCGTGGCGAATTCATGCGGACTCAGCATCGTTCTCTCCATGGCATCCGGTCTGCCCGCGCGGCCGGCGCAAACGCCGACGCACGATACCCCGGGGGGTATGGCTTGGGGGGAAAGCTGTATTCGCCGGCCCTGAAGTGTTCGCTCACGCCCTGGCACAGGCGGTCGGGCGAACGGACCGGGGAACTGGAGTCTAGTCGAGCACGCAGGCAACGACAAATCGTGCCCCGTTAATTTTCCGTTTGACAGAAGAATGCACCGCAAGCGGTCCGCTCGCGGCGCCAACTTCTTGATTTCACTTGAAGTTTCGGGTGCGGTGCAGCATCGCAAGCGTCATTCCGCGACGTACACCTGGGTGCCGGCGGCCGCCACCGTGTCGGCCATTTCCGGCGGCAGCGGCTTGTCGGTAAAGAGCGCGTGTACCTGGCTCAGGTGGCCCTGGCGCACCAGCGCCGGGCGGCCGACCTTCGAATGGTCGGCCACGAGGTAGACCGTGCGCGCATGCTGCATGATCGCCTCGGCGACACGCACCTCGCGCGTGTCGAAGTCGCGCAGCGTGCCGTCGGCCTCGATCGCCGACGTGCCGATGATCGCGTAGTCGACCTTGAACTGGCGGATGAAGTCGATCGCGAGCTCGCCGACGATGCCCTTGTCCCACGGCCGCACGATGCCGCCCGTGATCAGCACTTCGCAGTCGGGGTAGCCGCTCATCATCGACGCGACGTTCAGGTTGTTCGTGATCACGTGCAGCCCGTGGTGGCGGTTCAGTGCGCGCGCGACTTCCTCGGTCGTCGTGCCGAGGTTGATGAACAGCGACGCCTGGTCGGGGATGTGCGACGCCGCGAGCGCCGCGATGCGCCGCTTCTCGTCGTGGAACATCCGCTGGCGCGCCGTGTACGACACGTTCTCCGAGCTGGTCGGCAGGCTCGCGCCGCCGTGGTAGCGGCGCAGCAGGTTCAGGTCGGCGAGCCAGTTCACGTCGCGGCGGATCGTCTGCGGCGTCACCGCGAAGTGCGCGGCGAGATCGTCGACGGTCACGAAGCCGTCGCGCTGCACCCATTCGAGCAGTTCCTGCTGGCGCGCGTTGAGGGTGAGGCGGGGATCTCGGGTCATGGCTCGATGGTCGTGTCGTGAGACGGAGCGGGTATTGTAAGGGCGGCAACGGCGTTCGGCCGGCCTGGCCGGCACGGCAGGCTGCAATTCATGCAGAAATCGCATGGATTCATGTGACAAATGAATTTGTGCGATTGGGCTGATCGCGCTGCAATGGCGGACTGCCCGCGCAAGCGGGCGCGCGTTCATTCGGCTTTCGACGAGGTGGCACCGATGACTGGCTTCAACTGGCACAACCCGTATCCGACGACCCGCATCCCGGTATTCGCGCGCAACGTCGTGTCGACGTCGCACCCGCTCGCCGCGCAGGCCGGGCTGCGGATGCTGTGGAAAGGCGGCAACGCGGTCGACGCGGCGCTGGCCGCCGCGGCCGCGATTACCGTCGTCGAGCCCGTGTCGTGCGGGCTCGGCGGCGATGCGTTCGCACTCGTGTGGGACGGCGAGCGGCTGTCCGGGCTGAACGCATCGGGCGTCGCGCCGGCCGCGTGGAACGTCGACTATTTCCGCAAGCGCCACGGCGAGGATGCGCACGGCATCGCGAACAAGCCGACGCGCGGCTGGGACACCGTCACCGTGCCGGGCGTGATCGCGGGCTGGGAAGCGCTGCACGCGAAGTTCGGCTCGCTGCCGTTCGCGGACCTGCTCGAGCCGGCGATCGAGATCGCGGAGCGCGGTTATGCGGTGCCGCCGATCGTCGCGCACAAGTGGGCGGCGGCGGTGCCCGCGCTGCAGGGCCTGCCGGGCTTCGCGGAGACTTTCATGCCGCGCGGCCGTGCACCGCTCGTCGGCGAACGCGTGTGCCTGCCGGGCCATGCGCAGACGCTGCGCACCCTCGCGAAGGACGGCGCCCGTGCGTTCTATGAAGGCGCGCTCGCCGAGCGCATCGCGGCGTTCGCCCGCGAAGGCGGCGGCGCGCTGACCGAAGCCGACCTGCGCGCATACCGGCCGGAATGGGTCGAGCCGATCGGCAAGCGCTTCGGCCGTCACGCGATTCACGAGATCCCGCCCAACGGGCAGGGCATTGCCGCGCTGATCGCGCTCGGGATCGCCGAGCATGCGGGCGTGACCGAGTGGCCGGTCGATTCGGTCGACTCGCAGCATCTGCAGATCGAGGCGATGAAGCTCGCATTCGCGGACGTCTATCGCTACGTCGCCGATCCGCGTGCGATGAAAGTCACGCCCGAGCAGATGCTCGACGATGCGTATCTCGCCGAACGCGCGAAGCAGATCGATCCCGCGCGCGCGACGCACTTCGGCGCCGGCCGTCCGCATTCGGGCGGCACGATCTACCTGTCGGCGGCCGACGAGCGCGGGATGATGGTGAGCTTCATCCAGTCGAACTACATGGGCTTCGGTTCGGGGCTCGTCGTGCCCGGCACCGGCATTGCGCTGCAGAACCGCGGGCACGGCTTCTCGATGGATCCGGCTTCGCCGAACGTCGTCGCGGGCGGCAAGCGGCCGTTCCACACGATCATCCCGGCGTTCGTCACCGAGCAGGTCGACGGCCGCACCGAGGCCGTGATGAGCTTCGGCGTGATGGGCGGCGACATGCAGCCGCAGGGTCACTTGCAGACCGTCGTGCGGATGCTCGGCTACGGCCAGCAGCCGCAGGCTGCATGCGATGCGCCGCGCTGGAAGGTCAACCGCGACTTCACGCTCGACGTCGAAGCGACGATGAATCGCGCGACCGTCGACGCGCTGGCTGTACGCGGCCATACGATCAAGTCGATCGACGATCCTTACATGGATTTCGGTTCGGGGCAGTTCATCTGGCGTCTCGATCGCGACGATCGCGAGCGCGGTTACGTGGCTGCGAGCGACAGCCGGCGCGACGGCCTGGCGGCTGGTTTCTGACGGATCGCCTCCATTTCATGCGCTCGACGGGCGGCCGAACGGCCGCCCGTTTCGTTTGGCGCGGCCCGTCCCACTGAACGGCTGCAAGCAGTTCGAAGGACTCGTCTAACGAACGGCAACAGACGGCGAGGAACTGCGCCTGTCAGGCATGGTCAGTGCTCTGGAGCACGAACATCAAAGTCCGGCTAAGATGCCAGGATGGTTCGGCCGGACCGATTCACTATAAACGCAAGTAAAACGCCGCCTGCGGGACGGCTGGCGCCTGTGCCGAAGGCATGGGCCGGGCCCCCGTGCGACGACTGGGAGCGCACCACCATGGACACTAAAACGACGCATGTCATGCCGTGGCGAATCGAGGACATCGACCTGAACCGGATCGATCGTCAGCGTGCCGCCGCGAACGAGGATCTGCTGCTGCTGCTGTGCGCGTCGTCGTTCATCGAAAGCGGCTCGGATCTCTACACGAGCAATCTGAGCCAGTTCTTCAACGACGATCCGGAAGTCTCCGCATGGCTCAACAATGCATGGGAGCACGAAGAATTGCAGCATGGCCGCGCGCTGAAGGCGTACATCGCGCACGTGTGGCCCGAGTTCGACTGGGATACCGCGTTCGCGAATTTCTTCGCCGAGTATTCGAAGACCTGCAAGGTCGAGGCATTCGAGAAGACCCGCGCACTCGAGATGGTCGCGCGCTGCGTCGTCGAGACGGGCACGGCCACGCTCTATCGTGCGATCAACGAATGCTCCGACGAGCCCGTGCTGAAGGAAATCACCGACAACATCCGGACCGACGAAGTGCGTCACTACAAGCACTTCTTCAAATTCTTCAAGAAGTACAACAAGCTCGAAGGCAATGGCCGGCTCGCGGTGCTCGGTGCGCTGATGCGCCGCGTGATGGAAATCAAGAACGAGGATTCCGAGATCGCGCTGCGCCACGTGTTCGCGGTCCGCTATCCGGATCGCGTCGGCGACAGCCAGTACAACCGCGAGCGCGCCGCGCGCATCAGTACGCTCGTGCGACGCAACCTGTCGGCCGACATGTGCGTGAAGATGCTGCTCAAGCCGCTCGACCTGCCCGCGAAGATCCAGCCGGGCGTCCACTATCCGCTCACGAAGATCACGCGGCACGTATTCTTGCGCTGATCGCAGCGGCCCGGCCGGTCGCGCGTATGCTTGCGGCATCGTCTCCGATCTGCACCAGGGCCACGCCACCATGACCGATACCCATCGCCACGCGCTCGAACAATGGACGTTCGACGCGTGGCCGCCGGCCGTCGTATCGCTGTTCGATGGCACCGCGCTCGAGCGTCATGCCGACATCGCCGCATCGCTGATCGTCGCGACCGACGATGGCCAGTTGCGCACGACGCTGCTCGGCGTCGGCGAGATCTATGCGCACGATGCGCGCACGCTGCTGCTGGCGTTATGGCCGCAATCGCGTGCGGCGCGCGCGCTCGCGCACCGGCGCGCGGCCGCGCTGACGCTCGTCGCGGACGGCGCGTTCTTTCAGGCGCAATTGAGGATCGAGCCGCTCGAAGGCGATTTCGGCGGACTGGCCGGATTCGCTGCGACGATCGCGCACGGCGATGCGCAGCGGGTCGGCTATGCGCGTCTCGCGACAGGTGTCACGTTCACGCTGGAAGGGGAGCGCGCCGCGGTGCTCGCGCGCTGGCAACGCCAGGTCGAGCACCTGCGGCGCGCGGCCGCGCGGCTTCAGTGACCGCGCTGGCCGCTGCGCGACGAACGGTTGCGGTTCGGGTGCGCGGCGTTGCCGTTCGCGGGGCGGGCGCTGTTGCCGCCGCCCGCCGGGCGTCCGCCGCTGCCGCCGGCACCGCCTTGCGTGCGCGGCTTCGCGGCCTTCTGCTGCGATGCTTTCGGTTGCGCGTTGCCATCGCGCTTCGCGGCCGGCTGCTGGCCTGAGCCGCCTGCGCGCGGCTGGCGATTGCCGCCGCCACCACCGCCACCACTGCGCGGCTGTTGCTGCCCGCGGCGCTGCTGGATCGGCTCCGGCTTCACGTTCGGATCGGGCTCGAAGCCCGCGATCACTTCCTGCGGAATCTCGCGCTTGATCAGCCGCTCGATGTCGCGCAGCAGCAGCTTCTCGTCGACGCACACGAGCGACACGGCTTCGCCGGTCGCGCCCGCGCGGCCCGTGCGGCCGATCCGGTGCACGTAATCCTCGGGCACGTTCGGCAGGTCGAAGTTGACGACGTGCGGCAACTGGTCGATGTCGATCCCGCGCGCGGCGATATCGGTCGCGACGAGCACCTGCAGCGTGCTGTTCTTGAATTCCGCGAGCGCGCGCGTGCGTGCCGACTGGCTCTTGTTGCCGTGGATCGCCATCGCGCTGATGCCGTCCTTGGTCAACTGTTCGGCGAGCCGGTTTGCGCCGTGCTTGGTGCGCGTGAACACGAGCACCTGGAACCAGTTGTGTTCGCGGATCAGGTGCGTGAGCAGCTCGCGCTTGCGGTCGCGGTCGACCGGGTGGATCTTCTGCGCGACGCTCTCGGCGGTCGTGTTGCGGCGCGCGACTTCGATCAGCGCGGGCGAGTCGAGCAGGCTGTCGGCGAGCGCCTTGATCTCGTCGGAGAAAGTCGCCGAGAACAGCAGGTTCTGGCGCTGCGGCGGCAGCTTCGCGAGCACGCGCTTGATGTCGTGGATGAAGCCCATGTCGAGCATCCGGTCGGCTTCGTCGAGCACGAGGATGTCGAGATCCGACAGGTCGATCGTCTTCTGCTGCATGTGATCGAGCAGGCGGCCTGGCGTCGCGACGACGATGTCGACGCCGCGCTTGAGCGCATCGATCTGCGGATTGATGCTGACGCCGCCGAACATCACGGTCGAGCGCAGCTTCAGGTACTTGCTGTAGGCGCGGACACTTTCCTCGACCTGAGCGGCGAGTTCGCGCGTCGGCGTGAGGATCAGCGCGCGCACCGCGCGCTTCGCGCCGCGATGCTCGGCGTAGTACGTGTGCAGGCGCTGCAGGATCGGCAGCGTGAAGCCGGCGGTCTTGCCGGTGCCCGTTTGTGCGCCGGCGAGCAGGTCGCCGCCGCCGAGGACAGCAGGGATCGCCTGCTGCTGGATCGGAGTCGGCGACGTGTAGCCGAGCTCGTTGACCGCCTTGACAAGCGGTTCGGCCAAGCCGAGAGATTCGAAAGACATAGATACCACTCTGGAGTTTTATGATCGGCGACACCTCGCGCGGCCTGCGCGGGGACTGGCGTCGCAAAAAGCAAAGGGGCGCGGCTGCGGTTTCCCGCAGCCGCGCCCCGTTTGCGTCACGCTTTATTTAGTCAAGCGGCGCGGAACGCAGGTCGCTCACCTGTTGCGGCGAGATCGGCGTACCGTTGTTGCCCCACGACATCCGGATATACGTTACTACGGCTGCGACTTCCTGGTTCGACAGCGACTGCGCGAACGGCGGCATGCCGTACGGACGCGGATTCTTGAACGTGCTCGGCGGATAGCCACCATTCAGCACCATGCGGATCGGGTTGACCGCCGATTCCATCATGATCGAGTGGTTGCCCGCGAGCGGCGGGTATGCCGGCGGCTTGCCCGCGCCGGTTTCGGCGTGGCAGGTCGCGCAGTTGTCGGCGTAGATCTTCTTGCCCTGATCGAACAGCGCATTGCCGAACTGCTTCGACGGCTCGTACTGCATGTTCTTCGGTGCTTCAGCCTTCTGCGGGATCGACTTCAGGTACGTCGACATCGCGCGCGTATCTTCGTCGCTCATGTACTGCAGGCTGTTGTGGACCACGTCCGCCATCGGGCCGAACACCGCGCCCTTGTGCGACACGCCGGCTTGCAGCAGGTCGGACAGCTCCTGCACGTGCCAGTCGCCGAGGCCGAGTTCCTTGTCGTTCGTCAGCGACGGCGCATACCAGTTCTGCAGCGGGATCAGGCCGCCTGCGAACGCCGACGAGCTCACCGGGCCGCCCATCATGTTGATCGACGTGTGGCACATCGAGCAGTGGCCGAGGCCTTCGACGAGGTAGGCGCCGCGGTTCCATTCGACCGACTTCGTCGGATCCGGCTTGTACTCGCCTTCCTTGAAGAACAGCGTGCGCCAGCCGATCAGCAGGTTGCGGTTGTTGAACGGGAACTTCAGTTCGTGCGGACGGCTCGGCACCGACACCGGTGCGACCGAGCGCAGGTACGCGAAGATCGCGTCCGAATCCGCGCGCGTGACCTTCGTGTAGCTCGCGAACGGGAAGCCCGGGTAGAGCAGGCTGCCGTCCTTCGAGCGACCCGTGTGCATCGCGCGGTAGAAGTCGTCCGACGTCCACTTGCCGATGCCATCCTTGTCGTCCGGCGTGATGTTCGGCGTGTACATCGTGCCGAACGGCGTCGCCATCGGCAGGCCGCCCGCGAACGACTTGCCGCCGCGCACGGTGTGGCACGCGATACAGTCGCCGACGCGCGCGAGGTATTCGCCCTTCTTGATCAGCGCGGCCTGGTCGGCCGGCGTGGCCGCGACGGCGGCAGCGCCGTGCAGCGTGTCGTTGCCCGGCCACAGGACCGGCACGAGGGCGGCAGCCGCGACGATCGCGACAGCCGAGAGTGCAAACAGGGACTTGCGTTTCATTGTGTCTGTCTCCCTTGCCTTATTGCGGTTCGCTGCCGCAGGCGAGCGGAGTCTTCATCGAGCGCGCCGGGGCCGGCACGGGGTTGGCGGGCGCCGGTTGCGCGGCGAGCCATGCGGTCACGGCCGTCACGTCTTCGTCGGAAAGCTTTGCTGCGATGTCGTGCATGCAATCCGGTGCCTTCGCGTGGCGGTTGCCCGAGCGCCAGGCGCCGAGCTGTGCGCTCAGGTAATCGGCGTGCAGGCCGACGAGGCCCGGGATCGCCGGCTGCATGCCGGTCAGCGTCGCGCCGTGGCAGGCCACGCAGGCCGGCAGCTTGCGGGACGGGTCGCCTTGCGTGACGAGCTGCTTGCCGCGCGCGAGCGTCGCGGCCGGCAGCGTCGGCTTCGCCGGCGTCGGGTACGGCGGGCGTTCGGCCGAGAAGTGCTCGGCGATTTCGCGCAGGTAGTCGTCGTTCAGGTACGTCAGCAGATAGTTCATCGGCGGGTACTTGCGCCGGCCATCACGGAAGTTGACGAGCTGGTTGTACAGGTACTCGGCCGGCTTGCCGGCAAGACGCGGGAAGTAGTCGTTGTCCGTGCCCTGGCCGTGGACGCCGTGGCATGCGGTACAGCCGCGCACGCGCTCGGCCATCGTATCGGGTGCCTTGAGCGGCGCCTGCTGGGCGTGCGCTTGCTCCGTGGGCTTGGTCTGCGCTTGGGCAGCGCTCATAAGGCCCGCTCCGCCGATCAAAAGACCGGCGAGCAGCGGACGGAAGAGGCGTCTTGAAGACACACGAGACTCCATGATTATTCGTCGGGGACCTTGTCCGGGCTACGATCGGCTCGGCGCATGGACGGCAGGACAGCCGGGCTGCTGCGACGCGGCATTCTATCATCGATGGGTAATGACGGCTATTTGGCAAAAGGACGTCGGTTCCTGTCTGTTTGCGACTTGCGACAATTTGACGCGTATTGCACAGCAGCGAAGTGAACCGGCGTGCGCTTTCACCATCGAAGACCGTACACTCGCGGGTCGCGCGGCGCCGCCTCCGCCGCAGGTCCAGTCATTTCTCCCGTTTCCGGATTCATCGATGACGCTTTCTACCGTGCCGTTGCCTCGTTCCCGCTGTCTGTCCCGTTGCCGCCGCGCTGCCGGCCGGCCGTTTCCGGGAGGGTGCGCGCAATGAAGTTCGACAGCTTGTGGATCGGGCAGGTCGCGCTCGCGGCGCTGATGGACGCCGCGTTCGCGATGGCGGTCGGCTCGGCGCTGCTCAAGGCGTGGCTCGGCAAGGACGGCGCGCGGCCGGTCGTCTCGCCTTCGCATCCCGCGTGGCTGCGCGCGCAACATTCGCTGGTCGCGGCGGCGCTGGCGCTCGTGCTCGCGGATCTCGGCTGGCTGGTCTACGAGGCCGCGACGATGAGCGGCGCGGGGCTCGGCGGCGCGTTCGCCGCGATTCCCGTCGTGCTGATGCAGACGCACGCGGGCTTCGCGTGGAGCGTCGCGTTCGCCGGTGCGGTGGTGCTCGCGATCGTCGCGCTCGGCAAGCCGGACGGCCCGGTCGCGCACGCGGTGCTGTGGCTCGCGGTGATCGTGGTCGCGGCCGGCAAGGCATCGCTCGGCCATGCGGCCGATACGGGCGCGCTGTCCGCAGCGGTCGGCGTGCAGACGCTGCACCTGCTCGCGACGGCCGTGTGGGGCGGCCTCGTGCTCGCGGGCGGGCTCGCGGTGCTGCCGGTGCTCGGTTCGTCGGTCGCACGCGGCGCGCTGATCCGCATCGGCCAGCACCTGTCGCGGACGTCGATCGTCGCGGTCGTATTCGTGCTCGGGGCGGGCGTGCTCAATGCGCTGCGCGGGCTCGGCGGTTCGCTCGCGCCGCTCGACGGCAGCACGTGGGGGCGCGTGTTGCTGCTGAAGCTGCTGCTCGTCGCACTCGCGCTCGTGCTCGGCGGCCTGAACCGCTTCTCGGCGCTGCCGCGCTTGCGGCGCACCGCGTCGACCGAGGATGCGCACACGTTCCGCAACATCCTGCATCTCGAGGCGATGACGATGATCGGCGTGTTCGTCGCGGCCGCCGTGCTGTCCTCCAGCGTGCCGGGATTCGCGGCACTCGGCTGACGGCGGGTTCCGCGCGGCGCGACGCAAGGTCGCCGGCGCGTGCCCGGCACGTGTCGCTCGTCGCGCCGCTCACGTAAAAACGGCCGCCTGTCGGGCGGCCGCGCTGAAGCCGATGCGTACCGCGCGGGCCGCAGCCGCGCGCGATGCGCATCGCGCTCACCACTCGGCGACGCTGCCGTCCGCGTGGCGCCACACCGGGTTGCGCCAGCGATGGCCCGTCTTCGCCATCTCGCGCACCTTCTCCTCGTTGACGTCGATGCCGAGCCCCGGGCCCTGCGGGATCGCGACGAAGCCGTCCTCATAGCGGAACACGTCGGGGTTGTGCAGGTAGTCGAGCAGGTCGTTGCCCTGGTTGTAGTGGATGCCGAGGCTCTGCTCCTGGATGAACGCGTTGTAGCTGACCGCATCGAGCTGCAGGCACGCGGCGAGCGCGATCGGGCCGAGCGGGCAGTGCAGCGCGAGCGCGATGTCGTAGCTTTCCGCGAGCGTCGCGATCTTGCGGCACTCGGTGATGCCGCCCGCGTGCGACGCGTCGGGCTGGATGATGTCCACGTAGCCGCCCGCGAGGATGTGCTTGAAGTCCCAGCGCGAGTACAGCCGTTCGCCGAGCGCGATCGGCGTGTTGGTCTGGTTGACGATGTCGCGCAGCGCCTCGGCGTTCTCCGACAGCACCGGCTCCTCGATGAACATCAGCTTGTACGGGTCGAGCTCCTTCGCAAGCACCTTCGCCATCGGCTTGTGCACGCGGCCGTGGAAGTCGACGCCGATCCCGACATGCGGGCCGACCGCGTCGCGCACGGCCGCGACGTTCGCGATCACCTGCTCGACCTTGTCGTAGGTATCGACGATCTGCAGTTCCTCGGAGCCGTTCATCTTCACGGCCTTGAAGCCGCGCTCGACGACCGCGCGCGCATTGTTCGCGACGTCGCTCGGCCGGTCGCCGCCGATCCACGAATACACCTTGATGCGATCGCGCACCTGGCCGCCCAGCAGCGCGTGCACCGGCACGCCGTGATGCTTGCCCTTGATGTCCCACAGCGCCTGGTCGACGCCCGCGATCGCGCTCATCATGATCGGGCCGCCGCGGTAGAAGCCCGCGCGGTACATCACCTGCCAGTGATCCTCGATCAGCAGCGGGTCGCGGCCGACGAGGTAGTCGGCCAGCTCCTGCACCGCGGCCTCGACCGTGTGCGCGCGGCCTTCGACGATCGGCTCGCCCCAGCCGACGATGCCCTCGTCGGTTTCGATCTTGAGGAACAGCCAGCGCGGCGGGACGACGAAAGTTTCGAGGCGGGTGATTTTCACGATGCGAGTCTCCATGGTTGACCGGCGCGGGCACTCGGGCGCGGCGCACGGTCGCGTGCTTTCACTGTTATCCTAGCGTAGCCCGATAAAAAATAGTATTAATAGCACTATTGTGCAGATAGTGGGCAGCCGGCACGCCGGCCCAACGGAGAACGATCATTCAACACGACCTGCATGGACAGACGGCCTTCCGGCTTGCGACGGCGATCCTGCGCGGCGACTATCCGCCCGAATCGCTGCTGCCGAGGGAGCCCGACCTGATGGAGATGTACGGCGTGAGCCGCACGGTGATGCGCGAGGCGCTTCGCACGCTGACGTCGAAGGGGCTGGTCGAATCGCGGCCGAAGGTCGGCACGCGCGTGCGGCCGCGCCACGCGTGGAACCTGCTCGACGCCGACCTGCTCGACTGGTACGCGCGCGTCGCGCCGCCGCTCGCGTTCGCGCTGAAGCTGCAGGAGATGCGCGAGATGATCGAGCCGTACGCGGCCGCGCTTGCCGCGCGCGCGCATACGCCGGAAGCGTTCGACGCGGTCGACGACGCGGCGCGCGCGATGGCCGCCGCGCGCAACGTCGACGAATGGGTGCGCGCCGACCTGCGCTTTCACCTGAGCGTGCTCGCGGCCGGCGGCAACGAACTGCTGGTGCCGCTCGGCGCGCTGATCGATCGCACGCTCGAGGCGCAACTGCATCTGAATGCGCGCCGCGCGGATGTGTACAACGCGTCGCTTGCCGAGCATACGGCCGTCAGCGACGCGATCCGCGTGCGCGACGAGGACGGCGCGCGCCGCGCAATGGCGGCGCTGCTCGCGGTGACGCGCGCGCGGATCGAGATGTCGTGACGGAAAGGGGCGGGCGGTGCGGCGTCGTCAGGCGGGTGCGCAGCCGCCCGGCTTGTGGATGCGTTCCGTCGATGCCGGGTATTTCGCGAGCAGGCTCGCCGGCCGCCGCGGGCGCACGACCAGGTCGCCGCCGCAGTTCGGGCAGCGGCCTTTCAGCACGTCGTCGGCGCAGGTCGCGCAGAACGGCTCGCCGCCCGCGTGCATTCGAACGTGCAGATGCGCGCATCCGCCGAATCGGGCGGCAGGTCCTTGTCGCAGCATTCGCAGCCGGGGCGCAGTTCGAGCATGACGGTTTTCCTTGGTTGGGGAGGGTCGGGACGGGCGCCGCCGGACATTGCGTGCGGCGCATGTGCGCGCTACTGTACCTGCTTGAATCGGCCTGGCCAACGGTGTCCCGTCCGGGCGCCGCCGATGCGCGCGGGCCGCACCGGGAGACAACCATGCTTTATCGCGGAAGCTGTCATTGTGGAGACGTGAAGTTCGAGGTGGAAGGCGAGCTGCAGGGCGTGATGGCGTGCAACTGCTCGATCTGTCAGCGCAAGGGCGCGCTGATGTGGTTCGTGCCGCGCGACCACATGAAGCTCCTCACGCCCGACGAGAACCTCGCGACCTACCTGTTCAACAAACACGTGATCGAGCATCGCTTCTGCAAGCGCTGCGGGATGCATCCGTTCGCCGAGGGCGTTCATCCGAACGGCACCGCGATGGCCGCGATCAACGTGCGCTGCGTAGAGGATGTCGACCTCGACGCGCTGCCGGTCACGCACTACGACGGCCGCTCGCACTGAGCGGCGTGTCATCGATTGAACGTACGCGCCGCGGTCAGGACGGTTGCCCCGCGGCGGTGCCCGGCGCGGGCATTTCCGCGTGCGGCGCGGGGCCCGCGGTGCGCGCGCCGGTGCCGGTCGGGCGTTCGATCAGCGGTGCGAGCGCCGGCGCCATCGACTTCAGCAACTGCACGGCCATCGCGCTCGTGAAATCGTAGCGTGCCGCATACGGTTCGTGTGCGGTCGCCGTCAGGACCCCGAAGAACCGGTCGCCGAGCACGAACACGAACGTGCCGCTGCGGTTCACCTTGCGCGACTCGATCAGCCGCGCGCCGCGCGCGTAGACGTTGAAGCGCTGGTCGCCCGTCCCCGTCTTGCCGTATACCTCGAGCGTCTTGCCGTCGGGCAGCGTGAAGCCGCCCGCAAGGCGACGCGCGGTGCCGCTGAGCACGACGTCGCGCAGCAGCGTGTGCGCGACGTTGACGATCTCCGGCGACAGCGTCGGCTGCGGCTGCGCGGCCGCGCGCACGAAGCGCGTCTCGTACGGCGTGCCCTTCGCGAAGTCGAGCCGCGTGATCGTCTCGGTCGGCGCTTTCTGGCCGCCGTTCGCGATCAGCCCGATCAGTTTCGCGAGCGCGTCGGGCTGGTCGCCCGATGCGCCGATCGCCGCCGCATAGGACGGCGTGACTTCCGCGAACGGGTAGCCGAGCGCGCGCCACGACTTCGTGATCTCCGCATATGCGCGCAGCTCGACCATGCGGCGGATGCGCCGGTCCTGGGTCGCGTGGTAGCGCGTCTTGTACAGCCACGAGTACGTGTAGAAACGCGCATCGCGGCTGTCGCGCTGGACATCGCCGAGCGACGCGGTCGGATGCGCGCGCAGGTAGTTGAGCGTCCACAGCGCGAGCGGGTGCACGCTCGCGATATAGCCGCGATCGTTGAGGTTGAAGCGGTCGATCGCGTACTTCGCGTAGAGCGCGGCGAGATCGTCGTCGGACAGCGTCGCGGCCGGCGTGCCCTTCAGTTGCGCGCGCATCTGCGCATCGAACCACGCGAGCGACTCGTTCGGCGCGACGCTGCGCAGCACCGTCGCGATCTTCGGCGGCGACTTGCGCACGTCCTTCAGCATCAGCGCCAGCGCGTTGTCGGGCGCCTTGCCCGCATAGCGCGTGTAGTAGCGCTTCACGTAGACCTGGCTTTCGCCGTCGACGAACTGCTGCAGGTAATGCCGGCGCTGTTCGGGATCGCCGAGCCACGACGACGACGGGCCGGCCACCTGCAGCGTCTCGTAGTGGACGATGTCGCGCATCAGCCGCACGAACACGAGGTTGACCGAATGCTCGAACGCCGCGTGCAGCGTCAGGATGCGGCCGTTGTCCGACTTCTCGAAGTTCGAGAACACCTGCGCGCCGCCGCCCGTGTAGAACACGTCGGGGCTCGCCGAATACTTGCGTTCGACGGCCGCGTCGAGCATCGCCTGCAGCGAGCGGTCGCGCGTATGCGACAGATAGTCGAGCGCCCAGTGCGACAGCCCGTCGGCTGGGTCGGGCTTCACGCGGGCAAGCTCCGCGTTCGACAGGTTCGCATAGCGCGCATGCAGGTCGGAAACGATCTGCAGGTACGTGATCAGCGTGCGCAGTTTCGCGGTCGAGCCGAGGTTGATGCGGCCGCCGCGATTCACGTCGAACGGCTCGTTCACGCTGTCGGTCTGCACGCGCAGCATGTTCGCGCCGTTGCGACGTTCGTACAGCGTGAAGCTGTACGTGAGATGCGACGGATCGTCCTTCGGTGCGAGCATCTCGTAGCCGTAGAGGCCGGCGGCCTGCGCGCCGTCGCGCGTCGACGCCTTCGCGAGCCTTTCGGCGACGGCCCGCTGCACGCCGTTGTCGAGCGTGCTGGTCGCCTCCAGGTCGAACTGGTCGAGCTGGTACACGTCGCTGATGCCGAGGGCCGACAGCAGCGATGCGCGCGCGGACGTCACGGCCTTGCGCGACACGAACGACTGCACCTGCGCGGCGGCGGGCGGCGCGCTGCGCTCGATCTGCGCGGACAGCGCGGCGTCGCGCAATGCAGGTGAGATCACGCCGCCGTTCGACAGCAGCCGCAGGTAGCTGTCGGTCAGCCGCTGCAGCGCCGGATAGCCGTGGTTGAGGAAGTACGACGGCGCGCGCTGCGCGATGATCAGCGACAGCACCTCGCGGAACGTCTTGCCCTGCTCGTCGACGTTGTCGCCGGTCGTCGGCGCGGACAGGATCCGGTTCACGTCGTTGAAGTCGCGGCCGTACCAGGCGGCGAGACCGTCGCCGATGCCGGTGATTTCGCCGATATGCGGCCGCGCGGCGAGCGGCACCGAGTTCAGGTAGTGCACGACGATCGTGCGGCGCGCGAGCATCGTCTGCGGGCCGTTCAGGTACGCGCGGATCGACGCGGACGCAATCTGCCGCAGCTTCTCGGGCGGCGTCGCGGTGCGACCCTCAGGCGAATGGCGGAATTTCTCGATCTGCGTCGCAAGCGTGCTGCCGCCCGGGCGCGCCTGGTGACGGTTGACGACGTGCAGTGCCTGGTCGGCGACCGCGCGGCCGAAGCGCCCCCAGTCGATCGCCGGGTTGCGGTTCGGTTCGTTCGCGTCGAGCAGGTAGCGATCCTCGATGAACAGCAGCGAATCGACGACCACGCGCGGCACCGTGTCGAAGTCGGCGTAGACGCGCTGCGGGAACACCGTCGAAAACAGCGGCGCGCCGGTCGAGTCGAACAGCATCAGGCCCGCCTGGTCCTTCTCGTCATAAGGGAGGAACAACCCGCGATCGCCGAGCGACAGCATCCGCTGCGAATCGCGCGCCTGCTTGCCGACGACGAAGCCGCGTGCGAGCAGCCGCTCCTGGAACGACGGAATCATCGCGTAGCCGAAGCGCTGGTCGTACGGACCGTTCGCGGGAAAGCGGATGTGATCGCTCGCGCCCGTTTCGACCGTGTAGCCGACATCGCGGGTGAGCTCGGACAGATAGTGCGCCTGCAGCCGGGACGTTTCGATCTCGGTCTGCACGAGTCGCGCAACGATCGCCACCGCGATCACCAGCGCGGCCAGCAAAGACCACTTGACCCACGTCCAGACCGATGCAAGACCGGTCACGCGCGGCAGGATACGATTCAGCGGCCGATTCATGGCGGCGTCTCCCTGAAGGCACGGGCTCCGGCCGCACCCCATTAAGAATTAGTGTAGTCCTCAACCGCGGGCTGCCAAGGGTGGTTCACTACCGAGATGCGCCGACGCAACGCACGTGCCTGTGACGCCCGGCAACCGGCGTTGCGGCGCGGCGGCGCGCGCCGTCGCGGGCTAACGTTTGCGCGTTCGGCGCTGAAGCGTCCGCGTGACAAGGGTGTCGGCGGGCAGGCTCGGGCGGCCGGGCAGGCGGTCGTTGCACCGGTTTCGTGCGCTGCGGTATCGCGGCAATTCGGGCCGGATCCTGTTCGTGAAATCGTGGGCGGCGCGCGGCGACGCTACGGTTTTCCGCGATAGCCGCGCGCGCCGGCCGCGGGTACGATCGCCGAATCTGCAGCGCATTTCCGCCTTCGCCGGGAGTCCCATGCCGATCCATCCCGTCGCGCTCGTTTGCACGGCCATCCTCGGGCTGCTGCTGTTCGGGCTCGGGCTCGTCGTGTCCGTCACGCGCTTTCGGTGCACCACCGGGTCCGGGTGTGCGCCCGATCCGACCGACGGATTGCACAAGATCGTGCGCGCGCACGGCAACACGGCCGAATACGCGCCGTTTCTCGCGGTGCTGTTTCTTTATTTCGGCGCACACGATCCGTCGCGCGCGATCCTGTCGCTGATCGTCGCGGCGACCGCATGCCGCTGCCTGCTCGTGATCGGATTGCTCGCGTGGCCGACGATGGCCAGGCCGAATCCCGTGCGTTTCATCGGTGCGCTCGGCACGTATCTGTGCGGCGCCGCGCTGTGCATTGCGCTGTTCGTCTGAGCGGCCGCGACGGCGCGACGTATCACCCGGTCGCGGCAGGGCTCGATGACTTCCTGTCGAAGCGCACCGACGTGTCTCTGACCGCCGTCTACCAGCGCGCGTCGGGCACCGACTCGACCGCCGTCAGACGCTGCCTTCCGCCTCGATCACGAGGATGCGCGCTTCGCCGAGCGGATGCGCGACGTGCTCGGTGCCGACCGTCGCGTGGAAGACGTCGCCGGTTTCGAGCACCGTTGCGTGCTCGATGCCCGCTTCGCGGTAGCGCATCTCGATGCGACCGTCGAGCACCGCGAGCACTTCCTCCCCGTCGTTCACATGCCATCGATACGGCTGGTCGGTCCAGTGCAGCCGGACCGTGATGCCGTTCAGGTTCGCGATGTCGAGCGCGTCCCACGGGCGGTCCGCGGTGAATGCCGCGCTGCGGATGATGTTCATCGATATGTTCTCCTGCGCGAATGCGCGTCGTCTTCCAGTCAATTTCCCCGCGCCCGCATTCAGTGAGACATCGCGCGCAGCGCCTGCTCGATCGTCTGCTTGCGCTTCGCGAAGCTGGCCGCCGACCGTTCGGTGGCCAGCTTCACGATCGATGCCGGTGCGGTGTCGGGCGAGCCGGCGTCGAACGGCGGCGCGGGCGCGTATTCGAGCTGAAGCTGGATCGCCTGCGCCTCTTCGTCGCCGGCCAGTTCCGCGGCGATCGTCAGCGCGAAGTCGATGCCGGCCGTCACGCCGCCACCGGTGATCAGGTTGCCGTCGCGCACGACGCGCTCGCGCACGGGCACCGCACCCAGCGGTTCGAGCAACGCGTGGAACGCCCAGTGCGTCGTCGCGCGCCGCCCGCGCAGCAGGCCTGCCACGCCGAGCAGCAACGCGCCCGTGCAGACCGACGTCACGTAGCGCGCCGTGGCCGCGCGCTGCTGCACGAACGCGATCGTTTCGGCATCGAGCAGCAGGTCGTTGATCCCGATGCCGCCTGGAACGCAGATCACGTCGAGCGGCGGGCAGTCGTCGAACGTGCAGGTCGGCGCGAGCGCAAGGCCGCTGCTCGACGCGATGGCGTCGCGCGACTTCCAGACCAGGTGGACGGTTGTGTCGGGCAGCGATGCGAGCACGTCGTGCGGGCCGGTGAGATCGAGTTGCTGGACGCCGGGAAACACGAGAAGGCCGATATGCAGGGTCATGCGAAGACTCCGGGTGGAAGAGGAACGCGCCGTTGCCGGTACACGATGGACAGATCGATTCTAGGCGCGTAGTGTTTGGCGAAATTGCCATATCGCCCACGTTTTCAGCCAATCGCCATGCCTGCCACCCCGCGCTCGATCCTGATCCTCGCGTTCCCTCGCGCGCAATTGCTCGACGTGTCGGGGCCGCTGCAGGTGTTCGCGTCCGTCAACGAACTCGCGCTGGAGCGCGGGCAACCGGCGCCGTATGCGCCGCGCGTCGTCGCGGCCGACGCCGGGCCCATCGAGACGTCGTCGGGCCTCGTCGTGATGGCCGAGTCGCTGCGCTCGGCCGCGCGCCGTCCCGATACGGTGATCGTCGCCGGCGGCAAGGGCGTGTACGCGGCATCGCAGGATGCCCGGCTGGTGCGCTGGGTGCGGCAGCAGGCGGCGCGTGCGCGGCGCGTGGCGTCGGTCTGCACCGGCGCGTTCCTGCTCGCCGAGGCCGGCTTGCTCGACGGACGGCGCGCGGTCACGCACTGGGCGCGCTGCGACGAATTCGCGGCGCGCTACCCGAACGTGCGCGTCGAAGCCGATCCGATCTTCATCCGCGAAGGCGCGCTGTGGACGTCGGCCGGCGTGACGGCCGGCATCGATCTTGCGCTCGCGCTGGTCGAGGAGGATCTCGGGCGGGCGACCGCGCTCGACGCCGCGCGCGAACTCGTCGTGTTCCTGAAGCGTCCGGGCGGACAGGCGCAGTTCAGCGCGATGCTGTCGATGCAGCGCACCGACGACCGGTTCGGCGAACTGCATGCGTGGATGGCCGAGCACCTGGCGGCCGACCTGTCGGTGCCCGCGCTGGCCGAGCGCGTGCGCATGAGCGAGCGCAGCTTCGTGCGCCACTATCGCGCGGGAACCGGCCGCACGCCCGCGCGCGCGGTCGAGCAGATCCGCGTCGAGGCCGCGCAGCGCCTGCTCGGCGAAACGACCTGGCCCGTCAAGCGGATCGCCGCGCGATGCGGATTCGGTTCGGAGGAGACGTTGCGGCGCAGCTTCGTGCGTGTGCTGGGCGTGTCGCCGCAGGCGTATCGGGAGCGGTTCGTGCGGTAACGCGCGGTGCGCGATCGGGGCCGGAGCGGTTGCCGTCTGGAGCTGAACGAAAACCGATCATTTTCCAGTGCGAAATGCCGAGACTATTCAGGATTGGAGAACAATAGGTGGGGGCTTGTGCCGCGCCCGCCGCGCGCTCTATTCTGTTCTGTTGGCGATTCGAAGGGGGGCAGCATGGACCGAATCCAGGCAATGGAAGTTTTTACCCGTGTGGTCGACGCGAACAGCTTTACGCGCGCGGCCGACACGCTCGCGATGCCGCGCGCGTCGGTCACGACCATCATCCAGAATCTCGAGGCGCTGCTCGGCGTGCGCCTGATGCACCGGACGACGCGCCGGCTGTCGCTGACGCCGGAAGGCGCCGCGTACTACGAGCATTGCATGAAGATCATCGCGGAGATCGCGGAAGCCGACGCGAGCTTCCAGACCGGCAACCGCAAGCCGAGCGGCGTGCTGCGCGTCCACATGCCGAGCTCGCTCGGGCGGCGCATCGTGCTGCCGTCGCTGTCGATTTTCCGGCAGCGCTATCCGGACATCACGCTCGAGCTGGGGCTTTCCGATCGCTACGTGGATCCGGTCGAGGAGGGCATCGACTGCATGATCCGGGTCGGGCCGCTCGAGGATTCGTCGATGGTCGCGCGGCGCATCGGGATGCTGAAGCGAGTCACCTGCGCGTCGCCCGATTACGTCGCGCGTCATGGCGAGCCGCACGAGATTGCCGATCTCGCCGAACATCATGCGGTGAATTTTCGTGCGAGCCACGGCGCGCGTGCAATTCCGTGGGTGTTCATGATCGACGGCAAGCCGGTCGAGGTACGGATGAGCGGTGACGTCACGGTCAACGATTCGGATGCCTACGTGACGTGCGGGCTCGAAGGGTTCGGGATGATCCAGCCGACGCTGTTCATGGTGCTGCCGAACCTGCTCGACGGGTCGCTGGTCGAGGTGCTGCCCGACTGCAATCCGAAGCCGAAGCCGATCTCGATCGTCTATCCGCACAACCGGCATTTGTCGCAGAAGGTGCGCGTGTTCGCCGACTGGATCGCGGAGGTGTTCGAGTCGACACCGGCGCTGGAGGGCGGCGAGAACTGGCGCGGCAAGGTGCTTGCGCATGCGGCGAAGCTGGAGAGAGGGTCGGTGGCGGCGTGATGGGGCGGTGCGGCCTGGTTGTCGGCTGCGCCGGTTTCATAGGAATCATCAAACGCCGTCGATTGTTTTGCCTTACGGCAGAAGCGCTGTGAATTCCATGCCCGGCATTTCCAGGGTTTCGCTGTCTTCGACTCGCCGCAGGTTTTCGATTCATGGGAATCGCTGAGGGACGTCGTACGATGCCGACCGCGACCGGGAGCGTTTTGCGGAGAGAAGTACTTTGAGGCGCAAAGAAAAAGGGCCCAGCTTGCGCTGGGCCCTTTTTGCATTTGGTGGCGAATCAGGGATTCGAACCCCGGACCTGCGGATTATGATTCCGTCGCTCTAACCGACTGAGCTAATTCGCCGAAGAAATAAATTATGCCGATGAGGCTTCTGGCTGTCAACACCTTTTTTCATCTTCCGTGAAAAAAGTTGCCGGCAGCCCGAGCCGGCCTCGTCGCGGAGCCGGTTGCCAGTCACCGGGGCAAGCCCGGTGACCGCCGCCAGCCCGCGCCTTGACCTCAATCCTGCGCGTAGATGTTCGAGTCCTTCGTCTCCTTGACGAACAGCAGGCCGATCACGAACGTGGCCAGCGCGATGATGATCGGATACCAGAGCCCCGAATAGATGTTGCCCTTCGCCGCGACGATCGCGAACGCGGTTGCCGGCAGGAAGCCGCCGAACCAGCCGTTGCCGATGTGATACGGCAGCGACATCGACGTATAGCGGATCCGCGTCGGGAACATCTCGACCAGCATCGCGGCGATCGGCCCGTAGACCATCGTCACGTAGATCACGAGGATCGTCAGGATCACGATCGTCATCGGCCAGTTGAGCTGCGCGGGGTCGGCCTTCGCCGGATAGCCCGCCGACTTCAGCGTGGTCGCGAGCGTCTTGTCGAACGCCGCCCCCTTCGCCTTTGCGTCAGCCCCCTTGGCGTCGTACGCGTCGATCACGGTGTCGCCCACCTTGATCTGCGCGGTCGTGCCGGCCGGCGCCGCGACGTTCTCGTAGTTCAGGCCGGCCTTCGCGAGCGCGCTCTTCGCGATGTCGCACGAGTCGGTGAACTTCGACGTGCCGACCGGGTTGAACTGGAACGAGCAGGTGGCCGGATCGGCGACGACGGTGATCGGCGCCTTCTGCGTGGCGATCTCGAGCTGCGGGTTCGCGTAGTGCGTGAGCGCCTTGAACAGCGGGAAGTAGGTCAGCGCCGCGATCAGGCAGCCCGCGAGGATGATCGGCTTGCGGCCGATCTTGTCCGACAGCGAACCGAAGAACAGGAAGAACGGCGTGCCGATCAGGAGCGCGATCGCGATCAGGATGTTCGCGCTTGCACCGTCGACCTTCAGCGTCTGCGTGAGGAAGAACAGCGCGTAGAACTGGCCCGTGTACCACACGACGGCCTGGCCGGCCGTCAGGCCGACGAGCGCGATGATCACGATCTTCAGGTTCTTCCACTGGCCGAACGCTTCGGTCAGCGGTGCCTTCGACGTCTTGCCTTCCGCCTTGATGCGCAGGAACACCGGCGATTCGTTCAACTGCAGCCGGATCCACACCGACACCGCGAGCAGTGCGATCGATGCGACGAACGGAATGCGCCAGCCCCAGCTGCCGAACGCTTCCTCGCCGATGAACGTGCGCACGCCGAGGATCACGAGCAGCGACAGGAACAGCCCGAGCGTCGCGGTCGTCTGGATCCACGCGGTGTAGAAGCCGCGACGGTTCGCCGGCGCATGCTCGGCGACGTAGGTCGCCGCACCGCCGTACTCGCCGCCGAGCGCGAGGCCCTGCAACAGCCGCATCGCGATGAAGATCACGGGCGCGGCGATGCCGATCGACGCGTAGCCGGGCAGGAACCCGACCACGAACGTCGAGATGCCCATGATCACGATCGTCACGAGGAACGTGTGCTTGCGTCCCACCATGTCGCCGAGCCGGCCGAACACGATCGCGCCGAACGGTCGAACCGCGAAGCCGGCCGCGAAGCCGAGCAGCGTGAAGATGAATGCGGCGGTCGGATTGACGCCGGAGAAGAAGCTCTTGCTGATGTAGGCCGCGAGTGACCCGGCCAGGTAAAAGTCGTACCACTCGAACACGGTCCCGAGCGACGACGCGAAGATCACCTTCTTTTCTTCGCCCGTCATCGGCGCGTGCGAAATTTGCCCGCCTAACGTTGCCATGAATCGTCTCCAAGTCCCTTGATATAGATATGCGGCCGCCTTGGGTGGGCGGGCCTGTCGACGATTATTGGCACGGAAACTTACGGCGCACTGACTTGCGCGGATAAAACGACTGCGTGTTAACCCGCGACGAATCGGGAGCTTCGCGCGTCGATTGTGGCGCGAACGTCCGGCAAACCGCCGGTTTCGGCGCGATTGCGGCGCGTTGCTGCGGTGCGCGTCAGGGTTAATCCGGGGCGGCTTCCGCCAGCGGCAGGCTGATGCGCACGAGCGTGCCGGCGAGGCGGGGCGCCTGCTGGTAGACGTGATCGTCGAGCGTCAGCGTGCCGCCGTGCTGCGTGGCGATTTCGCGCACGATCGCGAGCCCGAGGCCGCTGCCGTCGCCTTCGCGGCCGAGGATCCGGTAGAAGCGCTCGACGACGCGCTCGCGCTCGGCGGTCGGGATGCCGGGGCCCGTGTCCTCGACTTCGAGATGCACGAGCCGCGCCGCGGGCTCGGCATGCACGCGCACGGTGATGCGGCCGCCTGCCGGCGTGTAGCGGATCGCGTTGTCGATCAGGTTGCCGAGCATCTCGCGCAGCATCACCGGATTGCCGTCGACGTCGAGCGGCGCGTCGTCCGGCGGGCCTTCGTAACCGAGATCCATCCGCTTCGCGAGCGCGGCCTGCACCCAGTCGCGCACCGCGCGCCGCGCGAGCGCGGCGATCTCGACCGGCTCGAACGTGAGCCCGCTCGCGCGGTTCTCGGCGCGCGCGAGCGCAAGCAGTTGCGTGACGAGCCGCGCGGCCTGCTCGGAGCTCGTCGCGATCTGCTCGAGCGAGCGCTGCACGTCGGGCGGGACGGGGTGGCGCAGCGCGAACTCGGCCTGCGTGCGCAGGCCCGCGAGCGGCGTCTTCATCTGGTGCGCGGCGTCGGCGATGAAGCGCTTTTGCAGCGCCATGTTCTGTTCGAGACGCGCGAGCAGGTCGTTGAACGACGTGACGAGCGGTTCGATCTCGGGCGGCGCGCGCTGCGCCTCGACGGGCGACAGGTCGTCGGGCCGCCGCGCGCGGATGTGCGCCTGCAGCGCGTTGAGCGGCGCGAGCCCGCGCGACAGCCCGAACCAGACGAGCAGGATCGCGAGCGGCAGGATCACGAACTGCGGCAGGATCACGCCCTTGATGATGTCGTTCGCGAGCGCGTTGCGCTTGTCGAGCGTCTCGCCGACCTGCACGAGCACGGGCTGCACGCCGCTCGCTTGCGGCAGCGCGACCGTCGTATACGCGACGCGCACGTCGTTGCCGCGCAGCAGGTCGTCGCGAAACACGACGACGCCCGGCGGCGGGCGGTCCTCGTCGCGCGGCAGCGGCATGTCGGCTTCGCCCGCGACCAGCTCGCCGCGCGTGCCGAGCACCTGGAAGTAAACGCTGTCGACGTTGTCCGCGCGCAGGAAGTCGCGCGCCTGCTCCGGCAGCGTCAGCTCGGCGACACCGTTGACCGGGTGGATCTGCCGTGCGAGCACGTATGCGTTGGTTTCAAGCGTGCGGTCGAACGGGCTGTTCGCGATCGTTTTCGCGACGAGATAGGTGACGGCGATGCTCATCGGCCACAGCAGCAGCAGCGGCGCGAGCATCCAGTCGAGGATTTCGCCGAACAGCGAGCGCGGGCGCGGGGCCTCGGCCGCATCGGTTTCGTCGGGCGGTGCGAACGGGTTCTCGTAGCGCGCGTCGCGCGCCTCGTCGGCGGCCGACGACGGCGCGCCGGTCGGGTGGCGGGAATGGGCCGGCGTGGCCATCGCGGCGACGCCCGGCTTCAGCGCAGCGGCGTGCCGGCCACCGCGGGCTGGGGCGCTGTCGTGTCGGCCGGCGCGGCGGGCGCGACCTTTTCCAGGCAATAGCCGAGGCCGCGCACGGTCGAGATCCGCACGCCGCTCGGTTCGATCTTCTTGCGCAGCCGGTGCACGTAGACTTCGATCGCGTTGTTGCTGACTTCCTCGCCCCATTCGCACAGATGGTCGACGAGCTGCTCCTTCGACACGAGCCGGCCGATCCGCTGCAGCAGCACCTCGAGCAGGCCGAGCTCGCGCGCGGAGAGATCGAGCACGCGTTCGTTCGCATACGCGATGCGGCCGACCTGGTCGAACGCGAGCGAGCCGTGCCGCACGACGGTCGGGCCGCCGCCCGCGCCGCGCCGGGTCAGCGCACGCACGCGCGCCTCGAGCTCGTTGAGCGCGAACGGCTTGGCCATGTAATCGTCCGCACCGAGGTCGAGCCCCTTCACGCGCTCGTCGACGCTGTCGGCGGCGGTCAGGATCAGCACGGGGAGGTTGGAATTGCGGGCGCGCAGGCGCTTGAGCACGTCGAGCCCGGACATTTTCGGCAGCCCGAGATCGAGGATCAGCAGGTCGAATGACTGCATCGACAGTGCGGTATCGGCGTCGACGCCGCTCTTCACGTGGTCGGCCGCATAGCCCGATTGGCGGAGTGACCGGGTGAGGCCGTCCGCGAGTATGCTGTCGTCTTCGGCGATGAGAATTCGCATGTTGCTGACCGATGGCCGGCAGGGCGTTCACGCCGGCGCGGCTGTCTCCGAAGTTATTTGTGTATAACGCAGCCCGCATTGCGGGCTTGCATAAAACACTGTTTTTTTATACAGTGTCTGCATTCGTGGGCGGCGCTTGAAAGCGGGCGCGCCTTTAACAGACGCTGCTCATCATAGCAAAGGACGATTCATGGAAGAAAGCAAGAAGGGCTCCGGGATGACCGCCGAGAAGAGCAAGGCGCTGGCGGCCGCACTCGCGCAGATCGAGAAGCAGTTCGGCAAAGGGTCGATCATGCGGATGGGCGACGGCGAGGCGGCCGAGGACATCCAGGTCGTCTCCACGGGTTCGCTGGGGCTCGACATCGCGCTCGGCGTCGGCGGCCTGCCGCGCGGCCGGGTGGTCGAGATCTACGGTCCGGAATCGTCCGGTAAAACCACGCTCACGCTGCAGGTGATCGCCGAGCTGCAGAAGATCGGCGGCACGGCCGCGTTCATCGATGCCGAGCACGCGCTCGACGTCCAGTACGCGTCGAAGCTCGGCGTGAACGTGCCGGAGCTGCTGATCTCGCAGCCGGACACCGGCGAGCAGGCGCTGGAAATCACCGATGCGCTGGTGCGCTCGGGCTCGGTCGACATGATCGTCATCGACTCGGTCGCGGCGCTCGTGCCGAAGGCCGAAATCGAAGGCGAGATGGGCGATTCGCTGCCGGGTCTGCAGGCCCGCCTGATGTCGCAGGCGCTGCGCAAGCTCACCGGCACGATCAAGCGCACGAACTGCCTGGTGATCTTCATCAACCAGATTCGTATGAAGATTGGTGTGATGTTCGGCAACCCGGAAACCACGACGGGCGGCAACGCGCTGAAGTTCTATGCGTCGGTGCGTCTCGACATCCGCCGGATCGGCTCGATCAAGAAGAACGACGAGGTGATCGGCAACGAAACCCGCGTGAAGGTCGTCAAGAACAAGGTATCGCCGCCGTTCCGCGAAGCGATCTTCGACATCCTGTATGGCGAGGGCATTTCGCGTCAGGGCGAGATCATCGATCTCGGCGTGCAGGCGAAGATCGTCGACAAGGCGGGCGCCTGGTACAGCTACAACGGCGAGAAGATCGGCCAAGGCAAGGACAACGCGCGTGAATTCCTGCGCGAGAATCCGGAAATCGCGCGCGAGATCGAGAACCGCATCCGCGAATCGCTCGGCGTCGTCGCAATGCCCGATGGTGCAGGCAACGAAGCCGAGGCGGTGGACGAAGAAGAGTGATGGTCGGGCGCCGAGGTCAGGCTGGCGAGCCGGAGGAGAGCGACGCGCCGGAAACGGCGGATCGCTCCGGCCGGCGAGCCGGATCCTCGGGCGCCGATCGGCGGGTCGCCGGCAGCAACGCCGCGAACCGCACCGCGACGAGGGCATCCGACGATGCCCTCGTTTCGTTTGAGATTGCCGCGCCGGACGATCCGTTCGACGACGATGAATCGTTCGACGCGCACGACCGGTCCCGCCGTCGCGTGTCCGGTGTCAGCTTCCCGGGCGATCGCGCATCCGATGCGTCGGCGCCTGCGACGGAAGATGTCTATACGCGCAGCAGCCAGCATCCGCGCCGCACGCGCCGTGCGGCGGGCGGTGCTTCAAGCGCTGCTTCCGGCAACGATCCGGGCGCCGGCGAACGCAAGTCGTCGAAGCCGCCGCGTTCGTTGAAAGGCCGCGCGCTCGGTTATCTGTCGAGGCGTGAATACAGCCGCACGGAACTCGCGCGCAAGCTCGCGCCGTATGTCGGCGAAGACGAGTCCGTCGAACCGGTGCTCGATGCGCTGGAGAAGGATGGCTGGCTGTCCGACGCGCGCTTTGCCGAGAGCCTCGTGCATCGTCGTGCGTCGCGCGTCGGTGTCGCACGCATCGTCAGCGAGCTGAAGCGCCATGCGGTCGGCGACGTCCTCGTCGAGGAAGTGAACGCGCAGTTGCACGAGACCGAATGGGTGCGCGCGCAGGCTGTCTGGCGCAAGAAGTTCGGTGCACTGCCGCAAACACCGGCCGAGCGTGCGAAGCAGGCGCGCTTTCTCGCCGCGCGCGGCTTCTCGAGCGCGACCATCGTGAAGTTGCTGAAGGTCGGCGACGATTTCCCGATCGACGATTGATCGCTCCGAGCGCGCGTGGCGCGCGATTTTGCTGCAACGCAACCGCTTCCGGACAGGCGGGAATACCCGCCGTCGCGTCAAACTGTCTCAAATACCCAATATGCTAAAATCCTTTGGTTTTCCTCTTCGGCCTCAACCTCCAGCATGCCGCTATCCGAGCCCGTGCCCCGTCAGTTGCGACATCGACGCGCAATCCGAGCGGAAGCTTACGAGCGCGGCGACGGCTTGTGGGACATCGAAGCCTGCCTGACCGACCACAAGCCGCGCGATGTCGCGCTTGCGTCGGGCATCCGGCCCCAAGGCCTGCCGATCCACGAACTCTGGCTGCGCGTGACTATCGATCGTGAACTCAATGTCGTCGACGCCGAAGCGTCTTCGGAATGGGTGCCCTATCCCGGTCAGTGTCAATCCGCCCCTCCCGCCTATCGGGCCCTCATCGGGCTCAATCTCTTCCGCCACTTCCGCCGCGATGCGAACCGACTTTTGTCCGGTGTCGCAGGCTGCTCCCATCTCACCGAACTGTGCGCCGTGCTGCCGACGGCAGCGATCCAGGCGTTCGCCGGTGACGTGTGGAACGTGCGCGAGGAGGGGGGCGAAGGGCCGGATCAGGACGGCGTGCACGACGAACCGCCTTTCCAGCTCGGCCGCTGCCGTGCGCTGCGGTTCGACGGCGAGGTCGTGCGGCAGTACTACCCGCGCTGGTATGGCGCGGAGCGGCCGAACGTGCCCGGTGAAGGCAGCACGAAGGAATGAACGGAAATCATTCGAAGAAGCGTCTTAAGCGACTTTTCATCCAACTCTCAGACTGAAGGGAATCACGCATGAAGATTCACGAGTACCAGGGTAAGGAAATCCTGCGGAAATTCGGAGTCGCGGTACCGCGCGGCAAGCCGGCGTTCTCGGTTGACGAGGCCGTCAAGGTGGCGGAAGAGCTGGGCGGCCCGGTGTGGGTCGTGAAGGCTCAGATTCACGCGGGTGGCCGTGGCAAGGGCGGCGGCGTGAAGGTGGCGAAGTCGATCGAGCAAGTTCGCGAATACGCGAACCAGATCCTCGGCATGCAGCTCGTCACGCACCAGACCGGTCCGGAAGGCCAGAAGGTCAACCGTCTGATGGTCGAAGAAGGCGCCGACATCAAGCAGGAACTGTATGTCAGCCTCGTCGTTGATCGCGTGACGCAAAAGATCGTTCTGATGGGTTCGAGCGAAGGCGGCATGGACATCGAAGAAGTTGCCGAAAAGCACCCGGAACTGATCCACAAGGTCATCGTCGAGCCGTCGACCGGCCTGCTCGACGCCCAGGCCGACGACCTCGCCGCGAAGATCGGCGTGCCGGCTGCTTCGATTCCGCAAGCGCGTGCCATCCTGCAAGGCCTGTACAAGGCATTCTGGGAAACCGACGCGTCGCTGGCTGAAATCAACCCGCTGAACGTCTCCGGCGACGGCAAGGTCATCGCACTCGACGCGAAGTTCAACTTCGACTCGAACGCGCTGTTCCGTCATCCGGAAATCGTCGCGTACCGCGATCTGGACGAAGAAGATCCGGCTGAAATCGAAGCGTCGAAGTTCGACCTCGCGTACATCTCGCTCGACGGCAACATCGGCTGTCTCGTGAACGGCGCAGGCCTGGCGATGGCGACGATGGACACCATCAAGCTGTTCGGCGGCGAACCGGCGAACTTCCTGGACGTCGGCGGAGGAGCTACGACCGAGAAGGTCACGGAAGCGTTCAAGCTGATGCTGAAGAACCCGGATCTGAAGGCGATCCTCGTGAACATCTTCGGCGGCATCATGCGCTGCGACGTGATCGCGGAAGGCGTGATCGCCGGTTCGAAGGCCGTGAACCTGAAGGTGCCGCTCGTCGTGCGCATGAAGGGCACGAACGAGGACCTCGGCAAGAAGATGCTGGCCGACTCGGGCCTGCCGATCATCTCGGCGGACAGCATGGAAGAAGCCGCGCAGAAGGTCGTCACGGCTGCCGAAGGCAAGTAACGCTATCGAATACGCATGGCGGCGCGGCAGATACGCGACGCCAATCGAACAGAGGTCAAAATACATGTCGATTCTGATCAACAAGGACACGAAGGTCATCACGCAGGGCATCACCGGCAAAACCGGTCAGTTCCATACGCGCGCCTGCCGTGAATATGCAAACGGCCGCGAAGCATTCGTCGCGGGCGTGAACCCGAAGAAGGCCGGCGAAGATTTCGAAGGCATTCCGATCTACGCGAGCGTCAAGGAAGCGAAGGAAGAAACCGGCGCGACCGTGTCGGTCATCTACGTTCCGCCGGCAGGCGCTGCCGCTGCGATCTGGGAAGCGGTCGAAGCCGATCTGGATCTCGCGATCTGCATCACGGAAGGCATCCCCGTCCGCGACATGATCGAAGTGAAGGACCGCATGCGCCGCGAAGGCCGCAAGACGCTGCTGCTCGGGCCGAACTGCCCGGGCACGATCACGCCGGACGAACTGAAGATCGGCATCATGCCGGGTCACATCCACCGCAAGGGCCGCATCGGCGTCGTGTCGCGTTCGGGCACGCTGACGTATGAAGCCGTTGCGCAGCTGACGGCACTCGGCCTCGGCCAGTCGTCGGCAGTCGGTATTGGCGGCGACCCGATCAACGGTCTGAAGCACATCGACGTGATGAAGATGTTCAACGACGATCCGGATACGGATGCGGTCGTGATGATCGGCGAAATCGGCGGTCCGGACGAAGCCAATGCGGCCGAGTGGATCAAGGCCAACATGAAGAAGCCGGTCGTCGGCTTCATCGCGGGTGTCACGGCGCCTCCGGGCAAGCGCATGGGCCACGCCGGCGCGCTGATCTCGGGCGGTGCGGATACGGCCGAAGCGAAGCTGGAAATCATGGAAGCGTGCGGCATCACCGTCACGCGCAACCCGTCGGAAATGGGCCGCCTGCTGAAGGCAGCGCTGTAATATTTCCGCCTGGGTTCGTCCTGCAGAAAACGCCGGCTTTGCCGGCGTTTTTTGTTATGCTCGCGCAATGAATTCGTAAGCACCGGGCATGCGCTACGCATGTGCCGGCGACGAACCGGGCCGCCCGCCGGGTGGCCATATCCTGCACCTCACCCCCATGCTCGAATTCCTGACGTCGCTGCACTGGGGCGCCGTTCTCCAGATCGTCATCATCGATATCCTGCTCGGCGGCGACAATGCGGTCGTGATCGCGCTCGCCTGCCGCAACCTGCCGGCGAACCAGCGGCTGCGCGGCGTCGTCTGGGGCACCGCGGGGGCGATCCTGCTGCGCGTCGCGCTGATCACGTTCGCGGTCGCGCTGCTCGACGTGCCATTCCTGAAGATCGGCGGCGGGCTGCTGCTGCTGTGGATCGGCGTCAAGCTGATGGCGCCGGCCGCCGACGCGCACGACCACATCAAGCCGGCCGACCGGCTGTGGGACGCCGTGAAGACGATCGTGATCGCCGATGCGGTGATGAGCCTCGACAACGTGATCGCGATCGCCGGCGCGGCCGAGCAGGCCGACCCGTCGCACCGGATGGCGCTCGTGATCTTCGGGCTCGTCGTCAGCGTGCCGATCATCGTGTGGGGCAGCACGCTGGTGCTGAAGCTGCTCGACCGCTTCCCCATCGTCGTCACGCTCGGCGCCGCGCTGCTCGGCTGGATCGCGGGCGGGTTGATCGTGAACGACCCGGTCGGCGATCGCTGGCCGGTGCTCGATACGCCACCCGCGATCTACGGCGCGAGCATGGCCGGCGCACTGTTCGTCGTGGCGGCCGGTTACGCGCTCAGACGGCGCCACGGCGCACCGCGCGCGCACTGACGTTGGCCGTCCGGCCGACTGCCGGAATCGCGACCCGCTGGCTACGATCGAGACGCCTGCCTTTACCGGCAGGCGTTTTTCGTTTCCGGAGCCTGCCATGTTCGAAGCCTTTTCCGTTTCCCTGTTCCGTCGCGTTGCCGCCGATCTGCGGCGCGCGAACCGGCCGTCGCCGCGCTGGCGGCCGGCCGGCTTCACGCTGATCGAGCTGATGATCGTCCTGGCGATCGTCGGCGTCGTCGCTGCCTATGCGATTCCCGCGTACCAGGATTACCTCGCGCGTTCGCGCGTCGGCGAGGGGCTCGCGCTCGCGTCGTCCGCGCGGCTCGCGGTTGCCGACAACGCGGCGAGCGGCGCGAGCCTCGACGGCGGCTACAGCCCGCCGGCCGCGACCCGCAACGTCGAATCGGTTGCCATCGACGGCGAGACCGGCCAGATTTCGGTTGCGTTCACGACCCGCGTCGCCGCGGCCGGCACGAATACGCTGGTGCTCGTGCCATCCGCGCCCGACAAGGCCGACGCACCCACCGCGCGCGTGGCGCTCAAAAAAGGCGCGATGCAAGCCGGCGCGATCGCATGGGAGTGCTTTGCCGCCGGCAAGGATGCGTCGTCGCTGCCGGCGCCGGGGGCCGGGCCGCTGCCGGGCACCGCCGCGACGCTGCCCGCGAAATATGCGCCAGCGGAGTGCCGCGCATAGCGCCGGCGGAGGAGGAGGGCGGCGCGCGCGGCACGCCGGCCGCCGCTTTGGCCGGCCGGGCCGGTCCCGCGGCGCCGGGTGGCCGCGCGACGGCCCCGCACAGAGGGGGGAAAGTTTTGTATAGTGCGCCGGTTGCTGACATCCGGTTCGCTCATGCCTTCTACTTTTTCCCGTTCGTTGTCGCTCGTTGCGCTGGCTGTCGCCCTGATCGTGCCGTATGCGATCACGAATCACACGTATCCGATCCCGACCTTCTATTCCGAGTTTTCCGCGCTGGTGCTGTATCTGCTGGTGGGGCTGTCGGTCGTCCTGCTCGCGCGGACGGGCCGTGCGGCCGAGCCGTTTGCCGCGCCGGCCGCGTTCGTCGTGCCGCTGGGGTTCGCCGTGGTGCTGATCGCGCAGGTTGCGCTGATGCAGCTCAAGGTACCGTCGATGAACTGGCTGGCGGTCGGTTATCTTGCCGCTGCGCTGGTCGCGATGCAGGCCGGCTACGCGCTCGCGCGCGACGGGTTGGCCGAAATCGTCTCGCGGATGATGGCCGGTGCGCTGCTCGTCGGCGGCGTGTTCGCGGTCGGAACGCAGATCGTGCAGTTGTTCCACCTCGAGTCGGCGGTATCGCCGTTCGTCGTGATGTACAACGTTGCGGCCGATCGCCGCCCGTACGGCAACATGGCGCAGGCGAACCATCTGGCCACCTACATCGCGTTCGCGCTCGCCGGCGCGCTGTATCTCGTGCAGACGCGCAGGCTCGCGGTATGGGCGTGGTTCGTGCTGTCGATCGTGCTGTCGGTCGGTCTCGCGCTGACGGTGTCGCGCGGGCCGTGGCTGCAGGTTGCGGTGATGGTCGTCGCGGGCTTCTGGATGGCGTGGCTCGAATCGCGCCGCGCGCCGGGCAATACGCGTGCGTGGCTGATGCCGGTCGTGCTCGCGGTCGCGTTCATCGCGGTGAACGTCGCGGTGCGCTGGGCCAACGTGCACTATCACCTGAATCTCGCGGAATCGGCGGCCGACCGGATGCGCGACGCGGGGCAGATCGCGCCGCGCCTCGCCCTGTGGAAGTACGGGCTCGCGATGTTCCGCGAACATCCGCTGCTCGGCGTCGGCTGGGGCGAATTCCCGTCGCACCAGTTTGCGCTCGTGCGCACGATGGGTGGCGTCGAGATCGCGAACAACTCGCACGACATCTTCATCGACCTGCTCGCGAAGTCCGGTCTCGCCGGCCTTGGCGTGCTCGTCGTCACGCTCGTGATGTGGTTCGTGCGTGCGCTGCGCGCGCCGCAGTCGAGCACGCGCGTGTTCGGCTTCGCGCTGATCGGCATCCTGCTGATGCATGCGCTCGTCGAGTATCCGCAGCAGTACATGTTCTTCCTGCTGCCGGCGATGTTCGTGATCGGGTTGCTCGACGTGAAGCCGCTGCGCATCCTGCCGGGTCGCGCGGCGTTCGGGCTGTTCGCGGTGCTGTCGTTCGGCGGCGTGCTGGCGGCGGTGCCCGTGCTGCGCGACTACCAGCGCGCGGAAGTGCTGTATTACGGCAACGACCCGGCCGCGCAGTATCGCGACGCGCCGTCGCTGCTGTTCGGCGCGTGGGGCGATTACGGCGCGGCGACGCTGCTGACGATTTCGCCGGAAGACCTGCCGGCCAAGCTCGTCGCCCATGAGCGCGCGATCGCGCTGCTGCCCGGCGAGACGGTGCTGCGCCGCTATGCGGCGCTGCAGGCGCTGGCGGGCCGCGAAGCCGACGCGCTCGATACCGTCGCGCGCCTGCATGTGTTCGCGAAGGAGCTGAAGGACTGGCCGCAGCAACTGGCCCTGCTGTACAAGCTGTGCGACCAGCAGCCGGCGCTGAAGGCGTTCAAGGCGGCCGTCGTCGCGAAGTACGGCGAAGTGCCGGCCGATGCGGCCGACGACTCGGACGACGACGACTCGGATTAAGACGCGCAGCGGCCGCCGGAACGCGGAATTCCGGCGTTTGCCGCGCGACGGGGTTAGCCGTCGCGCAGATCGGCCCTGCGTGAACCGCGTGAATTCGGCCGGGCGTCGATTACCTCATGAATCGAGCGGATTCCGGCCAAAGGCGCGTCGATTCGCGTCAATCATTGTCAAATCGGCGCCGCTGGCCGGGTGGCGCGTGCACAATGCGCGCAAGCGCTCGTCTGCCGGCCCGCGCCGGGCTCGGGACCGACGCTTGCCGCACCCCGGCTCGCCGGGAAGCCCGCCAGGCAGGATCGCGGCCGAGCATCGATCGGCCGTGCGGCCGTAACGGGGCGCCGGTCCGATGGCCGCGGCGCAGTGCGACGCGCGTGATGCGGAGGCGAGGTCTTCCGGTGCACGGCGCGTTGGTCCAGAACCGTGCTGAAGAACGATATTCGACCATGGCTATTCGCTCGACCTACCTGATCCTGCCCGCCGTCGCGATGCTGTTTTCCGGCTGCGCGATGCTGTCGTCGTCGCAGGAAAGCAAGCTGACCTGCCACATTCCGCGTGCCGTCTATCCGGACACCGCGAAGCCGCTCACGCGTCCGGCGACCGTGCTCGTGCGCGCGCTGATGACGACGTCCGGCGAAGCGCAGAACGTCACCGTGACGACGAGCAGCCGCAATGCGGCGGCCGATCGCGCGGCCGTCGACGCGATGACGCACGCGACCTGCGTGCAGACGGGCGCGACCGCGAATCCATTCCTGCTGACCCAACCGTTCGTGTTCGAGCCGCGACGCGGCGAGTGATGCGCGGATGGCGCGCCCTGCGCGCCGTTTTCCGGCCGGTTTTGTCTCCGTCGGGCCGCACCGTTTAGCGCGGCCGTCGAAAGTCGATACGCGCGGTCATTGCGCCGCGCGTGCCCGACGTTCAGTGCTGCGGCATCAGGTTCGCGCCGCGGCAGGCCTGTTCGGCCGAATTGCGCAGCCCGAGCATCGTGAATCCGTTGCGCTCCTGGCGAATCAGCGCATAGCGCCGCGCGACGGTTTCCCCGCTCTTGCCCGTCAGATCCAGTTCGACCTGAAAGCGGTCCTTGCTGTCCGAGCAGCCGCGCACGGGGCCGTACGCGAAGCCGGTGTCGGGCGCCTTGCTTTCCGCGTTGTAAGCCTGCCGGGCTTTCAGCGCGGCAGCGGCGGCGGCGGGCTCGCTCCATTCGCGCGCAAGCGCATCGTCCACCTTCAGCCATTCGTCGACGAAATCGCGGCCGTTGAGCGCCGCGGGCTGCACGCGTTGCACGGTGTCGCCGTCGACGCGGTAGCGAAAGATGCCCGGCCGAGTCATGACTTCGCTGTCGAGCGAGCCGACCGTCGCGCGCAGTTCGAAGCCGTCGGGGCGCACCTTGAAGCGGATCGCGTCGTCGTCGATCACGTAGCCGTGTTCGGTATGGAACAGCGTGCGTTGCGCGGTCGGGCCGTTTGCCGGTGCGAGGACGTCCGCGCCGAACCGGCTCCAGCGCGACGAGCACCACGGCGTGCCGTGCACGACCGCGACCTGCCCGCCGGGCAGCGCCGAGAACCAGAAGCCGCCGCCGTAGGCGCCGCCGATGTCCTTGTAATCGTCGGCCTGCCAGCGCAGCACGCGCCGCCAGCCGCCGTTTTCCCATGCATACGCGGTGAGCAGGTTGTCGTCGCCGCACGCGATGTCGAAGCCGGCGCGCACGAAGAGAAGCGGGCGGGACGTGCCGCCGCGTTCGACGTCGACGTCCGGATTGCGGCCGAACGCCGATTCGCCGGTTTTCAGCGAGGCCGATCGGGTCGATTGGGCAGATTGAGCCGGCACGCCGAGCGCGGCCGCGAGCGTGCGTTTCAGAGCAGCCGGTTCGACGTGTTCGTCGCTGCACGCGAGCCGCGCGTCGATCGCGCCGACGAGCGCCTGCTTGTACGCACGAAGCGCGTCGCGCAGCGGCGGCGAGATATCGACGTTGCCGCCACCGTCGCCTTGCGGATTGCGGACCTGTTGCACGCGGTGCTGTGCGTCGATTGCAGCGCGTGCGGCGGTGTCGGCGGCGGGGCACGCGCCGGCGGCCGATGCGACGGCCGGCAGCAGGGAAAGCGCGCACAGCAGCGGCGCGGCGTACTTCAGCGTGGTGTTCGTCATCGATGACTTGTTGTTCTGATTCTCTATCGTTCGAACGGGGAATCGTTACGGCCGACGATTCTCCGTGATCTGCGCGCCAGGGCACAGCGGCGGGCGTTTCAACCCGCGACGTCTTCCGCCTTCCAGTCCCCCGACTTCCCGCCGCGCTTTTCCCGCACGCTCACGTCGGTGATCACCATCCCGCGATCGACGGCCTTGCACATGTCGTAGACGGTCAGCAGCCCGACCTGCACGGCGGTCAGTGCTTCCATCTCGACGCCGGTCCGGCCGAACGTCTCGACCTGCACGACGCAGTGCACGCCCGGCAGCGCATCGTCGAGTTCGAAGTCGACGGCCACGCGCGTCAGCGCAAGCGGGTGGCACAGCGGAATGAGGTCGGCGGTGCGCTTCGCGCCCTGGATGGCCGCGATGCGCGCGACGCCGAGCACGTCGCCTTTCTTTGCCTTGCCGTCGCGGATCAGCGCGAACGTGGCCGGCAGCATCCGGATCGTGCCGCGCGCGATCGCGATGCGCCGGGTTTCCTGCTTGCCGCCGACGTCGACCATGTGCGCATGGCCGGCGGCATCGAAATGGGTGAGTCCTGACATGTCATGCTCCGTCTCAACGGGCGCTTATCATAGCAGTGGCATTCGCGTCGCCGGGGGCGCAGATGACGCATGCGCGGCACGAGACAGTCGCGCCGCCGCCGGTACAATGACCCGAATATTCAGACCAAACGCCGCGATGCGCGCCCGGCGCGCGGGACGGCGTCGTTTTCATCCTGCCATGCGTGTCAAACAGTTGCTTGCCGTGTCGCTGTCGGTCGCGCTCGCGTTGCCGCCGAGCGGCCATGCGCAGAGCGCGTCCGCGCCACCGCTCGAGCCGGCGGCCGGCGATTCCCCGTCGATTTCCACCGTGCCGTCCGGCATCGCGACCGGCGTGTTCGGTACGTACGGCGGCGCGGAGAGCCGGTTTGCGGGCACGGGCGGCGTGTCGGCGCCGGCCGCGAGCCTGCGCGCGCCGTTGCGCGCACTCGAGCTGCCCGACCTCGGCGACGGCTCCGGCGGTTCGTTGACGCCGCGGGCCGAGCGCCGGCTCGGCGAGCGCGTGATGCGCGAAGTGCGGCGCGACCCCGGCTATCTCGACGACTGGCTCGTGCGCGACTACCTGAACGCGATGGCGGCGCGCCTCGCGGCCGCGGCGGCCGCGCGCTATATCGGCGGCTACATGCCGGACTTCGACCTGTTCCCGGTGCGCGATTCGCAGATCAACGCATTCTCGATGCCGGGCGGTTTCATCGGGATCAACAGCGGGCTCGTCGTGACGACGCAGACGGAATCGGAGCTCGCGTCGGTGGTCGGCCACGAGATGGGCCACGTGCTGCAGCGGCACATCGCGCGGATGATCGGCGCGAGCGAGAAGACCGGCTACACGGCGCTCGCGACGATGCTGCTCGGCGTGCTGGCCGGCGTGCTCGCGAGAAGCGGCGATCTCGGCAGCGCGATCGCGGTGGGCGGGCAGGCGTATGCGGTCGACAACCAGCTGCGCTTCTCGCGTTCGGCCGAGCGCGAGGCCGATCGCGTCGGCTTCCAGTTGCTCGCCGGCGCGGGCTACGACCCGTACGGGATGCCGGGCTTCTTCGAGCGGCTCGACCGCGCGTCGATGGGCGATGCGGGCGTGCCGGCCTATGCGCGCACGCACCCACTGACCGGCGAGCGGATCGCCGACATGGAGGATCGCGCGCGTCGCGCGCCGTACCGGCAGCCGCGCCAGTCGGCGGAATACGGATTCGTGCGCGCGCGGCTGCGCGTCCTGCAGAACCGTGCGCCCACCGACATCTCGGCCGAGGCGCGCAGGATGCAGCTCGAGATCGACGATCGCACGGCGCCGAACGTCGCGGCGAACTGGTACGGCATCGCGCTCGCGAACACGCTGCTCGGCCAGTACGACGCGGCGGACAAGGCGCTCGCATCGGCGCACGGCGCGTTCGATGCGCGCGAGCGGCGCGAGGGCGACCCGGCGACCAGTTCGCCGAGCCTCGACGTGCTGGCCGCCGACATCGCGCGGCGTGCGGGCCGGACCGACGATGCGGTGCGGCTCGCGGCGCTCGCGCAGCGGCGCTGGCCGGCGTCGCACGCGGCGATCGTCGCGCACCTGCAGGCGCTGATCGCCGCGGGCCGCTTCACCGATGCGCAGGCGCTCGCACGCGCGCAGGCGAAGGCGGATCCCGAGCAGCCGGACTGGTGGGACTACCTCGCGAAGGCGAGCGACGGCAAAGGCGACGTGCTCGCGCGGCGCCGCGCGCTCGCCGAGAAATTCGCACTCGACGGCGCGTGGCCGTCGGCGATCCGTCAGCTGAAGGAAGCGCGCGACGCGAAGGACGTGTCGTTCTACGAGCAGTCGATCATCGGCGCGCGGTTGCTGGAATTCGAGGCGCGTTACAAGGAAGAGCGCGAGGACGACAAGAACGGCCGCGGTTAGCGGCCGGCGCCCGGCGAACGCGGGAAGGGCGGCTGTGGGTCAGTTGCCGCTGCCGGCCACGTCGCGTGCCTGTCGTGCCGGACTCACGACGTAGCCGAACCGCGCGGGCACGTCCGCGCACACGATGTGGCCGAGCGGCAGCGCGCGGCCGTCGCGCCAGCGCAGCACGGGCGGCGCGGCGTCGAAGTCCGCGTGATCGGCGAACAGCCCGAGGTCGTGATCGTGCAGCGCCGCGATGCGCGGCGGCGTGCCCGCATCGCGAAACAGCACGCCGCCTCCATCGTCGAGCCAGGCTTCGTCCGGTTCGAACGCCGAGCCTGTCTGGTCGGCGAGCGTGAGCTGCCCGTCACGCTCGGCGAGCCGGACGACCCACGGCGTATAGGCGAGCTCGACGTACACGCGCTGCGGCCCGTTCTGGAAGAACCACTGGCCCTGCGCGTCGCATGCGTAGTTGCGGCCGATGAACGCGTTCAGCGCCTCATGCCGGACCGGCGAACCGAGCTCGCCGGCCGCCTGCGCCGCGTCGTCGCGCAGCCGCCATTCGCCGCGCCGGTCGAGCAGCAGCCAGCCGGTGCAGTGCGGCACGTTCGGCCATTTGGCGAGCGCCTGCCTGACGATGTCATCCATGGTCGACGAATTTCGAGCAATAGCCGAACACCCGCGCCGACAGCCAGTCGAGGCGGCCGGGGAACGGCCCGGTCATGAATCCCGCGTGCCCGCCGGCCGCGGGCTGGTCGAGCTCGACGGCCGGCGATACGTCGGCCGGGCCCGGTAGCGCCGATTCGGGCAGGAACGGGTCGTTGCGGGCGTTGAGGATCAACGTGGGCACGTCGATCGCGGGCAGCAGCGGCCGCGTCGTCGCCTTCGTCCAGTAGTCGTCGGCGTCCGCGAAACCGTGCAGCGGCGCGGTCACGGCCTCGTCGAAGTCGCGCATCGTCACGGCCTCCAGCATCGCGTCGCGGTCGAACAACCCCGGATACTGGTCGAGCTTCGCGAGCGCCTTGCGCTTGAGCGTCTTCAGGAAGCTGCGCGTATAGATCATCGCGAACCCCTGCGACAGCGCGCGGCCGCCCGCATGCACGTCGATCGGCGTCGAGATCGCGGCGGCCGCCCGCAGGATCGACGTGTCGCTGCGATGCTCGCCGAGCCAGCGCAGCAGCACGTTGCCGCCGAGCGACACGCCGGCCGCGACCAGCGGCCCGCGATGCTGCGCGGCGAGCCGGCGCAGGATCCAGTCGACCTCGGCGCTGTCGGCGAGATGGTAGAAACGCGGCTGGCGGTTGATCTCGCCGCTGCAACTGCGAAAGTGCGGCACGACGGCGTGCCAGCCCTTCGCGCGTGCGGCGGCCATCATCGCGAGCGCATAGTGCGAGCCGGAGCTGCCTTCAAGGCCATGGAACAGCACGAACAGCGGCGCATCGGGCGGCGGCGCGGCGCTGTCGAGATACGCGACCCAGTCGAGATCGATGAAGTCGTGATCGGGGGTTTCCCATCGCTCGCGCCGGTATGCGACGGCCGGTCGTCGCGCGAACAGCGCGGGCACGATGGTTTGCGCATGGCTGTTCGGCAGCCAGCGTGGCGCGTGATAGCGCAGTGTGTCGTCGTCCGGGGCCGGAGCCCCGGCGAGCGGCGAGGTGGGCGGAGAAGCCGTACTCATGATCGCCCCGCGTATGCGTTGCTTCGTCTTTTCGTCAGTGCAGCGGGCCCTGCCCGTGACGGATCTTCGCGGCGAACTGCCCGGCCGCTTGTTCGGGAATCGGGCTCGCGTGGATGTGCGCGATGCGCCACTCGCCGCGTTCGTGAATCATCACGTACGTCGCGAAAACCATGTCGGGTTCGGCCGTCAGGTCGGCCTGCTGATGCGCTTCGGCGATCGTGTAGACGACCGTGCCGAGGCTGTCGTAGACGCGGATGTCGAGCGGTTCGATCGTTACCGGGCGCGTCGCGAGCCGGTTGGCGAGCCCGCTGCGGATCTGGTCGAGGCCGTGCAGATGCTCGCCGTCCGCCCATACGCAGCTGGCGAAATCCTCGTCGATCCACAACGCCAGCAGCGCGTCGAGATTGGCATCGGCGACGGCCTGGTAGTAGGCGTTCAGCGTATCGGCAGCGGCTTCGAAGAGGCGGGCAAAACGTGGCATCGGGGTTGTCTCTCGCGCGCGTCGCGCGCCGTATTCAGCACGGCGGCCCGGAGGGGGCCGCCGCACACCGGTGAATCGGATTGCCCGGCGCGTCGTGCGACGCTGCCGGCCAGGGTCAGCGTTGCCCGACGAGCATGCCGCGCAAATCGCCGAATACCTGCTCGGGACCGAGTTCGCGCAGGCACTTCAGGTGGCCGAGCGGGCACTCGCGCTCGAAGCAGGGACTGCATTCGAGATGCAGCCATTGTACCTTCGCCAGGTCCGACAGCGGAGGGGTGTGGCGCGGATCGGTCGATCCGTACAGCGCGACGAGCGGCCGGCGCAGCGCGGCGGCGACGTGCATCAGCCCCGAATCGTTGGTGACGACCGCGTTCGCGCGCGCGATCAGCGCGCACGCCTCGGACAGCGACGTCTGCCCGCACAGGTTGCGCACGTTCGGCGCGTGGTCGGCGATCGCCTGCGCGGCCGCGGCGTCCTTCTGCGAGCCGAGCGCGACGATCTGCGTGTACGGGAACGACTGGTGCACGATCGTCGCGAGCGTCGCGAAGTGCTCGGGCGGCCAGCGCTTGGCCGGGCCGTATTCGGCGCCCGGGCAGAACACGACGAGCGGCTTGCGCGTATCGAGATTGAAGCGCGCGGACACGCGCGCCGTCTCGTTCAGGTCGGCGTCGAGGCGCGGTGCGGGCAGCGTCTTCATCGATTCGGGCAGCTTCGCGCCCGGCGCGTACGCGAGCGCCGCGTAGTGCGTCGTCATCGGCGGCCGCTCGCCCGACTTGGTCGGATTCGCGTGCCGCACGTTCAACAGCCCGTAGCGGTGCTCGCCCGTGTAGCCGATCCGCAGCGGGATGTTCGCGAGCCACGGGATCACCGCGGACTTCAGCGAATTCGGCAGCACGTACGCCGCGTCGTAGCCGACGTCGCGCAGGTCGCTCGCGAGCTGCCAGCGGCGCAGCAACTGCAGCTTGCCGTGCGCGAGATCGGTCGCGTAGACATCGTGGATCTCGGGCATCCGCTCGAGCACCGGCGCGACCCACGAGGGTGCGACGGCATCGATCGCGATGCGGGGATGGAGCTTCTTCAGCAGCGCAAAAAGCGGCTGCGCCATCAATGCGTCACCGATCCAGTTCGGTGCGATAACCAGCGCTCGACGCATCAGGTGGACTTCCGATGTCGTAATGAAGCACGGCGCGCGGGCGCCGCGTTCGGGTTGCCAGAATGGGGAAGGGCGGCGCGCCGGGCATCCGGCTGCGCCGCCTCGCGAGTGGCGGGCCCGCGGGCCCGGCCGCCCGGGCTCAGTGGCCCTTGACGACCTCGCCGTCGCGCAGCTTGTAGCGCGTGCCGCAGTACGGGCAGCGTGCCTCGCCGTGCGAGACGTCGATGAAGACGCGCGGGTGCGCGCTCCAGCGCGCCATGGCCGGGTTCGGGCAGTAGGCGGGAAGATCCTTGGCCGTCAGCTCGACCAGCGGCATTTCCTTGATTTCACTCATGAGACTTTCTCTTATCACTCTTTTGTGGGGCGGTCGGTGGCGCGGCGCGCTCAGACCTTCGTCAGCCAGTGCGCGTACTTCGCGTTCTTGCCGGACACGATATCGAAAAACGCCGACTGGAGCTGTTCCGTAACGGGGCCGCGCGCGCCGCTGCCGATCGTGCGGTTGTCGAGCTCGCGGATCGGCGTGACTTCGGCGGCCGTGCCGGTGAAGAACGCTTCGTCGGCCGTATAGACCTCGTCGCGCGTGATGCGCTTCTCGATCACCTCGATGCCGGCGTCCTTCGCGAGCGTGATGACGGTGTCGCGCGTGATGCCGTCGAGGCACGACGCCAGGTCGGGCGTGTACAGCTTGCCGTTGTTCACGAGGAAGAAGTTCTCGCCGGAGCCTTCCGACACGTAGCCGTCGACGTCCAGCAGCAGCGCTTCGTCGTAGCCGTCGGCCGTCGCTTCCTGGTTCGCCAGGATCGAGTTCACGTACCAGCCCGACGCCTTCGCACGCACCATCGACACGTTCACGTGGTGGCGCGTGAACGACGACGTCTTCACGCGGATGCCCTTCGCGAGGCCTTCCTCGCCGAGGTACGCGCCCCACGGCCATGCGGCGATCGCGACGTGGATCGTGTTGCCCTTCGCCGACACGCCGAGCTTTTCCGAGCCGACCCAGATGATCGGGCGCAGGTAGCACGACTCGAGCTTGTTCTCGCGCACGACTTCGAGTTGCGCGGCTTCGAGCGTTTCCCGGTCGAACGGCACGTCCATCTGGAAGATCTTCGCCGAATTCAGCAGACGTTTCGTGTGCTCGCGCAGGCGGAAGATCGCGGTGCTGCCATCGGCCGTCTTGTACGCGCGCACGCCCTCGAAGACGCCCATGCCGTAGTGCAGCGTATGGGTCAGGACGTGGATCTTGGCGTCGCGCCAGTCGATCAGCTTGCCGTCCATCCAGATCTTGCCGTCGCGGTCGGCCATTGACATAGGATTCTCCTGGGATGCGGTTGTGTGCAGCGTTGAGCCGGAAAGACGGTTATTTTAGCGTCATTTGGCGACGATCCGGTCGGCCGGCACAGGGGCGGCGCTATAATCGCCCGGTACCGATTCCAATAACGATGGGGCGTACCGGCAGGAGGCGCCGGCGTCCCGACGAACCGCCCGCTGCGGCCCGCTTTCCCATGCTCGCTCGATTGTCCGCCACCGACCGCTTCGCGCTGATCCAGGGCGCGCGCGACTATTCCCCGACACTGATGGCGATCCTGTCCTGGGGGCTCGTCACCGGCATCGCGATGAGCAAGTCGGTCATGACGCTCGGGCAGGCGAGCGCGATGTCGCTGCTCGTCTACGCGGGCTCGTCGCAGCTCGCGGTACTGCCGCTCCTCGCCGCGAAGCTGCCGATCTGGACCGTGCTGCTCACGGCCGCGATGGTCAACACGCGCTTCGTGATCTTCAGTGCCGGGCTGGCTCCCCATTTTTCCTACCTGCCGCTGTGGCGGCGCCTCGCGATCGGCTATTTCAACGGCGACGTGATCTACCTGCTGTTCCAGAAACAGGGCTTCGCGAACGGCCACGTGCCGGGCAAGGAAGCGTATTTCTGGGGGATGGCGCTCGCGAGCTGGCTGTCGTGGCAGGTGTCGTCGCTCGCCGGCATCCTGCTCGCGAGCTTCTTTCCCGCGAGCTGGGGGCTGGAACTGGCCGGCACGCTCGCGCTGATCCCGATCATGGTGTCGGCGGTCGCGAACCGCTCGACGCTCGCGGCCGTCGCGGTCGCGGGCATCGTGTCGCTCGTCGCGTTCGACCTGCCGTACCGGCTCGCGCTGCCGCTCGCGGTGCTCGCCGCGCTCGCGGCCGGCAGCATGGCCGATTTCTTCGTCGAACGGGCCGACTGGCGGCGCATCCGCACCGAAACCGTGCACGAAAAGGAAATCGAATGAGCGCGACGGAGATCTGGATCGTCATCATCGGGATGACGATCGTCACGGCCGTCACGCGCGCGCTGTTCCTGATCGGCGGCGAGCGCACCGTGCTGCCCGAACGCGTGCAGCGCGCGCTGCGCTACGCGCCGGCGGCCGCGCTCGTCGCCGTCGTGCTGCCCGACGTGCTCGAAACGCCGGCCGGGCTGTCGTTCGCGCTGTCCAACCATCCGTTCTACGCGGCGCTCGCCGGCCTCGGCTGGTTTTTGTGGCGGCGCAGCATGCTCGGCACGATCGTCGTCGGGATGCTCGTGTTCACCGCGCTGCGCGTGATCTTCTGATGGGCCGCCGTTCCGGCCCGCCGGGCGCCGGCCGCGCGCGCGCGTGCATTGCTGCGTTGCGGCAATGTGTCCGTTGCCGCGCGCGATCCCAAATAGGCGGAATTCGCCGCCGCACGGGTCAGTCTGCCGGGTGGATCGGCTAGAATGCCCGTTCGAGATTTTTTACCCGTGCGCGTCATGCGAACCGCCAGCCACGGCCGCATCCGGCGCCCTTTCGCGGCAGCCCGCGCACGTCCAGCGTGAACCCCCTTTCCCCATCCACTACTTCAATCTGTTCAACATGAGCCAAGTCAAGCGTCTTACCGACCTGATCGCCGCCGGCCAGCTCGCCGGCAAGCGGGTGTTCATCCGCGCCGACCTGAACGTCCCGCAGGACGACCAGGGCAACATCACCGAAGACACGCGCGTGCGCGCGTCCGTGCCGGCCATCCAGGCCGCGCTCGACGCCGGCGCGGCCGTGATGGTCACGTCGCACCTCGGCCGTCCGACTGAAGGCGAATTCAAGCCGGAAGACTCGCTCGCGCCGGTCGCGAAGCGTCTCGCCGAGCTGCTCGGCCGCGACGTGCCGCTCGTGTCGAACTGGGTCGAGAACGGCGTGAACGTCGCGCCGGGCCAGGTCGTGCTGCTCGAGAACTGCCGCGTGAACAAGGGCGAGAAGAAGAATTCGGACGAGCTCGCGCAGAAGATGGCGAAGCTCTGCGACGTGTACGTGAACGACGCATTCGGCACCGCGCACCGCGCGGAAGCGACCACGCACGGGATCGCGAAGTACGCGCCGGTCGCGTGCGCGGGCCCGCTGCTGGCGGCCGAACTCGACGCGCTCGGCAAGGCGCTCGGCAACCCGGCGCGCCCGCTGGTGGCGATCGTCGCCGGCTCGAAGGTGTCGACCAAGCTGACGATCCTGAAGTCGCTGGCCGGCAAGGTCGACCAGCTGATCGTCGGCGGCGGCATCGCGAACACGTTCATGCTCGCGGCCGGTCTGTCGATCGGCAAGTCGCTCGCGGAAGCCGACCTCGTCAACGAGGCGAAGGCGATCATCGACGAAGCGCGCGAGCGCGGCGCGTCGGTGCCGATCCCGACCGACGTCGTGACGGCCAAGGAATTCTCGCCGACGGCCGCGGCCACGGTGAAGCAGGTCGCCGACATCGAAGCGGACGACATGATCCTCGACATCGGCCCCGATACGGCCAAGGCGCTCGCGAGCCAGCTCGAGAAGGCCGGCACGATCGTGTGGAACGGCCCGGTCGGCGTGTTCGAGTTCGACCAGTTCGGCAACGGCACCAAGACGCTCGCCGAAGCGATCGCCAAATCGTCCGCGTTCTCGATCGCTGGCGGCGGCGACACGCTCGCGGCCATCGCGAAGTACGGCATCCACGACCAGGTCAGCTACATCTCGACGGGCGGCGGCGCCTTCCTCGAGTTCCTCGAGGGGAAGAAGCTGCCGGCGGTGGAAGTGCTCGAAACGCGGGCGGCCTGAGCGTGGCGGCGCGCGCAGGGGTGACGAAGGCCGCGCGCTCCGCGAAAGCGGAGCAGCCGGCCGGCGCGGGCAAGCGCAAACGCGCGCCCGCGCGGGCGAACTCCACCCCGCGCGCACCGGCGGCCGCCGGCGACGCGGCCGTGCAGCACCACGAGATTCAGAACAAAGCGATGCCGGGCGCAAGCACCGGCACGCCCCCCGGAACGGCCGCCGCTGGGCCCGCCGTGTCCGGCTCTCGCAGCGTTTCACCCAGCGCATCCACCTTGATCCAGATGAGGAGTTTCATGCAGCGCGCCACCAAGATAGTCGCCACGATCGGCCCGGCTTCCAGTTCGCCGGAGATTCTGCTGCAGATGATGCAGGCGGGCCTCGACGTCGTGCGGCTCAATTTTTCGCACGGCACGGCCGACGATCACCGCCAGCGCGCCGAGATGGTGCGCGAGGCCGCCCGCAAGGTTGGCCGCGAGATCGCGATCATGGCCGACCTCCAGGGCCCGAAGATCCGCGTCGGCAAGTTCGAGAACGGCAAGACCTCGCTCGAGCCGGGCCAGGCCTTCATCCTCGACGCGGGCTGCGAACTGGGTAACGACGAACGCGTCGGCCTCGACTATAAGGAGCTGCCGCGCGACCTGAAGCCGGGCGACCTGCTGCTGCTGAACGACGGCCTGATCGTGCTGACCGTCGAGCGCGTGCTCGGCGACGAGATCCACACGATCGTCAAGGTGGGCGGCGAGCTGTCGAACAACAAGGGGATCAACCGCCAGGGCGGCGGCCTGTCGGCGCCCGCACTGACCGCGAAGGACATGGAAGACATCCGCACCGCGATGTCGCTCGGCGCGGATCTGGTGGCGGTGTCGTTCCCGAAGAACGCGACCGACATGGAAATGGCGCGCCAGCTCGCGAACATCGCGGGCGCGCCGTACGGCATCAAGCCGAAGATGATCGCGAAGATCGAGCGCGCGGAAGCGATTCCGGCGCTGCAGAGCATTCTCGATGCGTCCGACGGCATCATGGTCGCGCGCGGCGACCTCGCGGTGGAAGTGGGCAACGCGGCCGTGCCGGCGCTGCAGAAGCGGATGATCCGGATGGCGCGCGAGTCGAACAAGCTCGTGATCACCGCGACGCAGATGATGGAATCGATGATCCATGCGCCCGTGCCGACCCGCGCGGAAGTGTCGGACGTCGCGAACGCCGTGCTGGACGGCACCGACGCGGTGATGCTGTCGGCCGAGACGGCCGCCGGCAAGTACCCGGTCGTCACGATCGAGACGATGGCGGCCGTGTGCGTCGAAGCGGAAAAATCGGAACACGTCGAGCTGGACAAGGATTTCCTCGACCGCACGTTCACGCGGATCGACCAGTCGATCGCGATGGGCGCGCTGTTCACCGCGTACCACCTGGGCGCGAAGGCGATCGTCGCGCTGACCGAATCGGGCGCGACCGCGCTGTGGATGTCGCGCCACTACACGCACGTGCCGATCTTCGCGCTGACGCCGCGCGTCGGCAGCGAGCGCACGATGGCGCTTTACCGCAACGTGACGCCGCTGCACGTCGACTTCAACAGCGACCGCGACAGCGCGCTGCAGGTGGCGCTCGAGACGATCGTCAAGCGCGGCTACGTCGCGCACGGCGACATGGTCGTGCTGACCGTCGGCGAACCGATGGGGCAGGCGGGCGGCACCAACACGCTGAAGATCGTGCGGGTCGGCGAGCACTACTGAGTCGGGCGTTCGCCGAGCGCCAGGCCGGCCCGCGGGCCGGCGGTCCGGGTCGATCGAATTCGATCCGTCACCGTTTCTCACGCGAAAGCCGCGCGGGGTCGAAGCCCCGCGCGGCTTTTTTTCTCTTTTTTGCCCGCATTGTGCCGTGCGAACGTAACAAATTGCGAGTGGGCGCCACCGGGCGGTCGGAATCGGAGGCGCTTCGCGATAAAATGCCGCTATTCGACGCTCAGCCGTGCCGCGCCACCCCGGTTCGAACGGGGGCGAGTGCCGCGCCGGCGTCAGGGCGCACCGGTTTTCATTCCAAGGAGTTCCACAATGCCTCTCGTATCAATGCGTCAATTGCTGGACCACGCGGCAGAGCACGGTTACGGCCTGCCGGCCTTCAACGTGAACAACCTGGAGCAGGTCCAGGCGATCATGGCGGCAGCGGACCAGGTCGGCGCGCCCGTGATCATGCAGGCATCGGCCGGCGCGCGTAAGTACGCGGGCGAGCCGTTCCTGCGCCACCTGATCGAAGCGGCAGTCGAGTCGTACCCGCACATCCCGGTCGTGATGCATCAGGATCACGGCCAGTCGCCGGCGGTCTGCATGGGCGCGATCCGCAGCGGCTTCACGAGCGTGATGATGGACGGTTCGCTCGAAGCCGACGGCAAGACGGTCGCGTCGTACGAGTACAACGTCGACGTGTCGCGCAAGGTCGTCGAGATGGCGCACTCGATCGGCGTGACGGTCGAAGCCGAACTCGGTGTGCTCGGCTCGCTCGAGACGATGAAGGGCGACAAGGAAGACGGCCACGGCGCGGAAGGCACGATGACCCGCGAGCAGCTGCTGACGGATCCGGAGCAGGCGGCCGACTTCGTGAAGCTCACGCAGTGCGATGCGCTCGCGATCGCGATCGGCACGTCGCACGGCGCGTACAAGTTCTCGAAGAAGCCGACGGGCGACATCCTGTCGATCCAGCGCATCAAGGAAATCCACGCGCGCATCCCGAACACGCACCTCGTGATGCACGGTTCGTCGTCGGTGCCGCAGGAACTGCTGGCCGAGATCCGCGAATTCGGCGGCGACATGAAGGAAACCTACGGCGTGCCGGTCGAGGAAATCCAGGAAGGCATCAAGCACGGCGTGCGCAAGATCAACATCGACACCGACCTGCGTCTCGCGATCACCGGCGCGATCCGTCGTTACCTGTTCGAGAACCCGGGCAAGTTCGATCCGCGCGACTACCTGAAGCCCGCGCGCGAAGCCGCGAAGCAGGTCTGCGTCGACCGCTACCTCGCGTTCGGCTGCGAAGGCCAGGCCGGCAAGATCAAGCCGGTGTCGCTCGACAAGATCGCCGAACAGTACAAGTCTGGCGCGCTCGCGCAGGTCGTGCGCTGAGACTGTAGTACGATTGCCCCGCCCGATTCTGTCGTTTGGCAGGGGCGGGCCGCCAGGCCGGACCTGATCCGGCCCCAGGCAGCCGTTCCGTCCGGCCGAACAAGGGCCGGCCGGCAACCGCCCGGGCGTTGTCCGGCCGGTTCGCCGACGTATTGCAAGACCGCCGTTCCCGCCTGCCGCGGGGAACGGCGTTTCCCTTTTTGTTTGGCTCCTTATCTGCGAAAAGACGATGTCTACCCTTTACGAATCCACGCTCCGCTCGCTGCCGCTCCTCGGTCGCGGCAAGGTCCGCGATAACTACGCGGTCGGCAACGACAAGCTCCTGATCGTCACGACCGACCGTCTGTCGGCATTCGACGTGGTGATGGGCGAGCCGATTCCGAACAAGGGCCGCGTGCTGAACCAGATGGCGAACTTCTGGTTCGACAAGCTCGCGCACATCGTGCCGAACCACCTGACGGGCGACGCGCCGGAAGCGGTCGTCGCGGCCGACGAGGTCGAGCAGGTGACGGGCCGCGGCGTGGTCGTCAAGCGCCTCGAGCCGATCATGATCGAAGCGGTCGTGCGCGGCTACCTGGCCGGCAGCGGCTGGAAGGAATACCAGGCGTCGGGCGCCGTGTGCGGCGTGCAGCTGCCGGAAGGCCTGCAGAACGCGCAGAAGCTGCCCGAGCCGATCTTCACGCCGGCCGCGAAGGCCGAGATGGGCGAGCACGACGAGAACATCACGTTCGAGGAAACCGAGCGCCGCATCGGCACCGAGCTGGCCGCGACGATCCGCGACATCTCGATCAAGCTGTACAAGGAAGCGGCCGACTACGCGGCGACGCGCGGCATCATCATCGCCGATACGAAGTTCGAATTCGGCCTCGACAACCACGGCAAGCTGTACCTGATGGACGAAGTGCTGACGGCCGATTCGTCGCGCTTCTGGCCGGCCGACCAGTACGAAGTCGGCACGAACCCGCCGTCGTTCGACAAGCAGTTCGTGCGCGACTGGCTCGAGGCGCAGCCGTGGGGCAAGACGGCGCCGGCGCCGGCGCTGCCGGCCGATGTCGTCGAAAAGACGGCCGCGAAGTACCAGGAAGCGCTCGAGCGCATTACGGGCCAGTCGCTCGCCTGAGCGAGCTTTGCATGGGACCGGAGTAAGTGCTGAAGCGCCAACTCCGGTCGACCGCCGTGGGCTGGAGTAAGCGCTGAAGCGCCAACTCCAGCCAGCCACGGCATGGGACCGGAGTAAGTGCTAAAGCACTAACTCCGGTCGACCGCCGTGGGGCTGGAGTAAGCGCTGAAGCGCCAACTCCAGCCAGCCACGGCATGGGACCGGAGTAAGTGCTAAAGCACTAACTCCGGTCGACAGGAAACTGACGAAATGAGTGAAGTCCAGACTGCCCACACGCACAGCGCGCCGCTCGTCGGCGTGCTGATGGGTTCGAGTTCCGACTGGGACGTGATGAAGCACGCGGTAGCGATCCTGCAGGAATTCGGCGTGCCGTACGAAGCGAAGGTCGTGTCCGCGCACCGGATGCCCGACGAGATGTTCGACTACGCGGAGAAGGCGCGCGAGCGCGGGCTGCGCGCGATCATCGCGGGCGCCGGCGGCGCCGCGCACCTGCCCGGCATGCTGGCCGCGAAAACCACGGTGCCGGTGCTCGGCGTGCCGGTCGCGAGCAAGTACCTGAAGGGCGTCGATTCGCTGCACTCGATCGTGCAGATGCCGAAGGGCGTGCCCGTCGCGACGTTCGCGATCGGCGAGGCCGGTGCCGCGAATGCCGCGCTGTTCGCGGTGTCGATCCTGTCCGGCACGTCGGTCGACTACGCGAACCGGCTCGCCGCGTTCCGCGTGCGCCAGAACGAAGCCGCGCACGCGATGGTGCTGCCGCCGCTGGAATGACGGCGCACCGGCGGCCGCGCGTCGCGGCTGCCTGACCTCCCCACTGCGACGGGCAGCGCCCGCCGCGACCGACCACTGACATGACCGCAACTCCTGATTCCGTTTCCCCGATCCTGCCCGGCGCGTGGCTGGGCATGGTCGGCGGTGGCCAGCTCGGCCGCATGTTCTGCTTTGCCGCCCAGGCGATGGGCTATCGCGTCGCCGTGCTCGATCCCGATCCGACGAGCCCCGCCGGCGCGGTCGCCGACCGCCACCTGCGCGCGGCCTATGACGACGAAGCCGCGCTCGCCGAGCTGGCCGACCTGTGCGACGCGGTGTCGACGGAGTTCGAGAACGTGCCGGCCGCGAGCCTCGATTTCCTCGCGCGCACGACGTTCGTCGCGCCGGCCGGCCGCTGCGTCGCGGTCGCGCAGGACCGGATCGCGGAGAAGCGCTTCATCGAGGCGTCGGGCGTGCCCGTCGCGCCGCACGTCGTGATCGAATCGTCGGGCGCGCTCGCCGCACTCGACGATGCCGCGCTCGACGCGGTGCTGCCGGGCATCCTGAAGACGGCACGCCTCGGCTACGACGGCAAGGGCCAGGTGCGCGTGCGCACCGCGCAGGAAGCGCGCGACGCGCATGCGGCGCTCGGCGGCGTGCCGTGCGTGCTCGAGAAGCGCCTGCCGCTGAAATACGAAGTGTCGGCGCTGATCGCGCGCGGCGCGGACGGCCGCTCGGCCGCATTCCCGCTCGCGCAGAACGCGCACCACAACGGCATCCTTGCGCTGACGGTCGTGCCCGCGCCGGCCGCCGATGCCGCGCGCGTCGAAGAGGCGCAGCAGGCGGCCGTGCGGATCGCCGATACGCTCGGCTACGTCGGCGTGCTGTGCGTCGAATTCTTCGTGCTGGAAGACGGCTCGTTCGTCGCGAACGAGATGGCGCCGCGCCCGCACAACTCCGGCCACTACACGGTCGATGCGTGCGCAACGAGCCAGTTCGAGCAGCAGGTGCGCGCGATGACGCGCATGCCGCTCGGCAACCCGCGCCAGCATTCGCCGGCCGCGATGCTGAACATCCTCGGCGACGTGTGGTTCCCGAACGGCGCGGCGGCCGATGCCGTCACGCCGCCGTGGGACACGGTCGCGGCGATGCCGACTGCGCACCTGCATCTGTACGGCAAGGAAGACGCGCGTGTCGGCCGCAAGATGGGCCACGTGAACTTCACGGCCCAGACGCGCGACGAAGCCGTCGCCGCGGCCACCGCGTGCGCGCAGCTGCTGCGCGTGCCGCTCGACTGAGGCGCCAGCCGATGTCGATCGATCTCCCGAACTCCGTGACGCCCGCGCAGATCGACGCGGCCGCCACGCTGCTCGACGCGGGGCAACTGGTCGCGTTCCCGACCGAAACCGTCTACGGGCTCGGCGGCGACGCGGCGAATCCCGAGGCCGTCGCGCGCATCTACGCGGCGAAGGGGCGGCCCGCGAACCATCCGGTGATCGTGCACCTGCCGCCGGGCGGCGATCCCGGCTACTGGGCCGACGTGCTGCCCGCCGATGCGCAGGCGCTGATCGATGCGTTCTGGCCGGGCCCGCTGACGCTGATCCTGAAGCGCCACGCGCGCATTCCGGACGCCGTGAGCGGCGGGCAGGATTCGGTCGGGCTGCGCTGCCCGTCGCATCCGGTCGCGCAGGCGCTGCTGGCCGCGTTCAGCACGCGGCGCGGCGGGCACGGCGGCGTTGCCGCGCCGTCCGCGAACCGGTTCGGCCATGTGAGCCCGACGACCGCACAGCACGTGCGCGACGAATTCGGCGACACCGTGCACGTGCTCGACGGCGGCGCATCGGAAGTCGGTATCGAATCGACGATCCTCGACCTGTCGCGCGGTTTCCCCGCGCTGCTGCGCCCGGGCCACGTGACGCCGCAGCAGATCGCCGACGTGCTCGGTCGTGCGCCGCGGCTGCCGGACGGCAGCGACGCGACCGCGCCACGCGCGTCGGGCACGCTGAAGGCGCATTACGCGCCGCGCACGCCGCTCGCGCTGCTGCCGTTCGATGCACTCGAGCTGTTGCTCGCGGCCGCGCAAACCGACGGCGAGCGCGTCGCGCTCGTCGCACGCGCGTCGCGCGCGGGACGCTGGGCGCAGGCCGACGGCGTTCATTTCATCGCGGCGCCGGAAGATCCGCAGGCCTACGCACGCGACCTGTACGGGATGCTGCGTGCGCTCGACCGCGCGCAGGTCGCGCGCATTCTCGTCGAGAAGCTGCCCGAGACCGTCGAATGGATTGCCGTCAACGATCGCCTCGGCCGTGCGGCGGCCGCGTTCGAAGCGCAGGGGTGAGCGCGGCAGCGACGCACGTGCCGACGCCGTAGGTCGCTCGCCGACGAGCATGCATTGTGCGACGCGTCGGGATCGGAAAAACAAACGCCCGACCGGTGAACCCGGTCGGGCGTTTTCGCTTGTGTTCGCGTTCGCAGGCGCGAAGCATCCGCGGTCCGGTCCGCGGCAGCTGCGCGGACCGGACGCGGTGCTTACTTGCCGACGCCGGTCGCCGCGATCTGCTTCTCGACGAACTGTGCGGTCAGCTGGCCCATGTGCGTCGACGGGTGGACCGTGTCGGCGAACATGTAGGTCTGGTCCGCGTTCGCGGCCGTGTAGGTCTGCGGCGAGCAGAACAGCGACGAGCCGAATGCGCTCGGCATCGGCGCGCCGAACGCCTTCGCCGCGTTGACCATCGCCTGCAGGTTGCACGCGGTGCCGGTGTTCGACACCGTGAAGCCGTTCGCCTGGAAATTGGCCGTGATGCCGTCCTGCCACGTGAAAACGTCCATCAGCACGTACTTGGTCGTGTCGACCTTGAGCGCCTGCAGCGTCCCGACGAGTGTCTGGTTGAACAGCCCCGACAGCTGCGTGAACGCCGCCTGCGTGCCGCCTGCCACTGCCAGCGGCGTGCCGCCGATGTCCGGCATGTTCGACACGAACACGTGCGTGCCGCCTGCCGCGACGATCTGCTGGACGATGCCTGCGTACTGCTGCGCGGCGAGCCCGATCGCCTGGGCCGCCGCGAGCTGCGCGGCGGGCGTGTTGCCTTGCGCCTGCGCGACCGCCGCCTGATAGAAGATGTCGTTCGCACCGCCGTTGAGCAGCACGATCTGGCCCGCGTTGAAGCTGCCGTGCTGTGTCAGGTACTGCTTGACCTGGTCGGCGATCGGCGTCGTCGTCGCCTGCGCGTAGTCGGAATTCGGCACGCTCGCGTCCGCGTGGCCGATACCCGGCTGCAGCGTGACGCGCGCGCCGCCCTGCGCGTAGCCGAGGCCGCCCGTCGCCTGCAGCGGGATGCCGAAGCCGCCCTGGTTCGCGGGCTGCAGCGTGTCGCCGTAGTAGGTCGCGACGAGCTGCGGCCAGACCTGCCCCGGGTTGGTCGTGAAGCGGCCGCCGCCGAAGCCGAGCTTGATCTGCGAATAGGTGCCGGCGTCGGACAGGCTGTCGCCGAACGATACGATCTGCATCTTCACGCCCGACGGCGGCGTGTTCGACGCGCTGTTGTTGTTGTCGTCGCCGCCGCCGCACGCGGCGAGCAGCGCGAGCGCGGCGCCCGCGATCGCGACCTGCGCGGTGCGCAGCAGGCGTTGCCGGGTATGCGACGGGAATTGTTGTTGTGACTGCATCGTTCGATCTCCTCGTAGATATGGCCTGATGTGTTTCTCATCTGCCGCGTGCCTGCTCGGAACCGGGCTGCGCGGCGGCCGTTGGCTGAAACGGTTATTGGTCACGCGCAGCCGCAAGCGGCACGGTGCGCGGATCCTGGTTCGCGGCCTCGTCGATCTGCGCATGATAAGCGCTCGCCCACTCGGGCGGGCCGAAAATCGCGCGCAGCTTGTTGCGCCATCCGTCGACGCGCAACGCGTCGGCCGCCATCGACACCCACTCGTGGAACGTCGCGACGAGCGGGTTGTTCGAGCCGAGCCGCTCGACGATCCCGTACTGCGGCGGGTCGTCCGGCGTTTCCTCGACATAGCTGCCGAACAGGCGATCCCAGATCACCAGGACGCCTGCGTAATTGCGGTCGATGTAGCGCGGGTTGCGTGCATGGTGCGCACGGTGGATCGACGGTGTGTTGAGCACGTACTCGAGCCAGCCGAGCTTGCCGATCGCCTGCGTGTGCACGAAGAACTGGAACGCGAGGTTGATCAGCACGATGCCGACGACCTGTTGCGGCGGAAAGCCGGCGAACGCGAGCGGCAGCCAGAACACCCACATGCCCGCGACGGGGTACATCAGGCTCTGGCGGAACGCGGTCGAGAAATTCATCCGCTCGGACGAGTGGTGCACGACGTGCGCGGCCCACAGCCAGCGCACGCGGTGGCTCGCGCGATGGAACACGTAGTAGAGGAAGTCCTGCGCGACGAACAGCACTGCGAACGACAGCCAGCCGTCGTGCCACGTGAACAGGCGATAGTGTTGGTAGCAGTAAGCGTAGACGGGGATCACGAAGAGCCACGCGACCTTGTCCGCGCCCTGGTGCATCAGCGCGAGCGCCGCATTGCACAGCGTGTCGCGCCACGCATAGACGTGGTCCTGCGCACGTGCGCGGGCGAGGTGCCAGGCCTCCCACGCGATGCAGAGCAGGAAGACGGGCGCCAGCGCGAGCAGAAGCAATTCGACGTCGAATCGCATGGGCGTGTCTCCTCCTTTCCCCTGCAGGCCGTGAGGCCGGGCGTGCAGCCCGTTGTAGATATCGATCAGGCCAACAGCCTACGCAATCGCCACGCGCTAGGCGAGGGGGCAGCGTAGAGGGTTCCCTCTGAGGACAGGGTTTCTACGGAAACCGTGCGGCGCGGGGCCGGGCGGTGCGGCCCCGTTTTACGGACATGGCTGGCGTGCGGTGCGTCGCGTGCCGGTGGCGGCCGTTTCAAACCGCGAAGGGCGGGATTCCGTGTGCGGGGCGGCGGCAGGCCGCACGGGCCGCCCGCCAGGGCTGCCCGATGCGCGGTGCCGCCGCGTGGCCGGCGCATGCCGACGCCGGCCGAGGGGCGGGGATGCGCCGCATCGCGGCGCGCGAGCCGTCAGTGTGCGCCCGCGTAGATCCATTCGAGCAGCGAGTCGTGCGCGGCGCGCGCGCCTTCCGCGTGATCGTTGTTGATGAAGCTGACGACGATGTAGCTCTGGCCGTCGGCGCCGGCGACGTAGCCGGCGATTGCGCGCACGTCGCGCAGCGTGCCGGTCTTGATGTGCGCGTTGCCCAGCACGCCGGCGTTGGTGAGGCGGTTCTTCATCGTGCCGTCGATGCCGGCGATCGGCAGCGAATCGACGAACGCCTGCGCGACGGGGCTCGCGTTCGCAGCTTGCAGCAGCGCGGCGAGCGACAGCGCGCTCACGTGTTCTTCGCGCGACAGCCCCGAGCCGTTTTCGAGCACGAGGTCCGGCATCGCGATCCCGTTCTTCTGCAGGAACGCCTGGATCGCGCGGCTCGACTGCTCGGGCGTCGCGGGCGGCTTGCCGCTGACCGCGCCGATCGTCAGGAACAGGTTGCGCGCCATCACGTTGTTGCTGAACTTGTTGATGTCGTAGACGATGCTGCCGAGCACCGGGCTGTGATGCACGGCGAGCGGCCGTGCGGTGGTCGGCACCTTGCCTTCGCTCACCGGCCCCGCGATCGTGCCGCCATCCTGCCGCCACAGCGCAAGGAAGCCGCGTGCGAAGAACGTCGTGTGATCGAGGATCGCGAGGTTGGTCGTGTGCGCGCCGCAACGCAGCGGATAGTCGCCGGCGAACGACGCGGTCATCATCCCGCTGCCGGCCGTCAGCGTCGGGCGCGCGGCCGCGGCGGCCGCGCTGCACGAGCCCGTGCCTTCGACCAGCTGGTTGTCGATCGACAGGTCCGCGAGCGGCGGCAGCACGTCGACGGCCACCTTGCCGTCGTCGCCCGGCGTGACCGTGAACGACACGGCCTTGAACGCGTACAGCAGCGGATCGGGGCCGACGTTGTACGGGGCGCTCGCGTCGTCGTCGAACGACGGCAGGTCGCGCGTCGATGCCGCGAAATAGCTCTTGTCGAGCACGAGGCCGCCGGCCACGCGCTTGATGCCGGCCTTGCGGATCTTGTCGACGAGATCGATGAGTTCTTCCGGCACAAGCTTCGGATCGCCGGTGCCCTTGATGTACAGGTTGCCCTGCAGCGTGCCGTCGGGGTCGACCGTGCCGTCCGTGTAGGCGGTCGTGCGCCAGCGGAAGTCGGGGCCGAGGATCGACAGGCCCGAGAAGGTCGTGACGAGCTTCATCGTCGACGCCGGCATCATCGGCCGGCTCGCATTCCACGCGATCAGCGGTTCCGGGTCGCCGACGCGCTCGACGACGACGCTCATCGCCGACGCCGGCACCTTCGCACGCTGCAGCGAGACGAGCACCGATGCCGGCAGGCCGGCTGCACGCGCGGCGGGCGACACGACGGCCGTCTTGTGCGCTTCCTTGTGGGATTTCTTGCGGGCTTGCGCGGGCGGCGCGAAGGCCAGGGCCGTGCAGGTGGCGATGACGGCGGCTGCGCGCAGGCAGGCGCGGGTGCTCGGGGCGAACCGGGCGGACAGGGTGGAAATCGGCATGGACGAATACGGGTAAGCAGGGGCTCGGGCGGCGCGTGCGTCGCGCGCAAGCGCACATTGTAGAGACAAGTGGGCAAATGCCCGCTGAAATCGCGTGTTGTGCCGCATGGCGGCATCACTTTGCCGCGGGCATGCCGCGTATGCGATTCGCGGCGCTACAATGATCGGCGTGTTTCACCCGACCCATGGATGCCTGTCCCGATGCGGATTCTGCTTGTCGAAGACGACCGAATGATTGCCGAGGGCGTGCGCAAGGCGCTGCGCTCGGACGGCTTTGCGGTCGACTGGGTGCAGGACGGCGACGCGGCGCTCACGGCGCTCGGCGGCGAGACGTACGACCTGCTGCTGCTCGACCTCGGCCTGCCGAAGCGCGACGGCATCGACGTGCTGCGCACGCTGCGCGCGCGGGGGCTGGCGCTGCCGGTGCTGATCGTCACCGCGCGCGATGCCATCGCCGATCGCGTGAAGGGCCTCGACGCGGGCGCCGACGACTACCTCGTCAAGCCGTTCGACCTCGACGAGCTGGGCGCTCGGATGCGCGCGCTGATCCGCCGCCAGGCCGGGCGCAGCGAGTCGCTGATCCGCCATGGCGCGCTGACGCTCGATCCCGCTTCGCACCAGGTGACGCTCGACGGTGCGCCCGTCGCGCTGTCCGCGCGCGAGTTCGCGCTGCTCGAGGCGCTGCTCGCGCGGCCCGGCGCGGTGCTGTCGAAGAGCCAGCTCGAGGAAAAGATGTACGGCTGGGGCGAGGAGATCGGCAGCAACACGGTCGAGGTCTACATCCACGCGCTGCGCAAGAAGCTCGGCTCGGACCTGATCCGCAACGTGCGCGGGCTCGGCTACATGGTCGTCAAGGAAAGCTGACGCGTGAGGTCGATTCGTCATCAATTGCTGATCTGGCTGCTCGCGATCGTCGTCGCGGGCGTGGGCGCTGCGGGCTGGCTCATCTATCGGCAGGCGCTCGCCGAGGCGAACGAGCTGTTCGACTACCAGCTGCAGGAAATCGCCGCGGCGCTGCCGTCCGAGCCGTTCTCGCAGGTATTCGGCTCGCGCACCAACGGCGATGAAGGCATCGTGATCCAGATCTGGAACCGCAACGGCGTGCTGATGTACTTCTCGCATCCGCGCGCGCCGATCGCGCCGCGCGCGGAGCTCGGCTTCTCGACCGAGCGCACCGATCGCGGCGAATGGCGCGTGTACGGCGCGATCGTCGGCGACAACGTCGTGCAGCTCGCGCAGCCGCTGTCGGTGCGCAACCGGCTCGCGGCGAACGTCGCGCTGCGCACGCTGTGGCCGCTGATCGTGCTGCTGCCGTTCCTCGGCGCGGCCGTGTGGGTGATCGTCGGGCGCGGGCTGGCGCCGCTCGGCCGCGTGACGCGCGCGGTCGAGGCACGCCGGCCGGAAGCGCTCGATCCGCTGCCCGACGAGCGCCTGCCGCTCGAGGTGCAGCCGCTCGTGCGGGCGCTGAACGGGCTGCTCGCGCGGCTGTCGGCCGCGCTCGACACGCAGAAGGCGTTCGTGGCCGATGCCGCGCACGAACTGCGCACGCCGCTCGCGGCCGTGCAGATCCAGGCGCAGCTCGTCGCCCGCGCGAAGGACGACGCGTCGCGCCGCGAGGCGGTCGCGGATCTCCAGGACGGCGTCACGCGCGCGACGCGCCTCGCGGAGCAGTTGCTTGCGCTCGCACGCGCCGAGCCGGACGGCGCGACGATGCGCGAACCGGTCGACCTGCAGGCGCTGCTGGCGGAATGCGTGGCCGCGCATGCGCCGCTCGCGCAGCGGCGCGACATCGATCTCGGCTTCGAGGAGACGCGTGCGGCGAGCGTCGTCGCGGACGTCGGCGCGCTGCGCGTGATGTTCGGCAACCTGCTCGACAACGCGGTGAAGTACACGCCGGACGGCGGCCGCATCGACGTGTCGCTGACCTCCGACGCGGCCGGCCGCGCGTGCGTCCAGATCGGCGACAGCGGGCCCGGCATCCCGGCCGATGAGCGCGAGCGCGTGTTCGACCGCTTCTACCGCGACAGCTCCGCGCGGGCGCGCGCCGACTTGTCGGGCAGCGGGCTCGGGCTCGCGATCGTCAAGCGCGTGGCGGCGCAGCAGGGTGCGACGGTGTCGCTCGGCGACGCGGCCGCGGGCGGCCTGCTCGTCAGCGTCGTGTTCCGCGACGCCGAGATGCCGACCGAGGCGCCGCGGCAGTCCGAATCCGTGTGAAGATCGGCGCCGGACGGGCCCTGGCAGCCGCTTAAGCCCCGATTAAGGCTGATTAAGCCTCCTTTAAGTCAGGGTCGTTACGCTGCGTCCTAACAAAGAGGAGGTCCTACGATGAACACCCGATTCCTTGCGCGCGGCGCCGTCGCGGTCGCCGTGGCGGCCGCCCTGTCGGCCGGTTACTTTGCCGGCACCCGCCGCGCCGATCCGCAGATCATCACGCCCGCACAGGCGGCCGCGCTGATGCCGGCCGAAGCGGCCGCGAAGACCGGCATCCCCGATTTCTCCGGGCTCGTCGAGACCTACGGCCCCGCGGTCGTGAACATCAGCGCGAAGCACGTCGTGAAGCAGGTGTCGCGGCGCGTGCCGCAGCCGCAACTGCCGATCGACCCGAGCGACCCGTTCTACCAGTTCTTCAAGCACTTCTACGGCCAGGTGCCGGGGATGGGCGGCGATGCGCAGCCGGACGACCAGCCGAGCGCGAGCCTCGGTTCCGGGTTCGTCGTCAGTTCCGACGGGTACATCCTCACCAATGCGCACGTGATCGACGGCGCGAACGTCGTCACGGTCAGGCTGACCGACAAGCGCGAATACAAGGCGAAGGTCGTCGGCTCGGACAAGCAGTCCGACGTCGCGGTGCTGAAGATCGACGCGAGCGGCCTGCCGACCGTGAAGATCGGCGATCCGGCGCAGAGCAAGGTCGGCCAGTGGGTCGTCGCGATCGGCTCGCCGTACGGCTTCGACAACACGGTCACGTCGGGCATCATCAGCGCGAAGTCGCGCGCGCTGCCGGACGAGAACTACACGCCGTTCATCCAGACCGACGTGCCGGTGAACCCCGGCAACTCGGGCGGCCCGCTGTTCAACCTGCGGGGCGAGGTGATCGGCATCAACTCGATGATCTATTCGCAGACGGGCGGCTTCCAGGGCCTGTCGTTCGCGATCCCGATCAACGAGGCGATCAAGGTGAAGGACGAACTCGTGAAGACGGGCCACGTGAGCCGCGGCCGCCTCGGCGTCGCCGTGCAGGGGCTGAACCAGACCCTCGCGAGCTCGTTCGGGCTGCAAAAGCCGGACGGTGCGCTCGTGAGCTCGGTCGACCCGAACGGCCCGGCCGCGAAGGCGGGCTTGCAGCCGGGCGACGTGATCCTGTCGGTCAACGGCTCGCCGGTCGCCGATTCGACGTCGCTGCCCGCGCAGATCGCGAACCTGAAGCCGGGTTCGAAGGCCGACCTGCAGATCTGGCGCGACAAGTCGAAGAAGTCGATCAGCGTGACGCTCGGCGCGATGGCCGATGCGAAACTCGCGTCGAACGACAACGGGCCGGTCGAGCAGGGCCGCCTGGGCGTCGCGGTGCGTCCGCTGTCGCCGCAGGAGCGCAGTGCCGACAACCTGTCGCACGGGCTGATCGTGCAGCAGGCCGGCGGGCCGGCCGCCAACGCGGGCATCCAGCCCGGCGACGTGATCCTCGCGGTCAACGGCCGCCCGGTCACGAGCCCCGAGCAGTTGCGCGACGCGGTGAAGGGCGCGGGCACCAGTCTTGCTCTGCTGATCCAGCGCGATAATGCACAGATCTTCGTGCCGGTCGACCTGAGCTGACCGGCGACGGCCGACGGCCGGCCAGGCCGGCCGCGGCGGGCGCCGCCGCCGTCCGATCCCGTGGTGTGGCGCCCCGTATGTGTTCCGACCCAAAGGAGAGAGCCATGCAATATCTACGCAACGTGTCCCGATTTGCCGTCGCCGTGGCGTTGGCCGCCGGCTTCGCAGCCGGCGCGACCGGCGCGTATGCGCAGTCGGACGGCTTGCCCGCCGCGGGCCAGCAGGGCGACGTCAGCTTCGTGTCCGGGGGCGTCGGGCAGGACGAATCGACGGCGTTCCAGCGCAACGAGGCGAAGTGGCCGCTGGCGCTGCGCTTCACCGGCAAGGGCGGCGAATTCCTGGCCGACGTCCATGTGCGGATCGTCGACGACAAGGGTGCCGACATGCTGAAAACCGACGCGCGCGGGCCGTACATGCTCGTGCAGGTGCGACCGGGGCGCTATACGGTGCATGCGACGTACCAGGGCAACGAAGAATCCCGCGCCGTCACGGTCGGCGCGAAGGGCGGCGCGAAAACCGCGTTCCAGTGGAGCGCACAGTGAGCCGCTGAGAGCGGCCCCGGCCCGGGGCGCGCAATCGGACGAAGTTTCGCCCATAATGAAAGCCACGGCATGCGTGCCGTGGCTTTTTTCGTTTCCTGCCACCGGCCTGCCTGCCGGGCCGCCCGAAGGAGAAACGATGTCCGATGCCGCCGATCCTCAACTTGAAATCGTGCCGAACCGCCATCGCGTGCGCGTGATCCATCACGGCATCACGTATGCCGATTCGCATGGCGTGCTGACCGTGCGCGAAACGGGGCGGCCGGACGTCCATTACCTGCCGCGCCGCGACGTCAACATGCGCAGGCTCTTGAAATCGGGCGTGACGACAGCCTGTCCGTTCAGGGGGCAGGCCGTGCATTTCGACTTGCAGACGGAAGACGGCGTGATCGAGAACGCCGCATGGAGTTACGAAGAACCGAAGGAGGCGGCGGCCGCGCTCGCGCACTACGTTGCCTTCGATGTCGCACGGATCGACAGTCTCGTCGAGACGTCCTGATGCGGCGCGCGTTCATCGGGGAGGCACCATGGAACTGAACGACACGTTACGCGTTCCGCTTGCGCTGCCTGTCGTGCGGGAAGCCTTCGAGGATCCCGCATTGCTGCGGGCGAGCTTCGACCATTGCGAATCGTTCGAGAAGCTCGCGCACGGCGAGTTCGCGCTGACGATCACGGTGCCGCTCGGCCCGCTGCGTGCGCACTACGACGTGCGAGCGCACGCGGCCGGCGAGCAGGGCGACGCGGAAGGGCAGCCGCGCCGCGTGATCAATTTCAAGGCGCGGGCCGACGGCCTCGGCGCGCTGCGCGGCCAGGTCGAACTCGTGCTGCTGCCCGATCACGATGCGAACGCCACGTGCCTCGAGTACGTGGTCTGGGCGACGGCAAGCGGGCCGCTCGCCGAATTGCCGGCGCGACAGATCGAGAATGCGTTGCGCGAGTGGACCGACGATTTCTTCCGCGAGTTCTGCGCGGTCGTGCAGGCGAAGCACGGTCTCGCGCCGAATCGCGCGAACCCGGCCGCGCAGCGGCGCCAGCATGTATTCCTGCGGCCGGCGTCGTTGATGGCCGCGACGAAGCGTCCGCTGCCGCCGCACGTTGGCGGCGCGCTGACCGGGCGTGCTGCCAGCGCGCTGCATCATCGCGGTTCCGGCACGGTGCCCGTCTGGGCATGGGTGGCGATGATCGTATTCGTCGCGCTGCTGCTTTATGCGGCACGCTGGATCAACGGCGGCTGAGCGGCAGAGCGGCTTTACACCGCCGGTTTCGCTTCACATCCGCCCGCTGCGCACGCGTCGCACATTACTGCCCCGTATCGGCACCGGCTCCGGCGCCGCGAAATTCCCTTCGATACGCAGACGGCGACGTGCCGAGCGCGCCCGCGAAATGCTGGCGCAGCGACACGCTCGACCCGTAGCCGGCCGCCTGCGCGATCGCGTCGATCGATTGTCCGGTGGTTTCCAGCAGATGCTGCGCGCGCGCGAGCCGCTCGGCCTGCAGCCACGCGGTGACGGTCGTACCGGTCGCCTGGCGGAAGTGGCGCGTGAACGTGCGCCGGCTCGTCAGCACGCGTTCGGCGAGCGAATCGACGCTGTGCGCGGCGTCGAGGTGTGCGCGCACCCAGTCGAGCAGGCCCGCGAGCCGCGCATCGCGCGGGTGCGCGGCGACGGGCTGCGGCACGTACTGGGCCTGCCCGCCCTGGCGGTGCGGCGGGATCACGAGGCGGCGCGCGATCTGGTTCGCGGCGTCCGAGCCGAAGCGCCGCCGCACGACGTGCAGGCAGCAGTCGAGCCCCGCGGCCGTGCCGGCCGACGTCATCAGGTTGCCGTCGTCGACGTACAGCACGTCGGGATCGAGTTTCACGCGCGGAAAGCGTTGCGCGAAGTCGTCGGCCCACGCCCAGTGCGTGGTGGCCGGGCGGCCGTCGAGCAGGCCGGCCGCGGCGAGCACGTATGCGCCGAGGCACAGCCCGACGAGCTGCGCGCCGCGTGCGGCGACCGCGCGCACGGCGTCGAGCAGTTCGTCGGGCGGCGCTTCGTCCGGATCGCGCCACGCCGGCACGATGACGATGTCCGCGTCGTCGAGTGCGTCGAGCCCGTACGGCGCGGTGATCGTGAAGCCGCCCGTCGTCGCGAGCGGGCCGCGCTCGGCCGAGCAGACGCGGAACTCGAACGCGGGCGACGCGGCCGCGTCGCGTTCCTTGCCGAACACGACGGACGGCACCGACAGGTGGAACGGGCTGATGCCGTCGTATGCAATCACGGCGACGACGGTCGGGACGGGTGACGCGGGTGACGCGGCAGCGGTCATGGCGGGCTCCGGAATGGCGATGGCCCGATTCTATCGAAGAATGGCTATCGGGCCACTATCTGCGGGGGCGATGCGGCCCGACAATGCATCGCATCGCGCTGCTGGCCGTCCTGTTCCGGGGCGGGGCCGCGCTTCAGGACAGGAGCCTGTCATGTCGAACACCGCCACGCATTCCACTTCCCGTTCCGCTTCCCGTCGCGCGCTGATCGTGATCGACGTCCAGAACGAATACGTGACGGGCAACCTGCCGATCGAGTATCCGCCGATCGACGTGTCGCTCGCGAACATCGGCCGCGCCATCGACGCCGCGCATGCAGCCGGCGTGCCCGTGATCATCGTCCAGCACGTCGCGCCGGCCGGCGCGCCGATCTTCGCGCCCGGCACCGACGGCGTTGCGCTGCACGCGGTCGTCGCCGGCCGGCCATACGCGCACCGGATCGAGAAGGCGCAGGCGAGTTCGTTCGCCGGGACCGATCTTGCCGCATGGCTCGACGCGCACGGGATCGACACGCTCGCGGTGGCGGGCTACATGACGCACAACTGCAATGCGTCGACGGTCTATCACGCGGCGCATGCGGGGCTGAATGTCGAGTACCTGAACGATGCGACCGGCGCGTTGCCGTACGAGAACGAAGCGGGCACGGCGAGCGCCGAAGAGATTCACCGCGCGTACACGGTGGTGTTCCAGTCGAATTTCGCGGCCGTGATGTCGACCGACGCGTGGATCGCGGGACTGGCCGGCGCGCCGATGCCCAAGCGCGATTCGGTGGCCGCGTCGAACCGGCGGGCCCGCGCGCATCGCGCGAAGGCGGCCTGAGCCGGTCGGGGAGACGGGGGCGGGCAGCGCGTTGCCGCGGCCGCTGTGCGGCCCGGCTCGACAATCGATGAAAATGAAACGGCGCGCGGGCACCCGCCGCGCCGTCAGTCGTCTTCCTTCAGCATCGCCGGGCTGTAGCGCAGCATGTCGAAGCAGCCGTCGACGAGCTTTTCCGCATGCCGCTCGGCGTCGATCTCGTCGGGCAGCATCAGCATGTCGCGCACGAAGCCGCTGACGAGCGTGTGCAGCATCAGGGTCGCGCGCCAAGTGTCGAGCCGATCGGGCAGCAGCTTCTGCCGGACGGCCACCGCGAGATCGGCGTCGATCGCATGCAGTGCCTCGCTCATTCCCGCGCGGTTGCGCTGCAGCAGCGGCTCCATGTCCGCGACGTACTCGCACTTCATGAACAGGATGCTGAACACGCGCCGCAACTGCGAGTCGCGCTGCACGCCGAGCAGGCACCAGATCAGGATCTTGCGGATCTTCTCGAGCGGATTGCCGCCCGGCGCGTCGAGCGGCATCCGCTTCAGCTCGTCGATCGGCAGAAACACGCGGTCGAACATCGCGTCGAACAGCTCGCTCTTGTTCGCGAAATGCCAGTAGATCGCGCCGCGCGTGACACCGGCGTGCTGGGCGATGTCCGCGAGCGACGTGTGCGACACGCCCTTCTCGAAGAACACGTGTTCGGCGGCATCGAGAATGCGATTGCGCGTCTCGAGCGCCTCCTCCTTGGTACGTCTGACCATGTACAGGCCTGATTGGAATCGGTCGTAGGTGAATATAGGGTCTGTAACCCTCGTCGTCGCCATGGGGACGGGCTATGCTTGCGATTGGTAATAATTCGTAAGACTGGATAGCCGCGGCGACACAAACGGGCTTTTTACATACATTCGTGAATGTATATACAATACCACCCTACGATCGAATGACCCAAGTGGCAATCAGTTAATATCCCACTCTGCTGATTCCCGCCCTAGTACCAGTCCGCAGTGCGCTGCATCCCGTCGGCATGGAGGTTTCGTGCCGACGTGCTGTATCCGGCAGTCCAGTAATTCAGGTGTTCGATCTGCGCCGCGAGGCGCATCCGTGTTGCGCTCCCGTCGGGTGCTGCACTTATTCCATTGGTTACACACAGAGGTCGCTCCATGCGCGTCGAACGGGTTCCATACCGCTTGATCACTGTCGCGGCAGCCGCGGTTTTCCTGGCTGCATGCGGAAAAAAAGAATCGGCACCGCCGCCGCAAACGCCGGAAGTCGGCGTCGTCACCGTCCAGCCGCAAGCCGTACCGATCTTCAGCGAGCTGCCGGGCCGGACCAGCGCGTTCCTCGTCGCACAGGTCCGCGCGCGGGTCGACGGCATCGTGCTGCGCCGTGAATTCACCGAAGGCACCGACGTCAAGGCCGGCCAGCGTCTCTACAAGATCGATCCGGCGCCGTATCTCGCCGCGCTGAACAGCGCGAAGGCGACGCTCGCGAAGGCGCAGGCGAACCTCGTCACGCAGAATGCGCTGGTCGCACGCTACAAGGTGCTGGTGGCCGCGAACGCGGTCAGCAAGCAGGACTACGACAACGCAGTGGCCACGCAAGGGCAGGCCGCGGCGGACGTCGCGGCCGGCAAGGCGGCGGTCGACACCGCGCAGATCAACCTCGGCTACACCGACGTGGTCTCGCCGATCACCGGCCGCGTCGGCATTTCGCAGGTGACGCCGGGCGCGTACGTGCAGGCGAGCCAGGCGACGCTGATGTCGACGGTGCAGCAGCTCGATCCGGTGTACGTGGACCTCACGCAATCGAGCCTCGAAGGCCTGAAGCTGCGCCAGGACGTGCAGAGCGGCCGCCTGAAGACGAGCGGCCCGGGCGCGGCGAAGGTGTCGCTGATCCTCGAGGACGGCAAGACCTATGCGGAGCCGGGCAAGCTGCAGTTCTCGGACGTGACGGTCGACCAGGCCACCGGCTCGGTGACGATCCGTGCGGTCTTCCCGAACCCGGGCCGCGTGCTGCTGCCGGGGATGTTCGTGCGCGCGCGCATCGAGGAAGGCGTGAACGAGAACGCATTCCTGGTGCCGCAGATCGGCGTGACGCATGACCAGAAGGGCCAGGCGATCGCGATGGTGGTGAACGCCGGCAGCAAGGTCGAGCCGCGTCCGCTGAAGACGACGGGCATGCAGGGCCAGAACTGGATCGTCGAAGGCGGTCTGGCAGCGGGCGATCAAGTGATCGTGCAGGGCGGCGCGAAGGTACGCCCGGGTGCGACCGTAAAGTCGGTGCCGGCCCAGCTCGCATCGGCGGCCGATGCCGCATCGGGCGCCGCCGCCGCAACTGCCGCACCGGCCGCCGCCGGTTCCGGTGCCGCTGCTGCTTCCGGTGCCGCCGCATCGGGCGCCGCGCCGGCGAGCGCTGCCGCTGCTTCGAGCGCGCAATAACAGGGAGCCTGTTTCATGGCAAAGTTTTTTATCGATCGCCCGATCTTTGCGTGGGTGATCGCCATCATCCTGATGCTGGCCGGGGTCGCGGCGATCTTCACGCTGCCGATCTCGCAGTATCCGACGATCGCGCCGCCATCGATCCAGATCACCGCGAACTACCCGGGCGCTTCCGCGAAGACGGTGGAAGACACGGTGACGCAGGTGATCGAGCAGCAGATGAGCGGTCTCGACAACTTCCTGTACATGTCGTCGACGAGTGACGACTCGGGCAACGCGACGATCACGCTGACCTTCGCGCCGGGCACCAACGCCGACATCGCGCAGGTCCAGGTCCAGAACAAGCTGTCGCTCGCGACGCCGGTTCTGCCGCAGGTCGTGCAGCAGCTCGGCCTGTCGGTGACGAAGTCGAGCAGCAGCTTCCTGCTGGTGCTCGCCTTCAACTCCGAAGACGGCAGCATGAACAAGTACGACCTCGCGAACTTCGTGGCGTCGCACGTGAAGGATCCGATCAGCCGGTTGAACGGCGTCGGTACCGTCACGCTGTTCGGCTCGCAGTACGCGATGCGGATCTGGCTCGACCCGACCCGCCTGACGAACTATGGCCTCACGCCGGTCGACGTCAGCTCGGCGATCACCGCGCAGAACGTGCAGATCGCGGGCGGCCAGATCGGCGGCACGCCGGCCACGCCGGGCACCGTGCTGCAGGCGACGATCACCGAATCGACGCTGCTGCAGACGCCCGAGCAGTTCGGCAACATCCTGCTGAAGGTCAACCAGGACGGCTCGCAGGTGCGCCTGAAGGACGTCGCGCAGATCGGCCTCGGCGGCGAAAACTACAACTTCGACACGAAGTACAACGGTCAGCCGACCGCGGCACTCGGTATCCAGCTCGCGACCAACGCGAACGCGCTCGCGACCGCGAAGGCCGTGCGCGCGAAGATCGACGAGCTGGCACCGTTCTTCCCGCACGGCCTCGTCGTGAAGTATCCGTACGACACGACGCCGTTCGTGAAGCTGTCGATCGAGGAAGTGGTCAAGACGCTGCTCGAAGGTATCGTGCTCGTGTTCCTCGTGATGTATCTGTTCCTGCAGAACCTGCGGGCGACGATCATCCCGACGATCGCGGTGCCGGTCGTGCTGCTCGGCACGTTCGCGATCATGTCGCTGGTGGGCTTCTCGATCAACACGCTGTCGATGTTCGGCCTCGTGCTCGCGATCGGCCTGCTGGTCGACGATGCGATCGTGGTGGTCGAGAACGTCGAGCGCGTGATGGCGGAAGAGGGCCTGTCTCCGAAGGAGGCGACCCGCAAGGCGATGGGCCAGATCACCGGCGCACTCGTCGGCGTGGCGCTCGTGCTGTCGGCGGTGTTCGTGCCGGTCGCGTTCTCCGGCGGGTCGGTCGGCGCGATCTATCGCCAGTTCTCGCTGACGATCGTGTCGGCGATGGTGCTGTCGGTGCTCGTCGCGTTGATTCTGACGCCGGCACTGTGCGCGACGATCCTGAAGCCGATCCCGCAAGGGCATCACGAAGAGAAGAAGGGCTTCTTCGGCTGGTTCAACCGCACGTTCAACAACAGCCGCGACAAGTACCACGTCGGCGTGCACCACGTGATCAAGCGTTCGGGCCGCTGGCTCATCATCTACCTGGTCGTGATCGTCGCGGTCGGCCTGCTGTTCGTGCGCCTGCCGAAGTCGTTCCTGCCCGATGAAGACCAGGGCCTGATGTTCGTGATCGTGCAGACGCCGTCGGGTTCGACGCAGGAAACGACCGCGAAGACGCTCGCGAACATTTCCGACTACCTGCTGAAGGACGAGAAGGAAATCGTCGAATCGGCGTTCACGGTCAACGGCTTCAGCTTCGCGGGTCGCGGCCAGAACTCGGGTCTCGTGTTCGTGCGCCTGAAGGACTACTCGCAGCGTCAGCATGCGAACCAGAAGGTGCAGGCGCTGATCGGCCGGATGTTCGGGCGCTACGCGGCCTACAAGGACGCGGTCGTGATCCCGTTCAACCCGCCGTCGATTCCTGAACTCGGTACGGCCGCCGGCTTCGACTTCGAGCTGACGGACAACGCCGGTCTCGGCCACGACGCGCTGATGGCCGCGCGTAACCAGCTGCTCGGGATGGCTTCGAAGGATCCGACGCTGCAGGGCGTGCGCCCGAACGGCCTGAACGACACGCCGCAGTACAAGGTCGACATCGATCGCGAGAAGGCGAATGCGCTCGGCGTGACGGCGGATGCGATCGACCAGACGTTCTCGATCGCGTGGGCGTCGAAGTACGTGAACAACTTCCTCGACACCGACGGCCGGATCAAGAAGGTCTACGTGCAGGCCGACGCACCGTTCCGGATGACGCCGGAGGACATGAACATCTGGTACGTGCGCAACGGGTCGGGCGGGATGGTGCCGTTCAGCGCGTTCGCGACCGGTCACTGGACCTACGGTTCGCCGAAGCTCGAGCGCTACAACGGCGTCTCGGCGATGGAAATCCAGGGTCAGGCCGCACCGGGCAAGTCGACGGGCCAGGCGATGACCGCGATGGAAGGGCTCGCGAAGAAGCTGCCGGTCGGTATCGGCTATTCGTGGACCGGCCTGTCGTTCCAGGAAATCCAGTCCGGTTCGCAGGCGCCGATCCTGTACGCGATCTCGATCCTCGTCGTGTTCCTGTGTCTCGCGGCGCTGTATGAAAGCTGGTCGATTCCGTTCTCGGTGATCATGGTCGTGCCGCTCGGCGTGATCGGTGCACTGCTCGCGGCGACGATGCGCGGCCTCGAGAACGACGTGTTCTTCCAGGTCGGCCTGCTGACCACCGTGGGCTTGTCCGCGAAGAACGCGATCCTGATCGTCGAGTTTGCGCGCGAGCTGCAGGAGTCGGAGAAGATGGGGCCGATCGAGGCCGCGCTGGAAGCGGCGCGCCTGCGGCTGCGTCCGATCCTGATGACGTCGCTCGCGTTCATTCTCGGCGTGATGCCGCTCGCGATCAGCAACGGCGCGGGTTCGGCGAGCCAGCACGCGATCGGTACGGGCGTGATCGGCGGGATGATCACGGCAACGTTCCTCGCGATCTTCATGATCCCGATGTTCTTCGTGAAGATCCGCGCGATCTTCAGCGGCGAGAAGGAAGACGTCGACGAGGCGCTGCGCCTGGCTCAGGAGCACTCGCACCACGAAGAGAAGCCGGGCAACGGCGACGAAGGCAACAAGGGACAGTGATGATGCAAAAACACGCTTTGACTGCAATCGCGGTCGCGCTCTTTGCCACCGGCTGCACGATGGCGCCGCATTACACGCGGCCCGACGCACCCGTCGCACAGGCGTACCCGGCCGGCGGCGTCTATGCGACGCAGCCGGGCGCTGCCGGCGCGCGCAGCGCGAACGGCCAGGCGGCGACCGCCATCGGCTGGCGCGAATTCTTCGTCGATCCGCGCCTGCAGCGGCTGATCGAGATCGCGCTGAAGAACAACCGCGACCTGCGCGTGTCGGTGCTGAACATCGAGGCGGCGCGCGCGCAGTACCAGATCACGCGCGCGGGCCTGTTCCCGACGCTCGACGGCACGGGTACGGGCAGCATCCAGCGTGTCCCGGCCGGCGTGTCGACGACGCGGCAGCCGTTGATCTCGCGCACCTACAACGTCGGGCTTTCCGCGTCGTGGGAACTCGACCTGTTCGGCCGCGTGCAGAGCCTGAAGGACCAGGCGCTCGCGCAGTACCTGTCGACCGCGTACGCGCGGCAGGCGTCGGAAATCTCGCTGGTGTCGCAGGTGGCTGACCAGTACCTGACGCTGCTGTCGACCGACGACTTGCTGAAGGTCACGGAGAACACGCTGAAGTCCGCTCAGGCGCAGTACGACCTGACGAAGCTGCAGTTCGACAACGGCACGGGCTCCGAGCTCGAGCTGCGTCAGGCGCAGACCGTCGTCGAGACGGCGCTCGCGAACCAGCAGGCGCAGGCGCGTGCGCGTGCGCAGGCGCTGAACGCGCTGGTGCTGCTGATCGGCGAGCCGCTGCCGGACGACCTGCCGCCGGGCATGCCGCTCGACGCGCAGAACCTGCTGACGGACGTGCCGGCCGGGTTGCCGTCGGACCTGCTGACGCGTCGTCCGGACGTGATGCAGGCCGAGCAGACGCTGCTGGCCGCGAACGCGAACATCGGCGCGGCACGCGCGGCGTTCTTCCCGAAGATCTCGCTGACGGCGGCGTTCGGCACCGCGAGCCCGACGCTCGGCGGCCTGTTCAAGGCCGGCACGGCAGCGTGGTCGTTTGCGCCGAGTATTGCGGTGCCGATCTTCGAGGGCGGTTCGAACATCGCCAATCTCGATCTCGCGCACGTGCAAAAGCGCATCGAGATCGCGAACTACGAGAAGGCGATCCAGTCGGCATTCCGCGAAGTGTCGGACGGGCTGGCTGCACGCGGCACGTACGACCAGCAGATCGCCGCGCTCGAGCGCAACGAGCACGCGCAGCAGCGACGCTTCGACCTGTCGGACCTGCGTTACAAGAACGGCGTCGACAGCTACCTGTCGGTGCTGACCGCGCAGACGGACCTGTACTCGGCGCAGCAGACGCTCATCAGCGCGCGCCTGGCGCGCTGGACGAGCCTGGTCGACCTGTACCGCGCACTGGGCGGCGGCTGGGTCCAGCGGGCCGGCGAGACGCCGCGCGCGCCGGACGCGCCGGTCGACTACGACAAGGCGGCTGCACCGGCGCCCGCGTCGGCAGCGGCAACCAACGGGTAAGCGCGAAGCAGGGCGGGAGCGGGCGACCGCTCCTGTCCGTCGAACCGGCGGTATGCGGAAGCGACAACGCCACGGACGAAAGTCCGTGGCTTTTTTTTTGTGCTGTCGTATCGCGTGGAATGGGGCCGCTGGCGTGGCGATGCCTGCACCGGACTTCGTCGCTCCGGTTATTCCGGTCACGCCTATCCGCGTGGCCAATCGGCCTCATGCGCCGCACTGCCGGCGGCCAGCGTTCCCGATCCAGGCACGGTCGCCCGACCCCCGCGTCATCCGACACCCGCCAAGCAAAAACGCCACGGTATGCCGTGGCGTTTTTCGTTACCGCGTTGCGCCGTCGTCCGGCGCGGCGCGATCAGTGGTGCACGTCGGCGGGACGCCCGTCGAAGTCGTGTCCGGCGCGGCGGATGTCGCAGCGCGCATCCTTTTCGCCTTTCACGCCGTTGAACACGATGTTCAGGACCACGGACGTTACCGATGCCAGCAGGATGCCGCTGTGCAGGATCGGTGCGAGTGCGGGCGGCAGCTTCGAGAAGAAGTGCGGCGACACGACCGGCACGAGGCCCATGCCGATGCTCACGGCGACGATGAACAGGTTGTGGCTGTTGTTCACGAAGTCGACCTTCGACAGCACCTTGATGCCGTTCGCGGCCACCATCCCGAACATCACGATGCCTGCGCCGCCGAGCACGAACGGCGGCACCGACGCGACGACCTGCGCCATCTTCGGGAACAGGCCGAGCATCACGAGGATCACGCCGCCCGTCGCGCACACGAACCGGCTCTTCACGCCCGTCACGCCGATCAGGCCGACGTTCTGCGAGAACGACGTATGCGGGAACGAGTTGAAGATGCCGCCGATCAGCGTGCCGAGGCCGTCGACGCGCAGGCCGCGCACCAGGCGCTCCTGGTCGACCGGACGATCGACCATGTCGCCGACCGCGAGGAACATGCCGGTCGATTCGATGAACGTGACGAACATCACGGTGACCATCGTCGCGATCGACAGCGGGTCGAAGTGCGGCCAGCCGAAGTGGAACGGCATCACGAAGCCGACCCACGGCGCGAGCGACACGCCTTCCGTGTTCACGCGGCCGATGGCGAACGCGATCGCGAAGCCGGCGACGATGCCGAGCAGCACCGAGATGTTCGCGATGAAGCCGCGGCCGAACTTGTTGATCAGCAGGATCAGCATGAGCACGAGCAGCGACAGGCCGAGATAGACGGGGCTGCCGTATTCGGGGTTGCCGACGCCGCCGGCGGCCCAGTTGATGCCGACTTCCATCAGCGACAGCCCGATCACGGCAATCACGGTGCCGACGACCACCGGCGGGAAGAACCGCAACAGCTTGCCGATCATCGGCGCCAGCACGATGCCGATGATGCCGGCGGCGATGGTCGAGCCGAAGATGTCGAGAATGCCGAGGCCGGGGTTCGTGCCGATCGCGATCATCGGGCCGACTGCCGCGAACGTGCAGCCCATGATGACGGGCAGGCGGATCCCGAAGATCCACAGGCCCAGCGTCTGGATCAGCGTGGCGATGCCGCACGAAAACAGATCGGCGCTGATCAGGAACGCGATCTGGTCTTTCGGCAGCTTGAGCGCGCCGCCAACGATAAGCGGCACGGCGACAGCGCCGGCGTACATGACGAGGACGTGTTGCAGGCCAAGCGTTACCAGCTTGCCGGTCGGCAGCACCTCATCGCACGGATGGACCGTGTTCGATTGCATCTGTCTCACTCCATGATCTTGTTTTCAGGGTGATACGAAGTTATGCGGAATGAATCCGCGCAACAAGAGCGCTGGGTACTATTCCGTTCTTTGCTGGTTCGATATGCCAATTCGGCATGAAACAGGGTGTCGATCATCGGGAAACTGCCGCAGGAGTGAGGTTCCCCGGTTTTATAGCCCTTCAAAATAGCGCCGGCCCCCGTGCCAAATATCGGCTGGTTTATGGTGTGTATCGGGAAGGGCGCATAGTGGCAAAAAGGGGTGTCGAAAAATCGCGCCGGGTTAACCCGCGAACGGCCGCTTTTGCATGCAAGGTGCAGCCCGGTGAAACCCGGCCGCCGACCGCGGCTTTCCTGCATCGCATGACGCTGCGCCGACCGCAAAAGCCGGGGCGCGCATCGCGATCCCGTTATCATCGGCATCCGTCCATACGAATTCATTCTCCCGTCATGCGCCTGCTCGGAATCGACCTCGGCACCGGCTCCGTCAAACTCGTCACGCTCGATGCCGATGGCGTCGAACGCGCGGTCGCGAGCGAACCCTATGCGTTGTCGTCGCCGCAGCCCGGCTGGGCCGAGATCGCGCCCGACGCGTGGTGGCAGGCACTCGTGCGCGCGGCCGCGCGGCTGCCGGCCGGCGAGCGCGCGCAGGTCGCGGCGATCGGCTTCTCCGGCCAGATGCATGGCGTCGTGCTGATCGACGCGGACGGGCAGCCGGTGCGGCCCGCGCTGCTGTGGCCCGACACGCGCGCGGTGCGCGAAGCGGACGCGGCCGGCTGGCCCGTCGCCGGAATGCCCGTCGCGGGAGCGCTCGCCGCCGGAGCGCCCGCCGCGGGAGTGCCCGCCACGGGAGCGCCCGCCGCTCCGAACCCGGTCGCGCCGGGCATGGCGGGCCCGCTGTTGCGCTGGCTGGCCACGCACGAACCCGACGCGCTGCGCGCCGCGCGCTGGGCCGTGCAGCCGAAGGACTGGTTGCGCATCGCGCTCGGCGGCGACGTCGCGGCCGATCCGAGCGATGCGTGCGCGACCGCGCTCGCGACGCCCGACGGTGCCTGGGATACGGCATTGATCGACGCGCTCGGCCTGCCGGCCGACCGGTTCGCGCCGGTCCTTGCGTCGACTGCGCGCTGCGGCGTGCTCGGCGCGCAGGCGGCCGCGGCGCTCGGCCTGCCTGCCGGCGTGCCGCTGGCGACGGGCGCGGCCGACACCGCATGCGCGGCGCTCGGCAGCGGGCTGGCCGCGGCCGGCGACGCGCTGCTGACGACGGGCAGCGGCGGGCAGATCGTCGTGCTCGCGGATGCGCTGCCGCCCGCGCGGCGCGGGCTGCATCGCTATCGCGCGGCGGCCGGCGGCGGTTATTACACGATGGCCGCGATGCAGAACGTCGGGCTCGCGCTCGAAGCCGTGCGCGGCTGGCTCGGCTATTCGGAATGGGCTCACGCGTATGACGATGCGTTCGCGCAGCCGGCGTCGGAACGGCTGTGCTTCCTGCCGTACCTGACCGGCGAGCGTTCGCCGTGGATGAACCCCGATGCGCGCGGCGGCTGGCTCGGCCTCGGGCTCGGCGACACGCGCGGCGCGATGATGCGTGCCGCGTTCGAAGGCGTCGCGTTCGCGTTGCGCGCGGGGCTCGATGCGATCCGCGATGCGGATCGTCGCGACCCGGTGACGACGCTGCATCTCGCGGGCGGCGGCTCGGTCGATCCGCGCTGGCGCCAGTTGCTTGCCGATGCGCTCGGTGCGTCGCTGCACGCGATCGATTGCCCGAATGCCGCGACGCGCGGCGCCGCGCTGCTCGCGGGCGTCGCGATCGGACACTGGCGCGAAGATGCGTTGCACGCGCTCGCGCCGGCTGCGTCGCCGGTCGCTGCGCCGCGCGACGATCGCCTGCTGGCCGCACGCCACGCACGCTTCGTCGATCTGTACGCGCGCACGGATGCATGGTTCACGACGGGCGTTTAAACTCGGACACTTGTTCTTTTGCGTCAGCGATGACGCATCGTGGCAAGCCGGCGACCGTTTCCCGCACGCGGTGCGCGGCGGGACCGGCCATCATGGCGAGCACGAGATGCTTTTGCCGTGTCGCGCGCGATGTCGCGCGCATGGTTTCGACCGCTTTGAACGGGGCCCGGTGCGGAGCATGGGACCGGATGCAAGGCGTGGGGCCGGAGTCGGTGCCGAAGCACCGGCTCCGGCCGACACCAGTGTTGAACACTGACCCCGGGCGACACCGGCGCTGCAGCGCCACCGCGGGGCGACCCAATTGACAGACAGGAGTGACACGATGAAAACGAAAGCCGCGATTGCATGGAAGGCGGGCGCACCGCTGACGATCGAGGAAGTCGATCTCGAAGGGCCGCGCGCCGGCGAAGTGCTGATCGAAGTGAAGGCGACGGGCATCTGCCACACCGACTACTACACGCTGTCGGGTGCCGATCCGGAAGGGATTTTCCCGGCGATCCTCGGCCATGAGGGCGCGGGCGTGGTGGTCGACGTCGGCCCCGGCGTCGGCACCGTGAGGAAGGGCGACCACGTGATTCCGCTCTACACGCCGGAATGCCGCGAGTGCAAGTTCTGCCTGTCGCGCAAGACCAACCTGTGCCAGAAGATCCGCGCGACGCAAGGCAAGGGCCTGATGCCCGACGCGACGTCGCGCTTCTCGCTCGACGGCAAGCCGCTGTTCCACTACATGGGTACGTCGACGTTCTCGAACTACATCGTCGTGCCGGAGATCGCGGTCGCGAAGGTGCGCGAGGACGCGCCGTTCGACAAGATCTGCTACATCGGCTGCGGCGTGACGACCGGCGTCGGCGCGGTCGTCTACTCGGCGAAGGTCGAGGCCGGTGCGAACGTCGTCGTGTTCGGCCTCGGCGGGATCGGCCTGAACGTGATCCAGGGCGCGAAGATGGTCGGCGCGGACAAGATCATCGGCGTCGACATCAACCCGAAGCGCGTCGAACTCGCGAAGAAGTTCGGGATGACGCACTTCATCAACCCGAACGAAGTCGAGAACGTCGTCGACCACATCGTGCAGCTGACCGACGGCGGCGCCGACTACTCGTTCGAATGCGTCGGCAACGTGAAGCTGATGCGCCAGGCGCTCGAGTGCACGCACAAGGGCTGGGGCCAGTCGTTCATCATCGGCGTTGCCGCGGCCGGCGAGGAAATCAGCACGCGTCCGTTCCAGCTCGTGACGGGCCGCGAGTGGAAGGGTTCGGCGTTCGGCGGCGCGCGCGGCCGCACCGACGTGCCGAAGATCGTCGACTGGTACATGGAAGGCAAGATCAACATCGACGACCTGATCACGCACACGCTGCCGCTCGAGCGGATCAACGAAGGTTTCGACCTGATGAAGGCCGGCGAGTCGATCCGTTCGGTCGTGTTGTACTGACCGGGAGCGCACCGTCATGCTCGAACTCGTCTCTTCGCACGCGTGCCACGGCGGCGAGCAGCGCTTCTACCGTCACGATTCGGCGGCGATCGGGCTGCCGATGAAGTTCTCGGTGTACCTGCCGCCGCAGGCCGCGCATGGCCGCGTGCCGGCGCTGTTCTACCTCGCGGGCCTCACCTGCACCGACGAGACGTTCGCGATCAAGGCCGGCGCGCAACAATACGCGGCGCAGCACGGCGTCGCGCTCGTGATGCCCGACACGAGCCCGCGCGGTGCGGGCGTGCCGGGCGAGACCGAGGCGTGGGACTTCGGGGTCGGCGCGGGCTTCTACGTCGATGCGACCGAGGCGCCGTGGTCCGCGCATTACCGGATGGAGTCCTACGTGACGGGCGAGCTGCGCGAATTCGTCGCGGCCGAGCTGCCGATCGACGGCGCGCGGCTCGGGATCTTCGGTCACTCGATGGGCGGCCACGGCGCGCTGACGCTCGCGTTGCGCCATCCCGGCCTGTACCGGTCGGTGTCGGCGTTCGCGCCGATCGCCGCGCCGACGCGCTGCCCGTGGGGCGAGAAGGCGTTCTCGGGTTATCTCGGTGACGATCGCGACACGTGGAAGGCGCACGACGCGAGCGAACTCGTCGCGCGCGCCGATGCGCCGAAGTTCGCGGACGGCATCCTGGTCGACCAGGGCCTCGCCGATCAATTCCTCGCGAACCAGCTGAATCCCGACGTGTTCGAAGCCGCGTGCGCGAAGGCCGGCCAGCCGCTGACGCTGCGCCGCCATCCTGGCTACGACCACGGGTACTACTTCATCTCGACGTTCATCGCCGATCACATCGCGCATCACGCGCGCGCGCTCGCACGATGAGCGGGAAGGGAAGCAGGTAACGCACACGGCGCTCCGCACGATCGCGGGCGCATGAAAAAAACGCCGGCGCTGCCCTCGGGCACGCCGGCGTTTTCATTGGCATCGGGCGGCGATCCGTCGAGCGGCGATCAGTGGCGCCGCAACAGGCTCGCGCCGTACACGAGCGCCGACAGCGCGGTGATCCAGAAGCTCGTCGGCCAGTCGGTGTGATAGGCGAGCGTGATACCGGCCCACGCCTCGAACAGCGCGAACAGCGCGGCGAGCAGCACGCCCGTCGACAGCCGCGTCGACACGTTCTGCGCGGCCGCGGCCGGCCCGACCAGCAGCGTGAACACGAGCAGCACGCCGACGATCTGCGTCGCCGCGGCCACGGCGAGCGCGCACACCGCGAGGAACAGCATCGACACCGTGCGCAGCGACACGCCCTTGGCTTCGGCCAGTTCGGGCTGCAGCGACGCGAACAGCAGCGGCCGCGCGATCAGCGCGAGCGCGACGAGGCTCACCGCGCCGATGCCGGCCAGCACCGCAAGCGTGTCGTGGTTGACCGCGAGCACGTTGCCGAACAGCAGTGCAGTCACCTGCGTCGCGAACGACGTGTAGAAATGCAGGAACAGCAGGCCGAAGCCGAGCGCGCCCGACAGGATCACGCCGATCGCGACGTCGCGGCCCGCGAGCCGTTCGCCGAGCGCGCCCATCCCGATCCCGGCCGCGAGCGTGAAGCCGACCATTCCCCAGATCGGCGAGATGCCGAGCAGCACCGCGCCCGTCGCGCCGGTGAAGCCGACGTGCGACAGCGCATGGCCGGCGAAGGTCTGCCCGCGCAGCACCAGGAAGTAGCCGACGATGCCCGCGAGCACCGCGACGATTCCCGACGCCGCGAAGGCGTTGATCATGAAGTCGTATTCAAACATCGTGCGAATGCCCGGGATGAGCGTGTCCGTGGTGGTGATGGCCGTGTCCGCCGCCGCCGTGCGAGTGGCCGTCGTCGTCCTCGTGTTCGTGGTCGTGCTTCTCGATCTCGACGTCGCCCGACATCACGAAGATCTTGCCGTTCACACGCATCACGTCGATCGGTGACCCGTAGAGCCGCGACAGCACGGGTTTCGTGATCACTTCGTCGACGGTGCCGAGCGCCGCGACGCCGTTGCCGAGATACAGCACGCGGTCGAGCGCGTTCAGCAGCGGGTTCAGTTCGTGCGCGGAGAACAGCACGGTGATGCCGAGCTCGCGCTGCACGTTGCGCACGAGTTCGACCACGCCGCGCTGATGGTTCGGGTCGAGGCTGATCAGCGGTTCGTCGAGCAGCAGCAGCTTCGGGCTGCCGAGCAGGCACTGCGCGAGCAGCAGGCGCTGCCGCTCGCCGCCCGACAGCTCCGACAGCGGCCGGCGCGCGAGCGACGGGCCGCCGACGAGGTCGAGCACGCGGTCGACGTCGCGGCGCGTCGCCGCGTTCGTGTGCGGCAGCCCCCAGCGGTGGCCGTCGGCGGCCATCGCGACGAAGTCGTAACCGCGCATCCGGCGGTTCGCGAGGCCGCTCCTGATCTGCGGCATGTAGCCGATCGACGCGTTGCCGCGCACGACCGGCACGCCGCCGACCGACAGCGTGCCGGCCGAGACGGGTACGAGGCCGAGCACGGCGCGCATCAGTGTCGTCTTGCCCGCACCGTTCGGCCCGAGCACGCCGACGAATTCGCCGGGTTCGATCGAGAAGCTGACGTCGCGCAGGATCGTGCGTCCGCCCAGTTCGAGCGTGACGCGATCGACTGCGAGTGCGTGGGGAGTGGCGGTCATGTCGTTACGGTCGTTTATTTCTTGCCGGCGGAAAGCGCCGTGGAGAGCGCATCGAGCTGGCCGGCCATCCATTGCTGGAAGGTCTTGCCGGCCGGCTGCGTCTCGGTGACGCTGACGCTCGGCACGCCGCCGTCGCGCGCGATCTTCAGCATGCGCTTGGTCATCGGCGCTTCGGCCTGGCTGTTGTAGATCAGCACGCGCACCTGCTTCTTGCGCAGGTCGTTCTCGAACGCGGCGACGTCCTGCGCGCTCGCCTCGGTGTCGTTCATCGTCGCGAGCTGGAAGCGCTGGTTGCGCATGTCGAGCCCGATCGCGTCGGACATGTAGCCGAACACGGGCTCGGTGGCCGTCACCGGCACGCCCTTGTACTGCGCGCGCAGTGCGGCGACCTTGTCGTCGACGGGCTTCAGCGACGCGACGAACTTCTGCAGGTTCGCGTCGTAGTCGGCCTTGTTCGCCGGGTCGGCGCGGCCGAGTTCGGCGGCGATCGCGCGCGCGGCGGCCGGCATCGTCGCCGGGTCGTACCACAGGTGCGGGTTGTCGCCGGCCTTCTTGCCGACCAGATCGGCGACGACGATCGTCGCGCGCCTGGCTTGCTTCGATGCGCCGAGCAGCTTGCCCATCCACGGATCGTAGTCGGCGCCGTTGTAGATCACGACCTGCGCGTGCTGGAGCGCGCGGGCGGTCTTCGGGCTCGCTTCGAACAGGTGCGGATCCTGGTCGGGACTGCTGAGGATGCTGGTTACCGCGACGTGGCGGCCGCCGATCTGCGACGCGACATCGCCGTAGAAATTCTCGGCGGCGACGACGTTGACGGTCGCGGCCTGCGCGAACGCGGGCGCCGCGAGCGACAGCGCGGCGGCAGCGGCGGCAAGCCAGCGGACAGGCGACAGGGCGCGCCGCGGCGCGCGCTTCAAGGCAATGGACATGGAACTCCTCGTTGAAGGGGGCGATGCATGCGCCGCGCGATGCGGCGTCAGCGCTGCGCGGGCTTGCGCTTGCAATGCCCGCACAGGCCGCTCAGCTCGACGACCTGGTGGTGGACTTCGAAACCGTGCGCGGGCTCGCTCGCGGACAACTGCTTCGCGAGGTCGCCGCCGGGAATCTCGACGGTGTCGCCGCACGAATCGCAGATCAGGAACTGGCCTTCGTGCGGTACGCCGATCTCGCAGCACGCGAAGAACGCGTTCTTCGATTCGATCCGGTGGATGAAACCGTGTTCGACAAGGAAATCCAGCGCGCGATAGACGGTCGTGGGCGGCACGCGGCCGCGCTGCGGCTCGAGTTCGGCGAGCAGGTCGTACGCGCCGATCGGGCGCTGCGCGGCCAGCACGCGTTCGTAGACCTGGCGGCGCAGCGGCGTCCACGCGAGCCCGTGCTCGGCGGCGAATGCGTCGGCCCGGGACAGCCGGGCGTCAATGGACGATGAGGTAGCCATGGCGTGAGGCAGGCAGGGAAACAGAGTATGGCGATGATATAACGTATCGTCGCGCCGTGCAGCGCGAATTCCCCTTTCCGTCCACGCTCCGTCCCCTTCACCGCCGATCCGGCCGCACCGCACCGCGCGCGCCGCGCCTTGCCGGGCGTGCGCCGCGGGCGGTCGCCATGCGCCGTTGTGCCGCAGCGCGTCATAGAAAGCCGTCACGTTGCCTTGACAGCGCGAATCGCGTATCCGATCATTCGATCAACAACAGAGCAATTGATCGGTTGGCGAGCGTTCGCTCACCTCGCGACCGTCGTACAGCAGAATGAACCGGAGACAGCCAGTGAGACTGGAACACAAGGTCGCGATCCTGACGGGCGCCGCAAGCGGCATCGGCGAGGCGGTCGCGCAACGCTATCTGGACGAGGGCGCGCGCTGCGTGCTCGTCGACGTGAAGCCGGCAGGCGGCTCGCTTGCGCGGCTCATCGAGGCGAACCCCGGCCGCGCGGTGGCCGTCACCGCGGACGTCACGCGCCGCGACGACATCGAGCGGATCGTCGCCACCGCCGTCGAGCGTTTCGGCGGCGTCGACATCCTGTTCAACAACGCGGCGCTGTTCGACATGCGCCCGATCCTCGACGAATCGTGGGATGTGTTCGACCGGCTGTTCGCGGTCAACGTGAAAGGGCTGTTCTTCCTGATGCAGGCCGTCGCGCAGCGGATGGTCGAGCAGGGGCGCGGCGGCAAGATCGTCAACATGTCGTCGCAGGCCGGCCGTCGTGGCGAGGCGCTCGTTTCGCACTACTGCGCGTCCAAGGCCGCGGTGATCAGCTACACGCAGTCGGCCGCGCTTGCGCTCGCGCCGCACCGGATCAACGTGAACGGCATTGCGCCGGGCGTCGTCGACACGCCGATGTGGGAGCAGGTCGATGCGCTGTTCGCGCGCTACGAGAACCGGCCGCTCGGCGAGAAGAAACGGCTCGTCGGTGAAGCCGTGCCGCTCGGCCGCATGGGCGTGCCGGGTGACCTGACGGGCGCCGCGCTGTTCCTCGCGTCGGCCGACGCCGATTACATCACCGCCCAGACGCTGAACGTCGACGGCGGCAACTGGATGAGCTGACGTGGCGCCGCTCGCACGCGCAACCTGCCTGACGGCCTTCGACGACGTGGCATCACTGCACGCCGTGGCCGCCGCCGAACGAGGAGGGCACGCCTGATGGCCGAGATCGTCGTCGCCGGCGAACTGCTCGCCGAATTCGTCGCCGCCGAGCGCGGCCAGGGTTTCGACACGCCGGGCCTGTTCGCCGGCCCGTTCCCGAGCGGCGCGCCCGCGATCTTTGCCGATCAGGCCGCCCGGCTCGGCGTGCGCGTCGCGTATGCGGGCTGCGTTGGCCGCGACGCGTTCGGCGACGCGATCGTCGCGCGGCTCGAACAGGACGGCGTCGATGTCGCGCGCATCCGCCGCATCGCGCGCCCGACCGGCACCGCGTTCGTCGCGTATCGCGACGACGGTTCGCGCAGCTTCGTCTTCAATCTTTCCACCAGCGCGGCCGCATGCGTCGATGCGTCCGACGTCGATACGGCGATGTTCGACGGCTGCCGTTACTTCCATGTAATGGGTTCGTCGCTGACGAGCGAATCGGCGATCGCGGCGGTCCAGCGCGGCGTGATCGAGGCCGCGCGCGCCGGTGCGAAGGTGTCGTTCGATCCGAACGTGCGCCCCGAGATGCTGAGCTTCCGCCCGATGCGCGCGGCGCTCGACCAGATGCTCGCCGCCTGCCACCTGTTCCTGCCGAGCGAAGCCGACCTGCCGTTCTTCTGCGGGCCGCAGCCGGCCGAGCGCGCGATTGCGGGCTTGCTCGCGACGCATCCGCTGCTCGAACGCGTCGTGCTGAAGCGCGGCGCGGCAGGCAGCGTCGCGTTCGACCGCGCGAGCCGTGTCGAGGCCGGCGCTTACGCGGTGGACGAAATCGACCCGACCGGCGCCGGCGACTGCTTCGGCGGCACGCTGGTCGCGAGCCTCGTCGCGGGCATGCCGATCGATGTCGCGCTGCGCCGCGCGAATGCGGCCGGCGCGATCGCGGTCACGCGGCGCGGCCCGATGGAAGGCAACAGCAGCGCGGCCGAGATCGACCGTTTCCTGACCGAACGAGGTATTGCATGTCCGGCCTGACGACCCTCGCAGAACGCCCGCGCACCGCGCACGCGGATGCCGTGCTGCGGATGATCTTCGACGCGAACCGCGCGGACGCGCAGCGCGGCATCTATTCGGTCTGCAGCGCGCACCGGCTGGTGCTGGAGGCCGCGTGCGAAGCCGCGCGCGCGGATGGCTCGCCGCTGTTGATCGAGGCGACCTGCAACCAGGTGAACCATCTCGGCGGCTATACGGGCATGACGCCCGCCGATTTCCGCCGCGACGTCGATGCGATCGCCGCGCGCTGCGGGCTCGCGCAATCGGCGCTCGTGCTCGGCGGCGATCATCTCGGCCCGAACCCGTGGCGGCATCGCCGCGCGGCCGACGCGATGCGCGAGGCCGGCGCGATGGTCGCCGCCTATGTCGACGCCGGCTTCGAAAAGATCCACCTCGATGCGAGCATGGCGTGCGCGGACGATCCGGCGCGGCTCGACGACCGCACGATCGCCGCGCGCGCGGCCGAACTGTGCGGCGTGGCGGAAGACGCGGCGTCGCGCGCCGGTGTCGCGCCTGTCTACGTGATCGGCACCGAGGTGCCGACCCCGGGCGGCGAAGTCAGCGGCAATACGGGCGATGCGAACGGCGCGGCGATCGCGCAGATCGCGGTCACGCGCAGCGACAGCATCGCGGCGACGCTCGACGCGCACCGCAGCGCATTCGCGGCGGCCGGGCTCGACGACGCGTGGACGCGCGTCGTCGCGGTCGTCGCGCAGCCGGGCGTCGACTTCGACGATCGCCATGTGCTCGACTACGACAGCGCGAAGGCGGCCTCGCTCGGCGCGAGTATCCTGCATACACCGCGCCTCGTGTTCGAGGCGCATTCGACCGATTACCAGACCGAGGGTGCGCTCGCCGCGCTCGTGCGCGACCACTTCGCGGTGCTGAAGGTCGGCCCCGCGCTGACGTTCGCGCTGCGCGAGGCGCTGTTCGCGCTGACGTTCATCGAGGATGCGCTGATCGACGACGTCGCGCAGCGCTCGCGGTTGCGCGACGTCGTCGACGCCGCGATGCGCGCGCAGCCCGAGCACTGGGCGCCGTATTACCGCGGCGACGAAACCGAGCAGCGGCTCGCGCGCCAGTTCAGCTACAGCGACCGCATTCGCTACTACTGGCTGCAGCCGGCCGTCGCGGCCGCGGTCGAGCAACTGTTCGGCAACCTCGCGCGGCAGCCGGTGCCCGAGACGCTCGTCGCGCAGTGGCTGCCGGATGTCTACGCGGCGTGCCGCGCGGGCGGGCTCGCGAAGGAGCCGCGCGCATGGGTGCGCCACCGGATACGCGACGTGATCGCGCACTATGCGCGCGCGTGCGGAATGCAGCGGCCGGCATGACGGGCCGCGAAGGAAACGACGCAAGACCGACGACACTTCGAACAATCACAGGAGACATGCCATGCAACGAAAGATGCTCGACGCCGCCACACGCTGCTTCGCCGGAGCCGCGCTCGCGACGGCCGCCTGCGCCGCGTCCGCGGGCACGCTGACGATCGCGACGCTGAACAACCCCGACATGATCGAGCTGAAGAAGCTGTCGCCGGCGTTCGAGAAGGCGAACCCCGACATCAAGCTGAACTGGGTGATCCTCGAGGAAAACGTGCTGCGCCAGCGCGCGACGACCGACATCACGACCGGCAGCGGCCAGTTCGACGTGATGGCGATCGGCACCTACGAGACGCCGCAGTGGGGCAAGCGCGGCTGGCTCGCGCCGATGACGGGCCTGCCCGCCGACTACGACCTGAACGACATCGTGAAGACCGCGCGCGACAGCCTGTCGTACAACGGCCAGCTCTATGCGCTGCCGTTCTACGTCGAAAGCTCGATGACGTTCTACCGCAAGGACCTGTTCGCGGCGAAGGGGCTGAAGATGCCCGACCAGCCGACCTACGACCAGATCGCCGAGTTCGCCGACAAGCTCACCGACAAGTCGAAGGGCACCTACGGGATCTGCCTGCGCGGCAAGGCCGGCTGGGGCGAGAACATGGCGTTCGTGTCGACGGTCGTGAACACGTTCGGCGGGCGCTGGTTCGACGAGAACTGGAACGCGCAGCTCACGTCGCCCGAATGGAAGAAGGCGATCACGTTCTACGTGAACCTGCTGAAAAAGGACGGCCCGCCGGGAGCGAGCTCGAACGGCTTCAACGAGAACCTGACGCTGACCGCGTCGGGCAAGTGCGCGATGTGGATCGACGCGACGGTCGCGGCCGGGATGCTCTATAACAAGCAGCAGTCGCAGGTCGCCGACAAGATCGGCTTCGCGCCCGCACCGGTCGCCGTCACGCCGAAGGGCTCGCACTGGCTGTGGGCGTGGGCGCTGGCCGTGCCGAAGACGTCGAAGCAGCAGGATGCCGCGCGCAAGTTCATCGCGTGGGCGACGTCGAAGCAGTACATCGAGATGGCCGGCAAGGACGAAGGCTGGGCGTCGGTGCCGCCGGGCACGCGCACGTCGACCTATCAGCGCCCCGAGTACAAGGCCGCCGCGCCGTTCTCGGACTTCGTGCTGAAGGCGATCGAGACGGCCGACCCGAACGATCCGTCGCTGAAGAAGGTGCCGTACACGGGCGTGCAGTACGTCGGGATTCCTGAATTCCAGTCGTTCGGCACGGTGGTCGGCCAGTCGATCGCGGGTGCGGTTGCGGGCCAGATGACGGTCGACCAGGCGCTCGCCGCCGGGCAGGCCGCCGCCGACCGCGCGGTGCGGCAGGCCGGCTACAAGAAGTAACGCGCCAGCAGTCGCGCGGCCCGCGCCGTGCGCCGTCGCGCACGGTGCGGGTCGACGAAGCTGAAAGGCGGGCAGGCCGTTCGCGCCCGCGCATCAACCGGAGGGACTCCGATCATGCGTCACCTGCGTCTTCCCCTGAGTCACGCGCCGTCGGTCGGCGACGCGTCGTCGCCGCCGGGCGCGCCGCGCCGCGCGCGCGGCGGCGCGAGCTGGCTCGTCTCGCCGTCCGTCGCGGTGCTGCTGCTGTGGATGTCGATCCCGCTCGCGATGACGATCTGGTATTCGTTCTCGCGCTACAACCTGCTGAACCCGGACGTGAAGGGTTTCGCGGGGCTCGACAACTACCGCTTCCTCGCGACCGATCCGTCGTTCCTGCCCGCGATCTGGCACACGCTCGTGCTGATCGGCGCGGTCCTCGCGATCACGGTGATCGGCGGCGTGCTGATGTCCGTGCTGTTCGACCGCAAGTTCTACGGGCAGGGCATCGCGCGCCTGCTCGCGATCGCGCCGTTCTTCGTGATGCCGACGGTATCCGCGCTGATCTGGAAGAACATGATCCTGCACCCGGTCTACGGGCTCGTCGCGAACGCGATGCGCGCGCTCGGGATGACGCCGATCGACTGGTTCGCCGATTACCCGCTCACCGCGGTGATCATCATCGTCGCGTGGCAGTGGCTGCCGTTCGCTTTCCTGATCCTGTTCACCGCGATCCAGTCGCTCGACCAGGAACAGAAGGAAGCCGCGCGCATCGACGGCGCGGGCCCGATCGCGATGTTCTTCTACATCACGCTGCCGCACCTGAAGCGCGCGATCGCCGTGGTCGTGATGATGGAGACGATTTTCCTGCTGTCGATCTTCGCGGAGATCTACACGACGACCGGCGGCGGCCCGGGCAACGCGACGACCAACCTGTCGTACCTGATCTACGCGCTCGGCCTGCAGCAGTTCGACGTCGGCCTCGCGTCCGCGGGCGGCATCATCGCCGTCGTGGTCGCGAACGTCGTGTCGTTCTTCCTCGTGCGGATGCTCGCGCGCAACCTGAAAGGGGAATACGAGAAATGAGCGACCTGACCTTCGAAGGCCGGCGCGTGCCGGCCGTGTTCGACCTCGTGCGGCGCGCGCTGCCCGGCGCGCTCGCGTGGCTGATCGCGTTGCTGCTGTTCTTCCCGATCTTCTGGATGGCGATCACCGCGTTCAAGACCGAGCAGCAGGCATACGCGTCGACGCTGTTGTTCATGCCGACGCTCGACAGCTTCCGCGAGGTGTTCGCGCGCAGCAACTACTTCTCGTTCGCGTGGAATTCGGTGCTGATCTCGGCGGGCGTCACGGTGATCTCGCTGCTGTTCGCGGTGCCGGCCGCGTATGCGATGGCATTCTTCCCGAACCATCGCACGCAGAAGGTGCTGCTGTGGATGCTGTCGACGAAGATGATGCCGTCGGTCGGCGTGCTCGTGCCGATCTACCTGCTGTGGAAGAACGCGGGGCTGCTCGACACGGTGTCGGGCCTCGTGATCGTCTACACGCTGATCAACCTGCCGATCGCGGTGTGGATGACCTTCACGTACTTCAACGAGATCCCGAAGGACATTCTCGAAGCCGGGCGCATCGACGGCGCATCGACGTGGCAGGAGATCGTCTACCTGCTGATGCCGATGGCGTTGCCGGGGCTTGCGTCCACCGCGCTGCTGCTCGTGATCCTGTCGTGGAACGAGGCGTTCTGGAGCATCAACCTGTCGAGCTCGAACGCGGCGCCGCTGACCGTGTTCATCGCGTCGTACTCGAGCCCCGAAGGATTGTTCTGGGCGAAGCTGTCCGCCGCTTCGCTGCTCGCGGTCGCGCCGATCCTGATCGTCGGCTGGCTGTCGCAGAAGCAGCTCGTGCGCGGGCTCACGTTCGGGGCGGTCAAGTGAGCGCGGCCGGCCAAGGTGCGAACGTGCTGATCTGCGATTGCGACGGTGTGCTGATCGACAGCGAGGCCGTCGCCGCCGACGTGATCGTGCGCGAACTCGATGCGCGCTGGCCGGGCGTCGATGCGCGGCCGGCCGTGATGCCGCTGCTCGGGCTGCGCATCGAGCGCGTGCTGGCGGGGGCGGGCGACGCTGTCGGCCGCACGCTGTCGGCCGACGACGTCGATGCGATCCGCCGTGCGGTCGAGGCGGCGGCCGTCAATGCGCCGATGGTCGACGGCATCGACGCGGCGCTCGGCGCGATTCGATTGACGACGGCCTGCGCGAGCAACAGCTACCGCGCATACGTCGAAGCGGCGCTCGCGCGCACGGGCCTCGCGCGGTTCTTCGGCGAACGGCTGTTCTGCGCGGATTCCGTCGCGCGGCCGAAGCCGGCGCCGGACGTGTATCTCGCGGCCGCGCGCACGCTCGGCGTCGCGCCCGCGCAGTGCCTCGTGGTCGAGGACAGCGTGACCGGCATCACCGCGGCGGCCGCGGCCGGCATGACCGTGCTCGGCTTCGTCGGCGGCGGGCATGCGTCGGCCGCGCAAATCGACGCGCTGCGCGGGATCGGCGCGCGTCACGTATTCGACGACATGCACGAGCTGCCCGGTTACGTCGCGCGCTGGCAGGCGACGGGCGCGGTGCTGCCGAACTAGCAACGATTGCGCGCCGCCCGAAGGCGGCGCATCACGAACGAACGGAGACAGATCATGGCAAGCGTGCTCCTGCGCAACATCGCGAAGCGCTACGACGAAACCGAAGTGCTGCGCAACGTGAACCTCGACATCGCCGACGGCGAATTCGTCGTGTTCGTCGGCCCGAGCGGCTGCGGCAAATCCACGCTGATGCGGATGATCGCGGGCCTCGAGGATATTTCGAGCGGCGACCTGCTGATCGACGGCGCGAAGGTCAACGACGTGCCGAGCGCGAAGCGCGGCATCGCGATGGTGTTCCAGTCGTATGCGCTGTACCCGCACATGACGCTGTACGACAACATGGCGTTCGGCCTCAAGCTCGCGGGCGCGAAGAAGCCCGAGATCGACCAGGCGGTGAAGAACGCGGCGAAGATCCTGCACATCGATCACCTGCTCGACCGCAAGCCGAAGCAGCTGTCGGGCGGCCAGCGGCAGCGCGTCGCGATCGGCCGCGCGATCACGCGCAAGCCGAAGGTGTTCCTGTTCGACGAGCCGTTGTCGAACCTCGACGCCGCGCTGCGCGTGAAGATGCGGCTGGAGTTCGCGCGGCTGCACGACGAGCTGAAGACGACGATGATCTACGTGACGCACGACCAGGTCGAGGCGATGACGCTCGCGGACAAGATCGTCGTGCTGTCGGGCGGCGCGGTGCAGCAGGTCGGCACGCCGAACGAGCTGTATCACGCGCCGGCGAACCAGTTCGTCGCGGGCTTCATCGGTTCGCCGAAGATGAACTTCCTGACGGGCACGGTCGAGTCGGTCGATGCGGGCGGCGTGCTCGTGCGTTTCGACAGCGGTGAGACGCAGCGCGTCGCGGTCGAAGCGGCCGGGTTGCAGCGCGGTGCCGCGGTGACCGTCGGCGTGCGGCCCGAGCACCTGCTGGTGGGCACGGCGGCTGCGGGCGTTGCCGCGCGGACGATGGCCGTCGAGTCGCTCGGCGATGCTGCATATCTGTATGCGGAGTCGGCGCTCGCGCCGGACGGGCTGATCGCGCGGATTCCGCCGCTCGATACGTATCGCACGGGCGAGGCGCTGCACGTGCACGCGCAGGCCGAGCACTGCCATCTGTTCGACGAGCACGGGCAGGCGTTCCGGCGGCTCAGCGCGCACGCGAAGGCTGCGTGACGGCCGGGATCGGTCAGAAGCGCAGGTTTGCCGCCATGAAGTCGACGAACGCGCGCAGCTTCGGCGTCGGATGGCGGCCTGACGGCCACAGCACGTAGATCGGCGTGCAACTCGCGACGTGTTCGTCGAGCACCGCGCACAGCGTGCCGTCGTCGAGCGCGTCGCGCACGAAGAACTCGGGCAGGCACGCGATGCCGAGCCCGCGCAGCGTGAAGCACAGGCGCGCTTCCGCGCTGTTGCTGACCATCGATACGGGCACCTCGGGCAGCGTGCCCGAGCGCGGCGCGCGCAGCGGCCAGGTTTCGAGCTTGCCGCTGCTCGGAAAGCGGTAGTGCAGGCAGCGGTGCAGCGCGAGATCGGCCGGTGTGCGCGGCGTGCCGTGCCGGGCGAGGTAGTCGGGCGATGCGACGAGGTGCTGGCGGAAATGGCGGAGCAGCCGCGACGACAGCCGTGAATCCGTCGGCTGGCCGGTGCGCAGCACCGCGTCGAATCCTTCCTCGACGACGTCGACGAGCCGGTCGCTGAAATCGATATCGAGTTCGATTTCCGGATACGCGGCCATGAAGTCGGCGAGCACCGGCAGCAGCAGCGTGCCGATCGTCGGCAGGCTCACGCGCAAACGCCCGCGCGGCGCTTCGGCACTGTGTGTCAGTTCCTGCTCGGCCGCGTCGATCTCGGCGATCACGCGCCGGCACCGCTCGAGAAAACGCGTGCCCTCGGCCGTCAGCGTGATGCTGCGCGTGCTGCGGTGAAACAGCCGCACGTTCAGGCGCGCCTCGAGCCGCGCGATGCGCTTGCCGATCGCCGATGCCGACAGCCCGAGCGCGCGGCCGGCCGCGACGAAACTGCGCGTTTCCGCGACCTGAACGAACACGACGAACCCGCCGAGATTTTCCATGCAAGTTTCCGATTGCGGACACCAGCGTCCGGAGTGTCCGGAACTCTAACCCGGTTTTTCTTCTCGCGTCGGCTCCCTACGATGGACGCTCGTTCATTGTCGAGAGGTCACGCCATGTCATCCCTGCCTGTCACCGCGCCCCGCGCCGAACCGGACGCCGCGCTGCGCCGCCGTCTCGACGACGCGCTCGATCGCGCACTCGCCGACGAGCGCATGGTCGGCGCGGTCGTGCTGGTCGCGCGCGACGGCGAGTTGCGCTATGCGCGCGCCGCCGGGCTCGCCGATCGCGAAGCCGGTACGCCGATGCGGGAAGACGCGCTGTTCCGGCTCGCGTCGGTCACGAAGCCGGTCGTGACGGCCGCCGCGATGCGGCTGGCCGCGGCGGGGCGCATCGCGCTCGACGAACCCGTCGCGCGCTGGTTGCCCGAATTCCGCCCGGCGCTGCCCGATGGCGCGCCCGCCGCGATCACGTTGCGTCATCTGCTGTCGCATACGGCCGGCCTCGGCTACCGCTTCCTCGAAACCGGCGGCGACGGCCCGTATGCGCGCGCCGGCGTGTCCGACGGGATGGATCGCGCGGGCATCACGCTCGCCGAGAATGTGCGGCGCATCGCCAGCGTGCCGCTGCAGTTCGCGCCCGGCACGGCGTGGGGCTATTCGCTCGCGACCGACGTGGTCGGCGCGCTGATCGAGGCGGTCGACGGCCGGCCGCTCGCCGACGCGGTGGCCGCGCTCGTCACGACACCGCTCGGGATGACCGACACGACGTTTGTCGCGCACGATGCCGCGCGCTTCGCGACGCCTTACGTGAGCACGCCGGGCGTACCGCGCCGGATGGTGGACATCGATCTCGTGCCGGTATTCGACGGCACGATCGGCATCCGCTTCGAACCGGCGCGCGCGTTCGACGGCGATGCGTGGCCGTCGGGCGGCGCGGGGATGGTCGGCACCGCGCGCGATTGCGTGACGCTGCTCGACGCGCTGCGCACCGGCCGCGATGGCTGGCTCGAACCCGCGTGGATCGACGAGATGGCGCGCATCCAGCCGGGCGCGCACGAACTGCAGGATGCGCCCGGTTTCGGCTTCGGGCTCGGCTTTTCGGTGCTGCGCGATCCGGCGGCCGCGCAGTCGCCGGAATCGGTCGGCACCTGGCGCTGGGGCGGCGCGTACGGGCATGCATGGTTCGTCGACCGCGCGGCCGGGCTGACGGTCGTCGCACTGACCAACACGCTGTACGAGGGCATGCACGGGCGGATCGTGACCGATGTGCGCGATGCGGTCTACGGCGTCGAGGTCGGGAGCGCGGCATGAGCGACTGCACATCGATTGACGACGAGGTTTCCGTCGGACCGGCGCAGGCGCGCGAGCGCCTGCCGGTCGCGAACCTGCTGGCGTTCGCGACGGCCGCCTTCATCACGATCCTCACCGAGGCATTGCCGGCCGGCCTGTTGCCGCTGATGAGCGTCGACCTGCGCGTGCCCGACGCGCTGATCGGCCAGCTCGTAACCGTCTATGCGCTCGGCTCGATCGTCGCGGCGATTCCGCTCGTCGCCGCGACGCGCGCGATGCGCCGGCGCCGCCTGCTGCTCGCGGCGCTGGCCGGCTTCGTCGTGTCGAATGCGCTGACCGCCGCGTCGCCGTACTACGCGCTCACGCTTGCCGCGCGCTTCGTCTCGGGCATGTCGGCCGGGCTGCTGTGGGCGTTGCTGGCCGGCTATGCGAGCCGGATGGTCGACGCGTCGCTGCGCGGCCGTGCGATCGCGGTCGCGATGCTCGGCGCGCCGGTCGCGATGTCGATCGGCATTCCGGCCGGCACCGCGCTGGGGGCGGTGCTCGGCTGGCGCGTCGCGTTCGCGTTGATCACGCTCGCGGCGCTCGCGCTGATCGGCTGGATCCGCTTGCGCGTGCCCGATTACCCGGGGCAGCAGGCCGGCGCGCGCGAACCGGTGCTCGGCGTGATGACGCTGCCCGGCGTGCGGCCGGTGCTGACTGTGATGTTCGCGTACGTGCTCGCGCACAACATGTTGTACACGTACGTCGCGCCGTTCCTCGCGGGCGTGCGGATGGGTGCGCAGGTCGACGTGGTGCTGTTGGTGTTCGGCATCGCATCGCTGGTCGGCATCGCGCTGACGGGCGCGTGGATCGGTGCCGCGCAACGGCGCCTGACGCTCGCCAGCATCGCGCTGTTCGCGCTCGCGGCGGCGATGCTCGGCGCCGGATCGGGGATGACGATCGTCTATGCGGGCGTCGCGCTGTGGGGGCTCGCGTTCGGCGGCGCGCCGACGCTGTTCCAGACTGCTGCCGCGAACGCGGCGGGGGAGTCGGCCGACGTCGCGCAATCGATGCTCGTGACGGTGTGGAATCTCGCGATCGCCGGTGGCGGCATCGCGGGCGGGATGCTGCTCGGCGCGACGGGCGCCGGCGCGATTCCGTGGGTGCTCGTGGCGCTGCTGGCGGCCGCGTGGATCGGCGCGTGGCGCGCGCGCCGGCATGCGTTTCCGGCGCCGCGCACGGCCTGAAGGTTCGACTGCTGCGTGGGGTATGCGGCTAGGGCCGGCGCAAGCCGGTGATTAACGTGAACAGGCCCTGAGGCGTCAGTCCGCTTTCGCGTCGAGCGCGGCGCGCGCGCAGGTCTCGTCGGTGACGAGCCCCGACAGCCAGCCGCCGCGCAGCGCGGCGATCACCGCGTCGCGTTTTTTCGGGCCGCCCGCGAACGCGATCGTCGGGCGTTTCGGCGGCGTGGCAAGCGACACGCTCGTCACGCGCGCACTGGTCGACACGTCGATCAGCTTGCCCTGCGCGTCGATCGGCACGCCGAGCAGTTCGGCCACCGCGCCGAGCGCGGTCATCTCGTCGCGTTCCTGTTCGGTAATGAAGCCGTCTTCGTACAGCGGGCAGTGCGGGCCGATGTTGCCGATCCCGACGAACGCGACGTCTGCCTTGCCCGACAGCGCGTCGACGATCCGGTACAGCCGGTGGTTGCACCACTGCGCGCGCTCGGTCGCGCTGTCCGCGAACAGCGGCGCGGGCAGCAGGAAGTGCTTGCTGCCGGTTTTCTCGGAGATGTACTGCGCGACGTCGTAGCGGTTCGACGAACCGTCGGCCGCGATCGCGCCGACCATCGACACGAGCCGGTGCTGCGGGCGGTCGATCTGCGCGATCTGCGCGACGGCGGCCTTCAGCGTCCGGCCGCTGCTGACCGCGATCACCATCGGCCGCGTCTCGCCCAGGTAGCGCTCCATCACCTGCGCGCCGGCAACCGCGAGCTTGCGGTCGATCGCGTCGGGCGCGTCGGCGTCGACGGGCACGACTTCGCACATCGCGAGGCCGTAGCGCTTCGACAGTTGCGCGCCGAGATCGAGACAGTCGGCGAGCTGGTGGTCGACGCGCACGCGGATCAGGTTCTTCTCGACCGCGAACGCGACGAGGCGCTGCGCGACCGGGCGCGACACCTGCAGCTTTTCGGCGATTTCGTTCTGCGTGTCGCCCGCGACGTAGTAGAGCCACGCGGCACGCGTGGCGAGATCGAGTTTTTCTGAGGACTTGGACACGATAGCGATTCGGTTCGGAGCTGGGGGGCCGCCCGCGGACCGGCCGGCGGGCCGCACGACGGCATCCACTGTACCGCATGTCTGGCGCGCGGCCGACGGCCGGCTGGCGCACCGCGGCGGCGCTTACGCGAGCCGCGCGCGCGACGGTTCGTACAGCGGGCGCACGTGGCGATACAGCGCGCGGAACGCGTCGAGGCGTTCGCGCAGCAGCGCATGGCGGGTGGCGTCCGGCGCGTATTCGGCGCGCACCGGCGGCTTGGTCAGCACCGTCTGCGGATCGCCGCCGACGGCCAGCCAGCCGAGCCGGGCCGCGCCGAGCGCCGCGCCCGTTTCGCCGCCGCCGATCTGGCGCGTGCGCACGTTCAGCGCATCGGCGATCAGTTGCGCCCAGAATGCGCTGCGCGCGCCGCCGCCGATCAGCGAAAGCTGGTCGGTTTCGACGCCGGCCGCATGCAGCGCGTCGAGACCGTCGGCGAGGCCGAGCGTCACGCCTTCGAGCACCGCATAGCCGAGATGCGCGCGTTCGGTCGCGTGCGTCATCCCGAAGAACACGCCTTGCGCATACGGATCGTTGTGCGGCGTGCGCTCGCCGGACAGGTAGGGCAGGAACAGCGGCGCCGTCGCGAGCGCGTCGGCGTCGAGCGCCTCGACTTCGGCGAGCAGCGCGGGCTCGTCGGTGCCTGTCAGCTTGCAGACCCAGCGCAGGCAGCTCGCGGCCGACAGCACGACGCTCATCAATTGCCAGCGATCGGGAATCGCATGGCAGAACGCATGCACGGCCGATGCGGGATTCGGCATGAAACGGTCGCCGACCACGCTCAGCACGCCCGACGTGCCGAGCGACACGAAGCCGTCGCCCGCGTGGATCGCGCCGATGCCGAGCGCGCTCGTCGCGTTGTCGCCGCCGCCGCCGGCCACCACGACGGCCTCCGACAGCCCGAGCTCGCGCGCGACATCGGCGCGCAGCGTGCCGGACGGCGCGTTGCCCTCGACGATGCGCGGCATCTGGTCGCGCGTCATCCCGCATGCGGCGAGCAGCGCGTCGGACCAGTCGCGGCGCGCGACGTCGAGCCACAGCGTGCCGGCCGCGTCCGACGGATCGGACACCTTCGCGCCGGTCAGCCGGAACCGCAGGTAGTCCTTCGGCATCAGCACGCACGCGGTCGCCGCGAACACGTCGGGTTCGTGCTTCGCGACCCACAGCAGTTTCGGCGCGGTGAAGCCCGGCATCGCGAGATTGCCGGCGAGGGCGTGGAGATCGGGCGCGCGTTCGGTGAGCAGCGCGCATTCGTCGGCGCTGCGCATGTCGTTCCACAGGATCGCGGGGCGCAGCACGCGGTCGTCGCGGCCGAGCAGCACGGCGCCGTGCATCTGGCCCGACAGGCCGATGCCGCGCACCGCCGCGAACGCTTGCGGATGCCGTTCGCGCAGCGCCGCGAGCGCGGCGAGCGTGCCTTGCCACCAGTCTTCCGGATGCTGTTCGGCCCAGCGCGGATGCGGCCGCGACACGGTAAACGGCGAGCCGGCGGTGCCGACGACCGCGCCGTCCGGGGCGAGCAGCAGCACCTTCACTTCCGAAGTGCCGAGGTCGATGCCGAGATACATGAACGATCCGTTCCGTCAGGGAGGAGCCGCTACTTTAGCCGTGCCGCATGGCATGTGCCAAGCGGGTTTGCCCGGCTGCGCGGCCGGGCGCCGGCCCGCGCGCGTCAGCGCTGCGCGAGCCATGCGTCGACGCGCGCGAGCGCGGCGCGCAGCGCCTCGAACAGCGCTGCGTTGCCGGCGAGCGAGCCCCACAGCGGGCGGCTCGCGCACAGCGCGACGACGGGGTCGTCGGCCCCGATGATCGCGCGCGCAGCGGCTTCGTCCATTACGCCGTCCTGGTACGCATACGGGAGCGTGCCGTGCGCCCAGCGTTCGAGAAAGCGCAGGAACAAGGCGGGCAGCACGGCGGTCGCGACCGGCGCGGCGCCGCGCGCGAACGATTCGACCAGCGTCGGCGCGATGAAGCCGGGGATCTTCGAGAAGCCGTCGGCCGCGACGCGCTGGTTCGTGTCGAGCACGTACGGATTGCCGAAGCGCTCGAGCACGACGTCGCGGTAGCGCGCGAGATCGAGCGGGCTCGGCGCGAGGCACGGGATCACGTCCTGCGTCACGTAATCATGCGCGAAGCGGCGGATCGCCGCGTCGTGCGTGCCTTCGTGAATGTAGGTGTAGCCCGCGAGCGTACCGGCCCACGCGATGCAGCTGTGCGTCGCGTTGAGGATGCGGATCTTCGCTTCCTCGTACGGGTGCACGTCGTCGACGAGTTCCGCGCCGGCCAGCTCCCAGCGCGGCCGGCCCGCCGCGAAGCGGTCCTCGATCACCCACTGGATGAACGATTCGCCCATCACCGGGCATGCGTCGTCGATACCGGTCGCCGCCAGCACGCGTTCGCGCACGTCGGCGGTCGGGCGCGGCGTGATGCGGTCGACCATTGCGCTCGGCGTGGCGGCGTTCGTGTCGAACCACGCGAGCAGGCCGGCTTCGCCGCGCCGTTCGAGGAATTCGCGCATCCCGGCGCGAAAGCGCGCGCCGTTGTTGCGCAGGTTGTCGCAGCTCTGCAGCGTGAGCGGGCCCGCGCCGCGTTGCATGCGTTCGGCGAGCAATGCAGCGAGCGCGCCGTACAGCGTCGTGCGCGCGCCCTGCAGGTCGGCCGCGAGATCGGCATTCGCGATGTCGAGCCGATTGTGTTCGTCGAGGTAGTAGCCGCCTTCGGTCACGGTGAACGACACGATCCGGCAGGCCGGGTCGGCGCCGGCGTCGATCAGCGCGGCGAGGTCGATCGACCAGGGCAGCACGCGCGTGATCGCGCGGATCGTCTCGTATGCGCGCTCGCCTTGCGGCGTGACGGTTTCGAGCGTGTATTCGCCGCGCTGCGCGGCGAGCGCGTCCATCGTCGCGCGCATGTCGTCGCGGATGTTGCCGACGGTCAGCGACCAGCGTTCGTCGGCCGGCACGGCCGCGTTCACGCGATGCAGATACCACGCCTGGTGCGCGCGGTGAAACGAGCCCGCGCCGATGTGCAGCAGCACGGGCGCGCGGGCGGAGGACGATTCGCTCATCCGGTGTCTCCTGTTCGTGCCAGTCTTTCCTGTCGATTAGATCATTTGCTCGTCATGTGAGCGAATGATCGTATTCGGGCGGACGAAAGTCAAGGCGGGGAGACGGCATTTCGATGGTGCGCTGCGGCGGCGTGCGGGCAGCGCGGGAAGGGCGGCGAAGGGGCGCGAACCGGCGGCCGGTCGGGAAAGGGCGTCAGCGCCCTTCGCGCGTGAGCGCGACGAGTTCGTCGAGCAGCTTGCCGGCCGGCCCCGGCAGGATGCCGTGGCGGCGCCGGAACGCGGTGAGCGTGCGCACCGCGACGACCTCCCGCACCGGCAGCGTGTCGATCGTGCCGGCGGCCTGCTCGGCGCCGTACATCGGCTCGGCCATCCAGCTCAGGAAACCGGCATGCGCGACGAGACTCTTCAACGTCGTGACCGAGCGCGTTTCGACCGCGATGTCGGGTAACGCGAGCCCGTGTGCGTCGAAGGTCGCGCGCATGTGGTCGAACGGCGCGGTGCCGCGCGGCGGGATCGCCCAGCGCGCGTGCAGCGTATCGGCAAGCGTCGGCACGTGGCCGAGCGCGCGCAGCGGATGGTGCGGCGCCGCAACGATATGGCTGCGATCCTCCCAGCGGCACTCGGGAATCGCGACGATCTCGTCGGTGTCGGGCCCGTGCGCGGACAGCGCGAGATCGATCTCGTGCTTGTTCAGCCCGTCGGCGAGGCGGTCCCACACGCCTTCGAGGATCTCGACGCGCAGGTTCGGCCAGCGGTCGAGCACGCGGCCGACCGCGACCGGCAGCACGAGGCTCGCGATGCTGCCCACGGTGCCGACCTTGATCGTGCCCTTCGCGAACCCGCGCATCGCGTCGAGCTCCTCGCGCGCATGCTCGGCCTCGTGCTGCAGCAGCGTCGCATGCGGCAGCAGCGCGTCGCCGAACGCGGTGAGCTGCACGCCCTTCGAATGGCGCTCGAACAGCGGCGCGCCGACCTGGTCCTCAAGCCGCTTCAGGATCCGGCTCAGCGCCGGTTGCGTCACATGCAGCGCGTCGGCCGCGCGGCCGAGGCTGCCGCACGCGACGATCGTCGTGAAGGCGCGCAATTGTCGGAGATCGAAAGTCATGCCGGAATGTAATGGCTTATCGCAAAAAATACAGTATCCGAGAATGGCTTGCACTTCGATACTGTGGAAACCGCCAAGCCATCGAGGAGATACCCGAGCATGTCCGGCCATCCGCCCCCATCCGCCGCATCGATCACCGTTCGCGATGCGGTCATCGACCTGCTTCGCCAGTTCGGCATCGACCGCGTGTTCGGCAATCCCGGCTCGACCGAGCTGCCGATGTTCCGCGACTTCCCGGCCGACTTCCGCTACGTGCTCGGCCTGCACGAGGCCGTCGTGGTCGGGATGGCCGACGGCCATGCGCAGGCCACCGGCAATGCGGCGGTCGTCAACCTGCATTCGGCGGCGGGCGTCGGCAACGCGATGGGCAATCTCTTTACCGCGTTCAAGAACCGCACGCCGCTGATCGTCACCGCAGGCCAGCAGGCGCGCGCGATCTTGCCGTTCGACCCGTTCCTCGGCGCGACCCAGGCCGCCGAGCTGCCGAAACCGTACGTGAAATGGAGCATCGAGCCCGCGCGTGCGCAGGACGTGCCGGCCGCGATCGCGCGTGCGTACCGCATCGCGATGCAGGAGCCGCGCGGGCCCGTGTTCGTGTCGATTCCGGTCGACGACTGGGATCAGCCGGCCGAGCTGCTGCCGCGGCGCGACGTCAGCAGCGTCGTGCGGCCCGATCCCGACGCGCTCGCGCGGCTCGGCGACGCGCTCGACGCCGCGCGGCGCCCCGCGTTCGTGGTCGGCGCGGCCGTCGATCGCGCGGGTGCGTGGGACGACGTCGTGCGGCTCGCCGAGCGGCACCGTGCGCGCGTGTACGTCGCGCCGATGTCGGGGCGCTGCAGCTTCCCCGAGGACCATCCGCTGTTCGCCGGCTTCCTGCCCGCGATCCGCGAGAAGATCGTCGCGCGGCTCGACGGGCACGACCTCGTGTTCGCGTTCGGCGCGCCCGCGTTCACCTATCACATCGAAGGCTTCGGCCCGCACGTGCCGCCCGGTGCGACGCTCGTGCAGCTCGTCGACGATCCTGGCGTTGCCGCGTGGACGCCGTCGGGCGATGCGGTCGTCGGCAACCTGCGGCTCGCGGCGCGCGACCTGCTGGCGCGGCCGGCGCCGCCCGAGCGGCCGATGCCTGCGCCGCGCCCGCCGCGCACACGCGTCGACGCGCCGGCCGGCGGCGAGCGCATGTCGGTCGCGTTCGCGCTGCAGACGCTCGCCGACGTGCGCGACGCGCAGGACATCGTCGTCGAGGAAGCGCCGAGCGCGCGGCCCGTGATGCAGGAGCACCTGCCGTTCACGCGCAGCGGCACGTTCTACACGATGGACAGCGGCGGGCTCGGCTACGGGATGCCGGCCGCCGTCGGCGTCGCGCTCGCGCAGCCGGGCCGGCGCGTGATCGGGCTGATCGGCGACGGGTCGAGCCTGTATTCGATCCAGGCACTGTGGAGCGCCGCGCAGTTGAAGTTGCCGATCACGTTCGTGATCCTGAACAACCGGCGCTACGCGGCACTGCAGGATTTCGCGCCGGTGTTCGGCTTCGGCCCCGGCGACCCCGTGCAGGGCACCGATCTGCCCGACCTGGATTTCGTCGCGCTCGGCGAAGGGATGGGCTGCCGCGGCGTGCGTGTCGCCGATGCGGCGCGCCTGCGCGACACGCTGACCGACGCGCTGCATGCCGCGACGCCGGTCGTCGTCGAAGTCGAGATTGCCTGACGCGCCACGCGCGTCTTTCCGGAGATTCCATGCAAACCGTATCGATGCTGATCGGCGGCGAACGCCGCCATTCGTCCAGCGGCGCGACCTTCGTGCGCCGCAACCCGCTCGACGGCGAAATCGCGTCCGTGGCGCCCGCGTGCACCGTCGACGATGCGCGTGCGGCGGCCGATGCGGCCGCGCGCGCGTTTCCCGAATGGGCCGCGCTCGGCCCCGGCGCACGTCGTGCGCTATTGCTGAAGGCGGCTGCCGCGCTCGAAGCGAAGCATGAGCAGTTCGTCGCCGCGATGGCGGCCGAGACGGGCGCATCCGCGCTGTGGGCCGGTTTCAACGTGCACCTTGCCGCGAGCGGGCTCGTCGAGGCCGCGTCGCTGACCACGCAGGTCGGCGGCGAACTGATTCCGTCCGACGTGCCCGGTTCGCTCGCGATGGGCGTGCGGCAGCCGGCCGGCGTCGTGCTCGGCATCGCGCCGTGGAACGCGCCGGTGATTCTCGCAACTCGCGCGCTCGCGCTGCCGCTCGCATGCGGCAACACGGTCGTGCTGAAGGGCTCGGAGCTGTGTCCCGTCACGCACGGGCTGATCGTCGAGGCGCTGCAGGAGGCCGGGTTGCCGCCGGGCGTCGTCAACTTCGTGACGAATGCGCCCGACGATGCGGGTGCCGTCGTCGATGCATTGATCGCGCATCCGGCCGTGCGCCGCGTGAATTTCACCGGCTCGACGCGCGTCGGCAGGATCGTCGCCGAAGCATGCGCGCGCCACCTGAAGCCGTCGGTGCTGGAGCTCGGCGGCAAGGCGCCGTTCGTCGTGCTCGACGATGCCGATCTCGACGCAGCGGTCGCGGCGGCCGCGTTCGGCGCGTTCGCGAATTCCGGGCAGATCTGCATGTCGACCGAGCGGATCATCGTCGACGCATCGATCGCCGATGCATTCGTCGCGAAGCTCGCCGACAAGGCCGCGTCGCTGCCGCTCGGCGATCCGCGCAAGGGCCCCGTCGTACTCGGCTCGCTGATCGACATGAAGGCCGTCGAGCGCTGCAACGCGCTGATCGACGATGCGCTCGCGCACGGCGCGACGCTGCTGTGCGGCGGCAAGGCCGACAGCACGCTGTTCCCGGCCACGCTGCTCGATCGCGTGACGCCGGCGATGCGCATCTATGCGGAGGAATCGTTCGGCCCGGTGAAGGGCATCGTGCGCGTCGACGGCGAGGCGGCTGCGATCCGCTGCGCGAACGACAACGCGTTCGGGTTGTCGTCGGCCGTGTTCAGCCGCGATGTCGCGCGTGCGCTGCGCGTCGCGGCACGCATCGAATCGGGCATTTGTCACGTGAACGGCCCGACCGTGCACGACGAGGCGCAGATGCCGTTCGGCGGCGTGAAGGACAGCGGCTTCGGCCACTTTGGCGGCAAGGCCGGCATCGCGGCGTTCACCGATCTGCGCTGGATCACCGTGCAGACCGCGCCGCGCCACTATCCGTTCTGACGAGGCCACCGACGATGAGGATCGCAATTCTGGGCGCGGGCGCGATGGGCTCGCTGTTCGGCGGGCTGCTGGCCGAAAGCGGCGAGGCCGTCACGCTGATCGACGTGAACGATGCGCATCTTGATGCGATCCGTCGCGACGGGCTGCGCATCGACGACGATCGCGGCGAACGCCGCATCCGCGTTTTGCAGGCGGTGCGGCCGGAAGCCGCGAATGCGGGCGCGGCTGCAGCGCCCGACGCATCGTTCGACCTGCTGATCGTTTTCACGAAATCGCTGCATACGCGCGCCGCGCTCGACGGCGTGCGCGCGCTGCTGACGCTGCGCACGCACGTGCTGACGCTGCAGAACGGGCTCGGCAACGTCGAGACGCTGAATGCGTTCGTGCCGCTCGACCGCATCCTGGTCGGCGTGACGACGTGGCCGGCCGATGCGGCAGGGCCCGCGCACGTTCGCTCGCACGGTGCGGGCACGATCCGCATGATGACGGCCGACGGCGCGGCACGCCCGTTCGCGACGGCCGTGGCAGACGCGCTGTCGCGCGCGGGGCTCGCATGCACGCTCGACGCCGACGTGTGGGCCGCGATCTGGGAGAAGGTCGCGTTCAACGCGGCGCTCAACACGCTGTGCGCGGCGACGGGCTGTACCGTCGACCAACTCGGCAACCATCACGACGGGCCGCGGCTCGCGCTTGCGATCGCGGCCGAGACGGCTGCCGTTGCCCGCGCGAAGGGGATCGCCGTCGACGGCGAACGCATTGCGCGCAACGTCGAACACGCCATCAGCGAGCATCGCGGCCATCGCCCGTCGATGCTGCAGGACGTGCTCGCGGGCCGCCGCACGGAAATCGACGCGATCAGCGGCAAGGTCGTCGCGGCCGCGCGCGAAGCGGGCGTCGCGGTGCCGCATACCGAGACGCTGCTCGCGCTCGTCCGGCTGATCGACGCACGGATGAACTGAGCATCAGACTGGCGGCGCTGCGTGCGCCGCGTAACGATACGAGCGCGTCGCACGCAGACGATGGCGCCGGATCGAGACGGGTTGGACAAGACACCGGAGCCGGCGCCGATGCGCTGACGCCGGCCGACCGCGCAGTACGAGATCCGGGCACGCGCCCACGCGCCAGCCCGGGCAACTGGAGACACCATGAAAGCCATCGAATGCCGTTGTCTTGCCGCGCGCCGTTCGCGCATGTTGCCGCCGACGCGCGGCGCACGGGAGGTCGCATGAGCACGCGCGACGGCGTGCCGCCGCCGTCGGTCGACATCGGCACGACGCTCGACGACGGGCCGTTCACGACGATGCAGCGCTGCGTGGTGCTGCTCGCCGCGCTCGCGATCGTGCTCGATGGTTTCGACGGCCAGTTGATCGGTTTCGCGATTCCCGTGCTGATCCGCGAATGGGGCATCACGCGCGGCGCGTTCGCGCCGGCCGTCGCGGCCGGGCTGATCGGGATGGGCATCGGCAGCGCGTGCGCGGGGATCGTCGCGGACCGCTTCGGCCGCCGCCAGGCCGTGATCGGCAGCGTGTTCCTGTTCGGCGTCGCGACCTGCGCGATCGGCTTCGCGCCCGACGTCGCGGCAATCGCGATGCTGCGCTTCTGCGCGGGGCTCGGGATCGGCGGCGCGCTGCCGACGGCCACGACGATGACGGCCGAATACACGCCCGCGCGGCGCCGCACGATGATGGTGACCGCGACGATCGTCTGCGTGCCGCTCGGCGGGATGCTGGCCGGGCTGTTCGCGCATGAGATGCTGCCGCGCTTCGGCTGGCGCGGGCTGTTCTTTGCTGGCGGCGCGCTGCCGCTCGTGCTCGGTTTCGTGCTCGTGCGCGCGCTGCCCGAATCGCCGCGTTATCTCGCGCGACGCCCCGCGCGCTGGCCGGAACTCGGCGCACTGCTCGCGCGGATGCAGCGGCCGGTCGCGCCGGGCACCGTGTTCACCGATACGAAGGACGCACGCGCACCCGGCGGCCGTGGCGGCTTCGGCACGCTGTTCGCGCGTGGCCAGGCGCGCGACACGATCGCGCTGTGGTGTGCGTTCTTCATGTGTCTGCTGGCTGTCTACGCGGCGTTCAGCTGGTTGCCGACGATGCTGTCCGCGAGCGGGCTGAGCGTGTCGGTCGCGGGTGCGGGGCTCACCGCGTACAACCTCGGCGGCGTGATCGGCGCGCTGCTGTGCGCATGGGCGATCGCGCATGCCGGGTCGCGCTGGCCGCTCGCGCTGTGCAGCATCGGCGGCGCGGCGAGCGCGGTGTGGCTGATGGGCGTCGATGCGAGCCGCCACACGAACTGGCTGATCGTCGGGCTCGGCCTGCACGGGCTGTTCGTCAACGCGGTGCAGTCGACGATGTATGCGCTTTGTGCGTACATCTACCCGACCGCAGTGCGCGCGACGGGTACCGCGAGCGCACTCGCGTTCGGCCGGCTCGGCGCGATCCTCAGCGCGTTCGCGGGCGCGATCGTGATCACGGTGGGCGGCGCGAGCGCGTACCTGACGATGCTGGCTGCGGCGATGGGCGTCGTGTGCATCGCGCTGCTCGCGGTGCGGCGGCACATTCCGCGGCTGTCGCGCGCGCAGTCGCTGCCACGTGAAGGGGAGGAGCTGGCCCGCACGTCGGGGTGACGGGCGGGCGCATCGCGTGCGTTACAGCGTGGTGCGCACGTGCCAGAGCTCGGGGAACAGCACGACGTCGAGCATCTTGCGCAGATACGGCGCGCCGCTGGTGCCGCCGGTGCCCTGCTTGAAGCCGATGATGCGTTCGACGGTCGTCACGTGACGGAAGCGCCACTGGCGGAACGCATCCTCGAGATCGACCAGTTCCTCGGCCATCTCGTACAGTTCCCAGTGCTGCTGCGGGTGACGGTACACCTCGAGCCACGCGGCTTCGACCGTTTCGTCGTGCCGCGTCGGCTGCGTCCAGTCGCGCTCGAGCCGCTCCGGTGCGATCGGGAACCCGCGCCGTGCGAGCAGGCGCACGACCTCGTCGTAGAGCGACGGCGCCTCGAGCGTCGCGCGCACCTGTTCGAGGATGTCGGGCCGGTGCGCATGCGGCTGCAGCATCTGCACGTTCTTGTTGCCGAGCAGGAATTCGAGCTGGCGATACTGGTAAGACTGGAAGCCCGACGACTGCCCGAGATACGGCCGCATCGCCGAATACTCGGACGGCGTCATCGTCGACAGCACGCTCCACGCCTGCACGAGCTGCTCGAGGATGCGCGACACGCGCGCGAGCATCTTGAATGCCGGCGGCAGCGCGTCGGCGCGCACCGCGTCGAGCGCGCCGCGCAGCTCGAACAGCGCGAGCTTCATCCACAGCTCGCTCGTCTGATGCTGGATGATGAACAGCATCTCGTTGTGATCGGGCGACAGCGGGTGCTGCGCGTCGAGGATCGAATTCAGCGACAGGTAGTCGCCGTAGCTCATCGACTTCGAGAAATCGAGCTGCGCGTTGTGCCAGCCGGCTTCACCGGCGGCATCGCCCGGCACGTGCGGCGCTTCGTGTGCCGCTTGCGCGGCGTGTGCGCCCGAGAACGGGCAGCCCGTCGGCGCGTCGTTGCCGGGTGGCTGCATATGACCAGAATTCACGACTTTCTCCAGGATTGAATGACGGGGGCGCGGCGCGTTATCCGCACGTCACTGCGGCGCGCGCCGGGCAAAGCCGGTCAGGTCACCGCGCCGCGTTCGGCGAACTCGAGCGCCTTCCACGCGTCGGTGGCCAGGATGTCGCGCAGCGTCTCGACGGCATCCCACACGTCGACGAAGCGCACATAAAGCGGCGTGAAGCCGAAGCGCAACACGTACGGCTCGCGGTAGTCGCCGATCACGCCGCGCGCGATCAGCGCCTGCATCACTTCATAGCCGTGCGGATGCTCGAAGCTCGCCTGCGAGCCGCGCTGGTGATGCGAGCGCGGCGTGACGAGCTTCAGCGACAGGCCCGCGCAGCGCGCTTCGACGAGCGCGATGAACGCGTCGGTCAGCGCGAGCGATTTGCGGCGGATCGCCTGCATGTCGGTCTGCAGGAAGATGTCGAGCCCGCATTCGACCATCGACATCGACACCATCGGCTGCGTGCCGCACAGGAAGCGCGCGATGCCCGGATCGGGCGCGAAGCCCGGCTGCATCGCGAACGGCGCGCGGTGGCCCCACCAGCCGGACAGCGGCTGCGAGAAATGCGCGTGATGGCGCTGCGGCACCCACACGAACGCGGGCGAACCGGGGCCGCCGTTCAGGTACTTGTACGTGCAGCCGACCGCGCCGTCCGCACGCGCGCCGTTCAGGTCGACCGGCACCGCGCCGGCCGAGTGCGCGAGATCCCACAGCATCAGCGCGCCTGCGTCGTGCACGAGTTGCGTGACGGCCGGCATGTCGTGCATGTAGCCGGTGCGGTAGTTCACGTGCGTGATCATCGCGACGGCCGTGTCCGCGCCGAGCGCGTCGGGCAGGTCGGCCGGATCGTCGATCAGGCGCAGTTCGTAGCCACCGCCGAGCTGCTCGATCAGCCCCTGCGCGATATACAGGTCGGTCGGGAAGTTCGAGCGTTCCGACACGATCACGCGGCGCTCGGGCGCGCGCTCGACCTGGTGGCGCAGCATCGCCGACAGCAGCTTGAACAGGTTGATCGAGATGGTGTCGGTCACGACCGTTTCGCAGGGCGCGCCGCCGATCAGCGTGGCGAGCTTGTCGCCGAGACGGCGCGGCAGCGCGAACCAGCCGGCCGTGTTCCAGCTCCGGATCAGTCCTTCGCCCCATTCGGCGCCGATCACCTGCTGCGCGCGGGCGGCCGATGCGCGCGGCTGCGCGCCGAGCGAGTTGCCGTCGAGGTAGATCACGCCGTCGGGCAGTGCGAACTGGTCGCGCAGCGGGGCGAGCGGGTCGTCGCGGTCGAGCGCGAGTGCGTCTTCACGGGTCTTGATCATGATGTGGGGTCGTAGGTCGGGGTAATCAGGAAGCACGCGTAGGCAGCGCGCGCAGCACCGCGCGCACGGGGCTCGCGTCGAGCGTCGCAAACTTCAGCGGCAGTGCGATCAGTTCGTAGTCGCCGGGCGGCACGTCGTCGAGCACGATGCCTTCGAGGATCGCCATCCGGTGCGCACGCACGCGGTGATGCGCATCCATCGTCTTCGATTCCTGCGGGTCGAGCGACGGCGTGTCGATGCCGATCAGCTTCACGCCATGCGCGGCGAGCAGGTCGATCGTTTCAGGCGCGACTGCGCAGAAATCGGGGTCCCATTGCGCGACCGGCGCTTGCGCACAGGTGCGCAGCAGCACGCGCGCCGGCACGCCGTCGAGCGCGGCCGCAACGTCGGCCGGCTGCACGACGGGCGATGCGCCGATGCAATGGATCACGCGGCACGGGCCGAGATAGGTGTCGAGCGGCACGGCGCCGATCGGCGCGCCGTCGGCGTCGTAGTGCAGCGGCGCGTCGCAGTGCGCGCCCGTATGCGGCGACAGCGTCAGGCGCGCGACGTTGACCGGCGAGCCGGCCTCCATCCGCCACACGCGTTCGACGGAAACCGGCGTATCGCCCGGCCACACGGGAGTGGCGGGGCTGACAGGCGGCGAGATGTCCCAGAGAGTGTCCATGGCATGACGAATCGGTGAATCGATGCTTCGAATGATAGGTGGACGCTCGCAGAAAGTGCTTGCGAAATAAACATGGACAATCCGCCGGATTGGCAGATAATTCGACTCAGAGGGAAAACGGGGACCATAAATGCACGCGATCACGCTCGATGCCACCGACTGCCGGATTCTGGCGGTACTGCAGGAAGAGGGCAGAATCAGCAATCTCGACCTGGCGGAACGGATTTCGCTTTCGCCATCCGCCTGCCTGCGCCGCATGCGCCTGCTCGAGGAGCAGGGCGTGATCGAGCACTATCGCGCGTGCCTGAGCCGCGAGAAGCTCGGCTTCGAGCTCGAGGCGTTCGTGCAGGTATCGATGCGCAACGAAGAGAATCAATGGCACGAGCGCTTCGCGGAAGCGCTGCGCGAATGGCCGGAGGTGGTCGGCGCGTTCGTCGTGACGGGCGAGAGCCACTATCTGCTGCGCGTGCTCGCGCACAACCTCAAGCACTATTCGGATTTCGTGCTGAACCGGCTCTACAAGGCGCCGGGCGTGATGGACATCCGTTCGAACATCGTGCTGCAGACGTTGAAGGACGAAGCCGGCGCGCCGGTCGGGCTGGCGCGCACGGGCGCGATCAAAGCGGTGTAAGGCCGTGGAAGCCGCCGCCGTGGAACACGAGCGGCGGCGTTTCGTCCGAAGCGGCGCGCACGCCGCAGCGTTCCACTTCGCCGACGAAGATCACGTGGTCGCCTTCGTCATAGCGGCTGCGGTTGTGGCATTCGAACCACGCGAGCGCGCCGTCGAGCACGGGCATCCCCGAGTTGCCGGCCATGTGCGCGATCCCTTCGAAGCGGTCGCCCTTGTAGGTCGAGAAGCGCTTGCACAGGTCGAGCTGCGACGCCGCAAGCACGTTCACCACGTAATGACTGTTGCCGCGAAACACCGGCGTCGACGCCGATTTGTGCGCGAGGCTCCACAGCACGAGCGGCGGATCGAGCGATACCGAGTTGAACGAACTGGCGGTGATGCCGATCAGTTGCCCGGACGGCGCGCGCGTCGTGATCACCGTCACGCCCGTCGCGAACTGGCCGAGCGCCTGGCGGAAGGCGGCCGCGTCGAAATCCGGCGGGTTGGCGCGGCTCATCGGGCGGCCTTCCGGAACGAAACGGGCGGGCGCGGCGCGACGCGGGTGTGACGGGCGCGGCGGACGAAAGGCGACAAGGCGGTCGGTTGGGAAGTGGTGCGCATGGCCCGATTTTAGCGGAATCGGGGCCGTCGGGCCCGGCCGGACGGTGCATTGCGGGGATAGCGTGACGTAGCGAACACTGCGGCGCGATGCCGGGATCACGATGGCACGCGGTCGGCGTGGCCGTTCTGTCGCGTTGTTGTGCGGTGCCGCAGATCCGCCAAGCTGTCGATCCGCCAACCCGCCAACCCGCCAACCCGCCGCCGACTCCCGCGCTATCGCACTAACGCGTCGCCGCCAGTCCGAGCGACAGCGCACCCGTCACGATCAGGCTGGACGCCCACACCGCATCGAGATTGAACCAGCTCCGCGACACGAACTTCAGCCCGAGATAGCGGTACACGAGCCACGCGAGCCCGCCGCCGGCGGCGATCATCGCGGCCGCATGCACGGCCGCGACGACGAGTGCCATCCCGAGATGCGCATCGACGAGCGTGGCCGCCGCGCGGTGGCCGGTATCCATGTCGAGCCCGCAAAGCCCGAGGTAGATCGGCACCAGCATCAGCCCCGCGCCGTGCGCGATCGCGACCGCGAACGACCACAGGCCGAGCCGCGCCGGCGGGATCCGCGCGAGCGAGCGCGGATGCCGGCGCCGGATCAGCAGCACGGCGCCGAAGCCGATCACGAGCGCGCTCGCGCCGATCCGGATCGCCGACTGCCACGCGAGCAGCGCGGCGAGCAGCCCGAACGGCAGCATCACCGCGAATACCGCGAGCGCATGGCCGAGCGCGAGATAGCCGAGCGCCGCGACGAGCGCGCCGCCGCGGCGCGTCATCAGCGCGTTCGACACCGCGAGCGGCCAGCCCATCGCGGGGTTGAGCCCGTGATACACGCCGCTCGCGAGCACGGCCGCCCACAGCGCGAACTGCGCGTGAAGTCCGGTGTTCAACGCTTGACCGACGGATAGCAGAACGAGTCGGTCGAGCAGTCGCCGCCTTCGAGCCGGATCTGGTGCGCGCGATAGCCGTCGGGGAACTCGACCCAGTAATCGTCGGCGAGCGTCAGCCCGCCGTCCGGCCCCGCGTGCGCGAGCACCTGCGCGGCCGGCACGCCGTCCGGATAGAACTGGTCGTCCCACGTCGAATAGAGCGAGTTGGTCCAGTACACGCGCCGGCCGTCGCGGCTGATCTCGACCATCTGCGGGCCGCCCGCGAATGCGCGGCCGTTGGTGTGCGGCGCGCGGCGCACGATGCCGCCGATCCGCACCGACCCCGCGAGCACCGGGTTATGCGGATCCGACACGTCGTACTGGCGCATCTCGCCGGTGCCCCAGCACGACACGTAGAGGAAGCGGTCGTCGAGCGACAGGTCGATGTCGGTCACGAGCGGCGGCACCGCGCCGAACGCTTTCAGCAGCGGCGGCAGTTCGTCGGCCGCGGCCGGTTCGGGCGGGATCGTCGCGGTCTTCTTCACATGGAACTTGCCGTCCTCGCGCCACCAGGTCCAGATCGAGCCTTCGAGATTCGTCGTATCGACCACGACGCCGACGAATCCGTATTCGCGCACCGGGTCGTGCGCGGGCCGCACTTCGAGCGCCATCTGGTGCTGCGCGCCGAGATCGATCGTCTGCACGTTGCGCCGTGCGCGCAGGTCCCAGAAATGCAGCCGGTGCCCGTATTTGTTCGCGAGCAGGTCCTCGGGCACGATGCCGTTCTCGAATTGCGGCGGCAGCGCCCATTCGCTCGACACCATGTAGTCGCGCGGCAGGTTCCACCAGAAATCGTAGTGCTTGTCCTGCGGGCCGCGATCGATTTCCCAGCGGCCGAGCACGTCGAAGCTTTCGCAATCCATGATGAAGATGCCGGGCGCGCCGTCGGTGCCGTCCTTGCCCGCGCCACCGAGCGTGCTCACGTAGATGCCCTCGGGGCCGCAGTGAACGGTGTGCGGCCGCGAATAACCGGTCTTCGCGAAGATCTCGTCGGGTTCGATGATCTTGTGGATGCGCGCCTGCGTCGGATGCGGCTTCGTGTCGATCACGTAGATGCGCGACGAGCGCAGGCCGGGGATGATCAGGAAGCGGCGTTCGAGGAACGCATGGCCGGTCAGCGGCGACAGCGCCGACGAACACGCATTCCAGCCGAAGTGGTGAAACTCGTCGCCGGTGTTCGGCATCGTCACCGTGTGCACGATCTTTCCGTAGGTCGACGAGCCGGGCTTCACGTCGATCACGGCAAGCGCGTCGGGTCTGGAAAAATCGGGGCTCAGCAACAACGTATAGGCAAATTCTTCCGCCGGCGCCTGCATCGCAAGCTCCGGCGAAGCGTGAAACGTCGGGTCAGGCCGCATGCTCATGGTATTGCCCTCTCGGTGGTATCGGATCACGGACGCACGGCCGTGCGATGCGGGCGTGCGGGTCGGGGTTGCCGCGCGGCGCGAATCACGCCGGCGGGAGCGATCGGCAGGCGGACGCACGCGTTGGCGACACGCGCGGCGCCGTGCATCAGATCGTGAAAGCGGGTGAAGACGATGTACCGGATCGCCGCGCCCGGAGTGACACGGGCGCGCGACATCGCGATGGTGAAGGGGAAGCGTCGGCTCGCGACGTGGCGGCGACCGGGCCCGCGACGCGGGCGATGTCTGTCAAGACGTGCATATCGATGTTCCGGCAGATGATGGGTACATCAGGGGCGGGCGTGCATCGGACGCTTTGCGTGGCCGGACGGTTTGCCGTCGCGTCACGCGTGCCTAAGTGTAGTCGAGAAACGAGCGGCCGGACGCGCGCGGCACCTGTGCGATCTGCCAGGTTCGCGCGCGAGTGAGATACTTGCCGAAGTGCCGCTGCGTCCCGTACCACGGACGCGCAGCGGCGAGACGGAACGGTGGCGCCGGCACCTGCGTGCCGGCCGCTGTCATCAACGAGGGTCTGATTTCATGGTGAACGAAATGCTTGAAACCGCGACGTTGGGAGGCGGGTGTTTCTGGTGCACGGAGGCCGTGTTTCTCGACGTCGACGGCGTGATGGCCGTCCAGTCGGGCTACGCGGGCGGGCACACGCGCAATCCCGGCTATCGCGACATATGCGAAGGCGACACGGGCCACGCGGAAGTCGTCAACGTGACGTTCGATCCCGCGCGCATCGGCTATCGCGAGATCCTCGAGATCTTCTTCGCGACGCACGATCCGACCCAGTTGAACCGGCAGGGCAACGACGCCGGCACGCAGTACCGGTCGGTCGTGTTCACGCATTCGGATGCGCAGCGCGACACTGCGCTGGACGTGATCCGCGAGCTGAAGCGCGAGCAGGTGTTCGGGCAGCCGATCGTCACGCAGGTCGTGCCGCTCGACGGCAACTACTGGCCGGCCGAGGACTATCACCAGAACTATTACGCGCGTAACCCGGGGCAGGGCTACTGCTCGGTCGTGATCGGGCCGAAGCTCGCGAAATTCCGGCAGAAATTCTCGCACCGGCTGAAGTCGCTGCGCGGCGCGTAAGCGCGTGACCGGCGGGAACCGGCCCTAAGCTGCCTCGTTGCGCCACTGCGCGCACGCGGCGGCGATCTCGCGCGCGAGCGCGATGCACGACAGCGGCGCGGAGCCTTCCGCCTTGTTGTTGATCGTGATGATCACCGGCTGCCCGGCCAGCGCATAGCGCGCGGCCAGTTCGGCGAGCGCCGAGCGGGTGGCCGGATCCTCGTCGACGAGCTTGTCGAACGGTTCGTACTTCGCTTTCGCCTGTTCGTACTTGAAGCCGCCGTGCAGGCTCCAGCGCACGATCAGCGGGCCCGGCGCGTCGCCGTCGAGCAGCGCGAGCGCGGCGGCCTGGCGCAGCGGGTCGGGCATTCGCGCGTGCAGGCCGACGCAGTAGCGCACGCCGAGCGCGGCGAGCGCGCGGATGAAGCGCGGCGTGAGCAGGCTCGCGTCGCGGATCTCGATCGCGTAGCGCGGGCCGTCGGCTTCCGGCGGCAGCGGCGGCAGCGCCGCGAAGAACGCGGCGAGCCGGTCGATCAGCGCGGCCGGTTCGGCGAGCAGATGATCGGGCAGCGGCGAGAACTGGAACACGAGCACGCCGGCCTTCCGGCCGAGCCCTTCGACGCATGGCTGCACGAATTCCCGGGTGGCGAGCTGCGCGTCGAGGAAGGTCGGGTTCGGTCCCGACGGTTCGCCGCGCCGGCCGCGCACGACCGCGTCGGTCACGGAGGCCGGCGCCTTCACGACGAAGCGGAAATCGTCGGGCACCTGCTGCGCGTAGCGCAGGTAGTCGGCGACGGACAGCGGGCCGTAGAACGACCGGTCGAGACTCACGCTCTTCAATAGCGGATGCGCGCCGTATGCCTCGAGCCCTTCGCGCGACAGTTTCGTCTGCGCGAAATCGCCGTCGTAGACGATGCCGTTCCAGCCGGGGAAGTACCACGACGACGTGCCGAGCCGGACATTCGGCGGCAGGCCGGCCGCGGCGTCGGCGACGTCCGCCGCGATCGGCGCGGGCAGCACGCCGCGCCGGCGCCGGCCTTGCTTCGGCGGCGCGGCCGGCGGAGACGGTTCGTCCCACAGCTGGCCGGACGCGGGCGGCGGTGCGTCGTCGGAAGAGCGGGAGGCTGCGCGGGCGGGCGGCGCCTGCCGCGCATCGTCATGCGGGTTCGACGTCACGCGTTCATCGGCGTTTGCAGCGGGTGTGTCGTCCGCGGGCGGCGACGCGCGTGCGGCGTCCGCCGGCACGCCGAACAGGTCGAATTGTCCGTCGGCGTGCGACCCGTCCGTGTCGTCGTGCCGCTGTCGTTCCGGCGGCGCCTTGCGCCGCGTCCTGCCGTCACCCATGCATGCCCAGCGTGAAGCGCCGCCTAGCGCGGCAGCGCGTGTTCGTACATATAGCGCCGCGACCACGGCAGCGTTTTCGCGCTGCGTCCGGCCTTGCGGCACACGATCTGGAAGATCGACACGTCGTCGTGCTCGAATGCATACGCGCAGCCGGCGAGATACACGCGCCAGATGCGGAATTTTTCATCGTCGACGAGTTTTCGCGCTTCCTCGGCCTTCGCCTCGAAGTTTTCCGCCCAGATATCGAGCGTGCGCGCATAGTGCCGCCGCAGGCTTTCGACGTCAACCGCTTCCAGCCCGCCGCGCTGCGCCGCTTCGATCGCGAGGCTGATGTGCGGCAGCTCGCCGTCCGGGAACACGTAGCGATCGATGAACTCGCCGCCGCCGAGCGCCGTTTCGCCGCTTTCCGCGTCGGTCGACGTGATCCCGTGGTTCATCGCGATGCCGTCGTCGGCGAGCAGTTCGCGCAGCCGCGAGAAGTACAGCGGCAGGTTCTTGCGGCCGACGTGCTCGAACATCCCGACGCTCGTGATGCGATCGAACTGGCCGTCGATCTCGCGGTAGTCCTGCAGGCGGATCTCGATCTTGTCTTCCAATCCCGCGGCCTTCACGCGCGCGGTTGCGAGGTCGAACTGGTTCTGCGACAGCGTTACGCCGAGACACGTCGCGCCGAACTTTTGCGCGGCGCGCAGCACGAGCGCACCCCAGCCGCAGCCGATGTCGAGCAGGCGCTGGCCCGGCTGCAACTGGATCTTCGTCAGGATATGGTCGATCTTCTTGATCTGCGCGGTGGCAAGATCTTCGTCGCCGTTCTCGAAGTACGCGCACGAGTACACCATGTTCTCGTCGAGCCACAGCTTGTAGAACTCGTTCGAGACGTCGTAGTGATACTGGATCGCCTTCCTGTCGGTGTTCTTCGTGTGGCTGAAGTAGCGCTTCACGCGCGCGAGCTTGCTCGCGCTCGTCACCGTGCTGCGCGCGAGCGAGTAGCTGATGTTGATGATGTCCGACACCTTGCCCTCGATGTCGATCTTGCCCTTCACGTACGCCTCGCCGAGATTGTCGAGGCTCGGTTCGAGCAGCAGCGGCAATGCCGACGCGCTGTTCACCTTCAGCGTGACCTGCGGCGCGCTGAAGGTGCCGAAATCGAGTTGGTCGCCGTTCCACAGCACCAGGCGTGCCGGTATGTTCGCTTTCGCCCGTACTTCGTCCGCCCACTGTGCCAGCTTCTTTTCCCAGAACATTTGGATTCTCCGTTTGTTCGTTGAATCGAATACAGCCAAGTATCTTGACGGCGCTCGCCGCTTGCGACGCGGGCGCCCGGATGCAATACGAGACACGACCGGCGTGTGCCGGCGCCGCGCTTACGGTGACAGGCGCGAGATCGTCCAGTCCGGCGACGTGTCGGCGTCGCGCGTATAGAGCAGGCGGTCGTGCAGCCGCGACGGGCGGCCCTGCCAGAACTCGATCGAGTCGGGCACGAGGCGGTAGCCGCCCCAGTGCGGCGGGCGCGGCGGATTGTCGCCGTAGCGTTCGCTGACGGCCTGTTCGCGCGCTTCGAGTGTCGCGCGGCTGTCGATCACGGCGCTCTGCTCGGACGCCCATGCGCCGATGCGCGAGCCGAGCGGGCGCGACGCGAAATAGCGGTCGCTTTCCTCGGCGCTGGTTTTCTCGATCCGGCCTTCGATGCGCACCTGGCGCTCGAGCTCGATCCAGTAGAACAGCAGCGCCGCTTGCGGATGCTCGGCGAGGTCGCGCCCCTTGCGGCTTTCGTAATTGGTAAAGAAGACGAACCCACGTTCGTCGACGCCCTTGATGAGCACGATCCGGGCCGACGGCCGGCCGTCGGCGCCGACGGTCGCGAGCGTCATCGTGTTCGGCTCGGGCAGTTGGGCGGCGAGCGCCTCCTTGAACCAGCGGTCGAACTGGACAAAGGGGTCGTGGGCGGCATCGGCTTCGTCGAGCGAAGCACGTGAATAGTTGATGCGGAGATCGGCGAGAGTCGTCATGTTATGCAAACGCTTCAATCTGGAACCATTGTAGCCAACGCGCGAGAAACGTGCGTGCACAGTGGCGCGTGCGAGCGGGGAGTTCAGGCAAAATAGAGGGCTGCTCGACTTACGTTTTCCTTGCTGCCATGTCCACCGCCGACGCTGCCCCGCCCAGTTCTTCTGATCTTACCCCGAGCCCGAAAATCCAGCTTGACGTGGATCGAGAGCGGCGTTTCGGTGGCGTCGCGCGGCTGTACGGCGCGCCGGCGGCGGCTGCTTTCGAGCGTGCGCATGTCGCGGTGATCGGGATCGGCGGCGTCGGGTCGTGGACGGCCGAGGCGCTCGCGCGCAGCGCGATCGGCACGCTGACGCTGATCGATCTCGACAACGTCGCGGAAAGCAATACGAACCGGCAGATCCATGCGCTCGACGGCAATTACGGCAAGCCGAAGGTCGACGCGATGGCCGAGCGGATCGCGCTGATCGATCCCGCGTGCCGCGTGAACCGGGTCGAGGATTTCGCCGAGCCCGACAACTTCGACGCGCTGCTCGGCGGCGGTTTCGACTACGTGATCGACGCGATCGACAGCGTGCGCACGAAAGTTGCGCTGATCGCATGGTGCGTCGCGAAGCGGCAGCCGCTCGTCACGGTCGGCGGCGCGGGCGGGCAGCTCGACCCGACGCGCATCCGCATCGACGATCTCGCGCTGACGATCCAGGATCCATTGCTGTCGAAGGTGCGCGCGCAGTTGCGCAAGCAGCACGGCTTTCCGCGCGGGCCGAAGGCACGTTTCAAGGTCAGCGCCGTGTATTCGGACGAGCCGCTGATCTATCCGGAAGCGGCCGCATGCGACATCGAGGACGGCGCGGAGCCGTCCACGGCCGCGCATGTGGCGGGGCTCAACTGTGCGGGATTCGGTTCGAGCGTGTGCGTGACCGCGAGCTTCGGTTTCGCGGCTGCCGCGCATGCGCTGCGCGCGATTGCGGCGCAGGCCGCCGGCTGAGCGGCGAAGCGCGGGCGTTGCTTCATGCTGCGGCGCGGGACACGCGCTGCCAGCAATACGGCGACCCAGCCGGGCCGTTGGGCCCGGCCGGTCGTTCGTCAGTTGAGCGCCATGCTCAGCTTGCGCCGCCATCCGGCGACGATATCGGGGCGGTCGCCCGCCAGCTCGAACACCGAGATCATCGTCTTGCGGCCCAGGTCGTCGCCGTACGCGCGGTCGCGCAGCACGATTTCCAGCAACTGCTCCAGCGCACCTTCATACGCGCGCCGCGCGATCAGGCTCTGCGCGAGGTCGAAGCGCGCGTCGAGATCGCCGGGGTTCGCTGCGATGCGTGCTTCGAGCGCGTCGGTCGGCGGCAGGTCGGCCGTTGCGTCGAGCGCATCGAAACGGGTCTTGATCGCCTGGTAGCGCGGATCGCCGCCTTCCACGATCTGCGGCGACAGCCGCTCGGCCTCGGCGCGCGCGACTTCGACCTGGTTGTTCGCGAGCAGCAGGTCGATCAGGTCGAGCCGCGCGTCGTCGAAACCGGGGTTCAGCGCGAGCGCCGCTTCGAGGTGCGTGAGCGCGTCGTCGTAGCGCGATTCGGCCATCGCGTACTGCGCGGCGCGGCGTTCGGCTTCCTCGGGCGCCGGCAGCAGCCGGTCGAGGAACGCGCGCAACTGGCCTTCGGGCAGCACGCCGACGAACTGGTCGACCGGGCGCCCGTCCGCGAACGCGATCACGTGCGGAATGCTGCGCGTCTGGAAGTGCGCGGCGAGTTCCTGGTTCTCGTCGACGTTGACCTTCACGAGCTTCCAGCGGCCTTCGTAATCGGCTTCGAGTTTTTCGAGCAGCGGGCCGAGCGTCTTGCAGGGGCCGCACCACGGCGCCCAGAAGTCGACCAGCACGGGCGTGTCCAGCGACGCCTCGATGACGTCTTTCTCGAATGTGGCAAGCGTGGTGTCCATGTCGTTCTCTTCGGTTCGAATATCGTCAGGATGGGGCCGGCGCGCCCCTTTTTCAACGCGGCTTCGACTCGGGCAGCGGAATCCACTCGGTCTCGCCCGGCACCTTGCCCATTTCCTGGCGCGTCCAGGCTTCCTTTGCGCGCGCGATCGCGTCGCGGCTGCTCGCGACGAAATTCCATTCGATGAAGCGTTCGCCGTCGATCTTGTCGCCGCCGAGCAGCATCGCGCGCGCGCCGCTGCCGCTCGTCAGCGTGACCGTCGCGCCCGGCGCGAGCACGGCCATCTGCTCGGCCGGAACCGGCGTGCCGTCGATCGCGAGATCGCCGTCGACCATGTAGACCGCGCGCTCCTCGTGCGACGCGTCGAGTTCGATGCGGCCGCCGGCCGCGAATTCGGCCGCGACATACAGCGTGCGCGAGAACGTCGTGACCGGCGAACGCAGCCCGAACGCATCGCCGGCGATCACCGTCAGCGACACGCCGTGTTCGTCGCGTTTCGGCAGCGTATCGGCCGCATGGTGCTCGAACGACGGCTCGGTGGTTTCGTGCGCGCGCGGCAGCGCGACCCAGGTCTGGATGCCGTGCACGGTGTGGCCGGTTGCGCGCTGCGCGTCGGGCGTGCGTTCGGAATGGACGATCCCGCGGCCGGCCGTCATCCAGTTCACGTCGCCCGGCACGATTTCCTGCCGCGAGCCGAGGCTGTCGCGGTGCAGGATCGCGCCATCGAACAGGTAGGTGACGGTCGCAAGCCCGATATGCGGATGCGGGCGCACGTCGAGCCCCGTGCCGGCTGGCAGCGTGGCGGGCCCCATGTGATCGAAGAAGATGAACGGGCCGACGAGGCGCGCGGCGAGCGCGGGCAGCGTGCGGCGCACCTGCAGGTTGCCGATGTCGCGCACATGCGGCTTCAGCAGGGCTTTGATCGAGGCGGTCATGGCGGGTCCTGTGGGGCGGCGGGGGATGCGGGTCATTGTACTGGCCGCACGCGATCGACGCGCATGGCCGATTCCATGCGCCCCGCACGGGTATCCGGCCCCGCGACGAATCCCCGGTAGACTGACCGGCTTCTCAAGAAAACGCCGGACTGCCCCAGGTTTTCTTGACCCCCCTCGAGGGCACTGGCGCGAAGCGACAGGGCTGGGGGCACTTGGACAACGATTCGACAATCGAGGAGACGCCGATGATGGCCCCGAAGGACTTGCTGCTCGCGCTGGTCGTGATCCTGGCGTGGGGCGTGAACTTCGTCGTGATCAAGGTCGGCCTGCACGGGATGCCGCCGATGCTGCTCGGCGCGCTGCGCTTTACGCTCGCGGCCGTGCCCGCGGTGTTCTTCGTGCGCCGGCCGCAGATTCCGTGGCGCCTGCTGGTGCTGTACGGCGCGACGATCCAGCTCGGCCAGTTCGTGTTCCTGTTTACCGGCATGTACGTCGGCATGCCGGCCGGCCTCGCATCGCTCGTGCTGCAGTCGCAGGCGTTCTTCACGCTCGTGTTCGCGATGCTGTTCCTCGGCGAGCGGCTGCGCGTGCAGAACCTGGTCGGGCTCGCGATCGCCGCGGGCGGGCTCGTCGTGATCGCGGCGCAGGGCGGCCGCGCGATGACGCTCGCGGGCTTCCTGCTGACGATCTGCTCGGCCGCGATGTGGGCGGTCGGCAACATCGTCACGAAGAAGGTCGGGAAAGCGAACCTCGTGTCGCTCGTCGTGTGGGCGAGCCTCGTGCCGCCCGTGCCGTTTTTCCTGCTGTCGCTGTGGTTCGAAGGGCCGCAGCGGATCGCGACCGCGCTCGCCGGGCTGAACGGCGCGTCGATCTTCGCGGTCGTTTATCTCGCGTTCGTCGCGACGCTGCTCGGCTACGGGCTATGGAGCCGCCTGCTGTCGCGTTACCCGGCCGCGCAGGTCGCGCAGTTCTCGCTGCTGGTGCCGATCGTCGGCCTCGCGTCGTCGGCGCTGCTGCTCGACGAGCACCTGACGCACGCGCAGTTGATCGGCACGGCGCTCGTGATGGGCGGGCTCGCGGTGAACGTGTTCGGCGGGAAACTGATGCGCCGCGTCGCGGTGTCGTGACGCGCCGGCACGCGCTGCGTGCCGGCGGCGGGGTGGGGTGGCCGGGTACGGCCGTCAGGCCATCCGGTTCTTCGCGAGCGGCGGATTCGCGGCGAAATAACGCTTGATGCCGCGGAAGATCGCGTCGGCCATCTGGTCGCGATAGCTGTCGTCGTTGAGCCGGCTCTCTTCTTCCGGGTTACTGATGAACGCGGTCTCGACGAGGATCGATGGAATGTCGGGCGCCTTCAGCACCGCGAACCCGGCCTGCTCGACCGAGCCCTTGTGCAGCTTGTTGATGCCGCCGACTTCCTTCAGCACGTAGTTGCCGTAGCGCAGCGAGTCGCGGATCTGCGCGGTCGTCGACATGTCGAACAGCGCGCGGTTCACGGCCGCGTCCGCCGTCTTGATGTTGATGCCGCCGATCAGGTCGGACGAATTTTCCTTGTTGGCCATCCAGCGCGCCGCGGCGCTCGTCGCGCCGTGGTCGGACAGCGCGAACACCGACGAGCCGCGCGCGGACGGCGTCGTGAACGCATCCGCGTGGATCGACACGAAGAGATCGGCGCCGACGCGGCGCGCCTTCTGCACGCGCACGTTCAGCGGCACGAAGAAATCGGCGTCGCGCGTCATCATCGCGCGCATGTTCGGTGCGCCGTCGATCTTCGCGCGCAGCTTCTTCGCGATGTCGAGCGCGATGTGCTTCTCGTACGTGCCGCCGCCGCCGATCGCGCCCGGATCCTCGCCGCCGTGGCCCGGATCGATCGCGACCGTCAGCAGGCGCACGGTGCCGCCCTTGCCGGATTTCGGCGCGGTGAATTTGTAGGTGTCGCCGTCGTCGTCGCTGTCGTCGCGGCGCGCGATGACGGGCGGCGGCTTGACCGCCGGCTTCGCGGGCGTCGAAGGCGTGGCCGCGGCGGGCGGCGTGTGCGGTGTGGCCGGCGTGTTCTGCGCGAAGCGCTGGAAGAACGCGTCGCTGTTGTCGTGGCCCGCGACGGGCGGCGTCGCCGGCCCGTTCAGGGCGCTCGGCGGCTGCATCTGCTGCGCGCGCGCCGTGTCGTTGAGCGCCTGTTCCTTGCGCTCAGTCTGCGCGATCAGGTCGGTCAGCGGATCGGGCGCGACGGCCGGATACAGGTCGAACACGAGCCGGTACTTGTAGGTGCCGACCGGCGGCAGCGTGAACACCTGCGGCTTCACCGAGCCTTTCAGGTCGAACACCATCCGCACGACGTGCGGCTGATACTGGCCGACGCGCACCGACTGGATCTGTGGATCGTTCGGCGCGATCTTCGATACGAGGTCGCGCAGCGCCTGGTCGAGATCGAGGCCGTTCAGGTCGACGACGAGACGGTCGGGCCCCTGCAGCAGTTGTTGGCTATTCTGCAGCGGCTGGTCGGATTCGATCGTGACGCGCGTGTAATCGCGTGCGGGCCATACGCGCACGCCGAGCACCGACGATGCGTGCGCGAGCCGCGGCGCGACGAGACCGAGCACCAGCGTCGACGCGCCCGCGCACAGGATCTGGCGGCGCCGCCAGTTATGCGTCGCGGTGGCCGCCGATTCGATCGAGCGGAACGGTTTGATCAACATCTTTCGAGACATGCCTTTCCTGAAGCGCTGTACGCCCGGACGGTGAGGGCACGGCCTTCGCCATCCACGTCGAGCGAGAAAACCAGATCGGGCACGCCGAGCAGCGCGCCCGCCTGTTGCGGCCATTCGACGAGGCAGATCGCGCTGGAATTGAAATATTCGCGAAAGCCTGCATCGGACCATTCGGCCGGATCGTTGAATCGATACAGATCGAAGTGATAGACCTCGAGTTCCCCATCGCTGCGTTCGAGCGCGTACGGCTCGACGAGCGTATAGGTCGGGCTGCGCACGCGTCCCTGGTGGCCGAGGCCGCGCAGGATCGCGCGCACGAGGCTCGTCTTGCCCGCGCCGAGATCGCCGACCAGCTGGATCTGCAGCCCGTCGAACGCGTGTGCGCGGGCGAGATCGAGGCGCGCCGCGTCGAGCGCGTGCGCGAAGCGGGTGCCGAAGGCCTCGGTCGCCGCTTCGTCGGCGAGTGCGATCACGCGCTCCGCGAACGGGGCTGGCAGCGTGATGGCATGAGGCGTATGGGACGTGGCTGGCATTCTCGTAAAATAGTGCGATGAACCGATTACCGGAACTCGCCGCATCCGACAGGCCTTCGACTCGTGCCGAAGGCGCGGCGCCGTGCGCGCTCGACGATGCGGCCTTGACTGCGCTCGCCGCTCGCATCAGGGCGTGGGGGCGCGAATTGGGTTTCGGGGCGATCGGCATCAGCGATACCGATCTCTCGGATGCCGAAGCAGGCCTTGCCGCCTGGCTGGAAGCCGGATACCACGGCGAAATGGATTATATGGCGAAACATGGGATGAAACGCGCGCGTCCGGCCGAACTTGTGGCCGGTACGCGACGCGTGATTTCCGTGCGGCTCGCCTACCTGCCGGCCGAAACGCTCGCCGCCGGCGCGCCCGACGGCGAGCCTGGCGCGCGCGCGCCGCACGACTGGCGCGCACGCGAACGGGCGCGGCTCGACGATCCGCAGGCGGCCGTCGTGTCGATCTATGCGCGCGGCCGCGACTATCACAAGGTGCTGCGCAACCGGCTGCAGACGCTCGCGGAGCGCATCGAGCACGAGATCGGCGCGTTCGGCTATCGCGTGTTCACCGATTCGGCGCCCGTGCTCGAGGTCGAGCTCGCGCAGAAAGCCGGCGTGGGCTGGCGCGGCAAGCACACGCTGCTGCTGCAGCGCGATGCCGGCTCGCTGTTCTTCCTCGGCGAGATCTACGTCGACATTCCGCTGCCGACCGATGCGCGCACTTCGCCCGACACCGCGCCCGAGACGCCTGGCGCGCATTGCGGCAGCTGCACGCGCTGCATCGACGCATGCCCGACCGGCGCGATCGTCGAGCCGTACCGCGTCGACGCGCGCCGCTGCATCTCGTACCTGACGATCGAACTGAAAGGCAGCATCCCCGAGCCGCTGCGGCCGATGATCGGCAATCGCGTGTACGGCTGCGACGACTGCCAGCTCGTGTGCCCGTGGAACAAGTTCGCGCAGGCTGCGCCCGTGGCCGATTTCGACGTGCGGCACGGCCTCGACCGCGCGACGCTCGTCGAGCTGTTTGGGTGGGATGCGGAAACGTTCGAGACGCGGATGCAGGGCAGCGCGATCCGGCGCATCGGCTACGAAAGCTGGCTGCGCAATCTCGCGGTCGGGCTCGGCAATGCGCTGCGCGCGAGCGCGGACCGGCTTGCGCCGCAGGCGCGCGATGCGATCGTCGCCGCGTTGCGCGCGCGGGCCGACGATCCGTCGCCGGTCGTGCGCGAGCATGTCGAATGGGCGCTGCGTGCCGCGTGAAGGCGGCGTAAAGTATCGTCGGCGCGCGGCGGTGCCGCGCGCATCCATCGCTCAGGAGAGGGCAATGTTCAATGCAGTCATCGACGCGCCGTTCGGCAAGGTCGGCATCCGCACGGATGCCGCGGTGGTGCGCGAGATCGTCTATCTGCCCGAATCGGTGAAGTCGGTCGATCCGGATTCGCCGCTCGCGGAGCGCGCGGTCAAGCAGATCGAACGTTATTTCGAGCGCGCGTCGGCGCGCTTCGACCTGCCGCTCGCCGAAGTCGGCAGCGCGTTCCAGCACCGCGTGTGGGACGTGATCAGCGATATCCCGCCCGGCACGGTGCTGACCTACGGCCAGGTCGCGAAGCGGATCGGCAGCGCGCCGCGCGCGGTCGGCCAGGCGTGCGGCGCGAACTACTTCCCGCTCGTGATCCCATGCCATCGCGTCGTCGCGGCCGGCGGCCTCGGCGGCTTCGCGAACCACGACGACAACGGTTATTACCAGAAGGTGAAGCGCTGGCTGCTGGCGCATGAGGGCGTGCCGTACTGATGAGCGAACCGCTGATTTCCCCCGAAGCCGACGGCGATGCCGCCGCGGCATCGCCCGCGCTGCTCGCGAGCAGCGCGTCGATCGACGTGTTCTGCGATGCGCTGTGGCTCGAGCACGGGCTCGCGCGCAACACGCTCGACGCGTACCGGCGCGATCTGGTGCTGTTTTCCCAATGGCTGGCCGCGACGCACGACGCACCGCTCGATTTGGCCGACGAGGCGATGGTGACGGGCTACATCGCCGCGCGCAGCGACGGCAAGGCGACGTCGTCGAACCGGCGGCTGTCGGTGTTCCGTCGCTATTACGGCTGGGCCGTGCGCGAGCATCGCGCGAGCGCGGACCCGACGCTGCGGATCACGTCCGCGAAACAGGCGGCCCGGTTTCCGTCGACGCTGTCCGAGGCGCAGGTCGAGGCGCTGCTCGGCGCGCCCGACATCGGTACGCCGCTCGGCCTGCGCGATCGCACGATGCTCGAACTGATGTATGCGAGCGGGCTGCGCGTGAGCGAGCTCGTGACGCTGAAGACCGTCGAGGTCGGCCTCAACGAGGGCGTCGTGCGCGTGATGGGCAAGGGTTCGAAGGAGCGGCTCGTGCCGTTCGGCGAAGTCGCGCACGGGTGGATCGAGCGTTACCTGCGCGACGCGCGGCCGGCGCTGCTCGGCGCACGCGCGGCCGACGCGCTGTTCGTGACCGCGCGCGGCGACGGGATGACGCGCCAGCAGTTCTGGAACATCATCAAGCGCCACGCGCAGCAGGCCGACGTGCGCGCGCACCTGTCGCCGCACACGCTGCGGCATGCATTCGCGACGCACCTGCTGAACCACGGCGCCGACCTGCGCGTCGTCCAACTGCTGCTCGGCCACAGCGACATCTCGACCACGCAGATCTATACGCACGTCGCGCGCGAGCGGCTGAAGACGCTGCACGCGCAGCACCATCCGCGCGGCTAACGCACGGCGGCGCGCAAATCCGGCACGGCGCGGGCTCCGCAGCGCGCGCCGGCCAGCCGGGTCAGACCAGGTCGCGCAGCTTGTGCTTCAGCACCTTGCCCGTCGATGCGGCCGGCAGTGCTTCGAGCACGCGGATGCGAGCAGGGCGTTTGTAGGGCGCCAACCGCTCCGCGCACCATGCGTGCAACGCCGCTTCGTTCGCTGCCGCGCCGGGCACCAGCTCGACGAACGCGAGCACTTCCTCGTTGCCTTCGATCGCGCGGCCGATGACGGCGGCCTGAACGACGTCCGGATGTGCGTTCAGCACCTGCTCGACTTCGACCGGATACACGTTGAAGCCGGAACGGATGATCAGTTCCTTGCTGCGGCCCGCGATCGTCACCGCACCATCCGCTTCCTGCCGCGCGAGATCGCCGGTGCTCAGCCAGCCGTCCGGCGACACGGCCGCACGCGTCGCATCCGCGTTGCGGTAGTAGCCGAGCATCACGTTCGGCCCGCGCACGCGGATCTCGCCGACTTCGCCTTGCGGCACGTCGGTGCCGTCCGGCGCGACGATCCGCATGTCGACGCCCGGAATCGGCACGCCGACCGAACTGTCGGCGCGCGGCGCGTCGAGCGGCGTTTGCGTGATCGTCGGGCTGCTTTCGGTCATCCCGTAGCCGTTGTGCAGCGGCACGCCGTACGTGCGCTCGACGCGCGCCTTCAGGTTCGCGTCGAGCGGCGAGCCGCCCGAATACGCGAAGCGCAGGCGCGGCGCGTGCCATGCGTGGCCGTGCGTGTGCAGGTGTTCGAGCAGCTTCGCGTGCATCGCGGGCACGCCCTGGAAGATTGTCACGCCTTCGTCGGCGAGCGCGACGCGCACGGCCTCCGGCGCAAAGCGCGGCGCGAGCCGCAGCGTCGCGCCCGCATACAGGCTGCCGAGGCAGACCGACGCGAGCCCGTACACGTGCGACACCGGCAGCACCGTGTAGACGACGTCGTCCGGCGACACGCGGCGCAGCGTGCTCGACGTCGCCGCGATGAACAGCAGGTTGCGGTGCGACAGCATCACGCCCTTCGGCGCGCCGGTCGTGCCGGTCGTGTAGATCAGCGCCGCGCATTGCTCGGCGCCGTCGGTGGCCACCGGTTCGGCAAGCGCGCTCGCATCGACGCGATACGACCACGCGCCGATGTCGACCGGCAGCGCGCCGGCGAGCGTTGCGCCGCGCCGCGCCGCGTGGGCACGTGCGTCGGGCGATGCATCCGTCGCGAACGCGATCAGCTTCGGACGCGCGTGTGTGGCGATCGCATCGAGTTCGCCGGCCGACAGCCGTGCGTTCGACACGAGCGCCCATGCGTCGAGGCGGGCGACCGCGAACAGCAGCACGATCTGCGCGACGCAGTTTTCCGCGACGATCATCACGCGGTCGCCGCCTTGCACGCCGAGGCTCGCGAGCCGCGCGGCGGCCGCATCGACGGCCTGCGACAACGCGCCGTACGACAGGCGCCGCGCGTCTTCGATCAGCGCCGGATGCTCGGGTGCCTGCGCGGCCCAGCGCGCGGGCACGTCGGCGATGCGGCCGGGCAGCGCGGCCAGCAGTGCTTTGACGTCGAGCGGCTCGGATGAACGGATGGTCGAGGGCATGGCGTCTCCAGAAAAGGGGCGGGCGGCGGCGTGACGATGTTTGCGAACGATCGTGCCATGACGGCGCGCGCGCCACAATCGGCCAATCGGGCAATAGCGCTTCGCGATGTCCGCAATGATGATGAGCGGAATCGTTGCGGCGATGCCGCGGGCCGCCCGGCGGAAAACGGGCCGCGAGTATACCGCCGGCGCGGCCACGCGATTGCGCGAGCGCTGGTCGTTCGCCATTAGAATGCCGCCATGAGCAAATCCAGACACGTGTCCGAAACCCCCGCGACCCAGCTGTTGCGCCGCCATGGCGTCGCGTTCGGCGAGCATCCGTACGAATACGTCGAGCACGGCGGCACCGGCGAATCGGCGCGCCAGCTCGGCGTCGACGAGCACAGCGTCGTGAAGACGCTCGTGATGGAGGACGAACACGCGAAGCCGCTGATCGTGCTGATGCACGGCGACCGCACCGTGTCGACGAAGAACCTCGCGCGGCAGATCGGCGCGAAGCGCGTCGAGCCATGCAAGCCCGACGTCGCGAACCGTCACTCGGGTTATCTCGTCGGCGGCACGTCGCCGTTCGGCACGCGCAAGACGATGCCCGTCTACGTCGAGGCGACGATCCTCGAATTGCCGACGATCTACCTGAACGGCGGCCGTCGCGGTTATCTCGTCAGCCTCGAGCCAGCGGTGCTCACGTCGCTGCTCGGCGCGCAGCCCGTGCAGTGCGCGAGCGTCGACTGAGGGTTTCACCTTCGTGGCAGGCCGTGCTCGTTCGGTAGAATGGGCGCCGTTTCGGCTTGCCGCACATAGCCTTCCCTTTACCGATACGTTGAAAGAAGAGTCCTCCGCATGCAGATCCTGCTCGCCGCCCTCGTTGCCTACCTGATCGGTTCGGTGTCGTTCGCCGTCGTCGTCAGCGGGGCGATGGGCCTGGCCGACCCGCGTTCGTACGGGTCGAAGAATCCCGGCGCGACCAACGTGCTGCGCAGCGGCAACAAGAAAGCCGCGATCCTGACGCTCGTCGGCGACGCGTTCAAGGGCTGGATCGCCGTCTGGCTCGCGCGGCACTTCGGCCTGCCCGACGTCGCGGTCGCGTGGGTGGCGATCGCCGTGTTCCTCGGCCACCTGTATCCGGTGTTCTTCCGCTTCCAGGGCGGCAAGGGCGTCGCGACCGCGGCCGGCGTGCTGCTCGCCGTGCACCCGGTGCTCGGGCTCGCGACCGCGCTGACCTGGCTGATCGTCGCGTTCTTCTCCCGCTATTCGTCGCTCGCGGCGCTGGCGGCGGCCGTGTTCGCGCCGGTGTTCGACGTGTTCCTGTTCGGCACGGGCCACAACCCGGTCGCGTGGGCCGTGCTCGCGATGAGCGTGCTGCTCATCTGGCGTCACCGCGGCAATATATCGAAGCTGCTCGCGGGGCAGGAGAGCCGGATCGGCGACAAGAAGAAGGCGGCCGCGGACGGCGGCGCGCAGGACGGCGGGAAAGCCTGACGCAGCGGCGCTTGCCGCGCGCCGGGCGCGCAGCGTGTGCGGGGCCCGGCGGGATGACGGATCGGCGGCCGATCAGTCGCGGAAGTTGTTGAAGTCGAGCGGCGTATCGGTCACGTCCTTGCGCAGCATCGCGATCACGCCCTGCAGGTCGTCGCGCTTCGTGCCCGCCACGCGCACCGCGTCGCCCTGGATGCTCGCCTGCACCTTGATCTTGCTGTCCTTCACGAGCCGCACGATCTTCTTCGCGAGGTCGCCCGTCACGCCTTTCTTCACGGTGACGATCTGCTTGACCTTGTCGCCGCCGATCTTCTCGACCTTGCCGTAGTCGAGAAAGCGCACGTCGACGTTGCGCTTGGCCAGCTTGCCGATCAGCACGTCCTTGACCTGGCCGAGCTTGAAATCGTCGTCGGCGAACAGCGTCAGCTCGCGTTCCTTCTGCTCGACGCGTGCGTCGGAGCCCTTGAAGTCGAAGCGCGTCGAAATTTCCTTGTTCGACTGCTCGATGGCGTTCTTCACTTCGATCATGTTCGCTTCGGAAACGACGTCGAACGATGGCATGGTTTTCTCCCTTGAGATGCGGGCACCCGGCTCGCGCGCGGGCACTCGCTATAATTGCGGACTGTTTGCCATTTTACCGATGCCCCTCCGTTTGCCCAAGGCCGGCCATTCGCCGCCCCGGGCCGACGTGACCGCGAATGCCGATGCCTCCTGACGATTCCGCCCTGTCGCTGCTTCCCGACCATCCGCTCGCCGCGCACAACACGTTCGGCATCGCCGCGAACGCACGCTTCGCCGCGCGCATCACGCGCGCGTCGCAGTTCGAGGCGCTGCATCGCGACCCGCGCGTCGCGAACCTGCCGCAGCTCGTGCTTGGCGGCGGCAGCAATGTCGTGTTCACGCGCGATTTCGACGGCGTCGTGCTGCTCGACGAGATCGCGGGCCGCCGCGTCGTGCGCGAGGACGACGACGCGTGGTACGTCGAGGCCGGCGGCGGCGAGAACTGGCACGCGTTCGTCGCGTGGACGCTCGAGCACGGGATGCCGGGCCTCGAGAACCTCGCGCTGATCCCGGGCACCGTCGGCGCCGCGCCGATCCAGAACATCGGCGCGTACGGCCTCGAGATGAAGGTGTATTTCGACTCGCTGGTCGCGGTCGAGCTCGCGACGGGGCGCAGCGAGCGCTTCGACGCCGCGCGCTGCGCGTTCGGTTATCGCGACAGCTTCTTCAAGCGGGAAGGGCGCGGCCGGTTCGCGATCGTGTCGGTGACGTTCCGGCTGCCGAAGCGCTGGACGCCGCGGCTCGGCTATGCGGACGTCGCGCGCGAACTCGATGCGTGCGGCATCGCGCAGGCCGCGGCGACCGCGCGCGACGTGTTCGACGCGGTCGTCACGATCCGCCGCGCGAAGCTGCCCGATCCGCTCGCGCTCGGCAACGCGGGCAGTTTCTTCAAGAATCCGGTGATCGATGCCGCGCAGTTCGACGCGCTGCGCGCCCGCGCGCCCGATGTCGTGTCGTATCCGCAGCCGGACGGGCAGGTGAAGCTCGCGGCCGGCTGGCTGATTGACCGCTGCGGCTGGAAGGGGCGTGCGATGGGCGCGGCGGCCGTGCACGACCGCCAGGCGCTCGTGCTCGTCAATCGCGGCGGCGCGACGGGTGTCGAGGTGCTCGCGCTGGCGCGGGCGATCCAGCACGACGTGTTCGCGAAATTTGGCGTCGAGCTGGCGCCGGAGCCGGTTTGCCTGTGAGCCGGGCGACGACGTCCGCGTGACGGAACCGCGGCGGCTTTCGCCGATTCCACACGACAAGCCGTCCTTTTTTCTCGAAGCGTGCCGCTCGCGCGCCGTCGTCTCCCACATTGCGCCGCACCGCTCGGCGGCGATGCGCGCGTCGTGCCGTTCTGCCGCCCGTCCATCCACGCCGTCGCGTCATCCCGGTCGCCGCACCCGTCATCCCCTTGACTCTCATTTAACCGTGAAGTTAAATGAAGTCATGCGTTCCACATCCGATTCCCTGTCTGCGGTGTTCTCTGCGCTGGCCGACCCTACCCGGCGCGCGATCCTGGTGCGGCTGGCCGAGGGCGCGGCGCCCGTCAGCGAGCTGGCCCGGCCGTTCGACATGTCGGCGCCGGCGATTTCGAAGCACCTTCGCGTGCTGTCGGAGGCGGGGCTGATCGAGAGGGAAGTCAATGCGCGCTGGCGAATCTGCCGGTTGCGCGCGGACGGGATGCGCGATGCGCACGGATGGCTCGAAGCCTATCGGCAATATTGGGAAGAGAGCCTCGATCGACTGACGGCGTTCGTCGAGCAATCGTGCGCGGGCGGCACGGCCGGCGACGACGCCCCACCTCGGCGGGAGAAGTCATGAGTCAGGCAGCGACATTTCATCTCGAATTGAGCCGGTTCATCCGCGCGCCGCGCGAACGTGTTTTCGACGCGTTCACGAACGAAACTGCGCTGGCGACCTGGCATTGTCCGCGCGGGATGAGCGTGATGGAAGCAAGCGCCGACGCGCGGGTCGGCGGCAAGTACCGCATCGTGATGGGCGGGCGCGACGGTTCGCGGCACATCGCGGGCGGCGAATACCAGAAGGTCGATCGCGTCGACTTTCTGGCGTACACGTGGGTGTGGGAGGCCGGGTCGATGCCGGCCGACCTGAAGACGCTGATCGAGGTCACGTTCACCGACAAGGACGGCGGCACGCATCTGCACATGCGCCACAGCGGCTTTCCGGGCGAGCAGGAGCGCGATTCGCACATGGGCGGGTGGCAATCGGTGTTCAACCGGCTCAACGATCTGCTGGACCCGGAAGGCAGCGCGGGTACTGTCGTCGTGATCGGCGATCCGCGCAGCAGCTATTGCCGGACCGTGCGCATGGCGCTCGTTGAAAAGGGCGTCGCGTACACGTTGCAGCCACTGCCGCCGCATTCGCCGGAAGTGCTCGCACACAATCCGTTCGGACGCATCCCGGCATTCTGCGACGGGCCGATCGAGTTCTATGAAACGCGTGCAATCCTCGGCTATATCGACGAAGCGTTCGACGGCCCGAGCCTGCTGGCCCAGTGGGGCGTCACCGCGCACGCGCGCGGCGAGCAATGGATCAGCCTGATCAATTGCCACGCGTACGACGCGATGGTGCGCCGCTACGTGCTGCAGTACGTGTTCCCGAAAGGCGAGAACGGCCAGCCCGATCGCGCGGTGATCGACGCGGCGCTGCCTGAAATCGACAAGCATCTGCAGGTGTTCGAGGCCGCGTACGGCGGTCGCGACTACCTGGTCGGCAGCGAGTTGTCGATGGCGGATCTGTTCCTGACGCCGATTCTGGCTTACGTGGGCATGTTCCCCGAAGGGGCGGAATTGCTGCGGAAATACCCGAACGTCACGCGTGCGCAGGCGGTGATGCGCGAGCGGCCAAGCTTTGCCGCGACGCAGCCGGCGCCGGGTTGAAGGGGAGGGGCATCGGCATGAGCGTGCATGCCGCGCGGGTGGCGGGAAAATAAAAAGCGCCGGCTGTGCCGGCGCTTGTCGCTTGCGACGAGGCCGCGCGCGTCAGTGCTTCAGCCGGCCGAGCAGCAGGAACTCCATCAGCGCCTTCTGCACGTGCAGGCGGTTTTCCGCCTCGTCCCACACGACGCTCTGCGGGCCGTCGATCACGCCGGCCGTCACTTCCTCGCCGCGGTGCGCGGGCAGGCAGTGCATGAACAGCGCGTCCGGGTTCGCGTGGCCCATCATTTCCTCGTCGACGCACCAGTCGGCGAACGCCTTCATCCGCGCTTCGTTCTCGGCTTCGAAACCCATGCTCGTCCAGACGTCGGTCGTCACGAGATCGGCGCCCTTGCACGCTTCGTTCGGATCGTCGAACACCTCGTAGAACGGCGCGCTGTCGGGCGACACGAGCTTCATGTCGAGCGCATAGCCCGGCGGCGTCGACAGGCGCAGCTTGAAGCCGAGGATCTGCGCGGCTTCGATCCACGTGTAGAGCATGTTGTTCGCATCGCCGACCCACGCGACGGTCTTGCCGGCGATCGGGCCGCGGTGCTCGTAGTACGTGAAGATGTCGGCGAGCACCTGGCACGGGTGGTATTCGTTGGTCAGGCCGTTGATCACCGGCACGCGGGAGTTTTCCGCGAAGCGCTTGATGACCTCCTGCTCGAACGTGCGGATCATGATGATGTCGACCATCCGCGAGATGACCTGCGCGGAATCCTCGACGGGCTCGCCGCGGCCGAGCTGCGTGTCGCGCGTGCTCATGAAGACGGCGTGGCCGCCGAGCTGGAAGATCCCGGCCTCGAACGACAGGCGCGTGCGCGTCGAGCTCTTCTCGAAGATCATCGCGAGCGTGCGGTCGTGCAGCGGGTGATAGGTCTCGTAGTTCTTGAACTTGCGCTTCAGGATACCCGTGCGTTCGAGCACGTACTCGTAGTCTTCCAGCGAGAAATCCTTGAACTGCAGGTAGTGACGAATGGTTTTGGCGGTCATGAAGCGAAATACGGCGGGTTTCACCCGGCAGCGAGGCCGGACGGCGCCGCCGTCGGGTGTGGATAACTCAAAGCAGCATAAAGGATTTTCTGTGCTTTGACGAGCCACGGAGAGAAGCGGGGCACGATCGCCGCGCGCGGCCGGCGGGACGGGAAGGGGGCGTCGGGACGGCGCGCGATGGCGCGCTGCGGTATAATCGAAAAGTTTTCTCCAGCCCGGCAGGCAAGCCTTTTCGCGCTCTGCCGGACACAAGCCGTGCGCTGCACAAATCCGGTGCAGCACACCGGCGGCGCACATCGACGTCCTGTTTTCGGGATATCCGAATGCTTGTGCCGCCGTCCATTCCAGCTTTGTGTTCGCGTATCCAGGCGCCGTCGCCTGGGCATCGCCGGGCCGTCACTTGGGTAACCACATGGCTGAAATCCCTCCGACCGAATTCTTCATCCAGGGCATCACGAAAGACGGGAAAAAGTTTCGCCCGAGCGACTGGTCGGAACGTCTGGCCGGTGTGATGGCCTGCTTCGGGCCGGGGGCGAGCGGGCCGAATGCGCGTCTCAAGTATTCGCTGTACGTACGTCCGACGATGCTCGGCGACCTGAAATGCGTGATCCTCGATTCGCGGCTGCGCGACATCGAGCCGATGGCTTTCGATTTCGTGCTGAATTTCGCGAAGGACAACCACCTCGTCGTCACCGAGGCGTGCGAGTTGCCGGACTACAGCGCGAAGAAGTGATGCCGACGGGCGAGGGCGCCTGCTGCGCCCGCCCTGGCTGTCGTCGGCCGGTGTGATGTCCGGACGACAGACGACAAAAAAGCCCGCCTAGGCGGGCTTTTTTGCGATCGCAGGAAACAGGAACGCCCGCGTGAGCGGACGTACCGGATTTACGCTGCTGCCTGCAGACCCTTGACGGCTGCGGCGAGGCGGCTCTTGCTGCGAGCAGCCTTGTTCTTGTGAACGATCTTCTTGTCGGCGATCGTGTCGATCGTCTTCACGGCAGCCTTGAACAGATCGGCAGCCTTTGCGTGGTCGCCGGCTTCAACAGCCTTGCGGACCGACTTGATCGCGGTACGGAATTTCGAGCGCAGCGCCGAGTTGTGCGAGTTTGCCTTCGCGGCCTGGCGGGCGCGCTTGCGTGCTTGTGCGGAGTTAGCCATGACGGTTCCTTATCCTGTCCTGTTTCCAGAGCTTGGAGCCTGACGGCCAAGCGCTGCTTTTCGATCCGTCCCCTGAGAACGATTGCCCAGGGGCGCATAAAAAAACGGTGATTTTAACCGAGGCAGGGACATGAAAACGGCAGTTGCCGTGCATGTACGAGCCCAGAAACCGGCGATTATAGCAACAAAATCAAGCGAGTGGCAAGTTCGACGTGATACCCGCCGGGCGGGGCGCCAGCGGCGTGCGCGCTTTTCGGCATCGGCCGGTGTCCGGGCCATGCAACGTCCGTATAATAAGCGCCCCATGAATCTATTCCGAGCCCTGCTGACGGTCAGCGGCTTCACGCTGCTGTCGCGCGTGACCGGACTGGCCCGCGAGACGCTGATCGCCCGTGCGTTCGGCGCCAGTCAATACACCGACGCGTTCTACGTCGCCTTCCGCATCCCGAACCTGTTGCGCCGCCTTTCTGCGGAAGGCGCGTTCTCGCAGGCGTTCGTGCCGATCCTCGCCGAGTTCAAGAACCAGCAGGGGCACGATGCGACGAAGGCGCTCGTCGACGCGATGTCGACCGTGCTTGCGTGGGCGCTTGCCGTGCTGTCGGTCGTCGGGATCGCCGGCGCGTCGTGGGTCGTGTTCGCGGTCGCGTCCGGCCTGCACACCGACGGCCAGGCGTTCCCGCTCGCGGTCACGATGACGCAGATCATGTTCCCGTACATCGTGTTCATCTCGCTGACGACGCTCGCGTCCGGCGTGCTGAACACGTACAAGAGCTTCTCGCTGCCCGCGTTCGCGCCGGTGCTGCTCAACGTCGCGTTCATCGCCGCGGCCGTGTTCGTCGCACCGCACCTGAAGGTGCCGGTGTTCGCGCTCGCGTGGGCCGTCATCGTGGGCGGCGTGCTGCAGTTCCTCGTGCAACTGCCGGGCCTGAGGAAGATCGACATGGTGCCGCTGATCGGCCTCAACCCGCTGCGCGCGCTGCGCCATCCCGGCGTGAAGCGCGTGCTCGCGAAGATGGTGCCTGCGACGTTCGCGGTGTCGGTCGCGCAGCTTTCGCTGATCATCAACACCAACATCGCGTCGCGGCTCGGGCAGGGCGCCGTGTCGTGGATCAACTACGCCGACCGCCTGATGGAATTCCCGACGGCGCTGCTCGGCGTCGCGCTCGGCACGATCCTGCTGCCGAGCCTGTCGAAGGCGCACGTCGACGCCGATTCGACCGAATATTCGGCGCTGCTCGACTGGGGGCTGCGCGTCACGTTCCTGCTCGCGGCGCCGAGCGCGCTCGCGCTGTTCTTCTTCGCGACGCCGCTCACCGCGACGCTCTTCAACTACGGCAAGTTCGATGCGCATACCGTCACGATGGTTGCGCGCGCGCTGGCGACCTACGGGATCGGCCTGGTCGGCATCATCCTGATCAAGATCCTCGCGCCGGGCTTCTATGCGAAGCAGGACATCAAGACGCCCGTGAAGATCGCGATCGTCGTATTGATCGTCACGCAGATCTCGAACTACGTGTTCGTGCCGCTGATCAGCCATGCGGGCCTTACGCTGAGCATCGGCGTCGGTGCATGCCTGAACTCGCTGCTGCTGTTCCTCGGGCTGCGCAAGCGCGGCATCTACCAGCCGTCGCCGGGCTGGCTGCGCTTCTTCATGCAGCTCGTCGGCGCAACGCTCGTGCTCGCGGGCGTGATGCACTGGTTCTCGATCAGTTTCGACTGGACCGGGATGCGCACGCAGCCGCTCGATCGCATCGCGTTGATGGCCGCGTGCCTCGTGCTGTTCGCTGCACTATATTTCGGTATGTTGTGGGTGATGGGCTTCAAATACGCTTACTTCAGAAGGCGCGCCAAGTGACGACCGCAATGACCCGCGTCCTCGACTACTTCAGCACGCTCGTGGCGGACGACGACAGCCTGCCCGTCACGGAGACCGCGCTGTCGCTGGCGCAGGACGCGTATCCCGACCTCGACCTGCAGGGCACGCTGGCCGAACTCGACATGCTGGCGGCGCGGCTGCGCCGGCGGCTCGCCGACGATGCGGACCTGAAAGGCCGCGTCGCCGCGCTGAACGATTTCTTCTTCCGCGAGCTCGGCTTCGCGTGCAATCACAACGATTACTACGACCCCGATAACAGCCATCTGAATGCCGTGCTGAAACGGCGGCGCGGGATCCCGATCTCGCTGTCGGTGCTGTACCTGGAGCTTGCCGAGCAGGTCGGCGTGCCGGCGCGCGGCGTATCGTTCCCCGGTCATTTCCTGCTGCGCGTCACGCTGCCGGACGGCGACCTGATCATCGATCCGACCAATGGCCATTCGCTGTCCGAAGCCGAGATGGTCGAGATGCTCGAGCCGTACGTCGCGCGTGCGGCCGGCGCGGTCGACAGCGCATTGCGCGCGCTGCTGCAGCCCGCGACGAGCCGCGAGATCATCGCGCGGATGCTGCGCAACCTGAAGACGATCTATCTGCAGACGGAACGCTGGCAGCGGTTGCTCGCGGTGCAGCAGCGGCTCGTGATCCTGTTGCCCGCGCACCTCGACGAGGTGCGCGACCGCGGTTTCGCGTATGCGCGGCTCGACTACCTGCGCCCCGCGCTCGAGGATCTCGAGCAGTATCTCGGCGAGCGGCCGGAGGCGGACGACGCGACCGTCGTCGAGTCGCAGGTGACCGAATTGCGGCAGCGGATGCAGCGCGACGGCGAGGACTGAGCCACCGCGCGACTGCCGGAACCCGGAATGAAAAATGCCCGCAATCGCGGGCGTTTTTTTGCGCGCTTACTTCGGCTGCATCCGGATCGCGCCGTCGAGGCGGATCACTTCGCCGTTAAGCATCGGATTCTCGACGATCTGGCGCACCAGCATCGCGTATTCGGCCGGTTTGCCGAGCCGCGGCGGGAACGGCACCATCGCGCCGAGCGCGTCCTGCACGTCCTGCGGCATGCCGAGCAGCATCGGCGTCTCGAACAGGCCGGGCGCGATCGTCATCACGCGGATGCCGCTGCGCGACAGATCGCGCGCGATCGGCAGCGTCATGCCGGCGACGCCGGCCTTCGAGGCCGCATACGCGGCCTGGCCGATCTGTCCGTCGAACGCGGCGACCGACGCGGTGCTGACGATCACGCCGCGCTCGCCGTCGGCCGTCGGCACGGTTGCGGCCATCGCGGCGGCCGCGAGCCGGATCATGTTGAACGTGCCGACGAGGTTCACGTTGATCGTCTTCGCGAACACGTCGAGCGGATGCGCGCCGTCCTTGCCGACGGTCTTCGCGGCGGGCGCGATGCCCGCGCAGTTCACGAGGCCGCGCAGCGTGCCTGCGCGCGTTGCCGCGTCGACGGCCGCCTGCGCGTCGGCTTCGCTCGACACGTCGCATCGTACGAATACGCCGCCCAGTTCGGTTGCGAGCGCGCTGCCCGCCGCCTCGTTCAGGTCGGCGAGTACGACCTTGCCGCCTGCTTGCGCGAGCATCCGCGCCGTTCCGGCGCCGAGGCCCGATGCGCCGCCCGTGATCAGAAAGACGTTGCCGCGAATCTCCATGACTGTCTCCTTTGTCGACCGCCCTTGGCGCTTTAGCGCTTAGGGAGGTCCCATGCAAAGCGGTCGACCGCCCTTGGCGCTTTAGCGCTTAGGGAGGTCCCATGCAAAGCGGTCGACCGCCCTTGGCGCTTTAGCGCTCAGGGAGGTCCCATGCAAAGCGGTTGTGCTGTCCGATGCGAAGCGATCGGCTGAAACGTCATGCGCCGGTTGACGGGGCGCATGCATCCGACCGATTGTACGAGGCGCCATCGCACGGCGGCGAGACAAGAACGATCGTGCGAATCTCGGCCGGGCGAAAAAAAAGCCGCCCGGACAGGGCGGCTCGCGGTGCGCGACGCAGTGCTTTTACTTCAGTGCGTCGAACGCGCGCTCGCGGATTTCCTCGACGCTGCCGAGGCCCGAGATCTTGCGATACTGCGGCGCCTTCAGGCCGTTTTCCTCGCCGCGCTGCGCCCAGTCGCCGTAGTACTTGATCAGCGGCTTGGTCTGCGCTTCGTACACTTCCAGACGTTTCTTGACGGTTTCTTCCTTGTCGTCGTCGCGCTGGATCAGCGGTTCGCCCGTCACGTCGTCCTGGCCTTCGACCTTCGGCGGGTTGAACTTGACGTGGTACGTGCGGCCCGATGCCGGGTGCGTGCGGCGGCCGCTCATGCGCTCGATGATTTCCGAGAACGGCACGTCGATTTCGAGCACGTAGTCGATCGCGACACCGGCGTCCTTCATCGCATCGGCCTGCGCGATCGTGCGCGGGAAGCCGTCGAACAGATAGCCGTTCGCGCAATCGGATTCCTTCAGGCGCTCCTTGACGAGGCCGATGATCAGGTCGTCCGTCACGAGCTTGCCTTCATCCATGAAGCGCTTCGCTTCGATGCCGAGCGGCGTGCCGGCCTTCACGGCCGCGCGCAGCATGTCGCCCGTCGAGATTTGCGGGATGCCGAACTTTTCCTTGATGAAGTTTGCCTGGGTGCCCTTTCCCGCGCCGGGCGCGCCCAACAGGATCAAACGCATGGTGATATCTCCAGAATGTAGATTCGTGTGGCGAGACGCAAAGGTGCCGGCGACTGCGTGCGCGGGGCTTGCCTGGCGCGCGACGGACCGGTCTGATGCGGCGCGTCGGCTTTGGCGACGCGCGGCTGCCGGCAAGGCCGCGGGCGGGGTCAAGCGAGGACGCGCTGGTCGCGGACGGCTCGCACAATCGCCTGATTATGCCACGGGTTATTTTGAACCCGGCTGAAAAAGGGCCTGCACGCGCGCCAGATCGGCCGGCGTGTCGATTCCGGCTTCGGGCGCGGACTCGGTGATCAGCACTGCGATGCGCTCGCCGTGCCAGAGCGCGCGCAGTTGTTCGAGCTGCTCGGCCTGTTCGATCGGCGCCTGCGCGAGCGACGGATACGTGCGCAGGAAACGCGCGCGATATGCATAGAGGCCGATGTGCCGGTACACCGGAAATGCAGGGGCCGGCATCGTCGCGACGTCGGGCCAGTGCGGCTGGTACGCGTCGCGGCTCCACGGAATCGGCGCGCGCGAGAAGTACAGCGCGACGCTGTGCGCGTCGAGCGCGACCTTCACGACGTTCGGGTTGAACACGTCGGCCGCGTCGTGGATCGGGTGGGCCGCGGTCGCGATCGCGCAGGCCGGATGCGCGGCCAGGTGCGACGCTACGTCGCGCACGAGCACGGGGTCGATCAGCGGCTCGTCGCCTTGCACGTTGACGACGACGGTGTCGTCGCTCCACCCGAACGTCGCCGCGACTTCCGCGAGCCGGTCGGTGCCGGACGGATGATCGGCACGCGTCAGCACCGCTTCGAAGCCGTGATCGCGCGCCGCATCGAGCACGCTCTGCGCGTCTGATGCGACGAGCACCTGCTGCGCGCCCGCTTCGCGCGCGCGCTCGGCGACGCGCACGACCATCGGCTTGCCGCCGAGATCGGCGAGCGGCTTGTTCGGGAGGCGCGTCGACGCGAGCCGGGCGGGAATGACGGCGATGAAGGGTTGCGGGTGAGTCATCGGGGGGAACGGTGAGAAGGACGGGACGGGTGGCGCGTCCGGAGCCGGTCGCCCGGCGGCGTTCGGCGACCCGGCCGGGGCCGGGCCGCCTTCGAATCGTTGCGCCGCTCGAGCGGCCTGGCGGCTTAGCGGCCGGCCGGGTCGACCGGCGTGCCTTCGACGGTCTGGCGCGCTTCGTCGACGAGCATCACGGGGATGCCGTCGCGGATCGGGTAGGCGAGCTTGTCCGCGTTGCAGATCAGCTCCTGCGCGGCACGGTCATAGTGGAGCGGGCCTTTGCAGATAGGGCACACAAGGATTTCAAGCAGGCGAGCGTCCACGGAGTTTCTCCACAACGAGGGCAATGAGGCGAGGGTCGAGCGCGGCTTCGACAGGGACGACCCAGAGTCGAGCGTCGCGCCAGGAAGCGCCCAATTTTACTGCATCCTTCTCGGTGATCAGGATCGCATCGACGGCGTCGTCGACGAACGGATTGTCGGCGAACGCGTAGTGGTCGGGCAGCGCGCGCGTCGCCGGCGCGAGACCGGCCGCGCGCAGCGTTGCAAAGAAGCGCTCCGGCGCACCGATGCCGGCCGCGGCGAGCACGCGCTCGTGTGCGAACTGCGACAGCGGGCGGCGCAGCGTGGGCTGGTCGAGGTGCCACGCGGCGCCCGGCGTGAGCGCGAGCGCGTAGGTGTCGGGCCACGGCGGCAGCGCGCCGCTGTATGGGTCGTTGACGAGCGTGGCGTCGCGGTGCCGCGACAGCGGCTCGCGCAGCGGGCCGGCCGGCAGCAGGAAGCCGTTGCCGCCGAGCCGGTGGTCGAACACGACGAGCTCGACGGTGCGCGCGAGGCGGTAGTGCTGCAGGCCGTCGTCGCTGACGATCACGTCGACGTCCGGATGCGCGGCGCGCAGCGCCTGCGCGGCCGCGACGCGGTCGGGGCACACCCAGACGGGCGCGCCGGTGCGGCGCGCGATCAGCAGCGGCTCGTCGCCGCCCACGCTTGCGCGCGATGCGGGGGTGACCGCGGTCGGCGCTTTCACGTTCGCGCCGTAGCCGCGCGACACGATGCCGGGCGTGAAGCCGGCCGCGCGCAACGCGTCGACGAGCGCGATCACGGTCGGTGTCTTGCCGGTGCCGCCGACGGTCACGTTGCCGACTACGACGACGGGCACGCCGACGTCGACCGGCTTCTTCCAGCCCTGTGCGTAAGCGGTACGCCGCAGCGCCGCGCACAGGCCGAACACGCATGCAAACGGCGTGAGCGCCCACGCGAGTGCGCCGCGCCGCTGCCATTCGCGTGTCAGGCGCGCTTCGAGCCGGCCGAGCGGGCCGCCGGGCGCGCTCATCGGGCCGGGCGCGGCGCGTCGTGCGTCGCGGCGTGGGACGGATTCGTCAAGGCGGATTCTCCGTTGGGCGGCGCATGCCGCGGGGTCTGCGGAAGGCGGCACTCTAGCGCGCCGCATGCGGACGCGGCAAGCGCGACGGGCCGACGCAGCCCGCGGGGCCGGATCGCGACAGACTGTGGATAACTCTGTGAAAAACTCCCCGGTCGATGGCCTCAAACGCCCGCCGGGTGGGCCTCGAATCGGATGAGAATCGTTCCGAAAGGTTTAAAAATCTATAAAAATCAAGGCGTTATTGCGAATCGTCTGGTTTTTCCCGCGGTTTTAAAGCGTTTTACGTGGACGATTGCCAAAGTGTGGACACCTTCCGCGCGTCGCGACACATGCGACCGGTGCTGGACGCCGTGCGCGTGTCGGACTATCGTGTCGCCGCCAGCATTCATCCGACCGTCCATGCCTTCCGACTCCCCTTTTGCCGCACCCGGCGCGACCCGCAGCGGCGATGAAGTGATTCCCGTTTCGGCGCTCAATCGCGCGATTTCGACGATGCTCGAGCGCTCGTTTCCGCTGCTGTGGATTTCGGGCGAAGTATCGAATTTCACGCGCGCCGCGAGCGGCCACTGGTATTTCTCGATCAAGGACCAGCAGGCGCAGATGCGCTGCGTGATGTTCCGCGGCCGTGCGCAATACGCTGAATTCACGCCGCGCGAAGGCGACCGGATCGAGGTGCGCGCGGTCGTCACGATGTACGAGCCGCGCGGCGAAGTGCAGCTCAACGTCGAGGCCGTGCGGCGCACCGGGCAGGGGCGCCTGTACGAGGCGTTCCTGCGGCTGAAGGCGCAGCTCGAGAGCGAGGGCCTCTTCGCACCCGAGCGCAAGCGGCCGCTGCCGGCCCACCCGCGCGCGATCGGCATCGTCACGTCGCTGCAGGCCGCCGCGCTGCGCGACGTGCTGACCACGCTTGCGCGCCGCGCGCCGCACATTCCGGTGATCGTCTATCCGGCGCCGGTGCAGGGTGCCGGTTCCGCCGAAAAGCTCGTCGCGGCCGTCGAGGCCGCGAATGCGCGGCGCGAGGTCGACGTGCTGCTGGTCTGCCGCGGCGGCGGCTCGATCGAGGATCTGTGGTCGTTCAACGACGAAGCGCTGGCGCGCGCGATCGCGGCGAGCGAGCTGCCGGTCGTCAGCGGCGTCGGGCACGAAACCGATTTCACGATCGCGGACTTCGCGGCCGACCTGCGCGCGCCGACGCCGACCGGCGCGGCCGAACTCGCGAGCCCGCAGCGCGCGCTGCTGCTGCGCGAGGTCGGCGACCGCCAGCGTGCGCTCGCGCGCGGCATGGAACGCAGGCTCGAACAGCGCGCGCAGCAGCTCGACTGGCTTGCGCGCCGGCTAGTGAGCCCGGCCGAGCGGCTGCAGCGGCAGCGCACGCACGTCGAGCAGCTCGCGGTGCGGCTCGCGTCGGCGGCGTCGCGGCCGGTGCGCGACGCCCGCGCGCGGTTCGCGCTCGCGCAGTTGCGCTGGCAGCGCGCGAGGCCCGATCCGTTACAGGCGCGCCAGGCGCTCGCGGGGCTGTCGCAGCGTCTCGCGGTTGCATTGCAGCGCCGTCACGAACGCGACACGGCACGTGTGTCAGCCTGTGCGGCGCGGCTCGAGGTGCTGAGCCCGCAGCGTACGCTCGAGCGCGGCTATGCGGCGCTCATCGATGCGCAGACGGGCCGCGCGGTGCGCGCGCTGAACGCGCTGAAGCCGCAGCGGCGCCTGACCGTGCATCTCGCCGAAGGCTCGGCCGACGTCACGCTCGCCGATGTGCAGCCGCGCCTGACCGATACGATCTGACGTTACCGGCGCACGCGAAGCGACGGGTCGAAACGGGCGTCCCGCGCACGGGAACGAATGCTGCGCATCGCCGGCTCGTCCTGCCGGACGATGCGCCAACATCGCTTTTCCGCATACCGCGGATAAATGGCCCGTGAGTTTGCGGGGTTATTCGTCCTCGCCTACAATCGGACGCTCGGCAGCATTCAACACAAGCCCCCCTACATACTCAACGAAGGAATCGCCATGGCTCATACGCTCCCGCCGCTCCCGTACGCTGAAGACGCACTCGCGCCGACCATCTCGCTCGAGACGATCCAGTACCACTACGGCAAGCACCATCAGGCTTATGTGACGAACCTGAACAATCTGATCCCGGGCACGGAATTCGAAAACCTGTCGCTGGAAGAGATCGTGAAGAAGTCGTCGGGCGGCATCTTCAACAACGCCGCGCAAATCTGGAACCACACGTTCTTCTGGAACAGCCTGTCGCCGAACGGCGGCGGCGCACCGACGGGCGCGCTGGGCGATGCGATCAACGCGAAGTGGGGTTCGTACGACGCCTTCAAGGAAGCGTTCACGAAGGCTGCCGTCGGCACGTTCGGTTCGGGCTGGGCATGGCTGGTGAAGAAGGCTGACGGTTCGCTCGACATCGTGTCGACGAGCAACGCAGCGACGCCGCTGACGACCGCCGACAAGGCACTGCTGACGATCGACGTGTGGGAACACGCGTACTACATCGACTACCGCAACGCACGTCCGAAGTTCGTCGAAGCGTTCTGGAACATTGTGAACTGGGACTTCGCAGCGCAGAACTTCGCGTAAGGTCCGGCGCCTGTGCGCCGCCACGGCGCGCGGCATCCACGAAAAAGCCCTCGAAACGAGGGCTTTTTTGTTTTTTGTCCGGCAGGCTCGTACCGAGCTCGCGAACGCGACGGCGCGGTGCCGCGTGTCAGCCGTTGCGCGGCGTTCAGTGCGTACCGTCACCCAGCCCGCTCGCGCGGCGCAGCGCGTCGATGTCGACGAGTTCGATCTCGCCGACATGCAGCCGTACGACGCCGTCGGCCTGCAGCGCTTTCAGCAACTGGTTGGTGGTCTGCCGCGTCAGCGACAGCATCGACGCGAGCGTTTCCTGCGACAGCCGCACGCGCGTGCGTCCGGCGCTGATGCCGCCATAACCTTCGGCGATCATCAGCAAGCGCGCGGCGAGCCGCTGCGCGGCCGGCATCACGCTCATCGATTCGACGGTCAGGAAGCTCAGGCGCAGCTTTTGCGCCATCAGCAGCGCGAACTGCCGCCAGTATTGCGGCGTCGCGTCGAGAATCGCGAGCAGCGCGGCCTGGGGGACGTGCAGCAGCAGTGCGTCGTCGAGCGCGATCGCGTCGTGCGTGCGCGGCTGGCCGTCGAACAGCGCGATTTCGCCGAACCACGTGACGGGCTCGGCGACCGTCAGCAGCGCTTCCTTGCCCTGCGGGTCGACCGCACCTATCGTGAGTGAACCGGCCAGTACCGCGTACAGCCCGCACGGCGGGTCGCCGCGCCGGAACAGCGCGTGGCCGGCCGGCAGGCGGCGCAGCGCTGCATGGCCGAGCAGGTCCGCGCGCAACGCGGACGGCAGCGCGGCGAACCACGGGTTCGCTTCGATCCGCGGCAGGTAGGGGGCGAGCGACGAAGGCATGGGCACGCGATGTCGGGTAGCTGACAGAGGTTCTCGGGCGTGACGCGCATCATAGCGCTCAACGACCGACCAGGAGACGCGATGAAGACGCTCGAAGACCATCTTTCCCAGTATGCGGCCTACCATCGCGACGCGCGCAACATCGCGACGCATCTGGTCGGCATCCCGATGATCGTGTTTGCGGTCGAGGTGCTGCTGTCGCGGCCGGCCATCGCGATGCTGGCCGGCATCGCGCTGTCGCCGGCACTGCTGCTCGCCGTCGCGTTCGCGGCGTTCTACCTGCGTCTCGACCTGCGGTTCGGGATCGTGATGACCGCGCTGTTCGCGCTCGGCCTGTGGGCCGCGCAGGCGCTCGCGCTGCTGCCGACCGCGCAATGGCTCGCGATCGGCATCGGCGCGTTCGTCGTCGGCTGGATCGTGCAGTTCGTCGGGCACTGGTTCGAAGGGCGCAAGCCCGCGTTCGTCGACGACCTGGTCGGCCTGATGGTCGGGCCGCTGTTCGTCGTCGCCGAGGTCGCGTTCTTCGCGGGGCTGCGCGGCGACGTGCGGCGCGAAGTCGAGCGGCGGGCCGGGCCCGTGCACGGCGGCGCGCACTCGCATGTCTGACGCGCCGGTCTGCGTGGTGGGCGCGGGCGCCGTCGGCTGCTATCTCGGCGGCCGGCTCGCGGCAGCCGGCGCGCCAGTGACGCTCGTCGGCCGCGCGCGGATCGGCGACGCGATTCGCCTGCACGGGCTCACGCTGACCGACCAGCACGGCTATCGCGCGGCGCTCGCGCCGGCCGATGTCGCGTTCGCGACCGATCCGGCCGCCGCGGCCACCGCGCGGCTCGTGCTCGTCGCGGTGAAGTCGGCTGCGACGCGCGCCGCCGCGGCGCAGCTCGCCGGCGTGCTGCGGCCCGGCACGGTCGTGATCAGTTTCCAGAACGGCCTGCACAATGCCGACGTGCTGCGCGACGCGCTGCCGCAAGCGACCGTGCTGGCCGGGATGGTGCCGTTCAACGTGATCGAGCGCGGGCCCGGCGCGTTTCACCAGGGTTCGGCCGGCGCGCTCGCGGCCGATGCGTCGCCCGCGCTGGAGCCTTTCACCGGCGTATTCGCGCGTGCCGGGCTGCCGCTCGCGCTGCATCGCGACATGCCGGCCGTGCAATGGGCGAAGCTGCTGCTCAACCTGAACAACGCGGTCAATGCGCTGGCGAACCTGCCGCTGCGCGACGAACTCGCGCAACGCGCCTATCGCCGCTGCGTCGCACTGGCCCAGCGCGAAGCGCTGCACTGGCTCGTGCGTGCCGCGATCCGCCCCGCGCGGCTGACGCCGTTGCCGGCCGCGTGGATCCCCGCCGTGCTCGATCTGCCCGATGCGGCTTTCCGCGTGCTCGGCGGCCGGATGCTCGCGATCGATCCGCTCGCGCGTTCGTCGATGTCCGACGATCTCGCGGCGCGCCGTGCGACGGAAGTCGAGTGGATCAACGGCGAGATCGTGCGGCTGGCCGCACGCTTCGGCGCGCAGGCGCCTGTCAACGCGCGACTGTGCGCGCTCGTCCATGACGCGGAAAGCGCTGCGGCCCGTCCGGCGTGGCGCGGCGACGCGCTGTGGGCCGAGCTGACCGCGCAGGCGCCGCGCACGGGTGCCGCGCGGGCCGCGTAGGCCGGCTTTGCGCGATCGTTGCACGGGTTGTACGCGATGCCACAGGCGGGGCGCAACGGCTAAGATGCGGAGTGCGTCACACGACGCCTATGCGGAGCAATCACCATGGTCGATCGCCCGACTCTCGACGCCTACGATGCCCATGCCGCGCAATATGCGCAGGACTGGCTCGACCAGGCCGCGCCCGACGACATGTATGCGCTGCTCGAACAGCATTTCTCGCCGGGGCCGACCGCCGACGTCGGCTGCGGAGCAGGGCGCGATACGGCCTGGCTCGCTGCGCGCGGCTTCGACGTGCGCGGCTACGACGCAAGCGCCGCGCTGCTCGACGAAGCGCGGCGGCGCCATCCCGACCTGAGCTTCGAACTGGCTGCGCTGCCGGCGCTGGCCGGCGTGCCGTCCGGCGCGTTTCGCAACGTGCTGTGCGAGACGGTCGTCATGCACCTCGAACAGGCGGACGCGGCCGCCGCCGCCGCGCGACTGGCCGATCTCCTGATGCCGGGCGGCACGTTGTACCTGAGCTGGCGGGTGGCCGGAAACGGCGCGCTGCGCGACGAGCGCGGCCGCCTCTATACGCCGCTCGACTCCGCGCGGATGCATGCGGCGCTCGGCGCCGGCATGAACGTGATCGACGAGCATGAAGTCGTCAGCGCGTCGTCCGGCAAGCGCGTGCACCGGCTGATCGTGCGCAAGGCCGCCGCCGCGTGAAGGCGGCGCGCCGTCGCGTTCATTCGCGGTTGAGCGCCGCTTCCCAGTTGATGTCGACGCACAGCACCTGCATGCCCGCCGCGGCGGGCGCGGCGACCGACGCGGTCACGCACAGGTGCGCCTCGTTGATCGACAGGTAGGGCGGCGTCAGATGCACGCGGCCCGGCGCGCGCATCGCGTCGATGAAGTACGGGCGGCGCTCCCAGCTCGCACCCTCGGAATGCAGCAGCGGCCGGAAGCGCTTGGCGCGCTGCGACACGCTGCCGCGCGCGAGCACGTTGTCGCCGATCTGGCGCCCCGATGCGTCGAGCAGGAAGCAGCGCGCGGTCTCGGGCAGCCCGAGCACGGCGGCGGCCGCGTCGGTGAGCGATGCGCCCGCGCCGAGCTTCTGGCTCGCTTCCTCGAGCGCTGCGACATACGGCGCGAGCCGTTCCGCCTGCTTGCGCTCGCGTTGCGCGACGCGCAGCCGCAGCGCGGCCGACAGCGTATCCATGCAGCCCGCGGCGGCCTGCGGTTGCACCGGGTCGACGCTTGGCCCCGCGAAATACTGGCCCTGCACGAAATCGACGTTGCACTCGAGCGCGATCATTGCGTCGCGCTCGGTCGACAGCCCGCCCATCAGCACGAGCTGGCCGGATTCGTGCAGCAGCGACACGAGCCCCGGCAGCACGCGTTCGAGATGCGAGTGCTCGCTCGCCTGCGCAAGGATGCCGCGGTCGAGCGTGACGATGTCCGGATGCAGGTGCCACACGCGGTCGATGTTCGAATGCTTTGCGCCGAACCCGCCGAGCGCGATCAGGAAGCCGGCCTTGCGCAGCCCGTCGACGATCGCCGCGTAGCGCGGCGTCTCGCCGCCCGCCTGCTCGGGCACCTCGAGCACCACGCGGTGCGGCGGCAGTCCGAGCGCCTTCAGGTTCGCGAGCAGCGCGTCGCCGTAGATGGTGTCCATCAGCGCGGCCGGATGCAGGCTCAGGAAGAGCCATTCGTCGTGACTGTCGAACGCGTGGAAGTTGCCCAGATGCAGCGATTCGGCGAGCCGGCCGAGTTCGAGCAGGTCGCCGCGCCGTGCCGCCTGCGTGAACACCTCGTGCGACGCCACCTGGCGGCTTTCCTCGTCGTGCGCGCGCAGCGAGGCGTGATAGCCGATCGCGCGGCGGTGCGACACCGAGAAAACGGGCTGGAACACGCTGAACACGGTGTAGCCGCCGTACAGCACGGTGCGCCGGTTCCCGTCGTCGCCGGCGACGGGGCGGGGCGGCTGAAAGCCGGGGGGATCGATTTCGATCATGCTCATGATGTCGGCCGAAGGAGGACTGCCAGTTTACCTAGAGAATAGGCGAGCAAGAAGCATGCACGGCATCGCGCCCCGTGCGGCGGCCCGTCGCGGCCGGAGAATGGGGCATCGCGGCGCATTTCGCAGGGGCCGGCTGCACCGCAATGGTGCGCGCGATGGCGGTGCGGCGCCCGAAACGGCGCGCGCCGCGCGTCACGCGCGCTCGGATGGGTCGGTCTTGCGCGCGGTGCTGCGGATCTCGGGTGCGAGCTGCGCGAAGATCCATGCGGACGCCGCCGTGATGATCCCGACGCAGATGAACGTCGCATGGAACGCGGGCAGCGTGTTGCTCGGCGTGACGGTGCGCAGCATGCCGGTGAACGTCGCGAGCAACGCGCCGGCGACCGTGACGCCGAGGCTCATCGACAGCATCTGCACGAGCGAGAACAGGCTGTTGCCGCTGCTCGCGCCGCCGGTGCCGAGATCCTTCAGCGTCAGCGTGTTCATCGCGGTGAACTGCATCGAGTTGAAGCCGCCGAACAGCGCGAGGTGCACGACCTTCACCCAGACGGGCACCGTGTCGCGCATCAGCGCGAAGCTCGCCATCATCACGCCGACCATGATCGTGTTCGCGAGCAGCACCTTGCGATAGCCGTGCTGCGTGATCAGGCGCGTGATGATCCGCTTCGAGAACATCCCGGCCGCCGCGACCGGCAGCATCATCAGCCCGGCCTCGAACGCCGAGTAGCCGAGGCTCACCTGCAGCAGCAGCGGGATCAGGTACGGCATCGCGCCGCTGCCGATCCGCGCGAACAGGTTGCCGAGCAGCCCGACGCTGAACGTGTGGATCCTGAACAGTTCGAGCGAGAAGATCGGCTGCGGCGCGCGCACTGCGTACAGCCCGTACGCGACGAAGCACGCAAGGCTCAGGATCAGCAGCACGAGCACGGCTGCGTGCTGCATGCCGAGATCGGCGAGCCCGTCGAGCGACAGCGAAATCGCGACCATGCCGATCGTCAGCAGCAGATAGCCCTTCATGTCGAAGCGGCCGACGGCCGGGTTGCGCGAATCGGGCATCGAATAGAAGGTCGCGATGCAGCCCGCGACGCCGACCGGCACGTTGATCAGGAAGATCCAGTGCCACGACGCGATCTTCACGAGCCAGCCGCCGAGCGTCGGCCCGATCAGCGGGCCGATCAGGCCGGGAATCGCGACGAACGACAGCGCGGACAGGTAGCGTTCGGCCGGAAACGTGCGCAGCACCGCGAGCCGCCCGACCGGCAGCAGCATCGCGCCGCCGACCCCCTGCACGACGCGGAACGCGACGAGCTGCGTCAGCGTATGCGCGTTCGCGCACAGCAGCGAACCGAGCGAGAACACCAGGATCGCGCTGAAGAACACGCGCCGCGTGCCGAACGTATCGGCGAGCCAGCCCGACACGGGGATCATCACCGCCATCGTCAGCGAGTATGCGATCACGACCGACTGCATCCGCAGTGGCGACTCGCCGAGGCTCGCGGCCATCGACGGCAGCGCCGTGTTGACGATCGTCGCATCGAGCGTCTGCATGAAGAAGCCCGTCGCAACGAGCCAGAGCATCACGGTGAGGTTCTTTTCGCCGGGAGCGGCGGCGGGCGGGCGTTGGAACATGAAGGCGGGGCGGTGGCGCGGGACAGCCGACATTGTAGGGAAAGCCGCTGCGCAGTGCAGGTTCGGTGCAGGCGCAATGCGAAGTCCGGCCGGCGGATGCCCGTCCCCGTCGGCGGACCAGTACAGTTCAGCCGAAAGTGTCTGTCGCCGTATCTGTCCGTGTGCTGCCACTGTCCGAAATACTGGAGCCATCGAACCCGTGCGACCAGGAGGCTGCCATGCGCGAACTGCGACTCTACGTGATGGACGGTGACGAGCCGGCCGGACGGTGGCGGATCGTCGATCGCACCGTGCTCGAGGTGGCCGAAGGCGACGCCTGGGTGACTGTCGAGGGCCGGCCCGACGACCACTGGCTCGGCGCCGGCGATTCGCTGACGTTGATGCCCGGCATGCGCGTGTGGGTCAGCGCGGGGCCGCACGGCGCGACCTTCGCGTTCGGTCCGCTCGCGGTGCCGGCCGTGCGCGCCGTGCACGCGTGGTGGCGGCCGCTCGTCGCGTGGCGCGACGGCCGGCGTCACGCGGTTGCGTCGTTGCCGACGTAGCGCGCCCGGGGCCGGATCAGCTTGCCGTCCGCGTATTGCTCGAGCGCGTGCGCGATCCAGCCGGCCGTGCGGCCGGCTGCGAACAGCGTGAACGCCGCGCCGTCCGGTAGCGCGAGCGTGCGCTCCAGCACCGCGAGCGCGAAATCGATCGCCGGCCGCAGGCCCGTTGCCGCTTCGACGCGGGCGGCGAGCGCGCGCGCCATCTGCAGCGCCGGGCGGTCGGGCACGGCCGCGTGCAGTGCGTCGAGCAGCGCCAGCGCGCGCGGGTCGCCGTCGGGATAGAGCGGGTGCGCGAAGCCGGACAGGGCAGTGCGGCCGCCGTCCGCGCGTTCGTCGTGCGCCAGCCGCAGCGCGAGGAAGCGATCGAGGTCGGCGGCGCGGGCCGCTTCGTCGAGCAGCGTGCCCGCGCGGAACGTCTCGCCGCCGTGGCGCGGCCCGGACAGCGCCGCGAGCCCGCCGGCGATCGCGCCGAACAGGTGGGTGCCGGTCGACGCGATGCAGCGCACCGCAAAGGTCGACGGATTCAGTTCGTGATCGGCGCACAGCACGAGTGCGCGGCGCAGCAGGTCGGCTTCGTCGCGCCGTCGCACGCGCCACGCGGCAGCGAGCTGCCGGTGCACGGGCGCGTCGCCCGGCGCGACGCCGGCGAGCGCGGCCGTCGCGACGCGCAGCAGCAGCGCGGCCGAATCGAGCTGCGCGTCGCGCCCCAGCGCCCACAGGCGCGGCAGCGACGCGGCCGCGGCCGGCAGCAGTACCAGCGTGCGTTCGAGCGGCGCGAGATGCGCCCAGCGACGCGCCCAGTCGTCCCACTGCGCGGCGTCGAAACCGGACGACGCGAGCGATGCGGCAGCAAGCCGCGCGGGCGGGCAGTCCCAGAGCCTCGCGGCCGCCTGCTCCAGCGTCGCCTCGTCGGCAAGCGCGATCGCATCGGCGCCGCGGTAGCGCAGGCTGCCGTCGGCGATCTGCGTGATCCGCGATTCCAGCACCGGCACGCCCCAGTCGAGCGACCGCTCGGCGACGCCGCCCGCGCGTTTCGCGTCGGCGCGGCGGCGCGCGAGCAGGCGCACCTCGTCCGCGTCGTAGCGGCGGCGCTTGGTTGCGCCATCGGGCAGCGAGCGCAGCAGCCCGCGGCTCACATACGCATAGAGCGTGCTCACGCTGACACCGAGGGTGCCGGCGGCTTCCTGCGCGCTGAGGGATGTCATGCCGGTCGCTCCTGGCGGGACGCATGAAGCGCGGCCCCGCTACAACTATTCGTTATGTATTGATTCGTGCAATCAAGATTGATCGCGCCCGTCGCGAATTCTAGACTCGATTTCGTCTCCCCTACGACGCTGAGGCGCTCACTTCACCATGACACCCGAACTCGCATTGACGCATCTGTGGCAACTCGCTCACGGTGACCGCGGCGCGCTGGCCCGCGCGACCGTGACGGGGCAGGACCCGACGCTGCCGTCGACGTTTCCTATCGGCACGCTCGCCGCGGCAACGATCGCGGCCGCCGGGCTCGCGGCGGCCGAATGCTACCGGCTTCGCACGGGCGTCGCGCAATCCGTCGACGTGTCGGTGCGCGACGCGCTCGTCGCGTTCCGCAGCGAACGCTACCTGCGCGTGGACGACGGTCCGCCGCCGGAGTTGCGTCATCCGGTGACGGGCTTCTTCGAGACGCGCGACGGGCGCTGGATCCAGTTGCACGCGAACTTCCCGCATCACCTGCACGGGATCCTCGACGTGCTCGGTTGCGGCGCGCAGCCGGCCGACGTCGCCGCGGCGATCCGCACGTGGGACGGTGCGGCACTCGATACCGCGCTGGCCGAGGCTGGCCTGTGCGCGGCATTGATCAGAACACCTGATGAATGGGCGGCACACGAGCAGGCGCATGCGATTGCGTCGCTGCCGCTGTTCGAGATCGAGCGGATCGGCGACGCGCCGGTCGAGCCGATCGGCCGCGGCGAGGCCGGCCAGCCGCTCGCGGGCGTGCGCGTGCTCGATCTCACGCGCATCATCGCGGGGCCGGTCGCGGGCCGCACGCTGGCGTCGCACGGTGCGCAGACGCTGCTCGTCAACGGCCCGCACCTGCCTAACATCGCACCGCTCGTGATCGACAACGGGCGCGGCAAGCGTTCGACATGGATCGACCTGCGCGACGACGCAGGCGTCGATATGCTGCACGCGCTCGCGCGCGACGCGGATGTGTTCGTGCAGTCGTACCGGCCCGGCGCGCTTGCGGCACGCGGCTTCGCGCCGCAAGCGCTGGCGGAACTGCGGCCCGGCATCGTCTGCGTGTCGGTGTCCGCGTACGGGCACGCGGGGCCGTGGGCGACGCGGCGCGGCTTCGATAGTCTCGTGCAGTCGGCGAGCGGGATCGCTTGGCAGGAGCAGCAGGCCGCGCACGCGGACAAGCCGCGCCATTTGCCATGCCAGGCGCTCGATCATGCGACGGGTTATCTGGCGGCGTTCGGCGCGATGATCGCGCTCGCGCGGCGGGCGCGCGAAGGAGGGAGCTGGCACGTGCGGCTGTCGCTCGCGCAGACGGGGCGCTGGCTGCAGTCGTTCGGCGCCGTGCCGGACGGCCTGCAGGCGCCCGATCTCGCGGCTGCCGACGTGCGCGACCGGATCGACCGCATCGCGTCGCCGTTCGGCACGATCGACGCTGTGCGGCCGGCCGAGCGGTTGTCGGCGACGCCGCCGTCGTTCGCGCGGCCGCCCGTGCCGCTCGGCACCGACGACGCGCGCTGGTTGTGAGCGCCGGCGGCGCGGCTTGCGTTACTTGCGCAGCTCGACGACGAAGTCGTAGTAGTCGTTGCGGCAGTAGGTATCGGTCAGCTCGATCGCACGCTGGTCCGACGTATAGCCGATCCGCGTGATCAGCAGCAGCGCGTCGTGCGGAGCGATGCCCATCTGCTCGGCGATCTCGTCGGTCGCGTTGACCGCGCGGAAATGCTGCAGCGCGCGCACGATCGGCGTGCCGCGCGCTTCGAGATAGCTGTACAGCGAACCGCCGATCGCCTGCGGATCGGGAATCAGCGTCGCGGGGAACGTCGAGTTCTCGACGGCCATCACGATGCCGTCGGCGAGGCGCAGACGTTTCAGGCGCGTAACCGATGCGGCGGGCGACAGCCCGAGCTGGATCACCTCGTCGCGGTTCGCGGGCTGGATCTCGCGTGCGATCCATTGCGAGCTCGGCTTGAAGCCGCGGCGCTCGAGCATTTCGCTGAAGCTCGACAGCCGCGACAGCGGATCCTCGTAGCGCGGCTGGATGAAGTTGCCCGCGCCCTGCGTGCGGCGGATCAAACCCTGCTCGACGAGCAGCGCGATTGCCTTGCGCGCGGTGATGCGCGACACGCCGAGCGCATCGGACAGTACGCGCTCGGACGGCAGCGCCTCGCCGGCCGTCCAGCGATTGTCGTGGATTGCGTCGCCGAGCTTGCGGGCGAGTTGCAGGTAGAGCGGCGTGTCGTTGTCGGGGTCGGGGCGCAGGTCCTGCCAGCGGTCGTCCGTGGGTGACTTCATGGAATGGGTATCGATCAGGTTGCGGCCATTCTAAGTCATCATGCGGCGCCGTTATAGCCGGTTTTTGCCGTGCAATAGGCCGGTGTTGCGCCGATTGACTACACTGATGCGTCGTATTCCATGCTTCGGCCGCGGTGCGCGGCCACGAATCCGCAACGAGGAGCGCATGACAGACACGATCGCCACGGTCGTCCTGCCGGACGGCGAGACGATTCCGAAGCTCGGCCAGGGCACGTGGGAAATGGGCGAGCGGCCGGCCCGCCGCGCGGACGAGATCGCCGCGCTGCGCGAAGGCGTCGAACTCGGGATGACGCTGGTCGACACGGCCGAGATGTACGGCGAAGGCGCGACCGAGTCGCTCGTCGGCGAGGCGCTCACCGGCCTGCGCGACGACGTGTTCCTGGTCAGCAAGGTCTACCCGCATCATGCGAGCCGGCGCGGCGTCGTCGCCGCGTGCGATGCGAGCCTCAAGCGCCTGCGTACCGATCGGCTCGATCTGTACCTGCTGCACTGGCGCGGCTCGGTGCCGCTCGAGGAGACGGTCGAGGGCTTCGAGGTGTTGCGACGCGCGGGCAAGATCCGTCACTGGGGCGTGAGCAACTTCGATACGGCCGACATGGCCGAACTCGTCGACGAGGCGGGCGGCGGCGCGTGCGCGACCAACCAGATCCTCTACAACATCGCGCGGCGCGGCCCGGAATTCGACCTGCTGCCGTGGCTCGCCGAACACCGGATGCCGGTGATGGCGTACAGCCCGGTCGATCACGGGCGGCTGCCGAAGCGCTCGCCGCTCGACGAGGTTGCACGGCAGCGCGGCGTATCGGTGATGCGCGTCGCGCTGGCATGGGTGCTCGCGCAGCCGGGTGTATTCGCGATCCCGAAGGCGTCGCGGATCGAACATGTGCGCGACAACCGTGCCGCGCTCGATTTCGTGTTGAGCGATGACGAGCGCGCGCAGCTTGACGCGTACTTCCGTGCGCCGCGCAGCAAGCGCGCGCTCGAGATGCTCTGACGATACCCGGCCGGGCAACGCTTCCGGTCAGTGGTTGCCTCCGGACGATCCGCCGTTGCCGTGACCGCCGCCATTGCCGTTGCCAGTGCCGACACCGTTGGCACCGCCATTGCCGGCGCCACCACTGCCGTTGCCATTGCCGTTGCCGCCGCCATTGCCGTGGCCACCGTTGCCGCCGTTGCCGCCGGCGCCACTGCCGTTACCGCCGCCGTTGCCCGCGCCTCCGTTGCCGTTGCCGCCGCCATTGCCGTTGCCGCCGTTGCCGCCGGCGCCACTGCCGTTACCGCCGCCGTTGCCCGCGCCTCCATTGCCGTTGCCGCCGCCGTTGCCGTGACCACCGTTGCCGCCGCCATTGCCGTGGCCACCGCTGCCGCCGGCACCACTGCCGTTCCCGCCGCCGTTGCCCGAGCCGCCGTTGCCGCTGCCGCCGCCATTGCCGTGGCCACCGTTGCCGCCGGCGCCACTGCCGTTACCACCGCCGTTCCCCGCGCCGCCATTGCCGTTGCCGCCACCGTTGCCTTGGCCACCATTGCCGCCGGCACCACTGCCGTTACCGCCGCCGTTACCCGCGCCGCCATTGCCGCTGCCACCGCCATTGCCGTGGCCACCATTGCCGCCGGCACCACTGCCATTACCGCCGCCGTTACCCGAGCCACCATTGCCGCTGCCACCGCCATTGCCGTGGCCACCGTTGCCGCCGGCACCACTGCCGTTACCGCCGCCGTTGCCCGAGCCGCCATTGCCGCTGCCACCGCCATTGCCGTGACCACCGTTGCCGTGGCCGCCGCCGTCATTGCCGCCATGGCCACCACCACCGTTGCCGTGGCCGCCGCCGTCATCGCCGCCATTGCCGTGACCACCGTTGCCGTGGCCGCCGCCGTCATTGCCGCCATGGCCACCACCACCGTTGCCGTGGCCGCCGCCGTCATTGCCGCCATGGCCGCCACCACCGTTGCCGTGGCCGCTGCCGTCATCGCCGCCATGGCCACCACCACCGTTGCCGTGGCCGCCGCCGTCATTGCCGCCATGGCCACCACCGCCGTTGCCGTGGCCGCCGCCGTCATCGCCGCCATGGCCACTACCACCGTTGCCGTGACCACCGCCGTCATCGCCGCCGTCACCGCCGCCATGGCCACCATGGCCTCCGCCACCCGAGGTACCGCCACCCGAGGTACCGCCACCCGAGGTACCGCCACCCGAGGTACCGCCACCCGAGGTACCGCCACCCGAAGTACCGCCACCCGAGGTACCGCCACCCGAGGTACCGCCACCCGAGGTACCGCCACCCGAGGTACCGCCACCCGAGGTACCGCCACCCGAAGTGCCGCCACCCGAAGTGCCGCCACCCGAAGTGCCGCCACCCGAAGTACCGCCACCCGAAGTGCCGCCACCCGAAGTGCCGCCACCCGAAGTACCGCCACCCGAAGTACCGCCACCCGAAGTACCGCCGCCCGAGGTACCGCCACCCGAAGTGCCGCCGCCCGAGGTACCGCCACCCGAAGTGCCATCACCGGAGCCGCCGTTGCCGGACGAATTACCTCCTCGGCCCGTGCCGCTCGTACCGCCGGACGTTGCGCCTGTTGCTCCGCCGACACCAGCAGGCCCGACAGCGCCGCTCCCGTTATTTCCGCCGCTACCGCTGCCACTCCCGCTGCCGGGGTTGCCGCCACTGCCGCTCGCGCCGGCACCTTTACCGCCAACTCCACCGCCGGCATAGACATGCACCGCGCACGCAGCCGGATTGGCTGCGCAGGACGAAGCGTCCTCGACCAGCGTCATGACGGTGTCCGCGTTGGCAATCGCGTCGGGCGGGGAATCAGGTGTTGCGTTCTGCGCGACGGCATACGAGCAGCAGCACGCAAACGCGGCCGCGGCCATCAAGGTCGCGCGATAGCACCGTCCCGCCGCGCGGAACGGCTGTTTTTTCTTAAGCATCATGGCCTCCCCATGCGCGCGATGCCTCGCCGCCGCGCGACTATTCACGTGTGGAGCAGGGGGCCAGAAAAGATTCGTTGTCCTATCGACGGCCGATCGCCTTCGGGCCGGCGCTTGAAGCCAGCCGCGAACGCGGATCGGCACGCGGGCCCGCCGTGCGAAGCCCTATCAGCGAGATTCGTGCCACCGGCCGCTTACGCCCGTGGCACAAGGCGCGCGCATGCATGCGACGGCGCGTGAAGCGTTGTTGGGGGAGTTTTGTTTCCGAATTGAAACGTCTGAGCGATGCTCAGCGCGCCGGCGCGTCGGCCGCGCGCTGCCAGCGGTGGAACAGGATCGATGCGATCCAGCAGACGAGGAACAGCGCGACGATGCCGTAGCCGATCGAGCCGAAGCGTTCGCCGAGCGCATCGAGCGCGTCGCGCACGGGGCCCGTCAGCGCCAGCTTGTCGGCGAGCAGGCCCGCCGCCTCGATCCCGCCGATCGCAAGCGCGACGGCCGCCGACACGAACGTGATGCTCGCGTTGTAGAGCAGCTTGCGCTGAGGATCGTCCATGGCCCAGCCGTACGCATGAATCATCAGCACGTTGTCGGTCGAGTCGATCAGCGTCATGCCGGCGGTGAACAACGCGGGAAACAGCATGACCGTATAGACCGGCAACCCCTGGCTCGCCTGTGCGGCGGCAATCGCGAGCAGGCCGATTTCGGTTGCAGTATCGAAACCTAGCCCGAACAGCACGCCGACCGGATACATGTGCCAGCTCTTCGACACGAACCGGAACAGCGGGCGCAGCAGCCGCGACACGAGTCCGGCCGGGCGGTGCACATGCGCGGTGCCGTGCGCGTGCTCCGGCGTGCCGCGATAGCGACGCCACACGTCGCGCAGGATCATCAGGTTCACGCACGCGAGCACGAGCAGGAAGGTCGCCGACACCGCCGTGCCGATCGTGCCGCCGATCTCGCGGAACGCATCGAACCGGTCGCGCAGCGCGAACGCGGTCAGCGCGATGCCGAGCGTCGCGGCGATCACGATCGTCGAATGGCCGAGCGAGAAGAACAGCCCGACGCTCACCGGGCGCTGGCCGTCCTGCATCAGCTTGCGCGTCGCGACGTCGATCGCCGCGATGTGATCGGCGTCGACCGCATGACGCAGCCCGAGCCCGTACGCGATCGCCGCGGTGCCGAGCAGCAGCGGATGGTCGCGCAGCACTGCGAGCGCCCACAGCCAGACGGCGACGTTCGCGGCGATCAGGCCGGCGTAGAGGGTCAGCAGGCGGCGCAGGGCAGGGGTGGGCGGCATCGGGACGGTTCCATCTGACGAATCGCGATGCATTGTGGCATGCGAAAAAAGCGCGTGGCGTGCCGATCGAAAAGCCGCGAGCGGTCCGCATCGGACGAAAAAAAGCCCGTCCGGAACCGGACGGGCCTGGCATGCGGCAGGGCGCAAGCGCCCGGCGCTTACTTGGTCTTCGCGCTGATCACGCCTTCCGATACGTTGGCCGGCGTTTCCGCGTAGTGCTTGAACTCCATCGAGTAAGTCGCGCGGCCCTGCGTGGCCGAACGCAGCGACGTCGAATAGCCGAACATCTCCGCGAGCGGCACTTCGGCGCGCACGAGCTTGCCGCCGCCGCCCGCGATGTCCTCCATCCCCTGCACGATGCCGCGCCGGCTCGACAGGTCGCCCATCACGTTGCCCATGAAGTCCTCGGGCGTTTCGACCTCGACCGCCATCATCGGCTCGAGCAGCACCGGCTTCGCGCGGCGCATCGCTTCCTTGAACGCCATCGAGCCGGCCATCCGGAACGCGTTTTCGTTCGAGTCGACGTCGTGGTACGAACCGAACGTCAGGTGCACCTTCACGTCGACGACCGGGTAACCTGCGAGCACGCCGCTCTTCAGCGTTTCGGTGATGCCCTTGTCGACGGCCGGGATGAATTCGCGCGGAATCACGCCGCCCTTGATCTCGTCGAGGAACTCGTAGCCCTTGCCCGGGTTCGGCTCGAGCGTGATCACCGCATGGCCGTACTGGCCGCGGCCACCCGACTGCTTGACGAACTTGCCCTCGACGTCGGACGCCGTCGTGCGCACCGTCTCGCGATACGCGACCTGCGGCTTGCCGACGGTCGCTTCGACGCCGAACTCGCGCTTCATCCGGTCGACCAGGATTTCGAGGTGCAGCTCGCCCATCCCCGAAATGATCGTCTGGCCGGACTCCTCGTCGGTCTGCACGCGGAACGACGGGTCTTCCTGTGCAAGGCGGTTCAGCGCGAGGCCCATCTTTTCCTGGTCGGCCTTCGTCTTCGGCTCGACGGCCTGCGAGATCACCGGCTCCGGGAATTCCATCTTCTCGAGGATGATCGGCTTGGTCGGATCGCACAGCGTGTCGCCGGTGGTCGCTTCCTTCAGGCCGACGGCCGCCGCGATGTCGCCCGCGCGCACTTCCTTGATTTCCTTGCGCTCGTTCGCGTGCATCTGCAGGATCCGGCCGAGCCGTTCCTTCTTGTCCTTCGTCGCGTTGAGCACCGTATCGCCGGATTCGACGACACCCGAATACACGCGGAAGAAGATCAACTGGCCGACGAACGGGTCGGTCATGATCTTGAACGCGAGCGACGAGAACGGCTCGTCGTCGCTCGGGTGACGTTCCGCCGGCTTCTCCGGATCGTGGAAGTCGTGGCCGAGGATGGCCGGCACGTCGACCGGCGACGGCAGGTAGTCGATCACCGCGTCGAGCATCGCCTGCACGCCCTTGTTCTTGAACGCGCTGCCGCACAGCATAGGCACGATCTCGTTCGCGATCGTGCGCTTGCGCAGCGCGCCCTTGATCTCGTCCTCGGTCAGCGATTCATGGTCGTGCAGATACTTCTCGAGCAGTTCCTCGCTCGCTTCCGCCGCGGCCTCGACCATCTTCTCGCGCCATTCGTGCGCAAGCTCGACGAGATTCGCGGGGATCTCCTCGTACGAGAACTTCACGCCCTGGCTTTCGTCGTCCCAGACGATCGCCTTCATCTTGACGAGATCGACGACGCCCTGGAAATGATCTTCCGCGCCGACCGGAATCTGGATCGGCACGGCGACGCCCTTCAGGCGCTCGCCGATCTGCCGCTGCACGCGGAAGAAGTCGGCGCCGACGCGGTCCATCTTGTTGACGAACGCGATGCGCGGCACCTTGTACTTGTTCGCTTGGCGCCAGACGGTTTCGGACTGCGGCTGCACGCCGCCGACCGAGTCGTAGACCATGCACGCGCCGTCGAGCACGCGCATCGAGCGTTCGACCTCGATCGTGAAGTCGACGTGGCCCGGGGTGTCGATGATGTTGATCCGGTGTTCCGGATAGTTGCCGGCCATGCCTTTCCAGAAGGCCGTGGTCGCCGCCGACGTGATCGTGATGCCGCGTTCCTGCTCCTGCTCCATCCAGTCCATCGTGGCCGCGCCGTCGTGCACTTCACCGATCTTGTGGCTCACGCCGGTGTAAAACAGGATGCGCTCGGTCGTCGTGGTCTTGCCGGCATCGATGTGAGCGCTGATCCCGATATTGCGATAGCGCTCGATGGGGGTTTTGCGGGGCACGTGAACCTCCTGGTGGTTCGGATCGTAAGCGGGCAGGCTGGGCCGGCCCGGGTTTGGCACAAGCGAGACTTAAAGCATAGCGCTTGCGCGTGGCTTTTGCAGATGCGGCCAGCACCGGCGGAATCAAGCCGGGCGGCGCCGCCGGCTGGCGAAAAAAAAGCCGGCGCGCACGGGCGGCCGGCTTCGATCGGGGCGCGGCGCGAGGCCGCGGATCGCCGTTACTGGGCCTTCGGCAGGCCGTCGAGCTTCATGCCGGGCTTGATGCCCTTCGCCGCGAACCAGCCCTTGCTCATTTCGAGCGCATAGACGCCGTTGTTGCGCGGGCAGTGGTTGTCGGTCGTCTCCGCCCGCATCTCGTCGATGTCGGTGATCGTGCCGTCCGCGCGGATGAACGCGATCGACAGCGGGATCAGCGTGTTCTTCATCCAGAAGCAGTGCACGGCATTCTCGTTGAATGCGAACAGCATGCCTTCGTTCGGCGCGAGCTGCGAACGGTACATCAGCCCCTGTTCGCGGTCGGCGTCGTTCGCGGCGACGGCCGCGTCGATCACGTACATGCCGGCGCGCAGCTTCACGCGCGGGAACTCGCTCGGCTGCTTGGCGCCGGGCGGCATCTGCGCGCTGGCGGCCTGCATGCCGAGGGCGAGGACGGCGAGCGCGGCGGGAAACACGGCGGCGCGCGCAAGGCGGCCGAGCGACGAGCGCAGGGAGAATTGCACAGCAAGGCTCCTATCTGGAAAACGAGACCCGCATGGTACGCGATGCGCGCCGGCGGGCACAAAAAAGAAAAAGGCAGATCGCCTTGCGGTGATCTGCCTTTCAACGCCGTAAGAACGGCAAGACTGCGTGTTCTTGACTGCGTTATTACAACCAGCTTGCTTAGTTCGAAGCAGCTGCCGGGGCTTCGGCTTCGCTTGCAGCCTTCTTCGCAGCGTGGTGCTTCTTCGCTGCGTGGTGCTTCTTGTGCGTTGCCTTCTTAGCCGGTGCCGAAGCAGCTTCTGCCGGAGCAGCAGCAGCCGGAGCGGCCGGAGCCGAAGCTTGTGCGAAAGCAGCCGTTGCGAAGAGGCCAGCGACCAGAGCGGCGATCAGTTTGTTCATGTTGTGTTCCTCAGCTTTAGTTAATTAACCAAATGACCCGGCATAGGAGTCATGACGTCTAACGGTGCCATCCACCTTTCGGTTGACAGACGCTTCGAGAAATTTCTCATTGCGCTGCGGGCGCCGAATCGTATTCGAAGAAAACGTCGCTTTCGTGACGCAAACACGGGTTCGGCTGCCAATGCCGGATAGCTCAGGGTGGCATCTGCGTGATTTAACGCGCGATCTTCGCAGGCGGTTGACGAAAAAGATGACGAAAAATTCGCGTGTCCGGAATCCGTCATCCGGCGGGCGCGAAACCGTCCCACGGCGCGCGTGGCGGCAGCGCAATTGTTTCGCCTGGCGCAATGCCGAGCGCGAATATGTCCAGCGCACCGATGCCGACGCGCACCAGACGCAACGTCGGGAAGCCGACGGCCGCCGTCATCCGGCGCACCTGCCGATTCTTGCCTTCGGTGATCGCGAGCTCGATCCACGTGGTCGGGATCGCGGCGCGGTAGCGGATCGGCGGGTTGCGCGGCCACAGCGCGTCGGGCGGCTCGATGAACTCGGCGCGGCACGGGCGCGTCACGTAGTCGCCCAGATCGACGCCGCGCGCGAGCGCCTTCAGGTCGGCCGGGCCCGGCGCGCCCTCGACTTGCGCCCAGTAGCGCTTGACGAGCTTGTGGCGCGGCTCCGCGATGCGCGCCTGCAGCGCGCCGTCGTCGGTGAGCAGCAGCAGGCCCTCGCTGTCGGCGTCGAGCCGGCCGGCCGCATAGACGCCGGGCGTTTTTACCCAGTCGCCGAGCGATGGCCGCGTCTCGTGCGCGGAAAACTGGCAAATCGTGCCGAACGGCTTGTTGAGGGCAATCAGGTTCATGGCAGGGCGCCCGCCCGGCGCGCCGCGAGAAGCGGGGGGGGCAGTCTATGGCAAATGGCGGAATCTTAATGCATAATACGGAACGGCAAGTCCTCTGTCTTATATAAGACATAAGTGAGGTCTTGATACGCAGTGCCGCGCTTCATGCCGAAGTGCCCGGTTGGGGCGCTAGAATAGCGGCTCGCTGTTGCCGTCACGGGGTGGCCATGCCGCGCCCCCGCCGCGCGCGCAGCTTCGACCAGCATCACCTGCTCAGCCACGTCACTGGAGTCGATCATGCCGTATCAGCACATCAAGGTTCCGGAAGGCGGTGACAAGATCACCGTCAACAAGGACTTCTCGCTCAACGTTTCCGATCAGCCGATCATTCCCTATATCGAAGGCGACGGTACGGGCTTCGATATCACGCCGGTCATGATCAAGGTCGTCGACGCGGCGGTCGCGCATGCCTACAAGGGCAAGCGCAAGATCCACTGGATGGAGATTTTCGCGGGCGAGAAGGCGACGAAAGTGTACGGTCCGGACGTATGGCTCCCGGACGAAACGCTGCAGGTGCTGAAGGAATACGTGGTGTCGATCAAGGGGCCGCTCACGACCCCGGTCGGCGGCGGCATCCGTTCGCTGAACGTCGCGCTGCGCCAGGAACTCGACCTGTACGTGTGCCTGCGCCCGGTCCAGTACTTCAAGGGCGTGCCGTCGCCGGTGCGCGAGCCGCAAAAGATCGACATGGTGATCTTCCGCGAGAACTCGGAAGACATCTACGCGGGCATCGAATGGGCCGCGGGCTCCGAGCAGGCGAAGAAGGTGATCAAGTTCCTGCAGGACGAGATGGGCGTGAAGAAGATCCGCTTCCCGGAAACCTCGGGGATCGGCGTCAAGCCGGTGTCGACCGAAGGCACCGAGCGTCTCGTGCGCAAGGCGATCCAGTATGCGATCGACAACGATCGCAAGTCGGTCACGCTGGTGCACAAGGGCAACATCATGAAGTTCACGGAAGGCTTGTTCCGTGACGCCGGCTACGCGCTGGCCCAGAAGGAATTCGGCGGCGAGCTGATCGACGGCGGCCCGTGGATGCGCGTGAAGAACCCGAAGACGGGCAACGAGATCGTGATCAAGGATTCGATCGCCGACGCGTTCCTGCAGCAGATCCTGCTGCGCCCGGCCGAATACGACGTGATCGCGACGCTGAACCTGAACGGCGACTACATCTCCGACGCGCTGGCCGCGCAGGTCGGCGGCATCGGGATCGCGCCCGGCGCGAACCTGTCGGATTCGGTCGCGATGTTCGAGGCGACGCACGGCACCGCGCCGAAGTACGCGGGCAAGGATTACGTGAACCCCGGTTCCGAGATCCTGTCGGCGGAAATGATGCTGCGCCACCTCGGCTGGACGGAAGCGGCCGACACGATCATCGCGTCGATGGAGAAGTCGATCCTGCAGAAGCGCGTCACGTACGACTTCGCGCGCCTGATGGAAGGCGCGACGCAGGTGTCGTGCTCGGGCTTCGGCGAAGTGCTGATCGAGAACATGTAAGTCCCCTTCCGGGGTGGGCCGGAGCGTTTCCGGCCGCCCCGGCGCCTACTGCCGGCGCCGGGGCGTTTCGTGGATGGCAGGTTTGTTGGCAGGGCGGTCCGGCATGCGGGCCGCGGCGCCGCGATGCGGCCCGGATGCCCTGCAAGGTAGAACATGACGGCCCTCGCAATACCACCGCCCGGCTGAGCCGGCGCGCTCCTTTCGCGACCGACCCGGTCGCTCCCCGCCGGTTACCGCCGGTGCTCCTCAGTCCCACAATCTCGTAGCAATGCTTTGACCACCATGTCCACTTCGCCCAAGATCATCTACACCCTCACCGACGAAGCGCCCGCGCTCGCGACCTATTCGCTGCTGCCGATCGTCAAGGCCTTCACGCGCTCGTCCGGCGTCGCCGTCGAAACGCGCGACATCTCGCTCGCCGGCCGCATCGTCGCGGCATTCGCAGACATCCTGCCGCCGGAGCAGAAGGGTTCCGACGATCTGGCCGAGCTGGGCCAGCTCACGCTGAAGCCGGAAGCGAACATCGTCAAGCTGCCGAACATCAGCGCGTCGGTGCCGCAGCTCAAGGCCGCGATCGCCGAACTGCAGGCGCAGGGCTACACGCTGCCGGCCTATCCGGAAGATCCGTCGACGGACGAAGAGAAGGCCGTCAAGGCCCGCTACGACAAGATCAAGGGCAGCGCGGTGAACCCGGTGCTGCGCGAAGGCAACTCCGACCGCCGCGCGCCGCTGTCGGTCAAGAACTACGCACGCAAGCATCCGCACAAGATGGGCGCATGGCAGGCCACGTCGAAGGCGCACGTCGCGCACATGAGCGAAGGCGACTTCTACGGCAGCGAGAAGTCGGCGCTGATCGCCGATGCCGGCAGCGTGAAGATCGAGCTCACGACGGCCGACGGCGCGAAGAAGGTCCTGAAGGAAAAGACGGCCGTGAAGGCCGGTGAAGTCATCGACGCATCGGTGATGAGCCGCAACGCGCTGCGCAGCTTCATCGAAGCGCAGATCGCCGACGCGAAGGCGCAGGGCGTGCTGTTCTCGGTGCACCTGAAGGCGACCATGATGAAGGTCTCCGATCCGATCCTGTTCGGCCATTTCGTGTCGGTGTTCTACCGCGACGCGCTCGCGAAGCACGCGGACGTGCTGGCACAGGCCGGTTTCAACCCGAACAACGGGATCGGCGACCTGTACGCGCGCCTGAAGGACCTGCCGGCCGACACGCGCGAAGCGATCGAAGCCGACATCAAGGCCGAATACGCAGTGCGCCCGCGCCTCGCGATGGTCAACTCGGACAAGGGCATCACGAACCTGCACGTGCCGAGCGACGTGATCGTCGACGCGTCGATGCCGGCGATGATCCGCGAGTCGGGCTGCATGTGGGGCCCGGACGGCGAACTGTACGACGCGAAGGCCGTGATTCCGGACCGCTGCTACGCGGGCGTCTACCAGGCCGTGATCGAGGACTGCAAGCAGCACGGCGCATTCGATCCGGTCACGATGGGCAGCGTGCCGAACGTCGGCCTGATGGCGCAGGCGGCCGAAGAATACGGTTCGCACGACAAGACGTTCCAGATCCCGGCCGACGGCGTCGTGCGCGTCACCGATGAAGCCGGCAACGTGCTGCTCGAGCACGCGGTTGAGTCGGGCGACATCTGGCGCATGTGCCAGACGAAGGACGCGCCGGTGCAGGACTGGGTCAAGCTCGCGGTGAACCGCGCCCGCGCGACCGGCGCACCGGCCGTGTTCTGGCTCGATCCGGCGCGCGCGCACGATGCGCAGATCATCGCGAAGGTCGAACGCTACCTGAAGGATCACGACACGAACGGTCTCGACATCCGCATCATGACGCCGGAAGACGCGACCCGCTTCTCGCTCGAGCGCATCCGCGCGGGCAAGGACACGATTTCGGTCACCGGCAACGTGCTGCGCGACTACCTGACCGACCTGTTCCCGATCATGGAACTCGGCACCAGCGCGAAGATGCTGTCGATCGTGCCGCTGATGGCCGGCGGCGGGATGTTCGAAACGGGTGCGGGCGGTTCCGCGCCGAAGCACGTGCAGCAGTTCGTCGAGGAAGGCTTCCTGCGCTGGGATTCGCTCGGCGAATTCCTCGCGCTGGCCGCGTCGCTCGAACACCTCGGCCACGCGTACCAGAACCCGAAGGCGGTCGTGCTCGCGAAGACGCTCGACCAGGCAACCGGCAAGTTCCTGGACGAGAACAAGTCGCCGGCGCGCAAGGTCGGTGGCCTCGACAACCGCGGCAGCCACTTCTACCTGTGCCTGTACTGGGCACAGGCGCTCGCCGAGCAGACCGAGGACGCCGCGCTGAAGGCGCAGTTCGAAGGCGTGGCGAAGGCGCTGTCCGACAGCGAAGCGCGCATCCTGGAAGAACTGGCGGCCGCGCAGGGCAAGCCGCAGGCCATCGGCGGCTACTACCGTCCGAACGTCGACCTGACGAGCCAGGCGATGCGCCCGAGCGCGACGCTGAACGGCATCGTCGACGCGGTCGCCTGACGCCGGTCGCGCAATCGCGCGAGCCAATGCGTGTGCCGGCGCGGCGGGTTTTGCCGTCCGCCGCCCGACGCAAATGAAAAACGCCCCGGACGCCCGGGGCGTTTTTCGTTGCAGGCTTGCCATTCAGACGTGAACGATTTCCCACTCGGCGATTTCGTGCGGCACCTCGAGCGTCGCCGTGTCCATTTCGGACAGTTGCGGGCAGTCGCCGCGGGAGATGTGGTCGGCTGCCACTTCGGGGCACGAGAACGCGCCGAGGAGGGCGTTGCCGAACGTCGCTTCCCAGCCGCCGTTACCCGGCAGGATATAGAACGACCCGAGCGCTGAACCAAAGCGAAATCCCTTCATTTCCGTTCTCCCTTTCTGATCACAAGCGATTCTGTTGTGCCGCCCGCCGGCTCGGCCGGCTGTGGCCCGACTGGCTGCTCGCGCCGGGTTCCGTATCGAACGTCGTGGCGAAGCGTCAGTGCATGGAACAAAGTCTACGTCCGCGACCCGGTCGGATGGTGCGCGTAGAACAGCTTCTCGAAACAAAAATTCGCATTTAAAAACAACGCGTTATTTTCTTCGTTTTGTATTGCGGAACGATTTTCGGCATCGCGAAACAGGAAATTTGTGCCCTGCACCACGAATTTTTATAAGGCAGAGACTTGTTCCGCATCGTGAAATATTCGCGGTTTCGCGAAGGGATGATGCGACGAGCGCCTATGCAGGGACGGACGACAGGCGTCAAGCGGTCGCCCGGAGGCCGTCAAGGGAGCGGATAAGTGGCGGCGGCGGTCGCCGGCGAGGGGCAGCGCATCGCGGATCGGCGCTTCCGTCGACGCGTGCCGAATCCGGCGCGACAGCGCCGCGCACTGCGGCGTATCGCCGCCCGACCGGCGGCGGCACGCTTCGACAGGGGCCTGCGGTTATGATGACGCGGGCATCAGGTTTCGCGTCGCGCATCGGCATTCGAGCCGGCCGGCGCGGGCGTCGCGGCTGTCGCGCGACGCAGCATGGATAACGAGGAACGATTGATGATACGGAGAACCTTCCTGTCGCGCGCCATCGGTGTCGCGGCCGCGTCGCTGTTCGCGCGCACCGCGTGGGCGCAGCATGCCGGTCATGCTGGAATGGCCGGCATGGATTCGATGGACGACATGCCCGGCATGTCGGGCATGTCAGGGATGTCGGCTCACGCGCAGCACGGCAAGCCCGCGCCGACCGCGCTCGCGGCCGCCGACGCGTTGCCGGCCGGCGCGCCGCTCGCGGCGTTGCGCACGCTCGCAAACGAAAGCCGCGAGCCCGGCACGTTCCGGGCCACGCTGGTGGCGCAGCCCGTTGCGCGGCCGATGCTGCGCGGTGTGCGGCCGACCACGTTCTGGCAGTTCGGTGCGGGCACGCAAGGCCCCGTCGTCGGCCCGCTGATCGACGTGCGCGAGGGCGATACGGTCGAGATCAGGTTCGTGAACAAGCTGCCGCAGCCGTCGACGATCCACTGGCACGGCCTGCCCGTGCCGCCCGACCAGGACGGCAACCCGTCCGATCCCGTCGCACCCGGCGCGTCGCGCGTGTACCGCTTCACGCTGCCGAAGGGCAGCGCCGGCACCTACTGGTACCACCCGCATCCGCACATGATGACGGCCGAGCAGGTGTTTCGCGGGCTGGCCGGCCCGTTCGTCGTGCGCGCCGCGGACGATCCGCTCGCCGGCTGGCCCGAGCGCAACCTGTTCGTGTCGGACCTGAAGCTTGCGCGCGACGGCACGATTGCACCGAACGACATGATGGACTGGATGAACGGCCGTGAAGGTCAGTTCGTGCTGGTCAACGGCGCACGCCGGCCGCGGATCGACGTAGCCGGCGACGAACGCTGGCGCGTATGGAATGCGTGCAGCGCGCGCTACCTGCGCGTCGCGTTCGACGACGGCCGCGCGTTCGAGTACGCGGGCACCGACGGCGGACTGTTCGACGCGCCGCGCCGTGTGACTTCGCTGCTGATCGCGCCGGGTGAGCGCGCGGAGCTACTGGTGCGTGCCGGCGATCGCGCGTCGCGCGCGGTGCTGCAGGCGGCCGAATACGATCGCCGCAAGATGGCGATGTCGCACGACGACGGCCACGGCAGCCTGCCGCCCGATCCGGCGCTGGCGCTTGCCGATGTCGCGTTTGCGCCTGCCGAGGCGCGCGCGCTGCCCGCGACGCTGCGCGCGGTGCGGCCGTTGGGCGAACCGGTTGCGCACAAGACGGTCGCATTCGGCGAAGAAATGGACATGGACGCGATGATGAAGGGCGCGGCACACGGCCGCCCGGCGGGCATGCGCTTCACGATCAACGGTGAGACCTACGCGCCGCACCGCGCGACGCTGACGAGCCGCCGCGGCGACGTCGAGCGTTGGGAGATCCGCAATGCCACCGACATGGATCATCCGTTCCACCTGCACGGCACGCAGTTCCAGGTGATCGAGCGCGCGTCGGGCGGCTCGCGCACGGCCGAACCGTTCCGCGCATGGCGCGATACCGTGAACGTGCGCAGCGGCGAAACCGTGACGATTCTCGTCACACAAGACATGCCCGGCGAACGCATGTTTCATTGCCACATTCTCGAACACGAGGATCTCGGCATGATGGGCACGCTGAAGGTCGTGTAACGAAGGCGCTAATGTGTTTCACATGTCGGATCAGTTTCCGATCTGCATGCGTGACAAGACAATGCGTGTTCAATTATCGGGATTGAACGAAAAGGCCGGCCAATCGATTATCGATTGGCCGGCCTCAAAAAAAGAAACCCGGCGCAATGCGCCGGGTTTCTTCGTCCGATATCCGATGCCTTTATGCGGCCTGGATGTTCGACGCTTGCTTGCCCTTCGGTCCTTGAACGACGTCAAAGCTCACCTTCTGGCCTTCCTTCAGCGTCTTGAAGCCATTCATGGTGATAGCCGAGAAGTGCGCAAACAGATCCTCACCGCCCTCGTCGGGAGTGATGAAACCGAAGCCCTTCGCGTCGTTGAACCACTTAACGATACCAGTTGCCATACCTACTTCCCCTGTCACACAGTCGCTGCTACTTACCACGAGCACGCTCGAAAAGCTAAACGACCGGAAAATGCAGCCGTTCCCCCCTCACAAGCTCACCTCGGCCTCTTTCATTTCGCCAACTGGCAATTTGAAAAAAGTGCCAGCTTGATTGTTGGCGCTCTTTATTAGAGTGTCAAGAGGAATTTTTAGACGTATAGAGGGCCGTTGTAAAGAACCCATTTTCAGGGTTTCTCCGGCTTTGCTTGGCAGCATGCGGCCAAGCGCAGGGACTTGAAAAGCCGCATAATCGGCTCATATACCAGGCTCGAGTGACACGCGTTCGAGTCGTCCCGGCTTGTGGGATACTGGATGCGGATACGACGTTCCGGTGCGGTTCCCCCTGACGGTTCGTGTTCCGCGCCACGCGTGAAAGCCGGCACCGCAGCCGGCTTTCGTATGGCGCGAAGACGATCGCGTGTTCCGGGATACCGGGGAGGGCGCCGGCCGGTCGGTCGGGTAATGGCAGGATTGCGGGCCTGTCCGAGTTGTTTAGAATGGGTGTATGGCGATTATCCCGGACAAGCAGGACAGTACCGTCCTGGAACGCAAGCAGCAGAAGCTCAAGCCGCCTTCGATGTACAAGGTGGTGCTGCTGAACGACGACTTCACGCCGATGGAGTTCGTCGTGATGGTGGTCCAGGAGTATTTCAAGAAGGATCGCGAGACGGCCACGCAGATCATGCTGAAGGTCCATCGCGAAGGGCGAGGGGTATGTGGGGTCTATACGCGGGACATCGCGTCGACCAAGGTTGAGCAAGTCGTTACCCATGCGCGGCAGGCCGGGCATCCGCTGCAGTGCGTGATGGAGGAAGCATGATTGCCCAGGAATTGGAAGTCAGCCTGCACATGGCGTTCATGGAAGCACGCCAGGCGCGCCATGAGTTCATTACGGTCGAGCATCTGCTGCTGGCCCTGCTGGATAATCCGACGGCAGCCGAGGTGTTGCGCGCGTGCGCGGCAAACATCGAGGACCTGCGTCAGAACCTGCGCAATTTCATCCACGACAACACACCTACCGTCCCGGGCACCGACGATGTCGATACCCAGCCGACGCTCGGTTTCCAGCGCGTGATCCAGCGCGCGATCATGCACGTCCAGTCGACGTCGAACGGCAAGAAGGAAGTGACTGGCGCGAACGTGCTGGTCGCGATCTTCGGCGAGAAGGATTCGCACGCGGTGTACTACCTGCAGCAGCAGGGCGTCACGCGCCTCGACGTCGTGAACTTCATTTCGCACGGCATCGCGAAGACGAACAGCGGCGAAGCCGCGAAGTCGACCGACGCGAACGCGGAAAGCGAAGACGCGAATGCGCAGAAGGAAACGCCGCTCGCGCAGTTCACGCAGAACCTGAACCAGATGGCGAAGGACGGCCGCATCGATCCGCTGATCGGTCGCGAGCCCGAGGTCGAGCGCGTCGTGCAGGTCCTTTGCCGCCGCCGCAAGAACAATCCGTTGCTCGTCGGCGAGGCCGGTGTCGGCAAGACCGCGATCGCGGAAGGGCTCGCTTATCGCATCACGCGCGGCGAAGTGCCCGATATCCTCGCGAACGCGCAGGTCTACTCGCTCGACATGGGCGCGCTGCTCGCCGGCACCAAGTATCGCGGTGATTTCGAGCAGCGTCTGAAGACGGTGCTGAAGGAGCTCAAGGAGCGCCCGCACGCGATCCTGTTCATCGACGAAATCCATACGCTGATCGGCGCGGGCGCCGCGTCGGGCGGCACGCTGGATGCGTCGAACCTGCTGAAGCCGGCGCTGTCGTCGGGCACGCTCAAGTGCATCGGCGCGACCACGTTCACCGAGTATCGCGGCATCTTCGAGAAAGACGCGGCGCTGTCGCGGCGCTTCCAGAAGGTCGACGTGAGCGAGCCGACTGTCGAGCAGACGGTCGCGATCCTGCGCGGCCTGAAGTCGCGCTTCGAGGAACACCACGGCGTCAAGTATTCGTCGGGCGCGCTGTCGGCCGCGGCCGAACTGTCGGCGCGCTTCATCACCGACCGTCACCTGCCGGACAAGGCGATCGACGTGATCGACGAGGCGGGCGCCGCGCAGCGCATCCTGCCGAAGTCGAAGCAGAAGAAGACGATCGGCAAGAGCGAGATCGAGGAAATCATCTCGAAGATCGCGCGTGTGCCGCCGCAGAGTGTGTCGCAGGACGATCGCAGCAAGCTGCAGACGCTCGACCGCGACCTGAAGAGCGTCGTGTTCGGCCAGGATCCGGCGATCGACGCGCTGGCGGCATCGATCAAGATGGCACGCGCGGGCCTCGGCAAGATGGACAAGCCGATCGGCGCGTTCCTGTTCTCCGGCCCGACGGGTGTCGGCAAGACCGAAGTGGCGCGCCAGCTCGCGTTCACGCTCGGCATCGAGCTGATCCGCTTCGACATGTCGGAGTACATGGAGCGTCATGCGGTGAGCCGCCTGATCGGCGCGCCGCCGGGCTATGTCGGGTTCGACCAGGGCGGGCTGCTGACCGAAGCCGTCACGAAGAAGCCGCATTGCGTGCTGCTGCTCGACGAAATCGAGAAGGCGCATCCGGACATCTACAACGTGCTGCTGCAGGTGATGGACCACGGCACGCTGACGGACAACAACGGCCGCAAGGCGGATTTCCGCAACGTCATCATCATCATGACGACGAACGCGGGCGCCGAGTCGATGCAGAAGGCGACGATCGGCTTCACGACGCGCCGCGAAACGGGCGACGAGATGACCGACATCAAGCGCCTGTTCACGCCGGAGTTCCGCAACCGCCTGGATTCGATCATCAGCTTCCGCTCGCTCGATGAGGAAATCATCATGCGCGTGGTCGACAAGTTCCTGATCCAGCTCGAGGAACAGTTGCACGAGAAGAAGGTCGACGCGCTGTTCACCGACGCGTTGCGCAAGCATCTCGCGAAGCACGGCTTCGACCCGCTGATGGGCGCGCGGCCGATGCAGCGGCTGATCCAGGACACGATCCGTCGTGCGCTGGCCGACGAGCTGCTGTTCGGCAAGCTCGTCAACGGCGGTCACGTGACGGTCGACGTCGACGAAAACGACAAGGTGCAGTTGTCGTTCGACAAGCTGGCGAATCCGCCGCACAAGCCGAACGAAGAGACGGTCGAAGTCGAGTAAGCGATAATTCGTTGTTCATGCGAACGGCGCGGGAAGTTCTCCGCGCCGTTTCGTTTTATCCGGCGCCGGCGGCGCAATGGTGGTGCAGGGGAGTGGTAACGCAGTGACACAACAACAACGGTCGTTCGACAACATCGTCGCGCGCGAACAAGGGTTGCGCCACGCGCTGACGTCGGGGCAGATGGCGATGATCGCGATCGGCGGCGCGATCGGCACGGGGTTGTTCCTCGGCAGCGGGTTCGCGATCGGGCTGGCCGGCCCGAGCGTGCTGGTCTCGTATGCGATCGGTGCGCTGATCGCGCTGCTGCTGATGGGCGCGCTCGCGGAAATGACCGTCGCGCATCCGACGGCCGGCTCGTTCGGCGCGTATGCCGAACACTACGTCGGCCCGCTCGCGGGCTTTCTGGTGCGTTATGCGTACTGGTTCGCGGTCGTGTTCGCGATCGGCACCGAGATCAGCGCGATCGCCGTATTCATGAAGTACTGGTTCCCGGCCGTGCCCGGCTGGTACTGGGTGATCGGCTTCTCCGCGCTGCTGATCGCCGTGAACCTCGCGAGCGTCACGCTGTACGGCTCGGTCGAATACGCGTTCTCGCTGCTGAAGATCGCCGCGATCGTCGTGTTCATCGTGCTCGGCGCGTATTTCGTGTGGTCGGCACCGGCCGCATCGGGCGTCGGCTTCGCGAACTACACCGCGCACGGCGGTTTCATGCCGAAGGGGCCGTGGGGCACCTGGGTCGCGGTGATCGTCGCGATCTTCAGCTACATGAGCATCGAGGCCGTCGCAATTGCGGCCGGCGAAGCGCGCGATCCGCAGCACGCGGTCACGCGCGCGTTCCGCTCGACGGTGTTCCGGCTCGTGCTGTTCTACCTGCTGACGTTGTCGCTGATGCTCGCGATCGTGCCGTGGACCCAGGCCGGCACCGACGAAAGCCCGTTCGTGAAGGTGATGGCCGCGACGCACGTGCCGTACGCGGCGGGCGTGATCAACTTCGTGCTGCTGATCGCGGCGCTGTCGGCGATGAACAGCCAGCTCTACGTGACGACGCGGATGATGTTCAGCCTGTCGCGTGCACGGCTCGCGCCGGCGATGTTCGGCCGGCTCGGCACGAACGGCGTGCCGCGTGCGGCGCTGTGGATCTCGACGAGCGGCGTCGCGGTGGCGGCCGTGCTGGTTGCGCTGGCGCCCGACACGGCGTTCACCGTGATGATGGCGATCGCGATGTTCGGCGCACTGCTCACCTGGCTGATGATCTTCGTCACGCACCTGCGCTTCCGTTCGCAGTATCGCGGCCCCGCGCTTGCGTTCCGGATGTGGGGGCACCCGTTCGGCAGCCTGCTCGGCGCGGGGCTCGTCGCGGCGATCCTGTTCACGACCGCGTTCACGCGCGAATTCCGGATGACGATGGTGGTCGGTATCGTGTTCGTCGTGCTGCTGACGCTCGCGTATGCGCTGCACTACCGGCACCAGCACGCACGCTGACGGTGCCAGCGCGGCCGCCCACGGCCGCGCGCGCCGGCCCTCCCGTTCTTCACGTCCGCTAAGGTTCCGTTAAGCCGGCGGCGACTAACATTCGATCCTGTCTGCGATGCGGTCCGGCACGCGCCGGCTCGCCGCTTTCCTGTAAAAAAGGGGTTCGAATGAACAAACTTCCTGAAATCACGCTTGCGTTCTGGATCATGAAGATCTGCGCGACGACGCTCGGCGAAACCGGTGGCGACCTGCTGTCGATGACGCTGAACGTCGGCTACGCGGTGAGCTCGATCCTGCTGTTCGGCTTCTTCCTCGTGACGCTCGGCGCGCAGCTCAAGACGACGCGCTATCGCCCGGCGATCTACTGGGCCGTGATCGTCGCGACGAGCACGGCCGGCACGACGATGTCCGACTTCATGGACCGCACGCTCGGCCTCGGTTATGCGGCCGGCTCGTCGATCCTCGTCGCGATCCTGCTGGCGATCTTCGCGGTCTGGCGGCTCAGCGGCGAATCGCTGTCGGTCGACCTGATCCGCACGCGCAAGGTCGAGCTGCTTTACTGGATCGCGATCCTGTTCTCGAACACGCTCGGCACCGCGCTCGGCGATTTTCTCGCGGACAGCTCGGGGCTCGGTTTCGGCGGGGGCGCGTTGCTGATCGGCGGGCTGCTTGCGGTGATCGTGCTCGCGCACTATTTCACGCGGATTTCGGGCGTGTTGCTGTTCTGGGCCGCGTTCGTGCTCACGCGTCCGTTCGGCGCGACGGTCGGCGACCTGCTGACGAAGCCGGTCGCGAAGGGCGGGCTCGCGCTCGGTACGGTCGGCTCGTCAGCCGTGCTGCTCGGCGTGCTGGTCGCGTTGGTGATCTTTGCGAGCATCGCGCAGGCACGGCGACGCGAACCGGTACCCGCGCGGATCGCGCAGCCGGTCAGCGAATGACGGTGAACGGAAAAAGAAAAGGGGCCGCGAGGCCCCTTTTTTGCGTTGCGTCGTTCAGTGACGGCCAGTGCTGCCGAAGCCGCCTGCGCCGCGATCGCTTTCCGCGAAGTCGTCGACGATGTTGAACTGCGCCTGCACGACCGGCACGATCACGAGCTGTGCGAGACGCTCGAACGGGTTCAGCACGAACTCGGTCTGGCCGCGGTTCCACGTCGAGACCATCAACTGGCCCTGGTAGTCGGAGTCGATCAGGCCGACGAGGTTGCCGAGCACGATCCCGTGCTTGTGGCCGAGGCCCGAGCGCGGCAGGATCAGCGCCGCATAACCGGGGTCGGCGAGGTGGATCGCGAGGCCGGTCGGCACGAGCGTCGTTTCGCCCGGCTGCAGCGTGACCGGCGCGTCGAGGCACGCGCGCAGGTCGAGGCCGGCGCTGCCGGTGGTCGCGTAGGCAGGCAGGTAGTCGCGCATGCGCGCGTCGAGAATCTTCAGGTCGAGTTTCATGCGGTCGTCGAATCGGTCGGGAAGGGCGCGGCGGCGATGGCCACCGCACGGGAGATCAGATCAGGCGGTTGTCGGGCAGGCGCTTCGCGATTTCCGCGACGAGCGCATGCGCGAGTTCGTCCTTCGGCGCGCGCGGCAGGCGCGTGAGGCCGGCGGCCTCGAACAGCACGACTTCGTTGTCGTCGCGGCCGAACGTCAGCGGCCCGAGATTGCCGACGAGCAGCGGCACGTTCTTGCGCTTGCGCTTCTCGTCGCCGTGCACGTCGAGATCGCCGCTTTCGGCCGCGAACCCGACGCAGAACGGCGGATCGGGCAGCGCCGCGACCGACGCGAGGATGTCGGGGTTCTCGACGAACGCGAGCGCCGGCATCTTGCGGTCGGCCGTCTTCTTCATCTTGTGTTCGGCAGGCTGGTCGACGCGCCAGTCGGCGACCGCGGCCACCGCGATGAAGATGTCGGCATCGGCAACGGCATGCATCACCGCGTCGTACATCTGCTGCGCGGTCTGCACGTCCTGACGGTAGACGCCCCACGGCGTGTCGAGCGCGACCGGCCCGGCGACGAGATGCACGTCGGCGCCGGCCTGCTGCGCGGCGCGCGCGAGCGCGAAGCCCATCTTGCCGCTCGAGCGGTTCGTGAGGCCGCGCACGGGGTCGAGCGGCTCGAACGTCGGGCCCGCCGTGATCAGCACGCGCCGGTGCGCGAGCACCTTCGGCGCGAAGTGCGCGACGATCGCTTCATAGATCGCCTCGGGCTCGAGCATGCGGCCGTCGCCGACTTCGCCGCACGCCTGCGCGCCCGAATCCGGGCCGAGCACCGACACGCCGTCCGCGCGCAGTTGCGCGACGTTGCGCTGCGTGGCCGGGTTTTGCCACATCTGGCGGTTCATTGCGGGGACGACGAGCAACGGACAGTCGCGCGCGACGCACAGCGTCGACAGCAGGTCGTCCGCGAACCCGTGCGCGAGCTTCGCGATGAAGTCCGTCGACGCGGGCGCGATCACGATCGCGTCGGCTTCGCGCGACAGGTCGATGTGCGCCATGTTGTTGTCGACGCGCGCGTCCCACTGGCTCGTATAGACGGGCCGGCCCGACAGCGCCTGCATCGTGACGGGTGTGATGAACTGCGTGGCGGCTTCGGTCATCGCGACCTGGACGGTCGCGCCGGCCTTCGTGAGCAGCCGCGTGAGCTCGGCGATCTTGTAGCAGGCGATGCCGCCCGTCAGGCCGAGAACGAGGTGTTTTCCTGCGAGTTCTGCGTGTGCCAACTCAGGCCTCCAAGGGTCAAACGGGACGGCCGGCGCGAGGCCGGCCGTCGACGCCGAGTATGCGCGCTTAGCGCGAGCCGCGCACGCGACGCAGTTCGTCGTAGATCAGCAGCACCGCGCCGACCGTGATCGCGGAATCGGCGAGGTTGAACGCCGGGAAGTGCCAGGCGCCGAGGTGGAAATCGAGGAAGTCGATCACGTGACCGTAGACGAGCCGGTCGATCACGTTGCCGAGCGCGCCGCCGAGGATCAGCGCGAGCGACACGCTGAACAGCCGCTGGTGGCCGTGGCGCTTCAGCAGGAAGCAGATCACGAGCGTCGCGCCGATGCCGAGCGCGGTGAACGCCCAGCGCTGCCAGCCGCTCGCGGTCGACAGGAAGCCGAACGCGGCGCCGCGGTTGTACACCAGCACGAGGTTGAAGAACGACGTCAGCGCATGCTGCGCGCCATACGCGAACGTTTTCAGGATCGCGATCTTCGACAGTTGATCGAACAGGATCACGATCAGCGAAATGCCGAGCCAGGGCGCAAGCGCGCCGCTGGCCGGTTTCGACAGGGTTTTCGCCATATTTAAGCAGCGCTCCGGATTTCGCCGTTTTCAAACAGGTTCGAGAAGCAGCGGCCGCACAGCGTCGGATGATCGGCGTGCGCGCCGACATCGTCGCGGTAGTGCCAGCAGCGTTCGCACTTCTGGTACTTCGATGCGGCCACGTCGACGCTTTCCTGCGCTTCGTCGTCGACCTTGACGACCGTTGCGGCCGACGTGATCAGCACGAACTTCAGGTCTTCGCCGAGGCTCGTGAGCGCGTCGTAACGCGCGCCGCTCGCGTGCACGGTCACTTCGGCCTGCAGCGACGAACCGATGCGGTTCGCGGTGCGCGCTTCCTCGAGCGCCTTCGTCACGTTGCCGCGGACGTCGCGCAGCAGCGCCCACTTCTCGATCAGCGCGGCCGAGCCGGCGACTTCCGGATACGCGTAGTAGGTTTCCGTGAAGATCGTTTCGCTGGCCGGCTGGAACACCTTCCACGCTTCTTCGGCCGTGAACGACAGGAACGGCGCGAGCACGCGCAGCAGGCCGTGCGTCAGGTGGTACAGCGCCGTCTGTGCGGAGCGGCGTGCGCGCGAATCGGCCGCGCTCGTGTACAGGCGATCCTTCAGCACGTCGAGGTAGAAGCCGCCGAGATCTTCCGAGCAGTACGTCTGCAGCTTCGCGACGACCGGGTGGAATTCATACTTCTCGTAGTGGCCGAGCAGTTCCGTCTGCAGTTGCTCCGAGAACGCGACCGCATAATGGTCGATCTCGAGCCATTCGCCGACCGGCACCGCGTGCTGCGCGTAGTCGAAGTCCGACAGGTTCGCGAGCAGGAAGCGCAGCGTGTTGCGGATACGGCGATAGCCTTCGGTCACGCGCTTCAGGATTTCCTCGGAGATCGCGAGCTCGCCCGAATAGTCGGTCGACGCGATCCACAGGCGGATGATTTCCGCGCCGAGGCGGTTCGCGACTTCATGCGGGTCGACACCGTTGCCGAGCGACTTGCTCATCTTGCGGCCTTCGCCGTCGACCGTGAAGCCGTGCGTGAGCAGGCCCTTGTACGGTGCGCGGCCGTCGATCATCGACGCGGTCAGCAGCGACGAGTGGAACCAGCCGCGGTGCTGGTCCGAGCCTTCGAGGTACAGGTCGGCCGGGAACTGCAGCTGATCCTTGTGCGAGCCGCGCAGCACGTGCCAGTGCGTCGTGCCCGAGTCGAACCACACGTCGAGCGTGTCGCGGTTCTTTTCGTACAGGTTCGCGTCGTCGCCGATCAGCTCGCGCGGGTCGAGCGTCTGCCATGCCTCGATGCCCGACTGCTCGACGCGTTTCGCGACTGCCTCGAGCAGCTCGAGCGTGCGCGGGTGCAGCTCGCCGGTTTCCTTGTGCACGAAGAACGCCATCGGCACGCCCCACTGGCGCTGGCGCGACAGCGTCCAGTCGGGACGGTTCGCGATCATGCTGAACAGGCGCTGCTTGCCCCACGACGGGTAGAACGCGGTCGCGTCGACGCCTTCGAGCGCCGTTTCGCGCAGCGTCTTGCTGCCGTCGCGCGGCGTCACGTCCATGCCGGCGAACCACTGCGACGTCGCGCGGTAGATGATCGGCGTCTTGTGGCGCCAGCAGTGCATGTAGCTGTGCGTGTACTTCTCGCTGCGCAGCAGCGAGCCGGCTGCGTTCAGCGCCTCGACGATCTTCGGGTTCGCATCCCAGATCGACAGGCCGCCGAATAGCGGCAGCGATTCGATGTAGCGGCCGTCGCCCATCACCGGGTTGATGAAGTCCGAATCGGTCATCCCGTGCGCCTTGCAGGACTGGAAGTCCTCGATGCCGTACGCGGGCGACGAGTGCACGACGCCGGTACCGGTGTCGGTCGTCACGTAGTCGCCGAGGTAGACGGGCGCGGTGCGCTTGTAGCCGGGGTGGGCCGATGCGAGCGGGTGGTGGAAGCGCAGGTTCGCGAGCTTCACGCCGGGCGTGGTCGCGACGACGCGGCCCGTCAGCTTGAACTCTTCCATGCACGCGGCCACGCGCTCTTCCGCGATGATCAGCAGCCCGCGCTCGGTGTCGACCAGCGCGTAGACGATTTCCGGATGGAGGTTCAGCGCCTGGTTCGCCGGAATCGTCCACGGCGTGGTGGTCCAGATCACGATGCCGCCCTCGGCACGCGGCAGTGCCGGCAGGCCGAACGCCTGCGCGGTCTTTTCCGGTTCCGCGAATGCGAACATCACGTCGATCGTCGGATCGGTGCGGTCCTTGTACTCGACTTCCGCTTCCGCGAGCGCCGAGCCGCAGTCGAAGCACCAGTTCACCGGCTTCAGCCCGCGATACACATAACCCTTCTCGATGATCTTGCCGAGCGCGCGGAGCTCTTCCGCCTCGTTGACGAAGTTCATCGTCTTGTACGGGTTGGCCCAGTCGCCGAGCACGCCGAGGCGCTTGAAGCCGACCTTCTGCTTTTCGATCTGCTCGGTCGCGTACGCGCGCGCCTTGCTCATCACTTCGGCCGCCGGCAGCGACTTGCCGAACTGCTTCTCGATCTGGATCTCGATCGGCATCCCGTGGCAATCCCAGCCCGGCACGTACGGCGCGTCGAAGCCGGCCATGTTGCGCGACTTGACGACGATGTCCTTCAGGATCTTGTTGACGGCGTGGCCGAGGTGGATGTCGCCGTTCGCATACGGCGGGCCGTCGTGCAGGATGAACTTCGGCCGGCCCTGGCTGGCCGCGCGGATCTTGTCGTAGATGCCGCGCTCTTCCCATTCCTTGACCCACTGCGGCTCGCGCTTGGGCAGATCGCCGCGCATCGGGAACGGCGTGTCGAGCAGGTTGACCGGATACTTGGCCTGCGGTTTCGAATCGGCTTTCTTGTTGCTCATGATGGGATCGCTATCAAATCGGGGGACGCTCGTGCGTCGTGAATCGGGTATGCGCGCGAGTGTGCGGCGCGTGGGTGCGGCGCGGGGCGCCGCCGTCCGGATCAGCTAATTCGGTCGGTTGCCGACGTCGAGAAGCCCGTTGCGCGGCTGCCCGGCGCACGGTCGCGCTCGATGAAGTACGCGCGTGCATTCGCGACGTCCAGTGCGATCGCGCGCGACAGCGCCTCGAGATCGTCGAATTTCGCTTCGTCGCGCAGCTTCTTCAGGAATTCGACGCGGATGAGCTTGCCGTACGCGTCGCCATGCCAGTCGAGCAGGTGGACTTCGAGCAGCACGCGGCCCGAATCGTCGACGGTCGGGCGCAGGCCGAGGCTTGCGACGCCCGGCAGCGGGGCGGGGCCGAGGCCGTGCACCTGCACGACGAAGATGCCCGCGAGCGCCGGCCGCTTGTGCGCGATCGGCAGGTTCAGGGTCGGGAAGCCGAGGTCGCGGCCGAGCTTCAGCCCGTGCGCGACGTGGCCGCTGATCGCATAGCCGTGGCCGAGCGCTTGTGCAGCCGCGTCGAGATCGCCGGCCGCGAGCGAGGCGCGCACGCCCGAGCTGGAGATGCGCGTGCCGTCGCTGCCGGCCACCGTGCCCATCTGCTCGACTTCGAAGCCGTATTGCTCACCGGCCGCCTTCAGCGTGTCGAAGGTGCCCGCTCGCTTCGCGCCGTAGCAGAAATCGTCGCCGACCATCATCCAGCGCGTGTGCAGCCCGTTCACCAGCGTACGCTCGACGAACGCCTGCGGCGACTGGCTGGCAAACGTGTGGTTGAAGTGCTCGACGACCACGCGGTCGACGCCGTGCTCGCGCAGTGCCTCGAGCTTGTCGCGCAGCATCGCGATGCGCGGCGGCGCGCCGGCCGGGTTGAAGAATTCGCGCGGGTGCGGCTCGAAAGTCATCACGCACACGGGCAGGCCGCGCGCGTCCGCTGCCGCGCGCACGCGCGCGAGCAGGGCCTGGTGGCCGCGATGGACACCGTCGAAGTTGCCGATCGTCAGCGCGCACGGGGCGCGGCTCTCGGCGTTGGGCAGGCCGCGGAAGACTTTCACGATAGCGGATGCAGCGTCGGGGAATGGGCGGTGGGATGCCGCAAAGCAGAAGATTATAAACGTTCGGGCGGGCCGGCGGCCGAGAAGGCGGGAAACGCGGGGGCGAATGGTAAAATTCGCGGATGAAAAAACTCGTGATCCTGATTTCCGGTCGCGGCAGCAACATGGAGGCCATCGTCCGCGCGTGCGCGCAGGAGCGCTGGCCGGCCGAGGTCGCTGCCGTGATCGCCAACCGGCCCGATGCGGCCGGCCTGGCTTTTGCCGCGTCGCACGGGGTGGCGACCGCGGTGGTCGACCACCGGTCGTTCGACGGCCGCGACAGCTTCGATGCGGCGCTCGCCGCCGAAATTGACCGCTTTGCCCCCGATCTCGTGATCCTCGCGGGCTTCATGCGCATCCTCACGCCGGCATTCGTCAGACGATATGAAGGCCGGCTGCTGAATGTCCATCCGTCGCTGCTGCCGAGCTTCAAGGGCATTCACACGCACCAGCAGGCGCTCGATGCGGGCGTCGCGCTGCACGGCGTGACCGTTCACTTCGTGATTCCCGAACTCGACAGCGGCGCGATCGTCGCGCAGGGCGCGGTGCCCGTGCGCGCGGGCGACGACGCGGCCGCGCTCGCGCAGCGCGTACTGACGGTCGAGCACGTGTTGTATCCGCGCGCGGTGCGCTGGTTCGTCGAGGGGCGCTTGCGCCTCGAGAACGGCCGAGCCGTCGTGGCGCCGGAAGAAGCACGCTGGATTTTCGCGGATCAACCGCATACCGAAACGAGTGAGGGCGTATGAAGCTGCACGGATTCCTGATTGGCCAGACCGAGACCTTGCTGGCCGAGGTGCTGAAGTTCGCCGGCCCCGCCGACGCGACGACGAGCCGGTTCTTCCGCGCGCACCCGAAGCTCGGGCATGCCGAGCGCGGCGTGATCGCCGAGGCCGTGTTCGCGGTGCTGCGCCGCAAGATGGAGTTTTCGCACCTGGCCGAGAGCGGCACGGGCACGCCCGCGCGGCGTCTCACGCTGCTCGGCCTGATGCAGACGGCTGGCCGTAACGCGCTGAGGCCGTTTTTGTCCGACACCGAGTCCGCGTGGCTCGAGCACGTGTCGAAGATCGATCCGGCGAGCCTGCCGGTGCGCGTACGCACGAACCTGCCCGACTGGATCCACCAGGCGCTGTCGGCCCGTTTCGACGCCGAGGAACTCGCGCAGCTCGCCGCCGCGCTGAACTACCCGGCGCCGCTCGACCTGCGCGCCAACGCGCAGAAGGCGACCCGCGACCAGGTGATCGACGCGCTGCGCGCGAACGGTATCGACGCGGGCGCGATGCCGTTCGCGCCGTTCGGCGTGCGCGTCGTCGGCAAGCCGGCGCTGACGCGCCTGAAGCTGTTCGAGGAAGGCCAGATCGAGGTGCAGGACGAAGGCAGCCAGCTGCTGTGTTCGCTCGTCGCGCCGCGCCGTGGCGAGATGGTCGTCGATTTCTGCGCGGGCGCGGGCGGCAAGACGCTCGCGCTGGGCGCGATGATGCGCTCGACCGGGCGCCTCTACGCGTTCGACGTGTCGGAAAAGCGCCTCGCGAAGCTGAAGCCGCGCCTCGCGCGCAGCGGGCTGTCGAACGTGAACCCGGTGCTGATCGACAGCGAGCATGACGCGAAGATCAAGCGGCTCGCCGGCAAGATCGACCGCGTGCTGGTCGACGCGCCGTGCAGCGGCCTCGGCACGCTGCGCCGCAATCCGGACCTGAAGTGGCGCCAGTCGCGCACCGCGATCGACGAGCTGACGCCGAAGCAGGCGTCGATCCTCGCGAGCGCCGCGCGCCTCGTGAAGAAGGGCGGCCGGCTCGTCTACGCGACCTGCAGCGTGCTCGACGCCGAGAACGAGCGCATCGTCGAACAGTTCCTGGCCGACCATCCCGAGTTCGTGCTGGTGCCCGCGCAGAAGGTGCTGGCGGACCAGCGCATCGAGCTCGAGACGGGTGACTACCTGTCGTTGTGGCCGCATCGTCACGCGACCGACGGCTTCTTCGCCGCGGTGCTCGAGCGCCGCGCGCAGTAACGACAGGCCGGACGGACGATGGAGAATCTGCAAAGCCGCCTGCTGTCGCACCGGCTGGCATCGGTGATTCGCGATTTCCACCAGCCGGTGATGATCTGGCAGGCGGCGATCCTCGTCGGCGCGCTGTGTTTCGCGTGGGTGGCCGCGCGTTTCGTGCACGGCCGCATCGATGCGCGCCGCCGGGCGGCCGGACGCGCGCCCGGTGCGGGCGCGCATAGCCTGAAACGCGCGTTGTTTCCGTTGTTCGGCGGCGTTTTCGTGGGCGTCGCGCAGCTCGCGTTCGACCCGTTCATGTCGACGTCGCTGCTGTCGCTCGCGCTCGTGCCGTTGTTCGGCATCGGGCTGATCTACGTGCTGTTCTTCTTCGCGCGGCGCGTGTTCGCGCGCGACGGCCACACGCATGCGTGGCTGTCGATCGTCGAGAAGATCGTGTCGACCATCGTGTGGGCCGCGATGGTGCTGACTGTGCTCGGCATCCAGCGCGACGTGCTCGGCTGGCTCGACAGCGTGCAGTTCCGCGTCGCCAATGCGCACCTCACGCTGCTGTCGCTGATCTCCGGCGCGCTGTGGGTCTGCGTGACGCTGATGGTCGCAATGTGGCTCGGCTCGGTGCTCGAGGATCGCCTCACGCGCGCGACCACGCTCGACGCAAACTTGAAGGTCGTGCTGTCGCGGGTCGGCCGCGCGTTGCTCGTGTTCGCGGCGATCCTGATCGGGCTGTCGCTCGTCGGCATCGACGTGACAGTGCTCGGTGTGTTCGGCGGCGCGGTCGGCGTCGGCCTCGGCTTCGGGCTGCAGAAGATCGCAAGCAACTACGTGTCGGGCTTCATCATCCTGCTCGACCGGTCGCTGCGGCTCGGCGACGCAATCAGCGTCGGCGGGCTGCAGGGCATCGTCACGCAGATCCGCACGCGCTACACGGTCGTGCGCGGCCTCGACGGCAACGAGACGCTGATCCCGAACGAGAAGCTGATCACCGACGTCGTGCAGAACCAGTCGTCGTACCTGACGCGTGGTTATGCGAAGGTCGCGGTGCAGGTCGCGTATACGAGCGATGTCGAGCATGCGCTGGTGTTGCTCGCGGATGCCGCGAAGGACGTGCCGCGCGTGCTGGCGGAGCCCGCGCCGACCCCGTATCTGGTGAGCTTCGGCGCGGACGGGATCGACCTGGAACTCGGCTTCTGGATCGAGGATTCGGCGAAAGGCACGTCGGGCGTGCGTTCGACCGTGAACCGCAACATCTGGCGGCTGTTCAGCGAGCACGGGATTTCGATTCCGTTTCCGCAGCGCGAAGTGCGCGTCGTCGGGTTGCCGGACGGTTTTGCCGGCGCGGGCGCTGCGGCCGGGCACGATCCGGCGGCCGGCGATCCGGCGGCCGGCGATCCGGCGGCCGGCGATCCGGTGGCCGGCAGCGGCGCGGTGGACGGGCGCGCGCCGGCTGCGTAGCGCGCGTCGGGCGTCACTCGTATCGACCCCGCGGTCGGAACCGGAGCGCGGGCCTTTCCAAGTCCGCCCGTGGACTCTTCCGGTTGCGCCAGGGCAAGAAAATATTCATTTTTTACAAAGACTTGGAACGGTTGAAGTAAAATCCAAGTCTATTCGCGGTATGCTTTCATTTTTCTGACGCTTGCGCGAGCCGGTGTCGCTCTCATCTCATCACAGGTAACTGCCTTGTTGAATTCCCTGCTCGATTTTCTTTCCCACGGGCTCCTGCATTTTTCGTGGTGGCAGGTCGCGCTGTTCGTGCTCGCCGTCACGCACGTCACGATCATCGGCGTGACGGTCTACCTGCATCGCTGCCAGGCGCACCGCGCACTGGAACTGCATCCGATCGCGAGCCATTTCTTCCGCGTCTGGCTGTGGATGACGACCGGCATGCTGACCGGCCAGTGGGCCGCGATTCACCGCAAGCACCATGCGAAGTGCGAGACCGAGGAAGATCCGCACAGCCCGCAGACGCGCGGCATCTGGAAGGTGTTCCTCGAGGGCGCCGAGCTGTATCGCGCGGAAGCGAAGAATGAAGAGACGATGCGCAAGTTCGGCCACGGCACGCCGAACGACTGGATCGAACGCAATCTCTATTCGAAGTACCCGATCCTCGGCATCAGCCTGATGATGGTGATCGACGTCGCGCTGTTCGGCGTGCTCGGCCTGACCGTGTGGGCCGTGCAGATGGTCTGGATTCCGTTCTGGGCGGCAGGCGTTGTCAACGGCTTCGGCCACTTCTGGGGCTACCGCAACTTCAACTCGGCCGACGCGAGCACGAACCTGTTCCCGTGGGGCATCGTGATCGGTGGCGAAGAACTGCACAACAACCACCACACGTTCGCGACGTCGGCGAAGCTGTCGAACAAGTGGTACGAGTTCGACATCGGCTGGATGTACATCCGCATCATGTCGGCGTTCGGTCTCGCGAAGGTGAAGAAGGTCGCGCCGACGCCGCGCCTGAACAAGCCGAAGATGGTGCTCGACCAGGAAACGCTGCAGGCCGTGCTGTCGAATCGCTACGAAGTGATGGCGCGCTACGGCAAGGCCGTGAAGCGTGCGTATCGCCAGGAGCTCGCGCATCTGAAGGAGCTCGGTTCGAGCGAGAAGTACCAGTTGATGCGCGGCGCGCGCAAGTGGTTCCACAAGGACGCCGACGGCCTCGACGAGCCGCAGAAGAAGCTGCTGCCGGAAATCTTCGCGAACAGCCAGAAGCTGCATACGTACTTCCAGTTGCGCCAGGATCTCGCCGCGATCTGGGATCGTTCGACCGCGTCGCGCGAACAGCTTCTCGCGCAATTGCAGGATTGGTGCCATCGCGCGGAACAAAGCGGCATCAAGGCGCTGCAGGAATTCGCGACGCGCCTGCGTCGCTACGCCTGATTCGAAATCGATTAGAATCTCAGGACGTCAAAAACCCCGCGTTGGCGGGGTTTTTTCATTTGGGCCGCCGGTTTTTGACGGAAGCGATCGGCACGGCTCGAATTTGTATGAGGCTTGGGGCAGCGGCGCAATGGTGCCCCGGGGCGAGCGTAGAGGATGGGATCGGAGTAGTGTTGAAGCGCTGATTCTGGTTGACCGTGAGGCAAGGCACCGGAGCAAGCGCTAAAGCGCCAACTCTGGTCGACCGCGAAGCATGGGACCAGAGTAAGCGCTAAAGCGCTAACTCTGGTCGACAGGAGATATGGAGATGCAATCGACGATCAAACCCGTCGAGTACGACCGGCCCGTCGCAGCAGGGACCGTGTGCGGCGTGGGACAGGCATGGGCCAAGGTGCCCGATGCACCGTCTCCCGAGGAGCGCGCTGCGCTGAAGGCGCGCATCAAGGCGCTGCTCGTGCGTGAAAAGGCCGTGCTGGTTGCGCACTACTACGTGGATGCGGAACTGCAGGAACTCGCCGACGAAACCGGCGGCTGCGTTGCCGACTCGCTCGAAATGGCCCGCTTCGGCCGCGATCACGACGCGCAGACGCTGGTTGTCGCCGGCGTACGCTTCATGGGCGAAACCGCGAAGATCCTGAGCCCGAACAAACGAATCCTGATGCCCGATCTCGACGCGACCTGTTCGCTCGACCTCGGCTGTCCGGTCGATGAATTCTCGGCGTTCTGCGACGCGCATCCCGACCGCACCGTCGTCGTCTACGCGAATACCAGCGCGGCCGTGAAGGCACGCGCGGACTGGATGGTCACGTCGTCGATCGGCCTCGAGATCGTGGCCGACCTGCACGCGCGCGGCGAGAAGATCATCTGGGCGCCCGATCGCCATCTCGGCAGTTATATCCAGAAGAAAACCGGCGCGGACATGCTGCTGTGGCAGGGTTCGTGCCTCGTCCACGACGAGTTCAAGGGGATCGAGCTCGACCTGCTGCGCGCCGAATATCCGGACGCGAAGGTGCTCGTCCATCCCGAATCGCCGGAAAACGTCGTTGCGCAGGCCGATGTCGTCGGTTCGACCACGCAGCTGATCGACGCGGCCGTCAAGTTCGACGCGACGCGCTTCATCGTCGCGACCGATCTCGGCATCCTGCACAAGATGCAGCTCGCGGCACCCGGCAAGACCTTCATCGCAGCGCCGACGGCCGGCAACAGCGCGACCTGCAAGAGCTGCGCGCACTGCCCGTGGATGGCGATGAACGGCCTTGCGAACCTCGCCGACGTGCTCGAACGCGGTCACAACGAGATCTTCGTCGATCCCGCGATCGGCGAGCGTGCGCGCCTGCCGATCGACCGGATGCTCGATTTCGCGGCCGCGCACAAGAAGCGCGTGCAGGCGAGTGGCGATCTGCAGCGCGACCAGCAACTGTTTGCCAACGTGGGGGCTGCATGACGAATGGCCCGCACGCTCACGTTCGTTCGCTGTTGAATGGAGTTGACGCTTCAGCGCTTACTCCGGTCCCATGCACGGCTCCCCCCGAGGAGGCGGCCGCCGTCCTTGGGGGCGGCCCGGCGGAAGGCGGCACGACGAGCGCCGTATCTCCGCTTTACGACATCGTTCGCGAGCAATACGGCGCGGCATTCGACGACGCGATCGCGCGCAACGTTGCCGATGCGATTGCGGAAGACGTTGGCACCGGCGACCAGACCGGGCGGCTCGTGCCGGCCGGCGGGCGTCGCCGTGCGCGCATCATCGTGCGCGAGGAAGCCGTGCTGTGCGGCGTGCCGTGGTTCGAGGCCGTGATCGACCGGATCGATCCGGCGATCACCGTGCAATGGCGCTACCGCGAAGGCGACCGGATGACGCCCGATTCGACCGTTTGCGAGCTCGAAGGGCCGGCGCGCGCGCTGTTGACGGCCGAGCGCAACGGGCTGAACTTCCTGCAGCTGCTGTCGGGTGTCGCAACCGCGACGCGCCGTTATGTCGATCGTGTCGAAGGCACGCGCGCGAAGATCCTCGATACGCGCAAGACGCTGCCGGGCCTGCGGCTCGCGCAGAAATACGCGGTGCGCGTCGGCGGCGGCGAGAACCAGCGTCTCGCGCTGTATGACGGCATCCTGATCAAGGAGAACCACATCGCCGCGGCGGGCGGTGTCGGCGAGGCGCTCGACGCGGCGTTCGCGCTGGATTCGGGCGTGCCCGTGCAGGTTGAAGTCGAGACGCTCGCGCAGCTCGACACGGCGCTCGCGCATCGCGCGCAGTCGGTGCTGCTCGACAACTTCACGCTCGACATGATGCGTGAAGCGGTGCGCGTGGCGGCCGGCAAGGCCGTGCTCGAAGTGTCGGGCGGTGTCAATTTCGACACGGTGCGCGCATTCGCGGAGACGGGCGTCGATCGCATCTCGATCGGTGCGCTGACGAAGGATGTGCGCGCGACGGACTATTCGATGCGGATCGTCGACTGACCGAGCGTCATGCGATCAGACAAAAAAGCCGTTGGCGCGCAAACGCCAACGGCTTTTTTCCTGTGCGGCCGCAGCCGGGAAGGGTGCGTCGTTCAGCGACGAGCGCGCGGCGTGAGTACGCTCGGCAGCGCCTTCGGCAGCGTGTGCGGCCAGTCGCGGCTGTAGTGCAGCCCGCGGCTTTCGCGGCGCGAGTGCGCGCTCTTCACGATCAGCGTCGCCACGTCGACGAGGTTGCGCAGTTCGAGCAGGTCGCGCGTCACGCGGAAATTTGCGTAGTACTCGTGGATCTCGTCACGCAGCAGCGACAGCCGGTGCTTCGCGCGTTCGAGGCGCTTGTCGGTGCGCACGATGCCGACGTAGTTCCACATCAGGCGGCGCAACTCGTCCCAGTTGTGCGCGACGACGACTTCCTCGTCCGCATCCGATACGCGGCTTTCGTCCCATGCGGGCAGCGTGGCCGGCGTTTCGGCGTCGAAGCCGGCTGCCTCGATCGCCTCGGCCGCCGCACGGCCGATCACGAGGCATTCGAGCAGCGAGTTGCTGGCGAGCCGGTTCGCGCCGTGCAGCCCTGTGTACGACGTTTCGCCGACCGCGTACAGGCCCGCGAGATCGGTGCGCCCGGCGAGATCGGTCACGACGCCGCCGCACGTGTAGTGCGCGGCCGGCACGACGGGGATCGGCTGTTTCGCGATGTCGATGCCGAATTCGAGGCAGCGCGCATGGATCGTCGGGAAGTGTTCGCGCAGGAACGCTTCCGGCTGATGGCTGATGTCGAGATACACGCAGTCGATCCCGCGCTTCTTGATCTCGAAGTCGATCGCGCGCGCGACGATGTCGCGCGGCGCGAGCTCGGCGCGCGGATCGTGCGCGGGCATGAAACGCGTGCCGTCGGGCAGTTTCAGCAGGCCGCCTTCGCCGCGCACGGCCTCCGAAATCAGGAACGATTTCGCATACGGATGGAACAGGCAGGTCGGGTGGAACTGGATGAATTCCATGTTCGACACGCGGCAGCCCGCGCGCCACGCCATCGCGATGCCGTCGCCGGTCGCCGTGTCGGGGTTCGTCGTGTACAGGTAGACCTTGCCGGCGCCGCCCGTTGCGAGCACCGTATGCGGCGCCTCGATCGTGATCGTGCGGTCGTTGTCGACGTCGAGCGCATACAGGCCGTGACAGCGGCGGCCGGGCAGGCCGAGCCGGTCCGACGTGATCAGGTCGATCGCATGGTGGTTTTCGAAGAACGTGATGTTCGGATGCTGGCGCGCGCGTTCCGACAGCGTCGCGAGCACCGCATGGCCGGTCGCGTCGGCCGCGTGGATGATCCGGCGGTGGCTGTGGCCGCCTTCGCGCGTCAGGTGGAAGCCGAGTTCGGCTGCGTCGTCCTTTGTGAACGGCACGCCTTGCGAGATCAGCCATTCGATCGCTTCGCGGCCGTGCTCGACGATATAGCGCGTCGCGCCTTCGTCGCACAGGCCGCCGCCGGCGACCAGCGTGTCGTCGACGTGGTTCTCGATGCTGTCTGCCGAATCGAGGACTGCCGCGATGCCGCCCTGCGCGTTATCGCTTGCGCCCTCCATCATCGAACGTTTCGCGATCAGCGCGACACGTCGCGTGCTGGCCAGATTGAGTGCGACCGACAGCCCTGCCAGGCCGCTGCCGACGATCGCCACGTCGAATTTCATGCTGCATCTCCATCGTTGCGCTTTTGATCTTGTGCGTTCCGGCGGCCATGGCCGCGGAAAGGGGAGAGCATACCGCGTCGGGCCCGAGCGTGCGCGCAAAACAAAAAGCCCCGCATGTGCGGGGCTTTTCGGTCGCCGTCAGGCTGGCAGAAACCGGAGATTACTTGATCTTGGTTTCTTTGTATTCCACATGCTTGCGGACGACGGGATCAAACTTCTTGATCGCCATCTTTTCCGGCATGTTGCGCTTGTTCTTCGTGGTCGTGTAGAAGTGACCCGTACCAGCGGTCGACTCCAGCTTGATCTTGTCGCGGGCGCCTTTTGCCATGATTGTGCTCCTTGGGCTTAGGCTTCGCCGCGTGCGCGCAGGTCAGCGAGCACGGAATCGATGCCGTTCTTGTCGATCAGGCGCAGGCCGGCGTTCGAAACGCGCAGGCGCACCCAGCGGTTTTCGCTCTCTACCCAGAACCGGCGGTTTTGCAGGTTCGGCAGGAAGCGGCGCTTCGTCTTGTTGTTGGCGTGGGAAACGTTGTTGCCGCTCATCGGCGCTTTCCCAGTTACTTGGCATACGCGTGCCATGAGAGCACTCCTAATACGCTAAATTCGGGGTTCGATCGCCGGTGAAGGTTCCATCGCACCGCCACGTGATCCATGGCTGCACTCAGAACGCCGTAGCCCTTACAGACAAGGCCCTTCGATGGCTAGAACTGGTTGGAAAAAATACAGACGGCGATTCTAGCAGAAAAAGTTCAGGAAAATCAAACCTAATTTCGCTTCGTCGTTGCGGCGCCCTGGGGCGGGCCGCCGCGCCACAGTCTACAGCCAACCGGCACGTGCGAACGAAAAAGTGTCGCTGGTGCCGACGACGACGTGATCGAGCAGCCGCACGTCGACAAGTTCGAGCGCGTCGCGCAGCACGCGGGTCAGGCGGCGATCCTCCGCGCTCGGCTGTACCGCACCCGACGGATGGTTGTGCGCGACGATCAGCGCCGCGGCGTTCTGCATCATCGCGCGGCGCACGATCTCGCGCGGGTAGACGGCCATGCGCGTCAGCGAGCCGCGCGTGATTTCCTCCGTGTCGATCAAACAGTTGCGGGCGTCGAGGTACACCGCGACGAACACTTCGCACGGGTGCGTGCCGATCTTCAGTCGCAGATAATCCTCGACCGCGGCGGGCGAATCGATTTGCGTCCGCTCGCGTGCTTTCTCCTTCAGCATGCGTCGCGCGATCTCGGTGACCGCGGCCAGCCGCGTGGAGCGCGCCGGGCCGATACCGGGGTGCGCCTCGAAATCGTCGGTCGTCGCCTCGAGCAGCCCGCGCAACGTTCCGAACTGCTTGACCAGGGCGCGGGCGCTGACGAATACGTCGTGCCCGGGCTTGCCGGTGCCAAGCAGCAACGCGATCAGTTCGTCGTCGGTCAGCGCGGCCGGTCCGCGCTCCAGCAATCGCTCGCGCGGCCGCTCGGGCCGCCAGTCGCCCGGGCGTCGCCGGCGCTTGCGGATCGGGAGGACGCGGGCGGGCGGATCGGCCGGCGCATCGGCGGTGTCGCGGCATTCGACCGGCCGCAGGGCGAGGCAGGGTGACAGCATGCTCGAAACTCCATTGGCGGCGGGCTGGCTGCGCGACGTCGTCGCACTTTCCGCCTTGCGCGCTCAGGTGACTTACAATATTGGCTTTGCGCCGGGCCTTTCGGCCGTATCGGGCGCCGACTGAACGAGTAATTCATGAGCCTCATCGATCTATCCGAAGTGAAGCCCGGTTCCCACGTCACGTTGCATTACCGGCTGGCACTGGCCGACGGCGCCGACATCGTCAACACCTTCACCGACAAGCCCGCCACGCTGCTGCTCGGCGCGGGGCAGCTGGCGCCGTCGCTGGAACAGATTCTGCTCGGGCTCAGGGTTGGAGACCACTCGACTTTTCAGCTAACCCCCGAACAGGGGTTCGGCCCCCGGAATCCCGACATGCTCCAGCGCGTGACGCTGTCGACGCTGCGCGAGAACGGGATGGTCGGCGACGATTTCACGCCGGGCGAGCTGATCGAGTTCAACGCGCCGGACGGCGGCCGGTATGCGGGGGTGCTGAAGGAAGTCAGCGAAACCTCGGCGCTGTTCGACTTCAATCATCCGCTCGCGGGCCAAGCGCTCACGTTCGAAGTGAAAATCATCGGAATCCTGTAATCATGAGCACCACCGATACGCTGTCCGGGCAGACCGTCGCCGCCGATGCCGAAATCCTGCTGGCCCAGCCGCGCGGCTTCTGCGCAGGCGTCGACCGCGCGATCGAGATCGTCGAGCGCGCGATCGCGATGCACGGTGCGCCGATCTACGTCCGCCACGAAATCGTCCACAACAAGTACGTGGTCGAGGACCTGAAGAAGAAAGGCGCGATCTTCGTCGAGGAGCTCGAGGAAGTGCCGGCCGGCAATACCGTGATCTTCAGCGCGCACGGCGTGTCGAAGGCCGTGCGCGACGAGGCCGACGTGCGCGGGCTGCGCATTTACGACGCAACCTGCCCGCTCGTCACGAAGGTGCACGTCGAGGTGGCGAAGATGCGCCAGGACGGCGTCGATATCGTGATGATCGGGCACAAGGGCCACCCGGAAGTCGAAGGCACGATGGGGCAGGTCGAGCGCGGCATGCATCTCGTCGAGAGCGTCGAGGACGTGCAGAAGCTCGAGCTCGCCGATCCCGAGCGCATTGCGCTCGTCACGCAGACGACATTGTCCGTCGACGATGCGGCCGAGATCATCGCGGCGCTGAAGGCGAAGTATCCGAAGATCCGCGAGCCGAAGAAGCAGGACATCTGCTACGCGACGCAGAACCGCCAGGATGCAGTGAAGTTCATGGCGCCGCAGTGCGATGTCGTGATCGTTGTCGGCAGCCCGAACAGCTCGAATTCGAGCCGCCTGCGCGAAGTGGCCGAGAAGCGCGGTGTGGACGCGTACATGGTCGATGCGCCCGACCAGATCGATCCGGCGTGGGTCGCAGGCAAGCGCCGCATCGGCGTGACGGCCGGCGCGTCGGCCCCCGAAGTGCTCGCCCAGGCCGTGATCGCGCGGCTGCGCGAGCTCGGCGTGCGCAACGTCCGCGCGCTCGACGGCATCGAGGAAAACGTGTCGTTTCCGCTGCCGCGCGGGTTGAACCTGCCGCCCGCTGCCTGATTGCCGCATCGCACCTGCGGAACACCGAAGCGCGCCTCCCGGCGCGCTTTTTTTTGTGCGTCGAAGCTGCAATCGCAACCATAATTCGCGGTCTCGGTGCAACCCGGTTGCTCTGCGCGTTCCTGAGCGTCTCTCAAAATTGGTTGCAATGCAGGAAAACCCCATCGAATCAGGATTATTGGCGTCCTATAAATGGAGTTACAATGCGCCCGTTTTCAGGCCGGAATGGCTTTGAAATCGGGTTTTGGCAAGGCGCGGGAGACCATTCAATGCATGTGAAGTTGGCTTACGCCGTGTCCGTCGCCGCACCGGTTGCAATGCTTGCCGGTTGCAGCAAAAAGAGCGACGACGGGGCGGGCAGGGAAGCTGCGGTGTTCGCGGCACCGCCGGCCAGCGGCGTGCGCGTCGCCGGAACCGGTCGTGCGGCGCCATCGGCGTGCCGCATCGCACAATTGGGCAAGGACAAGGAAAACGGGGCACGTTTGGCGATCGAGGAAATCAACGCGCTAGGCCTGACGAACGATCAGGCAACGGACACGCAGGTTGTATCGCAACAAGCCACCGGTCGTGGTGTGACAACGACCGTGCGCGCCGACCGACGGATGCCGGCTACGGCGCCGCATGCATGCGGCGATGCGGGCAGCGTGGAGATCTCGCCGACCCCCTTTCATTTCGATTCGACGAATCAGCGTGTCGCCGCGAGCGATGATGTCGTGGCGCGCGGCCTGATTCGTACGATGGATTCCGACGCAGTCCTGACGAATGTCGGGCGCGGCCTTCGCGATGCCTTGCCAGGCGACGCGGCACGGAATCCGATCTGCCCGGATGCGGGGCTTGCCTCGCGCCGGACGGGAAAAGGCACGGATGCCGGGCAACCGGACGATGGCCGTCTCGGCATGCTGCCCTACGACTTCAAGGAGGCCACGAACACCGTCCTCGACGTCGTGACGATTTAGCGACGGGACTCATGACGGCACCGGAACAGTGCGGTGCCGTTTTTGTATCCGCTCCGGCGGCAGGTCCGGCCGTACAGGCCGGGCGGCGCGCGCCGGGACGATCCACACCCTTACCGGTATCGACTAGTACCCGCAGTGTCGCCGAGAAGGCGCGATTCCTCGCTTACCCGCGGGGCGCAACGTCCTCCGGCAGCACGGGCCAAGGAGCTTTAAATGGATATTTTCGTCCAGCAGGTTCTCAACGGGCTGGTGCTCGGCAGTGTGTACGCCATCATCGCGTTGGGTTACACGATGGTGTACGGCATTCTCGGCATCATCAACTTCGCGCACGGCGACGTGCTGATGATTGGCGCGATGGTCGCCCTGTCGGCCATCACCGTGCTGCAGAACCATTTCCCCGGACTCGGCAACGTCGCGACGCTGGCGATCGGCCTGGGCATCGCCGCCATCGTCTGTGCGTTCGTCGGCTTCACGATCGAGCGGATCGCGTACCGGCCGCTGCGCCGCGCGCCGCGCCTCGCGCCGCTGATCACCGCGATCGGCGTGTCGATCCTGCTGCAGACGGCCGCGATGATCATCTGGTCGCGCAACCCGCTGCCGTTCCCGCAATTGCTGCCGACCGACCCGATCAACGTGATCAAGGCGACCGACACGACGCCCGGCGCCGTGATCTCGGTGACTGAAATCGTGATCATCGCAGTCGCGTTCATCGTGATGGGCGGCCTGCTGCTGCTCGTGCACAAGACCAAGCTCGGCCGCGCGATGCGTGCGATCGCCGAAAGCCCGAACACCGCGAGCCTGATGGGCGTGAACCCGAACTTCGTGATTTCCGCGACGTTCATGATCGGCTCGGCGCTTGCCGCGCTGGCCGGCGTGATGATCGCGTCCGAATACGGCAACGTGCACTTCTACATGGGCTTCATCCCCGGCATGAAGGCGTTCACGGCAGCGGTGCTCGGCGGTATCGGCAACCTCGGCGGTGCGATGGTCGGCGGCGTGCTGCTCGGCCTGATCGAGCAGCTCGGTGCGGGCTACATCGGCAACCTCACGGGCGGCGTATTCGGCAGTAACTACCAGGACGTGTTCGCCTTCATCGTGCTGATCATCGTGCTGGTGTTCCGTCCGTCGGGCCTGCTGGGCGAACGTGTCGCGGATCGCGCGTAACGGAAGGGAGCAAACAACATGACATCCATTCAACCGATCGAATCCTCGACGTCGCTCGTCGAAGAGCGCAACACCACCAAGACCGTCGTCATCGGCATCCTGACCGCTGCGTTCGTGATCGCGGCGCCGATCATCATCGGCGCGGCCGGCGGCAACTACTGGGTCCGCGTGCTCGACTTCGCGATGCTGTACGTGATGCTCGCGCTCGGCCTGAACGTGGTGGTCGGCTTCGCCGGCCTGCTCGACCTCGGCTACATCGCGTTCTACGCGGTGGGCGCGTACACCGCGGCGCTGCTGTCTTCGCCGCACCTGAGCTCGCAGTTCGAGTGGATCGCGGCCCTCGCGCCCGGCGGATTGCACATCCCGTTCCTGATCATCGTGCCGATCGCGATGGCGCTGGCGGCCACTTTCGGGATCCTGCTCGGCGCACCGACGCTGCGCCTGCGCGGCGACTACCTGGCGATCGTCACGCTCGGCTTCGGTGAAATCGTCCGGATCTTCATGAACAACCTCGACCGTCCGGTGAACATCACCAACGGCCCGAAGGGGATCACGGGCATCGATCCGGTACATGTCGGCGGCTTCAACCTGTCGCAGACGCACTCGCTGTTCGGCCTGCAGCTGCCGTCGGTGTACATGTACTACTACCTGTTCGTGCTGTGCTCGCTGCTGGTGATCTGGACGTGTACGCGCCTGCAGCATTCGCGCATCGGCCGCGCATGGGCGGCGATCCGCGAGGACGAGATCGCGGCAAAGGCGATGGGCATCAACACCCGTAACGTGAAGCTGCTCGCGTTCGCGATGGGCGCGTCGTTCGGCGGCCTGTCGGGCGCGATGTTCGGTTCGTTCCAGGGCTTCGTGTCGCCGGAATCGTTCACGTTCTGGGAATCGATCGTCGTGCTGGCGTGCGTGGTGCTCGGCGGCATGGGCCACATCCCGGGCGTGATCCTGGGTGCGGTGCTGCTCGCGATCTTCCCGGAATTCCTGCGCTCGACGATGAGCCCGCTGCAGCATGCGCTGTTCGGTCATGACATCGTCGATACGGAAGTGATCCGCCAGGCGCTGTACGGCCTCGCGATGGTGATCATCATGCTGTACCGCTCGGAAGGCCTGTGGCCCGCGCCGAAGCATGAGGACAAGATCGCGAAACTGGCGAAGCGCGCCAGCAAGAAGCCGGTGCGCGCGTAACGAACGGACAAGGGGATATCCACATGAGCGACAAGCAAATCCGACTGTCCGTGCAGGGCGTGAACAAACGTTTCGGCGGCCTGCAGGCACTGTCCGACGTCGGCCTGCAGATCAAGGAAGGCGAGATCTACGGCCTGATCGGCCCGAACGGCGCCGGCAAGACGACGTTCTTCAACGTGATCACGGGCCTCTACACACCGGACTCCGGCGACTTCAAGCTGGACGGCCAGAACTACACGCCGACCGCCGTGCACCAGGTGGCGAAGGCCGGCATCGCGCGCACGTTCCAGAACATCCGCCTGTTCGGCGGGATGACGGCCCTCGAGAACGTGATGGTGGGCCGCCACGTGCGGACCAAGCACGGTCTGCTCGGCGCGGTGTTCCAGACGCCGGCCGAACGCCAGGAAGAGCGCGAGATCAAGGAACGCGCGATCGAGCTGCTCGAATACGTGGGCGTGCTGCAGTACGCCGATTACACGTCGCGCAACCTGTCGTACGGCCACCAGCGCCGTCTCGAGATCGCGCGCGCACTGGCCACCGACCCGAAGCTGCTCGCGCTCGACGAGCCGGCGGCCGGGATGAACGCGACCGAGAAGGTCGAACTCACGCGCCTGCTCGACAAGATCCGTTCGGACGGCCGCACGATCCTGCTGATCGAGCACGACGTGAAGCTCGTGATGCACTTGTGCAACCGGATGACGGTGCTCGATTACGGCAAGGTGATCGCCGAGGGTCTGCCGCAGGACGTGCAGAAGAATCCGAAGGTGATTGAGGCATATCTCGGCGCAGGGGTGCACTGATGGCAGCGACAATGTTGAAAATCAAGGGCTTGCAGGTCAACTACGGCGGTATCCAGGCCGTCAAGGGCGTTGACATGGAAGTCCGTCAGGGCGAGCTCGTGACGCTGATCGGCGCGAACGGCGCAGGCAAGACCACGACGATGAAGGCGATCACGGGTCTCAAGCCGTATTCGGCGGGCGACATCGAGTACGACGGCAAGTCGATCAAGGGCGTGCCGTCGCACGAACTGCTCAAGCGCGGCCTCGCGATGGTGCCGGAAGGCCGCGGGATCTTCGCGCGGATGTCGATCGTCGAGAACATGCAGATGGGCGCGTACCTGCGCAACGACACCGAGCAGATCAAGAAGGACGTCGACCGGATGTTCGGCTTCTTCCCGCGCCTGAAGGAGCGGGCATCGCAGCTCGCGGGCACGCTGTCGGGCGGCGAGCAGCAGATGCTGGCGATGTCGCGTGCGATTCTCTCCAAGCCGAAGCTGCTGCTGCTCGACGAGCCGTCGATGGGGCTGTCGCCGATCATGGTCGAGAAGATCTTCGAAGTGGTGCGCACGATCTCGAGCGAGGGCATCACGGTGCTGCTCGTCGAACAGAACGCGCGCCTCGCGCTGCAGGCGGCCGACCGTGGCTACGTGATGGACTCGGGCATGGTCACGATGGAAGGCGATGCGAAGCAGATGCTCGACGATCCGAAGGTGCGGGCCGCGTATCTGGGTGAGTAAGCGGATGAATGAGCGGGCCCGGTGACGTGCGGCGACAGATGCCGCGTGCGTCGTGCAAGGGCTTTCGAAAAGCTGTCACGGGATGCCGTGACAGCTTTTTTTTCGTGTCGTGCGATTCGGGTCGAACTGTGTGCGCGGAGGCGACTCCATTCGACTGTTGCGCTGCGCGTAGGGCGCGGGTAACGACAGGGGCGGTCGCCCGCCGCCGGTCGCCCGCAGCCGGTCGCCCGATGCCGGTCGCCCGCAGCCGGTCGCCCGCAAACCGACACACGGGCCGCGTAGCATCGATGGCCCATCGGGACACGGAGAATACGCATGAGTCTGGACTACGGTTTCGTGAAGGCGAAGGTGACATCGGTGGCGAAGCTGAAGGGCTCGCCGCACGGCAGCGAGATCCAGTATCACATCCACCTGACGCTGGCGCTGCCGGGAGGCGACTGGGATGTCGCGATCAACGTCGGCACCAGCGATGCGGACGACTTGCTGAACTACAAGCTCGTCTACGATTTCCACCATCCCGTCACGCTGACGCTCGCGGCCGCGGCGGAAGGCTACACCGACCTCACGGGGCAGGCCGCGCTGCCCGCGCTCGACTACCTGCGCAGCGACATCCTGAACGAGACCGGCGCGTGGCGCGCGAGCGCGGTGATGGACGGCACCGAGAACCCGGAGCCGATCCCGTCGCTGCTGCGGCTCGTCAGTGCCGCACAGTCGCAGGGCCTCGACGTCGTCGTGTTCGGCCGGACGTATGCGGAAGGCAACGGCATTCACGACACGCACATGAACCAGGGCTCGACGGGCCCGAACTACCTGCATCGCGCGGGCGACGACCACAACGACCACAACGACGTCTGGCAGGACGGCGCGCTGATCGTGCGCGTGAGCGAGTCGCAGTGGGCCGCGTATTTCGCGGCGTTCGAACAGCAGGCCGTGCCGACCGACGCGCTCGGCAATCCGCTGCCGCGCGCGGGGCCGATCACGCGCTGATACGGGCTGCCGCCGCCGGCTGCATCACGCGGCCGGCAGCGTCTTGCCGAACGAGACGCGCTCCTCGACGCGATAGCCGAGCGCCGCATAGAAGCGGCACGCGTCGTCGTTGCCGGGCAGCACCTGCAGGTTGATCTTCAGGCAGCCGCGCGCGGCGAGCGCGCTTTCCGCGTGTGCGATCAGCGCGCGGCCGACGCCGAGCCGTCGCGCGTCGTTCGCGACGCCGAACGAGTAGAGCCAGCCGCGATGTCCGTCGAAACCCGCCATCAGCGTGCCGACGACGCGCGCACCGCTGGTCGCGACGAAGAACAGTTCCGGCTGCGTCGCGAGCTTCAGCTCGATCGATCGCAGCGGATCGCGGTGCGGCGGCGCGCCGGCTTCGTCGTACTGCGGGAACGCGTCGCGCCATACCGCGAGCACGGCATCGGTGTCGGCGCGTTCGAACGGGCGGATAGCGACAGCATCGGCGGCGGCATCCATCTCGGCGGTTTCCTTAGAGCGTGTCGAGGATCGACCGCAGCATCGCCATCATCTGGTCGATCTCTTCGGTCGTGACGTTCAGCGCGGGCATGAAGCGCAGCAGGTTCGGCCGCGCGGCGTTCAGCAGAAGGCCGTCGGGCTGCATGTCGCGCGCTTTCTCGACGATCTGCGGGCCGATGTCCTTGCCGAGCAGCAGCGCGCGCAACAGGCCTTCGCCGCGTTCGCCTTCGAAGCCGCGTTCCTCCGACAGCTCGAGCAGCTTGCGCTTCAGGTATTCGCCGCTTGCGCGCACGCCTTCGAGGAAGCCGGGCGCGACGAGCTGCGAGATCACCGAATAGCCGGCCGCCGTCATCAGCGGGTTGCCGTTGTACGTGCCGCCCTGGTCGCCGGCCTCGAACACCGCGACGTCGGCCTTCGACAGCAGCGCGGCGAGCGGCACGCCGCTGCCGATGCCCTTGCCGAGCGTCATGATGTCCGGCTCGATGTCGGCGAGCTCGTACGCGAACAGCGTACCCGCGCGGCCGCAGCCGCTCTGCACTTCGTCGACGATCAGCAGCAGGTTGTGCTGCTTCGTCAGCGCGCGCAGTTCGCGCATGAACTCGCGCGTTGCCGGGATCACGCCGCCTTCGCCCTGGATCGGTTCGAGCATCACGGCGACGGTCTTGTCGGTGATCAGCTTCTCGACCGAGTTGATGTTGTTCAGTTCGGCCTTCGGGAAGCCCGGCACCTGCGGCGCGTAGATCGTGTCCCAGCCCGGCTTGCCGCTGGCCGACATCGTCGCGAGCGTGCGGCCGTGGAAGCTGTGGTCGAACGTGATGATCTCGTACGCGCCGTTGCGGAACTTGCGGCCCCACTTGCGCGCGAGCTTGATCGCGCCTTCGTTCGCCTCGGCGCCGCTGTTCGTGAAGAACACCTTGTCGAACACGCTGTGCTGCGTGAGCAGGGCCGCGAGCTTCGCCATCGGTTCGTTGTAGAACGCCGGCGACGGGTTCAGCAGCGTTTCCGCCTGCTTCTTCAGCGCTTCGACGACGCCGTCGTTGCAGTGGCCGAGGCTGTTGACGGCCCAGCCCTGGATGAAGTCCAGATAGCGCTTGCCCGTGTGATCGTAGAGCCACGAACCCTTGCCGTGCGTAAACACGATGTCGGGGCGGTTCGTGATGTACATCAGCGAGTCGATCGGGTAATCGTTCAAGGGCATGGCAGCAGACTCCAGCGGACGTTGAAAGGGAAACGGGCAATAAAAAAGCCACGGAAGGCCGTGGCTGGTGAGTTCGAACAGCTTGTGCGTAACCGGTGAAGCGGAGTGGTGTTACGCGCGAGTCCGTGACGAGCCTGCGGCATCCGGGCGGAGCGGCGAGCGGCGACGTCGAAGAGCGGACAGGAAGCGGTTCATGTGCGCAAGCATAAGGCATCCCGCGCCCCACTGTAAACCGCCGCGATGCCACGAATGTGACATCGCGGCGTGCAGCGCGGGGCGCGGGCGGCGGGTCTCAGACCGGATGCGCGAGATCGGCGGCGCTCGTGAACGAGTCCGCGTAGAACTCGTCGGCCGGCAGTGCGTGGTGCTGCGTGAAGTCGCGCTGCGCGGATTCGACCATCACCGGCGCGCCGCACGCGTACACCTGATGGCCCGACAGATCGGGCAGGTCCTCGATCACCGCGCGATGGACGAAGCCCGTGCGGCCCGTCCACTGGTCGGCGGCGTCGGGCTCGGAGAGCACCGGCACGTACTTGAAGTTCGTGATCTCGCGCGCCCACTGCTCGGCGAGCTCGCCGAGGTAGATGTCCTTCTTGCGGCGTGCGCCCCAGTAGAGCGTCATCGGGCGCGTGATGCCGCGGTGCTTCACGTGCTCGATGATCGCCTTGATCGGCGCGAAGCCCGTGCCCGATGCAAGCAGCACGATCGGCTTGTCGGAATCCTCGCGCAGGAAGAACGTGCCGAGCGGGCCTTCGAAGCGCAGGATGTCGCGTTCCTTCATCGCGCCGAACACGTGGTCGGTGAACTTGCCGCCCGGCATGTGGCGGATGTGCAGCTCGATCGGGCCTTCCTCGTGCGGCGCGTTCGCCATCGAGTAGCTGCGGCGCGAGCCGTCCTTCAGGATGAACTCGACATACTGGCCTGCGAGGTACTGCAGGCGTTCGTTGGCGGGCAACTGCAGCTTCACGACCATCACGTCGTCGGCCTTGCGTTCGAGCGCGGCGATCCGGCACGGCAGCTTCTTGACCTGCACGCCGTCGACGCCGGCGATCTCGCGCACGTCGATCTCGAGATCGCACTGCGCCTTCGAGCAGCACAGCAGCGCGAGGCCGCGCGTACGCTCGTCATTGGACAGTGCGGACGCCGCATGCGGGCCCTGCTCGATCTGGCCCGACACGATCTGGCCCTTGCAGGAGCCGCACGCGCCGTTCTTGCAGCCGTACGGCAGATGGACGTTCTGGCGCAGCGCGGCCGCCAGCACGGTTTCGTCCGACTCGACCTGGAATTGCCGGCCGCTTTGCTTGAGAGTGACGTTGAATGCCATAGAACCAAACTAGAACAAAATGTGGGGACCGTGCATGTCGCGCACGGCAGCTACAATGCAAACCCGTTGCGCGTCGCGCAACGGTGGCTACTGATTTCGCAACCATCATGATCGCGACACGAATCCTGCGCCGGCCGCGCGCACTGATCGTCGGCTGCGGCGACGTCGGCATGCGCTGCGTCGCGCAATGGCGCGACACGCGCCGCAACCTGCGGATCTTCGCGCTGACGAGCCACCCGGCCCGCCGCGACGAACTGCGTGCCGCGGGTGCGACGCCGATCGTCGGCGACCTCGATCGCCCGGCGACGCTCCGCCGCCTCGCGGGTCTGGCCCGCACGATCCTGCATCTCGCGCCGCCGCAGTCCGACGGCCGCGACGACCGGCGCACGCGTGCGCTGATCGCCGCAACGACCGTGCCCGCGCGACGGCCAGCAGGGCCGCCGGCACCGGCAGTCGGCCGGCTCCGAACGCTGCGCACCGCTGCCCGACAGGCCGTCGCGCCCGTTCGGGCAGCGCGTATTGTACCCGACGGTCTTCGTGCGCCGAGGCTCGTCTACGCGAGCACGACGGGCGTATACGGCGATTGTGGCGGGGCGCGTATCGACGAAACACACCCGCTGCGTCCCGCGAATCCGCGCGCGTTCCGGCGCGTGTCGGCCGAGCGGCAACTGCGCGCGGCGACCGTGCGCGGCGTGCTGTCCGCGCGCATCGTGCGCATTCCCGGCATCTACGCGGCGAACCGTTTGCCGGTCGCGCGGCTCGAGCGTGGCACGCCCGCGCTCGAGCCGGCCGACGATGTCTATACGAACCACATTCACGCGGACGATCTCGCGGCGATCCTGCGCCGCGCGGCCGAGCGCGGCAGGCCGGCGCGCGCCGTGCATGCGTCGGACGACAGCGAACTGCGGATGGGGGAGTATTTCGACCGGGTCGCGCAGGCGCTCGGCCTGCCGTTGCCGCCGCGCGTCAGCCGCGCGGACGCCGAGCGTCAGCTCGAACCGACGCTGCTGTCGTTCATGCGCGAGTCGCGGCGCCTGTCCAACGCACGGCTCAAGGCCGAATTGTGCGTGACGTTGCGTTATCCGACCGTAGACGATTTCCTTCAAACGCTCGCGCCGGGCAGTGCGTCAGGTCAGCGCCGGTAACGCCTCGATCAGCAGGAAGCACAGCAGCGCGCCGATCAGTGCACCAATCAGGTTCGGATGATATTTGTGCTTCAGGTGCATCGCGGCCAGCAGCCCGCCGATCACGATGACACCGATGATCGCGAACGCGATCATCACGTACGACAGTTCGAAAGAATGGTTGATGTTCATGATGTCTCCCCTGCATCGCTGCTCGTACAGCTTGTGATTCGAGTATAGCGGGGGATGGTGCGGCCGAGACGCGGCCGGGCATCGAACGGTCGTGCGGATTTTCCCTTACAGGGTTTTGACCCGGTGCGTGGCAAGCCTCGACCTTCAGGGCTGGGGCAGGGCGGATAGCGCGGCATCGCACGGGTACTTGACAGCGTGTTTTCGCTGGCTGATATGCTCGAATCATGCAACGCCACCAAGCCTTCAAGTACGAACTGATGCCGACCGGCGAACAGCAGCGCCAGATGCGCCGCTTCGCCGGGGCGTGCCGGTTCGTCTTCAACAAGGCGCTGGCGTTGCAGAAGGAGCGCTACGAACGCGGCGAGAAGAAACTCGGCTATGCCGCGCTGTGCAGGCTGATCACCGATTGGCGCAACAGTCAGCAGACACCGTGGCTCAAGGATGCGCCGACACATCCCCTGCAGCAAACGCTTAAGGATCTGGAGCGTGCGTACGCCAACTTCTTCGCCAAACGTGCGGGCTTCCCGCGCTTCAGAAAGAAGGGCCAGTCAGACAGTTTCCACTATCCCGACCCGAAGCAGATCAAGCTCGATCAGCGAACCAGCCGACTCTTCCTACCCAAGCTCGGCTGGCTGCGCTACCGCAATAGCCGAAACGTATTGGGCGAGGTGAAGCGGGTCACTGTGTCGGCCAGCGGCGGCAAGTGGTATGCGAGCATCCAGACCGAACGCGTGGTCGAACGACCTGTTCCAAAAGGCGGCGTGATCGGTATCGACTTGGGCATCGTTCGCTTTGCCACCCTCTCGGATGGCACGTTCTACGTGCCGCTGAACAGCTTCAGGCGGCATGAGACAGCATTGCGCCGCGCACAGCAGGCCGTGAGCCGCAAGGTGAAATTCAGCAACAACTGGAAGAAGGCGAAAACCCGCGTCCAGCGTATCTATGCCCGGATCGGCAACGCCCGCCGTGACTACTTGCACAAAGCCACGACCACGATCAGCCAAAACCACGCGATGGTGTGCATCGAGGATTTGCAGGTTCGGAACATGTCCAAATCGGCGGCGGGTAGTACCGTGCAACCGGGAAAGAACGTTCGAGCCAAGTCCGGCATGAACAAATCCATCCTCGATCAGGGCTGGTTCGAATTCAGACGCCAACTGGATTACAAGCTGGCATGGAACGGCGGGCATCTCGTCGCCGTGCCGCCGCAGAACACGAGCCGCACCTGCCCGAGGTGCGGACACGTGTCGGCGGACAATCGGCGGAGCCAAGCCCGATTCGAGTGCATGGATTGTGGCTTCGAGGAAAACGCAGATCTGGTTGGCGCGATCAATGTGCTCAGGGCGGGACACGCCCGTTGCGCCTGTGAAGTGAGCGATGCAGCAAGATCGCCAGCAGCAGGAACCCACTGAAGCGAGCTGTCTGCATAGGCAGGCAGACGCCGTAGGAATCGCCCGACTTTAGGCGGGCGAGGATGTCAAGGGATTGCGCAGCGCTGAAAGGTCGGCGTCATCAAGCCACCGCCACGCGCCGGGTTCGAGGTCGTCCGGCAGCGCGAAGCCGCCGATGCTTTCGCGGTGCAGCAACTCGACGCGGTTGCTCGCCGCCGCGACCATGCGTTTCACCTGGTGATACTTGCCTTCGAGGACGGTCAGCGCGAGCGCGTGCGTGTCGCGCGCGTCGGCGGCGACCGCCGCGATCGGCTTCGGCTCGCCGTGGAGCTGCACGCCGGTGCGCAGCGCATGCAGTTGCGCGTCGTCGAGCGGATGGCGCACGGTCGCTACGTAGGTCTTCGGCACCTTGCGCTTCGGCGACGTGTACGCGTGCACGAACTGGCCGTCGTCGGACAGCAGCAGCAGGCCCGTCGTGTCCTGGTCGAGCCGTCCGACGCACTGCACGCCGCGCGCGACGAGCGGCGCGGGCAGCAGGCTGAACACGCTTGAATGGTGTTGCGGATCGCGCGAACACTCGTAGCCGGCCGGCTTGTTGAGCGCGAGATACGCACGCGCGTGGAACGGCCACGCCGTATCGTCGACCGAGAACACGAGGCCATCGGTGTCGAACGTCGTGTCGGGGTCGGTCGCGCTGGCGCCGGCGACGGCGACGCGGCCTGCTTCGATCAGGCCGCGGCACTGGCGGCGCGAGCCGAAGCCCTGGGAGTAGAGAATGCTTTCGAGATCCATAGCGCGCGCATTCTATCAAGCGGCGCGCGACCGGCGTGAACACGCCTGCGCTGGTAAGCTGCCGGAACGCTGCGCAGCGCGCGGCGCCCGTTCATTCTTCACGGAAAGTCCATGGATTTCGATTCGCTCCCGTTCGGCCGCAAGGCTGCCGCCGTCATCCTTGCGGCGACCGTTTCGTCGGCCGCGTTCGCGCATGCGCATCTCGCGAAGAGCGATCCGGCGGCGGGCGCGGTGCTGACCGCCGCACCGGCCGCCGTCACGATCGACTTCACCGAGCCGCTGGAGCCGGCGTTCAGCTCGATCGTCGTCGTCGACGGCGACGGCAAGACGGTGTCGGACGGCAAGGCGCGCATCGATGCGTCGAACCGCAAGCGGACGACGGTGCCGCTCACTGCGGTCGGCACGGGCGCCTATACGGTGAAATGGGTGGCCGTCGCGACCGACGGGCACCGCACGCAGGGCGCGTACGGCTTCAGCGTGAAGTGACGCAACGGCGGCGGCAGGCCCGTGCCAGGGCTGCCGCCGCCCTTATCCGACAGGGAGTTTCCCGCATGAATCCGACGACGCTCGACGCACTCGCCGATTTTCCCCGTCTGCTCGAAGCCCATTTCGCGGCCGTGCCCGACGGCTATGCGCGCTGGACGCCCGACGACTGGGCCGGGATCCCGAGCGAGCACTTCTCGCCGCTCGGGCAGCTCTGTCATGTGCGCGACATCGAAATCGACGGCTATCACGTGCGGCTGCGGCGGATGCTCGACGAAGATCGGCCGCTGCTCGTGTCGATCGACGGCGATGCGCTCGCGATCGAGCGCCGCTACAACGATGCGTATGCGTCCGACGTGCTCGCGGCGATTCGCGAAGCGCGACGCGAGACGCTGGATCTCGTGTCGCGCCTCACGCCCGAACAGTTCGAGCGCGTCGGCGAGTTCGACGGCTACGGTTCGCTGACCGTGCGCGGGCTCGTCCATTACCTGTGCAGCCACGACCAGCAGCATCTGGCCGGCATGCAGTGGTTGCTCGGCAAGATCGACGCGGCACTGTACGCGCGCTGAGCCGGCCGGCGGACGCGCCGCCGCGAGCGGATTTCGGCTCCGTTGTCGGTGCGGCAGATCACGCTGCGATGTTCCGATTAGATCGATTTTCTGGATAATCCATCCAGCGGCGACCGGCTGACCTGCGTGTCGCGCGTGCCTACACTCCAAGCTTCGCTCAACGAAAAAAGGAGTCACTCGTGGCAACTCACACGCTCGCAGACAAGGTCGTCCTGATCGCAGGCGGCGCAAAGAATCTCGGCGGCCTGATCGCGCGGGACCTGGCGGGCCACGGCGCGAAGGCGGTGGCGATTCACTACAACAGCGCGGCGTCGCAGGCACAGGCCGAGGAGACGGCCGCCGCGGTGCGCGCGGCCGGTGCCGAGGCCGCAACATTCCAGGCCGACCTGACGACGGCCGCCGCGGTCGAGAAGCTGTTCGACGACGCGAAGCAGCGCTTCGGCAAGATCGACATCGCGATCAACACGGTCGGCAAGGTGCTGAAGAAGCCGTTCACCGAGATCAGCGAAGCCGAGTACGACGAGATGTTCGCGGTCAACAGCAAGTCGGCGTTCTTCTTCATCAAGGAAGCGGGGCGGCACCTCGAGGATCACGGCAAGCTCGTCACGCTCGTGACGTCGCTGCTCGGCGCGTTCACGCCGTTCTATGCGGCGTACGAAGGATCGAAGGCGCCGGTCGAGCACTTCACGCGTGCGGCGTCGAAGGAGTACGGCGCACGCGGAATCTCGGTGACGGCCGTCGGGCCGGGCCCGATGGACACGCCGTTCTTCTATCCGGCCGAAGGCGCCGATGCGGTCGCGTATCACAAGACGGCGGCCGCGCTGTCGCCGTTCAGCAAGACGGGCCTGACCGACATCGAGGACGTCGTGCCGTTCATCCGCCATCTCGTGACCGACGGCTGGTGGATCACGGGCCAGACGATCCTGATCAACGGCGGCTATACGACCAAGTAACCGACCGCATCACGGGCCGCGCCGGCCGCCGCCGCGGGCGCACGGCGCACCGCAATGGGCCGATTGCGTGGACAATGGACGGGCGCGCAGCCGCGAGGCCGCGCGCCCGTTTTCTCAGTGCCGCCGGGTGCTGCCGCGATGCGAGACGGCTGGCGGCGACAGTCGTCCGAACCTACGTTCCCCGCCGATGGACAAGCTGGATCAGGTCAGAATCGTCCTGCAGGTTGCCGAGATGGGCAGCTTCATCAAGGCCGCGCATGCGCTCGACGTGCCGCGCGCGACCGTGTCGGCGGCCGTCCAGCAACTCGAGGCCGGGCTCGGCACGCGCCTCCTGCACCGCACGACACGCCAGGTGCAGTTGACCGCCGACGGCGTGCTGCTGCTCGAACGCGGCCGGCGCCTGCTCGCGGAGGCCGACGAGCTCGACCGCCTGTTCCGCCGTCGCGACCGCGACGTGATCGGGCGGCTGAACGTCGACGTGCCGAGCCGGATCGCGCGCCGCGTGGTCGCGCCCGCGCTGCCGTCGCTGTTTCGTCGCTACCCGAAGCTGCAACTGTCGCTCGGCTCGACGGACCGCTCGATCGACCTCGTGCAGGAGGGTGTCGACTGCGCGATCCGCGTCGGGCGGCTCGCGGACAGCAGCCTCGTCGTGCGGCCGCTCGGGCAGTTCACGCTGATCAACTGCGCGACGACTACCTGCGCGAATGCGGCGTGCCCGAGCATCCGGATGCGCTCGCGCACGGGCACTGGGCGATCGGCTATGCGTCGCCGACGACCGGGCGCGAGCTCGGGTGGGAATACTGCGTGGACGGCGAGCGGCACACGCTGACGCTGCCGAGCCGCGTGATCGTCAATAACGCCGAAACCTACATCGCCGGCTGCATCGTCGGGATGGGGCTGATCCAGATTCCGCGGTTCGACGTCGAGCATCTGCTCGACAGCGGCGCGCTCGTCGATGTGATGCCCGGCCACCGCGCCGCGCCGATGGACGTATCGGCCGTGTATCCGCACCGGCGGCACCGGTCGCGCCGGCTCAATGCGTTCGTCGATTGGTTCGGGGAACTGATGGCGGACGCGTTGACCGGGGCAGCGGCCGGGAAGGGCGCGGAAGGCGATTGACCGGGGCGGCTGGTGTGCGTCGCACACCGACGCGCCTGTTTCAGTCGGCCAGCGCCGCGAACCGCCGGTTGCGACCGGTTTCCCGCACCGCTTCGATCAAAGCCGCGCCGGCGCCGTCCGGCTTCGACGCGAACGCATAAAAACGCGCGGCCGGCAGCGCGGGCAGGCCGTCTTGCGGCCCGCATGCGCGCAGCCCGTCGCGCAACTGGCTGCGTGCCAGCGCGGTGACCGCGAAGCCCGCGAGTGCAGCCGACACGCAGCCGGCCATGCTGTTGCTCTCGAACAGCACGCGGAACGGCCGCAGCGCGGCGGCGAGCGCCGATACGGCGGCTTCACGATAGACGCACGGTTCCGGAAACAGCGCGAGCGGCACTTCGCCGTCGGCGTCGAGCGTGCGGTCCGACGCAAATGCCCATACGAGCGGCTCTTCCCACAGCAGTTCGCCCGGCGCGTCGACCTGCCGGCACTGCTTGCCGAACACGACATCGAGCCGGCCGAGCGCCTGCTCGCGCAGCAGCGACGCGGTGATCCCGACCTTCAGCTCGATCGACGTGCGCGGGTGGCGGTCGCGGAACGTGCGCAGCACCTGCGGCAGCCACGCACCCGCGAAATCCTCCGATGCGCCGACGCGCAGCCGACCCTGCGCCGGCGCGCCGCGCAGCCTCGCGCGCACTTCGCGCTCCATGTCGACGATGTTGCGCGCGTATGCGTACAGCGTGTCGCCGGCCGGCGTGAGCGCGATACGGCGCGTCGTACGCGCGAGCAGCACGGTGCCGGCCGCCTGTTCGAGCCGCTTGATATGGCCGCTGACGGCCGAAGGCGTCAGCGCGAGGCGTTCCGCTGCCGGCGCGAATCCGCAGCTGTCGACGACTTCGAGGAAGGTGCGCAGCAGCGCGATGTCGAGCGAGGTCGACGCGGGGTCGGTCAGGGGTTCCATCGGTCAATTCAACGCGATATTCGAAGAATGAATCATGATACTCCGTGAATCATGATGAAACGCGAGCCTACCATCGTCTGCTCAAGTTGACCCGACGGAGAACACGATGACTGCCTATGCGCATGCGACGACCGCGTCGCTCGATATCGCCTATCTCGAATGGAACCCACGCGGCGAACGCGTGGCCGTGCTGCTGCATGGCTGGCCGGACAGTCCGGTCGGCTGGGAGGCCGTGGCGGCGGCGCTTGCCGCGCGCGGTTACCGCGTACTCGCACCCGCGCTGCGCGGTTTTGCGCCGACGCGCTTTCGCGACGCATCCGTGCCGCGCAGCGGCCAGCTCGCGGCGCTCGGGCGCGACCTGCTCGAATTCGTCGATGTGCTCGGCGTCGAGCGGCCCGTGCTGGTCGGGCACGACTGGGGCGCCCGCGCGGTGGCGAACGCGTGCGGGCTGCGCGACGGCGTCGCGTCGCATCTCGTGATGCTGTCGGTGGGGTACGGCACCAACGATCCCGGTCAGCCGCTGTCGCTGCAGCAGGCGCGCAACTACTGGTATCACTGGTTCATGGCGACGCCGCGCGGCGAGCAGGCGCTGCGCGACGATCGCCGCGCGTTTGCCCGCGTGATGTGGGACACGTGGTCGCCGCCCGGCTGGTATCGCGACAGCGATTTCGATGCGGCCGCTGCCGCGTTCGACGGGCCCGACTGGGCCGACGTCGTGCTGCATTCGTACCGGCATCGCTGGGGTTTCGCACCGGGTGCGCCGGCCTATGCCGACGACGACGCGCGGCTCAATCCGTCGCCCGTGCTGTCGGTGCCGACGCTCGTGCTGCACGGCGGCGCGGATACCGTCAACCACCCGGACAGCTCGGCCGGGCGCGAACGGTTCTTTACGGGGCGCTACGCGCGGCAGATGCTGGACGGCGTGGGGCATTTTCCGCAGCGCGAGGCGCCGGCGGCGGTCGCGGACGCGATCCTCGGGTTCTGCGAGCGCGACTGACGCGCGCCGGCCGGCCCGGCGCGCAGGGGATCAACCGCCGACGCGGGGCGCGAGCAGGTCGTCGAGGCCGATGTTCCGGAACATCTCGCGGCGGATGCGATCGCCGACGCGGAACACTTCCTCCGCGCCGTCCTGCGACGGGTCGACGAACACGCGATACGGGCGCTTGCCGGCCGGCGCGGCGACGAGATCGGCAATCGCCGTCGCGACGGCGCCGGCATCGGCGTCCGCGGGTTCGAGCGCGGCGAGGCCCCGCAGCGCCTGCTCGGCGACGCCCGCGTACGGCCCGTTGTCGTAGGCGGCCTGCACGACGGCATCGGCCGGCTTGCCCGCGTGGGCGAAGTGATTCGTGCCCCGGGTGAACGCGCCCGGCACGACGATCGACGTTTCGATGCCCCAGCGGGCGAGTTCGGCCGCATAGGACACCGCGAGCGAGTCCATCGCGGCCTTCGCGGCGAAGTAGGGCGCGAGGAACGGCGGGGTGCCGCCGCGCGCCGACGAGGACGATACCCAGACGAGCAGGCCGCGGCCCTGGCGGCGCAGGTGCGGCAGCGCCGCCCGGTTCACGCGCTGGGTCGACACGACGTTGATGTCGTAGAGCTGCGCCAGCTGTTCGGGCGTGAACGCTTCGGCCGGGCCGAACACCATGTGGCCGGCGTTGTGGACGATGATGTCGAGGCGGCCGTGGTCCGCGATCACGCGGTCGATCGCGGCGTCGACGGATGCGTCGTCGCCGACGTCGAGCTCGACGGTGCGCAGGTCGACGTCGTGTTCCTGCGCGTAGGCCGCGATCGCGGCGGCGCGCGGCGCGTTGCGGCCGGCGCTTTCGCGCATCGACGCGTAGACGGTATGGCCGGCGTGGGCGAGTGCCTGGGCCGTCAGCAGGCCGAAGCCGCTGGACGCGCCCGTGACGAGAATGACTTCCTTCATGATCGATCTCCAGCAAGTGTGGGGGAGCGGGCGCGGCGTGCGGTCCGTCAGCACATGCCGCCGTTGGCGCGCAGGATCTGGCCGTTGACCCACGCGCCGTCGGGGCCGGCGAGGAACGCGACGACGCCGGCGATATCCCCGGGCTGGCCGAGCCGCTCCAGCGGGTTCATCTTCGCCATCCGGTCGACGAGCTCGGGGCTCTTGCCCTGCAGGAACAGCTCGGTCGCGACCGGCCCCGGCGCGACCGCGTTCACGCGGATGCCGCGGCCGCGCATCTCCTGGGCGAGGACCTGCGTCAGGCCTTCGACGGCCGCCTTGGTCGCGATGTACACGCCGTAGGTCGGCAGGCGCATGCCGATCACGCTCGACGACAGGTTGACGATGCGGCCACCGTCGCGCAGGCGCTTCGCGGCCTCGCGGCTGACGTTGAACGTGCCCTTCAGGTTGATGGCGACGGTCTGGTCGAAGGCCGCGTCGTCGACGTCGGCGATGGCGGCGAGCTTCATGACGCCCGCGCTGTTGACGACCACGTCGATGCGACCGAACGCGCGCTCGGCCGCGTCGAACAGCGCGGCGGTCGCCGCCGGGTCTGCGACGTCCGCCTGCACCGCGACGGCTTCGCCGCCGCCGGCGACGATTGCGTCGACCACTTCCCGCGCGGGGCCGGCGCTGCCGGCATAGTTCACGACGACCCTGAAACCGTCCCGGGCGAGACGGCGGGCGATTTCCGCGCCGATGCCGCGCGATGAACCCGTGACGAGGGCGACCTTTTCCGATGTGCTCATGTCCTGCTCCTTGGTTCGTGAGTGCCGTGCGAGCCGGCGACAGGACTAATGTAGGCTTCCTCGATCAATAAAAATAATGAATAATGATCAGATCAAGAATGACTGAAAGTATGTCTCATGGCGTTCGACAGCAGGCTTCTGAGCGGTATCGGCGTGCTCTCGGCGGTGATCGAGGCCGGCACCTTCGCGCGCGCGGGCGAGGCGATGGGATTGACCCAGCCGGCCGTGAGCCGCGCCGTTGCGCGGCTGGAAGAGCGTGTCGGCATCCGGATCTTCAACCGGACGGCGCGCGCGATCACGTTGACCGACGAAGGGCGGCGCTTTTACGAGGCGGTTGCGCCGCTGCTGGCCGGCATCGAGGAGGCGGCGGTTGACGCCGGCCATTCCAGGGCGCGCGTCAGGGGGCGGCTGCGGGTCAACGTGGACGGCACCTTCGGCCACTACGTGCTGGCGCCGCGGCTGGCGGAATTCCTCGACCGCTTCCCCGAACTGTCCGTCGAAATCAGCGTGCGCGACCGGATGGGCGATCTCGTCGCCGACGGTTTCGACGTGGCGGTCCGCTTCGGCATTCCGGAGCCGTCGTCATACCGCGCGCGGCTGCTGCTCGAGACGCGCGTGCTCACCTGCGCATCGGCGGCTTATGTCGCGCGTCACGGCGAACCGCGGCATCCGCACGATCTCGCGGACGGGCATCGTTGCGTGCTGATCCGCGATCCGGTGACGGGGCGGCCGTTCGAATGGGTTTTCCATCGCGGCAAGGAGGTGGTGCCGTTCGATGCCGGCGGCCGGCTGATGGTCAACGACACGGGCGCGCTGCTCGGCGCCTGCCTCGGCGGCGCGGGCGTCGCGCAGCTGCTGGAACTCTACGCGCGGGACATCCTCGCCGACGGGCGGCTGGTCCTGCTGCTGCCGGAGTGGGCGGACGAGACGTTCCCGCTTTATGCGTATCACCACGCGTCGAACCTCGTCTCCGCGAAGGTGCGGGTGTTTCTCGACTTCGTCCGCGAGCTGATGGGCTGAGCCTGCTCGGCGAAGGGCGGCAGTCGGGTCATTCGGTGCGATGGGGGATGTTGTCCGGGAACGGATAGGGCGCATGCGGCCCCGGCCAGTCGGGCACGGGCGGCGCGCTCAGCACGTCGCATCCACCCAGCATGAGCGACAGGACGGCGGCGAGCACGCCGTGGCAAATCGGGCTTGAAATGGCGCGCGTGGACATGGCCTGCCTCCGTGCTGCGTTCCCAGATGCTTGGACTGCCGGGTGAGGGCACGCGTTGCGGTGCACGTTGCACGCGGCAAAAACAAAAAACCCGCGAAGCGGTGAGCTTGCGCGGGTTTCGACAGGTGCAGCGCATGACGCTGCGAAATGCTGGTGCCCAGGGCCGGAATCGAACCGGCACGCCTTGCGGCGGGGGATTTTGAGTCCCCTGCGTCTACCAATTTCACCACCTGGGCTTGTTCCTGACCGCGCATGCGATTGTGTGCGGCGAAACGCGGATTATGGCGGAAATCCGGATGCCGGGCAAGCTACCCGGTCGCCGGCGCGCAAGTTACTGGCTCAGGTAGACGAACCGGCCCTGCTTCACGATCCCCATCACGCTCGCGCGTTGGTCGAGCCCCACATGATCCTTGTCGCTGGAATTGACGACGCCGTTCGGCACGACGAGTTCGTGCGCGCCTTCGAGCTCGCGGCGCAGCGCCGCGCGAAACGCCGGCGTGCCGGGCTGCGCGGTCTTCAGTGCGCGGCCGACCGCGTCGGCGAGGCGCGGGTAGACACCCGCGGCGTCGCCTGCGAACTGCGTGACGGTGCCGGCGCCATACTTCGCCTCGTACGCGTCGACGAACGCGAGCGCGGCCTTGCGGGCCGGATGGTCGGCCGGCAGCGTGCGTGCGACGACGACGGGCTGGGTCGGGAACAGCGTTCCGTCGACGTCCTTGCCGCCGAGCTTGATGAATTCCGGTGTCGCGATCCCGTGCGTCTGGTAGATCGCGCCCTTGTAGCCGCGCTCGATCAGCGTGCGCTGTGGCAGCACGGCCGGCGTGCCCGAGCTCGCGATCAGGATCGCGTCGGGCTTCGCGGCGATCAGCTTCAGCGCCTGGCCCGTGACGCTCGCATCGGTGCGGTTGAAGCGCTCGGTCGCGACGACGCGGATCTTGCGCAGGTCCGCGAAGCGGGTGAACTCGTTCAGCCAGCTGTCGCCGTAGCTGTCCGCGAAGCCGATGAAGCCGACCGTCTTGACGCCGCGATTCGACATGGTGCGCGTCATCACGTCGGCCATCGCACGGTCGCTCTGCGCCATCTTGAATGCCCAGGTCCGCGCGCCTTCCTGCGGCTCGACGATCGCGCCGGAGCCGACCAGCGTGATCATCGGCGTCTGCCCGGCGGCCACCGCGTCGAGCGCGGCGAGCGCGGCCGGCGTGATGTTCGGCCCGACCACGACGTCGACGTGATCCTCGTCGACCAGCTTGCGGATGTTGCGCACGGCCGTACCCGGGTCGGACGCGTCGTCGAGCACGGTCACCTGCACGGGCTGCCCGGCGATCGTCTTCGGCCACATCAGGATCGCGTTCTTGCTCGTGATGCCGATCGCGGCGGCCGGGCCGGTCGACGACAGGTCGACGCCGACCTTCAGGTCGGCATGCGCGGTCGCGCAGGTCAGCACGAGGGCGGCGCCGGCGGCGCGGCGCAACAGGGCGGGAAGCGTCATGCGGGAATCTCCGTCGGGCAGCAAAAAAGGGGCGCGATATGCGCCCCATTGTTTATACACGGGGGCTCAAGAAAACGCCGGGCCGCCTCAGGTTTTCCGCCCCGGAGGAAGTCCCCTTGGGGGATGACCCATCGGGGGACTGGCGCGAAGCGACAGGCCTGGGGGCGCTTACAGCTCGTACGATTCGGCTTCGCCCTTGAGCGCCTGCTCGATCAGCTTGCGGTTCAGCGTCGGCGACAGCAGTTCGACGAGCGTATACACATAGCTGCGCAGATAGGCGCCCTGCTTGAGCGCGACGCGCGTCACGTTGCTGCCGAACAGGTGGCCGACCGGGATCAGACGCAGGTTGCGGTCGCGCTCGGGATTGAACGCGATGTCGGCCATGATCCCGACGCCGAGGCCGAGCTCCACATAGGTCTTGATCACGTCGGCGTCGATCGCCTCGAGCACGATGTCCGGCGACAGCCCGCGCAGCGCGAACGCCTGGTTGATCTTCTTGCGGCCCGCAAATGCGTCGTCGTACGTGATCAGCGGGTATTGCGCGAGATCGTCGAGCGACGGCGGCTTGCGTTCGAGCAGCGGATGATCGGCCGGCACGACGGCGGCGTGATGCCACTGGAAGCAGGGCAGCGACACGAGTTCCTTGTAATCGGCGATCGCCTCGGTCGCGATCGCGAGATCGGCCTGGTCGTGGATCACCATCTCGGCCACCTGCGTCGGGCTGCCCTGCAGGATCGACAGGTGCACCTTCGGGAAGCGCTTCTTGAATTCGGCGATCGCGGCCGGCAGCGAGTAGCGGGCCTGCGTGTGGGTCGCCGCGATGGTCAGGTTGCCCTGGTCCTGCGCAGCGTAATCTTTCCCGACCCTTTTAAGGCTTTCAACCTCCTGCAGGATCCGCTCGACCGACGCGAGGATGATCCTGCCCGGCTCGGTGAGCGAGCGCACGCGCTTGCCGTGCCGCGTGAAGATCTCCACGCCGAGCTCGTCCTCGAGCTCGATGATCGCCTTCGATACCCCCGGTTGCGACGTGTAGAGCGCCTTGGCGGCCTCGGTGAGGTTGAAATTCTGCCGGACGGCCTCGCGCACGAAGCGAAATTGGTGCAGGTTCATTTATAACCCTTCCGCATATCAACAGAATTTTTTAGTCGTTTGAAATATAAGGCGAGTTTATTACGATTCACCGGAGTTTTTCAAATATGGATATCTGTTTTCGTCATTAGCAATCCACCCGGCAGCGGATGGCCGGCGGCAGTGACGGTGGAACGGAGATTCGGGCGCGACGTGGCTAGGACGTCGCGCGGTCACCACGAAAACCCCTGGGGTCCCCGAATGTATCAGTACGACCAATACGACCAGACGATCGTCGACGAGCGTGTCGCGCAGTACCGCGATCAGGTGCGCCGCCGCCTGTCGGGCGAGTTGAGCGAAGAGGAGTTCCGTCCGCTGCGTCTGCAGAACGGCCTGTACATGCAGCGCCACGCGTACATGCACCGCATCGCGATTCCGTACGGCAACCTGCGCAGCGACCAGCTGCGGATGCTGGCGCGCATCGCCCGCGAGCACGACCGCGGCTACGGCCACTTCTCGACCCGCTCGAACATCCAGTTCAACTGGATCCAGCTGGAAGACACGCCCGAGATCCTCGCGAAGCTCGCGTCGGTGCAGATGCACGGCATCCAGACGTCGGGCAACTGCATCCGCAACATCACGGCCGACCAGTTCGCTGGCGTCGCTCAGGACGAGGAGATCGATCCGCGCCCGTGGTCGGAAATCCTGCGCCAGTGGTCGACGTTCCATCCAGAATTCGCATGGCTGCCGCGCAAGTTCAAGATCGCGGTGTCGGGCTCGAAGGCCGACCGCGCGGCCGTGCAGATCCACGACCTCGGCGTGTACCTGAAGAAGAACGCGCAGGGCGAGGTGGTCGCGAGCATCCTCGCGGGCGGCGGCCTCGGCCGCACGCCGATCGTCGGCGCGGTGATCAAGGAAGACCTGCCGTGGCAGCACCTGCTCACGTACTGCGAAGCCGTGCTGCGCGTGTACAACCGCTATGGCCGCCGCGACAACCTGTACAAGGCCCGCATCAAGATCCTCGTGAAGGCGCTGTCGCCCGCGAAGTTCGCGCAGCAGGTCGAGGAAGAGTGGCAGCACCTGAAGGACGGCCCGTCGACGCTCACGCAGGCCGAACTCGACCGCGTGTCGCAGTATTTCCAGCCGCCCGTCTACGAAAAGCTGGCCGACACCGATGCATCGTTCGAACAGCACCTGCTCGAGAACAAGGCGTTCGCGCGCTGGGTCGAGCGTAACGTCGCGCCGCACAAGGTGCCGGGCTACGCGGCCGTCACGCTGTCGCTGAAGGATCATCGCGTGGCCCCGGGCGACGCGACCGACCAGCAGATGGAACTGGTCGCCGACTGGGCCGACGCGTACTCGCTCGGCGAGCTGCGCGTGTCGCACGAGCAGAACCTGATCCTCGCGAACGTGAAGAAGCGCGACCTGTTCGCAGTGTGGGAAAAGGCGAAGGCAGCCAGTTTCGCGACACCGAACATCGGCCTGCTGACCGACATCATCGCGTGCCCGGGCGGCGATTTCTGCTCGCTCGCGAACGCGAAGTCGATCCCGATCGCGCTGGCGATCCAGCAGCGTTTCGACGATCTCGACTACGTGTACGACCTCGGCGACCTGTCGCTGAACATTTCCGGTTGCATGAACTCGTGCGGCCATCACCACGTCGGCAACATCGGCATCCTCGGCGTCGACAAGGACGGTTCCGAGTGGTATCAGGTGTCGCTCGGCGGCGAGCAGGGCACGGGCCGCGACGGCGCGCGCCTCGGCCGCGTGATCGGGCCGTCGTTCTCCGCGGACGAAGTGCCGGGCGTGATCGCGAAGCTGATCGACACGTTCGTCGAATCGCGCGTCGACGGCGAGCGTTTCATCGACACGTACGATCGCATCGGCATCGCGCCGTTCAAGGAGCGCGTGTATGCGGCGCGCCAGGCGGTGAACGCGTAACCAACCGGGTAGAAGGAATTAGCAGATGGCTTCGATTATCAAGAACCGCGCAGTGATCGACGATGCATGGCAGGTCGTGCGCGCGGCGGAAGACGGTGCACTGCCCGCGGTCGACGCATTGCCGGCCGGCAAGGTGCTGGTGCCGTTCGCGTTGTGGCAGGCCGAGCGTACGGCGCTCGTTGCCGCGAAGACGAAGGACGAACTCGGCGTGTGGCTCGCGCCGGACAGCGAGCCGGCCGATCTCGCGGCCGATTTCGGCGCGATCGCGCTGATCGCCGTCGACTTCCCGCGCTTCGCGGACGGTCGCGGTTACAGCATCGCGCGCCTGCTGCGCGAGCGTTACGGCTGGACCGGCGAGCTGCGCGCGATCGGCGACGTGCTGCGCGATCAGTTGCTGTACATGTCGCGTTGCGGCTTCGACGCATTCGCGGTGCGCGCCGACAAGGACATCCACGACGCGCTGAATGCGTTCACGGAATTCACGCAGCGCTATCAGGGCGCGTTCGACGAACCGGCGCCGCTGTTCCGCCGCCGCGCCGCCGCGACCGACGTAGCGACGCCCGACGCCAAGGTGAGCGCATGAGCAACGCGACCGCCACCGCGCTGACGCCGGAACTCGCCGCGAAGGTCGAGCGCCTCGATGCGCTGCTTGCGCAGATCGGCGCACGTCACGAGAAGGTGAAGTTCGCGAGCAGCCTCGCTGCGGAAGACATGCTGCTCACGCATGCGATCCTGTCGAAGGGCGTGTCGATCGGCATCTTCTCGCTGAATACGGGCCGCCTGCACGCGGAGACGCTCGGCATGATCGACCGCGTGCGCGAGCGCTACGGCTACGAAATCGAGCAGTTTCATCCGCAGCAGGATGCGGTCGACCAGTACGTCGCCGAGCACGGCCTGAACGCGTTCTACGAGAGCGTCGAGCTGCGCAAGTCGTGCTGCCACATTCGCAAGGTCGAGCCGCTGAACCGCGCGCTGGCGGACGTCGGCGCGTGGGTCACGGGACAGCGCCGCGAGCAGTCGGTCACGCGTGCGGAGCTGCACGAGGAAGAACAGGACGAAGCGCGCGGGATCGCGAAGTACAACCCGCTCGCCGACTGGACCGAGGCCGACGTGTGGGCGTATCTTGGTGCGTTTGACGTGCCGGTCAACCCGCTGCATGCGCGAGGTTACCCGAGCATCGGCTGCGAGCCCTGTACGCGCGCGATCCGCCCCGGCGAGGACAGCCGCGCGGGCCGCTGGTGGTGGGAGTCGCGCGATACGAAGGAATGCGGGCTGCACATCACGATCACGCCGATTCCCGCGACCGCCGAAGCCGGCGCCGCGCACTGAAAGCCCGACAAGAAACTGAATATTGCGCCGCCTGCGACAGCGGGCGGCACGAACCCAGAAGAGAAGGACTGAAATCATGAGCACGACGCTCGAGCAATCCGCCTTTGCCCCGGCCACCGGCGGCGACAACCGCATGGGCCACCTCGACTGGCTCGAAGCCGAGTCGATCCACATCCTGCGCGAACTGGTCGCCGAATGCAGCAAGCCGGCGCTGTTGTTCTCGGGCGGCAAGGATTCGGTCGTCGTGCTGCATCTGGCGCTGAAGGCGTTCGGCCTCGGCGCGAACCGCAAGACGACGCTGCCGTTCCCGCTCGTGCACATCGACACGGGCCACAACTACGACGAAGTGATCGATTTCCGCGACCGCCGCGCGCAGGAGCTCGGCGCCGAGCTGGTCGTCGGCCACGTCGAGGATTCGATCAAGCGCGGCACGGTCGTGCTGCGCCGCGAAACCGATTCGCGCAACGCCGCGCAGGCCGTCACGCTGCTCGAGACGATCGAGCAGCACGGCTACACCGCGCTGATCGGCGGTGCGCGCCGCGACGAAGAGAAGGCACGTGCGAAGGAGCGCATCTTCTCGTTCCGCGACGAATTCGGCCAGTGGGATCCGAAGGCGCAGCGCCCCGAGCTGTGGAGCCTCTTCAACGCGCGACTGCATAAAGGCGAGCACCTGCGCGTGTTCCCGATCTCGAACTGGACGGAGCTCGACGTGTGGCAGTACATCGCGCGCGAGAACCTCGAACTGCCGTCGATCTACTACGCGCACCAGCGCGAGATCGTGCGCCGCAACGGGCTGCTCGTGCCGGTCACGCCGCTCACGCCGATGCGTGACGGCGAGACGAGCGAAGTCGCCCAGGTGCGCTTCCGCACGGTCGGCGACATCAGCTGCACGTGCCCGGTCGAGAGCGACGCGGACGACGTCGAGAAGATCATCGCCGAGACGGCGGTGACCGAGATCACCGAGCGCGGCGCGACCCGGATGGACGACCAGGCGTCCGAAGCCGCGATGGAAACGCGCAAGAAGCAAGGTTATTTCTGAAGCACACGAGGACATTCACATCATGAGCATCATCGAAAATCACGAAGACCTCGGCGTGCTGCGCTTCATCACCGCAGGCAGCGTCGACGACGGCAAGAGCACGCTGATCGGTCGCCTGCTGTACGACAGCAAGGCCGTGCTGTCCGACCAGCTGTCCGCGCTGTCGCGTGCGAAGAACAAGCGCACGGTCGGCGACGAGCTCGACCTCGCGCTGCTGACCGACGGCCTCGAGGCCGAGCGCGAGCAGGGCATCACGATCGACGTCGCATACCGCTACTTCGCGACCGCGAAGCGCAAGTTCATCATCGCCGATACGCCGGGCCACGAGCAGTACACGCGCAACATGGTGACGGGCGCGTCGACCGCGCACGCGGCGATCGTCCTGATCGATGCGACGCGCATCACGGTCGAGAACGGTGTCGTGCAACTGCTGCCGCAAACCAAGCGCCACAGCGCGATCGTCAAGCTGCTCGGCCTGCAGCACGTGATCGTCGCGATCAACAAGATGGACCTCGTCGACTACAGCGAGGCACGCTTCAACGAGATCCGCGACGCGTACGTCGCGCTCGCGAAGCAGCTCAACCTCACCGAGGTGCGCTTCGTGCCGGTGTCGGCGCTGAAGGGCGACAACATCGTCGGCGCGAGCGAGCGCATGCCGTGGTACGCGGGCGAGCCGCTCCTCGACGTGCTCGAGTCGCTGCCGGTCGAGACGCAGGCGCATGACGCGCTGCGCTTCCCGGTGCAGTGGGTCGCGCGCCAGGACGGCAGCTCGGCCGACGATTTCCGCGGCTACATGGGCCGTATCGAGTCGGGTGAAGTGAAGGTCGGCGACGAGATCGTCGTGCTGCCGTCGAACCGCACCGCGACGGTTGCCGAGATCGTCGCGCCGGTGCCGGGCGGCACCGCGTCCGTCCCGCACGCATTCGCAGGCCAGACGGTGACGATCCGCCTCGAACAGGATGTCGATGTGTCGCGCGGCGACATGTTCGTCACGACCGCCGAGCCGGTTGAGCCGGCCAAGAAGCTCGAGGCCGACCTGTGCTGGTTCGACGAAGCGCCGCTGTCGCCGCAGCGCAAGTACCTGCTGAAGCAGACCACGAGCACGGTGTTCGCCAAGATCGGCGCGGTCAAGCAGGTGCTCGACGTGCATACGCTGTCGCACGCGACCGACCGTCACGAGCTGAAGATGAACGACATCGGCCGCGTCGCACTGACGCTGCAGAAGCCGATCGTCTGCGACACGTACGATGCGCATCCGGGCACGGGCGCGTTCGTGCTGATCGACGAGGCGACGCACCACACGGTCGCCGCCGGCATGATCCGGGCGTTCTCGGCGTAATCGGCAAACCGCGCGGCGAGCCGCGCCGCCACACGGCGGCGCGGGCCGCAGGACTAGCGAAGCGACAAACATGGGCAAGGTGTATCTGATCGGAGCAGGGCCGGGCGCGGCGGACCTCATCACGGTGCGCGGCGCGCGGCTGCTGGCGCAGGCCGACGTCGTGCTGCACGACGCGCTCGTCGAGCCCGCGATGCTCGACTACGCGCCGAACGCGCGCAAGATCGCGGTCGGCAAGCGCTGCGGGCAGCGCTCGACCGCGCAGCACTTCATCAACAAGCAGATCGTCGACGCGGCGCGCGAGCATGCGTGCGTCGTGCGGCTGAAGGGTGGCGACCCGATGCTGTTCGGTCGCGCGGAAGAGGAAATGCGCGCGCTCGATGAGGCGGGCATCGACTACGAGGTCGTGCCGGGCATCACCGCGGCGCTGGCCGGCGCGGCGACGCTGAAGCGTTCGCTGACGCTGCGCGGCGTGTCGCGCAGCGTCGCGTTCGCGACGCACAGCCGTGCGCCGGGCAGCGACGAGATCCGCGAAGCCGCGCGCGCCGATTCGATCGTCTACTACATGGGCCGCGACAGCGCGCCCGGCATCGCGCAGGAACTGATCGACGCAGGCCGTGCACCGGCGACGCCCGTGGCGATCGTCGAGGCGTGCAGCACCGCGCGCGAACGTTCGCTGACGCTGACGCTCGCGCAGATGGCGGCGGGCGATGCGCAGGCGTGGCTCGATCCCGCGGAACCGAGCCTGCTGATGATCGGCGACGCGTTCGCCGAGCGCGCACGGCACGCGAAAACGGGCGATCCGCTGCGGGATGCAGCCTGAGCGGAATCCGGCCGCAGTCCGAAACGAAAAAAGCGCTGGCAGAAGCCAGCGCTTTTTCATTTGGGGCCGCCGTTTTGCTTACGCGTCGTCGCCGATCTGGTCGATGCAATAGCGTGCGATCGCGTCGAGCACGCCGTCGTCTTCGCCGACAGCCGTCGCGCAGCGAATCTCGACGCCCGGATGCGCGGCGCGGCATGCATCGACGAGCTGCGGCAGATCGCGGCGGATATGGCCGCCCTGGCCGAAGAACACAGGTATCACGGTGATGCGCGCGCAGCCGGCTGCGACTTGCGCGGCGACGGCTTCACCGAGCGACGGTGTCATCAATTCGAGGAACGCGAGCGACACCTGCGACGCAGGGGAGCCGGCGCCGCGCAGCCGCGCGGCGAGCCGCTCGAACGGCTCGGCCCAGCGCGGATCGCGGGCGCCGTGGCCGAACAGGACGATGCCGTGCGAGCTCATGTCTAAATCTCCGTCGTGACGCGGCGCTCAGTGCCGGTCGACCCACTTGAGTGCGAACAGGCCGAGCGCGAGATAGATCAGGCCCGGTGTCGCAGCGGTGAGCGGCGCGGGCCACGTGTTCAGCGTGCCGATGTGCGAGAACAGCGTATTGAGCAACTGGAAGCTCATGCCGAGCATGATGCCGCCGAACACCTTCACGCCGACCACGCCCGCACGCGTGTGCAGGTATGCGAACGGCAGCGACAGCACGAGCATCACGAACACGGCGAACGGATACAGCAGCTTGCGCCACAGCGCGATGTCGTAGCGCTGCGTGTCCTGCTGGTTTTCGCGCAAGTGCTGGATGTAGCGGAACAGGTTGAAGATCGACATGCGCTCCGGCGATACCAGCAGCACCGACAGGATCTGCGGCGTCAGGTCCGAACGCAGCCGGTATTCGGGCAGCGAGACCTGCTGCGACCGGTAGACGGGGTTCAGCGCGTCGGCCGGCTGGCCGCTGAGCGGCTTGATCGGCGTGAGCTCCGTTTCGGTGACGCCCGTCAGCAGCCAGTGACCGGGCGGCTCGTAGCGGCCCGTCTGCGCGATCCGCAGGTTCTGCAGCTGGAACTTCGAATCGAATTCGTAGATGCGCACATTGCTGATCGTCGAGTCGGGCGACAGGCTGCCGACGTTGACGAAACGCGTGACCTGTTCGCCGTTTTCGCGGGCCGCGAGCGTGTCCTTCACCCACACGCCCGACTGGAAGTTCGACGACACCGACGCGCCGAGCGCCTGCAGCCGCACGCGCTCCGACAACTGGTCGGCGTACGGGCCGACGAATTCGCCGATCAGGTAGGTGACGATCACGAGCGGCACGCCGATCTTCAGCAGCGAGCGCAGCGCCTGGTTGGTCGCGAGGCCCGACACGCGGAAGATCGTGAATTCCGAATTCGCGGCCATTTGCGCGAACACGTAGATCGCGCTGATCAGCGCGGCGACCGGGATGATCTCGTAGAAGCGCGACGGCGTCTGCAGCGCGACGCGCAGCACCGCGTAGCCGAACTTGTAGTTGCCGTGCCCCACCGAGTTCAGTTCGCTGATCAGGTCGAAGAAGAAGAACAGGCCCGAGAACGCGAACAGGATGAAGACGAACGTGACGTAGATCTGTCGCGCGAAGTACTTTTCATAGAGCCGCATCGATCATGCTCCCGAGCGGCCGAACAGCGCGCGTGTAAACAGCGGACGATTGCGCACGCGCAACCAGAAGATGACGGCGACGATCGCCGCGACGAGCGCGTGCAGGCCGACGAGGCCGACGCCGAACGACATCTTGCCCTGCTCGATCTGCGCCTGCACGACGTTCAGCAGGTTCGAGTACGTGAGGTAGATCAGCACGGCCATCACGAGGTTGATCGTGCGGCTGCGACGCGGGTTCTGGTACGCGAGCGGGATGCCGAGCACCATCAGGTTGAGCGCGATCAGCGGCAGCCCCGCGCGCCACGCGAATTCCGCGAGGTTGTCGCGTGTCGGGTTGCTCAGCAGCTCGGGTGTCGGCGTGCTGTTGGTGGTCTGCACGTTCACGACCGGCTTGCTCGTGATCTTCACGCCGTAGCGCTCGAACTCCATGATCTTGAAGTTCGGCTGGCCCGGCGTGCCGTCGTAGCGACGACCGTCTTCCAGGACGACGAAACGGTCGCCGTCCTTCGTGGTTTCCGTATGACCCGTCTGCGACACGACGACGTTGACCTTGCCGTTCTCGGTCGACGTCACGAACACGTTCTGCACCTTGCTCTGGTCGGACGTCATCTTCTCGATGAAGAACACGCGATGGTTCGCGGCCGACTCGCGGAACTGGCCCGGCGCGAGCAGCGAGATCTCGTCGCGCTGCTGGAAGCGCGCCTTGATCAGCTTGCTCTGCTGGTTCGACCACGGCCAGCCGACGAATGCGAAGAACGCGATCAGCAGGATGATCGGCGCGGCGAACACGCCGATCGGCTTGATGAGGCGCGTGAGGCTCACGCCCGACGCGAGCCACACCACCATTTCGGAGTCCCGGTACCACCGGGTCAGCACGAACAGGATCGACACGAACAGTGTGACGACGAGCATCACGGCGAGGTAGCCGATCACGGTCAGGCCGATCAGCACGAGCACGTCCCGCGGATCGATTTCACCGGACGCGGCGTAGCCGACGATGCGGATCATCATCGTCGTGAGCATGATCGTGAGCAGCACCATGAACACGGCGCCAGCCGTATACGCAAGCTCGCGCTGGAGGGAGCGTTCGAAGATCATTCTTGATGAGAAGAGGGCGGGAGGCTGCGCACGCGTGGTGGAGCGCTCGCGCCGCCACGGGAAAAATAGCGGATAATTGCGGCTTTCATCCTTAGCCCAGATTTTATCCGAGGACAAGCGCGATGGACTTTAGCATAAAAGGCTGTGATTGGAGCAAAGGCGAGGCCAAGGGGTTCCTGACGGGGAAGTCCGACTGCATCGTGCTCGGCATCTTCGAGGCGCAGACGCTTTCGGGCGCGGCGCTCGACATCGACACGGCCACCAAGGGACTGATTTCGCGCGTGGTGAAAGCCGGCGACATGGACGGCAAGCGCGGCAAGACGCTGTTCCTGCACGAAGTATCGGGCATCGGCGCGTCGCGCGTGCTGCTCATCGGCCTCGGCAAGCAGGATGCTTTCAACCAGAAAGCCTATAACGACGCGGTCACGGCCGCCTGGCGCGCACTGCTGGCGACCAAGGTCGTCCAGGTCACGTTCACGCTCGCGCAACTGCCGGTCGACGAGCGCAGCTCCGACTGGGGCGTGCGCGCGGCAATCCTCGCGCTGCGCAACGAGACCTACCGCTTCACGCAGATGAAGAGCAAGCCGGAACCGGCGTCGCACACGCTCAAGCGCGTCGTGTTCAGCGTCGATCCGTCGGATGAAAAGGCCGCGAAGGTCGCAGTCAAGCAGGCCGTCGCGCTCGCGAACGGGATGGATCTCACCCGCGACCTCGGCAACCTGCCCGGCAACGTCTGCACGCCGACCTATCTCGGCAACACCGCGAAGAAGATCGCGAAGGATTGGGGCCTGAAGGTGGAAGTCCTTGGGCTCAAGCAGATCCAGGCGCTGAAGATGGGCTCGTTCCTGTCGGTCGCGCGCGCGTCGATCGAGCCGCCGCAGTTCATCGTGCTGCACTACCAGGGCGCCGCCGCGAAGGCCGCGCCGGTCGTGCTGGTCGGCAAGGGCATCACGTTCGACACGGGCGGCATCTCGCTGAAGCCGGGCGAGGGCATGGACGAGATGAAGTACGACATGTGCGGCGCCGGCTCCGTGCTCGGCACGATCCGCGCGGTCGCCGAGATGGGCCTGAAGATCAACGTCGTCGCGATCGTGCCGACCTGCGAGAACATGCCGGGCGGCAACGCGACGAAGCCGGGCGACGTCGTCACCAGCATGAAGGGCCTGACGATCGAGGTGCTGAACACCGACGCCGAAGGCCGCCTGATCCTGTGCGACGCGCTGACCTATGCGGAGCGCTTCAAGCCGGCCGCGGTGATCGACGTCGCGACGCTGACGGGCGCGTGCGTGATCGCGCTCGGGGGCCACAACAGCGGCCTGTTCTCGAAGGACGACGCGCTCGCGGGCGAACTGCTCGACGCGTCGCGCGAGGCGAACGACCCGGCGTGGCGCATGCCGCTCGACGACGAGTACCAGGACCAACTGAAGTCGAACTTCGCGGACATCGCGAACATCGGCGGGCGCCCGGCCGGCGCCGTGACGGCCGCGTGCTTCCTGTCGCGCTTCACCGACAGCTATCCGTGGGCCCACCTCGACATCGCAGGCACCGCATGGAAGGGCGGTGCCGCGAAGGGCGCGACGGGCCGTCCGGTGCCGTTGCTCGCGCAGTTCCTGATCGACCGCGCCGGCCAGTGATGGCGGTGCTGACGACGATGCGGGTGAGCGGGCAATGACGCGAATCGACTTCCATTCGAACGTCGGCGATTCGCTCGCGTACGCGTGCCGGCTGCTGCGCAAGGCCTACCAGGCCGGGCAGCCGGTCGTCGTGCTCGCCGAGCCCGCGCGCCTGCGCGCGCTCGACGAGCGGCTCTGGACGTTCTCGCCGCTCGATTTCATTCCGCATTGCGGCGTCGACAGCGAGCACGCAGCCGGCACGCCGATCGTGCTGGCCGCCGATCTCGACCAGGCGCCGCATCATCACGTGCTGCTGAACCTCGGCGCAACCGTGCCCGCGCAGTTCGCCCGCTTCGAGCGCCTGCTCGAAGTGGTCGGCAATGCGCCGGACGAGCTGGCCGCGGGCCGCGACCGCTACCGCTTCTACCGCGATCGCGGATACGCGCTGAACAACTACAAGCAGGGCAGCTAGCCGCAACCGTCGACGGAGTGTTCCCGTGACACAAGCCGATTCATCCACGATCCCGACGCTGACCGACGTGCTGGTGCCGGGCAAGCCGGTGCCGGCGAGCTCGCCCGCGCCCGACGCGCCGCAGGCGCACGCCGGCGCGGCGATTCCCGTGCTGACCGACGTGATCGCGCCGGTCGACGCCACGAAAACCGAGGCCGACCCCGAATTCGTCGTGATCGAACCCGTGCCGACGCTGCACGTGCCGGCGGTCGAGCTGCCGGGCGACGTCGCGACGGCTGCTGCGGCGGCGATGGGCGAGACCGATGCGCCGGCCGAACCCGGTGCTGCGGAGCATGTGGTCGCCGAGGACGCAGCGGCGATGAATGCGCCGCTCCTGTCGTCGCTGGGCGACGACGATATGTCGCATGCGTTCGCCGCGGTGGCACGTGATGCGGTCGGGCACGCATCTGAAGCGGTCATGCCGGAGGCAGTCGTATCGGCCGCGGCGCCGCAGCCGGATGTGCAGGCAGCCGTCGGGCTGACGCCGGAAGATGCGCAGCATATCGCCGAGCGCCTGCGCAATCGGCTGACGAGCTATCTGACCGGAGCAGGGCGCGAGGCCATCGAGGCCCGCTGCCGCGACGCGCTGCATGAGCATTCGGCCTGGCTGGTCGGCCAGGTCACGCGCGAGGTGGCGCTGACGCTGGAAACCGAGGTCATGGACTGGGTCCGCGACGCGGTCGACGAAGAGATCGCGCGGCGCCGCGCCGGTCATTCGAGCTGAACGTCCGGCCGTTTCGGCGACAGAAAAGAGGGTGCGGTTCCAGTAAGTGCCGGCAAAGCTGCCGGCGAGGGGCCGGTCAGCCGGTGCAAGCCCGCCTGTCGGCGGCGCCCGGCACAACGGTGTGCCCCGTCCGGGGCATCCGGTTCAACGCAGCGACAGCACCCATTGCGCGAGCGCATGGGCTTCGCCGCTCGTCAGTTGCGTATTGGCGGGCATCGGCACACTGCCCCACACGCCGACGCTCCCTTTCACGATCGATTGGGCAAGGTAATCGGCGGCGTCGCCGCGCGCCGCATACTTGCCGGCGATGTCGCGGAACGACGGGCCCATCAACGGCTTGCTGATCGCGTGGCAGGCCATGCAGTTCTTGCGCTGTGCAAGCGCGAGCCCGTCCGCCTGTTCGGCACGCGCCGCCGCTGAGCCGCCGGTCAGCAGCGTCACGAGCAGGGTGCGCAATATCGTCTGTTTCATGCGGTTCTCCGCCGGCGGGGACGGCCGGCTTCATCGTCCGCGCATTATAAAAGCAAAGGGAACGCACGTTTTGCGCGTTCCCCCAGCGGCCCTTTCCATTGGGGGCGCATGTTGCGGCGAACTCGCGTCAACCCGTGACGGCGCCCTTGTTCGCCGGCCGCGCGAGGGCCGCGAATTTCGCAAGCACGCCGCGTGTATAGCGCGGCGCCGGCTGTTTCCACGCGGCGCGACGGCGTGCGAGTTCGGCATCGTCGACGTTCAACTGCAGCAGCAGCCGGTGCGCGTCGATCGTGATCGAGTCGCCTTCCTGCACGAGCGCGATCGTGCCGCCGACGAACGCTTCGGGCGCGACGTGGCCGACCACCATGCCCCACGTGCCGCCCGAGAAGCGGCCGTCCGTGATGAAGCCGACCGATTCGCCGAGCCCCTTGCCGATGATCGCGGACGTCGGCGCGAGCATTTCCGGCATGCCGGGGCCGCCCTGCGGGCCCAGGTAGCGCAGCACGAGGATGTCGCCTGCGCGGATCCGGTCGCCGAGGATCGCATCCATCGCGCTCTGCTCGTCGTCGAACACGCGGGCGGGGCCCGTGATCACCGGGTTCTTCAGGCCGGTGATCTTCGCGACCGCGCCGTCTTCCGCGAGATTGCCTTTCAGGATCGCAAGATGGCCTTCCTTGTACAGCGCGCGATCGATCGGGAAGATCACGTCCTGGTCCGCGCGCGGCACACTCGGCACGTCCTTCAGTTCGTCGGCGATCGTGCGGCCGGTGATCGTCATGCAGTCGCCGTGCAGCAGCCCCGCATCGAGCAGGATCTTCAGCACCTGCGGAATCCCGCCGGCCCGGTGCAGGTCGGTCGCGACGTACCGGCCCGACGGCTTCAGGTCGCAGATCACGGGCACGCGCTTGCGGATGCGCTCGAAGTCGTCGATCGTCCAGTCGACCTCGGCCGCATGCGCGATCGCGAGATAGTGCAGCACCGCGTTGGTCGAACCGCCGGTCGCCATGATCACCGACACCGCGTTTTCGATCGACGCCTTCGTGATGATGTCGCGCGGCTTCAGGTCGCGCTTCACGGCCTCGACGAGCACGCGCGCCGATTCGGCGGCCGAATCGACCTTCTCCTGGTCGGGGTTCGCCATCGTCGACGAGTACAGCAGCGACATCCCGAGCGCCTCGAACGACGAACTCATCGTGTTCGCGGTGTACATGCCGCCGCACGAACCCGACGTCGGGCACGCGTTCTGCTCGACGCCTTCGAAATCCTCCTGCGACATCCGGCCCGCGGTGAATTCGCCGACGGCCTCGAACGACGACACGATCGTCAGGTCGCGGCCTTTCCAGTGGCCGGGGCGGATCGTGCCGCCGTACACGTAGATGCCCGGCACGTTCAGGCGCGCGAGCGCGATCATGCCGCCCGGCATGTTCTTGTCGCAGCCGCCGACGACGACCACGCCGTCCATCCATTGCCCCTGGACGCAGGTTTCGATGCAGTCGGCGATCACCTCGCGCGACACGAGCGAGTACTTCATACCTTCGGTGCCCATCGACATGCCGTCCGAAATCGTCGGCGTGCCGAAGATCTGCGGGTTCGCGCCGGATGCCTTCACGGCCTCGACGGCCGCGTCCGACAGGCGCTGCAGGCCGGAATTGCACGGCGTGATCGTCGAATGGCCGTTCGCGATGCCGACCATCGGCTTGTCGAAATCGTCCTTCTGGTAGCCGAGTGCGTAATACATCGAGCGATTCGGCGAACGGGCCACGCCTTGCGTGATGTGCTTCGAGCGACGGTTGTACGACATGGGGGACTCCATCGTTGTCTGGGCGACGCCCGCGAGCGGCGTGCCGGTTCGGATGAAACAAGAATGGAGTTTCCGGATTGGGATGTCCAATATATTATTTGTCGCTTATTAAGTCGTTTTACGAATGAGTGACATATGGCCGATCCGACGCCCGACCTGCGCCAGTGGCGCTATTTCATGACCGTTGCCGACGAGCGCCATTTCGGCCGCGCGGCCGAGCGCCTGGCGATGACGCAACCACCGCTGTCGCAGGCGATCCGGGCGCTCGAGGACGCGCTCGGCGTCGCGCTGTTCGTCCGCACGAAGCGGTCGGTGGCGCCGACGGCGGTCGGCGCGGCGCTGCTGCCCGACGTGCGCCGGCTGCTGGCGTCGGCCGATGCGCTGCCGCCGCTCGCGCGGCGGCTCGCGCGCGGCGAGGCCGGCTCGCTGTCGCTCGCGTTCGTGTCGACTGCCGATTACGGGCTGCTGCCGTCGCTGTTGCGCGCGTTCGGCGCGCGCTATCCGCAGGTGCGCCTGCAACTCTCGGAGGCGACGAGCGACGTGCAGATCGACGAGCTCGTCGCCGGCCGCATCGACGCGGGGCTCGTCATTCCGCCGGTGCCGCCGCGTCACGCGGCCGGGCTGTCGTACCTGCCCGTCGTGCGCGAGCCGCTGGTGGTTGCGATGCCGGCGGCAGCGTCCGACGCGCCCGACGACGAACCCGTGCATCTCGCCGATGTCGCCGCATTGCCGCTCGTGATCTTTCCGCGTCGTTTGGCGCCCGGCTTTTATGACATCATTACGGGCTGCTACGGCGCGGCGGGGGAAACTCCGCGCATCGGCCAGGAGGCGATCCAGATGCAGACGATCGTCAGCCTCGTGTCGGCCGGCATGGGCGTCGCACTGGTGCCGCAATCGCTGCGTAACCTGCGGCGCACCGGCGTGGTCTACCGGCCGCTCGCCGGTCACGCGCCGGTCGTCGAGACAGGCCTCGTGTGGCGCACGGGCGACGTGAGTCCGGTGCTCGCCGGCTTCATCGACGTCGTGCGTGCGCAGGGCCTCGCCGCGTGACGTGAACGATGGTGCATCGGTGCCGTCCAATGCGCGGTGCTGCGCGTTCGCGATCGCCGTACCGCATTCGAAAACTTCTTCGCTAACCCATGATCATTCACCCGAATTTCGACCCCGTTGCGATCCATCTCGGGCCGCTGGCCGTGCGCTGGTACGGCCTCATGTATCTCGTCGGCTTCATCGCGGCGATCGTCGTCGGCCGGATCCGCCTGAAGCTGCCGCACGTCGCGGCACAGGGCTGGACCGCGAAGGACATCGACGACATGATGTTCTACGGCGTGCTCGGCACCGTGCTCGGCGGCCGGCTCGGCTATGTGCTGTTCTACAAGGCCGATTTCTACTTCTCGCATCCGCTCGACGTGTTCAAGGTGTGGGAAGGCGGCATGTCGTTTCACGGCGGCTTCCTCGGCGTGACGCTCGCGATGATGCTGTTCGCGTGGCAGCGCAAGCGCAACTGGCTGCAGGTCACCGATTTCGTCGCGCCGATGGTGCCGACGGGGCTCGCGGCCGGGCGGCTCGGCAACTTCATCAACGGCGAGCTGTGGGGCCGCGTGACCGACCCGACGGCGCCGTGGGCGATGCTGTTCCCGGGCGCGATGCGCGACGATGCGGCATGGCTGCCGAAACATCCGGCGCTCGTCGAGAAGTGGCATCTCGCCGACGTGTTCATGCAGTACCAGATGTTGCCGCGCCATCCTTCGCAGCTCTATGAAATCGCGCTCGAAGGCATCGCGCTGTTTTTCGCGCTGTTCTTCTTCTCGCGCAAGTCGCGGCCGATGGGCGCCGTGTCCGCGCTGTTCCTGATCGGCTACGGCCTCGCGCGCTTCACGGTCGAGTTCGCACGCGAGCCCGACGACTTCCTCGGCCTGCTTGCGCTCGGCCTGTCGATGGGGCAGTGGCTGTCGTTGCCGATGATCATCGCGGGCATCGCGCTGATGGTCTGGGCGTATCGCCGTCGCGCGGCGAATGCGGCTGCGTGATGCAATACCGATGCGCGCGCAACTGGCGCGTGCATCGGCAACACGCATGCAAATAAAAAACGCCGGCCTTCGGGCCGGCGTTTCGCGTTTCTGACAGCCGCGCGTTGCGCGTTACTTCATCTGCACCGAGCCGTTGACGGTGACCGACACGGTCGCCTTGCCGCCTTCGACCGCGATCGGTGCGCTCATCTTCGCGCTGTCCATCGGCGCCGCGGCCATCGCCATCATGCGCGGGTACGGCTGCACGTTGCGGCCGCTGCCGACGTTGACATCGCGGATCGTATAGCTGCTGTAGCCGAACGCCTTCGCGGCTTCGTCCGCGCGGGCGCGGAACGACTTGATCGCGTCGGTTGTGAGCTTCTGCTCGGCCGTGCGCTGCGCTTCAGGCGACAGCGAGAACTCGACGTTCGCGACCTGCATCAGGTTCGACAGCTGGCCTGCAAGCTTCGACGCCGCGGCGAAATCGCGCGATTCGAGCGCGACCTCGGTACGGCCGCGCCATGCGGAGATCTTCCCGTCGCGATCGGTGCTCGGATACACGGAGAATGCGCCCGTGTGTGCGGAGACGCCCGAGACGCCCTTCGCCTGCGACAGCGCGGCATCGGCGCGCTGGTTCAGTGCGGACGTGAGGCTGCCCGGATCCTTGGCCTGCTGTTCGTAGAACAGCGTGATGTGGATGATGTCCTGCGGCACGTCGGCGCTGGCCTGCGACGAAAGCGACAGCACGCCCGCCGGTTCCGGAAAGTGCGGATTCGCGGTCTGCGCGTGTGCGGCGGGCGACGCGAGCGTCAGCGCGACGGGAACGGCGGCGGCGAGGGCGAGCGACAGCGCGAGTGCGGATTTCTTGGTCATTGTTGGGCTCCTTGTGCGAGGGCGCGCACGCGGATCACGCGTGCACGACGCGGGCGTACCGCGCAACGAAAAAAAACAGCCGGCCCGATAGGCCGACAGCGGTTGCTTAGGCTGCGCGAAAGACCCGCGAGTTCCGTGGCGGCCGCGCGTGCTGACGAGATTTGACCTTTGGCGCGCGCCTGCTGCGTGCGCCTACTTCATCAGCTTTTCGGTGATGAACCGCCATTCGGCGCGCGTGACTGGCGTGATCGACAGCCGGTTGCCGCGTGCGAGCACGCGCATGTCGGTGAGTTCGTCGTGTTCGCGCAGTGCGGCGAGCGGCACGAGCGGCGCCTTTTTCACATAGCGCACGTCGACGAGCAGCCAGCGCGGCGCGTCCTGCGTCGACTTCGGGTCGTAATAAGGGCTTTTCGGATCGAACTGCGTGGGATCGGGGTAGGGCGTCGACGACACTTCGGCGAGGCCTGCGATGCCCGGCTCGGGGCAGCTCGAGTGGTAGAACAGCACGCCATCGCCGATCTTCATCGTGTCGCGCATGAAATTGCGCGCCTGATAGTTGCGCACGCCGGTCCACGGCAGCGAGCGCTGCGGTGCGTTGGCGAGATCGTCGATGCTTGCTTCGTCCGGTTCGGACTTCATCAGCCAGTATTGCATGGATCGTGATCGACGCAGAAAGAGGCTGCTACAAAAGAAAACGGCACCGGGCTTTGCCCGATGCCGTTGGATAGGTCCCCGCCTTGGCCGCTAGGCCGGCATCCTGAACCTGAGGTTCAGAATTGGTCGCAGTTAGCAGCACTTCGGGTACATCAGACAGAGTGACGCGCGCGCCCGTGCTACAAATTTCCGCAACCGTGCACATGGCATTGGTTCAAGGAATATATGACCTTGGCGAACCAGGCAGGGAAGCTGACTGAACTGTGTTTCGATGCGCCAATTTGACCACCGTTGATCGCCGAGATCAAGGAGAATCGACGCATCGATTAAAACGTTACTGCGTCTCGTGCTGTGCGAGCACCGCGCCGAGCTGTTCGTTCATCTGGTGCATTGTACGACGGATTTCCTCCGCCGGAAATGCTTCACCGTGCCGCACGCTCGTTTGCAGCCGCAGCAATTCCGATGCGAGCGACAACGCCGCCATCACCGCGATGCGATCGGTGCCGCGTACCGAGCTGTTCGAGCGGATTTTCGACATTTCGGCGTCGACGCGCGCGACCGCCTCGAGCAGCGCCGCTTCGGTCTCGGCCGAACAGGCGAGACGATAGGCCTGACCGAGAATCGAGACTTCGATCTGCTTGGTGCTCATGCATGTTCTCCGTGGCTGGCCGCGTCATCGCCATCCGTACGCGCCTGCGCATCCAGCAGGTCGAGCTGGTTGTCGGCTTGTTCCGCGCTTTTCGAGCGCGGCAGCTTTTCGAGAATCGCGTTCAGTTTCACCTGCGCGTCGTCGATCTTTGCCGACAGCGTGTCGCGCTCGGCTGCGAGCGCATTGCGTTCGTCGCGCAGTTGCGCGAGTTCCGCACGGACCGTGTCCGCTTCCGCGCGCAATTGCGCGACCTGCTCCTCGAGCGCGAGCCGTTCCGAGTGATAGCGCTTGTTCAGCGAAATCAGACGGCCAATATTTTGAGATAAAGTTTCGAGTTCGTTGAGCATTTGCTGCGTCCTCTAAAGACCCAGCATTTTAGCGCGGAATAACGCGCAATCCGACATCTGTAACGTTTCCAGTCGTAACACCCCCGCTTCTTGCCGCGAATAGGCGCGTCCCGTGCGTGCCCGGACGCTTCCTTGACGCTCGCGCGAGCGGCTCCTAAACTGGCGCCGCCTCGGTGCTCGCGCGTGGAACGCGCGGTTAAACGGGAAGCAGGGCGCGGGCTCCGCCAGGAGACCGCCAACCTGCGCTGCCCCCGCAACGGTAAGCGGCCGCGTCCAGTGACGCAGGCCGGCTCGGGCGCGTTCCGCGTGCAGGTTTCGCACGCGGGCGCGGGCCACTGCGCGTCATCGCGCGGGAAGGCGAGCCGGTACGCCGCCAGCCCGGATACCGGCCGAGGCGGGGAGCCCTCACGGGCTTCGTGACGCGTGGCCTGCGGGGAGGCGGGGCGCGCAGTGCTTCACGGGATTTATCTTCATGCTGACCCCAATCGTCCGCACGGCGCTCGGCGCGCTCTGCGGATTGCCGCTGGCCGCCGCCGCGCAGACCGCGGCGAATGCCGATTCCGCGGCGTCCGCCGTACCCGCGGCAACGTCCACAGTGCCCGCGGCCCAGCCGGCCGCTGCAACCATGCTCGAACCGGTCGTCGTCACGGCGCAGCGCGCGCCGCAGGCGCTGGCCGACACGATTCCGCAAACCACCGTATTCGACGCGCAGGATATCGCCGCGCACCCGGGCGCCGACCTGCCGACGCTGCTCGCGCTCGCGCCCGGCGCGCAGATCGTGCGCAACGGCGGCCCGGGCGCGAGCGCGACGATGTTCCTGCGCGGCGCGGAGTCGACGCAGTCGCTCGTGCTGATCGACGGTGTGCGGGTCGATTCCGCGAGTCTCGGTGCCGCGCAACTGAGCCAGTTGCCGCTCGACCAGATCGAGCGCGTCGAGATCGTCAACGGCAACGTGTCGTCGCTGTACGGCTCGGGCGCGATCGGCGGCGTCGTGCAGGTGTTCACGAAGGACGGCGGCAATCATCCGCCGCGCTTCAACTTCGCGGTCGGCGTCGGCAGCTACGGCACACAGACACAGCAGGTCGGCGTATCGGGCCGGCTCGACAGCGACGGGAAGACGACGTTCAGCGTGTCGATCGCACGCGACAAGGACAACGGTTTTTCCGCGCTCGACCCGGCGAAGAAGCCGAACGCGAATCCGAATGCGAACGGCTACCTGAACGAGAGCATCACCGCGGCGCTGCGCCACCGCTTCAACGACCGCTGGGATGCGGGCGTCAGCTACTTCCAGTCGAACGGCAACAACAGCTACGACAATGCGTGGGGCGTGCCGACCGACCTGAACAACCTCTATTCGCGCGTGCAGCAGGTGCGTGCGTTCGCGAACGGCAAGCTGACCGACTGGTGGACCGCTCACCTGAGCGTCTCGACCGGCAACGATCGCAGCCAGTCGGCGTTGAACGGCGTCTACACCGATCACTTCAATACCGACAACCGCCAGTACACGTGGCAAAACGACTTCCGCATCGCGCCAGAACACCTGATCCAGGCCGGCTACGAGCGGCTCGACCAGCAGTTCATGTCGAATGCGTATGCCGCGCCGCAGCGTCACGTGAATTCCGGCTGGATCGGTTACTCGGGGCGCTTCGGCCGCCAGCAGTTCCAGGCGAACCTGCGCCGCGACCAGTACTCGGACTTCGGCGGCGCCAATTCCTACTATCTCGGCTACGGCCTCGAACTGACCGATCGCTGGAAGGTGACCGCGAGCTATTCGGACGCGTTCCGCGCGCCGAGCTTCAACGACCTCTATTACCCGATGGCCGGCAACCCGTCGATCCAGCCGGAGCGCAGCCATTCGATCGAGGCCGCGCTGCAGTACGCGTCCGATGCAGTGGGCGTGATGCGGCTCACCGCGTTCCAGACGCGCTATGCAAACCTGATCAACTATCGGCCCGACGGGAGCGGTTTCTACTATATTGCGCAGAACGTCGGCAGCGCGAAGGTGCAGGGGCTCGAAGGGTCGTGGCAGGGGCATGTCGGCGCGACCGACGTACGGGTTGCCGCCACGTTGCAGAACCCGGTCAACGAAACGCAGAATCAGGATCTCGACCGCCGCGCGCGACGTTTCGCGTCGATGGCCGTGAACCGCGCGTTCGGCGCGTGGCGCGTCGGCGGCGAATGGCTCGTGAGCGGCGCGCGTAACGATTCGGGCGGCGGGCGGCTCGGCGGCTACGGGATCGTCAACCTGTCCGCGCGCTACAACATCACGAAGTCGTGGTACGTCAGCGCGCGCATCGACAACCTGCTCGACAAGGACTACGAGCTTGCATATGCCTACAACACGCCGAAGCGCGGTGCCTATGTCACGCTCGGCTGGCAGCAGCAGTAAGCGGATGCGCCGCGCGTCGTGCGCGGGGCCGTGCGCGGCATGAGCGCCGCGCGCGCCGCCGCGATCTGGGCCGCGCTGGCCGCTGCGGTCGCGTTGCTGTTCGTCGCGTCGCTGTCGATCGGCAGCGTGCCGATGTCGCCGTGGCAGGCGCTCGCGTCGCTCGTGCCGCATGGCGGCGACGCGCTGTTCGCCGACATCGTCCGCACGCTGCGCCTGCCGCGCGCGCTCGCGGGTTTCGCATGCGGTGCGCTGCTCGCGCTTGCCGGTGCGCTGCTGCAGGTGCTGCTGCGCAACCCGCTCGCGGAACCGTACGTGCTCGGCGTGTCCGGCGGCGCGGCCGGGTTCGCGCTCGTCGCGATGATCGCGGGCGGTGCGTGGTGGCTCGTCGATGCGTCGGCGTTCGCGGGCTCGCTCGTGTCGGTCGCGCTCGTGCTCGGCCTCGCGCGCCGCGAGCTGTGGCGCGGCGATTCGCGCGACGCGTCGCCGCGGCTGCTGCTCACCGGTGTCGTGATCGCGGCAGGGTGGGGCGCGCTCGTCACGCTGCTGCTGTCGCTCGCGCCCGATGCGCGGCTGCGCGGGATCATCTTCTGGCTGACGGGCGACCTGAACGGCGTGACCGCGCCGTGGTTCGCATGGGGTGCGCTGCTGTTGGCCGCATGTGTTGCGCTGCCGGCTGCGCCGCAATTGAACGTGCTGCTGCGCGGCGACACGACCGCGCTCGCGCTCGGCGTGCCCGTCGCGCGCCTGCGTGTGCGGATCTATCTCGTCGCGTCGCTGGCCGCCGCGGCCGCGGTGACGACGGCCGGCACGATCGGCTTCGTCGGCCTCGTCGTGCCGCACGCGCTGCGGCTCGCGTTCGGCAACGACCAGCGCATGCTGCTGCCGGCCGCGATGCTTGCGGGCGGCGGCGGCGTGATGGCGGCCGACCTGCTCGCGCGCACCGCGATCGCGCCCGCGCAACTGCCGGTCGGCGTGATGACCGCGTTGATCGGCGTGCCGGTGTTCCTGTGGATGTTGCTGAGGAGACCGATGCGATGACGGGCACTGCACAGCACGCCGCTGCCGCCGGCAACGACATGGCCTGCGTGACCGTCGACCTGACGCTGAAGGCCGGCGCGCGCACACTGCTCGACGGTCTCACGCAGGCCTTCCGTCCCGGCGAAATCTGGTGCGTCGCGGGGCCGAACGGTGCGGGCAAGACGACGCTGCTCGCGACGCTCGCGGGGCTGCAGCCGCCAGCCGGCGGGCGCGTCGAGATCGACGGCCGGCCGCTCGTCGCATGGAAGCCTGCGCAGCTCGCGCAGCGCCGTGCGCTGATGCCGCAGCAACTGCACGATGCATTCAGCGCGACCGTGTTCGACACGGTGCTGCTCAATCGCTTTCCGTATCTCGGCGGCTGGGGCTGGGAGCGCGACGGCGACCGCGCGGCCGCGCGTGATGCGCTCGCGACGTTCGACCTTGCCGCACTTGAGTCGCGCGACGTGCTGTCGCTGTCGGGCGGCGAGCGGCAGCGGGTCGCGCTGGCCGCGACGCTGTGCCAGGATGCGCCGCTGATGCTGCTCGACGAGCCGCTCGCGCATCTCGACCTGCATCACCAGATCGACTGCCTGACCGCGCTGGCCGCGTGGCTCGACGCGGGCCCGCGCACGGTGCTGTTCTCGTGCCACGACCTGAATCTCGCGCGGCGTTTCGCGACGCATGCGCTGTTGCTCGACGGCCGCGGTCATGCATGGGCCGGCCCCGTGCACGACGTGCTGACGCCCGAGCGCGCCAGCGACGCGTTCGGCTATCCGCTCGTGCTGATTCGCGAGCATGGCCGCGACGCGCTGCTGCCTGCGTGGCCCGAGCGACAATGACCTTTTCCTTTACGATGCGCGGCGCAGGCCGCGCCAACGACAGGGTTCTTCGATGACGACTCCGACCCAATTCCCGCCCGCGATCGCGCCGCTCGACGATGCGCTGCGCAAGCGCCTGCAGCATGTGATCGACCACAAGACCAAGCCGCCCGGCAGCCTCGGCCAGCTCGAGGCGATCGCGCTGCAGATCGGCCTGATCCAGCGCACCGAGCGGCCGGTCGTGCAGCGCCCCGTGATGATCGTGTTCGCAGGCGATCACGGGATCGCGGCCGAGGGCGTGAGTCCCTATCCGCAGGCGGTGACCGCGCAGATGGTCGCGAACTTCCTGGCCGGCGGCGCGGCGATCAACGCGTTCTCGGGCGTCGCGCAGAGCGCGCTCGAGATCGTCGATGCGGGCGTGGCGTCGCCGCTGCCGTTGTCCGACCGGCTGGTGTCGCTGCCGGTCGCGCGCGGCACGCGCAACTTCGCGGCGGAGCCGGCGATGACGCACGACGAGGCGATGACGGCGCTTGCGGCCGGTGCGGCACGCGTGCGCCTGCACGCATCCCTCGGCACGAACGTGATCGGCTTCGGCGAGATGGGGATCGCGAACACGTCGTCGGCCGCGTGCCTGATGAGCCGCCTGCTCGGCGTGCCGATCGACGCATGTGTCGGGCGCGGCACGGGCCTCGACGACCAGGGCCTCGCGCACAAGCGCGCGGTGCTCGGCCGCGCGCTCGTCAAGCACTCGCACGCGATCGCGCCGCTCGACGTGCTCGCGACGTTCGGCGGTTTCGAGATCGCGATGATGACGGGCGCGTATCTCGCGGCCGCGAGCGAGCGAATGACGATCCTCGTCGACGGTTTCATCGCGACGGCCGCGCTGCTCGTCGCCGAGCGCATCGTGCCCGGCGTGCGCGACTACTGCGTGTTTTCGCATACGTCGCACGAGGCCGGGCACCGGCGCATGCTCGAGCACTTCGGCGCGAAGCCGCTGCTCGCGCTCGACCTGCGGCTCGGCGAAGGTACGGGCGCGGCGCTCGCGCTGCCGCTCGTGCGCGCGGCGGCTGCGTTCCTCAGCGAGATGGCGAGCTTCGAGTCCGCTGGCGTCGACAATCGTGACGCCTGACCGCGCGTGCGTGCGTGCCGAACTGCGCTACTTCTTCGTCGCGCTCGGGTACTTCACGCGCGTGCCCGTGCCGCGCGCGATCGGCTACGCGGCCGGCGATCTCGACCAGGCCGCGCGCTATTTCCCGCTCGTCGGCGCATGCGTCGGCGCGTGGGGCGCGCTTGTCTATCTCGCCGCGCTGCGCGTGCTGCCCGCGTCGATCGCGGTCGGGCTGTCGATGGCCGCGACGCTGCTCGCGACCGGCGCCTTCCACGAGGATGGCCTGGCCGACAGTTGCGACGCGTTCGGCGGCGGCTATACGCGCGACGACGTGCTGCGCATCATGCACGACTCGCGGATCGGCACGTTCGGCGCGGTCGCGCTCGTGATCGCGCTCGGCCTGAAATGGCAGGCGCTCGCGGCGATGCCGCCGCTGCGCGCCGCATGGACGATGATCGCCGCGCATGCGGCGAGCCGCGCGGCGGCCGTCAGCCTGCTGATGTCGCTCGACTATGTGCGCCCCGAAGGCAAGGCGAAACCGGTCGCGCAACGGATGGGCGCGCGCGCGGCGTGCGTCGCGGCGGGTTTCGGATTGCCGTGGCTGTTCTGGCCGGATTGGCGCACGGGTGTCGCCGCAGGCGTCGCGCTCGTGCTGGTGCGCGCGTGGGCAGCCCGTTATTTCGTGAAGCGGATCGGCGGTTATACGGGCGACTGCCTCGGCTTCGCGCAGCAACTGAACGAACTGGCGATCTATCTCGTGGTGCTCGGATGGACGTCGTCCTGATCCGCCATCCGGCCGTTGCCGTCGAACCGGGCGTCTGCTACGGGCGCAGCGACGTGCCGCTCGCCGCGCCGGCCGATGCCGGCGCGCATGCCGTGCGCGCGCATCTGTCGGCTCTCGGTGCGCCGCGGCCCGAACGGATCTGGACGAGCCCGCTGACGCGATGCGCGTCGGTTGCCGAACGGCTCGCGCAGGCATTCGATGTGCCGCTGCAACGCGATGCCGGCTGGCAGGAAATGGATTTCGGCGCATGGGAAATGCAGCGCTGGGACGATATCGACCGTGCGGCGCTCGATGCGTGGGCGGCCGACCTGATGCATGCGTGCGCGCATGGCGGCGAAAGCGTCGAGCGGTTCGCCGCGCGGGTTGCACGGCGGGCCGATGCGGTTGTGCAGGTCAATCGGCCGCAGTGGGCGGTCACGCATGCGGGCGTGATCCGCGCGTTTGCGTCGCATGTGTTGCGTGTGCCGCTCGATACGCTGCTGTCGCGGCCGGTGCCGACAGCTGGTGTCGTCTGGCTGCGTGCGGACGATGCGGCGCGAACATGGGAAGTCATGCACTGGGATCAATAAGCTCGCCCGCGTCTGCATGTGAATGACACGACGCGCGGTCAAACCATCTCAAGCACCGGATGCATCACGGACAGGTGCGCGACACATGCGCGAGTCGCCGGAAATCAGCGCGCCGTCCGCCGCGCTCGTGCGGCATCGAGATCCTCGCACAGCGCGGCCGCGCCTTGCGCGATCCGCGGGGACGGCCGTGTCAGCAGGTCGCCGTCGATCGCGAACAGGTTGTTGCGCGCAACGGCCGTCAGCGCGGGCCACGCACGCCAGCGTGCCAGGCTCGGCAACGGTTCGTCCGAGCGCGTCGCGCCGGCGCTCGTCGTCACGATCGCTTCCGGATTCGCCGCGAGCACGGCCTCGTCGGTGACGGTCGGCGCGAGCGGCTTGAGCGATGCGAACACGTTGCGGCCGCCGCACAGCGCGATCACGTCGTTGATCAGGTGCGCGCCGTTGAGCGTCATCAGCGGGTGGTCCCAGACCTGGAAGAACATCGTGACGGGCGCGCGAGCGGCGTAACGTGCACGCAGCGTCGCGATATCGCGCGCAAAGGACGCCGCGGCCGCATCGGCTGCCGGCTGCGTGCCGAGCAGCGTGCCGAGCCGGCGCAGCGACGACGATACGTCGTCGAGATGTTTCGGTTCACTGAGGAACAGCGGGATGTGCAGTGCGCGCAACGCGTCGGTCTGCCGCTCGGCGTTACCGTGCCGCCAGACCACGATCAGGTCGGGCTTCAGCGCGGCGATCCGCTCGAGGTCGAGCGCCTTGTTGTCGCCGACGCGCGGCACCGCTTGCGCGGCCGGCGGGTAGTCGCTGTACGTGACGGTACCGACGAGCTTCGCGCCGCCGCCGGCCGCGTAGACCAGCTCGGTCGCGTGCGGCGCGAGGCTGATCACGCGCTGCGCGGGCGCAGGCAGCGTGACGGTATTGCCGGCGTCGTCACGCGTTGTGACATCCGCGTGGACGAGCGATGCATGAGCGAGCGCGACCAGGGTCGCGGCCGGCGCCAGCCGGCGGAACTTGCGCGCGGTCATGCGGATTCCTGTTGCAGCGTCGGCACGCAGTGCGCGAGCGCGTCGCCGAGGCGCTGCCATTCGGCTTCGCTGCCCGGCAGGCCGATGCGCACGCTCGACGGCTTCGCGAAGTGTCGCGTCCAGATGCCGCGTGCCGCAAGCGCCGCGTGCAGCGCCGCGGCGCGCGGGTCGTCGGTCCAGCTGAAGAGCGGTGTCGCGCGAACCGCGAAGCCGTGCGTGCGCAGCAGTGCGGCCAGCCGCTCGCCGTCGGTCGCGAGCCGATCGCGCGCGGCGGCCTGCCATGCGCGATCGGCGAACGCCGCGGCGACCGCGTGACGCGCGGGGCCGCCGACCGTCCATGCGCCGAGCATGTCGCGCAGCGCGACGAGCCGTTCGGGGCAGGCGAGCACGAAGCCCGCGCGGATGCCGGCGAGACCGAAGAACTTGCCGACCGAGCGCAGCACGACGAGCCCCGGGCGATCGACCTGCGGCGCGAGCGATTGCGTCGCGCCCGTATCGGCGAACGCTTCGTCGACGATCAGCGTGCCGCCGCGTGCCGACAACTGCGCATGCCAGCCGAGCAGGCGCTCGGCCGGTACGAATTCGGCGGTCGGATTGTTCGGATTCCCGACGATGATGTGACGCAGCGTCGCCGGCAGCGTATCCGTGCCGATGTCGAGCGGAACGACGCGGTGGCCGTGACGCGCGAACGCGGGTGCGTATTCGCCATAGGCGAGCGACGCGACGCCGGCGTCGCCGGTCGGCAGCAACGCAGGCAATGCGCGGATCGCGGCCTGGCTGCCGGCGACCGGCAGCACGTGCGCGGGATCGGGCGCGCGGTAGTACTGCGCGGCGCAGGCCGCGAGGCCGTCGCCGTCGTCGGGCAGGCGGCGCCACGCATCGGCCGGGACGGGCGGCACCGGATAGCCGACCGGATTGATGCCGGTCGACAGGTCGAGCCACGCGTCGTACGGAATGCCGTGGCGGCGTGCGGCTTCATGCAGGTTGCCGCCGTGCGCGATGCGTGTGTCAGACATGATGGGTGGCCATGACGAGTGCGCCACTCGCGACCAGCAGCGCGAGCCATAGCGCGAGCGTGCGTGTGACGAGCGACAGCGCGGCGACGATGTGGACGGCGGTCGCCGTTGCGCCGGTGCCGAGTGCCGGACGATCCTCGATCTCGCCGTGATAGACGGCCGGGCCGCCGAGCTGCACGTTCAGGCTGCCGGCGCCCGCGGCCATCACGGGGCCCGCGTTCGGGCTGTCCCAGTGGCGTGCCTGCGTGCGCCAGCAGCGCCATGCGGCGGCCGTATCGCCGAGCAGCGCGTAGCTCGCGGCCGTGAGGCGCGCGGGAATCCAGTTCAGCGCGTCGTCGAGCCGCGCGGCAGCCCAGCCGAAGGTCAGGAAGCGCGGCGTGCGGTAGCCCCACATCGCGTCGAGCGTGTTCGCGAGGCGGAACAGCAGTGCGCCGGGGCCGCCCGCGACGACGAACCAGAAGAGTGCGCCGAAGATCGCGTCGTTGCCGTTCTCGAGCGCCGATTCGACGGCCGCGCGCGACAACGCGCCTTCGTCGGCGTCGCTCGTATCGCGCGACACGATACGCGCGGTCAGCGTGCGCGCGGCGTCGAGGTCGCGCCGCAGCAGCGCCGCGGCGATCGGTGCGACATGGTCGGCGAGGCTTTTCGCACCGAGCGCGAACCACAGCAGCGCGACGTGCAGCGCGGCCGCGAGCGGCCACGGCAGCGCGGCTACGAGCCATGCGGCGACGGCCACCGGCGGCACGACGGCTGCGGCCCACGCGGCGACGCCGACCACGCGGCCGTGCCGGCCGGTGTTCAATGCGCCTTCGATGCGCGCGGCGAGCCGGCCGAACGCGACGAGCGGATGCCAGCCGGCAGGCTCGCCGATCGCACGGTCGACGATCGCGGCCGCGACCGCGAGCATCGCGACGACGGGCAGCGACAGCATCAGCATGACGGCGCTCCCGTCTTGAGGTCGAGCGGCAGCCCGGCGACGAGCAGCGTCACGCGCGTCGCGAGCGCGGCGACGCGCTGGTTCAGGCGCCCGAGTTCGTCGACGTAGCGGCGCGTGACCGACCCGAGCGGCACGACGCCGAGCCCGATCTCGTTGCTGACGACGATCACCTTCGCGCGCGCGCCGCGCAATGCGTGCTCGAGTCGCTCGACCTGCACCGCGTACTGCGCATCGTCGAGCGGTTTGCCGTCGGCCGGGCACAGCAGGTTCGTGAGCCACAGCGTCAGGCAGTCGACCAGCAGGCATGCGTGCGGATCGTCGAGCCGCGCGAGCGTGCCGGCGAGGTCGACGGGCGCATCGGCGAACCCCCATTCGGCCGGCCGGCGCGCGCGATGATGCGCGATGCGCTGCGCGAATTCGGCATCCGCGGCGATCGCGGTCGCGATGTAGGTGACGGGGCGGCCGCTGTCGGCCGCGAGCTGCTCGGCATGCGCGCTCTTGCCCGAGCGCGCGCCGCCGAGGACGAAGGTGAGGTCGTGCGGAATCATCGCGTGATTGTAACGGCGCGGGCGTACCGGCGCGGGCGATAATGCGGCCTTTGATTCGCGACGACCTTTACACGATGAATGCACCCGAGTTGCGGCCGCGCGGCACGCTGATGATCCAGGGCACGACCTCCGACGCGGGCAAGAGCACGCTCGTCGCGGGCCTGTGCCGCCTGGCGCGCCGTGCCGGCGCGCGCGTTGCGCCATTCAAGCCGCAGAACATGGCGCTCAACAGCGCGGTGACGGCCGACGGCGGCGAGATCGGCCGCGCGCAGGCGCTGCAGGCGCTGGCCGCGGGCGTCGCGCCGCATACGGATTTCAACCCCGTGCTGCTGAAGCCGACGAGCGACCGCGGCGCGCAGGTGATCATTCACGGCAAGGCGCGTATGAACCTCAACGCGCGGGCGTATCACGACTACAAGCCGGTCGCGTTCGACGCGGTGCTCGAGTCGTATGCACGCCTGCGCGCCGGTTACGACACGGTGATCGTCGAGGGCGCCGGCAGCCCGGCCGAGATCAACCTGCGCGACGGCGACATCGCGAACATGGGTTTTGCCGAGCGCGTCGACTGCCCGGTCGTGCTCGTCGCCGACATCGACCGCGGCGGCGTGTTCGCGCACCTGGTCGGCACGCTCGCGTGCCTGTCGGACAGCGAGCGCGCACGCGTGCGTGGCTTCGTGATCAACCGCTTCCGCGGCGACTTCAAGCTGCTCGAACCGGGGCTCGACTGGCTGCGCGCGCAGACCGGCAAGCCGGTATTCGGCGTGCTGCCGTACCTGCACGGGCTGATGCTCGATGCGGAGGACATGCTGCCCGCGCAGGCACGTAGCGCCGCCGCACGCGGCGACGCCGGCGTGCTGCGCGTCGTCGTGCCCGCGCTGCCGCGCATCAGCAACCACACCGATTTCGATCCGCTGCGCGCGCATCCGCAGGTCGAGTTCTCTTACTGGAAGAGCGGCCCGGTGCCGGATGCCGACCTGCTGATCCTGCCCGGCTCGAAGAGCGTGCAGCGCGACCTCGCATGGCTGCGCGACGCGCGCTGGGACGCGCTGATCCGTCGCCACCTGCGCTACGGCGGCAAGGTGATCGGCATCTGCGGCGGGATGCAGATGCTCGGCCGCACGCTCGACGATCCGCTCGGCCTCGAAGGCGCGCCCGGCAGCGTGCCGGGGCTCGGGCTACTCGATTTCGACACGACGCTGCAGCCCGACAAGACGCTGAAGAACGTGACCGGACATCTCGCGCTGCCGGGTGGGGCCGCCGTGCGCGGCTACGAAATCCACATGGGCGACACGCGCGGGCCCGCGCTCTCGGCGCCCGCGCTGACGCTGGCAGCCGACTCCGCGCAGGGCGGCGCGCGCCCGGACGGCGCGGTTTCCGCCGACGGCCAGATCCTCGCGACCTACGTGCACGGGCTGTTCGACGCGCCCGACGCGTGCGCGGCGCTGCTCGCGTGGGCCGGGCTCGACGGCGCGGACCGCATCGACTATCCGGCGCTGCGCGAGGCATCGCTGGAACGGCTGGCCGACACATTCGCCGAACATCTCGACCTCGACACGCTGTACGCCGAGTTTCGTTGAAGCGGCGCCGTGCCGCCCTCGCTTTTTCCGCCGGATCGCATACAACACAGGAGGGCGGATGTCCGTCTGGAGGAGTGCGACGATGAAGGCTCGATGGTGGTGGAGCGTGCTGCTCGCGGCGCTGCTGGGCGCATCGGCGGTTGCGCACGCGTGCGATTCATATGCACCGGGCGGCAGCCAGTCCGGTTCCGGCGATGCCACGCAAGGCAAAAGCGGTTACTGACGCAGGTATCGGGGCATGATCGGTCATGCCCTTTTTTTGGTCTTATTCGTTCCTGGTGGGAATCAGTTAAAGCGGATTGGCGTGTTTATCGGCCGAATCGCTTCGAATAGAGTGGGGTCCATTCTCATCCACTCACGAAGGAATCCGCCATGAACCCCAATCGCCTGAACGATTTCGCCGCGACGCTGCTGCGCGTCGCGCTCGGCGTGCTGTACCTCGCGCACGTCGCGCAGAAGGTGTTCGTCTTCACGCTACCCGGCGCCGCGCAGTTCTTTGCGTCGATCGGCCTGCCGGGCTGGCTCGCGTACCTGACGACGTTCGTCGAACTGGCCGGCGGCCTTGCGCTGCTTGCGGGCTTCCGCGTGCGCGTCGCCGCGCTCGCGCTGCTGCCGTTCATGCTCGGCGCAACGGCGGCGCATCTGCCGAACGGCTGGAGCTTCTCGTCGCCGAACGGCGGCTGGGAATATCCGGCGTTCTGGGCCGTCACGCTTGCCGTGCAGGCACTGCTGGGCGGCGGCGCGTTCGCGATCGGTGCACGGGAGGCCGCGGTTCAGCGCGCATGACGGGCGCATGAGCGGCACACCGTTCGGCGCAACCCGTTCCGGTGATCCCCCGTTTGCCGATATCATCGCTCCCTGTATCCGCAATCGAGCGGCGCCAGCCATGCGGCCGGCGCCGCGTGGCTTTTTCGGGGGAATTCATGACGGTGATCGTGGTGGCGAATCCGAAGGGCGGCGTGGGGAAGAGCACGTTGTCCACCAATCTTGCCGGCTATTTCGCGGCGCAGGGCGCATGGGTCGCGCTCGCCGACCTGGACCGGCAGCAGTCCGCGCACGCGTGGCTCGACCTGCGGCCGGCCGGCTTGCCGGCAATCGAGGCGTGGGATCTCGATCCGGACGCGCCGTCGAAGCCGCCGCGCGGCCTCGAATATGCGGTGATCGATACGCCGGCCGGCCTGCACGGCAACCGGCTCGGCGTCGCGCTGCAACTGGCCGACAAGGTGATCGTGCCGCTGCAGCCGTCGATGTTCGATATTCTCGCGACCCAGCAGTTTCTGGAGCGCCTCGCCGGCGAGAAGGCCATGCGCAAGGGCAACGTCGAGGTCGGGATCGTCGGGATGCGGGTCGATGCGCGCACGCGCTCGTCCGACCAGCTGCACCGCTTCGTGGAAGGGCTCGGCCTGCCGGTGCTCGGTTACGTGCGCGACACGCAGAACTACGTGCAGATCGCCGCGCACGGGCTCACGCTGTGGGACGTCGCCAAGAGCCGGGTCGACAAGGATCTCGAACAGTGGCGGCCGATCGTCGAATGGGCCGAGCGCCGCGTGCCGAAGGCCGAGAAGACGGAGAAGGTCGCCAAGGCGTCCTGATCGCGCGGCCGTCGGGCCGATGCACGACACAATGAGAAAGGGCCGGATCCCGTGCCGCACGGGATCCGGCCCTTCGACCGCAAGCGGCGCGGTCGCGCCCGCGCGCCACGGCACGCGGGCGGCCGCTCAGGTTACGTCCAGTTCTGCGTCGGCACGTGATCGCGGTGGCCCTTGATCTTGTTGCCGTCGTCGATGAACACGAGCTTCGGTTTCCAGCCGGCCTGCAGTTCGGCTTCGTCGACCATCGCGAATGCCGCGATGATCACGAGGTCGCCGAGCTGCGCACGGCGCGCGGCCGAGCCGTTCAGCGAGACCATCCCGCTGCCGCGCTCGCCCTTGATCGCGTACGTCGAGAAGCGCTCGCCGTTGTTGATGTTCCAGATGTCGATCCGTTCGTTTTCGACGATGTTCGACGCTTCGAGCAGGTCTTCGTCGATCGCGCACGAGCCTTCGTAGTGCAGCTCGCAGTGCGTGACGGCCGCGCGGTGGATCTTCGATTTGAGCATGTGGCGCTGCATGGTGTCTCCGTGATGCGTCGTGAGAGGCGCGGGCGGGCGGCCCGTCAGATTTCCAGGTTGTCGATGAGGCGCGTCGCGCCGAGCTTCGCGGCCGCGAGCACGACGAGCGGCTCGCCGGCTTCGAGTTCGGCGGCGCTCGGCGCGATCAGGTTTGCGCGGCGGCGGATCGACAGGTAGTCGGGCGCCCAGCCGCGCTCTGCCAGGTGCGTGCGCGCCACTTGCTCGAGCTTGCCGAGGTCGCGTTCGCCGCCGAGCACGCTGTCGCGCACGCGCTGCAGCGTCTTCGCGAGCTCGGGCGCTTCCTTGCGCTCGTCGGCCGTCAGGTAGCGGTTGCGCGACGACAGCGCGAGGCCGTCGTCGTCGCGCACGGTCTCGGCCGCGACGATGTCGACCGGCAGCGCGAGCTGCTGGCACATGCGGCGCACGATCATCAGCTGCTGGTAATCTTTCTTGCCGAACACGGCGACGCGCGGCTGCACGCAGGACATCAGCTTCGTGACGACCGTGCACACGCCGGCGAAGAAGCCGGGGCGGAACTCGCCCTCGAGAATCCCGCCGAGGTCGTCCGGCGGCAGCACGCGGTATTCCTGCGGTTCCGGGTACATGTCGCGCTCGGTCGGCGCGAACAGCACGTAGACGTTTTCCTTCTGCAGCTTCTCGATATCGTCCTGCAGCGTGCGCGGATACTTGTCGAAATCCTCGTTCGGGCCGAACTGCAGCCGGTTGACGAAGATGCTCGCCACGACCGGGTCGCCGTGCTGGCGCGCGAGGCGCATCAGCGACAGGTGCCCTTCGTGCAGGTTGCCCATCGTCGGCACGAACGCCGTGCGGTTCTGTCCGCGCAACTGGTCGCGCAGTTCATGGATCGAGCTGATGACTTTCATGATCGGGTAGCGGGTTCCTCGCGCATGCGCGCGTTGGCGCCGCAGCGGCGGCGTCGGGGTCGAAGCGGAGAACGCCGGCGCGCGGGCGGCGCATCGGGCGTCGGCGGATTGTAGAGGATTTGGCCGCCAAACGCATCGAAAAGAGAACGATCGTTCACTTTTTAATCGGGCGTGCCGGAAACGAACCACGACCCGGGGGCGTGGCCACCCGCCGCGGCGAAGCGGCGAGCGTCGGGACGAATCGGGAGAACGGGAAGGGCGGGCGCGGGCCCTACGCGGGCAGGTACGCGAGGCGCACGTAGATCGGCGCGAACGGCTCGGGCTGCGTGATCTCGACGAGCGATTCGCGCGCGAGCTCGAGCATCGCGATGAAATTCACGACGACGACCGGTACGCCGCGCGACGTGTCGAAGAGGTCGGCGAACTCCATGAAGCGCGCGTTCTGCAGCCGGCGCAGGATCAGGCTCATGTGTTCGCGCACCGACAGTTCCTCGCGGGAGATCTTGTGGTGCTGGACGAGCTTCGCGCGCTTGAGCACATCGGCCCACGCGGCGCGCAGGTCGTCCGAATTCACGTCGGGGAAGCGCGGCGTGATGCTTTGCTCGATGTAGACGTCGGCGCGCAGGAAGTCGCGGCCGAGCTGCGGCAACCGGTCGATACGCTGGGCAGCGAGCTTCATCTGCTCGTATTCGAGCAGGCGGCGCACGAGTTCGGCGCGCGGATCTTCCGCTTCCTCGCCGGTGTCGGCTTTCTTGACCGGCAGCAGCATCCGCGACTTGATCTCGATCAGCATCGCGGCCATCAGCAGGTATTCGGCTGCCAGCTCGAGGTTCGACGTGCGGATCTGGTCGACATAGCCCAGATATTGCGCGGTGACCTGCGCCATCGGGATGTCGAGTACGTTGAAGTTCTGCTTGCGGATCAGGTACAGCAGCAGGTCGAGCGGGCCTTCGAACGTCTCGAGGAAAATCTCGAGCGCATCGGGCGGGATGTAGAGATCCTGCGGCAGCTTGAAGAGCGGCTCGCCGTACAGGCGAGCGAACGCCGCGACACCGTCGACCGTGTCGGGCGTCGAATCGGCGCCCGCGGGCGCGGCGATCGCGTCGTCCTGCCGGGCGGCGCTGGCCTCGTCGGCGGCGCTCACGTCGTCAGAAGTTCTGGTAGTAGACGTACGACGTTTGCTTCACGCGCGATTCCTGCTGGTCGTCGCGCTCTTCGAGGTCGATCGGCTGCTTGTCCCACAGCAGCGAACGGCCTTTGCGCTGCTCTTCCTCGAGCGTCGGCTTCTGTTGCTTGAGCTGGTTCAGGAACTGCGTGACGTCGGACTGGTACGGCATGGCTGGATTTTCCGTTTCGGGCGGCGCACGATGCGCCGGATTCGCGATGGCGGGATTTTACCGCATCGCGGGAACGGCCGGCGCCAATCGCGCGTCGAATCCGCGGGCGCGCACCTGCGGCGACGCGGCCCGGGCCCGTGCGCGCGCCGTTGCGCGCAAGCGTCACAGCCTCGCGCGTGCGGGCATCGCCGCTGCCCTGTGGTCAAATACAGGGTTTCCACGAAACCGTGACAACCGAGGGCGAGGTCATATTTGGCGGGGCAGTCGAACCAGCAAGCACACACGGCGCATGACGCAGGCCCGCGCGCGGCACGCAATTTCGCCGGCACCGCGGCCCGCGCCGCACGGGCGGCCCTCGCGGGTTGCGTCGCCGCGTTCTTCGCGCTGCCGGCCCTCGCGAAGTACGACGTCGACATCGACGCGCCGCGCTCGGTCCGCAAGCTGCTCAAGTCGCACCTCGATATTGCGCGCTTCGCGAAGCGCGACGACATCAGCGAAGACCAGTTCGACTTCCTCGTGACCGCCACGCCGCAGCAGGTGCGCGACCTGACCGCGACGGCCGGTTATTTCTCGCCGGTCGTGCGCACCGACGTGCGCACGCGCAACGGCAAGCGCGACGTGCGCATCGCGGTCGATCCGGGGCCGCAGACCGTCGTGTCGACGGTCGACCTGACGTTCAAGGGCCCCGTCGACACCGAAGATCCGAAGCAGGAGGCCGCGACCCGTTTCGCGTTCTCGATGAAACCGGGCGACCCGTTCACGCAGTCCGACTGGGACGGCGCGAAGGGCGCGGCGCTCAGGCAACTGCAGTCGCGCCGTTATCTCGGCGCGAAGATCGTGTCGTCCGAGGCGCGCATCGACCCGCGCACGCAGCGCGCGACGCTCGCGGTCACGTTCGACAGCGGGCCGACGTTTACGATCGGCAAGGTCGATGTCGACGGCGTGCGTCGTTATCCGGAGAAGATCGTCACGAACGTCAATCCGCTGTCGGAAGGCGAGATCTACGACGTACAGCGGATCACTGAATTGCAGCGGCAGTTGCAGAACACGCCGTACTACGCGAGCGTCGCGATCGACGTCGGCGACGATACGACGAAGCCCGAGCGCACGCCCGTGCACGTGAAGGTTAGCGAGTTCCCGTACAACAACATCCGCGGCGGTGTCGGTTTCGCAACCGATACCGGGCCGCACGTGCAGGGCTCCTATACGTATCTCGACACGTTCGGCGCGGCGTGGCCGCTGACCGTGTCGGGCCGGCTCGACCAGATCCAGCAGTACGGGCAGGTCCAGCTGTCGATGCCGCCGGGCGAGAAAGGCTGGACCAACAGCGTGCTCGCGTCCTATACGAATACCAACGTGTCGGACACGCGCATCTACAGTGCACGGGGCGGCGTGCAGCGCACGCGCACCGGCCAGTTCATCGACTATTCGTATTCGCTGATGTACTACCAGGACCGGCTCGACCAGAACGGCGCGGGGCCGACCACGAGCCGCGCGCTTGTGCCGCAATGGGCCTGGACGCGCCGCAATGTCGACGATCCGCTGTTTCCGCGCTCGGGCAACCTGATCCACGCGGAGGCCGGCTTCGCGGTCAAGGGCGTGGCGACCGACCAGACCTTCATCCGCGGTTACGCGCGCGGCCAGCAATACCTGCCGGTCGGCAAGCGCGACCTGTTCGTGTTCCGCGCGGAGCTCGGCGGCGTGTTCACGAGCGGCAGCTCGACCGGCGTGCCGGCGTCGCTGCTGTTCCGCGCGGGCGGCTCGAACTCGGTGCGCGGTTACGGTTACCAGAGCATCGGCAACAGCGTCGACGGCTCCGTTTTGCCAACCAAGTACCTGATGACGGGCACCGCCGAATACCAGCACTGGTTCAACCGCGACTGGGGTGCCGCGACGTTCTTCGACATCGGCACCGCGACCGACGCGTGGGGCGAGAAGGTGTTTTATCCGGGCGTCGGTATCGGTGCGCGCTGGCGCAGCCCGGTCGGCCCGATCAACGTCGACGTCGCGTACGGGTTGCGCAACCACAGCGTGCGCCCGTACCTGACGCTCGGCATTGCTTTCTGAACGTACCGCTTCATCCAAGACGAACCGCATGACGAAGGACCCGAACGACACGCCGCCGCCTCACGACCCGGACTCGCCCGACGGCACGCCCGACGCGCCGCCGCGCGCGCCGCGCCGCGGACGCGCGATGCGCGTCGTCGCGTGGACGCTCGCGACGGTCGTGCTGCTCGTCGTGCTGGCGGTGGGGCTGATACTGGCCGCGGCGACGACCGAGCGCGGCACGCGGCTCTCGTGGCAGGCGGCCGTGCGCGTGCTCGGCGGGCAGCTTGCCGGCACGCTCGAGGGCGGTTCGCTCGCGACCGGCGTGCGGCTGCGCGACTTCGCGTGGACAAGCCCCGGCGGTGCAGGCACGGAAGTGCGCATCGACCGGATCGCGGGCCGCTGGGCGCTGACCCGCGCGCCGTGGCGGCTGTCCATCGCCTATCTTCGCGCGGGCACGATCGACGTGCGGATCGCGCCGGGGCCGTCGACGCCGAGCACGACGCCGCAGGACCTGAGCCTGCCGCTGCAATTGCGGATCGACGACCTGCGCGTCGATCGCCTTGCGATCCACGACGGCGGTTCGACGACGCAGCTCGACCATATCGCACTGAACGGCCGCAGCGACGGCCGTCGCCATGAACTCGCGCTCGACAGCATCGATACGCCGTACGGCGCACTGACCGCGCGCGCGAAGCTCGACGGCGTGAAGCCGTTCGCGCTGACGGGCGAAGCCACCTACGCGGGCAAGCTGTCCGACGAGCCGGTCGACGCGCGGGCGCGCGTGTCGGGCTCGCTCGAGGCGCTGGTCGCTGACGTCGACGCAAGCGGGATGAAACTGAACGGGCGCGCGCACGTCGAGGCCGCGCCATTCGACGCGGTGCCGCTCACGCGCGCGTCGCTCGCGTTCGATCACGTGAATCCGCAGGCGCTCGCACCCGGCGCACCGGCCGCCGATCTCGCGGTGCGCGCGGAACTCGCACCCGTGACCGCGCCGGCCGGCGCCGCACCGGCGAAGGGTTTCGCGGTGGCGGGCCCCGTGTCGATCGTCAACGCGAAGCCCGGCACGCTCGGCGACCACCTGCTGCCGGTGATCGACGCGCACGCGAACGTGCATCTCGACGCGCACGCGCAGCGGATCGACGATCTCGCGCTGAAGCTGATCCGCGACGGCAGCGTGACGGGCAACGGCACGCTGACGGGCGGCAAGGGCCGCTTCGACCTGAAGGTCGCGAACCTCGACCTGAACGCATTCGTCGCCGAGCTGCGGCCGATGCGCCTGGGCGGCCCGCTCGGCGTGACGCTCGCAGGCGACGTGACGACCGTCGATTTCAACCTGAACGACCCGAAGCTCGCGCTCGGCGCGCGCGCGAAGGTCGCGCTGACATCGCAGCAGACGGTGCTGACCGACGCGCGCGTGACTGTGGCCAAGGGCCGTATCGACCTGACGGGCGTGTTCCGCCACGACGCGCATTCGAGCTACGACGCGAAGGCGACGCTGACGGCGTTCGATCCGCTGCTGCTCGCCGCGATGAGTGCGCCGAAGGCCGGCGGCAAGGCGGCCGCCAACGCAGCGGCGCCGGCCAGGCGCGGCGAGACGCGCGTGTCGGGCACGCTGACCGCGTCGGGCGCGTTTGCGCCGCAGGTGTCGACGAAGGCGACCTTCAAGCTCGGCGACAGCCTGTACGACGGCGTGCCGCTGACCGGTGCCGGCGTGGTGCAGCTCGCCGGCTCGCGGATCCTGCCGAGCAATGCGAACCTGTCGATCGCAGGTAACCACGTCGATTTGCGCGGCAGCTTCGGCGCGCCCGGCGACCGGCTGCGCTTCGTCGTCGACGCGCCGCAGCTCGACCGGCTCGGCTTCGGCGTCGAGGGGTTGGTGCAGGCGCAGGGCGACCTGACGGGCAGCTTCGCGCATCCGAACGTGACGGCCACCTACAAGGCCGAGCACGTCGTCGTCGGATCGAACCGGATCGGCGCCGCGCACGGCCGTGCGGACATCCGCGACGGCGCGCACGGCGCACTCGTGTTCACGGCCGACGCGACCGACATCGCGCTCGGCTCGCTGAAGCTGAAATCGCTGCGCGCGAATCTCGACGGCACGCGCGCGAAGCACACGCTCGACGCATCGGCGCTCGGGACGGCCGGCGGCCGCGTGATCGACGTGACGCTCGCGGCGAACGGCGGCGTGGTCGAGAACCGCGACGGAATGCGCTGGGACGGCACCGTCACGCGCCTCGCGAACCGCGGCACGCCGGCCGTCGCACTGCAGGCGCCGCTCACCGTGTCGGCCGGCGCCGGCCGCGTGACGCTCGGCGCGACGCGGCTCACGCTCGAAGGCGCGGCGATCGACCTGAAGTCGTTCGTGTTCGATCACGGCCAGATGCGCTCGGCGGGTTCGGTGAGCGGCGCGTCGGTCGCACGCTTCCTCGAGGTCCGCCAGGAGCTGACGGGCCAGCGGCCGCCGCTGCGCACCGACGTCGTGCTCGACGCCGACTGGGATTTCTCGCTCGGCGCGAACGCGACGGGCTACGTGCAGGTGAAGCGCCGCGGCGGCGACGTGACGATCGAGAGCGGGCGCGGGATCGCGTCGCTCGGCCTGACCGACCTGTCCGCGCGCGCGAGCTTCGCGCCCGGCAACCGGCTCAACGTGACGGCGCTCGCGAAGGCGAACCGGATCGGCACGCTCGACGCGAACGTCGCGGTGCCGTTTGCGCTGCAGGACGGCATGTTCGGGGTCGTCAACGAGGGTGCGCTGTCGGGCCGCATCGACGCCGACATCCCGTCGCTGAAAGCGACCGGCAACCTGTTCGGGCCGAGCTACCTGCTCGGCGGGCGCGCGGCGCTGAAGCTGACGGTCGCCGGCACGCCGGCGAAGCCGAACCTGTCGGGGATGCTGACGGGCGATGATCTGTCCGCGACGCTCGTCGACCAGGGCGTGCAACTGAAGGACGGCATCGTGCGCGTGAAGCTCGCGGAAAACCTCGTCGAATTCCAGCAGGTCGAGTTCCACGGCGGCGACGGCACGCTGCGTGCGCTCGGCCGCGTGCGCCTCGACGGCGAGGCGCCCGACCTGACCGCGAGCATCGTCGCGGACAAGCTCGAACTGTTCGCGGCGCCGGACCGCAAGCTGTCGCTGTCGGGCAAGGCGACGGTCGCGAACGACGGGCCGCGCGGCGCGCTGTCGATCGACGGCAAGTTCGTCGTCGACCGTGCGCTGTTCGACCTGCCCGAGGAATCGGCGCCGCATCTGTCCGACGACGTCGTGATCGTGCAGCCGGACGGCACGGTACGCGGCGAGACGCCGACGGGCACCGCGGTCGCGAAGCCGCAGCCGGCCGCGGATAAACCGGCGCCGTCGCTCGCGCCGCGCGCGAACATCGACATCGGCCTCGGCAACAACTTCCGCTTCAAGGGCCACGGTGCGGATCTCGGGCTGCGCGGCACGATCACCGTGATGAGCGCGCCGGGCGTGCCGCTGCGCGCGGTCGGCAACGTGCGCGTGACCGAAGGGTCGACGTACACGTCGTTCGGCCGCAAGCTCGCGATCGAGAACGGCTTCTTCACGTTCAACGGGCCCGTGTCGAACCCGGGCGTCAACATCCTCGCGATGCGCCGCAACCAGGAGGTCGAGGCAGGCGTGCAGGTGACGGGCACGATCCAGTCGTCGACGGTCAAGCTCGTGTCGGAGCCGAACGTCACCGACAACGAAAAGCTGTCGTGGCTGCTGTTCGGGCACGGCACCGACCAGGGCAACAACGTCGGTCAGCAGGGGGCGATGACGGCGGCGCTCGGGCTGCTTGGCAGCGTGACCGGCAAGCGCGTCGCGCAGACCATCGGCCTCGACGAATTCTCGATCGGCCGCAGCGACGTCGGCCTGACCGATCCGCAGGTCGTGCAGGTGTCGAAGGCGATCAACGAGCGCTTCGTGCTCGGCTACGAGCAGGGGCTGCAGTCGGCGGCCAACGCGTTCAAGGCGACGATCAACCTGACGCGCTTCTGGTCGGTGTCCGCGTACGGCGGCACGTTCCAGGGCGTCGACCTGAACTACACGCGGCGCTTCGACCGCTGGTTCAGTCAACGGTGACCGGGGGCGCGTCGCGCCGCGCACGGTTGAAAAAAAGGCCCCGCACGCATTGTGCGGGGCCTTTTTCGTGCAGGCCGCGTGCTCGGCTCGGCTTACTTCACGCGCATGCCGGGCTTCGCGCCGCTGTGCGGCTCGAGGATGTAGAGGCCCGGTTCCGCCTTCTCGTCGGTTGCCGACGCCGCGAGCACCATCCCTTCGGACAGGCCGAACTTCATCTTGCGCGGCGCGAGGTTCGCGACCATCACCGTCAGCTTGCCGACGAGCTGCTCGGGCTGGTACGCGGACTTGATGCCCGAGAACACGTTGCGGGTCTTTTCCTCGCCGATGTCGAGCGTGAGCTGCAGCAGCTTGTCCGAGCCTTCGACGGCCTGGCACGCGACGATCTTCGCGATGCGCAGGTCGATCTTCGCGAAATCGTCGATCGAGATGGGCGCATCGTCGGCACCGTTCACGACGGCCGGCTTCACGTTCGCCTTGGCGTTCTTCGCATCCTTCGCGGTGTTCGCACCCGCGGCGGCCGCGCCGGTCGTCTCGGCCTGCAGCGAATCGCGGTTCGCGGCGAGCAGCGCGTCGAGCTGCTTCGGGTCGACGCGCGTCATCAGGTGCTGGTACGCCTTGATCGGCTGTTCCGACGACAGCGGCTTGGCGGCATCGGCCCACGTGAGCGGCGCGACGCCGAAGAACGCCTCGACGGATTCGGCGACGCGCGGCATCACCGGCTTCAGCGCAAGCGACAGCAGGCGGAACGCCTCGAGGCTCACGCTGCAGGTTTCATGAAGCGCGACCGCGTTGGCCGGATCCTTCGCGAGCTCCCACGGCTTCGCGCCGTCGACGTATGCGTTCACGTCGTCCGCGAGTTCCATCGTGTGGCGCAGCGCGCGGCTGTATTCGCGCGCTTCGTAGTTCGCGGCGATCGCGGGAATCGCATCGCGCAGCTTCGCGACGAGCGGATGGTTCATCGCGCTGTCCTGCACGCGGCCGTCGAAGCGCTTGATCAGGAAGCCGGCCGCGCGGCTCGCGATGTTCACGTACTTGCCGACGAGGTCGCTGTTCACGCGCGCCTGGAAGTCGTCGAGGTTCAGGTCGATGTCTTCCATCGTCGCATTCAGCTTCGCGGCGAAGTAGTAGCGCAGCCATTCGGGGTTCAGGCCCGTGTCGATGTAGCTTTGCGCGGTGATGAACGTGCCGCGCGACTTCGACATCTTCGCGCCGTCGACCGTCAGGAAGCCGTGCGCGAACACGTTGGTCGGCGTGCGGTGGCCCGAGAACTCGAGCATCGCCGGCCAGAACAGCGTGTGGAAGTACATGATGTCCTTGCCGATGAAATGGTACTGCTCGGCCTTCGTGCCCGGGCGGATCCACGCGTCGAAGTCGATGCCGTTGCGGTCGCACAGGTTCTTGAAGCTCGCGTAGTAGCCGACCGGCGCGTCGAGCCACACGTAGAAATACTTGCCGGGCGCGCCCGGGATCTCGAAGCCGAAGTACGGCGCGTCACGCGAGATGTCCCAGTCGGCGAGCTTGGCCTCGCCGGCGTCGCCGAGCCATTCGCGCATCTTGTTGGTCGCTTCGGGCTGCGCGAGGCCGCTCACCCATTCGCGCAGGAACGTCTCGCAGCGCGGGTCGGACAGGCGGAAGAAGTAGTGCTTCGACGTCTTGCGCACCGGCGTCGCGCCCGACACGACCGAATACGGGTTCAGCAATTCGGTCGGCAGGTAGGTCGAACCGCACACCTCGCAGTTGTCGCCGTACTGGTCCTTCGCGTGGCACTTCGGGCACTCGCCCTTGATGAAGCGATCCGGCAGGAACATTTCCTTGACGGGGTCGTACGCCTGCTCGATCTCGCGCTCGGCGATCAGGCCGGCTTCCCGCAGCGCGAGGTAGATCTGCTCGCTCAGCACGCGGTTCTCGTCCGAGTCGGTCGTGTAGAAGTTGTCGAACGACACGCCGAAGCTGTCGAAGTCGCGCTTGTGCTCGGTCCAGACGCGGTCGATCAACTGCTTCGGGCTCAGGCCTTCCTTCTCCGCGCGCAGCATGATCGGCGTGCCGTGCGTGTCGTCGGCGCCGATGTAGTAGACCTCATGGCCATGCATTCGCAGCGTCCGCACCCAGATGTCGGTCTGGATGTACTCGACCAGGTGGCCGATGTGGATCTGCCCGTTGGCATAGGGCAGTGCGGACGTAACGAGGATCTGGCGGTCGCCTTGCGGCGCCGCAGCCTGCACGGAAGTGAGGTCGGATGCGGACATAGGGTCTGTAGAGGAACGGCGGAAATACGACGGGAAACTGCGATTCTAGCAGGGGCGCGGGGCGGGGAGGCGGGCCGGCGCCGCAGAGCGGGCGTCGGAACGGGCAGGGCCGCGCAAACGGCGTGCCCGGTGGTGCTGCTGCGCTGCAGCACGAATTCTGCGGGCAAAAAAAACCGGGGCGGATACAGCCCCGGAGCAACAACGACAAGAGGAGAATGGTGACGCGCCGGCAACTGCCAGCCGCGTACCGTAAATACTGACCACGGCCCGCGAAGGAAGTTCGAAAATTTTTTCGATTTGTTACCGGCCCCGACGGAAGCCTTGTCCGGCGGGGTTGCGCGGGCGGCTCGCCCGCGCCTTCCCCTCGTCGTGCGCTTACTGCGCCTGCGCTGCGCGCAGGTAGATTTCGACGCGGCGGTTCTGTGCGCGGCCGGCTTCGGTCGCGTTGTCCGCGATCGGGTTCGACGGGCCCATGCCTTGCGCCGACAGGCGACCGCTGTTGACGCCGCGCTGCGCGAGCGCGTTCACGACGCTTTGCGCGCGGTTCTGCGACAGCGTCTGGTTCAGCTGCGCCGAGCCCGTGCTGTCCGTGTAGCCGACGACCGATGCCGTCACTTGCGGGTTCTGGTTCAGCGTCGTCGCCAGGTCGTTCAGCAGCGGCGTGAATGCCGGCGTGATCGCGTACTGGTTCGTCGCGAACGTCACCGAGCTCGGCACGTTCAGCTTCAGCGAGCCGTCCGGCTGCTCGGTCACCTGCGTGCCCGTCTGTGCTGCCGACGGGGCAAGCTTGTTCCTGATCGCCTGCCAGTTGTAACCCGTCACGCCGCCAACCAGTGCGCCGACGCCCGCGCCGATCGCCGCTCCCTTGCCGCCGCCGGCCAGTGCGCCGATGCCTGCGCCCAGCGCCGCACCCGTGCCGGTACCGACGGCCGTGTTGGTGCCTTGCGGCGATGCGCAGCCGGCCAGCACTGCACCAGCCAGGGCGAAGACGGACAGGCGAGTCGCGATTTTCATGTTCATCTTGGATTCCTCTCTTGGTTGAACGAGTCGACAACGACGACAACAACAGTTTTACGGCTCCCAGCGCGGGCCGTCCGAAAAAAGGAAGGCCGGCCTGCGCGCGCGGCAGCCGCCGAGGTGGCCGCATGCCCAGTCCGTCAGCGTGGCTGTTCGGACAGTGCGACGCGTCAGCCTCTACAATATAGGCGGTTACGGGTCGATTTGGCCCCATAGCATGCCGCACGCGAAGAGTGCGCCGGGTCGCGCGTTCGCGCAATGGCATGCAACAGATTCTTTCACTTTTTCCGATTTTCGCAGCGTAATTTGATATTTTTTGACGTTTGCGCGCGAGAAAAACGTTTTCACGGAGTTTCGATGAGCATTGACCGGGCACAAGTCGACGCCGCGCTGGCGGCTGTCGTCGACCCCAATACCGGCCGTCCGTATGCGGCGAGCAAGGGCGTGCGCAACGTCGCGATCGACGGCGATGTCGTGACGCTCGACGTGGTGCTCGGCTATCCCGCGCGCAGCCAGCACGACGACGTGCGCGCACGCGTCGCGGCGGCGCTCCAGGCCGTGCCGGGCGTGCGCGACGCGCGCGTCGCCGTGTCGCAGGAGATCGTCGCGCACACGGTGCAGCGCGGCGTGAAGCTGCTGCCGAACGTGAAGAACATCGTCGCGGTCGCATCGGGCAAGGGCGGTGTCGGCAAGAGCACGACGGCGGTGAACCTCGCGCTCGCGCTCGCCGCGGAAGGCGCGTCGGTCGGCATTCTCGACGCCGACATCTACGGCCCGTCGCTGCCGACGATGCTCGGCATCCACGGCCAGCGCCCCGAGTCGCCCGACAACCAGTCGATGAACCCGCTCGTCGGCCACGGGCTGCAGGCGAACTCGATCGGTTTCCTGATCGAGGAAGACAACCCGATGGTGTGGCGCGGCCCGATGGCGACCTCCGCGCTCGAGCAGCTGCTGCGCCAGACCAACTGGCGCGAGCTCGACTACCTGATCGTCGACATGCCGCCCGGCACCGGCGACATCCAGCTGACGCTCGCGCAGCGCGTGCCCGTCACGGGCGCGGTGATCGTCACGACGCCGCAGGACATCGCGCTGCTCGACGCGAAGAAAGGCCTGAAGATGTTCGAGAAGGTCGGGATTCCGATCCTCGGCATCGTCGAGAACATGAGCATCCACATCTGCTCGAACTGCGGCCACGAGGAGCACATCTTCGGCGCCGGCGGGGCCGAGCGGATGGCGAAGGACTACGATGTGACCGTGCTCGGCAGCCTGCCGCTCGACATCGCGATCCGCGAGCGGGCCGACAGCGGCACGCCGACGGTCGCGGCCGATCCGGACGGCGCGCTGGCGCGTCGCTACCGCGACATCGCGCGCGGGGTCGCGCTGGCGATTGCCGAGCGCGCGCGCGACATGACGTCGAAGTTCCCGACGATCGTTGTTCAAAATACGTAAAACCCTTGCGGGGCGGGGCCTCAGGCTGTTTACGGCGCCGCGAGGCGCGGTATCATGGCGACTTTTCCCGGGTCCCTTTACCCGCCCGGCGCGACCGTCGTGTCAAACGACCGTCAGCCGGCATGAGGATCGAATGAAACAACGACATCACGGCGTACGCGCCGGCCGCGCGCGGCGCGCGCTGCTGGCCGCCGCCGCGCTGGGCCTGCTGGCCGGCTGTACCTCCTTTTCCTCGTCGCACGAAAAACGGGCCGACGCACAACTGCAGCCGTCGGTCGGCTCGCAGGCGCGCGGCGCGGTGACGTTCGTCGAGCGTCCGGACGGCGTCCAGGTCACCTACAACCTGGTCGGCCTGCCGCCGAACAGCGATCATGCGCTGCAGGTGCACGAGCGCGGCGACTGCAACGCGGGCGACGGCTCGAGCGCCGGCCAGGTGTTCGCACCGGCCGCCGACCGCCTGCGCGCGGGCGCTCGCGTTGCCGGCGATCTCGGCAACATCCATGCGGATGCGAACGGCGTCGCGGCCGGCTTCATCGTCGCTCCCGATCTGGCCCTTGACGGTGTGCGCTCGGCGATGAACCGCGCGGCGCTGGTGCACCGCGAACCGAGCGATCCCGCGTTCCCGCACCATGGCGCGGGCCCTGCGCTGGCCTGCGGCGTGATCCGTTGACGGCCGCCGCGTGCGCGGGCCGATGATCGCGTAAAATGTGCGCCTTTCCCGGCCGCCGCCTCGCGCGAGCGGCCCTCCCTGATTGTCACGCAGCGTTTCCTGGCGCCCCGATATGAGTATCAAGTCCGACAAATGGATTCGGCGCATGGCCGAAGAGCACAATATGATCGAGCCATTCATGCCCGATCAGGTTCGCGAGTCCGCGGACGGCCGCCGGATCGTCAGCTACGGCACGTCGAGCTACGGCTACGACATCCGCTGCGCAGACGAATTCAAGATCTTCACGAACATCAACTCGACGATCGTCGATCCGAAGAACTTCGACGAGGGTTCGTTTGTCGATTTCAAGGGCGACGTGTGCATCATCCCGCCGAACTCGTTCGCGCTGGCCCGCACCGTTGAATATTTCCGCATCCCGCGCACCGTGCTGACGGTCTGCCTCGGCAAGTCGACCTATGCGCGCTGCGGGATCATCGTCAACGTGACGCCGTTCGAGCCCGAGTGGGAAGGCTACGTCACGCTGGAATTCTCGAACACCACGCCGCTGCCCGCGAAGATCTACGCGAACGAAGGCGTCGCGCAGGTGCTCTTCTTCGAGAGCGACGAAGTGTGCGACGTGTCGTACGCCGATCGCGGCGGCAAGTATCAGGGGCAGCGCGGTGTCACGCTGCCGAAAACCTGATCTGGTTGCATAACGTCTCACCAGTTTTCGGGTGACCGCTGCGCGTGACGCGCCGCGGTCGTTCTTTTTGGAGAATCGCCCATGAAGTTTCGTTTCCCCGTCGTCATCATCGACGAAGATTTCCGCTCCGAGAACATCTCGGGCTCCGGCATCCGGGCGTTGGCCGAAGCGATCGAGAAAGAGGGCGTCGAAGTCCTCGGCCTCACGAGCTACGGCGATCTGACGTCGTTCGCGCAGCAGTCGAGCCGCGCGTCGTGCTTCATCCTGTCGATCGACGACGACGAACTCATGCTCGGCGAAACCGGCCAGGACGGCGAGCTGCCCGAGCTCGCGACCGCGATCATCGAGCTGCGCGCGTTCGTCACCGAAGTGCGCCGCCGCAACGCGGACATCCCGATCTTCCTGTACGGCGAGACGCGTACGTCGCGGCATCTGCCGAACGACATCCTGCGCGAGCTGCACGGCTTCATCCACATGTTCGAGGACACGCCGGAGTTCGTCGCGCGCCACATCATCCGCGAGGCGAAGGTCTATCTGGACTCGCTCGCGCCGCCGTTCTTCAAGGAACTCGTCAAGTACGCGGACGAAGGCTCGTACTCGTGGCACTGCCCGGGCCACTCGGGCGGCGTCGCGTTCCTGAAGAACCCGCTCGGCCAGATGTTCCACCAGTTCTTCGGCGAGAACATGCTGCGCGCGGACGTCTGCAACGCAGTGGACGAACTCGGCCAGCTGCTCGATCACACGGGCCCGGTCGCGGCGTCCGAGCGCAATGCGGCGCGCATCTTCAGCGCGGATCACCTGTTCTTCGTGACCAACGGCACGTCGACGTCGAACAAGATCGTCTGGCATGCGACGGTCGCGCCGGGCGACATCGTGCTGGTCGACCGCAACTGCCACAAGTCGATCCTGCACGCGATCACGATGACGGGCGCGATCCCGGTGTTCCTGACGCCGACGCGCAACCACTTCGGCATCATCGGGCCGATCCCGCGCGACGAATTCAAGCCGGAGAACATCCGCAAGAAGATCGAGGCGAACCCGTTCGCGCGCGAGGCGCTGCGCGAGAACCCGGACATGAAGCCGCGGATCCTGACGATCACGCAGAGCACGTACGACGGCGTGGTCTACAACGTCGAGATGATCAAGGATCTCCTCGGCGACCTGCTCGACACACTGCACTTCGACGAAGCGTGGCTGCCGCACGCGACGTTCCACGATTTCTACCGCGACATGCACGCCATCGGCGACGGCCGCCCGCGCACCGGCGCGCTGGTGTTCGCGACGCACTCGACGCACAAGTTGCTCGCGGGCATCTCGCAGGCGTCGCAGATCGTCGTGCAGGATTCGGAGAACCGCACGTTCGACAAGCACCGCTTCAACGAGGCGTATCTGATGCACACGTCGACGAGCCCGCAGTACGCGATCATCGCGTCGTGCGACGTCGCGGCCGCGATGATGGAGCCGCCGGGCGGCACCGCGCTCGTCGAGGAATCGATCGCGGAAGCGATCGACTTCCGCCGCGCGATGCGCAAGGTGGACGCCGAGTACGGCGACGACTGGTTCTTCAGCGTGTGGGGCCCGGACAACCTGTCGGAAGAAGGCATCGGTTCGCGCGAAGACTGGATGCTGAAGCCGAACGACCACTGGCACGGCTTCGGCCCGCTCGCGGAAGGCTTCAACATGCTCGACCCGATCAAGGCGACGATCATCACGCCGGGGCTCGACGTCGACGGCGAGTTCGGCGAGACGGGCATTCCGGCCGCGATCGTCACGAAGTACCTGGCCGAGCACGGGATCATCGTCGAGAAGACCGGCCTGTACTCGTTCTTCATCATGTTCACGATCGGCATCACGAAGGGCCGCTGGAACTCGATGGTGACCGAGCTGCAGCAGTTCAAGGACGACTACGACAACAACCAGCCGCTGTGGCGCGTGCTGCCGGAATTCGTCGCGCAGCATCCGCGCTACGAGCGCGTCGGCCTGCGCGACCTGTGCGCGCAGATTCACGACGTGTACCGCGCGAACGACATCGCGCGCCTGACGACCGAGATGTACCTGTCGGACATGGAACCGGCGATGAAGCCGTCGGACGCGTTCGCGAAGCTCGCGCACCGCAAGATCGACCGCGTGCCGCTCGACGAGCTCGAAGGTCGCGTGACGAGCATCCTGCTCACGCCGTACCCGCCGGGCATTCCGCTGCTGATCCCGGGCGAGCGCTTCAACAAGACGATCGTGAACTACCTGCGGTTCGCGCGCGACTTCAACGAGCGTTTCCCGGGTTTCCACACCGACATCCACGGCCTCGTCGCGGAAGAGGTGAACGGCCGCGTCGAGTACTTCGTCGACTGCGTGCGCGACTGATGGCGACGCACGGACGATTCCAGGCGATGCGCGCGGCGCTGGCCGCGCTCGTCGTCTGGGCGGCAGGGTCGGCAGGGCTGGCGGGGTTCGGCGTCGCACACGCGGAAGTCGCGGCGGCCGACCCGATCGACGTCGCGATGCGGCAATGCCTCGCGCGGCGCGACCGGTCGTCGACGGCCGGCCAGATCCAGTGCATGGGCGAAGCGCAGCAGCAGTGGCAGGCGGTGATGGACGGCGCGTACCAGCGCCTGTTGAAGGATGCGCCGGCCGACGCGAAGCGCGGCTGGCAGGATAGCCAGCGCCGCTGGGCCACGTGGCGCAAGGATGAAGTCCATCTGCTGACGGCCGTGTACGACACGACGCGCGGCACCGCGTACGCGATGTCGAGCGCCGACATGCAGTTGCAGCCCGTGCGCGATCGCGCGCTGGCGCTGCGCGGCGCGGCCGACCGTTATGCGCCGCCGCCCGCCGCCGTGCCGGTAGCGGCCACGAGCGACACGCAGGGCGGCGCGAGCGCGGCCCAGGGCGCAACCGCGTCGAACGGCAAGCCGGCGGCGAATGCGCCGCGCGATCCGGCCGTGCGCCGCGTGCGGCCGTGCGAACAGGATGCCGCGTGCGAGCACGCGCTGTTCGACCTGAACCGCTATTACCAGAAGCTGCGCCGCAAGATGCCTGCGCATTCGGCCGCGACGCTGGTGCGCGCGCAGCGCGCGTGGGTCGCGTTCCGCGATGCGACGGCGCCGCTCGTCGGCGAGGACGGGCGCGTCGACCTGATCGGTGCGCGGATCGCGACGATGAAGCGGTTGTCGGAGACGGCAGGCAACAAGTAGAAGCCGTCGCGACGCCGGTCGTTCGACGGCAAAACGAAACGGGCACCCGAGGGTGCCCGTTTGCATTGGGCGGCGTGCAACGCGCCGCGTTTCGCGCGCGCGTGCCTACGCGGGCCGTTGCGGGTCGTATTGGCCGAACCACGACGGCACGAGCGCGACCGCATCGTCGAGCGATGCGAGCACGTGCAGGCTCAGCGCGACGATTTCGGGCGTCGGCGCCTTCAGGTCGGGCACGGTGACGACCGACGCGCCGGCGCCGGCGGCCGATTGCGCGCCGAAGTCGCTGTCCTCGAACGCGACGCACGCGTGCGCCGGCACGCCGAGGCGTTCGGCCGCGAGCCGGTAGACGGCCGGATCGGGCTTGCCGCGCGCGACTTCGTCGCCGCCCGCGATCGCGCGGAAGAACGGCAGCACGCCGACCGCGTCGAGCCGCGCGCGGATCACGTCGCGCGCGGACGACGACGCGACCGCGCACGGAATGCCGGCCTGCGCGAGCGCGTCGAGCAGCGCGAACGCGCCGGGCTTCAACGGGAATTTCGGATGGGGCTCGGGCGACGCGAGCTGTTCGCGTACGCGGATGCGCACGGCGTCGAACGTAGCGGGGTTGCCGATCAGCCGCGCCAGGATGACCTGGCCTTCGGCGAACGAGCGGCCGACGATCTGCAGGTAGTCGGTGGCCGTCAGCGCGACACCGTGTGCATTCGACACGTCGATCCACGTGTTCATGATGGTCCGCTCGGAATCGACGAGCAGGCCGTCCATGTCGAAGAGCGCGGCGGAAAAGGTCATCGGCGGCATCCGGGAAGCGGGGCAGGCAACGGGTGGCGCAACGGCCGCCCGAATGAAAAACGGACGCCGAAGGCGTCCGTCCGGAACAGCGGGCTTACTGGCCGAGCGCGGCGCGGGCAGCCTTGACCGCCGCGCGCACCTGATCGGGTGCGGTGCCGCCCGGATGGTTGCGGCTGGCGACCGAACCCTCGAGCGTCAGATAGCCGAACACGTCGTCGCCGATCAGGTGCGCGACGTTCGGCAGATCCTGCTTCATCTCGTCGAGCGTCAGGTCGGCGAGATCGATGCCGCGGTCGTCGCAGATCTTCACCGCGTGCGCGACGGCTTCGTGCGCATCGCGGAACGGCAGGCCGCGCTTCACGAGGTAGTCGGCGAGGTCGGTGGCGGTCGAGAAGCCCTGCAGCGCGGCTGCGCGCATCGCGTCCGGCTTCACGGTGATGCCGGCGACCATTTCGGCGAAGATCCGCAGCGTGTCGGCGACGGTGTCGACCGTGTCGAACAGCGGCTCCTTGTCTTCCTGGTTGTCCTTGTTGTACGCGAGCGGCTGGCCCTTCATCAGCGTCAGCAGCGCCATCAGGTGGCCGTTCACGCGCCCCGTCTTGCCGCGCGCGAGTTCCGGCACGTCCGGGTTCTTCTTCTGCGGCATGATCGAGCTGCCGGTGCAGAAGCGGTCGGCGATGTCGATGAAGCCGACGCGCGGGCTCATCCACAGCACGAGCTCTTCGGAGAAACGCGACACGTGCGTCATCACGAGCGCGGAGGCTGCCGTGAATTCGATCGCGAAGTCGCGGTCGGACACGGCGTCGAGCGAGTTCGCGCAGATGCCGTCGAAGCCGAGCGTCTTCGCAACCGCGTGGCGGTCGATCGGGTAGCTCGTGCCCGCGAGTGCGGCCGCGCCGAGCGGCAGGCGGTTCACGCGCGTGCGGCAGTCGCGCATGCGCTCCGCGTCGCGCGAGAACATCTCGACGTACGCGAGCAGGTGGTGGCCGAACGTGACGGGCTGCGCGACCTGCAGGTGCGTGAAGCCCGGCATGATCGTGTCGGCATTCTGTTCCGCGAGGTCGAGCAGCGCGCCGCGCAGGTCGTTCAGCAGGCCGCCGATGCGGTCGATTTCGCCGCGCAGCCACAGGCGGATGTCGGTCGCGACCTGGTCGTTGCGCGACCGGCCGGTGTGCAGGCGCTTGCCGGCATCGCCGATCAGCGCGGTCAGGCGCGCCTCGATGTTCAGGTGGACGTCCTCGAGATCGAGCTGCCATTCGAATTCGCCGCGCTCGATCTCGCCCTTGATCTGCGCCATCCCGCGTTCGATCGCGGCCAGGTCGTCGGCGCTGATGATCTTCTGCGCGGCGAGCATGTTCGCGTGCGCGAGCGAGCCGGCGATGTCGACGAGCGCGAGGCGCTTGTCGAAAAACACCGACGACGTGTAGCGCTTGACCAGCTCCGACATCGGTTCCGAGAAGCGGGCCGACCAGGCCTCGCCCTTTTTGTGCAGTTGGGACGTCATGGCGATTCTTCGAAGGGGAGTTGGGCGGCGTGCGCCGCCGAGGGAATCCCGCGATTCTAACATTCGCGGGCCCGGCGGCCGGCGCGGGCTAGCGGGGCGTGCAGGTCAGCGGGCCGATGCGCGGCAGCGTGCCGTCGTCCGGCCGCCGGTACGCGAATTCGACGCCGCAGCGGCGTCCGCCGCCGGAAATCTCCAGATGATTGTCCTCGACGAGGCCGTCGACGAACGTGAGGCCATCGTAGCCGACGATCGTGCGCTGGCCGCTTTCGACGTGCACGACGTCGAGGCCGGGCGGCAGCGGCGCGCCGTCCGGCGTGCGCAGCGCGATCGACGCCGCGCGGTAGCGCGTGACCGGGAAGCGCGCGAGCACGCCCGAGCGGGCCTGCGGCACGACGTCGAGCGTCGTGTCCGCGAGGCGCGCATCGGCCGGCAGCGTCGTGCCGTCGATCGCGACGCGATTGTGCTGGTACGCGCTCAGATCGGGCACCAGCAGGTAGCCCGTGCGGTCGGTCTCGCCGATCGGCCGGTTCTGGTGCAGCACCGGCACGCGCCCGGCATCGGTCGACACGAGCGCGAAGCCGTCGTCGATGCGGCGCGATGTCAGCAATTGGCCGTTCATCAGCACGAGCGCGCCGGTCATGTCGATCGACGCATCGCGCTGCCCGCCGAACGACTGCCCGAGCAGCGTGACCTGGCCCGCGCGGCCCAGGTATTGCAGCTGCCCCTGGCCGTAGCGCAGCGGGCCGTTCTCGCCGGCCTGCACGTTCCAGCCGAAGCCTCCGTCGTAGTCGGGCGCGCGCGACGCGCTGACCGCGCCAGTCGACTCGCCGTTCTGCCGGCCGACGCTCGCCGCGACCGACGTGTTGTCGCCGAGGCCGACGCTCAGGCTGACGAAGAAGCCGCGCGCGTTGTGCTGCCGGAAATCCTGGAAGGCGCTGACGGTCATCGACGCGCGCATCCCGAAGTTGACCGACCACGCTGCCGAGCCGATCCGCGACGCAGGCGCGCCCGGGTATTTGAGGCCGAGATAGCTGAACGACAGCGTCTGCGCGCGGAGGAGCGGGAACGACACCGTCACGCGGTCGCTGATGGTCGCGACCGGCGTGCCTTCGCGCGCGCCGAAGTCGCCGTAGCCGCCGAACGCGCGCAGCGTCTGCGCGTCGACCGAGAAGCGCGGCGTCACGTACTGGTAGCCGAGGCCGGCCTGCGCGCCGGAGAAGCGCCCGACGCTGACGGCCAGCGACGCGTTCGCGACGCCCCCGCCGCCGATCCGCGCGAGCACGCCCGCGCCGGCGTCGTACACGCCGCTCGTCGCCTCGGCGTGCGCCTCGGTCGTCAGCCGCTCGGTGACGCCGTAGCGCACCGATCCGCTCGCGGCCGGCGTGCGCGCATAGTCGAACGCATCCTGGCCGTATGCGCGGCGCAGGAAGCCCGCCTCCACCGAATAGCTGGCGAGGCCAGGTGCGAGCAGGCGCGTATCGACGTAGAGCGGGATCGACGTGGCGATCGTGCGGCCGAGCGCGTCGCGCGTGATCACCGTCGCGTTGCCGGCGCCGGTGATGCCCGGCACGCTGTTGATCACGAACGGGCCGCCCGGCACGTCGCCGCTGAACTGGCGCACGTTGTTCACGTACAGGTCGACCGCCGACGGCACGACCGCGCTGCCCGACAGCGCCGGCACCGGGAAGGTCACGAGATCGGGGCGCAGGCCGAAGTTGCTGCGCCACTGCACGCCGCCGATGCGCAACGAGCGGGTCCACGACAGCGACGACGAGATGGTGTCGCCGAATTGGGTCGTCGTGAGCGTGCGCGGGTCGGACATCGTCCACGACGTGTCGTAGCGCATGTAGCGCTGCCCGTCGCGACGGAAGTAGCCGATGCCGGTGTTGCTGAACACGCCGGCCGGATCGACGTAGCGCGCCTCGGTCCACACCGCGAGCGGCGCATGCGCGGCGGTCTGCGCGTATGCGTCGTAGTTCAGCACGATGCCCCGGCTGGACGTCGCGGGCGGCGTGGCGGCGAGCCCGCGCGCGTCGAACGTGTGCGGAATGCGCAGCGCGTCGGGCACCTGCAGGTCGATCGTCTGGCGGCCCGGATCGTAGTCGTAGCGCAGGCCGGCGAGCGCGTCGAGCGCGACCGGCGTGTTCGACAGCGGCTGCGCGCGGCCGCCGCTTGCGATGCCGAGGTCGTTCAGGTCGGCCGACGCCGCGAACAGGTGCCCGTCGGCCTGCCGGAAGCGCGCGATCCGGTGGGTCGGCTCGCCGTTGATCGACACGTCGAGGTACAGCGTGCCGGGCTCCGGGGCGGCGGAGGGCGGCAGATCGGGCGCCGGCTGCGCGCCTGTGGTGCCCGCGCGCAGTGCCAGCGTAATGACGGCGAGCCACGCGTGTCGCCGGGCAGGCGCCGTTCGATTGGCATGTCGCGTCGTCGGCACGCGCAACGGGGCGGGAGCGGGACTGGCGCCGGGTTCAGCGCGGCGTCAGCCGGGCCTCGACGGGTTGCGTGTTCACCGTCGCGCGGATTTTCACGAACGGCGACGGGCGCGCATCGAGCTTGAGCGGCCAGCGGCGCACGCTGCCGGCCAGCGCGTAGCCGAGCAGCCCGCGCGCGACTTCGTGCGCGTTGCCGTGCGCATCGACGAGCTGCACCGCGGAGAGCTGCGCGCGCCGGCCGCCGAGATTCGCGACCGACAAGCGCAGGCCCTGCGGGTCGGCTTCGACGCGCCAGTCGAGCCGCGGCGGGGCGGGCGGCGCGGCGGGCTCGACGAACACGGGCACCGAATAGCGCACGCGGATCGTGATGCCGTTCTGCGCCGGTGTGCCGGGCGCGGGCAGCTCGTCGATCAGTACGCGATAGCTTTCCTCCGTGGCCGGTGTCGTGCGCGTGGTGCGCACGAGGCGGATCAACTGCTCGGCGTTCGCGCCGATCTGCAGTAACGGCGGCGACGCGGCGAGCGAATCGGTCGGCGTCAGCACGTCCTCGCCGTTCTCCTGCGTCCAGCGGAACGTGCGCACCTGGCCGTAGATCGGCTGCACGCCCGAATTGCTGAGCGTGACGCCCGCGGCCGGGACCGACGGCGGCAGCTCGAGCGTGACCGGCGAAATCTGCAGCGTCGCGGCCGGCGCGGTTGCAGCCGACGCGGCGCACAGCGCGGCGACGAAACAGGGGCGGATCGCCACGACGCGTCAGAAGTAGACGGTCGCGGTGACGGTGGCCTGGTAGGTGTCCGGTTTCGGGGTGGCTTGCGTCTGCACCTGACCGTACACGTTGATCGTCTGGGCGGAGCCGTTGCCGGTGCCGCCAACCGTGTCGGTGCCCTGCGTGTTGCCCCAGATCGTCGTGTGGCCGTTGTCCTGGAACAGCTGGAAGCCGAGCGTCGTGCCCGTGTTGCCGCTGGTCGTGCCGGCCATCAGCCGCGCGCTGACCGTCGAGCCGGAGACGCCGCCCGCGTCGAGCCCGACGTTGTAGGGTGTCGAGTTGCTGCAGGTGATGGAGAGCGTGGTCTGCTGGTTGATCGCGGCCGTCAGCACGCCGGAGCTGCCGAACGCGAGCGCGTTGGCGCTGACCGCGCAGTTCGCCTGAATGGTCAGCGTGACGTTGAATTGCGCGGTGGCCGTGCCGTTGGAATAGACGGCGGCGGCGACAGGGCGCCAGGCCGGGGTGAGTGCGATGGCCGCCGCGATGGCGGTGGACAGCCCGTGACGCGTGATGGCGTTCATTGTGATGGTCTCCAGCCGTTCAGGGAGTGTCGCCCCGGCCCGCGGTGCCCGAACCGCGTGATGCGCCGCCGTGTCGACGGAACCGCATAATCGTCTGACTAGACTACTCTACGCATTTGGTTGCATGCAATGGTAGAAATGCTGATTGGTTCGCATTGTCTGCACATTGTGCGGGCAGGTGGCTTGATCTGGATCAACGGTTGGGGGCGGTATGCGGACCGCCACCGGAACGGACGCTTTTCTATGGGGAAAACCATGACGGAGCAGCGGGTCGTGCGGGCGTACCGGTATCTGCATCGGGTGGTGTGCTGGCTGCTGGCCGCGCTGCTGTGCGGGCCGTGGCTGTCCGCGCAGGCGGACAGCTGCACGGTGAGCGCGCAGACGACGAGCTTCGGTTCGGTCAGCCCGATCACGCAGGCCGCGTACACGACGACCAGCACGGTGGGCGTGACGTGCACGTGGGATACGTTGAGTCTCAACACGACCGCGCTGGTCTGCCTGAATCTCGGCGCCACGAGCCCGCGCGCGATGACGAACGGGGCCAACCAGATGCAGTACGACCTGTACCAGGACAACGGCTATACGCAGGTCTGGGGCGCGGTCGCCAGCGGCACGACGCCGATGTCGGTCACGCTGGCGAAGCCGGGGCTCGGCACGAGCGCGAACGCGACCCTGACCGTTTACGGCCGCATCGCTTCGAACCAGCCGACCGTGCCGAGCGTGAACAACAGCAGCACGGTGTACTCGCAGACGTTCGCCGGGAACCAGGCGTCGTACAGCTACAACTTCGCGCTGCTCGGCATTCAGCTGGTGCCGTGCACCTCGCAGGCGTCGGCGGGCACGTTCGCGTATTCGACGAACGCGACGGTCGTGAACAATTGCTTCATCAGTGCGACGAATGTTGCGTTTCCCGCAACGGGCGTGCTGGCGTCTGCGCACACGGCAACCGGCTCGATCAGCGCGCAGTGCACGAACGGCGACGCGTTCGAGATCGCGCTGAACGGCGGCAGCAGCAGCAATGTCGCCGCGCGCACGATGCAGCGCAGCGGCGGCGGGGGCGCGGTCGGCTATCAGCTCTATCGGGATGCCGGCTACACGCAACCATGGGGCGACGGCACTGGCGGCACGTCGATGGCGACCGGAACCGGCAGCGGGCTCGCGCAGGCGCTCACCGTTTACGGTCGCGTGCCCGCGCAGGCAACGCCCGCGCCCGGCGACTACAGCGACACGATCACCGCGACGATCAGTTTTTGAACCGGCTCAGTCACGCACCAGCACGACCAGCTTCAGGTCCTCGCGGTGCGCGGGCTTCAGCGTGATCTGCTGGTAGACGAGGCGGCCGTCAGCAGGATGGTCGAATTCGCGCAGGCCGCCTTCGCGCTCGAACACGTCCTGCGACGCCCAGTACTGCGCGAACGCGTCGCTGCCGGCGGTCAGCGCATCGATCAGTGCGCGGGTCGGCGCGTCGGCCAGGTGGCGGATCGAATCGGCGCGGAATTCGGCCGCGAGCCGCCGCGCGCGGGTTTCCCAGTCGACGATCAGCGTGCGCGCGGCCGGCGCCATGAACGTGAAGCGCAGCAGGTTGCGGTCGTGTTCGCCATCGAGCCAGCCGGAAAACAGCGCGGCGGCCGGCGCGTTCCACGCGAGCGCATTCCATTGCCGGTCGAGCACGTACGCGGGCGTCGCGATCGCCGCGACCGTCGCGGCGAGCGTCGGCGGCAGGTCGCCGCCTGCGACATCGGGCTCGGCCGGGTCGCGCTGCGCGGCCAGTTCGAACAGGTACGCGCGCTCGGCCTTCGACAACTGCAGCGCGACGGCGATCCGCGCGAGCGCGTCGGCCGACGCCGACACCGGGCGGCCCTGTTCGATCCACGTGTACCAGGTCGGGCTGACGCCGCACAGTTGCGCGACTTCCTCGCGTCGCAGCCCCGGCGTGCGGCGGCGCGGGCCGGGCGGCAGGCCGACGGCCTGCGGCGACAGCCGCTCGCGGTGGGCGCGGATGAATTCGCCGAGCGCGCGGGCGGGCGTGGCGTCGAGCGGCGGGACGGGGGCGGAGGACGGCTGGTTCATTCGGAAACGGCGAAGTGGAAGCGAGATTGCGGCAACGATCAGGCAGGTGTATCGAATACCAGAATAACTGCTTAACTTGTACTGGTACAAGCGCGGGCCTATTGTAGCGGCTCGCGCGCTGGCAGGCAGCGCGCGTCCCACAAAATGCGTTGCAGGGGGGCGGAGCGGGCGCTGAAGCGCCCATTCCGGCTGACCGCGCAAGGCATGGGGGCGGATGCGAAGCATGGGGCTGGAGTAAGTGCTGAAGCACTCACTCCAGCCGGCATAAGCGCTGACGCGCCCACTCCAGTCGACCGTACAAAGGAGCGAACGATGAAACACCACGACCAGGTCGCCGACGCATTCGGCACGACGGCCGCCGCCTATCTGACAAGCACGGTCCACGCGACGGGCGCCGATCTGCAGACGCTCGCCGACGCGGTGCGCGCGACGCCCGATGCCGCCGTGCTCGATCTCGGCTGCGGCGCCGGCCACGCGAGCTTCGCGGTCGCGCCGCACGTGCGCGACGTGGTCGCCTACGATCTCGCCGCGCCGATGCTCGCGACCGTCGATGCGGCCGCGCGCGAGCGCGGGCTCGCGAACATCCGCACGCAGCAGGGCCCAGCGGAACGGCTGCCGTTCGACACGGCGACGTTCGACTGGGTCGTGAGCCGGATGAGCGCGCACCACTGGCACGACATGCGCGCGGCGCTCGCCGAGGTGCGCCGTGTGCTGAAACCGGGCGGCCGCGTGCTGATGATCGACATCGCGGGCAACGATCATCCGCTCCTCGACACGTACCTGCAGGCGGCCGAAGTGCTGCGCGACGCGTCGCACGTGCGCGATTACCGCGCGGACGAATGGCTCGCGATGTTCCGCGATGCCGGTTTCGACGCGCACGTGCACAGCCGCTGGCGGCTGCCGATCGATTTCGATACATGGGTCGCACGCATCCGCACGCCGGCCGACAGCGTCGCCGGCATTCGCGCGCTGTGGGCACATGCGCCCGACGAGGTGCGCGGCTACTACGCGGTGCGGCCCGACGGTTCGTTCGAGCATGACGCGCTGCTGATCGACGCGCATTGACCGGGGCAGCCGGACGGTACGCCAGTGCCGTGCGGCTGCCCGATGAAAAAAGCCGCGATACGCACCGTGGGTACGGTGACGTATCGCGGCTTCGGCGATGCCGGGCGGCGCGGAACGGGCCCGCGCCGCATGCGGATCAGCCCGTGTTGCGCAGGCCGGCCGCGATCCCGTTGATCGTCAGGTGAATCCCGCGGCGCAGCCGCGCGTTCGTGTCGCCCGCGCGGTGACGCTTGATCAGTTCGACCTGCAGGTGATTCAGCGGATCGAGATACGGGAAGCGATTCTTGATCGAGCGCGCAAGCAGCGGGTTGGTCGCGAGGCGGCCTTCGTGCCCGGTGATTTCCGCCAGCGCCTGCGCTGTGCGCTCCCATTCCGCGACGATCCGCTCGAACACATGCTTGCGCAGCTTGCGGTCGGAGACGAGCTGCGCGTAGCGCGACGCGACCGCGAGGTCGGTCTTCGCCAGCACCATGTCCATGTTCGACATCAGGTTCGAGAAGAACGGCCAGGTCTTGTTCATCTTCTTCAGCAGCGCGACGCGCTTCGTGCGCTCGGCTTCATCCTGCCCGCCGTCGAGATACGCGCTCACCGCGCTGCCGAAGCCGTACCAGCCCGTCAGCAGCAGCCGGCACTGGCCCCACGAGAAGCCCCACGGAATTGCGCGCAGATCCTCGATCTTGCGCTGCTTCGGATCCTGCAGCTTGCGCGAAGCCGGGCGGCTGCCGATGTTCAGCTCGGCGATCTCGGTAATCGGCGTCGACGAGAAGAAGTAGTCGGTGAAGCCGGGTGTTTCATAGACGAGCGCGCGGTACGCGGCCATCGCCGAGTCGGACAGCGTTTGCATCGCGGCCTCGAACGCGGGCAGTTGCGCAGGGGCGTTCGACTGCGGCAGCAGCGACGCCTCGAGCGTCGCGGCGACGACCGTCTCGAGGTTGCGCCGGCCGATCTCGGGGTTCGCGAACTTGCTCGCGATCACCTCGCCCTGTTCGGTCAGGCGGATCTGGCCGTTCACGGTGCCCGGCGGCTGCGACAGGATCGCCTGGTAGGTCGGGCCGCCGCCGCGGCCGACCGTGCCGCCGCGGCCGTGGAACAGCCGCAGCGTGATCTTGCGGTCGCGGAACAGGTCGACGAGCGCGAGTTCCGCGCGATACAGCTCCCAGTTCGACGTGAGGAAGCCACCGTCCTTGTTGCTGTCCGAGTAGCCGAGCATCACTTCCTGCTCGGCACCCTGGTGCGCGATCAGCGCATCGACGCCCGGCAGTGCGAAGTATTCGCGCATGATGCGCGACGCGTCGCGCAGGTCGGGGATCGTCTCGAACAGCGGGATCACCATCAGGCTGTTCCTCGCATGGCCGCCCGGCACGCCGAGCGCACCTTCGAGCAGCCCCGTCTCCTTCTGCAGCAGCAGCACCTCGACGAGGTCGCTGACGGTTTCCGTATGCGAAATGATGTAGTTGCGCACCGCGCGCGCGCCGAATTGCGCACGCACTTCGCGCGCCTTCTCGAACACGCCGAGCTCGCTCTGCGCGAGCGCCGAATATTCGAAGTACGGCGAACGCAGCGGGCGCGGGTCGGCGAGCGCGGCGAGCAGCACGCGCAGCTTGTCTTCCTCGGCCAGCCCTGCATAGTCGGCCTCGACGCCCGCGCGCGCGAACAGCTCGGCGACCACCGCCTCATGGATGTCGGAGCTCTGGCGCAGGTCGATGCTCGCGAGATGGAAGCCGAACACTTCGGCCGCGCGCACGAGCGGCGCGAGGCGCGGTGCGGCGAGCGACGTGCCATGGTGTTCGTCGAGCGACGCGGTCAGCACCTTCAGGTCGGCGACGAACGCTTCGGAATCCGCATACGGGATCGCGCGCACGGGCGGCGCGCCGCGGCCCGCGCTGCGCACGGGCACCGTGCCTTCACCCAGTCGCACGCGTGCGCTCGCGGCAAGCCGCGTGTAGATGCCGATCAGCGCGCGGCGATACGGCTCGTCGACGCGGTGCGGCGACTGGTCGGGCGATGCGGCCGCGAGCGCTTTCACCGCGTCGTTCGCGCCGACGAGCAGGTTCGACACCGACAGCTCGGCGCCGAGCTTGTGCACCTGTTCCAGATAGTGCTCGAGGATCACCGCGGCCTGGCGGTTGATCGCCTCGTCGAGCGTCGCCGCCGTCACGTTCGGGTTGCCGTCGCGATCACCGCCGATCCAGCTGCCCATCTGGAAGAACGCGGGCACGCGCGCGGACAGGCCGTGCTCGGCGAGCGCAGCCTCGATGTCGCCGTACAGCGCGGGCAGTTCGTCGAGGAAGGTCGCGCGGTAGTACGACAGCGCGTTCTCGATCTCGTCGCCGACCGTCAGGCGCGCGTCGCGCAGCATGCGCGTCTGCCACAGCGCGGTCACGCGCGCGCGCAGCATCGATTCGTTGTACTGGCGCTCGCGCGCGGTCAGTTCCTGGTCGCGCTCGGCGAGCAGGCGTGCGATGTCGTGCTGCGCGTCCAGGATGCTCTTGCGCTGCACTTCGGTCGGGTGCGCGGTCAGCACCGGCACGATCAGCGCGTCGTCGAAGAAGCGCTGCAACAGGCGCTTCGATGCGTTGCCGGTCGTCTTCAGCTGATCGAGCGCGTACGCGACCGTGCCGGGCTGCGGCGCGGAGCCGGCCAGCGCGTGGATGCGGCGGCGGCGGTTGTGGTGGCGGTCTTCCGCGATGTTCGCGAGATGCGAGAAATAGCTGAACGCGCGCACGACGCTCACCGTCTGCTCCGGCGTCAGCTTGCGCAGCTTCTTCTCGAGCGTCTGCGCGGCTTCGCTGTCGTCCTCGCGGCGGAACTTGACCGCGGTCTGGCGGATCGTCTCGACGACGTCGAACACGGTGTCGCCTTCCTGCTCGCGCACGACGTCGCCGAGCAGGCGGCCGAGGAAGCGGATGTCCTCGAACAGCGGGCCGTCCTTGTCCTCGCGCGTGCGCGTGCCGGACTTCGGCGCGCCGGCCGTGCGGGCAGCGGAGCCGGCGGCTTTCGTCGTGCGTTTTGTCTGACGTATCGGGTCTTTCGGTTTCGTTGCCGTTTTCGCACGGCCGTTCGCGGCGATGGCGACGGTGTCCGTCGGGGCGTCGGAGGAGGACAGGGCAGCATTGCGGCGCGCCGTACGCGCCGATCCGGAAGACTTCACGATGGGTTTCCTTGGGAAAGCTCGAGTCAAAAGGAACTGCGGAAACTGCGGGAACTGCGGTCAAGCAACCAGCTACGTGCGGCACATCCGCGCATCGGCGCCGCGACCCGCGTGGGGGCCGGTCGGGCGCAGGCTCCAGGCCCGGGCGAGCCAGGGCGTGCGTGCTACCATTGTTCGATCTTCAATCCCGTCCTTCGATGTTCCAGCAATGAATTCCGAGACCCTTGCGGCCGGGCCGCAACAGGCACAGCCGCCCGCGACGTTGACGATTGCTTCGCGCGAGAGCCGCCTGGCGATGTGGCAAGCCGAACATGTGCGTGATGCGCTGCGCAAATTATATCCAGCTTGTGACGTGAAAATCCTCGGGATGACGACCCGCGGCGACCAGATTCTCGATCGCACGCTGTCGAAGGTCGGCGGCAAGGGCCTGTTCGTGAAGGAACTGGAGAATGCGCTCGCCGATGGCCGCGCCGATCTCGCCGTGCATTCGCTGAAGGACGTGCCGATGGCGCTGCCCGACGGCTTCTCGCTCGCCGCGATCATGGAGCGCGAGGATCCGCGCGACGCGTTCGTGTCGAACGACTACGCGTCGCTCGACGCGCTGCCGGCCGGCGCGGTCGTCGGCACGTCGAGCTTGCGCCGCGAGGCGATGCTGCGCGCACGCTATCCGCATCTCGACGTGCTGCCGCTGCGCGGCAACCTCGACACGCGCCTCGCGAAGCTCGACCGCGGCGACTACGCGGCGATCATTCTCGCGGCCGCCGGCCTGAAGCGCCTCGGCCTCGACGCGCGAATCCGCGCGCTCATCGACGTCGAAGCCAGCCCGCCCGCAGCCGGCCAGGGCGCGCTCGGCATCGAGATCGCCGCGCACCGCAACGACGTCGCCGCATGGCTCGCGCCGCTGCACGACTCGCAGACCGCGCTTGCGGTCGAGGCCGAGCGGATGGTGTCGCGCGCGCTCGGCGGCAGCTGCGAGGTGCCGCTCGCCGCGCACGCGGTGTGGCGCGCGGGCGAACTGTACCTGACAGGCCGCGTGTCGACGACCGACGGCAAGCGTGTGCTGACGGCCGAGGAGTGCGGTGCCGTCATGACCGTCGCCGATGCGCTCGCGCTCGGCCGCGCGGTGTCCGACGAGCTCGAGGCGCAAGGCGCGCTCGACATCGTCAAGGCGCTGCTCGCCGGCTCGCAGGCCGGCAAGGGCGACGCCTGATGGCGGGCGGCGCGCGCGCGTTCACCGCCGTCCTGACGCGCCCGGACGGCCTGTCGGACGCGCTGGCGTCGCAACTGGCCGATGCCGGCTGCGACGTGCTCGAATTCCCGCTGATCGATATCGCACCGGTCGACGATCCGGCGCCGCTCGACGCCGCGTTCGCGGCGCTTGCCGACTACGCGCTCGTGATTTTCGTGTCGCCGAACGCGATCGACCGCGCGCTCGCGCAGTACGGCGCGATCTGGCCGAACGCGCTGCCGGTCGGCGTGGTCGGGCCCGGCAGCGTCGCGGCGCTCGAGCGGCACGGCATCGCGGCGCCCGCGCATCGCGTGATCGCGCCGCAGGCGCCGGCCGACGGCGGCGTGCCCCATTACGATTCGGAAAGCCTGTTCGCGTGCATCGAGGCCGCGTTCGGCGGCGCGCACGCGCTGGCGGCCAAGCGCGTGCTGATCGTGCGCGGCGACGGCGGGCGCGAATGGCTCGCCGACCGGCTGCGCGAGGCCGGCGCGGACGTCACGCTGGTCGCCGCGTACCGGCGCGTCGTGCCCGAGCCGCGCGTAGGCGCATGGGAGCGCGTGCACGCGCTGCTCGATGGCGCACCGCATGCGTGGCTCGTCACGAGTTCGGAAGGCGTGCGCAACCTGCACGAACTCGCGCGGGCGCACCTGAACGACGCCGAAATCGACGCGCTGAAGCATGCGCCGCTCGTGACGCCGCACCCGCGGATCGAGCAGACCGCGCGCGCATTGGGTTTTGATAGGATTACGCTGACCGGCGCGGGCGATGAGCGCATCGTCCGCGCGTTTCGAACGATGGCCGACGAGGCCGTCCAACCGGCGACAGCCGCACCGGTGACTAAACGCATGACAGATACCAACGATTCCAAAAGTGTCGCTTCCCAGCCGGCCGCTGCTTCCGCACCGCCGTCCCGCCCCCCTTATATGGCGTCCGAACCGCCCGCGCGCCGCGGCGGCAGTGCGGTGCTGTGGTTCGTGGTCGTCGTGCTCGGCTGCGCGGCGGGTGTCGGCGGCTATGCGCTGAACCGCAAGATCGACCGGCTCGACGGCACGTTCGTCGCGCGCCAGAAGGCGCTCGACGCGCAGACGGCCGAGACGCGCATGAAGACCGAGCAGGCGCTCGCGAGCACGCACCAGGTCGACACGCAGCTCGCGCAGCTCGACGGCAAGCTCGCCGACGCGCAAAGCGCGCAGCAGGCGCTGCAGCAGCAATACCAGGACCTGTCGCGCAACCGCGATGCGTGGATGCTCGAGGAAGTCGACCAGATGCTGTCGAGCGCGAGCCAGCAGCTTCAGCTGACGGGCAACACGCAGCTCGCGCTGATCGCGCTGGAGAACGCCGACGCGCGTCTCGCGACGTCGCAGAGCGCGCAGGCCGTCACAGTGCGCAAGGCGCTCGCGCTGGACATCGAAAAACTGAAGGCCGCGCCGGCGGCCGATCTCACGGGCCTCGCGATCAAGCTCGACGACGCGATCGCCAAGATCGACGCGCTGCCGCTTTCCGGCGAGGCGATCGTGCCGCACGCGGCGCCGAAGGCCGCGCCGATCGACGCCGCATCGACGGCCGTGGCCGGCGAGCCGCGCTGGAAGGTCTGGTGGCACGACTTCTCGGCCGGTCTCGGCCAGCAGTTGAAGGGCCTCGTGCAGGTGCGCCGGATCGACAACGCGGACGCGATGCTCGCGTCGCCCGACCAGGGCTACTTCGTGCGCGAGAACGTGAAGCTGCGCCTGCTCACCGCGCGCCTGTCGCTGCTCGCGCGCAACGACAGCGCGATGAAGGCCGACCTGCACGCCGCGCAGGCGTCGCTCGGGAAGTATTTCGATCAGGCGTCGAAGGACACGCAGACCGTCGAGGATCTGCTCAAGCAGGTTGACGGCGCATCGCTGACGGTCGCGGTGCCGAACCTGAACACGAGCCTGAACGCCGTTCAGCAGTTCAAGAGCCGGGGGTAACGATGACGCTTCGAGGAATCGTCTGGCTTGCGGTCCTGTTCGCGATCGCCGCGGCGCTCGCCACCGTCGGCCGTTTCGACGCGGGGCAGGTGCTGCTCGTCTATCCGCCGTACCGGATCGACGTGTCGCTGAACCTGTTCGTGATCGCCATCGTCGTGCTGTTCATCGTCGTGTATGCGCTGCTGCGCATCGTGCGCAACATCTGGCGCATGCCGCAGCGGGTCGCCGCGTATCGTGCGCGTTCGCGTAACGAGAAGGCGCAGGCGTCGCTGCGCGATGCAATCTCGAACCTGTACGCGGGCCGCTTCTCGCGCGCGGAGAAGGCCGCGCGCGACGCGCTGTCGGTCGACGCGAACCTGGGCGCCGCGAGTCTCGTCGCGGCCACCGCCGCGCACCGGATGCACGAGTACACGCGCCGCGACGACTGGCTGTCGAAGGTCGACGCGCCCGAATGGCAGGACGCACGGCTGCTCGCCGCGGCCGACATGCGCGCGGACGCGCGCGATGCCGACGGCGCGCTCGCCGCGCTGGCCGACATGCAGGCGGGCGGCAAGCGCATCCATGCGCAGCAGGTTGCGCTGCGCGCGCAGCAGCAGCTGAAGAACTGGGCCGAGGTGCTGAAGCTCGCGAAGGCGCTCGAGAAGCGCGAGGCGCTGCATCCGGCCGCGGCCGTGCGGCTGCGCCAGCAGGCCGCGGAAAACCTGCTGCGCGAACGCCGGCACGACCCGGACGCGTTGCTCGAGGTGTGGCAGTCGCTGTCGCCGGTCGAGCGCCAGTCGCCGCGTCTTGCCGATCTCGCGGCCGACCTGCTCGTGTCGCTCGAGCGTCGCAACGAAGCGCGCCGCATCGTCGAGGAAGCGCTCGCGCACAACTGGGACGCACGCCTGTTGCGCCGCTACCCGGACACGGCCGGTGCCGACGCGCTGCCGCTGATCCAGAAGGCGGAAGGGTGGAAGAAGGATCACCCGGAGGATGCCGACCTGCTGTTCGCGCTCGGCCGCCTCTGCCAGCAGCAGCAACTGTGGGGCAAGGCGCAATCGTTCCTCGAAGCGGCGCTGAAGCTGGCCGACAACGAGGCGCTGAAGGTGCGTACGCATCGCGCGCTTGCGCGGCTGTTCGAGCGTCTCGGCGAAACCGACAAGGCTGCGAAGCACTACCGCGAAAGCGCGCTCGCGATCACCGTGGTCTGACGCAGGCTGCGGCCGCCTGCTGCGGGCGGCCCGCTACGCTGCGCAACATGCCCCGAACGCCGGATGGCCTTCGGGGCATTTTCTTGTCCGGTGCGAGCCGGCGTCGGGCGCGCTGCGCACTACGCGCCGAGCCTGCGCAGCAGGTCGTCCTCGTTCGCGACGAACCACACCGATTTCCCGCGATTGGACTCGCGAACGAGCGCGCGAAGCGCTTCGCTGCGCGCGAGCCAGCGGTCGATGTCGCCGACCACGCCGAGCCGGACGCCGTAGTTGACGAGCTTCTGCAGCACCGCGCCGGCCAGCCCGCTGTCGAGCCGGTAGAAATCGTCGTGCAGCGCGTCGGCGGGGATTGCGACCCAGTCGGCCTCATGCTCGTGCGCGAGCGCGACGAGGTCGAGCGCATCGCTTTCCCGCTGCACGAGGCCGGCGGAACGATCGCGGACCAGCACGCGGCTGCCGGCTGCCTGAACGATTCGGTGGGGCATGCGGGTTGGTTCCGTCGTCATGATCGTCATGCGCCGCGCATCACTTGTCGACGAGCCGCTTCGGCACCGACAGCGCGAGCAGCCCGCCGAGCACGAGGAACCCCGCGAGCATGTACATGCCCGCGTCGTTGGCACCCGTCGCCTGCTTGAGCCAGCCCATCAGGTAGGGGCTCAGGAAGCCCGCGAGGTTGCCGATCGAGTTGATCATCGCGATGCCGGCCGCGGCGGCCGCACCGCCGAGGAACGCGGTCGGCAGGCTCCAGAACAGCGGCAGCGTCGTCAGGATGCCGATCGTCGCGAGCGTGAGGCCGAGCATCGCGAGCGCGGTCTGGTGCGCCCAGATCACCGACAGCACGAGCCCCAGCGCGCCGATTGCGGCCGGAATCGCGAGGTGCCAGCGGCGTTCGCGGTGCTTGTCCGCGCTGCGCGCGATCAGGATCATCGCGACCACCGCAGCCGCATACGGAATCGCCGACAGCAGGCCGATCGCGAACGTGTCGGTGACGCCCGTCGCCTTGATGATCGTCGGCAGCCAGAAGCCGACGCCGTAGAGCCCCATCACGAACGAGAAGTAGATCAGCGCCATCAGCCACACGCGCGGGCTCGACATCACGGCGCCGAGCGGCAGGTCTTCCTTGGTCGCTTCCTCCGCGTCGACGTTGCGTGCGAGCAGCGCCTTTTCTTCGTCGGTCAGCCAGTTCGCCTTCGCGATCCGGTCGTCGAGCTTGAAGAACACGAGCACGCCGACCAGCACCGACGGGATGCCTTCCAGCAGGAACAGCCATTGCCAGCCGTGCCAGCCGCTCACGCCGTTGAACGCCTTCAGGATGAAGCCCGACAGCGGCCCGCCGATCACGCCGGACAGCGCGACTGCCGTCATGAAGAAGGTCGTCATCCGGCCGCGCCGGTGCGCGGGATACCAGTAGGTGAGGTACAGGATCACGCCGGGGAAAAAGCCGGCTTCGGCGAGCCCGAGCAGGAAGCGCATCACGTAGAACATCGTGGGCGTCGTGACGAACATCGTCAGGATCGAGATCACGCCCCACGTCGCCATGATGCGTGCGATCCACACGCGCGCGCCGACCTTGTGCAGGATGATGTTGCTCGGCACTTCGAAGAGGAAATAGCCGAAGAAGAAGATTCCGGCACCGAGCCCGTAGACGGTGTCGCTCAGGTTCAGGTCGCTCGCCATCTGCAGCTTCGCGAACCCGACGTTCACGCGGTCGAGATACGCGACCACGTAGCACAGCAGCAGGAGCGGCGTGAGCCGCCACGACACCTTGCGGTAGGTCGCTTCCTCGAATGCGCCGGACGAGCCCGGCAGCGATTGCGTCGATGTTGCCATGTTGTCTCCTGTCGATCCAGGTTGGCGCGTTAGCGCTTACTCGAATCCCATGCGTTGCGGTCGATCCAGGTTGGCGCGTTAGCGCTTGCCTTGATCACATGCGCTGCGGTTTTTATGATTATCCGGAGCCGGTACATCGGCGCCCGATCCGGTTTCGTGCGAAGCAATACGCGAATGCCGTGCCGGCCGGTGAATCCCGACGCGGCACGCGAACAGCCAGGCGCGGCTAGATGCAGCGCCCGCCGTCGACTTCGAGGCAGACGCCGGTGATGAATTCGGCTTCGTCGGACGCGAGGTAAAGCGCCGCGTTCGCGATGTCCTGCGGTGTCGAGAAGCGGCCGAGCGGGATCGTCGCGAGGAAGCGGCGGCGGTTCTCGGGCGTGTCCTCGCAGCCCATGAACTCGGTCATCAGGCCCGTCTCGCCAAGCACGGGATTGATGCAGTTCACGCGGATGCGATCGGCGCCGAGTTCGGCTGCGAGCGACTTGCTCGCGGTGATCATCGCGCCCTTCGTGCTGTTGTACCAGACGAGGCCCGGGCGCGGCCGCACGCCGGCCGTCGACGCGACGTTCACGAACGCGCCGCCGCCCTGTTCGCGGAAGTACGGAACGAAGGTCTGCACGCACCAGAACAGGCTCTTCATGTTGACCGCGTACACGCGGTCGAACTCGGCTTCCGACACGTCGAGCACCGGCTTGTTGCGGTGCGTGGTGCCCGCGTTGTTCACGACGATCTGCACCGAATGGAAATCGTCGAGCGCGGCCTGTTGCAGCGCGCGCCAGTCGTCCTGCTTCGACACGTCGCCCGCCACCGCGATCGCCTTGCCGCCCGCGAGCGCGATCTCGCTCGCGACGCGCTCGGCCGCTGCCCCGTTCAGGTCGTTGACGACGACGTTCGCGCCTTCGCGCGCATACGTCTTTGCGATGCCTTCGCCGAAACCCGAGCCGCCGCCGGTGACGATGGCCGTTTTGCCGCTCAACCGCATGGTGTGTCTCCTGTGCTGGTTATGAGAGTCGTCGTGCTTCGTTGCGCGATTCGGCCGGCCGCTGCCGGCCGGGTTTCGCGCGCCGCGCGTTCAGCCGTGCCGGATCGCGATCGTCTTCAGCGCGGTAAAGCCGTACAGCGCCTCGAAGCCTTTTTCGCGGCCATGGCCGGAGTGACCGACGCCGCCGAACGGCAGTTCGACGCCGCCGCCCGCACCATAGTTGTTGATGAAGACCTGGCCCGCGCGCAGGCGCCGCGCGAGGCGCATCTGGCGCGCGCCGTCGCGCGTCCAGATACCCGCGACGAGGCCGTACGGCGTGCCGTTCGCGAGCGCGACGGCTTCGTCTTCATCGACGAAACGCATCGCGGCGAGCACGGGGCCGAACACTTCCTCCTGCGCGAGCCGATGCGACGGCGGCACGTCGCGCAACAATGCGGGCGCCTGGTAGAAGCCGCTTTCGGGCGCGTCGGCGACGACCTGCCCGTGCGCGGCCATCGGAATGCCGTCGTGCTGCGCGTCGGACAGGAAATCCCACACGCGCTGCTGCTGCTTCGCGTTGATCAGCGGGCCGCAGTCGAGGTCGGCGCGACTCGGGCCGACGCGCAGCCCGTTGAACGCGGTGGCGAGGCGTTCGACGAGCGCCTCGTAGACCGTGCGCTCGATCAGCACGCGACTGCCGGCCGAGCAGGTCTGCCCGCCGTTCTGCACGATCGCCGACACGAGCACGGGCAGCGCGGCTTCGAGATCGGCATCGGCGAACACGATCTGCGGCGACTTGCCGCCGAGTTCGAGCGTGACCGGCACGTGGTTCTCGGCGGCCATCTGCGTGACCAGCTTGCCGGTGGCCGGCGAACCCGTAAACGAGATGTGGTCGATGCCCGGATGGCGCGCGAGCGCGGCGCCGGCTTCATGGCCGTAGCCGGTGACGATGTTGAGCGCACCGGCCGGCAGCCCGGCTTCGGCGGCCAGCTCGGCGACGCGCAGCACGGACAGGCACGCATCCTCGGCCGGCTTGACGACGCACGCGTTGCCGGCCGCGAGCGCCGCGCCGACGCTGCGCCCGAAGATCTGCATCGGGTAGTTCCACGGCACGATGTGGCCGGTGACGCCGTGCGGTTCGCGCACCGTCAGCACCGTGTAGCCGGCCTGATAGGGAAGGGTTTCGCCGTGCAGCTTGTCGGCGGCGCCCGCGTAGAACTCGAAGTAGCGCGCGAGCGCGGCCGCGTCGGCGCGCGCCTGCTTCAGCGGTTTGCCGGTGTCGCGTGCCTCGATCGCGGCGAGTTCCTCCAGCGAATCGGTCACGCGCGCCGACAGCCGCATCAGCACGCGGCCGCGCTCGGCGGCGCTCGCGGCGCCCCATGCGCCCGCGAATGCGTCGCGGGCCGCGGCGACCGCGCGCTCGATGTCGGGCGCGGTGCCGCGCGCGATCGTCGCGAACGGCTGGCCGTCGGACGGATCGACGACCGCGATCGTTTCCAGTTGCGCGGGCAACGTCCATTCGCCTGCGATGAAGTGCTTAGCCTCTTCCATGCCTGCTCCTGTCGACCCGAGTTAGCGCTTCAGCGCTTACTCGGGTCCCATGCTTTGCGGTCGACCCGATGTCGACCGGACTTTGCGCTTCAGCGCTTAGTCCGGTCCCACGCAAAGCTGTTAGCGCTTCAGCGCTTACTCTGGTCCCATGCTTCGCGGTCGACCGGAGCCGGCGCTGAAGCGCCGACGCCGATCCCATCAACGCCGCCTGTCGTTCGACGGCCGGACATCCGGAACCGATTATCGCGCCGATCGTCACCCGGATGCCACCGGTCGATTGGCTATAATGGCGCATTCCCTTGGGGGACGCCCGCGGCGCTGCATCGGCCGCGGCGCCCTGTCCCGAATTCCCATCGACCTACAGAGAACGCTCATGAGCTTCAATCATGTTCCGGCCGGCAAGGACCTGCCGCAAGATTTCAACGTGATCATCGAGATTCCCGCGCAAAGCGATCCGGTGAAGTACGAGGCGGACAAGGAGCTGGGCCTCCTCGTCGTCGACCGCTTCATCGGCACGGGCATGCGCTATCCGGTGAACTACGGCTACATCCCGCAGACGCTGTCGGGCGACGGCGATCCGGTCGACGTGCTGGTGATCACGCCGTTCCCGCTGCTGGCCGGCTCGATCGTGCGTTCGCGCGTGCTCGGCATGCTGCAGATGACCGACGAGTCGGGCGTCGATGCGAAGCTGGTCGCGGTGCCGCACGACAAGATCTGCCCGATGACGGCGAACCTGAAGTCGATCGACGACGTGCCCGAGTACCTGAAGGACCAGATCAAGCACTTCTTCGAGCAATACAAGGCGCTCGAGAAGGGCAAGTGGGTGAAGGTCGAAGGCTGGGCCGGCATCGAAGCCGCGCACAAGGAAATCACCGACGGCGCCGCGAACTACAAGAAGTAAGCGGCGCGCCGGCCCGACGGCCGGTTCGAGTGAAACGCAAACCGCGCGTGTCTCCTCAGGAGGCCGTGCGGTTTTGTTTTGCGCGCGCGGTTTTCTTGCTCGCGGAACGGGATGCTGGCGCGGGCGGCGTGGCGGTATTCGGTGTGTCCTTCGCGCGTTTGGCGCGGCGACGGACAACTGAGACTTCGGTGGCTTCGGCGGATTTTGCGGTCGACCTACGGCGGCGAGCCGGTGCGGGAGCGATGGCGTCGCGTCCGTTCGTGACGGGTTTGCTACGGGCTGCGGACGTTTTTCTTTTCGACGACGAGGACGCGGGCTGTTGGTTTGTTTTTGCCGGCGTGCCGCGCGACGAGGTCTTTTTTACGACCGTGTCGCTGTCGCTCTTAGCGCGCGTCGCGACCGGCGCGGCTTTTTCCGCCTTCGGGGCCTTGGCGGCTTGTCGGGGCTTCGCGGCTTTCGCAGACTTGATGGCTTTCTCGGCTTTCTCGGCTTTCTCGGCTTTCTCGGCTTTCTCGGCTTTCTCGGCTTTTCCGGTCGTCGCAGCAGGCTGCTCCATTTCAGCCATCGTCGTCGCGCTATCGACGTTCTCCGCCTTTGCCTTCACCTTCTTTCGCCCGCGCGCACCCGCCTTCAACCCGGCAACCTCACCGCTCCCGTCGACCGTCACCCCCGCCGGCAGCACCGATTCCAGCGTCCGCAACCCTGCCGCCAGCTCACGCTTCTGCGCGGGCGTGAGCCGCTTCACCCAGTATTCGGCGCGCGACGCGCTCGACCGGTCGGGCAGCGGAAACGACGCGAGCACCGCGCGCGGCTTGCGCGAGCGCGTGTAGCGCGCGCCCTTGCCGGCGGCATGCTCGTCGAAGCGCGCGGCAACGTCGGTCGTGATGCCCGTGTAGACGCTGTCGTCGGCGCATTCGATCAGATACAGAAACCAGGACATGGCAGGGCGGCGGAATACGAAGCCGCCAGTGTCTCAGAAAACGCGTGCGTCAACGCCACCGGTCGCCGTGTCCGTCGCGGAAGCGGTGCGGCATGCCGCCACTACTCGGTGCTGCGCCGGAACGGATCGTGTTCGCGCAGTTCGTCGACGTACGCGTGGATATGCTCGGTCTCGCGTTCGAGAAAGCGCGCGACCGCATCCGAGAACGCCGGATGCGCGAGCCAGTGCGCGGAGTGCGTGACGGTCGGCAGGAAGCCGCGCGCGAGCTTGTGCTCGCCTTGCGCGCCGCCTTCGAACGTGTCGAGCCCGGCCTCGATGCAGAATTCGAGCAACTGGTAGTAGGCCGTTTCGAAATGCAGGCAGGGCACGTGCTCGAGCGCGCCCCAGTAGCGGCCGTACAGCGTGCCGCCGCCATGCTCGCCGCGCCGGTAGACGGCGAGCGCACTCGCGATCGGTTTGCCGTCGGCTTCCGCGATCACGAGCAGCAGGTTCTCGGGCATCGTCGCGCCGATCGTGCGGAAGAAGTCGAGGTTCAGGTACGGGCTCGAAAAGTGTTCGCGGTAGGTCTGCCGGTAGCAGCGCGAGAAGAAGCGCCAGTCGGCGTCGGTGATCCGGTCGCCGGTGAGCCGCCGGAACGTCACGCCCGCATCGTGCACCTTGCGCCGCTCCGCGCGGATGTTCTTGCGCTTCTTCTGCTCGAGCGTGGCGAGGAAATCGTCGAAGTGGCGGTAGCCGTCGTTGATCCAGTGAAACTGCACGCCTTCGCGCAGCATCATCCCCATCGATTCGAGCAGCCGCGCTTCGTCGCCGGTCGGGAACAGCACGTGCAGCGACGACACGTCGCTCTGCTCGGCGAATGCGAGCAGCGTGGCCGCGAGCCGGCGGCGCGCGTCGTCGTCGGCTGCGAGCAGGCGCGTGCCCTGCACGGGCGTGAACGGTACCGCGCACAGCAGCTTCGGGTAGTAGGGCAGGTCGTTGCGCTGGTACGCGTCGGCCCATGCCCAGTCGAACACGTATTCGCCGTACGAATGCTGCTTCGCGTAGACGGGCGCGGCGGCAACGAGGCGGCCGGTGCCCGCATCGGTCAGCGTGACGAAGTGCGGCGACCAGCCGGTATCGTCGACCGCGCAGCGCGCGACATGCAGCGCATCGAGGAATTCGTGGCGCAGGAACGGCGTCGGCTGCGCGTCGCGCGCGAGCAGCGCGTTCCATTCGTCGGCCGGCACCTCCGCGGGGGACGACAGGATGCCCGTGCGATAATCGATGCGTTCGTGTTTCAAGAGTGAATCCGTACCGTTGGATGTTGCCGGATGCGTGCCGCCGTGGCCCGCGCCCGGTCGATTTCGTCAGCCGTTCAGGGCGCGCCGCCGGGCTGCGCCGATCTCGTCATGAAGACCCGACTCGCTCTCGCCCAGATCAACGTCACCGTCGGCGATTTCGCCGGCAACGTCGCGCGGATCATCGCGGCCGCGCGCGCCGCGCACAACGACGGTGCGCAGCTGATGGTCGCGCCCGAACTCGCGCTGTCCGGCTATCCGCCGGAAGACCTGCTGCTGCGGCCTGCGTTCTACGCGGCGGCGGCCGCCGCGCTCGACGCGCTCGCCGACGCGCTGAAGGCGTTCGACGGGCTCGCGGTGCTGGTCGGCCATCCGTTGCGCGGCGCCGGCGGCGATCCGCCGGGCGGCGCTCCGCTCGCGCCAGCCGTCGATGGTAATGCAAACCGCCCGATCGAGCGCGGCGTGCCGCCCACCGACACCTTCAACGCGGTGTCGCTGATCGTCGGCGGCGAGATCGCCGGCACCTACCGCAAGCAGGATCTGCCCAACGCCGAGGTGTTCGACGAGAAGCGCTATTTCGCGACGGACGCCGAGCCGCTCGTGTTCGAGCTGAACGGCGTGAAATACGGCGTGATCATCTGCGAGGACGCGTGGCACGCATCGGCCGCGCAGATCGCGAAGGCGGCCGGCGCGCAGGTGCTGCTGATCCCGAACGGCTCGCCGTACCACATGAACAAGGAAGCGGTGCGCATCGACATCCTGCGCGCGCGGATCCGCGAGACCGGGCTGCCGATGGTGTACGTGAACCTCGTCGGCGGCCAGGACGAGCTCGTGTTCGACGGCGGCTCGTTCGTGCTCGACGCGCAGGGCGCGCTCGTCGCGAAGATGCCGCAGTTCGACGAAGGGCACGCGATCGTCGAATTCGACGGCGCGCGGCCGCTGCCCGGCGCGATCGCGCCCGAACTGTCGACTCACGCGCAGGTGTACCGCGCGCTCGTGACCGGCGTGCGCGACTACATCGGCAAGAACGGGTTTCCCGGCGTGCTGATCGGGCTGTCGGGCGGCGTCGATTCGGCGCTGGTGCTGGCCGTCGCGTGCGATGCGCTCGGGCCCGAACGCGTGCGCGCGGTGATGTTGCCGTCGCGCTTCACGGCCGACATCTCGACCACCGACGCGGCGGAGATGGCGCGGCGCGTCGGCGTGCGCTACGACGAGATCGCGATCGCACCGATGTTCGACGCGTTCCGCGCGTCGCTCGCGGGCGAGTTCGCGGGCCGCGCGGAAGACGCGACGGAGGAGAACATCCAGGCGCGCATCCGCGGCACGCTGCTGATGGCGCTGTCGAACAAGTTCGGCTCGATCGTGCTGACGACCGGCAACAAGAGCGAGATGGCGGTCGGCTACTGCACGCTGTACGGCGACATGGCCGGCGGCTTCGCGGTGATCAAGGACATCGCGAAGACGCTCGTGTACCGGCTCTGCCGCTATCGCAACGAGACGGCCGACTACGCGCTGCGCGACGTGATTCCCGAGCGGATCCTGACGCGCGCGCCGTCGGCCGAGCTGCGCGAGAACCAGACCGACCAGGACAGCCTGCCGCCGTATGACGTGCTCGACGCGATCATGCGGATGTACATGGAGGAAGACCGGCCGCTCGCCGAGATCGTCGCGGCCGGCTATGCGCAGGCCGACGTCGAACGCGTGACGCGGCTCATCAAGATCAACGAATACAAGCGCCGCCAGGCGCCGATCGGCATCCGCGTCACGCATCGCGCATTCGGGCGCGACTGGCGCTATCCGATCACGTCGCGCTTTACCGAGCGTCTCGATTGAGCCGTGTCGCGCCGTGCGCGGCTCGCCGGCTTACAATCGGGATCGCGATTTTTCATCCAAACGAGCATTGAGGGACAACCATCATGAAACGCATCACAGCCATCATCAAGCCGTTCAAGCTGGACGAAGTCCGCGAAGCGCTCGCCGAGGTGGGTCTCACGGGCCTGACCGTGACGGAAGTGAAGGGCTTCGGCCGCCAGAAGGGGCATACCGAGCTGTATCGCGGCGCCGAATACGTCGTCGACTTCCTGCCGAAGATGAAGATCGAGGTGGTCGTCGCGGAAGCGCAGGTCGACCAGGTGATCGATGCAGTGATCGGCGCGGCGCGCACCGGCAAGATCGGCGACGGCAAGATCTTCGTGTCGGATGTCGAGCGCGTGATCCGCATCCGCACCGGTGAAGAGAACGAAGCGGCCGTCTGAGCGCCGCATTCGTCAGTGGGCCGCGTCAGGGCCCGTCATTGGCGTGAACAGGCCCAAAGCCGGCCCGCCAATAAAAAACGGTGCGATACCCGGTAGGGTACCGCACCGATACGCGCCTCTCGCAGCAGCGTGGAAAGTGTTGCCGAATCGTTCTTTGGACGGCGCCTGATCAGAACAGGTGCTGGATACCGGCGTAGACGCCGCTCTGGCTGTGGCCCGGCATCGGATTGTCGTTGAATCCGCCGGTCGAGGTCGGGCCGCCTGCGCCCGCGTCGTTCGCTTCCAGACCGAAGTTCGCATTCTTGCTGTTGCGAACCGTCGCGACCTGGATGTCCAACAGCGTGCGCTTCGAAAGGTTGTACGTGCCGCCGACCGAATAGATCGTCGCGTTGCCGCCGCCCTTGTTCGCATTCACGTGGTACACGGCTGCGATGAGCGCTGCGGCGGGCGTGGCTTGCCACGTCACGCCACCCCATTCGTGGTCGAGCGAGGTCGGAGCCGTGCCGGACACGCTTGCAGCGTGGGACGTACGGATCGCCTGATAGGCGGCCGAAATCTTGAATGCGCCGAGGAACACGTTGGCGGCCGCCGTGTATTCGCGCGACGCCGAGAACGGGCTGGTGAACTGGCCGTTGCCCGAGTTGCGGATTTCGTCGTAGATGCCGCGCACCTGGAACAGCGAATTCGTGTACGTGAGCTGCAGGCCCGCCTCGCGGCCCTGCGGCGTCGTGCCGTTGCCGTTCCAGCTCGTTGCGTTCGACAGCGCGTACTGGCCGTAGACGTCGAAGCCGTTGAAGCTCGGCGACTGATACGAAATGTTATTGCTCGATTGCGGCCAGTTCCGGCCGCGTACCAGCGATGCAGACGACCAGTTTGACTGGCCGAACGGATCGAAGTCCCACACGCCGTTCGAGATGAAGAGCATGCGACCGAGAAGCAGCGTACCGTAGCGGTCGTTCGACAGGCCGACCGTCGCCCAGCGATTGAACAGCCCGCCGCCGCCCGGGCCCGCGCCGGTCATCGTGTTGAAGCTGCCCTCGAGTTTGAACAGCACCTTGTTGCCGCTACCGATATCCTCGGTACCTTTCATGCCCCAGAGGCTCGTGCCCCAGTCGCCGCTTTCGGCGCGGAAGCGGCTCGTCGAGCCGCCGGTGCCGTTCGCGAGGCCGCTCATGTACTCAAGACCGGCATCCAGGCGGCCATACAGCGTGACGCTGCTCTGCGCGTGCGCCGTCACCACCCCAGCAGCCATCAGCGCGGCCGCGACCAAAGCTTTCTTCATCATCTCCTCCATACCCTGTCAAAAAGTCAACCCAGACTGCACGAGATGCCCGGAGCGCGAGCGCCGGGCAAAAGCGGGATAACCAGGGAGACCTCGTGCAGGGCCGGTAAGCGCAGCACGCGGGCAAGCGGACGGAAAACCGTTGAGCGGTCCCGCGCAGCCGGGTCGGCCTGCGGGGTCTCCTTGTAGTGTCGTGAAGCTAAACTACATTTCACGTACTTCGTTTTGCTACTTTGGTTACTAATTTAGCAAAAATACAATTTTGTGGCGATGGAAATCGTTGTTTGACTAACACGTGTCGCCAATTTGCCATGCAACACCGTGCGCAACAGGGGCCATAAGGGTTCGCAATTACCGGAAAACCCTTGTCGCACAAGGGAGACACGCATTCCGCGGACATGGGTCAAGGATTGCCACTATTGACGTTGCCGGGGCGTGGGCGTAGGCGCGAAAAAGGCGAAATTGGTAAGTATTTCGTAATGAATCGGCAGCCGCCGGATGCCGCTGTCCAGTGCCTGTAACGCCCGTCGCGCAAGGCGCGGGGCCGCTGCGCGTGGCGTTCAGCCGGGGCCCGGCCGTGCATCGAGCAGTTGCGCGCGAATCCAGCGGTGCGCATCGGTGCGCGCATGCTTCGCGTGCGAGTAGACCTTCACCGTGTAGCGCGGGATCTCGAACGGCGCAGGGAAGATGCGAATCGGCGCCGCGTGCCGCAGCGCCTGCGCGGCGCGGTTCGGCACGGTCATCAGGAGTGCGGATTCCGCGATCACGAACGGCGCGGCGAGCACGGTCGGCAACTGCACGGCGACCTGCCGCGCGAGGCCGAGCCGGTCGAGCACGTGGTCGACGACGCCGCGCGATTCGTTCCACGGCGTGACGACCACGTGGCGTGCCGCCAGGTACTGGTCGAGCGTCAGCCGCCGGCGGATGTCCGGATGCGCGGCGCTCGCGATCACGACATAGTCGTCGGAGAACCAGTCGAAATCCTCGATGCCCGGCGTGTCGGCCGCCGATTCCTCGTGATAGCCGAGCGCGAAATCGATGCGGCCGGCCGCCAGCTCGTCGACGGAAATCTTCCGGTCGGAATGCACGACACGGATCCGCAACCGCGGCGCGACGTGCTGGATGCGCGCGAGGAACGCCGGCAGCACCGCGAACGCCGTGTAGTCCGTCGCGGCGAACACGAACGTGCGGTCGCTTTGCGCGGGATCGAAGCGGCGCGCGCGGGCGAGCCCCTTCGACATCGTGTCGAGCGCGTCGCCGGCCCACGTGGCGATGTCGTCGGCGCGCACGGTCGGCTGCATCTCGTTGCCGAGGCGCACGAACAGCGCGTCGCCGATCGCGTCGCGCAGCCGCGCGAGCGCGTGGCTCAGCGCGGACGGGCTCATCGCAAGCTCGTGCGCGGCCGCGGCGACCGACCGGTGGCGGTACAGCGCGTCGAACGCGAGCAGCAGGTTCAGGTCGAGACGGCGCAGGTCGGGATGCATGATGTTCAGGTCGAGATGAAGAAACTGCACTTCCTGCAGGCGTGGCGTGAACGTAGCATGACGGTCTGATCGGCGCCAGCGCGGTTGTGCGGCGCCGCTTTCCGTTTCAATTCCGGGCCGGAGGAGGGCTCAACCCGTGCAAATCGACATCCGTACCGCCACCGTCGCCGACGTGCCGCTGATCCTGCGTTTCATCACGGAGCTGGCCGTCTACGAGAAAGCGGAGCACGAAGTGATCGCGACGCCCGCGTCGCTCGAGCGCAGCCTGTTCGGCGAAGGGGCGCCGGCGCGCGCGCTGGTGTGCGAGGTCGACGGCGAGCCGGCCGGCTTCGCCGTGTATTTCTTCTCGTATTCGACGTGGCTTGCCCGACAGGGGCTCTATCTCGAGGATCTGTACGTGTCGCCGCGCTTTCGCGGCGTGGGCGCCGGGCTGCGGCTGCTGAAGGCGCTCGCGCGGATCGCGGTCGAATCGGGCTGCGGGCGATTCGAATGGAGCGTGCTCGACTGGAACGAGCCGGCGATCCGCTTCTACGAGAGCGTCGGCGCCGCGCCGCAGAGCGAGTGGGTGCGTTACCGGCTCGCGGGCGACGAACTGCGGGCGTTCGCCGACAGCGAACCGGTGAGCGCCGCGTAAACGAAATACGGGCGCCGCGCGGCGCCCGTTTGCACGTCGTGCGTGTCGTGCGTTACTTGAGGCTGCCCGACAGGAACCCGCGCAGGCGTTCGCTCTTCGGGTTGGCAAACACCTCGGCCGGCACGCCTTCTTCCTCGACGCGGCCCTGATGCAGGAACATCACGTGGTTCGACACGTTGCGCGCGAAACCCATCTCGTGCGTGACGACGATCATCGTGCGGCCTTCCTCGGCAAGCTTCTGCATCACCTTCAGCACTTCGCCGACCAGCTCCGGGTCGAGCGCCGACGTCGGCTCGTCGAACAGCATCACGTCCGGATGCATTGCGAGCGCACGCGCGATCGCGACGCGCTGCTGCTGGCCGCCCGACAGGTGCGACGGATACTGCTTCTCGACGCGCGGCGCGAGGCCGACCTTCTCCAGGTATTCGCGCGCACGCTCCTCGGCTTCCTTCTTCGGGATGCCGAGCACGTTCACGGGCGCTTCCATCACGTTCTCGATCACGTTCATGTGCGACCAGAGATTGAAGTGCTGGAACACCATCGACAGCTTGGTGCGCACGCGCTGCAACTGCTTCGGATCGGCCGCGCGCAGCGCGCCCGCCTTGTCGAGGGCGGTGCGCACTTCCTCGCCGTCGACGAAGATGCGGCCCGCATTCGGCTGCTCGAGGAAGTTGATGCAGCGGAGCATCGTGCTCTTGCCGGAGCCGGACGAGCCGATCACGCTGATCACGTCGCCCGAGTTCGCCTTCAGCGACACGCCCTTGAGCACCTCGTTGTCGCCGTACCGCTTGTGCAGATCGTCGACGAAAAGCTTCTGAGTCTGGGAGTTCATCAATAGTCCTGCGAAAACTTACTTGCCTTGCGGGCGCAGATACGCGAGCCAGCGGCGCTCTGCCTGGCGGAACAGCCACACGAGCGCAAACGAGATCACGAGGTAGAGCAGGGCGGCGATGCCGAACGCATGGAACGACATGTAGGTCGCCGAGTTCACGTCGCGGGCGATCTTCAGGATGTCCGGCACGGTCGCGGTAAATGCCACGGTAGTCGCGTGCAGCATCAGGATCACTTCGTTGCTGTACAGCGGCAGCGCGCGGCGCAGCGCCGACGGCAGGATCACGCGGCGATACATCGTGAACGGCGTCATCCCGTACGCGCGCGCGGCTTCGATCTCGCCGTACGACGTCGCCTTGATCGCACCCGCGAAGATTTCGGTGGTGTATGCGCAGGTGTTCAGCGTGAACGCGAGCAGCGTGCAGTGCATCCCGTCGCGGAAGAACGCGTCGAGCATCGGCGTGCCGCGCACGGCCTGCAGGCTGTAGAGGCCCGTGTAGCAGAGCAGCAGCTGCACGTAGAGCGGCGTGCCGCGGAACACGTACGTGTAGAGCCACACGGCGCTCGACAGCCACTTCCTCTTCGACACGCGCGCAACCGCGAGCGGCACCGACAGGCAGAAGCCGATGCCGATCGACACGACGAGCAGCCACAGCGTGATCGCGACACCGGTGATGCGATAGCCGTCGGTGTAGAGATAGTTGCGCCAGTATTCTTGGATGAGTTCGATCATAGGTCAGCCTTGCGGACACCGGTCGAGTAGCGCTTTTCGAGCCATATCAGCACGAAGTTCGAGATCGTCGTGATGGCGAGGTAGACCGCTCCCGCGATCAGCGTGAAGAAGAAGAACCGCAGCGTGCCCTTGCCGGCGTCCTGCGACGCCTTCACGACGTCGGCCAGGCCGATGATCGACACGAGCGCGGTCGACTTCACGAGCACTTGCCAGTTGTTGCCGATGCCCGGCAGCGCGAAGCGCATCATCTGCGGGAACATGATCCGCGTGAACACCTGCCAGTTCGTCATCCCGTACGCGCTGCCGGCCTCGAGCTGGCCGCGCGGCACCGACAGGAACGCGCCGCGGAACGTCTCGGTGAAGTACGCGCCGTAGATGAAGCCGAGCACGAGCACGCCGGCGAGGAACGGATCGATGTCGATCTGGTCCCAGCCGAGCGCGTCGGTCGCCATGTTCAGCCAGATCTGCAGGCTGTAGAACAGCAGCAGCATCAGCACGAGGTCGGGTACGCCGCGGATCAGCGTCGTGTAGACGGTGCCGACGCCGTTCGTCACGCGGTTGCGCGACAGCTTCGCACCCGCGCCGAGCAGACCCAGCAGGAACGACAGCGCAAGCGAAAGCACCGCCAGTTTGACGGTTTGCCAGGTGCCTGCGAGGATCAGCGGGCCGTAACCTTGTAGAAACATATGTGGTCCTCGACGGCGCACGCAGTGCGCCGCGAAAGACGCGTCCGCCAAGCTGCGCGGAACGCCCCGTGCGTATCATGACCGTCCGCCCCGGCAACGGTGCCGGGCCAGCCCGTCGCGCGAGCGGCGGGCAAGGGGGCGGGCGGCGCGTGGTTGACTGCCTGTACTGCCCGGACGCGGGGCCGCCCCCGCATCCGTTGCTTCTTCTTGTCGGCGCTCAGCGGGCCGCAGCCGAATAGACGCTGAACGAGAAGTACTTGTGCGACAGCCGGTCGTACGTGCCGTCCTTGTGCATGTCGGCCAGCGCCTGGTTGATCTTGAGCTTCAGGTTCGTATCTTCCTTGCGCAGGCCGATCGCGGTGCCGTCGCCGATCGTCTTCGGATCCTTCACTTCCGGCCCGGCGAACGCGAAGCCCTTGCCGCGCGGCGTGCGCAGGAAGCCGTAGTCGGCCTGCAGTTCGTCCTGCAGCGTCGCGTCGAGGCGGCCCGAGCCGAGATCGGCATAGACCTGGTCCTGGTTCTGGTAAGGAATGATCGTCACGCCCTGCGGTTCCCAGTACGCCTTCGCGTAGGTTTCCTGCGTCGAGCCCTGCTCGACGCCGACGCGCTTGCCCTTCAACGACGCCACCGTCGGCAGCAGCGGGGAGCCGGTTTTCGCGATCATCCGCGCCGGTGCGTCGTACACCTTGTCGGAGAAGTCGATCTGCTCGCGGCGCTTGTCCGTGACGGTCAGCGACGACACGATGACGTCGTACTTCTTCGCCTTCAGCGCCGGGATGATCCCGTCGAGGTCCTGCGCCACCCACACGCATTTCACGTTGATCCGCTTGCAGATCTCCTTGGTGAGATCGACGTCGAAACCGACGATCTCGCCGCTCGGCGCGGTCGACTCGAACGGCGGGTAGCTGGCATCGACGCCGATCCGCACGGTCTTCCACTCCTTCGCGAAGGCGCTGCCCGCCACGAGGGCGAGGGCGGCGCACAGGGCGGCCTTCTTCATTTCCATCCTTCTGTTGCTGACTTTCCGGGGGCGCTCGCGGCCGGTCGGACCGGGCGCCGCGGCGTATTCTAGACGGCCAAAATTCGCCGATCGGCGTTCTGGCGATGGCGGCCGCCGGACGGGCGAACGCCAAAAGGGCGGTATTTTACCCGAACGCGATACCCGGAAAACGGCAATCCGGCGCGATCGATCGATTCTTCGATTCGGCTGTTGCGGTAATCACAGTATTCGCAACGGGCATTGCGTCAATTGCAGCCGCGGATGCAACGATCCGGTGCGCGGTCGACGGATTGTGGCGTGGTCGACGCAACCCTACAGTTGGGGTACGCCAGAAATAGTGCGTCTCACGGAGTGCCACCCCATGTTCCAGATCCGTCGCGCCGCCGATCGCGACCAGCGCAGCCACGGCTGGCACGAATCCCACCACAGCTTTCCCCGCGCCGACGGTCGTGGCGGCGCGCCGGCGTTCGGCGTGCTGCGCGAACTGAACGAGGAGTGCATCGCACCGACCCGCGGCTTCGGCATGCGTCCGTACCGCGACGCGGAAATCGTCACCTACGTGCTCGACGGCGCGCTTGCGTACCGCGACAGCCTCGGCAGCGGCGCGATCGTCCGCTCGGGCGGCGTGCAGCGCACGAGCGCGGGCACGGGCATCATGCTGAGCGAAACCAACGCGTCGCGCGACCAGCCGCTGCGCCTGCTGCGGATCTGGCTCGCGCCGGCCGGGCCGGGCGGCAGGCCCGGCTACGCGCACACGCGCTTCGCCGACGACGACCGGCGCGGCCGGCTGCGGCTCGTCGCGTCGCCGGACGGCGACGACGGCTCGCTGCCGGTGCACGCGGATGCACGAATCTTCGCGGGATGGATCGACGGCGGCGAGCGGGCGGCGTTCGACGTGCCGGCCGGCCGCCGCGTTTACGCGCATGTGGCGCGTGGCGAGGTGGAGATCAACGGCCGTGCGCTGGCGGCGGGCGATGGCGCGGGCATCGGCGGCGTGGACGCGGTCACGTTCGCGCGCGGCCGGGCGGCCGAGGTGCTGTTGTTCGACGTCGCCTGAACGAAAAAAGGGGACGCGGGCATCGGCCAGCGTCCCCTTCGGCGCCGCTCCGGGGAGCGGCTCGCCGGCTTACTGCGCCGGCGCCGACGCGCCCTTGGCCGCGCGATGCTGCTCCCAGCGTTCCTTCATCTTCTCGTGGCGCTGCTGCATCTGCGCGAACTGCTGCTTGAGCGCCGTGCTGACCGTGGTCTTCTGCTGGTCGTTCAGCCCGTTGTAGAACGCGAGCCATGCGGCGGACGTCTGCTCGCGCAGTTGCGCGTTCTGCTGCTCGGCCTGCTGGCGCGCGGCGTGCAGCGCGCTCAGGTCGAGGATCGGCTGGTTCTGCTGTACCTTGAACTGCTCGCGCATCTGCTCGTGGCTCTTGCGCATCGCATCACGGTTCTGCTTCATCGTGTTGACGGCCGTCTGCCATTGCTGTTCCTGCGACGCGTTGAGCTTCAGCTGGTCGTGCAGTTTCATGATCGCGCCGAACGGGCCGCCGTCGTGCCCGTGCATCTGGTTCATGCCGGGGCCGCCCGGCGGCGGCATGTCGTTGGGCTGCGCGGCATGCGCGGTGCCGAATGCGAGGGCGAGCACAGTGGCGGCCGCGATGGCCACGCGGGAAGTCTTCTTATACATTTCAGAAACTCCTTGTATCCAAAGGGTCCGGCGATGCAGTCCGGGGGGAAGCCGCGTACCGCATCCGGTAAGACGCAGGTTAGCGATGCGGGCCCCGGCCGGTGTTACGTGGGGCGGTGGCACGGTTACCGCGCATTACAGTTCCCTTGCGCGGTAACCCGCAGTAACCCTTTCGTCCCTTTGTTTCGTTCTTCGACTCCGCCCTAGCGCGGTAAACTTCGAGCCATGACTACCCAGATCCTCATCGTCGACGACGACCAAGAACTCCGAGACCTGCTGCGCGACTATCTCGTGCGTCAGGGGATGGAAGTGTCCGTGCTGCACGACGCGGCGACGCTCGAGAAGCGTCTCGAGCGGGAGCGGCCCGACCTGATCGTGCTGGACCTGATGATGCCGGGCGTCGACGGCCTGACCGCGCTGCGCCAGTTGCGCGCGGCCGGCGACGACATCCCCGTGATCATGCTGACCGCGCGTGCAGACGACGTCGACCGCATCGTCGGGCTCGAACTCGGCGCGGACGACTACCTCGGCAAGCCGTTCAACCCGCGCGAACTGCTCGCGCGCGTGCAGGCCGTGCTGCGCCGCCGCCGCGCGACGCCGTCGGCGGCCGCGCCCGAACAGCGCGAGCCGTTCGCATTCGGCCGCTTCGTGCTCGACTTCCAGGGGCGCACGCTGTCGGTCGACGGCAAGCCGGCCACGCTGTCGAGCAGTGAATTCGCGCTGCTGAAGATCTTCGTCAACCATGCGCTGCGCACGCTGACGCGCGAGCGGCTGCTCGAGCTGCTGCACGGGCCCGAGTACGACGGCACCGACCGCGGCATCGACGTCCAGGTGTGGCGCCTGCGCCGCATCCTCGAAACGGATCCGTCGACGCCGCGCTTCATCCAGACGGTCCGCGGGCGCGGCTACGTGTTCGTGCCCGACGGCGAGGCCCATGCGCAAACCCATTGATTCGCTGTTCGGGCGGCTCGCGCTGCTCGTCGTTGGCGTCCTGCTCCTGTCGCACTTCGCGTGGTTCTTCGCGATGCGGCTCGAGCGCAACCAGATGCAGACGCGTTACGCGGTCGAGGAGGCCGCATTCCTGGTCGACGCGGTGCGCCAGCACGTCGAGCGCACGCCCGACCAGCCGTTGCCGTCGCGCGTGCGGCTCGTGACGCCGGACAGCGCCGACGTGCCGAACGCCGATCCGTCGAGCCTGCCGGCGGCGCTCAAGCGGTTCCGCGACGACGTGAGCGAGCGGATGCCGCCCGGCACGCGCGTCGAGATCGGCGCGCCGGGCCATCCACCGGTGCTGTGGGTCAAGGAGCCGGCCGACCGCAACTGGATCGTGGTGCCCGTGCAGCCGCTGCGTCCGCCGCGCTCGCTCGACCGGATGCTGTTGTGGCTCGGCACGATCTTCTCGGCCGGCGTGATCGCCGCGTTGTTCGCGGCCTGGCAATTGCAGCAGCCGCTGCGCTCGCTGGCGCGCGCGGTCGCGCGCTTCGGCCGCGGGCAGCCGGTGCCGCCGCTGCGCGAGCGCGGCCCGCGCGAGTTGCGCCAGCTCACGCATGGCTTCAACCAGATGGTGGAACAGGTGTCGCAGGCCGACAGCGATCGCGCGGTGATGCTGGCGGGCGTTGCGCACGACCTGCGCACGCCGCTTGCGCGGATGCGCCTGCGTGCGGAAATGATGGACGACGCGCGCTTGCGCGACGGCGTCGTGCGCGACGTCGACTCGATGTCGCACATCGTCGACCAGTTTCTGGTGTTTGCACACGGCGGGTCCGACCGCAGCGAGCCGGTGCCGGTCGATCAGGCCTGCGAGCGGATCGCACGCAGCTATCGTGCGGTCGCGCCGAACGCGCCGGCGGTCCAGACGCGGCTCGACGCCGATCCGGGCTTCCGGCTGCCGACGGCGACGCTCGACCGGATCCTGTCGAACCTGCTGGACAACGCGCATGCGTACGGCGCGCCGCCCGTGCTCGTCGAGACGGCGCGCACGCCGACCGGCTACGTGCTGTCGGTCAGCGACAACGGCGGCGGGATCGCGCCGCGCGACCTCGCGGCCGCGACGCGGCCGTTCGTGCGGCTCGACCCCGCGCGCGGCGGGAACGGCCACAGCGGGCTCGGGCTCGCGATCGTCGAGCGGCTCGTGCTCAGGCTGGGCGGGGCGTGCGACATCGGCAACCGCCCCGAAGGCGGCCTGCGCGTCGCGATGACGTTTCCGTTCGAGGTCGTGCCGAAGGACGAGCCCCACGCTCAGGCCGCGTAAGCGGCTGCGGCGCCTGCCCGGGCCGGCAAGCGCCGCGCGGCATCATTCGAACAGCGTGCCGAGCGTCTCGGCTGCGTTGCTGTCGATCGTGTTGTAGGTCACGGTGGTGGCCTCGAAGATGTAGACGGTCGTATAGCGGCCGAGGCGCTCCAGGATTTCCTCCTGCAGCGATTCCGGCACGACGTTCATGTTCAGGTACCACGCCGTCGACGACAGCCGAGTCTGGAACGACCCGTACTCCTGCATCAGTTCGTAGAACGCGTCGGCATCCTGATCGCGGCAGACGATCACCAAGTTTCCTGCCATTCCCTTCCTCCCGCTCGTCGATCGATCCCCAGGGTCTGTTTGCAGATGGGGCGTGCATGCGTAGCCACGAGAACGGCCGCAACAGACCCCGGGGGCTAGCCCCGATCATACCCGCTTCGCCGCATCCGGCTCCTGACGCCCGATATGGTTTCCACCTGCGTGCGGCTGGCGGGTTCACGGCCGGCCCGGATCACGGCATAATTCGGGCCTGCATGCCGGCCGAACGACTGCGGCCGGGCTGCCCCGTACCGTGCACCTGCCGTCCGCCCGCGCGCCGGGCACGATCCGTGCGCCGCCCGTGGCGGGCGCCGTCGCGCCGCCCCCGGACGGTTGTACCTGAAATACAGGTTGGTGTAGTGTCGTGCCGTCGCGAGCCGACTCGACCGGGCCGCACGGGGGCGCAGCTTGCACGCGCTGCGCATCGCGCCTGCGCGAGATCGTCAGTCAATCGAATTACCGCGCCCGTGCGCTTTGCCATGAATCAACATCGACTGCCGGCTTCGTTCGGCCTTACCGGGGAGGGCGCCTGATGGACGTCGGATTCTTCAATCCGAACCGGACCGCCAACGCGTCCGCGTGGCGCGTTCTGCCGAACCGGTGGGACTTCATCGCGTTTCCGCTGATCATCTGCCTGCTGGCGATGGCGATCGTCGGCTTCCACGAAACGATGGCACCGATCGGGACCCTGCAGACGCAGAAGATCTCGCTCGACCCGTCGAACCTGCCCGAATACGCGTTGCGCACCACGTTGCGGATGCTCGCGGCGATGGTTGCGTCGCTCGTGTTCACGCTCGTCTACGGCACGCTCGCGGCCAAGAGCCGTCGCGCGGGCATGGTGCTGATCCCGATCCTCGACATCCTGCAGTCGGTGCCGGTGCTCGGCTTTATCTCGTTTACGGTCACGTTCTTCCTCGCGCTGTTCCCGAGCCGCGTGCTCGGCGCCGAGCTCGCGGCGATCTTCGCGATCTTCACGAGCCAGGCGTGGAACATGACGTTCAGCTTCTACCAGTCGCTGCGCACGGTGCCGCGCGATCTCGACGAGGTGTCGCGGAGCTTCCACCTGACCTCCTGGCAGCGCTTCTGGAAGCTCGAGGTGCCGTTCTCGATGCCGGGGCTGATCTGGAACATGATGATGTCGATGTCGGGCGGCTGGTTCTTCGTCGTCGCGTCGGAGGCCATCACCGTCGGCAACCAGACCATCACGCTGCCGGGGATCGGTGCGTATCTCGCGCAGGCGATCTCGGACAAGAACCTCGGCGCGATCGGCTGGGTGATCGTCACGATGACGGTCGTGATCCTCGCGTACGACCAGTTCCTGTTCCGCCCGCTCGTCGCGTGGGCCGACAAGTTCCGGATGGAGAACACGAGCTCGGGCAACGCGCCGGAGTCGTGGCTGCTCGACCTCGTGCGCCGCACACGCCTGATCCATCAGCTGCTCGTGCCGGCCGGCTGGTTCTTCGCCAAGGCCGCGCGGATTCCGCTGCGCCTGCCGCTGTCGGGTGCGATGCGCTTCGCGCTGCCGCGCGTCGAGAAGAAGGCGTCGCGCACGGTCGACATCGCATGGGCGGCCCTCGTGCTGATCGGCACGGCGTATATCGTGTGGCGCGTCGTCAGTTTCGTGTCGACCGGCGTGACGATGGCCGAGGTCGGCCACGTGCTGGTGCTCGGGCTCATCACGCTGCTGCGCGTGGTCGTGCTGATCGCGATCGCATCGGTGATCTGGGTGCCGATCGGCGTGTGGGTCGGGCTGCGCCCGAGGCTGGCCGAGAAGCTGCAGCCGCTCGCGCAGTTCCTCGCCGCGTTCCCGGCGAACCTGCTGTTCCCGGTGTTCGTGATCGTGATCGCGCGCTTCCACCTGAACCCCGACATCTGGCTGTCGCCGCTGATCGTGCTCGGCACGCAGTGGTATATCCTGTTCAACGTGATCGCCGGCGCAACGTCCTACCCGAACGACTATCGCGAAGCGGCGACAAACTTCCGCATCCGTGGCTGGCAGTGGTGGCGGCAGGCGATCCTGCCCGGCATTTTCCCGTACTACGTGACCGGCGCAATCACCGCGTCGGGCGGCGCGTGGAACGCGAGCATCGTGTCGGAAGCCGTGCAGTGGGGCACCACCAAGATCGAGGCGCACGGCCTCGGCGCGTACATCGCGCAGACCACCGCCGCCGGCGACTTCCCGAAGATCATCATGGGCATCGCCGTGATGTCCCTGTTCGTCACCCTGTTCAACCGCCTGCTGTGGCGCCCGCTGTATGCCTATGCCGAAGCGAAGCTGCGGCTCGACTGAGACCGATTGAGAGCGAAACGCGATGCACAATCCGAATGCTGTAAACGCCCCCGTCCAGACGTCCCAGCCGCCGCGTCTCGGCGAGGAAATCCTGCGCGTCGACCACGTCTGCCGCGGCTTCAACAAGACACAGGGCGAGCTGCTCGTGCTCGACGACGCGAACCTGTCGCTGCGCGAAGGCGAGATCGTCGGGCTGCTCGGCCGCTCCGGCTCGGGCAAGTCCACGTTGCTGCGGATCATCGCCGGCCTGATCGAGCCGACCGGCGGTGAAGTGACCTACCTCGGCCAGCCGCTGCGCGGCCCGGCTGAAGGCGTCGCGATGGTGTTCCAGACCTTCGCGCTGTTCCCGTGGCTCACCGTGCTGCAGAACGTGGAGGCCGGCCTCGAAGCGCTCGGCGTCGGCGCGCGTGAGCGGCGCGAGCGTGCACTGGCCGCGATCGACCTGATCGGTCTCGACGGTTTCGAGAACGCGTATCCGCGCGAGCTGTCGGGCGGCATGCGCCAGCGCGTGGGCTTTGCGCGCGCGCTCGTCGTCGACCCGACGATCCTGCTGATGGACGAGCCGTTCTCGGCGCTCGACGTGCTGACGGCCGAGACGCTGCGTACCGACCTGCTCGACCTGTGGACGCAAGGGCGGATGCCGATCAAGTCGGTGCTGATCGTTACGCACAACATCGAGGAAGCCGTGTTCATGTGCGACCGGATCCTCGTGCTGTCGTCGAATCCGGGCCGCGTGATCGCCGAGATCAAGGTGCCGTTCAAGCATCCTCGCAACCGGCTCGACCCGGCGTTCCGCAAGCTCGTCGACGATATCTACGCGAAGATGACGGCCCGCCAGACCGGCGAGGCGACGAAGAAGGGGCTCGAGGTCGGCAGCTGGCTGCCCCAGGTGTCGACCAACCTGATGGCCGGCCTGATCGAAACGCTCGCGATGGCGCCGTACCATGGCCGTGCCGACATGCCGGAAATCGCGCGCACGCTGCATCTGGAAGTCGACGATCTGTTCCCGATCGCAGAAGTGCTGCAGTACCTCGGTTTCGCGGACGTGCGGGAAGGCGACGTGTTCCTGACGCCGCCGGGGCGTGTGTTCGCGGAATTCGGTACGCAGGAGCGCAAGCTGATGTTCGCGGATCACCTGCTAAAGCACGTGCCGCTGGCTGCGCGGATCAAGAAGGTGCTGAACGAGCGTCCGGGCCATCGTGCGCCGCGCGTGCGCTTCGAGCAGGAGCTCGAGGATTCCCTGTCGGACGGCGCGGCCGAGGAAACGCTCGACGCGGTGATCGACTGGGGTCGTTACGGCGAGATCTTCTCGTACAACGACCAGACCGAGATCTTCAGCCTCGAGGACGTCGAGTCCTGAAAATAGTGGGGCGATTCAGGCGCATCCGACGGACATAACCCGGATGCCAGTTTCGCGGTTTGATTCGACCGCTGCGAGTACAGGGCAGCGCGGCCTATCCCTGGCGTCCGCAACGGGCGCCGGGCAATCGCCATTTCAATGTTGGAACGTGCCCCTCCCGGGGCCCGGAGAATTGCGCTCCGCGCGGATGCCTCGTTCGGCTCGACCTTCGACGGCAATGCTTCGTTCACGTTCGGCTGCGGCATCAACTCTGCCATTCGTTGTATTTCTACCGTATCGGCTTGCTCATTTTCCCGTGTACGCCACGACCTGATCGTTCATCGTCGACTGATCGGGTGAGCGATGCACGTGTTGGTTCGAGCGTGCGATTGCAATTGGCGGGCGGTGAAAAATATCGGAAATCGATCCGGTGATCTGCCAGGCCCGGTGCCGTCCCCCAATATCAAATGCTGACAAGTGGTTATGAAGTTCCCTGCGTTTTGATATATTTGGCGCCTCCAAGGCGGCTGAGAGCGCCTTGCTGGTGCGATAGCGTCCAGATTGCGGCGGGTCCGCCCGACAAAAAGAACGAGGTTAATGATGAGTTTCGCAGCAAACGGAAACCCCGACGGGATGGGAGGGGGCGGCGCGGCCTTGGCAGGCGGTTTGGGCAACCTGGGTTCGCTTGCCGGCATGGCGGGACAACTGGGCGCGCTCACCGGTATGCCGGGCGCGGGGCTGCTTGGCGGTGCCGCGAGCGCGGTTCAACTGGCTCAAACCGGTTTGTCCTTGATCGGTAAGGCGCCGGAGTCGATTGCCGAAGCCATCAACAGTCTGACTGGCGCTGTTCCGCGCCTGACCCAGGACAATCGCTTCATCACGATCGAAACGCCGCTCGGTCCGGACGTGCTGCTGGTCAGTACGGCAGTCATAGACGAACACGTCAATCAGCTCACCGAAGCGCACCTCGATCTGCTTTCCCATCGCAACAATATCGAGCCTCAGGAAATTGTCGGACAGCGAGTCAAAATCACGCTGGAGCCGCAGAGCCGCAATTTCAGTCTGACGCGGGTCGTGACGTCGTCCGCGGATACCGAGACGCAGCGATATTTCGACGGCTACGTTGCGTCGTTCGGGCGCGTCGGAAACTCGGGTTCGGTGACCCGCTACGAAATGTCGGTCGTTCCGTGGTTCTGGTTTCTGACACGTTCGACAGATTGCCGGATCTTCCAGAATCAGACGCCGCAGGACATTCTCGGCGATATTTTCCGCGAGATGGGCTTTTCGGATTTCGAGTTCGCCATTCAGGGCGATCGCCCAAAGCTCGAATACATCGTGATGTACGACGAGTCGTACTACAGTTTCTGCTCGCGCCTGATGGAGCAGGAAGGGCTGATCTGGACATTCCGCTACGAAAAGGACAAGCACGTCCTCGTGATCGGCGACACCAACTCGGTGTTTCAGCCGATTCCGACGCTGAAGACCATTGCGTATGAAGCCAACAGTGCCGCCAGCGAGCAGAACGGCATCGATCGGTGGGATGAGGCGTTCAGTTTCCGCGTGGGCAAGATCACGTACCGGGATTTCAACTACAACCAGCCGTCGTCGCAGCTGATGCATGTCGAGGTGCCGACCGTCAACCTGAAGCACCCGAATATCCAGACGACGGAGCGTTACCAGTTCCATTCGCTGTATGACCACGGTAACGACGGGCAGCGTTACGCGTGTTATGCGATGGAGGCGGAAGAAGCGCTTGCGCATCGTTTCAACGGCGCGGGTTATGCGCACGGCATGACGACGAGCGGGCGATTCACGCTGGTCAATCACGGCACATCCGCCTACAACGACAAGGACTTCGTGATCCTCCACGTTCGTCATCAGGTGGCGAACGACTATACCCAGCAGACGTCGAAACTGCCGTACCACAACACGTTCACGTGCCTGCCGATCGACATTCCGTTCCGGCCGGAGCGGCGTACGCCCAAGCCGCACATGCAGGGCACGCAGTCCGCGATCGTGGTCGGGCCGAAGGGCGAGGAAATTCACACCGACGGCAGCCGGGTCAAGCTGCACTTCCTGTGGGACCGGCGCGGCAAGCTCGACGGTTCGGATTCGATGTGGGTGCGCGTGTCGCAACCATGGGCAGGCAAGGGATGGGGCGGCTCGGCGATCCCGCGGATCGGCCAGGAAGTGCTCGTCTCGTTCAATCAGGGCGATCCGGACAACCCGATCGTCGTCGGGCGCGTGTTCAACGGCGATTCGGGCAACCCGTATCACGGAAGCGGCGGCCAGACGATGGGGATGCGCAGCCAGACGCACAAGGGCGAGGGCTTCAACGAACTGCGGTTCTCGGACGTGAACGGCGCTCAGGAGGTCTTTCTGCATGCGCAGAAGGACATGAAAACGATCGTCAAGGACAGCGAGACGCACACGGTCGAAGCCGGCGCGCGGAGCGTGTCGGTGCTGAAAGGCGACGAGAGCAAGCATGTCGCGGAAGGCAGCCTGTCGGAAAAGATCGCGAAAGCGCGCTTCACCACCGCCAACAGCGTCGGCGTGCAGGCGCTGGCCGGCGATGCCGGGCCGGGGAAGCAGAGCTATCAGGCGACGGACGAGATCGAGCATCGTGTCGGCGCGAGCATCGTGACGCTGAAGCCGGACAGCATCAAGCTGTCCCATGGCGCATCGAGCATCCTGATCAATCAGAGCGGGATCTTTCTCGATGGCCCGGTGATCCACCTGAATCAAGGGCTCTTCGTGACGCCCGAGCAGGCGATGGCGATTGAGTGGGCCAATCAGCAAGCGATCATCGCGGCTGGCCTTGCGTCGGCCGATCCGAAAGTGCAGGCAGCGGCACGCAAGCTTCAGGCGACGGTCAAGGCGCAGCAATTGGCCAAGCTCGCCGAAGCGGTGTACACGCCGGGTACCGCGCCGCCGGGATGGAAAAACGTGTCGAACGATCCGGAAGCGCTCAAGAAGTTCGGCCTGAGGCCGAAGGACTTGCAGATTCCCGGCAGCAATTTCGGTACACAGGTCTATGCACCCGATCCCGCGGTGTTTGGCGACAGCATGAAGCCGACCCTGGCCTTCAAGGGAACGCAGCCCACGGTCAAGGAGGATTGGTCGAACAACCTCAGTCAGGGGTTGGGAGACAATTCCCCGTACTACGATCGCGCGGTGACCCTCGGCAAGAAAATCTATGGCTCCGGAAATGCCGGCGACCTCGATCTCACCGGTCATTCGCTCGGCGGCGGGTTGGCTTCGGCGGCATCGCAGGCCAGCGGCGCCGGTGCGACGACCTTCAACGCGGCGGGCCTCAACCCTGAAACGCTGCCGCTGTATGGCGCAACGCCCCGGACGTCGTCCGTCACGAACTATCGGGTCGATGGCGACATCCTGACGGGCGCGCAGGAAGGCGGGTTGGGCCCGATCAGCGATGTGACGTCGCAACTGATGCCCAAGGCCGTCGGAGAGCAGATCACCATTCCCGGCACCAGCGTGACGACTGTCCAGCGACACATGATGGGTCAGGTGACGAGCGGGCTGAACACGACCGTCGCCGAGCAGCAATCGTCGCTGCTGAGTCAACTTCAGGGACATTGATGAAATACAACAAGGTCATCGCCGCGGGCGCGGTTGTCGCGGTAATCGGTTTGTCGTCGCCGTTCTGGTGGCCGACTCATGCACAGGAAACAAAAATGGCTGACTTCAAACGTTACCCGCCCGAAGACTTTTTCTCGGGACAGCAACTCGAGCTGGCGCGCGCCATTCGCGACGGGAATCTCGAGCAGGTCAAGGCGCTCGCGACGCACACCGATCTCGCGGCGCTGGGCAACAAGAAGGCCAGCCTGTTGTCGTTCGCGGTGCAGGAGGCCGTTCCGGTGAAGACGGACGCCACGAACGTGCGCCTTCAGATCGTCAGCGAACTGGTGCGGGACGGTGCGAAACCCGAACAGTCGTTCGGGGAGAACGACGCGAACGTCGCGTATCTGGCCGCGCGGGCCGACACGCCCAACCTGTTGAGAGCATTGCTGACCGGCGGCATGAGCCCGGATCTCAAGTACGACGGCGATACGCCGCTGATCTTCGCGACCTGCAAGGACTCGCTGTTGCCGCAAATGCGTTTGCTGGTCGAGCACAAGGCGAACGTCAATCTGCGGGACTCGATGAAGGAGACCGCGCTCTATGAAGCGACGCGCCTGCGACAGTGGGACGTCGTCGACTATCTGCTCGCGCATGGGGCCGATCCGTCGGTGAAGAACGACAACGGCCTCGCGTATGCGAAAGTCCTCGGCGATGAACTGCAACAGACACCGAAAGGCTCGCCGCAGCTGGACCGCATCGAAGCCATTCGCAAGCGTCTGGCCACGGCTGGCGTGCAATGACGTTGCCACCTGACGGATGCGCCGACTGTGCCCGTACCGTCGGCGAACAGTTTCAATCCGGCGCGTGCCCCGACGGGCAGGCCGAACCGAGAAGAGCATGTCCGAATATCAGATGAACGATGCCGTCATTCAGTTGCCGGCACACTTCAAAGACAAGACGATTCACCTGTTCACGGTCGATGAGGCGGGTAGCAGCGGATTCACGTTTGTGGTTTCGCGTGCGCCGATGGAGCCGGACGACACGGTCGATACGTTCGTGACGCGGCTCGTATCGGAGATGCGCAAGTCGCTTCCGCGCTTCGAACTGAAGCAACTGGAAAACCGGGAAATCGATGGCGAAACCGCGCGCGAAATCGATTACCAGTGGGTGTCGGAAGGCACGACGCTGCATCAGCGCCAGACGGTGGTGATGTCGCCGAAGGCAGGGCGTGAGCGCATGGCGATCAGTTTCATCGGCACCTGTCCGAAGTCGTTCACGGAGGACAAGAGCAAGGAATACAAGAGTTTGCTCGCGAGTGTCGTGCTGGCCCGGCCCGATCGTGCGGCCTTCGTGTCGACCCCGCTCGGCCAGGACGAGACCGGCATCGTCTTCGTGCTGCACGAGCCGAGCGCGACGTTGTACGCGCTCACCGGCATGGCCGAACTGTTCCGGCACGATGTCACGGAAATGTTCGACGACACCGCATTCTTCGGCCCGGGCGGCGCACCGCTGGCGTTGCAACCCGCTCCGAATGGGCAACAGGCCTGGAGAGCATTGGATGGCCGTCAATTCGCACTCTGGACGGTGGATTTGCGCGAGCACGCGTCGCTGGGAGACCGGCTTGGCGATGTGACGTCGGTGAAAGGCATGACCGGCATGCAGAGCGTCGAGGCTGTGCGTGCTTATCTGAGCGCGGTTGCGAACGCGGGCTGACGGGGAGCACATGGATACATTGCTTGCTGCTGCGCGGTTCGGCGATCCGGTTGCGCATACGGCGTCCAAGGGATGGATGATCGCCGGGTTGATCGCGGGCGCGGTGATCGGGGCCGCGGTGGTGGTTGCGACGGGCGGCGCGGCCTTGACGGTGATTGCCGCTGTTGCTGCCGGCGCTGCGGCGGGCGGGGGGCTGGGCGAGGTGCTCGGCACGATGTCGTGGGCGCCTCGGCATGTCACGGGAAGCCTGATAAAGGGCTCGCCGAACGTCTTCATCAACAGTCGCGCGGCGATGCGGGCCATCCTGAGCCTGGGTCTGTGCAGCGACCACGCTGGTCCGCCGCAGGTGGTCGCGCAGGGTTCGTCGACGGTCTTCATCAACAGCCGGCCGGCGAGCCGCAAGGAAGACCGGATGATGTGCGGCGCGTTGATCGACGCCGGATCGCCGAACGTGTTCATTGGCGGCCCGGCGGTGGGGGAGTTCAATCCCGAGATTCCGGCGTGGGTCAACTGGACGATGTTAGCGGTCGGTGTTGCGGCTACTGCCGTGCTCGCCGGGCCGGCGATTGCGATTTTGGGCGCCGCCGGAGGTTTCGTTGGTGGCGAAGTGGGTTCGTGGATCGGCGGCAAGATTTTTGGTGAAGGATCGGACGGGCAGAAGTGGTCGATGCTTGGGGGAAGCCTGCTTGGTGGGGCGGGTGCGGCAAAGGGGGCTGGGCTCGTCGGCGGAGCGAGAGGCGCTACGTCCGTTGCAGGCGAGATGTCTGCCGGGGAGGCGGCCGCTGATGCGCTGGCGGGCAAGCTGCCAAAGGCGGGTGACACGAGTCCCTTCGATTATGTGGTCGATTCGATGCCTGCGGACCTCGTTGGCGATCCAAAGGGCGTCTACGGGTACGTGCCGGTAGAAGGATCCGAGTTCGCTGCACCCAAGTGGCCGGTAGACTGGACGAATCCGGAGCAAGTTGCCAATGCTCGGAACGTGCGACTGGAATACCATCAAGGTCTGGCTGACGAGAGTGCATGGGTGTCCGATTTGCGTGCCAGTGGCGCCAGCGAAGAAAGTATTGGGCGGCAGATTGTCGACATGCGAAATCAAACCCGAATGTCGAAATACTCCGAGGACAAGCTGCCGGTGTTGTATGAGCGCAATATGGCCAAATACGGAAACAAGTATGGGCCGACCTACGAAGCGCTGCTTCAGAAATATGGTAGCCCGGAGGGTGTAATCGCCGCGGGAACAAGAAGCAATCCTACAATGGATATTCTTACGGGTATCGCGAAGGTTGGGGAATGATGAAGAATGTGCAACTCGGGGTGATTAATCATCCGTCCAGGTTTGTGGAGCTGAATGTCGACGCAGGGGTGTTTTCTGCTTTGGCAGGAGATGCATATGTGGCGCGCGGAAATTACATGGCTGTCGAAGGCCAGGAGGTTGCTGTTTTTACGGCAGATCAGCAGCTTTATCTTCAGTGGAATAAAAGACGCTGGAATTTCGAGGATCTTGGTCGTAACGTCAAGTACGAACACGATTTTCAACGAGGGATGACGACTTTTTCCATTGATGGCCATGCCATTCAATATCCTGCATGGTGGGTTGGCGATGAAACATTTGATCCGAATTTGCCAGAGCTTGATGAAGACGAGGATCATTTTGCATATATCGCGAGCTTGACTAAAAACAAGGGATTGCAGCGATCCTTGATCGATGTCTGGAGCCGCTAGATGTGAGGCTGCCCGAATTAAATCCTGCTCTTGATTGGAAAATTCCGACTTTTCGGCGTAGTCTGAGTCGACTCCCGAAGGTGCATTTGCGAGCAAATCGCTGGATTATTTCGACAAGGCGCTGAAGCTCAATCCCGATCAGCCTTTCGTTTATTTCAACCGCGCAAGGGCCTACGAGACGCTGGGCGATCTCAAGGCGGCCATCGCCGATCTGGAGCGGTGCCTGTCCTACAACCCGGACGATGCGTTGTCCGCGAAGATCAAGGAAAGGGTGACGCAGCTTCGCGCGCGTTCGTAACGACTGCCGGTGACGTGTGCGCAGAACGGTGAGGGCGCCGCGCATCATGCGCAGCGCATCGCCCCGTCACTGCAAATTCCCCCACCGATCGACAGCCGGTTCGGCCGATGCCCATTTCCAGTGCGTGCCTTGCTGGCACGCATTCGCGAAATACCAGTCGGCCTTGTCGCCGTCCTTCACCGAGAACGCGAATTCCTTGCACAGCGCGAGCGCCGACGAGTACGCGCGCGTGACGCGCACTTCGCCTTCGCCGTTTTCCAGCGGCAGCGTGTTCTTCACCTTCCACGGTTTCACTTCGCCGACGGCCAGGCTGCCGGCCGCCTTCGCGATCGCGTCCTGCTGGTTCTGATGGAGCTGTTTCATCGTGCGGTTGACGGCCTCGTCGGTCGCGGCCTGCACGGCAATCCCGACGCCGACGCCGACCGCCGGGTTCGCCGTGACGAGGCCTGTCGCCGCGCCGGCGAGCGCGCCGCTCGCCGCGCCGACCGACCCGCAGCCCGACAGCGCGGCCGCCGCCGCGCAAAGCGCGCCGATCGCCGCGATACGGATCGCGACGCTCATTGCAGCGCGCCCCAGCGTTCGGTCGCCGGTTCTGCCGACGCCCATTTCCACACGGGGCCGTCGCGGCAGAGGGTGGCGACGTAGAACGCCGATTGCGCGGCCTTGTCGGGCTTCGCGGGCGTGTCGACTGCGAACACGATTTCCTTGCAGTCGAGCGGGCCGACGCTGATCATCCGGCTGACCGTTACGCGGCCCTGCTCGTCGTCCTCGATCGGGAACGAGTGGTGCGTCGACCACGGCGCGACGCCGCCCACGTCGAGCGGGCCGGCCGCCTTCGCGATCTGTTCCTGCGTGTAGCGGTGCGCGACGCGCTGCGAGTACTGGACGCCCGCACGCGCGCCGGCGACGGCGCCGAGGCCGATGCCCGTCGCGACGGCGGCGTTGTTGGTGACCTTGGAAGCGATCGCGGCGCCCGCGATACCGGCGCCGGCTGTTGCGCCTTCGCTGTACAGCGAGTTGCAGCCGGACAGCAGTGCGGCCGTGGCGAGTGCAGCCAGCACGACGCGCGCCGGCATGGCCCGGCGCGACGATTCGAAACGGATGTTCATCCCTGAGTGCAAGTCCTGTCTGGGTGAGCGGCGACGCTTGCGCGCCCCATGCCGCGTCATTGTTTCGCAATTGTCATAGGAAAAATGCAAAGCTTTGACAAATCGCAGGACGGCATGTCGCGCGTGCACGCGGCGCTATTCTCGGACAGATGGCTAACGCGGGGTCGAAACGTTACAAATTGAGGGTAATTGTTACCTTCGCGTGCGAGGAACCGACCTAGACTGTTTTGTTATGGAATGTTTCTACGACGGCTTCGAGCCGCGCCTCCTATGAGACACCCAGCCATGCGTCGTCCGAAACGGTTTTCGCATCGGCCACCCGACGCGGGGGCGGACCAACCGCGCCCGCAGACCGACGCACCCTCCGCACCGCCTGCCGGTGCGCCCGGCGAGACGCCGTCCGACGGCGATCACAACCAGGGTGGCGCCCGCCCGGAAGGGCTCGACTATCAACGCGACCTCGGCCAGGAGCAGGACGCTTGATTCCGTCGTCGTCGCATTCCGCTGCCGCATTTCATTGCATTTCTCGGAACTGAATCGCCACGCGGGCCGCCTTCGGGCCGCCGCGTCCGCCTTGGCGCGCGCCGCGCGCCAGCCAATCGAATCGAGGAGGGGAAGCTGCATGAGCAGATTGATCGTGGTATCGAACCGTGTCGCCGCCGGCGAGGACACGCGCCCGAGCGCGGGCGGTCTCGCCGTCGGCGTGATGGACGCGCTGAAGGAAACCGGCGGCGTCTGGTTCGGCTGGAACGGCGAGATCGTCGGTGCACCGGACGCCGAACCCGCGATCCAGCGGGACGGCAACGTCACGTATGCGACGGTCGGGTTGACCCGGCGCGACTACGACCAGTACTACCGCGGCTTCTCGAACGCGACGCTGTGGCCGGTGTTCCATTACCGCGGCGATCTCGCGCGCTTCGACCGGCAGGAGTACGCGGGCTATCTGCGCGTGAACGCGATGCTCGCGAAGCAGCTCGCCGCGCTGCTGCGGCCCGACGACCTGATCTGGGTACACGACTACCATCTGCTGCCGTTCGCTCATTTCCTGCGCGAGCTCGGCGTGAAGAACCCGATCGGCTTCTTCCTGCACATCCCGTTTCCGTCGCCCGACATGCTGCGCCTCGTGCCGCCGCACGAGGAACTCGTGAAGTTCATGTGCGCGTACGACGTCGCGGGCTTCCAGACCGATGCCGACAAGCAGGCGTTCACCGACTACATCGAGCGGCGCGGGATCGGCGCGGCGAGCGACGACGGGATGCTGCACGCGCACGGCCGCGTCGTGAAGGTCGCCGCCTATCCAATCGGCGTGCATCCGGACGCGATTGCGCAGGCGGCCGTCCAGTACGGCACGCGCAAGCCGGTGAAGATGCTGCGCGAGGCGCTCGACGGCCGCAAGCTGGTGATGAGCGTCGACCGCCTCGATTACTCGAAGGGGCTCGTCGAGCGTTTCCAGTCGTTCGAGCGGATGCTCACGAACGCACCGGGCTGGCAGGGGCGCGTGTCGCTCGTGCAGATCGCGCCGCCGACGCGCTCCGACGTGCAGACCTACCAGGACATCCGCGAAACGCTCGAAGGCGAGGCCGGCCGCATCAACGGCCGCTTTTCGCAGCTCGACTGGACGCCGATCCAGTACCTGAACCGCAAGTACGAGCGCAACCTGCTGATGGCGTTCTTCCGGATGTCGCAGGTCGGCTACGTGACGCCGCTGCGCGACGGGATGAACCTCGTCGCGAAGGAATATGTCGCGTCGCAGGACCCGGCCGATCCGGGCGTGCTCGTGTTGTCGGAGTTCGCGGGCGCGGCTGCCGAACTGACCGGTGCGCTCCTCGTGAATCCGTACGACCTGTCGCAGATGGCCGAGGCGCTCGAGCGCGCGCTGTCGATGCCGCTCGCGGAGCGGCAGGCGCGTCACGAGGAGAACCTCGCGCGGCTGCGCGAGAACGACCTGTCGGTCTGGCGCGATACGTTCGTCGCCGACTTGCGCAGTGTCGCGGCGGCCGCGTCGGTCACGCAGCGCGCGGGCCGGCGGGTTGCGCATGCGTGAATACGCGCACGGAGCCGGGGACGACGACGCGACCGACGACGCCACCGGCCGTTTCTTCGTCGTGACGGGCGGCCCGGGCTCGGGCAAAAGCACATTGCTCGACGCGCTCGAGCGCGCCGGTTTCGCGCGCTCGCAGGAGGCCGGGCGAGGCGTGATCCGCGATCAGGTGGCCGTCGACGGCCACGCGCTGCCGTGGCGCGACCCGGCTGCGTTCGCCGAACTGATGCTGAGCTGGGAGATGCGCTCGTACCATCTCGCGCGGCACGCGCGCGGCCCCGTGTTTTTCGACCGCGGCGTGCCGGACGTGGTCGGCTACCTGCGGCTGACGGGGCTGGCCGTGCCCGCGCATGCGGAAGCCGCGGCGCGCCGTTTCCGCTATCACCGGCGCGTATTCATCGCGCCGCCGTGGCCCGACATCTACACGAAGGACACCGAGCGCCGGCAGGATTTCGCGGAAGCCGTGCGCACCTACGATGCGATGGTCGATTGCTACACGTCGTACGGGTACCGGCTGATCGAGTTGCCGCGCGTGAGCGTGAAGGCGCGCGTGCGCTTCGTGATGGACGCGCTCGACGCCGCGTGACGCGCGTGTGCGTCTGCGTGTGCGGCGCGCCTCGGTGTCAGGCCACCGAGTCCGGCCGTGGCGACGCGATGCGCAGCATGCTCACGACCGCGGCCACCGCCGCGAAGGCCGTGGCGACATACAGCGCGATCGTCGGCCCGCGATCGGGCGCGAGCCCGAAAATCAGCGCAACGAGTGCGGCACCGAGCGTCTGGCCCGTCAGCCGCGCGGTGCTCAGCATGCCGCCGGCGCCGCCGCTGCGCTCGCGCGGCGCCGACGACAGCATCGCGCGGTTGTTCGGTGACTGGAACAGCCCGAAGCCCGCGCCGCACAGTGCCATCCGCCACACGATGTCGACGGTGCCCGGGTGCGTGCCGATCGTCGCGAGCGACAGCAGGCCGGCCGCGAACAGCGCGAGCCCGATCCCGCCGAGGATGCCGGCCGAGTAGCGGTCCGACAGCACGCCCGCGAGCGGCGCGGCGAACACGATCACGAGCGGCCAGGGTGTCATGTACAGGCCGGTCTCGACCTGCGAGAAGCCGAGCGAATTCTGCAGCCAGAACGGCAGCGCGACGAACGCGAGCATTTGCGACGTGAACGACGCCGTCGACGTATAGACCGACAGCGCGAACATCGGGATGCGCATCAGGTCGACGGGCAGGAGCGGCGCCGGCTGCGACAACTGGCGTTTCACGAAGAAGTAGCCGACGACGAACGCGACGGCCAGCTCGGCCGCGACGTACGCATGGCGTTCGCCGTGGCCGAGCCCGTCGACGGCCGTGATCAGCAGGCCGAACACGCACGCGTTCATCAGCGCGCTCGGGAAATCGTACGGCGCGTCGTGCAGCGGGTTGGCCGGCAGCGCGCGCACGCTGCCGAGTACCGCGGCGATGCCGATCGGCACGTTGACCGCGAACAACCACGGCCATGACGCGAACGACAGGATCGCGGACGCGATCGTCGGCCCGATCGCCGACGACAGCGCGACCACCATCGCGTTGATCGACAGCCCGCGCCCGAGCATCGACGACGGGTAGATCATCCGCACGAGCGCCGCGTTGACGCTCATGATGCCGGCCGCGCCGAAGCCCTGGATCACGCGCATCACGGCGAGCATCGGCAGCGAGCCGGCGAGCGCGCAGCCGAGCGACGCCGCGGTGAAGAGGGCGAGCCCGGCGATGTAGATACGGCGATAGCCGATGCGCTCGCCGAGCGATGCGAGGGGCAGCAGCGTGATCGTGACCGCGAGCTGGTAGGCGTTGACGATCCAGATCGACGCGGCGTCGGACGCGTGCAGGTCGCGCGCGATGGTCGGCAGTGCGACGTTCGCGATGGCACCGTCGAGCACGGCGAGCGTGATGCCCAATGCGACGCAGACGATCGCCCAGTAGCGTTGCGGAAGCGGCAGACCGGTATCGGCGTTCATGACGGGAGCGAAAGCGAGGTTGTCCGCGCGCCCGGTTGCCGGTTGCGTGCGCAACCATGCGAAAAGGGTGGAGGCGGCGATGAACGGCCCGGCCGGCGCGGCTGCGCCGGACCGGGGCCGGTCGAGTGTATCACCGGGCCGCATTGCGCGACGCCGGCGCGCGCGCTCAGCCTTCGAAGTCGAGGCCGCCGAGCCGCACGAGCGGGTCGGCCTGCGTGCGCGACGCGAGATCGATGTCGCGCGCGCCCTGCCACGCGCCCAGCTTTTTCGGCAGCGCGGCCAGGTAGTGCTCGAAGCGCTGCGGGCCGTCCGGTTCCATCAGCCGCTCGATTTCGTCGGTGTCCCAGGTCAGCTCGAGATTCAGCGGATGCACGAAGCCGCTCACGTGCTCGTGCGGCGCGCTGCGGATCTGCACGCGCGTCGGGTGCCCGTGCCCGCCGTACGGGACGACGTCGGTCAGCACGTGATCGGCGAAGAAGGCGGCGATTGCCTGCGCGATGCGCGGCGCGAATTCGGTATCGAAACGGCGGGCGGTTTCGGGCTGCATGAAGGCGTCTCCTGTGTGCCGAAAATCGTAGCACGGCGGCGCTGCGTTTCGGCGTGCGCGACACGCGTAATGGCGCGTTACCACTTGCTGCATCTATTACGGCCGCGCGCCGCCACAATGCATCGCATCCAGTACCACTTCGCGTGGGAGTCCATCATGAAAAAGATTGCCGCAGTGTGTGTCCTCGCCGGTTCGCTCGCCGTGGCGGGCCCGGCGTCCGCGCATGGCCGCGACGGCGGCGGCATCATCGGCGCGTTGATCGGCGGCGCGGTGCTGGGCGCAATCGTGACGTCCGCGATGAATCCGCCCGTCGTGTATCAGGCGCCCGCGTACCAGGCACCGGCCTATCAGCCGCCGACGTACTACCAGGCACCTGCGTACCAGCAACCTGACTATCCGACCTATCAGCAGGCGCAGTATCAGGACGACGGCCCGAACTATTGCTACGACCGCTACCAGCGCGCGTACGTGTGCGGTGCGCCGGTGTCGCGCGGCTACGCGCAACCTGCCGGCTGGTAAGCCGGCAGGTGCGCGACGCATGACCGGGTTCGGTGCCGGCTGGCCGGCGCCCGCCGACATTCGCTTCGCCGGACCGGACGACAAAAGGCCCTCGCTTCATGCGAGGGCCTTTGTTTTTCTGTGGCCGTCCGTTCGTCCACGTGACGCGCCGGCCATCGGCGGGCGGTGCGCGGATACAAACGGTTGCAAATGTGCGTCAGTGGCGATGGCCGCCGCCGTTGTCGCCGCGACCGCCGCCATCGTTCCAGTCGGCGCGGCGTCCGTCGCCGCGGCCCCAGCCGCCGTGATGGGCGCGCTCGCCGCGGTCGCGATCCCAGCCGCCGCGATCGCGATCCCAGCCGCGACGGTCGCGATCCCAGTCGCGCCCGCCGCCACCGCCCCAGATGTTGACCGTGCCGTACACGGGCGACGGCGCGTAGGCCGGGCCATACGCGTAGCCCGGATCGGAATAGTAGGTCGATCCGTAGCCGTATCCGGCGTCGGGAGCGACGACGCAGCCGGCCAGCAGGGTCGCGACGCCGGCGGCAGCAATGAGCTTCAGCATGATGTTCTCCGTTGGTTCCCCTATAAGTACCGCGCGCGAGGATTGCCGGCTGTTCGGAATTGTGTCGTGAAATTACAGCGCCGTAAGGTCTCGCGACGAAGGTGTTAGCATCCGGGGCTCATTTGTTTTTCAGGAGCACATCGATGAAATTCGCGATCCGGGCCGCCCTGGCCGCTTTCTGCGTCACGACTGCCGCCGCGTGCGTGGCGGGCCCCGCATCGGCGCCCGCCGTGCCGGCCGAGTCGATCAAGATGTTTCCGCAGGCAGCGGCCGGCCAGCAGCGCGCCGTGATCGCGCTGCCCGCGCTCGAGAACGAGGGCGATGCGCGCGTCGAGCTGATGATCGGCAAGACGCTGCAGACCGACTGCAACCAGCAGTGGTTCGGTGGCGAGCTGACCGCCGAGGACGTGAAGGGCTGGGGTTATACGTACTACCGGCTCACCGACGTGAAGGGGCCGGCGTCGACGCTGATGGCGTGTCCGGGCCAGGCGCCGCAGCAACGGTTCGTGCAGGTGCGCGGCGACGGTCAACTGCTGCGTTACAACAGCCGCCTGCCGCTCGTCGTTTATGTACCCGACGGCTTCGAGGTGCGCTATCGCGTGTGGCATGCGTCGAAGGACGTGCAGCACGCGGCGAAGCAGTAACGTGCCGGCGCGGCCGCGCGCGGCTGCGGCGTCCTGCCGCTACGCGCCGCTCGCACCGACGAGCGCCGGCCATGCGGCCAGCGCGGCTTGCGCGACCGCCTCCAGATCGCGACGGCTCGCGCCGTCGCGCGCCTGGATCGACATCCCCTGTTGAACCGTCACGTAGTACCGCGCGATCGCGTCGAGGTTCGCGTGCGCTGCGATCTCGCCGGTCGCGACACCTTGACTGAGGCGCTCGCGCAGCGCTTCGACCGTGCGTTCGCGCATCGCGATCAGCGTTTGCCGGACGGTGTCGGAACGCTCGGCCGGGTGCAGTGCCGACAGCACGATCAGGCAGCCGGCCGGCTTCGACCGCCGCGTGAACACACGCGCGGTATCCATCAGGTAGTTCCGCATGGCGTCGTACGCGCTGCCGGCCTGTTCGACGCCATCCCAGATTTCCCGTCCCTCCGTTGCGCGGTAGTGCTCGAGAGCCTGCCGGAACAACGCTTCCTTGCTGCCGAACGCCGCATACAGGCTCGGTGACGCAATGCCCATCGCGGCCGTCAGGTCCGCCATCGACGCACCCTCGTAGCCGAGGCGCCAGAACACCTCCATCGCGCGATCCAGCGCCGCTTCCTTGTCGAAGCTTCTCGGTCGGCCACGTTCAGCCATTGCTTTCCTTCCTTCGTCGATATCTGTATCGATCGATAAAATAATTCAATTGACAGTGCCGCGCAACTTGCCACATTCTGTGTCGACCGTTACATAAATAAGGAAAGGAACGAACATGGATCGACTTCAGGGCAAGCGTGCACTTGTCACGGGCGGCAGCCGCGGCATCGGCGCGGCCATCGCGAAACGGCTGGCGGCCGATGGCGCGGACGTTGCGATTACCTACGAAAAATCGGCCGGGCGGGCGCAGGCCGTCGTCGCCGGCATCGAGGCGCTGGGCCGTCGTGCCATCGCGATCCAGGCTGACAGCGCCGATCCGGTTGCCGTCCGCAACGCGGTCGATCGTGCCGCGGAAGCGTTCTGTGGTCTCGACATCCTCGTGAACAACGCGGGGATCTTCCGCGCAGGCACGCTGGACGACCTCACGCTCGACGATATCGACGCGACGCTGAACGTGAACGTGCGCGCGGTGATCGTCGCGTCGCAGGCGGCGGCGCGGCATCTCGGGGAGGGCGGGCGCATCGTGTCGACCGGCAGTTGCCTCGCGACGCGCGTGCCCGATGCGGGGATGAGCCTCTATGCGGCGAGCAAGGCCGCGCTGATCGGCTGGACGCAGGGGCTCGCGCGCGATCTCGGGCCGCGCGGCATCACCGTCAATATCGTGCATCCGGGGTCGACGGATACCGACATGAATCCGGCCGACGGCGAACATGCCGGTGCGCAGCGTTCGCGGATGGCGATTCCGCAGTACGGCAAGGCCGATGACGTGGCGGCGCTCGTTGCGTTCGTCGTCGGGCCGGAAGGGCGGTCGATCAACGGGACAGGATTGACGATCGATGGCGGTGCGAACGCGTAAATGGCGATGCCCGGCGTGATTTGACCGGGCGGCGTTGCGTTCGTTATCGGCAGCCGAGCCGTCGATGCTCGGTTTCCAGGTTGGCCCGCTTGTCGTAAGCCTGCAGTTCGTTGCGCGGCTTGCCGTCCGGGCCGATTCCGCGCACGACCTTGTGGCCGCGGTCGGGCGCATGCGTCACGGCGTCGATGCCCGCGGCCAGTTCCCTGCAGCGCGCGTCGGAGGACGCGTTTTCCGGGCGCGGTGCTGCCGCGCCTGTGACGTTGGCGAGGCCCGGGCTGACATAGCGCTGTTTCGCGTGCACCGTGCCGGATGCGGTGCCGGTATCGGTGGCGTACGCCGTGCAGGTCAGGGCCGAAAGTGCGGCCACTGCCGCAATCGTTCGAATCATGGTCGGGTTCGTGTACATGCGAAGGTTCGGGATTCTACGCAATCCCCGGTGCATGTCCGTGGCGATTGGATGGAGTGCGATCACGTGTCGCATGTCATGGAGATGAATCGGAGAGGATCGCCAACGGTTTGTGTGTCAGGTGCGCCGCACGGCCGGTCGGGCGAAGGAGTTCATTTACAAAAACGCCAGGCGTACTTACGATGAGGCCACCTCGGGCTCGCAAGAAATCGTATGCGTACAGTCGATCGGGCGATGCTTGCCGCGTTCTGCCTTGGCCTCGCCGCGTGTGGCGGCGGCGACAACCATGCTGCGCCGGCAACGCAGACCGTTGCGAACACACCTACATCCCCCGCCGAGCCTGCCAGCGCGGCATCCGGCACGACACCTTCGTCGGCGAATCCCGCCAGCCCGGTGCCGGCGCCGGCGGCCAGTCCGGCCGGTACGACGCCCGGCGCAGCGCTCCCGCCCACCCAGGACACCAATGCCGTTCTCGTTGCTGACGTGACGGTCTTTCCGGCCGCCGACGGCAGCGACCAGGCCGACGCATTGCAGAAGGCATTCGACAGCCTGAAGGCCGGCCAGCGCCTGGTCATCGCGCCGGGCCGCTACGTTGTCGGGCATTCGCTTGCGGTGACCGTGCCCCAGGTGGTGATCTCCGGATACGGCGCGACGCTGGCCGCCACGAATCCGGCCGACCAGACCATCGTGATGAGCGGCGCCGGTTCGACGCTCGTGGGCGTGACGCTGGCCGGCACCGGCACGACGCGGCTCACGACGCCGGCTTCGACCAAGGTCGAGGTGACGGGCGCGGGCGTCCAGGTGCTTCGCGTGACGATCGATGGCGGCGCCAGTGGCGGGATCTTCGTGTTCGGCGGCAGCGGCGTCGCGATCGTCGGCAATACCGTCCGGGCGACGCTGGCCGACGGCATCCATACGACCTACGGTTCGACCAATGTGCTCGTGCAGAACAACACGGTGACGGGCGCCGGTGACGACCTGATCGCCGTCGTCAGCTATGTCGGCGACGGCCGCGTCAACAGCAATGTGCTGATCGACCACAACGCGGTGTCCGGCAATGCGTGGGGGCGCGGCATTTCGGTGGTCGGCGGCCAGGGCGTGACGATCTCGAACAATACGGTCGACGGCGTGCAGAAGGCGGCGGGCATCCTGGTTGCGCAGGAGGACAGTTGGAAGACCTACGGCGTGTCGAACGTGGTGATCAATGGCAATGTCGTGACCAACATCCAGAATTCGAATGTGAACAACGGGTTGCAGCCGACGCAGCAGGCGGCGATCGAACTCGACACGTGGACGGGGACGGTCACGGACGTCGCGGTGACCGGCAACCGTGTGTCGGGTTCCGGTTATGCGGGTTTCCGGGCGTATGGAAACGTGTGCTCGTTCAGCGTGACGGGCAATACGTTCTCGTCGATCGCCGGCTCGCCGGTGTCGTTGTTGTCGAGCGGTTGCGCGGCGAGCCAGATCGTCGCCGATGCGAACCGGTTTGGGGATGGCAGCTTGTTGGCGCGGCCGTCAGGGGCGTCGGCGTCAGGTGCGTTTACCGTGACGGGTGCGGATGCGAGCCTGATGCCGCAGGTGCGGACGGGGGTGATGTGAGGAGCGGGGGACGGGGGGGCGGCGAGGGGCGGTCGCCTGACGGCGTTCTGCGTGCGCGGTTCCGGCAGGTCGAGTCCGACGGTGAGTCGTGAACAAGGGAGCGTGCGGGAAATTTCTGGTCCCCCCGACAGGAATCGAACCTGTATCTAGCGCTTAGGAGGCGCTTGTTCTATCCATTGAACTACGGGGAGAGCCATGTCCGGGCGATCGCGCGAAAAACGCGAACCGGACGGCGGTGTGGACAGCGCGCAGAGTATAGCAAACGCGCGGCGCATCAGCGGGCGGATTGCACGCCGACGCGCGTATCGCGCGATCGGCCGCGATCAGAAATCGACGACGACGAAATCTTCCTTGCCCACGTCGCACAGCGGGCACCGCCAGTCGGCGGGAATGTCGGCAAAACGGGTGCCGGCTGCGATGCCCTCGTCGGGCAGCCCTTCCGCTTCGTTGTAGACCCACCCGCAAATCAGGCAGACCCAGCTCTGGTATTCGGTTACTTCGCTCATATGGTGCTCGGGATAATGGAAACTCGGTGATGCCGTCCGCAGCCTCGCCGGCGGACGAAAGGCGCAATGTTACCGGAATTTCGCCGAACGACTGCGCAACGTCGTTTTAAACGTACGCATCGCGAACAACGCAACCGAAACACGCACGCCGTGTGTGCGGTGTATGCTTCCCGGGCTGTTTAATCATAAGGAGAAAGCGATGCTCAACAGAAAGTGGATCGCGGGTGCGGTTTGTGTCGCGGCGCTGGCCGTATCGACGCTCGCGCGCGCCGAAGCGCGCGTGTTCTTTGCCGAGCCGAAGGACGGTGCGACGGTGTCGAGCCCCGTGCACGTGAAGTTCGGTCTCGAAGGCATGGAGCTCAAGCCGGCCGGCGACATGACGCCGGATACGGGCCACCATCACCTGCTGATCGACGGCAAGCCGGTGTCGAAGGGCGACGTGATCCCGGCGACCGACCATTCGCTGCATTTCGGCAAGGGCCAGACCGAAACCGATCTGAAGCTGCCGCCCGGCCAGCACACGCTGACGCTGCAGCTCGGTGAAGGTGCACACCGTTCGTACGGTCCCGAAATGAGTTCGACGATCACGGTCAACGTGAAGTAACCGCGCATCCCGCGCCGGCGCCCGATGCGCCAGGCGCGGAATGGCAGATCGACCGGCCGCGGGCATCCGGTCGGCATTCGCCCATTCATCCGGTCGTGCGCAACCCGCAACCCGCAACCCGCAACCCGCAACCCGCAACCCGCAACCCGCAACCCGCAACCCGCAACCCGCAACCCGCAACCCGCAACCCGCAACCCGCGGCCGGCATCCGGCGCAGGAAACCGGCCGCAAGCCGTACATGACACCGCTCCATCGCACCGCGCCGATGCGGTTCGAGCGCCGCTCGCAGGCCTAGTCCATCCGGCCATACCGGTGGCGGCGTCCGCGACCGGTACAATGGGCGCTTCCGATTCCTCTCTCCGCCGTCTCCCCATGTCGCTTTATTCCATTACCGGCGCGCAGCTCGCGTTCGGTCACGTCGCGTTGCTCGATCACGCGGATTTCTCGCTGGAAGCCGGCGAGCGCGTCGGCCTGATCGGCCGCAACGGCGCGGGCAAGTCGTCGCTGCTGAAGATCGTCGCCGACCTCGCGAAGCCCGACGACGGGCTCGTCACGCGCCAGCAGGAACTCGTGACCGTCTACGTGCCGCAGGAGCCCGAATTCGAGCCGGGCGCGACGGTATTCGACGCGGTCGCGTCGGGGCTCACGCACACGCGCGTACTGCTCGAAGAATACGATTCGATCGTGCACCGCCTCGCGGATATACCGGAAGGCGCCGAGCACGATGCGCTGCTCGCGCGGATGAACGCGCTGCAGTCGTCGCTCGACGCGCACGACGCGTGGCGTGTGAACTGGCGCACGCGCGTGTCGATGACGCTCGCGCAGATCGGCCTGTCGGATGTCGACGCGAGGGTCGAAGCGCTGTCGGGCGGGATGCAGAAGCGCGTCGCGCTGGCGCGCGCACTGGTGCTGCAGCCCGACGTGCTGCTGCTCGACGAACCGACCAACCATCTCGACTTCGACGGCATCCGCTGGCTCGAAGATCTGCTCGTCGCGCAGCGCGCGGGCCTGCTGTTCATCACGCACGATCGCGCGTTCCTCGACCGCGTCGCAACGCGCATCGTCGAGCTCGATCGCGGCCGGCTGCTGTCGTACCGGGCAATTTCTCCGCGTACCAGACGCGCAAGGCGCAGCAGCTCGAAGTCGAGCGCGTGGAAAACGACAAGTTCGACAAGCTGCTCGCGCAGGAAGAAGTGTGGATCCGCAAGGGCGTCGAGGCGCGCCGCACGCGCAGCGTCGGCCGCATCGCGCGGCTCGAGCAGATGCGTCACGAGCGCGCGGAGCGCCGCAATTCGCAGGGCAACGTGAAGCTCGACGTCGCGCAGGGCGAGAAGTCCGGCAAGATCGTCGCGGAGCTGACCGACGTGACGAAGCGCTACGGCGGCCGCACGGTCGTCGACCGCATCACGACGACGGTCATGCGCGGCGACAAGATCGGCTTCGTCGGCCCGAACGGCGCAGGCAAGACCACGCTGCTCAAGCTGATCCTCGGCGAACTGAAGCCCGACGAAGGCACGGTGCGCACCGGCACGAACCTGCAGGTCGCGTACTTCGACCAGATGCGCGCGCAGCTCGACCAGGAGAAGAGCCTCGCGGATACCATCAGCCCCGGCAGCGAATGGGTCGAGATCGGCGGCGTGCGCAAGCACGTGATGAGCTATCTCGGCGACTTCCTGTTCGCGCCGGAGCGCGCGCGTTCGCCGGTGAAGTCGCTGTCGGGCGGCGAGCGCAACGGCTGCTGCTCGCGCGCCTGTTCGCGCGTCCGGCCAACGTGCTGGTGCTCGACGAACCGACCAACGACCTCGACATCCCGACGCTCGAACTGCTCGAAGAACTGCTGCCGACTACGACGGCACGGTGCTGCTCGTCAGCCACGATCGCGCGTTCCTCGACAACGTCGTGACGTCGGTGATCGCGGCGGAGGCGACGGCAAGTGGCGCGAATATGTCGGCGGCTTCACCGACTGGCAGATCCAGAGCGAGCGCTCGGAGCAGCTCGCGCAGGAAGCCGCGAAGCGCGCGGTGAAGGAAGCGGTGCCGGTCAAGGAAGAGCCGGCAAAGAGCGCCGCGGGCCGCAATGCGCAGCGCACGGTGAAGCTGTCGTTCAACGAGCAGCGCGAACTCGATTCGCTGCCGGAGAAGATTGCATCGCTCGAAGAGGAGCAGAAGACGATCAACGCGCAACTCGAGGACGGCTCGATTTTCGCGAAGGATCCGCAGGAAGGCACGCGCCTGACCGAGCGGTTCGCGGCCATCGACGACGAATTGCTCGCCGCGCTCGAGCGGTGGGAAACGCTCGAGGCGAAGCGCAAGCCGGCATAACGCGCGTCACGCGCCGCGCGGCCGGTGGCGGCCGCGCGCCAATCTCGCGATTGGCGTGACACGCGGAACCAGTAAAATACCGCGCGTCCCGGGCAGCGCAGCGCACGCCGCGCGCCCGCTTTCGGAGCAGTCCAAGCACACCGTTGTTTCGATTCGCTTTTTTACGGAACTCAACGTTTTGTCCACGACGTTATCCACACCAGGTGTGGACAACGTCCCGATGAATGACGAAATTCAGCGCCTATGTCAACGAAGAAACCCAGCGCGGCCTATAGCGAAGCATCGATCAAGGTGCTCAAGGGTCTCGAGCCGGTCAAGCAGCGGCCCGGCATGTACACCCGTACCGAGAATCCGCTGCACATCATCCAGGAAGTCATCGACAACGCGTCCGACGAAGCGCTCGGCGGCTACGGCAAGCAGATCACGGTCACGCTGCATGCCGACCAGTCGGTATCGGTCGAGGACGACGGCCGCGGCATCCCGTTCGGCATGCACCCCGAGGAAGGCGTGCCGGTCGTCGAGATCGTGTTCACGCGCCTGCATGCGGGCGGCAAGTTCGACAAGGCCGCGGGCGGCGCCTATACGTTCTCGGGCGGCCTGCACGGCGTCGGCGTGTCGGTGACGAACGCGCTCGCGACGCGCCTCGACGTAACGGTCTGGCGCGATGGCAAGATCGCCGAGCTCGGCTTCGCCGATGGCGATGTCGTGAGGCCGCTCACGACGCAAGGCGCGGGCCGCGGCGAGAAGAAATCCGGCACGCGCGTGCAGGTGTCGCCGAATCCGAAGTACTTCGATTCGCCGAACCTGCCGCTCGGCGAACTGCAGCGCCTGCTGCGCTCGAAGGCCGTGTTGCTGCCGGGCGTCGAGGTCGTGCTCGTCAACGAGAAAACCGGCGAGCGCCAGACGTGGAAATACGAGGACGGCCTGCGCGGCTACCTGCTCGACGAAATGAACGGCAGCGAGCTGCTGATCCCGCTGTTCGAAGGCGAGCGTTTCGCCGATTCGCGTTCGGGCGACGATACGTTCGCCGAAGGCGAGGGCGCATCGTGGGTCGTCGCCTGGAGCGAGGAAGGCTCGCTCGTGCGCGAATCGTACGTGAACCTGATCCCGACGCCGGCCGGCGGCACGCATGAATCGGGCTTGCGCGACGGCCTGTATCAGGCCGTGAAGAGTTTCGTCGAGCTGCACAACCTGCAGCCGAAGGGCGTGAAGCTGCTCGCGGAAGACGTGTTCGCGCGCGTGTCGTTCGTGCTGTCCGCGAAGGTGCTCGATCCGCAGTTCCAGGGGCAGATCAAGGAGCGCCTGAACAGCCGCGACGCGGTGAAGCTCGTGTCGTCGTTCTCGCGTCCGGCGCTCGAATTGTGGCTGAACCAGCACGTCGAGCACGGCAAGAAGCTGGCCGAACTCGTGATCAAGCAGGCGCAGGCGCGCACGCGCGCGGGCCAGAAGGTCGAGAAGCGCAAGAGCTCGGGCGTCGCGGTGCTGCCCGGCAAGCTGACCGACTGCGAGACCGAGGACATCGCGCGCAACGAGCTGTTCCTCGTCGAGGGTGACTCGGCGGGCGGCTCCGCGAAGATGGGCCGCGACAAGGAATACCAGGCGATCCTGCCGCTGCGCGGCAAGGTGCTGAACACGTGGGAAACCGAGCGCGACCGTCTGTTCGCGAACAACGAAGTGCACGACATCTCGGTCGCGATCGGCGTCGATCCGCACAGCCCGGACGACACCGTCGATCTGTCGAACCTGCGCTACGGCAAGATCTGCATCCTGTCGGACGCGGACGTCGACGGCTCGCACATCCAGGTGCTGCTGCTCACGCTGTTCTTCAAGCATTTCCCGCAACTGATCGAGCGCGGCCACGTGTGCGTCGCGCGGCCGCCGCTGTTCCGCGTCGATGCACCTGCACGCGGCAAGAAGGCCGCGCAGAAGCTTTATGCGCTCGACGACGGCGAGCTGGAAGCGATCCTCGACAAGCTGCGCAAGGACGGCGTGCGCGACACGCAATGGAGCATCAGCCGCTTCAAGGGCCTCGGCGAAATGAGCGCCGAGCAGCTGTGGGACACGACGATGAACCCCGACACGCGCCGCCTGATGCCGGTGAAGCTCGGCGAGCTCGACTACGAGGCGACCGTCGCGCGGATGACGATGCTGATGGGCAAGGGCGAGGCAGCCGCGCGACGCGGCTGGCTCGAGGAAAAGGGCAACGACGTCGAAGCGGATATTTAGTGCAGTGTTCGGCACCAATCGGCACTGATGTGCTGCGCCTTCGCACCCGTGGCGGCGTGGCAAATCCTCGCGATGCCATTGCGCATCGCTGCGGCTTGCGCGTTGCCACGAGCACGAATCCGCTGGCACATCGGCACCGCTTGGCACCGAACACGACACGAGCCTCTGTGCGCGGCCGGGCATGACACCCGGCCCGGCCTCACGCCACTTACGAATACGGAATTCTGATGGACGACAACACTTCCGATCTCTTTGCCAGCCCCGACGCGCCCGAGAGCGACGCGCTGACGCTCGGCAACTACGCGGAGCAGGCGTATCTCAGCTACGCGGTCAGCGTCGTGAAGAGCCGCGCGCTGCCCGACGTATGCGACGGCCAGAAGCCGGTGCAGCGCCGGATCCTGTTCGCGATGAACGAAATGGGCCTCGGCCCGGACGCGAAGCCGGTGAAGTCGGCGCGCGTGGTCGGCGACGTGCTCGGTAAATACCACCCGCACGGCGACCAGTCGGCGTACGACGCGCTCGTGCGTCTCGCGCAGGATTTCTCGCTGCGCTACCCGCTGATCGACGGGCAGGGCAACTTCGGCTCGCGCGACGGCGATGGCGCCGCGGCGATGCGATACACCGAAGCGCGGCTCACGCCGATCGCGAAGCTGCTGCTCGACGAGATCGACCAGGGCACGGTCGACTTCATGCCGAACTACGACGGCTCGTTCGACGAACCGAAGACGCTGCCGAGCCGCATGCCGTTCGTGCTGCTGAACGGCGCGTCGGGCATCGCGGTCGGCCTCGCGACGGAAATCCCGTCGCACAACCTGCGCGAAGTCGCGGCCGCGGCGGTTGCACTGATCCGCAATCCGAAGCTTTCGCACGCGGAGCTGATGAACCTGATCCCGGGCCCGGATTTCCCGGGCGGCGGCCAGATCATCTCGAGCGACACGGAAATCGCGGCGGCCTACGAAACGGGCCGCGGCAGCCTGAAGGTGCGCGCGCGCTGGAAGATCGAGGATCTCGCGCGCGGCCAGTGGCAACTCGTCGTTACCGAGCTGCCGCCGAGCACGTCGGGCCAGAAGGTGCTCGAGGAAATCGAGGAACTGACCAACCCGAAGCTCAAGCTCGGCAAGAAGACGCTGACGCCCGAGCAGCTCAACACGAAGAAGGCGATGCTCGACCTGCTCGACGCGGTGCGCGACGAGTCGGGCAAGGAAGCGGCGGTGCGGCTCGTGTTCGAGCCGAAGTCGCGCACGATCGACCAGACGGAATTCGTGAACACGCTGCTCGCGTACACGAGCCTCGAATCGAATGCGACGCTGAACCTCGTGATGATCGGCGCCGACGGCCGGCCGGGCCAGAAGGGCCTGCTGACGATCCTCGACGAATGGGTGAAGTTCCGCCAGCTGACGATGACGCGCCGTTGCCGCCATCGTCTCGCGAAGGTCGACGACCGCATCCATATCCTCGAAGGGCGGATGATCGTCTTCCTGAACATCGACGAGGTGATCCGTATCATCCGCGAGTCGGACGAGCCGAAGTCTGCGCTGATGAGCGTATTCGGTCTCAGCGACCGGCAAGCCGAGGACATTCTCGAAATCCGCCTGCGCCAGCTCGCGCGGCTCGAGAAGATCAAGATCGAGAAGGAACTCGAAGCGCTGCGCGACGAGAAGGCGAAGCTCGAAGAACTGCTCGCGAACGAAAGCGCGATGAAGCGGCTGATGATCAAGGAGATCGAGGCCGACGCGAAGCAGTACGGCGACGATCGCCGCACGCTGATCCAGCAGGAAAAGCGCGCGACGTTCGAGGCGAAGGTGGTCGACGAGCCGGTGACGGTCGTCGTGTCGCAGAAGGGCTGGGTGCGCGCGCTGAAGGGCCACGGGCTCGACCCGGCCGGCTTCACGTTCAAGGCCGGCGACCATCTGTATGCGGCGTTCCAGTGCCGCACGCCGGATCGCCTGATCGCGTGGGGCAGCAGCGGCCGCGTGTACTCGGTCGACGTGTCGGTGCTGCCGGGCGGGCGCGGTGACGGCGTGCCGGTCACGTCCTGATCGAGCTCGAATCGGGCTCGCACCTGATGCACTACTACGCGGCGCCGGCCGACCAGCACCTGCTGCTTCGCATCGAGCAAACGGTTTCGGCTCCTCGCGAAGGTCGGCGACATGGTGAGCCGCGTGAGGACGTCCGCAAGTCGTTCATGACGATCGATGCGGGCGCGGTGCCGCTCGCGCCGATGCCGGTGCTGCCGAACGCGACGCAGGTCGCGTGCCTGTCGTGCACTCGGCGGGGCCGCCTGCTCGTGTTCCGGGATGGACGAGATGAAGACGCTGTCCGGCGGCGGCCGCGGCGTGATCCTGATGGCGCTCGACGACAAGGAAACGCTCGTGCAGGCGCTCGCGATCGATCCGGCGGGCGTCGTGCTGATCGGCACCGGCCGTGGCGGCAAGGCGCAGGACGACCACGCTGTCGATGCGGGGCTCGCGCCGCACATCGGCAAGCGCGCACGCAAGGGTCGCGCGCCGGAGTCGAAGCTCAAGGTCGTCAACGAGTTGCGTCCACTGCTCGGCTGACGGCTGACACCGCGCGCGATCGTCCGGTTCGGCCGCGATCGAAGGCCGCACCTCCGCTTCGGCGGACGTGCGCCTTTTCTTTGGATCGGCGATTCGGGTAAGCAAGCGTGGCGCTGTCACGCGGAACTTGCAAAATATTGTGAAATCGAGCGCGGGGGCCTGAAACCGCGCAGCGACGGGCCGGTCGAACGACGTTCGATGCCGCGTGCGACGCGGCCGTTCGCCGTACCCAACCCATCACAGGATTGTCGCCAATGTCCCACGCTGTTGCCGTCGCGCTGTTTCTTCATCTGCTGGCCGTTGCCGTGTGGGTGGGCGGGATGGTCTTCGCGAACTTCTGCCTGGCGTCCGGCACAGTCCGACCTGTCGCCGCAGCTCCGGTTGCCTGCTGATCGAAGGCGTGTTCGGCCGCTTCTTCAACTGGGTCGCGGGTTTCCGTGATCGTGATCCTGCTGTCGCGGCGCTTCATGCTCGTGGAGTTCGGGCGGCGCGCACGCGACGTGGTCGCTGCACGCGATGGCCGGGCTCGGCGTCGTGATGATGCTGATCTCGGGCACATCCGCTTCGCGCTGTTCCCGCGCATCCGCCGCGCAGTGCAGGCGCAGAACTGGCCGGACGGCGCGCGTGCGGTGAAACGCGGTGCGCCTGCTCGTCGTCGTGAACCTCGTGCTCGGTGTCGTCACGGTCGTGCGGCCGTGCTGTCGCGCGGCTTCTGATCTTCGGGCGCCGGCCGGCGCCAACCGCAGGCTCGCCGGTGTGCGCCGCTACGCGGCCAGCATCGCGTCGAGCAGCCAGGAGCCGGCCGGACCGAGCGGCCGGTTGCGCGACCATACGGCATCCACCCGCACGCGGCGCGGCCAGCCGCGTGCACGCAGTTCGCACAGGCGATCGCGCGCGAAGTGGTCGACCATCCAGCGCGGCAGCTCGGCCCAGCCGAACCCCAGCACCGCCATCTCCAGCAGCATCAGGTAGCTCGGCGCCAGCCAGTGCTGCGTGCCGACGACGATCCGGTCGCCGGCGCTGCGGCCTTCCGTTTTCACGTAGGTGTTGAGGCGCAGTTCGCGCACGTCGCGCAGCGCCGCGTGCGGCACTTCCGCGTCGCCGTATTCGGCGAGCGCGTGCGTGCGTCCGACGAACAACCCGATCTCCGATTCCTCCGCCACCGTCGCCGCGCCGATATCGGCGGGTAGGTCGCGGCGCGCAGCCATCAGCCCGAGCTGCGCGCGGGCCCTGCTGGATCAGTCGAGCACGTCCTCGTGCTCGGCGATCTGGCATTCGAGCTCGAGCGCCGGAAAGCGCCGTTCGAGCGCCATCAAACGTTTCCTCGTAGCGCTTCGACTGGTACGTATCGGACACGACGAGCGTCAGCCGCGCTGCTTCGCCCTGCGCGAGCCGCGCGGCCGTGCGGTCGATCGCCGCGCCGGCCTCGAGTGCGCGCTGCACCTGCGGCAGCAGCGCGCGCCCCGGCGTCGGTCAGCGTCGGTGCGCGCGTCGAGCGGTCGAACAACTGCACGCCGAGATCGATCTCGAGGTTCGCGATCGCCTCCGACACGGTCGACTGGCGCTTGCCGAGCTTGCGCGCGGCAGCCGTGAACGAGCCGAGCAGCGCGGCTTCGGCGAAATGCGAGCAGGGCTTCGGGGGCGTGGCGCATGCGGCGCTCCGGATTTGTTGTATCGGTTAAAACCGATGATATCAAACTGGATTCATACGTTAGCCGATCAAAATGACCGGCATGAATGAAGTAACGAATCGGAGGGAACCATGAAACAGATGAACAAAACGGTGACGGAACGGCTGCTGCATGCGGCTGACGTTCGAGCTGGTCGCGATCGCGCTGTGCGCGCCGATCGGCGCGTGGCTGCTCGACATGCCGTATCGCACGTCGGCGTGCTGACGGTGATGGTGTCGCTGATCGGCGATGAGCGTGGAACATGACCTTCAACACGCTGTTCGACCGCTTCGAACGGCGCGCGGGGCTGACGCGCACGCTCGGCATGCGGATCGCGCACGCGGTCATCTTCGAGCTCGGCCTCGTCGCGATGGTGGTGCCGGTTGCCGCGTGGTGGCTGAACGTGAGCCTCGTCGAGGCGCTGCTGCTCGACCTCGGCATCGTGCTGTTCTTCCTGCCGTACACGTTTTGCTTCAAACCTCGCGTACGACGCGCTGCGCGCTCGCTGGATGGCACGCCGGGTCGCGGTGCAGGCGGGTTGAAGTCGCTTGGTGCGGGTGAGTGCCGGTTGAGCCAAGTGGGGCGGCCGCCGCCGCCCGTCAGCGCGCGGCGGCCCACAGCCACGCGCCGCAGGCAACCGCGACCGCGCCGTAGACGGCATAGACGGGCACCCTGAGGCGCGTGAAGCACAGCGTCGCGAACGCGCCGGTCAGCCAGTAAATCGGGTCGGCCGGCTCGCGATGCAGGATCTTCACGACGGCGACGACGAGAAAGCCCGTCGTCGCCGCGCGCAGCAGGCGCATCCCGTGCTCGAAGCGCGAATGGCGCTTGAGCCGGGACAGGTGGTTCTGCGCAAACACGACGAGACAACCCGACGGAATGAACAGTGCGGCCGTTGCGAGGCAGCGCGCCGACCCAGCCGTCGGTCAGGTAGCCGAGAAACGGCACGACGTTCAGCAGTGGCCCCCGGCGCCACGGGCGACAGCGCGAACGCCAGCGTGAAGTCGTGATCGGAGATGCCCGTTGCCGGCGAGACGAACAGCGTCTTGAGCACCGGCAGCGCGGAAAAGCCGCCGCCGAACAATGTCATGCCGGCGCCTGCGAGGCGCGGCCACAGCAGTTGCTCCTGGTAATCGCCGGGCAGCGGCACCGCGAACAACACGACGAGCACGCCAAGCAGCACGAGCAGATTGGCGGTCGCGTCTCGACAGCGTGAAATCGACTGCGTCGCGTTGCGGCGGCCCGGTCAGCCAGCCCGCTGCAAACGCAGCGAAAAGAATCCCGACGAAAGCGGCCGGACTATGCGCGAAAGCGAGCAGAATCGTCGACAGCGCGGCGATCACCTGTTCGAGCCGCGTGCACGCGAGCATGCGCAACTGCTTGACCCACGTGAGGCCGATCAGCGCGGCGAGCACCATCCCGAAGTGATTGATCAGTATCGGCGACGCAAGCGAGCGCACGAGCGGCGTGCGATAGAAGATCGCGAACAGCGTCATCAGGATGGAGAATGGCAGCACGCTTGCGATGCCGGCGACCCATGCGCCGGCGCGGCCGTGCAGCGTCTGGCCGGACCTGCACCGCAACGTTGCAGCCGACGGGGCCCGGCACGAGCCACGCGAGCGCGACGAGATCGCCGAATATGTGCGGTTCGATGCGTTGCAGCCGTTCAACGTAGTGGCGTTCGAGTTGCGCCATCATCGAAAGCCCGCCCCACGAGATCGCCGAAATGCCGGCGACGACCTTGAACAAGGCCCACAGGGATGCCTGTGCCTCTTCGACACGAGCGCTTGCTTCGACTTCGACGGTTGTCATGGTTGTGGTGTTGGCGCAGGGCCGGATCTTGCGTGTGTAGACGTTACCGGCGGCCCGCCGATACGTTGGCCCTCCCGATTGTCCGCCGCGCATCGCGACACTGCCATGCGCGAAAACGCTAATTAATAGACTGAAGAATAAGATCGGAAAACGAAACAATTGTGGCAGCGCGCGACGCGCGCCATGGCCGCAGCCGCGGTGCGCTCAGGCGCCGGTGCTGCCCGTCGCGCGGTGCGCGATGACGTTCGGATGGTCGCCGCGCACGCCGAAGCGCGCGATCAGCGCGGGAATCGCGTCGGCCGGCACCGGGCGCGAGAACAGGAAGCCCTGCGCCTCGATCTCGCCGAGCGCGGACAGCCACGTGATCTGTTCCTCGGTTTCCGTGCCTTCGACGACGACGGTCAGGCCGAGCGAGCGCGCGAGATGCACGATCGACGACACCATCACGCATACGCTGCGATCGTTCGGGATCGCCTGCACGAACGAACGGTCGACCTTCAGCGTGTCGACGGAGAAGCGGTGCAGGTACGACAGCGACGAATAGCCGGTGCCGAAATCGTCGAGTGCGATCCGGATGCCGAGCTTCTTCAGCGCGACGATCTTCTCGGACACGAGTTCCGGATACTCCATCATCGCGGTTTCGGTGATCTCGATCTCGAGCCGGTTCGCGTCGATGCCGGTTTCCTGCAGCGTGCGCGAGATCGTCTCGATCAGGTCGCCGCGCCAGAACTGCACGGGCGAGATGTTGACCGCGAGCGTCAGCGTGTGGTGACCCTCGTCGCGCCAGCGTGCAATCTGCTCGCACGCGGTGCGGATCACGAAGTCGCCGATCGGCACGATCAGTCCCGTCGATTCGGCGATCGAAATGAATTCGTTCGCGGAGATGATCCCGTGCTCGGGGTGATCCCAGCGCGCGAGCGCCTCGAAGCCGGTGATGGTGCGATGCGTGAGGTCGATCTTCGGCTGGTATGCGAGGAACAGTTGCCCCTCAGCGAGCGCGACGCGCAATTGCTGTTCCCAGCGCATCAGGTGGTCGGCGCGGTGCGACAGGTGCGGCGCATAGAACTGGTAGCAGTTCTTGCCGGCGTCCTTCGCGCTGTACATGGCGAGGTCGGCCTTCTTCAGCAGGTCGATCTCGCTTTCGTTCGCGACGGTGTGCAGCGCGATGCCGATGCTCGCATGCAGCACGAACGAACTGCCGCGTACGTCGAACGGTTCGCCGAACATCCGGATGATCGCTTCCGCGAGCCGCACCGCGCGCCGCTCGACGTCGTCGCCCTTCATCACGACGACGAACTCGTCGCCGCCGATGCGCGCGAGCGAGCCTTCGTCGCCGACCGCATCGGACAGGCGCGACGCGGTCATCTGCAGCACGATGTCGCCGGCGTTGTGGCCGAGCGTGTCGTTGACGGTCTTGAAGTTGTCGAGATCGATGAACAGCAGGCCGAGCCGCGACAGGCTCGTCGGCAGCGCCACGTCGTTGCGCAGCCCGCGTAGCGTCGCATAGCGGTTCGCGAGGCCGGTGAGCAGGTCGAATTCCGCGAGCTGCGTCATCTCGCGCTCGCGGCCGAGTAGCTTGCCGATCAGGCCCGTCGCGACGCCGAAGAACGCGAGCATCGCGAGCGTGATGAAGCTCGTCATCAGCAGGTAGACGTTGCGCGTGTGGTAGTAGTCCGCGAATTCCTCGGTTTGCGACAGGCCGACCATCACCGCGAGCGGATAGCCGTCGAGGTGGCGGTACGACACGATGCGCGTCACGCCGTCGAGCGGGTCGATGATCGTGCCCGTCACGCGCTCGGCGATCGGGTACACACCCGATGCCGAAAACGCGCCCGGTGCGTTGCTGAGCGAGCCCGTGCGTCGCGCGAGCACCGCGCCCGTGTCGGACACGACCGCGATCACGCCTTCCTTGCCGATCGCCGCGTTGTTGTAGAAGTCGTTCGTGAAGTAGCTCGGGTCTTCCGACACGACGACGATGCCCGCGAAGCTGCCGTCCGGGTTGTTCAGGCGCCGCGTCATCTGCAGCGTCCAGTGGCTCGACACGCGGCCGAGCACGGGCTTACTGATATAGAGGCGGTCGTCGTTGTGCGAGAGGTGGACCTTGAAGTGCTCGCGATCGGCCAGGTTGATCGGCTGCGGATGGAGCTCGGCCGTGTTCGCGAACAGGATGCCCTTCGCGTTGACGAGCGATACCTGGATCAGCGTATCGCTCGGCACGACGCCTTTCTCGACGGCGCTCGCGAGATTGAAGCGTCCGGGCGACTTCTCGAACTCGAACTTGACGAAGCGGGTGATCTGGTCGACCTGGTGGATCGCCTTGACCGTATGCTGCTCGAGCGCGGAGGACAGGATCGCGGCGGATGCCGCGGCTTCCTTGTATGCACTGTCCTTCTCGACCGACAGCCGCGCGATGATCACAGCCCACAGCAGCGCAAGCGCCAGCATCCCGAGCAGCGGGATCGCGAACAGCGCACGCCGGCGCGATTTGCGCGGCGCGCGTAGCGGCCGGGTCGGCGGCGTTGGGTTGGACCGGGCGGAGCTCATCGAAGAGGGTGGCGTCCTGCTCGCGTGCGCCATCCGTCGGGATGGCCGGCTATGGTTGGGGTCGCCCCGGCGTCTGTTCGTTCGCGGGATGCGCAACCATGGACAGACCTCCGAAACAACGGATTAGGCCCGATATTACTGGCTGGCGCGTTTTTGCGATAGTTGGGCGAACCGTAGGGGCGCCGCACGGGCCGGCGCCATCGCACATCGCGAAATGTCAGACAGGGGACCGGAACGTGCCGTCGACGACCGTGACGGCGTGGCCGCCGATCCAGGTCGCGCCGTCTTCGTCGTAGCGGACGAAGATGCGGCCGTCGCGGCCGATCGCCGTGCCCTGGCGGGCCGTGTAGGACGTGCCGGGACGGCGTTCCTGCCGCGTCAGCAGCCCGGCCAGCGCGGCGTTTGCGCTGCCCGTGACGGGATCCTCGCCGACGCCGAAGTTGCCGCCCGTCATCAGGCAGCGGATTTCGAACGTCGCGGGGCCGCCTTCGGCGTGCGGCGCGTAGACCGCGAGACCGTCCGCGCCGTAGCGGTGCGTGAGCGCTTCCAGCGCGGCCGGATCGGGCGTCAGGCCGATGCACGCGTCGGCCGACTTCAGCCGCACGACCAGCCACGGCGCGCCGTTGTCGACCGCGCACGGCTCGGCATCCAGGTCGATCGCGTCGCTGCGCAACGCGGCAGCCAGCGCCGCGTAGTCCGAACGGTCGAGCGGCGTGACGCGCGCCGGCGGCGCGGCGAACGCCCAGCCGTCGGCCTGCTCGCGCAGCGCGACCCGGCCGACCCCGCACTGCTGGATCAGCCGGCCCGGCGTGCGCGGCTGCGCGCCGCTTTCCAGGAACGCATGCGCGGTGCCCAGCGTCGGGTGGCCGGCGAACGGCAGTTCGCCGCACGGCGTGAAGATCCGCACGCGGTAGTCGGCTTCCGGATCGGTCGGCGTGCAGACGAACGTCGTTTCCGACAGGTTGGTCCAGCGGGCGATCTCGAGCATGGCGTCGTCGCCGAGCGAATCGGCGTCGAACACCACGGCGAGCGGGTTGCCCTTGAACGGCACCGACGTGAACACGTCGACCTGCTTGAAGCGGACGAGACGATCGGGCATCGCGCTGCGCCTGTTACGCGACTTCGGCGATCAGCTCGATCTCGACGCACGCGCCGAGCGGGATCTGCGCGACGCCGAATGCCGAGCGCGCGTGCTTGCCTGCGTCGCCGAACACTTCCGCGATCAGTTCCGACGCGCCGTTCGTCACGACGTGCTGTTCGGTGAAGTCGAGCGTCGAGTTGACGAGGCTCATCAGCTTGACGATGCGCGTGACCTTGTTCAGGTCGCCCGTGTGCGCGTGCAGCGTCGCGAGCAGGTCGATCGCGATCGAGCGGGCGGCCGCCTTGCCGTCTTCCGTCTGAAGATCGGCGCCGAGCTTGCCGGCCCAGACCTTGCCGTCCTTCTTCGCGATATGGCCCGACAGGTAGACCGTGTTGCCGCTTTGCGCGCTCATCACGTAGGCGGCGGCCGGTGCGCCGGCGGTCGGGAGCTCGATGCCGAGCGACTTCAGTTTGTCGTAGACGTTAGCCATGTGTTCGATTCCTCGTAGAGAGTCGTGACTGGAAAAGGGGGATCAGAGGCGTTCGCGCAGCAGCTTGCCGAGGCGAGCCACGCCTTCCTCGATCTTCTCGGGCGGCACCGTGACGAACGACAGGCGCAGCGTATTCTGCTGCGCGTTGTCCGCGAAGAACGGCGCGCCCGGCACGAAGGCGACGTGGTTGTCGACGGCCGCGGCGAGCAGCTTCATGCTGTCGATCTGCGCGGGCAGGTTCACCCAGATGAACATCCCGCCTTCCGGGCGGTTCCACGTGACGCCTTCCGGCATGTGGCGTTCGAGCGCGCCGAGCATCGCGTCGCATTGCGCGCTGTACAGCTCGCGGATCGTCGGGATGTGCTCGTCGAGGAAGCCGTCCTTGATCACTTCGTGCGCGATGCGCTGCGTGAGCGTCGGCGTGTGCAGGTCGGTGGCCTGCTTGGCCTGCACGAGCTTGAAGTGGAGTTCCTCGGGGGCAATGATGTAGCCGATCCGCAGGCCCGGTGCGAGCACCTTCGAGAACGTGCCGAGGTGCACGACGTGGTCGGGCGCCATCGACAGCATCGTCGGCAGCGGCTCGCCGCGGTAGTTCAGCGCGCCGTACGGATCGTCTTCCAGCACCGGGAACGGGCTCGACTGCGCGAACGCGGCGAGCGCGCGGCGGCGCTCGACGGGCAGGCGGCGGCCGGTCGGGTTCTGGAAGTTCGGCTGCGCGTACAGGAGGCGCGCGCCTTGCGTGAGTTCGGGCGTGAGGCCTTCCGGCAGCAGGCCCTGCTCGTCGGTCGGCACCTGCACGTAACGCGGCTCGTACAGCGAGAACGACTGCAGCGCGCCGAGGTAGGTCGGCGTTTCGACGAGTATCGGGCTGCCCGGATCGATCAGCGCCTTGCCGAGCAGGTCGAGCGCCTGCTGCGAGCCGGTCGTGATCAGCACCTGCGACACGCGCACGCTGTAGCGCTCGGCGATCCACTCGCGCAGCGGCAGGTAGCCTTCGGTCGCGCTGTACTGGAGCGCGGCGGCCGGTGCGTCGCGCAGCACGCGGTCGGCGGCGGCGCGCATGCGCTCGGCCGGGAACGTCGCGGGGGCGGGCAGGCCGCCGGCGAACGAGATGACCTCGGGGCGTTCCGTGACCTTCAGGATCTCGCGGATCGCAGAGCTCGTCAGCTTGCGGGCGCGTTCGGAAAGCTGCCAGTGCGGCGGATGCAGGTCGCTCGGATTCATAGTCTCCTCGTTCGGATATCGTGGTCAGTCAAGAAAGGTCGTTCGGGCGGATCGCTTCGACGCTGCCGGGTGGGCATGCGCGAGCGCGGTCGAGCCTTCGCGGCCGGGTGGGCAAAACCGATCAGGCAAAACAGCCATTATGGCGCACCTGTTCAGCCGGCGCGAGCCGGTTGCGCGGTGGTGGCGACCGCCGAGCGGCGCCCGAGCACCACGGTGGCGATCACGGCGGCGGCGAACAGCCACGTCGACGACGTGACCGTTTCACCGAACAGCAGGGCGGAAAATGCAATCGTGAAGAAAATCTGCAGCAGTTGCACCTGGCCGACGCGCGCGATGCCGCCCATCGCGAGCCCCGCGTACCATGCAAAAAAACCGATGAATTGCGAAAAGAGGGTCACGTAGCCGAACGCGAGCCACGTGCGCAGCGCGAGCGGGCCCGGATGCGCGGCATGCTGCATCCACGCGAGCCAGCCGACCGGCAGCACGAGGAACGGCGCGGACACGACGAGCGCCCAGCAGATCACCTGCCAGCCGCCGATCTGGCGCGCGAGGCGCGCGCCTTCCGCATAACCGAGCGCGCCGATGCCGACCGCGACGAGCATCAGCGCGTCGCCGGCCTGCACGGTGCCGCCGCCGTCGCGCAGCGCGAACGCGATCACGAGCGCGCTGCCGGCCACCGCACTGGCCCAGAATGCCTTCGACGGCCGCTCGTGCGACAGCCATGCCGCGTACAGCGCGACGAACAGCGGCTGCAGCCCGTTGACGACCGCGCCGTGGGACGCCGGCACGGATTTCATCGCCCATGCGGAGAACACCGGATACGCGATGATCACGCCGGCCGACGTGATCGCGAGGCTTTTCAGTTGCGCGCGGGTCGGCAGCGGCTCGCGGCGCCACCACAGCAGCAGGCCGGCCGGCACGGCGGCGGCGAGCGCGCGGCCGAGGCCGTTGAGCAGCGGATTGAGTTCGGACACGACGATACGCGTCATCGGCAGCGTCAGGCTGAAGATCATCACGCCGATCAGGCCGAGCAGCATGCCCCGGGTTTCGCGCGAATTCATGTCGAAGGTGTCTCCGTATTGCAGGGTGGTTGTAATGGTGGGGTGTTCAGCGCAGCGTGCGCGTGCCCTGCGGCGTGTCGAATTCGGCGACCAGCGCGGGCGGGCCGTCGCCGGTTTCGAGATCGAGCAGATGTGCGGCGCCGAGCCAGTCGAGCTGCTCGCGGATCGCGTCCGCACGCGGGTGGGTGCCCTTGAGCGCCTTCAGCGCGACGCCGTCGTGCGGCAGCGATTCGGCCGGGTGCTGCGGGCTGTCCCACTGGATCAGCGACGGCACGAGGCCGTCGCCCGAACCCTGCCAGGCAGGGAACGCGCCGTCATCGGGCACCGTGAGGCCCCAGGTCAGGTCGCCGCGCCGCATCGCGACGACGGGCGGGATGCGGGCCGGATACTGGCTTTGCCACAGCGCGAGCTGGCGCGGGCGGTCGACGCGCGCGACCCAGTGCGCGAGAAACGGGCCCTGCGCGAGCCGGGCGTGCATCGCCGGATCGTCGAGCGCGAACAGGCGCGCGCGCGGCGGCGCTGCGCCATCGTCCGGGGCAGGAGCGTCGGGGTCGATCGCGATCACTTCGAGGTAGAGCCCGCCCCATGCGCCGAACAGCGCATTGTGGGTTCGCATCAGCGGGTGGCGGCCACCGCCGGCCGGTTCGATGCCGAGCGTGTCGGCGACATGGCGCACGCCATCGTCGAGCGTGCGTGCGGCGATCACGAGATGGTCGAGGGTCAGGGAGCGGGCTGGCATGAACGTCGGTCGGGAAGCGAAAGTGTCATGGTAGGCGGGCGATGCGCCGGGCGGTTGCCGGACCGGCCGGCGCACGGGCCGTGGATGGGGCCGGCCGGCGCGGCTCCCGGTGCGGCGGGGCCGGAACGGCGGCCGCACGGTCGCCATTGCGGTCAACTGTAATCGTCGATACCGGCACAGTAACGGTACAATCGGCGCGATAGCCTTCGGTACAGTTGGAGTTGCCGCCCATGTCCACCGTTCCACTCGCCCAGATTCCCGCGCCGCACGATACGGCCACGCTCACGCTCGTCGACCAGCTTGTCCAGTGGGCCCGGCGGCGCATCGACGAACGCGTGTTCCGTCCCGGCATGCGGATGCCGTCGATCCGCAAGCTCGCGCTCGACAAGAGCGTGTCGCGCTTTACCGTCGTCGAGGCGTACGAGCGCCTCGTCGCGCAGGGTTACCTCGACTCGCGGCGCGGCTCCGGCTTCTACGTGCGCGAACGCACGGCCGGCCCGCAGGCGGTCGACAACGTGGCGCGCGTGTCCGAAGCCGCGCCCGTGCACAACACGATCGACGTCGTCTGGCTGCTGCGCAACATGCTGCACACCGTCAGCCCGGAAAAGGGGCCCGGTCTCGGCTACCTGCCGGGCCGCTGGCTCGACGGCGAGCTGATTACCGGCGCGCTGCGCGCGCTCGGGCGCCAGTCGGGCGCGCAGATGCTCGGCTTCGGCACCGCGCAGGGTTTCCTGCCGCTGCGCCAGCAACTGCAGACGCGGCTCGCCGAAGTCGAGATCGGCGCGACGCCCGACCAGCTCGTGCTCGTATCGGGGATCACGCAGGCGATCGACCTGATTTCGCGGATCTACGTGCGGCCCGGCGACGCGGTGATCGTCGGCGATCCCGCGTGGTTCCAGATGTTCGGCCGCTTCGCGTCGCAGGGCGCGCAGCTCGTCGGGATGCCGTACACGCCGGACGGCCCCGATCTCGACGCGCTCGAGACGCTCGTGCAGATGTGGCGGCCGAAGATGCTCGTGATCAATTCGGTGCTGCAGAACCCGACCGGCACGTCGCTGTCGGCCGCGCAGGCGTTCCGGATCCTGAAGCTCGCGGAGGCGTACGACTTCCTCGTCGTCGAGGACGACGTGTACGGCGACCTGTGCCCGCCGAGCTATCCGGCCACGCGCCTCGCGAGCCTCGACCAGTTGAAGCGCGTGATCTACCTCGGCAGCTATTCGAAGACGCTCGCGGCGAACCTGCGGGTCGGTTATGTCGCGTGCGCGCCGGAGATCGCGAAGGCGGTCACCGACCAGAAGATGCTGGTCGGGATGACGACGCCCGAGCTCAACGAGCGCGTGCTTTACAAGATCCTGACCGAAGGGCATTACCGGCGCCATGTCGAGCGGCTGCGCGCGCGGCTCGACGGCGTGCGCGACAAGACCGCGCGGATGCTCGAGCGCACGGGGCTCGGGCTCTTCACGATGCCGGCGGCCGGGATGTTCCTGTGGGCCGACACGGGCGTCGATTCGGACGCGCTCGCGGCGGTCGCGCACGAGGCCGGTTTTCTGTTGACGCCGGGCAGCCTGTTCTCGCCGCAGCAATCGCCGTCGACGTGGATGCGCTTCAACGTCGCGAACTGCGGCGATCCGGCGCTGCCGGGGTTGCTGGCAGGCTATATCGACTCGGCCGTGCGGCGCGCGTCGTGACGCGGCACGCCGACCCTTGAAATCACGCGCGCCGTCCCCAGATACGCGCGCAAACCGCTCGCGCCGGGCGGTCGTCCTTCACGGGCTTGCCGGCATCGCGCGCCGGGCGCCTGCGCCACACCATTTCACCCGTTCAAGTAAGAGGAAACAACATCCATGGCACATGAAACGATGAGCTTTCAGGCAGAGGTCAAGCAACTCCTCCACCTGATGATCCATTCGCTTTACAGCAACAAGGAAATCTTCCTGCGCGAACTGGTGTCGAACGCGTCCGACGCGGCCGACAAGCTGCGTTTCGAGGGGCTCGCCGACAACGCGCTGTACGAGAACGATCCGAACCTGCGCATCCGCATCGGCTACGACAAGGCCGCGCGCACGATCACGATCGACGACAACGGCATCGGCATGAGCCGCGACGAGGCGATCGCGAACCTCGGCACGATCGCGCGTTCGGGCACCAAGGAATTCTTCACGAAGCTGTCCGGCGACCAGCAGAAGGATGCGGCGCTGATCGGCCAGTTCGGCGTCGGCTTCTACTCGGGCTTCATCGTCGCGGACAAGATCACCGTCGAGACGCGCCGCGCGGGCCTGCCGGCGAACGAAGCCGTGCGCTGGGAAAGCGCGGGCGAAGGCGATTTCACGATCGACGCGATCGAGCACGCGCAGCGCGGCACGACGATCACGCTGCACCTGCGCGAGGGCGAGGACGAGCTGCTGTCGTCGCATCGCCTGAAGTCGATCATCCAGAAGTACTCCGACCACATCGCGCTGCCGATCCTGATGCAGAAGGAAGAATGGGATCAGGAAAAGGGCGAGATGGTCCTGAAGGACGAGGACGAGACCGTCAACCAGGCGAGCGCGCTGTGGACGCGTTCGAAGAGCGACATCACCGACGAGCAGTACACGCAGTTCTACCAGCACGTCGCGCACGACCACCAGGATCCGCTCACGTGGACGCATAACCGCGTCGAGGGCCGCAGCGAATATACGCAACTGCTGTTCGTGCCGTCGCATGCGCCGTTCGACCTGTGGAACCGCGACTATCGCGGTGGCCTGAAGCTGTACGTGAAGCGCGTGTTCATCATGGACGACGCCGAGCAGCTGCTGCCGCAATACCTGCGCTTCGTGAAGGGTGTCGTCGATTCGGCCGACCTGCCGCTGAACGTGTCGCGCGAGATCCTGCAGGAAAGCCGCGACGTGAAGGCGATCCGCGAAGGCGTGACGAAGCGCGCGCTGTCGATGCTCGAAGAGCTCGCGAACGCGGAAGAGGATGCCGGCAAGGAGAAGTACAAGACGTTCTGGGGCGCATTCGGCCAGGTGCTGAAGGAAGGCCTCGGCGAAGATCACGCGAACCGCGAGCGCATCGCGAAACTGCTGCGCTTCGCGTCGACGCATGGCGATACCGACGCGCAGGACGTGTCGCTTGCCGACTACGTGTCGCGCATGAAGCCCGAGCAGAGCAAGATCTACTACGTGACGGCCGACGCATGGCAGGCCGCGAAGAACAGCCCGCACCTCGAAGTGTTCCGCAAGAAGGGTGTCGAGGTGCTGCTGCTGACCGACCGCGTCGACGAATGGATGCTGTCGTTCCTCAATGAGTTCGACGGCAAGCCGCTCGCGAGCGTCGCACGCGGCGACCTCGATCTCGGCGAGCTGAACGACGAAGAGAAGAAGGCGCAGGAACAAGCGGGCGAGGCAATCAAGCCTGTCGTCGAGAAGATGAAGGAAGCACTCGGCGACAAGGTGAAGGAAGTGCGCGTCACGTTCCGCCTGACCGATTCGCCGTCGTGTCTCGTCGCGGACGACAACGACATGAGCGGCTACCTGCAGCGGATGCTGAAGGCGGCCGGCCAGAACGCGCCGGCGATGCAGCCGATCCTCGAGATCAACCCCGAGCATGCGCTCGTGAAGCTGTTGAACGCCGACAGCGCCGATTTCGGCGACTGGTGCCATCTGCTGTTCGACCAGGCACTGCTGGCCGAAGGCGGCATGCTCGACGATCCGGCGAGCTTCGTGAAGCGGACCAACGCGCTGCTGCTGTCGCGCGCCGCGTGAACGTGCGCATGCGATTCGACGGCGGTCAGGCCGGCTGGCGCGAGACGCCGCGGCCTGGCTGCACGCTCGACCAGCGCGACTGGCTGACGCGCGGCGGATCGCTGACCGCGCATCTCGCGCGGCTCGGCCGCGTGAACGTGCGCGTGACGCGCGAGGCCGTCGACTGCGCGTGGTTCGACGAGCCAGACGCGCTTGCCGCGTTGCCGCGCGCGCCGATGTGGGTGCGCGAGGTGATCCTGTCGGTCGACGATACGCCGTACGTCGCCGCGCACAGCATCGTGCCGCTCGCCGCCAGCAAGGGCGTGTGGCAGGCAATGCGGCGGCTGCGCACGCGGCCGCTCGCGGAGCTGCTGTACAGCGATCCGCAGGTCGAGCGCTCGGCGCTCGTGAGCCGGCGCGTGATTGCCGGTCATCCGCTGTATGCGCTCGCGAGCCATGCGCTTGGCGCAGGCGCGCGCGCGCCGCATGCGTTCGCCGCGCGGCGCTCGGTGTTCCAGCGTCACGGCAAACCGTTGATGGTCACCGAGTGCATGCTGCCGGCGCTGTGGCGCCATCTCGACGCGCACGGCGATGGGCCGCGTTCGGGTGGCACGGGCGGAGACGCGTGATGCTGCAGGGTTTCGGGCCGGTGGTCGGGCCGAATACGCATACGATGATCCTCGGCAGCTTTCCGGGCGAGGCATCGCTCGATGCCGCGCAGTATTACGCGCATCCGCGCAACCAGTTCTGGCGGCTGCTCGGCACGGTGCTCGGCGAGCACGGGCTGCACGAGCTTGCGTACGATGCGCGGCTCGAGCGCGTGCTGACGCACGGGATCGGTATCTGGGACGTGCTGGCCGCATGCCATCGCGAGGGCAGTCTCGATTCGGCGATCCGCAATGCCAAGCCGAATGACTTTGATGCTTTGCGCGAGCACGCGCCGTTGCTGACGAAAGTCTGCTTCAACGGCAAGACGGCGGGGCGGTTTGCCGATGTAATCGGCGCGGCGGGTTATGAAACGCTCGTGCTGCCTTCATCGAGTCCAGCGAATGCGATGCTGTCGTTCGAGCAGAAACTGGTGCAGTGGCGGGGGATTCGCGGCTGACGCCGGTATGAGCGCCAGGAAGGGCGGGCTCGCTCCCGACGCTCAATCGTCCTTGCTCCATCTCCACCCGGGCTTCTCGCCCTTGATCCAGCATACGGCGATCAGCAAAGCGGACAGCACCACGATGCAGGCGCCGTACGCGAACGGTGACTTGTGCGGCGGCAGCAGCCAAGCGCTCGCAACGATCCCGATCACGAACAGCAGCACGAGCCAGCCCTGCCACGCGACCGGCAACCCCCATCCCCATCCGTAGCGCTTGGCCGGAAACCAGATCTTCTTGTCGTTCGAGGCCATGTGGTCCCTCGTCGTCTGACGGTTTTGCGATGCATTATCGATCACGCCGACCGTGGTGGCGCGCTGACCGATCAACGGAGCGTAACGGTAGACCTGTCTCCGACAGCCCCCCGCACCAATGCTATCCTCTCGTCCGCTCATCCAGCATCACCCAGCGAGATTCAATCATGACCCGACTGATCAAGCGCGCGTCCGCCGAGGCACGTGCGTTCAAGAATGGCAAGGCGTCCGCCTACAACGGCTCCGAAAAACTCCATCCGCCGCGCGTGAAGCGCCGCCCGGAAATCGACGAACACGACGACGTGCCGGTGCTCGAAGCGCCGCGCAAGCCGCGCTTCGCGCCGGTTACGTTCTCCGAAGAGGGCGGCGTGCGCTTCCTGCACTTCGGTACCGAATGGGTACAGGGCGCGATGCGGATCTCGAAGCCGCTGCATATCGAGCTCGAATACGCGCAGCAGATGATGGCGTGGCTGCTGTTCCTCGAAACGCCCGAGCGGATCGTCCAGCTCGGGCTCGGCACCGGCGCGCTGACCAAGTTCTCGCACCGCTTCCTGCCGCATGCGAAGGTCGAGGCCGTCGAACTGAACCCGGCCGTGATCGTCGCCGCGCGCACGATGTTCGCGATGCCGCCCGACGACGCGCGCCTCGCCGTGCACGAAGCCGACGCATGGGATTTCGTCAACGATCCGGCCAACCGCGGCACGACGGGCGCGATCCAGATCGACCTGTACGACGCGACCGCGCGCGGCCCCGTGCTCGACAGCGTCGCGTTCTACCGCGCGGTGCGCGGCTGCCTCGCCGACGCGGGCATCGCGACGATCAACCTGTTCGGCGATCATCCGAGCTTCGTGCGCAACATGAAGCACCTGAACGCGGCGTTCGATCACCGCGTGATCGCGCTGCCCGAAGTGCACGACGGCAACCGGATCGCGATCGCGTTCTCGGGCCCCGCGCTCGACGTGCCGTTCGCGCAGCTCGACGCACGTGCGAAGCTGATCGAGGACACGTTGAAGCTGCCCGCGCGCAAGTGGGTGAAAGCTTTGAAAGAAACGGCCGGCGCACGCGATTCCTCGTTCGCGATCTGACGCTTCATGCACCGGCGGCATGCCGGTGCAACTGCGCGACAAGGGGCGGATCACCTCGGGTTCGCCCCCGCTTGACCGTGTGCTCGCGGCTCCTATACTGGCGCGATGCCAGCGGAGCCGCAGCCTACCCGTTTTGCCGCTCCTCTCGCCGCCGTACCCGCTCAACAAGATCGATAACCGGGAAAGATGAGGAGACGTCATGGCTCACGATGCCGACGCCAACCGGGCCGCCAAGCGCTGGCTCTGGCTGCTGGTACTGCCGCTGATCGCGATGGTCTGGGTGCCGTCGTACAACAAGGTCGATCCGCAATGGTTCGGTTTTCCGTTTTTCTACTGGTACCAGTTGCTTTGGGTCTTCATTAGCGCGGTGATCACCGCGTTCGTGTATTTCAAGACCAAGAACGCGTGGAAGGCGAGCGGCACGCAAGGAGGTGCGCGATGAATCTTGGCGCAACCTTCGTCTTCGTCCTGCTCTTCATCGGCGTCACGATCATCGGCTTCCTGGCCGCGAACTGGCGGCGCGGCGATCTCGCTCATCTCGACGAATGGGGCCTCGGCGGACGCCGCTTCGGCACGATCGTCACGTGGTTCCTGCTCGGCGGCGACCTCTACACCGCATATACGTTCGTCGCGGTGCCCGCGCTCGTGTTCGGCGCCGGCGCGATGGGCTTCTTCGCGCTGCCGTACACGATCCTGATCTATCCGTTTGCATTCGTCGTGTTTCCGAAGCTGTGGAGCATTGCGAAGCGGCACGGCTACGTGACGGCCGCCGACTTCGTCAACGCGCGCTACGGCAGCCGGATGCTCGCACTCGCGATCGCGGTGACGGGCATTCTCGCGACAATGCCGTACATCGCGCTGCAGCTCGTCGGCATCGAGGTGGTGATCGGCGCGCTCGGTTTCGACACGACCGGCTTCGTCGGCGACCTGCCGCTGATCATCGCGTTCGCGATCCTCGCCGCGTACACCTACACGTCGGGGCTGCGCGCGCCCGCGATGATCGCGATCGTGAAGGACATCCTGATCTACATCACGATCGCTGCCGCGGTCATCGTGATTCCCGCGAAGCTCGGCGGCTTCGGGCACATCTTCGCGAGCGTGCCGCCCGCGAAGCTGCTGCTGAAGGCGCCGGACGCGGCGAGCCTGAACGGCTACAGCGCGTACGTGACGCTCGCGATCGGCTCGGCGCTCGCGCTGTTCCTGTATCCGCACTCGGTCACGGCGATCCTGTCGTCGTCGTCGGGCAACTCGATCCGCCGCAACATGGCGATGCTGCCCGCTTACTCGTTCGTGCTCGGCCTGCTCGCGCTGCTCGGCTACATGGCGCTCGCGGCGGGCGTGAAGGACATGCCGCAGTACGCGCCGTACTTCAAGGCGTTCGGCCCGAACTTCGCGGTGCCCGCACTGTTCCTCGAGTATTTCCCGTCGTGGTTCGTCGGCGTCGCGTTCGCGGCGATCGGCATCGGCGCGCTGGTGCCGGCGGCGATCATGTCGATCGCGGCCGCGAACCTCTATACGCGCAACATCCACCGCGAGTTCGTGAACCGCAACATGACGCACGACCAGGAGACGCACGTCGCGAAGCTCACTTCGCTGATCGTGAAGGTCGGCGCGGTCGCGTTCATCCTCGGGCTGCCGCTGACCTACGCGATCCAGCTGCAGCTGCTCGGCGGGATCTGGATCATCCAGACGCTGCCCGCGATCGTGCTCGGCCTGTACACGCGGCTGCTCGACCATCGCGGCCTGCTGGTCGGCTGGGCGGCCGGCATCGTGTGCGGCACGTGGATGGCGGTGTCGCTGAAGCTCGCGAGCTCGATCTTCACGATCCACCTGTTCGGCCTCGCGATTCCCGGCTACGCGGCCGTGTGGTCGCTGATCGTGAACCTCGTGGTGTCGGTGGCGGTGAGCGTGCTGGTGCGCGTGATGGGCATGGCGCATGCGGAAGATCGCACGCGGCCGGAGGACTATCTCGACGTCGTCGAGAGCTGAAACGGGCGACGCGCGGTAACGAAAACGCCCGCCACCGCGAGGTGGCGGGCGTTTTTTTGCGTCAGCCCTCCGCGCGTTTCGCGAGATCCTCGCGCTGCGACAGGTCCTCGACGTTGACCATCCAGTGCACGCCGAAACGGTCCTTCGCCATCCCGAAGCCGAGCGCCCAGAACGTCTTGCCGAACGGCATCGTCACTTCGCCGCCGTCGGCGAGCGCATTGAACAGCTTCTGGCCTTCCTCGACCGTCGCCGGGTTCAGCGACAGCGAATAGCCGGCGTGCGTGCCGCCCGGCTGGCTGCAGTCACCGTCCGAGCACATGATCATCGAGTCGCCGATCGTGAAGCTCGCATGCATCACCTTGTCGGCCATCTCGGGCGTGATCGCGTGTTCGGGATTCGGCGGCGCATCCTTGAAGTGCATCTTGAACATCGTCTTCGCACCCAGTGCCTTTTCGTAGAACTGAAGGGCTTCGTCGGCGCGGCCGTAGAACGTCAGGTACGGTTGAACTTGCATCGTTGTCTCCTGTGATGGACCGGTCCCGCGCGTCGGCGCGGGTTCGGCGTCGTGCAAGATTGACTGGGATGGGGTACGTCGAGAGGCGGCCGGCGCACCCGTGACGTGGATTGTAGTGCGCGCGCTTGACGATGGAATGAAAAATAAAAACGGCCGCGAACATCATGTTCGCGGCCGTTTACGGTGCGCGTGCTGACGGCTGTTGTCAGTGTTGCTGACAGCCGCTGACGCGCGGCACGCGTCAGCGCAGCGCGTCGATCAGCTTCTCGAGCTTCACCGCATCGGCGGCGAACACACGGATGCCTTCGGCGAGCTTTTCGGTCGCCATCGCTTCGTCGTTCAACTGGAAGCGGAACGATGCCTCGTCGATCGCAACCCGCTCGGACGGCTTGTCCTGCAGCGCTTCCGGCGACAGCTTGCGCGCAACCGTCTCGTTGCTGTCCTGCAGCTTCTGCAGCAAATCGGGACTGATCGTCAGCAGGTCGCAGCCGGCGAGTTCGGTGATCTGGCTGGTCGTGCGGAAGCTCGCACCCATTACTTCGGTGTTGTAGCCGAACGTCTTGTAGTACGTGTAGATGCGGCGCACCGACTGCACGCCCGGATCGTTCGCGCCGCCGTCCTTCGCTTCATCCCATTCCGCGCCGGCCTGCTTCTTGTACCAGTCGTAGATGCGGCCGACGAACGGCGAGATCAGTTGCGCGCCGGCTTCCGCGCATGCGGCGGCCTGCACGAGCGAGAAAAGCAGGGTCATGTTGCACTTGATCCCTTCCTTCTGCAGCACCTCGGCCGCGCGGATGCCTTCCCATGTCGACGCGAGCTTGATCAGGATGCGCTCGCGGCCGATGTCGGCTGCTTCGTACAGCTTGATGAGCTCGCGGCCCTTGTCGATCGAGCGCTGCGTGTCGAACGACAGGCGCGCGTCGACTTCGGTCGACACGCGGCCCGGGATCAGCTTCAGGATTTCGGTGCCGAACGCGATCAACAGGCGGTCGATGATGAAGTCGGTGCTTTCGTTGCGATGATCGCGGACGGTTTTCTCGAGGATCGGCTTGTACGCATCCTTCTGGACGGCCTTCAGGATCAGCGACGGGTTCGTGGTCGCGTCCTGCGGCTTGTATTGCGCAAGCTGCTGGAAGTCGCCCGTGTCGGCGACGACGGTCGTGTACTGCTTCAGCTGGTCGAGTGCGGTAGTCATGGCGATTCGGAAGAAGGGCGCGGGGCGCCGGGTTCTCACGGGCCGCGCGAGCGCGGCGGCGAAGCGAAGCGGCGCCGGGCGCCGCTGTCGATCCATCATTTTAGGCCCGATTCGTGTCGGGCACGTTTTGGGACGTCCCGGGGTGTGCACGGCAACCGCCGCAGCGGGCGGCGAGCCGCGTCAGGCCGGGCGTCGCGCGTTCAGGATCACCTGCGTGACGATCCCCGCGACGAGCCCCCAGAACGCCGAGCCGATCGACAGCAGCGTGAGGCCCGACGCGGTGACCATGAACGTGACGAGCGCGGCTTCGCGCTGCTTCACGTCCTGCATCGCGTTCGCGAGCCCGCTCATGATCGAGCCGAACAGCGCGAGCGCGGCGACCGACACGACGAGCGCCTTCGGCAGCGCCGCAAACAGCGCGGCGATCGTCGCGCCGAAGATCCCGGCGACCAGGTAGAACGTGCCGCACCACACGGCGGCCGTGTAACGCTTCGCATGATCCTCGTGCGCTTCGGGGCCGGTGCAGATCGCGGCCGTGATCGCCGCGAGGTTCACGCCGTGCGAGCCGAACGGCGCGAGCAGCAGCGATGCGAGGCCGGTCGTCGCGATCAGCGGCGACGACGGCGTCCGATAGCCGTCCGCGCGCAGCACCGCGATGCCCGGCACGTTCTGCGACGCCATCGCGACGACGAACAGCGGAATGCCGATGCTGACGATCGACGCGATCGAAAACGCGGGCATCGTGAACACGGGGTGCGCGAGCGCGATGTGGAAGCGGCTGAAGTCGAGCAGGCCGAGGCCGCCGGCCACCGCCGTGCCGACGATCAGCGTCGTCACGATCGCATAACGTGGCGCGAGCCGCTTGACGATCAGGTAGGTGAAGAACATCGCGAGCACGAGCGCGGTCTGGAACTGCGCGGCGCGGAAGATCTCGATGCCGATCTCGAACAGGATGCCCGCGAGCAGCGCGGCGGCGATACCGGCCGGAATCCGGCGCATCAGCGTGTCGAACAGGCCGCTCACGCCGACGGCCGTCAGCAGCAGCGCGCACACGACGAATGCGCCGATCGCCTCGGCGTAGGGCACGCCGGGCAGCGATGCGATCAAGAGCGCGGCGCCGGGCGTCGACCACGCGACCACGACGGGCGCGCGAAAGCGCAGCGACAGGCCGATCGTCGTCAGCGCCATGCCGATCGACAGCGCCCAGATCCACGACGAGATCTGCGCATCGGTGAGGTGGGCGGCGCGGCCGGCCTGGAACATCAGCACGAGCGAGCTCGTGTAGCCCGTCATCATCGCGACGAAGCCGGCGACGAGCGCCGAGACGGATGTGTCGGCGAAAAAGCGGCGGCCGCCGGCGCGGCCAGCGCTCGCGGTGGGCGTGGGGTTCATGCTATCTCCGGGGGGAGGCCGCTCGCACGCGGCCTTTGTGTCTGCTGGTGGGTTTCGTTACTTGCTGAGTGCGCGCATCGCGGTTTCGAGGCCCGCGAGCGTGAGCGGATACATGCGATGGCCGAGCAGGTCGCGGATGACCGCGACCGACTGCCGGTATTCCCATAGCCGCTCGGGCTCGGGGTTCAGCCATGCATGATGGGGGAACTGGTCGGCGAGGCGGCGCAGCCACACGGCGCCGGCTTCCGGGTTGTTGTATTCGACCGAGCCGCCGGGCTGCAGCACTTCGTACGGGCTCATCGTCGCGTCGCCGACGAAGATCAGCTTGTAGTCGGGCGTGAACTTGTGCAGCACGTCCCACGTCGCGGTGCGCTCCGAGTGGCGGCGGCGGTTGTTCTTCCACAGGTGGTCGTACACGCAGTTGTGGAAGTAGAAGAATTCCAGGTGCTTGAATTCGGCCTTCGCGGCCGAGAACAGCTCTTCGGTGCGCTTGATGTGGTCGTCCATCGAGCCGCCGACGTCGAGCAGCATCAGTACCTTCACGTTGTTGTGGCGCTCGGGCACCATCCGCAGGTCGAGCCAGCCGGCGTTCGCGGCCGTGCTGCGGATCGTGCCGGGCAGGTCGAGTTCCTCGGCCGCGCCTTCGCGCGCGAAGCGGCGCAGCCGCCGCAGCGCGACCTTGATGTTGCGCGTGCCGATCTCGACGGAATCGTCGTAGTCGCGGTACGCGCGCGCTTCCCACACTTTCACCGCGGTGCGGTTGCCGTTCGACGGGCCGCCGATGCGCACGCCTTCCGGGTTGTAGCCGCCGTGCCCGAACGGCGACGTGCCGCCGGTGCCGATCCACTTGTTGCCGCCTTCGTGGCGTTCCTTCTGCTCGTCGAGCAGTGCCTTCAGACGCTCCATCAGCTTGTCGAGGCCGCCCATCGCTTCGATCTGCGCCTTTTCCTCCGGCGACAGCTCGCGCTCGAGACGCTTCTCGAGCCAGTCGAGCGGGATGTCGAACGCATCGGAAGGCAGCGCGGACACGCCGTGGAAATACGCGCCGAATGCCTGGTCGAACTTGTCGAAGTACTGCTCGTCCTTGACGAGCGTCATCCGCGCGAGGAAGTAGAACGCGTCGATCGACGGCGAGATCAGCCCGGCCTTCAGCGCTTCGAGCAGCGTCAGGTATTCCTTCACCGAGACGGGCAGCTTGGCTGCGCGCAGCGCGTAGAAGAAATTGAGCAGCATGGCCGGGCCTTCGCGGATGGGGGATTACCGGTTGTGCCGGTTCATGTAGACGAGCCGTTCGAGCAGGCTCAGGTCCTGCTCGTTCTTCAGCAGCGCGCCCGCGAGCGGCGGCACGATCTGCTTCGCATCCACGCCGCGCAGCGCGTCGGCCGGAATGTTCTCGGCGAGCAGCAGCTTCAGCCAGTCGAGCAGCTCGGACGTCGACGGTTTCTTCTTCAGGCCCGACACGCCGCGCAATTCGAAGAAACTCTCGAGCGCCGCGCGCAGCAGCGCCTCGCGGATGTCCGGGAAGTGGACCGCGACGATCTTCTGCATCGTCGACGGGTCGGGAAACTGGATGTAGTGGAAGAAGCAGCGGCGCAGGAACGCGTCGGGCAGCTCCTTCTCGTTGTTCGACGTGATGATGACGAGCGGGCGGTGCTTCGCGCGTACCGTCTCGCGCGTCTCGTACACGTGGAATTCCATCCGGTCGAGCTCGCGCAGCAGGTCGTTCGGGAATTCGATGTCGGCCTTGTCGATCTCGTCGATCAGCAGCACGCTCGGGTGCTCGGCGTCGAACGCCTGCCACAGCACGCCCTTGACGATGTAGTTCGAGATGTCCTTCACGCGCTCGTCGCCGAGCTGCGAGTCGCGCAGCCGCGACACGGCGTCGTATTCGTACAGGCCCTGCTGCGCTTTCGTCGTCGACTTGATGTGCCACTGCAACAGCGGCATGTCGAGCGCGGCCGCCACTTCCTCGGCGAGCATGGTCTTGCCGGTGCCGGGCTCGCCCTTGATCAGCAGCGGGCGTTGCAGCGTCAGCGCGGCATTGACCGCGAGCTTCAGATCGTCGGTGGCGACGTAGTGCGAGGACCCTTCGAAACGCATGGCGGCGCTCTTCTTCATCGGGAAAAAAACCCAGTATAAGTCAGAAGGGCTGTGCGGTTGGGCCGCGCCCGCGTATCGTAGCGGGGCTGTGGCGGGGCGGACCGGGGCGCTTGGTGGACGCGTTCCCCGCCGACGCGGTACAATCTGGCCGTTTTTTTTGGCCTGCGTGGCGATCCGATAAGCAAAACGGCGCGGGCCGTTGCCGCTTTGGCGCCAGTTTCCCCTCAAGCTAGGTTACAAGAGCTATGAACAAATTCGTCGGCAAACACGTCGTTGTCGCAGCGCTCGTGGCGCTCGCGGGCAGCGCGCAGGCGGCCGGTGTGGTCGGCAACCCGAAGGACGGGGCGAGCAAGGCCGCCACGTGCATCGGCTGCCACGGCATCCAGGACTACCGCGCGGCGTACCCGGAGGTCTACCGGGTGCCTGTCCTCGGCGGCCAGAACCAGCAATATCTCGAGAACGCGCTGAAGGCCTACCGCAAGAAGGATCGTCACTTCCCGTCGATGAACGCGGTCGCCGGTTCGCTGACGGACCAGGACATCGCGGATCTGGCGGCTTACTACGCCGTCCAGAAGGCCGACACGAAGGACAATCCCTACAAGTAAAGCGCGCGCCGCCGATCTCTCCGGCGGGACAGGAGCATTCATGAACAACGCATTCAAGACGGCGGCGGTGGCACTGGCGGCCGGCCTCGCGATCGGTACCGCGCACGCAGCGGACATCACGAAGGGCAAGGAACTGGTCGAATCGCACAACTGCGCGGCCTGCCACGGCGCGCAGATGAACAAGCCGATCAACGCCGAGTATCCGCGCCTCGCCGGCCAGCATGCCGACTACCTCGTGTGGGCGATGCGCCAGTACCAGATGGGGCTGACGAACCCGCTGCTCGGCCGCAACAACGCGATTATGCAGGCGCAGGTGCAGAGCCTGTCGGTCAGCGACATGAAGGACATCGCGTCCTACATCGAATCGCTGAAAGAGACCGATCTCGTGTTCAAGAAGTAAGCGCGACGGGCCAGACAGGCCCGCGCAGCAAGAATACCCCGCCTCGGCGGGGTATTTTTTTGTCCGCGGCCCGGCGCCGCCGCGCTCAGTCGCGCGATGCGCGGCGCAGGATGCGTTGCAGGTACGCGTCGGTATCGGGCGGCGTGTTCGTGCGCTGCGCTTCCCAGATCGTCTCGCCGAGGCATTCCATGATCGCGTGCTGCGCGTCGTGGGTCGAGTCGAGCTTCGCTGCCAGCTTGTCGTGCGCGGCGCGGATGCCCGGCGGCTGGTCGATCGACAGTTGCTCGCTGATCGCGAGGTGCATCGACAGGTGCAGGAACGGGTTCGTGCGACCTTCCTCGGGCGTGTAGTTGCGCGCGGCCGCACCATCGGCATCGTCGAGTTCGGCGTGGTATTCGGGATGCTCGACGATCCAGTCGGCTGCCATCGCTTCCAGCGGCGTCAGGATCTCGCCCGCGCGCTGCTTGCGCCAGGTCTCGGTGAAAAAGCGACGGACTTCGTCGCGGCTTGGATTGAACATGGTGGGGAAACGTCGTGATTCGGGCGGCGTCATGCCGCGTCGCGCATTGTACGCCGGGTCGGCGGACGGCGCTGGCGGCGGCCTGGAGCGGTGGGCGCGGCAGTGGTGGCGGGGCGGTCGGCCTGACGGTGCGGATGCGCGGGTGCGCGGCGATGGTCGGTTGCCGCCCGTTGCGGCCGCTCCGTCCCGGGGCCGCGGAACGGGTAAGCGCGGGCTAGGCTCGTGGCCGCCGCGCCGCTACACTCCGACGTTGCCAGTCACCGCACCGTTCTCATCCGTTCCGTCATGACCGCCACCGCCCGCTCATCGTCCGCGGCCCTTCAGGGTACGCTCTACGTCGCGTTGTCCGCCGCCGCGTTCGGCGCGATGGCGATTTTCGGCCGCTACGCATACGCAGCCGGCGTCGACGTGCTCGGGCTGCTGATCGTGCGCTTCGCGATCGGCGGCGCGGTACTCGCCGCGATCGCGCGCCACCGCCGCGTCGCGTGGCCGCGCGGGCGCGCGCTCGCGCCGCTCGTGGCGATGGGCGCGCTCGGTTACGTCGGCCAGTCGTTCTGCTATTTCAGCGCGCTGCAGCACGCGCAGGCGAGCCTCGTCGCGCTGCTGCTGTATCTGTATCCGGCGTTCGTCACGCTGCTGGCCGCATGGTGGCTCGGCGAGCGCCTCACGCGCGCGAAGGCCGTCGCGCTCGTGCTGTGCGTCGCGGGTTCGGCGCTGATGGTCGGCGGCGGGCACGGCGAGCCGCTCGGGATCGCGCTCGCGCTGGCGGCCGCGGTGATCTATTCGCTGTATATCGTCGGCGGCACGAAGGCGACGCGCGGCGTCGATCCGCTCGCGACCACCGCGATCATCTGCCTGTCGGCGACTGCGACGCTCGTGGCGATCGCCGTCGTGCGGACCGCGGCGTTCGGCGCGCCGCCGCGCTGGCCCGCGACGGCCGGCGGCTGGGCGTCGATGCTCGCGATCGCGCTCGTCTCGACGGTCGCGGCCATGCTCGCGTTCTTCGCCGGGCTCGAGCGGCTCGGGGCCGCGCGCACGTCGATGCTGTCGACGCTCGAACCGGTCGTGACGGTCGCGCTCGCGGCGCTGCTGTTCGGTGAAGCGCTGTCGCCGCTGCAGTGGGCGGGCGGCGTCGCGATCCTCGCGGCCGTGCTGGCGCTCGTGCGCGCGGGCGGCGCGGCGGCCGACGATGCCACTGCGACTTCCAACGCGTAGTCGGGGAGGGGAAGGGGGCGCCGCGACGGAGCCTGCGTTGCGGGCCGCGCCGGACCGGGATAGTGCGGCTCTGTCGCGCCTGACGCTTACTCGTTGGGCGGCGGCGTCTTCGGCCTGAATTCGCACAGCGGCTCGATCGCGCAGTGCCAGCATTCGGGCTTGCGGGCCTTGCACACATAGCGCCCGTGCAGGATCAGCCAGTGATGCGCGTCCTGCAGGAAGTCCTTCGGCGTGAACTTCTCGAGCGCGGCCTCGACGGCCCGCACGTCCTTGCCCGGCGCGAGTCCCGTGCGATTCGCAACACGGAAGATATGCGTGTCGACCGCGATCGTCGGCTGGCCGAACGCGGTGTTCAGTACGACATTCGCGGTCTTGCGGCCGACGCCCGGCAGGCTTTCGAGCGCTTCGCGATCGGCCGGTACGTCGCCGTCGTAGCGGTCGAGCAGGATCCGGCACGTCGCGACCACGTTCTTCGCCTTGGTCCGGTAAAGACCGATCGTCTTGATGTACTCGGTGACGCCTTCCTCGCCAAGCGCGACGATTTGTCGCGGGGTGTTCGCGACCGGAAACATCTTCCGCATCGCCTTGTTGACCGACACGTCGGTCGCCTGCGCGGACAGCATCACGGCGATCAGCAGCTCGAACGGCGTCGAGTATTCGAGTTCGGTGGTCGGATGCGGATTGAGGCTCTGCAGCGTTTCGTAGATCGCGCGTCGTTTGCTGGCGTTCATGGAGCGTTCTGGTCGGGCGGCGCGGACGGGCCGCCTTGGTCGTCGTTGCCTGCGTCGCTGTCGTTGCCGTTGCTGCCCGGCGCCGCGGCTTCGGCGTCGCGCTGCGCTTGCTGTTCGGCGAGCCGTTTGCGGCGGGCCTCGGCCGCGTCGATCTGCGCCTGGACGGCTGCGCTCACGCCTTCGGTGTTCTTCGGCCCGGCGCCCTGCCCGGAGAGTTCTTCCTTCTTCTTGCGCGCGCGTTCGAGCGCGGCGGCGATGATCGCGCGTTTCTTCGCATCGGCGTCGTCGGCGGCCGGTGTAGTGGCCGGCACGCCGGGCTGCGGATCGGGCTGCGTTCCGGGTGGCGTGTCGGGTTGTCCCGCTGCGGGCTTCGCAGCACTGGCCGCGCGGCGGGCGGCGGCGCGCGCTTCGGCGGCCTCGCGCTCGCGGCGCTGGCGGGCGAGCCGCAGGTCATGGCGTTCGCGCGCGGCATCGGCCTGCTCTTGCGACCACGCGTCCCAGCCGGTGCGATCGCCGGTCACGGGCAGCATCGCGATGCAGTCGACGGGGCACGGTGGCACGCACAGGTCGCAGCCGGTGCACAGCGACTCGATGATCGTGTGCATCTGCTTCGGTGCGCCGACGATCGCGTCGACCGGGCACGCCTGCATGCACAGCGTGCAGCCGATGCACAGGCTTTCGTCGATGAATGCGACCGCGCGCGGATGCTCGCTGCCGTTGACGGGGTTCAGCGGAATCACCGGCTTGCCGAGCAGGCCGGCGAGGCGCGCGATGCCTTCGGCGCCGCCGGGCGGACACTGGTTGTAGTTCGCGTTGCCGGCGGCGATGGCCTCGGCGTACGGACGGCAGCCGTTATAGCCGCACTTCGTGCATTGCGTCTGGGGAAGCAGATCTTCGATGCGATCCGCGAGTGTTTTGGAGTCGGTCACGGTGACAACGGGCGCAGCGGCGCCGAATGGCTCTCGGCCGCGCGCGGCGAGGCCGGAAAGGTTTGCCAAAGCTCGATTATCGCCGATTTCCCGCATTGCGCTGGACGCCGTCTGTGCGCATAATCGAACCGCTTTTTTGCAGGGGCTCAGCAGGAGGGCGGCCGCATGCGGCGCGCCCGTTCCAGGGCGGCCGGCGCCGAGGCGGTGGGGGTGCCGGTCCGGATCAAGCGGCTCACATAGCAAAACGCCACCATGAATCAGCCAAAAATCAAAAGAGATCCTGAAGGTACGCGCCGTCGCATCCTGATGGCGGCGGCCGAAGAGTTCGCGAGTGGAGGGCTGTTCGGCGCGCGCGTCGACCAGATCGCGCGCCGTGCCGAAACCAACGAGCGCATGCTCTATTACTACTTCGGCAGCAAGGAGCAGCTGTTTACGGCCGTGCTCGAACACGCGTTCTCCGCGCTGACCGAGGCCGAGCGCGTGCTTGATCTCGACGGCGTCGCGCCGGTCGAAGCCGTTACGCGGCTCGCGCATTTCGTTTGGGACTACTACCGCGACCATCCGGAGCTGCTCAGGCTCATCAACAACGAGAACCTGCACGAAGCGCGCTACCTGCACAAGTCGACGCGGATCCGCGAGATGATGTCGCCGATCGTCGCGAAGCTCGGCAACGTGCTGATGCGCGGCCAGAAGGCCGGGTTGTTTCGCAGCGACGTCGATCCGCTGCGCTTCTACGTGACGCTGTCGGGGCTCGGCTACTACATCGTGTCGAACCGCTTCACGCTCGCCGCGACGCTCGGCCGCGACTTCACCGACACCGACGAGCGCGCGGAGATGGTCCGGATGAACACCGAGGTGCTGCTCGCGTATCTGCTGCGGCGCTGACGCGGCGATCATTCGCCGCCCGATGTAAAAACGCCGCCGTGCGCAGGCAACGGCGGCGTTTTTTCGTCGGAACGCGGTGCGTCAGGCGGCCTTGCGCGTGCGCACGGCTTTTGCGCGCGGGCTGCTGCTTGCGCGCTTCGCGACCGGTGCGGCCTTGGCGGGCGCGGCAGTCGTGGCCGGTGCCTTCGCACGCGTACGCTTCGTCACGGTGGCGCGCGTCGTTTCAGCCGGCGTGTCGATGACCGGCACGGCCGTCAGCGTCGTGGCCGCCGGCGCCTCGGGGCGATCCTTCGTCGCGCCGTTCTTCGGCTCCGGCGCATGCTCGCGGATGAAGTCGCGCAACTGCGGGTAGATGATCGTGCGCCAGCGGCGGCCCGAGAAGATCCCGTAGTGACCGCACTTCTCGGCGGTCAGGCTGCGGCGATGATCCTGCGGGATGCCCGTGCACAGCTCGTGCGCGACGTGCGTCTGGCCGCTGCCCGAGATGTCGTCGAGTTCGCCCTCGATCGTCATCAGCGCGGTGTGCCGGATGTCCTGCGGACGCACGCGCTCGCCCTCGACATCCCACGTGCCTTCGGCCAGCTGGAATTCCTGAAACACGACGCGGATCGTCTCGAGGTAATACTCGGCGGCCATGTCGAGCACCGCGTTGTATTCGTCGTAGAAGCGGCGGTGCGCTTCGGCGTCGTCTTCGTCGCCGCGCAGCAGGCTCTGGTAGAAATCCCAGTGCGATTGCGCGTGCCGTTCCGGGTTCATCGCGACGAAGCCCGTGTGCTGCAGGAAGCCCGGATAGACCTGGCGGCCTTCGCCCGGATAGTTCGCGGGCACCGTGTGGATCACGTTGTTCTCGAACCACGCGGTCGAGTGCTGCGTCGCGAGCGAGTTCACCGACGTCGGGCTGCGGCGCGCGTCGATCGGGCCGCCCATCATCGTCATCGTGAGCGGCGTATCCTCGCCGCGGCTCGCCATCAGCGAGATCGCCGCGAGCACCGGCACCGTCGGCTGACACACCGAGATCACGTGCAGGTTGCGCGCGCCGATGTGACGGATGAATTCCTGGATGTACGCGATGTAGTCGTGCAGGTGAAACGGGCCGGTCTCGACCGGCACCATCCGCGCGTCGATCCAGTCGGTGATGTAGACCTTGTGATCCTGCAGCAGCGTGCGCACCGTGTCGCGCAGCAGCGTCGAGTGGTGGCCCGACAGCGGCGCACAGACCAGCACGACCGGCTCGTCCTTCAGTTGCGTGACGGCGTCGGCGTCGTCCGAATAGCGCTTGAAACGCAGCAGCCGGCAGAACGGCTTCTCGACGATCGTCTGCTCGACGATCGGGATGTTGTGACCGTCCTTGACGATCTGATGAAGGTTGAATTCGGGCTTCTCGTAATCCTTGCCGAGCCGGTACATCAGTTCGTAGGCGGCGGCCATCCGCGTCGCGCCCGGCATCAGCGAGAACGGGCTGGACGGATTGGCGAACGATTTGGAGGCAGCCTGGGCCCAGGCCGTGAGCGGGCTCAGCATGGCCCGCTGGAATTCGTGCAGTTGGTAAAGCATGCAGACTACTCCCGCGTGGGGGACGGTGCGCAAGGGCGGCGTGGGGCGTCGCGGCGTGCCGTGGGGGTCAGCGGCCGGCCATGTTGCACTGCGGCCGGACAATCGCGTCGATCATATCGGACAACGATGGGTGTTGCAATGCAACATTTCCCCGATTTTTCATCATATTTTTGCTATTTGACGTTCTCTCAAGAAAGCGCTGGGCCGCCCCGGGTTTTCTTGACCCCCTCGGGGGGCCTGGCGCGAAGCGACAGGTCCGGGGGCGCTCTGAACAAGCCGCCCGCGCCCCGTTCAGCGCCCCGTGGCCATCGCCGGCGCCGGCTGGCCGGCCGCGCGCGCCATCGCGTCCTCGTGGTGCATCAGGTTCATCGCGGTATGCACGAGCGCCACGTGCGAGAACGCCTGCGGGAAGTTGCCGACGAGCCGCCCGGCGACCGGGTCGTACTCCTCCGCGAGCAGCCCGAGATCGTTCGACAGCGACAGCAGCCGGCTGAACAGGCGGTGCGCGTCGTCGATCCGGCCGAGCAGCGCGTAGTTGTCGACCAGCCAGAAGCTGCATGCGAGAAACGTGCCTTCGCCGGGCGGCAGGCCGTCGTCGTAGTCGGTCGTGCGGTAGCGCATCACGAGGCCGTCGTGCAGCAATTCCCGTTCGATCGCGTCGACCGTGCCGACGATGCGCGGGTCTTCCGGCGGCAGGAAGCCGAGCAGCGGCATCAGCAGCACGCTCGCGTCGAGTTCGTCGCTGCCGTAGCTCTGCGCGAATGCCTGCTTGCCTTCGTGCCACGCGTTGTCGCACACGTCGGCATGGATCTGCTCGCGCAGCGCGCGCCAGCGGTCGAGCGAGCCGGGTAGCCGGAACATCTCCGCCGACTTGATCGCGCGGTCGAACGCGACCCACGCCATCACCTTCGAGAACGTGAAATGGCGACGGCCGCCGCGGGTTTCCCAGATCCCCTCGTCGGGTTCCCGCCAGATCTTCTCGAGATGGTCGAGCAGCGCGCACTGCACGGACCAGACCGTGTCGTCGGCCTGCAGGCCGCCCACGCGTGCGAGGTGCAGCGCGGCCATCACCTCGCCGAACACGTCGAGCTGGAGCTGGTTCGCGGCGCCGTTGCCGATGCGTACCGGCTTCGAGTCCTGATAGCCGGGCAGCCAGTCGAGCTCCATTTCGGGCAGCCGGCGTTCGCCGGCGATCCCGTACATGATCTGGATCTGCTCGGGCGAACCGGCCATCACGCGGCCGAGCCACGTGCGCCACGCGCGCGCCTCGTCGTAGTGGCCGCCGCGCATCAGCGCGAGCAGCGTGATCGTCGCGTCGCGCAGCCAGCAGTAGCGGTAGTCCCAGTTGCGGTTGCCGCCGATCTTCTCGGGCAGCGACGTGGTCGGCGCCGCGACGATGCCGCCGGTCGGCTCGTATGCGAGCGCCTTCAGCGTGATCAGCGAACGGCGCACGGCGGCCGCGTAGCGGCCCTGCACCTGGCAGCGGCCCGACCATTCGAGCCAGTAGTTCTCGGTGCGCGCGAGCATCGACAGCGGATCGCGCGCGGGCGGCAGCCGCAGGTGCGATGCCGCATAGCTGAGCGAGAACGGCACGCGTTCGTCGGCGCTCACCGTGAATTCCGCAAGCGTATGAAGATTCTTGCCGGTCAGCGGCACGGGCGTGCGCAGCACGACGGTGTCGGGGCCGGCGATCGCCTTCATCCCGTCCTCGCGGGTCAGTTGCGTGACCCACGGGATCGAGAAGCCGTAGTCGAAGCGCAACACGAGCTCCATGCGCATCTTCATCGTGCCGTGGCGGCCGACGACGATCCGCACGAGTTCGGACCAGCCGTTGCCGGGCGGCATGAAGTCGATCACAGTGACGGCGCCGTCGGCGCTTTCGTAATCGGTTTCGAGAATCAGCGTGTCGCCGCGATAGCGGCGGGTGGTGTGCGTGATCGCGGCGTCGGCGGCCGGCGCGAGCAGCCAGCGGCCGTGCTCGGGCGTGCCGACGAGCGCCGCGAAGCAGGCGCCCGAATCGAAGCGGGGCCAGCACAGCCAGTCGACGGAGCCGTCTTTTGCGATCAGCGCGGCGGTGTGGCCGTCGCCGACGAGGGCGTAGTCTTCGATCAGGGCGGGCATGGGCAGGCGATCCTTGGTTTCGAGTTCACAATGCGGACGGCGGCGCCCGGGCTTCACGTGCCGGTGTCGTGCCCCGTATACTCGGCCGGGCGGCGGAGCGCATGAACGGCCGGCGTTTCGTCCTATCTCAACACTTGAAGCGACTCGATGCAAGGAGGATTCAATGCCCAACCGTTTACGCGAGCATGACGCACGCGCTTCGACACGAGGGTTCCCGCTCAGGCTCGCTCACTGGATGAAAGGTTTCGCGATCGTGCTCTCCCTTTCCGCGACCCACGCATTGGCGCAGCAATCGCCCGTCCCGGCCGACGGCGTCTACAACCTGCTCGTCGGCACCTATACGGGCGGCGGCAGCGACGGGATCTATGTTTACCGCTTCGATACGAAAACCGGCAGCGTCGCGCCGGTATCGTCGGCGAAGACCGTGAATCCGTCCTATCTGTTGCCGAGCCGCGACGGTCGCACCGTCTACGCGGTCAACGAACTGCCCGGCGACGACGGGCCGGCGACGCAGCGCGGCGGCGTCAGCGCGTTCCGCTTCGACGCGAAGACGGGGGCGCTGACCTTCATCGACCGCGTGTCGTCTGAAGGGAACGATCCTTGCTATCTCGCGCTGTCGCCGGACGGCAAGTACCTCGTGACGGCCAACTATTCGGTCGCGGCGGATCCGGGCGGCAGCTTCGCGGTGTTTCCGCTGCGCGACGATGGCGCGGTCGGCCAGGCCGTGCTGAGCGTGCACCATGAAGGCACGGGGCCCGTGAAGGGCCGCCAGGACGGCGCGCACGTGCACTCGACGGTGTTTTCGCCGGACGGCCGTTACCTGTTCGTGCAGGATCTCGGCGCGGACAAGATCTATGGCTACCGCTATACGGTGGACGGCAGCCGCGGGCTGATCGGCCCGACCGACACGCGCTACACGCCGGCGAAGGCCGGTTCGGGCCCGCGTCACATGGTGTTCAGCGCCGACGGCCGGTTCGCGTACGTGACGAGCGAGCTCAACGCGTCGGTCGAGGTGCTCGGCTACCACGACGGCAAGCTGACGCCGGTCGAGACGCTGCCGATGACGGCGCCGGGCTTCAAGGGCAAGATCGGCGGCGGCGCGATCCACCTGTCGCCGGACGGCCGCTTCCTGTACGCGAGCAACCGCGGCGACGCGAACGACATCGTGATCTACGCGGTCAACAAGGCCGACGGCCGGCTGAAGCACGTCGGCCGCCAGTCGAGCCTCGGCAAGACGCCGCGCGAGTTCCTGATCGATCCGACCGGCAAGTGGCTGATCGTCGGCAACCAGGACAGCGATACGTTCTACGTATTCAGCCGCGATGTCGAAACGGGGCAGCTCGGCGCGAATCCGCAGAAGGTCGCGGTCGGCAAGCCGGTCGACTTCAAGCTGGTGCCGGTGCTGTAAATGACGAAGGGCGCTGCGGATGCAGCGCCCTTTGTGTTCCGGGGCGACCGGTTTTCCGGTGCGTCCGCCTCGGGTAATGGCGGCCGACCGGCCGCCTTGCTCAGTCGGCCGCGGCCGGCACGAGCACTTCGCGGCTGCCGTTGATGCCCATCGCCGACACGAGCCCGGCCGCCTCCATCTGCTCGACGAGGCGCGCCGCGCGGTTGTAGCCGATGCGCAACTGCCGCTGCACCGACGAGATCGACGCGCGCCGCGTGCGCACGACGAACGCGACCGCTTCGTCGTACAGCGGATCGGCTTCCGCGTCCGGCGCTTCGCCGAACAGGTCCTGCGTCGCGCCGTCGGCGGCCGGGCCGTCGAGAATCCCTTCCTCGTACTGCGGCTCGCCGAACTGCTTCAGGTACTCGACGATCCGGTGCACTTCCTCGTCGGCGACGAACGCGCCGTGCACGCGCTGCGGATAACCGGTGCCCGGCGGCAGGAACAGCATGTCGCCCATCCCGAGCAGCGATTCGGCGCCCATCTGGTCGAGGATCGTGCGCGAATCGATCTTCGACGACACCTGGAACGCGACGCGCGTCGGGATGTTGGCCTTGATCAGGCCCGTGATCACGTCGACGGACGGACGCTGCGTCGCGAGGATCAGGTGGATGCCGGCCGCTCGCGCCTTCTGCGCGAGGCGCGCGATCAGCTCTTCGATCTTCTTGCCGGCGACCATCATCAGGTCGGCCAACTCGTCGATCACGACGACGATCAGCGGCAGCGTCGACAGCGGCTCGGGATCCTCGGGCGTCAGCGAGAACGGGTTGCCGATCTTCTTTTCCTTCGCTTCCGCGTCGCGGATCTTCTGGTTGAAGCCCGCGAGGTTGCGCACGCCGACGGCCGACATCAGCCGGTAGCGCTTTTCCATTTCGCCGACGCACCAGTTCAGCGCGTTCGCCGCGAGCTTCATGTCGGTGACGACCGGCGCAAGCAGGTGCGGGATGCCTTCGTAGACCGACAGCTCCAGCATCTTCGGGTCGATCATGATGAGCCGCACGTCCTCGGGCGTCGCCTTGTACAGCAGCGACAGGATCATCGCGTTGATCGCGACCGATTTGCCCGAACCGGTCGTGCCCGCGACGAGCATGTGCGGCGCCTTCGCGAGATCGGTGACGACCGGGTGGCCCGTGATGTCCTTGCCCATCGCGATCGTCAGCTGCGACGGCGAATGCTGGTACTCGCGCGCGGCAAGGATTTCCGACAGGCGGATCATCTGGCGCTTCGCGTTCGGCAGTTCGAGGCCCATGCAGGTCTTGCCGGGAATCGTCTCGACGACGCGGACCGACGTGAGGCCGAGGCCGCGCGACAGGTCCTTCATCAGGCCGACGATCTGGCTGCCGCGCACGCCGAGCGCGGGCTCGATCTCGAAGCGCGTGATCACGGGGCCGGCCGACGCGCCGACGACCGTCACCGGCACCTTGAATTCCTGCAGCCGCTGTTCGATCACCTGGGCCGTCTGCGCGAGGTGTTCCTCGGTGATCATTTCGACGTCGTCGGACGCGGGCTCGAGCAGGTCGAGCGTCGGCAGTTCGACGTTGAACGACGCGGGCGCGTGGAATTCGAACGCGTTCGGGCGCGGCTGGCGCGCGGGGGTGTCGGGGGCGGCGGTTGTTTCGGCTGCGGCCGGCGCGGCCGGTTCGGTCGCCACGGTGGCGATTGTGTCGATGGGTGCCGCAACGGGGATCGTCGGCACGGCGGCAACAGGCGCCGGCGCGGGCAGGCCGGTGCCGGGAAGGGTTGCTGCCGGCTGCGGTGCGGCGATCGATGCGACCACCGGTGTTGCGGACACATTCGGCGCCGACCAGCTCGCCGACGATGCGGCAGGGGCGGGCGGTGTTGCGAACGTCGTGGTTGCGGTTGCCGCAGGCGCCGATGCGATCGGCAGCGGCTGCGTCGCGGTTGTTGCCGCGATGGGCGCCAGCGATCCGGCCGCGGCGACAGGCGAGCCCGCGACCGGTTGAGCCGGAGCCGCTGCGGCCGTGGTCATCGGGGTGACGGCGCCTGAGGGCGGGGTCGTCACGACGGAAGCGGCTGGCGGAACAGGCAGGCTGGCCGCCGGTTGCGGTGCGGGTGTGCCGGATCCGCCGAATGTCGTGCCGGTCGACGAGGTTGCCGTGTTGGCCGAAAGAGTCGATGCGGGTGCGAAAGGCTGCGCAGCGATCGAGCCGGATGCGATATTCACCGGCGTCGCGGGAGCGGTCACAGGTGTCGCCGCCGGTGCGGGCGTTTGCGTTGTCGAACCGGATGTCGAACCCGACACGCCGGTCGTTGGCGGTGTCGCGGCGTGCGTGACGGTCGATGCGCGGGGGAGTGAACCGTAAGTCGCGCCCGTAACGCCGACCGGCGCCGTCGATGCGGCCAGTTGCGAAGGCGAAGCGGGTGCAGCGCCGGTTACGCCGACTGGGGAAGTCGATGTGGTCGATGCAACGGTCGATGCCGATGCGGCCGGCTGCGAAAGCGAAGCGGATGCAGTGCCGGTTACGCCGACCGGGGAAGTCGATGCGGTCGATGCAACGGTCGGTGCCGCTGCGGCCGGCTGCGAAAGCGAAGCGGATGCAGCGCCGGTCACGCCTGCCGGGGAAGTCGATGCGGCCGGTTCAACGGTCGATGCCGATGCGGCCGGCTGCGAAAGCGATGCGGATGCAGTGCCGGTTACGCCAGCCGGGGAAGTCGATGCGGCCGGTTCAACGGTCGATGCCGACGCGACCGGTTGCGCAAGCGAAGCGGATGCAATGCCGGTTACGCCAGCCGGTGAAGCCGCAGCGGTGTCGGGCGCAATGCTCGATGCCGATGCAGATACCTGCGCGGTCGAACCGTAAGCGCCGCCGCCGAGCGGCGACGTAGCGGCGGCCGAAGCCGTCGGTGCTGCGGCAAACGGTTGAGCTGCCTGCGATTTCGGCAATTCCGCGGAGACGGCCGTATATGTCGTTGCAGGTTGCACCGTCGGCGGAATCGACGGCGTCCGCGTCCACTCTGTCGCGGGCGCGGCACCCGGTGCGATTGCCGACGGCGGCGCGGCACGCTCTGCCGCTTTCGGCTCGGCGGCTTCCGTTGCAATACGCGATGCAGTCAGTGCCGACGCTGCCGCAAGCGGCACGGCGTCGGAAATGGCGTGCGTCGATGTTTTGGCGATCGACGAAGAGGGGAGGGCCGCAAACGGAGCGATCCCCTCAGCGGATTCGACGTCGGCGTGAGCATCGGCGAGGCTCTGCGGCGCCCGGGCGGGTGCAAGGCGATCGATTGCAGGCGCCGGTTGCGCTTCGTACTTGTCGGCGGTATCGCCGGACGCAACCGGGCTGCTCGCAGCGATGTCGCGAACCGCCTCGTCGTGCGGTTGCGTAGAGGCCGCATTGGCCGGCTCCGATTCCGTCGCGTCCGTCAGCGATACGTCGAATGCGGAAACCGGCTGGCTGGCGAGTTCTTCCCACGGAGCGAGGTCGATCGGCGCGTCGAACGACGGCGCGGGTGCGATCCCGAATGCCGGCTCGGCGGGCGCATCGTCGGCGTGCCGGATCTCGAGGGCGCCGTGATGCGAAAACGCGGCGTTGTCGATGCCGCTATCCGGCAGCGTCTGCGGGATGAAGTCGTCGAACGTCGTGGCGCCCGTATCGGCAACCGAAGCATGCGTCATGCCGGACTCTGCCGGCATGAACGCATCCAGCGCGATCGGCGTGTCGTCGTCATAGGCGGCCGCATCGCGCTCGACCGGGGCACTGGCGTCATGGGCCGCGACACCGTGCGTCGCGGAGACGAACCCGTTCGACACGGCCGCCGACACCGGTGCGGCAACGCTGCCGGCTGCCGCGGCCACACCAGCCACGGTTGCGCCTGCCGCCGCCGCGTGCGCGGCATCGGCCGACCGCGCACTGCCGAGCGTGGCCCATTGCGCGGTGCTGGCCTCGATCGAGCGCAGCGTGTCGTGAACGCTCGGCGCCGGCGTGATCGGTGCGGCGGGCTTTTCCGTCCAGGCATAGAGCGGCGCGCGTGTCGGCGTTTGTGGCGCCGGGCGGCGTCGCGCGGTGTCCGGCGGCAGGCCGGCCGCGCCGGTTCCCGCGACCGGTCGCACCGGCGGGCGCGGCGGCGGCGCACTGGCCGGCCGCGGCGCGACCGTGGCGCGCGGAGCGGTCGGCTTCAACGCAGCGGTGGCCGATCGTGCGGCGGTCGGCCGCGGCCGGACCGGTTCGAATCCGACCGGCAGCGGGGCGGGATCGGGGCGCGGCACTTGCGAGTTCGCCGCCGCGCGCGCGAGGCTCGCGGTGCTGCCGGTGGTCGGCGGCGGCATCGCGCTGGTCGGGATCGGCGCGGGCGGCGCCGGCATGCTGCGACCGGTCGCGGTCGGCTTCAGCCAGCCCGACGGCGCGACGGGTTCCGCGTGCGGACGCGGCGGCGCCTTGCTGCGCGGCTTCGGCCGCGCCTGCGGGTCGGGTTTCCACAGCGTCGGGCGCGAATACCGGCCGTTCTGGCGTGGCGCCATCGAGTTGACGGTATGCGCCGTGGTCGGCTGCACGATGTCGTCGTCGCGATGCAGCGCGCTGCGCGGCAGATCGGCGATGCCGCGCGCGTCGTCGTCGCCGCCGTCGCGCGACAGCTTGACGCCGAACGACGTGTCGACCCAGGCGGAGAACTGTCGCCAGCCGATGCCGGTCAGCCAGGGCAGCCCGGCGAAGAACAGCACGACCATCGCGACCGGCGTGCCGATCGGGCCGAGCACATGGGCGAAGCCGGCGGAAAACGCATGGCCGAGCGCGTTCGTGTCGGGGCCCGACAGCGGGCTCGTCAGCGTGCAGCTCGCGACGAACACCGCGGCAAAGCCGAGCCACAGGCGGATCGAGCCGCGGCCTGCGAGCCCGCCGCCGCCGGGCAGCATCGCCTGCACGAGACGCCAGAAGAGAAGGAGGAACCAGACGGCGGAGATGCCGAACCAGCCGAAGACAACCGTGTGCATGCTTTGAAACAGGAGTGGGGAGGGGCGCGCGGGGCGCGACCCGCCGAGTTTAACCGGCCGGCGAACAAGATTCTAAGGCGGCGTGAATTCGTTTTACGCCGCGCGGCGCGTGTGTCCGGCACACGCGCGCGACGCGCAACGCGAAGGCGGTCGGCCGGCCTTCGCGCGCGCGGTGCATCAGGGGCTCCGGTGCGTGAAGGTCAGCGTTGCGCCGGCATCGGTCACGATCTGCAATTGCTTGGGCTCGCGCATCTGCACACCGGTCTTCTCGACGTGGGCGAGCGCGTCGAGGTACGCGTGTTCGAGCTGGCCGCCGAGCGTATTCGGGCAGGCCATCCGCGTGCCGGCGAGCGGCCCGAAGCTCAGCAGGCCGTTCTTGATTGCGTAGGTGCCCATGTAGCGGTTGCAGCCCGAGAACCCGCTGGCGCGCCGGATGCCCGATTCGGTCGACAGCGCGAGCTTGATCGGCTCGCCGTTGTCGCCATGCGGGATCGTGCGTTGCGTGCCGTCGGCGTTCAGCCAGCTGGTGAGTTCCCAGCTCGTGTCGTCGAGCAACTGGACGGCGGCCGCATTGTACGGGTCGGGCGCGGGGGCGGCGGAATCGGGGTGGGTCGGCATCGCGCAGGCGGCGAGAAGCGTGGCAAGCGTCAACGCGCAGAGCGGCGCGCGCAACGGGCGAAGCAGGCCGGTGCGTGCGCGTGCGGCCGCGGACAGGTGGGACATGAGCCTCGTTCCTCATCGGATTCTGATCAAGGCGTAAGAGTAACGCACCCGCCCCGCGACAGGCGAGCCGACACTTCGCGCGTGAAAACGTTCGCAGCCTGCCCGTGAGCGGCGCGCGACCGGGCAGCGGCGCGGCGAAACGCGCCAAACCGGCGTCGTGGCGCGTGTTAACATCGGAGCCGTTTTCGTCCTCCACCAGAAGCGGGAAATCACATGCAGATCGGTCAGCGGCTCGGTACGCCGCTTTCGCCCTCGGCCACGCGCGTCATGCTGCTCGGCGCCGGCGAACTCGGCAAGGAAGTCATCATCGCGTTGCAACGGCTCGGCGTAGAAGTCATCGCGGTCGACCGCTATCCGGACGCACCGGGCCACCAGGTCGCGCATCGCGCGCACGTGATCGACATGACGGACGCCGCCGCGCTGCGGGCGATCGTCGAGGCCGAGCGCCCGCACCTGATCGTGCCGGAGATCGAGGCAATCGCGACCGACGCGCTCGCGGCGATCGAGGCAGCCGGCCTCGCCGAGGTGATCCCGACCGCACGCGCGACGCAGCTTACGATGAACCGCGAAGGAATCCGCCGGCTCGCGGCCGAGGAGCTCGGCCTGCCGACGTCGCCGTATGCGTTCGCGGATTCGTTCGAAGCCTTCAGCGCGGCGGTCGCGAAGATCGGCATGCCGTGCGTCGTGAAGCCGGTGATGTCGTCGTCGGGCAAGGGGCAGTCGGTCGTGAAGACCGAAGCCGACGTGAAGCCCGCGTGGGACTACGCGATGGCGGGGGGCCGTGTGAACCACGGCCGCGTGATCGTCGAAGGCTTCATCGATTTCGAATACGAGATCACGCAACTGACCGTGCGCGCGATCGATCCGGCGACGCTCGGCACGCGCACCTACTTCTGCGAGCCGGTCGGCCACGTGCAGGTCGCGGGCGACTACGTCGAGTCGTGGCAGCCGCAGCCGATGAGCGCGGTGGCGCTCGAGAAGTCGCGCGAGATCGCGCACAAGGTCACCGAGGCGCTGGGCGGGCGCGGGATGTTCGGCGTCGAGCTGTTCGTGCGCGGCGACGACGTGTGGTTCTCCGAGGTGAGCCCGCGGCCGCACGACACGGGCCTCGTCACGCTCGCGTCGCAGCGCCAGTCGGAATTCGAGCTGCACGCGCGCGCGATTCTCGGGCTGCCGGTCGATCCGGCGCTCGGTACGCCGGCCGCGTCGGCCGTGATCTACGGCGGGCTCGACGAGCGCGGGATCGCGTTCGAAGGCGTGCGCGACGCGCTCGCGGTGCCGGGTGCCGACCTGCGCCTGTTCGGCAAGCCGGAAAGTTTTGCGAAGCGGCGCATGGGCGTCGCGCTGGCGACCGGCGCGACCGTCGACGAAGCCCGCGAACGCGCGAAGCGCGCCGCCGCGGCCGTGCGGCCCGTGTCGGCCCGCTGACGAAACGAGGAGAGGACGATGGCGCCGATCTGGCTGCGTATCGGAAAACTGGGTGTCGTGCTGGCGCTTGCTGCGAGTCTCGCGGGTTGCGGCGTCGCGGCCGCGCCGTGCCGGGTGGCATCGGCCGGGCTCAAGATCGTGCCGCTCGTCGGCCATCTCGCGGCCGCGCCGACCGACGCGTGTGCTGACGTCATCGATCCCTGACAGCGCGACCCGACGCGAAACCAACAATAACCGCGCGCCCCGCGAGGGCGCGCTTCCACCCGTCTCGTGAGAGGACCTGCATGATTCGCCAAACCGTCGCCGCACTCGCGCTCGCCGGCACCGCCGTTTCCGTTGCGCATGCCGCGCAACTGACCGTCGAAGAGATCGACGCCGATGCGCGCCAGCAGACCGTCTACCAGTGCGCGAACCAGAAGCAGCCCGTGCGCGTGTCGTACTGGCTCGCGGGCAACGGCCAGAGCTTCGCGCTCGTGCCGGTCAACGGACGGCAGCTGCTGTTCGTCGATACCGTGTCGGCTTCGGGCGCACGTTATCAGGCCGGCCGCTATACGTGGTGGACGAAGGGCAAGGAAGCGACGCTGCGCGACGAGATCGCCGACCAGAAGGCGCCGCCTCTGCTTGGCGACTGTGTCCAGGTCGAGAAGAAAAAGAAGAAGGGCTGAACGCCGGGCGCGATCGCGGATCGTGCCCGCCGGCGCCTGCCGGCTGTCGGACCTGAAGGTTCGGCGCTCGGGCGGGGCGCGGGCGCTTGGGCAACGCAATCCGGGATCGGGCCCCTGATATCGCTCGCTGGCCGGTCGGGATAGCCCGATCGGCCGGTTCGCCGACCGCGCGGGGCCGGACGGGCCCGCCGCGCGAACCGCCGTTGCGGCCGTTCGCGGCGTTGTCACGGACAGATGGCCGCGCAGTGCTACAATACGGCCCTTTCCGCCGGCATTCGCGCCGAACGGAGTCCGCACGGCCTGGTGTCCGGCGTTCGCATTGAACCGGTCCCAAGCGCCAGAGCGGCGCCGCGCGGCGCGCCGCGGCTCCGTCTATTTCCGAATTGTGATGAGCGCAGGCCCGGCTGGCCTGTCGCACGATGTCCCCGCCGCGCCTTTTGAGCGAAACGCCACCATGTCCGATTCTGTCGCCAAGCCCGTCGACGCAACCTTCGACCAATTCGGCCTTGCCGCCGATATCCTGAAAGCCATTGCGGAGCAGGGTTATACGACGCCGACGCCGATCCAGGCGCAGGCCATTCCGGTCGTGCTCGCCGGCCGCGACGTCATGGGCGCCGCGCAAACGGGCACCGGCAAGACCGCGAGCTTCTCGCTGCCGATCATCCAGCGCCTGCTGCCGCAGGCCAGCACGAGCGCGTCACCGGCGCGCCACCCCGTGCGTGCGCTGATCCTCACGCCGACCCGCGAACTCGCCGACCAGGTCGCCGCGAACGTGCACGCGTATGGGAAGCACACGCAGCTGCGCAGCGCGGTGGTGTTCGGCGGCGTCGACATGAACCCGCAGATGGCCGAACTGCGCCGCGGCGTCGAGATCCTGATCGCGACGCCGGGCCGGCTGCTCGACCACGTGCAGCAGAAGACGGCGAATCTCGGCCAGGTGCAGATCCTCGTGCTCGACGAAGCCGACCGGATGCTCGACATGGGCTTCCTGCCCGATCTGCAGCGCATCCTGAACCTGCTGCCGAAGGAACGCCAGACGCTGCTGTTCTCGGCCACCTTCTCGGCGGAAATCAAGAAGCTCGCGTCGACCTACCTGCGCAACCCGCAGACGATCGAGGTCGCGCGCAGCAACTCGACGAACGCGAACGTCACGCAGATCGTCTACGACGTCGCCGAAGGCGACAAGCAGGCGGCCGTCGTGCAGTTGCTGCGCGATCGCGGGCTCAAGCAGGTGATCGTGTTCTGCAACAGCAAGATCGGCGCGAGCCGGCTCGCGCGCAATCTCGAGCGCGACGGCGTGGTCGCGTCGGCGATCCACGGCGACAAGACGCAGATCGAGCGGATGCAGGCGCTCGACGCGTTCAAGCGCGGCGAAATCGAGGCGCTGGTCGCGACCGACGTGGCCGCGCGCGGCCTCGACATCGCCGAACTGCCGGCCGTGATCAACTTCGACCTGCCGTTCAGCGCGGAAGACTACGTGCACCGGATCGGCCGTACGGGCCGTGCGGGGGCGACCGGCGACGCGCTGTCGCTGTGCAGCCCGAACGAGCGCAAGCAGCTCGCCGATATCGAGAAGCTGATCAAGCGGCCGCTCGAAGTGCAGACGCTCGCGCTCGACAAGCCGGCGCGCCATCGTCTCGACGAGCGTGGCAGCGAGCGCGGCGGCGAGCGTAGCGGCGATCGCAACAGCGAGCGCGGTGGCGAACGCGGCGGCCGGCGCGAGCGCGACGAGCATCGCGGTGCGTCGGGGCGCCGCTCGGCCGGTTCCGAGCGCACGGGCCATCACCGTCGCCACGACGCGCCGGTCGACGATTTCTTCCTGAAGCCGTATGAACCGTCGGCGACGGCGAAGCAGTCGGATGACGCGCAGCCCGTGCAACAGCCCGAGAAGAAAGGGCCGAAGCGGCAGGTCGCCGCGCTGCTCGGCGGGTTCGGAATGCCGCGCAAGCCGTCGGTTTAAGCCGGACGGACGTGGCGGTGCGGCGCGCGAGCGCTGCCGGAAAAGCGGGTGCATGCGATGAGCATGTGCCCGTTTTTTATTAGGGCCGTGGTTAGGGGGCGGGTGTCGCGCGGAGGGGCCGGCGAGCCGTTCAATCGGCACTCGAGCGGCGCTCGATCGGCGCGAAGCCGACTAGCCGGGTGCTTTATCCGGCCAGCGGCCCGAAGCGCCGCGCCCACGCAGCCGTCGCGGCCGCGTAGAACGCATCCAGCGTCGTGCCCGCGAGCACGCCATCGGGCGCGAGGCCCAGATGCGCGGCTGCGGCCTGCAGCGCCGGCAGCGGATCGTCGCGCTCGAGCGCGGTCGCGCCCGTCTGCTTGCTGAGCTTCTCGCCGTTTGCGTCGACCACGACGGGCACGTGCAGATACCGCGGCGTCGGCACGCCGAGGCAGTGCTGCAGATGGATCTGGCGCGCGGTCGAATCGAGCAGGTCGGCGCCGCGCACGACGTGCGTGATGCGCGCATCGGCATCGTCGACGACGACCGCGAGCTGATAGGCCCATTGCCCGTCCGCGCGCTTCAACACGAAATCGCCGACTTCGGTCGCGAGGTTCTGCGATTGCGTGTGCTGCCAGCGGTCGTCGAACGTGACGATCGCGGCGTCGCCGTCCGGTACGCGCAGCCGCCATGCGCGGGCAGGCTTGCCGTGCAGACCGGTGCGGCAGGTGCCCGGATACGCGAGCGTCGTATGGCGCTCGTGTGCGGCGCGCAGCGAGTCGGCGATTTCCTTGCGCGTGCAGCCGCACGGATAGACGAGCCCCGCTGCGACGAGCTGGTCGAGCGCGGCCGTATATGCGGCATCGCGCGTGCTTTGCCAGACGGGCGGCTCGTCGGGCGTCATGCCGAAATGCGCGAGTGTCGCGAGGATGTCGTCGGCCGCGCCGGGTACCGTGCGCGGGCCGTCGAGGTCTTCGATGCGCACGAGCCATGCGCCGTCGTGCGCGCGTGCGTCGAGCCAGCTCGCGAGCGCGCCGACCAGTGAGCCGAAGTGCAGCGGCCCGGTGGGCGACGGTGCGAAGCGGCCGCGATAGCCGTTCATCGGGGCGCGAGTCGTGCGTTTACGCGGCGCTGGCTGCCTGCGCGCAGGCCGGGCACGACTTGCCGGCCACGTAGCTCGGCGACTGTTGCGCTTCCGGCGTGACGACGGCGCGGCACGCGAAGCACGTGACGTTCTCGGTGGGCTGGAGTTGCGGGTTCAGTGCGGTGCGGTAGTCGAACACGAAGCAGTCGCCGTGATAGTGCGCGCCGCCGACTTCCTCGAAGTACTTCAGGATCCCGCCTTCGAGCTGGTACACGTTCTCGATGCCGATTTCCTTCATGTGGATCGCGGCCTTCTCGCAGCGGATGCCGCCCGTGCAGAACGACACGACCGTCTTGCCGTCGAGATCGGCGCGGTTCGCATCGATTACTTCCGGGAACTCGCTGAACTTGTCGATCCGGTAGTCGAGCGCGTCGTCGAACGTGCCGACGTCGACCTCGAACGCATTGCGCGTGTCGAGCATCACGACCGGGCGGCCCGCGTCGTCGTGGCCGCGGTCGAGCCATGCCTTCAGCGTGCGCGCGTCGACGAACGGCGCGCGGCCGAGTTCGGGCTTGATCGCGGGCTTCTTCATCGTGATGATCTCGCGCTTCAGGCGCACGAGCATGCGGCGGAACGGCTGCGAGTCGGACAGGCTTTCCTTGAACTGCAGCGTCGCGAACTTGCCCTCGAACAGCGGATCGTGGCGGATGTACGCAATGAACGCGTCGGCCGCTTCGCGCGTGCCGGCGATGAACAGGTTGATGCCTTCCGGCGCGAGCAGGATCGTGCCGCGCAGGTCGAGTTCGTTGCAACGGGCGGTGACGAGCGGGCGCCATTGTTCGTTCGCGTCGAGCGACACGAAGTGGTAGGCGGCGAGGTTGACGATGGTCATGATGGTCCGACGGGAAAACGGCCGCACGGCGGCCCGCAAAAAAGGGTGCGAAGCCGTGGCGAAGATTCGAAAACCCGTATTATCCCGCAAACCGCGCGCGTACCGGCATCCGGCCGTTTGGCCAGCCGCGCGACGTGGTGTCGCGCGCATCGGCCGAACGGCCAGTGCGGGGATTTTTTGGGCAGCCTGCGCGACGGGGCGGCTACAATAGCGCCCATGTCAGATCCCCGCTTCGTCCATCTTCGCGTTCACTCCGAATTCTCGATTGCCGACGGCATCGTGCGTCTCGACGACATCGTCAAGGCGGCGGCCGCAGACGGCCAGGGCGCGCTCGCGCTCACCGATCTCGGCAACGCATTCGGCCTCGTCCGTTTCTACCAGGAAGCCCGCGGCAAGGGCATCAAGCCGATCGCCGGCTGCGACGTCTGGATCACCAATCCGGACGATCGCGACAAGCCGTCGCGGCTGTTGCTGCTCGTGAAGGACAAGGTCGGCTACCTGAATCTCTGCGAGCTGCTGTCGAAGGCATGGCTCACGAACCAGTATCGCGGCCGCGCGGAACTCGACGCGAGCTGGCTCGACGGCGAGCTCTCGCAGGGGCTGCTCGCGCTGTCGGGCGCGCAGCAGGGCGATATCGGGCTCGCGCTCGCGGCCGGCAACGAAGAAGCAGCGCGCCGTCACGCCGAGCGCTGGGCGAAGGTGTTTCCGGGCGGCTTCTACATCGAGCTGCAGCGATACGGCCAGCCGGGCGCCGAGGCGTACATCCAGCAGGCCGCGACGCTCGCGGCGTCGCTGAAGCTGCCGGTCGTCGCGACGCACCCGACGCAGTTCATGACCGACGACGATTTCACCGCGCACGAGGCGCGCGTGTGCATTTCGGAAGGCGACATCCTCGCGAACCCGCGTCGCCAGAAACGCTTCACGACCGACCAGTATTTCCGCACGCAGGACGACATGGCCGCGCTGTTCGCCGACCTGCCGTCCGCGGTCGCGAACACGGTCGAGATCGCAAAACGCTGCAACCTGAAGCTCGAGCTCGGCAAGCCGAAACTGCCGCTGTTCCCGACGCCGGACGGCATGTCGCTCGACGACTACCTGGTCCAGCTGTCGAAGGAAGGGCTCGAGACGCGGCTCGTGCAGTTGTACCCGGCCGAAGCCGAACGCGACGCGCAGCGCGACACGTACTACAAGCGCCTCGAATTCGAGTGCGGGACCATCACGAAGATGGGCTTTCCCGGCTACTTCCTGATCGTTGCGGACTTCATCAACTGGGCGAAGAACAACGGCGTGCCGGTCGGCCCGGGCCGCGGCTCGGGCGCCGGTTCGCTGGTCGCGTACGCGCTCGGCATTACCGACCTCGACCCGCTGCGCTACAACCTGCTGTTCGAGCGTTTCCTGAACCCGGAACGCGTGTCGATGCCCGACTTCGACATCGACTTCTGCCAGCACGGCCGCGACCGCGTGATCCAGTACGTGAAGGAGAAGTACGGCGCGGACGCCGTGTCGCAGATCGCCACCTTCGGCACGATGGCGGCGAAGGCGGCCGTGCGCGATATCGGCCGCGTGCTCGACCTCGGCTACATGTTCACCGATGGCATCGCGAAGCTGATCCCGTTCAAGCCGGGCAAGCACGTGACGATCGCCGACGCGATGAAGGAAGAGCCGCAGCTGCAGGAGCGCTACGACCACGAGGACGAAGTCCACCAGTTGCTCGATCTCGCGCAGCGCGTCGAAGGGCTCACGCGTAACGTCGGGATGCACGCGGGCGGCGTGCTGATCGCACCCGGCAAGCTGACCGATTTCTGTCCGCTGTACACGCAGGGCGACGACGGCGGCGTCGTCAGCCAGTACGACAAGGACGACGTCGAAGCCGTCGGCCTCGTGAAGTTCGACTTTCTGGGTCTCACGACGCTGACGATCCTCGACTGGGCCGAGCGCTACATTCGCCGCCTCGATCCGTCGAAGGCCGACTGGTCGCTCGCGCAGGTGCCGCTCGACGATCCGGCTTCGTTCCAGATCCTGAAGAAGGCCAACACGGTCGCGGTGTTCCAGCTGGAAAGCCGCGGGATGCAGGGCATGCTGAAGGATGCGCAGCCCGACCGCTTCGAGGACATCATCGCGCTCGTGTCGTTGTACCGTCCGGGCCCGATGGACCTGATTCCGAGCTTCTGCGCACGGAAGCACGGCCGCGAGAAGGTCGACTATCCGGATCCGCGCGTCGAACCCGTCCTGAAAGAGACCTACGGCATCATGGTCTATCAGGAGCAGGTGATGCAGATGGCGCAGATCATCGGCGGCTACTCGCTCGGCGGCGCCGACTTGCTGCGCCGCGCGATGGGCAAGAAGAAGCCCGAGGAGATGGCCCAGCACCGCGAGATCTTCGCCGAGGGTGCGGCGAAGAACGGCCTCACGCGCGAGAAGTCCGACGAGATCTTCGACCTGATGGAGAAGTTCGCGGGCTACGGCTTCAACAAGTCGCACGCGGCCGCCTATGCACTGCTCGCGTATTTCACCGCTTGGCTGAAGGCGCACCATCCGGCCGAATTCATGGCGGCCAACATGACGCTCGCGATGGACGACACCGACAAGGTGAAGATCCTGTTCGACGACTGCGTCGTGAACAACCTTGCCGTGTTGCCGCCCGATATCAACCAGTCGCATTACCGGTTCGAGCCCGTCGCCGAAGCCGACGGCAAGCGCTCGCGCACGATTCGCTACGGGCTCGGCGCAGTGAAGGGCAGCGGCCAGAACGCGATCGAGGAAATCCTGCGCGCGCGCGAGGAAAAGGCGTTCACCGACCTGTTCGACTTCTGCGAACGGATCGACCGGCGCGTCGTCAACCGCCGCACGGTCGAGGCGCTGATCCGCGCCGGCGCGTTCGATTCGCTGAACGCGAATCGCGCGCAGATGCTCGCGTCGGTGCCGCTCGCGATGGAAGCGGCCGACCAGGCCGAGGCGAACGCGATGCAGGCCGGCCTGTTCGACATGGGCGCCGAGTCTCCGCACGCGCATGCGCTCGTCGATGAACCGGCGTGGGACGACAAGCGTCGCCTGCAGGAAGAAAAGGGCGCGCTCGGCTTCTACCTGTCCGGCCACCTGTTCGACGCGTATCGCGACGAGGTGCGGCGTTTCGTGCGGCAAAAAGTCGGCGACCTGAAGGAAGGGCGCGACAAGCTGGTCGCGGGCATCATCGCGTCGCTGCGCACGCAGATGACCCAGCGCGGCAAGATGCTGATCGCGCTGCTCGACGACGGCTCGGGCCAGTGCGAGATCACGATCTTCAACGAGCAGTTCGAGGCGAACAAGGCGCTGTTCAAGGAAGACGAACTGCTGATCGTGCAGGGGCAGGCGCGCAACGACGCATTCACGGGCGGCATCCGCTTCACGACCGATACCGTGATGGATCTCGAACGCGCACGCAGCCGTTATGCGCAGGCCGTGCGGCTGACGATGAACGGCAATGCCGACGCAGCCGCGCTGCGCCGCGTGCTCGAGCCGCACGTGTCGAAGGACGATCCGGCTGCTGCGCCCGCGGTCGAAGCGCCCGCGCCGCGCGGCGGCGGGCGTGACGGCGGCCGTCGCCCGCAGGCGCCGCTGCCGAACGGGCTCGCGGTCCAGATCCACTACAGCAACGCGCGGGCGCAAGGCGAAATGCGTCTCGGCGATGCGTGGCGCGTGAAGCCGAGCGACATGCTGCTCGCGGAACTGCGTGCGGCGTTCGACGGCAGTGTTGTCGAAATTACTTACTGACCGCATCCCGACCGGACGGCTGTCGCGATACGCGGCCCGTCGCATCGCCATCGTGCGGTGCGGCGGGCCGTTTTTACATCGTCGGGCAGCCGGGTCTTGGGCTGGCCATCCGGACGCTATACAATCCGGCGCAAGCCGCGCGCACGCGCGCACACAATTGGGGGCGGATCCATGCGGCGAGCGGCAGCGCGCGACACGGCCGTCCCGGAACAGGATGCCGGGGCATCGGCTCGTCGCGACGAAGAAACTGACAGTCACCACATGACCATGGCCAACGAGAACCCGACCGGGCGGATCCTCGTGATCCGGATTGATTTTCTGGGCGACATGCTGTGCACGACGGCGTTCCTCGGTGCGCTGAAGGAGCGCTGGCCCGGCGCGGAGCTGCATGTGGTCGCGAACCGCTACAACGCGGCCGCGCTGGCCGGAAACCCGGACGTGCACACGATCCACACGTACGTGTACAGCCGTCAATGCGAACGCAACGACCGTCCCGGGCGGATGCGCGCGTTCTTCGACCGGCTGCGGCTCGTGCGCCGCCTGCGTCGCCTGCGGTTCGACCTCGTGGTCGTGCCGAACGGCGGCATGCATCGCAGCAGCATGCAGTTCGCGCGCCAGCTCCGCGCGAAGGATTGCCGCTGGCACGATGCCGAGACCGAATTCGACGATCGCAAGCCCGAACATGTCGCGCAGCGGCCGATGTGCCACGAGGCGCTGTCGGGGTTCCGGCTCGTGCCCGAACTCGGCCGCGCCGATCTCGACCGCCTCGAGCTGTCGGTTCATCCGGACCGCGCGCTGCAGGATGCGTGGTATCGCCTGCTCGGCGAGCGCACGAAGCCGCGCGTCGGACTGTTCGTGTCGAACAAGGCGGCCGAGCGCCGCTGGCCCGCGGACCGCTGGCGCGACCTCGGCGAGCGGCTCGCGCCATTCGCCGACGTGATCGTGTTCCGCGATCCGGCCATTCGCAATGCCGCCGAGGACGATGCGTGGCGCGACGTGAGCGCGCGTCATGTCGCGCCGTCGTCGGTTGCCGATCTGGTGGCCGCCGCGAGCCTGCTCGACGCAATCGTGTCGGCCGACAGCGCACCCGTGCATCTCGCGTCGGCGCTCGGCGTGCCCGTCGCCGCGCTGTTCGAGGATCGTCCCGAGAAATACCTGCGCTGGCATCCGCTCGGCGTGCCGCACGTGATCCTGCGCGCCGGTGCGACCGTCGATGCGATCGACGTCGACGCGGTCGAGCGCGCCGTGCGCCATCTGCTGCCGCAGGCCGGCCATTGCGACGCGCCGGTGGCCGATGCGGGACGCGCGTGGCCGGCGGCCGCTGCGACACCCACGATCCCGACCATCGCCTCGTAGCGCCGGACGCTCCGCGCACGGTGCAAGCGCCGGCGCGCGGGCGCCTGCCGCACTGCGTCCCGCAGGCAGGGCCCCATCAGGGCCCCATCGGCGTGCGATGCACCGCCGGTTCGCCATGCCGCGCCGGCTGCTGCAAAATCCTGTACATTGCCAGCCTTGTTCAGCCAGCTAGACAGATCGATCGCCGTGGCCCTGTTTTCCTCCGCCCGCCCGCCCAGAACCATCCTCGTTGCCGCGCCGCGCCGTATCGGCGACGTGCTGCTGACGACGCCGCTCGTGCGTTCGCTGAAGGCCCGCTGGCCCGATGCGCAGATCGACATGCTGGTGTTTCGCGGCACCGAGGGCGTGCTCGAGCACAATCCGGACGTGCGGCGCGTGATCGTCGTCGCGCAGCGCGCGGGATTCCGCGAGCGGCTGCGCGACGCGCTGTCGATGTGGCGCCGCTACGATCTCGCGTGCGCGGCGCTGAGTTCCGACCGGCCGCGCTTCTATAGCTGGTTCGCGGGCCGCAAACGGGTCGGCCTCGTCGATCCCGACCGCGTCACGTGGCTCACGCGGATGATGCTGAACGGGATCGCGATCAATCACCACGAATCCGCGCATACGGTCGTCAGCACGCTCGCGCTCGCCCCCGTGATCGGCATCGAGCCGGTGTCCGAGGTCGTCGCGCCCGGCATCGGCGACGATCCCGCGCGGCGCGCGCGCTTCGACGCATGGCTCGCGGAGTCGCCGGCGATCCGCGACGGCAAGCCGCTGGTCGTCCTGCATCCGTATCCGATGTTCCGTTACAAGCAATGGCAGCTCGAGGGCTGGGTCGAGATGATCGGCTGGCTGCGCGAGCACGGCTTCGCGGTCGCGTTGTCGGGCGGTCCGGCCGATCGCGAACGCGAGTATGCGGAGCAGGTCGCGGCCGAGGCGGGCGGCGACGTGCTGAACCTGGTCGGCCGCCTCACGTTCGGCGAAAGCGCGGAGCTCGTGCGGCGCGCGCGCCTCTTCATCGGGCCGGACACCGGCGCGACGCACGTCGCGGCCGCGACGGGCACCGACACGATCGCGCTGTTCGGCCCGTCCGACCCCGTGCGCTGGGGGCCGTGGCCGCAGCACTGGCCCGCGACCGAGAATCCGTGGGCGCTGCGCGGCTCGGGGCGGCACGGGAACGTGTGGCTGTTGCAGGGGGAGGGCGATTGCGTGCCGTGCCGGCACGAGGGCTGCGAGCGCAAGGTCGACAGCCGCAGCGATTGCCTCGCCAATCTCGGCGCGCAGCGCGTGAAAGCCGCGGCGGCCGAGATGCTCGGGCTGAATCCGCCGGGCCCGGCGGAAGCCATCGTCGACACGTCGCGACTGCATCGCGCCGGATCGGACTGACGACCGACGCGCGGAAGACGCGCGTTTTTTCTTCGCTTTTCGGGGGGCTTGTTTCTCGACGAGCCGCGCTGACGGCGCGCCGCCCGCTCGCTTTGACGGCGGGCCGCCGCGGCCGCCGAAGCTGGGGCCGGCAGCGGGGCGTATGCCGTCGTGCGTTACGCGCTGCGCCGGATCGCCGACGTCTCGCGCGGGAGCGCCTCGCCGCGCTCGCCGCAACCGAGCAGGATGCCGGCCAGCAGCACGATCAGGTGCCCTTCCGCGAAGTCGAGCAGCAGCGAATTCGCGAGACTGCCGATCGTGAAGATCGCGAGCCATGCGAGCAGCAAGTGCCGCGAGCGCGGATCGAGCGTGCGGCTGCCGCGCGCGATCTGCACGATCAGGTTGACGAACAGCAGCACGCCGAGCGAGCCGAGTTGCACGGCCATCAGCAGGTATTCATTGTGCGGGTTCGACGTGAGCTGGCCCTCGGCGGCCGTCTTGCCGGCCGTGAGCTTCTCGAATTCGAACTCGAGGCCACCCGCGCCGTAGCCGATCACGGGGCGCTGGCGATACAGCTCGAGCCCCTTCTTGTACCACTCGAGGCGCAGCCCGGTCGACGTGACCGCATCGCTCTGCCGGTATTGCTGCACTTCCGACACGACCTTCACGAGCCGGCCGTTGTGAACCGTGCACGCGGCGACGACGAGCGCGACACCGGCCAGCACGAGCATGCCGGCGGCGAGCCCCGCGCGCAGCGCCGATTGCCGGCGCAGCAGCAGCACGAAACGCACGGCGACGACGAGTATCAGGACCAGCGCGATGACCTGCCCCGTGCGCCCCTGCAGCATCACGAACACGTTGACGAGCGACCACGCGGCAACGCCCGCATAGGCGGCGCGCAACAGCGTCGTGCGGGCCGCCAGGGCCAGGTCGGCCGCCTGGTAGAACAGCAGCGCGCCGAACATGCCGGCGGCGATGTGGTTCTTGAACACCCACGCGCGCGACAGCGGCAGTTCGGTCGCGTGCGCGGGGCCGATCGCGGTCAGCCCGAGATAGTTGGTCGTCGACAGCAGCAGGATCACGCACAGCGTGCCGAACCAGCAGCGCCGCACGATCGGCGCCCAGTTCGAATGACGGAACGCGAGCACGGCGAAGGGCAGCAGCAGCAGCTTGTCGTACTTGGCGACCCAGCTCCACGCCTTGTTGTGCGGTGCGACCGTATATGTGACGCTGGCGGCCAGTGCGGCGAGGACCAGCAGCGCCGCGAGCGAAGCCGGGTCGGTAACGAACGAGCGAAGGTCGCGCCAGAATTCGGGCGAGATGACGAGCGCGACGGCGAACAGTCCGCAGAAGACGTTGGTCAGCGCGGTCGAGACCGGCACCATGCAGAGCGCGGCGACGGCGAATGCGCGGGCAGCGGTCAGGCGCCGCGTGGCGGGAGCGGAAAACGAAAGCATCGGTACCTGTCGAATGGACGAATGCGGCTTGCGGACATCATGCTCGCGCCGCGCGTCCCGGCGGGAGCTTCGGGACGAACGGCGCAGTATACGCGAAGCAGTAAAGGTTTCCGTGCCGTTTTAGGGGCTCGATCAGCTGAATGCGCGCTTGATCCGCGAACGCAGCAGCGCGCGCTTCAGGCGCCCAACGACTGCCGGCGTGTCGAGTGCGATGCGCGTGCCGGCCGGTTCGCCGCGATGCAGGTAGTAGCGGTCGAACGTGGCCTGGGTCATGCCCCATTTGTTGAGGAACTGGCGGCGGCCGTCGTTCTTGACGATCTTGCCCGTGCTTTTCTGCTGGAAGTGGTAGACGAGGCTGTCGCCGACGCCGAGGAAGATCCGGCAGCCGGCGTCCCAGAATTTCATCGAGAAGTCGTTGTCGCTGCTCATGCCGGGCGACAGCTCGCTGCTGTAGCCGCCGATGCGGTTCCACCAGTCGCGGTGCACGAGCGTCGGCGGCCAGGTCGACCCGAGCCAGTCCGCGCGCGCGAGTCGCGGGGTTGCGTCGACCAGGCCCGCGGCGTCGAAATGCTCGGCGTCGCGGCCGAAATTACTGACGACGACGCACGGGTTGCGCGTGTCGACCGGCTCGACCATCGTGCCCGACAGCATGAAGAGGTCGGTCGGCATCTGTTCGATGCGGCGCGCGAGCGCCGTGTCCCAGCCGGGGCAGCAGAACATGTCGTCGTTCATGTAGACGACGTAGTCGCGCGTCGCACGCGCGGCGGCCAGGTTCACCGCATGGCAGATGCCGATGTTGGTCGGCGACGCGGTGTGCTCGATCCCTTCGCTGCGCACCCAGTCGAGCGTGCCGTCCGAGCCGTCGTTCACGTGCACGATGATCTGGTGGTCGTACGCGGAGTGGCGGCGCAAGCTGTCGACGACGAGCTTGAGGTACGGCAGGTTGTTCCAGGTCGGGATGATGATGGAGAACATGGCGGTCGGATTCGGTGGTCGTCGTGGCGGGCGGTGCGCGGTGCAGCCGCTTGGGCGCGCGCGGCGCGGGCAGCCCGGCATTGTAACGCCGGGCCGGCCGCGTACAGGCGGCGCGCAGGGCGGCCGCTCAGCGCGCCGGTTCGTGGCCGAGCTTCAGGAAGCGGTAATACACGGTTTCCGCGTTGAACACGGCGATCATGAAGCCCGCGCGGCCGTCGAGGAACCCGCGCCGCAGCACGTAGGTGCGCACGAACGCCCAGGCGCCGCGCGCGAGCGCCTTGCCGAAGCCGCCGCGCTGGCCGGCCGCGCGGCGCTGGCGCGCGCCGGCCGTCGAATACGCGTCGAGCTTGCGCACGACGGTTTCGAAGTCTTCGTACGAGTAGTGCATCAGCTTGCCGGGCAGGCGCTGCGCGGCGGTATCGAACACGAGACGCTCGTGCACGAGATCGTCCGAGAAGCGCGCGGTGCCGCGCCGGAACAGGCGCGGCACCCAGTCCGGATACCAGCCGCTGTGATGGATCCACTGGCCGCAGAAGCTCGACAGCCGGTCGAGCGCATAGACCTGCGCGGCCGGCGCGCGGATCGCGTCGCGGATCGACTGCGCGAGTTCCGGGCTGACGACCTCGTCGGTATCGAGCGACAGGATCCAGTCGGTGCCGAGCGCGTCGAGCGCGCGGTTCTTCTGCGGGCCGAAGCCCGGCCAGTCGCGCTCGACGATCACGCGCGCGCCGTGCGCCTGCGCGATCGCGACCGTATCGTCGGTGCTGCCGCCGTCGATGACGACGATATCGTCGGCGAACGACAGCGCCTCGAGGCACTGGGCGAGCCGCGCGGACGCGTTGAGGGCGATGAGGGCGACGCCGAGGGAGGGTTCAGCCATGAAATCGTCGGAAAGGCGGAGAAAACGGTGAGCGGCAGTATACCCGCGGCCCGGCCGCGGACCGCCGGCCGCCCGTCGCATCGGCCGTGACCGTGCCGGCGGGGGCGGTGCAGCTATAATGTTGAGCCCTTTTCGGCACCCGCCCGACAAGGGCGAAATCCCGGGCGGCCTCGCGCCGGGTGCCGCATCGCGGCTCAAGAAGGATTGCCTTGGAAACCCAGAACACTCTTCGCAAACCGATGGACGGCACCGGCACCTCGCCGGTCACGGTCCTCAAGCGCCTGTGGCCGTACATCCGGCCGCTCATCGGCATCGTGGTGCTCGCCGTGATGACGATGGGCGTCGTCGCGGCCACCGAAGCCGGCATTCCGGCGCTGCTCAAGCCGCTGCTCGACCACGGTTTCGGCGTGCACGGCAGCGACAGCGCGAAATGGTACGTGCCGATCGCGGTGATCGGCCTCGCGCTCGTGCGCGGCGTATCGCAGTACGCATCGAATTACCTGCTCAACTACGTATCGAACCGCATCCTGCTGCAACTGCGGCTCGAGATGTTCCAGCGGATGCTCCACACGAGCGCGTCGTTCTTCCAGCGCGAAACCGCGAGCACGGTGATCAATGCGATCGTGTTCGAGGTCAACCAGATCCTGTCGGTGCTGACGGGCGTGATGGTGACGCTCGTGCGCGATTCGCTGACGGTGATCTTCCTGCTCGGCTACCTGTTCTACCTGAACTGGCGGCTCACGCTGATCGTCGCGGTGATCCTGCCCGGCATCGGCTGGCTCGTCAGCAAGATCAACCGGCGCCTGCGTCGGCTGAACCGCGAGCACCAGACGCTGACCAACGAGCTGTCGTACATCGTCGAGGAGACGGTCGGCGGCTACAAGGTCGTCAAGGTGCACAACGGCGAAGCGTACGAGATGGATCGCTTCGCCGCGATGAGCAAGCGCCTGCGCGGCTATGCGATGCGGATGACGATCTCGGGCGGTCTCGCCCAGCCGCTCACGCAGTTCCTTGCGTCGATCGCGCTCGCGGTCGTGATCACGATCGCGGTCGTGCAGTCGACCAACGACCAGACGACGGTCGGCGGCTTCGTCGCGTTCGTCACGTCGATGCTGCTGGTGATCTCGCCGCTCAAGCACCTGATCGACGTCAACCAGCCGCTGCAGCGCGGGATGACGGCCGCCGAACTGATCTTCGGGCTGATCGACGAGCCGGCCGAGCCGCAGGGCGGCGGGCGGCCGCTGACGCATGCGCGCGGCGAAATCGAGTTCCGCAACGTGTCGTTCGACTATGGCGCGGCCGAGCGGCCGACGCTCGACCGCATTTCGTTCAAGGTCGCGCCGGGCGAGATGATCGCGCTCGCGGGCCCGTCCGGCAGCGGCAAGACCACGCTCGTGAACCTGCTGCCGCGTTTCTTCGACCCGACGGACGGCGCGATCCTGGTCGACGGCGTGCCGGTTTCCGACTACGACCTCCACGCGCTGCGCAGCCAGATGGCGATGGTCAGCCAGGACGTCGTGCTGTTCAACGACACGATCGCCGCGAACGTCGCGTACGGGCAGACGCCCGATCGCGCACGCGTGCAGGCCGCGCTCGAGGCCGCGAACCTCGCCGATGCAGTTGCCGCGATGCCCGACGGGCTCGACACGCTCGTCGGCGGCAACGGGATGCGGCTGTCCGGCGGCCAGCGTCAGCGGCTCGCGATCGCGCGCGCGATCTACAAGGACGCGCCGATCCTGATCCTCGACGAAGCGACGTCGGCGCTCGATTCGGAATCGGAGCGCCACGTGCAGGCCGCGCTCGAACGGCTAATGGAAGGTCGTACGACGCTCGTGATCGCGCACCGGCTGTCGACCATCGAGCGCGCGGACCGCATCCTCGTGCTCGAGGCCGGCAAGATCGTCGAAGAGGGCAGCCATGACGAACTGCTGCGCCACGGCGGCCTCTACGCGCACCTGCACCGGATCCAGTACCAGCAGCAGGCGGCTTGACGCACGTTCCGTTCGCGTCAGACCGCTGTGCTAGTCTTCATCGGGCAGGCCCAGTCGTTTCGCACCACGTGACAACACGGAGGGAAGGCACGATGAAGAGGATGCACAGCATGATGCTGGCCGCGCTGATCGCGGCGGGTTGCGCCGCGCCGGCCGCGATGGCGCAGGATCACGACAACTACGACAAGCACGATAACCACGGTGGCCCCGGCATGCACCGCGGCCACGGCCCGAAACACATGCCGCCCGGCCAGGCGATGCACCGCGAGGACGACGTGCCGCCGCGCTGGGCTGACCAGCCGCGCCGCGACTGGCACAAGGGCGACCGGTTGCCCGACGAATTCCGCGACCGCCAGTACGTGATCGACGACTGGCGCGGCTACCACCTGAGCCCGCCGCCGCGCGGCTATCAGTGGGTCGGCGTGGGCGGCGATCACCTGCTCGTGCAGATCGGCTCGGGCATCGTGCTGCAGATCGGCCAGTAACGATTCCCGCCTTTTATCCGGTTGCCGGGCGCGCGCCCGGCAATCGCGTCACTTTGCCGCCGCGCGGCGAAACCAGCGCCGCTCGATTCTCGACATCCCCCAGCACACGCCCAGCGCACACACGGTACCGAGCGTCACCTCGCCGAGCCGCATCAGCGGAATGTCCCACAGCGGGCCGTTGCCCGGAAACAGCAGCACGATCGTCGCGGTCACGCCGCCGAGCCGTGCCGCGCTGCCGACGTTCAGGCACCAGCAGCAGACGATCGTGAGCGCGACCGCGAGCGCATAGGCGACGAGGCGATCGCCGCCGAGCGCGGCGCCCGCGAAGCCGAGCACGCCGCCGATCATCGCGCCGATGAACTGGTCGCGGGACAGCGACATCGTGTCCGAGTAGTTGTGCTGCGTGACGGCGATCGCGGTGACCGCCGCCCACACGGCCTGCTCGGTGTGCAGCGCACGCCCGATCGTGTACGCGAGGCACGCGCCGCAGACGGCCTGGATGGCCATCAGCACGCCTTGCACGAAACGCTCGCTGAAGGTCAGCCCCTTGAACAGATCGAAGATCGACTGCTGGATCTGCTGGCGGGCTTCGTTGAGTGTCCTGATCGTATCCATCGTGAGTCGGCCAAGAAGCGGGTAGCGGCGGCGCGCTGCGCTCAGTGCGCCTGTTTGGGCGATGCGGCGGCCGGCTCGTCGGCCGCTGCGTCGCCGTTCTCGACGCGCGTTTCGGGCATCACGAGCCAGACCAGCAGCACCGCGAGCGCACCCGCGCCCGCGAGCCCGAAGAAGCTGACCGCGTTGCCGAAGTGATCGGCGACGTAGCCGGCCGCGGCCGTGCTGAGCGTCGCGCCGATCCCGGCCGCGAGCCCGAACAGCCCGATACACAGGTTATAGCGGCCCTTGCCGCCCGCGACGTCGGCCGCGATCAGCGGCAGCATCACGCCGAACACGGCCGCGCTGATGCCGTCGAGCATCTGTACCGGCACGAGCAGGTACGGGCTGCTCACGCCGGCGAACAGCAGCGCGCGCACCGGCAGCGCGGAGAAGCCGAGCAGCAGGATCGGCCGGCGCCCCCAGCGTTGCGCGGAGCGGCCGACCCACGGCGACAGCATCGCGACGATCGCCTGCGGCACGATGATGCACGCGGCGATCACGAGCTGCACGTTCTCGCCCATCCCGGCCGTGACTTCGCCGGCCGCGAGGTTGAGCATTGCCGCGTTCGACAGGTGGAACAGCACGACGCACGCCGCGAAGATCAGCATCCGGCGGTCGCGCAGCAGTTCGAGCAGCGTTTCGCGTTCGCCGGCTCCGTCGTGATCGCCGTGATCGTCGGGCTTCGACGACTGCGGGATCACCTCGTGCGTCGGCTGGATCATCGCGAGCGCGAACAGCGCGGGCAGCGCCAGTACCGCGGTCAGCCAGAACACCGCTCGCGCGGAGAAGTATTCGCCGGTGAGCCCCATCAGGCCCGCTGCGACCGCACTGCCGATCGATGCCCAGCGTGCGTTGCGGCCGAGCCGGTCGCCGAGGTCCGCGCGGCCGACGAGCGAGAACGAGATCGCGGCCATCGCCGGCACGAGCATGCAGCTCGCGAAACCGTGGAACACCTCGGCGGCGATCACCGGCACGATCGTCGGGCTCGACGCGAGCAGCACCGCGGACAGGATGATGGCCGCGATCGCCCACGCGGCCGCGCCCTTCTTGTTCTTCAGCGCATCGACGGCCGCGCCGCCCGGCACCTGGCTGACCATCGCGCTGATCGTGCCGATCGACAGCACCATGCCGATCTCGCCCTGCGTCCACTTGTGCGACGCGAGGTAGGACGCGATGAACGGACCGAACCCTGTTTGAACGTTTGCAACGAAGAAGTTGAGCCAGTCGAGGGACCGGAGACTGCGTACGCTGACGGAATGCTTGATCGTCATCGGGTCGCACTCGCAGACGAAGCCGGCGCCGGTGCCGGGGCAACGGGCGGGTAGACCGCGACGATCGGCTTGTCGGCCGCGTAGGGCGGCGACGCCTTGATCTGTGCGTCGTTCAGGTCGAGCTGCGGATGCAGCGCCTTGTCGCGCGTGACGAAGCGCAGCGCACCCCAGCTCGCGGCGATCGAGCGGCGGTCGGTATTGACGAGCCCGCCGAGGTCGAGCACGACGGCCTGCGGTTGCGCGGCGCGGTCGATCAGCACGTCGACGATGCGGCCGATCTTCGTGCCGTTCGGGCGCTCGACATCGCTGTCGAGCATCGGCAGCCGCGTCGCGGGCGACGCCGCGGCCGAGCCCGACAGCGGCACGGCCTTCGGCCGCGCGGCGGGCGGCAGGTCGCCCGACGGCACGTCGAGCACGATCGGCTCCTGTTTGCCGCCCGGCGTGAAGCGGAACACGTTCCACGGGAAGATGACCTTGCGGTCGCCGACGCCCATGAAGCCCTGCAGGTTGACGATCATCTCGCGCGGCTTGCCGCTCGCGTCGGTGACCATGTCGACCGCGCGGCCGATCACCTTGCCGTTGCGGCGCGCGACTTCGCTGTCGAGCAGCGCATGGATCTGGGTGCGGTCGAGCACGCGCGTCGCGACGAGCGGCGCGGGCGGCGGGGGCGGCGGCGTAGGCGTTTCCGGGCGCAGCACGGGCTTCGGGCGCGTCACCTCGCGATGCGGCTTCTTCGGCGCTTCCGGTTCTTCCGGCTGCGTCGGCGCCGGCACGGGCGGCATCGTCAGCGGCTCGCCGGCGGTTTCCTCGACGGGCTCGACGAGCGCCTCGCTGATCGGCGCGGGCGGATTCTGGGTCGGCAGCAGCCCGCAGCCGGACAGCAGCACGGCGGCGGCGAGAATCGGGAAGACCGTCGACGACGGAAACGACTTGCGGGATGCGGGAAACGGAAGTCCGCCGCTCATTGACACTCACTCCATGGGTCGGGGGCGGCCCGAGGGCACGCGGCTGGCGATGGATGGCGGGTGCGGGCGGCGCACCACGCGAGGTGAGAGTTTAACGTGTCTTGCTTTCAGGACCGATTTCGATGGCCGATTGGAGGCGGACTGTCGGGAAAAGGAAGGGATCGGAGGTGGGGCGGGGGATGCCGAATGACGGTTGAGGATGCGGCGCCTGATCAGCGGTAATCACGGTCGACGCGGCACGAATCGCGTGAGTCAGTGCCGGTCGCGTGGGTGTCGGGCGACGGGGGAGGGAGGGGAGCGGAAGAGGAGGCCGTGAACGCAGGCGCTGGCCCGGCCCGCCGTCATGGCGGGCCGGCGCGAATGCTGCCCGATGCGGGAAGAAGCCGGAAAGTCAGGCGTCCGGATACCACGCATCGGTGAATTCGCTGACCTTGACGTCAGTCAGCTCCGACCGTGCGGCAAGCCAGCCGCGCACGATCTCGCGATCGGCGTCGGTCGTCGTGCCGCGCGGCGCGCCGGAGATCACGTAGGCGCCGATACCTTCGTCCGCGGACGCGACGGTCAGCAGCCCGTTCGCTTCGACGAAGTCGATGAACGCGTCGATCAGTTCGCCGCGTTCGAGGTCGGTCATCTCGTTGCGGTAATGCGCGGTCGCGTTGAACGCGAGTTCCTGGAATTCGCCGATGTGGAGTTTCTTGCGCTGGCGGCGGTTGTGGCCTTGGCTCATGGTGCGTGATGAATACGAAAAGGGTAAGTGAAAGGGCGGCGGCGGGCGCTGGCGCGGGATGCGCGAGCGGCCCGGGCGCCGCATCGAAGCGCCGCGCGGCGATGCCGGCGGCGGATGGGCGGAACCTTACATCAGCACGATATCGTACTGCTCCTGGCTCAGGTTCGATTCGACCTGCAGCGACACCGGCTTGCCGATGAAGTCGATCAGCATCGCGAGATGCTGCGACTCCTCGTCGAGGAACAGGTCGATCACCTGCTGCGCGGCGATCACGCGGAATTCGCGCGGGTTGAACTGCCGCGATTCGCGCAGGATCTCGCGCAGGACGTCGTAGCACACGGTGCGCGACGTCTTCACCTGGCCCTTGCCCTGGCAGGTCGGGCACGGCTCGCACAGCACGTGCGCGAGCGATTCGCGCGTGCGCTTGCGCGTCATCTCGACGAGCCCGAGCTGCGAGAAGGTATTGACCGTCACGCGCGTGCGGTCGCGCGACAGCGCCTTCTTCAGTTCGGACAGCACCGCGTCGCGATGCTCGGCGTTCTCCATGTCGATGAAGTCGATGATGATGATCCCGCCGAGGTTGCGCAGCCGCAGTTGCCGCGCGATCGTGTGCGCGGCCTCGAGGTTGGTCTTGAAGATCGTGTCGTCGAAGTTGCGTGCGCCGACGTAGCCGCCCGTGTTCACGTCGATCGTCGTCATCGCCTCGGTCTGGTCGATCATCAGGTAACCGCCCGACTTCAGGTCGACGCGGCGCGACAGCGCGCGCTGGATCTCCGTCTCGATGTTGTACAGGTCGAACAGCGGCCGCTCGCCCGTGTAGTGGTGCAGCTTCGGGCTCACGGCCGGCGTGAACTCGGACGCGAATTCGGAGAGGCGCTGGTACGTCTCGCGCGAATCGACCTGGATGCGCGTCGTGTCGTCGTTCGCGAAATCGCGCAGCACGCGCTGCGCGAGATCGAGATCCTGGTACAGCAGGCTCGTCGCCGGCAGCCGCTGCGCAAGCCCTACGATCGTCGCCCACGTCTTGCGCAGGTACGTGACGTCGCCGGCCAGTTCGTCGGAGGTCGCGTCCTCGGCGATCGTGCGCACGATGTAGCCGCCTTTCTCGTCCGGCGGGATCACGGCCGTCAGGCGCGCGCGCACGGCCTCGCGTTCGGCCTCGCTCTCGATCTTCTGCGAGATGCCGATATGCGGCTCCTGCGGCAGGTAGACGAGCGTGCGGCCCGCGATGCTGACCTGCGTCGACAGCCGCGCGCCCTTCGTGCCGATCGGATCCTTGATCACCTGGACCATCAGCGTCTGGCCTTCGAACACGGTCTTCTCGATCGGCTGGTGCGGCGTGTTCGATTGCGGCTCGCCGGCGAGGCGTGGATGCCAGATGTCGGCGACGTGCAGGAATGCCGCGCGCTCGAGGCCGATGTCGATGAACGCCGACTGCATGCCAGGCAGCACGCGCACGACCTTGCCGAGATAGATGTTGCCGACCCGCCCGCGCGACAGCGTGCGCTCGACGTGAAGCTCCTGCACCGCGCCTTGCTGGACGAGTGCGACCCGCGTTTCCTGCGGCGTGAGGTTGATCAGGATTTCTTCGTTCATGGCGGGCTCAGAAGGCGACACGCGCGGCGCGCAACAGCGCCGCGGTCTCAAAAAGGGGCAGACCCATGATACCTGAATGGGAACCGTCGATCCGCTCGATGAATTCGGCCGCGCGCCCCTGGATCGCGTACGCGCCGGCCTTGCCGAACGGCTCGCCCGTTTCGACGTAGCGCGCGTATGCGTCGCGCGATGCCGCCGCGAAGCGCACCGACGAGCGCGACAGCGCGGGCGGCAGCAGTTCGCCGCCGGCATCGATTACGGCGACGGCGGTCAGCACCGCGTGTTCGCGGCCCGCGAGGCGCGTCAGCATCGTGAGCGCGTCATCGGCGTCCGCTGGCTTGCCGAGGATCGCGCCGTCGATCGTGACGGTTGTATCGGCAACCAGCACCGGCGCGGCCGGCTTGCCGCTCGCGACGAGGCGCGCACGCGCGGCTTCGGCCTTCGCGACGGTCACGCGTCGCACGTAGGCATCGGCGGCTTCGCCGGGCAGTTCGGCTTCGAGCGCCTCGGCGTCTTCGTCGGGGCGCGGCAGCAGCAACTCGAAGCGGACGCCGATCTGCTGTAGCAGCTCCTGGCGGCGCGGACTTTGCGAAGCGAGGTAAAGGGTCGGGAACAGCGCGGGGGACGTGCTGGACGGCATGGTGTCGTTATCTCGGTGAGCGCGCGCGGCGCGCGTCTCGAGGACGACACGTCATGCGCGGTGGTAGGGGTGATTCTGCGTGATGCTCCACGCCCGGTAAAGCTGTTCGGCGAGCAGCACGCGCACCATCCCGTGCGGCAGCGTCATGCTCGAGATGCGCAGCAGCACGTCGGCGCGCGCTTTCAGTTCCGGATCGAGCCCGTCGGCGCCGCCGATCACGAATGCGACGTCGCGGCCGTCCTGCTGCCAGCCGGGCAGCGCCTGCGCGAGTTGCATCGTGGTCCAGTCGCGGCCGCGCTCGTCGAGCGCGACGAGGCGCGCGCCCTTCGGCAGCGCGGCCTCGATCTTCTGCCGCTCGGCCGCCATCACGCTTTCGGCGCTACGGCCGCCCGACCGCAGTTCGGGCTTGATCTCGCGCAGCTCGATGCGCAGTTCGGGCGGCATCCGCTTCGTGTATTCGTCGAAGCCGGATGCGATCCAGCCCGGCATCTTGTGGCCGACCGCGAGGATGAAAAGCTTCATCGGGACGATTCGTAACGACTTAGCGGCGGCGGGCGGCCGTCTTGCGCGCCGGGCGGGCCGGTGCTTCTTCCTCGTCGTCCTCGTCTTCGCTTGCGGTGGCGAACCCGTTCTGGCCCTTGCCGCCGCCGAGCTTCATCCGCACGGGCTTGTCGCCCCAGATTTCCTCGAGGTTGTAGTACTGGCGCAGGGCCGGCTGCAGGATGTGCACGATCGCGTCGCCGCAGTCGACGAGCACCCATTCGCCCGTTTCCTCGCCCTCGGAGCTGACGATGTCGCCGCCGGCTTCCTTGACCTTGTCGCGCACGCTCGATGCGAGGGCCTTGGTCTGGCGGTTGGAGGTGCCCGATGCGACGACCACGCGGTCGAACAGTTCGGTCAGGTGGCTGGTGTTGAACACCTTGATGTCTTGCGCCTTGACGTCTTCGAGGGCGTCGACGATCACGCGCTGCAGTTTGCGAATATCCATGGAATCAGGTGTGGTAGAGGCGATGTTGAAGAATATAGGCCCATACGGCGGCCGGCACATGCTCGGCCGACGCATCGGGCATTTGCGCATGGCGCGCGATGCATTCGCGCAGGTGCGCGCGGATGTCGGTCGCGGCGATGTCGAACGCGAGGGTCGTGTCGATCAGCAGGCGGCCGGCCGGCGTGTCCTTCAGCACGTCGGCGCCGGACTGCCGCGCGGTGATTTCCTGCGCGACGTCCGGCGACGCCGCGCCGAGCTCGAAGCCCGGACGCGTCGACGCGCAGATGTGCGCGTAGTCGAACAGCTTGCGCCAGTCGCGCCACGTATCGAGGCGCACGAGCTGGTCGGCGCCGATCAGCAGCGACAGCGACGCGTCGGGGCCGACCCGCTCGCGCCAGCGCGCGAGCGTGTCGACCGTGTAGGTCGGGCCGGCGTGCTCGATCTCGTCGGTGGCGACGGTCACGGTCACGCCCGGCAGCACGAGCGAATCCGCGGCCGCGCGCGTCATCGCGAGCCGATGCTCGGCGGCCGACACGTCGCGTTTCTGGTACGGCTGCCCGGCGGGCAGCAGCACGAGCTCGGTCAGGCCGAGCAGCTCGGCAAACCGGCGCGCGAGCGCCAGATGGCCGTCGTGGATCGGGTCGAAAGTGCCGCCCAGCAGGCCGATACGACGCGGCAGCGGGGCGGGGCGGGCGATGGTGTCCAGAAACGCGTCCTTTTCTTGGGGCAGCGGGGCGCGCGGGCTCAGACCCAGTCGCGCGGCACGAGGAAGTCGCTGTACAGGCGCGCTTCGGGCGTTCCCGGTTCGGGCTGCCAGTTGTAGCGCCAGTTCGCGACCGGCGGCATCGACATCAGGATCGACTCGGTCCGGCCGCCGCTTTGCAGGCCGAACAGGGTGCCACGGTCGAACACGAGGTTGAATTCGACGTAGCGGCCGCGGCGATACGCCTGGAAGTCGCGTTCGCGCTCGCCGTACGGCAGGTCGGCGCGGCGCTCGACGATCGGCAGGTAGGCCTGCAGGAACGCATCGCCGACGCTTTGCATCAGGTCAAACGAGCGTTCGAAACCGGGCTCGGAGAAATCGTCGAAGAAGATCCCGCCGATGCCGCGCATCTCGTTGCGGTGCTTCAGGAAGAAATACTCGTCGCACCATTTCTTGAAGCGCGGGTAGAGTTCGGCGCCGAACGGGTCGAGCGCATCCTTGCAGGTCTGGTGGAAATGCCGCGCGTCGTCCTCGAAACCGTAAACTGGTGTCAGATCCATGCCGCCGCCGAACCAGAACACGGGCTCCTCGCCCGGTTTCGTCGCGATCAGCATCCGCACGTTCATGTGCACGGTCGGGCAGTACGGATTGCGCGGGTGCAGCACGAGCGACACGCCGAGCGCCTCGAAGCCGCGGCCCGCGAGTTGCGGGCGGGCCGCGCTCGCCGACGGCGGCAGCGCGTCGCCCGAGACGTCCGAAAAGCCGATTCCCGCGCGTTCGAACACGCGGCCGCCTTCCAGAATCCGCGTGCAGCCGCCGCCGCGCAGGCGTTCAGCCGGCCCGCGCTGCCAGGCGTCGGTCGCGAGCGGCGTGCCGTCGAGCGCGCCGAGCGCGTCGGCGATGCGTGTCTGCAGGCCCTGGAGGTACGTGCGCACGCGCGCCACGTCGTAGGTCGAATCGGTCATGTCTGGACTGGGTGCCCCCGCCCGAAGCGGGAGCCGTAAAAAAGGCATCTGCCGGGCATTCTATCGAACCCCGGCAGAGGGGCCTGTTCCCGCTAATAACGGGCTTGCGAACGTGCCTTGCCGGTCGTAGTGCAAGGCGCGAGGAGCGCCGTTTGGCCGAGCCAAACAAGCGACGAGCAACGCCGCAATGCGGCCGGCAAGGCACGTTCCCGAAACTAACAAAAATTCCATCCTGGGGCTGGCCGCCAGAAGGGCCGATCGCCGCGTCATGCTCCTTGCGAATACGTTGAGTATTCGCTTCGTCGCATTCCTCGCGCTCGGCCCTTCTGGCGGCCAGCGCAAGCCCGTTATTAGCGGGAACAGGCCCCTCGCGGCGCGCCGCGTTGCGGCGCGCCCGAAGCGATCGTCACACGCTCTTGCGGTTGAGCGCGCGGAAACCGATGTCGCGGCGGTACTGCATGCCTTCGAAATTGATCTGGTTGATCGTGTCGTAAGCATGCTGCTGCGCTTCGCGCACCGAATCGGCGAGGCCGACCACGCACAGCACGCGGCCGCCGGACGTCACGAGCTTGTCGCCGTCGCCGAGCGTCGTGCCCGCATGGAACGTGACGGCCTGTTCGGTCTCGGCCGGGATCCCGTTGATGCGGTCGCCCTTGCGCGGCGCGTCCGGATAACCGTGCGCGGCCAGCACGACGCCAAGCGCGGTGCGGCGGTCCCAGTCGAGCTCGACCGTATCGAGCGTGCCCGCGATCGCCTGCTCGACGACCTTCGAGAAATCGCTTTTCAGGCGCGCCATGATCGGCTGCGTTTCCGGGTCGCCCATCCGGCAGTTGAACTCGAGCGTGCGCGGATTGCCTTCCTTGTCGATCATCAGGCCCGCATACAGGAAGCCCGTGAAGCGGATGCCGTCCTTCTCCATCCCGCGCACGGTCGGCATGATGATCTCGCGCATCACGCGTGCGTGCATCTGCGGCGTGACGATCGGCGCGGGCGAATACGCGCCCATGCCGCCGGTGTTCGGGCCGCGGTCCTCGTCGAGCAGGCGCTTGTGGTCCTGGCTGGAAGCCAGCGCCAGCGCGTGCTTGCCGTCGACCATCACGATGAAGCTCGCTTCCTCGCCGTCGAGGAATTCCTCGATCACGACGCGCGCGCCGGCGTCTCCAAGCTTGTTGCCCGACAGCATCATGTCGACGGCGGCATGCGCCTCTTCGAGCGTCATCGCGACGACGACACCCTTGCCGGCCGCGAGGCCGTCGGCCTTCACGACGATCGGCGCACCCTTCGCGTCGATGTACGCGTGGGCCGCGGCAGCATCGGAGAAGGTTTCGTAGTCGGCCGTCGGGATGCCGTGACGCTTCATGAACGCCTTCGCGAAATCCTTCGAGCTTTCGAGCTGCGCGGCTTCGCGGGTCGGGCCGAACACTTTCAGGCCGCGCGCGCGGAACAGGTTGACGATGCCGGCCGCGAGCGGTGCTTCCGGCCCGACGAGCGTGAACGCGACGCCTTCGCTTTCCGCGAAATCGGCGAGTTCGTCGAGCGACGTGATGTCGACGTTCTTCAGACGCTCGTCCTGCGCCGTGCCGCCATTGCCGGGTGCGACGTAGACCATCTGGACGCGCGGCGACTGCGCGAGCTTCCACGCCAGCGCATGTTCGCGGCCGCCGGAACCGACGACGAGTAGTTTCATGGGATTCCCCGCAGACTAGAAAACAGGGCGGCCGGCACGCTCAGGCGCGCCGGCCGCGGATTCGGTCGGGCCGCCGCCGCGACAGGAGCACGGCGGCCGGCATCTCATTCCTCGACGATGACGGCGTTCGTATACACGTCCTGCACGTCGTCGAGGTTCTCGAGCGCGTCCAGGAGCTTCTGCATCTTCGCCGCGTCGTCGCCGGTGAAGTCGACTTCGTTCTGCGGCTTCATCGTCACTTCGGCGAGTTCGGCCTTGAAGCCGGCGGCTTCGAGCGCGTCCTTCACCTTCGAGAATTCCTGCCAGTCGCACAGCACTTCAATCGAGCCGTCGTCGTTCGTGTTCACGTCGTTCGCGCCGGCTTCGAGCGCGGCGTCCATCAGCGCGTCTTCCGACGTGCCGGGCGCGAACAGGAACTGGCCGACGTGATCGAACATGAACGCGACCGAGCCGTCGGTGCCCATGTTGCCGCCGAACTTCGAGAACGCGTGGCGGACTTCCGCGACCGTGCGGGTGCGGTTGTCGGTCAGCGTGTCGACGATGATCGCCGCGCCGCTGATGCCGTAGCCTTCGTAACGGATTTCCTCGTAGTTCGCGCCGTCCGCGCCGCCGACGCCGCGATCGATCGCGCGCTTGACGTTGTCCTTCGGCATGTTCGCGTCGGCCGCCTTGTCGACCGCGAGACGCAGGCGCGGATTCGAGTTGACGTCGCCGCCGCCGAGGCGCGCCGCGACCTGGATTTCCTTGATCAGGCGAGTCCAGATCTTGCCGCGCTTCGCGTCGGCCGCTGCCTTCTTATGCTTGATGTTGGCCCATTTCGAATGACCAGCCATACCTTTCTCCGTGCCCGGGCGCGCTGCGCGGGCGAGTGTGCCAATGTGTCGTTGAATCGGCGGCCGTTTCGGCGGGCATGAAGCCGCGGGGCCGCGCGTGTCGAGTGGATCGAGATTTTATCACGCGGCGACCGTCGGATCGGGGCCGCCGCGCATGGCCGAACGGCCGGGCAGGCCGCCGGGGGACATCCGACGGCCCGCCGCGCGGCCGCGCAGGCGCGTCAGTTCTTGGTGCCGAACAGGCGGTCGCCCGCGTCGCCGAGGCCCGGCACGATATACGCGTGCTCGTTCAGGTGCGAGTCGAGCGAAGCCACATACAGCTTCACGTCCGGGTGCGCGTCCTGGAACACCTGCACGCCTTCGGGCGCGGCGACGAGCGCGACGAACATGATGTTCGCGGCCGGCACGTTGCGGCGCTTGAGCACGTCGACCGCATGCACGGCCGAATAGCCGGTCGCGACCATCGGGTCGCACAGGATGAAGACGCGGTCCTCGAGGTCGGGCAGGCGCACGAGGTATTCGACCGGGCGGTGGTCGTCGGCGCGGTACACGCCGATGTGGCCGACGCGCGCGGACGGGACCAGGTCGAGCAGGCCGTCCGACATCCCGATGCCCGCGCGCAGCACGGGCACGATCGCGAGCTTCTTGCCCGCGATCACGGGCGCGTCGACCTCGACGAGCGGGGTTTCGACCCGTCTGGTCGTGATCGGCAGGTTGCGGGTGATCTCATAGCCCATCAGCAGCGTGATCTCGCGCAGCAGCTCGCGGAACGTACGCGTCGACGTGTCCTTGTCGCGCATGTGGGTGAGCTTGTGCTGGATCAGCGGGTGATCGAGGATGAAGAGATTCGGGAAACGGCTGTCCTGTTTCATGACGGAGGCGCCTTGGCGGCAAAAGGGGAACGGGGCGACGGCGGGCGCAAGCCGGCCGTCACTTATGGCCGCAATTTTACCAAGGCGCGTCGCATGATCCGGATATTATCGACGTCTCACGACAATCCGCGCGCCGCGCCCGCCCGTTCGCCCGCCCACCGGCGCGAAACGGGGCCGCACCGGGGGCCGCATCGGCGCGCGTCGCCACCAGGGAATCGACGATGGATCTCGGCATCGCAGGAAAGACCGCGCTCGTGTGCGCGGCAAGCAAGGGCCTCGGGCGCGGCTGCGCGGAAGCGCTGGCCGCGGAAGGCGTGAACCTCGTGATCGTCGCGCGCACGCGCGACACGCTCGACGCCACCGCCGACGCGATCCGCGCGGCGTCCGGCGTGTCGGTCACGGCGGTCGCGTGCGACATCACGACGCCCGACGGGCGCGCGGCCGCGCTCGCCGCGTGCCCGCAGCCGGACATTCTCGTGAACAATGCGGGCGGCCCGCCGCCGGGCGACTTCCGCGACTTCTCGCACGACGACTGGATCCGCGCGCTCGAGTCGAACATGCTGACGCCGATCGAGCTGATCCGCGCGACCATCGACGGGATGATCGCGCGCGGCTTCGGCCGGATCGTCAACATCACGAGTTCGGCCGTGAAGGCGCCGATCGACGTGCTCGCGCTGTCGAACGGCGCGCGCTCGGGGCTGACCGGCTTCGTCGCGGGGTTGTCGCGCAAGGTCGCCGGCCAGGGCGTGACGATCAACAGCCTGCTGCCGGGGCTGTTCGACACCGACCGGATCGCGACGACGCTTGCCGCGTCGGCACAGGCGCAGGGCGTGACGGTCGACGAAATGCGCGCGCGGCGCACGAAGGACATCCCGGCCGGCCGCCTCGGCACGCGCGAGGAATTCGGCGCGGCGTGCGCGTTCCTGTGCAGCGTACATGCCGGCTATATCACCGGGCAGAACTGGCTGCTCGACGGCGGCGCGTATCCGGGCACGTTCTGACGCGCTCCCGATTCACGATCACGACAACAACCGAACGACGAAGGAACCGGAGATGAGCAAACCCCGCATCGCACTGATTGCGCACGACGCGAAGAAGGACGAGATCGTCGCGCTCGCGGGTCAATTCCGCGCGACGCTCGCGCAATGCCGGCTGGTCGCGACGGGCACGACGGGCGGCCGCATCGCGGCCGCGCACGGGCTGGAGGTCGAGCGCAAGCTGTCGGGGCCGCTCGGCGGCGACCTGCAGATCGGCGCCGAGCTGGCCGAAGGCCGCGTCGACATCGTCGTGTTCCTGCGCGACCCGATGACCGCTCAGCCGCACGATCCCGACATCACCGCGCTCGTGCGCGCGTGCGACGTGCACGACGTGCCGATCGCGACCAACGTCGCGACCGCGCGGATGCTGCTCGACGATCTGGCGCGGAGCATGCAGGACGTTTGCTGACGCTGGAGGAGACGAACGATCGTGACGATACGTTCGTCGTCGGTTGTTTGCCTGCTTTTCGGTTTTAACCGCCGCTCGCGGGTCAGTTGACCGTCTGGATCAACAGGGTGGCCTGCCCGCTGTTGTCGGCGCAGACGTCGTCGGTGATGAAGCTCCAGAGGGTGAGGGCGGTCGCGTTGCCGCCGACGTCGACCACGGTTGGCTGCTTCGTCACCGCCATGCCCCATCGCGCACTGCCCATGCCACCGACCAAATGCACGGTATCGATCAGGCAGCCGTTCCCGCCCGTGCAGCTCATGGTGTTCGTCGAAAGCGACATCACGTACCGGCCGGGCGCGAGTTGGACGGTAGCCGAATTGCCGTACGACGGACCTGGCGTGATCGCATTTTGAATGCAATTCTGCTTCGCATCGATCGTGATAGAGGTCGCCGCTTGCGCAGTGTAGGAGGCAAGGGCAAGCAGTATGGATGCAATGATGGGAATGCGCATGACTAGGATCCTCGGTTTGAATGTAATGTTTTTGATGGCGTATCTGCGCGTCGGTGCGAATTGACCGACCTCTGGCTTAACGGCATGCGTGAACCTGTCTTTAGGTTTTCGTGCGGTTTTTGTATTCCTGCGCGACCCGATGACCGCGCAGCCGCACGCCCCCGACATCACCGCGCGCGTGCACGCGTCATGCAGGACGTAGGGCCCGATTGCCCCTGCTGACGGCAGGGCCATGCACGGATCGCTGCCACGCGCGAGAATCGTCGCGTCGCGACGCGCACCTGCCGCCCGGTTCCTGCATGATTCGGCCGGCCCGCGCATCGACGACCCGGATTTTTTCCTGACAGATAGACAGACGAGGAGCGAAACGATGCCGAAAGCAATCCGATACGACCAGGCAGGCGGCCCGGATGTGATGAAGTGGGTCGACGTCGAGGTCAGCGAGCCGCAGGCGGGCCAGGTCCGCGTCAAGCAGCATGCGGTCGGGCTCAACTACATCGACGTGTATTTCCGCACCGGCCTCTATCCGCAGCCGCTGCCCGCCGGGCTCGGGATGGAGGCGGCCGGCGAGGTGACGGCTGTCGGCGACGACGTGACCGCGTTCAAGCCCGGCGACCGTGTCGCCTATGTGTGGTCGTCGCCCGGCGCGTACGCGCAGGAGCGCGTGCTGCCCGCCGATCGCCTCGTCAAGCTGCCGGACGGCATCGGCTATGACGACGCGGCGTCGGTGATGCTGCAGGGCCTGACCGCGCACTACCTGCTGCGCCGCACGTATCCGGTCAAGGCCGGCGACACGATCCTGATCCATGCGGCGGCGGGCGGCGTCGGCCTGCTGGTCTGCCAGTGGGCGAAGGCGCTCGGCGCGACCGTGATCGGTACGGTCGGCTCCGACGAGAAAGCCGAACTCGCGAAAGCGCACGGCTGCGACCACCCGATCGTCTACACGCGCGAGAATTTCACGCAGCGTGTGAGGGCGATCACGAACGATGCGCTCGTGCCGGTCGTCTACGATTCGATCGGCAAGGATACCTACGTCGGCTCGCTCGACAGCCTCGCGCCACTCGGGCTGTTCGTCAGCTTCGGCAACGCGTCGGGCCCGCTGCCGCCGATCGACTCGAAGGAGTTCTCGTCGCGCGGCTCGCTGTTCTTCACGCGGCCGACGCTGTTCTCGTACATCGCGAAGCGCGCCGATCTCGAAGCCGCGGCCGCCGAACTGTTCGACGTGATCCTGTCGGGCAAGGTGAAGACGAGCATCAACCAGCGCTATCCGCTCGCGGAAGTCGGCCGCGCGCATGAAGATCTCGAAGCGCGCAAGACCACCGGCTCGACGATCCTCGTTCCCTGACCGTCCCCCTCGTGCCGGCGCCATGCCGGCACGCGCCTTCGCGGGCGGCGCTGCGGCGCCGCCCGTCCTGCCTCCGTTTTTCTCCCGCTTCGCGTTTACGCGTTTTTTATATCCGCCCCGATACCTTTGACCCGTCCTTTACGTACGTTCACATAAGGTTCTAGTCGTCTGATTTCGACGACGGAGAACACAAAAATGGATGGGGTATTTATCGGCGCCCTGGTGCTTTTCACCGCGCTGATCCTCGGTTTGATTGCCGGTTGCGACAAGCTCGTGCAATACGGTCGCGGGGGGCGAGCATGACCTGGATGCTTTGGCTGGCAGGCGCGTCCACCGCGCTGCTGTTCGCGTATCTCGTCTTTGCGCTGCTGCGCGCGGAGGACATCGAATGAACGCGAACAACCTGTTGCAGACGCTGCTCTTTATCGTCGTCCTGCTGGCGGCGGCCGTGCCGGTCGCTCGCTACCTGACGGCGGTGATGGACGGCAGCTCGCGCGTCGTGCGCGTGTTCGCGCCGCTCGAGCGCGTGCTGTACCGCATCGCCGGCGTCGATGCCGGCAGCGAAATGAACTGGAAACAGTACGCGATCGCGACGATCGCGTTCAACGCGCTCGGCGCGCTGTTCCTCTACGGCCTGCTGCGCCTGCAGGGCTTCCTGCCCGGCAACCCGCAGCAGTTCGGCGCGATGACGGTCGACGGCGCATTCAACACGGCCGTCAGCTTCGTCACCAACACGAACTGGCAGGACTACACACCCGAGCAGACCGTCAGCTACCTGACGCAGATGCTCGGCCTGACCGTGCAGAACTTCCTGTCGGCGGCGACCGGCATCGTCGTCGTGATCGCGCTGATCCGCGGCTTCGCGCGTCATACCGCGCAGACGATCGGCAACTTCTGGGTCGACCTCACGCGCGTGACGATGTACGTGCTCGTGCCGATGTCGGTGATCATCGCCGCGCTGCTGATGAGCCAGGGCGTGATCCAGAACATGAAGGCGTACGAGGACGTGCCGGTGCTGCAGGCGAGCACCTATGCGGCGCCGAAGCTCGACGCGCAGGGCAACCCGGTGAAGGACGACAAGGGCAACCCGGTGACGGTGCCGACCCCGCTCACGAAGCAGACGCTCGCGATGGGCCCGGTCGCGTCGCAGGAAGCGATCAAGATGCTCGGTACCAACGGCGGCGGCTTCTTCAACGCGAACTCCGCGCATCCGTACGAGAACCCGACGCCGTTCGCGAACTTCATCCAGATCTTCGCGATCCTGATCATCCCCGCCGCGCTGTGTCTCGTGTTCGGCCGCGTGATCGGCGACCGCCGACAAGGCATCGCGGTGCTCGCGGCGATGACGGTCGCGTTCGTGATCGCGATCGGCGCCGAGGTGAGCGCCGAGCAGGGCGGCAACCCGACGCTCGCCGCGCTGCACGTCGACCAGTCGACGAGCGCGCTGCAGCCCGGCGGCAACATGGAAGGCAAGGAAACGCGCTTCGGGATCGCGCAGACCGGCATCTTCACCGTCGCGACGACGGCCGCGTCGTGCGGTGCGGTCGACACGATGCACGATTCGCTGACGCCGCTCGGCGGCCTCGTGCCGATGCTGCTGATGCAGCTCGGCGAGGTGGTCTACGGCGGGGTCGGCTCGGGCCTCTACGGGATGCTCGTGTTCGCGCTGCTCGCGGTGTTCGTCGCCGGCCTGATGATCGGTCGCACGCCGGAATACGTCGGCAAGAAGATCGAGTCGTACGAGATGAAGATGGTATCGATCGTCGTGCTGCTCACGCCGCTGCTCGTGCTGGTCGGCACGTCGATCGCGGTGCTCGCCGATGCCGGCAAGGCCGGCATCGCGAACCCGGGCCCGCACGGCTTCTCGGAAATCCTGTACGCGTTCAGCTCGGCCGCGAACAACAACGGCAGCGCGTTCGCGGGCCTGACGGTCGGCACGCCGTTCTACAACTGGATGACCGCGATCGCGATGTGGTTCGGCCGCTTCGGCACGATCGTGCCGGTGCTGGCGATCGCCGGCTCGCTCGCCGCGAAGAAGCGCATCGCGGCGACGAGCGGCACGCTGCCGACGCATGGTCCGCTGTTCGTCGTGCTGCTGCTCGGCACCGTGCTGCTGGTGGGCGCGCTGACCTACGTGCCGGCGCTTGCGCTCGGCCCTGGCGTCGAGCACCTGATGATGTGGCTGGGCGCGTAATGCGCGCCCGCATGGCGACACATTGAAAAGACTGAAGAGATTGAAGAGATCGCAATGACTCAACATTCCGCAACACGGTCCATGTTCGATCCGGCGCTGCTGCGCCCGGCGATCGTGGACTCGTTCAAGAAACTCACGCCGCGCACGCAGTTCCGCAACCCGGTGATGTTCTGCGTGTATGTCGGCAGCATCCTGACCACGATTCTGTGGATCGCGGCGCTCTCCGGCCAGGCCGAGGCGCCGTCGGGCTTCATCCTCGCGATCGCGCTGTGGCTGTGGTTCACGGTGCTGTTCGCGAACTTCGCCGAAGCGCTCGCCGAAGGGCGCTCGAAAGCGCAGGCCGCATCGCTGCGCAGCGCGAAGAAGGACGTGATGGCGAAGAAGCTCAACGAGCCGCATCCGAAGTCGCCGATCCGCATCACGACCGCGTCCGATCTGCGCAAGGGCGACATCGTGCTCGTCGAGACCGGCGACGTGATCCCGGCCGACGGCGAGGTCGTCGACGGCGTCGCGTCCGTCGACGAATCGGCGATTACCGGCGAATCCGCGCCGGTGATCCGCGAATCGGGCGGCGACTTCTCGTCGGTGACGGGCGGCACGCGCGTGCTGTCCGACTGGATCGTCGTGAAGGTCACCGCGAACCCCGGCGAGGCATTCCTCGACCGGATGATCGCGATGGTCGAAGGCGCGAAGCGCAAGAAGACGCCGAACGAGATCGCGCTGACGATCCTGCTCGTCGCGCTGACGATCGTGATGCTGCTCGCGACCGCGACGCTGCTGCCGTTCTCGATGTTCTCGGTCGAAGCGATGAAGGCCGGCCACGTGGTGACGATCACCGCGCTCGTCGCGCTGCTCGTGTGCCTGATCCCGACGACGATCGGCGGCTTGCTGTCCGCGATCGGCGTGGCGGGGATGAGCCGGATGATGCAGGCGAACGTGATCGCGACGTCGGGCCGCGCGGTGGAAGCGGCCGGCGACGTCGACGTGTTGCTGCTCGACAAGACCGGCACGATCACGCTCGGCAACCGCCAGGCATCGACGTTCGTGCCCGCACCGGGCGTGACCGAGGAAGCGCTGGCCGATGCCGCGCAACTGTCGTCGCTCGCCGACGAAACGCCGGAAGGCCGCAGCATCGTCGTGCTCGCGAAGGAACGTTTCAACATTCGCCAGCGCGACATGGCGCAACTGCATGCGACGTTCCTCGGCTTCTCCGCGCAGACGCGGATGAGCGGCGTCGACCTGCCCGGCCGTGAGATCCGCAAGGGCGCGGCCGATGCGATCCGCCGCTACGTCGAGACGCACGGCAGCCGCTTCCCGGAAGAAGTGCGCCGCGCGGTCGACGAGGTCGCGCGCCGCGGCAGCACGCCGCTCGTCGTGGCCGACCTGCATGAGGGTGCGGCACGCGTGCTCGGCGTGATCGAGCTGAAGGACATCGTGAAGGGCGGCATCAAGGAGCGCTTCGCGGAACTGCGCAAGATGGGCATCAAGACCGTGATGGTGACGGGCGACAACCGGCTGACGGCCGCGGCGATCGCGGCGGAAGCGGGCGTCGACGATTTCCTCGCGGAAGCGACGCCGGAAACCAAGCTCGCGACGATCCGCGAGCACCAGGCGGCGGGGCGCCTCGTCGCGATGACCGGCGACGGCACCAACGACGCGCCGGCGCTCGCGCAGGCCGACGTCGCGGTCGCGATGAACACGGGCACGCAGGCCGCGAAGGAAGCCGGCAACATGGTCGACCTCGACTCGAACCCGACGAAGCTGATCGAGATCGTCGAGATCGGCAAGCAGATGCTGATGACGCGCGGTTCGCTGACGACGTTCTCGATCGCGAACGACATCGCGAAGTACTTCGCGATCATCCCGGCCGCATTCGTGACGACGTACCCGCAACTTCGCGTGCTCGACATCATGCACCTGACGTCGCCGGCGTCCGCGATCCTGTCGGCGGTGATCTTCAACGCGCTGATCATCGTCGCGCTGATCCCGCTCGCGCTGAAGGGCGTCACGTACCGGCCGCTCGGCGCCGCGTCGCTGCTGCGCCGCAACCTGCTGGTCTACGGCCTCGGCGGCGTGCTGCTGCCGTTCCCGTTCATCAAGCTGATCGACATGACGCTCGCCGCACTCGGCTGGGCCTGAGGTCTTGAAGGAAACATCATGAAAACGTTGATTCGTCCGCTCGTCGTGATCTTTGTCGTACTGACCGCCGTGACGGGGCTCGCTTACCCGGCCGTGATGACCGTGTTCGGCCAGGCCGTGTTCCCGTCGCAGGCGAACGGCAGCCTGATCGAGAAGGACGGCAAGGCGGTCGGCTCCGCGCTGATCGGCCAGCAGTTCGATGCGCCGAAGTACTTCTGGGGCCGGCTGTCGGCCACGGCGCCGATGCCGTACAACGCGACCGGCTCCGGCGGCTCGAACCTCGGCCCGCTGAACCCGTCGCTCGCCGACCAGGTGAAGGGGCGCATCGCCGCGCTGCGCGACGCCGGCACCGACATGTCGAAGCCCGTGCCGGTCGACCTCGTGACGGCGTCGGCGAGCGGCCTCGATCCGGAGATCACGCCGGCTGCTGCCGCGTACCAGGTCGAGCGCGTCGCGAAGGCCCGCAACCTGGCGCCCGACGCGGTTGCGCAACTCGTCGCCGCGAACACGACGGGCCGTCAGTTCGGCGTGCTCGGCGAGCCGCGCGTGAACGTGCTGAAGCTGAACCTCGCGCTCGACGCGGCGCAGGCCGCGCACTGATCGCGCGTCCGGGCGCACGGCCCGGCAACCGGCATCCGGCGCGGCCCGAGCCGCGTCGAATGCGCTTTTTCCCGACGGCGCGTGCGCCGTCTTTGCCTTTTGCGGCGATTTGGAACAACAATGCTCGTACTCGCGCGCATCCGTGCGCTTCGCTTTCCTGACGCATGAACCGTCCCGATCCAGACCAACTCCTCGACAAGCTGCAGCGAGACGAAGAAAAGCAGCGTCGCGGCCAGCTCAAGATCTTCTTCGGCGCATCGGCTGGCGTCGGCAAGACCTACGCGATGCTGCAGGCCGCGCGCCAGCGCCTGCAGGAAGGCATCGACGTCGTCGTCGGCATCGTCGAGACCCACGGCCGCAGTGAAACCGCCGCGCTGCTCGACGGCCTCGACGTGCTGCCGCTCGCGCGCATCGACTATCGCGGCCGCACGCTCGCCGAATTCGATCTCGACGGCGCGCTCGCGCGCCAGCCGCAACTGATCCTCGTCGACGAACTCGCGCACTCGAACGTGCAGGGCGCACGGCACCTGAAGCGCTGGCAGGACGTCTACGAACTGCTCGACGCGGGCATCGACGTATATACGACCGTCAATGTCCAGCACCTCGAAAGCCTGAACGACGTGGTCGGTGCGATCACCGGCATCCGCGTGTGGGAGACCGTGCCCGACCGCGTGTTCGACGCGGCCGACGAGGTCACGCTCGTCGACCTGCCGGCCGAGGAGCTGCTCGAGCGGATGCGCGACGGCAAGGTCTATCTCGCGCAGCAGGCCGAGCGCGCGGTGCGCAACTTCTTCCGCAAGGGCAACCTGATCGCGTTGCGCGAACTGGCGCTGCGGCGCACGGCCGACCGAGTCGACGCGCAGATGCGCGAATACCGTGCCGACCGTTCGATCCAGCGTATCTGGCAGGCGCGCGAGCGGCTACTTGTGTGCGTCGGGCCCGGCGCCGAAGCGCCGACGCTCGTGCGCGCGGCCGCGCGGCTCGCCGCAAGCCTGAAAGCCGACTGGATCGCCGTGTATGTCGAGACGCCGCGCCTGCAGCGGCTGCCCGACGCGCAGCGGCAGCGCACGCTCGATGCGCTGAAACTCGCGGCCGAGCTCGGCGCTGAAACCGCCACGCTCGCCGGCGCCGACGCGGTCGCCGCGCTGATCGGCTATGCGAAGGTGCGCAACGTGTCGAAGATCGTCGCGGGCGGCTCGCCGAAGGTCGGGCTCGTGCGCCGCTTCGCGCGGCCGTTCGGCGAACAGCTTGCCGAACGCGCAGGCGACGTCGACCTGATGCTGATCCGCGCGTCCGCGAGCGACGAGGCACGCGCGGCGCCGCTCGACCCGCGCGCGCGCGACTGGCGCGATGCGTTCGCGCAGTTCGGCACGCACCGTTCGCCGCCGCGGCACTACATGTACGCGGCCGCGATTTGCGCGGCGATCACCGTCGTCGCAAACGTCGTGTCCGAGCGGCTCGACCTCACGAACCTCGTGATGCTGTACCTGCTCGGCGTCGTGTTCTCTGCGGTGCGGCTCGGGCGCGGCCCGGGCGTGCTGCAGTCGTTCCTGTCGGTGGCCGCATTCGATTTCTTCTTCGTGCCGCCGCGCATGTCGTTCTCGGTCAGCGACACGCAATACCTGCTGACCTTCTTCGGGATGCTGCTGACGTCGCTCGTGATCAGCCACCTGACGTCGACGCTGACGCGCCAGGCGAGCGTCGCGCAGCGCCGCGAGCGCCGCACCGGCGCGATCTACGCGATGGCGCGCGAGTTGGGCGCGGCGCTGACGACCGAGCAGATCGTCGAGATCGGCAGCCGCCACGTGGGCGAGGTGTTCCGCGCGCGCGTCGCGTTCCTGCTGCCCGACAGCGCGGACAAGGTGCGCCAGAAGATCGAGGAACCCGATGCGGCCGTCACGCTGACGGGCGCCGATCTCGACTGTGACGTCGGCCAGTGGGTGTACGACCAGCAGAAGCCGGCCGGCCGCGGCACCGACACGCTACCCGCGACGGTCGCGCTGTACCTGCCGCTGAAGGCGCCGATGCGCACGCGCGGCGTGCTCGCGGTCGCGTCGCGCGAGCCGCGCGAACTCGAGGTGCCCGAGCAGCAGCGGATGCTCGATGCATTCGCCGCGCAGATCGCGCTCGCGCTCGAACGCGTGCACTACGTCGAGATCGCGCGCGACGCGCTCGTCAACATGGAGTCCGAGCGGCTGCGCAACTCGCTGTTGTCGGCGATCTCGCACGACCTGCGCACGCCGCTCACGACGATCGTCGGCTTCTCGTCGATGCTCGCGAACGGACGCGCGGCCGCGCAGGGCGGTGATGCCGCGGCGGCCGAACGCTTCGCGCAGCGCGAGGGCGAACTCGTCGACGCGATCCACGACGAGGCGCTGCGGATGACGGGCATCGTCACGAACCTGCTCGACATGGCGCGGCTGCAGGCCGGCAGCCTGCAGCTCAAGCGCCAGTGGTCGCTGCTCGAGGAAACCGTCGGCGCGGCGCTTGCCGCGTGCAAGCGCGTGCTTGCGCGCCATCCCGCGCGCGTCGCGCTGCCAGCGGACCTGCCGCTGCTGCAGATGGACGCGGTGTTGATGGAGCGCCTGTTCACCAACCTGTTCGAGAACGCGGCGAAATACACGCCGCCCGATACGCCGATCGACATCGGCGCGGAGCGCGTCAGCGACGACGGCCTGCCCTACGGGAACCCGTTCGTGCGCGTGCACGTCGACGATCACGGCCCGGGCCTGCCGGCCGGCATGGAAACGCGGATCTTCGACAAGTTCACGCGCGGCGAGAAGGAGTCGGCGACGCCGGGTATCGGGCTCGGCCTCGCGATCTGCCGTGCGATCGTCGAGGCGCACGGCGGTAAAATCGGCGCGCTCAACCGCACTGCGCCCGACGGCCACGTGACGGGCGCGCGCTTCTGGTTCACGCTGCCGGTCGAGACGCCGCCGGCCGCGCCCGCCGTGCCCGACGACGAATCCGACGTGCCGGGCGCATCGTCCCCATCCGAGTCATTGCCAGACCATGAGTGAACCCAGCCTGACCGTCGTCCTGATCGAGGACGAAAAGCAGATCCGCCGCTTCGTGCGTGCCGCGCTCGAAGAGGAGGACATCGCCGTGTTCGAGGCCGAGACGGGCAAGCAGGGGCTGATCGACGCGGCGACGCGCAAGCCCGATCTCGTGATCGTCGACCTCGGCCTGCCCGATACCGACGGCCTCGACGTGATCCGCGAGTTGCGCGGCTGGTCCGAGGTGCCGGTGATCGTGCTGTCCGCGCGCACGCAGGAAGACGAGAAAGTCGCGGCGCTCGACGCGGGCGCCGACGACTACCTGACCAAGCCGTTCGGCGTGTCCGAGCTGCGCGCGCGGATCCGCGCGCAACTGCGCCGGCGCAACCAGGGCGGCGCGAACGAGTCGCCGAAGGTGGGCTTCGGCACCGTGTCCGTCGATCTCGCGCTGCGCCAGGTATGGCGCGACGGCGAGATCGTGCACCTGACGCCGCTCGAATACCGGCTGCTCGCGACGCTCGTGCGGCACGCTGGGCGCGTGCTCACGCACCGCCAGTTGCTGCGCGACGTATGGGGGCCGTCGCACGTCGAGAGCCATCACTACCTGCGCATCTATATGGCGCACCTGCGCCAGAAGCTCGAGCGCGACCCGGCGCAGCCCGAATACATCGTCACCGAGACGGGCGTCGGCTACCGGCTGGTCGGCGCCGCGTGACGGGCATCGCCCGGCGCCGGCAGTCCGGGCTGGCGTGACGCCGCGCGCCGGCACGGTTGCGTCGGCGCGACAGTCGCGCGGCCGGCGCCGGCCTTGCACACCGGCCGTGCATTCCCCGTTATGCTGACCGTTCCGCGAACAAAAACGAGGAGCGTGCAATGTCCGTCCGTCTGGCCGTCATTTGTGCGCTGGCGCTGACTGCGCCCGGCGCGTACGCCCAACCGCTGCCGCCGGGGCAACAGCCGCCCGCGCAGGCCGCGCTCGCCAATCCCGCGTCGGTCAACTGCGAGAAGCTCGGCGGTCGCCACGTGATCCGCAGCCTGCCGAGCGGGCAGGTCGGGATGTGCATGTTCAAGGATGGCCGCGTGTGCGAGGAGTGGGCGCTGTACCGCGACGACCGCTGCGTCGGCGGCGTCGCGCCGAAGCGCGTGTCGAATTGATGTCGAACTGATCGGGCCCGGCCGATCCTGCCCCGGATCGGCCGCCGGCCGTGCGCCGCGTCCCGCCTATCCGTAAGCCTCTTGTTATACTCGGCGCCGCCCGGGGACGACCCCGGGTCATTCGCTTCAACGGGGACGGCCCCATCCGATACGGAGTACGTCGAGATGGCGTGGGTATTGTTGTTGATTGCCGGTGTGCTGGAAGTGGCCTGGGCGGCCGGCATGAAATCGTCGGACGGCTTCACGAAGCTCGGTCCGTCGGTGTTTACGATCGTGACGGCGCTGGCCAGCTTCGGGCTGCTCGCGGTCGCGATGCGCCAGTTGCCGCTCGGCACCGCGTACGCGGTGTGGACGGGCATCGGCGCGGTCGGCGCGTTCGTGTTCGGCATCGTGATGATGGGCGAGGCGCTGACCGTCGCGCGCGTCGCGAGCGCTGCGCTGATCGTCGCGGGGCTGGTCGGCCTCAAGCTGTCGTCGGCCGCCTGACGCCGGAGTCCCGGACGACGGGATCCCGGGCGCGCTGCGCCCGTACCCCGCACTGCGGAATTGCGCCGGCACGGCACGTTCCCCTGTTTGGGAAAAAACATGTGTGGGACTGGCCACCGGAAGGGCCGGTCGCGGCGTCATGCGCGTCGCGAATACGTCGAGTATTCGCTTCGTCCCACCGGGACTTCCGTTGGTCGCCGCATCCCTTGCGCTCGGCCCGTCTGGTGGCCGGCGCAAGCCCGTTATTAGCGGGAACAGGTTCCAACCTGTCTATAATGGAACGCATTCGGGCCTGAATGCCGTTGTGCCGTTCGCGGCATGCGGCGCCGGTCGCCACGCGCCGCGCGGCCGGTCTGACCGACCCGATCCGATCGATCGGCAAAGCGCACGGAAAGTGCAAGGAGAGGGCCATGATCGAAGCCATTTCGCTCGGCGCGGGGCTCGCGTGGGCGAGCGGGCTGCGCCTGTACCTGACGGTGCTGATCGCCGGCGTGCTGGCGCGGGTCGGCTGGCTCCATCTGCCCGACACGCTGGCCGTCCTGATGTCGCCGTGGGTCATCGGCGCCGCGGCCGTGCTCACCCTCACCGAATTCCTCGCCGACAAGATCCCCGCGTTCGACTCGCTGTGGGATGCCGTGCACACCTTCATCCGAATCCCGGCCGGCGCCGTGCTCGCGGCCGGCGCCCTGGGCCATGCCGATCCGACCGTGCTGGCGGTCGCCGGGCTCGCCGGCGGTTCGCTTGCCGGCGCCGCGCACGTGGCGAAGGCCGGTACGCGCGCGCTGATCAACCTGTCTCCCGAACCGATTTCGAACTGGGTCGCGTCGTCGACCGAAGACGGCCTCGTGGTCGGCGGGCTCGTCCTCGCGTTCTTCGTCCCGCTCGCGTTCCTCGTGCTGCTCGCTGCCTTCATCGCCGCTTCGGCCTGGGCGCTGCCGCGCCTGTGGCGCGGCGTGTCGGGCGGCTTTCGCGGGATGGCGAACCACATGGTGTCGCGGCTCAACTCGATCGGGGGGAAGCGCGATTGAAGGGGCGGCAACACGCGGCGCAGCCGCCGGCCGGGCAACCCGGCCATGACATGCCCGCGCATGCCGGCCGTTTCGGCCTGCGCGACCTGATCCGCCAGGCCGCACGGATGACCGCGCGCGACTGGCGCGCGGGCGAGTTGACGCTGCTCGTACTCGCGCTGGTGCTCGCGGTCGCGGCACTGACGAGCGTCGGCTTTCTCGCCGACCGGCTGCGCCAGGGGCTCGAGCGCGACGCGCGCCAGATGCTCGGCGCCGATTTCGTCGTGCGCGCCGACCGTCCCGTCGATCCGTCGTTCGACCGCCAGGCCCGCGCGCTTGGCTTGCGTACCGCGACGACCGCGATTTTCCCGAGCATGATCGCGTCCGCCGCGGCCGGGCCGGCGACCGACGCTGCGCCTGCGCGCCTCGCGGCCGTGAAGGCCGTGTCGTCCGGGTATCCGCTGCGCGGCGCGGTCGAGATTCTGCCGGCCGGCGCCGCTGCCGCGCACAAGGCGGACGCGATTCCCGCGCCCGGCACCGTGTGGGCCGATCCCGCGCTGCTCGACGCGCTGCACCTGAAGGCGGGCGATACGGTGCGCGTCGGGCTGCGCACGTTCACGGTCGCCGCGTCGATCTCCCGCGAGCTCGATCGTGGTTTCTCGTTCGTCAATTTTTCGCCGCGGCTGATGATGCGCGCGGACGAGCTCGCCGCGACGGGGCTCACGGGCTACGGCAGCCGCGTCACGTACCGGCTGCTGGTTGCCGGCGACGCGCAGGCTGTCACGCGCTTCGAAACCTATGCGCACGAACGCGTCGACGGCGGGAAGCTGCGCGGCGTCGGTCTCGAGTCGCTGCAGGAAGGCCAGCCGCAGGTGCGGCAGACGCTGGATCGCGCGCGCCATTTCCTGACGCTCGTCGCACTGCTGACCGCGCTGCTCGCGGCGGTCGCGATCGCGATGGCCGCGCAGCGCTACATGCAGCGCCATCTCGACGGCTGCGCGACGATGCGTTGCCTCGGTGTGAGCCGCCGCACGCTCGGCGCGTTGTTCACGCTCGAATTCGTCGGCATCGGGATCGTGTCGGGCGCCGCGGGCGCGGTGCTCGGCTACGGCGGCCACTGGGCATTGCTGGCCGCGCTCGGCGGCCTGATCGACGTCGTGCTGCCGCCGCCCACGCCGTGGCCGGCGCTCATCGGGGTGGGCGCAGCGCTGGTGCTGCTGCTCGGCTTCGCGCTGCCGCCGCTCGTGCCGCTCACGCGCGTGCCGCCGGTACGCGTGCTGCGCCGCGAGTGGGGCGATGCGTCGCGCACCGCGTGGGCGGCGTATGCGATCGGCGTCGTGCTGTTCGCGGGGCTGTTGATCGCGGCCGCCGGCAACCTGAAGCTCGGCCTGATCGTCGCGGGCGGCTTCGCCGGCGCGCTGGTCGGTTTCGCGCTGATCGCGCGGCTCGTGCTGTTCGCCGCCGCGCGGGCGGTGCGCAACGCGCGCGTGGCCGCGGGCGTCGGCTGGCGCTATGCGCTCGCGTCGCTGCACCGGCGCGGTACGGCCAGCGCGCTGCAGATCACCGCGCTCGCGCTCGGCCTGATGTGCCTGCTGCTGATCGCGATCACGCGCAACGACCTCGTCGCGGGCTGGCGGCAGTCGACGCCGCCCGACGCGCCGAACCAGTTCCTGATCGACATCCAGCCCGACCAGCGCGACGACGTCGCGGCCTATCTGGTCGCGCACGGCGTGCGCGACGCGGTGCCCGCGCCGATGGTGCGCGGCCGCCTCGTCGCGATCAACGGCAAGCCGGTGAATCCGGACGCGTATCCGTCCGACGAGGCGCGCCGGCTCGTCGACCGCGAGTTCAACCTGTCCTATACGACCGAGCTGCCGTCCGACAACCGGATCGTCGAAGGCGACTGGTTCGGCACCGCGGCCACGCCGCAGATCTCGATCGAGGCCGGCCTCGCGAAGATGCTGAACGTGAAGCCGGGCGACACGCTGCGCTTCGACGTGACAGGGCTGACGGTCGACGCGCCGGTCACGAGCGTGCGCAAGCTCGACTGGGGCACGTTCCGCGTCAACTTCTTCGTGCTGATGCCGCCGCCGGTGCTGAAGGATTTCCCGGCCGTCTACCTCACGAGCTTCCATCTGCCCGCATCGAACGCCGCGCTGCTCGATCCGCTGATCGCGCGCTACCCGAACCTGACCGCGATCGATGTCGCGCCGATCCTCGCGCAGTTGCAGCGGATGATGCTGCAGGTGGTCGGTGCGGTGCAGTTCCTGTTTGCATTTACGCTCGCTGCCGGCGTGCTCGTGCTGTACACGGCGCTCGCCGGCTCGCGCGACGAACGGGTGCGCGAGGCCGCTCTGCTGCGCGCGCTCGGCGCGTCGCGCGCGCAGGTGGGCGCGGTGCAGCGCGCGGAATTCGTCGTGGTCGGGACACTGGCCGGCGCGCTGGCGTCGGCGGGCGCGATCGCGGTCGGCTGGGTGCTCGCGTCGCGCGTGTTCGAATTCCGGCTCGCCGTCGATCCGTGGCTCGTGCCGGCCGGCATCGCGGCCGGCATCGCGTGCGCCGGTGCGGCCGGCTGGCTGAGCCTGCATAATGTGTTGCGGCGCCCCGCGCTGCAGTCGCTGCGCGACGCATGAGCGTCGCCGGCGGCCCCGAAGATCCCGTTTTCCGACTATCCGTATGACCGATGTGAATGATGATGCGCCGTCGCAGCCGACGGCGTTCGAGCTCGTGGGCGGCGAAGCCCGCGTGCGCGAAATGGTGGACCGCTTCTACGACCTGATGGACCTCGAGCCCGAGTTCGCGCAGATTCGCGCGCTGCACCCGGCATCGCTCGACGGTTCGCGCGACAAGCTGTTCTGGTTCCTGTGCGGCTGGCTCGGCGGGCCCGACCACTACATCGACCGGTTCGGCCATCCGCGGCTGCGCGCGCGGCACCTGCCGTTCCCGATCGCGTCGGTCGAGCGCGACCAGTGGCTGCGCTGCATGGCGTGGGCGATGGAGGATGTCGGGCTGCCCGAGCCGTTGCGCGAGCGGCTCATGCATTCGTTCTACGACACGGCCGACTGGATGCGCAACCGGCCCGGTTGATCGACCGGTACGCCGCTGCCCGTGTGCGGGACGATTTGCGTCTGGGCGCGCACGCCGCACGGCGCGACACTGGCCGTTTCCCCCAATCGATACGAGGCTCGCCCGATGACGACACAAGCGCTGTTTCGCGAAGATGCGTACCTCACGCAATGCGATGCGGTCGTCGAGGCTGTCGGCGACGACGGCATCCGGCTCGACCGCACCGTGTTCTATCCGCTCGGCGGCGGCCAGGCCGGTGACACCGGCACGCTGACGCTGCCCGACGGCAGCACGATCGCGATCGCCGATACGCGCAAGGCAAAGTTCGACGGCGCGACGCCCGACGACGCCGTGCACGTGCCGGCACCGGGGCAGGAGGCGCGCGTCGCGGCGCTCGTGCCCGGCACGCGCGTGGTGGCGGAGATCGACTGGCCGCGCCGCTACCGGCACATGCGCCTGCATACGGCCGCGCACCTGATGTGCGCGGTGCTGCCGTACGCGGTCGACGGCTGCAGCGTGACGGCCGACTACGTGCGGCTCGATTTCGCGACGTCCGACGCGATCGACCGCGCCGACGTCGAGCGGCGCCTTGCCGGCCTGGTCGTCGGCGCGCATCCGGTCACGACCGAATGGATCACCGACGACGAGATGACCGAGCGACCCGAACTCGTGCGCACGATGAGCGTAAAGCCGCCGATGGGCCTCGGTCGCGTGCGGCTGCTGCGCATCGAGCAGGTCGACCTGCAGCCGTGCGGCGGCACGCATGTGCGCAACACGTCGGAAATCGGCGACCTGCGCGTCGCGAAACTTGAAAAGAAGAGCGCCCGCACGCGGCGCCTCGTACTGGAGTTTGCATGACGATCGACACCGGGGTGGTGGGCGCGGCGGCGCTGGATCCGCAAGCGCGGGAGATTCTGGATTTCTGGTTCGGCGAGCCGGGCTCGGCCGAATTCGGGCAGGAACGCAAGATCTGGTTCAACGGCGGCGCGGCGTTCGACGATGTGCTGCGCACGCGCTACGGCGCGCTGCTCGATGCCGCGTGCGACGGCGCCTGCGATCACTGGGCCGGTTCGCCGTCGGGTGCGCTTGCGTTGATCGTCGTGCTCGACCAGTTCTCGCGCAACATCCATCGCGGCACGCCGCGCGCGTTTGCCGCCGATCCGAAGGCGCTCGCGCTCTCACGCCGCATCGTCGCGGCCGGCTGGGATGCGCAGCTGCCGAGCGGCCATCACCGCGCGTTCGCGTATCTGCCGTTCGAACACGACGAATCGGCCGAGAGCCAGCAGGAAGCCGTGCGTCTGTGCGCGGGCATTCGCGACGAGGCAGGATGCGCGAGCTATCACCGCTTCGCACTGCGGCATGCGGCCGTGGTCGAGCGCTTCGGTCGTTTTCCGCACCGGAACGCGATTCTCGGCCGTGCGTCGACCGATGAGGAGTTGGCGTTTCTTCGCGAACCCGGTTCGTCGTTCTGACGATCCGGGTGGTTGCGTGACTGAAGAGGGGAGGAGCGGGCCCGCAGATTCGCGCGGGTGCGTTGGCGGCCGGGGAAACCGGCTGATGGCGCGCGTCGCCCGGCGGTTGCGCACTGCTCAGGCGGCCGGTTTCAATCTTTGCCGGAGATGAAGACAGGCAAGACGGCGCGCGCCGTCCTGCGTCACTGCAGGTGCTGTTCGGGCGTGCGCACGTAGACGCGCAGCAGTTCCTCGTTGTCGCCCGGGCGCGCGCCCGTCCAGAACAGTTTCCATTCGCTGCCGGGCGCCGGATCGACGGCCCGTACACCCTGGACGATCATCCACGTGCAGCGCGTCGTCTTCGCGTCGTCGATCGGCGTGTGCTGGATGCCGGAGAAGTAGTACAGCATCGGCGCTTCCGATTCGCCGAGCCCGTGCAGGCTCGCCATGCAGTCGCCGTCGTTCCATTCGAGCGCGAGATGCGCGTTCAGGTCGTCGAACACCGAGCGGTAGCTCTTCGCGACGTCGAGCCACGGCAGCAGCAGCGTGTAGACGAGCCCCCACGCGACGAGCGTACCGGCGCCCCACGACAGCGCGCCGCGCCAGAGGCCCGTCGTGCGCAGCTTCGGCAGCAGCGTCAGCCAGCCGACCGTCAGCGCGAGCGCACCGATCACGAGCGCGGGCTCGATCGGCATCGTCCAGTCGAGCGGCAGCCAGCGGCCGAGCGGCGCGAGATCCGCGCGCGACGCGGTCGGGTCGGCCATCACTGCCCAGATTGCCCAGGCGAGCGCGGCGGTGGTACCGAACAGCACGCGGCTGAAGTAATCCCACGCGAGATGCAGCGTGCGCGGAATGCGTTCGATCGCCTGCGCGGCGACCAGCGCGAGCGGTGCGAAGAACGGCAGGATGTAGAGCTGGCGCGACGTTGCGGACACTTGCAGCACCGCGAGCCCGATGCCGACGAACAGCACGGGCAGCGCGATGCGCGGCGTGCGCCAGTCGCGCCATGCACCGCGCGCGAGCGCGACGATCGCGAGCGGCGCGACCGGGAAGCCGACGAGCAGGAACGCACGCAGGATGAAGAACGGCTTGTCGTTTTCCGCACCGAGTTCGGGGACGGAGAAGCCGAAGAAACGGCCGACGTTGTTGTCCCAGAACCACGTCATGAACAGCGTCTCGGAGCGCAGGAACAGCGCGGTCGGCCAGATCAGCGCGAACGGCGCGAACACGAGCGCGGCGACACCGAGCGCGCGCGCGAACGAGCGGGTGCGGCAGGCCGGGTAGAGCACCAGCGCGCCGACCAGCGTGGCCGCGAATACGAGCGGCACGAACAGCCCCTTCGTCATCAGCGCGATGCCGACGCCCGCGCCGAGGATCGGCGCGGCCCAGCGGCCCGAGGGCCGGACCGGCAGCCCGTGCCGCATCTGCTGCGCGCGCGCGACGTGCTGCATCACGAGTTCGAGCAGCCCGCAGAAGCCCATTGCCGTACCGGCGAACAGTGCGACGTCCGTCATCATGTCGTGCATGTGCTTGATGACGACGAGCGTGCCCGCGCTCAGCACGACGGGACCGATCACGCGCAGGTCGAACCAACTGTCCGCGCGGCTGGCGACACGCGCCGCGCGTGCGACGAAGCCGAACGCGAGTGCCGCGAACAACGCGCTCGCGAGCCGTGCGGCGTCGTGCAGCGGCATCACGCGCTGAAGCAGCCACGCAAGGCTGGTCGCGACCCACGCGTAAAGCGGCGGCTTTTCCATGAACGGCAGGCCGGCATTGGTCGGCACGACGAAGTCGCCCGTCTCGAGCATGTGCTGGATGATGCCGAACGTGTAGGTTTCGTCCTGTTTCCACGGGTCGTGGCCGAGCACGCCGGGCAGCACATACGCGCAGACCAGGGCGACGACGAGCAGCCACGCGCGCCAGCCGAGCAGGAGCGAGCGGTCGCGCGCGGTGCTGGTTGCGGCGGTCGCGGCGACGACGGGCGTGCCGGCGGCGTCAAGCGTCGCGGTGAGGTTGGCGTCGGCGGTTGGGCGTGCGTCCGGGGCCGGAGCGGGCACGGACGTGCGTCGCCGGCTGGGCGCTGCGGTTCCAGGCATGGAAAAGATCTCGGGTCGAGTCGAGCCGGTTCGGCGACATGGGCCGGACCGATAAGGGCCACATCAGGGCGGCAAGGAACAGGCGTTTATGACACCTGTCTGAACGTACGCTAGTAGATCACGGAACTATTACGGATGTTTACTGAAACCGTCACGAAATTGTGAAGATTTGTGGCGCCGTGACGACAGATAGCTTGAGGCGGCGGTTTTGATGTGCCGCGCGTGCGGTTACCGGCCGCCGCCGACGTCGAGCAGGGCGCCCGTCGTGTAGGACGCCGCGTCGCCGAGCAGCCAGACGATCGCTTCGGCGATTTCCTGCGCTTCGCCCGCGCGGCCGAGCGGCGTTTGCGCGCCGAGGCGGGCCGCACGGCCCGGCTGGCCGCCGCTCGCGTGTATTTCGGTCTCGATCAGGCCGGGTCGCACCGCGTTGACGCGCACGCCGTGCGGGCCGAGTTCCTTCGCCAGGCCGATCGTCAGCGAGTCGACCGCGCCTTTCGAGCCCGCGTAGTCGACGTATTCGTTCGGCGAGCCGAGCCGGGATGCGATCGACGATACGTTGACGATCGCGCCGCCCTGGCCACCGCGGTCGGTGGACAGCCGGCGCGCGGCTTCGCGCGCGCACAGGTACGCGCCGAGCACGTTGGTGTCGAACATCCGCCGCAGCCGGTCGGCCGGCATGTCGGCGAGCGGCAGCGACGGCGCGACGATGCCCGCGTTGTTGACGAGCGCGTCGAGGCGTCCGAACGCGGCCGCAACGGTGTCGAACATCGCGACGACGTCGGCTTCGTTCGCGACGTCGCCTGCGACCACGCACGCCCGGCCGCCCGCGTCGCGGACGGCTTGTGCAGTGAGTTCGGCCGCCGCCGCGTCGCGCGCGTAGTTGACGCCGACGTCCCAGCCGCGTTCGGCCGCGAGCACGGCGGTCGCGCGGCCGATGCCGCGGCTCGCGCCGGTGATGAGAACGGCCTTGCGGTCGGACGGTGCGGTCATCGTGTGCGGTTCCCGGGGACGGTTACTTCGCTGCGTCGGGCGCCCACTTGTCGTTGGCGGGCGGTTGATAGCGGCGAAGCCGCTCGATCAGTTCGACCGGTTCCGAATCGACGCACAGCGCGTCGAAATAGGCCGGACGCATGAAACCCTCGTCGACCGTATGGCGCAGCAGCGCGATCAGCGGATCGTAGAACGAATCGATGTTGTAGAGCGCGACGGGCTTGCGGTGATAGCCGAGCTGCGCCCACGTGTAAACCTCGAAGAGTTCCTCAAGCGTGCCGGCGCCGCCGGGCATCGCGACGAACGCGTCGGCGAGGTCGGCCATCATTTTCTTGCGGTGGTGCATGTCGGGCACGACGTGCAGTTCCGACAGCCCCGTATGGCCGACTTCCTTGTCGACGAGCAGTTCGGGGATCACGCCGACCGCACGGCCGCCGGCCGCAATCACTTCATCGGCGATCACGCCCATCAGGCCGACACGGCCGCCGCCGTACACGAGCGTGATGCCCGCATCGACGAGCGCGCGGCCGAATGCGCGCGCGGCGTCGGCATAGACGGGCCGCACGCCGGGCGACGAGCCGCAGTAAACGCAGACCGCCTTCATTGCTTGGAATCCTTGGCGGGAGCCTGCCCAACGGTGACCGGGCTGTCGGCGGGGCGCGGCGAACCGTCGCGCGGCGGCAGGTAGTCGGTGAACTGGCGCTTCGGTAGCTTGCCGGAGACCAGGTCGTCGAACAGCTGGCGCGAACGGCCGCGCAGGTATGGTGCCATCACGGAGATCACGTGCATGCTGACCTGGTGCAGTTCCTCGCGGATCGCGTCCTGGTCGTTGTATTTGCGCGGATGCATCACGTACTGATACGACAGCCAGTACGTCGAAATAACGGCCATGTTGGTGGCGATGACCTCGATCTCGGCGGGCGTCGCGACCATCTCGGCGTCGGACACGAGCAGCTCGCACATGTCGTGCGCGAAGCGCACCTTGTGGCTGATGATCTGCTTGAAGTGCGTCTCGAGCGTGCGGTTGCGGGCGAGCAGGTCGTTGAGGTCACGATACAGGAACCGGTAGGTCCACATGAAATCGGCCATGTACTGCAAGTACGACCAGGTTTCGTCGATCGTCGGACGGTGATCTTCGGGAAAGCGCAGCCGCCGTTCGATCTGCTGCTCGAACTGCGCGAAGATGCTGTTGATGATGTCGTCTTTGTTGCGGAAATGGTAGTACAGGTTGCCTGGACTGATTTCCATTTCCTCGGCGATCGTCGTGGTCGTGACGTTCGGCTCGCCGATCTCGTTGAAGAGTTTCAACGACAACTCGAGAATCCGTTCGCGGGTGCGGCGGGGAGGTTTCGCTTCCATGTCGTCCGGCCCTGTGTGTGCCGGACTGGCGGGCGCTGCAATCGATGCTGCGTGATTCGTCCGGCGCGGGTTGCTGTTCTATGTCTAGCGGACGATTATAAACCGGGGTTTCGCCACATCGGGCGCATTTCGTGATCGCGGCCCCGCGCGACGGATGGTGCAGCGCCGCACGCGGGCGGTGGGCAATGCGCCCTCAGGCAGCCGTCCGGAAGCCTAGAAGCCGAGCCAGTGCGCGACGACCGGGCCGAGCACGAAGCCCCACGTCGTCACGCACGCGAACAGCGCGACCGTCACGGCCGCGCTGCCGAGGTCCTTCGCACGCTTGGAGAGTTCGTGGCGCTCGAGCGAGATGCGGTCGATCGCGGCCTCGACGCTCGAGTTCAGCAGTTCGACGATCAGCACCAGCAGCACCGAGCCGATCAGCAGCGCACGTGACGCAGCCGGCACCGGCGCGAACGCGCCGATCGGGAGCATCAGCGCGGCGAGCGTGAGCTCCTGGCGAAACGCGCTCTCCTCGCGGATCGCGACACGGAAGCCGTTCAACGAATGCTTGAGTGCGTACCATGCGCGGGTGATGCCGCGGTGGCGCTTGTACGGGTTCGGCGGCAGCGGCGTCAGTTGATCGTCGGGGCCGAGCGGCTCGGACGCGTGCGCGTCCGTGTCGCCATGCGGCTCTTCCTCGTCGAACGGGCGGTGCCGTTGCGGCGTCGCGGCGGGGGGCGGGGTCTTGTCGTTCAGGTCTCGTTTCAAACGGCGGCACCTTCGGCTGGCGAGTACGCGGTCTTCGGCAGCGGCTTCAGATGCGATGCGAACTGCTCGGACGCCGCGCGCCACGAGAAGCGTTCTGCCCACGCGCGCGCAGTCGTGCGTTCGATCTTCAGCGCTTCGAGGCAGGCTTCCTGCAGGTCCTCGTGCATCGTACCCGCGTCGCCGCCGCTGAGCACGTCGATCGGGCCCGTGACGGGATACGCGGCGACCGGCGTGCCGCAGGCGAGCGCCTCGAGCAGCACGAGGCCGAACGTGTCGGTGCGACTCGGGAACACGAACACGTCGGCCGCAGCATACACCTTCGCAAGCTCGGCCTGTGACAGCACGCCGAGATAGTTCGCTTCCGGGTAGCGCGACTTCAGTTCCGCGAGCGCGGGGCCTTCGCCCGCGACCCACTTGGAGCCGGGCAGGTCGAGGCGCAGGAACGCCTCGACGTTCTTCTCGATCGCGACGCGGCCCACGTACAGGAAGATCGGCCGCGCGGTGTTGAGCACCTTCGACTCCATCGGGCGGAAGATGTCGAGATCGACGCCGCGCGTCCATAGCACGACGTTCGTGAAGCCGAACTTCTCGAGGTCTTCCTTGACGACCGGCGTCGGCGCCATCACCGCGAGCGACGGGCCGTGGAACCAGTGCAGGAAGCGGTAAGTCGCGGTCAGCGGGATGCCGAAGCGCGCCTGCACGTATTCCGGAAAGCGCGTGTGGTATGCGGTCGTGAACGGCAGCTTGTGGGTGCGCGCATAGCGTCGCGCGGCGAGGCCGAGCGGGCCTTCGGTCGCGATGTGCAGCGCGTCGGGCGCGAACGCATCGATTCGCGCGCGCAGCTTGCGGTACGGCAGGATCGACAGGCGGATCTCGGGGTAGGTCGGGCAGGGCACCGTGCGGAATTCCAGCGGCGTCAGCAGTTCGACGCGGTGGCCGAGCGCCGTGAGTTCACGCGACGTGCTCTTCAGCGTGCGCACGACGCCGTTGACCTGCGGTTCCCACGCGTCGGTGACGATCATGATCTTCATCGCGGCATTGTCCTGTAAGTAGGGTTGTGTCAGGCAGTGGCCTTGGCCTTGCGCGACGTGGTCTCCGACGGCGCGGTGCGCATCACCGTCCAGTAGACGATCTTCAGTTCGCCTTCCATCGTTTCGACGAGCGCGGACAGGCTTTCTACCCAGTCGCCGTCGTTGCAGTACAGCACGCCATCGATATCGCGGATCTCGGCCTTGTGGATGTGGCCGCACACGACGCCGTCGCAGCCGCGGCGGCGCGCCTCGTCGGTCATCACGGTCTCGAACTGCGAGATGAAGTTGACTGCGTTCTTGACCTGGTGCTTCAGGTACTGCGACAGCGACCAGTACTGGAAGCCGAGCCGGCTGCGGATCCGGTTGAACCAGCGGTTCAGCACGAGGATCAGCGTGTAGAGCGTGTCGCCGAGGTACGCGAGCCATTTCGCGTGCTGGATCACGCCGTCGAACAGGTCGCCGTGCACGATCCACAAACGTTTGCCCGCGAGCGTCGTGTGGAACGCCTCGCCGCGCACCTGGATGTCGCCGAACGCGAGGTCGCAGAACTGTCGCGCGCCTTCGTCGTGGTTGCCGGGGATGTAGACGACCTGCGTGCCCTTGCGCGCCTTGCGCAGGATCTTCTGCACGACGTCGTTGTGCGCCTGCGGCCAGTACCAGCCTTTCTTCAACTGCCAGCCGTCGATGATGTCGCCGACGAGGTACAGGTATTCCGAATCGTTGTGACGCAGGAAGTCGAGCAGGTACGGCGCCTGGCATCCGCTCGAGCCGAGGTGGATGTCGGACAGCCAGATGGTGCGGTAGCGATGCGCGGACGGGTCGGGGTCGTCGTGCTGCGTGGTGTGCGCGGCAGGCGGCTCCTGCGCCGCCAGGCTATCGGTTGCGGCCGCGCCGGACAGGAACGCGGTGGCGGTGCGAGCGCCGAGCGGGTGACGGAAGAGGGAGGTCGCGGACGTTTTCTGGCCCATGCATGACTCGCGCCGGTTGACATTACCGGCATTCCGCCATGCGGGCGTGACTGTGCCGTGACAGTCACGAGACGTTCTTATTACGACCTATGCAGGGTGTTTAGCAGTGAATGAACGGGGTTGTGTAATCTGCCGCACCGAACGGTCTGCGGTTGCCTGGCGGGTCGTCAGGCGAGGTGGCGGAGGCTTGGGCGAGCTGATTTCGTCTGGCGAATGCGGCGCGTCAGCGCGGCATGGCGACGACGCGCGTGCGCGCGATCCGGTCGTGCGGAAACTGGCCGCCGGCATGCAGCCGCGCGGCGCCGGCCCATGCGACGATCCATGCGGCGGTGAGCGCCAGCGTGACCGGCACCGACAGGCCGACGAGCGGATGCAGTGCGAGCGGCGGCAGGAACCACAGCCAGCCGAGCGCATAGCGGACGAGCGCGTGGCCGGCGCGCAGCGGCCGGCCGCTCGACGATTCGAGCCGCAGCCGCCAGGTCTTCATCGGCAGCGTCTGGCCGCCATGGGTCCAGAACCAGACGAAGTACGCGCCGACGACGAGCGCGATCCACGCGGCGAGCAGGTTGTGATGGACGAGGCCGCTGCGCTGCTGCGTCGCGAGGCTGAACGCGAGCCCCGCGAAGAACACGACGCCGAACAGCAGCACGCCTTCGTAGAGCAGCGCGGCGAGACGCCGCCGCACGGACGGCGCGGTGGCCGGAGTCTCGGGTGCGCGGGCGTTCGCCACGGCCGCTCAGGAGCCTTTGAACAGCGAAGGCGCGTCGGCGGGCGACACCGGCGCCACTGGAGCGGGCGCGGACGCGGCGCCGGACGTCGACGACGCGGGCACCGGCGGCGCGGCGGCGCCGGCCGAGGCGAGCGCCGGTGCGGTGGCCGCACCGCTTGCCGGGTGATCGTGCGAATTGACGAGGCGGCGGACGTCACGGTCGGCGACGGTCGGCGGCGCGCTGACGACGCTCGGCCGGCGGCGCCGCTCGGCCGCGGCAAGACGCTCTTTCTGCTCCTCGGGGAGTTGCTGGTAGGCCTTCCACGCGCGCTCGCGCGCCTGCGCGGAAAGCTCCTTCGCACTCTGGTAGTTCTCGCGCGCGACGCGGCGCTGCTCGGGCGTCATCCGCGCCCATTCGGACATCCGGTCCTGCAGGCGCTTTTGGTCATCCGGCGTCAACTTCGCGAAACGCGATGCGATCTTCAGCCATTTGCGCTTGCGGGCGTCGCTGAAGCCGTCCCACTGGTCGGCGAACGGCGCGAGTGCCGCGTGCTGCGCCGGCGTGAGGCGCGCCCACGACAGCGGGCCGGTGGCGGCCGGCAGCGGCAGCGGCGGGAGGTCGGTGGTCAGTCCGGTCGCGGCCGATGCAGGCGCGGCAGGGCTGCTGGCCGTGACGGAAGTCGTCGCGGGGGACGGGTGGAATCGCGAATACGTGGCGACGTAGCAAACGGCGATCGCGATCACGCATCCGAAAAATACGGCCAGGCCGCGCTTCTGACTCACCCGTGCGATCCCCTCGTTATTGTCTGTTAGTGAGCGCGCGAAAGATACGCGTTGAACCCGTGATCGAGATACGCGTTGAGCGGCAGGTCGTCGCTGAGCATCGCCGCGTCGATGTCGGCGAGCTCGGCGGTGCGCTGCATGTCTTCCCAGTAGGCGATGCCGATGAGCCCCGCGAGCAGCAGCGCGAGCGGCCACGCACGCAGCAGGCGGCGCGCGAACGACGCGTACGGGCGGCCGGCCTGCGGGTGGCTCGTGGGCGCCGGGCCGTAGGCGCCGGCCGCGCCGGCGAAGGCCGGCACGAACACCGGCGCGGTCGCGGGCTCGGGCTTCTTGCGCGCGAGCGCAGCCCGGCGGGCGACGGCCAGCCGATCGGTGGTCGCGGCAGGCAGTTCGGCCGCGCGCTCATCCAGCGCGCGGCGCACCTTCAGCGCGAATTCGTGTTCTCGGTTTGCGGGAGTGGAGCTCATAGCGTGATTCCTTTGGCCTTGAGCGCTTGCGCCAGGGTGTGGGTGGCTCGTGAGCAGTGCGTCTTGACGCTGCCTTCGGAGCACCCCATTGCGGCGGCAGTCTCGGCGACATCCATATCTTCCCAATAACGCATCAGGAACGCTTCCCGTTGACGCGCCGGAAGTTTCTGGATTTCTTCGTCGATCAGGGCCAGAACCTGCTCTCTTTCGAGGCGGTGCTCGCTGCTCTCGACGCCCGCGTTGTCGTCCGCGGATTCGAGCGTTTCGAGGGGGTCGAAGTCTTCGTCGTCGGTGTTGTTCAGCGACGAGAAGAGCGTGACCCAGGTGTTGCGGACCTTCTGCCGGCGGAACCAGTCGTGGATCGTGTTCTGCAGGATCCGCTGAAAAAGCAGCGGCAGTTCGGCCGCCGGCCGGTCGCCGTATTTCTCGGCCAGCTTGATCATCGCGTCCTGCACGATGTCGAGCGACGCATCGTCGTCACGCACCGCGTACGCAGCCTGCTTGAACGCGCGCCTTTCGACGCCCGCCAGAAAGTCGGCGAGTTCCTTGTCTGATGCCATTCCGTGAAGGTATGCGCTGCGGACCGCTGCGTGGTGTAAAAGGTCGAAAAATTTCGTAAAACCCGCGGATGCTAACAAATTTTCACGCTGCTTGGCACCGGATTGGGCGCCGCGCGTTGCGCGCGAGCCGCGGCGGCGGGGTGCCGGGCGGCGCGCATGATGCGCTGCGGGATATTTTGCTTGACGACCCAATCACGACCCGCTATCGTCAACGATTCGCAACATGAAGTGATGGTCTCATTTGAGGCTGGCCCAAGAAGCCCGCCCTTCAAACTGGACGCGCCGCTTGAACCCGAGCCACAAGCCCGGCAGAGAGCACCCGATCAATTTTTTGCCGAAAATTCGAAAGGTCAAAGATGAACATGCCCAGCGCGGAATTCTCCACGTCGGAACCCCTTTCCCCTCCCGATAGCGACTCCATCGGCGCCACCGTGCTCATGAAGGCACTGGCCGACGAGAACGTCGAATTCATCTGGGGCTACCCCGGCGGCTCGGTTCTCTATATTTACGACGAGCTTTACAAGCAGGACAAGATTCAGCACGTGCTGGTGCGCCACGAACAGGCGGCCGTGCACGCAGCCGATGCGTATGCGCGTTCCACCGGCAATGTCGGCGTCTGCCTCGTGACGTCGGGCCCCGGCGTCACCAACGCGGTGACCGGCATCGCGACGGCGTACATGGATTCGATTCCGATGGTCGTGATCAGCGGCCAGGTGCCGACCGCCGCGATCGGCCAGGACGCATTCCAGGAATGCGACACGGTCGGCATCACGCGCCCGTGCGTGAAGCACAACTTCCTCGTGAAGGACGTGCGCGACCTCGCGGAAACCGTCAAGAAGGCGTTCTATATCGCCCGCACCGGCCGTCCGGGCCCGGTGCTGATCGACATCCCGAAGGACATCTCGAAGACGCCGTGCCAGTACGAGCCCGTCAAGAGCGTGTCGCTGCGTTCGTACAATCCCGTCACGAAAGGCCATTCGGGCCAGATCCGCAAGGCCGTGTCGCTGCTGCTGACGGCGAAGCGTCCCTACATCTATACGGGGGGCGGCATCATCCTCGCCGACGCGTCGCGTGAACTGAACCAGTTCGCGGACCTGCTCGGCTACCCGGTCACGAACACGCTGATGGGCCTCGGCGGCTATCGCGCGTCGGACAAGAAATTCCTCGGCATGCTCGGCATGCACGGCACCTACGAAGCGAACATGGCGATGCAGCACTGCGACGTGCTGATCGCGATCGGTGCCCGCTTCGACGACCGCGTGATCGGCGATCCGGCGCACTTCGCGTCGCGTCCGCGCAAGATCATCCACATCGACATCGACCCGTCGTCGATCTCGAAGCGCGTGAAGGTCGACATCCCGATCGTCGGCGACGTGAAGGAAGTGCTGAAGGAGCTGATCGAGCAGCTGCAAACGGCCGAGCACGGCCCCGACACCGACGCGCTCGCGCAATGGTGGAAGGACATCGAGGGCTGGCGCTCGAAGGACTGCCTGAAGTTCGACCGCGAAAGCGAGATCATCAAGCCGCAGTACGTGGTCGAGAAGGCGTGGGAGCTGACGGACGGCAATGCGTTCGTGTGCTCGGACGTCGGCCAGCACCAGATGTGGGCCGCGCAGTTCTACCGTTTCAACAAGCCGCGTCGCTGGATCAACTCCGGCGGCCTCGGCACGATGGGCTTCGGCCTGCCGGCGGCGATGGGCGTCAAGATGGCGCACCCGGACGACGACGTGCTGTGCATCACAGGCGAAGGCTCGATCCAGATGTGCATCCAGGAACTGTCGACCTGCCTGCAGTACGACACGCCCGTGAAGATCATTTCGCTGAACAACCGCTACCTCGGCATGGTTCGCCAGTGGCAGCAGATCGAATACAGCAAGCGCTATTCGCATTCGTACATGGATGCGCTGCCCGATTTCGTGAAGCTCGCCGAAGCGTACGGCCATGTCGGCATGCGGATCGAAAAGACCTCGGATGTGGAGCCGGCGCTGAAGGAAGCGCTGCGCCTGAAGGATCGCACCGTGTTTCTCGACTTCCAGACCGATCCGACCGAAAACGTCTGGCCGATGGTACAGGCCGGCAAGGGCATCACCGAGATGCTGCTCGGATCGGAAGATCTGTAACGGCGCGACGCGCGCGGGCCCGGATGCGGCCGCCTTCACGAAGGGCGGTGCGGCACGTGGCGGCGCGCGGCGCGAGTGAATCGACACGGACACATTCTGGAAGAAGCGAACATGAGACACATCATTTCCGTCCTGCTGGAGAACGAACCGGGCGCGCTGTCGCGCGTGGTCGGTCTGTTTTCCGCACGCGGCTACAACATCGAAACCTTGACGGTGGCGCCGACCGAAGACCAATCGCTGTCGCGGCTCACCATCGTTTCCATTGGCTCCGACGACGTGATCGAACAGATCACGAAGCATCTGAACCGCCTGATCGAGGTGGTGAAAGTGGTGGACCTGACCGACGGTGCACACATCGAACGCGAGCTGATGCTGATCAAGGTACGTGCAGTGGGCAAGGAGCGCGAAGAAATGAAGCGGATGTCGGACATTTTCCGCGGCCGCATCATCGACGTGACCGAAAAGACCTACACGATCGAATTGACGGGCGCGAGCGACAAGCTCGACGCATTCATCCAGGGGCTGGACGCGAGCGCGATCCTCGAGACCGTGCGTACCGGCAGCTCCGGCATCGGACGCGGCGAGCGCATCCTGAAGGTTTGATGCCGAAATGCCGAAGAGGCACGCCGGGTGCGCCGTCATGTCCCGGCCCGCAGTACTCCATCCGAACGAATTGTTGAATTTTTGAATTAGCGAAGGAACCCATCATGAACGTTTTCTACGACAAAGACGCTGACCTCTCCCTCATCAAGGGCAAGCAAGTCACGATCATCGGCTACGGCTCGCAAGGCCATGCACACGCGCTGAACCTGAAGGAAAGCGGCGTGAACGTGACGGTCGGCCTGCGCAAGGGCGGCGCGTCGTGGAGCAAGGCCGAAAACGCCGGCCTGTCGGTCAAGGAAGTCGCGGAAGCGGTGAAGGGCGCGGACGTCGTCATGATGCTGCTGCCGGACGAGCAGATCGCCGACGTGTACGCGAAGGAAGTGCACGCGAACATCAAGCAGGGCGCGGCGCTGGCATTCGCGCACGGCTTCAACGTCCACTACGGCCAGGTGATCCCGCGCGCCGACCTCGACGTGATCATGATCGCGCCGAAGGCACCGGGCCACACCGTGCGCGGCACGTACTCGCAAGGTGGCGGCGTGCCGCACCTGATCGCGGTTGCGCAGAACAAGTCGGGCGCGGCACGCGACATCGCGCTGTCGTACGCGGCAGCGAACGGCGGCGGCCGTGCAGGCATCATCGAGACGAACTTCCGTGAAGAGACCGAAACCGACCTGTTCGGCGAGCAGGCCGTGCTGTGCGGCGGTACCGTCGAGCTGATCAAGGCTGGCTTCGAGACGCTGGTCGAAGCAGGCTACGCGCCGGAAATGGCGTACTTCGAGTGCCTGCACGAACTGAAGCTGATCGTCGACCTGATCTACGAAGGCGGCATCGCGAACATGAACTACTCGATCTCGAACAACGCCGAGTACGGCGAGTACGTGACGGGCCCGCGCGTCGTGACGGAAGAGACGAAGAAGGCGATGAAGCAGTGCCTGACCGACATCCAGACGGGCGAGTACGCGAAGAGCTTCATTCTCGAGAACAAGGCAGGCGCTCCGACGCTGCAGTCGCGCCGCCGCCTGACGGCCGAGCACCAGATCGAGCAGGTCGGCGCGAAGCTGCGCGCGATGATGCCGTGGATCGCGAAGAACAAGCTCGTCGACCAGACGAAGAACTAAGCACCGCGTGCTGTTCCGGCCCTTCGAGTGGAGGGTCGGCATCAAAAAGCCGTCCGAAGGCAGCAGTGCCCCGGGCGGCTTTTGTTATGCTACGGGCTTTGCAATTCACCGAACACAGAACGAATCCATGAACTATCCTCATCCGATCATCGCGCGCGAAGGCTGGCCGTTCATCGCGATTGCTGCCGTCATCGCGCTGTTGATCCACGCCGTCGGGGGCTTCGGCTTCGCGTGGCCGTTCTGGCTGCTGCTCGCCTTCGTCGTCCAGTTCTTCCGCGATCCGCAGCGTCCGATCCCGGCGCAGCCGAACGCGGTGCTGTGCCCGGCGGACGGCCGCATCGTCGCGGTCGAGACCACCCAGGATCCGTACGCGAACCGCGAAGCGCTGAAGATCAGCGTGTTCATGAATGTCTTCAACGTCCATTCGCAGCGTTCGCCGGTCGATGGCGCGATCACCAAGGTCGAGTACTTTCCGGGCGCATTCCTGAACGCGGCGATCGACAAGGCGTCGACCGAAAACGAGCGCAATGCGGTCGTGATGCAGACGGCGAGCGGCAAGACCGTCACCGCCGTGCAGATCGCGGGCCTCGTCGCCCGCCGGATTCTCTGCTACGTACGCGCCGGCGAGCCGCTGTCGCGCGGCCAGCGCTACGGTTTCATCCGCTTCGGTTCGCGCGTCGACGTGTACCTGCCGATCGGCAGCCGCGCGAAGGTGTCGATCGGCGAGAAGGTCTACGCGTCGTCGACGATCCTCGCCGAGCTCGAACAGTAAGCGGCGGGGCGCACGATGGCCGCATTCAAACCACGTCGGCCGCGCAACGGCTCCGGCCAGACGCCACGCCCGTTCCGCCGCAACAAGGGGATGGCCGCCGATCCGGTACCCATCGAGAGCCGCCGTGCCGCGCGCCAGCGGTTCCTGAAGACGCGCGGCATCTACCTGCTGCCGAACGCATTCACCACCGCTGCGCTGTTCTGCGGCTTCTTCGCGGTCGTGCAGGCGATGAACGTGCGTTTCGAGATCGCCGCGATCGCGATTTTCGTCGCGATGGTGCTCGACGGGATGGACGGGCGCGTCGCGCGCATGACGCATACGCAGAGCGCGTTCGGCGAGCAGTTCGACAGCCTGTCGGACATGGTGTCGTTCGGCGTCGCGCCAGCGCTCGTGATGTACGAGTGGGTGCTGAAGGATCTCGGCCGCTGGGGCTGGCTCGCCGCATTCGTCTACTGCTCGGGTGCCGCGCTGCGCCTCGCGCGCTTCAATACGAACATCGGCGTCGTCGACAAACGCTTCTTCCAGGGCTTGCCGAGCCCGGCCGCCGCGGCGCTGATCGCAGGCTTCGTGTGGCTCGCGACCGACAACCGCGTGCCGATGAAGCTCGGCTGGCTGCCGTGGGTCGCATTCGTGCTGACGATCTACGCGGGCGTGACGATGGTGTCGAACGCGCCGTTCTACAGCGGCAAGGCGCTCGACGTGCGACACCGCGTGCCGTTCGCGGCGATCCTGCTCGTCGTCGTCGCGTTCGTGCTCGTGTCGTCCGACCCGCCGCTGATGCTGTTCTGCCTGTTCGTGCTGTACGGGCTGTCCGGTTATGTGTTCTGGGCCTACATGGCGATCCGCGGGCGCGCGAATCCGGCGCGCTCGTCGCAGCGCGATCACTGACCTGACGCGCGATCTGCCCGGAAACGGCGGCCTCGGGGCCGCCGTTTTCATTTGCCCCTTTTTCGAACGGGGGCAGCCGGAACCCGGGGTGCCGGCCGATTGCGCGCCCAACGGAATGCCGTTATAGTCTTCGGCATGACTGCATTTTCCCGCCTCTCCCTCCTTCTAGCCGGTGCGCCGCTACGCGCGCTAGCGTTGGCGCGCCTGCCGCGCTGACCGTTCTCGCCCTCCGTCAAGCTTCGTCTGTTGTTGAGCGTCGCCAGCGGTGGCGCGATCGCATTACGTTTGACTTCCGTATAAAGAGCCCTGGAGCCCCCCATGACAGACAAGCTGATCATTTTCGATACGACGTTGCGTGACGGCGAGCAATCGCCCGGCGCGTCGATGACGAAGGAAGAGAAAATCCGCATCGCGAAGCATCTCGAGCGGATGAAGGTCGACGTGATCGAGGCCGGTTTCGCGGCCAGCTCGAACGGCGATTTCGACGCGATCCACACGATCGCCGGTCTCGTGAAGGACAGCACGATCTGCTCGCTGGCCCGGGCCAACGACAAGGACATCCAGCGCGCGGCCGACGCACTGAAGCCGGCCAACAGCTTCCGGATCCACACGTTCATCGCGACGTCGCCGCTGCACATGGAAAAGAAGCTGCGGATGACGCCCGACCAGGTGTTCGAACAGGCGCGTCTCGCGGTGCGTTTCGCGCGCAAGTTCACCGACAACGTCGAGTTTTCGCCGGAAGACGGCAGCCGCTCCGATCTGGACTTCCTGTGCCGCGTGCTGGAAGCCGTGATCGCCGAGGGCGCGACGACGATCAACATCGCCGACACGGTCGGCTACGGCGTGCCGGAGCTCTACGGCAACCTCGTGAAGACGCTGCGCGAGCGCATTCCGAACTCGGACAAGGCGATCTTCTCCGTGCACTGCCACAACGATCTCGGGATGGCCGTCGCGAACTCGCTCGCAGGCGTGAAGATCGGCGGCGCGCGTCAGGTCGAGTGCACGATCAACGGTCTCGGCGAGCGTGCGGGCAACACGTCGCTCGAGGAAATCGTGATGGCCGTGAAGACCCGCAAGGACTACTTCGGCCTCGACGTCGGCATCGACACCACGCAGATCGTGCCGACGTCGAAGCTCGTGTCGCAGATCACCGGTTTCGTCGTGCAGCCGAACAAGGCCGTGGTCGGCGCGAACGCATTTGCGCACGCGTCGGGCATCCACCAGGACGGCGTGCTGAAGGCGCGCGATACCTACGAGATCATGCGCGCGGAAGATGTAGGCTGGACCGCGAACAAGATCGTGCTCGGCAAGCTGTCGGGCCGCAACGCGTTCAAGCAGCGCCTGCAGGAGCTCGGCGTGTCGCTCGACAGCGAAGCCGAACTGAATGCCGCGTTCATGCGCTTCAAGGATCTGGCCGACCGCAAGTCCGAGATCTTCGACGAGGACATCATCGCGATCGTGTCCGAGGAATCGGCGCTCGCGCACGAGCAGGAACACTTCAAGTTCGTGTCGCTGTCGCAGCGTTCGGAGACGGGCGAGCAGCCGCAGGCGAAAATCGTGTTCGCGGTCGAAGGCAAGGAAGTGACCGGCGAGGCGCGCGGCAACGGTCCGGTCGATGCGACGTTCAACGCGATCGAGGGCGAAGTCGGCAGCGGTTCCGAACTGCTGCTGTACTCGGTCAACGCGATCACGACCGGCACGCAGGCGCAGGGCGAAGTGACCGTCCGGCTGTCGAGGAGCGGGCGGATCGTCAACGGCGTCGGCACCGATCCGGACATCGTCGCCGCGTCCGCCAAGGCGTACATCTCCGCGCTGAACAAGCTGCATTCGAAGGACGACAAGGTCAACCCGCAGCGCTCGTAAGCGCCGCGCGCAGCGCATCATCGAAACGCCCCGTGCGGCCCTGCGCCGCCGGGGCGTTGTTTCATCTGCCGCTCATTCGGCGGCCGGCGCGCGGAACAGCCAGCGGCGCGTAGCCGCGCGGGGCGCCGGGCTGCGTCGGCGGAACTCGACCGCGATCCCGCGCCGCGGCGCATCGGCGACGAATGCGTCGAGCAGTTCGAGCACGTCGTGATCGATGTAGTCGGCGCGCGTCGCGTCGATGATCACCGCCGCCCGGTCCGGAATGTGCCGCAGGTGGTGCTTGACCTGCACCTTGCCGAGAAACGACACGTCCTTGCGGAACGACAGCAGGAAGTGGTCGTCGTGCTGCGCGAGCGTGACGGGGCTCTTCAGGTTCGCGACGGCGACCGCCAGCACGCTGCATGCGAGGCCGAGCGCGATGCCGAACAGCAGGTCGACCGCGAGCACGCCGGCGATCGTCGCGGCGAACGGCACGAACGCGGCCGGCCCTTGCTTCATCACGGAGCGGAACAGCGCCGGTTTCGCGAGCTTGAAGCCGGTGTGGATCAGGATCGCGGCGAGGCTCGCGAGCGGGATCAGGTTGATCAGGCCGGTGAGCGCGAACACGCTTGCGAGCAGCAGCATCCCGTGGACGATTGCCGACATCCGGCTCTGCGCGCCCGCATTGACGTTGACCGAGCTGCGCACGATCACCGACGTGATCGGCAGGCCGCCGAACGCGCCCGCGACGAGATTGCCGACGCCCTGTGCCTTCAGCTCGCGGTCGGGCTGGGTCGGCCGGCGCTTCGGATCGATCTGCTCGACCGCTTCGAGGCTCAGCAGCGTCTCGAGGCTCGCGACGACTGCGAGCGTGATCGCGACGCGCCACACGTCCGGATTGACGAGCTGCGCGAAGTTCGGTCCGAGCTCCGCGTGCTTGAGCGATGCCGCGAAGGCCGCGAACGATCCGAGCTCGGGCAGCGTCACGCGATGGGCGGCGCCCGGCGCGACCGACGGCGCGACGAAGCCCAGCACGAACGTCGCGCCGATGCCCAGCACGACGACCGCAAGCGGTGCGGGTACCGAGCGCACCAGCGTGAATCGGCGCAGCGCGGGCGTGTCCCAGGCGATCAGCAGCGCGAGCGAGGCGAGCGCGATGGCCGTGGCGGCCCACGCGACCGGCAGCCCAGGCCAATTGGCAAACGATTGCGCGGCCGAGCCGCCGATGCCGAACGCGAACGGAATCTGCTTCACGATCAGCAGCAGGCCGATCGCGGCGAGCATGCCCTTGATGACGGGCGACGGCACGTACGCGGCAAAGCGGCCGGCGCGCAGCATGCCGAACCCGAACTGCAGCACGCCGGACAGCAGCACCGCGAGCAGGAACGCGGAGAAGCTGCCGAGTTGCGCGATTCCTTCGACGACGATCACGACGAGGCCGGCGGCCGGCCCGCTGACGGACAGCGACGAGCCGCTCAGCAGCGCGACGACGATGCCGCCGACGATGCCGGACACGAGCCCGGCGAACGGCTCGACGCCGGACGCATTGGCGATGCCGAGACAGAGCGGCAGCGCGACGAGGAAAACGACGATGCCGGCGACGATGTCGCGCGGCAGGGTGGACAGGCGCTCGTTCAGTTTCATGGTTGGGGCGATTTCATTGGCGTAAGGGGGGAATCAGCCGAGCGCGGCGGCCGTTGCGGCCTGCACGGGTTCGACGTCGGCGGGCGGTGTCGTGTAGCCGGAATCGAGTTCCAGCAGGCGGCCGTCGGCGAGCGAAAAGATCCAGCCGTGCACGAGCGGCGGCCGTTCCCGGCCGCGCACGATCGGCGACGCGCGCAGCAGCCGTACCTGTTCGAGCACGTTCAGCTCGGCGAGGCGGTCGGCGGCGGCCGTGTCGTCGAGGCCGTCGAGCGTGTCGCGATGGCGCCGCGCGAGCGCGCAGAGCGGCGCGATGCGGCGCGCGACGTGCGGCAGGTCTGACGGTGGCGGCAGCAGCGACGCGCGCACGCCGCCGCACCCGTAGTGCCCGCACACGATCACGTGGTCGACCTGCAGCACGCGCACCGCGTACTCGAGCACGCTGGCGGAATTGTCATCGTCGGGATGGAACAGATTTGCGATGTTGCGATGAACGAACAGCTCGCCAGGTGCGCAGTGCGTGATGGTTTCGGCCGGCACGCGGCTGTCCGAGCAGCCGATCCACAGCACGCGCGGATTCTGGCCGCGCGCGAGCGCGTCGAAAAAGCCGGGCATGTGTTCGCGCGTCTCGCGGGCCCACGCGATGTTGGCAACCAGCATGCTCTTGGGGCGATTCATGAGGACTCCTTTATGACAAAGGCAAATAAATATCGGCTGAAATGACGCAACAGGAGTCTTTCTAAACTGAAAGGTTGAATTTGGACTGATATTAGGGGTATGCCCTAGCATTCCGGGTGTGTTGAAACAAATTGTTTCAAATTGGTTTGACGTAGTGCATTGCGTGCACCAACCCAATGCGTGACATGCATTGCGCCTGCCTGTTTCCACGCAAAGGCCCGCATGACGGGGATTTCAGCGTGCTGCCACCGGAATGTCATTGATCGGAAAAGATTTCCGTCATATTTTCTGAATTAATCGGGTGGCGGAAAAAAGGAAATGGCCATTCACGCAATGATTCGTGAATGGCCATTGTGAAAATTGCGCGTAAATGCGTAATCGGTCAGAACAGGTTGCGGCGATCGGGATCGTGCAGCGGATCCGGCGTTTTCTGCGTGATGCGCAGGATGCCCTGCGGATCGAAGTAGAAGCTGTACATCATGTACCAGACGTTGTCCTCGAGATACCGGTACGTCCACACCTCGCGCTTCATCAGCGGGAAGTAGGACGTCTCGACGGGGCGTCCGAAATTGACGAGGACATCGGTCTTCGTCCACTTGCCGATCTCCGCACGATAGAACTCGCTCGGCTGCAGCACCTGGCGCACGTTGACGATCTTGTGGGTCGCGTCGACGTCGGCCGCGACCGTGACCTCGCCCATCGGCTGGGTCGGCCACATCAGGCGTTTGCCGCCGCCGGGCAGGTCGTAGATCTCGCGCGGCGGGCCCATGCGCGCGACGATCGCCGACTCATCCTGACCGGCCTGGTATTGCTGCCACGGTTGTGCGCAACCGGCCAGCAGCGCGGCGGCACAGGCGAACAGCACCGGCAGGCGCGCGGGAATGCGAATGCGCATGGGGATTCTCCAGAATACGGAAGCAAGTCCCGTTGTATCACGGACGGCGCGCGACGGCACATCGTGCAGAAAAAATCGGTCCGGATCGCCGGCGCGGCCGCGCTTGCGGCCGGCAGGGGCGCCGGCCTATGATCCGCGCTTCTCGGGCAGATTGAAGGGCAGGTGGCCGATGCAGGGGTGGAAGCGGTGCGCGCTCGCGTTGAGCGCGGGGTGGATGCTGGTGTCGTCCGCGTTTGCCGGCGGCGAGCCGGTGCGGATCGCGCTGATCGAAGGGATGTCGGGCCCGTTCGCGAACGCGGGCGCGGCAGTCGAGCGCAATCTGCGCTTCGGCGTCGAGCAGGTCAATGCGGCAGGCGGCGTGAAGCTGCGCGACGGCGCGCATCCGCTCGAGCTCGTCGTGCTCGACAGCAAGGGCAGCCCGGAAGAGGCGCTCGTGCAGTTGCGCGCGGCCGCGGACCGGCATATCGGTTTCGTCGCGCAGGGCAACAGTTCGGCCGTCGCGGCCGCGCTCGTCGCGGCGCTCGACAAGCTGAACGCACGCGACCCGGACAACCGGATGGTGTTCCTCAACTATTCGGCCGACGATCCGGCGCTGACCGGCGCGCGCTGCAGTTTCTGGCATTTCCGCTTCGACGCGCACGCGGGGATGCGGATGGCCGCGCTCGCGGACGTGATGGCGCGCGACCGCGCGCTGCGCAAGGTCTATCTGCTGAACCAGGACTACAGCTTCGGCCATGACGTCAGCACGCTCGCGCGGCAGGCGCTGGCCGCGCGGCGCCCGGACGTGACGATCGCCGGCGACGAATTCCACCCGATCGGCCGGATCAAGGATTTCTCGCCGTATATCGCGAAGATCCGCGCGAGCGGCGCGGATGCCGTCGTGACCGGCAACTGGGGCAACGACCTCACGCTGCTCGTGAAGGCGGCGCGCGAGCAGGGGCTGAATGCGACGTTCTATACGTTCTACGGCAACAGCCTCGGCGCGCCGGCCGCGCTCGGCGATGCCGGGGTCCGGCGGGTCGTGGCCGTGGCGGACTGGCACCCGAACGCGGGCGGCGCGAAATCGGACGCGTTCTACCGCGCGTTCCGAACCCGTTTTCCGGCCGCGCAGGACGACTATCCGGTACGGCGGATGAGTCTGATGATCGAGATGCTGGCCGCCGCGATGAACCGCGCGGGGTCGGCCGACCCTGTCGCGGTCGCGCGTGCGCTCGAGGGCCTGTCGTTCGACGACGGCTTCCATGCGTCGCGGATGCGCGCACAGGATCATCAGTTGATCCAGCCCCTTTATGTAATGGAGATGGACAAGGCCGGCACGCCGGGCGTGCGCTTCGACAACGAGGGTTCGGGCTACGGTTTCCGGACGGTGCTCGCGGCGCCGGCGCAGCGCACGGAAATGCCGTCGACCTGTTCGATGACGCGCCCGTGACAGGGGCGGTAGGAACGGTGGGGAGTTGTGTTACAATGCCCGCCGGTTGTAAGTCACGGCACGGCCATTCTTCCGTGTCCGCCTGTTCAGTTAGAAAGGAAATCACATGTCTGTTGCAGATATCAAGAAGTCGGAAGTCGTTGCTCAGTTCGCCCGCGGTACCAACGACACGGGGTCGCCCGAAGTCCAGGTCGCACTGCTGACCGCACGTATCGTCGAACTGACGGGTCACTTCAAGACCCACGCGAAGGATCACCACAGCCGCCGCGGCCTGCTGCGCATGGTTAGCCGCCGCCGCAAGCTGCTCGACTACCTCAAGGGCAAGGATGCCGACCGTTACCGCGCACTGATCGAGAAGCTGGGTCTGCGTAAGTAATCGAGGCGATTGCCGCCAGCAAGATGCCTGTGTCAGTCCGCTGATGCAGGCATTTTGTTTTTGCGCGGTGCGTAGCGTCACACGCATCGCAGGCTGTCCGGCACGTTGGCGCCGGATTGCCGGAACGGCTGATGCCGGAGTCGGGATTTGTGTCATTCCAGCGCGTCGCTGCACGAGCGCCGCGCTGGAATGGCATAAAAAACACACCTTGCTCCGGGTGATTCGGTCGCGACGCCGCCGCGCGGGATGGCCGGCGCGGCGAATGAAATGCATGCATTCAAAGGAGCAACCATGTCCATGTTCAACAAGGTCGTGAAGGAATTCCAGTGGGGCCAGCACAAGGTGCGCCTCGAAACCGGTGAAGTCGCTCGCCAGGCAAGCGGCGCCGTGATCGTCGACGTCGAAGACACCGTCGTGCTGGCAACCGTCGTCGGCGCGAAGTCGGCGAAGCCGGGTCAGGACTTCTTCCCGCTGACCGTCGACTACCTCGAAAAGACCTACTCGGCCGGCAAGATCCCGGGCGGCTTCTTCCGCCGCGAAGGCCGTCCGTCGGAGCACGAGACGCTGACGTCGCGCCTGATCGACCGTCCGCTGCGCCCGCTGTTCCCGGAAGGCTTCTACAACGAAGTCCAGGTCGTGATCCACGTGCTGTCCGTGAACCCGGAAATCCCGGCGGACATCCCTGCGCTGATCGGCGCATCGGCTGCGCTCGCCGTGTCGGGCCTGCCGTTCAACGGCCCGGTCGGTGCCGCGCGCGTCGCGTACATCGACAACGCCTACGTGCTGAACCCGACGCGTGACCAGATCAAGGCGTCGAGCCTCGACCTCGTCGTCGCGGGTACGGAACGCGCTGTGCTGATGGTCGAATCGGAAGCCGACCAACTGTCGGAAGACGTGATGCTGGGCGCCGTGGTGTTTGGCCACGAGCAGATGCAAGTGGCGATCGACGCGATCCACGAACTGGTGCGCGAAGGCGGCAAGCCCGAGTGGGACTGGCAGCCGGCGCCGAAGAACGAGGCGCTGATCGCGCGCGTGACCGAGCTGGCGCAGAACGACCTGCTCGCCGCTTACCAGCTCCGCGACAAGCAGGCTCGCTCGACGAAGCTGAAGGAAGTCTACTCGGCGACTTCGGCGAAGCTCGAGGAAGACGCGCAGGCGGCCGGTACGGCCGCGGCCGACAAGGCCACCGTCGGCAACGTCCTGTTCGACATCGAGGCAAAGATCGTCCGTTCGCAGATCCTGAACGGCGAGCCGCGCATCGACGGCCGCGACACGCGCACCGTGCGCCCGATCGAGATCCGCACCGGCGTGCTGCCGCGCACCCACGGCTCGGCGCTGTTCACGCGTGGCGAGACGCAGGCGCTGGTCGTCGCGACGCTCGGCACGAAGGGTGACGAGCAGATCATCGACGCGCTCGAAGGCGAGTACCGCGAGCGCTTCATGCTCCACTACAACATGCCCCCGTTCGCGACCGGCGAAACGGGCCGCGTCGGCTCGCCGAAGCGCCGCGAAATCGGCCACGGCCGCCTCGCGAAGCGCGCGCTGGTCAAGTGCCTGCCGAGCGCCGACGAATTCGGCTACTCGATCCGCGTCGTGTCGGAAATCACCGAGTCGAACGGTTCGTCGTCGATGGCATCGGTGTGCGGCGGCTGCCTCGCGCTGATGGACGCCGGCGTGCCGATGAAGGCGCACGTCGCGGGTATCGCGATGGGCCTGATCCTCGAAGGCAACAAGTTCGCGGTGCTGACCGACATCCTTGGCGACGAAGATCACCTCGGCGACATGGACTTCAAGGTGGCCGGCACGGAGCAAGGCGTGACGGCGCTGCAGATGGACATCAAGATCCAGGGCATCACGAAGGAAATCATGCAGGTCGCGCTCGCGCAGGCGAAGGAAGGCCGCATGCACATCCTCGGCAAGATGACGTCGGCGGTCTCGGGTGCGAACACGCAACTGTCGGAATTCGCGCCGCGCATGATCACGATCAAGATCAACCCGGAAAAGATCCGCGACGTGATCGGCAAGGGTGGTTCGGTGATCCGCGCGCTGACGGAAGAAACGGGCACGACCATCGACATCTCCGACGACGGCGTCGTGACGATCGCGAGCACGAACAGCGACGGCATGGCCGAAGCGAAGAAGCGCATCGAGAACATCACGGCCGAGATCGAAGTCGGCCAGGTGTATGAAGGCACGGTGCTGAAGCTGCTCGATTTCGGTGCGATCGTGAACCTGCTGCCGGGCAAGGACGGCCTGCTGCACATCTCGGAAATCGTCAACGAGCGTGTGAAGGACATCAACGACTACCTGAAGGAAGGTCAGCAGGTCAAGGTCAAGGTGATCCAGACGGACGAGAAGGGTCGTGTGCGTCTGTCGGCAAAGGCGCTGCTGAATGAAGCAGCGGCGGCGTCGCAGTCGGACACGCCGCCGCAGCAGTAAGCGGGCAGGCGGACCAACGGCCGGCAGTGCGAAAGCGCGCCGGCCGTTTTTTCTGTAGCATCGTTGTGCGGCGCAGCAGCGCCGGCGAGGCGCCCGTGCCACGCGCACGGGTGCGCCATCCGATTCCGATCCTGGAGCCACCTTCACCATGAAAGCCATTGAAATCACCGAATTCGGCGCCCCCGACGTGCTGAAGCTTGCGGAGCGTCCGCGCCCCGAACCGAAGCGCGGCGAGGTGCTGATCAAGGTGGCGGCTTCCGGCGTGAACCGGCCCGACGTATTCCAGCGCAAGGGCGCCTATGCGCCGCCGCCGGGCGCGTCGGACCTGCCGGGCCTCGAGGTCGCGGGCGAGATCGTCGGTGGCGACCTGTCGGATGCCGCGCTGAACCCGTTCGGCCTGAAGCTTGGCGATCGCGTGTGCGCGCTGCTCGCGGGCGGCGGCTACGCCGAGTATGCGGTCGCGCCGCTGCCGCAATGCCTGCCGGTGCCCGACGGGCTCACCGATATCGAGGCCGCGTCGCTGCCCGAAACGTTCTTCACCGTGTGGAGCAACGTGTTCGACCGTGCGCAGCTCGGTGCGGGCGAGGGCGGCGAGCAGGAAACGCTGCTCGTGCAGGGCGGCTCGAGCGGCATCGGCGTGACGGCGATCCAGGTCGCGCACGCGCTCGGCTTTCGCGTGTTCGCGACGGCCGGCACTGCCGACAAGTGCCGTGCGTGCGAGGTGCTCGGCGCGGAGCGCGCAATCAACTACAAGACCGAAGACTTCGTCGAGGTCGTGAAGTCGCTGACGCACGATCGCGGCGTCGACGTGATCCTCGACATGGTGGCGGGCTCGTACGTGCCGCGCGAGCTGTCCGCGCTCGCGGACGGTGGTCGTCTCGTGCTGATCGCGCTGCTCGGCGGCGCGAAGGCCGACGTCAACCTGAGCGAGATCCTGCGGCGCCGGCTGACGGTGACGGGTTCGACGCTGCGGCCGCGCCCGGTCGAGTTCAAGGCGCGCATCGCCGCGCAGTTGAAGGCGCGCGTGTGGCCGCTGATCGCCGACGGTCGCATCAAGCCGGTGATCTATCGTGTGCTGCCGGCCGCGGACGCCGCGCAGGCGCATGCGCTGATGGAAAGCAGCGAGCACACCGGCAAGATCGTGCTTGACTGGGGTACGAACGCCTGACGGTCCGTGTGGCCGGGCTTGACATGCGCGGTTTGACCGGTTCAAGCCGTGCGCAGTAAAATCGCGGGTTTGCTTCGCCAGATCAAACCTGACGGCCGGTTTCCGGCGCGTTAATGACACAGCGGTGACGAGACAGACACGATGTCGAAACAGAGAACTAAGCGGGTGATCGGCAACTGGAAGATGCACGGCCGGCTGGCCGGCAACCAGACGTTGCTGAACGAAGTGGTGCAGGGCGCGGACGCGGTGGCGGCCGAAACGTCGGTCGGCGTGTGCGTGCCGTTCCCGTATCTCGCGCAGGTTCAGGCGCAGCTCGACGGCGGCCGTGTCGCCTGGGGCGCGCAGGACGTGTCCGCGCACGAGCAGGGCGCGTTCACCGGCGAAGTGGCGGCTGCGATGGTCGCGGAGTTCGGTGCGCGCTATGCGATCGTCGGTCACTCCGAGCGTCGCGCGTATCACGGCGAACGCAACGAGACGGTCGCGGCGAAGACGCAGCGCGCGCTCGCGGCCGGCCTCACGCCGGTCGTGTGCGTCGGCGAGACGCTCGACGAGCGCGAGTCGGGTTCGACCGAGCAGGTCGTCGGTGCGCAGCTCGACGCGGTGCTGGCCGTGCTGACGGCCGACGAAGCTGCGCGCATCGTCGTCGCGTACGAGCCGGTCTGGGCGATCGGAACGGGCAAGAGCGCGACGTCGGCGCAGGCGCAGGACGTGCATGCGTTCCTGCGTGCGCGTCTCGTGGCGAAGGGCGCGGCAGACGTGTCCGTGCTGTACGGCGGCAGCGTGAAGCCGGACAACGCGGAAGAGCTGTTCGCGCAGCCGGACATCGACGGGGGCCTGATCGGCGGCGCGTCGCTGAAGGCGGAAGATTTCCTGGCGATCTGCCGGGCCGCGCGTTGAGCGGTCCGCGATCGAATTGAACCATGACGGCGGCCGGTCGATCCGGTCGCCCGATCCAATCGGGTGAGTGTGATGCTGTTATTCAAGACGCTGATTATTGTGGTGCAGGTTCTGTCTGCACTCGGTGTGATTGGTCTCGTGCTGCTGCAGCACGGCAAGGGTGCCGACATGGGCGCTGCATTCGGCAGCGGCGCGTCCGGCAGCCTGTTCGGTGCGACGGGCTCGGCGAACTTCCTGTCGCGCACGACGGGCATTCTCGCGACGATCTTTTTTGTCGCGACGCTCGCGCTGACGTACCTCGGTTCGTACAAGTCGACGCCGTCGGCAGGCGTGCTCGGCGCGGCAGCGACCGCACCGGCATCGGCGCCTGCAGCGTCGGCGCCGGCTGTCGCGGCATCCGCTGCCGCGGGTTCGGCTGCAAGCGCGCCGGGCCAGGATGTCCCGAAATAAAAAGTTAAAATTTTTGCGTTTGTGCGTTGAACAATTCCGGAAGCCGGGTTAGAATTTAAGTCTTGAAGCGATTCGCGGGAAATAAGTAGCACAACCCGAGTTGCATGCAGTGCCGACGTGGTGAAATTGGTAGACACGCTATCTTGAGGGGGTAGTGGCGAAAGCTGTGCGAGTTCGAGTCTCGCCGTCGGCACCAAAGTTACTCAATGCCAGCCGCTTCTAGTGGCTGGCATTTTTCATTTCTGGGGAGTGCTTGCGATTGTCTTGCGATCGCCTGCACTCCGAAATGATTCCTTCCGCCGGAAGTGGTATTCTCCGGACGCTCAGAACCAACCGATAGAGGATTGCCTTGAACCTCGCAGCCTATTACCCCGTCTTGTTGTTCCTCCTCGTGGGCACTGGTTTAGGTATAGCGCTGGTCAGCATCGGCAAGCTCCTTGGTCCCAACAAGCCGGACGTCGAGAAGAACGCACCGTACGAGTGCGGCTTCGAAGCCTTTGAAGACGCCCGGATGAAATTCGACGTCCGGTATTACCTCGTCGCCATCCTGTTCATCATCTTCGATCTCGAAACCGCATTCCTGTTTCCGTGGGGCGTCGCGCTCCGGGACATCGGCTGGCCGGGTTTCATCGCAATGATGATTTTTCTGCTCGAATTCCTGCTGGGCTTTGCCTATATCTGGAAGAAAGGCGGGCTCGACTGGGAGTGATGGGTTAATCGCCGGTTTGCATGGGCGGCCACGCTCGGTCGCTCGTCTGGAGTGGAAAGCAAATGAGTATCGAAGGGGTCTTGAAGGAAGGGTTTGTCACCACGACGGCTGACAAGCTGATCAACTGGACGCGTACCGGCTCGCTGTGGCCGATGACGTTCGGGCTTGCGTGTTGCGCCGTCGAGATGATGCATGCGGGCGCGGCCCGTTACGATCTGGACCGGTTCGGCGTCGTGTTTCGTCCGAGCCCGCGTCAATCGGACGTGATGATCGTGGCCGGCACGCTCTGCAACAAGATGGCGCCCGCACTGCGCCGCGTGTACGACCAGATGGCCGAGCCGCGCTGGGTGATCTCGATGGGGTCATGCGCGAACGGCGGTGGTTATTACCACTACTCGTACTCGGTGGTCCGCGGCTGCGACCGGATCGTGCCGGTCGACGTCTACGTGCCGGGCTGTCCGCCCACGGCCGAGGCGCTGGTCTACGGCGTGATCCAGCTTCAGGCGAAGATCCGCCGCACCAATACCATCGCCCGTCAATAAAGCCCCGAGCGTCCCCTCAATATGGCAAGCAAAATCGAGACCCTCAAGGCAAACCTCGAAGCCGCGCTCGGCGCGCGCGTGGTGAGCCTCACCGAAGCGATCGGTGAACTGACGCTCGTCGTGAAGGCGAGCGATTACCTCGAAGTCGCAAAGACGCTGCGCGACGATCCGAAGCTCCGTTTCGAGCAGCTGATCGACCTCTGCGGCGTCGACTACCAGACCTTCGGCGACGGCGCCTACGACGGCCCGCGTTTCGCGGCCGTGTCGCATCTGCTGTCGGTCACGAACAACTGGCGCCTGCGCCTGCGTGCGTTCGCGCCGGACGACGACCTGCCGATCGTGGCATCGCTGGTCGACATCTGGACCTCCGCGAACTGGTACGAGCGCGAAGCGTTCGACCTGTACGGCATCGTGTTCGAAGGCCACCCCGACCTGCGCCGCATCCTCACCGACTACGGCTTCATCGGTCACCCGTTCCGCAAGGACTTCCCGGTGTCGGGTTATGTCGAAATGCGTTACGACCCGGAAGAGAAGCGGGTCGTGTACCAGCCGGTGACGATCGAGCCGCGCGAAATCACGCCGCGCGTGATCCGCGAGGATCGCTATGGCGGTCTGAAACATTAAGGGGGCGTCATGGCAGAAATCAAGAACTACACGCTCAACTTCGGCCCGCAGCACCCGGCAGCGCACGGCGTGCTGCGCCTCGTGCTCGAGCTCGACGGCGAAGTCATCCAGCGTGCCGATCCGCACATCGGCCTGCTGCACCGCGCGACCGAAAAGCTCGCGGAATCCAAGACCTTCATCCAGTCCGTGCCGTACATGGACCGTCTCGACTACGTGTCGATGATGGTCAACGAGCACGGCTATGTGCTCGCGATCGAAAAGCTGCTCGGCATCGACGTGCCGGAGCGCGCGCAGTACATCCGCGTGCTGTTCGACGAGGTCACGCGCGTGCTGAACCACCTGATGTGGATCGGCGCACACGCACTCGACGTCGGCGCAATGGCCGTGTTCCTGTACGCATTCCGCGAACGCGAAGACCTGATGGACGTGTACGAAGCGGTGTCCGGCGCCCGGATGCACGCGGCGTACTACCGTCCGGGCGGCGTCTACCGCGATCTGCCTGACGCAATGCCGCAATACAAGGCGTCGAAGATTCGCAACGAGAAGGCGCTCGCGAGGATGAACGAAGCGCGCAGCGGCTCGGTGCTCGACTTCATCGACGATTTCTTCACGCGCTTCCCGAAGTGCGTCGACGAATACGAAACGCTGCTCACCGACAACCGGATCTGGAAGCAGCGTCTGGTCGGGATCGGCGTGGTCAGCCCCGAACGTGCGCTGCAGATGGGCCTGACGGGCCCGATGCTGCGCGGTTCGGGCATCGCGTGGGACCTCCGCAAGAAGCAGCCGTACGAAGTGTACGATCGCATGGATTTCGACGTGCCGGTCGGCGTGAACGGCGATTGCTACGACCGCTATCTGGTGCGCGTCGAAGAAATGCGCCAGTCGATCCGCATCGCGAAACAGTGTATTGAGTGGCTCCGCAAGAATCCGGGCCCGGTGATGACGGACAATCACAAGGTTGCACCGCCGTCGCGCGTCGGCATGAAGACCAACATGGAAGACTTGATTCACCACTTCAAGCTCTTCACCGAAGGTTTCCATGTGCCGGAAGGCGAAGCGTACGCGGCGGTCGAGCATCCGAAGGGCGAGTTCGGCATCTACCTCGTGTCGGACGGCGCCAACAAGCCGTATCGCCTCAAGATTCGCGCACCGGGTTTCGCGCACCTGGCGTCGCTCGACGAAATGGCGCGCGGCCACATGATCGCCGACGCCGTCACGATCATCGGTACGCAGGACATCGTGTTCGGCGAGATCGATCGTTAATGGTTGCGCAGCCCGCGCGAGCGGGCGGCGAGCAGTAAGTCACATGCGATGCGCGCTGAACCGGCGCGGCTTCGCAAGCTGTCAACAGAGTGAGCGCCAGGTCTGCCGTACATGCACCCCCAGTGTGCGGCAGGTTGTTCGTTCGGTAGGAATTGAAAGAGTCGTGTCTGAAAATGATCTCAGCTGAAGGCCTGAAGGAAATCGATCGAGCGTTGACGAAGTATCCCGCCGATCAGAAACAGTCCGCCGTGATGGCGGCGTTGGCCGTTGCTCAGGAAGAGCACGGCTGGCTGTCGCCCGAACTGATGCAGTTCGTTGCGGACTATCTCGGCATGCCGGCCGTCGCCGTGCAGGAAGTCGCGACGTTCTACACGATGTACGAGCTCAACCCGGTCGGCAAGCACAAGATCACGCTCTGCACGAACCTGCCGTGCCAGCTTGGCCCGCATGGCGGCGCGGAAGCGACTGCCGACTACCTGAAACAGAAGCTGGGCATCGGCTTCGGCGAGACCACGCCCGACGGCAAGTTCACGCTGAAGGAAGGCGAATGCATGGGCTCGTGCGGCGATGCGCCGGTGCTGCTGGTGAACAATCACAGAATGTGCAGCTTCATGAGCCGCGAGAAGATCGACCAGCTGCTTGAGGAGCTCTCGAAATGACGTCCCTCCACGACCGTCACATCAAACCGCTGATCCTCGCTGGTCTGAACGGCGAGAACTGGCATCTCGAAGACTACGTTGCGCGCGGCGGCTACAAGCAGCTGCGCCGCATTCTCGAAGAAAAGATTCCGCCTGAGCAGGTGATCGCCGACGTGAAGGCGTCGGGCCTGCGTGGCCGTGGCGGTGCGGGCTTCCCGACCGGCCTGAAGTGGAGCTTCATGCCGCGCCAGTTCCCGGGGCAGAAGTACCTCGTCTGCAACTCGGACGAAGGCGAACCGGGCACGTTCAAGGATCGCGACATCCTGCGCTGGAACCCGCACGCACTGATCGAAGGCATGGCCATCGGCGCGTACGCGATGGGCATCACCGTCGGCTACAACTACATCCACGGCGAAATCTTCGAAGTGTATCGACGCTTCGAGGCCGCGCTCGATGAAGCGCGCGCCGCAGGCTTCCTCGGCGACCACATCATGGGCTCCGAATTCTCGTTCCAGCTGCACGCGCACCACGGTTACGGCGCGTACATCTGCGGCGAAGAAACGGCGCTGCTCGAGTCGCTCGAAGGCAAGAAGGGCCAGCCGCGCTTCAAGCCGCCGTTCCCGGCGAGCTTCGGCGTGTACGGCAAGCCGACCACGATCAACAACACCGAGACGTTCGCCGCGGTGCCGTTCCTGCTGTCCATCGGGCCGCAGAATTACCTCGAGATCGGCAAGCCGAACAACGGCGGCACGAAGATTTTCTCGGTGTCGGGCGACGTCGAGCGTCCGGGCAACTATGAAGTGCCGCTCGGCACGCCGTTCGCGACGCTGATGGAGCTCGCCGGCGGGATGCGCGGCGGCAAGAAGATCAAGGCCGTGATTCCGGGCGGTTCGTCGGCACCGGTGATCCCGGGCGACATCATGATGCAGACCGATCTCGACTACGATTCGATCGCGAAGGCGGGCTCGATGCTCGGTTCCGGCGCGGTGATCGTGATGGACGAGACGCGCTGCATGGTGCGCTCGCTGCTGCGCCTGTCGTACTTCTACTACGAGGAGTCGTGCGGCCAGTGCACGCCGTGCCGTGAAGGCACCGGCTGGCTGTATCGCGTCGTGAACCGTATCGAGCACGGCGAAGGCCGCCAGGAAGATCTGGACCTGCTGAACTCGGTTGCCGAGAACATCATGGGCCGCACGATCTGTGCGCTCGGCGATGCGGCGGCGATGCCGGTACGCGGGATGCTCAAGCACTACTGGGACGAATTCGCGTACCACGTCGAGCACAAGCACTGCATGGTCGGCGGCCACGCGCACGCGGCTGCGGCCTGAAGCGAACCCGGTTGCGGAATTTGAGCGCACGGTCGGGCGAAGGCGCGAACGGGCGGAAATAGGTTAAGGACCATTCACCATCATGGTTGAACTTGAAATAGACGGCAAGAAGGTCGAGGTGCCCGAAGGCAGCATGGTGATCCAGGCTGCGCATAAGGCGGATACGTACATTCCTCACTTCTGCTATCACAAGAAACTGTCGGTTGCGGCCAACTGCCGGATGTGTCTCGTCGAAGTCGAGAAGATGCCGAAGGCCGTGCCTGCCTGCGCGACTCCCGTGTCGGCCGGCATGATCGTCCGCACGCAGTCCGACAAGGCCGTGAAGGCGCAGCAGTCGGTGATGGAATTCCTCCTCATCAATCACCCGCTCGATTGCCCGATCTGCGATCAGGGCGGCGAATGCCAGCTGCAGGATCTGGCGGTCGGCTACGGCAAGTCGTCGTCGCGCTACTCGGAAGAAAAGCGCGTGGTGTTCCACAAGAACGTGGGCCCGCTGATCTCGATGGAAGAAATGTCGCGTTGCATCCACTGCACGCGCTGCGTCCGCTTCGGCCAGGAAATCGCCGGCGTGATGGAGTTCGGCATGCTGGGCCGCGGCGAGCACTCGGAAATCACGACGTTCGTCGGCAAGACGGTCGACTCCGAGATGTCGGGCAACATGATCGACCTGTGCCCGGTCGGCGCGCTGACCAGCAAGCCGTTCCGCTACAGCGCCCGTACGTGGGAACTGTCGCGCCGCAAGTCGGTGAGCCCGCACGATTCCGTCGGCGCGAACCTCGTCGTGCAGGTGAAGAACAACCGCGTGATGCGCGTGCTGCCGTTCGAGAACGAAGCGATCAACGAATGCTGGATCTCGGACAAGGACCGCTTCTCGTATGAAGGCCTCAACAGCGAAGAGCGCCTGACGAAGCCGATGCTGAAGCAGGGCGGCCAGTGGATCGAAACCGACTGGCAGACCGCGCTCGAATACGTCGCGAAGGGCCTGAAGGGTATCGCCGCAGATCACGGCGCGAACGCGCTGGCGATGCTCGCGAGCGCGCACAGCACCGCTGAAGAGTTGTTCCTCGTGAAGCAGCTCGCCAACGAACTGAAGACGCCGAACGTCGATTTCCGTCTGCGTCAGCAGGATTTCTCGGCGCCGGTCCAGGGCGCACCGTGGCTCGGCATGCCGATCGCCGACCTGTCGAACGTGGACGCCGCGTTCGTCGTCGGTTCGTTCCTGCGCCGCGACCACCCGCTGTTCGCCGCTCGCCTGCGCCAGGCCGCGAAGAACGGCGCGAAGCTGCACTTCCTGCACGCAACCGGTGACGACGCACTGATCCCGACCGCGCAGCGCATCGTCGCCGCGCCGTCGGCATGGCTCGACGAGCTGGCCGGCATCGCCGCGGCCGTCGCGCAACTGCGCGGCGTCGCGCTGCCCGACACGCTCGCGGGCGTCACCGCATCGCCGGCTGCACAGACGGTCGCTCAAGCGCTCGCGAACGGCGAACGCCGCGCGGTGCTGCTCGGCAACGTCGCGGTCCGTCATCCGGAATTCGCGAAGCTGCACGCGGTCGCCCAGTGGATCGCCGACAACACCGGCGCCACGTTCGGCTTCCTGACGGAAGCGGCGAACACGGTCGGTGCGCACGTCGTCGGCGCGCTGCCGGGCGAAGGCGGCCTGAATGCACGCGAAGCGTTCGCGCAACCGCGCAAGGGCTACGTGCTGCTGAACGTCGAACCGGAATTCGATACGGCCGATCCGGCGCAGGCGCTTGCCGCGCTGAACCAGGCGGAGATGGTCGTCGTGATGTCGCCGTTCAAGCACGGCCTCGACTACGCCGACGTGCTGCTGCCGGTTGCGCCGTTCACGGAAACGGCCGGCACGTTCGTCAACGCGGAAGGCACCGTGCAGAGCTTCAACGGCGTCGTGCGCCCGCTCGGCGACACGCGTCCGGCCTGGAAGGTGCTGCGCGTGCTCGGCAGCCTGCTCGGCCTGCCGAACTTCGAATACGAGACGGCGGAAGAAGTGCGTATCGCCGCGCTCGGCGACGCCGGTGTCGCGGGCCGTCTGTCGAACCAGACGTCGGTCGCGCCGGTGCGCATCGCGGCGAATGCCGCGAACGGCGGCTTCGAGCGCCTGGCCGATGTACCGATCTATCACGCCGACGCGCTCGTGCGCCGCGCAGGTGCGCTGCACCTGACGGCCGCCGCAAAGGCGGCGAATGCCGCAGCCCTGCCGGCCGCGCTGTTCGACAAGCTGGGCTTGAAGGAAGGCGACGCCGTGCGCGTGCGCCAGGGCGAGCGTGCGGTGCAGTTGCCGGCCGTGCGCGACGCGAATCTTGCGGAGACGGTCGTTCGCGTGTCGGCGGCAACGCCTGCCGGCGCAGCGCTCGGCAGCCTGTCCGGTGAACTGGTGGTGGAGAAGGCGTAAATGAGCTTGTTCGATACGATCAACGCGGGCGGAGCCCAGCTTCTCGGCTTTGCGTGGCCGACGGTGTGGGCAATCGTGCGCATCCTCGTCGTCTCCGTCGTCATCCTGCTGTGCGTCGCGTACCTGATTCTGTGGGAACGCAAGCTGATCGGCTGGATGCACGTGCGTCTCGGTCCGAACCGCGTCGGCCCCGGCGGCTTGCTGCAGCCGATCGCCGACGTGCTGAAGCTGCTGCTGAAGGAAGTCATTCAGCCGAGCGCCGCCAGCCGCTGGCTGTACCTGATCGCGCCGGTCATGACCGTCGTGCCGGCGTTCGCGGTGTGGGCCGTGATCCCGTTCCAGGCCCAGGCCGTGCTCGCGAACATCAACGCGGGCCTGCTGTACGCGATGGCGATCTCGTCGATCGGCGTGTACGCGGTGATTCTCGCGGGCTGGGCGTCGAACTCGAAGTACGCGTTCCTCGGTGCGATGCGCGCCGCGGCGCAGATGGTCTCGTACGAAATCTCGATGGGCTTCGCGCTGGTGCTCGTGCTGATGACGGCCGGCAGCCTGAACATGTCGGAAATCGTCAACTCGCAGCAGCATGGCTTCTTCGCGGGCCACGGCGTGAACTTCCTGTCGTGGAACTGGCTGCCGCTCCTGCCGGCGTTCGTCGTCTACTTCATCTCGGGCATCGCCGAAACGAACCGTCACCCGTTCGACGTGGTGGAAGGGGAGTCGGAGATCGTCGCGGGTCACATGATCGATTACTCGGGCATGGCGTTCGCGCTGTTCTTCCTCGCCGAGTACATCAACATGATCGTGATCTCGGCGCTGGCTGCGACGCTGTTCCTCGGCGGCTGGGATGCACCGTTCGAGTTCCTGTCGTTCATTCCGGGCATCTTCTGGCTGGTGCTGAAGGTCTTCGCACTGCTGTCGGTGTTCATCTGGGTTCGCGCGACGTTCCCGCGCTACCGTTACGACCAGATCATGCGCCTGGGCTGGAAGGTGTTCCTGCCCGTCACGGTGATCTGGGTGGTCGTGGTCGGCTTCTGGATGATGTCGCCGCTCAACATCTGGGTGAAGTAATCGGACGAAATCATGACGGCAATCCAACACTTCTTTAAGACCTTCTTCCTGACCGAGCTGCTGAAGGGGCTCGCGCTGACCGGTCGTTACACGTTCAAGCGCAAGTTCACCGTGCAGTTTCCGGAAGAGAAGACCCCGATTTCGCCGCGTTTTCGCGGGCTGCATGCGCTGCGCCGCTATGAGAACGGCGAAGAGCGCTGCATCGCGTGCAAGCTGTGCGAGGCCGTGTGCCCCGCGATGGCGATCACGATCGAATCGGAAACGCGTGCGGACAACACGCGCCGCACGACGCGCTACGACATCGACCTGACGAAGTGCATCTTCTGCGGTTTCTGCGAAGAGAGCTGCCCGGTCGATTCGATCGTCGAGACGCAGATTCTCGAGTACCACGGCGAAAAGCGCGGCGACCTGTATTTCACGAAGGAAATGCTGCTTGCAGTGGGCGATCGCTACGAGAAGGACATCGCCGCGGCGAAGGCTGCCGACGCGCCGTATCGTTGATTGTGTTTGCAGTGCCGGCCCGAAGCACGGGCCGAGCCGCCGCGACGGGTGCGGGCGTCCCGCAAGCCGCGCCTGACTATGGCCTAACGATGAACCGGTAATCATGGAATTCACGACCGTACTGTTCTACATCTTCGCGCTGCTCCTGGTGGTATCAGGGCTGAAGGTGATCACTTCGCGCAACCCCGTGGCGTCTGCGCTTTTCCTTGTGCTGGCGTTCTTCAACGCCGCCGCGATCTGGATGCTGCTGGAAGCGGAGTTCCTCGCGATCCTGCTGGTGCTGGTGTACGTGGGCGCCGTGATGGTGCTGTTCCTGTTCGTCGTGATGATGCTGGACATCAACATCGATTACCTGCGCCGCGACTTCAAGCGTTTCGTACCGATGGCGACCGTGGTCGGCGCGATCATCGTGATCGAGACCGCGCTGATCCTGTGGCGCGGCTACGGCGACACCCAAACGGTGCACGCGATGGCGACGGGCGAGATGGCCAACTGGTCGAACACGCGACTGATCGGCAAGGTGATCTACACCGACTACATCTTCGCGTTCGAAATCGCCGGCCTCGTGCTGCTGGTCGCGATCATTGCCGCGATCGGGCTGACCGAGCGCAAGGGCAAGGACAGCAAGCGCCAGCGCGTGTCGGATCAGGTCAAGGTGCGCCGCAACGATCGCGTGCGCCTCGTGAAGATGGAAGCGGAAAAGCCGCAGCCGGAAACGGCGCAGAGCGAAGCCGGTACGAGCACCAACGGCTAAGCGGAGGAAAGAAAACCATGTTGACTCTTGCTCACTACCTCGTGCTCGGCGCGATCCTCTTTGCGATCGCGATCGTCGGGATCTTCCTGAACCGCCGCAACATCATCATCATCCTGATGGCGATCGAACTGATGCTGCTGGCGGTGAATACCAACTTCGTCGCGTTCTCGCACTACCTCGGCGATGTGCACGGCCAGATCTTCGTGTTCTTCGTGCTGACGGTCGCCGCAGCGGAAGCCGCGATCGGCCTCGCGATTCTGGTGACCCTGTTCCGTAAGCTCGACACGATCAATGTCGAGGATCTCGATCAGCTCAAAGGTTAATTTCAGGCAACGCTGTTATGTCAACGACACTCAATGAAAACCTGCTGCTGGCGATTCCGCTCGCTCCGCTGGCCGGCTCGCTGATTGCGGGGCTGTTCGGGAACGCAGTCGGGCGCAAGGGCGCACACCGGATCACGATCCTCGGCGTAATGATCGCGTTCCTCCTGTCGGCGAAAGTCTTCGTCGACGTGATGGGTGGCGCGAGCTTCAACGCGACCATCTACGAATGGATGCGGGTCGGTTCGCTGAAGCTCGAAGTCGGCTTCCTCGTCGATTCGATGACCGCGATGATGATGGTCGTCGTGACCTTCGTGTCGCTGATGGTGCACATCTACACGATCGGCTACATGTCGGAAGAAGACGGCTACCAGCGCTTCTTCTCGTACATCTCGCTGTTCACGTTCTCGATGCTGATGCTCGTGATGAGCAACAACTTCCTGCAGCTGTTCTTCGGCTGGGAAGCGGTGGGTCTGGTGTCGTACCTGCTGATCGGCTTCTACTTCACGCGTGAGAGCGCGATCTACGCGAACATGAAGGCGTTCCTCGTGAACCGCGTGGGCGACTTCGGCTTCCTGCTTGGCATCGGCCTGCTGCTCGCATTCGCCGGCTCGATGAACTATGGCGAAGTGTTCGCGAAGCGCGCGGAGCTCGCGAGCCTGCACTTCCCGGGCACCGACTGGGGCCTGCTGACCGTCGCCTGTATCTGCCTGTTCATCGGCGCGATGGGTAAATCGGCCCAGTTCCCGCTGCACGTGTGGCTGCCGGACTCGATGGAAGGCCCGACCCCGATCTCGGCGCTGATTCACGCGGCGACGATGGTGACGGCCGGCATCTTCATGGTGTCGCGCATGTCGCCGCTGTTCGAGCTGTCGGACACCGCGCTGTCGTTCGTCACGGTGATCGGCGCGATCACGGCGCTGTTCATGGGTTTCCTCGGCATCATCCAGAACGACATCAAGCGCGTGGTCGCGTATTCGACGCTGTCGCAGCTCGGCTACATGACGGTCGCGCTCGGCGTGTCCGCATACCCGGTCGCGCTGTTCCACCTGATGACGCACGCGTTCTTCAAGGCGCTGCTGTTCCTCGCCGCGGGCTCGGTGATCATCGGCATGCACCACGACCAGGACATCCGCAACATGGGCGGCCTGCGCAAGTACATGCCGATCACGTGGATTACGTCGCTGATCGGCTCGCTCGCACTGATCGGCACGCCGTTCTTCTCGGGCTTCTACTCGAAGGATTCGATCATCGAGGCCGTGAAGGAATCGCATCTCGCGGGTTCGGGCTTCGCGTACTTCGCAGTGGTCGCGAGCGTGTTCGTCACGGCGCTGTACTCGTTCCGCATGTACTTCCTCGTGTTCCACGGCGAAGAGCGCTTCCGCAACCCGAAGCATCCTGAATCGCCGATGGGCATGGCGGCCGCGCATGGTCACGACGATCACGGTCACGACGATCACGGCCACGGCCACGACGACCACGCGCACGAACCGCACGAGACCCCGTGGGTCGTGTGGCTGCCGCTCGTGCTGCTCGCGATTCCGTCGGTCATCGTCGGTGCGATCGCGATCGGCCCGATGCTGTACGGCAGCTTCTTCGAACATGGCGTGGCATTCGACAAGGTGATCTTCATCGGCGAAAACCACCCGGGCCTCGAAGAGTTGGGCAAGGAATTCCACGGCTGGGCCGCGATGGGCCTGCACTCGCTGACGACGCTGCCGTTGTGGCTCGCGATCGCCGGCGTCGTGGTCGCGTGGTTCCTGTACCTGAAGCGTCCTGAGCTGCCTGCCGTGATCCGCCGCGCATTCGGCCCGATCTACACGCTGCTCGACAACAAGTACTACATGGACAAGATCAACGAGGTGGTGTTTGCCAAGGGCTCGGTCGCAATCGGCCGCGGCCTGTGGAAAGAGGGCGATGTCGTGGTGATCGACGGCCTCGTCAACGGCAGCGCCCGGTTCATCGGCTGGTTCGCCGGCGTGATCCGCTTCCTCCAATCCGGTTACATCTATCACTACGCGTTCGCCATGATCATCGGCATGCTGGGGCTCCTGACCCTGTTTGTAACGCTCGGCGGCAAATAAGGCGAGGGGACAAGAACAATGCACGCTTTTCCGATTCTCAGTACCGCGATCTGGCTGCCGATCGTTTTCGGCCTCCTCGTGCTCGCGGTGGGTAACGACAAAAATCCGGGGCCGGCGCGCTGGCTCGCGCTGATCGGCTCGCTGCTCGGCCTCGCCGTGACGATTCCGCTCATCACCGGCTTCGACGCGAGCACGGCCGCGCTGCAGTTCGTCGAGCAGTCGACGTGGATCGAGCGCTTCAACATCTCGTATCACCTCGGCGTCGACGGCATCTCGATGTGGTTCGTCGTGCTGACCGCGCTCATTACCGTGATCGTCGTGATCGCGGGCTGGGAAGTGATCACCGAGCACGTGTCGCAGTACCTCGCGGCGTTCCTGATCCTGTCCGGGATCATGATCGGCGTGTTCTCGGCGGCCGACGGCCTGCTGTTCTACGTGTTCTTCGAAGCGACCCTGATCCCGATGTACATCATCATCGGTGTGTGGGGCGGCCCGAACCGCGTGTATGCGGCGTTCAAGTTCTTCCTGTACACGCTGGCCGGCTCGCTGCTGATGCTGGTCGCGCTGATCTACCTGTACACGGAAACGCACTCGTTCGACCTCGCGACGTGGCAGAACGCGAAGATCGCGATGACGCCACAGATCCTGCTGTTCATCGCGTTCTTCCTTGCGTTCGCGGTGAAGGTGCCGATGTGGCCGGTGCACACCTGGCTGCCGGACGCGCACGTGGAAGCGCCGACGGGCGGTTCGGTCGTGCTGGCCGCGATCATGCTGAAGCTCGGCGCGTACGGTTTCCTGCGCTTCTCGCTGCCGATCACGCCTGACGCGAGCCACTTCCTGGCACCCGTCGTGATCACGCTGTCGCTGATCGCGGTGATCTACATCGGCCTCGTCGCGATGGTGCAGGCCGACATGAAGAAGCTGGTCGCATATTCGTCGATCGCGCACATGGGCTTCGTCACGCTCGGCTTCTTCATCTTCAACCAGCTCGGCGTCGAAGGCGCGATCATCCAGATGATCTCGCACGGCTTCGTGTCGGGCGCGATGTTCCTCTGCATCGGCGTGCTGTACGACCGCGTGCACTCGCGCGAGATCGCCGACTACGGCGGTGTCGTGAACGTGATGCCGAAGTTCGCGGCGTTCGCGATGCTGTTCTCGATGGCCAACTGCGGCCTGCCGGGTACGTCGGGTTTCGTCGGCGAGTTCATGGTGATTCTCGCGGCCGTCCAGTACAACTTCTGGATCGCATTCGGCGCGGCATTCACGCTGATCCTCGGCGCCGCATACACGCTGTGGATGTACAAGCGCGTGTACTTCGGCGCGGTTGCGAACGATCACGTCGCCAAGCTGAAGGACATCGGCCGTCGCGAATTCCTGATGCTGGCCGTGCTCGCCGCGTTCACGATGCTGATGGGCCTGTATCCGAAGCCTTTCACGGACGTGATGCACGTTTCCGTGGAAAACCTCCTCTCCCACGTCGCGCAGTCCAAGCTGCCGCTGGCCCAGTAATCGCGAGCGGAGGAAATCAAGATCATGCAAAACGCCCCTATGAATGTCCTGTTGCCTGACGCGCTGGTGATGGCCGCCATCGTCGTCGCATGGCTGAACGACACCTTTACCGGTGCTTCCGGCCGCCGCCTGACCTATCTGATCGCGGTCGTATCGTCGGTCGTCGCCGGCGTGTGGTTCGCGGTGCAGGCACTCGACCCGCAGCAGTACTACTTCTTCTCGAAGATGGTCGTCGTCGACTCGTTCGCGAGCATGATGAAGGCCGTCGTGTCGTTCGGTTTCGCGGTCTCGCTCGTTTATTCGCGCAAGTACCTCGAAGATCGCGACATGTTCCGCGGCGACGTGTTCCTGCTCGGCATGTTCTCGCTGCTCGGGCAGCTGGTCATGGTGTCGGGCAACAACTTCCTGACGCTGTACCTCGGCCTCGAACTGATGTCGCTGTCGCTGTATGCGGTCATCGCGCTGCGCCGCGACGCCCCGCAGTCGAGCGAAGCCGCGATGAAGTACTACGTGCTGGGCGCGCTTGCGTCGGGCTTCGTGCTGTACGGCATCTCGATGCTCTACGGTGCGACCGGCTCGCTCGAGCTGGGCGAGGTGTACAAGGCGGTCGGCGGCAACACCGACGCAGCCGTGCTGATGTTCGGCGTGATCTTCATCGTCGCCGGTATCGCGTTCAAGCTCGGCGCCGTGCCGTTCCACATGTGGGTGCCGGACGTCTACCAGGGCGCACCGACCGCGATGACGCTGTTCGTCGGCGGCGGCCCGAAGGTTGCCGCGTTCGCGTGGGGCCTGCGTTTCCTGGTGATGGGCCTGCTGCCGCTCGCGCAGAACTGGCAGACCGCGCTCGTGATCCTCGCCGCGCTGTCGCTGATCGTCGGCAACATCACGGGTATCGTCCAGCGCAACATCAAGCGGATGCTCGCGTACTCGGCGATCTCGAACATGGGCTTCGTGCTGCTCGGCCTGCTCGCGGGCATCGTGAAGGGCGACGCGGCGGCACCGGCGAACGCATACAGCTCGGCGATGTTCTATGCGATCGTCTACCTGATCACGACGCTCGGCTCGTTCGGCGTGGTGATGCTGCTCGCTCGCCGCGATTTCGAAGCGGAAACGATCGACGACTTCAAGGGCCTCAACAAGCGCAGCCCGGTGTTCGCGTTCGTGATGATGGTCATGATGTTCTCGCTGGCGGGCATCCCGCCGACCGTCGGCTTCTACGCGAAGCTCGCCGTGCTCGAGGCAACCGTCAACGCGGGCCTCACGTGGCTGGCCGTGCTGGCCGTGATCACGTCGCTGTTCGGCGCGTTCTATTACCTGCGCATCGTGAAGCTGATGTACTTCGATGCACCGCAGGATTCGACGCCGATCTCGGGCGATATCTGCAAGCGCACGATCCTCGTGCTGAACGGCCTCGCGGTCGTCGTGCTCGGCCTGATCCCGAGCCCGCTGCTGACGGCCTGCCTGCAGGCGATCCGTCACACGCTGCCGCTGTAATGTCGGCAGCCGGCTGGTTTATCGTGCTGTTGGCGCTCGTGTGCGCCAACCTGCCGTTCCTGAACCAACGCCTCTTCGCCGTCGTGCCGTTTGGCACGGCGAAGAAGAGTGCGTGGGTTCGGATCGGCGAGCTGATCGTGCTGTACTTCATCGTCGGCGCGCTCGGCTTCTGGCTCGAGTCGCGCGCCGGCAACCGCTTCGAACAGGGCTGGCAGTTTTACGCGATCACGTTCAGTCTTTTCATCGTGTTCGCGTTTCCCGGCTTCACGTTCCAGTATCTCGTCAAACGACGCTGACGGCTCCGGCCGTCGCGCTCAATCTTGGAGCCGCCGATGGCCGAACTACCCAATCACGACGCCGCACTGACCGAAACCTGCCTCGAAAGCGAGGCGATCTTCGACGGCGCGTTCCTCAAGCTCAAGCGCGATACCGTCCGGTTGCCGGACGGCAACAAGGCCACGCGCGAATACGTCCAGCACCCGGGCGCGGTGATGGTGATCCCACTGTTCGACGACGGCCGCGTGCTGATGGAAAGCCAGTACCGCTACCCGATCGGCAAGGTGATGGCCGAATTCCCGGCCGGCAAGCTCGATCCGAACGAAGGCGCGCTTGCGTGCGCGGTACGCGAACTGCGCGAAGAAACGGGTTACACGGCGCGCGAATACGTGTTCCTGGCCCGCATTCACCCGATCATTTCCTATTCGACCGAATTCATCGACCTCTACCTCGCGCGCGGGCTGACGGCCGGCGAGCGCAGGCTCGACGAAGGCGAATTCCTCGAAACCTTCATCGCCACGCAAGCCGACCTGCAGGAATGGGTGCGCACGGGCCAGATCTCCGACGTGAAGACGATCATCGGCACGATGTGGCTCGACAAGGTGCTGTCCGGCACCTGGCCGCTCGGGCCGATCCTGACGCCCTGAGCGTGGCGTCAGCGGCGGGTGGGGCGCCGCGTTACAATCGAATGACGCGGCGCCTTCGCGTCGCTCGATCGGGATTTAGCACGATCGTTCACAAAACCGCTTTTTGCGCTACACTCGCCACACGCCCTGATTCAGCATGAAGGTCCTCGATTTACAGTGCCCGCACGGTCATCGGTTCGAAGGCTGGTTCGCTTCCGCCGATGAATTCGAAGCGCAGTTGTCCCGCAAGCTGGTCGAATGTCCGGTGTGCGGGACGACCGAGGTCAACCGTCTGCCGTCGGCGCCGCGCCTGAACCTGTCGGGCGCGACGCAGGCGCAGCCGGCCGATCCGCGTGCGCTGCAAGCGCAGGTGATGCGCGCGCTGCGCGAGGTGCTGGAGAAGACCGAGAACGTGGGCGAGCGCTTCGCCGAGGAAGCGCGGCGCATCCATTACAACGAGGCGCCGGCACGCAGCATCCGTGGCGTCACCACGCCGGAAGATGCGCAATCCTTGGTCGAAGAAGGCATCGACGTGATGCCGCTGCCGATTCCTGCCGCGCTGAAAGAACCGCTGCAATGACATACGCAGTGGGTCCTTGCCGGGCCGGACGGCCGCGGCCAGCCTTGCATGGGACCTGAGCAAGTGCTAATGCGCTAACTCTGGTCGACCGCGAAGCATGGGACCAGAGTAAGCGCTAAAGCGCTAACTCTGGTCGACAGGAGACACTGCGCATGGATCTGGATTATTCCCCCGCCGACGACGCGTTCCGCGTCGACGTCCGCGCCTGGCTCGAGGCCAACCTGCCTCACGCACTGCGCGCCAAAGTACTCGATCACAAACGACTCGACCGCGAGGATTTCGCGAGCTGGCACCGGATTCTCGGCCAGCGCGGCTGGTCCGCGCCTGCGTGGCCGGCAGAATACGGCGGCCCGGGCTGGAACGCGACGCAGCGGCACATCTGGGACGAGGAGTGCGCGCGGATCGGTGCGCCGACCGTGCTGCCGTTCGGCGTGTCGATGGTCGCGCCGGTGCTGATGAAATACGGCAGCGAAGCGCAGAAACGCCACTATCTGCCGCGCATTCTCGACGGCTCCGACTGGTGGTGCCAGGGTTACTCGGAGCCGGGTTCCGGGTCCGACCTCGCGTCGTTGCGCACGCGCGCCGAGCGTCAGGGCGACCACTACGTCGTCAACGGCCAGAAGACCTGGACGACGCTCGGCCAGTACGCGGACATGATGTTCTGCCTCGTGCGCACCGATCCGGCCGCGAAGAAGCAGGAGGGCATCTCGTTCCTGCTGATCGACATGAAGACGCCCGGCATCACGGTGCGTCCGATCATCACGCTCGACGAAGACCACGAAGTCAACGAGGTGTTTTTCGAGGACGTGAAGGTGCCGGTCGAGAATCTCGTCGGCGACGAGAATCGCGGCTGGACCTACGCGAAATACCTGCTGGGCCATGAGCGCACCGGCATCGCACGTGTCGGCGCGTCGAAGCGCGAGCTCGCGTTCCTGAAGCGCGTGGCGTCGAACCAGCGCAAGAACGGCAAGCCGTTGCTCGCCGACCCCGTGTTCGCCGCGAAGGTCGCGGCGCTCGAAGTCGAACTGATGGCGCTGGAGGTGACGGTGCTGCGCGTCGTCAGCCGCGAGACGAGCGGCAAGGGACCGGGCCCCGAGGCGTCGATGCTGAAGATCAAGGGCACCGAAGTGCAGCAGGCGCTCACCGAGCTGATGTTCGACGCGATCGGCCCGCTCGCCGCGCCGTTCGACGTACCGTTCCTCAACGGCCAGCGCGAGCACAGCATCGCGGGCGACGACGATGCGGCGCCGCTTGCCGCGTACTACTTCAATTACCGGAAGACGTCGATCTACGGCGGTTCGAACGAGATCCAGAAGAACATCATCGCGCAGATGATTCTGGGTCTGTGATCAGGGAACGGGAGCGGAGACGACCATGGATTTCAGCTTTACCGATGAGCAGCGGCAGTTCGCCGACGCGCTGCGCCGTTATCTCGACGAGCAATACGGCTTCGATGCGCGTCAGGCCATCGTGCACAGCGATACGGGCGTGTCGGACACGCAATGGAGCGCGTTCGCCGAACTGGGGTTGACCGCGTTGCCCGTGCCGGACGCACAGGGCGGTTTCGGCGGTGGCCCGGTCGACATGCTGGTTGCGATGCAGGAGCTTGGCCGCGCGCTCGTGATCGAGCCGTACTGGGCAACGGCGGTCGGCGTCGAGGCATTGCGTATCGCCGGCTCCGGCGCGGGCGACGATGCCGCGCTGCTGGAGGCGGTTGCGCAGGGGCAGAAGCGGCTGGCGGTCGCGTTCCACGAACCGCATGCGCGCTACGACCTGTTCGAGCTCGACACGCTTGCACGCGAGCAGGGCGGCACCTACCGGCTGACCGGCACCAAGTCGGTCGTTCAGCACGGCGCACAGGCGCACGCGTGGATCGTGCCTGTGCGCGTCGACAGTGGTGGCATCGGCCTCTTTGTCGTCGAACACGATGCGGCGAACGTGAGGGTGACCGACTACCGGACGATCGACGGCCAGCGTGCGGCGACGATCGAGTTCAACGAAACACCGGCCCGGCTGTTGACGGGCGGCGCGCGCGACGCGGCGGCGCTCGAGCAGATTGCCGATTACGCAACGTTCCTGCTGTGCGCGGAAGCGGTCGGCGCGCTCGACGAACTGAATCGCGCGACGGTCGAATACACGAAGACGCGCGAACAGTTCGGCGTGCCGATTGCGCGTTTCCAGGCGCTGCAGCACCGGATGGTCGACATGCTGATCCATGCCGAGCAGGCGCGTTCGCTGACGTATCTGGCCGCGGTGCGCTACGCGAGCGGCGATGCCGATGCGCGACGCAAGGCCGTATCGGCCGCGAAAGCGCGCGTCGGCGCGGCAGCACGCTTCGTCGGCCAGCAGGCCGTCCAGCTGCACGGCGGCATGGGTGTGACCAACGAGGTCGCCGCCGCACACCTGTTCAAGCGGCTGTCGATCATCGAGACGACGCTCGGCGACACCGATCATCATCTTGCCCGCATCGCGGCGCTGCCCGATTTCGCGCAGGCCGACGCCGCATGACGGCGACGCGCGAGTGCGCCAACAAGGAGACACAGAGTGGGCATCAGTTACGAAGACCTGGTGGTCGGCAGTACCACCGAAGTGGGCCGCTACACGTTCCAACCCGATGACATCAAGGCGTTCGCGCAACGCTATGACCCTCAGCCGTTTCACCTCGACGAGGAAGCCGGGAAAGCATCGCATTTCGGTGGGCTCGTCGCGAGCGGCTGGCATACGTGTTCGGTGTTCATGAGCCTGCTCATCAAGAAGCTCGGGGCGGACTCGACCAGCATGGGCTCGCCTGGCATCGACTCGATCCGCTGGCTGAAGCCGGTGCGTTCCGGCGACACGATCACGATGTACCAGAAGGTCCACGACAAGCGCGTTTCCGAGAGCAAGCCCGATCGCGGCATCGTGTCGACGGAGTGGATCGGCGTCAACGGCGGCGGCGAGACGGTGATCACCGTGCACAGCAAGGTGATCTTCGGGCTGCGCCATCCGGGAGGCCCGAACGCATGACCGACGTGACATTGCCGCTGATCGCATCGGCACAGGCGCTGCAGGCGCGGGTCGGCGAGGAGCCGCTCGCGAGCGGCTGGATCGCGATCGACCAGCAACGCGTCGACGGTTTCGCCGACGCGACCGGCGATCATCAATGGATTCACATCGATCCCGAACGCGCGCGGCACGAGTCGCCGTTCGGCGGGCCGATCGCGCACGGGTTCCTGACGCTGTCGCTGATTCCTGCGTTGATGACCGACGCGATGCGCTTCGAACAGAAGATGGGCGTGAACTACGGACTGAATCGCGTGCGCTTCCTGAAGCCGGTGCCGGTCGGGGCGCGCGTGCGCGCGTTGTTTGCTGTGAAGGAAACCGCCGAGGCCGCGCAGGGCGGCGTGCAGGTAACGTGGTCGGTGTCGATGCAGGCTGAACGTCCCGACGCGCCGCTGCTGGTCTGTGCGGCGGAATTCATCACGCTGCATTACTTCTGAAGCGCGGTGCGGCATGCACGGATGCCGCACCGCCCGTCACGTGCGTGTCAGTGCTTCGCGTATTGCGTTGCGCCGAACAGCACCTCACGTGCCTTGTCGTCCTGCAGCGCCTTGCGCATCGACGCGAGTACTTCGACGCCGCGCTGCACGGCCGGTCGTGCAGCGATCGCCTCGTGCCAGCGCTTCACGTTCGGCAGTTCGTCGAGCACGATGCCCTGGTTTTGCCACGAGCGCGTCCACGGGAACGTCGCTATGTCTGCGATCGTGTACGCGTCGCCCGCGAGATATTCCGATTCGCCGAGGCGCTTTTCCATCACGTTGTACAGGCGCTTCGCTTCGTTCGTGTAGCGGTTGAACGCGTACTCGATCTTCTCCGGCGCGTACAACCGGAAATGGTGCGCCTGCCCGAGCATCGGGCCGACACCGCCCATCTGGAACATCAGCCACTCGAGCGTCGCATAGCGCGCGGCCGGATCGGTCGGCAGGAACTTGCCGGTCTTCTCCGCGAGGTAGATCAGGATCGCGCCCGATTCGAACAACGAGATCGGCTTGCCGCCGGGGCCTTCCGGATCGACGATCGCCGGGATCTTGTTGTTCGGGCTGATCTTCAGGAACTCGGGCTTGAACTGGTCGCCCGCGCCGATATCGACCGGAAGGGCACGATAGGCGAGGCCCGTTTCCTCGAGCATGATGTGCACCTTGTGGCCGTTCGGGGTCGCCCAGCTATAGACGTCGATCATCGTCAACTCCTTGGTTGCATGCGCGAAAACGGCGCAGGCAGCGCGCCGCGACAGGCGGCCATTAGAGCATGGATCGACGCGGGCTGCTGGCGACGGAAACGTGCGTGCGGAGGTGTACGCACGGCCGAGCGGGGGATCGTCGTCGACATTGCGCGCGCCTTACCCTGGCGCACTTTTTGTGCGTACTGCCAAGTCAGTTCCGCCATCGGGCGCGCGTGACGTCCGGCGTCCAGCGCCTGCGCGATCGTCGCCGCATAGTCCTCGTCGGCCGACGCGGATCAGCGCTTGTAGCGGGGCTGGCGTTTCTCGAGAAAGGCGGTGATGCCTTCGAGCGCGTCCGCATGATGCAGCGAGGCGACGAAATGATCGCGCTCGGTGCCGAGATGCGGCTCGAGCGGCTGCGTCGCCGCGTCGTCGAGCAGCGACTTGATGCGCGTGAGCGCGTTCGGCGAGATGCCGGCGAGCGCATCGGCCCATGCCAGCGCGTCGGTCAACGCCGCGCCGGGCACGGCGAGCCGGTTGACCACGCCGAGTGCATGCAGGCGTTCGGCCGCGACCGGCTTGCCTTCGAACAGGATCTCGGCCGCGATCGCACGCGGCAGCGCGCGCGCGAGGAACCACGAGCCGCCGCCGTCGGGCGTCAGGCCCACACGCGCGTACGACATCACGAACTTCGCATCGTGCGCGGCGACGATCAGGTCGCATGCGAGCGCGAGCGAGAAGCCCGCGCCGGCCGCGGCGCCTTCGACCGCCGCGATCACCGGCTTCGTCGATTCGCGAATCGCCGTCACCCATGCGCCGAGCTGATCGATGCTGTCGGCCTGGTAGGACGGATCCTTCGAGCGGTTGTCGAGCAGCCGGTTCAGGTTGCCGCCTGCACAGAAGAAGCGATCTGCGCCCGTCAGCACGACCGCGCGAATCCCGGGATCGCGCTCGGCAGTGGCGAGCGCTTCGACACCGGCCGCGTACATGTCGGGATGCAGCGCGTTGCGCGCGCCGGGATTGGATAGCGTGAGGACGAGCGTCGAATCGCTCTCGGGCGGACGCGAGGCCAGCAGTTCAGCACTCATGCGAGCGTGTCTCCATCGGATGGCGCCGCTGCGACGCCGTGCGTGTTGCGTGGACAGGCAGCACTGCTGCCGCAGCGGATGTAATGTTGTCGTGACGAACGCAAAACTTGTTTTAGACTAGCACGAACGTGCTTTTCAGCGCGACGAATCCCGATGCGGCCGGCGTCGTTGCGGCCGCGCACCCGCAAGGAAGGAGACTCCGATGCTACAGCTGTGCGGTATTCCGTTGTCCAACTATTACAACAAGGTGAAGTTCGTCCTGCTCGAGCACGACATCCCGTTCGAGGAGTCGGTGTGCGGTTTGCCGATCAGCGATCCGGCCCAGCTCGCCGATTCTCCGCTCGGCAAGATTCCGTTCCTGAGGACCGAAGAGGGCGCGCTGTTCGAGTCGCAGGTGATCATCGAGTACCTGGCGGCGCGCTATCCCGAGAAAGCCATTTTTCCGGCGGAGCCGTTCGCGGCGGCGAAGGTGCGCGAGCTGGTCGAAACGCTCGAGTTGTATCTCGAATGGATGGCGCGCGAGGTCTATACGGAAGCGTTTTTCGGCGGCAAGGTCAGCGACGGGATGAAGGCGCACGTCGAGAAGCGCCTGCCGCGTGCGATCGATGCGTTCAAGCAGATGACGCAGTTTTCGCCGTATGTGCTCGGCGCGTCGTTCAGCCTCGCGGACATCGCCGCATCGATCCATCTGCCGGTCATCGGGATGGCGACGAAGGCTGTGTTCGGACGCGACTTCCTGCTCGATGCGGGCATCGACTGGAAGGCTCACGCGAAGAAGGTCGGTGAGCGTGCTGCTGCGCAGCGCGTGGCAGCCGAACGCAAGGCGTATGTCGAGGCGACGAGCGGCGCGCGTTCGTAAGCGCGATTCTCCGGCCGGGCGGCGCGTGGCCGCCCGCGCTGGACCTACAGGCGAGCGAGCCGTTCGAGTGCGGATGCGAGCGTGCTTTCCTGCTTCGCGAAGCAGAAACGTACGACACCCGATTCGTGCGGCTCGTGATAGAACGCCGACACCGGAATCGCGGCCACGCCGATTTCCGACGTGAGCCACTTCGAGAATTCTGCTTCGGGCAGGTCGCTGATCGCCGAGTAATCGACGCACTGGAAGTACGTGCCCGTACACGGCAGCAGCTTGAAGCGCGTGCGCTCGAGGCCGGCCCGGAAGAAGTCGCGCTTCTTCTGGTAGAAGCCGGCGAGCGACAGGTACGGTGCCGGGTCGCGCAGGTAATCGGCGAGCCCGATCTGCATCGGTGTATTCACCGTGAAGACATTGAACTGGTGGACCTTGCGGAATTCCGCGGTCAGCGCGGCAGGCGCCGCGACATAGCCGACCTTCCAGCCCGTCACGTGATAGGTCTTGCCGAAGCTCGACACGATGAAGCTGCGTGCGGCGAGTTCCGGATAGCGCGCGACGCTCTCGTGGCGCGCGCCGTCGTAGACCATGTGCTCGTAGACCTCGTCCGACAGGATCAGCACGTTGGTGCCGCGCACGATCTCCTCGAGCTTGCGCAAGTCCGCCTCGCGCCACACGGTGCCCGTCGGGTTATGCGGCGTGTTGATCAGGATCATGCGCGTTTTCGGCGTGATCGCGGCTGCGAGACGGTCGAACGGGATCGCGTAATCGGGCGCCTCCAGCGTGACGAATACCGGCTTGCCTCCTGCGAGTTCGATCGACGGCAGGTAGCTGTCATAGGTCGGTTCGACGACGATCACTTCGTCGCCCGGATGCACCGCGCACAGGATTGCCGTCAGTAGCGCCTGCGTCGCGCCGGCCGTCACCGTGATCTCGGTGGCCGGATCGTAGCGCCGGCCGTAGACGTGCGCGATCTTGTCGGCGATCGCGTCGCGCAGCGGTGCGACACCGGCCATCGGCGGATACTGGTTGTGCCCGTTGCGCATCGCGGCCGCGACCGCGTCGACGATGCGCGGATCGCAATCGAAATCCGGGAAGCCCTGGCCGAGGTTCACGGCGCCTTTTTCGGCGGCAAGCGCGCTCATGACCGTGAAGATCGTCGTGCCGACGTTCGGCAGGCGCGAGGGGAAAACGGGAGTCGTTGGCATGTCTGAAGGAGCGTTCATCGATACGGTCGAAATCGGGTGATGGCGTGTGCGTCAGGCCGGCGTGGCAGTGGTGGGCGGCGCGGCGTCGAGCGCACAGGCCTCGGCAAACGGCGCGGGTTGCGCGATCCGGAAGCCGAAGTCGCGTGCGGTGCGCTTCGCGAGCTTCAGCAGCGCACGGTCTTTCGAGACGAGCCATTCGGCCTGCGCGGCGCGGGCGAGTTCGAGAAACTTCTGGTCGTCGCGGTCCTTGCACTTCGGCAGCGGCGGCGCGTCGGCATCGACGGGCGGCGGCTCGACGAGGCTCGCGAGGCGGGCGACGGTCGCGAGCGCGGCGGCCTTGTCGATCGCACGCGCCTGGAACTGCGGATAATCGAGCACGTATTCGAGTTCGGTCAGGCAGCGGCCGTCGATCACGGCGGCAAGCGCGCCGCGTTCCAGTGCGGCACGGATCGGGCGCGTAGCGGGGTCGTCGAATACGAGGATGTCGATCCAGACGTTCGAGTCGAGCACGACGCGATGCGCGGCGTGCGGGGCGAGAGAGCGGGTCATTCGTTACAATCGGTGGTTTTCGTCTGACCGCAAGGCACGGCGTGCCAGCGAGCCTCTATGATAATCGTTCTCTCTCCCGCCAAATCCCTCGACTACGATACGCCCGCGCACGTCCAGTCTTACACGAAGCCTGCATTCGTCGACGACGCGTCCGAGCTGATCGACGGCCTGCGCAAGTTGTCGCCGCAGGACATCGCGACGCTGATGGATATTTCCGATCCGCTCGCGCGCCTGAACTTCCAGCGCTACGCGGACTGGTCGCCGACCTTTACGCCGGCCAATGCGAAACAGGCCGTACTGGCGTTCAACGGCGACGTCTACGAAGGATTCGACGCGAAATCGCTGTCGTCCGCCGATCTCGACTATGCGCAGCAGCATGTGCGCGTGCTGTCGGGCCTGTACGGGCTGCTGCGCCCGCTCGACCTGCTGCAGCCATACCGGCTCGAGATGGGCACGCGCTTCGCGAACGCGCGCGGCAAGGATCTGTACGCGTTCTGGGGCGACCGCATCACGCGGGCGCTGAACGAGCAGCTCGAGGCGCGCAGCGGCGCGGCGCGGGTGCTGGTCAACTGCGCGTCGACCGAGTACTTCAAGTCGGTCAAGCCGAAACTGCTGGCCGCACCCGTCATCACGCCGGTGTTCGAGGACTGGAAGGGCGGCCGCTACAAGATCATCAGCTTCCATGCGAAGCGTGCGCGCGGCCTGATGGCGCGTTTTATCGTCGAGAACCGTATTACCGAGCCGAAGGCGCTGAAGGAATTCGCGACGGAAGGCTATGCGTTCGACGCGGCTGCGTCGAACGATTCGACTTACGTATATCGCCGGCGAGTCGGCGAGTGACCATGCCGGCCATTCACGAGATGGCCGGCGCATGCATGAGGCCGGACAAGCGGCACACCGCCCGTTCCGGCCGACAGCTTTACATGGGACCGGAGTAAGTGCTGAAGCACTCACTCCGGCAGACAGAGGAGAGACAGATGACCCTTTCGATCACCAGCAATTTCGACGCAGGCGCAATCGACGTCGTGTCGCGCGACAGCCCCGATGCGATTCGGCTGCGCGTGCGCGGCGACAGCCGCTCGGAATTCGCGCAGTGGTTTTACTACCGCTTGACGGGCGCGCGCGGCGAGCGGTGCGTGATGACGTTCGAGAACGCGGCCGAATGCGCATATCCGTCCGGCTGGCGCAATTACAGCGCGGTGGCGAGCTACGACCGGGTCGACTGGTTCCGCGTGCCGACGACGTTCGACGGCAAGACGATGACCATCGACCATACGCCGGAGTTCGACAGCATCTACTACGCGTATTTCGAACCGTACTCGGAGGAGCGCCACGCCGCATTTCTCGGCGCGGTCCAGCAGTTGCCGCAGGCGAGCGTCGTCGAGCTCGGGCGCACGGTCGAAGGCCGCCCGATGTCGCTGCTGACGCTCGGCACGCCGGAAACCGACGGCGCGCCGAAGAAGAAGGTGTGGATCATCGCGCGCCAGCATCCGGGCGAGACGATGGCAGAGTGGTTCGTCGAAGGCCTCGTCAAGCGGCTGGCCGGATGGGGCGACTGGGCCGGCGATCCGGTCGCGCGCAAGCTCTACGATCGCGCGACGTTCTACATCGTCCCGAACATGAACCCGGACGGCAGCGTGCACGGCAACCTGCGCACCAATGCGGCAGGGGCGAACCTGAACCGCGAATGGATGACGCCCGATGCCGAGCGTAGCCCCGAGGTGCTGGCCGTGCGCGATGCGATCCACGCGATCGGTTGCGACATGTTCTTCGACATTCACGGCGACGAGGATCTGCCGTACGTGTTCGTTGCCGGTTCGGAAATGCTGCCGAGCTTTACCGAGGAGCAGGGCAAGGAGCAGACCGCGTTCATCGACGCGTTCAAGGTCGCGAGCCCGGACTTCCAGACCGAGCATGGCTATGCGGCGAGCAAGTACAAGGAGGACGCGCTCAAGCTCGCGTCGAAGTACATCGGCCACCAGTTCGGCTGCCTGTCGCTGACGCTCGAGATGCCGTTCAAGGACAACGCGAACCTGCCCGACGAGCGTGTCGGCTGGAACGGCGAACGCAGTGCGGCGCTCGGTGCAGCGATGCTGGCCGCGATCCTGGTACACATCGATACGTTCGCGTAAGCGTATCGTCGTCGCATGAAAAAAGCCGGGGCATCTCAGGATGCTCCGGCTTTTTTGCTTCTGTCGTTGCCGCTGCGTCGTATCAGGACTTCTTCGCGGTTTTCTTCTTCACGGCTTTCGTCTGGCCGCCTGATTTCTTCGTTGCGACGGCCTTCTTGCCGGTGCGGCCCGATGCCTTCGCCTTTGCCTTGCCCCGGTGCGATTTGCCCTTGAACTTCTTCGTCGACGACGTGGAGCGCTCGACGCGCGGCTTCAGCGGCGGAACGGGGTCGTTCCAGCTGAACGCGAGCATTTGCTGGCCGACATAGCCGCAACGGAATTTCAGCGGTGTCGGGTCGGTGCCGTCGCTGTGGACGCCGAGTCCGTCGACCGTGACGATGTTGTCGACCTTCACGCGCTGCTTGCCCTGGTCGAACGAGTCGTTCCACGGCGTGATCGTCGCATTGCCGCTGTCGAATGTGTTCGGCGCGAAGTCGACGCGGTCGAAGGCCGACGATGTGCTGGCGATGAAGCTGCCGTGCGCCGCACAATCGGCCGCGAGCGGATCGGCATGCATTTCGTTGACGAATTTGTTGATCAGTTCGGAGCGCTGGTCGAGCAGGTCGGCGAATACCGGTGTCGGAAGCGCAAGCGACAGGCCCGCGACACAGGCTGCCAGCTTGCCGAGCGCCCGGAGAATCCGGAGCGAGGCAGGTGAGCTGTCCATCTGGTTATTGGTGAGGAGCGAAGGAGACATCGGGCACGTATAGATGCCCGATGAAGAACAGGAGTTCAATCTTAGCGTAAAAAAGTTGTGCGACAGTAGACGGCCTATTCTCCCGCGCTGCGGAAGATGCCGCCGGCACGTACTGACGATGTCCCGATCCGAATGAATTTCAGGCGCGCGGGCCGCCTAGGCGATAGCGCCGGACGTCGAAGGTCGTGACCCACGCAGGGCGATAGACGGCGATAAGTGCCGTCGCCATGCCGGTGAACCACGCTTCGCCGAGTGCGAGCAGCGCAGTGTTCAACAGATAGCCGGCAGGAACCACGACTGGCACGCCATCCGCGAGGGCGAGCTGGACGCCGGCGGCGGCAGCGGCGACCGCGATGATCGCAATGGCCGGCGACAGGAATCCCTGGCCGGTGATGAACGACGCGAGGTTGTGCGGCAGCCATGCGAGCGCGGCGCGCTGCAGCAACGCCGACACGGCGACAGGCAGCGCACCGTAGATCAGATAGGTCAGGCCGATGCCCTGCCACGGCGCGTCGAAGATGATCGCGGCAACCGCCGTGACGACGCCCATCGCAATCAGCGCGAGCGTCCAGTCGAACAGCGTGACGAGCAGCGTTGCGCCAAGCAGATGCATGACGATGCCATCATCGAGCCACGCATTCGACGCCCAGAGGACCGCGATTGCGGTGACGAGCGCGAGCCACACGTGCTGGAGTGTGGCGTCCTGGAGGCGCACGAAGGGACGATTCCAGAGCGCGAGCGCGAGCAGGGCCACGGCGGCGATCCAGCCACCGATGCCAACCCAGAGCGGAAGCGGTGTGAAAAGAAAACCCATGCGTTCATATTACTCGTTGAGCATCAAAGGTGGGAATCCGCACATGTCGACCGTCGCAATATCGAGACTGTCTGCTAGCGCTCGCGCCGGAACCGTGCACGCGGTTCGGCGGCGAGTGGCAAGTCCTGCGTGCCGGCCGCGGCCGGCAACGGGTACGGATGATCGTTCCGTTGCGTGCGCAGTGGAGCCGGGCCGCGTTCGCCGACGGCAGGCTTGCGCGTACGGTTGCGGTTCGCCAGCAGCACTTCGAGGTGCGGTGACAGCCAGCCGTTGTAGATCGCGACCGCGGCGGCGCGGTTGACGGCGCCCAGCTGCTGGAAGATGCTGGCGAGGTGAATTTTCACGGTGCCCTCGCTGATGCCGAGCGTACGGGCAATCATCTTGTTCGTGCTGCCCATGTGGACGAAGCGCATGATCTGCGCTTGCCTCGGCGATAACAGGCCGCTCGGCGGGCGGCGGGGCAGCGATCCGGCGAGCGTCTGGAAATGGGCCTCGTGGCGCGCCGCGGCCGCGGAGGGGAACAGGCGGAGGGCGATCGGCGGGATGTAGTGTCCGCCCAGCAGCACCATCTCGAGCGCACGCACGATCAAGTGCGGCCGCGTGGAATGCGGGATCACGCCTGCGACGCCGTAGTTGAAGAAGCGCTGGATGGATTCCGGCGAGGCTTCGTCGATCAGCACGGCCGCGGGCGTCGGCGAGCAGGCGCTGCAGAGTGCCTGCAGTTCGCTCAGCCGGCCAACGTCCAGCCAGTCGATCGCGACGAGGTCGAAACGCTGGGTGCGCAGCAGTCGGCGCGCCTGGAAGCCGTCGGGCGCATCGTTGATGCTGGCGTGGCGGTCGATCTGCCGCAACAGGGCCTTCAGTCCGTCACGCCGTTCGGCGTCTGAATTGAGCACCAGGAACCGCATATTCAACCTCCATAAGGGTGAGTCATTGATCTGCTGTCGGGCATGCGTTGGCCCCGATAATGACAAAGACCTTACACGATGTCTGCTTGGCTGAAAGGCTTAGGAAAAGTCCGAAATTTTCGGCGACGGAATATCGGGCAAGAAAAAAGCCGCTCCGGCGGGAACCGGGAGCGGCTTCGGGCGGGCAGGCCGTTCGGGCCTGCTGCGAGAGGTCAGTGGAAGTGCGGCTGGGCAGGCGATGCGTCTTCCGGCATTTCCGCATGGACGATTTCGCCGAGCGGATCTGCGTAGAGTGGCACGCCGCAGTCATCGCAGTATTCGGGTTCGAAGCGGCCCGCGTGCCGGCGGACGTCGGTTACGCCGCATTCCTTCAGCAGGCTCACGATTTCCTCGAGCGGCCCTTCGATCGGCGCCTCGCCTTCGAGCGTCGCGCTGTCGATCGACACGTCGCCGTTTTCACGGCCGTAAAGTGGCCACACGACGCCATAGATCACGTCGTTGCTCGCACGCCGCGTGAAGCCGACACGGTACTCGTCGATACGGCGTTCGCCGAAGCCGGCGACCACCGCGCGCAGCTCCTGCGGTGCCGTACCAAGTGTGTCGAAAAGATAACGAATGGCGGTTCGCACCGTGTGTGGACGCACGCGCTCGTCCGCATCGCGGCAGGCCGAGTAGTACGCGTCCGGAAGCAGGCACTCGAACTCGCATCCGGGCAGTGCGATCGACAGATTCGGGCCGCCCTGAGCCGTCCACTGTTCGAGGCACTGACCGCGCTCGATCCGGCTGCCGCTTTCTTCTTCCTGCCAGCGGAACAGCGGTGCGCCGGCGGGCGCGGCGACGACGGCGAGCAGGAAGCGCGGGTCGGCCAGGATCGGCGAGGTTTCGGGCAGATCGCCGAAGCTGAGCTTGGGCGTGTGCTGACCGATCGCCGCATGTGCGAGCTGCTGGGCAAGGCGGTAGGTCTCGACGTGATGCCGCGGCAACTGGTCGATGCTGTAGAGGAACGGTGCGAGCCCGACGAGCGTGCCGTTCGCAAGGACATGAGCCTGCAGGTGCGTTCGCAGTGCGTCGGCAACGTCGCCCTTGAGCGGGCCTGACGGAATCATGTAGCGCGTCCATGCGAGAACCGGGACGGCAACCAGCAGCGCATCGTATGGCTGGCCGTCGTGCTCGATCACCATCGACTCGCTGTGGGTCTCGGCCATGTCGGCGAGCGCGCCGTAGGCGTCGGGATGATTCTGTTGCAGATGGTCGAGCGCTGCGTCGAGCGTGGTCTGGTTGCCGTTGCGGACAATCTTGGCGAGCAGCGCGTCGAGCTTCGCTTCCCAGAAGCGATCCTCGATGCGGCTACCCGAGGCGAAGAGCGCAAGCGACAGACCAACCAGTTTGTCGGCATCGGGGGGGAGGCGTTTGGCGATTCGCTGGCGCATATTAAAGACGTATATAGAAAGAGGCGAAGAACCTCACATTCTAGTCCGTTCTTTGCACCATAAGCGGTCTTGTGCCCTGGCATGGCCGGACGTCTGAATTGCGGCTCTTGCAAAAAAGTTTCTTCGAACCCCTTGCGCGATTGCTGCGGGCTGCATAGAATCACGCCTCTTTCGCGCTAACGGAAACGCAGCGCGGGAGAGGGGAAGCGAAGTCGGTGGTGTGCAGCAGGTTGCCGCGCACGGCAGGCGAAGGAAGAAGAACCCCGCAGTCGCAACGAAGTGGTTAAAAAGTTGTTGACGATCTGCGAAACACGGTTCATAATCTCGCTTCTCTGCTGCTGAAAACGCAGCGCTGCTGAGAAACTTCAGGTTTCTCGCAGAAATGCTCTTTAAAAATTAACAGCCGATAAGTGTGGGCGCTTGATGGCAGCGAGCTGATCCTCGGATCAGATAGCGAAAGTATCAAGAGTCTCACACTAAAGTAAGTCAGGTTTATGAAGCAATTCATATTCCTGTCAGCTTTGAGTGAGCGACCGGTTCTTAACCGAACCGAAAACAGTAACAGGTTTAAACTGAAGAGTTTGATCCTGGCTCAGATTGAACGCTGGCGGCATGCCTTACACATGCAAGTCGAACGGCAGCACGGGTGCTTGCACCTGGTGGCGAGTGGCGAACGGGTGAGTAATACATCGGAACATGTCCTGTAGTGGGGGATAGCCCGGCGAAAGCCGGATTAATACCGCATACGATCTACGGATGAAAGCGGGGGACCTTCGGGCCTCGCGCTATAGGGTTGGCCGATGGCTGATTAGCTAGTTGGTGGGGTAAAGGCCTACCAAGGCGACGATCAGTAGCTGGTCTGAGAGGACGACCAGCCACACTGGGACTGAGACACGGCCCAGACTCCTACGGGAGGCAGCAGTGGGGAATTTTGGACAATGGGCGAAAGCCTGATCCAGCAATGCCGCGTGTGTGAAGAAGGCCTTCGGGTTGTAAAGCACTTTTGTCCGGAAAGAAATCCTTGGTTCTAATACAGCCGGGGGATGACGGTACCGGAAGAATAAGCACCGGCTAACTACGTGCCAGCAGCCGCGGTAATACGTAGGGTGCGAGCGTTAATCGGAATTACTGGGCGTAAAGCGTGCGCAGGCGGTTTGCTAAGACCGATGTGAAATCCCCGGGCTCAACCTGGGAACTGCATTGGTGACTGGCAGGCTAGAGTATGGCAGAGGGGGGTAGAATTCCACGTGTAGCAGTGAAATGCGTAGAGATGTGGAGGAATACCGATGGCGAAGGCAGCCCCCTGGGCCAATACTGACGCTCATGCACGAAAGCGTGGGGAGCAAACAGGATTAGATACCCTGGTAGTCCACGCCCTAAACGATGTCAACTAGTTGTTGGGGATTCATTTCCTTAGTAACGTAGCTAACGCGTGAAGTTGACCGCCTGGGGAGTACGGTCGCAAGATTAAAACTCAAAGGAATTGACGGGGACCCGCACAAGCGGTGGATGATGTGGATTAATTCGATGCAACGCGAAAAACCTTACCTACCCTTGACATGGTCGGAATCCTGCTGAGAGGTGGGAGTGCTCGAAAGAGAACCGATACACAGGTGCTGCATGGCTGTCGTCAGCTCGTGTCGTGAGATGTTGGGTTAAGTCCCGCAACGAGCGCAACCCTTGTCCTTAGTTGCTACGCAAGAGCACTCTAAGGAGACTGCCGGTGACAAACCGGAGGAAGGTGGGGATGACGTCAAGTCCTCATGGCCCTTATGGGTAGGGCTTCACACGTCATACAATGGTCGGAACAGAGGGTTGCCAACCCGCGAGGGGGAGCTAATCCCAGAAAACCGATCGTAGTCCGGATTGCACTCTGCAACTCGAGTGCATGAAGCTGGAATCGCTAGTAATCGCGGATCAGCATGCCGCGGTGAATACGTTCCCGGGTCTTGTACACACCGCCCGTCACACCATGGGAGTGGGTTTTACCAGAAGTGGCTAGTCTAACCGCAAGGAGGACGGTCACCACGGTAGGATTCATGACTGGGGTGAAGTCGTAACAAGGTAGCCGTATCGGAAGGTGCGGCTGGATCACCTCCTTTCCAGAGCTATCTCGCAAAGTTGAGCGCTCACGCTTATCGGCTGTAAATTAAAGACAGACTCAGGGGTCTGTAGCTCAGTCGGTTAGAGCACCGTCTTGATAAGGCGGGGGTCGTTGGTTCGAATCCAACCAGACCCACCATTGTCTGACGTGTCGGTGATCGTTAGCGCTTCAGCGCTGATGAGTACCTCAAGCCGACCGGCTAACACCTGAGGATATTCTGTACATGGGGGCATAGCTCAGCTGGGAGAGCACCTGCTTTGCAAGCAGGGGGTCGTCGGTTCGATCCCGTCTGCCTCCACCAATCACCAACGCTAAGGGCTTGGTTCAGACACTGAACCGAGAATTTTGCATTGGCGATTGAGCCAGTCAGAGTGATACGTAGGTTGTATCGGCTGTCGTTCTTTAACAATCTGGAAGAAGTAAGTAATTTGGATAGCGGAAGCGTCTCGAGATGGACGTGGAAGTTATCCGGGTTGTGATTGTATCGATGTATCTCAAGATGATTCGAACTCTAAGTTTGACTCAATTGGAATACGGCACAACGCGAAAACTCAACCTGTAACGGCTGTCGGAGAGACAGACTCGTTATAGGGTCAAGCGAACAAGTGCATGTGGTGGATGCCTTGGCGATCACAGGCGATGAAGGACGCGGTAGCCTGCGAAAAGCTACGGGGAGCTGGCAAACGAGCTTTGATCCGTAGATGTCCGAATGGGGAAACCCGGCCCTTTTGGGTCATCCTAGACTGAATACATAGGTCTAGTGAAGCGAACGCGGTGAACTGAAACATCTAAGTAACCGCAGGAAAAGAAATCAACCGAGATTCCCAAAGTAGTGGCGAGCGAAATGGGATGAGCCTTGCACTCTTTATTTGTATTGTTAGCCGAACGCTCTGGAAAGTGCGGCCATAGCAGGTGATAGCCCTGTAGGCGAAAACAGTATGAAAGAACTAGGTGTGCGACAAGTAGGGCGGGACACGTGAAATCCTGTCTGAAGATGGGGGGACCATCCTCCAAGGCTAAATACTCGTGATCGACCGATAGTGAACCAGTACCGTGAGGGAAAGGCGAAAAGAACCCCGGGAGGGGAGTGAAATAGATCCTGAAACCGCATGCATACAAACAGTCGGAGCCTCGTAAGGGGTGACGGCGTACCTTTTGTATAATGGGTCAGCGACTTACGTTCAGTAGCAAGCTTAACCGTATAGGGCAGGCGTAGCGAAAGCGAGTCCGAATAGGGCGTTCAGTTGCTGGGCGTAGACCCGAAACCAAGTGATCTATCCATGGCCAGGATGAAGGTGCGGTAACACGTACTGGAGGTCCGAACCCACTAACGTTGAAAAGTTAGGGGATGAGCTGTGGATAGGGGTGAAAGGCTAAACAAACTTGGAAATAGCTGGTTCTCTCCGAAAACTATTTAGGTAGTGCCTCGTGTCTCACCTTCGGGGGTAGAGCACTGTCATGGTTGGGGGGTCCATTGCGGATTACCCCGCCATAGCAAACTCCGAATACCGAAGAGTGCAATCACGGGAGACAGACATCGGGTGCTAACGTCCGGTGTCAAGAGGGAAACAACCCAGACCGCCAGCTAAGGTCCCCAAATATAGCTAAGTGGGAAACGAAGTGGGAAGGCTAAAACAGTCAGGAGGTTGGCTTAGAAGCAGCCACCCTTTAAAGAAAGCGTAATAGCTCACTGATCGAGTCGTCCTGCGCGGAAGATGTAACGGGGCTAAGCTATATACCGAAGCTGCGGATGCGTGCTTTGCACGCATGGTAGGAGAGCGTTCCGTAAGCCTGCGAAGGTGCGTTGAAAAGCGTGCTGGAGGTATCGGAAGTGCGAATGCTGACATGAGTAGCGATAAAGGGGGTGAAAGGCCCCCTCGCCGTAAGCCCAAGGTTTCCTACGCAACGTTCATCGGCGTAGGGTGAGTCGGCCCCTAAGGCGAGGCAGAAATGCGTAGCTGATGGGAAGCAGGTCAATATTCCTGCACCATTGTTAGATGCGATGGGGGGACGGATCGCGGAAGGTTGTCCGGGTGTTGGAAGTCCCGGTCGCTGCATTGGAGAAGGCGCTTAGGCAAATCCGGGCGCGGAATTCAAGGGTGTGGCGCGAGCTCCTTAGGGAGCGAAGCAATTGGAAGTGGTTCCAAGAAAAGCCTCTAAGCTTCAGTCTAACGATGACCGTACCGCAAACCGACACAGGTGGGCGAGATGAGTATTCTAAGGCGCTTGAGAGAACTCGGGAGAAGGAACTCGGCAAATTGGTACCGTAACTTCGGGATAAGGTACGCCCTTGTAGCTTGATGCCCCTGCGGGCAAAGGGTGAAGGGGTTGCAATAAACTGGTGGCTGCGACTGTTTAATAAAAACACAGCACTCTGCAAACACGAAAGTGGACGTATAGGGTGTGACGCCTGCCCGGTGCCGGAAGATTAAATGATGGGGTGCAAGCTCTTGATTGAAGTCCCGGTAAACGGCGGCCGTAACTATAACGGTCCTAAGGTAGCGAAATTCCTTGTCGGGTAAGTTCCGACCTGCACGAATGGCGTAACGATGGCCACACTGTCTCCTCCCGAGACTCAGCGAAGTTGAAGTGTTTGTGATGATGCAATCTACCCGCGGCTAGACGGAAAGACCCCATGAACCTTTACTGTAGCTTTGCATTGGACTTTGAACCGATCTGTGTAGGATAGGTGGGAGGCTATGAAACCGGAACGCTAGTTTCGGTGGAGCCGTCCTTGAAATACCACCCTGGTTTGTTTGAGGTTCTAACCTTGGCCCGTGATCCGGGTCGGGGACAGTGCATGGTAGGCAGTTTGACTGGGGCGGTCTCCTCCCAAAGCGTAACGGAGGAGTACGAAGGTACGCTAGGTACGGTCGGAAATCGTGCTGATAGTGCAATGGCATAAGCGTGCTTAACTGCGAGACCGACAAGTCGAGCAGGTGCGAAAGCAGGTCATAGTGATCCGGTGGTTCTGTATGGAAGGGCCATCGCTCAACGGATAAAAGGTACTCTGGGGATAACAGGCTGATACCGCCCAAGAGTTCATATCGACGGCGGTGTTTGGCACCTCGATGTCGGCTCATCTCATCCTGGGGCTGTAGCCGGTCCCAAGGGTATGGCTGTTCGCCATTTAAAGAGGTACGTGAGCTGGGTTTAAAACGTCGTGAGACAGTTTGGTCCCTATCTGCCGTGGGCGTTGGATATTTGAAGGGGGCTGCTCCTAGTACGAGAGGACCGGAGTGGACGAACCTCTGGTGTACCGGTTGTCACGCCAGTGGCATCGCCGGGTAGCTATGTTCGGAAGAGATAACCGCTGAAAGCATCTAAGCGGGAAACTCGCCTTAAGATGAGATATCCCTGGGGACTAGATCCCCTTGAAGGGTCGTTCGAGACCAGGACGTTGATAGGTCAGGTGTGTAAGCGCAGTAATGCGTTCAGCTAACTGATACTAATTGCCCGTAAGGCTTGATCCTATAACAAGTCTGTCTCGATAGCCGTTAGCGCTTCAGCGCTTTACGGATATCGAGCGTCGAGTGCGAGGCACTCGACGTACGACGGTTGAGCAACCGCGTACGTGTGAGATACAGCTCACAACCCAAAATTACTGCTTCTTCCCGATTGGTCGCGTTGCGAAGCAGCGCGACAACCCTCTTTGCCTGATGACCATAGCGAGTCGGTCCCACCCCTTCCCATCCCGAACAGGACCGTGAAACGACTCTACGCCGATGATAGTGCGGATTCCCGTGTGAAAGTAGGTAATCGTCAGGCTCCCTAAGCCAGGAACCCCCGCCCGAAAGGCGGGGGTTTTTGCATTGGTGCGGACAACATGCAGGTTGGCTGGGCAAGGGGCAGTGCGCTCCATTTCTCACCAACACACACCTGATCAGCCGTCTTCCATCCCTCTACCCGAGCCCGCCACGGAACGAAACCGCGTGATTTGATACGATCGAATTGTCGTCGGCGATTGCGTTTGTCGACGTTCATGTTCGAAACCGGGGCTTGATGGAGAGGGCGGGGAATGAATATCGGCGATGCGTCGCGCGAATCCGGAGTCAGCGCAAAAATGATCCGGTACTACGAGCAGGTCGGCCTTCTTGCGCCGAGCAAGCGAACCGACGCCGGCTACCGGATCTACGGCGCGGACGAAATCCACATCCTGCGCTTCATCCGTCAGGCGCGACGGCTCGGCTTTCTCGTCGAAGACATCCGCAAGCTGCTGATGCTCTGGCAAGACCGCTCCCGCGCCAGCGCCGAGGTGAAGTCGATTGCCCTCGAGCACGTGGCCGAACTCGACAAGCGCATCGCGGAGCTAAGCGACATGCGCGATACGCTGGCCGACCTGGCCGCGCACTGCCATGGTGATGGACGACCCGAATGCCCGATTTTGGCGCGCCTGGCCGACCCCGTCAGTGAACCAGATTAGTGCGTGCACTCAAGGCTCGAAATGAGCGCCTGATTCAACCTCTATAAAAATCAATGGGTTGCGTTCAGTTGGCGGGCATCCATTCCGAATTGGAATGGCTTCCATGCAAGTATTTCACTAGCATCTTGGTGCGGCGTCGTTATAATTCGGGAATACCCTATACGGGAAATCCCTGAATCTCGATTCGCCAGGGGTCCCCCTTCCTTGGAGAACATCATGATCGCCTACATCGTCGAAAAGCTGAGCAACTGGTTCGAATCCGCAGAACGTGAGCGCCGTGAGGCTTACCTCGCCACGTCGTCGGACATCGTCCAGCTCGAGCGCCGTATCCGCTCGCTCGAAACCAACGGCTACTCGCTGTAATCGAGTCACCGTCAGGTGCCGTGTGGCACCGAACGATAAGCAAGCCCCGTATTGACGGGGCTTTGTTTTTTTGTGCGCCGGATCTGGCGAAATCGTCGGTGCGGCGCTATGGTATGGGCCTGCTTTTCATCGTGAAGGACACGATCATGCGTTTGCGTCTCGATGTGCGTCGCAGTACCTGCGCGCGTCTCGCTCTGGGCGCGGCCGTGCTTGTCCATGGCCTCGCGGCCGGCGCCGCGACTTCGTCCAAACCGTTGATCCTCGATACGCAACGCGGTATCCAGGACGGCAAGGGCGGGTTGGTGCTGCAGACAGCACCTTTGTCTTCCGAGCCGATCGTCGAGCCGGCAGGCATGCGGGCTCCGGCCGGGCAAGCGCCGAACACGTCGGTTCCGCTGTTCGTCGCGCCCTATATCAATGTGCCCGGCTGGGGCGCGCCGCCGGCCAACCAGCCGAGACTCGCACCGAGGCCGCAGCCGTAACGGCCGGTCGGCCGATCAGTTTCCGCGCTGCTCGATCTGACAACGGGCGCCGCTGTCCTGTCCCAGCATCTCGACCAGATAGGGCAGTGCCTCGTTCATGCTCTGCGCAAGCGTATACGGCGGATTCAGGATGAACATCCCGCTGCCGTAGAGGCCCAGTCCATCGGCAGGCGGATTCGATACCGTCAGCGTCAGGTGGAGCCAGTTGTTCGGTTGCAGGCGCTTCAACTGCTCGGGAAAGCGCTGCGATTCCGTCCGCGTGACCTGCGGATACCAGATCGCGTAGCAGCCCGTCGCGAAACGCTTCAGGCATTCCGTCACGCAGCTTACCGTACGCGCGTAATCCTTCTTGTCCTCGTAGGACGGGTCGATCAGCACGAGTGCGCGTCGCGGTGGCGGCGGCAGCAGCGCCTTGATGCCTTCGAAGCCGTCGCCGGCGAAGATCATCGCGCGTCGCCCTGCGTCGCGGAAGTTGTGGCGCAGCACGTCGATTTCCGTCGTGTGCATTTCGAACAGGCGCATGCGGTCCTGCTCGCGCATCGATCGCCATGCGATATACGGGGAACCAGGATAGAAGCGCAGTTCGCCGTCGTCGTTCAGCGCGCGTACTTCGTCCACATAATCGCCCAGCGCTTCCGGCAGGTTCTTGTCGTTCCACAGCCGGCCGATGCCGGTGTCGAATTCCGCCGTCTTTGCCGCGTAGCCGTCGCGCAGCGAATACACGCCGGCACCGGCATGCGTGTCGATGTACCAGTACGACTTGTCTTTCTTGTTCAGGTAGCGCAGCAGTTGGACGACGACGGCGTGCTTGAGCACGTCCGCGTGGTTGCCTGCGTGAAAACCGTGACGATAACTGAGCATGGCGGGCTGCCTGAAACAGAAGGTGAATCGATGAAAGCGGTCGATCGGGCGCGGTTGTCAGGCCGGGCGCCGATGCGGCCGCGTATTGTACGCGAGTGGCCGTGAGTCGCCTTATTCGTATGCGTTGCCGACCACCTCCTCGATACGTTGCTTCACATCCGGCGTCAGTTTCGCGGCGACGTCGAGCGCGCGCATGTTGTCGCCGATCTGCTCGACCCGCGATGCGCCGGTGATAACCGAACTCACGCGCGGATTCGCGAGCACCCACGCGATTGCGAGCTGGCCGGTGCTGCAGCCGAGGTCGGCCGCGATCACGCCGAGCCGTTCGACGATTTCGTTGCTGACCTGATCGGTCAACCGGTCGCGCATCCAGTCGTAACCCTGCAATTGCGCGCGGCTGCCGGGCGGCACGCCGTTGCGGTACTTGCCGGTGAGCAGGCCGGAGGCCAGCGGGCTCCAGGTCGTGAGACCAAGGCCGTAGTCTTCGTAGAGCCGCGCATATTCCTGTTCGACCCGCGTGCGGTGGAACAGGTTGTACTGGGGTTGCTCGACGACCGGCTTGTGCAGGTGATGCCGTTCGGCGATCTCGCACGCGGCGCGGATCTCGTCGGCGCTCCATTCCGACGTGCCCCAGTACAGCGCCTTGCCGCGCACGATCATGTCGCTCATCGCCCAGACGGTTTCCTCGATCGGTGTGTTCGGATCGGGGCGATGGCAATAGACGAGGTCGACATAGTCGAGTTGCAGCCGGCGCAGCGAGCCGTCGATCGCGTTCAGCAGGTATTTCCGGTTCAGCGTGTGATACTGGTTCGGTGCTTCCGCGAGCCCCCAGAAGAACTTCGTGGAGACGATATAGCTGATGCGCGGCCAGTCGAGCGACTTGAGCGCCTGGCCCATGATTTCCTCGGATTTGCCGCCGGCATACACCTCGGCGTTGTCGAAGAAATTGACACCCGCGTCGCGTGCCGCGGCGAGGCATTCGCGCGCGACCCGCTGGTCGACCTGGTTGCCGTACGTGACCCACGAGCCGAGCGAGAGCGCGCTGATCTGCAGGCCGGAACGGCCTAGCCGTCGATAGTGCATGTGAATCTCCTGCGTGACAGAACCGACCTTAAGCTTAGACGTTTTGCGCGCGAACGGCGGGGCCGATCGTGCACAATGACGGCTGGCCCGCCGGTACGGTTGCGCGATGAAAGCGGATGCGGCGGGCGTGTGGTTTATCGATCCGATAACGGGAGGAGACGGACATGGCAGCAGATCTGAGCGGCAAGACCGCAGTCGTCACGGGCGCCGCGAGCGGCATCGGCAAGGAAATCGCACTCGAGCTCGCGAAAGCGGGCGCGGCCGTCGCGATCGCCGACCTGAACCAGGACGGCGCAAATGCGGTCGCCGACGAGATCAACAAGGCAGGCGGCAAGGCGATCGGCGTCGCGATGGACGTGACGAACGAGGAAGCCGTGAACAGCGGCATCGACAAGGTCGCCGAAACGTTCGGCTCGGTCGACATCCTCGTGTCGAACGCGGGCATCCAGATCGTCAACCCGATCGAGAACTACGCGTTCTCCGACTGGAAGAAGATGCAGGCGATCCACGTCGACGGCGCGTTCCTGACGACGAAGGCCGCGCTCAAGCACATGTACAAGGACGATCGCGGCGGCGTCGTGATCTACATGGGTTCGGTGCACTCGCACGAAGCGTCGCCGCTGAAGTCCGCGTACGTGACGGCCAAGCACGGGCTGCTCGGCCTCGCACGCGTGCTCGCGAAGGAAGGCGCGAAGCACAACGTGCGCTCGCACGTCGTGTGTCCGGGCTTCGTGCGCACGCCGCTGGTCGACAAGCAGATTCCGGAGCAGGCGAAGGAGCTCGGGATCAGCGAAGAGGAAGTGGTGAAGAAGGTGATGCTCGGCAACACGGTCGACGGCGTGTTCACGACGGTGCAGGACGTCGCGCAGACGGTGCTGTTCCTGTCGGCGTTCCCGAGCGCTGCGCTGACGGGCCAGTCGTTCGTCGTCAGCCACGGCTGGTTCATGCAGTAACGCGGGCGCGGGCGGCGTAGCCGCCCCCCGACGAACAGCACAAAAAAACGCGCTCCGGGGAGCGCGTTTTTCATTTCGGCAGGGCGGGGCCGGTGACGGCTGCCGCCCGCTGGCGCCGGGTTACTTCAGCACGGCTGCGACTGCATTGGCGACCACGTCGAGGTTGCGCGTGTTTAGCGCTGCGACGCAGATCCGGCCCGTGCCGACCGCATAGATGCCGAACTCGTCGCGCAGGCGATCGACTTGCGCCGAGGTCAGGCCCGAATACGAGAACATCCCGCGCTGCGCGTTGATGAAGCTGAAGTCGCGATCGACGCCGCTTGCCTTCAAACGCTCGACGAGACCGTTGCGCATCGCGCGGATGCGATCGCGCATTTCGCCGAGTTCCTGCACCCACGAAGCGTGCAGTTCCGGCGATGCGAGCACCGCTGCGACCACCGCGCCGCCATGGGTCGGCGGGTTCGAGTAGTTCGTGCGGATCACGCGCTTCAGTTGCGACAGCACGCGCGTGGCTTCTTCCTTGCTCGACGTGATGATCGACAGCGCGCCGACGCGCTCGCCGTACAGCGAGAACGACTTCGAGAACGACGACGACACGAACGCGTTCAGGTCGGCCGCGGCAAACAGACGCACGGCGGCCGCATCGGCCTCGATGTTCTCGCCGAAGCCCTGGTACGCCATGTCGAGGAACGGCACGAGGTTGCGCGCCTTCACGACGTCGACGACTTGTTGCCATTGCGCTTCGGTCAGGTCCACGCCGGTCGGGTTGTGGCAGCACGCGTGCAGCACGACGACCGTGCCCGCAGCGTAGCCGTTCAGCGCCGACAGCATGCCTTCGAAGTTCACGCCGTTGGTGGCGGCGTCGTAGTACGGGTACGCGACGACTTCGAAGCCGGCCGCTTCGAACAGCGCGCGGTGGTTTTCCCAGCTCGGATCGCTGATCGCGACCTTCACGTTCGGGTTCACGGTGCGCAGGAAATCGGCGCCGATCTTCAGTGCGCCCGTGCCACCCAGTGCCTGGGCCGTGACCACGCGGCCCGCTGCGATCAGCGGCGAATCGTTGCCGAGCAGCAGCTTCTGCACGGCCGCATCGTAGGCGGCGATCCCGTCGATCGGCAGGTAGCCGCGCGGCAGGCCAGCTTCGACACGCACCTTCTCCGCTTCGCGAACCGCGCGCAGCAGCGGAATCTTGCCTTCTTCGTTCGTGTACACGCCAACGCCGAGGTTGACCTTGTTCGGACGCGCATCGGCGTTGAAGGCTTCGTTCAGGCCCAGGATCGGGTCGCGGGGAGCAAGCTGGACAGCGGAGAAGAGCGACATGATGATTCGGCAGTAGTGAAAAGAGGGTCAGGCTTTCAGCCGGCGGGGCGAGCGCAGCAAACCGCGCGCCAACGGGCGCGACGCCGGAAAGCGCAGCAGCCTGATATTGTAGCGAATTCGCGCTGGCGGGGGCGGGCGATTCGGCGGCGAATCGCGATTTCGGGCGGCCGTCGCGCGTCAGGAGCCGACAGCAGTTCGCGCGGCCGCGAAGCGCTAGAATGCTTTCTTTGCCCTCGCTCCAGCCGCATTCCATGTCCGAACATCATGCCGAAGCCGGCGACGCGCTCGACGAATCCAAATTCGTCACCTTCGATGGGTCGCCGTTCCAGCTGTATCAACCGTATCCGCCCGCAGGCGACCAGCCGACCGCGATCGAGACGCTCGTCGAAGGCATCGGCGACGGCCTTGCTTTCCAGACGCTGCTCGGTGTGACGGGTTCGGGCAAGACCTTCACGATGGCGAACACGATCGCGCGGCTCGGCCGCCCGGCGATCGTGTTCGCGCCGAACAAGACGCTCGCGGCCCAGCTCTATGCCGAGTTCCGCGAGTTCTTCCCGCGCAACGCGGTCGAGTACTTCGTCTCGTACTACGACTACTACCAGCCTGAGGCCTACGTGCCGCAGCGCGACCTGTTCATCGAGAAGGACTCGTCGATCAACGAGCACATCGAGCAGATGCGGCTGTCGGCGACGAAGAGCCTGATGGAGCGCCGCGACGTGGTGATCGTCGCGACGGTGTCGGCGATCTACGGTATCGGCAACCCGTCCGAATACCATCAGATGATCCTGACGCTGCGCACCGGCGACAAGCTCGGCCAGCGCGACGTGATCGCGCGGCTGATCGCGATGCAATACACGCGCAACGAGCAGGATTTCCAGCGCGGCACGTTCCGCGTGCGCGGCGACACGATCGACATCTTCCCGGCCGAACACGCGGAAATGGCCGTGCGCGTCGAGCTGTTCGACGACGAGGTCGAGACGCTGCACCTGTTCGACCCGCTGACAGGTCGCGTGAGGCAGAAGATTCCGCGCTTCACCGTGTATCCGTCGTCGCACTACGTGACGCCACGCGACACCGTGATGCGCGCGGTCGAGACGATCAAGGACGAATTGCGCGAACGCCTGGAGTTCTTCCATCGCGACGGCAAACTCGTCGAGGCGCAGCGCCTCGAGCAGCGCACGCGCTTCGATCTCGAGATGCTGCAGGAGCTCGGCTTCTGCAAGGGCATCGAGAACTACTCGCGGCATTTCTCGGGTGCCGAGCCTGGAGATCCGCCGCCGACGCTCGTCGACTATCTGCCGCCCGATGCGCTGATGCTGCTCGACGAATCGCACGTGCTGATCGGCCAGTTGAACGGCATGTACAACGGCGACCGCGCGCGCAAGGAAAACCTCGTCAATTACGGGTTTCGCCTGCCGTCGGCGCTCGACAACCGGCCGCTCAAGTTCCCCGAGTTCGAACGCAAGATGCGCCAGGTGGTGTTCGTTTCGGCCACGCCGGCCGACTACGAGAAACGCGTGACGGGGCAGATCGCCGAACAGGTCGTGCGGCCGACGGGGCTCGTCGATCCGGAAATCGAAGTGCGGCCGGCGAGCTCGCAGGTCGACGACGTGCTGACCGAGATCAACGCCCGCGTGAAGGCCGGCGAGCGCGTGTTGATCACCGTACTGACGAAGCGCATGGCCGAGCAACTCACCGAGTTTCTGGCCGACCATGGCGTCAAGGTGCGTTACCTGCACAGCGACATCGACACGGTCGAGCGAGTCGAGATCATCCGCGACCTGCGGCTCGGCACGTTCGACGTGCTGGTCGGGATCAACCTGCTGCGCGAGGGCCTCGACATTCCCGAAGTGTCGCTCGTCGCGATCCTCGATGCGGACAAGGAAGGCTTCCTGCGTGCCGAACGCTCGCTGATCCAGACGATCGGCCGCGCCGCGCGGAACGTGAACGGCAAGGCGATTCTCTATGCCGACACGATGACCGAGTCGATGAAACGCGCGATCGGCGAGACCGAGCGCCGCCGCGCGAAGCAGATCGCACACAACGAGAAAATGGGCATTACGCCGCGCGGCGTCGTGAAACGCATCAAGGACATCATCGACGGCGTCTACAACGCGGACGAGGCGCGCGCGGAGCTGAAGGAAGCGCAACAGCGCGCGAAATTCGAGGACATGTCGGAAAAGCAGCTCGCGAAGGAAATCAAGCGCCTCGAGAAGCAGATGGCCGATTACGCGAAGAACCTCGAGTTCGAGAAGGCCGCCGCGACGCGCGACCAGCTTGCGCTGTTGCGCGAGCGCGTGTTCGGCGCGAACGTCGGCGACCACATCGCCGGCGGCCGGTAAATCTTTCCAAACGTCACCAAAACCTGTCAGTAACGGGTCTGTAAGCCTTGTCGGATCAGGGTTTTACACGGTATCCGGTTTGTTCCGAAACAGGTTCGGTGCTAAACTCCGCAATTATTGAGAATAGTTCGCATTAACGTTCTTCATTGCGTTAGTGTTTTCAGCGAGCCGCCCCGGCGGCGGCCCGCATGTCGTCAAGATAGTCAGACAAATAACAAGGAGTGTCCATGTTGGGTTCTTCGTTCATCCGCACGACGGTTGCGGTAGCGGCGGCACTTGCCGCGATGTCGGCCTCGGCTGCCGAATATCCGATCGGCAAGCAGCAGATCCAGGGCGGCATGGAAATCGGCGCGGTTTACCTGCAGCCGATCACGATGGACCCGGAAGGGATGATGCGCAAGGCGTCGGATTCCGACATCCACCTCGAAGCCGACATCCATGCGGTCAAGAACAACCCGACGGGTTTCGCGGAAGGCGACTGGATGCCGTACCTGCAGGTCACGTACAAGCTGACGAAGCAGGGCGACACGAAGTGGAAGTCCGAGGGCGACCTGATGGGCATGGTGGCGAGCGACGGTCCGCACTACGGCGACAACGTGAAGCTGAACGGCCCGGGCAAGTACCACCTGACGATGGTCGTCAAGCCGCCGATGCAGTCGGGCCACATGGCATTCGGCCGTCACGTCGACAAGGAAACGGGCGTGGGCGCATGGTTCAAGCCCGTTACGCTCGAGTACGACTTCCCGTTCGCCGGTATCGGCAAGAAGGGCGGTTACTGATCGGTGGCATCACGAACGGCGCGCCTCGGCGCGCCGTCGTCGTAGAGAACCCAGAATGAACATTCCCCAGAAAATCGTTGCCGCAGCCGCTGCATTGTGGCTTGCCGGCGCCGCGTACGCTGCCGATCTGCCGACGTTCAAGCTCGAGATGGCGGACGGCAAGCTGAATCCCGCACGCATCGAAGTGCCGGCCGGCCAGCGTTTCAAGATCGAGATCAAGAACACCGGCAAGGGCGCCGCCGAATTCGAGAGCGTGCAACTGCGCAAGGAGAAGGTGCTCGCGCCGGGCGCCGATTCGTTCGTGGTCGTCGCTCCGCTGTCGCCGGGCGAATACAAGTTTTTCGACGATTTCCACCAGCAGGCGCAGGGCGTGATCGTCGCGAAGTAACGCGTTTTATCTGCGCGCGGGCACACCTGTCCGTTGCTCCGCGCGTCAGGAGGTATCGATGGGTCAGATCTTGTTCATCGTCTGGCGGGAGAGCGTCGAAGCGCTGCTCGTCGTCGGCATTCTCTATGCATGGCTGAAAAACGGCGACGACGACGCGCGCCGCGGCCTGCCTTTTCTCTGGGCCGGCGTCGGTGTCGGCTTGCTGATGGCGGTCGGCCTCGGTGCCGCGCTGGTCGGTTTCACCGAAGTGCTGTCCGGCGACGCGCAGGACTACTTCCAGACCGCCATGGTACTGATCGCATGCGTGCTGATCGTGCAGATGGTGCTGTGGATGCGCCGGCACGGCCGCACGCTGAAGCGCGACATGGAGCAATCGCTGCAGCAGAGCACGCGCGATTCGAACTGGTGGGGCGTCGCCGTGCTGGTCGCGCTCGCGATCGCGCGCGAAGGCAGCGAGACGGTGATCTTCCTGTACGGTCTCGGTTTCGGCCAGTCGGGCCACGTCGACGGCAACCAGATGCTCGCGGTCGTGATCGGCCTCGGTCTCGCGTTCCTCACGTTCTATCTGCTGCAGCTCGGCGGCAAATACTTCTCGTGGCGGCATTTCTTCCGCGTCACCGAAGTGATGCTGCTGTTCCTCGGCGCGGGCCTGTTCCAGACCGGCGTCGACAAGCTGATCGACAAGGAAATCCTGCCGCTCGGCATTTCGCAGGTGTGGGACACGTCCGCGATCCTCGATGATTCGGGCACGTTCGGCTCGCTCGTCGCGACACTGACCGGCTATCGCGCGCACCCGGCACTGACCAACCTGGTCGCCTATGCGGTGTACTGGGCGGTCGTGTGGCTGCTGATGAAGCGCGCGAGCCGTCGTCCGGTCGTTGCCGCAGGCCGCGCGGCATGAGCGTTGTCGCCGCAGCCAAGCCGGGCTGGCTCGCGCAGGCCGGCCAGTGGATGCAGCGCCACGGTGCGCTGATCCGCGGCATCCAGTGGATCGTCGTCGCCGTCTACGCGTTCCTGATCATCGTGCCCGCGGTGTTGCCGCTGCCGGACGATTCCGCGCATCTGTGGAGCAACCTCACGCTGATCGCGCAATTCGCGTTCTGGGGCATCTGGTGGCCGTTCGTGCTGCTGTCGATGGTGATGCTCGGCCGCGTCTGGTGCGGCGTGTTGTGCCCGGAAGGCGCGCTCACCGAATATGCGAGCAAGTTCGGCCGCGGCGGCCCGATTCCGCGCTGGATCCGGTGGGGCGGCTGGCCGTTCGTCGCATTCGGGATCACGACGATCTACGGGCAGATGGTGAGCGTGTACCAGTACCCGCTCGCGGTGCTGTTCGTGCTCGGCGGCTCGACCGTCGGCGCGATCGTGATCGGCGTGCTGTACGGCCGCGAGAAGCGCGTGTGGTGCAAGTACCTGTGCCCGGTCAACGGCGTGTTCGGGCTGCTCGCGCGGCTCGCGCCGATGCGCTACAAGGTCGACGAGGATGCGTGGCGCCGTTCGTACAAGAACGGCGAGCACGGCCATCGCGTGATTCCGATCAACTGCGCGCCGCTTGTGCCGTTGCGCAGCATGAAGGGCGCAGCCTCGTGCCATATGTGCGGCCGCTGCAGCGGGCATCGCGACGCGATCTCGCTGTCGTTGCGCTCGCCGTCCGACGAAGTCGTGAACCTCGGCGCGCAGCAGGCGAGCCCGTGGGATACCGCGCTGATCCTGTACGGCCTGCTCGGCGTCGCGATCGGCGCGTTCCACTGGACCGTCAGCCCGTGGTTCGTGCAGATCAAGCAGTGGCTCGCGGGCTGGCTGATCGATCGCGACATTACGTGGCCGCTCGAGACCAATGCACCGTGGTTCCTGCTCACGCATTATCCGGATCGCAACGACGTGTTCTCCTGGCTCGACGGCGGGTTGATCGTCAGCTACATCGTCGGCACGGGGCTCGTGTACGGCACGGCGCTGCTGGTATTGCTGGCCGGCGCCACGCTGATGCTCGGCCGCTTCGATCGCGTGCGGCTGCATCATCTCGCGCAGGCGCTGATCCCGATCGCGGGGGCGGGCGTGTTCCTCGGCCTGTCGGCGACGACGCTGTCGTTGCTGCGCGCCGAGCATGTGCCGCTCGGCTGGGCGACCGACGTACGCATCGCGATCCTGGTTGGCGCCAACGCATGGAGTGCGTGGCTCGCGTGGAAAGTGACCGGGCGCTATGCGGCCTGGCCGCGCCGGCTCGTGGCATTCGCGTGGTTCGCCGTCGGCCTTGCGGTCGTCGACAGCGCGTGGTGGTTGATGTTCTGGGGCTTCTGACGCGGCTTGTGTGCGGCTTCGGCTGCGGGGCGAAGCCGGGAGGAAACAAGCAGGGTTCAGCTTCCGGCAAGCATTGCGCGACAACGAACACGGGCGGCATGCGTCGCGCATTGGCCGCCCAAACAAAAAAGCGACACGTCCTTCGACGTGTCGCTTTTTTTCTTCCTTGTGCGAGAACCAAAAAAGTGGCTTGGCTTGCTGCAACGGCTGCTTGAGTGTGTTTGCACGAAGGGGTCTAGATCTCGCGTGCAAGCCGTTACGCTGGCTAATGCCCAACACCTCTCAGGGAGGTGGTCCCCACAATACTCTGTCGTTACTTCGTCAGGATCAGTTTGCCGAGCCGTGTGGCGCGCAACTGATAGGTCTCTCCGTTATGCGCGATGCTGATGTGGCTCTGGCCTTGCAGCAGCGCATCGCTGTTGACGACCCGCGTGCCTGCATCGCGGTTGCCGGCGGGCTTCGCCGGCGTCGTGACCGCTGCCGTCTTCTGACGGCTGCTGCCTGTGGTGCCAGTTGCGTGGCGCAAGGTCAGCGTGGTCGGGCGCATGGTGTCGGTCATTCGGTTGATCGGTGACTGTCGATACGATGGAATGAATTCTAAATGATAACCATTCCCATTCGCAAAAACTCTTTATCGATCGAAGCGGCAGACTTGATAGCTTGAATCAAAGGGGCGGTCCGCAGGCCGCCGCCGGATTCAGTGCAACGGATCGGGATCCTTGCGGCCCTGCGCGTATTCGCGGATCAGGCGGACCGTGTCGATATCCGACGTGCGATACGCTTCCTTGACGATCCCGTGCGTCTGCCGGGCATCTTCGCTGTCGTCAGTGACGGTCAGCGTCGTGCGGTATTCGAAACGCAGGAACAACTGGTGGTCGTCGTCGCGTTCCTCGATCGTCATCGTCAGCGACCCGCCGATCTCGCCATCGGCCGCACGGATGTCGTAGCGGACCTGCTGGTTCGGCGTGAACGTGACGTGGTCGCGTACGGTCGCGTGGCCGTAGTGCAGCTCACGTTCGAGCGTCGTTTCTGTCCGTTCGTGGACGACGCAGCTATCGAGGCCGAGCACGAACAGTTGCGGCTGTTCGGCACGCAGCACGAGGCCTTCCCAGAGCTGGTCGCGGGTGAGGGCCGGTACGGCCGGATCGTCGGAGTTGATCTGGATCAGGTGTTCGAAGTTCAAGGGGACGGATTCCTTCTGGTGGTGGGCGGCCACATGGTTCAAGAAGTTATTGTGACGCAAAACCATCCGCTTCGCGGGTCCTGCCGCCCCCGATCGGGGTCAGGCTTCGATGCGGCCCATGCGGCCGGTCTGGTAGTCGACGACGGCCTGCCGGATCTCTTCCTCGGTATTCATCACGAACGGGCCGTAGCGGACGATGGGCTCGTTGAGGGGCACGCCGCCGATCAGCAGCAGGTCGAGCGGCGTGTCGCCGGCGGCGAACGTAACCGTGTCGCCGTCGTCCCCGTAGACGACCATGTGCCGTGCGTCGACAGCCTGCCTGTCGGGCCCGTAGAGGCCCGTTCCGTCGATCGGATAGGCAAACACGCGATAGCCGGCCGGAACGGGCTGCGTGACCGTCGCGCCGGGCCCCAGCGTGAAATGCTGGTAGAGGATCGGCGTGCGTGTCTCGATCGCGGCCCGGACGCCGAACGCTTCGCCGGCGATGACGCGCACGTGCGCGCGGCCGTCCGGCGACGTCGCGCTCGGAATACGGTCGGCCGGGATCTCCTGGTAGCGCGGCGCGATCAGCTTGTCGCGGCGCGGCAGGTTGACCCATAGCTGGAAGCCGTGGGAGCGGCCGCCCGCCTGCGCGAACGCCGGATCGGGCATCTCGCTGTGCACGACGCCGGCGCCGGCCGTCATCCACTGCACGTCGCCGGGGCCGAGCGTGCCGGCATGGCCGGACGAGTCGCGATGGCAGAAGCGCCCGTCGAGTGCGTAGGTCACGGTCTCGAAGCCGCGATGCGGATGGTCGGGCGCGCCGACAGCCTCGCCGGGGGCGTAGTCGACGGGCCCCATTTCGTCGAGCAGCAGGAACGGATCGAAATCCATCAGCAGCCGGGTCGGGAACGGGCGGTGAACCACGAAGCCGCCGCCTTCGGTCGTGCGAAGCGCGGGGTACGTGCGGTCAAGCGAGCGAGCGGTCGTCATGGGGAAGCCCTCGAAATCATCGGAATAGCGTTATTTTTGAAACATAGCGCTATTATATTGGGCGTTTAACCGTTCGATTTGCGGCGGTTCGCAATGGATTGTTCTGAAATTGGAACGATGACATGAGTATCGATGCACACAACCTGAACGACCTGATGTACTTTTCGCAGGTCGTCGAACATGGCGGTTTCTCGGCCGCGGAGCGCGTGCTGGGCATCTCGAAATCGCGCCTGTCGCGGCGTCTGACCGAGCTCGAGGCGGCGCTCGGCGTGCGCCTGCTGCAGCGTTCGACGCGCAAGCTTGCGCTGACCGAGGCGGGGGAGCTGTTTTACCAGCATTGCCAGGCGATGCTCGCCGAAGCGCAGGCCGCGATGAACGCGGTGCAGCAGTTGCGCGCGTCGCCGCGCGGCTCGGTGCGTGTCAGCGTGCCCGTTACGCTGTCGCAGACGATGCTGTCGCGCATCCTGCCCGAATTCCTGCGTCGTTATCCCGAGGTGAAGGTGCACGTCCGTGTGACGAACCGCGTGATCGACCTGTTCGAGGACTCGATCGACGTCGCGCTGCGCGTGCGCTCGGAGCCGCCGCAGAACGCCAACATCGTCGTGCGGCCGCTGTGGCGTACCGAACAGATGCTGGTCGGCGCGCCGAGCCTGCTGAGCCAGAATGCGCCGCCGCTGGTGCCGGACGACCTGACTTATTTCGAGACGCTCGATACGCCGAGCGTCGACGGGCGGCACGTGTTCAACCTGATTGCGCCGGACGGTACGCGTCATGTGCACGAGCACGACCCGCGGCTCGTGACGGCCGACCTGATGACGATCCGCGAGGCCGTGCTCGATGGCCTCGGCATCGCGGCGCTGCCGGAGATGATGTACGGCAACGCGCTGCGCGCGGGCCAGCTGTCGCCGGTGATGCCGGGCTGGACGCTGCCGGTGCCGCAACTGTATGCGGTGTTCGTATCGCGGCAGGGGATGCCGCCCGCGGTGCGTGCGTTCGTCGACTATCTGGTCGAGAAGCTCGATCACGGCGCGTACAAGGAGCAGGGGTGCCCCGAGCGCGCGAAGAAGGACGCGGCGGCCGATGCTTCGGCGACCTGAACACACCGTGCACGACGAGGCAAATTTGTTTTGTCATTGAAGCGTCGCCGGCAATCGCAAGTTTCAATCGCCGAAACCTTGAATGCGCGGGCGGGCGGGCCTATATTGAAATCCCATTTCGTGAAGGAAGTTCTGAGCGAAATCAGGTGGCCGCATATATTGCGAGCCAGATAGGGCAGAACGCGCAGTCCGTGCAGACCACGGCAGAGTCGCATTTGCGTTGCTCGAGGCGCAACCGATACCGCCAAAGAGCCCGCCGCCCGAAGGCGCCCGCGTGCGCATGAAAAAAGGCCTTCATCTGGCGATGAAGGCCTTTTACTTTGGGGGCGGCCGGCTAGGCACGCCCGGTTAGGGGCGGCCGGCTAGGCACGCCCGGTTAGGGGCGGCCGGCAAGGTACGCCCGGTTAGGGGCGGCCGATTAGGCACGCCCGGTTAGATGCACCCGGCGACGCGCGAAACGCGCGTGCGTTACTTCGCCTTCGCGCCCGGCTCCGTCACGAAGCCGAGCTTCGTCAGGCCGCCGGCCTGCGCATCCGACATCACTTCGGCCACATGCTCGTATGCAACCTTGCGGTCCGCACGCAGGTGCAACTCCGGCTGCGGCGTACGTTTCGCCGCTTCCGCGATGCGCGCCTGCAGTTGTTCGCGCGTGACGGTGTGGTCGTCCCACAGGATCGTGCCGTCGCCCTGGATCGCGACGTCGACCGTCTGCGGCTTTTCGTCGACGGGTTGGCTGCTGGCGTGCGGCAGGTCGATCTTCACCGCATGCTGCATCGCCGGGATCGTCACGAGGAAAATGATCAGGAGTACGAGCATAACGTCGACGAGCGGCGTCATGTTGATCTCGCTCATCACGGCATCGTCGTCATCGTCGCTGAAACCGGTGTTCATTGCCATGGTTCACCCCGTCTCAGCTGGCGCGCGTCGCGAGACGCAGGCCGTCGCGCGTCGACGACGATGCGAGGCTCGCGCCCGTCACGAAGTACGCGTGCAGGCCGTGCGCGAAGCGGCGCAGCTTGCTGACGATACCCTTGTTCGCGCGGGTCAGTGCGTTGTAGCCGAGCACGGCCGGGATCGCGACGAACAGGCCGAAGGCCGTCATGATCAGCGATTCGCCGACCGGGCCCGCGACCTGGTCGATCGACGTCTGGCCGGTTGCGCCGATCACGAGCAGCGCGTGGTAGATCCCCCAGACCGTGCCGAACAGGCCGACGAACGGTGCCGTGCTGCCGATCGACGCGAGGATCGCGAGACCGCTCTGCATGCGCGAGATGCCTTCGTCCATCGTGTCCTTCAGGCAGCGCGTGACCCAGTCCGACACGTCCATGCGGTCGTGCAGGTGCGGTTGCGTCTGGTGATGGTGATCGGCGGCTTCCTTGCCCGACAGCGCGAGCGCGAGGAACGGGTTGTCGTTGGGCGTCGATGCGGCGAGGCCGAGCTTCTTGATGCCGTCGTCGAAATTGTCCGAATGCCAGAACGCCTGTTCGGCGTTCTTCGTGAGGCGGTTCAGGCGAATCACGTTCCAGCCCTTGATGACGATCACGATCCACGACAGGATCGACATCACGAGCAGCGTGATCGCAATGGCGCGCGTGACGAAATCACCTTGCGCCCAGACGTGCGCGATACCGTAGCTTTGCATTTTTTTGTTTCCTTTGAATCTTCCGGATGAGGCAGGTTAGTCGGTGAGCCCGAAGCTGTAGGGCTGTGTGCGGGCGGCGCGGATCGCCTGGCCGTTCTCGATGTACGGACGGCAGGTGGTCGAACGCATCGCGTCGAGTGCGGCATCGTCGAGGCGCGGGTAGCCGCTGCTCTTCTGCAGATCGATACTTTCGATCTTGCCGGTTACGCCGACGACGAAGTGAACATAGGCCGTACCCGATTCGCCGCGGCGGCGCGACATCGACGGGTAGTCAGGCTTCACGAAGTTGCATTGGAGCGTCGGCACGTTCTTCGGCGCGCTGACTTGCATCGTCTCGCGAGCCGGGCCGGGCGTGGCGGCCGGTGCTGCTGGCGCGGGCGCGGCGGGAGCGGGCGTCGGATCGGCGGCTGCCGGCGCGGGTGTCGGCGACGGGGCCGGCGATTGTGCAACTGGCTGAGGTGTCGGCTTTGCCGCTTTCGGCACCGGTTTCGGCTCGACCTTCGGCTTCACGCGCGGCACCGGCTTCGGCGGCGCGGGCTGCGGGATCGATTCGGCGGCGACCTGCTGGGCGATCGGTGCGGGCGTGATGAGCTGCGCGGTGATCGACTGGACCTCGACCGATTTCGGCGGCAGCGCGTTGCGATGGAGCCAGGCGGCCGTCAGCATGATCGCGTGTGCGGCAAGCACACCGACCGCGACGACGATCACTCGGGGATTCATACGTGGTGCAGCCGGCAAGACGCCGGCAGGAGCGGAATGCGAAGCCTGCATGTTAGCTTGAAAGAACGATGCCGCACCCGGGGCGCGGCGGGTGAATCGGCATCACTTGCGGAAGATCAGCAGCGAGATGCAAACGGTGGTCACGAATCCGATCAGCAATTCCATCACAGGCTCCTTGGCAGGTAAGCCGCTGGCTCGCGCAGACGGTGGCTTGCTGACGGTCAAAACAAAAAATGCGGCCGGGGCCGCATGCGCACACTCGGCGCCGGTCAGGCGGCCTTGCGTTCGTAGAACGTGACCGGGATCGGGTGAGCGTGATGCTCGACACCGCACCGGCTCGCGCAGACGCCTTGCTCGGCCATGAGGTCGCGTACGGACTCCTCGCACTTGCCGCAGCACGTGGCCACGCCGAGCTCGAACTGGAGTTCATCGAAAGAATTGACGCCCTCTGCGAGGGACGCGCGAATCTTGCGATCGGAAACAGACTTGCACACGCAGACGATCATGATGAGTTGCGATAGCTAACGTTAATGCGAATTATTATCATTAATTTTGCGGGCGTTGACAAGCCTGGGTCGGGCTTTTTTTAAGGTCATCGGACCCTTGAAACGGCGTGGGCGGCGAAGCCGCGTCGGGAGAGGGCGTGCCGGCCCGCGTCAGGCGGTCGCGCAGGCGCGCGCGTTCGGCGAGGAAATGGTGACGGATTCGACCGGCGCATCGAGGCCGAGCAGCGTCGACGCGAGCACTTGCAGTTGCCGGCCGTCGCTGGTCGAGCAGAAGCGGGGCGTCGCCGCGTGCGTGTCGGCCGGCGCGCGCAGGTTGCGCTCGTCGAGAATCCGCATGAGCTGGCGCGCGATTGCGTCGCTGGTGTCGACGATCGTCAGGCGGTCGCCCACAAGGTCACGAATCGTTTCCATGAAGAACGGGTAATGCGTGCAGCCGAGTACGAGTGTATCGGCGCCGTCGTCGAGCATCGGCTGCAGGTAACTGTCGAGCAACGCGCGCAATGCGGGCGAATTCGTATCACCGCGCTCGATGGCCTCGACGAGCCCGTGGCCGGGCTGGCAGATGAAGCGGCGGCCGGCGCCGTAGCGGTCGAGCAGTGCCTGGAAGCGCGGGCTGTTCAGTGTCGACTGCGTGGCGAGGACACCCGCGACGCCGCTCGCGGACACGGCGGCGGCCGGCTTGATGCCCGGCTCGACGCCGACGAGCGGCATCGACAGGTGTTCGCGAATCGCGGCGATCGCGCGTGCGGTCGCGGTGTTGCAGGCGATGACGAGCGCTTTCGCCCCTTCACGGGCCAGCCACTCGCCGATTGCCAGCGTCCGTTCCGTAATGAATGCCTCATCGCGCGGACCATACGGTGCGTGGTGCGAATCGGCGACATAGATGAACGATTCGTCGGGCAACTGCGCGCGCACGGCGCGCAGCACCGACAGGCCACCCAGCCCTGAATCGAAGATGCCGATGGGGGCCACGGTGGTGGCCGTCGCAGCGATAACGGAAGGTGTCGACATGAACGGGCTGGAGGCGATGGCGGGAAGGGCGGGGCTGAGCTTACTCCGGCGAACCCATCATCGTTTGCTGGTAGTTCTGCAGGCCGACCTTGCCGATCAGGTCGATCTGCGTTTCCAGCCAGTCGATGTGCTCTTCGGTGTCGTCGAGGATCTTTTCGAAGATCTCGCGCGACACATAGTCGCGAACCGATTCGCAGTAGGCGATCGCTTCCTTGCACGTGGCCTGCGAGATCTGCTCGAGCTTCAGGTCGCACTTCAGGATTTCTTCGGTCTCTTCGCCGACGAGCAGCTTGTGCAGGTCCTGCAGGTTCGGCAGGCCGTCGAGCATGAACACGCGCTCGATCAGCCAGTCGGCGTGCTTCATTTCGCCGATCGACTCGTCGTACTCGTGCTTGCCGAGCTTGTCGAGGCCCCAGTGCTTGTACATGCGCGCATGCAGGAAGTACTGGTTGATCGCCGTGAGTTCATTCTTCAGTTGGGCGTTCAGATATTCGATGACTTTCTTGTCGCCTTGCATGGCTGTTCCTTGTTCAGTGGGGCTTCAGAAACCGAACGATAATCGCTCGAACGAGAAAAGCCAAGCCTCGAAGCCTTGCCGGGCCTGCCTTTTGCGTGTAATGAGAATCAGCCTTGAATAACCGGCCGCACACGATAACGAGAACGGGAAGCAAAAAGGCCGGACTCCTGTCCGGCCTTTCGTGCGATCGCGCTTAAGCTGTTGCGACCGGGATCTTGCCGATCTTCGCCTGCCACTCCTTCGGACCGGTCTGGTGCACCGACGTGCCCGACGAATCGACGGCGACCGTCACCGGCATGTCCTGCACGTCGAACTCGTAGATCGCTTCCATGCCGAGGTCTTCGAACGCGAGCACCTTCGCGCCGCGGATCGCCTTCGACACGAGGTAGGCCGCGCCGCCGACCGCCATCAGGTAGGCCGCCTTGTGCTTCTTGATCGCGTCGATCGCGACCGGGCCGCGCTCGGCCTTGCCGACCATCGAGATCAGGCCCGTTTGCGCGAGCATCGTCTCGGTGAACTTGTCCATGCGCGTGGCCGTCGTCGGGCCGGCCGGGCCGACCACCTCGTCGCGCACCGGATCGACCGGGCCGACGTAGTAGATCACGCGGTTCGTGAAGTCGACCGGCAGCTTCTCGCCCTTCGCGAGCATGTCGGCGATGCGCTTGTGCGCAGCGTCGCGGCCGGTGAGCATCTTGCCCGACAGCAGCAGCGTCTGACCCGGCGCCCAGCTCGCGACCTCTTCCGGCGTCAGCGTGTTCAGGTCGACGCGCTTGCTGGTTTCCGTGTTCGGTTCCCACTGGACCTTCGGCCAGGCGTCGAGCGACGGCGCTTCAAGCTTGGCCGGGCCCGAGCCGTCGAGCACGAAGTGCGCGTGGCGCGTGGCCGCGCAGTTCGGGATCAGCGCGACCGGCTTCGACGCGGCGTGCGTCGGTGCGGCCATGATCTTCACGTCGAGCACGGTCGCCAGGCCGCCGAGGCCCTGCGCGCCGATGCCGAGCGCGTTGACCTTTTCGTGCAGCTCGACGCGCAGTTCCTCGACCCAGTCCTTCGGACCGCGCGCGATGATTTCCTGGATGTCGATCGGCTCCATCAGCGATTCCTTCGCCATCAGCATCGCCTTCTCGGCGGTGCCGCCGATGCCGATCCCGAGCATGCCGGGCGGGCACCAGCCCGCGCCCATCGTCGGGACCGTCTTCAGCACCCAGTCGACGATCGAGTCGGACGGGTTCAGCATCACGAACTTCGACTTGTTCTCCGAGCCGCCGCCCTTCGCCGCGACCTGCACGTCGACCTTGTCGCCCGGCACGATCTCGTAGTGGATCACGGCGGGCGTGTTGTCCTTCGTGTTCTTGCGGCCGCCTTCGGGCGGGTTGACGATCGACGCGCGCAGCACGTTGTCCGGGTGCGTGTAACCGCGGCGCACGCCTTCGTTGATCATGTCGGTGAGGCCCATCGTCGCGCCGTCCCAGCGCACGTCCATGCCGACCTTCACGAAGATCGTGACGATGCCGGTGTCCTGGCAGATCGGGCGCTTGCCTTCCGCGCACATGCGGCTGTTCGTGAGGATCTGCGCGATCGCGTCCTTCGCGGCCGGGCTCTCTTCCAGCTCGTACGCGCGGCCGAGTGCCTGGATGTAGTCGAGCGGATGGTAGTAGCTGATGTACTGCAGCGAATCCGCGATGCTCTGGATCAGGTCTTCCTGTTTGATGACGGTCATGGCTGAGACTCTGTGAGGACTGTGGGGAATGCGTTTATGCGTTGACGGCTGCTTCGGCCGGCTTGCGGGACGCTGCCACGGCGGGCGCATGCGTCTCGTGGAAATGGGCGGGATGCGTGTGGGTCGTCAGGCGGTCGACCCACGCCATCACGAGTGCGGACACGAGGAACGACACGTGGATGATCACCTGCCACATGATCGCGTGCGTCGTGTGCTGGTCGGGGTTGATGAAGGTCTTCAGCAGGTGGATCGACGAAATGCTGATCAGCGCCATCGACAGCTTGACCTTCAGCACGCCCGCGTTCACGTGGTCGAGCCATTCGGGCTCGTCGGGGTGGCCCTCGATGCCGAGGCGCGACACGAACGTTTCGTAACCGCCGACGATCACCATGATCAGCAGGTTCGAGATCATCACCACGTCGATCAGGCCGAGTACCGCGAGCATCACGCTGACTTCGTCGAGGCCGGCCGCATGCGACAGCAGATGCCAGACTTCCTTCAGGAACAGGAACACGTAGACGGCCTGCGCGACGATCAAGCCCAGGTAAAGCGGAACCTGGAGCCAGCGGCTCATGAAAATCAGGGCGGGAAGCGGGCGAAGCGGGCGACGGGCAGGGTGGCCGGGCGAATGCGGGGCGGACATGGTGGCGGTGCGGGCGCGGTGCGCAGGTATCGGGGGTAATCTTGAAAAGGCGCGCTATTGTAACGCGTCGGCCGGCGCGACTGCAGCGACGCGCCGGCGCGGCTGGGGACCGATCAGGATGCGGCCGCCGGCAAGCGTTTCACGCGCAGGCTCGCGAGCACGATGCCGGTGACGACGCACGCGAGTGCGATGCCGTGCGCCAGCGTCGGGCGCTCGCCGAGGAACGCGATCCCGTACGCGGCGGCGGCGATCGGCAGCACCGCGCTGAACACGCCGGCGAGGCTGCCCGGCACGTGCCGGATGCCCTTCATCCACAGCCAGAACGAGAAGATGCTGGCCGACAGCCCGTACCAGACGACGAGCGCCCACGTGCCGGTGGGCACGCTCGCGTAATCGAAGTGCCACAGCGCCGTCGCGCCGAGCGGCAGCATCAGGAACAGGCCGAACAGGTGCGTGTACGCGCAGATGTCGATCGGCGCGAGCGTCTGCGTGAGCCGGCGCGACAGGATCACGTAGATCGATTCGCAGCACACCGCGCCGAGGATCAGCAGGTTGCCGGTCAGCGAGCCGGATGCGTCGCCGTGCGCGGCCGCGCTGCCGTTGGCGAGGTTGATCGTCACGACGCCGGCGATCGCGAGCGCGATCGACACGAGCGCACGGCCGTTCGGTTTTTCACGCAGGATCAGCCACGCGAACAGCGCGACGATCGCCGGGATCGTGCTCGTAATGACGCCGGCCGCCACCGCGCTCGTGCGCTGCACGCCGTTGAGCATCAGCAGCGTGAACATGAAGGTGCCGAAGAACGCCTGCAGGAACAGGTTCAACCATTCGCCGCGCTTGACCTTGCGCATCTTCACGGGGCTGAACAGCGGCCACAGCACGGCGATCGCGATCACGAAGCGCAGCGTGGCGAGGATGGCGACGGGAACGAATGCAACGATGGATTTACCGATACCGACGTTGCTGCCGACGAACAGCATCGACAGGATGAGAAAGAGGGCGTAGCGGTTCAAGCTGGAATCCGGGGGGCGAGTTCAGTTAGGATTGTAGGGTCGCGGTCGTTACAGCGTAAAGCGCCGCCCGGCGTGCGAAACGGCCATGCCGCGTAAGTGACGGGTAAGTTGGAGCGCTTATCGTGGAAACTGCCGCGCCGCACGTTCATCGTCGCGTGACGTGGTGCGGTGCAACATCGCGCGCAGCCTTCGCGGCCGCGTGCGGGTGGGTGGGAGACAGCGGCGCACAGGCGCCGGCCAAGACGCGCGGCGCGCACGATCGCGCCGCCATGCAGAGGATTCATGTTCACCAAGGGGTAGTCGATGTCTGCGATTGAATCGGTTCTTCACGAAACCCGCCAGTTTGCGCCGCCCGCGGCGCTCGAGCAGGCGGCGACCATTTCCGGCCTGCCGGCCTATCGCGCGCTCGCCGCCGAGGCCGAGCGCGATTTCGAAGGCTTCTGGGCGCGTCTCGCGCGCGAGGGCCTCGCGTGGCACAAGCCGTTCACGAACGTGCTCGACGAGAGCAACGCGCCGTTCTACAAGTGGTTCGACGACGGCGAGCTGAACGCGTCGTACAACTGCCTCGACCGTCACGTCGAAGCCGGCAACGGCGAGCGCGTCGCGGTGATCTTCGAGGCCGACGACGGCACCGTCACGCGCGTCACCTATGCGGATCTGCTGGCACGCGTGTCGCGCTTCGCGAACGCGCTGAAGAAACGCGGGATCGGCAAGGGCGATCGCGTCGTCATCTATATCCCGATGTCGATCGAAGGCATCGTCGCGATGCAGGCCTGCGCGCGCATCGGCGCGACGCACTCGGTCGTGTTCGGCGGCTTCTCCGCGAAATCGCTGAACGAGCGGCTCGTCGACGTCGGCGCGGTCGCGCTCATCACGGCCGACGAGCAGGCGCGCGGCGGCAAGACGCTGCCGCTCAAGAGCATCGCCGACGAGGCGATCGCGCTGGGCGGCTGCGAAGCGGTGAAGAGCGTGATCGTCTATCGCCGCACCGGCGGCAAGATCGACTGGCATGCAGGCCGCGACCTGTGGATGCATGAACTGGCGGACGGCGAGTCGGATCGCTGCGAGCCGGAATGGGTCGGCGCCGAGCATCCGCTGTTCATCCTGTATACGTCGGGCTCGACCGGCAAGCCGAAGGGCGTGCAGCACAGCACCGGCGGCTACCTGCTGTGGGCCGCGCAGACGATGAAGTGGACCTTCGACTGGAAGCCGACCGACGTGTTCTGGTGCACGGCCGACATCGGCTGGGTCACCGGTCACACGTACATCACGTACGGCCCGCTCGCGTGCGGCGGCACGCAGGTCGTGTTCGAAGGCGTGCCGACCTATCCGGACGCCGGCCGTTTCTGGAAGATGATCGGCGATCACAAGGTCAGCGTGTTCTACACCGCGCCGACCGCGATCCGTTCGCTGATCAAGGCCGCCGAAGCCGACGACAAGGTGCATCCGAAGAGCTACGACCTGTCGAGCCTGCGCATCATCGGCACGGTCGGCGAACCGATCAATCCGGAAGCATGGATGTGGTATCACAAGCACGTCGGCCAGGAGCGCTGCCCGATCGTCGATACGTGGTGGCAGACCGAGACGGGTGGCCACATGATCACGCCGCTGCCGGGCGCAACACCGACCGTGCCCGGTTCGTGCACGCTGCCGCTGCCGGGCATCATGGCCGCGGTGGTCGACGAAACCGGCCAGGACGTGCCGAACGGTCAAGGCGGCATCCTCGTCGTCAAGCGTCCGTGGCCGGCGATGATCCGCACGATCTGGGGCGACCCGGAGCGCTTCAAGAAGAGCTATTACCCGGAAGAGCTCGGCGGCACGCTCTATCTCGCCGGCGACGGCACCGTGCGCGACAAGGACACCGGCTACTTCACGATCATGGGCCGGATCGACGACGTGCTAAACGTGTCGGGCCACCGGCTCGGCACGATGGAGATCGAGTCGGCGCTGGTGTCGCACGAGCTCGTTGCCGAGGCGGCCGTGGTCGGCCGGCCGGACGACACGACGGGCGAGGCCGTGGTCGCGTTCGTCGTGCTGAAGCGTTCGCGTCCGGAAGGCGAAGAGGCGGCGGCACTTGCCAAGACGCTGCGCGACTGGGTCGGCAAGCAGATCGGGCCGATCGCGAAGCCGAAGGACATCCGCTTCGGCGACAACCTGCCGAAGACGCGCTCGGGCAAGATCATGCGCCGCCTGCTGCGCTCGCTCGCGAAGGGCGAGGCGATCACGCAGGACACGTCCACGCTCGAGAACCCGGCCATCCTCGATCAGCTCGCCGAAGTGCGCTGATCTCACCTGTCGTGCGCCACGCGCGCATGAGCCCCTGCGCGGCAATCCCGATTGTCCGCGCAGGGGCTTTTTGCTACATAACGGCATGACCGTTCCGACCCGTCCGGCGCCGGCCGCGCCGCCGCCCGTTCCCGAACCGCTCGCGCGTGCCCACGCGCGCTACTGGCGTTTCAATGTCGCGTTGATCGCGGTGCTGATGGCGATCGGCTTCTCGGTGTCGTTCATCGTGCCGTTCTTCGGGCCCGCGCTCGCCGGGGTCCGGTTCGCCGGCTTCAGCCTGCCGTTCTATGTCGGCGCGCAGGGCGCGATTCTCGTGTATCTCGTGCTGATCGTCGTCTACATCGGGCTGATGCAACGCGCGGACCGCACGCTGCGCCGCGCGTACGACGACCATGCGGCGCGCAGCGGCAATGCGCACGGCGGGTGCTGATTCATGCTGACGCATCGACTGATACGCGCATACGCGCTCTACACGCTGGGTTTTCTCGGGTTCGTGCTGCTGATGTGGCGGATCGAGCGCGCGACCGGCTCCGGTGTCTGGATCGGCTACGTGTTCCTGTTCGTGCCGATCGCCGTGTATGCGGTGATCGGGCTGCTGTCGCGCACGTCCGATCTCGTCGAGTACTACGTGGCCGGGCGGCGCGTGCCGTCGGCGTTCAACGGGATGGCGACGGCGGCCGACTGGCTGTCGGCCGCGTCGTTCATCGGCCTGGCCGGATCGCTCTACTCAACCGGCTACGACGCGCTGGCGTACGTGATGGGCTGGACGGGCGGATTCTGCCTCGTCGCGTTCCTGCTCGCACCTTATGTGCGCAAGCTCGCGCGCTACACGATTCCCGACTTTCTCGGCACGCGCTTCTCGAGCACGGCCGTGCGTGCGCTGGCGGCCGGCGCGGCGATCCTGTGTTCGTTCGTGTACCTGGTCGCGCAGATCCAGGGGATCGGCTTGATCGCGACGCGCTTCATCGGCGTCGATTTCGCGATCGGCATCTTCTGCGGGCTCGCGGGCATTCTCGTGTGTTCGTTTCTCGGCGGGATGCGCGCGGTCACGTGGACGCAGGTCGCGCAGTACATCATCCTGATCAGCGCGATCCTGATTCCGGTGTCGCTGATCGCGATGAAGAACGGGCTCGGCCCCGTGCCGCAGTTCAATTACGGCAAGCTGATGGAGCGCGTCGCGGCGCGCGAGGCGCAGGTGCGCGATGCGGCGGACGAGCAGCAGGTGCGCGATGCGTACCGACGGCAAGCCGCGGACATCCAGACGCGGCTCGACCGGTTGCCGGCGTCCTATGCGGACGCGCGCCGGCATCTCGTCGACCAGCTTGCCGACTTGCGGCGCCATAACGGGCCGCTGCGCGAGATCAGCCAGCGCGAGCGCGAACTGGCCGACTTCCCGCGCGATCCGGCGGCGGCGCGCGTCGCGTGGACGCAGGCGCGCGACGACATGCTGGCGCGTGCCGAGCCGCCTGTGCCGATGCACGAACCGTTTCCCGCCGCGAGCGACGACGAACGCAAGCCGCGCGAACGGAATTTCCTCGCGCTGCTGCTGTGCCTGTCGCTCGGCACCGCGAGCCTGCCGCACATCCTGACGCGCTACAACACGACCACGTCGGTCGCGTCGGCGCGGCGCTCGGTCGGCTGGACGCTGTTCTTCATCGCGCTGTTCTACCTGAGCGTGCCGGTGCTCGCGGTGCTGATCAAGTACGAGATCCTGGCGAACCTCGTCGGGCGGCCGTTCGCCGAATTGCCGGCGTGGGTCACGCAATGGCACCACTTCGAACCCGACCTGATCAGCGTCGTCGAGGTGATTCGCGACGGCATCGTGCACTGGTCGGAAATCCAGATGCAGCCGGACATGGTCGTGCTGGCCGCGCCGGAGATCGCGGGGCTCCCGTATGTCGTGTCGGGGCTGATCGCAGCCGGTGCGCTTGCCGCCGCGCTGTCGACTGCGGACGGGCTGCTGCTGACGATCGCGAACGCGCTGTCGCACGACGTTTATTACTGCATGGTCGCGCCGGATGCATCGAGCCAGCGGCGCGTGACGATCTCGAAGGTGCTGCTGCTCGGTGTCGCGCTGTTCGCGTCGTATGTCGCGTCGCTCAATACGGGGAAGATTTTGTTTCTCGTCGGCGCGGCGTTCTCGCTGGCGGCATCGAGCTTCTTTCCGGTGCTCGTGCTCGGCGTGTTCTGGAAGCGCACGACGACGCGCGGCGCGATCGCCGGGATGGTGACGGGGCTCGCGGTGTGCGTGTACTACATCGTGTCGACCTATCCGTACTTCACGCAGTTGACGGGGTTCGCGGGGCGCACGTGGTTCGGGATCGAGCCGATCAGTTCGGGCGTGTTCGGCGTGCCGGCGGGGTTTGCGGTGGCGATCGTGGTGAGTCTGTGCGATCGGCGGCCGGATGAGTACACGCGGGCGTTGGTGGATTACATTCGGCATCCGTGACGCGGGAGGCGGGCGGATGTGGGGCGTGTCGGCGCGCCAAAAGGAAAAGCCCCTTGATTTCGGGAAATCAAGGGGCTTCTTGCATTCTGGCGGAGAGAGGGGGATTCGAACCCCCGATAGGCGATTAACCTATACACGCTTTCCAGGCGTGCGACTTAAACCACTCATCCATCTCTCCGGAAGAGCGAGAGTATAGCAAACTCTGACGGCAGCCCGCCACTCCCTTGCACGCCGGTCAGAAATCCGTCGTCATCGACAGCCACACCGACCGCGGATCGCCCTGAGTCAGATACCCGCCGATCGTCGACGACCAGTACGACTGGTTCGCGACGTTACGCACGGTCGCACGGAACGTCGTTTTCTTGCCGAACACTTCCGTCGCGTAACGCGCGCCGAGATCGAAGCGGTCCCATGCCTGGATCGACATCGTGTTCGCGACATCCAGGTATTGCGGCCCCGTGTGGATCCAGCGCGCGGTCAGCGTGAGGCCGCGCAGCATCGGCACATCGTATTCGGCGCCCGCGTTGAACAGGAATGACGGCACGCCGATCGGCCGGTTGCCGTCGTTCGCGCCGGCCGCCGTGTTCCGCAGCGTCGCATTGAGATACGTCGCGCCGGCGATCAGCCGCACGCCTTTCCACGGTTCGCCGTACACGGCCGTCTCGATGCCGCGGTGCCGCTGCGTGCCGTTGGCGCCGAACAGGTTCGATGCCGGATCGGTGTACGCCATCGGCTTCTCGATCTGGAACAGCGCGAGCGACGCGCTGTACTTGTCGGTGTCGTAGCGGAGGCCGGCTTCGTATTGCTTCGAGCGGAATGGCGACAGCGCCTGGCCCGCGTTGCGCGCGGTGCTCGGCGCGGTCTCGCCCTGCGCGAGCGCCTCGCTGCGGTTCGCGAAGATCGACACGTTGCGCCACGGCTTCACGACGAGACCGAATACCGGTGTCGTGATCGCGTCGCTGTAGGTCGCGGTGGCCGCGCCCGTGTAGCTGAAGTCGTCGACCGAGATCGACTGGCGGCGCGCGCCGATCGTGAACAGCACGCGGTCGTCGAGAAAGCCGAGCGTGTCGGATACGGCGAAGCTGCGCAGCCACGTCTTCGTGACCGTGCCCGGATCGTCCATGTTGCCGCCCGCGTACGCGGGCGGCGGAAAGGCGACCGGCGCCGGATCGTAGAGCGTCGTCGGGAACGCGTTCGACATCGTGTACGCGGACTGGCTGTCGATGCGGATGAACGACGCGCCGGCCGTCACGAAGTGCGAGACGGGGCCGGTCGTGAAACGGCCGCGCACGCCGGCTTCGGTCGACCGTGCATCTTCCTTGTGCGGCACGCTGAGGCGCGAGCCGGTCGTGCCGGACGACGAGTAGGTCGGCGTGTAGTAGTCGCCGTGTTCGTTCGTGTGGCGCGCGCCGGCCGACACATAGGCCGTCCACGCGGGCAGGAAATCGTATTCGGCGCGCACGATCCCGACCGTGTCCTCGAGCTCGCTGAAGCTCCACGGCTGCGCATAGTTGTGCGTCGCGGACGGCACGGCCGGCAACGCGTTGCCGCTGATCAGCACGATGGGGCGGCCGTTGTCGATCCGCTGTCGCTGATACAGGAAGTCGCCGTACAGACGCAGCTTGTCGCCGCGCCAGTCGAGCGACACAGCCGTCACGTTGCTGCGGCGGCGCTCGTCGTCGACGGCCGTGTCGCCGCCGCGGATCGACTGGTTCACGCGCACGCCGAACTGGCCTTCGCTGCCGAAGCGGCGGCCGATGTCGACGTGCGTGCCGAACGAACCGGACGCGGCGCCATCGACGGTGACGCGCGTGAGCGGCTTGTCGTCCGCGCGCTTCAGTTGCAGGTTCACGCCGCCGCCGACCGCCGAGCCGTTCGGCGACGCGCCGTTCAAGAATGCATTCGCGCCCTTGAACACGTCGACGCGTTCGACCGCGTCGGTTTCGACGAGCTGCCGCGGCGTGACGCCGTACAGGCCGTTCAGCGATACGTCGTCGCCGGCGAGCTGGAAGCCGCGGATGACGAACACCTGCGAGAAGTTGCCGTACCCGGACGCGCTGCGCACGGCGGGATCGTTGTCGAGCACGTCGGCGAGCGTGCGCGCCTGCTGGTCTTCGATCAGTTTCGACGTGTAGGTGGTCATGCTGAACGGCACGTCGCTCGCCTTTTGCCGGCCGAGTACGCCGAAGTCCGCACCGCGCGCGACCTGGCCGCCAGCGTAGGTGGGCGCGAGATCGCCGGGCAGCGGCTCGGCGGCGCCGGTCACGTCGATCGACGGCAGCAGGGTGGCATCGGTCGCAACGTCGGGGGCGGACGCGGTCTGCTGGGCAAGCGCGGCGGCAGGGAGCGTGCAGGCCAGTGCAATGCCGAATGCAATCGGCGTGAGGCGCCGGACGGGTAACGAAAGTGTCGACATGGGACGCAAATCGGTGGTGGTCGGTGATCCATCCCAGGGCGGCAAATCGGAATCCGGGCGGTGTGACGCGTCCGTGCTGTCGCGGACGTGCTTTTATCGAGCGGCGGAGTCTAGCGTAAACGAGAATGATTGTCGTTTACATATGACGCGCGTCACTATTCGGGATGACGAATGGCGGACGCGGCTCATAGGCCGCAGTAAACGAGAAGGGCGCCCGGCACAATTGCGGTACTGCGCAGTGATGGACGGGGCCTATGGTGGATCCGGTCGCAGGGCCGGCCAGTCCGATGGAGTCGCTACCCGGTATCGACGAGGCGGTGCCTCGATCGTCAGCAATCTAGCCACCGGGCGGGCATCGGGATGAACGTGCGATCATTGGCCGTCCGTATTCGTCGTAACAAATCGCGCCTGCAGGTTGCGACTCACGTGGCCGACCACGACGATGCAACCCGTTCGCACCGCTCCCTTCAGAAGGAACGCCACATCATGTCGCTCTCCGCCTTGCTCGCATTTGCGCTGATCCTGTCCGTCGGCGTCGCGACGCCCGGCCCGACGGTGTTGCTCGCGATGAGCAACGGCTCGCGGTACGGCTTGCGTCACGCGATGGTCGGCATGCTCGGCGCCGTCACGGCCGACGTCGTGCTCGTCGCGCTGGTCGGGTTCGGTCTCGGCGTGCTGCTCGACGCGTCGGAAACGGCGTTCGTGACGTTGAAGCTGCTCGGCGCGGCATGGCTCGCGTATGTCGGCATCCGGATGCTGATGTCGAGCGGTCATTCCACCGCGGCGCAGGAGCCCGAGCACCTGACGCCCGATCGCCGGGCCGCGTTCCTCAAGAGTTTTTTCGTCGCGATGAGCAACCCGAAGTACTACCTGTTCATGTCCGCGCTACTGCCGCAGTTCGTCGACCGGTCGCACGCGATCGCGCCGCAATACGCGATTCTCGCGGCGACGATCGTCGCGATCGACGTCATCGGGATGACCGGCTACGCGCTGCTCGGCGTGCATTCGGTCCGCGTATGGAAAGCGGCCGGGGAGAAGTGGCTGAACCGCGTCAGCGGGTCGCTGCTGTTGATGCTCGCGGGGTACGTCGCGCTGTATCGCAAGACCGCGAACTGACGCTGCGATGCATCGGGAAAGAGGCACGCCGACACCGGCGCAACGATAAAGCCGGTCGATCGCTTTGCGCTCGAAACGCACGACGGTCCGTACGAATCGTGACCGTCACGCACGCATGTGCTGGTGGATGGCGTGCGTTGCGGTCTCGTCGTTTCCGGCTACGTGCTGCTTCGCCAGTTCGAGACGCCGGCCGCCTATCTGCTCGTCACCGATTACGACTGCCCGTTCGAGGAAGCCGTCACGTTCACGCTCGTGTCGAAGGATCCGCTGAAGGTGTGCGCGCAGCGCACGGTCGGCGCGATGTATGCGTCGTGCGATCTGGACGACATCACATGGGCCGACGACCGGCATTTCAGCGCGACGTTCGTGGATATCGACGGGCGATGGGATTTCACGATTCGTGACCGATCCGTGCCGTTCATCCTGCCTCGGCTCGGCATGCGTCGCGTATGGGATCGGTAATGCGCGATCGGCTGCCGCGAGCGTCTCATGCACGCGTGCGGACTGTCTGAAATCCGCCGAAACCGGCGGTTTCATTTTTCTTTCACATTGATCGGACATGTAAGTTTCGACGCGCCCTGAACTTGCGTGGCCCATGCGCATGGCGGCAGGAACGGCGACGGTCGGACATCGCGTCCGCGCGAAACATTACAAAATGAATGTAAATTGAAAGAATTACGTCGCTTGACGTAATGCAGTTGTGCCATTTATTGTCCGTCTGCCGCCCGTGAGAGAGCACGGCGGTTATCGCGGATGCGTGCCTCGCGCGCGCGACGACAACACGTAGCAAAAAGCAGAAAAGGAAACGTGGTAGCCACATGAAGCCGCTATTCGATGACAAGAAATCCGATGCGGTCAGCGATCGTCCTTCCACGCCGTCTTTGTCGCCCGTCGCCGTGCCAGCCGCCGTCGCCAACGTCGTCGTGCCGGCAACGCAGCCGACTGAGCACGCGCGCCTGATCACCGTCGACGAGATCGACCAGCTCGGCGCGACGCAGGGCACGCGGATCGCCGCCTTCTCCCAGCAGATTCTCGCGAGCGTCCGCGCGTCGGATGCCGACCGGTTCGGCGACAAGCTCAACGAACTGATCGCGACCGCGAAGGGGCTCGACCCGCGCGGCGCGGACAAGGGCGGGCTGCTCACGCAGGTCACGCGGCTGTTCCGCTCGACCAAGGAAAAGCTGCTGTCGCAATACGAGTCGGTGAGCAAGCGGATGGACACGCTCGTCGTCGAACTCGAGAACCATGCGCAGCGCCAGAAGGCCGGCATCGACGAGCTCGAGCGGATGTACAACGGCAACTACGCGCTGCACCAGGAGCTCGCGCAGTCGAAGGCGCACGGCGAAACGGCACTCGCGACGCTGCGCGCGCATCTCGCGGCCGGCCAGCAGCCGGCGGACGACGCATTCGCCGCGCAACGGCTGCTCGACGTGAAGCGCAAGGTCGACGCGCTCGAAAGCAAGCTCGACGACCTCGACCGCGCGATGCTGATGTCGAAGCAGCTCGCGCCGCAGATCCGGATGGAGCAGGACCAGAAACGCACGCTGACGTCGAAGTTCATGACGATCAAGACCGTGCTGATCCCCGCGTGGACCAACGCGTTCGCGCTCTACCTCGAGCAGCTCAGCACGAAGCGTGCGGCGGCGCTCGCGAACGCGACGTACGACGCGGCCGACGAGGCGATCCGCGCACAGGCCGACCTGAATCGCCAGAACGCGCAGGAAGTCGCGAAGCTCGGCCAGCGCCCGGTAATCTCGACCGACACCTTCGAATACGCGCAGCAGCAGCTGTTCGGCGCGTTCGACGACATCACGCAGATCATCGCCGACGGCAAGCGCCAGCGCGAGCAGGACGCGCCGCGCCTGCGCCAGCTCGAACAGGACCTGATCTCCCGATTCGCTCCGAAGCACAATTAAGGAACACCGCATGATTACGCTTGAGAAACGCGCGGCGAAGGTCGCGATCGTCCTTGAAAAACGCCAGATCCTGAAGCCGCCCGTCGTGCGCGTCGGCGCGGCGCTCGACATCTCGGGCTCCGCGAAGCCGCTCTACCAGTCGGGCGTGATCCAGGAGACGCACGACCGGATCCTCGGCATCGCACTGAAGTTCGACGACAACGGCGAAGTCGACACGTGGACCTTCACCGAAGGCTACGACCGCCTGCAGACCGCGACGCCGGACAACTACGGTTCGTACATCTCCGATCACGTGCTCGAAGCGCGGATCGACAAGTGGGGCGGCACGCAGTACGCGCCGGTGATGAACGACATCGTCGACTTCTTCTTCCGCGCGCCGGAGCCGAAGCGCGAAGAGAAACGCGGCTTCCTGAGCCGGCTGTTCGGTGGCGCGGACGAAACGTCCGCGCCGGCCGCATCCGCGCCGGTGAGCGGGCACCTGCCCGCATGGGTGCTGTTCGTCACGGACGGCCAGAACCCGAAGAACGACCGCAAGCGCGTGCGCCAGTTGCTGGCCGAGTCGCAGCACTTCCCGCTGTACTGGTCGCTCATCGGCGTCGGCGATCCGAACGAATTCGGCTTCCTCGCGGAAGTCGCGGACGAGATGCCGAACGTCGGTTTCCTGCATCTCGAATCGCTCGACCTCAGCGACGAACAGATCTACGAACAGTTGATCACGCAGGAATTCTGCGACTGGGTGCGCGCGAAGTAAGTGCGGCCCGCACGCCCCTTTTTCAAACCTCGATTACCCCCATCATGTTGAAAGACTTCAAGATCCCGCTGTCGCTCACGGTGCTCGCGCTGATCGCGGCCTATCTCCTCGGCGGCGTAAAGGACATGCTGATCGTCGCGGTCCTGTGTGTGCTCGAAATTTCGCTGTCGCTCGACAACGCGGTGGTCAACGCATCGGTGCTCAAGAACTGGTCGGAGAAGTGGCGCAACCGCTTCATGGTGTTCGGCCTGCCGGTTGCCGTGTTCGGCATGCGGCTCGTGTTCCCGCTGCTGATCGTCGCGGTGATCGGCCACATCGGCCTGTGGGATGCGCTGACGCTCGCGATCGAATCGCCCGAGAAGTACGCGGCGGTGCTGACGTCCGCGCATCACGAAGTGTCGGCGTTCGGCGGCGCGTTCCTGCTGATGGTGTTCTTCAAGTTCATGCTCGACACCGAGAAGGACGAGCACTGGATCGGTTTCCTCGAAGGCCCGATGCGCCATCTCGGCCGCATCACGGCGCTGGAAGTGGCGCTGACGCTCGCGATCGTGATCGTCGCGTCGTTCTACGTGCCGTCGGCCGAGCAGGTGAGCTTCCTGCTCGCGGGCGCGTTCGGCGTGATCGGCTTCGTGATTGCGCACGGCATCGGCGACCTGATCGGCGGCGAGGACACCGGCACGCGCGTGGTGCGCGAAGGCGTCGCGGGCTTCATGTATCTCGAAGTGCTCGATTCGTCGTTCAGCTTCGACGGCGTGATCGGCGCGTTCGCGCTGTCGAACAACATCTTCCTGATCGCGCTCGGTCTCGGCGTCGGCGCGGCCTACATCCGGGAGATGACGCTCGTGCTGCTGAAGAAGGGCACGCTCGCGCAGTATCGCTTTCTCGAACACGGTGCGTTCTGGGCGATCGGTGCGCTCGCAACGATCATGTTCCTCGGCGTGAAGTTCGAGGTGCCCGAGGTCGTCACGGGCCTGATCGGCGCGGCGATGATCGCCGCGGCCGTGTGGTCGTCGATCGTCGTGCAACGCAAGGAAGACCGGACCGCGGTGGCGGGCGAGTAACACACGCGGCACGGAAACCATCAACGAGGGGCCGCGCACGGCGGCCCGGCATTGCCGCCGGCGCAACGGCGGTTCCAGCAGAAGAGGTTCAGATGATCAATTTGTCGAAAGGCGGTCGCGTCAATCTGTCGAAGGAAGCGCCCGGCACGCAGAAATTCCGCATCGGTCTCGGTTGGGACGCGAACGCGACGGACACGGGCACGGATTTCGATCTCGACGTGTCGGTGTTCCTGTGCAAGTACGATGCGCAGACCAATCCGAAGCTGATCTCGGATCAGCACTTCGTGTTCTACAACAGCGAAGTGCGCACGATGGACCGCGAGGAAACCTTCATCCAGCCGGGTGACGATTTCCCGAAGCGCGGGATGCCGGCGTCGAAGTGCATGGGCGTCGTGCATAGCGGCGACAACCGCACGGGCAGCGGCGGCGGCGACGACGAAGTGATCTTCATCGACATGACGAAGCTTGCTGCCGATATCGAGGAAATCTCGGTGGTCGTGACGATCGACCAGGCCGAAGCGCGCCGTCAGAATTTCGGGCAGGTTCGCAACAGCTACATCCAGATCGCCGACGAGGTGTCAGGTGCAGTGATCGCGAAGTATGCGTTGGAAGAGGATTTCTCGATGGAGACGTCGGTGCAGGTCGGCAGCTTCTATCGCCGCGACGGCCACTTCATGTTCAAGGCGGTCGGCGCCGGCTACAACCGGGGCCTCGGCGACTTCGTGCGCGCGTACGGCGGCGCGGTCTGACTGGCGGCAGCCTGGCGTGCGGGAAACCGTCGCGCCGGGCAGGATGCAGCGATGACGAATCCGTCCGACGAGCCGAAGCGGCTCGAGTTCGATACGACGCCCGAGCGCACGCCCGGGCGTCTTGCGTTCGACGCACCGCCCACGGCCGGTGCGCCGGCCGCGCATGCGCCCGACCGGCCGGCGCCGCAGGCGGTCGACTTCGGGCCGGCGCCCGACAAGGTTGTGCGCACGGCGCCCGCCGATGCGGTCGGCCGCGCGCTGTTCGGCGAATCGAACCATCCGCTGCTCGAATCGTGCTTCCGCGCCGCGCAGGCCAGCTTCCCGAATCTCTATCCCGACTACGCGCCGCGCATCGAGCGGCACATCCGGCAACTGGTGCCGCTCAAGCTCGCGACGGTCGCGACGATCGGCGACGGCGCGCTTGAAACGGCGGGCAACCTCGTCGAAGCCGTCGCGGCGACGACGCGCGAATTCAACGAACTCGGCGCGGCCGACATGATGGCCGGCATGCTCGCGCAGGCGACGCGCAAGGCCGGCATGTTCGAACGCTGGTTCGGCGCGGCGTCGAACCATGTCGACTACCGTGCGGCGCTCGGCGCGCTCAAGCAGTCGCTCGGCTTCTTCCCGCGCCGCACCGAGGCGCTTGCCGCGAAGGTCCGCCATGCGGAAGAAAACCTCGTGGTCGTGCTCGCGGCGCTGAGTGCGGTGGCGGACGTCGTGCGCGTGCCGGACGACGCGGGTGTCGAGCGCACGCTGTTCGACCGCCGCAACATCGTCGGGCAGGCCGTCCAGCAGATCCGGATGCAGCCCGCGCAACTGCGCGGGCTCGACGAGCGCGTGACCGACCTGCTGTCGCGCGCCGATCACCTGATGAACGTCGTGCTGCCGGCAGCGCTGGCGGCGCGGCCGCAGCGCTGAGCGAACGACGCGACGACCACGTGCGCTGCGGCGCGCGTGGTCGCTGCCCGTGCCACGCTACGTCACGTCGTTTCGCGCTTACTGCCGCGAGTCTGCTATCTTCCCGGGCATCTCATCGCTTTCCCGCCGATTCTCCATGACTGACCGCATCGTTGCCGCGTTCGATTTCGACGGCACCATCACGACTACCGACAGCTTCCGCCACTTCGTCCGCTACGCGGTCGGTACGCCGCGCTTTGCGTGGGCCGGGCTGCGCGCGCTGCCGTGGATCGTCGCGATGAAGGTCGGGCTCCTGTCGCGCGGCGACGCGAAAGCGAAGTTCGCGTCGTTCGCGTTCGGGCCGGTGCGCGAGGACGCGCTCGATGCGCTGGCAACTACCTTCGTCGATACGTATCTGCCGCGCTTCGTGCGTCCGGAAATGCTCGAACGCATTCGCGAGCATCAGGCGCGCGGGCATGAAGTCGTGCTGGTCAGCGCGTCGCCGTCGCTGTATCTGGAAAAGTGGGCGAAGACGGCCGGTTTCCACGCCGTGCTCGCGACGCGGCTTGCGTTCGAACGCGGCGCGTTCGCCGGGCGGCTCGACGGCGAGAATTGCTGGGGGCCGCAGAAGGTCGTGCGGCTGCGCGGGTGGTGGGGCAACCGGCCGCCGAAGCAGTTGTTCGCATACGGCGACAGCCGCGGCGACAAGGAAATGGCCGAACTCGCGAACTGGTCGTGGATCCGCGGGCAAGGGGCGATGCCGCCGATCGGCGATTGATGCGGCGCGCTGCCGGCGCCGGTATTACGCGTCGGCTTGCGCGTTGCGCGTGCCGTGAGACGGGCGATAAGCCCCCCAGCGATTCGCACGCGCGAACGTGCCGACGTCGTTGAAGCGCACACCGACTTCGCGCAGTGCCGCATGCGCGGTTCGCGCGGTCAGTTGCCGGATGTAGAACGGATCGCGCACCACGAAGTGATGGATCGCGTGCGTGCTGCCGAAATTGAAGCAGAACAACTGGAACGGCACCATCCACCACGGGTTGAGCACCTGCGTCTGCTGGATCACGTTGCGCGAATCGATGTCGCCGAAGTAGTGCATGTTCGAGCTGACGAAGTTGATGCAGAAGCTGCGCAAGAAGTTCGGCCCGAGCCACACCACCGCGAGAAAATCGACGACGTTCATCGCACGTTCGACGAGGGCCGGCACCGTCACCGCATAGCCGAACGCATGCAGCGCGAACCGGCCGACGTGATAGACGATGAACGCATGCCACAGCGCGTAGTACACGTGACCGACCGGCATGTACGACGACACCTGCTCGACGCGCAGCTGCATGCGCTCGGCCGGATCCTGCACCGGCTGCGCGGCCACGTACTGCTTCACCTTGCGGCGCATCGCGGCCGGCCGCAGCACGACGGCGAGCATCCCGTCCGCGATCATCAGCAGCCGCTTCACGCCCCAGCGCTCGCCGTTGGTGATGCCGAATTCCTCGAGATCCGATTCGCCGCCCGACACCTTGTGGTGATGCAGGTGCATGCGCCGCCGCGTCCACGGGTTGATCGTGCCGGGCCGCGTGAGCCAGCACAGCGCCATCATCAGGTGATAGGCCCACGGCGTTTTCTTGAAGTACATCAGGTGGATCAGGTCGTGCTCGAGCTCGTGAATCAACGACGTGACGAACGCGGCGAGCGGCAGCGCGACGTACCACGCGATCGTGCCGCGTGCATACAGCCACGCGATCGCGAGCATCGCGGCTACCGACACGGCCATTACGGTCGCGCCGACGAGGTTCTGGTGGTCGAGCAGCGGAAAGCGCGCGCGAATCGCATCGCTCGCGGCGTTGACCTCGCGGCGGACGTACGCGACCTTGTCTGCGTCGTTGCGAAAGACGATTCGTGCAGGTTGGCTCATCGACCGGAATCCGTGCGGAAAGAGTGGGGCGTTATGCCGATGTGACAAGCATAGGCGCGCGCCGCACCGCACGCGAGGGCCGCCGGTGCCAATGGCGGTGTCATTTCGGGCCACGCTGGCCGGCGAGCGGGCGCCCGACGGCGCGCTGCGCGGCTAGAGTGCCGCCGCGGTGTCATTGCGGGCCAGCGACGCTACAATCCGCCGAAACCGCTCCGGAGTCCGCCGCATGGCCCTGTCCGTCCCGGATGCCGCGCGCCAGTTGAACAAGGCGACGGTGTCGTCTGCGTATGCGCTGTTCATGCTGATGCTGGCCGAGGAGCGCGGCATCGATGGCGGACGCATTCTCGCCGGCTCGGGCGTCGAGCGCGACCGGCTCGCGCAGCCCGATGCGCGCATCACGCCGCTGCAGCAGGCGGCGATCGTGTTCAACCTGCTCGATGCGACCGACGACCCGTCGATCGCGATCGAGATCGGCCTGCGCAGCAGCCTGACGAAAGCGGGGCTGATCGGCTTCGGGCTGATGAGCTGCGCGACGCTCGGCGAGGCGATTGGGCTCGGCATCCGTTACCTGCCGACGCGCGTGCCGTTCTTCTCGGTGCGGCTCTCGCAGCTCGACGGGATCGTCGACATCGACGTGCTCGAAGCGTTTCCGCTCGGCCGGCTGCGTCAGTTCGCAGTCGAGAATTTCCTGGTCGAGACGGCGATCCTGTTCAATTCGCTGCTGTATCCGGCGCCGGGGCGCACGCTGCAGTCGCGCGCCGAACTCCACTTCGCATGGCCCGAACCGCCGTGGTTCGAGCGTTATCGCGCGCGATTGCCGCGCTGCCATTTCGACGCGAGCGCGAACCGCATCCGCTGCGACGCCGCGCTGCTCGACGAGCCGATCGGCACCGCGAACGCGCAGACCGCGCAGATGATCGTCCAGCAATGCGAGGCCGAACTCGCGCGGCTCGGTTATGCGGAGAGCATCGTCGAGCGCGTGCGCAACCTGCTGATCTGCGGCGATGGCGGTTATCCGTCGGTCGACGACGTTGCGCGCGAACTGCATGTATCGGCGCGTACGCTCAAGCGCAAGCTCGCCGAGTACGGCGCGACCTATTCGACGCTGCTCGACGAGATCCGGCTGCGCGACGCGCTGCGGCTGCTCGAGGGCACGCGCCTGCCGGTCGACGAGATCGCGGCGCGCGTCGGTTATACGGACCGCGCCAATTTCACGCGCGCGTTCAAGCGCTGGACGGGTGTTGCGCCGAGCGAGCGGCGCTGAACGCAGGCACGGCGGACCTGCGTTCGCGGCGGACCTGCCGGATTCCGCGCCTGGCGTCGCTTCATCAGACGATCGCGACCCAGTTTGCGCCGCGCCCGCCCGGCACGCGCGCGTGCAGCGACAGCGCGCCGTCGTCCGGCGCGATCGCGTACACCGACACGTATTCCGACTGCTCGCCGCACGCGACGAGCCAGTGTCCCGATGGATCGATCGCGAACCCGCGCGGCTGGGTTTCGGTGGGTGTCGCGTGTGCGGGCTCGAACGCGCCGTCGTCGGTGCGGCGATAGCAGAGCAGTTGGCTCGACGTGCGTTCGCTGACATACGCGAAACGCTCGTCGGGCGTCAGATGCAGGTCGGCGGCCCACACCGAAGGTTCGGTAGGCGCGGGCGGCCGCGCATGGCCTGGCGCGAGTTCGGCGACAGCCGGGTGGCGCGCGCTCACGCGCGCGTCGCCGAGCCGGCCGCTGTCGGGATCGCGCGCGAGCGTCGCGAGCGTGCCCTGGAATTCGCTGACGACGATGAGCGCGCGGCCGTCGCGTGCGAATCGCAGGTGACGCGGGCCGAAGCCAGCCGGCACGCGCGACTCGCCGTGTTCGACCAAACGCAGACCGGCCGCGTCTTCGACGAGCGCGAAGCTGAACATGCGATCCGAGCCGAGCGAACTGACATACGCGAAACGATTGTCCGGCGATACGACCACCGCATGCGCGTTCGCGATGCCGCCGGCCACCTGCAGCGGCGTGCCGTCGCCGTCGCGCACGCGTGCGGCGTCGTAGAGGCTCAGCGAATTCCCGCCGTACGAAGCGCCGAGCAGCCAGCGGCCGCTGCGGTCGAGCGACAGGTACGCGTGGCTCGCGTCGATCGCGGTCGCGCCGATGCGCGCGAGCGCGCCGGTGGCCGGGGCGACGCGGAACGCGACGATCGTCGGCTGTTCGCCGCGCGTCGCGACGTAGAGCCGCGCACGGTCGGCCTGCACGGCGATCGGCATCGCCACGTCGGCGGCCGGGTAGCGGGCGAGCGGCGCGAGTGTGCCGTCGCCCGTGAGGGAGAACGTGGCGAGGTCGCCGTCGGTGGCATTCGAGACGACGACGGTCAGGCGGTCAGTGTTCGGCATGGCGGAGCATCGTAGCGTTCGTGAAGGACTCGTCGGCCGGCAGGCCGCGCGGCGGATCGCTGCACCGGTGCGTGCGCGCGAACAGCGCGGCGACCGCGGCGACGAGGGATGCGATCGCGAGCGCATACAGCCCGCCCGTGATCGAACCCGTATGTTGCTTCAGATAACCGAATGCCGTCGGCGCGACGAAGCCGCCGAGGTTGCCGACCGAGTTGATCAGCGCGATCACGGCCGCGGCCACGCGCGTGTCGAGATAGCCTTGCGGGATCGGCCAGAACAGCGACGACGCGGCCTTGAAGCCGAGCGCGGCGAAGCAGATCGACGCGAACGACCACACGGGATCGTGCGACGTCGACGCGAACAGCCCGCATGCGGCGAGCACGAGCGCGAACGCGAGCCAGCGCTGCGGATGCTTCCACTTCGACGACAGCACCGCGAAGCCGTACATCGCGCCGATCGCGATCATCCACGGAATCGTGTTGTACAGGCCGACCTGGAAATCGGTGAGGCCGCCCATCTTGCGGATGATCGTCGGCAGCCAGAACGTGGCCGCGTAGATCGTCAACTGGATCGAGAAATACAGGAAGCAGAACAGCATGATCTGCGGATCGCGCAGCAGCGCGGTGGCGCGCACGGGCACGTTCGAGCGCACGTCGCGCGTCGTGCGTTCCGCGTCGAGCGCCGTTTCGAGCGCCGCGCGTTCGTCGGTCGTGAGCCACGTCGCGTCGCGGATGTGCGATTTCAGCAGCAGCCAGCATGCGCCGCACAGCACGACCGAGAACAGCCCTTCGATCAGGAACATCCATTGCCAGCCTTCGAGCCCGAAGCCGTGGATCGACAGCAGCGCGCCGGTGACGGGCCCGGACAGCACCGACGCGAACGCGGAGCCGCCGAGGAAGATCGCCATCGCCTTGCCGCGCTCCTGCGGCGGCAGCCATTGCGACAGGTACAGCACGACACCGGGGAAGAAGCCGGCCTCGGCCGCGCCGAGCAGGAAGCGCAGCACGTAGAACGACGTGTCGTTCCACACGAACGCCATCGCGGCCGCGACGATGCCCCACGTCGCCATGATCCGCGCGAGCCACACGCGTGCGCCGTAGCGCTGCATCAGCAGGTTCGACGGCACTTCGAACAGCGCATAGCCGACGAAGAACAGCCCGGCGCCGAGCCCGTACGCGGCCGCGCCGATGCCGATCGACGCTTCGAGGTGGCGATCGACGAAACCGACGTTCACGCGGTCGATGTAGTTCGCGATGAACATGATCAGCACGAGCGGCAGCACGTGCCACTTCACTTTCGAGACGGCGGACGCGAGCGGGTCGCGGCCGGGCAGCGCGGGCGAGGGTGGGTTCAACGGTGTCTCCGGTCGGGCGGCGGCGGACGGGGCGGCAGCCCGCGTCGGCGTATGGGGGGGGCGATGTAGTATGTCGTCGTATGACATGGTACGCCTGAGCGCAGATGAAGGCGTCGCGGGTTTACCCGGGAATTTCTCAGATACTGGGGAATATCATGAGATCGGTTGGCTATTCGATCATGTCTGATGACGTATGACGTCAAGCGAGATTGCACCGATCGCGAGGTGCCCGGTCGCGACCCGCGTCGTGCGTCGGCCGCGCAGGCTGTCCGGCGGCAGCCGCCACGGCCCGCTACGCCATCGACACGACGCTGTTGAGCAGCGTTTTCACGAGCACGGCCTGCCGCGTCGCGCCTGTCTTCGCGAAGATGCCGCGCAGGTGCGCGCGCGCGGTGTTCTTCGTGATGCCCGTCGCGGCGGCCGCTTCGTCGAGCGTGAGCCCGTCGACGAGCAGCAGCGCGATTTCGGTTTCCATCGGCGTGAGCCGGAACAGCCGGTGCAGCATGTCGCGCGACGTCTGCGGCGACGACGCCGGATCGCGGACGAACACCGCGACGGCCGGCCGGTGCTGGCGGTCCTCGGCGCCGCGGTAGGGCGCGAGCGGGCGCAGCAGCACGCTCAACGGCATCGCGCCGCCGGGGCGCGACAGCGTGGTGGCTTCGATGCGTGCGAGCGCGCCCGTGCGGAAATGCTCGAGCGCGGCCTGCAGCGCCTTCTGCAGCCGGCGCTCGTCGAGCGGGCACGATGCGTGGAGCCGCTCCTGGCGCATGCACAGCCCGTCCTGTTGCTCGATCAGCCGCTCGGCGATGCGGTTGCGCTTGATCACGCGGCCGTCCTCGTCGACGATCGCGGTGCCGACATCGAGGCGGTCGACGGTGCCCGCATACAGCGCGCGTTCGGCATCGAGCACGTCGAGCGCCGCGTGCAGCTCGACCGCGCGCTGCAGGTGCGGCAGCAGCGTCGCGACCTGCGCGCGCTCGGCCGCATCGAAATCGCGGCCGCCGTGCGCGCGGCTCACGAAGAACGCGCACTCGACGCCGCGTTCGCCGCGCAGGTTCGCGCCGAGGATGTAGCGCAGGTCGAGCGGCTGCAGGTACTGCCGGTAGAAATCGTGCGCGCGCCACGCGGTTTCGCCGAGCAGCCGGTCGGCGGTGAACACCTGGCCGGGCGGGTGGTCGAGAAACGGGCACAGCGCATAGAACTGCTCGCTGTACGACGGCTCGCCGGGCAGCAGCGGGCCGTGTGTCGATGCATTGATGATGAGCCCGTGCCGCGAGCCGCCCGGATTGCGCAGCACGAGCGTCGTGAAGCTCGCGTCGAGCCGCACGCGGATCGCTTCGAGAAAGCCTGCCCACGGGGTCGCTTCCGACGGGCCCTGGTAGACGAGCCCGAGCCACGCGCTGAGTTCGCGCGCCGTCCACGCCGCGTCGTCGAAACCGTCGTGCGTGGCCGTGTCGCCGGGCGCCAGCGCGATCCGCATGCTCGTATTCTCCTGGGTCGGGATGAAGTATTCCCGAACCAGCATACCGGCCGGCCGGCGGCCCGCGTCACCCGAACGGAGTAGGCGACGCGAACAGGCGGGCAACCGCCGGGCCGCCCGCATGCGGCGCTTACGCCGCGCGCTCGCGCAGCAGGTACGCGACGATGCGGTCCGCCGCTTGTTCCGGCGACTCGGCCACCGTGTCGACGCGCAGTTCGGGCTGCGCGGGCGGCTCGTACGGCGAGTCGATGCCGGTGAAGTGCTTCAACTCGCCGCGCCGCGCCTTCTTGTACAGGCCCTTCGGATCGCGTTCCTCGGCGACCGCGAGCGGCGTGTCGACGAACACTTCAACGAACTCGTCGGGGCCGACCAGCGCGCGCGCCATGTCGCGCTCGGCACGAAACGGCGAGATGAACGACACGAGCGTGATGAGCCCCGCGTCGAGCATCAACCGCGCCACTTCGGCGACGCGCCGGATGTTCTCTACGCGATCGGCCTCGGTGAAGCCGAGATCGCGATTGAGCCCGTGCCGCACGTTGTCGCCGTCGAGCAGGTACGTGTGCCTGCCGAGCGCATGCAGCCGCTTCTCGACGAGGTTCGCGATCGTCGACTTGCCGGCGCCCGACAGCCCGGTCAGCCACACGATGCGCGGCGTCTGCGCCTTCTGCACCGCACGCGCGTCGCGATCGACGTCGACGGCCTGCCAGTGCACGTTGTGCGCGCGGCGCAGCGCGAAGTGCAGCATCCCGGCGCCGACCGTGTCGTTGGTGAAGCGGTCGATCACGATGAAGCCGCCCGTATGGCGGTTCCGGTCGTACGGATCGAACGCGACGGGCCGGTCGAAGCTCAGGTTGCACACGCCGATCTCGTTGAGCGCGAGCGTGCGCGCCGCGAGATGCTCGCGCGTGTTCACGTCGATCTTGTACTTCGGCGTCGCGCAGGTCGCGCCGACCGTCTGCGTGCCGAGCTTCACGAGATACGGGCGGCCGGGCAGCAGCGGCTCGTCGTGCATCCACACGAGCGTCGCCTCGAACTGGTCGGCCACTTCCGGCGGCGCGTCCGCGCGCGCGATCAGGTCGCCGCGGCTGATGTCGATCTCGTCGGCGAGCGTGAGCGTCACCGCGTCGCCGGCGCGCGCGACGTCGCTTTCGCCGCGCTGCGTGATCACCGACGCGACCCGGCTCTCCTTGCCGGACGGCAGCACGCGCACGCGCTCGCCGACGCGGATTTCGCCCGATGCGATGCTGCCCGCGTAGCCGCGGAAGTTCAGGTGCGGGCGGTTGACCCATTGCACGGGCAGCCGGAACGGCTCGTCGCGCGTCACGCGCGCGGCGAGCGGCAGGCGGTCGAGATGCTGCATCAGCGGCGGGCCCGCGTACCACGGCATCTGCGCGCTCGGCACGATCACGTTGTCGCCGCGCAGCGCCGACATCGGGATGCTGACGATCTCCGCCAGCCCGAGCTCGGCCGCGAACGCGCGATAGTCGGCGTCGATGCGATCGAACACGGCCTGGTCGTAGTCGACGAGATCCATCTTGTTGATCGCGAGCACGACGCGCTTGATGCCGATCAGCGCGACGAGATGGCTGTGGCGGCGCGTCTGCGTGAGCACGCCCTTGCGCGCGTCGATCAGGATCACGGCGAGATCGGCGGTCGACGCGCCGGTGATCATGTTGCGCGTGTACTGCTCGTGGCCGGGCGTATCGGCGACGATGAACTTGCGCCGCGCGGTTGCAAAGAAGCGGTACGCGACGTCGATCGTGATCCCTTGCTCGCGCTCGGCCGACAGGCCGTCGACGAGCAGCGCGAAATCGAGTTCGCCGCCCTGCGTGCCGACCTTCTTCGAATCGGCCTCGAGTTGCGTGAGCTGGTCGTCGAACAGCATGTTCGATTCGTAGAGCAGGCGGCCGATCAGCGTGCTCTTGCCGTCGTCGACGCTGCCGCACGTAATGAAGCGCAGCAGGTCCCTGGTTTGCGCGTCGTCATCGGCGGCGGACGCGGCGGACGCGGCGGAGTCGTGGCGCGCGAGCCTGTCGGGCGCGGTGAGTACGTGTGCCATCAGAAATATCCCTCCTGTTTCTTCTTTTCCATCGAACCGGCCGAATCGCTGTCGATCAGGCGCCCCTGGCGCTCGGACGTGCGCGTCTCGCGCATCTCCTGCAGGATGTCGTCGAGCGTCGTCGCATCGCTGTCGATCGCGCCCGTCAGCGGATAGCAGCCGAGCGTGCGAAAGCGCACCTTGCGCATCTGCGGCACTTTGCCTTCGCGCAATGGCAAACGTTCGTCGTCGACCATGATCAGCGCGCCGTCGCGTTCGACGACCGGGCGTTCCTTCGCGAAGTAGAGCGGCACGATCGGGATGTCGTGAAGCTGGATGTATTGCCAGATGTCGAGTTCGGTCCAGTTCGAGATCGGGAATACGCGCAGGCTTTCGCCTTTGCGCTTGCGCGCGTTGTACAGCGACCAGAGTTCGGGACGCTGGCGCTTCGGGTCCCAGCGGTGCTGTTCCGAGCGCAGCGATACGATGCGCTCCTTGGCGCGCGATTTTTCCTCGTCGCGGCGCGCGCCGCCGAACGCGGCGTCGAAGCCGTAGTGATCGAGCGCCTGCTTGAGCCCCTGCGTCTTCCACACGTCGGTGTGCACGGCCGAGCCATGCGTGAACGGATTGATGTCGTTCGCGACGCCGTCGGGGTTGATGTGCACGCGCAGGTCGAGGCCGAGCCGTTCGGCCGTCTGGTCGCGAAACACGATCATCTCGCGGAATTTCCAGGTCGTATCGACGTGCAGCAGCGGAAAGGGCGGCTTCGCCGGGTAGAACGCCTTCATCGCGAGATGCAGCATGACCGAGCTGTCCTTGCCGATCGAATACAGCATCACCGGGTTCTCGCTCTCCGCGACCACCTCGCGCATGATGTGGATGCTTTCGGCCTCCAGTCGCTCCAAGTGGGTCAACATCGTTCGTCTCCTTGTTTCATGCCGGCGCCGCGCGACATGTGCGGCGTTTCGTGCATGACGCCAACGGTATCGAGCGAGGGGCATGCCGCTCTTCGTCCGGGTGGACTAAAAGGCGACCTGGCAACGCAGCGGATCTTTCCTTAGTCCACCCGGACGAAGTGGCGCGCGACACGGGCGCTTAAGGTGAGCGCTCGACCATCGGCGGAGACGACACATGACGGACGACACACGTGCCACGCAATTGCTTTCGGGCCAGACCTGGGCCGATTTCTGCGACACCCTGAAACGCAGCGGACAACAGATCCTGCGCGCCGAAGCGCCGGACGATCCGCTGACGCGCGCGGAAGGTTTCCGCTACCTGAGCCGGCTGATGCGCATCGCGCTGGAAATGCACGTCGAGTTCGCGGACGGCGCATGGCCCGGCTTCTTCTCGCCGTCGCATGAGACCGCGAAGATCGGCGCCGACAATCCCGACAACCTGTACCAGTACGCACGCGTCGACGGCCGTTGCGAATACCGCGTGACGGGGCGGCGCGGCACGGTCGCGTACCTGAGCTTCGGCACGCAGAAGGGCGGCTACGAAACCGACGGCAAGATGCTGCAGACGGGTTTTCTCGATGCGAAGCAGCTCGAGATCGCGGCGGACGGCAGCTTCGAGATCGTGCTGAGCGAAACGCCGTGCGCAGGCAACTGGGTGCGCATGGAGCCCGGCACCAACGCGCTGCTGGTGCGCCAGACCTTCCTCGACCGGCGCGCGGAGACGCCCGCGCAACTGAAGATCGAGCGCATCGGCGCGCAGGATCGCCCGGCGCCGCTCGACCCGCTCGTGCTGCAGGGCGGGCTCACGCGCGCCGCGCAGTTCGTCGAGCAGACGTCGAAGCTGTTCGCCGACTGGGCCGCGAGCTACCGGTCGCACGTCAATGTGCTGCCGCCCGCCGACCAGGCGCTGTGCCAGTCGGTCGGCGGCGACCCGAACATCTACTACTACCACTCGTGCTGGTCGCTGGCCGACGACGAAGCGCTCGTGATCGACGTCGACACGGTGCCCGACTGCGATTTCTGGAACGTGCAGCTCAACAACTACTGGATGGAGTCGCTCGACTACCGCCACTTCGACATCTGCGTGAACAAGAACAGCGCGCGGCTGAATGCCGACGGCGGCGTGACGGTGGTCGTCGCGGCAGCACGGCCGGGCGACGCGAACTGGCTCGATACGGCCGGGCACCGCACGGGCACGATCTGCTGGCGCTGGGTCGGTGCCGCGCAACCCGTGCATCCGCGCACGCGCGTCGTCAAGCTCGCCACGCTGAAGGAGGCCGCATGAACGCGCCGCTCGACCGGATCCGCACGCTGCTCGCCGCCGACGGACTGATCGCCGAAGCCGTGTCGCGTACGGGCGGGCTCACCGCGTTCGGCGACGGGCCGTATCGCGACGCGCTCGACGTGATGTGCGCATCGCTGATCGACGAAGCGAAGCTGTCCGCGCGCGGCGCGGAGATGATGCGCGAGAAGCTCGTCGGCCAGCTCGTGAACCGGCTCGTCGTCGAGTATTACTTCCGGCGTCATCCGGAGATCGCGGATATCGCGATCGACGATCCGCTCGTGATCGTCGGCCTGCCGCGCACGGGCACGACGCTGTTGCAACGGCTGCTGGCCGTCGACCCGCGCTTTCATTCTGCGGCGTGGTGGGAAACGCGCTACCCGGCGCCGCTCGCCGGCGAGACGCTCGACGCGCCGACCGTGCGCATCGCACGCGCGCAGGCCGAGGTCGCGACGATGATCGACTGCATCCCGCAGATCCTGGCGATCCATCCGCTCGACGCGATGCTCGCCGACGAGGAGTTCATGCTGATGGAGCACGCGTTCGTGTGCGCGATGGATTCGTACGCGAACGTGCCGCGCTATACGGCATGGCTCGCGCAGCAGGATCTCACGCCGGTCTACACGTACCTGAAGCGGATGCTGCAGTTCCTGCAGTGGCAGAAGGCGCAGCGCGGCGTCGCGCCGGCCGAGCGCTGGCTGCTGAAGACGCCGCAGCACCTGCATGCGCTCGACGTGCTGTGCCGCGCGTTCCCGCGCGCGCAGGTCGTGCTCACGCACCGCGATCCGGCGCAGACGATTCCGTCGATGGCGAGCATGGCGCACACGCTGTGGCAGATGTATGCGGACGATCCGGATCCGCTCGCCGTCGGCGCGCAATGGAACGCGGGGATGGCGCGCGCGATCGGCGCGGCGATGACCGCGCGTGACGCGCTGCCGGCCGACCGGTTCCTCGACGTGCGTTTCGAGGACACCGTAGCGAATCCGCTCGGCGTCGCGGAAGCCGTGTACGCGTTTGCCGGCATGCCGCTCGATGTGCGGCAGCGCGCGGCGATGACGGACTGGATGGCGCGCAATGGTCGCGACAAGCGCGCCGCGCACGACTATTCGATCGCGCGCTTCGGCTTCACCGATGCGCAGCTCGCGCACGACTTCGCCGCGTATCGCGCGCGGCACCTGCGGGCGGCCGGCTGACGGCCGCATCCGCGAGACGAACGACAACCAGGAGACAACCCATGTTGCTGAAGGACAAGATCGTCGTGATATCCGGGATCGGGCCGGGCCTCGGTGTGAAGCTCGCCGTCGAGGCCGCGCGCGAGGGGGCGCGCGGCGTGGTCGTCGCGGCGCGCACGTTGGAGAAGCTCGACGATGCCGAAGCGCGGATTCGCACACTCCGCGTCGATTGCGACGTGCTGAAGGTGCAGACCGACATCACCGACCGCGCGCAATGCCGGCAGCTCGCGACGCAGGCCGTCGAGCGCTTCGGCCGGATCGACGCACTCGTGAACAGTGCATTCGTGCACGGCACGTTTCCGGAGCCGGTCGAGGAAGCGGATCTCGACGGCTGGCGCGCGGTGTTCGACACCAACGTGTTCGGCACGATGGCGCTCACGCAGGAGGTCGTGCCGCACATGAAGCGCGAGAAGTGTGGCGCGATCGTGATGATCAACACGCAGGCGACCCGCAAGCCTTTTGCAGGCGAAGGTGGCTACGCTGTTTCGAAGGGTGCGCTCGCAGTTGCGGCAAAATACCTGGCGCGCGAACTCGGCGTGCACGGCATTCGCGCGAACAGCATCCACATGGGCTGGATGTGGGGCGTGCCGACGCAGGCGTATTTCCGCCAGGCGGCCGCCGAATACGGGATGACGGAAGAACAGATCATCGCGCCGATCGCGTCGAACATCGCGCTCGCGAAGCTGCCGACCGACGACGACTGCGCGCGCGCGGCGCTGTTTCTCGCGTCCGACTATGCGAACGCGGTGACGGGCGCGACGCTCGACGCGAACGGCGGCGATTTCATGCCCTGACGATGGAGCAAAGGATCATGCAGGACAACCACGACGCGCGGCATTTTTTCGCGTTCAACGGCGACGCGGACGGCCTGTGCGCGCTTCAGCAACTGCGGCTCGCGGAAGGCGTGCACGGCACGCTCGTGACCGGCGTGAAGCGCGACATCAAGCTGCTCGAACGGATCGATGCTCGTGCGGGCGACCTCGTCACCGTGCTCGACGTGTCGCACGACCAGAACCGCGACGCGTGCGCGCGGCTGCTGCGCGACGGCGCGACGGTCCGCTATTTCGATCACCACTTCGCGGGCGAGCTGCCCGACGATCCGCGTTTCGACGCGCATATCGACACGGCCGCCGATGTTTGCACGAGCGCGCTCGTGAACCGCTATCTCGGCGGCCGGCATGTGCGCTGGGCGATCGTCGCGGCATTCGGCGACGAACTGCCGGCGCTCGGTAACGCGCTCGCGCAGGAGCACGGGATCGACGAGGCCGGGCGATCCACGCTCGCCGAACTCGGGCTTTACCTGAACTACAACGCGTACGGCGATTGCGTCGGCGATCTGCACTTCGATCCGGCGGCGCTCGCCGACGCGATGCTGCCATGCGTCGATCCGCTCGATTTCGTGTGCGAGACCGCCGTGTTCGCCGCACTGCGCGACGGCTACCGCGACGACATGGCGCGTGCGTGCGCGCTCGCGCCGCTGCGCGAGGTGCCGGGCGCGACGCTGGTACGGATGCCTGATCAACCGTGGGCGCGGCGTGCAACAGGGATGCTCGCGAACGAACGGATGCGCAACGCGCCGCATGCGGCGCTCGCGGTGCTGTCGCCGCGCGCCGATGGCGGGCTCGTCGTCAGTGTGCGCGTGCCCGACGGCCGGCCGCTCGGCGCCGACGAGTTCTGCCGCGGCTTTGCGACCGGAGGCGGGCGCAAGCGCGCAGGTGGCATCAACCATCTGCCGGAAACCGAGTTCGACGCATTCGCCGCGCGTTTCGAGGCGGCGTTCCGGCTCGATTGATTTAGCGATCCTCGACACGCGCGCCGTGCGGCAATCGCACGGCGCGCGTCGTCGCCGGTTCAACCGGATCAGCCGGTCGCGCCCGCGAGCACGGCCGGCACGTTGTGGCCGTAGCAGCGCTCCTCGACGCGCTCGGCGATGCGCCATCCCTGCGCGGTGCGCACGAACCGGTCGACGTACCACAGCCCGAGAAACATCACCTGCGTGCCGCCGTCCGGCAGTGCGACTTCCATCGGATTGAAGCAGATCGTGCGGCCGCGCGCGGTGTCGCCGTCGAGCCGGATCGACAGGTTGCCGACCATGTGCTGGTACTGCGGGAACTGCGGCAGCACGGTGCGCAGCCACGCCTTCACGTCCGGATAACGGCCGGCGATGCCGCCCATCGCGCGATAGTCGATCGCCGCGTCGGGCGTGAATACGGCATCGAGCGCGTCGAAGTCGCGCGTATCGATCGCGCTCGAATATGCGACGACCATTTCGCGGATGTCGTGATGGTCGGACAGCGTTTGCAGATCGGGCATCGGCCGCTCCCGGTCACGCGCTGTTGCGCCGGCGCGCCGCATGCAGCGCTTCGGCGCGCTGCTTCACGTCGCGCGCGCACTGGTCGAAGCCCTGTTTTACCCACGCGCCGTGGTTCTGCATGATCGTGTCCGCGTTGACGCCGAGGAACTGGTCGGTCGTGAAGTAACGGCAGCGCTCCGGGCCGTCGGCGTCGATGTACTGGTCGCGGCGCGCGGCGTCCTTGTTGTCGTCGGTCGGGCGCTGCTCCCACGACAGCAGGCGCTCGGGCTCACAGGCGACGAGGATCTCGTTGACGGGAATCACGGTCTCCGTGCCCGGGATGCGAACCTGCATGTGCACGAAATCGCCGAGCCTGCCGGTCGTTTCGAAGCCGACGCAAAACGTGTTCCATTCGCCGTAGCGTGAGTAGTCGGTCAGCACTTCCCACACGACGGAGGCCGGCGCGTCGATGTCGACGGTGATCGAGGTGACGAGATTCGAAGGTTTGGTCATGGAGGTTTATCGGGTGAGGCTGCGTGCGCCCGGGTGGCCGGGCGCCGCGGCGGTCGGAAGGATTCGCGCCGGCATCGGCCGGCGCGCGTGGCGGGTGCGGAGCGGGACGCGCGGTGCCGGTAGCGGCGGCACGTGCCGCACATCGCGGTGCACCCGACATCGAGCGTAGGCCGGCGGACGCGGTGAAGAATCGTCGGAATGGACTAAGGCGTTTCACCGGGCGCGCGAGGTGGTGCGATGGCCGTGGCCATCATCGGTGTTGGCACGTCGAGCGTCGGCACGTCGGCACGTCCGCACGTCCGCAGGTCCGTAGGTCGGCCGGTTGGCAGGTCGGCACGTCGGCACGTCGGCACGTCGGCAAGTTGGCACGTCAGCAGGTCGGCAGGTTGGCAGGTCGGCAGGTTGGCAGGTCGGCAGGTTGGCAGGTCGGCAGGTTGGCAGGTCGGCACGTCGGCACGTCGGCACGTCGGCAAGTTGGCAAGTTGGCAAGTTGGCAAGTTGGCAAGTCGACACGTCGAGCGTCGACACCCCGCGGCGCAGCCGCGACAATACGCATCCCGTTCCGCTTTCCGCATCGAGGTGCCCGTGCCCGCCAAGTCGTCCGTTGCTCCCGCGATCGTCTGGTTTCGCGACGATCTGCGCGTGACCGACCAGCCCGCGCTGACGCGCGCGGTCGAGTCGGGCCGGCCGCTCGTCTGCGTGTTCGTCGACGACATGGGCGCCGGCGCGGGTCGCCCGCCAGGCGGCGCAGCGCGCTGGTGGCTGCACGGGGCGCTGGCCGGGCTCGACGCCGCGCTCGCGCGTCACGGCGGGCGCCTGCTGCTGTTGCGCGGCGACGCGCAGCGCGAGATCGAGCGCGTCGCGCACGACACGGGCGCGGCGGCCGTGTACTGGAATCGCCGCTACGCGCAGCCGCAGCGCGACGCCGATGCGGCGCTGAAGGCGTCGTTCAAGGCGCGCGGCGTCACGGTCGAGAGCAGCAACGGCAGCCTGCTGAACGAACCGTGGGAGGTGCTGACGGGCAGCGGTGCGCCGTACCAGGTGTTCACCGCGTACTGGCGCGCGGCGCGCCGCGACCGCACGGTCGCCGCGCCGCTGCCGGAACCGGAACGGATCGTGTTTCAACCGTGGCCGGAAACCGTGCGTGACCGTGCGCTGGCGCTCGACGCGCTCGCGTTGCGCCCGCCCGCGCCGGACTGGGCAGGCGGCCTGCGCGATGCGTGGTCCGCACCCGACGAGGCCGGTGCGCATGAACGGCTCGACGCGTTCCTGACGGCGTCGCTCGCCGGCTACACGGATGCGCGCGATCGTCCCGACCGGCCCGCGACGAGTCGGCTGTCGCCGTACCTGCGCTTCGGCAACGTATCGCCGCGACAGGTGTGGCACGCGGTGCAGGGCGCCGCGAATGCCGGCGGCGCGGCGTACGCGGCAGACGCCGACAAGTTCCTGAGCGAGCTCGGCTGGCGCGAATTCAGCTACGCGCTGCTGTATCACTTTCCGGCGCTCGCGACCGACAACTTCCGCGCGCAGTTCGACGCGATGCCGTGGCGTGACGATTCCGCGGCGCTGCGCGCATGGCAGCGCGGCCGGACCGGCTATCCGCTCGTCGATGCGGGCCTGCGCGAGTTGTGGACGACCGGCTGGATGCACAACCGTGTGCGGATGGTCGTCGCGTCGTTCCTGATCAAGCATTTGCTGATCGACTGGCGCGCCGGCGAAGCGTGGTTCTGGGACACGCTGGTCGACGCCGATCCCGCGAACAACGCGGCGAGCTGGCAGTGGGTGGCCGGCTGCGGCGCCGACGCCGCGCCGTATTTCCGCATCTTCAACCCGGTCGCGCAGGGCCAGAAGTTCGACCCGGACGGCACATACGTGCGGCGCTGGGTGCCCGAACTCGCGGGCCTCGACACCACGTCGATCCACGCGCCGTGGGAGGCGTCGCCGCTGCAGCTCGACGCGGCCGGCGTGCGGCTCGGCGTCGACTATCCGGCACCGCTCGTCGATCACGCCGCCGCGCGCGCTCGCGCGCTCGATGCGCTGGCCGCATTGCCGAAACGTCGCTGACGGTCTGCCCGCGCGGCCCGGTTTGCCGCGTCAGTTGCAGAACGCGACGTGTTCGAGCAGCGCGTACGCGACGCCCGAGTCGAAGTAGGCCGCGCCGCACCACGCGACGAACGCGAGCGTGCCGACCGCCAGCGCCGCGCGGATCACGCCCATGCCGCGTTGCCCGATGCCGGACGCGCGATGCGCGCGTCGTCGATCGGCAGGTGCAGGAGCGCCGCGAGCACGCCGAGCGCGATCGAGCCGATCCACAGCGGCAGGTACGAATGCGTCGCGTCGTACACGCGCGCGCCGAGCCAGACGCCGAAGAAGCTGCCGAGCTGGTGCCCGAAGAACACGAAACCGAACAGCGTCGCGATGTAGCGCACGCCGAACACCTGCGAGATCACGCCGTTCGTCAGCGGCACCGTGCCGAGCCACGTGAACCCCATCACGGCCGCGAACACGTAGACGCTCGCGGGCGACAGCGGTACGACGACGAACGCGGCCATCGCGAGCGCGCGCACGAGGTACAGCACCGACAACACGTACTTGCGCCGCAGCAGCCCGCCGAGATGGCCGCACGCATAGGTGCCGGCCACGTTGGTCAGCGCGATCAGCGCGAGCGCGACGCTCGCGTGGCGCGCCGGCAGCCCGTGGTCGAGCAAGTAGGCGGGTAGATGCGTCGCGATGAACGCGAGCTGGAAGCCGCACGCGAAGAAGCCCGCGTTCAGCAGCCAGAAGCCGCGATGCGCGAACGCCTCGCGCACCGCTTCGCCGATCGACTGGTCGGGGCCGGCGCCGCCGCCGGCCGCCTGCGCGGGCCGGTCGCGCAGCAGCACGGCGAGCGGCGCGAGCAGTGCCGCGACGAGCGCCAGCGCGACGAACGCGTGCCGCCAGCCGATCCCGCCGATCAGTTCCTGCGCGACGGGCACCATGCAGAACTGGCCGAGCCCGCCGATCGCACCGGCGACGCCGAGCGCCCAGCCGCGCCGGTCGGCCGGAAACAGGCGGCTCAGCGCGCCGTAGATCGACGCGAACGCCGAGCCCGACAGCGCGATGCCGATCACGAGCCCGGCGCCGACCGTGAACATGCCGGTCGATGCCGCATGCGCCATCGTGACGAGCCCGGCCGCGTACAGCAGCATCCCGGCGACGATCACGCGTACCGAGCCGAAGCGGTCGGCGACCATCCCCGTGAACGGCTGCGCGACACCCCAGATCAGGTTCTGCAGCGCCAGTGCGAGCCCGAACGCTTCGCGCGACCAGCCGTGGTCGAGCGACACGGGCGCGAGGAACAGGCCCTGCACGTGGCGGATGCCGAGCGCGGCGCCCATGATCAGGCCGCCCGTCAGCACGGGCAGCCAGCGGCGTCGGACTTCCTGCTCGATCGGGGTCATGCGTGTCTCCGGATGAAGGCGCGCGGCAAAACGGCCGCGCTCGATCCGATTAGACGATCGGGCCCGGCGTCGCTCAAGCGATCATTCGGTCAGGTTGGCATGCGTGAGGGGAATGTGACGGAGTGCGGCCGGGCGGGGCGGCAGGTCGTGGTCGCGGTCATCCGGAACGCCGGCTTACGCGGACGCCGTGTCGTGCGTGCGCATCGCGGTATCGCATTCGGCCGCTTCGGCGAGCATCCAGTCGCGCACGTCGGCGACTTCGCGGCGCGGGGCCGGATCGTGCTGGAACAGCCAGTAGCCATACGCGTCCGACAGCGCCTGCGTGTGCGGCCCGAGCACCGCGAGCCGCCCGTCCGCGAGCATCGGTGCGACGAGTGCGAGCCGGCCGAGCGCGACACCCTGGCCCGCGATCGCGGCCTGGATCACCTGGTCGTACTGGTTGAAGCGCAGCACGCCTTTCGGGCGCGCGTCGCCGAGCCCGGCCGCATGCAGGTGCGTGCGCCACTGCAATTGCGGCTGCGGCGGCCCGTCGAATTCGAGCAGCACATGGTCGGCGATCGCGGCCGCGCTCGTGACCGGCCGCGCGGCGAGCGCAGGATGCGCGACCGGCACGACGATCTCGTCGAACAGGTGCAGCGCGCCGGCCGGCGCGCGATCGCGCGGGCAATAGCGGATGCCGAGGTCGATGCCTTCGGTGCGCAAATCGAGTACCTTGTCGTTCGCGGCGACGCGCAGGTCGATCTCCGGCAGGCGCGCCTGCAGCCGCCCGAGCCGCGGCAGCAGCCAAAGCGCGGTGACGCCGATGCTCGCGGTGATCGTGACGGGCTGGCGCTCGCGCGCGGCGGCGAGCGACGCGACGGTGTCCTGCAGGCTGTGCAGCGCCGCATCCGCGACGCGGAACAGCCGCTCGCCTTCCGGCGTGAACGCAATCTTCCGGTAGCCGCGCTGCAGCAACGCGACGCCGAGATGCGCTTCGAGCGCATGCACCTGGCGGCTGACCGCCGACTGCGTGACGCACAGGTCCTGCGCGGCGAGCGTGATGCTCATGCGGCGGCCGACCGCGACGAAACCGCGGACGAGGTCGAGCGACGGGAGACGGACGAGAGGCGTTGACATGCGCGTGACTCATGCGAACGGAGCAGCAAGATTGGTTGAGAACGCGGCACGCGTCAAGTTCAATGGAGGCTGGCCGATGGGCGCGGGCGGCAGCTTGCGGCGGCCCGGACCGCGAGGCATGGGGCCAGGGCAGGCGCCGAGGCGCTGACAGCTTTGCATGGGACCGGACTAAGCGCTGAAGCGCCAAGTCCGGTCGACATCTGGCCGACCGCGAAGCATGGGATCGCAGTAAGCGCTAAAGCGCTAACTGCGATCGACAGGAGACAGGATGACGATTTCGAACGAAGGAGGCGGGGCGGTGCAGGGCAGTCGCGCGGCGGGCGCGTTGCCGCCCGAGCCCGTGACGCTGCGCGCGGCCGACGGTTATGCATTGCGCGGCCACGTGTGGCGCCATCGCGGCGGCGGTGCGGTGCGGCCCGTGACGGTCGTCAATTGCGCGACGTCGGTGCGCTGCGACTATTACTTCCGTTTCGCGGCCTGGCTGTTCGCGCAGGGGCGCGACGTGCTCGTCTACGACTATCGCGGCATCGGCGGGTCGCGCCCGGCGCAGCTCGCGAAGCTGCGTGCGAACTGGCTCGACTGGGGGCGGCTCGATTGCGAAGCCGCGCTGCAATACGCGCGCGACGCGTTTCCGGGCCAGCCGCTCGACGTCGTCGCGCACAGCATCGGCGGCTGCCTGCTCGGGCTCGCGGCATCGAACGTATATGTGCGGCATGCGGTGACCGTCGGCGCGCAGTATGCGTACTGGCGCGATTACCTGCCGGCCGAGCGGCGCAGCATGTGGTGGAAGTGGCATGTCGCGATGCCGGCGCTCGCGGCCGTGTTCGGCTACGTGCCCGCGAAGCGGCTCGGCTGGATGGAGGACACGCCGCGCGGTGTCGCGCTGTCGTGGGCGCGCTCGCAACCGCGTTTCGAGGATGGATACATCGGCGGCGTGCTCGATGAAGGCGCCGTGAGCCGCGCGGCGTTGCCCGCGCGCTTTGCCGGGCTGTCGGCGCCGATGCTCGCGATCGGCACCGACGACGACGCGTTCGGCACGGTCGACGCGATCGAGCGGCTGGTCGGTTACTACAAGGGCAGCGACGTCACGCACCTGCGAATCGCGCCGGCCGACATCGGCGTCGACACGATCGGCCATTTCGCGTTTTTCCACAGCCGCTTCACCGACACGCTGTGGCCCGTCGCGCTGCACTGGCTGCAACACGGCGTGCTGTCGGCTGACGCGCCGGGCGTCGTGCACGCACTTCATCCCGCGTCGCGCAATCGGGTGACGGGTAGCGGCGTGCCGGGCGTGGCCGCGAACGGGTGAAGCGGGGTGCGTTGCCGTGCGCGGCCATCGAATGTCGTTCGTAAAGAATCCGTCGTTCGATGCGGACGTGGCAATACGCGCACACGCCGGTTCGTGCGCCGGCGCGATCGATTAACATCGGACGTTTCATTCCACAGCACAGGCTGCCGCGTGCCGATGCCCATTCCGTCCGATTCCGCTTCCCCGGTCGATCCCCCCCGTGCCTGGCGCGTGCATGCGCTCGACGTGCCGGCCGCTGCATCCCGCGCCGGCGTGCGGATCGCGCGCATCGATTTCGACTGGCGCGTGCCGCTGGCGTCGCGCGCCTATGCGGCGCTCAGCGATGACGAGCGGACGCGGGCCGCCCGCTTCATGCGGCACGAGGATGCGGTGCGCAGCGCCGCGACGCGCGCCGCGCTGCGCGACGTGCTCGGCGCAGCCCTCGGTGTCGCGCCGCACGCGGTCGCGATCGTCGTCGACGAATCGGGGCGGCCGTCGCCGGCCCCCGCGCATCGCACGACGCTCGATTTCAACGTGTCGCATGCGGGCGATCATGCGCTGCTCGCGTGGGCGCCCGCGGGCCGCGTCGGTGTCGACATCGAATCCTGCAAGCGCACGGCCGACTGGCGCGCGCTGATACGCGAAGTCTGCGCGCCGGCCGAGGCCGCGTATCTCGACGGCCTGCCGCCCGACGCGCGCGCGGGCGAATTCATGCGGGTCTGGTCCGCGAAGGAGGCGCTGCTCAAGGCACTCGGCACCGGCATCGTCGGCGGGCTGCGCGCATTCGCGGTCGTGCCGCCGCGCGATGCGGCGACCCCCGCGACGACGATCGTCGAGCCGTCCGCGCCCGCCGCCGGCGTCGCCGCGTTCGACGCGGCGTGGGTCGACGCGGCGCCTGGCTATGCAGCGTGCGTCGCGTGGACGCGCGCGTGAGCCGGTGTCAACGAGCGGCGCTCATTCGAGCGGCGTGTCGTTCGGCGCCGCGTAGCGCGTCCTGATCACGTCGCTCATCGGGAAGTCGAACGCCAGCCCCTTCGGCGGCACCGGCTTCATGAACCACTTGTCGTACAGCGCGTTGATCTCGCCGCTTTTCATCAGTTGCGCGAGCACGCCGTCGACGAGCGCCTTGAACTGCGGATCGTCCTTGCGCAGCATGAACCCGTAGGCTTCCGACGACTGCGGCGTGCCGACGATCTGCCAGTCGCCCGGCTTCGCGGCGAGCTGGCGCGCACCCGCGAGCAGTACGTCGTCCATCATGTACGCGGCCGCGCGGCCCGATTCGAGCGTGAGGCGTCCTTCGCCGTAGTCCTTCGCGCTGATGATCTGCATGTTCATCTTCTTTTCCTCGTTCATCTTGCGCAGCAGGCGTTCGGACGTCGTGCCCTGGTTCGTCACGACCGTCTTGCCGGCGAGATCGGGAAAGTCGCGGATACCCGACGACGTGCGCGTGAGCAGGCGCGTCGTCGCGACGAAGAAGGTGGTCGAGAACGCGACCTGCGCGTGGCGCGCGGCGAGGTTGGTCGTCACGCCGCATTCGAGATCGACGGTGCCGTTCTGCACGAGCGGAATGCGGTTCTGCGACGTGACGGGGATGAAGCGCACCTGCAGGTCGGGCTTGCCGGTGCGCGCCTTCACCGCGGCGATCACGCGATCGCACAGGTCCTGCGAGAAGCCGATCACCTTGCCGCTCGTGTCGACATAGGAGAACGGCACCGACGTCTCGCGATGGCCGATCGAGATCAGGTTGGCCTGCCGGATCTTGTCGAGCGTGCCCGACAGCGGCTCGGCGGCGAGCGACGCGCCGCACGCGAGCGCGCACGTGGCGACGAGCAGGCTGCGGCGGAACAGGGCGGCGAACCGCGGCGGGATGTTCATGACGGATCTCCTTGACGAGTGGTGATCTATATGTTGCCAAAGACAAAATAATTGCAACATATGTTAATTTGCGGCACCCACCGACCGGTCCGGCGGGCCGCGCCGGGCATCAGGGAAACTCCCGAGTCGAAATCGGCGAAAAACGGGTTGTCTAGACAAGTTCAGGTGGCTACACTTCAATCCATTCCGAACTTGTCTAGACAGGATTGCTCACATGATTACGTTGACCCCCGGCCACCTGACCCTCCCGCAACTGCGCCAGATCGCACGCGAATCCGTGCAACTGACGCTCGACCCGGCCAGCTTCGCGAAGATCGACGCCGGCGCGAAGGCCGTCGCCGACATCGCCGCGAAGGGCGAGCCGGCGTACGGCATCAACACGGGCTTCGGCCGCCTGGCCAGCACGCACATCCCGCACGATCAGCTCGAACTGCTGCAGAAGAACCTCGTGCTGTCGCACGCGGTCGGCGTCGGCGAGCCGATGGCGCGTTCGTCGGTGCGCCTGCTGATGGCGCTGAAGCTGTCGAGCCTCGGCCGTGGCCACTCGGGCATCCGCCGCGAAGTGATGGACGCGCTGATCAAGCTGTTCAACGCAGACGTGCTGCCGCTGATCCCGGTGAAGGGCTCGGTCGGCGCGTCGGGCGACCTCGCGCCGCTCGCGCACATGTCGGCCGTGCTGCTCGGCGTCGGCGAAGTGTTCATCCGCGGCGAGCGTGCCAGCGCGCTCGACGGTCTGCGCGTCGCGGGCCTCGCGCCGCTGACGCTGCAGGCGAAGGAAGGCCTCGCGCTGCTGAACGGCACGCAGGCCTCGACGGCGCTGGCGCTCGACAACATGTTCTCGATCGAAGACCTGTACCGCACCGCGCTCGTCGCGGGTGCGCTGTCGGTCGACGCGGCAGCCGGCTCGGTGAAGCCGTTCGACGCGCGCATCCACGAACTGCGCGGCCATCAAGGCCAGATCGATGCGGCCGCGTCCTATCGCGACCTGCTCGAAGGTTCGCCGATCAACCAGTCGCACCGCGACTGCGACAAGGTGCAGGATCCGTACAGCCTGCGCTGCCAGCCGCAGGTGATGGGCGCGTGCCTGGACCAGATGCGCCATGCGGCCGACGTGCTGCTGATCGAGGCGAACGCGGTGTCGGACAACCCGCTGATCTTCCCGGACACCGGCGAAGTGCTGTCGGGCGGCAACTTCCACGCCGAGCCGGTCGCGTTCGCAGCCGACAACCTCGCGCTGGCCGCAGCGGAAATCGGCGCGCTGGCCGAGCGCCGCATCGCGCTCCTGATCGACGCGACGCTGTCGGGCCTGCCCCCGTTCCTCGTACGGGACGGCGGCGTGAACTCGGGCTTCATGATTGCGCACGTGACGGCTGCCGCGCTGGCGTCGGAAAACAAGACGCTTGCACACCCGGCGTCGGTCGACTCGCTGCCGACTTCCGCGAACCAGGAAGACCACGTGTCGATGGCGACGTTCGCCGCACGCAAGCTCGCCGACATCGCGGACAACACGAAGCACATCCTCGCGATCGAACTGCTGGCCGCCGCCCAGGGCGTCGACCTGCGCGCGCCGTATCACACGAGCCCGAAGCTGGCGCCCGCGATGGAAACGATCCGCGGCAAGGTTGCGCATTACGAGCTCGACCACTACTTCGCACCGGACATCGCAGCGATCGCGAAGCTCGTCGGCGAGCGCGCGTTCGCGAAGATCAGCCCGTTCTCGTTCGCATCGGAACAGTAAGCCCATGAGCGCGCCGGTCTACCAGGAGATCAAGGATTTCATCCTGGGCCGCATCCACGCCGGCGAGTGGGAGGAGGGCGACCAGGTGCCGTCCGAGAATGAGCTGGCGCGCGAGTTCAAGGTGGCGCGCATGACCGTCAACCGCGCGCTGCGCGAGTTGACGGCCGAGCAGGTGCTCACGCGCATGAAGGGCGCGGGCACCTACGTCGCGCGGCCGAAGTACGAGTCGACGCTGGTGGCGATCCGCAGTATCTCGGAGGAGGTCGGCGCACGCGGGCATGCATATCACGCCAGCGTGCTCGACCTCGAGACGATCCGCGCCGACGAGGCGCTCGCCGACGAGATGCAGGTGGCCGTGCGCGCGAAGCTGTTTCATTCGCAGGTGCTGCACTTCGAGAACGACGAGCCGGTGCAGCTCGAAGAACGATGGGTGAATCCGGCGGTCGCGCCGGATTACGCCGAGCAGGATTTCACGAACACGACGCCGAACCTGTACCTGATGCGCGCGGCTCCGCTGCAGCGCGTCGAGTACCGGATCGAAGCGGCGGCCCCGGCGCCGGAACGGCGCGAGCAGCTGCGGATGGACGACGTCGAGCCGTGTCTGGTTTTACATCGGCGCACCTGGTCGCAGGGCGTCGTCGCCTCGGTGGCGAATCTGTGGCATCCCGGCAGCCGTTATCGCTTCACCGGGCATTTCTGATTCCTATTTGATATTCATTTTCCTTCGGGAGCAGTCGTCATGAACCATCCGAAACACATCGATCCCCGTCTCGATCCGACGCGCACGATCCGCGCGCCGCGCGGCAGCGACAAGACCTGCAAGACCTGGCTGGCCGAAGCGGCTTACCGGATGATCCAGAACAACCTGGATCCGGAAGTCGCCGAGCATCCGCATGCGCTCGTCGTGTACGGCGGCATCGGCCGCGCGGCGCGCAACTGGGAATGCTACGACCAGATCCTCGCGTCGCTGAAGGATCTCGAAGAGAACGAAACGCTGCTGATCCAATCGGGCAAGCCGGTCGGTGTGTTCCGCACGCACAAGGATGCGCCGCGCGTGCTGCTCGCGAACTCGAACCTCGTGCCGCACTGGGCGAACTGGGATCACTTCCACGAGCTCGACCGCAAGGGCCTGATGATGTACGGCCAGATGACGGCCGGCAGCTGGATCTACATCGGCAGCCAGGGCATCGTGCAGGGCACCTATGAAACGTTCTTCTCGGTCGCGAACCAGCACTTCAACGGCGATCCGTCGGGCCGCTGGATCCTGACGGGCGGCTTGGGCGGGATGGGCGGCGCGCAGCCGCTCGCGGCGACGATGGCAGGCTTCTCGATGATCGCGGTCGAATGCGACGAGACGCGCATCGACTTCCGCCTGAAGACGCGCTATGTCGACAAGAAGGCGACGACGCTCGACGAAGCGCTCGGCATGATCGAGGAAGCGAAGCGCGCGGGCACGCCCGTGTCGATCGGCCTGCTCGGCAACGCGGCCGACGTGTTCGCGGAACTCGTCGAGCGCGGCATCACGCCGGACTGCGTGACCGACCAGACGAGCGCGCACGACCCGATCAACGGCTACCTGCCGCAGGGCTGGACCGTCGCGCAATGGCGCGAAGCGCAGAAGGTCGATCCGCAGAGCATCGTGAAGGTTGCGAAGCAGTCGATGGCCGTCCAGGTGCGCGCGATGCTGGCGCTGCAGGACCGCGGTGCGGCGACGCTCGACTACGGCAACAACATCCGCCAGATGGCGCTGGAAATGGGCGTCGAGAACGCGTTCGACTTCCCGGGCTTCGTGCCGGCGTACATCCGTCCGCTGTTCTGCGAAGGCAAGGGCCCGTTCCGCTGGGTCGCGCTGTCCGGCGATCCTGAGGATATCTACAAGACCGACCAGAAGGTGAAGGAGCTGATCCCCGACGATCCGCACCTGCACAACTGGCTCGACATGGCGCGCGAGCGCATCGCGTTCCAGGGCCTGCCGGCACGGATCTGCTGGGTTGGCGTGAAGGATCGCTACCGCCTCGGCCAGGCGTTCAACGAGATGGTGAAGAACGGCGAACTGAAGGCACCGATCGTGATCGGCCGCGACCACCTCGATACCGGTTCGGTCGCAAGCCCGAACCGCGAGACGGAATCGATGAAGGACGGTTCGGACGCCGTCAGCGACTGGCCGCTGCTGAACGCGCTGCTGAACACGGCAGGCGGCGCATCGTGGGTGTCGCTGCACCATGGCGGCGGGGTCGGCATGGGCTTCTCGCAGCACTCGGGCGTCGTGATTGTCGCCGACGGTACGGCTGAAGCGCATGAGCGTCTCGGTCGCGTGCTGCTGAACGACCCGGCGACGGGCGTGATGCGCCATGCGGATGCCGGCTACGAACTCGCGCAGCAGACGGCTCGCGAAGCCGGCCTGAAGCTGCCGATGCTCGGCCGCTGAGCATGACGGCGCTTGCTCAGGCGCCGGCAGACGCGACGATGATCCGCGCGGCGGATCTCGTCGCGTCGCCGTGGAAGAACGGCGGCGGCGTGACGCGCGAAATCGGCGCGTTTCCGCCCGGCGCCGCGCTCGACGCATTCGCGTGGCGCGTGAGCGTCGCGGACGTCGGCACGGCCGGGCCGTTCTCGCGTTTCGACGGGATCGACCGCACGCTCGTGCTGCTGTCCGGCGCGGGCATGACGCTCGCTGAAGCGGGCGGCACGTGCCACGTGCTCGACGCGCCGCTGGCCCGCGCGGATTTCGCGGGCGAGACGGCGATCGACGCGACGCTGCACGACGGCGCGACGCGCGACTTCAACCTGATGACACGCCGTTCGGCCGCGCGCGGCGCGCTCGACGTGTGGCGCGCAGGCGCGCACCGCATCGAGCGTGCCGATACCGTGCTGCTGTTTTGCGCGGCCGGTGCGGTCGGCGTGGAAATCGACGGCGCGCACTACGCACTGGAAGAAATGGACACGCTGCGGCTCGACGGGCCGCGGCGTGCGTTTGACGTCGTCGTGAGCGGGGGCGGCGCGCTGCTGGCCGTCTCGCTCGCCGTCGGCGAACGAGACTGAACGCATGAAACCGACTGTCTGGCATCACCTGAGGCTGTGTCCGCACGGCCATCCCGACGAGACGATCGACGATGCGGCGATCGCGGTCGACGAAACCGGCACGATCGTCTGGCTCGGCGCGTTGTCCGCGCTGCCGCACGGTTATGGGCACTGGCAGCGCGAGGATCTGCATGGCGCGTGGGTGACGCCGGGCCTCGTCGACTGCCATACGCACCTCGTGTACGGCGGCACGCGTGCCGACGAATTCGCGCAGCGTCTTGCGGGCGTCAGCTACGAGGAAATCGCGCGGCAGGGTGGCGGGATCGTGTCGACGGTGCGCGCGACGCGCGCGGCCGACGAGACGACGCTGTTCGTGCAGGCCGCCGCGCGCCTGCAGCCGCTGCTTGCCGAAGGCGTGACCGCGATCGAGATCAAGTCGGGCTACGGGCTCGACCTCGCGACCGAACGCAAGATGCTGCGCGTCGCGCGCCAGCTCGGCGAGCGCTTCCCGGTTACCGTCTACACGACCTTCCTCGGCGCGCATGCGCTGCCGCCCGAATACGCGGGCCGTGCGGATGCGTACATCGACGAAGTGTGCGAGCGGATGCTGCCGGCGCTGGCCGACGAGGGCCTCGTCGACGCGGTCGACGTGTTCTGCGAACGCATCGGCTTTTCGCTCGCGCAGACCGAGCGCGTGTTCGAGGCCGCGACGCGGCGCGGGCTGCCCGTGAAGCTGCATGCCGAGCAACTGTCGAACGCGGGCGGCACGGCGCTCGCCGCGCGCTACCGCGCGCTGTCCGCCGATCACCTCGAATTTCTCGACGAAGCCGGCATCGAGGCAATGAAGGCGGCCGGTACGGTCGCCGTGCTGCTGCCCGGCGCGTACTACTTCATCCGCGAAACGCAATTGCCGCCGATCGAACTGCTGCGCAAGCATGGCGTGCCGATCGCGCTCGCGACCGATCACAATCCGGGCACGTCGCCGCTCGAATCGCTGCTGCTGACGTTGAACATGGGCTGCACGCTGTTCCGCATGACGGTGCCCGAGGTGCTGCAGGGCGTCACGCGCCATGCGGCCGCGGCGCTCGGCCGTGCGGATCGGCACGGTGCGCTCGAGGTCGGCCGCCAGGCTGACTTCGCTGCATGGTCGGTCGGCTCGCTGTCGGAGCTTGCTTACTGGATCGGCCGGCCGCTGTGCGAGCAGGTCGTACGCGGCGGCGCGACCGTGTTTCGCCGGATGAACGGATAGTTCTGCATGGGACCGGACCTGGCGCGGAAGTGTGCCGCGGTCCGGTCGACTGCAACGGGGCATGAGTAAGCGCCGATGCGCCGGCCCCTGCCAACCGTGGAATGGGACCAGACCAAACGCTGCAGCGTCGATTCTGGTCGATAAGGAATCGCAATGACCGACACCCTGTTGTTCGCGGACCATGCCTACCTGCCCGATGGCTGGCGCCGCAACGTGCTGCTGCGCTGGGACGCGGCCGGCACGCTGACCGAAGTGACGCCCGACACCGACGCGCCGGCAGGCGTCGCGCGCGCGGCCGGCCCGGTGCTGCCCGGCATGCCGAACCTGCACTCGCATGCATTCCAGCGCGCGATGGCCGGGCTTACCGAATACCGCGCGAATCCCGCCGACAGCTTCTGGAGCTGGCGCGACCTGATGTACCGTTTCGCGCTGAAGATCACGCCCGACGCGCTCGCGGCGGTCGCACGCTGGCTGTATGTCGAGATGCTCAAGTGCGGCTACACGTCGGTGTGCGAATTCCACTACGTGCATCATGCGCAGGACGGTTCGCGCTATCCGCAGATCGCGGAACTCGGCACGCGCGTGGTCGACGCCGCGCGCTCGGCCGGCATCGGCATCACGATGCTGCCCGTGTCGTACCAGTTCGCCGGCTTCGGCAACAAGCCGCCGCGCGACGACCAGCGCCGCTTCATCAACACGCCCGAAGGCCTGCTCGAACTGCTCGACGTCATGCGTCGCGCCGCGCCCGAGCACGGCGGGCTGCGCTACGGCGTCGCGCCGCACTCGCTGCGCGCGGTGTCCGAGAGCGGGCTGCGCGCGCTGCTCGACGGGCTGCCCGACGACGCACCCGTGCATATCCATATCGCCGAGCAGACGGCCGAAGTCGACGACTGCGTGCGTGCATACGGCGCACGGCCCGTACAATGGCTGCTCGATCGTTTCGACGTCGATGCGCGCTGGTGCCTCGTGCACGCGACGCACGTCGACGCGGCCGAAACGGCAGCGCTCGCGAAGCGGCGCGCGGTTGCCGGCCTGTGCCTGACGACCGAAGCGAACCTTGGCGACGGCGTGTTCCCGGCGGTCGACTATCTCGCGCAGGGCGGCGTGATCGGCGTCGGCTCGGACAGCCACGCGTCGGTCGACTGGCGCGCGGAGTTGCGCCTGCTCGAATACGGGCAGCGGCTCGTGCATCGCGCGCGCAACGTGCTGGCGAGCGACACGCAGGCGCATGTCGCCGATCGCCTGTTCGATGCATCGCTCGCGGGCGGTGCGCAGGCCAGCGGGCGGCACGTCGGTGCGCTGCGCGAAGGCTGCCGCGCCGACTGGCTCGTGCTCGATCCCGATCATCCGGCGATCGCCGAACACGGCAGCGCATCCTGGCTGTCGGGCATCGTGTTCGCCGAGCACGGCGAGACGCCCGTGCTCGACGTCTACACGGGCGGCGAGCGCGTCGTGAGCGGCCGCCGCCATCGCGACGAAGCCGTCGCGTATGCCGACTACCGCGCCGCGCTGGCGCAACTGCTGCGCTGACGCGCGGCAACCGGCGCACGCCGCCCGCGTGCGCCGGCAGACTCTAACGGTGATGCGACATGACTGAACAACCGGCTGTATTCACGCTGAAGCAGGGCACGCTGCCGCTGCTGATCTCGATTCCGCACGCAGGCACGCACATCCCCGACGACATCGCCGCGACGATGACGCCCGACGCACGCTTCGTCGACGATTGCGACTGGCATCTCGAGCGGCTGTACGGGTTCGCGGCGGCTCTCGGCGCATCGATCCTGGTGCCGTCGAATGCGCGCTACGTCGTCGACCTGAACCGTCCGCCCGACAACGAGAACCTGTATCCGGGGCAGGACACGACGGGGCTCGTGCCGGTCGATACGTTCGACAAGGCGCCGCTGTATCCGGCGAACGCGCTGCCCGGCGACGACGAGATCATGCGTCGCCGTGACCGCTATTGGCGTCCGTATCACGATGCGCTGCAACGCGAAGTCGCACGCCTGAAGGGCGAGCACGGCCGCGCGCTCGTGTGGGAAGCGCATTCGATCCGCTCGCACGTGCCGCGCTTCTTCGAAGGCCGCCTGCCGGACTTCAACTTCGGCACGTCGAGCGGCGCGAGCGCAGCGCCGGGCCTCGCGGAGGCGCTGGCCGCGCGCGTGCTCGCGCATGGCGACTATACGGCCGCCGCGAACGGGCGCTTCAAGGGCGGCTACATCACGCGTCACTACGGCGTGCCCGACACCGGTGTCGAAGCCGTGCAGCTCGAGCTGTCGCAGATCACCTACATGGAAGAGACGCGTCCTTACGCGTACGACGAAGCGCGTGCAGCACGGATCGTGCCGCTGCTGCAGACGCTCGTCGAAACGGCGCTCGCGCATCGCTGAGCACGGGCCGCCCGCTTGCGGCGGCGCGGCGGCGCAACGGGCCGCGGCCCTGCGACGCGCAGCGTGTGCGCCGACGCCATGCACAACACGGCATCGATCCCGGCGATCGATGCCGTTTTTTTTCGTCTGATCGATATCGTCATCGGCACCTGAAAATTTGACGCAATTTTTAGGTGATATAAGCTGAATGTCAGGAAGTCGTCACGCGCGCACCGGCGGCGCAGCCATCGATCATGGCCGCACCGCACCGGAATCCGTTGCGAGACACCTTGCCGACGTGTCGCCGCGCGGCATTGCCGCATGCGCTTCATCGCGACACGTGTCCTGCATTCATCAGTCAGTCGAGTACGATCGTGAAAGCCGCCAGCCCTTCGATACGCCGGACGCGAAGTCCGTCGGCGGGCGCGCCGCCTCAGGCCGGGCCGATCCGGCATGCTGATCGCGGCACGTGTGCCGCCCCGTTACGCGAGCCTCGTCTCTTCGCCATTTCCCATCGCGGCCTGCGCCGCTTCAATCTCGTGACCGCGCGCGTGTTCAGCGCGGTGCAGTGCGACGGCAGCGCATCCTTGTTGCCCTAGCGTTCTTTTCCGCTTCCGTTCCGGGCCGCACCGCCTGTTGCCGCATCGTCCGCGCGGCAGGATCGCGCATGCCCATGCGTCGCATCGTGGTGCGTGCGTGCGGCGCAACCGCGGACCCTCATCGTTCCGCGCGCGAACGTGTTGCGCGCAATCATCGGAGAGACGCCCATGCCTGCGCGCCCGATCGTAGCCGTCACCGCCGACCGCATCCTGCGCGGTGCGCATCCGAACCACGCGACGGGCGAGAAGTACCTTGCCGCGCTCGTCGACGGCGCCGGTGCGCTTGCGTTCGTGCTGCCCGCGCTCGGCGCGCGCCAGCCGGCCGACGCGATTGTCGCGGCGGTCGACGGGCTGCTGTTTACCGGCAGCTATTCGAATGTCGAGCCGCATCACTACGGCGATGCCGCGAGCGCGCCCGACACGCTGCACGATCCGGCGCGCGATGCGACCGCGCTGCCGCTGATCCGCGCGGCGATCGACGCGGGCGTGCCGGTGCTCGCGATCTGCCGCGGCATGCAGGAGCTGAACGTCGCGTACGGCGGCACGCTGCATCAGCGGCTGCATGCGACGACCGGCTTCGACGACCATCGCGAGCGGCCGGCCGATCCGCTCGAACGGCAGTACGGCCCCGCGCACGTCGTGCAGCTCGCGCCGGGCGGCCTGCTGCAGCGGGTCGCGCGCGGCGCGCACGAAGCGACGGTCAATTCGCTGCACGACCAGGGCATCGCGCGTCTCGGCACGGGGCTCGTCGTCGAAGCGAGCGCGCCCGACGGACTGGTCGAGGCCATCAGCGTGCGCGGCGCGCGCGCGTTCGCGCTTGGCGTGCAGTGGCATCCCGAATGGCGCTTCGCGGAGCAGCCGCTGTCGCGCGACATCTTCGCGGCATTCGGCGCGGCGTGCCGCGCGCGCATGACGCACCGCATTCATGCGGCCGGCGGCGCGATGCCGTCGCCTGCCGCATCCGACGTCGACTGAACGAGGCCGATCATGCAACCCGAACTGAGCGAATTCCTGCGCCAGCACCGTATCACCGAGGTCGAGGCGATCATTCCCGACATGGCCGGCATCGCGCGCGGCAAGATCATTCCGCGCAACAAATTCGAGTCCGGCGAATCGATGCGCCTGCCGCAGGCCGTGATGGTGCAGACCGTCACCGGCGACTATCCGGAGGACGGCTCGCTGACCGGCGTGACCGACCCCGACATGGTGTGCGTGCCCGATCCGTCGACGATCTGCCTGATCCCGTGGGCCGTCGACCCGACCGCGCAGGTGATCCACGACTGCGTGCATTTCGACGGCTCGCCCGTCGAGATTTCGCCGCGTTATGTGTTGCGCCACGTGCTCGACCTGTACAAGGAGAAGGGCTGGAAACCCGTCGTCGCACCCGAACTCGAGTTCTACCTCGTCGACATGAACGCCGATCCGGACCTGCCGCTGCGTCCGCCGGTCGGCCGGACAGGGCGTGCGGAGACCGGCCGCCAGTCGTATTCGATCGAGGCCGTCAACGAGTTCGATTCGCTGTTCGAGGACATCTACGAGTACTGCGAGATGCAGGGCCTCGATATCGAGACACTGATCCACGAAGTCGGCGCCGCGCAGATGGAGATCAACTTCGTGCACGGCGACGCGCTGCCGCTGGCCGACCAGGTGTTCCTGTTCAAGCGCACGGTGCGCGAGGCCGCGCTGCGGCACAACATGTATGCGACGTTCATGGCCAAGCCGATGGAGGGCGAGCCGGGGTCCGCGATGCACATCCACCAGAGCCTTGCGGACGCGCACACGGGGCGTAACCTGTTCGCCGACGAAGGCGGCGCCGTATCGGCGCTGTTTCACAGCTATCTCGCGGGGCTGCAGAAATACACGCCGGCGCTGATGCCGATTTTCGCGCCGTACATCAACTCGTACCGCCGCCTGTCGCGCTTCATGGCCGCGCCGATCAACGTGCAGTGGGGCTACGACAACCGCACGGTCGGCTTCCGCATCCCGCAGTCGAGCCCGGTGGCGCGCCGCATCGAGAACCGGATTCCGGGCGTCGACTGCAACCCGTACCTCGCGTTCGCGGCGACGCTCGCGGCCGGCTATCTCGGGATGACGCAGCAGCTCGCGCCGACCGAGCCGATCGCGTCGGACGGCTACGACCTGCCGTACCAGCTGCCGCGCAATCTCGAGGAAGGCATCTCGCTGATGGCTGCGAGCGAGCCGCTCGCCGGCATCCTTGGCGACAAGTTCGTGAAGGCCTACCTGGCGCTGAAGGAAACCGAATACGAAGCGTTCTTCCGCGTGATCAGCTCGTGGGAACGCAGGCACCTGCTGCTGCACGTATGAGCGTGCGGCACGGTTTTACGGAGGAAACATGACCGATCGAAACGAAGCCGTTGCACCGCGACCGGCCACGCACACGACCGCCGAATACCGCGCGCTCGACGCCGCGCACCACATCCACCCGTTCTCGGACATGGGTGCGCTGAACCGCGCGGGCAGCCGCGTGATCGTGAAGGCCGACGGCGTCTATCTGTGGGACTCGGACGGCAACAAGGTCATCGACGGGATGGCCGGCCTCTGGTGCGTGAACGTCGGCTACGGCCGCAAGGAACTCGCCGATGCCGCGTATCGCCAGCTGCAGGAACTGCCGTTCTACAACACGTTCTTCAAGACGACGCACCCGCCGGTGATCGAGCTTTCCGCGATGCTCGCGGAAGTGACGCCCGCCGGCTTCAACCACTTCTTCTATTGCAACAGCGGCTCGGAAGGCAACGACACCGTGCTGCGCCTCGTGCACCAGTACTGGCGCGTGCAGGGCCAGCCGCAGAAGAAATACGTGATCTCGCGCAGGAACGGTTATCACGGCTCGACGATCGCGGGCGGCACGCTCGGCGGGATGGGCTACATGCACGAGCAGATGCCGTCGAAGGTCGAGCATATCGTGCACATCGACCAACCGTACTTCTTCGGCGAAGCGCAGCCGGGCGAGACGCCCGAAGCGTTCGGCCTTGCGCGTGCGCAGCGGCTCGAAGCGAAGATTCTCGAACTCGGCGCGGAGAACGTCGCGGCATTCATCGGCGAGCCGTTCCAGGGCGCGGGCGGCGTGATCTTCCCGCCGTCGACGTACTGGCCGGAGATCCAGCGGATCTGCCGCAAGTACGACATCCTGCTCGTTGCCGACGAAGTGATCGGCGGCTTCGGCCGCACCGGCGAATGGTTCGCGCATCAGCACTTCGGCTTCGAGCCGGACCTGATCACGATGGCGAAGGGCCTCACGTCGGGTTATGTGCCGATGGGTGCGGTCGGGATTCACGAGCGAGTGGCGCGGCCGATCATCGACAACGGCGAATTCAACCACGGCCTCACGTACTCGGGCCATCCGGTCGCCGCGGCCGTCGCGGTCGCGAACCTGAAGCTGCTGCGCGACGAGGGGCTCGTCGAGCGCGTGAAGAACGACATCGGGCCATATTTCCAGCGCCGGCTGCGCGACGCGCTGGGCGACCATCCGATCGTCGGGGAGATTGCGGGAACGGGGCTGGTCGCCGGCGTTCAGCTTGCGCGCGACCGCGGCCGGCGCGAGCGGTTCGGCGCGGATGTCGATATCGGCACGATCTGCCGCGACTTCTGCTTCAACGGCAACCTGATCATGCGTGCGACCGGCGACCGGATGCTGCTGTCGCCGCCGCTCGTGATCCGCGAGGCGGAGGTCGACGAGATCGTCGACAAGGCACGGCGTGCGTTCGATGCGACGGCGGAGCGGGTGGGGTAGTCGCGCAACGATTTACGTGAGGCCGCAATCATGCGGCAGCGCGGTGCGTCATTTTCGACTGAGATTCGATGAATTCCGGTGGGCCGGACAGTCGTGCGGTTCCGGGCGACGCTGCTCGGCGTTCCCTGTACCGCGCGGCCTTTGAGGCGGGCCCGATCGCCGGAAAGCGAGCGGCGCGTCGCTGGACGTGAAATAACGACGGACCGGGATTACGCGTGCGTGAATCGCTGCCGCTCGAAATCCATGACGAGCGCGACAGAAGAGGCGATATCCATCGTTCCCGTATCAACGATGAGATCGGGAGCGGTTGGTATTTCGTATGGATCCGAGATGCCGGTGAATTGTGTCGTCTGACCGGTGATCGCTTTTGCGTAAAGCTGCTTCGGATCACGTGCGGCACAGGTTGCAATATCGGTTTTCAAGTAGACCTCGACGAACCGGTCCGGACCGATGATTTGTCGTGCCCGTTGTCGGTCGGCCTCATAAGGCGAGATCAGGGCGACGATTACGGTAAAACCTTGGGCATTGAGCAATTTCGCGATTTCAGCGGTGCGACGACAGTTTTCGGTACGATCTTCTCGCGTAAAGCCGAGACCGGTAGAAACGCCCGCCCGCAATTCGTCGCCGTCGAGTATGCATGTCGGAATATTGCGTGCGCGCAACTGCCCGGCAATTTCGCGCGAGAGGGTTGACTTGCCGGCGCCGCTCAGGCCGGTAAGCCACAGGGTGTAATCGTTCTTCTGTGGGGACATGGGGGTGCAATTTCTACCGCCAGCTCACCATCGCAAGTCATGATTCCGTGCCTGAATGCGATGCCGATTCGGATGGCTGTTATATGGCGTAGCGATTCTATGCATCCGGATTTCTACAAATGTTACAGAAAAATTACCAAAAATTACACTGGCAATTTTCTTTCGTTCGTGCTGAAAACCTGGTGATGGTTTGAGTGAAATGTCTGAACTTTGCGTGGATACCTGATTGGTCGATGCCGCCAACCTTACGGTGCTTGTTTGGCGAAGTAATAGGGTGTTTTGCGACCGATAGCCGATTTGTCTGATTTATATCGCCGATACACGCTATTTGTGTTTGGCGAATTGCGCGGTATCAGTGGCCAGGCAACATTTGCGAGAGGTCGTTCCTGAAGAGGATTTCGATTGGCGGTATCTCGCTGTTGTTGGGAAATCGCACAGCTTCAGCGAATTTGCCGGGCCGGCATTGATATCCCGCAGGTCAAATAATGGCGCCAGCAATAGCAGGGAGCCTGCTGTTCGAGTTCGAGGTAGTGGATGCGTGCCGCGGGAGGGGCGATGCCCTTATCGACGCGAGTGGGCAGTGAATGCCGGGCACCAAAACGAAAAGGGCCTGCGTCGTGAGACGCAGGCCCTTGAATTCTTTGGTGGGCGGTACTGGGATCGAACCAGTGACCCCTGCCGTGTGAAGGCAGTGCTCTACCGCTGAGCTAACCGCCCAAAGAAGCTGAAATTATGTCAGAGCTTTTGGGGTTCGTAAAGCCCTTTCTGCAATTTTTTTCCAGACCCGCGCAAGGATCGGTCAGCCGGCCGTCGACGGTTCGACGAGATCGAGGATCGACCCGTCGCGCTTGAGCGTCGCGAGCACGATGCTCGAATTGATCGACATCACGCCCGCGGCGCGGTGCAGCCGGTTGATCACGAAGTCCGAGTAGTGGTCGAGGTCGCGCGCGCGCACCGTCAGCACGTAGTTCGATCCGCCCGTCACGATCTGCGCCGCGATGACTTCCGGCCACTGCTGGATCGCCTCGACGAACCGGTCGTGCCACTCGGGCACGTCCGGCCGCATCGAGACATGCACGAGCGCCTCGAACGCGACGCCGACCTTCTTCGGCTCGATCGTGCAGCGATACCCCGCAATGGCACCGCGTTCCTCGAGCAGTTTCACGCGCCGCAGGCATGCCGACGGCGACAGTGCGACCGCGTTCGCGAGGTCCTGATTGCTGATGCGTCCGTCACGTTCGAGGTGCCGGAGGATCCGCATGTCGGTTCGATCCAGAGTCATTTCGCAGAATCCGGTGAATTGTGAGATAGGAGCCGCAGACTCTACTGCAATCGAGCCGGTTCGTCATCGAAAAGTGAAGCTCATTCTATTTCGTCCTCGATAACATGCGCCCCATGTCTCGACCGCACGGCCTGACGCAACGCGATGCCGCCGGTCCTGCCGCCGCCTTCAACCTTCACTGTCATTCCGCCATGTACGAACACATTCCCGCCTATCCGGGCGATCCGATCCTGTCGCTGTTCCAGGCGTTCCAGCAGGATGCGCATCCGCACAAGGTCAACCTGAGCATCGGCCTCTATTACGACGACGCGGGCCGGATTCCGGTGCTCGACAGCACGCGCGTCGCGGCCGGGCGCTTGCGCGACGCCGGTGCGCCGCATACGTATCTGCCGATGGAAGGGCTCGCCGCGTACCGGCAGGGCGTGCAGCGTCTCGTGTTCGGCGACGATTGCGCGGCGCTCGCGCAAGGGCGCATCGCAACGCTGCAGACGCTCGGCGGATCGGGCGCGATCCGGCTCGGCGCGGAATTCGTGAAGCGCTATTTCCCCGACAGCGCGATCTGGATCAGCGACCCGACGTGGGACAACCACCGCGTGATCTTCTCGGCGGCCGGCCTCGACGTGCATACGTATCCGTACTACGACGAAGCGCGCAACGGCATCCGCGTCGACGCGATGCTCGCGACACTCGGCGCGTTGCCGGCGCGCAGCGTCGTGCTGCTGCAGCCGTGCTGCCACAACCCGACGGGGCTCGACCTCGACCGCGATGCATGGCGCGCGGTGATCGACGTGCTCGCGCGGCGCGGGCTGATTCCGTTCCTCGACATGGCGTACCAGGGTTTCGGCGACGGTCTCGCCGACGACGCATGGGCCGTGCGCGCGATCGTCGATGCGGGGCTGCCCGCGATCGTCGGCAACTCGTTCTCGAAGAACTTCTCGCTGTACGGCGAGCGCGTCGGCGGGTTGTCGATCGTCTGCGCGAACGCAGGCGAGGCCGCGACGGTGCTGAGCCAGTTGCAGGCCGGCGTGCGCCGCACCTATTCGAGCCCGCCGCTGTTCGGTGCGCAGATCGTGTCGACGGTGCTGAACGACGACGCGCTGCGCGCGCGCTGGGAAGACGAAGTCGCGCAGGTGCGCACGCGCATCAAGCGGATGCGCGGCGAACTGAAGGCACGGCTCGATACGCGCCTGCCGGGCCGCGCGTTCGACGCGCTCGTCGCGCAGCGCGGGATGTTCAGCTACACGGGCATCGCCGCGGCCGACGTCGACCGGCTGCGCGCATCGCACGGCGTCTATCTGCTGCGCTCGGGCCGCATGTGCATCGCGGGCCTGAACGATGCGAACGTCGACCATGTCGCGAACGCGATCGCCGACGTGCTCGGCGGTGCGTCGCGCCAGGCCGCCTGAGCTTCCAGATCCCGATCCGAAGGAGGACACGATGGCTGAAACGATCCCGGTCGACTTGCCGCAGCTCGCGCAACCGTTCTCGTGGGCGACCCGCGCGGGCGGACTGATGTTTACCGGTCACGGTCCGGTCGATGCGTCCGGCGCGATCGTCGGCGACACGATGGCCGAGCAGGCGCGCATCACGCTCGCGAATCTCGCGAAGGCCGTCGCGGCGGCCGGTGCGACGATGGACGATGTCGCGCAGGTGCTCGTCTACCTGTCCGACGTGAAGGCGATGCCCGAATTCGACGCCGAATACCGGTGTCACTTCCGCGAACCGTATCCGAACCGGACGTGCGTCGGCGTGCAGGGTTTCGCGCATCCGGCGATGCGCGTCGAACTCGTCGCGTATGTCGCGCTGCCGGCGGCGCGCACCTAGCAGGAACACCGCGTTGTGCGGTGAGTAGTCACCACAATCATCGAGAAACGACAACAGGACTGGAGGAGAATATGAGGAAGTCAAATAGATTCGTACTGCCAATGATGGTGGGTACGCTCGCCGCGAGCGGCGCGATGGCGCAGAGCAGCGTGACGCTGTACGGCATCGTCGACCAGAGCATCCGCTACACGACGCATGCCGACGCGTCGAACGGTGCGAGCGTGCAGATGACCAACGGCGCGATCACGAACAGCCGCTGGGGGCTGAAGGGCAGCGAAGCGCTCGGCGGCGGGCTGAAGGCGATCTTCCGGCTGGAGAGCGGTTTCGAGCCGCAGAACGGGCAGCTCGACGGCGCGCTGTTCGGCCGCTACGCGTATGTCGGCGTCGCGAGCGACTGGGGCACCGTGAAGCTCGGCCGCCAGGCGACCGAGGCGTTCAACCTGTTCGGCGATCTCGATCCGCTGACGGTCGGCAACTACACGGCCAACATGTGGCCGTACTTTCTCACGCAAGGCCGCGCGAGCAACGCCGTCAGCTACGACGGCACGTTCGGCGGGCTGAACGTCGGCGCGAGCTACGGATTCGGCGGCGTCGCGGGCAGTCTTGGCGCGAATGCATACTGGGGCACGCGAGTGTCGTACACGCAGGGCGGGTTGATGGTCGGCGCGATATACCAGCAGGTGCGCGACCTGAACAGCCGCGCGCAGCAGGCCTGGGGCGCGGGCGCAAGCTACGCGTTCGGTGCGGCGACGCTGTACGCGGGTTATCTCGGCGGCATCGACCGCTCGGGCGTGCTCGACCAGGCGCTGCTGAACGCGCCGGGCCGCCAGGTGAGCTACGGTTCGTTCGCGGACAATCCGCGCCGCGACGCGATCTTCTATACGGGTGCGAGCGTCAAGGTCACGCCGGCCGTGTCGGTGACGGGCGTCGCGTATTACGACGACATCCGCAACGTCAACGGCGTCGCCGGCAACGGCGGCAAGCGCTATACGGGCGTGCTCGAGGCCGAGTACGCGCTGTCGAAGGCGACCCAGGTCTACGCGACGGTCGACTACAACCGCGTGACCGGCGGTGCGTTCACCGAAATGCCCGGGCGCGGCAACCAGACGGGCGTCGCGGCCGGCCTGCGCCATCTGTTCTAAACCCGCGGCGCGCGGCGGCCGGCCGGTCCGGCGCCGGCCCGCGCGCCGCCGAAGATTCGACCGGACAATCGCTTTCGAACGAGGTCATTCAATGCAACCTGAAGGGCAATTTCAGCATATCGCGGCACGCGAGCAGGGTCTGCGCCGCACGCTTTCCGCACGGCAGATGGCGATGATCGCGATCGGCGGTGCCATCGGCACCGGTCTTTTTCTCGGCAGCGGCTTCGCGATCGGCTTCGCGGGCCCCAGCGTGCTCGTCAGCTATGCGATCGGCGCATTCATCTCGCTGCTGCTGATGGGCTGTCTCGCCGAGATGACGGTCGCGCACCCGACATCCGGTTCGTTCGGCGCGTACGCCGAACATTACGTGAGCCCGTGGGCCGGGTTCCTCGTGCGCTATGCGTACTGGGCGTGCATCGTGCTCGCGGTCGGCACCGAGGTCACCGCGATTGCGCTGTACATGAAGTACTGGCTCCCCGGCGTGCCCGGCTGGCTGTGGATCGTTGGTTTCTCGGCGCTGCTGGTATTCGTCAACGCGCGCAGCGTCGATGTGTTCGGCGCAGTCGAATACGGCTTCTCGGTCGTGAAGATCGCGGCGATCGTCGGCTTCATCGTGCTCGGCGCGTATGTCGTGTTCGGTAATCCGGGGCTGGTCGGCGACGGCGCGGCACGCGCGGGCTTCCACCATTACACGGATCGCGGCGGCTTCTTTCCGAAGGGCCTGTGGGGGACGTGGGTCGCGGTGATCGTGTCGATCTTCAGCTACCTGAGCATCGAGATGATCGCGGTCGCGGCCGGCGAAGCGGAGGATCCCGAGCATGCGGTCACGCGTGCGTTCCGCTCGACGATCGTGCGGCTCGTGCTGTTCTACCTCGTCACGCTCGCGCTGATGCTCGCGATCGTCCCGTGGACGGCGGCGGGGCGCGACGAAAGCCCGTTCGTGAAGGTGATGGAGGCGATCCACCTGCCGGGCGCGGCCGGGCTGATCAACTTCGTCGTGCTGGTTGCCGCGCTGTCCGCGATGAACAGCCAGCTCTACATCACGACGCGGATGATGTTCAGCCTGTCGCGCGCGGGGCATGCGCCGAAGGCGCTCGGCGAAGTGAACGCGCGCGGCGTGCCGTTCGGCGCGCTGATGCTGTCGACGCTCGGCATCGCGCTCGCGACGGTGCTGAGCGTGCTGTATCCGGACGCGTCGTTCACGATCATGATGGCGGTGTCGATGTTCGGCGCGCTGTTCACGTGGATGATGATCTTCGTCACGCATTACTGTTTCCGGCGGCGCCGCGCGGCGCTCGGCCTGCCGGCGCCGGCGTTCCGGATGCGCGGCTTCCCGCTGCTGACGCTGCTCGGCGCGGGCCTGATGCTCGCGGTGATGGTGACGACCTACTTCACGGCCGAATTCCACATGACGCTGATCTTCGGCATTCCGTTCCTGGTCGCGCTGTCGGTCGTGTACGCGGTGTGGTATCGGCGCGCACGGCCGGTGCTGCAGCCCGAAGCGAAGTAGCGAAGGGCGGCCGCCTGCTCAGCCCGCGAGCGCGGGCAGCGCGTCGATCGACGCGCGCACGTAGTCGGCGAAGCGCAGCGCCACCGGTTCGGCGGTGCCGCTGCGTTTCAGCGCGAGCGTGCGCGATTCGAGCGATGCGTCCTTCAGCGGCCGGAATGCAAGCCGGTCGCTTTTCACCTGCTGCAGCACGCGCGGCACCAGCGCGATGCCCATCCCGAACTCGATCATCGACAGGATCGTCTGCCACAGTCGCGCCTCGTGGCGGATCAACGGGCTGAATCCCGCGTTCACGCACTGCGCGATGATCAGGTCGTGATAGTGCGGCGCCGCTTCGCGCGGAAACAGGATGAACGGTTCCGCCGCGAGCGCGGCGAGCGCGACCTGCCTGCGCCGCGCAAGCGGATGCGCGGCCGGCAGGCAGCACACGAACGGTTCCGCATAGACGGGCACCGATTCGACCTCGGGCGGGAAGTGGCCCCAGTGCGCATAGCCGAGATCGATCTGGCCGCGCTGGATCGCCTGCACCTGCGCCTGTGTGTTCATCTCGCTCAGCACGACCTCGACGCCCGGGTAGTCGGCTTCGAAGCGACGCACCGCATCGGGTAGCCCGCGATACAGCATCGAATGGACGAAGCCGATCCGCAGCCGGCCCGCGAGGCCCGACGCGGAGCGCACCGTCAGGCGCTCGGCCTCGGCCGCCTGCAGCAGCAGCCGGCGCGCTTCGCCGAGCAGCACCTCGCCCGCGTTGGTCAGCGCGACGGTCTTGTTGGTGCGCGACAAAAGCTGCACGCCGAGCGCTTCCTCGAACTTGCGGATGTCGAAACTCAGCGCCGGCTGCGAGATGAACAGGCGTTTTGCCGCGCGCCCGAAATGCAGCTCCTCGGCGACCGCCACGAAGTAGCGCAACTGCCTCAGTTCCATGGTGTCTCCTCCCGGCGTCGGCATCGATAAGCGATATCTATCGTACCGGATAAATCCTGTATTGGACGCTTATCGATCGCGCGCCTACGCTCTGCGGAAGCCTTTGCACACGGCCGGCCGCGCGCCGCGGCGCCAGCGCCGGCCGACGTGCAGGCAACCCAGGAGACGCATGCATGAACGACACCGCCCGCACGCCGGATACCGGCGCATCCAACATCCCCGACAGCCGGGGCATCGATTTCTTCACCGCCGATCCCGATCTCGGTGCGTTGCTGAAGCTGCATCTCGGCGACGCGCTTTATGCCGAACTCGAGCCTCAGCTCCGTGCGCTCGGCGCGCGCGTGTCGGGCGAGCTGGACGAATGGGCGTCGCGCGCGGACAAGCACCCGCCGGTGCTCGAGCACCGCAACCGGCGCGGCGAGGCCGTGCAGCGAATCGACAAGGATCCCGCGTATGTCGCGCTCGAACGCGTCGCGTATTCGGAGCTCGGGCTCGCGTCGCTGAGCCACGGTGCTGAATCCGTGCCGCCGCTCGTCAAGTACGCGCTGACGTTCCTGTTCGTGCAGGCGGAATTCGGGCTGTGCTGCCCGGTCAGCATGACCGATTCGCTGACGCGCACGCTGCGCCGCTTCGGCGATCCGGCGCTCGTCGCGCGCTACCTGCCGATGCTCGCGTCGCGCGACTTCGACACGCTGTACCAGGGCGCGATGTTCATGACCGAGCAGGCGGCCGGCTCCGACGTCGGCCGGATCGCGACGCGCGCGTCGCGCGAGACCGACGCGCACGGCGAGACGGTCTGGCGCCTGACCGGCGACAAGTGGTTCTGCTCGAACGCGGATGCCGATCTCGCGATGGTGCTCGCGCGGCCCGACGGCGCGCCGGACGGCATCAAGGGCCTCGCGCTGTTCCTGCTGCCGAAGACGCTGCCGGACGGCACGCGCAACCGTTACCGGATCGTGCGATTGAAGGACAAGCTCGGCAGCCGTTCGATGGCGAGCGGCGAGATCGCGCTCGAAGGTGCGCAGGCCTACCTGATCGGCGAGATCGGCCGCGGTTTCCACCAGATGGCCGACATGATCAACATGTCGCGGCTGTCGAACGGCGTGCGCGCGGCCGGGCTGATGCGGCGCGCGCTGAACGAGGCGCTGCACGTCGCCGCGCACCGCGAGGCCTTCGGCCGCAAGCTGATCGAGATGCCGCTGATGCAGCGCCAGTTGATGAAGATGCTGCTGCCGGCCGAGGCCGCGCGCGCGATGTTCATGCAGATCGCGCTGCTGCTGCCGCAGGCCGATGCGGGCGACGAGCAGGCCGCGCGCTGCGTGCGGATCCTGACGCCGCTGATCAAGTTCCGCGCGTGCCGCGATGCGCGCCGCGTGACGGGCGACGCGATGGAGGTGCGCGGCGGCACCGGCTACATCGAGGAATGGAGCGACGCGCGGATCGTGCGCGATGCGCATCTCGGTTCGATCTGGGAAGGCACGAGCAACATCGTCGCGCTCGACGTCGCGCGGGCCGCGCAGCGCGAACATGCGCTCGATGCGCTGCGCGTGTTCCTCGGCGACCGGCTCGGCGCGGCGCCGCTGCCCGACGCGAGCCGCGAGGCGCTGCGGCGCGTTCTCGCGCGCGCATGCGACGCGCTCGCACGGGTCGCGACGGAAGGCGACGACGCGCGCGTGCGGCAGGCCGCTTCCGCGTTGTACTACACGAGCGCGGCCGTGCTGATGGCCTGCGAGGGCGTGCGGCTCGCGCCGGATTTCCGGCGCCTCGCGCTCGCGCACCTGGTCGTGCGCCACAAGCTGCTGCCGGTCGATCCGCTCGCGCCGGCCCCGCGCGACGACGAATCGGCCGCATTCGACGCGCTGCTGCGCGGCACGCCGGTGTCGCTCGACACGGCGCTCGACCTGCTGCCGGAGGTCGAACGATGAACGCGACGCGAGGCGCACTGGACGGCCTGAAGGTCGTCGACCTGAGCCGCGTGCTCGGCGGCCCGTACTGCACGCAGGCGCTCGCCGACCACGGCGCGACGGTGGTCAAGATCGAGCCGCCGGCCGGCGACGAAACACGCGGCTGGGGGCCGCCGTTCCTCGGCGATACCGCGTGGTACTTCATGGGCGTCAACCGCAACAAGGAAGGGCTCGCGCTCGACCTGTCGCGCGACGAAGGGCGCGCGATCCTGTGGCGGCTGCTCGAAGAGGCCGACGTGCTCGTCGAAAACTTCAAACCCGGCACGCTCGCGCGCTGGGGGATGGACTATGCGCGCGACCTGCAGCCGCGCTTTCCGCGCCTGATCCACTGCGCGGTGACGGGCTTCGGCGCAGACGGTCCGCTCGGCGGGCTGCCCGGCTACGACGCGGTGATCCAGGCGATGGCCGGGCTGATGAGCGTCAACGGCGAGCGCGACGGCGACGCGACGCGCATCGGCCTGCCGATCGTCGACATGGTGACCGGGCTCAACGCGCTCGCGGGCATCCTGCTGGCGCTTGCGGAGCGCGAGAAGAGCGGGCGCGGGCAGTCGGTTGACATCGCGCTGTACGACTGCGGCGTATCGCTGCTGCATCCGCACCTGCCGAACTTCTTTGGCTCGGGGCGCGTACCGGCGCGCAGCGGCAACGCGCATCCGAACATCGCGCCGTACGACAGCTACCGCACGGCGACCGTGCCGATCTTCGTCGCGGTCGGCAACGACCGGCAGTTCGCGCGGCTCGTCGCGCATCTCGGCGCGCCGGCGCTCGCGGCCGATCCGCGCTTCGTCGACAACCGCAGCCGCTGCGCGCACCGGGCCGAGCTGAAGGCCGAACTGGAAGCGCGGCTCGCCGCGCACGCGTGCGAGCCGCTCGCGCGCGACCTGATGGCGGCCGGCGTGCCGTGCGGGCCGGTGCGAACGGTGGCCGACGTCGCGCACGATCCGCATGCGCTGCACCGGAACCTGTTCGTCGAAATCGGCGCGTATCGCGGCGCCGCGTCGCCGGTGAAGCTGTCGCGCACGCCGGCCACCTACCGAACGCCGCCGCCCGCGCTCGGCCGCGACACGCGCGCGGTGCTCGATCGGCTCGGCGTCGATCGCGCGCTTCAGCAGCAACTGCTCGATGCCGGCGTGCTGAAAACGGTACCCGGCCAGGCGCCCGACTAGGCGCCCCCGACCGGCATAACGCCGCCGGCCGGCGGCGTTATGCCGGCCATCCGGGAAAGGCGCGCGGCAGTCGCGCCCCGGAACACAAACCTGGAGACATCGATGAGCCGTCCGCAATTCCCGCCCGCCGCGCACCCGCGGCCTGGCCGCGCCGCCTTCGCGGCGTTCGTCGGCACCACGATCGAGTGGTACGACTTCTACATCTACGGCACGGCCGCGGCGCTCGTGTTCGGCAAGGTGTTCTTTTCGAGCACGATGGACCCCGGCGTCGCGACGCTGCTCGCGTTCGTCACGTTCTGGGCCGGCTTCGCCGCGCGACCGCTCGGCGGGATCGTGTTCGGGCATCTCGGCGATCGCGTCGGCCGCAAGACCGCGCTCGTGATCACGCTGGTGATGATGGGCCTCGCGACGACCGGCATCGGCCTGCTGCCCGGTTATGCGCAGATCGGCGTATGGGCACCGGCCGGCCTCGTCGTGCTGCGCGTGCTGCAGGGCATCGCGGTCGGCGGCGAGTGGGGCGGCGCGGTGCTGATCGCGAGCGAGAATGCGCCGAAGCACCGCAGCATCCTGTATGCGGCGTTCGCGCAGCAGGGCTCGCCCACCGGCAACCTGCTCGCGACGGCCGCGTTCTTCGCGCTGAGCGCATTGCCGACGCCGTCGTTCCTGATGTGGGGCTGGCGCATTCCGTTCCTGCTGTCGGCCGTGCTCGTGATCATCGGCATGGTGATCCGGCTGAAGCTCGAGGAATCGGTCGACATGCAGCGCGTGCTCGCGCGCAAGCGCACGGTGAAGCTGCCGCTGCGCGACGTCGTGCGCGATCACTGGGTGGTCGTGCTGCTCGCGGCAGGCACGCTGCCGGTGATCAACGTCACCTATTTCCGCAGCACGTTCGCGCTGTCGTGGGCGACGAAGGAGCTCGGCTACGCGCAGGGCACGTTCCTCGGCATCCTGTCGATTTCGCTCGTCGTGCAGTTCCTGATGCAGCCGGTCGGTGCGTGGTTCGTGTCGAAGGTCGACATGCGTCGCGCGATGTGCTGGATCCTGATTCCGGAAATCGTGCTGATGCCCGTGATGTTCCATGCGCTCGCGACGCGTTCGTACTGGGTGGCCGTCGCGGGCATGTGCGTCTCGACGATTCCGTCCGCGATGTTCTACGGCGCGGTCGGCGGCGTGCTCGCACGCGTGTTTCCGGCCAACATCCGCTACACGGGCCTGTCGCTCGCGTATCAACTGAGCGCGCTCGTCGTCGGCGGCGGCACGCCCGTGCTCGCGCAGGCGATCCTCAATTCGACGGGCAGCATCGTCGGTGTCGCGGTCGCATCGGGGCTTTACGCGCTCGTGTCGCTCGTCTGCATGCTGGCGCTGCTGAACCGCACCGGGTATCGCGCGGACGAACTGTCGACCGCCGAGCGCAGCGACGCTGCGGAATGGGGCACCGAAGGCGGTAGCGCCGAAAACGCGGGTCGCGAGGCGGAGCAGCCGGGCGATGGTGGCGCGCTGAAACCGGCGGGTTGAACTGCGCGAGTGCCGCAGCCGGGGAGGCCCGATCGCATCGATTGCACCTCCCCAAAAGGAAAACGGCACCGTGCGATACACGGTGCCGTTTTCTCCGGAGCGCGCGGCAGGCAGGCTGCCGGCCGCGCGCATCACGTCATCAGCCTTCCGTCGGCGGCACGTAGCCGGACGCCTGGTCCGCGCCGTCGCCGAAGAAGTACTTCTCGGTCTGCTTCATCAGGTACTGGCGTGCACGCGGGTCGGCCATGTTCAGGCGGTTTTCGTTGATCAGCATCGTCTGCTGCTTGAGCCAGCCCTGCCATGCTTCCTTCGAGACGCTTTCATAGATGCGCTTGCCGAGTTCGCCCGGCAGCGGCGGGAAATCGAGACCTTCGGCTTCCTTGCCGAGCTTCGCGCATTGAATCATACGGGCCATCGTGTACTTCTCCTGTAATCGGACTGGGGGGAGGGCAGTCGTGCCTGCGCTCAGAGCTGCTTCATCAGCACGAGCGACTTGCGCTGCCAGTTATAGAGTTTGCGGCGGTCTTCCGGCAGGTCGTCGACGCTGACCTTGACGAAGCCGCGCTTGAGGAACCAGTGCTCGGTGCGCGTCGTGAGCACGAAGATGTGCGTGAGGCCGCGCGCGCGGGCGCGCTGCTCGATGCGCTTGAGCAGGCGTTCGCCGTCGCCCGAGCCCTGCGCTTCGGGCGCGACGGTCAGGCACGCCATTTCGCCGATCTTCTCCAGCGGATACGGATAGAGCGCCGCGCAGCCGAACAGCACGCCATCGTGCTCGATCACCGAGAAGTGGTCGATGTCGCGTTCGATCTGGTGGCGGCCGCGCCGCACCAGCGTGCCGTCCGTCTCGAGCGGCTCGATCAGCGACAGGATGCCGCCGACGTCGTCCGGCGTCGCTTCGCGCAGGCTCTCGAGGTTCTCGTACGAGATCATCGTGCCGACGCCGTCGTGCAGGAACAGTTCCAGCAGCATGCTGCCGTCGAGCGATTGCGGAATCAGGTGCGCACGGGTCACGCCGCCACGGCAAGCGCGGATCGCATGCTTCAGGAAGAACGCGTCGTCGCCTTGCAGGTCACCGGAATCGAGCAGGTCCGCAGCCGAATCGAGCGACATTTCGCGGATCAGCTCGCCTTCGTCGTCGACGATGCCGGGGCCGTCGGTCAGGAACACGATCTTGTCGGCGCGCAGCGCGATCGCGGCAGCCGACGCGACGTCTTCCATCGACAGGTTGAACGCTTCGCCGGTCGGCGAGAAACCGAGCGGCGACAGCAGCACGAGCTTGCGGCTCGCGAGCGAATGGCGGATCGATTCGGCGTCGATCTTGCGCACGATGCCCGTATGCGCGAAATCGACCCCGTCGAGAATCCCTACCGGCCGCGCGGTCACGAAGTTACCCGACACGACGCTGATGTGCGCGTGCGCCATCGGCGAGTTCGGCAACCCCTGGCTGATCGCGGCCTCGATGTCGAGACGCACTTCGCCGGCCGCTTCCTTCGCGGATTCGAGCGCGCGCGCATCGGTGATGCGCAGGCCGTGCGAAAACTCGGATTCGACACCATGCAGGCTCAGCTGCTCCTCGACCTGCGGGCGCGAGCCGTGCACGAGCACGATCTGGATGCCCATCGCCTGCAGCAGCGCGATGTCGGACACGAGCGCGTTCAGCAACCCCTGCTGCACCACCTCGCCGCCGAACCCCACGACGAACGTGCTGTTGCGGAACTTGTGGATATAGGGCGCGACGGAGCGCATCCAGTCGACGAACTGCGCGTGGCTGGCGGCCGAATCGTCGGCGGCCGGCGGCGTCGCGGCACCGGTCTGGGCGGGAGGGAGGTCGGTTTGGGAATTCATGGGCGGGATTATAATGCGCCCCCATGTCGAATGTACCTAAAAGTCCCGCGCCGACGCGGGCCAAAGCGCCGTCGGCCCGGCACCCGGATGGTGCGGCCGATGCGCGCGAGCAGCAGGGCCAGCCGCCGCGCCAGCAGCACGAAAAGCAGGCGGGCCAGGCGCCACTCGTGCCGCGCGGGCCGCGCGGCGACGAACGCCGCGGCGATGCGCGCCAGCCGGCCACGACGAATGCGCCCGATGCACGCCCCCCGCGCCGCGAGCGTCCGCCGCGCGCTGCCGTCGCGCCGAATCCCGTTCCGCCGATCACGTACCCCGAAAGCCTGCCGGTGTCGGGCAAGCGCGACGACATCGCGCGCGCGATCGCCGGTCATCAGGTTGTCATCGTCTGCGGCGAAACCGGCTCGGGCAAGACCACCCAGTTGCCGAAGATTTGTCTCGATCTCGGCCGCGGCCTCGGCGCCGGCGGCACGGGCCTGATCGGCCATACGCAGCCGCGCCGGCTGGCCGCGTCGTCGACCGGCCGCCGGATCGCCGAGGAGCTCGGCACGCCGTTCGGCGAGGTGGTCGGCTACAAGGTGCGCTTTACCGACAACCTCGCGCCGGGCGCGTCCGTGAAGCTGATGACGGACGGCATCCTGCTCGCCGAGACGCAGACCGACCCGCTGCTGAAGGCGTATGACACGCTGATCATCGACGAGGCGCACGAGCGCAGCCTGAACATCGACTTCCTGCTCGGCTACCTGAAGGAAATCCTGCCGAGGCGGCCGGACCTGAAGCTGATCGTCACGTCCGCGACGATCGACGCCGACCGTTTCGCGCGCCATTTCGGCACCGACGAGCGCCCGGCGCCCGTGATCGAGGTGAGCGGGCGGCTGTATCCGGTCGAGATGCGCTACCGCCCGGTGGCCGAGGATCGCCCGGCCGTGAAACATGCCGAAGGCACGGCCGGACGCGACCGCGTGAAGACCGCGCGCGAAGCCGAGCGCGACCTGATGGACGCGATCGTCGACGCGGTCGACGAGCTGTGCCGCGAAGGCCCCGGCGACGTGCTGGTGTTCCTGCCCGGCGAGCGCGAGATCCGCGAGGCGGCCGAGGCGCTACGCAAGCATCATCCGCCGCACACCGAGATCCTGCCGCTGTTCGCGCGGCTCTCGGCGGCCGACCAGGACAAGGTGTTCAAGGCGTCGAACGCGCGCCGGATCGTGCTCGCGACCAACGTGGCCGAGACGTCGCTGACGGTGCCGGGCATCCGCTACGTCGTCGACACCGGTCTCGCGCGCGTGAAACGCTATTCGTACCGGAACAAGGTCGAGCAACTGCAGGTCGAGTCGATCTCGCAGGCCGCCGCGAACCAGCGCGCGGGCCGCTGCGGCCGCGTGGCCGACGGCGTCTGCATCCGTTTGTACGAGGAAAGCGACTACCAGGCGCGCGCGCGCTTCACCGATCCGGAAATCCTGCGCTCGTCGCTCGCGTCGGTGATCCTGCGGATGAAGTCGCTGCACCTGACGGCGATCGAATCGTTCCCGTTCCTCGAACCGCCGCCCGGCCGCGCGATCGCGGACGGCTACCAGTTGCTCAACGAACTCGGCGCGGTCGACGACGACAACGCGCTGACGCCGCTCGGCCGCGAACTCGCGCGGCTGCCGCTCGACCCGCGCGTGGGACGGATGATTCTCGCCGCGCGCGACCAGCAGTCGCTGCGCGAGGTGCTGATCATCGCGAGCGCGCTGTCCGTGCAGGACCCGCGCGACCGGCCGATCGAAGCGCAGGAGCAGGCCGACCAGGCGCACCGCCGGTTCGCCGACGAGCGTTCCGAATTCCTGCAGTGGCTGAAGATCTGGGCGTGGTTCGAAGAGGCCGTCGCGCACAAGAAGTCGAATCGCCAGCTCGTCGACGCGTGCCGGCAGAACTTCCTGTCGCACCTGCGGCTGCGCGAGTGGCGCGACGTCCATTCGCAGTTGCTGACCGTCGTGCGCGAGCACGGCTGGCGGCTCAACGAAGTCGAGGCGACTTATGAACAGGTCCATCTGGCCCTGTTGACGGGCCTGCTCGGCAACCTGGGCCTGAAGGCCGACGACGATCCGCACTACCTCGGCGCGCGCGGGATCAAGTTCTACCTGTGGCCGGGCTCCGTGCTCGCGAAGAAGGCCGGCCGCTGGGTGATGGCGGCCGAGCTCGTCGAGACGAGCCGGTTGTACGCGCGCTGCCTCGCGAAAATCGAGCCCGAATGGGTCGAGAAGATCGGCGCGCACCTGCTGAAGAAATCGCTGTCGGAGCCGCACTGGGAAAAGCGCCCGGCGCAGGTCAGCGCGTACGAGCGCGCGACGCTGTACGGGCTGCCGATCTATCACCGCCGGCGCGTCGCATTCGGCAAGCAGGATCCGGCGCGCGCGCGCGAGCTGTTCATCCGCGGCGCGCTGGTCGAAGGCGAGTTCGACACGAGGCTCGCGTTCTTCGCGCACAACCGCAAGCTGCTCGCCGACATCGAGCAGCTCGAGCACAAGTCGCGCCGGCAGGACGTGCTGGTCGACGACGAGCTGATTTACGCGTTCTACGACCAGGCGATTCCGGAAGGGATCCATACGGGCGTCGCGTTCGAGCGCTGGTATCGCGACGCAGTGAAGCAGGGCGGCCAGCCCGAGGACAAGCAGCGGCTGCTGTACCTGTCGCGCGACGACCTGATGCGCCACGAGGCGGCCGGCGTGACGACCGAGCTGTTCCCGAAGCGCGCGACGATGGCCGGCGTCGAGATGGCGCTCACGTACCACTTCGAACCCGGCACGCCGCGCGACGGCGTGACGCTCGCGGTGCCGCTGTACGCGCTGAACCAGGTCGACGCGCGCCGCTGCGAGTGGCTCGTGCCGGGGATGCTGAAGGAAAAGGTGCAGTTGCTGCTGAAGTCGCTGCCGCAGAAGCTGCGCCGGCACTGCGTGCCGTTGCCCGAGTACGCGGCCGGCTTCGTCGAGCGGATGGGCCGCGAGCGCTTCGGCGCGGGCGGGCTCGTCGAGGCGTTGATCGCCGACGTGCGCGGCGAGACGCAGGTCGCGATGAAGACCGCCGACTTCAAGCTCGAGACGCTGCCCGCGCACCTGTTCATGAACTTCAAGGTGATCGACGAGCATGGCCGCCAGCTCGCGATGGGGCGCAATCTCGCGCAGCTTCGCCAGGAGCTCGGCGCGCAGGCGCAGCAGCAGTTCCAGAAGATCGCCGCGGCGTCGACGATCTCGGCCGGCGGCGAGGCCGATGCCGGGCCGGCAGTCGGCACGGCGCCGGCGCCTGTCGCCACGGCTGGTGCCGCCGGGCGCAGCGCGAACGCCGGCAAGGGCGCGGCGCCGCAGACGGCCGCTCCGGCGGAACCCGGCGTGACGGCGCTGTACGAGAACCTGACGACGTGGAATTTCGGCAAGCTTCCCGAGCTGCTGGAGATCCGCCGGCGCGGCCAGACGCTGTACGGCTACCCGGCGCTCGTCGATCGCGGCACGCATTGCGACGTCGAGGTGTTCGATTCGCCGGAGGAGGCCGCGCGCATCCACCGGGCCGGCTTGCGGCGGCTGTTCGCGCTGCAGCTGAAGGAGCCGATCAAGTTCCTCGAAAAGAACCTGCCGGGCCTGCGCGAGATGGCGATGCAGTACATGTCGCTCGGCACGCAGGACGAGTTGCGCGACCAGTTGATCGACACGGCGCTCGACCGCGCGTGCCTGCAGGATCCGCTGCCCGACGACGACGCGAGCTTCCACGCGCGGCGCGACGAGGGTCGCAGCCGTCTGAACCTGCTCGCGCAGGAAATCGCGCGGCTCGTCGGGCAGATCCTCGCCGAATACGCGGGGCTCGTGAAGAAACTCGCGCAGGCCAAGCCGTTTGCGCAGGCGCATGCGGATCTGCAGCAGCAGCTCGCCGCGCTGGTCGGCAAGCGCTTCGTGATCGATACGCCTTACGGTCAGCTTGCGCACTTCCCGCGCTACCTGAAGGGCATCGCGCTGCGGATCGACAAGCTGAAGGCCGATCCGGCGCGCGACGCGAAGCAGTCCGCCGACCTGTTGCCGCTCGCCCAGCAGTACCAGCGCGCGGTGTCGCAGCGCGGCGGCGTCGCCGATCCACGGCTCGCGGAATTCCGCTGGCTGCTCGAGGAACTGCGAATTTCGCTGTTCGCGCAGGAACTGCGCACGCCGATGCCGGTCTCTGTCAAGCGTCTGCACAAGGTCTGGGAGTCGATGCAACGCTAGCGCAACATCGGTTTTCCGGGCCAGCACCGGCGGCCGGCCCCGGCCGGCCGCACGGCGCATGCCGCGCCGGCCTGTCCGGGCGTTGCGGCGTGCGTCGAAGTGGCGCAACGGCGGTTGACGTCAACCGGCGGGGCCGGTTGAGCGTTTTACAATGACGGTTGTTCCACGACGTGAGTCTTCATGCGCACTTTCCTTTCCCTCGGCCGCACGCTCGCGCTGGCCGCCGCCGTGCTGGCGCCCGCCGCACACGCGAATAACGTGATCGTCCTCAATTCGGCCGAAGCGACGCTTTCCCTGATCGACCAGCAGACCCGCGAAGTCGTCGGCACGATGCCGACCGGCAAGGAGCCGCACCACCTGATGGCGACGCCCGACAATTCGTCGCTGATCGTCGCGAATTCGGTCTCGAACAGCCTGATGTTCGTCGATCCGAAGACGGGCAAGCTGCAGCGCACGGTCGAAGGCATCGAGGATCCGTACCAGCTCGGCTTCTCGCCCGATCACAAGTGGTTCGTGTCGACCGGGCTGCGCCTCGATCGCCTCGACATCTACAGCTACGACGGCCGTGACGTGAAGATCGCGAAGCGCCTGCCGCTCGCGGTGATGCCGAGCCACCTCGCGTTTACGAAGGACAGCAAGACGGTGCTCGTGTCGCTGCAGGTGTCCGGCGAGATCGCGGCGGTCGATCTCGCTACCCAGACGGTCAAGTGGAAGATGCCGGTCGGCAAGGTGCCGGCGGGCCTGTGGCTCACGCCGGACGACAAGTACCTGCTCGTCGGGATGACCGGCGCGGATTACGTCGCGGTGGTCGACTGGCGCAACCAGAAGGTCGTCAAGCAGATCCACACGGGCAACGGCGCGCACAACTTCCGCTCGCTCGCCGACGGCACGCACGTCGCGATCACGAATCGGGTCGCGAACACGATCAGCATCATCGACGAGAACACGCTCACCAACGTCGGCGACATCACCGGTTTGCTGCCGGGCCCCGACGACATGGAGCTGTCCGCCGACAAGAAGACGTTGTGGGTCACGTTCCGCTTCGCGAAGAAGGTCGGGATCATCGACCTCGCGTCGCGCAAGCTGGTGCAGACGATCGCCGTCGGCCGTTCGCCGCACGGGATCTACTTCTACGACCGCGCGCCGTGGAAGGCGGCGAACGGCGCGTGACGGGCGGAGGCGAACGATGCTGCACCTGATCGATGCGTTCGTGTCGGACATCCAGACCTGGCTGTACGTCGATGTCGTGCAGCCGCTCCTCTTCAAGTTCAACCTGATGGACTATGACGAGGACACCTACGACGCGCTGTACTGGGTGATCATCGGCGCGCTGCAGATGGTGCTGATGTTCGCACTGCTGCGCCCGCTCGAGGCGCTGCTGCCGGTCGAGCGCTGGAAGAACCGCCGCGCGGTGCGGGTCGACGTGATCTACACGGCGATCTCGAAGCTCGGCATCTACACGCTGTTCTTCTTCTTCGCGCTGCAGCCGGTGTTCGACAGTTTCCAGGCATGGCTGCGCCTGCACGGCGTCGCGAACGTCAACCTCGACTATCTGTGGCCGGGCGTGACCTCGCGGCCGATCGTCGCGTTCGCGATCTATCTCGTCGTGCTCGATTTCGCCGGCTACTGGTATCACCGCTGGCAGCACAAGTTCGGCATCTGGTGGGAGCTGCACGCCGTGCATCACAGCCAGCGGCAGATGTCGCTGTGGTGCGACGACCGCAACCACCTGCTCGACGACGTGCTGCAGTCGTGCTTTTTCGCGTCGATCGCGCTTGTGATCGGCGTGACGCCGTCGCAGTTCGTCGTGCTGACCGCGTTCACGAACTTCATGCAGAGCATTCAGCACACGAATGCACGGCTGTCGTTCGGCTGGCTCGGCGAGCGCCTGCTCGTGAGCCCGATCTTCCACCGGCGCCACCATGCGGTCGGCTACGGCCACGAAGGCACCAAGTACGGCTGCAACTTCGGCGTGCTGTTCCCGTGGTGGGACATGATGTTCGGCACCGCGTCGTGGAACCGCACGGTCGAGCCGACCGGCATCCGCGAGCAGGTCGAGGGCGTGTCCTACGGCGAAGGCTTCTGGGCGCAGCACGGCCTCGCGTTCGTGCGGATCTTCCGGCGCCTGTTCCCCGCGAAGCGCGGCGCGGCGTCGGCCTGACCCGGCCACACTCCCGTTGAACGGCTCTCCCACGCGGCCCGCATGCGCTTTGGCACATGCGGGCCGCGTGGTTTATCCTTTCCCCGTTTTTCTCCGTCCATACAGGCTCGCATGAACGACTTGCTGCGCTCCTTCGTCCGGGCATTGGCGAGCGCATTGCATCCGCGCATGCTCTGGCTCACGCTGATGCCGTTCCTCGTCTCGGCCGTCCTGTGGGGCGTCTTGCTGTGGTTCTCGTGGCAGACGCTGATCGACGCCGCGCGCGGCGCGCTCGACGGCTTCGTGCTGACGTCCGCGCTGTATCGCGCGTTCGACGCGATCGGCATGTCGCAGCTGCATGCGGTCGTCGCGCCATTCGTGGTCGTGTCGCTCGCGATCCCGCTGATCGTGCTGACCGTGCTGCTGCTGATCGCGACGATTTCGATGCCGGTCGTGATCAAGCACCTGTCGAACCGGCAGTTCGCGGCGCTCGAGGCGAAGCGGGGCGGCACCTTCTTCGGCAGCGTGTTCAATTCGCTGGGGGCGGCGCTGGCCGGCGTCGTCGTGCTCGTCGTCACGATCCCGCTGTGGCTGATCCCGCCGTTCTTCGCGCTGCTGCCGCCGGTGATCTGGGGCTGGCTCACGTACCGCGTGATGACCTACGACGCGCTCGCGCTGCACGCGAGCCGCGACGAGCGCCGCGCGCTCGTGAAGCAGCACCGCTGGCCGCTGATCGGCATCGGCGTCGCGACCGGGCTGCTCGGCACCGTGCCGACCTTCGTGTGGGTATCGTCGGTCTGGATGATGGTGCTGTTTCCGTTCGTCGCGGCGGCCATGATCTGGGTTTACGCTTTCATCCTCGTCTTCTCGGCGCTGTGGTTCGGGCACTATTGCCTGCGCGCGCTGGAGGACCTGCGCGCGAGCGCGAGCGCGCGCGCCACCGCAATCGACATGGGGCAGGCATGAGCATCGGCATCATCATCATCGGCGACGAAATCCTCTCGGGCCGCCGGCAGGACAAGCATCTGGCGAAGGTCATCGAGCTGCTCGGCGCGCGTGGCCTCGCGCTCGACTGGGCCGAATACGTCGGCGACGATCCGGCGCGCATCACGGCGACGCTCGCACGCGCGATCGCGTCGGGCGACATCGTGTTCTCGACGGGCGGCATCGGCGCGACGCCGGATGACCACACGCGCCAGTGCGCGGCCGCCGCGCTCGGCGTGCCGCTCGAACTGCATCCGGAAGCGAAGGTGCTGATCTCGGAGCGGATCCGCGAAACCCACGGCGATCCGGCCACGCCGGTCGACTTCGATTCGCCGGAGAACCAGCACCGCTTCAACATGGGCGTGTTCCCGGTCGGCGCGACGATCATCCCGAATGGCTACAACCGGATTCCGGGTTTCTCGGTCGGCGATCTGCACTTCGTGCCGGGCTTCCCGGTGATGGCCTGGCCGATGATCGAATGGGTGCTCGATACGAAATACGCGCACCTGCATCACGCGACGCCGCACGCGGAGCGTTCCCTGTACGTGTTTGAACTGCCGGAATCGACGCTCACGCCGCTGATGGAGCGTATCGAGCGCGACTTCCCCGGCGTGCGCGTGTTCAGCCTGCCGAGCGTGGGCGACGCGGAGCGCGGCGGCATCTATGCGCGCCGTCACATCGACCTCGGCGTGAAAGGCGAGCCGGAAGCGGTCGCAGCCGCGTTCGTGAAGCTGCGCGAAGGCGTGCACCTGCTCGGCGGCGACGTCGTCGAGCCGGACACGCCGCGCGCCTGACCCTCCGCACAAAAGCAACGGGCCGCGCAACGCGGCCCGTCATTGGCATGTCATCGCCCGGCTCGACGATGGGGTTGTCGCAACCGGTCGGGAACGCGCGCCGTCAGGCGCCGATCCACGGCAGTTTGCGGAAGCACCAGCCGTCGACCGTCTTGCGGTGGCCTTCGGCGTCCTTTGCCCCCTCGAAGCCTTCGAGCAGATCGAACGCCTTCGTGAAACCGGCCTGCGACGACGCGACCGCGGCGAGCTTCGAGCGCGCGGCGCTGCGGCACAGGAACAGGATGGGTGTATCGGGCGCGATGGCCGCCTTCAGGTCGTCGACGAATTCGGCGTTCGGCACGCCGCCCGGGTAGCGCGTCCATTCGAGGTGCAGGTACTGGCCGTCGCCGACGAGCGGGCGGCCGATCCAGTCGAGCTCGGCGCGGGTGCGCACGTCGATGAGGCGCGCCGACGGGTCGAGCTGCAGCAGTTCGAATGCCTCGACCGGCAGCAGTGCGCCGGCATAGTTGAGCGCGCCTTGTGCGCGGCGTTCGTCGGCCTTCGCGTAAAGCTGGTCGAGCGTACTCATGGCGGGGAGTCTCCGTATCGGTCAAACGAACATTCTAGCGCGGCGTCGCGGCACGGATAGCCGCATGCAGCACGGTGCACGCACCGCACACGCGTTCACCAAAAGAGTGCAGAATGGTGCGAATGCACCAGAATGATTCCGCGGGCGCGGCGCATCGCGACGATTGCACCACGGCGGTGCCATCGGTTGGCGGCCGGTGCGGCGCCGAGCCCCGGAGTTGCGCAGCACAGCCCCGTCGCGGCGAGCGCCGGCGCGATTCGCGCCGGTCTTGCACATAGGTGGCACGGAAGCTGCTTTATAGGTTTCGGTCGAATCGGGGCGCGCTGCGCCAAAGCAAGACCCCGATCAGCTCGATAAACGAGGCGGTTCCCAGTCCGCCGGAATTGTTCAATCAGGAGAAGAGGTTATGAGTAAAACCGTCGCCGACGTCATGCAGCTCGTGAAGGACGAGGACGTCAAGTTTGTCGATTTCCGCTTCACGGATACGCGCGGCAAGGAACAGCACGTGTCGGTGCCGGTTTCGGCGTTTGACGAAGACAAGTTCGAAAGCGGTCATGCATTCGACGGTTCGTCGATCGCGGGCTGGAAGGGCATCGAGGCGTCGGACATGCTGCTCATGCCGGACCCGACCGCCGCATTCGTCGACCCGTTCTATGAAGAGTCGACCCTCGTGCTGACCTGCGACGTGGTCGAGCCGGCCGACGGCAAGGGCTACGAGCGCGATCCGCGTTCGCTCGCGAAGCGCGGCGAAGCGTACCTGAAGAGCACGGGCATTGGCGACACGGCCTACTTCGGTCCGGAACCGGAATTCTTCATTTTCGACTCGGTCCAGTGGAACACGGACATGTCGGGCTGCTTCGTGAAGATCAACTCGGAAGAAGCACCGTGGTCGGCCGGCAAGGAATTCGAAGGCGGCAACACGGGCCACCGTCCGGGCACGAAGGGCGGCTACTTCCCGGTCGCGCCGGTCGACACGTTCCAGGACATCCGTTCGGAAATGTGCCTGCTGCTCGAACAGCTCGGCATCCCGGTCGAAGTGCACCACCACGAAGTGGCAGGCCAGGGCCAGAACGAAATCGGCACGAAGTTCTCGACGCTCGTGCAGCGCGCCGACTGGACGCAATGGTCGAAGTACATCATCCATAACGTCGCGCACTCGTACGGCAAGACGGCGACGTTCATGCCGAAGCCGGTCGTCGGCGACAACGGTTCGGGCATGCACGTTCACCAGTCGATCTGGAAGGACGGCCAGAACCTGTTCGCGGGCAACGGCTACGCCGGCCTGTCGGAACTGGCGCTGTTCTACATCGGCGGCATCATCAAGCACGCCCGTGCACTGAACGCGATCACGAACCCGACGACGAACTCGTACAAGCGTCTGGTCCCGCACTTCGAAGCACCGGTCAAGCTGGCCTACTCGGCACGCAACCGTTCGGCATCGATCCGCATTCCGCACGTGTCGAACCCGAAGGGCCGCCGTATCGAAACGCGCTTCCCGGATCCGATGGCGAACCCGTACCTGTGCTTCACGGCGCTGATGATGGCCGGCCTCGACGGGATCCAGAACAAGATCCATCCGGGCGAAGCAGCCGACAAGAACCTGTACGACCTGCCGCCGGAAGAGGATGCAAAGATCCCGACCGTCTGCGCGGGCCTCGACCAGGCACTCGAAGCGCTCGACAAGGATCGCGAGTTCCTGACGCGCGGCGGCGTGTTCACGGACGGCATGCTCGACGCGTACCTCGCGCTGAAGGAGCAGGAGCTGGCGAAGTTCCGCATGACGACGCACCCGATCGAGTTCGAGATGTACTACTCGCTGTAATCGGCGATGGTGCTTCGATTCAGCGCCGTTTTGCCGGTTCGTTCCCGTCGCGCAGGCTGCGGCGGGAACGGCGGAGTCTGAAAGGGGACGGCGTCCAGCCGTCCCTTTTTTGTTCCGACGATTTTCATTTTCTGGCCCGTTGAGGCGCGACAAGCACGCAGATGGTTCTGAAGAATCTGATCAAGGCGAAAACGGGGCAGCCCGAGCGACTGACGGACGACGAGCGGCTCGCGCGGTCGGGCCTGCTTGCGGGGCTGGAAGCGTTGCCGACGGTCGTGATCGTGCTCGACCGCAAGACGCTGCGGATCGCGTTCGCGAACCCGTCCGCGGAGGCGATGCTCGACATCTCGCGCCGGCAGCTCGCGCAGCGGCCGTGGGGCGAGATTTTTCCGAACGCGAACGAGCTTGCGTCGACGATCACCGCGATCGGCGAGGAGCGCTTTCACGCGACGCATCTCGATACCGTGCTCGACCGGCCCGGCCGCGAACCGCTGCATGTGCACGCGATCGTCGGCTTCCTCGAGACCGCGCCCGATTTCGTGCTCGTCGAGCTGTTCGAGAACGAGCGGCAGTCGCGCACCGATCGCGAGGAGCGCATCCACGACCTGACCGCGGTCAACAAGCAACTGATCCGCAACCTCGCGCACGAGATCAAGAACCCGCTCGGCGGAATTCGCGGCGCAGCCCAGCTGCTCGAATTCGAGCTCGGCGAGCGCGAGCGCGGCGAGTTGCGCGAATACACGCAGGTGATCATCAAGGAATCCGACCGCCTGCAGACGCTCGTCGACCGGTTGCTGGAGCCGCACCGGCATCCGCACATCGTCGGCGACGTGAACATTCATGAAGTGTGCGAACGCGTGCGCGCGGTGATGCTCGCGGAATTCCCGCGGGGGCTCACGATCGAGCGCGACTACGACGTGAGCGTGCCGGACCTGCGCGGCGACAAGGAGCAACTGATCCAGGCGCTGCTCAACATCGTGCGCAATGCCGCGCAGGCGCTGCGCGAACGGATCGCGCAGGGCGACGCGAAGATCGAGTTGCGCACCCGCATCGCGCGCAAGATCACGATCGCGAAGCGCCTGTACAAGCTGGCACTGGACTTGCACGTGATCGACAACGGGCCCGGCATTCCGGAAGAGATCCGCGACCGGATTTTCTACCCGCTCGTGTCCGGGCGCGAAGACGGCAGCGGCCTCGGCCTCACGCTCGCGCAGACGTTCGTGCAGCAGCACGACGGGATGATCGAGGTCGAAAGCCGGCCCGGACGTACCGAATTTCAGATTCTGCTGCCGCTCGACCATTGAGCGGTAACAGCACGATTCACCGGATCCACCCATACCTGACCGACCTATGAAGCCGATCTGGATAGTAGACGACGACCAATCGATCCGCTGGGTGCTTGAAAAGGCACTCGCCCGGGACAGCTTCGCGACGAAGAGCTTCGCGAACGTGCGCGATGCGCTGGCCGCGCTCGACCACGAGACGCCGCAGGTGCTCGTGTCCGACATCCGGATGCCGGGCGGCTCGGGCCTCGAGTTGCTGCAGGCGATGCACGAGCGGCTGCCGGGCCTGCCCGTCATCATCATGACCGCGTTCTCCGATCTCGACAGCGCTGTCGCCGCGTTCCAGGGCGGCGCGTTCGAATATCTCGCGAAGCCGTTCGACGTCGACAAGGCGGTCGAGCTGATCCGTCGCGCGGTCGAGGAAAGCCTGCGCGGCGGCGCGCCGCAGGACGAGCGCGTGGCCGAGGCGCCCGAGATGCTCGGCCAGGCGCCCGCGATGCAGGACATGTTCCGCGCGATCGGCCGCTTGTCGCATTCGGCGGCGACCGTGCTGATCACGGGCGAGTCGGGCACCGGCAAGGAGCTCGTCGCGCGTGCGCTGCACCGTCACAGCCCGCGCGCGAACGGGCCGTTCATCGCGCTGAACACCGCGGCGATTCCGAAGGACCTGCTCGAATCCGAGCTGTTCGGCCATGAGCGCGGCGCGTTCACCGGCGCGCAGACGACACGGCAGGGCCGCTTCGAGCAGGCCGAGAACGGCACGCTGTTCCTCGACGAAATCGGCGACATGCCGTTCGACCTGCAGACACGCCTGCTGCGCGTGCTGTCGGACGGGCAGTTCTATCGGGTCGGCGGGCACAACCCGCTGCGCGCGAACGTGCGCGTGATCGCCGCGACGCACCAGAATCTCGAATCGCGCGTGCGGCAGGGGCTGTTCCGCGAGGATCTTTACCACCGGCTCAACGTGATCCGGCTGCGCCTGCCGCCGCTGCGCGAACGAAGCGAGGACATCGCGCTGCTCACGCGCCACTTCCTGCAGAAGAGCGCGCGCGATCTCGGCGTCGAGCCGAAGCGCGTGTCCGACGATGCGCTGGCGTACCTGACGTCGCTGGCGTTTCCCGGCAACGTGCGGCAGCTCGAGAACCTCGCGAACTGGCTGACCGTGATGGCGCCCGCGCAGACGGTCGAGATCAAGGACCTGCCGCCCGACCTCGTGCCGGCCGGTGCGCCGGTGGTCGCGACGGGCGACGGTGCGGATGCACACGGCAGCGTTGGCGATGCGGCGTTCGCGCAACCGGCGATCGGTGCGGCACCGATGGCGTCCGCGCCTGTCGCGGCCGCGCCGAACGGCGGTGCGCCGGCCGGCTATCCGCTGTGGGAGCACGGGCTGCGCACCGAAGTCGCACGGCTGTTGCGCGAGAACTCGGCCGACGTGATGGACGAGCTTGCACGCCGCTTCGAGGCAGCCGTGATCCGTGAGGCGCTCGACTTCACGCGCGGCCGCAAGGTCGAGGCCGCGGAGCGGCTCGGCATCGGCCGCAACACGATCACGCGCAAGATCCAGGAACTCCATCTGGAGCCCTGAGCACGATTTGCGGCATGCGCGGGCATCGCGCATGCCGCGATCGGACATAATCGCGGTTTGCCCGTCGTTTCCCAATCCGCCGATCCGCAATGTCCGATTCCTTCCGCTGGCCCGCCGGGGCCGACCCGTTCCGTTTCCTCGAAGCGCTCGACAGCAAGCGCGCCCGCACGTGGGTCGACGAGCAGAATGCGCGCACGCGCGCCGCGCTGCGCGACGACGACGCGTATCGCGCGCTCACGGCGCGTCTCGCCAAAGCGTATCTGCCGCGCGAACGCCCGGTGATTCCGACCCGCTGGCGCGACTGGGCCTACGACCTGTGGCAGGACGACCTCCATCCGAAGGGGCTGTGGCGCCGCACGCGCTGGGACGACTGGCGTGCCGGCCAGCCGGCGTGGGAAACGCTGCTCGACGTCGACGCGCTTGGTGTCGAGGAGGGCGAGTCGTGGGTGTTCGAGCAGGACGCGATCCTCTATCCGGACGGCGATCGCGCGCTGCTGTCGCTGTCGCCGGGCGGCGCCGACGCGGTCGTCGTGCGCGAGTTCGATCTCGTCGAACGCCGTTTCGTCGACGGCGGTTTCACGATCGACGAGCCGGGGCATCACACGGTCGGCTGGATCGACCGCGATACCGTCTACGTGAGCTGGGACCGCGGCGAAGCGCATGCGACCGCGGCCGGTTATCCGTATGAAGCGCGGCGCTGGGTGCGCGGCACGCCGCTTGCCGACGCGCCCGTCGTATTTCGCGGCGAACCCGACGACATCAGCGCGGGCGCGGGGTTCGATCCGATCGACAACCGCCACGTCGCGTGGCGCAGCGTCGACTTCTTCGACGCGCATGCGTACCGGCTGACGGACGCGGGCGAGTGGGCGCGCTACGACGTGCCGACGCATGTCGAGGTCGGGTTCTGGGAAGGCTGGCTACTGCTGGAGCCGCGCCTCGACTGGGATTGCGATGGCGTGCGCCATGCGGGCGGCTCGCTGCTCGCGATCCGCGAGCAGGCGTTCCTGGCCGGGGCGCGCGAACTCACGACGCTGTTCGCGCCGCAACCGTCGACGTCCGCCTGCACGTGGACGAACACGCGCACGATGCTGATCGCGAGCTGGCTCGACGACGTGCACAACCGCACGATGCTGTGGCAGCCGCGGCAGGCCGGCGACGGCACGTGGACGTGGGACGCGCGGCCGTTCGACTGGCCGGGTGACGCGCAGATCGATGTCGAGCCCGTCGAGTCGACGCTGAACGACGAAGTCTACGTGGACGTCGACACCTATCTCGATCCGCCCGAATGCTGGCTGGCCGATCTTGCCGATCGCGCGGCCGATGCGCCGTCGCGCCGCGTGCTGCTCGACCGGCCGCCGGTGCAGTTCGATGCGGCCGGGCTCGTCGTGCGTCGTGCAAGCGCGCGCTCGCGCGACGGCACGGTGGTGCCGTACACGCTGATCGGGCCGCGCGATGCGCTTGACGCACTCGATGCGCCCGACGGTGCCGCGCGCGTGGCGCGGCCGTGTCTGCTGTCGGGCTACGGCGGCTTTGCGATACCGAACCTGCCGGGCTACAGCGACGCGTTCGGCATCGGGTGGCTCGAACGCGGCGGCGTCATGGCGTTCGCGCACATCCGCGGCGGCGGCGAGTTCGGGCCGCGCTGGCACGTCGACGCGCAGCGCGAACACCGGCAGCGTTCGTTCGACGACTTCATCGCGGTGGCCGAGGATCTGGTCGCGACCGGCGTGACGACCGCCGCGCAACTCGGGATCGAGGGCGGCAGCAACGGCGGGCTACTGGTTGCCGCATGCATGGCGCAGCGGCCGGAGTTGTTCGGCGCGGTGCTGTGCCGCGTGCCGCTGCTCGATATGCGCCGCTATCCGAAACTGCATGCGGGCGCCGCGTGGCTCGACGAATACGGCGACCCGGACGATCCGCGCGAGGGCGCGGCGCTGGCTACCTATTCGCCATATCACCGCGTGCGCGAAGGCGTCGCGTATCCGCCGTTGCTGTTGACGACCTCGACGCGCGACGATCGCGTGCATCCCGCGCATGCGCGCAAGATGGCCGCGCGCATGCATGCACTCGGTCACGAACGGGTGTGGTACTGGGAGAATACCGACGGCGGCCACGGCAGCGCCGACGATCTGGAACGCGCCGAATCCGACGCGGCCGAATTCGGGTTCCTGTGGACCCATCTCGGGCCGGCGCCCGCGCGGCGCTGAACGCGCGCGGGCGGCGCGATCAGCCGACGACCGCGACGACGGGCGTGTGGTCGGACGGCTGTTCCCACGTGCGGGGCGTGCGATCGACCTCGCACGACGTGCAGGTGGCGGCGAGCGCCGGCGACAGCAGGATGTGGTCGATGCGCAGCCCCGCGTTGCGGCGGAACGCCATCATCCGGTAGTCCCACCACGTGAAGGTCTTCTCGGGCTGTTCGAAGCGGCGGAACGCATCGACGAAGCCGAGCTCGATCAGCTTGGCGAAGTGCGCGCGCTCCTGCGGCGACACGAGGTTCTGGCCTTCCCATTTCGCGGGATCGTGCACGTCGCGGTCTTCCGGCGCGATGTTGTAGTCGCCGAGCAGCGCGAGCTTCGGGTAGCGCTGCAGTTCCGTGCTCAGCCATGCGTGCAGCGCGTCGAGCCACTGCATCTTGTAGACGAACTTGTCGGAGTCGGGCGCCTGGCCGTTCGGAAAATAGGCGGACACGATGCGCACGCCGTCGACCGTCGCGGCGACCACGCGCTGCTGCGGATCGTCGAAGCCGGGGATGTTGCGCACGACGTCCGCTTCGTCGACGGACAGCGTGTCGCGCGCGAGGATCGCGACGCCGTTGTAGGTCTTCTGGCCCGTGAACCAGCTGCGGTAGCCGGCCGCTTCGAGATCGACGCGCGGGAATTTCTCGTCGGGCAGCTTCAGTTCCTGCAGGCACAGCACGTCGGTGCCGCTTTGCGCGAGCCAGTCGAGCACGTGCTGCTTGCGGACGTTGAGCGAGTTGACGTTCCAGGTGGCGATTTTCATGAACGGGAGTGTGCGTACGGCGTGAATGCGAAGGCCGCCATCTTACCGCGAGCACGCGGCGCGAACGCGTGCGATGCGCGAGGCGGCGAGGGTGCCACGCATCGCTGCGTGGGGGGGGAAAGAAATTGCGACAAAAGTGTTGACGTGAGTACTTCCTCACCCTATAATTTATTTCTCTGACGCGGGGTGGAGCAGTCTGGCAGCTCGTCGGGCTCATAACCCGAAGGTCGTAGGTTCAAATCCTACCCCCGCAACCAAGCACACCAGACGATGTGCGGCGCATATGACCGATGCGCGCTTCGTCGACAGGAACCCGGCCTCGTGCCGGGTTTTTTGTTTTCTGCGCGTGTATCGTTATCGCGCAGCCCATTCCACGGCCGCCTTCGCATGCAGCGCGGTCGTGTCGAATACCGGCAGCGGCGAGTCGTCCGCGCCGATCAGCAGCGTGATTTCCGTACAGCCGAGGATCACGGCCTGCGCGCCGCGCTTCGCCAGTCCTTCGATGATCGTCACGTACGTCGCGCGCGATTCGTGCGAGATGACGCCGTGACACAGCTCGTCGTAGATGATCCGGTGCACGTCGTCGCGCCCGCGTTCGTCCGGTACCAGCACCTCCATCCCAAACTTCCCGCGCAGCCGCTCCGCATAGAACGGCAGCTCCATCGTGTAGCGCGTGCCGAGCAGCGCGACGCGCTCGACGCCCGCGTCGCGCAGCGCGGTGCCGGTCGGATCGGCGATGTGCAGGAACGGCAGCGTCACCGCGGCTTCGATCGCGTCATGCACGCGGTGCATCGTATTGGTCGTCAGCACGACGAGATCGGCGCCGGCCGCTTCGAGCTGCCGCGCGGCGCCGGCCATCCGTTCGCCGAGTGCGGCCCAGTCTTGCGTGCGCTGCAGCGCTTCGATCTCCGCGAAATCGACCGTCACCAGCACGCTCTTCGCGTTGTGATGCCCGCCATGCAGCGCCTTCGAGTGCCGGTTGATCATCCGGTAGTACTCGGCCGACGATTCCCAGCTCATTCCGCCGATCAGTCCGATCGTCTTCATTCGTCACCTTTGCGTTTCGTGTGTCGCGGCAGACGAGTATAGGCGCCGCTCTCCGCGCACCGCCAATACGATCCGTGCAAAGCGGGCCGGTACGGCGCAGCCGGGCGTGGCCGCACGCGACAGTTGAAACCGGCACTGTGTTTTTGTACAGTATCGGCACCGTGAACCCGACCACCATTCCGCCTGCCGATCCACACGCACCGCCGCCGGGCGACGTGCTGCCGCGCATGCGCAAGATCATTCATTGCGATTGCGACTGTTTCTACGCGTCGGTCGAGATGCGCGACGACCCGTCGCTGCGCAACCGGCCGATCGCGGTCGGCGGCCGGCCGGACCAGCGCGGCGTGATCGCGACCTGCAACTACGAGGCGCGGCGCTACGGCGTGCATTCGGCGATGTCGTCGGCGCTGGCGATGCGCAAGTGTCCGGACCTGCTGATCCTGCCGTCCGCGATGGACAAGTACCGCGCGGCGTCGCGGCAGATCATGGCGATCTATCGCGACTACACGCCCGACGTCGAGCCGTTGTCGCTCGACGAGGCGTACCTCGACGTCAGCGGGTCCGAGCGGTGCCAGGGCAGCGCGACGCTGATTGCGCGGGAGATCCGCCAGCGCGTGCACGACACGGTCGGCGTGACCGTGTCGGCCGGCGTCGCGCCGAACAAGTTCATCGCGAAGATCGCGTCCGACTGGAACAAGCCCGACGGCCTGTTCGTCGTGCGGCCGCACGAGATCGACGCGTTCGTCGCGGCGCTGCCGGTGCGCAAGCTGCACGGCGTCGGCAAGGTGACGGCTACGCGGCTCGACCGGCTCGGCATCCAGACCTGCGCGCAATTGCGCGACTGGCCGCTGATCGACCTGCACCGCGAATTCGGCGCGTTCGGGCGGCGGCTGTACGAGCTGTCGCGCGGGATCGACGAGCGGCCCGTGCAGGCCGACCAGGAGCGCAAGTCGGTCAGCGTCGAGACGACCTACGTGACCGACCTGACGACGCTCGAGCAATGCGCGGAGGAAATCCGCCGCCTCGTCGTGCAACTCGACGTGCGCGTCGCGCGCGCCGGCGCCGCGCGGTCGATCCGCAAGCTGTACGTGAAGATCCGCTTCGCCGATTTCCAGCGCACGACGGTCGAGTGCGTGGCCGACGCGACGAATGCCGATACGGCCGTCACGCTGCTCGCGAAGGGGCTGCAGCGGCGCGCGCAGGCCGTGCGGCTGCTCGGCGTCGGCGTGCGCATCGATGAGGACACGGCCGAGCGTCACGGGCAGTTCTCGCTGTTCGACGACGAATCGACCGCACCATGAAAAAAGGCACCGCCGAAGCGATGCCTTTCGATGCAGCCCGAAGGGTCGGGCGGGGCGGCGCGCTCAGTGCGCGGGCGCGGCCATCCCGTTGTGGCGCAGCAGCGCATCGATTTCGGGCTCGCGGCCGCGGAACGCCTTGAACGAATCCATCGCCGGCCGGCTGCCGCCGACCTCGAGGATTTCGCGGCGATAGCGCGTGCCGGTCGCCGCGTCGAGCACGCTGCCGCTCGCGGCCGCCGCTTCCTCGAATGCCGCGTACGCGTCGGCCGACAGCACCTCGGCCCATTTGTAGCTGTAGTAGCCGGCCGCATAACCGCCCGCGAAGATATGGCTGAACGTGTTCGGCCAGCGCGAGAACGCCGCTTGCGGGATCACGTGATAGCGCTCGTTGATCTCGCGCGCGAATGCGGTCACGCCGGTTGCACCCGCCGGGTCGAAGTCGACGTGCAGCAGCATGTCGAACATCGAGAACACGATCTGGCGCAGCGTGCCGAGCCCGCTCTGGAAATTCTTCGCGGCGATCATCTTGTCGAACAGGTCGCGCGGCAGCGTGGCGCCCGTGTCGACGTGCGACGACATCGACGACAGCACGTCCCATTCCCAGCAGAAGTTTTCCATGAACTGCGACGGCAGCTCGACCGCATCCCATTCGACGCCGTTGATGCCGGACACGCCGAGTTCGTCGACGCGCGTGAGCATGTGATGCAGCCCGTGGCCGAACTCATGGAACAGCGTGATGACTTCGTCGTGCGTGAAGCACGCGGGCTTGCCGCCGACCGGTGCCGAGAAGTTGCAGGTCAGGTATGCGACCGGCGTCTGCACGGTGCTGCCGCGCTTCGCGCGCGAACGCGCGTCGTCCATCCATGCGCCGCCGCGCTTGCCTTCGCGCGCGTACAGGTCGAGATAGAACTGCGCGACGAGCGAGCCGTCGCGGTTTTCGACGCGGAAGAAGCGCACGTCCTTGTGCCACACCGGCGCGTCGTCCGGCTTGATCCGCACGCCGAACAGCGTCTCGGTGACGGTGAACAGGCCCTTCAGCACGGCCGGCTCCGGGAAGTACTGCTTGACCTCGTTTTCCGAGAACGCGTAGCGCTGCTCGCGCAGCTTTTCGGCTGCGTACGCGACGTCCCACGGCGCGAGTTCGGCGAGGCCGAGTTCCTTCGCCGCGAATGCGCGCAGTTCGTCCCAGTCCTTGTCCGCGTGCGGGCGCGCGCGCGTCGCGAGATCCTCGAGGAACGCGATCACCTGCTGCGGCGATTCGGCCATCTTCGGCGCGAGCGACACTTCGGCGAAGTTGCGGTAGCCGAGCATCTGCGCCTCTTCGCGGCGCAGCTTCAGCTCGTCGGCGACGATCGCCGTGTTGTCCCACTCGGCCTTGCCGTCGCCGTACTGCGGCCCCAGTTCCGACGCGCGCGTCGCATAGGCGCGGTAGAGCGTCTCGCGCAGCGCGCGGGTGTTCGCGTACTGCAGCACCGGGAAGTATGACGGAAAGTGCAGCGTGAATTTCCAGCCGTCCTTGCTGTCCTTCTGCGCGGCTTCGCGGGCGGCCTCGATCGCGTCGCCGGGCAGGCCGGCCAGTTCGGCGTCGTCCTGCACGAAGTACGCGTACGCGTTGGTCGCGTCGAGCACGTGGTCGGAGAACGCCTTCGACAGCGCGGCCTGCTGTTCCTGCAGTTCCGCGAAGCGCGGCTTCTGGTCCTCGGGCAGCTCGGCGCCCGACAGGCGGAAATCGCGCAGCGCGTTGTCGAGGATCTTCTTGCGCTCGGCGGACAGCGTCGCGTATTCGGCGCTCGCGGCGATCGCCTTGTACTTCTCGTACAGCGCGAGATTCTGGCCGACGCTCGACCAGAACTCGGTCACGCGCGGCAGGTTCTCGCCGTATGCGGCCCGCAGCTCGGGCGTATCGGCGACCGCGTTCAGGTGGCCGACGACGCCCCACGCACGGCCGAGCGGCTCCGTCGCCTGCTCGACCGTCTCGACGACGGCGGCCCAGGTCGCCGGCGTCGCGGGCGCGCTCGCGGCGTCGACCGCGCGACCGGCTGCGTCGAGCAGCGTATCGAGCGCGGGCGTCACGTGTTCCGGGCGGATTTCGCCGAAGCGGGGCAGGCCGGTGAAGTCGAGGAGCGGATTGGTGTTGGCGCTGGCGGACATAAGACTCCCTGTCTGTTGCCGGATGAACCGGGATGAAAAGGGTAACGGCGGCTGGGCGCGATGGCGCCCGATACCGACATTATTGGGGCGCATCGTGCGCTTTCCAATCGTTAGTTTCTAACGGCGCGATTGACGCAGGGTCGGATGCGGGACGGCAAGCCGTCGGGCGACGCGCGGCCGGCGTGGTGCAGCCGGTGTGGTGCGGCTGGCGAGACGCCGGCGCACGGGACCGCGCGCCGGCTGTACGGGCAGAGGGGGTCAGGCGGCCGCGGCGGCAGCGCGCTCGGCGGCTTCGATCGTGTTGATCAGCAGCATCGTGATGGTCATCGGGCCGACACCGCCCGGCACCGGCGTGATGTGGCCGGCGACTTCCTTCACGCCCGCGAAATCGACGTCGCCGCACAGCTTGCCTGCGTCGTCGCGGTTCATGCCGACGTCGATCACCGTCGCGCCGGGCTTCACCATGTCGGCCGTCAGGATGTTGCGCTTGCCGACCGCGGCGACCACGATGTCGGCCTGCCGCGTGTGCGCGGCGAGGTCGCGCGTCTTGCTGTGGCAGATCGTCACGGTCGCGCCGGCTTCGAGCAGCAGCATCGCCATCGGCTTGCCGACGATGTTCGAGCGGCCGATCACGACTGCGTTCGCGCCCTGCAGCGCGATGTCATGCGCGGCGAACATCTTCATCACGCCATACGGCGTGCACGGGCGGAACAGCGGCTTGCCGGTCATCAGCGCGCCGGCGTTCGCAACGTGAAAGCCGTCGACGTCCTTCTCCGGTGCGATCGCCTCGATCACCTTGTGGCTGTCGATGTGCGCGGGCAGCGGCAACTGGACGAGGATGCCGTGGATCTTCGGGTCGCGGTTCAGTTCGTCGATGCGCGCGAGCAGGTCGGCTTCCGACAGCGTTGCCGGGTACGTGTCCTTCAGCGAGAAGAAACCGTTGTCCTCGCACGCCTTGATCTTGTTGCGCACGTAGACTTCGCTCGCCGGGTTTTCGCCGACGAGGATTACCGCGAGGCCGGGCTGGTGGCCGCGTGCGGTCAGGGCGGCGGCGCGTTCGGCGGCCTGCGCGCGCAAGGTCTTCGAAAGGGCGTTGCCGTCGATGAGGAGGGCTGTCATGGTGGTGGGTCCTGCCGGGAAGTTGGAATGCGTGCGTACGGCACGAAGCGCCGCAGCAAAACACGCAATTATACCGTTCGCCTGCTGCCGTCCGACAGCGAATCAGCAGGAAGCGTCATGACCGCGGCGCTCGCGCGCCGGGAGGAAAGGCCGCCGCCGCGCGAGTGGGCCGCATCGCGCGGGGCGGCCGGGCCGGGCGGGCAGGGCCGCCGCGGCCGGCGTACGCTCAGGCCTGTTTCTTCGACAGCGCGAGGCGCAGCAGGTCGGCCACCGTGTTGACGTTGAGCTTTTCCATGATGTTCGCGCGGTGCGCTTCGACCGTCTTGATGCTGATGCCGAGGTCGTCGGCGATCTGCTTGTTCAGGCGGCCCGCGATGATCCGTTCGAGCACCTGCTGTTCGCGCGCGGTCAGCTTCGACAGGCGTTCGCTCGCGGCACGCTGTTCCTGGACGCTCTTGCTCTCGCTTCGGGCCTTGTCGAGCATCCGCTCGACGAGCTTGCGCAGCTCGGCTTCGTCGAACGGTTTCTCGATAAAGTCCATCGCACCCTTTTTCATCGTCGACACGGCCATCGGCACGTCGCCGTGACCCGTGACGAAGATGATCGGCAGCGCGGCGTTGTCGGCGATCAGGCGTTCCTGCAGTTCGAGACCGCTCATGCCCGACATCCGCACGTCGAGGATCAGGCACGCGATCTGTCCGGCCTGTTGCGCAGGCTGGTACGCATCGAGGAATTGCTCGGCGCTCGAGAAGCATTGCACGCGATAGCCGTTCGCCTCCAGCAGCCAGCGCAGCGAGTCCCGTACGGCCTCGTCGTCGTCAACGACAAAGACGGTTTCCTGAGTGGTGGTGACAGGGCTATTCATAGTTCTCCCGTTACGGTATGTGATGCCGATGCCTCGCGCCCCCCTTGGCCGAGATCAGCGGGTTCCCCAATGGGCAGGCTGCAGTGGAACGTCGCGCCGGAAATGCGGCCATCCGGCTCGACGTTGTTGACCACCCACAGACGCCCCCGATGCGATTCGATGATCGAACGGCAGATGTTCAGCCCCATGCCCATGCCATCGGACTTGGTGCTGTAAAACGGTTCGAACAGGCGTTCGGCGGTCGCTTCGTCGACGCCCGGACCCTGGTCGATCACGCGGATGTCGACGAATCCCGCATCGATGTCGGCGACGACGCGGATCACGCCGTCCGCCGACGCCGGCTTCACGTCGGCCATCGCCTCGGCCGCGTTCTTCATCAGGTTCATCAGCACCTGCTCGATCAGCACGGGGTCGACATAAATAATAGGCATTCTTGCGAGGATTTCCGTGACGATCCGGATCCTGCGCTTCCTGGCCTCGATTTCGGCGAGCCCGACCGCGTCGGCGACGATGTCCGCGACGCGCGCCGGCTGGCGCTTCGGCTCGCTGCGCTTCACGAATTCGCGGATCCGCTTGACGATCATCCCCGCGCGCAGCGCCTGCTGCGCGGTCTTTTCCAGCGCGGGCTGTAGCGTCTCGGGCGTGCCGCGGCCGCTCTTGACGAGCGCGAGCGTGCCCGAGCAGTAGTTGTTGATCGCGGCGAGCGGCTGATTCAATTCGTGAGCAATCGACGACGCCATTTCACCCATCGTCATCAATCGGCTCGTGAACTGCAGCTTCTCTTCCTGCTGGTGCGCGAGTTCCTGCGCCTTCTTGCGGGTCGTGATGTCGGTCGCGATCTGCATCTGCGCGAGGTGGCCGTCCACCCACTGGATGTACTGGCGGCGCACCTCGAACCACTTCTGGATGCTCTCGACGTACACCTCCTGCGCATCGGCGGTGCTGCTCGTCAGCGCTGCGGCCGGCAGGCCCGCGAACGCGTCGACCATGTCGATCGAGTCGGACGATGCCTGTGCGCGATCGAAGCCGCCGCCCGACAGCTCGAGATGGCCGTCGGGGCGGATGCCGAACAGGTGGCGGTAGTAGCGGTTCGCGAACAGCAGCTCGGCCTCGTCGGCGGCCAGCACCGACACCGCGGCGTCGAGGCTTTCGAGCACCGTCGTGAAGCGCTCGTGCGCGGCCGCGAGTTCCTCGCGCGCGCGCTTCGGCTCGGTGATGTCGGTCATCGACGACATCCAGCCGGTCTGGCGGCCGGAACTGTCGATCAGCGGCGACACGTACAGGCGCGCATGGAACAGCGTGCCGTTCTTGCGCCGCACGCGCAGCTCGAAGCCCGAGCTCGGCGCCTTGCCGCGCAGCGTCATGTCGAGCTGGCGCTGCATTTCCGGATAGGCGTCGCGCGGCCAGTACGGGAACGGCGCGACCTTGCCGACGAGGTCGCTCTCGTCCCAGCCGGTCATCCGGCAGAACGCCGGGTTCACGTGCGTGATGCGGCCGTGCATGTCGAGCACGCGCATGCCGATCAGCACCGAGTTCTCCATCGCGCGGCGGAAGAACGCTTCCGCGTACAGCGCCTGCTGCGCCTCGAAGCGCTGGCGCGTGTGCTTCCACAGGCTCCAGAGGCTCCACAGCACGAAGCACGACAGCCCCGCGACGAGCCACACGAGCGTGTTGTTGGTCAGGTTCGTGAGCTGCGGGAACGCGTACACGCGCACGGTCAGCCCCTGGCCGGGCGGGTCGAGCGGCAGGTCGTAGTGCGAGTCGCGCGGCAGGCGCGGGCGCGTCGACGTGGACGACAGCTCGCGGTTGTTCGCGTCGGTGATCGAGATCTTGTACTTCGACGACAGCTCCTGCGGGATGTCGTGCTTCAGGATGCCTTCGACCGAGAACACCGCGGCGATCGAGCCGAGATACTCGCGGTCGCCGCGCATCACCGGCGTCTGCAGCGTGATGAAGCCGTTGCCGAAGTCGTCGTACATCAGCGGCGAATAGGCCTGGCGGCGCGTGCTGCGCGCTTCGTCGTAGGCGCCGCGCACGGCGTCCTGCATCTGTGCGTCGCCGGGCTTCGCGAGCCGCTGGCCGAGCAGCGGCGGATGCACGGTCGGCCAGCGCTGCACGCCGGGCGCGGTGTACCAGTTCAGGTAGAGGATTTCCGGATGCGTCTGCATCACGTCCGCGACGGCCATCTGGAACGCGTTCTGGTCGAGGCGGCCCGACGCGAGATCGCGCGACAGCGCCTGGAGCTGTTCCTGCGCGCCCGTCATCGACAGGCGGATCTGCTGCTGCGCCCACGCGACGTTACGGAAGAGGGTGTCTTCCTGCTGCTGCTGTTCGCGGCGATTGAGGCTCCACAGGATGAGGCTCATCACCACCAGGAACACCAGGATCGACAGCAGCGGCGTCAGCAAATAGGAATTGGACCACCACGGTCCGTGGTGCCAACGGGACGGCTGCGACTCCGCCGGCGGGCCCGACGGTCGCGCCGAGCGTGCGAAAAGCCGATCGGTCAACATGGCAGGATTGTAGCGCAGCGCAATACATGGAAAACCTGTACCGCATATGTTGAACGGAAACGGATTTATGCTGCGGGGACGTGCCGCGGAGCCCCGAAACAAGGGTGCAGCGCAGCAATATTCCGCATTACGAGAAAAGATCTCACAATTCGAAAATCTTGTTGCGCGGGCCCGCGCACGCTCATTACAATCCGCTGGAGCTTGCCCGCAGCCGGTCGCGTCGCGTCGTCTGCACGAGAGCGATCCTCACATTCCAGGACCCAGGAGACGAGAATGTCCGCTGTACCGAACGAAGTGATGAAATATGTCGCCGCCGAACGTGACGACGACCCGCAAGAAACCGTTGAGTGGCTCGAGTCGCTCGATGGCGTGATCTCCTCCGTGGGCACCGGCCGCGCGCATTACCTGATCGAAAAGCAGATCGAGTTCGCGCGCATGCACGGCGAACACCTGCCGTTCTCCGCGAATACCCCGTACATCAACACGATCCCGGTCGAAGCCCAGGCGAAGATTCCTGGCGACCAGGACCTCGAGCACCGCATCCGTTCGTACACGCGCTGGAACGCGCTGGCGATGGTGCTGCGCGCGGGCAAGGACACGAACGTCGGCGGCCACATCGCATCGTTCGCATCGGCCGCGACGCTCTATGACGTCGGCTACAACCACTTCTGGCACGCGCCGTCCGAGAACCACGGCGGCGATCTCGTGTTCGTGCAGGGCCACTCGTCGCCGGGCGTGTACTCGCGCGCGTTCCTGCTCGGCCGCCTGACCGAGAACCAGCTCGACAACTTCCGCCAGGAAGTCGGCGGCAACGGCATCTCGTCGTATCCGCACCCGTGGCTGATGCCGGACTTCTGGCAGTTCCCGACCGTGTCGATGGGCCTGGGCCCGATCATGGCGATCTACCAGGCGCGCTTCATGAAGTACATCGAAGCGCGCGGCATCGCGAAGACGCAGGGCCGCAAGGTGTGGGCGTTCCTCGGCGACGGCGAGACGGACGAACCGGAATCGCTCGGCGCGATCGGGATGGCGAGCCGCGAGAAGCTCGACAACCTCGTGTTCGTGATCAACTGCAACCTGCAGCGTCTCGACGGCCCGGTGCGCGGCAACGGCAAGATCATCCAGGAACTGGAATCGGAATTCCGCGGCGCCGGCTGGAACGTGATCAAGGTCATCTGGGGCAGCCGCTGGGATGCGCTGTTCGCACGCGACAAGACGGGCGCGCTGATGCGCCGCATGATGGAAGTCGTCGACGGCGAATACCAGACGTACAAGTCGGAATCGGGCGCGTTCGTCCGCGAGCACTTCTTCAACACGCCTGAACTGAAGGCGCTGGTCGCCGACTGGTCGGACGACGACATCTGGGCGCTGAACCGCGGCGGCCACGATCCGCACAAGATCTACGCGGCGTTCCACGAGGCCAGCAACACGAAGGACGCGCCGACCGTCATCCTCGCGAAGACCATCAAGGGCTACGGGATGGGCGAGTCGGGCCAGGCGATGAACATCACGCACCAGCAGAAGAAGCTGCCGGTCGAGCAACTGAAGAAGTTCCGCGACCAGTTCCGCCTGCCGATCACCGACGAACAGATCGCCGACGTGCCGTACCTCAAGTTCGACGAAGGCTCGAAGGAACTCGAATACATGCGCAAGCAGCGCATGGACCTCGGCGGCTACCTGCCGCAGCGCCGCGAGAAGGCGACCTCGCTGCCGGTGCCGGCGCTCGACGCGTTCGAGCCGCTCCTGAAGGGCACGGGCGAAGGCCGCGAGATCTCGACGACGATGGCGTTCGTGCGGATCCTGAACATCCTGCTGAAGGACAAGGCGCTCGGCAAGCGCGTCGTGCCGATCGTCCCGGACGAGTCGCGCACGTTCGGCATGGAAGGCCTGTTCCGCCAGATCGGCATCTGGAACCAGCAAGGCCAGAAGTACGTGCCGGAAGATTCCGACCAGCTGATGTTCTACAAGGAATCGGAAACCGGCCAGATCCTGCAGGAAGGCATCAACGAGGCGGGCGGCATGTGCGACTGGATCGCGGCGGCGACGTCGTATTCGACGCACGGCGAGATCATGGTGCCGTTCTACATCTTCTACTCGATGTTCGGCTTCCAGCGGATCGGCGACCTCGCATGGGCCGCGGGCGACATGCGTTCGCGCGGCTTCCTGCTCGGCGGTACCGCGGGCCGCACGACGCTGAACGGCGAAGGCCTGCAGCACGAAGACGGCCACTCGCTCCTGTGGGCGGCATCGGTGCCGAACTGCGTGAGCTACGACCCGACCTTCGGTTATGAACTGGCTGTGATCATCCAGGACGGCCTGCGCCGCATGGTGCAGGACCAGGAAGACGTGTACTACTACATCACGGTGATGAACGAGAACTACGAGCACCCGGCGATCCCGCAGGGCGAGCAAGTGGCGGCCGACATCATCAAGGGCATGTACGCGTTCAAGAAGGCCGATGCGAACACGAAGGCGCCGCGCGTCCAGCTGCTCGGCGCGGGCACGATCTTCAACGAAGTGATCGCCGCCGCCGATCTGCTGAAGAACGACTGGGGCGTCGCCGCCGACCTGTGGAGCGTGCCGAGCTTCACCGAGCTCGCGCGCGAAGGCCACGAAATCGAGCGCTGGAACCTGCTCCATCCGACCGAGGAGCGTCGCCTGTCGCACGTGCAGAAGTGCCTGAAGGACACGCAGGGCCCGGTCATCGCATCGACCGACTACGTTCGTGCGCTGGTCGACCAGATCCGCGGCCAGATCGATCGCCGCTTCGTCGTGCTGGGCACCGACGGCTACGGTCGTTCGGACACGCGCGAGAACCTGCGCCACTTCTTCGAGGTCGACCGCCACTGGGTCACCGTCGCCGCGCTCAACGCGCTGGCCGACGAAGGCACGATCGAGCGCAAGGTGGTCGCGGACGCGATCGCCAAGTACAACCTCGATCCGTCCAAGCCCAACCCGATGACCGTTTAACGCACACGCCGTGTGATGCCGCGCGCCGCTTCCGGGAGGAGCGCGCGCGGCCATGGAGACAGAAACAGATGAGTCAAGCGATCGAAGTGAAGGTGCCGGATATCGGCGATTACAAGGACGTGCCCGTCATCGAAGTGCTCGTGAAGGCGGGCGATACGGTCGAGCCCGAGCAGTCGCTCGTCACGCTCGAGTCCGACAAGGCGACGATGGACGTCCCTAGCCCGGCTGCGGGCACGGTGAAGGAAGTGAAGGTGAAGGTGGGCGATTCGGTGTCGGAAGGCACGCTGATCATCCTGCTCGACGGCGGCGCAGCCGCCCAGCCGAACGGCGCGGCTGCTCCGGCAGCAGCCCCGGCTCCGGCGGCAGCGCCGGCTGCGGCTGCACCGGCTGCCGCACCGGCAGCGGCCGGCGGCACGCTCGAAGTGAAGGTGCCCGACATCGGCGACTACAAGGATGTCCCGGTGATCGAGATCGGCGTGAAGGTCGGCGACACGGTCGAGAAGGAGCAGTCGCTCGTCACGCTCGAATCGGACAAGGCGACGATGGACGTCCCGAGCCCGGCTGCGGGCGTCGTGAAGGATATCAAGGTGAAGGTCGGCGATTCCGTGTCGGAAGGCACGCTGATCGTGCTGCTCGAAGCCGCAGGCGCGCCGGCTACCGCACCGCAGGCGAGCGCACCGGCTCCGGCCGCTGCCGCGCCGGCTCCGGCGCCTGCCGCCGCGCCCGCGAAGGCTGCACCGGCACCGGCTGCCGCCGCCGCCCCGGCCGCAGCGCCGTCGGGCGAATACCGCGCCAGCCACGCATCGCCGTCGGTGCGCAAGTTCGCGCGCGAACTCGGCGTCGAAGTTGCACGCGTGCAGGGTTCGGGTCCGAAGGGCCGCATCACGAAGGAAGACGTCACGGGCTTCGTGAAGGGCGTGATGACGGGCCAGCGCGCAGCACCGGGCGCGGCAGCGGCCGCGCCGGCAGGTGGCGGCGAGCTGAATTTGCTGCCGTGGCCGAAGGTCGACTTCTCGAAGTTCGGCCCGTTCGAGGCGAAGCCGCTGTCGCGCATCAAGAAGATCTCGGGCGCGAACCTGCATCGCAACTGGGTGATGATCCCGCACGTCACGAACAACGACGAAGCGGACATCACCGAGCTCGAGGCGCTGCGCGTCCAGCTGAACAAGGAGCACGAGAAGGCGGGCGTGAAGTTCACGATGCTCGCGTTCGTGATCAAGGCGGTCGTCGCCGCGCTGAAGAAGTTCCCGACCTTCAACGCGAGCCTCGACGGCGACAACCTCGTGTTCAAGCAGTACTTCCACGTCGGTTTCGCTGCCGATACGCCGAACGGCCTCGTCGTGCCGGTGATCCGCGATGCGGACAAGAAGGGGCTCGTCGACATCGCGAAGGAAATGAGCGACCTGTCGAAGGCCGCGCGCGACGGCAAGCTGAAGCCGGACCAGATGCAGGGCGGCTGCTTCTCGATCTCGTCGCTCGGCGGGATCGGCGGCACGAACTTCACGCCGATCATCAACGCGCCGGAAGTGGCGATTCTCGGGTTGTCGCGCGGCCAGACGAAGCCGGTGTGGGACGGCAAGCAGTTCGTGCCGCGTCTCATGCTGCCGCTGTCGCTGTCGTATGACCATCGCGTGATCGATGGCGCGGAAGCCGCGCGGTTCAATGCGTATCTCGGCGCGTTGCTCGGCGATTTCCGTCGCATCATTCTTTGATGAGCGGGGAGGTTGCTCGCGGGGGCGTGGGTTTCTTTTCTGTTATCCACGCCTCGTCGTTGAACTGGCTTTCTTGACGGTCTGCCGGCGTCGCCCCTGCGCGGGGCGGCGGTCACTTTTCTTTGTCTTCCAAAGAAAAGTAACCAAAAGAAAGGCGCGTCCTTGGGCGGACGGCAAAGGTGGTCCTGCCCAGCGTCGTGGTCCTTCTTTTGCCAGGCCGTAGTTCTCCCGCGGGTTTCTTCCCCCTCTGTCTGCAGCTAATCAAGAAGGGGACAGTAATGAGTCTCATCGAAGTCAAGGTTCCGGATATCGGCGATTTCAGCGGCGTCGATGTCATCGAAGTCAACGTGAAGCCGGGCGACGTGATCGAAAAAGAGCAGACGCTCATCACGCTCGAATCGGACAAAGCCTCGATGGAAGTGCCCAGCGACGTCGCCGGCACCGTCAAGGAAATCAAGGTCAAAGCCGGCGAGAAAGTCTCGCAAGGCACCGTCATCGCCATCGTCGAAGCCTCGGCAGGCGCCGCCGCGCCCGCGAAAGCACCCGAACCGGCCAAGCCCGCAGCGGCTGCTCCGGCACCGGCCGCCCCGGCGCCCGCGCCGCAAGCCGGCAGCTACGCCGGCGCAGTCGACATCGAATGCGACATGCTCGTGCTCGGCGCCGGCCCCGGCGGCTACTCGGCCGCGTTCCGCGCAGCCGATCTCGGCATGAAGACGGTGCTCGTCGAACGCTACTCGACGCTCGGCGGCGTGTGCCTGAACGTGGGCTGCATCCCGTCGAAGGCGCTGCTGCACACGGCGCTCGTCATCGACGAAGCCGCGGCGCTCGCGTCGCACGGCATCACGTTCGGCAAGCCGCAGGTCGATCTCGACAAGCTGCGCGACTTCAAGGGCGGCGTCGTCAAGAAGCTGACGACGGGCCTCGCCGGCATGGCGAAGGCGCGCAAGGTCGAAGTTGTCACGGGCGTCGGCGCATTCGTCGATCCGTATCACATGGAAGTGCAGGGCGAAAACGGCAAGAAGGTCGTCAGGTTCAAGCAGGCGATCATCGCCGCGGGCTCGCAGGCCGTGAAGCTGCCGTTCATGCCGGAAGACCCGCGCGTCGTCGATTCGACGGGCGCGCTCGAACTGCGCCAGCTGCCGAAGCGCTTGCTCGTGATCGGCGGCGGCATCATCGGCCTCGAAATGGCGACGGTGTACGCGACGCTCGGCGCCGAGATCGACGTCGTCGAAATGATGGACGGCCTGATGATGGGCGCCGACCGCGATCTCGTGAAGGTCTGGGAAAAGTACAACGCGAAGCGTTTCGGCAACGTGATGCTGAAGACCAAGACGGTCGGCGCGGAAGCGAAGGAAGACGGCATCTACGTGAAGTTCGAGGGCGAGAAGGCGCCGGCGGAAGCGCAGCGCTACGACCTCGTGCTCGTCGCGGTGGGCCGCAGCCCGAACGGCAAGAAGATTGGCGCCGACAAGGCAGGCGTGGCCGTCACGGATCGCGGCTTCATCGACGTCGACAAGCAGATGCGCACGAACGTCCCGCACATCTTTGCGATCGGCGATGTCGTCGGCCAGCCGATGCTCGCGCACAAGGCAGTGCATGAAGGCCACGTCGCGGCGGAAGCCGCGCACGGCGAGAAGGCGTACTTCGACGCACTGCAGATCCCGTCGGTGGCGTACACCGATCCGGAAGTGGCGTGGGCCGGCAAGACGGAAGACCAGTGCAAGGCCGAAGGCATCAAGTACGGCAAGGCCGTGTTCCCGTGGGCCGCTTCGGGCCGCGCGATCGCGAACGGCCGCGACGAAGGCTTCACGAAACTGATCTTCGACGAGGAAACCCATCGCGTGATCGGCGGTGCAATCGTCGGCCTGAACGCGGGCGACCTGATCAGCGAAGTGTGCCTCGCCGTCGAAATGGGCGCGGACGCGGAAGACATCGGCAAGACGATCCATCCGCACCCGACGCTCGGCGAATCGGTCGGCATGGCCGCCGAACTGTACGAAGGCGTCTGTACGGACCTGCCGCCGCAACGCAAGAAGTAACGCGACCGGCACGGCCGGTCATGCGCCGGCCATGAAAAAACGCCGCCGCCCGGGCAAGCCGGGCGGCGGCGTTTTCTTTTGCTCGCGGCCGGCGCGGCGATCAAACGGCTGTTCGAGCGTAGCGAGCGGCTACCGGTTCGCGCAGTTTCCGGCGCCAGAAACGAAAAAGCCGCGCTGAGCGCGGCTCTTTCAGGAGCAGGGGACGCTTACGCGGCCGGCTTGCTCGTACGACGTGCAGCAGCGGCGGTAGCAGCCTTCGTTGCGACGGCAGCAGCGGCGTTGAAGTTCGTTTCGGCGATCTCGACGGCTTGCTTCGCAGCCTTCTGAACCGTTTCGTACGTGGTGTTCGCAGCGTTCAGTGCCGACTTCAGCGCGGCGACAGCCGTTTCCGAACCGGCCGGGGCGTTCTTCGCGACGTTGTCGACGAGTGCCTGGACCTTCTTGTTCTGCTCTTCGAATTGGGCTTCAGCAACCTTCGCGAACTCGGCTTGCGTCGACGATGCGATTTCGTACAGGTGACGGCCGTACGACAGCACCTTTTCAGCGACCGGCTGCGACAGGCTCGCTTGCAGTGCGATCAGTTCCTGAGCGTCCTTCACCGACAGCAGACGCTGTGCGTTTTCCTGGCCCTCGGCCAGCGTCGACTTCACGACCTGCAGATTCAATTCGATCAGCTTTTCGACGCTTTCGAACGCCTTGGTCGTCAGACCGAACAGGCTTTCGAGGTTGGCTTTCTGTGCGGCGGCGATTTGCTCGGGGGTCAGCAAGGACATGTCAAGCTCCTGAAAAGCGATCGCGTCGATCGCAGGGTAAGGGGCACTACAAAGGGGAACCTCGGATGCGCGTGCTTTGTGCAACGCAGCAATGAAGCCTATTTTAGGGCAGAGAAAACGGATGTCAAGTATTTTTTGTGCGTTGCACAATCGTGACAAATTATCGATAAAACAACAAGTTATCGCGGCCGTCCGGAATCGGTTTCACGCGAATTCCCAAATGGTGCGCACGGCCGCGGGGCAGGCGCGGCGCACCATGATCAAGCACCGGTAAACCTGACAGGCCTGTGGAACGTTATCCTTCTGTTCCTGTCGAAAACGCGCCGTTTCAATGCGCGTGCCGTGGCGACGTGCCGCCGCCACGGTCGAGGTCGGAGTGCCTGGCACGCCGAGCGCCGGATACGTAGTTTCCCCGCTTTAAATTGCCTCCAAAGTGACGTTATCTCAATTAACCGTGTGGTAATCGGGAGACGGGTACTGTCGGGCAGCGCATCCCATGAATTTTTTCGATGGGGGCGGGAGAGTCGATTGGTCAGAGGTTGGCCGACTCTTACATTCCGGTTTAACGACGATCGGTAAGTGCCTAATATTGCTCTTTTTTTCAGCTTTAACTACACTTGCGGAAACTCCCGCCCGCTTTGTCCAGACCCCAATGAAAGCCGAATCGTTTTCACCGCGCAGATTGTTGCAGAGCATGACGCTCGGCACGGCTGTGTCGGTCGCCGTCGCCTTGCTGGCGACGACCGCGTCCGTCGCGCCCGCTGACGCCTTTGCCGCCACTGCGAAGACCCAACAAGCTGCCAAGAAAAAGGCCGTCGCTCCTGCTTCGTCCGCGAAGAAGAAGACGGCCAAGGCAACCGCCGACAAATCCGCCAAGGTCGCAGCGGCCGATGCGCCGCGAGCGTCGCGCAAGCGCGTGACGCTCGCGGCGAACGTGCATGGCGGCCACCGCGGCGCGGTCCGCAAGATCGCGTTCCAGCCGCGCCGGCCGACGGTCGGCCAGGCGTTCGGCCTGCACGACACGCCGGACGCGCTCGCGCTGCGCTCGAGCGTCGCGTACGTCGTCGACCAGAATTCCGGCGAACCGCTGTTCGACAAGAATTCGCACGCCGTCGTGCCGATCGCGTCGATCACGAAGCTGATGACGGCGATGGTCGTGCTCGACTCGAAGTCGCCGATGACCGACCAGATCGAAGTCACCGACGAAGACCGCGACTACGAAAAGGGCACGGGCTCGCGCCTGTCGGTCGGCTCGGTGCTGTCGCGCGAGGACATGCTGCATATCGCGCTGATGGCGTCGGAAAACCGCGCGGCCGCCGCGCTGTCGCGTTACTACCCGGGCGGCCGTCCGGCGTTCATCGCCGCGATGAACGCGAAGGCGAAGTCGCTCGGCATGGCCGATACGCACTTCGAGAATTCGACGGGCCTGTCGAGCTCGAACGTGTCGAGCGCGCGCGACCTCGTGAAGATGGTCAATGCCGCGTACCAATACCCGACGATCCGCCAGTTCTCGACCGATCGCAGCTACGAGGTGTACACGGGCAAGCGCAATCTCGCCTACAACAGCACGAACGCGCTGATCCGCGGCAACGGCTCGTGGGACATCGGCCTGCAGAAGACGGGTTTCATCAACGAAGCGGGCGAGTGCCTCGTGATGCAGGCAACGATCCACGGCCGGCCGATGGTGATGGTGCTGCTCGATTCGTACGGCAAGTATTCGCGCTTCGCCGACGCGGCACGCCTGCGCAACTGGCTCGATGCCGGCGGCGGCGAGCGCCTGACGGCGGCCAACGCGCCGAACGGCGGCACCTGATCGCGCCTGCGGCGGTCCGCCGCCGCGCCGGTCGGCTGCAAGCAAAAAGCCCCGCGATCGCGGGGCTTTTTTCGTTCGGGAGAACCGGGGCCGGTGAAGGCAGCTTACGCCTGCCGCTGCAGCCCGTCCGCATCCTTCGCGGGCGCCGGCCGGTAGCCGAGCGATTCCGAGATGGTGAGCGCCGTGCGGCTCAACTGGCCGAGCCACGCGTCCTGCAGGCGATCGGCCGGTGCCGACAGCGACAGGCCCGCGACGAGCTTGCCCGAATCGTCGTAGATGCCGGCCGCGATACAGCGCACGCCGAGCTCCAGCTCCTCGTTGTCGCGTGCGCACGATTGTTGGCGGACGATCGTCAGCTCGCGCTCGAGCTTCGCGATGTCGGTGATGCTGTTCTGCGTATGGCCGGACAGCCCCGTGCGCGTCGCATAGGCGCGCACGCGCGACGTTTCGTCGGCCGCGAGGAACAGCTTGCCGACCGACGTGAGGTGCAGCGGCGCACGGCCGCCAATCGCACGGACGACCTGCATCCCGGAACGCTCCGAATACGCGCGCTCGATATAGACGATCTCGTCGCCCTGGCGCACCGACAGGTTCACGGTCTGCCCGGTGAGGCGGTGCAGCTCGCGCATCGGATTCAGCGCCGCGTCGCGTACCGACAGGCGCGCCTTCACGAGGTTGCCGAGCTCGAGCAGCCGCATGCCGAGGCGGTACGTGCCGGGATCGGAGCGATCGACGAGACGGCAGGTCACCATGTCGTTGAGGATGCGGTGCGCGGTCGACGGATGCAGCTCCGTGCGCTGCGCAAGCTCCTTCAGGCTGACAGGGTCGCTGTGCGCGGCGAGCGCGTCCAGCAGCCGCATCATGCGTTCGATCACCTGGATCGACGTTTTTGAATCCGGGGTGGGTTGGCTCATGTCGGGGGAGAAATCGGTTGACGCGTCAAGCGGAGTTGGGCCGATTGTATCTCGTATTGTGAAAAAAGCGAACGCCGTTCGAGGAAGTCCTCGTTTCGCGCAGCGCGGGCTTGCGCGCGAGCCGGCGTTGGTCTTGCCGGCCAAACGGCGGATAATGAGAGCCGTTTTCTCGAAGGAGCACGTATGCGAGTCGGTTTGTTCGTGACCTGCCTGGTCGATCTGATGCGCCCCGAAATCGGTTTCTCGGCGCTCAAGCTGATTCGCGACGCCGGTTACGAGGTGATCGTGCCGCCCGCGCAGACCTGCTGCGGCCAGCCGGCCTACAACTCCGGCGACCGCGCGCTCGCGCGCGATCTCGCGGAAAAGACGCTGCGCGAGTTCGAGCAGTTCGATTATGTCGTCGCGCCGTCGGGTTCGTGCGGCGGGATGATCCGCACGCACTACGGCGACCTGTTCCGCGACGACCCCGAACTGATGGGGCGCTACGCGCGGCTCCAGCAGAAAGTCTACGAACTGACCGATTTCCTTGCGAACGTCGCCAAGGTGTCGCTCGAGCCGGGCGAGTTCACCGGGCCCGTTACCTATCACGACTCGTGCTCGGGCCTGCGCGAACTCGGCGTGAAGGCGCAGCCGCGCGCGCTGCTCGCGCAGCGCGGCATCGCGGTCACCGAGATGAAGGACTGCGAGCACTGCTGCGGCTTCGGCGGCACGTTCGCAGTCAAGTACGGCGATATTTCGGCTGCCATCGCGGATGAGAAATGCGCGAACGTGCGTGCGTCGGGCGCGGGCGCGGTCGTGCTCGGCGATCTCGGCTGCATGCTGAACATCGAAGGGCGGTTGCGCCGCACCGGCGACCGCGACACGCGCGTGCTACACGTCGCGCAGGTGCTGGCGGGCGACGTCTGACGCCCGGTTCCGCTCACTTTTCCCCCGATACCGCGATGCAAGTCCAATCGATGCATTTCAAGGCGCGCGCCGGCCAGAAGCTGGCCGACCAGCGCCTGCAGCAGAACCTGAAGAAGCTGTCGACGAAGTTCGTGTCCGCGCGCGCCGACGCGATGACCGCGATCGACTTCCCGGCCACGCGCGCCGCGCTCAAGGCGCGCCGCAACCGCGCGCTGGAGAACCTCGACGTGTGGCTCGAGGCATTCGAGCGCGAGGCGACGCGGCGCGGCACGACGGTGCTGTTCGCCGAAACGACCGCGGATGCCGCGCGGCTCGTGGCCGACATCGCGCGTCGGCACGACGTGCAGAAGGTCATCAAGACCAAGTCGATGGTGTCCGAGGAAATGCGCCTGAACGCGGTGCTCGCGGAGATGGGCGTGCAGTCGATCGAGACGGATCTCGGCGAATACATCCTGCAGATCAACGACAACGAGCCGCCGAGCCACATCATTGCGCCCGTCGTGCACAAGGACAAGGAAGAGATTGCTGACCTGTTCGCGCGCACGCACCACCGCGAGCGGCTCACCGAGATTCCGGACATGACGCGCGAGGCGCGCGAGGTGCTGCGCCCGCATTTCATGTCGGCCGACATGGGCGTGACGGGCGGCAACTTCGTGATCGCCGAGACGGGCTCGGTCGCGATCGTGACGAACGAAGGGAACGAGGGGATGTGCACGGTGATGCCGCGCGTGCATGTCGCGGTGACGGGCATCGAGAAGGTGCTGCCGACACTCGAGGATCTGGCGACCGCGATGCGCCTGTTGCCGCGCTCGGCGACGGGGCAGAAGACGTCGAACTATTTCTCGCTGCTGACCGGGCCGCGCGGGCCGGGCGACGAGGACGGCCCTGAACACAACTACGTGGTGCTCGTCGACGGCGGCCGTACCGGCCTGATCGGCGGCGAGTTCCAGGAGATGCTGCGTTGCATCCGCTGCGGCGCGTGCATGAACCACTGCCCGGTTTACCAGAAGGTCGGCGGCCATGCGTACGGCTGGGTCTACCCGGGGCCGATGGGGTCGGTGCTGACGCCGAGCTACGTCGGGCTCGAGCGCACGCTCGACCTGCCGCAGGCCGCGACGCTGTGCGGCGAATGCGACAGCGTGTGCCCGGTCGGGATTCCGTTGTCGCACCTGTTGCGTACGCTGCGCGAGAAGCAGGTCGAGCGGCACCTGCGGCCATGGCGCGAGCGGGCGGCGCTCGCCGCATGGGGCTTCGTCGCGCGGCGGCCGATGCTGTACGCACTGACGACCAAGCTCGCGGTGCGTGTCCTCGAGCGGCTGGGCGGCAACGGCGGCACGCTGCGGCGCCTGCCGATGATGGGCGGCTGGATGGATACGCGCGACATGCCGACGCCGACCGGGCGCACGTTCCGCGAACTGTACGCGGCATCGCAAAGCCACCTCGGCTGAAGACTGTTCATCCGGCGACAACAGTGCGTTCGCTATTTGTATATTTATCTCGATAGATGCGGTCTATAGAATCCTGTCTGTAGTCCCCGGAATTGGGTTTCGGGGTACGAGGTCAAGGAGGTCCGCATCATGAAAAAGACAATATCGATGTACTGGCCGCTGGCAATCGTCGTTCCGCTGGCTGCGGCTGCCTATCTGCATGCGATGGCCGATGCGCCGTCGCGTGGCCCGCTCGCGGTTCACCAGGCGTCTGCCGAACTGGCGCGCGCAGTGTCGTTCGGGCTGGTCGGCGACGCGGCGCAGCCGCTGCCGGCGGCGTCCGGCGACGTCGTGCTCGCCGCGCCGAAGGCGCTGTAATGCACGGCGCCGTCGTTTTGTGCGGCGGCGCGATTTCGGGCGCCTTTGTATAATGCAGCGTTCATTTCTTTCGCGGTCCGCCGCGGCTTTCCGATAGTGCGATGACCCGCGTTGCGATCTGTTTCGTCTGTCTCGGCAACATCTGCCGTTCGCCCACCGCAGAAGGCGTGATGCGTCACCAGGTCGACGCTGCCGCGCTGGCGGACCGGATCGCGATCGACTCGGCCGGCACCGGCGACTGGCATGTGGGCGAGCCGCCCGATACGCGTGCGCAGGTAGCCGCGCGCAGCCGCGGTTACGACCTGTCGGCGCTGCGTGCGCGGCAGGTGAGTGCGGCGGATTTCGAGCGTTTCGACCTGCTGCTGGCGATGGACGAAGCGAATCTCGCGGAACTGCATCGCCGCTGCCCGCCGCAGCATCGCGACAAGGTGCGCCTGCTGATGGAATTTGCGCCGGATTCGGCCGAAACCGAAGTGGCCGATCCCTATTTCGGCGGTGCGCAGGGCTTCGAACAGGTGCTCGATCAGGTCGAGCGCGCGTGCGCGGGCCTGCTGGAGACGCTTCGGGCCCGCGCGGAGCGCTGATCGCGCGGTATTCAGCGATCTGCGAATACCCTTTCAAAGGCATGGATACTTGACTAAATTCGTCAAATATTTATACTTGACCAAAATCGTCAAGATTGCAGTCCCCTAGACACCATGAGACTCACCACCAAAGGCCGTTTCGCCGTCACGGCGATGATTGACTTGGCACTGCGCCAGGAGCAGGGCCCGGTGACGCTTGCAGGCATCAGCCAGCGCCAGCGGATTTCGCTCTCGTATCTCGAACAGCTGTTCGGCAAGCTGCGCAGGCATGAAATCGTCGAATCCGTGCGCGGCCCGGGCGGCGGCTACAACCTCGCGCGTCGCGCGCAGGACGTCACCGTTGCCGACATCATCATCGCGGTCGATGAACCGCTCGACGCCACGCAGTGCGGCGGCAAAGGCACGTGCGACGGCTCGAAGCAGCCAGACGGCCATTGCATGACGCACGAGCTGTGGTCGACCCTGAACCAGAAGATGGTCGAATACCTCGATTCCGTGTCGCTGCAGGATCTCGTCGATCAGCAGCGCGCCCGCGAGGGCGCACCCGCGGTGCTGCGCGACCGGCGCACGCCGGAGCCCGCCGCCGCGCCGGCCGAGCCCGTGCGCACGATGCCGCTCGGCCCCAATTCGGTGTTCAACATCGCGAGTTCGTGAGCGCGAAGGCGCCCGCCATACCCCATAACGCACATAGTCCCTGCACAGAATACCCGGAGCGACAGATGACCCAAGAGACTCTCCACCTGCCCATCTATATGGATTACAGCGCGACGACGCCGGTCGATCCGCGCGTGGTCGACAAGATGGTGCCGTACCTGCGCGAGCAGTTCGGCAACCCGGCGTCGCGCAGCCACGCTTATGGCTGGGGCGCGGAGCGCGCGGTCGAGGAAGCGCGCGAGCAGGTGGCCGCACTCGTGAACGCGGATCCGCGCGAGATCATCTGGACGTCCGGTGCAACGGAATCGGACAACCTCGCGATCAAGGGTGCCGCGAACTTCTACAAGGGCAAGGGCAAGCACATCATCACGGTGAAGACCGAGCACAAGGCCGTGCTCGATACGTGCCGCGAGCTCGAGCGCGACGGTTTCGAAGTCACCTACCTCGACGTGAAGGACGACGGCCTGCTCGACCTCGATGCGTTCAAGGCCGCGCTGCGCCCCGACACGATCCTCGTGTCGGTGATGCACGTGAACAACGAGATCGGCGTGATCCAGGACATCGAGACGATCGGTGAAATCTGCCGCGAAAAGGGCATCATTTTCCACGTCGACGCCGCGCAGTCGACCGGCAAGGTCGGGATCGACCTCGCGAAGCTGAAGGTCGACCTGATGTCGTTCTCGGCGCACAAGACCTACGGCCCGAAGGGCATCGGCGCGCTGTACGTGCGCCGCAAGCCGCGCGTGCGCATCGAGGCGCAGATGCACGGCGGCGGCCACGAGCGCGGGATGCGTTCGGGCACGCTGGCGACGCACCAGATCGTCGGCATGGGCGAAGCGTTCCGCATCGCGCGCGAAGAAATGGCGACCGAGAACGAGCGCGTCCGCATGCTGCGCGACAAGCTGCTGCGCGGCCTGTCGCAGATCGAGGAAACGTACGTGAACGGCGACATGGAGCACCGTGTCCCGCACAACCTCAACATCAGTTTCAACTTCGTCGAAGGCGAGTCGCTGATCATGGCGATCAAGGACGTCGCGGTGTCGTCGGGCTCCGCTTGCACGTCGGCGTCGCTGGAGCCGTCGTACGTGCTGCGTGCGCTCGGCCGCAACGACGAACTGGCACACAGCTCGATCCGCTTCACGGTCGGCCGCTTCACGACGGAGCAGGAAGTCGACTTCGTGGTCAATCTGCTGAACAGCAAGATCGCGAAGCTGCGCGAACTGTCGCCGCTCTGGGAAATGCACCAGGAAGGCATCGATCTGTCGACGATCGAGTGGGCCGCACACTGAACACGCATTGAATGCACCCGCGGGCGGATTGGCGCACGCAGACGTAACGAGTCAAGGAGTCTGAGTCATGTCTTACAGCAACAAGGTTCTGGATCACTACGAAAACCCGCGCAACGTCGGTTCGTTCGCGAAGGACGACGACACGGTCGGCACGGGCATGGTCGGCGCGCCCGCCTGCGGCGACGTGATGAAGCTGCAGATCCGCGTCGGCGCGGACGGCGTGATCGAAGACGCGAAGTTCAAGACCTACGGTTGCGGTTCGGCGATCGCGTCGAGTTCGCTCGTGACCGAATGGGTAAAGGGCAAGACGCTCGACGAAGCACTGTCGATCAAGAACACGCAGATCGCCGAAGAGCTCGCGCTGCCGCCGGTGAAGATTCACTGCTCGATCCTCGCGGAAGACGCGATCAAGGCAGCCGTGGCCGACTACAAGAAGCGCCACGACACGAAGGAAGGCGATCAGGCAGCAGCCTGAGCGGTATCGAGCGGCTTCGCAAGAAAACGCCGGGCCGCCCCAAGTTTTCTTGACCCCCTCGGGGGGCCTGGCGCGAAGCGACAGGTTTGGGGGCGCTTAGACGGAACGCGGCGGGCCCCGGTGGCGCGTCGCGGCAAGGACATCATGGCAATTACACTGACCGAAAAAGCAGCACAGCACGTCCAGAAATACCTCGTCCGTCGCGGCAAGGGTGTGGGCCTGCGGCTTGGCGTTCGCACGACCGGGTGCTCGGGGCTCGCGTACAAGCTCGAGTATGTCGACGAGCTGGCTCCCGAGGATCAGGTGTTCGAGAGCCATGGCGTGAAGGTCGTCGTCGATCCGAAGAGCCTCGCGTATATCGACGGCACCGAGCTCGACTTTGCCCGCGAAGGCCTGAACGAAGGGTTCAAGTTCAACAACCCGAACGTGAAGGACGAGTGCGGCTGCGGCGAATCGTTCCGCGTGTGACGCGGATCTCCGCGCAATGCGGGCAAGAGGCGGCACGGGCCGCCTTTTTAATGTGCGGCGTTTGCCGCGCGACGAACCGGAATTGAACGCGACGATGGTCTCGCTGAAAGACAGCCATTTCGACCTGTTTCACCTGCCGGCGCAATTCGCGCTCGACGAGGCGACGCTCGACACCGCCTATCGGACGGTGCAGACGCAGGTGCATCCGGACCGCTTCGCGGCGGCCGGCGACGCGCAAAAGCGCATTGCGATGCAATGGGCAACCCGCGCGAACGAAGCGTACCGCACGCTGCGCGATCCGCTGAAGCGCGCATCCTATTTGCTGTCGCTGCGCGGCGTCGACATCGGCGCGGAAAACAACACCGCGATGGAGCCTGCGTTCCTGATGCAGCAGATGGAGTGGCGCGAGGGCATCGAGGATGCCGCGGCCGCCCGCAACGTCGACGCGCTCGACGCGCTGCTCGCCGAGTTGCGCGACGAGAAGCGCGTGCGCGTCGAACGCCTCGGCACGCTGCTCGACAGCGGTGCCGATCAGGCGGCCGCCGAGGCTGTGCGCCAGTTGATGTTCATCGAACGGGTCGCGTCGGAAGTGGGCACGCAGATCGAGCGCCTCGAAACTTAACCGCGTGCCTTGCGGCACGCGCAGCAAACGGGCCGAGCGCCCGAACGAACCAAGATGGCTTTACTGCAAATTTCCGAACCGGGCATGGCGCCGGCGCCGCACCAGCGGCGACTCGCCGTCGGGATCGATCTCGGCACGACGAACTCGCTCGTCGCGGCCGTGCGCAACAGCGTGGCCGAAGTGCTGCCGGACGAAGCGGGCCGCGTGCTGCTGCCGTCGGTGGTCCGTTATCTCGAGAAGGGCGGCCGCCGCATCGGCCACGAAGCGAAGGAGCAGGCCGCGACCGATCCGCGCAACACGATCGTGTCGGTCAAGCGCTTCATGGGCCGCGGCAAGGCCGAGGTCGAAGGCGCGGCGAACGCGCCGTACGAATTCGTCGAGGCGCCGGGCATGGTGCAGATCCGTACCGTCGACGGCGTGAAGAGCCCGGTTGAGGTGTCGGCCGAGATTCTCGCGACGCTGCGCTATCGCGCCGAGGATTCGCTCGGCGACGATCTGGTCGGCGCGGTGATCACGGTGCCCGCGTATTTCGACGAAGCGCAGCGCCAGGCGACCAAGGATGCCGCGCGCCTCGCGGGCCTCAACGTGCTGCGCCTGCTGAACGAACCGACCGCCGCGGCGATTGCCTATGGCCTCGACAACGCGGCCGAAGGCCTCTACGCGGTGTACGACCTCGGCGGCGGCACGTTCGACCTGTCGATCCTGAAGCTAACGAAGGGCGTATTCGAAGTGCTGGCCGCGGGCGGCGATTCCGCGCTCGGCGGCGACGACTTCGATCACGCGCTGTTCGATCACGTGCTCGCGCAGGCCGGCATCGACGCGAAGACGCTCGCGCCCGAGGACGTGCGCCTGCTGCTCGACCGAGTGCGCGTGCTGAAGGAGACGCTGTCGTCCGCGCCGCAGGCGTCGCTCGACGTGACGCTGTCGGGCGGCGAGCACCTCGTGCAGACGATCTCGCACGACACGTTCGCATCGCTCGTCGAGCCGCTCGTGCAGCGTACGCTCACACCGACCCGCAAGGCGCTGCGCGACGCGCAGGTGACGCCGGCCGACATCAAGGGCGTCGTGCTCGTCGGCGGCGCGACGCGCATGCCGGTCATCCGCGACGCGGTCGCGACGTATTTCGGCCAGCCGCCGCTCGTGAACCTCGATCCGGACCAGGTCGTCGCGCTCGGCGCGGCGATCCAGGCCGACCTGCTCGCGGGCAATCGCGGCACCGGCGACGACTGGCTGCTGCTCGACGTGATTCCGCTGTCGCTCGGTGTCGAGACGATGGGTGGCCTCGTCGAGAAGATCATTCCGCGCAACTCGACGATTCCGATCGCACGCGCGCAGGAATTCACGACCTTCAAGGACGGCCAGACCGCGATGGCGATCCACGTCGTGCAGGGCGAGCGCGAGCTCGTCGCCGACTGCCGGTCGCTCGCGCGCTTCGAGCTGCGCGGCATTCCGCCGATGACGGCCGGCGCCGCGCGCATTCGCGTGACCTATCAGGTCGACGCAGACGGCCTGCTGTCGGTGTTTGCGCGCGAACAACTGTCGGGCGTCGAGGCATCGGTCGTCGTGAAGCCGTCGTACGGCCTGGCCGACGACGATATCGCGAAGATGCTCGAAGACAGCTTCAAGACCGCCGAAATCGACATGCGCTTACGCGCGCTGCGCGAAGCGCAGGTCGAGGCCCAGCGGATGCTCGAGGCGACGCAGGCCGCGCTGGCGGCCGACAGCGAACTGCTCGATGCGGACGAGCGCACGCAGATCGACGCGCTCGCCGCGGCGCTGCGCACGGTTGCGCAGGGCGACGATACGAATGCGATCGAAGCGGCGACCAAGACGCTGGCCGACGGCACCGACGAATTCGCGGCGCGCCGGATGGACAAGAGCATCAAGCGCGCACTGTCGGGCCGACGGCTCGACGAGATCTGAATCCAACAACTGCGCATCGGCCGGCGACGACGGCCCGCGCGATAATGAACCGTGCGGCGCCAGTCGCCGCACCCTGACTGACGGAACGGACATGCCTCAACTGGTGGTGCTGCCTCACGTCGAACTGTGCCCCGACGGCGCAGTGATCGACGCGACGCCCGGCAAGAGTATCTGCGACAACCTGCTCGACCACGGGATCGAGATCGAGCATGCATGCGAGAAGTCGTGCGCGTGCACGACGTGCCACGTGGTGATCCGCGAGGGCTTCAACGATCTGACGCCGTCCGAGGAGGACGAGGACGATCTGCTGGACAAGGCGTGGGGCCTCGAGCCGACGTCGCGCCTGTCGTGCCAGGCGATCGTGAACGAAGATTCGGACCTGGTGGTCGAGATCCCGAAGTACTCGATCAACCACGCGAAGGAAAATCACTGACCAACCGGAGGCAGGCGATGAAATGGACCGATTCGCGCGAACTAGCCATTGCGCTGGCGGACAAGTACCCGGACATCGACCCGCAGCGGATCAACTTCGTCGACCTGCGCCAGTGGGTGCTTGAGCTCGACGGCTTCGACGACGATCCGAAGCATTCCGGCGAGAAGATCCTCGAAGCGATCCAGGCGCACTGGATCGACGAATCGGACTTCGACGACGAAGACTGAGCACGGCGTGTGCCGCAATGGCGCACGCGGCTCCAATGAGAAAACGGCTCGTGAGCGATCGCTCACGAGCCGTTTTCGTTTTCAGGTCGCTTGCCCGCGCACGCGACGGGCAGGGGACGCTTACGCGCCGACCAGCGTGCCGTTCTCGATCCGCACGCGCTGGCCCTGGCCGAACGGCGGCGGGTTGTGGTACGTGAACGTACGCGTCGCGCCGCTTTCCATCTGCACTTGCACCTGATAGTCGGTTTCCGCGCGTACCTGCTTCTCGACCTGGTTGCCGGCGAGACCGCCGCCCAGCGCGCCGATGATCGTCATCGCGGTGCGGCCGTTACCGTTGCCGAACTGGTTGCCGAGCAGGCCGCCGGCCGCTGCACCGCCAACGGCGCCGATCCCCGAACTCTGGCCCGGCGTGCGCGTCTGCGTGATCGCGACGACCGTGCCGCAACTCTGGCAGTAGGCCGCCTGGGCAGGCGCAGACGTCTGTTGCTGTGCGTATTGCGGCGGCTGCGGTGCCGTCGCGTGGCGGCGGTGCGTCGGCGCCGGGCGCGGCGCGGGCTTCGGTTCGGCCTGCACGATCGCCTTCTGCTGCGCGGCGGCTTGTGCGGCGGCCTGTTCAGCTGCCTGCTGCCGGGCTTGCGCGGCCAGCGCGGCGCTGGCGGCTGCGGCCGTATCGACGGCCGGCTGCGACGCGATCAGCGCGGCCTGGGTCTGGCCGTTCTGTTCGTTGCTGCTGCTGGCCTTCGGGAATACGCCCGTGATCGCTGCCGTCGCCGCGAGGCTGGCGACGATGACGGCGCCCGCTGCAGTGGCGATCAGCGGGTGGAGGCGTTGCTTTTGCGGCGTGGTCTGATTCTGGTTGTCCATTTTTTTCTCCGATGTCGATCCGGATCGGCACGTCGGCGCCGGGCCGGATCCCACGCTTCGGGATCGAGCAGACTCGGCGTTCCGGCGCCTCGTTCTGGTCCCGTGGTCATGCGTGGTGACGCAAACGGAGTGTCGTCCACTGGCGAGCGGCGCGCCGTATCAAGGTGTAACGAATTGCAGCGCGGCGTGGGCGGTCGTTACCGGGAAAACCCGCGGCAGGCCGTCGCGACGAGGGAATAAAACGGGGCGGGATCGGAGGCCGGCGGACGCCGGCTGGCGGGATTTACGCGTCGTTACAAAGCTGGCGCGTGTACGCCGCAGGGTGCGGCGTACACGCGGGTATGGCTGTCAGTCTTCGCGGCGCAGATGGGGGAACAGCAGCACGTCGCGGATCGTCGGGCTGTCGGTCAGCAGCATCACGAGGCGGTCGATGCCGATTCCGCAGCCGCCGGTCGGGGGCATCCCGTATTCGAGCGCGCGGATGTAGTCGGCGTCGAAGAACATCGCTTCCTCGTCGCCCGCATCCTTCTGCTCGACCTGCTTCTTGAAGCGTGCGGCCTGGTCTTCCGGATCGTTCAGCTCCGAGAAGCCGTTCGCGATCTCGCGGCCGGTCATGAACAGCTCGAAACGCTCGGTGATGCCCGGCACCGTATCCGATGCGCGTGCGAGCGGCGACACCTCGACCGGGTAGTCGATGATGAACGTCGGCTCCCAGAGGTGCGCTTCGGCCGTTTCCTCGAACAGCGCGAGCTGCAGCGCGCCGGTGCCTGCGTTCAGGAACGCCGGCTGCGTGACGTCGACGCCGAAGCGCTTCAGTTCGGTGCGCAGGAACGCGTCGTCGGAGAGCTGGCCGTCGGTGTACTGCGGCGCGTACTTCTGGATCGCCTGCGTGATCGTCAGGCGATGGAACGGCTTCGCGAGGTCGAGCTCGCGGCCTTGATACTGGATCGTCGCGGTGCCGAGCGCATCGATCGCCGCCTGGCGGATCAGTTGCTCGGTGAAGTCCATCAGCCAGCGATAGTCGGTGTACGCGGCGTAGAACTCCATCATCGTGAATTCCGGGTTGTGACGCGGCGACACGCCTTCATTCCGGAAGTTGCGGTTGATCTCGAACACACGCTCGAAGCCGCCGACGATCAGGCGCTTCAGGTACAGCTCCGGCGCGATGCGCAGGAACATCTGCATGTCGAGCGCATTGTGATGCGTGACGAACGGCTTCGCGGCCGCGCCGCCCGGGATCGGGTGCAGCATCGGCGTCTCGACTTCCATGAAGTCGGCCGAATCCATGAACTTGCGGATCGACGCGATCGTCTTGGTACGCGCGCGGAACGTGTCGCGCGTTTCCGGCGTGACGATCAGGTCGACGTAGCGCTGGCGGTAGCGCATTTCCTGGTCGGCGAGGCCGTGGAACTTGTCCGGCAGCGGCCGCAGCGCCTTCGACAGCAGGCGCAGTTCCTTGCACTGGACCGACAGCTCGCCCTTGTTGGTGCGGAACAGCACGCCGCGCGCGGCGACGATGTCGCCGAGGTCCCACTTCTTGAATGCGTCGTAGGTTTCCGCGCCGACGTCGTTCGGCGTCACGAAGAACTGGATCTGGCCCGAACCGTCCTGCACCGTCGCGAAGCTCGCCTTGCCCATCACGCGCTTGAGTATCATGCGGCCGGCGACCGACACCTCGACCGGGTTCGCTTCGAGCGCGGCCTTGTCCGAGTCAGCGAATTTCACCTGCAGATCGGCTGCGTGGTGCGTCGGCCGGAAGTCGTTCGGGTAGGCGACGCCTTGCTCGCGCAGTGCGCGCAGCTTCTCGCGGCGCTCGGAAATGATCTGGTTTTCGTCCGCTGCGACGGCGGGCTGCGTTTGAGTCGGTTCGGTCATGATGGTCGGAATTCGGAATGGGTGCGGCAACGCAAACGGGAAGGGCAAGGATGGCGCGACCTGGCCAGGCCGCGCCGCGGCGCTTACACGCCCTGTTTGAGGCTCGCGCTGATGAAGTCGTCGAGGTCGCCGTCGAGCACCGCGCGGGTGTTGCTCATTTCGACGTTCGTACGCAGGTCCTTCACGCGGCTCTGGTCGAGCACGTACGAGCGGATCTGGTGGCCCCAGCCCACATCGGTCTTGCTCGATTCGAGCTTGTCCTGCTCGGCCTGGCGCTTGCGCATCTCGACTTCGTACAGGCGCGACTTCAGCATCGCCATCGCTTCCGCGCGGTTGCGGTGCTGCGAGCGGTCGTTCTGGCACTGCACGACGATGCCGGTCGGCATGTGCGTGATCCGCACCGCGGAGTCGGTCTTGTTGATGTGCTGGCCGCCGGCGCCCGATGCGCGGTACGTGTCGATGCGCAGGTCGGCCGGGTTGATCTCGACTTCGATCGAGTCGTCGATTTCCGGATAGACGAACACCGACGAGAACGACGTGTGGCGGCCGCCCGACGAATCGAACGGCGACTTGCGCACGAGACGGTGGATGCCCGTTTCGGTGCGCAGGAAGCCGTATGCGTATTCGCCCGAGACCTTGACCGTCGCGTTCTTGATGCCGGCGACGTCGCCGTCGGACTCTTCGAGCACCTCGGCCTTGAAGCCCTTGCGTTCGCAATAGCGCAGGTACTGGCGCAGCAGCATCGACGCCCAGTCGCACGCTTCGGTGCCGCCGGCGCCTGCCTGGATGTCGATGAAGCAGTTGTTCGGGTCGGCCGGGTTCGAGAACATCCGGCGGAACTCGATGTCGCCGACGCGCGCCTCGAGTTTCGCGGCGTCGTCTTCCGATGCGACGAGGGTATCTTCGTCGCCTTCCTCGCGAGCCATCTCGAACAGGTCGAGCGCGTCGCGCAGGTCGCTATCGAGCACCGTCAGCGTCGTGACGACACCGTCGAGCAGCTTCTTCTCGCGACCGAGTGCCTGGGCGTTCTTCGAATCGTTCCAGACGTTCGGGTCTTCGAGTTCCTTGTTGACTTCGATCAGACGCGCAGCTTTGGCGTCGTAGTCAAAGATACCCCCGGAGCTCGCCCGCGCGGTTGCGCAGGTCGAGCAGGGAGCTTTCGATCGCGTTGAGACGTTCCGCTTCCATGATCGCTCGCTATTCTTGCTTCGTAAAAAAGCGGAATTATAGCCGATCGGCAGGGTTGCCCGGTGACGCGAATGGTGCTCGCACGCGCGCCGCGGCCCCGTCCGGCGCAGCGTACATGCATCGGCGGGCACCGCGGGCCGGGTGGCTCGCGCTCAGCCGGCCGCGTGTTCGACGATCAACTGGACGCGCGTGACGCCGTTCCACGTGTCGGCGACGAGGCGGTACGCGATCAGCGCGCTCGCCGGCAGCGGCTCGGTATGGTTGAACCAGATCGCGTTGAAGCGCTGGCGGCCGCGCGCAAGCTGCAGCTTCAGGTGCTTTTCCTTCACGAGCGACTGCGACACGACGTCGAATTCGCCCGAAAAAAGCGGGGCCGGAAAACCTTGCCCCCAGACGGCCTCGTCGAGCAGCCCGACGAACTGCGGCGTGAAGTACGCGTCCTCGAGTTCGCCGTCGGTCTCGATCACGCGGGCGAGTGCATCGTCGGACAGCCATTCGCGCGCGACGGCCTCGAACGCGGCCGCGAAGCGCGGCACATTCTCGGTGTCGAGCGTGAGGCCGGCCGCCATTGCATGGCCGCCGAACGCGACGATCAGGTCCGGCTCGCGTTTCGACACGAGGTCGAGCGCGTCGCGCAGGTGGAAGCCCGCGATCGACCGGCCCGACCCCTTGACCCGCTTGCCTTCGTCGTCCGCATGCGCGAACGTGAACGACGGGCGGTGGAATTTTTCCTTGAGCCGGCCGGCGACGATGCCGATCACGCCCTGGTGCCACTCGGGGTTGAACAGCGTGATCGTGCACGCGTCGGCCGGGTCCACGTCGGCGAGATCGGCGAGCGCCTGCTGCTGCATGCCGGCCTCGATCTCGCGGCGCTCGCGGTTCATCACGTCGAGCTGCTGCGCGAGATCCCACGCGCGGCCGATGTCGTCGGTGATCAGGCACTCGATGCCGAGCGACATGTCGGACAGCCGCCCCGCGGCGTTGAGCCGCGGACCGAGGCCGAAACCGAGATCGAAGCCCGACGCGGTGCGCGCTTCGCGCGCGGCGGCGCGGAACAGCGCGGCGACGCCCGGCTGCATGCGGCCGTTGCGGATGCGCTGCAGCCCCTGTGCGACGAGCACGCGGTTGTTGCCGTCGAGCCGCACGACGTCGGCGACGGTGCCGAGCGCGACGAGGTCGAGCAGGCCGTCGAGGCGCGGCTCGGCTTCCTTGCTTGCGAATGCCCCGCGGCGGCGCAGTTCGGCGCGCAGTGCGAGCAGCACGTAAAACATCACGCCGACGCCGGCGATGTGCTTGCTCGGGAATGCGCAGCCGGGCTGGTTCGGGTTGACGATCGCGCGGGCGGCGGGCAGCGCGTCGCCGGGCAGGTGGTGGTCGGTCACGAGCACGTCGATGCCGCGTGCGTTCGCGGCTTCGACACCCGCGACGCTTGCGATCCCGTTGTCGACGGTGATCAGCAGGTCGGGCTTGCGCGCGGCCGCGAGCTCGACGATCTCGGGCGTGAGGCCGTAGCCGTATTCGAAGCGGTTCGGCACCAGGTAGTCGATCTGCGCGCCGAACATCCGCAGGCCGCGCACCGCGACCGCGCACGCGGTCGCGCCGTCGCAGTCGTAGTCGGCGACGACGAGCAGGCGTCGTTTGTCGGCGATCGCGTCGGCAAGCAGCGACGCCGCGTCGGCGCAGCCTTTCAGCTCGGTAGGCGGGACGAGGCGTGCGAGCGCGGTCTCGATGTCGGTCGGGGACTGCACGCCGCGCGACGCGTACAAGCGTGCGAGGACGGGATGCAGGCCGTGGCGCGCGAGCACTTCGGCGTCGGCGGGCGCGACGGGGCGGGTAACGATCCGGGTCATTCGGGGTCTGCTGGTTATTCGAACAGGGAGGCGAGCGCACGGCGGCGCCAGAATTTGCGCAGATCGCCGCGCGTCGCGTGCAGCGTCACGGAGCTCGTATCGCCGCACAGCGTGAAGTCGACGCTGGCGAGCGCACCGTTCTGCAGTGCGGCGAGCGCGGGCGCGAACCAGTCGCGCTCGAGCGCGGCGAGCCCGTCGTGCCAGCGTGCCCAGTCCTGTTCGATGAATGGGGTGGTCAATGCCGGCAGTTCGACGAGCGTCGCGCCATCGGCGGCGAGCAGCTCGCCGAACGTGGCGGGCGGGGTGCCGGCTTCGGCTTGCGCGGCGCGCGCGAGGCCGAGCGCGGCCGACGACGCAGACAGCACGCGCGCGAACGGCTTGCCGACCGGCTTCAGCGTGCCCTGCGCATGGAACCAGATCGAATTGACGGTCGGCAGGCCACGCGCCTCGCGGGCTTCGTTGACAGGATGCTCGAACCACGCCATCTGCACTTCGTTCTGCAGTTTCATCCACATCCGCGAGCGTTCGCCCGTGTGCGCCTCGTGCGGCAGCCAGATCTCGATGTTGCGGCCGCTTGCGCGCAGTGGCGCGGCGCCGGCGAGCCGTGCGAGCTGTTCGCTCGACAGGTACCAGCGCGCGGGGTTCGGCGCTTCAAGGCGCACGCCGAGTTCCTCGATCAGCGGCCGCGCGACCGCGAGCAGCGCGGCCGCGTCGCCGTCGTCGAGCGCGAGGGCCGCCGGATCGACGAGCACCAGGTGATCGTGCGCGATTTCGACGTGCACGGGCTCGACGCATGCCCATGCGTGCGCGCCGGGTTCGCCGCCGTCCGCCAGCAACATGTAGGGCGCGAGCGGCGCCTCGTCCGCGGCGTTGCCCCGGGTCGCGCCGAACTGGCGGGCCAGCCAGCGCTCGTGCGGCAGCGTGCGCTGGAAGTCTTCGCCGGCCACGCGCTCGACGAGGCTCGCGCGGGCGAGCAACTTTTCGAGCGCGGGGCTGTCCAGCGTGTGCAGGGACGAGGCCGCATCGGCCGCCGACGGCAGCGCGAACGGAACGAGAAAATGGAGGCGTCGGTCGTGCATGATGGTGCGCATTGTATGGCAAACTGCGCGCGTGATCGGGCCGGAAGACGGCCCGTTCGCGTCCGGCGGCCGTTTTTCGACCGTGCCCGGGCCGGCGGCCGCCGCCGGGTGGCGGTCCGGCCCCGGGGCGCCTCCCCGCCGTAACCAGCAGAAAGGATTCGCTTGAAACTTCCGTACGAATGGCAGATCGGCTGGCGCTATACGCGCGCCGGCAAACGCACGACCGGCAACGGCTTCATTTCCTTCATCGCCCTCGTGTCGATGCTCGGGATCGCGCTTGGCGTCGCGGCGCTGATCGTCGTGCTGTCTGTGATGAACGGCTTCCAGAAGGAAGTGCGCGACCGCATGCTGTCGGTGCTCGCGCACGTCGAGGTGTTTTCGCCGACGGGCTCGATGCCCGACTGGCAACTGACCGCGCAGGAAGCGCGCCGCAATCCGTCGGTGGTCGGCGCGGCGCCGTACGTCGACGCGCAGGCGCTGCTCACGCGCCAGGACGCAGTGAGCGGCGTGATGCTGCGCGGCGTCGAGCCGGCGCTCGAGCCGCAGGTGTCGGACATCGGCAAGGACATGAAGGCCGGGCAGCTCGGCGCGCTCGTGCCGGGCCAGTTCGGCATCGTGCTCGGCGACGCGCTCGCCGGCAACCTCGGCGTGACGGTCGGCGACAAGGTCACGCTCGTCGCGCCCGAAGGCTCGATCACGCCGGCCGGCATGATGCCGCGCCTGAAGCAGTTCACGGTCGTCGGCGTGTTCGAGTCCGGCCACTACGAATACGACAGCACGCTCGCGATGATCAACATCCGCGACGCCGAGGCGCTGTTCCGGATGGCCGCGCCGACCGGCGTGCGGCTGCGGCTGACCGACATGCAGAAGGCGCCGCAGGTCGCGGTCGAGCTGTCGCATACGCTGTCGGGCAGCCTGTACATCCGCGACTGGACGCAGCAGAACAAGACGTGGTTTTCGGCCGTGCAGATCGAGAAGCGGATGATGTTCATCATCCTGACGCTGATCATCGCGGTGGCCGCGTTCAACCTCGTGTCGTCGCTCGTGATGACCGTGACCAACAAGCAGGCCGACATCGCGATCCTGCGCACGCTCGGCGCGCAGCCGGGGTCGATCATGAAGATCTTCGTCGTGCAGGGCGTGACGATCGGCTTCGTCGGCACGGCGTCGGGCGTCGCGCTCGGCTGCCTGATCGCGTGGAGCATCCCGTGGCTGATCCCGATGATCGAGCACCTGTTCGGCGTGCAGTTCCTGCCGCCGTCCGTGTACTTCATCAGCGAGCTGCCGTCCGAACTCGTCGCTAGCGACGTGATCCGGATCGGGCTGATCGCGTTCGTGCTGTCGGCCGTCGCGACGCTCTATCCGAGCTGGCGCGGTGCGAAGGTGAAGCCGGCGGAGGCGCTTCGTTATGAATGACCGCGCGACCGCATTCGAGGATTCAAAACAACACAACAGACAGGATTCGGCAGGTATGCAGGAATACGTGCTTCAGGCGCGCGGGATCACGAAGGCGTTCGTGCAGGGCGGCTTCAACGTGCAGGTGCTCAACAACACCGAGCTGACGGTGCGGCGCGGCGAGAAGCTCGCGGTCGTCGGCGCGTCGGGTTCCGGCAAGAGCACGCTGCTGCACGTGCTGGGCGGGCTCGACGAGCCGAGCGCGGGCGAGGTGTCGCTGCTCGGCAAGCCGTTTACGCAACTCGCCGAGCGCGAGCGCAACGAATTGCGCAACCGCGCGCTCGGCTTCGTCTACCAGTTCCATCACCTGCTGCCGGAATTCACCGCGCTCGACAACGTCGCGATGCCGCTGCGCATCCGCCGGATGACGACCGAGGACGCGCGCGCGCAGGCGCAGGCGATGCTCGAACGCGTCGGTCTCGGCCCGCGTGCGAAGCACCGGCCGGGCGAGTTGTCGGGCGGCGAGCGGCAGCGCGTCGCGATCGCGCGCGCGCTGGTCACGAAGCCCGCGTGCGTGCTCGCCGACGAGCCGACCGGCAACCTCGACGGCACGACGGCAGACACGGTGTTCAACCTGATGCTCGAACTGTCCGAGACGCTCGAAACGAGCTTCGTGATCGTCACGCACGATCCCGATCTTGCCGCGCGCTGCGACCGCATCATGCGGCTGCGCGACGGTGTGCTGCACGAGGAGCCGGCGCTGCCGGTGTAAGCGAACGCCCCTGGCCGGGCTGCCGGGTTCGTCCCGGCGCGGTGCAGGGGGACAGGAATGCCGTCATGTGGATCGATACGCACTGCCATCTCGATGCCGCCGAGTTCGACGCCGACCGTGACGCGGTCGCGCAGGCGGCGCGCGCGGCCGGCGTGTCGCGCATCGTGATCCCGAGCGTCGGGCGCGACAACTTCACGACAGTGCGCGAACTCGCGCAGCACACGCCGGGTGCCGTCTATGCGCTCGGCATCCATCCGATGTATACGCCGCACGCGCGCGACGAAGATCTCGACCGGCTGCGCATGGAGATCGAAGCGAGCCTCGACGATCCGCGCTTCGTCGCGATCGGCGAGATCGGTCTCGACTATTTCGTACCGGGGCTCGACGAAGACCGGCAGCAGTTCTTCTACCAGGGGCAGCTCAAGCTGGCGCGCGAATTCGACCTGCCCGTGCTGTGCCACGTGCGCAAGTCGCAGGACCGCGTGCTCGCGGGGCTGCGCCGTTTCAACGTGCGGCGCGGCATCGCGCATGCATTCAACGGCAGTTTCCAGCAGGCCGAAGCGTATCTCGCGCAAGGGCTGCATCTCGGCTTCGGCGGCAACGTGACGTTCACGCGCGCGTTGCAGATCCGCCGGCTTGCCACGGAATTGCCGCTCGACGCGATCGTCGTCGAGACGGACGCGCCCGACATTGCGCCCGAATGGGCGTACAGATCCCGCAACACGCCCGACCAGGTGCCGCGCATCGGCGACGTGCTCGCCGAACTGCGCGGTCTCGACGCCAGTTCACTCGGTCTATCCACTTCGGCCAACGCGCTCGCCGCGCTGCCGCGACTCGCCCTTTCGTCCGCATAATCGTTGCCGGAAGGCGCCGCGTTCGCAACGGCGGCGCCAGGTCGACGAGGAGGCGGGATGCGCGTGTGGTGGATCGCGTTCGCGCTCGGCGTCGTCGTGCTGCAGCGGCAGACGGCGTTGCCGGGTGCGATCGCATGGACGATCGGTGCGGTCGTGCTCGCGGGCTGTGCGGTGCCGGGTGCGTGGTGCATGCGCCGCCGGCGCACGCGCGCGACCGTCGCGCTCGGATGGATGCTGTGCGCGCTCGCGGCCTGCGTGGCGGGGTTCGGCTATGCGGCGGCGCGGGCCGAATGGCGGCTGCGCGACAGCTTGCCCGTCGAGTGGGAGGGGCGCGATATCGTCGTCACCGGCGTGATCCGGGGGCTGCCCGTCGTCGACGAGACGGGCGCGCGGCTGCTGCTCGCGGTCGAGTCGAACGAGGCGGGGCTGGCCCGTTTTCCGCCATTGATCCGTCTGTCGTGGCGCGCGTATGGCGCGCCCGCGACCCGCGACCCGCTTCCCGACCTGCGTGCCGCGCAGCGCTGGCGCTTCGTCGTGCGCCTGAAGCGCCCGCACGCCGAGGCCAATGCCGGCGTGCGCGACAGCGAGGCGGCGTGGCTCGCCGCCGGTATTCGCGCGAACGGTTATGTCAGCGCGCCGCGGCGGTCGGTATTGCTCGATGCGCGCGCATCGGGTTGGCGTGCATCGATCGATCGGCTGCGCGATGCGCTGCGGGCACGCATCGGCGAGACGCTCGGGGTCGACGCCAGCCATCGCGGCATCGTCGCCGCGCTCGCGATCGGCGACCAGTCCGGCATCGGCGACGACGACTGGCGCGCGCTGCGCAACACCGGTACGAGCCATCTGGTCGCGATCTCCGGCCTGCACGTCGGCCTCGTCGGCGCGCTTGCGGGCGGGCTCGTGTCGATGGTCTGGCGCCGGTTGCGCTGGCGTGTGCGGGCCGCGACGCTCGTGTTGCCGGCGCCGTACGCGGCATCGCTTGCCGCGCTGGCCGCTGCGGCCGGCTATGCGACGCTCGCCGGCTTCAACGTGCCGGCGCAGCGCGCGTGGTGGATGATCGCGGCCGGCGGCATCGCGTATCTGGCCGGGCGCAGCGTGCCGACGTCGGCGGTGCTGTGCGCGGCGCTCGGCGGTGTGCTGCTCGCCGATCCGTGGGCCGTGCTGTCGGCCGGGTTCTGGCTGTCGTTCGGGGCGGTCGCCGTCATCCTGCTGACTGTCGCGGGCTGGCGAGCGGCGCGTGAAGTCGGCACAGCGGACGTAGAGCAGGACGATACGCCCAACCCGCCGAGCCGGTTGCGCGCGTGGGGCATGCGCGTCGCGCGCCGCATCGCCGAGGCCACGCGCGTGCAGTACGCGGTGACGATCGGTCTTGCGCCGCTGACGGCGGCGTGGTTCGCGCAGATTTCGCTGTCGGGCCCGTTCGGCAATGCGTTCGCGATTCCCTGGGTGAGCACGGTCGTGACGCCGATCGTGCTGGCCGGCATCGCGTTGCCCGCGCCGCTCGATGCGTATGCGTTCCGGCTTGCGCATGCGGCGCTCGAACCGATGATGACGCTGCTCGGGTATCTCGCCGACTGGCCGGCTGGCGTGTTCTGGCTGCGCATGCCCGACTGGCCGGTGCTGGCGCTTGCGTGCGTGGGCGTCGCGTGGGCGCTGATGCCCCGCGGCTGGCCGTTGCGCTGGGCGGCGCCGCTCACGTGGCTGCCGCTCGTTGCGCCGGCAGCCGATGCACCGCCGCCAGGCGGCTTCCGGCTGACCGTGCTCGACGTCGGGCAGGGCGCGTCGGTGCTGGTGGAAACCGCGCGCCGAACCTTGCTGTTCGATGCGGGGCCGGGCGCGGAGTCGACCCACGCCGGGGCGCGGATCGTCGCGCCGGCGCTGCGGGCGCGCGGCATCGCGGTAATCGATTCGCTCGTGCTCAGTCACGCGGACGCCGATCACACGGGCGGCGCGCCGGCCGTCTATGCGGCAGCCGACGTGCGTCAGCTGCTGGCCGGCATTCCGGCGAAGAGCCGGCTGTGGCGCGACGCGACGGCCGCCGGCGTGGCCGACCGGCTGCCGTGCGCGGCCGGGCAGCGCTGGACCTGGGACGGCGTCGTTTTCACGATGCTCTGGCCGTCGGGCGGCCCGGGCACGGGCTCGTCGAACGGGCAATCGTGCGTGCTGCGCATCGACGCGGGCGGCACGTCCGCGCTGCTGACGGGCGACATCGAAGCACGCGTCGAACGCCAGCTCGTGGACGCCGCGCGCGACGCACTGGCTGCGCAGATCCTGGTCGTTCCGCACCACGGCAGCCGCACGTCGTCGGTCGAGCCTTTCCTCGATTCGGTCGGGCCGCGCGTCGCGGTATTTCCTGTAGGCTATCGCAATCGCTTCGGACATCCGCACCGGACCGTCCTCGCGCGCTATGAGGCGCGCGGGATTCCGCTGCCGCGCACCGATCGCGACGGCGCCGTGCGGTTCGACGTCGCGCCGGCCGACGGCGGGTTTGCATTCGAGCGTTACCGCGACGTACAGCGACGGTACTGGATGGACCGTTGATCGGGGCGAGGGCAGGTTTATAAAGAATGCATGTGGCCAGCGCAAAGTGCCGGAGCACTGGCCCGATAGAGCAAGGAGACATCGGCGTTTGAAGGACATCCTCCACTTCTCGCATGCAAACGGCTTCCCGGCGTCGACGTACCGGACGATCTTCGCCGAACTGGCCGACGACTACGAGCTGCGCTACATCGAACGGATCGGCCACGACCGCCGCTATCCGGTGACGCGCGACTGGCCGCATCTCGTCGAGCAGCTGCTCGACGACATCGGCAGCCGCTACGAGCGTCCCGTGTGGCTCGTCGGCCATTCGCTCGGCGGCTACCTGTCGCTGATGGCCGCGCTGAGGAAGCCGCAATGGGTGCGCGGCGTCGTGATGATCGATTCGCCGATCATCGCGGGCTGGCGTGCCGGCGCGTTGCGCGCGAGCCAGTGGGCGGGGCTCGACGAGCGGCTGTCGCCGGCCGCCGCGACGCGCAACCGGCGCACGCACTGGGTGAGCCGCGACGAAGTCTGGCGGCACTTCCGCGAGAAACCCGCGTTCGCGCGCTGGGACGAACGGATGCTGGCCGACTACATCGACTACGGCATTCCGCAGGCCGGTGCCGACGGCGAGCGCGCGCTCGCGTTCGACCGGCAGGTCGAATACCTGATCTACCGGACGCTGCCGCATACGCTCGGCCCGCGGCTCGCGCACGGCGCGCCGGTGCCGCTCGGGTTTCTCGCCGGCACGCGTTCGCGCGAGGTGCGGCAGGTCGGGCTCGATGCGACGCGCCGTGCGACGCGCGGCCGCGTCGAGTGGCTCGAGGGCAGCCACCTGTTCCCGATGGAGCGGCCGCTCGAGACCGCCCGCGCATTGCAGCGGATGCTGAATTCGCTGAAGGCGGAGGAGGGCGGTGTGTCGCAGGGCGGCGCCCCGCTCGTGAAGCGCGCCTGACGCTGCCGTCCGGCGCCCCGGCATGCGCGGCGGCGCGCGGTCGCGCCGGGCGGCCGGTTCGCCCCCGGCGCGCACGGCGTGCAGGGCCGGCGCGGGTCCGCCCGAAGGGGCGCGATCATCACGTGTCATCCCGGCAATTGCTGAGAAAAGGGCGGGCTTTACGGTATAATCCGTTTTTCCCGCGAGCATCCAGCGATGACCAAATATGTTTTCGTCACCGGCGGCGTAGTTTCTTCCCTTGGCAAGGGCATTGCCGCCGCTTCCCTCGCCGCGATCCTCGAATCGCGCGGTCTGAAAGTCACCCTCCTCAAACTCGATCCGTACATCAACGTCGACCCCGGCACGATGAGCCCGTTCCAGCACGGCGAAGTGTTCGTGACGGAAGACGGAGCGGAGACGGACCTCGACCTCGGCCACTATGAGCGCTTCATCAGCACGAAGATGCGCAAGGCCAACAACTTCACGACCGGCCAGATCTACGAATCGGTGATCCGCAAGGAACGCCGCGGCGACTATCTGGGCAAGACCGTGCAGGTCATTCCGCACATCACGAACGAGATCCAGGCGTTCATCGAGCGCGGGGCCGCATCGGCCACCTGCGGCGAGCCGGATGTCGCGATCGTCGAGATCGGCGGCACGGTCGGCGACATCGAGTCGCTGCCGTTCCTTGAAGCCGCGCGCCAGATGAGCCTGCGCCTCGGCCGCAACAGCGCGTGCTTCGTGCACCTGACGCTCGTGCCGTACGTCGCGACGGCCGGCGAGCTGAAGACGAAGCCGACCCAGCACAGCGTGCAGAAGCTGCGCGAGATCGGCATCCTGCCGCACGTGCTGCTGTGCCGCGCGGATCGCCGCATCCCCGACGACGAATCGAAGAAGATCTCGATGTTCTCGAACGTGCCGGAAGACGCCGTGATCTCGGTGTGGGACGCCGACAGCATCTACAAGATTCCGCAGATGCTGCACGACCAGGGCCTCGACAAGATCATCTGCGACGAGCTGAAGCTGTCGCCGCACGATGCCGACCTGAGCATGTGGTCGGAGCTCGTCGAGAAGCTGGAGAACCCGAAGCACGAAGTGACGATCGGCATGGTCGGCAAGTACGTCGACCTGACCGAATCGTACAAGTCGCTGATCGAGGCGCTGCGTCACGCGTCGCTGCACACGTCGACGAAGGTCAACATCGAGTACATCGACTCGGAAGAGATCGAGACGAACGGCGTCGACAGCCTGAAGCACCTCGACGCGGTGCTGGTCCCGGGCGGTTTCGGCCGTCGCGGCACCGAAGGCAAGATCGCGGCGATCCGCCATGCGCGCGAGTCGAAGGTGCCGTATCTCGGCATCTGCCTCGGCATGCAGCTCGCGGTGATCGAGTTCGCGCGCGACGTCGTCGGCCTGAAGCAGGCGAACAGCACGGAATTCGATCCGGACACGCCGGAACGCGTGGTCGCGCTGATCACCGAGTGGTTCGACCGCGACGGCAAGGTCGAGACGCGCACCGAGGAATCCGATCTCGGCGGCACGATGCGCCTCGGCTCGCAGCGCTGCCCGATCAAGCCCGGCACGATGGCGGAAGAAATCTATGGCAAGGACGTGAACGAGCGTCATCGCCACCGTTATGAAGTCAATAACCGCTTCGTGCCCCAGCTCGAAAGCGGCGGCCTTATCATCAGCGCGCGTACCCCGAGCGAGGATCTGCCGGAAATGATGGAGCTGCCGCGCTCGATGCACCCGTGGTTCGTCGGCGTGCAGTTCCACCCGGAATTCACGTCCACGCCGCGTGACGGTCATCCCCTGTTCAAGTCGTTCGTCGAAGCCGCGCTCGCCAACAAGCAAGCGCGCGGAGTGAAAGCATGAAGCTGTGCGATTTCGAGGTCGGTCTCGACAAGCCTTTTTTCCTGATCGCGGGTACCTGCGTCGTCGAATCGGAGCAAATGACGATCGACACGGCGGGCCGCCTGAAGGAGATCTGCGAGAAGCTGAACGTTCCGTTCATCTACAAGTCGTCCTACGACAAGGCAAATCGCAGTTCGGGCAAGTCGTTTCGCGGCCTCGGAATGGACGAGGGCCTGCGGATTCTCGGCGAGGTGAAGCGCCAGCTCGGCCTGCCGGTGCTGACCGACGTGCATTCGATCGACGAGATCGAGCAGGTCGCGTCGGTCGTCGACGTGCTGCAGACGCCCGCGTTCCTGTGCCGCCAGACCGATTTCATCCAGGCATGCGCGCGCTCGGGCAAGCCCGTCAACATCAAGAAGGGCCAGTTCCTCGCGCCGCACGACATGAAGAACGTGATCGACAAGGCGCGCGACGCGGCCCGTGAAGCGGGGCTGTCGGAAGACCGTTTCATGGCGTGCGAGCGCGGTGTCTCGTTCGGCTACAACAATCTCGTGTCCGACATGCGTTCGCTCGCGATCATGCGCGAGACGAACGCGCCCGTCGTATTCGATGCGACCCACTCGGTGCAATTGCCGGGCGGGCAGGGCACGAGCTCGGGCGGCCAGCGCGAATTCGTGCCGGTGCTCGCGCGTGCGGCGGTCGCGACGGGCGTCGCGGGCCTCTTCATGGAAACGCACCCGAATCCGGCCGAGGCGAAGTCGGACGGCCCGAACGCGGTGCCGCTGAACCGGATGGGCGCGCTGCTGGAGACACTCGTCACGCTCGACCAGGCGGTGAAGCGCAATCCGTTCCTGGAAAACGATTTCAATTAAAGATCGAATGAACCTTGCGACGGCTTCGCGCGTCAGTAGCAGAAGCGGTTCCGGCACGCACGCCGTCGCAGTTTGAAGAATCCATCGTCATTCTCAGAGGAAACCCATGAGTGCAATCGTAGATATCATCGGCCGCGAGATTCTGGATTCGCGCGGCAACCCCACCGTCGAATGCGACGTGCTGCTCGAATCGGGCACGATGGGCCGCGCGGCGGTGCCGTCGGGCGCGTCCACGGGCTCGCGTGAAGCGATCGAACTGCGCGACGGCGAAGCCGGCCGCTACAACGGCAAGGGCGTGCTGAAGGCAGTCGAGCACATCAACACCGAAATCTCCGAAGCCATCATGGGCCTCGACGCGTCGGAACAGGCGTTCCTCGACAAGACGCTGCTCGAGCTGGACGGCACCGACAACAAGTCGCGCCTCGGCGCGAACGCGATGCTGGCCGTGTCGATGGCCGTCGCGAAGGCTGCCGCCGAAGAGGCAGGCCTGCCGCTGTACCGCTATTTCGGCGGTTCGGGCGCGATGCAACTGCCGGTGCCGATGATGAACATCGTCAACGGCGGCGCGCACGCGAACAACAGCCTCGACATCCAGGAATTCATGATCGTCCCGGTCAGCCAGCCGACGTTCCGTGAAGCCCTGCGTTGCGGCGCGGAAGTGTTCCACGCACTGAAGAAGATCCTGAGCGACCGCGGCATGAGCACGGCAGTCGGCGACGAAGGTGGCTTCGCGCCGAACTTCGGCAGCAACGACGAGTGCCTGTCGACGATCCTGCAGGCAATCGAGAAGGCTGGCTACCGTGCGGGCGAGGACGTACTGCTCGCGCTCGACTGCGCGGCATCCGAGTTCTACCACGACGGCAAGTACCAGCTCGCGGGCGAAGGCCTGCAACTCTCGTCGGCCGAATTCACCGACTACCTCGCGACGCTCGCCGACAAGTTCCCGATCGTGTCGATCGAGGACGGCATGCACGAAAGCGACTGGGAAGGCTGGAAGCTGCTGACCGACCGCCTCGGCAAGAAGGTGCAGCTCGTCGGCGACGACCTGTTCGTCACGAACACGCGCATCCTGAAGGAAGGCATCGAGAAGGGCATCGCGAACTCGATCCTCATCAAGATCAACCAGATTGGTACGCTGACCGAAACGTTCGCGGCGATCGAAATGGCGAAGCGCGCGGGCTACACGGCCGTGATCTCGCACCGCTCGGGCGAAACGGAAGATTCGACGATCGCGGACATCGCGGTCGGCCTGAACGCCGGTCAGATCAAGACGGGTTCGCTGTCGCGCAGCGACCGCATCTCGAAGTACAACCAGCTGCTGCGCATCGAGGAAGATCTCGGCGACATCGCCAGCTACCCGGGTAAATCGGCTTTCTATAACCTGCGCTAACGCGCTAATATCGGGTTCGTCATATCGACGCCGCTCTGTGCATGTGCGCGGAGCGGCGCTTCTTATATCTGCGTCTCTTACATGCGGCTTGTCACTGTCGTCCTGATTGCCTTGCTGGCGCTCATTCAGTACCCCCTATGGTGGGGACACGGCGGCTGGCTGCGGGTGCATGAATTGCGTCAGCAGCTCGGCGACCAGCTCCAGAAGAATGCGGACGAGAAGCTGCGCAACGAGCGGACCGCGGGCGAAGTGCAGGATCTGCAGAGCGGTACCGCGGCCATCGAGGAGCGCGCGCGCTACGAGATGGGCATGGTGAAGGACGGCGAAGTATTCGTGCAGTTCGTGTCGCCGAATGCACCGGCGGTGCCGCTGAACAACACGCCTTCGAACACGTCGACGCGCGGTGCCGTGTCCGCGGCGCCGGTGCGTGTCGTGCCGAATCCGCAGTCGATGGCGAAGCCGTCGCGGCATCATGGCGGCGACAAGGGCAAGGTCGCGCATCACTGAGTGCGGCAGTTCGAACCCATTAAAAAAGCGCGGGAAATGCCGCGCTTTTTTATTTCCTGACAGTATTCAATCGGCCGGGCGACTGCTCACCACCACCAGCCCGGGTAGCCGTAGCTGATACCCGTTCCCCAGCGATTCCCCCATCCGCCGTAATACCCGCCGTAAACCGTCACGGGCGGCGGCGAGTAATAGGCCCACGCGCGCGCGGCCGCTTCGGCCGCCATCGCACTGTTCTGTTCGCGCAGAACCTGCTGGTCGATCTCGTCGTAGCGCTTGCGTTCGGCGCTCGACAGCACGGGCGGCTGGCCACCCGACGCGCCCGGTTCGGGCAGGCGGCTCAGGATCGTGGAGGACGGCGGCGGCACCGCGCAGCCGGCGAGCGCGAGCGTGCCGGCGGCGACGCTCGTCAGGACGATGATGCGAAACGGGCGATTCATGTGGTTCTCCTGCAGCGCGCCGACGACGGGAAGCGGCTTGCGCCGAAGGCAGAGCCTCCGGCGCCTGAGCCGTGCGTGCGACGCTCTTGCGTCATTATGCGCCCGTGCCCGGACGGCGGGCATCGGGCGCGCCACTCAGTGACGCTGGTCGGTCGCGGGCGCGATGCCGGTCTCGACGCCGGGTGCCGCGAACAACTGCGCGACGTCGACGGGATCGAATTCGTAGCGCTGGTTGCAGAACTCGCAGTGGATCTCGACGTGGCCGCGCTCGACGATCACGCTGTCGACTTCGTCGCGGCCGAGCATGCGCAGCATCGCACCGACCTTCTCGCGCGAGCATGAGCACTGGAAGCGCGTGCCGGCCGGCTCGAAGTGCTGCACGTTCTCCTGCCAGAACAGCCGGCGGAACACGACTTCCGGTTCGACCTCGAGCAATTCCTTCGCGGACAACGTGCCGCCGAGCGCGCAGACACGCTCCCACGTATCGATATCGGTTTCGGCATTGCGCGGCACGATGCCGCCGTCGCCAGGCAGCTTCTGCAACAGCATGCCGACCGCACGGTCGCGATCGGCCGCGAGCCACAGCCGCGTGTCGAGCTGCTCCGAGTGATGCATGTACTGCTCGAGCACCTGCGACACTGATTCGAGCGGGCCGTCGACGCCGTTCAGCGGCACGATGCCTTGGTACGGCTGCTGGCCCGGCAGCTTGTCGGCCGGGTCGAGCGTGATCACGCAGCGGCCGTGACCGCTCGCGTTGACGAGCGACGCGAAACTCGTGTCGTCGCCGATCGTTTGTGCCGCGTCGCCGGAGAACTTCGCGGTGGCCCGCATCGACAGATCCGAACCGCACTGGACGACCAGCATCTGGACCGGCCCGTCGCCGAAGATCTGCATGATCAGGGTGCCGTGAAATTTCAGGTTCGCGGACAGCAGCGCGCACGCGGCCATCATTTCGCCGAGCACCGTGCGCACGGGGGCAGGGTAGTCGCGGCGGGAGAGCACTTCCTGCCACGTATTGCGCAGCGAAACGATCTCGCCGCGCACGGGCGCCGCATTGAACATGAATTTCTGTAACTGGTCGCTCACTCTTCTTCCTTGAAATCGCGCGAATCACCCGATCCGCACGAGTTGCTCCTTGAAATGCGCGCGCCGCTCGACATAGGTCTTCGCGTTTGCGCGCAGCCGCGCGATGTCTTCCGCCGACAACTCGCGCACGACTTTCGCCGGTGCGCCGAGAATCAGCGAGTTGTCCGGGAACGTCTTGCCTTCCGTCACGACCGCGCCGGCACCAACCAGACAGTTGCGGCCGATGACCGCTCCATTCAAGACCACCGCCTGAATACCGATCAGCGAACCTTCGCCGATCGTGCAGCCGTGCAGCATCGCCTGGTGCCCGATCGTCACGTTTTCGGCAATCGTCAGCGGAAAGCCGGGGTCCGTGTGCAGTACCGCGCCTTCCTGGACGTTGCTGCCGGCGCCGACCGCAATCGTCTCGTTGTCGCCGCGAATCGTCGCGCCGAACCAGACGCTCGCGTTTTCCTCGAGCACGACCTTGCCGATGATGGCCGCCGTATCGGCGACGAATACGCTTTCGTGGATCGTCGGGGCCGTATCGCCCAGCTTGTAGATCGTCACGGAGTCTCCTTGTCTCTTCGGTGATGGGCGCCGGTAGAATGGCGCGTCTGGTTTGCCCGGCGCGTTGCGCCGCGGAACAATCGCATATTGTAAACCGTCGCGTGCATGCGCTCCCGCGATGCGCACGCAGGGTGTCCCCGTTTATGAGCATGGAGTCTTCTTCTTTCGGTCATGTGCCGGCCTGCGTGCGCCGTGTTGCACTCGACGCGCTGCGTGCATCCGAACCTGCGGCCAAGGCCGCGCAGGTGCGTTCGCTGTACGACGCGCTGCTGGCCGGGCAGGCCGCGATCGCGCCGTCGCTCGAACTGCACGAACCGGGCGATCTACCCGGGCGCCCGGCGCGTCCGGCGCTCGTCGAGCCGCGCCAGCTCGAGCGACGCAGCATGCGTTCGCCCGAAGGGCGCGCGGTGCTGCTGCACGCGCTCGCCCATATCGAATTCAATGCGATCAATCTGGCGCTCGACGCGGTGTGGCGTTTCGTGGGCCTGCCGAATGCGTTTTATGCGGACTGGCTGAAGGTCGCGGCCGAGGAGGCCTATCACTTCACGCTGCTGTCCGACCGGCTGGCGGCATTCGGGCATGCATACGGCGATTTTCCCGCGCACAACGGGCTGTGGGAGATGTGCGAGCGGACCAAGGGCGATGTGCTTGCGCGCATGGCGCTCGTGCCGCGCACGCTCGAGGCCCGCGGGCTCGATGCTTCGCCGCCGATCCGTGCGAGGCTCGTGCAGGCGGGCGACGATGCGTCGGCCGCGATCCTCGACGTGATCCTGCGCGACGAGGTCGGCCATGTCGCGATCGGCAACCACTGGTTCCGGCATCTGTGCGACGAAACCGGCCGCGATCCGGTGTCGGCCTACCGCCAGCTTGCCGAGCAATATCATGCGCCGCGGTTGCGCGGCCCGTTCAACTTCGATGCGCGTCGCGATGCCGGATTCGAGCAGGCCGAACTCGACGAACTGGCCGCGCAGGACGCAGCGGACGGAAACGCGGCGCGTTAGCCGGATCGCGTCCTGCTGCGTGTTGGCCGGCCGCCAGGCGGCCCGCGCGCCCGGCTGATGGCGCTTCCTGGCCGTTTCGTCGGACCCTCGGGCCGCCGCACCGCTAGAGAGGGGCCTCGACTGCCGACCGCCGGAACGGAGGCGTCGCCGCTATAATCGAACGATCATTCTTTTTTTGGCGGCTGCAATGAGTGCCTCGAGTTCTGTTTCCGATTTCGTCACGGTGCGCGGCGTGAAGCTGCATGTGCGGCGCTGGGGCCGGCCCGACGCGCCGACGTTGTTCATGCTGCACGGCTGGATGGACGTCGCGGCGTCGTTCCAGTTCGTCGTCGACGCGCTCGCGGGCGACTGGCAGGTGATCGCGCCCGATGCGCGCGGCTTCGGGCTGTCCGACTGGCCGGTCGCGCGGCAGGGCGGCGGCCACTACTGGTTCCACGAATACCTGGGCGACCTCGATGCGCTCGTCGACCACTATGCGCCGACCGGCGAAGTCAACCTGGTCGGGCACAGCATGGGCGCGAACGTCGTGTGCCTTTACGCGGGCGCGCGGCCGGAACGCGTGCGGCGCGTGGTCGACCTCGAGGGTTTCGGGCTCGCGCCCGCGCGGGCCGAGCAGGCGCCGCGCCGGCTGCGCGGCTGGCTGGACGAGCTGCGCGAGCCGCCCGCGCTGCGGCCTTACGCGTCCCTCGACGAGGTGGCGGCGCGCCTGACCAAGACCAATCCGCGGCTCGACCCGCAGCGCGCCGCATTCCTCGCCGCGCACTGGTCGAAGCGCGGCGACGACGGCCTCTACCACCTGCTCGCGGACCCCGCGCACAAGATGCCGGGTCCGCTGCTGTACCGGCTCGACGAGGTGATGGCCACCTGGAAGCAGGTGCGCGCGAAGGTGCTGCACGTCGAGGCCGTCAATTCGCCGACGCTCGCGTACATCGCCGGCGACATCCCGCTGCGGGAATTCAAGGCGCGTTTCAACGCATTCCCCGACTGGCGCGAGAAGCTCGTCGAGGATGCCGGCCACATGGTTCATCACGACCAACCCGAGCAGATCGCGGCGCTGATCGAGGCGTTCTGCGCATAGGCGCGCGACGGCGGCGGCGGGGCAGGCGGGCGGCGCAATTGCCGCGTTGCAGTAGAATGAAGCCTTACCTGCCATACCGACAATGAACGCTGATCTCCACTGCCATTCGAATGTTTCCGACGGGTTGCTGTCGCCTGCCGATGTCGCGCGCCGTGCCCATGCCGGCGGCGTGACCCTGTGGGCGCTGACCGACCACGACGAGATCGGCGGCCAGGCGGCGGCGCGCAGCGAGGCGGAAGCGCTCGGCATGCGTTACCTGAGCGGCGTCGAGATTTCGGTCACGTGGGCATCGCGCACCGTGCACATCGTCGGCCTGAACATCGATCCCGCGAACCCGGCGCTCGTCGATGGCCTGTACCGCACGCGCCACGGCCGCGCGGCGCGCGCGCGGGCGATCGGCGCGCAACTCGAGACGCTCGGCATTCCCGGCGCGTACGAAGGCGCGCTGAAGTTCGTATCGAATCCCGACCTGATCTCGCGCACGCACTTCGCGCGCTTTCTCGTCGAAAACGGCCACGCCGAATCGACGTCCGACGTGTTCGACCGCCTGCTCGGCGACGGCAAGCCCGGGTTCGTCCCGCATCGGTGGGCGACGCTGTCCGACGCGGTCGGGTGGATCCGCGCGGCGGGCGGCGAAGCCGTGGTCGCGCATCCGGGCCGTTACCGCTATACGCCTGTCGAATTCGACGCGTTCTTCGGCGAGTTCATCGATCTGGGCGGCCGCGCGATCGAGGTCGTCACGGGCAGCCACACGCCCGACCAATACCGCGAATACGCGGATGTTGCCCGCCGCTTCGGCTTCGAAGTGTCGCGCGGCTCGGATTTCCATGCGCCGGGCGAGGGCCGCGTCGAGCTCGGCGGCTTGCCGCCGCTGCCGTCCGACCTGACACCGGTCTGGGAGCGCTGGCTCTGACACCGGGCGGTCGCCCGCCGCACGAGTTGCCGCTGTCGCGCGCATCCGACTCCTCCCTATTTACCTGCTTCCATGTCCCAGTTCTTCAGGATTCATCCGGATAATCCGCAGCCGCGCCTGATCAAGCAGGCCGTGGAGATCGTCAGCAAGGGCGGCGTGATCGCGATGCCGACCGATTCGAGCTATGCGCTCGCGTGCCATCTCGACGACAAGGATGCAGTCGAGCGCGTGCGCCGGATTCGCGGCCTCGACGAGAAGCAGCACCTGTCGCTGCTCGTGCGCGACCTGTCGGAGCTCGCCAACTTCGCGATGGTCGACAACCGCCAGTACCGGCAGATCAAGTCGGTGACGCCGGGCCCGTACGTATTCATCCTGCAGGCGACGAAGGAAGTGCCGCGCCGGCTGTCGCACCCGTCGCGCAAGACGATCGGGCTGCGCGTGCCCGATCACGCGATCACGCTCGCGCTGCTGGAATCGCTCGGCCAGCCGCTGCTCGGCACGACGCTGATCCTGCCGCCGGATGACGAACCGCTCAACGATCCGGACGACATCCGGGCGCGGCTCGAGAAACAGGTCGACCTCGTGATCGACGGCGGCGCGTGCCCGCGCGAGCCGTCGACGGTGATCGACCTGACCGGCAACGAGCCGGAACTCGTGCGCGCGGGGCGCGGCGCGCTCGAACCGTTCGGACTCTCGGCCGCGTAAGCGCGCGCCGTTCCCATTTTTGCGCGAGTGCGCTTGTTACAATAACGCGATATGGATGCTTCCCTGATACAGACCATCGCCGTCTACGCGCTGCCCGTGATCTTCGCGATCACGTTGCACGAGGCCGCGCACGGCTACGCCGCCCGCCTGCTCGGCGACAACACCGCCTACGTGATGGGGCGCGTGTCGTTCAATCCGATGCGCCACATCGATCCGATCGGCACGATCGCGATCCCGCTCGCGATGTATTTCCTGACGGGCGGCGCGTTCCTGTTCGGCTATGCGAAGCCGGTGCCGGTTTCGTTCGGCAACCTGCGCGATCCGCGCTGGGGCAGCCTGTGGGTAGCGCTCGCGGGCCCGGCCTGCAACTTCGTGCAGGCGCTGATCTGGGGGCTGCTGACCCTCGTGCTGCCCGCGGTCGGCATCGACGAGCCGTTCTTCACGCGGATGGCGTTTGCCGGCGTCAGCGCGAACCTCGTGCTCGGCGTGCTGAACCTGTTTCCGCTGCCGCCGCTCGACGGCGGCCGCATCCTGGCGGCGCTGCTGCCGCCGAAGCAATCGATCGCGCTGTCGCGCATCGAGCCGTACGGTTTCATCATCGTCCTCGCGCTGGTCGCGACGGGCGTGCTGACGAACTTCTGGCTGCGCCCGCTCGTCAACGTCGGCTACGCCGTGCTGAGCGCCATCCTGTCTCCATTCGCCTCGCTTCTCTAACGACAATCATGTTCCCAGAACGTATTTTCTCCGGCATGCGACCCACCGGGTCGCTGCACCTCGGTCATTACCACGGCGTGCTGAAAAACTGGGTGAAACTGCAGTCCGAGTACCCGTGCTTCTTCTGCGTCGTCGACTGGCATGCGCTGACGACGCACTACGAGACTCCCGAGGTCATCGAGAAGAACGTGTGGGACGTGCTGATCGACTGGCTCGCGTCCGGCATCGACCCGGCGCAGGCGACGCTGTTCATCCAGAGCAAGGTGCCTGAGCACGCGGAACTCGCGCTGCTGCTCGGCATGAGCACGCCGCTCGGCTGGCTCGAACGCGTGCCGACCTACAAGGAGCAGATGGAGAAGCTGAAGGACAAGGACCTGTCGACCTACGGCTTCCTCGGCTACCCGGTGCTGATGGCGGCCGACATCCTGCTGTATCGCGGCTCGCTCGTGCCGGTTGGCGAGGATCAGGTGCCGCACGTCGAGATGACGCGCGAGATCGCGCGCCGCTTCAACTACCTGTACGGCCGTGAGCCCGGTTTCGAGGAGAAGGCGCTCGACGCCGCGAAGAAACTCGGCGGCAAGCGCGCGAAGCTCTATCACGAACTGCGCAACGCGTACCAGCAGGAAGGCGACGACGAGGCGCTCGAACAGGCGCGTGCGATGCTGCAGGAATCGCAGAGCCTGTCGATGAGCGACCGCGAGCGCCTGTTCGGCTATCTCGAAGGCGCGCGCAAGATCATCCTCGTCGAGCCGCAGGCGCTGCTGACCGAAGCGTCCCGGATGCCGGGCCTCGATGGGCAGAAGATGTCCAAGTCGTACGGCAACACGATCGGCCTGCGTGAAGACGCCGAGACGATCACGAAGAAAGTCCGCACGATGCCGACCGATCCGGCGCGCGTGCGCCGCACCGATCCGGGCGACCCGGACAAGTGCCCGGTGTGGCAACTGCACCAGGTCTATACGGACGAAGCGACGCACGAGTGGGTGCAGAAGGGTTGCCGCTCGGCGGGCATCGGCTGCCTCGACTGCAAGCAGCCGGTCGTCGAAGGCATCCTGCGCGAACAGCAGCCGATGCTCGAGCGCGCGCAGAAGTACATGGACGATCCGTCGCTGCTGCGCGCGATCGTCGCGGACGGTTGCGACAAGGCGCGCAAGTACGCGACGGAAACGATGCGCGACGTGCGCGACGCGATGGGCCTGTCGTACAACTGATCCGACTGCATGAGCGAATCCGTCATCGCCGCCGCGGGCGGCCACGTCGCACAGGCCGAGCCGTCGCGCTGGGTCGCGCAATGGTCGCGGCTCGTTCCGGCCGGCGGCGCGGTGCTTGACGTCGCCGCGGGCGGCGGCCGCCATGCGCGCTGGTTCGCGTCGCATGGGCATCCGGTCGTCGCGCTCGACCGCGACCCGGCCGCGCTGGCCGCGTTGCGCACGATTGCGGGCGTCGATGCCCGCGACGTCGATCTCGAAGGCGCACCGTGGCCACTGCCGGTAGGCGAGCGGTTTTCGGCCGTGATCGTCACCCATTATCTGCATCGTCCGCTCTGGCCCCATCTGCTCGATGCGGTGGCCCCGGGCGGCGTGCTCATCTACGAAACTTTCGCGCAAGGAAACGAAACGGTCGGCAAACCGTCCAACCCCGCGTTCCTGCTCGCCCCGGGCGAGCTGCTGGACGCCGTGCACGGCCGCCTGCGGGTGGTCGCGTACGAGGACGGTTTCGTCGCCGCGCCGCGCGAGGCGTTCGTCCAGCGTCTCTGCGCAGTGCGCGAGGGCGCGACCCCGAAGGCGGGGGCGGGAATTCCACGTTACGAACTGCCCGGCTAATCCGCTACAATCTCAACGTTTACCGGTACACAATCAATCGCGTTTCATGGCTAACGGCACCCAAGACGGCATTCAAATCCGCGGCAGCATCCCCGCGATCGTCACCCCGATGCTCGAAGACGGCAGTCTCGACCTGCCGGCGTTTCGCAAACTGATCGACTGGCACATCGCGGAAGGCACCGATGCGCTCGTCGTGGTCGGTACGAGCGGCGAGTCGGCAACGCTCAACGTCGAAGAGCACATCCTGATGATCCGCACCGCGGTCGAGCATGCGGCGAAACGCATTCCGATCATCGCGGGCGCGGGCGGCAACTCGACCGCAGAAGCGATCGAGCTGACGAAGCACGCCAAGGCTGTCGGCGCGGACGCGACGCTGCAGGTCGTGCCGTACTACAACAAGCCGACGCAGGAAGGCATGTACCGTCACTTCAAGGCGATCGCCGAAGCGGTCGACCTGCCGGTGATCCTGTACAACGTGCCGGGCCGCACGGTCGCGGACATGGCGAACGAGACGATGCTGCGTCTCGCGCAGGTGCCGGGCATCATCGGCGTGAAGGAAGCGACGGGCAACATCGATCGCGCCGCGCACCTGATCAAGGCCGCGCCGAAGCATTTCGCGATCTACAGCGGCGACGATCCGACGGCGATCGCGCTGATGCTGCTCGGCGGCCACGGCAACATCTCGGTGACGGCGAACGTTGCGCCGCGCGCGATGAGCGAGCTGTGCCGCGCGGCGCTGGCCGGCGACGTGCAGACGGCCCGCGAGCTGCACATGAAGCTGCTGTCGCTGCACAAGAACCTGTTCATCGAGGCGAACCCGATTCCGGTGAAATGGGCGCTGCAGGCGATGGGCAAGATGCAGGGCGGCATCCGGCTGCCGCTCACGGCGCTCGACGAGCGCTGCCACGATGCCGTGCGTTCGGCCCTCGTCGAGGCCGGCGTCCTCGCCTGATGCCGAGGCGGCCGCGCCCTGCGGCCGCCGGCTCGACCCCTGATCAACCCGCACCGGCCGGCTCCGTCCGGCGCCGCTCCTGACGAGCGTTCAAGCAAGACGAAGGATTTCATGAAACGTTTCGCCATTTCCTCTCGCGCCATCCAGATGTCGGTGGTGGCGCTGGCGCTGGGCGCGCTCGCCGGCTGCGATACGCTGAACGACTACCTGGCCCCCGACCGGGTCAACTACAAGAACACCGGTTCGGCGCCGCCGCTCGCGGTGCCGAGCGACCTGAAGCCGGTGCCGACGACCCAGCAGTTCGTCGCGCCGCCGACCAACGCCGGGCTCGGCACGCTGCCGCCGCGGGCTACGACGCAGGCCGGCAACGCAACCGACGGCATCCCGAGCGCGCAGGATCCGCTCGGCATGCACATCGAGCGCGACGGCGATCGCCGCTGGCTCGTCGTCGATGGCCGGACGCCCGAGCAGTTGTGGCCGATCCTGAAGGAGTTTTGGCAGGAGAACGGTTTCTCGCTGAAGACCGACGCGCCGTCGACGGGCATCATGGCCACCGACTGGGCCGAGAACCGCGCGAACATTCCCGACGACTGGTTCCGCCGCACGATCGGCAAGGTCATCGATTTCGCGTATTCGTCCGGCACGCGCGACCGTTTCCGTACGCTCGTGAACCGCACGTCGGACGGCAACACCGACATCTCGATCACGCATAGCGCGATGGAAGAAATGATGGTCGGCCCGCAGGGCGGCACGTCGTCGCGCTGGGAAGAGCGTCCGCGCAACCCGGTGCTCGAAGCCGTGTTCCTGTCGAAGCTGATGCAGAAGTTCGGCCTGACCGACGCGCAGGCGAAGCAACTGCTGACCGATGCGCATCCCGCGACGGCACCCGCGCAGGTGAGCGACACGAGCAATGGCGCCGCGACGCTGCAACTGGCCGAGTCGTTCGACCGTGCGTGGCTGCGCGTGGGCCTTGCGCTCGACCGTACCAACTTCACGGTCGACAATCGCGACCGCGAGAAGGGCATGTACACCGTGCGATTTGCGAATTCGATGGAAGAGCTCAAGCGCGACGGCCTGTTCGGCAAGCTGTTCTACGGCGGTCCGGCAGCGGCGAAGCCGGGCAAGGAGTTCCTGGTCAACGTGCGTGCGCAAGGCAACGGCGGCACGCAGGTCGCGGTGGTCGGCGCAAACGGCCAGGTCGACAATTCGTCGGACGCGCAGCGGATCATTTCGCTGCTGCACGCGCAGTTGAACTGAGCGCGTGCGATTCGCCAGCCTCGGAAGCGGCAGCGAAGGCAACGCGCTGGTCGTCGAGGCCTCGAGCGGCACGACGACCACCCGCGTGCTGCTCGACTGCGGCTTTTCTGCCAAGGAGGTCGAGCGCCGGCTCGGCCGACTGAATCTCGGCATCGATGATCTCGATGCGATCCTCATCACCCATGAACACAGCGACCACGTCGGCAGTGCGCTGACGCTCGCCCGGCGCGCGTCGCTGCCGCTCTACATGAGTTGGGGCACCGCGCGCGCGGTAGGCGCGGACGAGGCCGATGTCGATCTCCACGTGCTGTGGGGCGATGAGACGGCCGCGATACGCGATCTGGCCGTCATGCCCTATACGGTCCCTCACGATGCGCGCGAGCCGCTCCAGTTCGTCTTTATGGACGGGGGCAGCCGGCTCGGCGTGCTGACGGACGTCGGCATGGCCACGCCGCACATCACGGCCGTCCTGAGCGGCTGTGATGCGCTGGTGCTCGAATCCAACCACGACACCGCGATGCTGGCCGCGAGCCGCTATCCGCAGTCGCTGAAGGCGCGGATCGGCGGCAACCACGGTCACCTGAGCAACGACGCGGCGGCCGACATCCTCGCGTCGCTCGAACGCAGCCGCCTCCAGCACCTGGTCGCGGCGCACCTGAGCCAGCAGAACAACCTGCCGGAACTGGCCCGTCAGGCGTTTGCCGGCGTGCTGGGGACGAGCGGAGAGGACGTGGTCGTGGCCACGCAGGACGCGGGGTTCGACTGGCTGATGCTCGGCTGAGCAGGGCGGGGCCGCGGTGGCGGCCCGGTGCGGTTGCCGGGTGATCGATCCGGAAAACGCAGACGTAAAAAAACCGGCCCTCGGGCCGGTTTTTTTTCAGCTGACGCTGAGGCTTACTGGCTTGCGCCCGAAGCCGGAGCAGCCGTCGCTGCCGAAGCAGCCGACGCCACTGCAGCAGCAGCGTCGCTCGCAGCAGCCGTTGCCGACGAAGCAGCGGCCGAAGCGTCGCTCGCTGCACCAGCAACTGCCGAAGCAGCCGTCGAAGCAGCAGCAGCCGCGTCGCTTGCAGCCGACGAAGCAGCTTGATCAGCGCTCTTGTTGCAAGCAGCCAGTGCAACAGCAGCCAACAGGGAAGCTACGAGGAGGGATTTCTTCATGATCACGTCCTTTTATGGTTAAAGGTAAGCAACAGCGCGAAACAATACCGGTAATGTGCTCCAACACCGACCTGGGCCGCTGGTGGAGATGCACTTCTAGAGCGTGAATCTTCCCTACGGCTTGGGCGGAAATTATATGCACTTTCCTATCGACCGTCGACAAATGCGGGGTCAATACGTTGTCTTTCCCATACAGAATTTGATCCGTACGGGCATACGGGGCGACTCACACTAATCCCGGCCTCCGACCCGTATCCAGCCCGCACAATACCACTCGTGCAACAAGGCTGTCATCGAGGGAGCCCGGGATAGTGTTACAAACCGTTTCGCCTCCATCTGACGTTGATTGGCCAGTTCGGGCAGCCATTCGCCGGCCTGCTCGAGCGGTCCTTCCTCGCCATTAATGAAGTACGAGCGCGCGTTATACATCAATGCGGCCCTTCTGTCGAGACTCACGCCACGGCGCGAGGCGTGCGCGACGAACGCGGCCTCGGACAGCGGACGCGCCGGCGGGTCGAATACGACGTTCGGCTTGGGCTCGCTCAGGTAGCAACCGAGGAATTCGGCGACGTCGCGCTTGCGCCAGCGGATGGCGTCGACGATCTCGGCGACGCGCTCGACCATCGCCGGAGGCAATTGCGCGGGCGTGTCGACGGCCGGCTGCTTCGGATCGCGGTAGAGGTCGTCGCCGCCGCCGTCGCGCAGGCCGCCGCGCTCCGCGAGATAGTACAGGAACTGGGCGCCCAGTTCGCCCGAGGACGGGGCCCGGAAGCCGATCGAGCAGGTCATGCATTCGCCTTCGGCGACGCCGTCGTGCGCGATGTGGGGCGGCAGGTACAGCATGTCGCCGGGCTCCAGCACCCATTCGTCGCTCGGCTCGAAGTTCTCGAGGATCTTCAGCGGCACGTTCGGCTGCAGCGACAGGTCCTTCTGTGCACCGACGCGCCAGCGGCGCCGGCCTTCGACCTGCAGCAGGAATACGTCATACGAATCGAAATGCGGGCCGACGCCGCCGCCGTCGGTCGCATACGAGATCATCAGGTCGTCCAGCCGCGCGTCGGGGATGAAGCGGAAGCGGTCGAGCAGCGCGCGCGCCGCATCGACGTGCAGGTCGAGCCCCTGCACGAGCAGGGTCCAGGACTTGCGCGTGACGGCAGGCAGCGAGTCGGGCTCGAACGGACCGTGCGACAGTTGCCACTTGTTACGAAAATGGGTGATCAGTCGCGATTCCGCGTCATAGTCGGATGCCAGCTCGAACAGCGCATCGCGCGTGACCGGCGACGCAACGCCGGGGATTGCCTGGCGGATCAGGAGCGGCTTCTTCTGCCAGTAACCGCGCATGAATTGCGCCGGCGTGAGACCGCCGAGCAGCGGTGTGGGAAGATCGGAAGGCGGCGCGCCGAGCGGGGCGTCAGCGGCATCCCGCGGTTCGGCTTGAGACCGGTTGCGCATCGTATAATGAGACTTGTATTTGGGAGAATTGGATGAAAATCGCAAAAAACACCGTCGTGTCGGTCACTTACAAGCTGTCGGATGCACAGGGCAATCTGATCGAGGAAAGCGACGAGCCGATGGTCTATCTGCACGGCGGCTATGATGGCACGTTCCCCAAGATCGAGGAACAGCTCGACGGTCAGGAGCCGGGCTACCAGGCACAGATTCAGCTCGAGCCGCAGGACGCGTTCGGCGACTACGATCCCGAACTCGTGAAGATCGAGCCGCGCGATCGTTTTCCCGAGCCGCTCGAAGTGGGCATGCAGTTCGAAGGCACGCCGGAAGACGGCGACGAGGAAGTCGATTCGCTGATCTATACGGTCACCGACGTCGCCGAAGACAAGGTCGTGCTCGACGGCAATCACCCGCTGGCAGGCATGGCGCTGCGTTTCGCACTCACGGTGAAGGACGTTCGCGAAGCCACCGAAGACGAAATCGAGCATGAGCATGCGCATGGCGCGGAAGGGCTCGAGATCGTCGACGAGGACGAAGACGAAGACGGCGAAGCGCCGTCAGGGCGCACCCTGCACTGAGCTCGCAGGCAGGCCGGGCGCCGGCCCCGATGCAGGGGGCGGTGCCGGCCACGACGCGCCGCCTGGTGCGGCGCCGTCACCCTGCAGCGGCGGCGCGACCGACGACGAGTCGGGCAGCGCCGGCAACGCGGGGATTTCCGGCATCTGCGGCAGCGGGACATCGTCGTGCGGTACGAGCGGCAGCGCGGGCGGCACGGGCAGGTTCTTCGGCACCTCCTGCAGGCTCACGTTGAAGATCGTCTGCCGCGCTGGCGACACACTCACCTTCACCCACTGATTCGCCGGATGGCGCGGTCCGATCGCGACGCGCGTCACGTTTCCTACCAGTTCACCATCGTCGGCCCGTAGCGGACGATCGATCAGAAAGCCGTTAGCAAGCGGTTCGCCGCTCGCGTGCATCACCAGTATCGGGCCGCGGAACGTCGCCGCCGCCTTCACCAGCGTTCGTTTCAACTCGCGGAAGCCGTCACGCACGCGCGGCCGGTTGAAACGCAGCCATGCGAACCGTTCCGAGCGTTCATAGCGTTCGAATTGCGGATCGCCTTCGAAAATCACCACCATCGCACGCGCCTCGCGCCGCTTCGCGTATTCGGCCGCGTGGTCGATCCAGAAACCGTTCGCGATGACGCGGTCCTCGAATTCGCCATTGCGGCCGCCGGCCGTCAGGAAGTGGTTGTTCGGCGCCGGTGCGTTGAGTGCGACGTAGACGATGTCGTCGCGCATCCAGCGTGCGTTTTCGCGATACGGCCGGAACCGCGCGATTTCGCTTTCCCGCGTGATCTGCAGTGCGCCGGGGTCGGGCAGCGCCGAATCGGCGAGCAGCGTCTGCCGCAGGAAGTCGAGCCGCTCGACCGGATCGTAGCCGCCGCCGGCCACCGTGTTGCACGACACCCAGTCGCCATGGCCGGGGATGAATACGAGCGGCACGCGTGCGGCGTCCAGGATCGCGCCGCGCTGCGAATACAGCGCATCGCGGCACGCTTCCTTCGAGCTCTTGAGATCGCCCGCATAGACGACGAAGGCCAGGTTGCGCTCGCGCGCGATCGAATCGAGCAGCCGCTGGGTCGCCGGTTCGTCTGCCGGTACGTTGATGACGCCCGACACGACTGCGAACGAGTAGGGCGCGGTGGCACGCTTCGGCGGCGCCGCCAGCGCGCCGGCCTGCGCGAGCGCGAGTACCGCTGCGCCGAGCGCGGCGGCGGCGCGCGCCGGCAGGCGCCGCGAGATGCGCTTACGCGTGCCCGTCGGCATCGTGCGACCGGACCAGCGTGCGCAGCTCGTACAGCAGGTCGAGCGCCTCGCGCGGCTTGAGATCGTCGGGATCGATGTCGCGCAGCTTCTCGAGCGCCGGATGCGGCGTGTCGGGCAGCGCAGGCGCGTCCGCGCATTCGAGATCGTCTGCGATGACCGGCTGCGCGCTGAACAGGTCGAGTTGCGGCGTGTGCTGTACCGCCGACTGCTGTTCGAGATAGGCGAGGTGCTTGCGCGCGGCGCGGATCACGGGCGCCGGGACGCCCGCGAGCTGCGCGACCTGCAGGCCGTAGCTCTGGTTCGCCGGACCTTCGTTGACCGCGTGCAGGAATACGATGCCGTGGCCGTGCTCGACGGCCGACAGATGGACGTTGGCCGCTTGCGGGAATTCGGCCGGCAGTTGCGTCAGCTCGAAGTAGTGCGTCGCGAACAGCGTGTAGCAGGCGTTGTGCGCCAGCAGGTGGCGCGCGATGGCCCACGCGAGCGCGAGGCCGTCGAACGTCGACGTGCCACGGCCGATCTCGTCCATCAACACGAGGCTTTGCGGGGTCGCGTCGTTGAGGATCGCCGCGGCCTCGGTCATCTCGACCATGAACGTCGAGCGGCCGCCCGCGAGATCGTCGGCGGCGCCGATGCGCGTGAAGATCCGGTCGATCGGACCGAAGCATGCCGACTTCGCCGGCACGTAGCTGCCGACGTATGCCATCAGCGCGATCAGCGCGGTCTGCCGCATGAACGTCGACTTACCGCCCATGTTCGGACCGGTGATCAGCAGCAGCTTGCGCTCGGTGCCGAACCGGCAGTCGTTCGCGATGAACTGCTCGACCTGCGCTTCGACGACCGGGTGACGGCCCTGTTCGATTTCGATGCCGATCTCGTCGGTGAAGGTCGGCGCGACCCAGTCGAGCGCGCGGGCGCGTTCGGCGAATGCGGCGAGCAGGTCGAGCTCGGCGAGTGCCGATGCGACGCGCTGGCACTCGGGGATGAACGGCAGCAGCGCCTGCAGCACCGCGTCGTACAGCGCGCGCTCGCGCGCCAGCGCGCGTTCCTGCGCGGACAGCGCCTTATCCTCGAAGGTCTTCAGTTCGGGCGTGATGTAGCGTTCGGCGTTCTTCAGCGTCTGGCGGCGGCGGTAATCGTCGGGCACCTTGTCGGTCTGGCCGCGCGTGACCTCGATGTAGAAGCCGTGCACCTTGTTGTATTCGACGCGCAGGTTCGCGATGCCGGTGCGCGTGCGTTCGCGCGCTTCGAGATCGATCAGGAACTGCCCGCAGTTCTCCGAGATGTCGCGCAGTTCGTCGAGCTCGGCATCGTAGCCGCGCGCGATCACGCCGCCGTCGCGCACCATGGCGGCCGGCTCGGGCGCGATCGCGCTCGTCAGCAGGTCGAGGCATTCGGCGGGCGGCGCGAGTGCAGCGTCGACACGGGTGAGTGCGTCCGCATTCGCGACGATCGCGCTGATGCGTTCGCGCAGGGCCGGCAGCGCGGCGAACGTGTCGCGCAGGCTCGACAGGTCGCGCGGACGCGCGGACAGCAGCGCGAGACGCCCGGTGATCCGTTCGACGTCGGCGATCTGGCGCAACGCGCTGCGCAGCGCGTCGAGGCTTGCATTCGCCGGCGCATCGAGTAGCGCGCCGATCGCCTGCTGGCGCGACTGCGCGGCGATCGACGCGCGCGGCGGGTGATGCAGCCAGTGACGCAGCAGACGGCTGCCCATCGTCGTGCAGCAGGTGTCGAGCAGCGAATACAGCGTCGGCGACTCGGTGCCGCGCAGCGTCTCGGTCAGTTCGAGGTTGCGGCGCGTGGCCGGATCGAGCCCGATGTATTCGGTTTCGTTCTCGACCTTCAGGCTGCGCACGTGCCGCAGTTGCTGGCCTTGCGTGGCCGCTGCGTAGAGCAGCAGCGCGCCCGCGGCGCCGCAGGCGCTCGTCAACGAATGCGCGCCGAAACCGTCGAGGCTCGCGACATCGAGCTGGTCGCACAGGCGTTGCGTGCCCGATGCGATGTCGAAGTGCCACGCCGGCACGCGCTTGGTTGCGCCCGTGCCTGCCGGTACGGCGTCGGTTGCGCCGTCCGCCGTCAGGATTTCGGCGGGCCGGATGCGCTCGAGCGCGGCGCCGAGCTGCTCGGGTTCGATTTCGGCGAGCCGAAGCGCACCGCTTGCGAGGTTGAGCCACGCGAGGCCGATGTTGACCGCGACGCCGCGCTTGTTGTGGCCCGTGCACATCGCGAGCAGGTAGACGTCGTTCTTGTCGGACAGCAGCGCGGCATCGGTCAGCGTGCCGGGCGTGACGACGCGCACGACCTTGCGCTCGACGGGGCCTTTCGACGTGGCCGGATCGCCGATCTGCTCGCAGATCGCGACCGATTCGCCCATCTTCACGAGCTTCGCCAGATACTGCTCGACCGCGTGATGCGGCACGCCGGCCATCTTGATCGGCGTGCCGGCTGTGGCGCCGCGCTGCGTGAGGGTCAGGTCGAGCAGGCGCGAGGCCTTTTCCGCATCTTCGAAAAACAGCTCGTAGAAGTCGCCCATCCGGTAGAAGACGAGCGTGTCGGGGTGGTCGGCCTTGATGCGGAGGTACTGCTGCATCATCGGGGTGTGGCCGGCAAAGGCCTCGGGCGACAGCGTGGTCATAGGTCAGGCATCAAGTTGTTGCTTTGGTTGCCCGAGTTTACCAGTGCGACTGGTGTTCAGGCCTGATCCTGGCCGTTTGGCTGGCTCACGTCGGGTACTCGAGGGTTGCGGATCGGCAGCACTCGATGAGTCGACGTCCACCTTCTGAGCCGACACAATCGATCACCGGATTGACCACGAAAGCGCAACCGTGAAACGGCTTTTGGCCAGCGCAGAAGCATTTTTCATGGCTGGGTAGGGAAGCATGCGACGAACTCGCGCCACGCGTGATTGACATGCTCGTCCCATTTGTCCGGGGCGATCTCACGAATTTTGTTGTCGGCAATGCCCATGAACTCGAAACCGCGGCGAGCGAATTCCGAAATGGCAGTCGTCGCGGCGGCTTCGTGATTCGTTCCAGGTCCGTTGGCGCGACGGACAAAAGAAAGGCCCGCGACGTGCGGGCCTGCCATCAACAGTTGCCTTTCTTGGCTTGTCCGGGTGGGCAGAAGCCGTTCCCCGGGCCACCTTGCGGCGCCACCACAACCGGTGCACCGGGAACGTATGCGACGCACCCGCCGAGCACGCCAACCATGCTTGCCGCTGCGAGCAGCGCGATAACCCCTTTCTTCACTTCGTTCTCCCGTTAGAAGAGAAGGAAAGGGCCGTTCGACCCTTTCCGTTATGCCGTTGGACCGTCAGAAATTGAAATTGACGTTTGTCTGGCTCGTCGTTGCGTTGACGTTCGTCGATTGCGTTGCACCCGACGCTGCGTCCGCTTCGATCGTATATTGGCCTGCCGCCGCCGGCGCGGCAGCCAGCGCGACAGGCAGCGAGCCCGAATACGTGCCGACGATCGGCGCGGCTGTCGGCAACGACAGCGCGTACGCGCCCGTGTCCATGTTTGCGTTGATCGACGTGATTTCGTATGCGTTCGCATCGATTGTCTGCAGCGCACGCACCAGCGCGTTCGCGCTCGCCGTCGCCGTGCCGCTGATCGTGCTCGTCGTCGAGGCAGGCAGCGTGATCGGCACGTTCGACGTCGACACGGCCGTGCTCGTGTTCACGACAACCGGCACCGAGCGGACGACACCCGACGCGACGTTGTTCTGCACGATCACGACGTCGTAATTGCCCTGCGTCGCGCTTTGGATCAGCGGCGACAGCACGAACTTGCCGGTGCTGTCGGCTACCGTGCCGCGCACGACCTTGCCGCCCTGTTCCGCATAGACCGTTGCACCCGCTTCGGCCTGCGCGACGTAGCCCGAAATCGCGCCGCTGACGATTGTCGGTGTTGCCGTCACGACGGGCTTGAGCCCGTAGGTGCCGTTTCCGCGCTGCACGATCGACTTGCACGCATTGAAATCGAGCACAAGGTCGACGAGCGTGTTTGGCTGGACCGTGAACGGCGTGATGATCTTGTAACCGCTTTGCGTCGCGCTCGGCGTCGCGAGCGCCTGCTCGGTGCCGCCCGTCGGCACGACCGAGTTTGCAAGCGTGTTGCCCTGGTTCTGCGCGAGCACGAGCCGGACCTGCTGGTACTGGCCGGCTGGCAGTGCGGTCTGGCCGAGGTCGGCGAGGGTGCCGTTGGTCAGCGACAGCAGGTCGATCTTCTGCGGCGTCGGCAGCGTGATCGTCGACCAGCCCGCGTCGTTGTCGCCCGCGTTCGAACTGGCGTTCACGCGCACCTGCGACACGGTGACGAACACATGATCGAAGCCGCACGACGGTGCATCGGTCATCGCGACGTGCAGCGTGCCGTTCTGCACGCTGCTGCTGCTGCCGCCGTCTCCGCCGCCGCAACCGGCGAGAACGAAGGGCACGAATGCAGCGCAAAGGGCACTTTTAATATAGGTATTCATATGTCACCCCCCATGGGCGTTATTGTTGGTGACCGAAGAATAGCGCCGCGTCAGCTTACTATTTGGGCATCTTTGAAACGAACGGTAACTCTTGGTTCGGTCGGTAAATTGTGTTCGAGATTGAAGCTGCTTCAGGAGGGGCGAAGCGGAACAGGGTGACGATTGCTGCGTCGGCGTGCGCAATGCGGGCTCGTGGGGCGCAGCGACTGCGACGCGAAAATAGTGCGAATGCGGCAGATGCCGCACGGCGATCGATCAGACCGGAGGTCTTTCGTCGGTGATGCGGCGTAGCTTCCGCGTAGGTTGTCTTCCGATGCCTTATGCCGCCGCCCGCAGGCGCTGCTGCATCATTGGAGCGTGGCCTGAAAGGGCCTCGGGCGACGGCGTGGCCGTGGATCGGGCATGAAGTTGTTGCTTTGATCGCCCGAGGTTTTTACCAGCGCCCCCGACGTGCAAGCTCGAAGGTCGCCGTTCGGCCAGTCACCGGAGATCACGACCGGCGGCTGTCGACCCTGTACGGTTATCCGACCTTGCTCTCAGGCGGGCATTCGACAGTCGGCTTCACTCGGCTCATCGAGCTTCGCGCGCCGATCCTGTCCGCACCTCAGGACGCCTGTGCCGACGTCATGCTGAGTGCCACCGCTTGCGCAACTTCGATGCCGTCGATGGCCGCCGAATAGATGCCACCTGCATACCCCGCGCCTTCGCCGGCCGGATACAGGCCTTCGACGTTCATGCTTTGATAATCGTCCTTGCGTCGAATCCGGATCGGCGACGAAGTGCGCGTCTCCACGCCGGTGAGCACCGCATCGTGCATCGCGAAGCCCGCGATCTTCTTGTCGATCTGCGGCAATGCTTCACGGATGGCTTCGATCACGTAGTCCGGCAGCGCGGTGCTGAGGTCGGTCGGATTCACGCCCGGCTTGTACGACGGCTCCACCGAGCCCAGCGACGTCGACGGCCGGCCCGCGATGAAATCGCCGACCAGCTGGCCCGGCGCACGGTAATCGCCGCCGCCGAGTTCGAATGCGCGCTCTTCCCATTTGCGCTGGAACGCGATGCCCGCCAGCGGGCCGCCGGGATAGTCTTCCGGCGTGATGCCGACGACGATGCCCGCATTCGCGTTGCGCTCTGCCCGCGAGTACTGGCTCATGCCATTGGTGACCACGCGGCCCGGCTCGGAGGTCGCCGCGACCACCGTGCCCCCGGGGCACATGCAGAAGCTGTAGACCGCCCGTCCATTGCTGCAGTGGTGGACCACCTTGTAGTCGGCCGCACCGAGTTGCTTGTGGCCTGCAAACTTGCCGAAGCGGCTGCGATCGATCAGCCCCTGCGGATGTTCGATGCGAAAACCCAGCGAAAACGGCTTGGCTTCGATATAGACACCGCGATCGTGCAACATCTGGAAGGTATCGCGCGCGCTGTGGCCCACGGCCAGCACCACGTGGTCGCACCGGAGCGTTTCCCCGTTCGAGAGCGTGAGCGAGCGCACCTTGCCCTGGTCGATTTCGATGTCGTCGACCCGGGTTTCGAAGCGCACTTCACCACCCAGTTCGTGGATGGAAGCGCGCATTTTTTCCACCATGCTGACGAGCCGGAACGTGCCGATGTGCGGCCGGCTCAGATACAGGATGTCTTCCGGCGCGCCCGCCTTGACGAATTCGTCCAGCACCTTGCGTCCATAGTGGTTGGGATCCTTGATCTGGCTATACAGCTTGCCGTCGGAGAACGTCCCGGCGCCGCCTTCGCCGAACTGCACGTTGGATTCGGGGTTGAGTACACTCTTGCGCCACAGGCCGAAGGTGTCCTTGGTGCGCTCGCGCACGGCCTTGCCGCGTTCGAGGATGATGGGGCGAAATCCCATCTGCGCGAGGATCAGTCCTGCGAACAGGCCGCATGGCCCCATGCCGATGACGACCGGGCGCAGGAAATCGGTGTGCTCCGGGGCCTTTGCGACGAAGTGGTAAGCCATGTCGGGCGTGGCGCCGCAATGCGGCTTACCGGCGAGTCGCTTCAGCACGGCCGCTTCGTCCTTGACTTCGACATCGACGATATACGTCAGCTTGATGTCGGAGCGCTTGCGTGCATCGTGCGCACGGCGGAACACGGTGTATCGGAGGAGCCCGTCTGCCGCCACGCCAAGCTCCTCGAGGCGCGCGCGAATCGCGGCTTCGAGAGCGCTTTCGGGATGGTCGAGGGGGAGTTTAACTTCGCTTAGCCGTAACATGGGTACTCGGATGCGGTTGCCACGGAGCCGAGCCGTGGCAGTGTTGAGACGGGCGGAGGCCGGCATGCGGGGGGGCGGCGTTGTTCGCTGCGCGGGTATCCCGGATGCAAACCGTTCATCGCTGGATCAAGCTGTGCAGGGGGCTGCGCACTGACCAGGCCGGACAACTCGGGCAACGCCAGGATCGGAGCGTGAAGCGACCGTTGCGAGGGGAGGATTGCCCATCCCCGAACAATTGGGCGGCGAAAGTCGCTCCATCGTGGCGGCGCCGGCGAGCGGCTGGTGCGAAAGCCGCGCCAGGCGGGCGCAAGCGTCCGTGTCGTTCATGCTGGCCAACATAGCACATCGATATCAATGCCACGCGGAAATGCGGCCGTCAGAGGAACAGTGCAGTAGCGACTTGCTGCGCAAGCAGCATGCGTTGCCGACGGCCCGTGTCGCATGAGGCGGACCCGGGCCGTCGAAGCGCGCCGCACAGGCGGGCGCGGCCGGCGTTATTCCGCCGCCGGATGCACGCGGGTGTAGCGATTCAGGATCGGGATCATCTGCGCGTAGATCTTCGGGTTCGCGGCGACGATCTCGTGGCGATGCAGGAAATCGGCGTCGCCTGTGTAGTTGCCGACGAGGCCGCCGGCCTCGGTGATCAGCAGGCTGCCCGCCGCCATGTCCCACACGTTGATGCCCTGTTCGAAGAACGCGTCGAGGCGGCCGGCCGCGACGTTCGCGAGATCGAGTGCCGCCGCGCCCGGGCGGCGCAGGCCCGTGCAGGCCTGCGTCATTTCGGTGAAGAGGCGCGCGTACGCGTCGAGGCCGTCCTTCTCGCGGAACGGGAAGCCCGTGCCGACCAGTGCGTCCGACAGGCGGTCGCGGCGGCCGACGCGGATGCGGCGATCGTTCAGGTACGCGCCGCGGCCACGCGTGGCCGTGAACAGGTCGTTCTTGTTCGGATCGTAGACGACGGCCTGCGTGACGACGCCCTTGTGCTCGAGCGCGATCGATACGCAGTAGTACGGGAAGCCGTGGATGAAGTTGGTCGTGCCGTCGAGCGGATCGATGATCCACTTGAACTCGGATTCGTTCTCCGACTCGCCCGATTCTTCCGCGAGGATCGCGTGGTCGGGGTAGGCGGTCTTCAGCGTCTCGATGATCGCCTCTTCGGCGGCCTTGTCCACTTCGGTGACGAAGTCGTTCTGCTGCTTCTTGCGGATCTCGATCAGGTCGAGATCGAGGGACGCGCGATTGATGATCTGTCCGGCGCGGCGCGCAGCCTTGACAGCAATATTGAGCATGGGATGCATGAGCCTGGATCCTGTAGCCGGCGGCACGGGCCGCCACGAAGTGGAACAACCGTCCGGAACGGCGCAAGCGTGCCGGGCGAGGTGAGACGCGAATTGACAAAGAGCGGGGTACGACCCGCGCCGCACGGAGCGCGACGCGTAAAGGCATGATTTTACCCGATTTTTGGCGGTTTCAGGCGACCGGAATGCGGGGAAACCCCCACCGTCCGTCCGGACGAGTGGGTTTGCCGGGGCGATGGCGCTACCATACGGCCATTCTGATGAACCGAGTCGCATCGTAGTGGAAACCCCGCAGAACACCGCCGCGCCGTCCGAGTCGGGCGCGGCCACGTCCCGGCCGCCCTCCGGCGGCTTTACGTCCACCCGCTTCGTGCTCGTCGAGCCGAGCCATCCCGGCAATGTCGGGGCGGCTGCCCGCGCGCTGAAGACGATGGGCTTCTCGCGTCTCGTGCTGGTCGCGCCGCGCGTGCCGCACGTGCAGAGCGACCCCGAGGCGATCGCGATGGCCAGCGGCGCGGACGACGTCCTCGCGTCCGCGCATGTCGTGCCGACGCTAGGCGACGCGCTGTCCGGCGTCCACTGGTCGATCGCGCTGACCGCGCGCACGCGCGAATACGGGCCGCCGCGCCTTGCGCCGCGCGCGGCCGCCACGCAGGCGTGCGCGCAGGTCGGCGCGGGCGACATCGCGCTCGTGTTCGGCAACGAGCGCACGGGCCTCGCGAACGAGCATGTCGAGCAGTGCAGCGCGCTTGCGCACATCCCGGCGAACCCTGCATACAGCTCGTTGAACCTCGCACAGGCCGTGCAGGTGCTCGCGTACGAGCTGCGCGTCGCGTTTCTCGAGCAGGCGAGCGAGCCTTCGCCGCAACCGTCGGCCGAGTCCGGCACGCTCGCGCAGAGCGACGAGATCGAGCGGATGTACGTGCACCTCGAGAACGCGCTCATTGCGCTCGATTTCCTCGACCCGCGCAATCCGAAGAAGCTGATGCCGCGGCTGCGGCGTCTGTTCGCGCGCACGGGCCTCGAGCGCGAGGAGGTCAATATCCTGCGCGGTGTCGCGAAGCACATCCTGCTGAAATCGGGCAAGCCCGACGGCGACGCGTAAGCGGCCGGCGCGCCGGCAACCGGGCGTTCGGGTGCCGCGTCACGGCCCGGTGGGCGCTTTGTCTGCCTTCGGAAGCGCCGGGCCTGGAGCGTTTCCGGCCGGCCGAACATTCCGCAAACACCGCGACAGCAAGCCTCCCGCCCGAATACCCGCGCCGGCGGCGGGGTGAACGCGCGGCCTCGTGCGGCCGTGTGCGACTGGCCCTACAATCGCCGGACGTCATAAGCAAATTACCCGGCGCGATAACGGCCGGTCATCGCCGGCGGTGCGCGCCGGCCTTTTCCCCGATCAGATCATGTTTACGAGACTGCGCGAAGACGTTGCAACGATTCGCGAGCGGGATCCCGCCGCTCGCAGTGCCTGGGAAGTGCTGACCTGTTATCCGGGGCTGCACGCGCTCGTGCTGCACCGTTTCGCGCATGCCTGCTGGCGCGCGAAGCGCTACTGGCTTGCACGTTTCGCGTCGCAGGCCGGGCGGTTCCTGACGGGCATCGAGATCCACCCCGGCGCGACGATCGGCCGGCGCGTGTTCATCGATCACGGAATGGGTGTCGTGATCGGCGAGACGGCGATCGTCGGCGACGACTGCACGATCTATCAGGGCGTGACACTGGGCGGCACGTCGCTCACGCGCGGCGCGAAGCGCCACCCGACGCTCGAGGCCGGCGTGATCGTCGGCGCGGGCGCGAAGGTGCTGGGCGGTTTCACGGTCGGCGCGGGCGCGAAGATCGGCTCGAACGCGGTCGTCGTGAAGCCGGTGCCGGCGGGCGGCACGGCGGTCGGCAATCCTGCACGCATCGTGATGCCGGCGCAGCCGAAGCAGCAGCCGGAACGCGCAGCGTTCTGCGCATACGGGATCACGCCGAACGCCGACGATCCGATGTCGCTCGCGATTCACGGCCTGATCGATCACGCAGCGAAGGAAAGCCGCCGTGTCGACGAGATCGTCGCGGCGCTCGAACGGCTCGGCACGCATCTGGAAACGCTGCAGGGCGCCGACGCGGCGCGCCTCGACCTGCGCCGGCTGTCGGCGGTGCTGGAAGGAAAGACGGTCGAGCGCCAGGCGTAATGCGAGGTATGCCGCCGGCTGCCGGTCGGTACGACGGCAGCGGCGGGCGGCGTCAGTCGAGCGGCATCGCGTGGATGCCTTCCGCGTCGACGCGCAGGTAGCCGCCGCGCGGCTTGCCGTGGTCGAGATCCCAGTCGGGCAGCACCCAGCGTATGCCGCCCGGTTCGGCGTGGCTCGCCGGACGGTGCGTATGGCCGTGAATGATCACGGCCGCGCGGCTCTTTCGGAACAGTGCGGCCACGCCTTCGCGCGTGACATCGTAGATCGCCGAAGCGGGGCGCATCCGGCCTGCTTCGCTGTTCGAGCGCATGCGTTGCGCGAGCGCGCGGCGCCAGCGCAACGGCCACGCGAGAAACAGCCATTGCGCAACGCGGTTGCGTGCGAAGCGGCGGAACACCTGGTAGCCGCGATCCGCCGTGCATTGCGCGTCGCCGTGCGCGAGCACGATGCGCTGGCCGAACGCCATGATCAGCGAAGGGTCGGGCAGCAGCATCGCGCCGGCAGCCTTCATGAAGCGCCTGCCGAGCAGGAAATCGCGGTTGCCGTGCATCACGTAGAGCGCGATCCCGCGTTCCGAGAACGTGTGCATCAGCGCGGCCATGCGTGCCGCGAACGGATCGTCGTCGAGGATGTCGTCGCCGATCCAGTATTCGAACAGGTCGCCGAGGATGAACACCGAGTCGGCGCTGTCGGCGGTGTATTTCACGAAATGCTCGAACGCGGCGACCGTCTTCGGAATCGCTTCGCTCAGGTGCAGATCGGAGAGAAACAGGAACGGGCGTGCGGCTTGCGCGTATTCGCGCTCGCCCGGCACGCCCGCGGAGACGCTTCGCGGCGGACTCTCCTGCAACATCGAAGTGCCTCCGTTACTTGCTGCGCGTCAGACGACGACGGCTTTCTCGATCACGACGTCGTCGGCCGGCACGTCCTGGTGGAAGCCGGCATTGCCCGTCTTGACGCCCTTGATCTTGTCGACCACGTCCTGGCCTTCGACGACCTTGCCGAATACCGCGTAGCCCCAGCCCTGCGGCGTCGGCGACGAGTGGTTCAGGAAGTCGTTGTCGTTCACGTTGATGAAGAACTGGGCGGTCGCCGAGTGCGGATCGTTCGTGCGCGCCATCGCGACCGTGTAGTTGTCGTTCTTCAGGCCGTTGTTCGCCTCGTTGTCGATCGGCGCGTCGGTCGGCTTTTGCTTCAGGCCCGGCTCGAAGCCGCCGCCCTGGATCATGAAGCCGTTGATCACGCGATGGAACACGGTGCCGTCGTAGTGGCCCTTCTTCACGTAGTTCAGGAAGTTTTCGACCGTCTTCGGTGCCTTCGCGGCGTCGAGCTCGAGCTTGATCACGCCGTGGTTCGTATGCAGTTCAACCATGATGAATTCCTTCGGTGAGGCGGTTTAAATGGCACGCGGCCGGTCGTGCGACGCGGCCGCGTGAGTCGCCGGACGTGCCGGCAGGTTCTTACTTCGAGACGATGCTGGCCGATTCGATCAGGATCGGTTGCGCGGGCACGTCCTGCATCGGGCCGCGCGAGGTCGTCGCCACGCCTTCGATCTTCTTCACGACGTCGAGACCCGACACGACCTTGCCGAACACCGCATAGCCGTTGCCGTCCGGGTTCGGGTAGTCGAGGCCGCCATTGTCGACCGTGTTGATGAAGAACTGCGCGGTGGCCGAGTTCGGATCGCTCGTGCGCGCCATCGCGATCGTGCCCGTCAGGTTCTTCAGACCATTGCGGCTCTCCAGCGGGATCGGCGCGCGGGTCGGCTTCTCCTCGAAGTTGGTCTTGTAGCCGCCGCCCTGGATCATGAAGCCCTTGATCACGCGATGGAAGATCGTGCCGTTGTACTGGCCGGCCTTCACGTAATCGAGGAAGTTGGCGACCGACTTCGGCGCCTTCTCCGGGTAGAGCTCGACGCGGATGTCGCCCTGCGAGGTCTTCAGCTGCACGACGGGGTGCGCGGTGGCCGTTTGCGCGAACGCGGGCGCAGTCGCGAGTAGGGCGGCGCCGCCAAGCGCCAGCAACAGACGTTTCATTGCGATCCTCAGGTTGGGAGGGAAAGGAGGCCGCGCCGCTTATTGCGACGGCGGCGCGACGTACGGCGCCGCCAGTGCGCCCGACGGACCGCTGAACTGGAACGTCGGCGACATCGGCAGCGTGGTGGTGCTCACGTTCGCGGCTGCGCGGTTGGTGTAGTCGCGCGTGGCCGGCGTCGTGACCGCGCGGGCATTCGGCGCGGCCTTCGGCGGCGACACGATCTTCTGCAGGTCGGCGAGGCGCTGCGCGGTCGCGCCGCTCGTGCGGCCGAGCGATTGCGCACGCTTGTACGATTCGGCCGCGAGGCGCAGGTACAGGTCGCCGAGGTTCTCGTACGCGAGCGAGTAGCCCGGGTTCGATTGCGTCGCCGTGACGAGTGCGGTGCGCGCTTCGTCGTAGCGGCCGTGCTTCGCGTAGAGCGCCGCGAGGTTGTTGTACGGCTCGGGCAGTTCGGGATACGCCTGCGTGATCGCGACGAACTGCTGGATCGCGTCGTCGTCGCGGTTCAGGCGGGCCAGCACGGTGCCGCGCTTGAACTGCGCCTGCACGTCGTGCGGGTTCGACGCGATGCGTGCGTCGAGCTGCGCGAGCGCCTGCTTCCACTGCTTGCCGGCGATCGACGCGTCGATTTCGGGGGTGCCGTCGGCGGTGGCCGGGGCCTTCTGCGCATGCGCTGCGGGGGCCGCGAACAGCGTCAGCGCGACGCCCATGACGGTGGTCGCTACGAGGGTCGCAGCGCTCGGCGCGCGGCCGCGATGAGGTTTCATAGGCGTAAATCGGAATGTTATACTCCGAGCCATTCTAACAAAACGTCTGCGCGTTCCGGCGAGCCGCAGGCAGTCTTTCTTAGCCTCTCGTGGCCGTCACCGCTGTGCTTGCAGCCTGACCGCCCCATGTGATAGCGAGGACGCTCGGCCTGGTGCCGCAGCAGATGGTCCGTCAGCTTCGCATGCTGGGCGAGCCTCGCCAGGGCGGTTTCCTTCGGCTCACGGTTCATCTCTATGGAATCACTGCGCATCTACAACACGCTCGCGCGTGACAAGCAAGTTTTCGTGCCGCGCCAGTCCGGCGAAGTGCGGATGTACGTATGCGGGATCACCGTCTACGACTATTGTCACGTGGGCCACGCGCGCATGCTGGTCGTGTTCGACCTCGTCCAGCGCTGGCTGCGTGCGATCGGCTATCGGGTCACGTACGTGCGCAACATCACCGACATCGAGGACAAGATCATCCGCCGCGCGGTCGAGAACGGCGAGACGATCAAGTCGCTGACCGACCGGTTCATCGGCGCGATGCACGCGGATGAAGACGCGCTCGGCATCCAGCGGCCCGACATCGAGCCGCGCGCGACGCAATTCATTCCGCAGATGCTCGGCATGATCGAGACGCTCGAGACGAACGGCTACGCATATCAGGCGACCGACGGCGACGTCAATTACTCGGTGCGCAAGTTCGCGAACTACGGGAAGCTGTCGGGCAAGTCGATCGACGATCTCCGTGCGGGCGAGCGCGTCGCCGCGAACGACGCGAAGGAAGATCCGCTCGATTTCGTGCTGTGGAAACGCGCGAAGCCGGAAGATCCGGAAGGCGCGTCGTGGGCGTCGAAGTACGGGATGGGCCGCCCGGGCTGGCACATCGAGTGCTCGGCGATGGGCTGCACGCTGCTCGGCGATCATTTCGACATCCACGGTGGCGGGCAGGATCTGCAATTCCCGCACCACGAGAACGAGATCGCACAGAGCGAAGGCGCGACCGGCCAGACATTCGTCAATTACTGGATGCACAACGGCTTCGTGCAGGTCGACAACGAGAAGATGTCGAAATCGCTCGGCAACTTCTTCACGATCCGCGAAGTGCTCGAGCAGTATGACGCCGAAGTCATGCGCTTTTTCATCGTGCGCACGCACTACCGGTCGCCGCTCAATTACAGCGACGTGCATCTCGACGATGCGCGTGCGTCGCTCACGCGTCTCTATACCGCGCTGAAGGATGTCGAAGCCGACACGCTCGCGCTCGACTGGAACGAGCCGCACGCGCAGCGTTTCGCGGCCGCGATGAACGACGACTTCAACACGCCTGTCGCGGTGGCAACGCTGTTCGAGCTGGCGGGCGAGGTGAATCGCACGCGCGACGCATCGCTCGCGCGGCAACTGAAACAGCTGGCGGGCCTGCTCGGCCTGCTGGGCCGCGAACCGCGCGCGTTCCTGCAGCAGGCGTCCGGCGCCGCGCAGGCGGGCGGGGTCGCTGCCGACGAGATCGAAGCGAAGATCGCCGCGCGCGTCGCGGCGAAGCAAGCGAAGGACTATGCCGAAGCGGACCGGATCCGGGCGGAACTGCTCGAGGCCGGTATCGCACTTGAAGACAAACCGGGCGGATCGACCGAATGGCGTCGCGTATGAGCGCGGTGCGTTCCACTGACCGATCCGTCAGGTAGGAGGCAGGATGGCAACGGCCAGAAAAGCGCCGGTCAGGCGCGCGACCCCGGTCGCCGCGCGTCCGGCAGCCAAGCGCGTGCCGGCGGCGAAGGCGGACGCGTCGCGCGCCGCGCCGAACGGCGCGCTCAACGGTCATGCGCAGCCGGCGGCCGCGCTGCCGGCCGCCGACGCGGCCCGCAAGACGCGTGTGTCCGAAGCGGACGGCGTGGAGGTCGTCGTGCGTCCTGCGTACTGGGACAAGGCGTGCGCCGACCTCGTCAAGCGCGACCGGATCCTGAAGAAACTGATTCCGAAGTTCGGTCCCGCGCATCTCGTGAAGCGCGGCGACCCGTTCGTCACGCTCGCGCGCTCGGTCGTCGGCCAGCAGATTTCGGTGCCGTCCGCGCAGTCGCTGTGGGCGCGCATCGAGGATGCCTGTCCGAAACTCGCACCGCAGCCGGTGATCCGGCTCGGCGCGGACAAGCTGATCGCGTGCGGGCTGTCGAAGCGCAAGACCGAATACATCCTCGATCTCGCGCAGCATTTCGTGTCGGGCGCGCTGCACGTCGACAAATGGACGTCGATGGACGACGAGGACGTGATCGCGGAACTCACGCAGATCCGCGGCATCAGCCGCTGGACGGCCGAGATGTTCCTGATCTTCAACCTGTCGCGGCCGGATGTGCTGCCGCTCGACGACCCGGGCCTGATCCGCGCGATCAGCGTCAATTACTTCAGCGGGGAACCCGTCACGCGCAGCGAGGCGCGCGAAGTCGCGGCCAACTGGGAACCGTGGCGCACCGTCGCGACCTGGTACATGTGGCGCAGCCTCGATGCGCCCGACACCGATGCCTGAACATCGGCTATCGGGTTTTAAACATCAATAGATGAGAGCCGGTTTTGAGCGTCGCCCGCGCGGGTAGAATACGCGCTGCCGCAAGACCCAAGGATTCGAACACATGAAGACCACGTTTCTGGATTTCGAACAGCCGATCGCCGAACTCGAGGCCAAGATCGAAGAGCTGCGATTCGTGCAGGACGACTCGGCTGTCGATATTTCGGAAGAAATCGAGCGGCTGTCGAAGAAAAGCCAGCAACTGACGAAGGACCTCTACGCGAATCTGTCGCCGTGGCAGGTGTCGCAGATCGCGCGGCACCCGCAGCGTCCGTACACGCTCGATTACGTCGCGGAACTGTTTACCGATTTTCACGAGCTGCACGGCGACCGTGCATTCGCGGACGATCTGTCGATCGTCGGCGGTCTCGCGCGCTTCGGCGGCCATCCGTGCATGGTGATCGGTCACCAGAAGGGCCGCGACACGAAGGAGCGCGCCGCGCGCAACTTCGGGATGCCGCGTCCGGAAGGCTATCGCAAGGCCGAACGCCTGATGCGTCTCGCCGAGAAGTTCGGGCTGCCGATCTTCACGTTCGTCGACACGCCGGGCGCGTACCCGGGTATCGGCGCGGAAGAGCGCGGCCAGTCGGAGGCGATCGGCCGCAACCTGTACGTGATGGCCGAGCTGAAGACGCCGATCATCACGACGGTGATCGGCGAGGGCGGTTCGGGCGGCGCGCTCGCGATCGCCGTGGCCGACACCGTGATGATGCTGCAGTTCTCGACCTACTCGGTGATCTCGCCGGAAGGCTGCGCGTCGATCCTGTGGAAGAGTGCCGCGAAGGCGCCGGAAGCCGCGGAAGCGCTGGGCCTGACCGCGCACCGCCTGAAGGCGCTCGGCCTGATCGACAAGATCATCAACGAGCCGCTCGGCGGCGCGCATCGCGATCCGAAGGGCATGGCGGCGCTGCTGCGCCGGGCGCTCGCCGATTCGCTGCGCCAGTTCCAGGGCATGAGCATCGATGCGCTGCGCGAGCGCCGCTTCGAACGCTTGATGGCCTACGGCAAGTTCAAGGAAACCACGCCGGGCGCATGACCGGCCGCGTGTTCAATCCGCGCGCGGCTGCGCGCGCGTCCCTCTCGTGATCCCACCGACCGAATTCTCCGCCGACCGAGTCGTACTCGACGCGGTCGGCGTTGCGCTTTCCGGCATGCCGTCCGATGCGCGCATCGCGATCGCCTACAGCGGCGGCCTCGATTCGACGGTGCTGCTCGACGCGGCCGTGCGTGTCGCGGGCGCGTCGCGTTGCGTCGCGCTGCACGTGCATCACGGCCTGAGCGCGAACGCCGACGCATGGGTCGCGCATGCCGAAGCGGAAGCGGCGCGGCTCGGCGTCGAATTCGAATCGATGCGTGTCGACGTGCCGCGCGACAGCGGCCTCGGTATCGAGGCGACGGCCCGCGAGCGTCGTTATGCCGCGCTCGACGCGATGTGCGAGCGCCATGGCGCGGTCACGCTGTGGCTCGCGCAGCATGCGGACGACCAGGCCGAGACCGTGCTGCTGCAACTGCTGCGCGGCGCGGGGATCGCGGGGCTCGCCGCCATGGCGCCGCGCTACCGTCCCGACGGCGTGAGCGTCGAGCGCGTGCGTCCGTTGTTGCGATTGTTGCGCGCGCAACTCGAGCGCTATGCGACGCAGCACGCGCTCGGATGGATCGACGACGAATCGAACAGCGACACGCGCTACGCGCGCAATGCGCTGCGCATCGACGTGCTGCCGGCGCTGGCCGTGCATTTCCCGGGCTTTCGCGACGCGCTCGGTCGCGCGGCCCAGCATGCGGCCGCCGCGCAGCGGCTGCTCGACGATCTGGCCGAACTGGATTTCGCCGTCGCCGCACGCGATGACGGGCGTGCGCTGTCGCGCGAGTCGCTGGTCGCGTTCGACGACACGCGCGGCGCGAACCTGCTGCGCTTCTGGATGCGCCGGCTCGGTTTGCCTGGCGCGTCGGCCGCCCGGCTCGCCAACATGATGAAGCAGTTGCGCGCCGCGCACGACGCGCATGCACTGCGCGTCGATCATGCGGGGCAGTGCCTGCGGCTCTATCGCGACGTCGTCTACTGGGAGGCGGGCGACAGCGCCGAACCGGCCGACGACGGCACGGGCACGCCGCATCCGGAATCGGCGCTCGCGTGGGACGGGCAGGAAGTCTGGCCTCTGCCGGGATGGCGCGGCACGTTCGTGTTCGCGCCGGCCGAGGCGGGCAGCGCCGGCGCGGTGCCGGAGGCGCTGCTGCGCGGCGCACGGCTCGCCGCGCGCGCCCGGGCGGGCGGCGAGCGGATGCGCACCTCGCCGGGCGGCCCGGGCCGGACGCTGAAGAACCTGTTCCAGGAGCGTGGCGTGCCGGCATGGCAGCGCGACGTGCCGCTGCTGTTCGCGGGCGACCGGCTGATCTACGTGCCGCGACTGGGCGTGAACTGCGACGGCGAGTTGTTCGGCAGCGGGCCGTCCGGCGGCGGCGCGTGGCGCCGGATCGAATGGCGTCCCGACCTGCTGATCGCGTAACGGCGGACGGGCTCCAGGCGGCGCGATGGCGCGCCCATTTTCACCATTTGGTAAACAGCGCCGGAACGGCCGCGGACACGGCGGGCGGCTTGTCAAGCGGGCTTCTATCGGGTACGCTCGGTCGTTTGCTCGGCTCGATTTTTGAGCGATTTGTGCAGGTTTTCCGCGTGACGTACCCGGTTTGCGCGGCCTGATCGGCCTTCCGGGCAAAATCCGTCACGCTTGCGTGTTGCGGTCCCAGCCGTCCCCCTCGTCGTCCGTCCACAGCCACAAGCCGCGTGACCGAACGGCTACGCGGCCTGCCCAGCGCGCCCGTGCGGTTTCTCCTCCAGTTCAGAACGACAATGGCACTCATCGTACACAAATACGGCGGCACTTCGATGGGCTCGGTCGAGCGCATCAAGAACGTCGCGAAACGCGTCGCAAAATGGCATCAGGCCGGGCACCAGATGGTGGTCGTGCCTTCGGCGATGTCCGGCGAAACCAACCGTCTGCTCGGTCTTGCGAAAGAGATTTCGAGCCAGCCGAGCCCGCGTGAGCTCGACATGATCGCGTCGACCGGCGAGCAGGTCAGCGTCGGCCTGCTGTCGATCGCGCTGCAGGAAATCGGCGTCGAGGCCGTGAGCTACGCCGGCTGGCAAGTACCGATCAAGACCGACAGCGCGTTCACGAAAGCGCGCATCCACTCGATCGACGACGAGCGCGTGAAGGCCGATCTGAACGCAGGCAAGGTCGTGATCATCACGGGCTTCCAGGGCGTCGATCCGGACGGCCACATCACGACGCTGGGCCGTGGCGGCTCGGACACGTCGGCAGTGGCGGTCGCGGCTGCGCTGGGTGCCGAAGAGTGCCTGATCTACACGGACGTCGATGGCGTCTACACGACCGATCCGCGTGTCGTCGAAGAGGCGCGACGCCTCGATCGCGTGACGTTCGAGGAGATGCTGGAAATGGCCAGCCTCGGCTCGAAGGTCCTGCAGATCCGCTCGGTCGAATTCGCCGGCAAATTCCAGGTGAAGACGCGCGTGCTGTCGAGCCTGACCGATCCGCTGATTGCGCTCGACGAAGAAATGCGCTCGGGCACCCTGATTACTTTTGAAGAAGACGAGACCATGGAAAAGGCAGTCATTTCCGGCATCGCGTTCCAGCGCGACGAAGCACGCATTGCTGTGATGGGCGTGCCCGACAAGCCGGGCATCGCGTATCAGATCCTCGGCCCGGTCGCCGATGCGAACGTCGACGTCGACATGATCATCCAGAACCAGAGCGTCGAAGGCAAAACCGACTTCACGTTCACGGTCGGCCGCGGCGACTACCAGAAGGCGATGGACATCCTCACCAACCAGGTGAAGGGCCACGTGAACGCGGAGCAGGTGCAGGGCGACCCGAAGGTGTCGAAGGTGTCGGTCGTCGGCGTCGGCATGCGTTCGCACGTGGGCGTCGCGAGCAAGATGTTCCGCACGCTGTCGGAAGAGGGCATCAACATCCAGATGATCTCGACGTCCGAAATCAAGATTTCGGTGCTGATCGACGAGAAATACATGGAGCTGGCCGTCCGCGCGCTGCACAAGGCATTCGAACTCGACCAGGCATGATGAAATTTTCGTGATGCGTTGACGAAAATGCATCACGGAAATTGACGCGCGGTTCGAAACCCTATACTATCTCGTTCTCGTCGCACTGCCTCCCTGGTGCGAGCGAAAGTTTGGGAGACGTGGCCGAGAGGTCGAAGGCACTCCCCTGCTAAGGGAGCATCTGGGCCAAAACCTGGATCGAGGGTTCGAATCCCTCCGTCTCCGCCAGCTTATGGCGGTGGAACCCCGGAAGATTACGGTCTTCCGGGGTTTTGTTTTTGGTAGGCCGCTTACATAACTATCAACGCGGCTATCAAAACAGTCGGTGCCACATGGGCTTGTCGCAGGGTGTGAAATCCTGTTGTCCAGCGAGTTCCAAGGCTGAAGCATACGCCGGGTCGAACAAATCGGGGGCCGTGCGTGCCGTATTGCTTCATGACGCCGCTCCGCTAATCGGATGCCATACGAACCCATCTGGCGATGTGCCAGGGTTCTGCGGAGTTCGATCATGCCCCAGCAAGCTTCCCCAATTCACCATGCTCACCCGAGCGACGCGGCGACGCAGGATGGCGCTCGATCCGTGCCTACTGTCGGTGTGCCGCTCGCGCTGTTGCGCGACAAACGCCTGACGCCGATGGAGCGCAATCTGTACTTGGTGTTCCTGGCGGCGGCCCGGGAAGGTAGCCTGCCGCCCAATCTGGAATGGCAGCGCCGGCTGCTGGCCTGCGCCGAGACTCAATCGCTGGTGTCGCCGTCCACCGCCAAGCGCTGCGTGTTCTTGCTGCGCCTGACGCGCTGGATTCACCAGGAGCCGCTGCGGCACGATCCCATCACGGGGCAGCCGCTCCCGCCCGCTTATGTGGTTCACGACACGCCCGCGAGCTGCGCGACCGTGTGCGCAGCAGACCCCGGCTATGTCGATCTGCTGCGTGATGCGCTTTGCGATACGCACCCGGCGACGCAGGCCGTGGCCACGAGCGTGCTAGTCGAACTGGCGGCCGATCCGACGGTGCCGGCGGTCTTGCGGCCGCTCGTTGTGCAGGTGCGTCTGGCCTCGCAGGGTAGCTCTCGGGACGATGAGCGTGATCCTCCGGCGCCACCATCTTTGTCAGTGCCTACAGCATCCGACGAGACGCCACCTCGTTCGCAGGATGTGGACCCTACGTCCCCGAGTGCCTCCCTGCGCGCCGCGCCCTTACGTACGTATAAAGAAACTTCTAAAGAAGTACGTACGTACCGCGCAGGCGCGCGCGAGGGAACGGCCGATGCAGTTGCGTCAGCCTGGCCATCCTGCCTGCAACGCATCACGCAAGACCAGCATCGCGATCTGCGCCTGGCCCTGCATCGGTTGCCGGATGAGCAACGGCAGGAGGTTCTGGCAGAACTGGAAGCACGCAGTCGGCTCGGCACCGTGCGCAATGCGGTGGCTTACCTGCTTAGCTTGATTGCGCGCGCATTGAGGGGCGAGTTCCGTTTGTGGGCTGGCCGCCGGCCTGGGACGACAACACCGGTGCTGGCTCAAGCTTCGCCGGCAGCTTCCTGCGTTGCGATGCCGCCCGAGCTGTCACGGGCACACGAGCGGCGGACGACGTCTGCTGATCCCGAGTCGGTACGTGTCCATCTCGCTCGCATTCGCGACTTGTTGAACCTGCCAGCGAAGTCAGGCCATTGGTCGCACATGTCCAACAGTTAGCTGCATGTCCTATCGTCAGCTTCGTGTCGTGGTTCTGGTGGTGAGGTGGGGCCGTCAGGACCGCCTCTCGATCCTCCCATGTCAAAGCCATTCTCAAATGTCCGCGTCTCGGCTAAGTTGAAATGTCCGGGTTTACGGGCTTGAGGTTTGTTTCTCTTGGGTTACAGATCACGCAGTGTCGAAGAGCGGATCCTGAACGAGCAGGGTGCTTACGCTTGCGTCACTGCCCCTTGCAGACCGGCGGCCAGATTTGCGCGCGGGCTGTTGGACCTGTCTGCGTTCGGCAAGATCCACGATCACTTTCTCGACATCGGCCTGCGTGAACTCACGCTGCTTCTTTTTGTTCGGCTGAGTGGTGTTGCGGTTCGTCTTGGTCGAGTCGCCTCGATGCGTTCGAGACGGTGCCTTACCGATTCGGCTGTTATCGCGTTGCGCCTGAAGCGCTTGCGCGATCTGCAGCACATGACTCAGGCGCTTGTGTTCGACGATGGCACCTTGATCGATTTCGGCCAGCCGGTCGTACTGCCTGCAGGGCAACACGCGGCCCTCTGCTCGGAGTTCGATGCGCTCATCCGGGTACTCCCAAACCTCGATCGTTCGATCAATCAGTTGCCGATTCTCCGGTGTATCGTCCAGCAAATACATCACTCGGTCGTACTGCACCGTGAGCGACTTCGTCACTTTCCGCGGCTCGCGCCACGTCAGCACCAAGTCAAGATTCTCATCGGCGCGCAGCGGTCGGTGCGCATTGAACTCGCTCTTCGGTGGCTTCGCAAAACGTGCGTTGTAAGCGGCCATGAAGGAGGGCGCGTAAGCGTTGGCATCGGCCACCGTGTTGATCCCGCGCAGTCGCATCTCCTTGACCAAGCGATCCTGAAGCGTCAGATGTGCTCGCTCGACTCGCCCCTTGGCCGGACTGCTGTTTGCGCAAAACGCGTCGATGTTCAGCTCGTACATCGCGCGACCGAAGTGCGTCACCCGATTACCAGTCTTGCCTGGCGTTACGTTGCGGAACACACTGTACTTGTCGCTATAGAACGCCCCCGGCTTGCCGTGGCGCTCGATGTACGCCCGCGTCGCCTCGAAGTAGCTGAAGGTCGATTCGGTTCGCGTGAAATGCAGCATCATCAGCCGGCTCGTCGCGTCGTCCACATACACCAGCAGCGTGCAGGCCGGCGCCCGTTCCTCGAACCACCGATGATCGCTGCCGTCGATCTGGATCAGTTCACCCAGACATGCCCGGCGTGCACGCGGCTGGTAGACCTTCGGCGGCCGCTGCCGGCGCGGCACCCACAAGCCAGCCTCCGTCATCAGCTTCCTGACCGTTTCCTTGGCCAGCCGGATGTCGTGGCATTCCCAGAGCTTCTCGCAGGCCAGCGTCGGGCCGAAGTCCGCGTAGCGATCCCGAATGATCGACAGCGCCCGATCAGCCGTCATGCTATCCAATCGGTTGTTGCTGGGCTTCGCGCGCCGTTGCGACACGAGACCTTGCGGCCCGTGCTCACGCAATCGGCCGACCAGTCGCCGGATCTGCCGTGTCGTCAGTTCGAGTCGCTCGGCCGCGCGCCACGGCTGAAGCTTGCCGTCTGCGACGTCCTGGATGACCTTAAACCTGTCCAGCTCGTGCATCGTCATCGTGATCCGTTCCGTTGCAGCCACCTGATCCAACCGCCCATCCAGATGCTGGGACTTGTCGGCGTTGGTGACGTGTTGGCGCTCCGGAATGCCCAGGCGCGTGTTATCGGCCGGAATAACCCCGGCCTTGCCCACCTTCTCGGCCCACCAGCGCAGATGCGCCAACCGATTCTTGAGTGTGCCGGCGGACAGGCCCTCGGCTTGCCATCGGTCCACCAGGGCATCCACATGCTTGCCCTTGAGGGACGTGGCCGTCATGCGTCGAAATCCCGCCTCGCTCAGTTGGCGAGCCACCAGCGTTAGGCCACGCAAGCGGTCAGCCTGGGTGGCATGGCTGCCGTCACGGTTGCGCCGGCACAGTTGCCGCAGGGTGTAGGTCAGATCGTCCATCGTGGCCCTGGTCGTTGATGTGTTGTTGTGCACTCTGAGGTGGAAGCAGGTAAGTGAAATTGCCGACTCGCCAAGGCGAGGCTCCCGAAGGACGAGGGCGTGGTGCTCAGAACACCGGTTTGCCTCCGATGAGGCATCTGCTGCGCTCCCTGTAGGAAGACGAGGCAGAGGTACGGCAAGACAAGGCAACGCTGACAGCGGTGATGAAACCTCCTTTGAACGTGGGTGGGATGAGTGGCGGGTGGTCGCGAGCGTTGCGCTCGAAACGTGACCGAGAGGAACAGCGCGCCGTGGGCGCAGAAAGGACGAATACGACGGGAGAAGGAAGGCTCTGCCCCTTGGGTAGGAGCGGCATGCGGGGGAGCCGGGACACGCCTGGGGATGGTTCCGCCCTGGTCGGGTGACGCTTGCAGGAACCCACGTCTTTGGGGTGCCGATGTACAAAGCCCATCGACGACGGCTTGATGCCAGGTCAGTGTAGACAGGCATCGTCACGCATGCCGCAAACAATAGGAACGCGCGCAAGCCCATATTCCACGGGTAGGGCAGGGGGCCGTCACTGCGGTCGCAGTGACGGCCCCCCTTGGCGCAGCGAGTGGGTGCAGCAACAGATCCGGAGGCCCGCTGTTGCGCATATGGGGTGGCCGCTCCGTGGGCCCACCCTCTTGCGCAATCTGTCGCATGGATATTTGTGGCACGCGACAGGAAGTGCACACGGGGTAGGTCGGCGAGTGGTAGGTCGGCATCCCGATGTGGGGTTTCCCTGCTTTTGCTGCGCCAGGAAAAGCTGTTTGCTTCATCTATCCCACGGGGATTAGGTGCAAACGGTCGGGCCGATCCTGTTGCCGAGAGCGGCCGTCTAGAGCATCAGCCTCGCTCAGCGCTGGCGAGATAATCCGCCCAGGTCTGCATGAGGCCGGTACGCTTGGCAAACAGATCGCCGCGCGCGTAGGCGGCTTCCGTCTGGTCGCCGATCACATGAGCGAGCGCGGCCTCGGAGACTTCCCGTGCATAGTCGGTGGTTTCCCGTGCCCAATCCTTGAAGGTTGAGCGGAAACCGTGAACTGTCAGGTCGCTGCGCCCCATGCGTTTGAGCAGTTGAAGCATCGCCATGTTCGACAGGTGCTTGTCACCACTCTTGCCGCCTGGGAACAGGAACGGACTCGCCCCTACCTCAACGAGCGGCGTGACGATTTGAAGCACCGACGTGGACAACGGAACGCGGTGCTCGCGCTTGGCCTTCATGCGCTCGGGCGGAATGGTCCAGATCTTCGCTGTCAGATCGAATTCTTCTTTCCGTGCACCAGCCACTTCAATGGTGCGGCTCGCCGTCAGGATGATGAGTTGCAACGCGAGGGCTGCGCTCCCGTCTTCGCGTTGCACGCGCGCCATGAAAGCGGCGGCTTCGCCATACGGCAGGGCGGCATGGTGTTTGGGCTTGCGGATGCGCGAAGGCTTGGCCAGCAACTGGTCGAGGTGCCCTTTCCAGCGCGCAGGATTCAGGCCGGAGCGGTACCGCTTCACGGTCGCCCACGCCAGGATCGACTCGATGCGACCGCGCAACCGTGTGGCGGTTTCCGTCTTGCTGCCCCAGATGGGTTCCAGCACCTTCATGATTTCGTCGGTATCGATGTGCGAAACATCGTGGTCGCCGATCACCGGGTTGGCATAGGTCTCAATGGTGCTTTCCCATTGCGCGCCGTGCTTCCCGTTCTTCCATGAATCGCGATGGGCTTCGATGTACTGGCTGGCGCAGTCCCGGAACGGCAGGGATTTCGTGTGCGCAAACTGAGCGGCCTTATGCTGGGCGCGGCGGTGATCCAGCGGATCGATGTTCTCCGCGAGCTGGCGCCGGCATTCCATGGCCTTGATACGGGCCTCGGCGAGGGAGATGGCATGGATTGGGCCAAGCCCCATGCCCCTGGCGCGTCCGCGGCGCATAAACCGGAACAACCATGACTTGGAAAGCGTCTTGGTCACTTGCAGGTAGAGGCCGCCGCCGTCGCTGTACAGGCCATGTTTTTTGACGCGTGCCACTTGCAGCACGGTGAGTCGGTTGAGAGTCCGCATCCAAAGCTCCTGACTAGCGAAATCGCTATCAAATGGTTCCTGGAACCCTTCGGATTCGGCTGGAAGAATGCGGCATGGGTTGCACCCGCATAGATTTCCAACTTTTTGAATCTAAAGGCTTTTTGGAACTCAGTAGAGCTGCATGGATTTCACAATATGGGACACTCTCTCCGCCATTCCGACTCCGTCTCCGCCAAAAGCGGTGACAAAGCCCCGCAAGTTCTCGGACTTGCGGGGCTTTTTCTTTTTCCGGCGCACCACGCGCAAAACATTCGATGGCTTCCACCGGATCTCGTTCGCGGACGGACTCGGTCGTGGCAGCGAGTCAGGCAATGAGTGCTCGACTTGAGCAGCGGTAATGCGCTACATATCGCGTATCGATTGGCGCGACTCAAGGTGATGCTCTTGGCCAGCCCGCATTCCGTTCTGACTGTTCTCTCTCATCGACCTGTCGACGGACTGGTCGACAACCACGAGCGTTACGCGCGGCAGCACGGCTACCGCCATGCGACGGTCGACGGCATGCACGTGTATGGCGAGCGCCAGCAGGTCCTGCACAAGTACCACGCGATCATCGCGCAACTCGTCACGATGGAGCCGGGCGCATTGCTGCTCGTGCTCGATCCGTTCTCCGTCGTATTCGACCCGCACGCGCTGCCGGATGTCGCGCACGGTTACGATGCGATCGTCACAACGCAGGCGCCGAAGTCGGCGCTGCCCGCCGCAAGCGGCATGATCTTCCGCAACGTGCCCGACGTGCGGGAGCGGTTGCGCAAGCTGGCGGTCGAACTGGGCAAGTGGGCGATGCACCTTCCGGAGCGGCAACACGCGTGCGAGGCGACGCTGCTTGCGGAGTACTTTCCGCCGCTGCCGTTCGACGTGCCGCTCGCGAATGGCCATTTCGCGTCGGTCCAGACGGTCTGGAGCGACGGCATCACGATCGATTCCATCGCCGGCGCCCGGCCGCTCGTGGCGCACCAGGCGCCCGAGTGGCGGCAGGTGGAGGGCGTCTGGGTGCCGGCCGCCGACTATGACTTCCGCTATGTGGTCGCACTCGTCGACGATGCCGAACGGGTCCAGCGCGGCGATCCCCCGCACGCAATGGACGACTGGCGTGCCGCGCAGCAGCGAACGCGCGACGCGGAGCGGCATGTGAATCCCCAAGCGCGTGTTGCGTTCGTGAGCCTGCATACGTCGCATATCGCGGGCTATGGTGACCTGCACGAGGAGAACTTCGTTCGCTACTGTACGCGGCACGGTTATGCGTACCACGCGTATCGCGAGGCGCCCGCATTCCTGCCGGGCGGCATCGATGCGAACTGGGCGAAGCTGCATCTGATTCGAGAGCATCTGCCGCATCACGCGTTCGTGTTCTGGGTCGATGCGGACATCCTGGCGATCGATCAGAGTCAGGCCATCGACAGCATGATCGACGGCCGCGACTTCGTGATCGGTACCGATCACACGGCCTGGGCGATCAACTCGTGCATGATCGGCGTGCGCAACGTCGCGCCGATGCGCGAACTGGTCGAGCGCATCTGCGCGCGCATCGAGAATTTCGGCGATCGTTCGTCGGTCTACGCGAGCGGCGGCGACCAGCAGGCGATCTATGTGGAACTGCTGCAGTCCGGCATGATCGATGCGCACCATATCGTCGATGCGATGACGCTCGCGTCATCGCCGGTCTATGCCACGCGCGACAGCCGCTTCGTCCATTTTCCCGCGCAACACGGCCACTATCGCGCGGTGACGATGCGCGTATGGGACCGTCTGAGTCATCAGCGTTAGCGGCCGGGAGCATGAACGATAGCGGTGCTTGCGGCCACGCCGATCGGTGGAATGGTCATTCGCCCGATTTGCATCGAGCAAGACAAATTGAAATAAAAATGAAGGGAATGGTGTAAGGCTGGAAGCGCCGCGCGATCACCATCCGGCGCGGCTTCAACCATCGTGCTCCGGCCCTTGGAAATGATGCGTCGGCGTCAAAATTGCGGCACTGCGTCGATTTTCACGACGGACCTCACCGCGCAATACAAAAAATTACTCATAAAAATCAGCATTCTGCGCCTAAGCAGAAAATCGATGCGCTGCTGCGCTGCAAAAAATAATCGATCACCTTATGCTGGTTAACCCGATTGCGCTTGAGCGGCATCAAGTTTTTCCGTGATGCCGCTTTACATTTAGCCAACATTGGCGATTCACGAAATCTATCTGTCGATTTGATTTCGTTCCTTTCGTCTCGCCTGTCACCGATGCAGCGCGCGACCTTCCTCAAGGCCTTGTTGACATGCATGATTTCCCTTTCCTGAGCCTGGCCATCTGGGTTCCGATCGTGTTTGGCGTGTGCCTGCTGCGCGCCGGTTCCGACCATCATCCACGCCGGACGCGGCTGATCGCGCTCGCCGGCGCGCTGGCGGGGCTTGTCGCCGTCGTCCCGCTGGTCGCCGGTTTCGACGCGCATTCGGCCGCGATGCAGTTCGTCGAAAGCCGCAACTGGCTGGCGGCGTTCAACTCGGGATGGCGGGTCGGCATCGACGGCGCGTCGCTGTGGCTCGTCGTGCTGACCGCATTCACGACGCTCGTGGTGGTGGTCGCGTCGTGGGAGTCGGTCACGGTGCGCGTCGCGCAGTACTACGCGTCGTTCCTGATCCTGTCGGGGTTGATGGTCGGCGTGTTCGTCGCACAGGACGGGCTGCTGTTCTTCATCTTCTTCGAGGCGACGCTGATCCCGCTTTACCTGCTGATCGGCACGTGGGGGCGCGAGCGCCGCGTGTACGCGGCCGTGAAGTTCTTCTTCATCTCGTTCGCCGGCTCGCTGTTGCTGCTGATGGCGATGCTGTACCTGTACGCGCAGTCGCATACGTTCGACATGGCCGTGTGGCGCACGCTGCAGCTCGGTTTCGCACCGCAGTTGCTGGTGTTCCTCGGCTTCTTCGCCGCGTTCGCGGTCAAGGTGCCGATGTGGCCGGTTCACACGTGGCTGAGCGACGTGTACACGGATGGCCCGACGGGCGCCGCGCTGATGCTCGCGATGCTCAAGCTCGGCGGCTACGGTTTCCTGCGCTTTGCGCTGCCGATCACGCCCGACGCGAGCCACTTCTTCGCACCGGCCGTGATCGCGCTGTCGCTGTTCGCGATCGTCTATGCGAGCCTGATCGCGCTCGCGCAGACCGATCTCGGCAAGCTGCTCGCGTACTCGACGGTCGCACACATGGGTATCGTCACGCTCGGGTTGTTCCTGTTCAACCGGATCGGCGTCGAAGGCGCGATCGTGCAGCTCGTGTCGTACGGCTTCGTCGCCGGCGCGATGCTACTGTGCGTGAACGTGCTCGTCGATCGCACGAAGCAGCGCGAGATTGCCGCGTACGGCGGGGTGGCGGGCGTGATGCCGCGCTTCGCGACCTTCACGCTGCTGTTCGCGATGGCCAACGTCGGCCTGCCGGGCACGTCGGGGTTCGTCGGCGAGTTCATGGTCATCATGGGCGCGATTCGTTTCAACTTCTGGATCGGCGCAATCGCCGCGCTGACGCTGATCCTCAGCGCGTCGTACACGCTGTGGATGCTCAAGCGCGTCGTGTTCGGCAAGGTTGCGAACCAGCGGATCGCGAAGCTCGCCGACTTGAACCGTCGCGAGATCGTGATGTTCGCGTCGCTCGCGCTGATCGTGTTGGCGATCGGCATCGATCCGAAACCGTTCACCGACGCGATCGACCCGACCGTCGGCAAGCTGATCGACGAAGCCAGCCATTCGAAAGTGCCGGCCGCGGACGGCCCCGTGCCCGCGCAACCGTCGTACATGGCGTCGACGCACGGCTGATCGCGGCACGCCGCGAGGGCGGGGCGCATCGTACGGGATTAAGTCGTTGCGCACACATCGATTGCGGTCCGGCGCATGCGGTGCCGGACCCGCTTCCGGCTGCGTGAAATTGCCCCGCGACAATGTGACTCACGGCAGATTTTGCAATGATGATTTGCCGCATCCACCGGTTTTTCATCGCACCCGCGCGACGTATGATTCGGCCACTTTCGTGGATCGAATGCGCATCGGGCATACGCAAACGGATTCAATGACCCTCGGGCTGTGTGATGAAAACAAGAGCTTCAAGAGGCTGGTCGGCGCTGACGTCAATCGGCGCGGCGCTGAGCCTGTCAGGTTGTAATTTAGATGTACTAAATCCGAAAGGAAGCGTGGGCGCCGCCGAAAAGGCGCTGATTGCGACGTCCACCTGGGCGATGCTGATCGTAGTCGTGCCGGTGATCCTGCTGACGCTTTACTTCGCGTGGCGCTACCGCGCGTCGAACCGCAACGCAGCCTACGCGCCGAACTGGTCGCACTCGACCGCAATCGAAGTCGTGATCTGGACGGTGCCGACGCTGATCATCCTGTTCCTCGGCGTGCTCACGTGGAAGACCACGCACGAGCTCGACCCGTACAAGCCGCTCGAGTCGTCGGTGAAGCCGATCGACGTCGAGGTCGTCGCGCTCGACTGGAAGTGGCTGTTCATCTATCCGGAACTCGGCATCGCGTCGGTGAACCAGCTCGCGATTCCGGTGGGCACGCCCGTGAACTTCCGCATCACGTCGGATTCGGTGATGAACTCGTTCTTCATCCCGCAGCTCGGCGGCCAGGTCTACGCGATGGCCGGCATGCAAACGCGCCTGCACCTGATTGCCGACGAGCCCGGCAACTACGCGGGCACGTCCGCCAACTTCAGCGGCCGCGGCTTCTCCGACATGAAGTTCCGCACGCTCGCCGAGCCGCGCGAACAGTTCGATGCATGGGTGCAGAAGGTCAAGGCGTCGCCGGATCGGCTCGACGCGACCGTGTACGGCACCGTCGCGCAGCCGAGCGAGAAGGCGCCGGTGCGCTACTTCTCGTCGGTCGATCCGCGGCTCTTCCACAACATCATCGCGAAATACAACGATGGCCACGTCCTCGACCTGAAGGACGCCGCCTGCGGCACGAAGGGGTAACGCATGTTCGGCAAACTCACACTCTCGGCGATCCCGTTCGATCAGCCCATCATCATGGTGGCCGGTGCCTTCATGGGGCTGGCCGTGCTGGGCATTCTCGCCGCACTGACGATCACCGGCCGGTGGAAATGGCTGTGGACGGAATGGCTGACGACGGTCGACCACAAGAAACTCGGCGTGATGTACATCATCGTTGCGCTGATCATGCTGCTGCGCGGCTTCGCCGACGCGATCATGATGCGCATGCAGCTCGCGCTCGCGTACAACGCGCCCGGCTACCTGCCGCCGCACCACTATGACCAGATCTTCACGGCGCACGGCGTGATCATGATCTTCTTCATGGCGATGGTGTTCATGGTCGGCCTGATGAACCTGATCGTGCCGCTGCAGATCGGCGCGCGCGATGTCGCATTCCCGTTCATCAACTCGCTGAGCTTCTGGATGACGGCGGTCAGTGCGATCCTGATCAACATCTCGCTCGTGATCGGCGAATTCGCGCAGACGGGCTGGCTCGCGTACCCGCCGCTGTCGGAGCTGCAGTACAGCCCGGGGGTAGGGGTCGACTATTACCTGTGGGCGCTGCAGATCTCGGGCGTCGGCACGCTGCTGACCGGCGTGAACTTCTTCGTGACGATCATCAAGATGCGCGCGCCGGGCATGACGCTGATGAAAATGCCGGTGTTCACGTGGACCGCGCTCTGCACGAACGTGCTGATCATGGCGTCGTTCCCGATCCTGACCGCGACGCTCGCGCTGCTCGGCCTCGACCGTTACCTCGGCATGCACTTCTTCACGAACGAAGCCGGCGGCAACGCGATGCTGTACCTGAACCTGATCTGGGCGTGGGGCCACCCGGAGGTGTACATCCTGATCCTGCCGGCGTTCGGCATCTTCTCGGAAGTCATCGCGACGTTCGCGAAGAAGCCGCTGTTCGGCTACAAGACGATGGTGTACGCGACCTGCGCGATCATGGTGCTGTCGTTCCTCGTGTGGCTGCATCACTTCTTCACGATGGGCTCGGGTGCGAACGTGAACGCGTTCTTCGGCATCATGACGATGATCATCGCGATCCCGACCGGCGTGAAGGTGTTCAACTGGCTGTTCACGATGTATCGCGGCCGGATCGAATTCACGACGCCCGTGCTGTGGACGATCGGCTTCATGGTCACGTTCACGCTCGGCGGCATGACCGGCGTGATGATGGCGATTCCCGGCGCGGACTTCGTGCTGCACAACAGCCTGTTCCTGATCGCGCACTTCCATAACGTGATCATCGGCGGCGTGCTGTTCGGTTATCTCGCGGGCTTCAACTACTGGTTCCCGAAGGCGTTCGGCTTCAAGCTGAACGAGAAGCTCGGCAAGGCCGCGTTCTGGTTCTGGCAGGTCGGCTTCTACGTCGCGTTCGTGCCGCTCTACGTGCTCGGCTTCATGGGCATGACGCGCCGGCTCAACCACTACGACAACCCGGCATGGCATCCATGGCTGCTGGTTGCCGCGTTCGGCGCCGTGCTGATCGCGATCGGCATTGCGTGCCAGTTGCTGCAACTGGTGGTCAGCATCCGCAACCGCAACCTGCCCGAATACCGCGACACGACGGGCGACCCGTGGGGCGGCCGGACGCTGGAGTGGGCGACCTCGTCGCCGCCGGCCGACTACAACTTCGCGGTGATCCCGCAGGTGCGCACGCTCGACGCGTACGCGGACATGAAGGCTCGCGGCGAAGGCCGGCCGAACCCGGCGTCGATCCGCGACATCCACATGCCGTCGAATACCTGCGCGGGCCTTGTGGTCGCGATTTTCAGCCTGGTGCTCGGTTTCGCGCTGGTATGGCACATCTGGTGGATGGCGATCGGCGGGCTCGTCGGGATCGTCGCGACGCTGGTGATCTACAGCTCGCGCGATAACGACGGTTATTACATCCCCGCGTCGACGGTGCGGAAGATCGAAGGCAAGCAGCCGACCACGCGCGTGGCCGCGCGTGTCGACGACGTGGAACTGGAGGCCAACTGATGTTGCAGAAAACCTTGAGCGCAACCCTGCTCGAGCACGACGACCATCCGCCGTCGCATTCGGTGTTCGGTTTCTGGCTGTACCTGATGACCGACTGCGTGATCTTCGCGGCGCTGTTCGCGACGTTCGCGGTGCTCGGCCACCAGTATGCGGGCGGGCCGACCGCGAAAGACCTGTTCGACATTCCGGGTGTCGCGGTGGAAACGGCCGCGCTGCTGCTGTCGAGCATCACGTACGGTTTCGCGATGCTCGCTGCGTACAAGCAGCGGCGCGGCGCGCTGCTCGCGTGGCTCGCCGTGACGTTCGTGCTCGGCGCGGCGTTTCTCGCGATGGAACTGCGCGAGTTCTCGCACCTGATCGCGGTAGGCGCCGGCCCGCAGCGCAGCGCGTTCCTGTCGGCGTTCTTCACGCTGGTCGGCACGCACGGGCTGCACGTGACGGCCGGCCTGCTGTGGATGATCGTGCTCGCCGGGCAGATCGTGTTGCGCGGCGGCGACCTGACCGATCGCGACCTGCGGCGCCTGACGTGCCTGAGCCTCTTCTGGCACTTCCTCGACATCGTGTGGATCTGCGTGTTTTCCTTTGTTTATCTTGCGAGCGTGATCTAAATGGCCCATTCGCATTCGTCTCAACTCGAAGAAGGGCACGGCAGTGTCGGCGGCTACGTCGCCGGCTTCATCCTGTCGGTGCTGCTCACGGCCGCGTCGTTCGGCCTCGTGATGGGCGGCGTGCTGTCGCCGCATGCGTCGCTGATCGCGCTCGCCGTGCTCGCGTTCGTGCAGATCGTCGTGCACCTCGTGTACTTCCTGCACATGAACGGTTCGTCGGGCCAGCGCTGGAACGTGATGGCATTCAGCTACACGGTGCTGACCGCGGCGATCCTGATCGTCGGCACGCTGTGGGTGATGCACAACGTCAGCATGAACATGATGTCGCGCTGAGCGGCGTTGCGGCGCCGGGTTCGATATCCGCGCGCGTTGATGAAAAGAAGGCGGCACGCGAGTGCCGCCTTTTTGTTTTGTTGCAGTGCGCGCCGCGCAAGGCGGTCGACGGCAAGACGACGATGAGCGCATCGGGGCGCACGAGCGGGAGCCGGACGGGTTTCGGCAGCCGGCGAGGGCAGGGCCGGCGCCGATTGTTACAAGACGTTAGCGCACCCTTCCCGTTGCGATGCCGCGCATCAGTTCTTACAAACGTGAAATATGCGGAGACCACGCTTGCCGCTATAGTCGAATCACACATGACACAACCAGAAGAGGAATCCATGAAGACCTTGCGTGTTGCCTCGCTCTTGACCGGTATGGCGGCCTTGCTCGTGTCGGGCGCAGCAATGGCGGGAGTCAATGTCGGGATCAACGTCGGCGTGCCGGCACCGGTTTACGTCGCGCCCGCGCCCGTGTATGTGCCGCCGCCTCCGCCGCCGGTCATCTACCAGCCGGCGCCCGTGTATGCACCTGCACCCGTCTATGTGCCGGGGCCGGCGATCGTGATCGGCTGGCATGGCGATCGTTACTGGGACGGCCGTCGCTACTGGGGCCGCGACGAGTGGTATCGCCATCATGGCCGCGGCTGGGGCGGCGATCGTGATCGTGGTCACTGGGATAATGGCCGCCACAACGGCTGGCGCTGATCGACACGCGGCGCACGCGTGATGCGTGCGTCCGCTCATGAAGAAACCGCCCGCGTGGCGGTTTTCTTTCGGCTCGAAGGATTGAATGGGTAGAATCGTCCCACGTTACACCCCTCATTCAACCGACAGGGCCTCTATGACGAAGGGTTCGCCCCGGGCCGCCGCCGCGCGCGTCCGCTTCGCCGCGCTGCGTGCCGCACGGGCCGCCGGCCGCGTTGCCGCGGTGTTTGCGATGCAGGCGGCGTTTGCCGCGACGGCCGCGCACGCGGCCTACGCCATTGCGCAGTACGGCGAGCCGAAGTATCCGCCGGGCTTCAAGCATTTCGACTACGTCAACCCCGATGCGCCGAAGGGCGGCACGCTCGTGCTCGCGAACCCGAGCCGGCTGACGTCGTTCGACAAGTTCAATCCGTTCACGATGCGCGGCAACCCCGCGCCGGGCATCGACATGCTGTTCGAGAGCCTGGCGACGGGCAGCTCGGACGAACCGGCGTCCGCGTACGGGCTGCTTGCCGACGATATCGACATCGCGCCCGACCGCCGTTCGGTCACGTTCCACCTGAATCCTCGCGCGCGCTTCTCGAACGGCGATCGCGTCACGGCCGACGACGTCAAGTTTTCTTTCGACACGCTGAAGAGCAAGCTGGCCGCGCCGCAGTTCGGCGCGTATTTCGCGGAGATCGCGAAGGCCGTGGTCGTCGACCCGGCCACCGTGCGCTTCGAGTTCCGCAGCGCGAATCGCGAGCTGCCGCTGATCGCCGGCGGCGTGCCGGTGTTCTCGCGCAAGTGGGGATTGCGCGCGGACGGTTCGCGCATCCCGTTCGACCAGCTCGCGTTTGAGCAGCCGATCGGCAGCGGCCCGTACCTGATCGAGCGCTATGACAACGGTCGCACGATCACCTACCGGCGCAACCCCGCGTACTGGGGCGCCGACCTGCCGGTGCGGATCGGTACCCACAACTTCGAGCGGATCGTCTACAAGCTGTACGGCGACGGCGTCGCGCGGCTCGAGGCGTTCAAGGCCGGCGAATACGATGTGCTCGTCGAATACATCGCGCGCAACTGGGCGCGACGCGACGTCGGCAAGCGTTTCGACAGCGGCGAACTCGTCAAGCGCGAATTCCGCCAGCACAACGGCGCGGGCATGCAGGGCTTCTTCATGAACCTGCGCCGGCCGCTGTTCCGCGACGTGCGGGTGCGCCAGGCGCTCGATCTCGCTTTTGACTTCGAATGGCTGAACCGGCAACTGTTCTACAGCGCCTACACGCGTCTCGACAGCTATTTCGCCGACACCGACCTGCAGGCGACCGGCACGCCGGGCGCAGGCGAGCTGAAGCTGCTGGAGCCGCTGCGCGTGCAGCTCGACCCGGCCGTGTTCGGCCCGATGGTCACGCAGCCGGACACGAACCCGCCGGGCTCGCTGCGCGCGAACCTGCTGAAGGCGCGCGCGCTGCTCGCACAGGCCGGCTGGACCTATCGCGACGGCGCGCTGCGCAATGCGAACGGCGAGCCGTTCACGTTCGAGATCCTCGACGATGCGGGCGGCGCGATGGAAGGTGTCGTGACCGCGTACCAGCGCAATCTGGCGAAACTCGGTATCGAAGCACGCTTTCGCACGGCCGATTTCGCGCTGTTGCAAAAGCGTCTCGATGCGTTCGACTACGACATGACGACGGTCCGCTTGCCGGGCGTGCAGGTGCCTGGCGCCGAGCAGTTCTCGCGCTACGGCAGCAAGTTCGCCGACGAACCGGGCTCCGACAACATCGTCGGGCTGAAGTCGCCGGCCGTCGACGCGCTGCTGCACGCGCTCGGAGCCGCGCAGACGCGCGACGAGCTGCTCGACGCGACGCACGCGCTCGACCGCGTGCTGATGCACGGCTACTACGCGGTCCCGCAGTGGTACAGCACGACGCACCGGATCGCGTACAAGCGCACGCTCGCCTATCCGCAGACGCTGCCGCTGTACTATTCGGCCGAGGGCTGGGTCGTGTCGACCTGGTGGGCGACGCCCGCTCACTGACCCGCGCCGGCCCTTCGTCCAACCCAGCCTACCGATCACGAGTCGACGCCCTATGTGGAGCTACATCCTCAAACGCCTGCTGCTGATGATCCCGACGCTCATCGGTGTGCTGACCCTCACGTTCGCCGTGATCCAGTTCGTGCCGGGCGGCCCGGTCGAGCAGGCCGTGCAGGAATTGCGCAAGGGCGCGACGGAGCAGGGCGCGGTGCCGTTCGGGATGCGTGCGCACACCGGCGTCGACGCGCAGCAGCTCGCGCAACTCAAGGCGCTGTATGGTTTCGACAAGCCGCCGCTCGAGCGCTACTGGCTGATGCTGAAGCGCTTTGCGCGCTTCGATCTCGGCGACAGCTATTTCCGCCACCAGAGCGTGTGGACGCTGGTCGTGCAGAAGCTGCCCGTGTCGATCAGCATCGGGCTCTGGACATTCTTCCTCACGTACCTCATATCGGTGCCGCTCGGCATCGCGAAGGCGGTGCGCAACGGCTCGCCGTTCGATGTCGCGACGAGCCTCGTCGTGCTCGTCGGTTATGCGATCCCGGGCTTCGTGCTCGGCGTGCTGCTGCTCGTGCTGTTCGGCGGCGGCTCGTTCTGGCAGCTCTTTCCGCTGCGCGGGCTCACGTCGGACAACTTCGCCGGGCTGTCGCTTGTCGGCAAGGTGCTCGACTATCTGTGGCACATCGCGCTGCCGATCACGGCGTCGGTCGTCGGCAGCTTCGCGGTCATCACGATGCTCACGAAGAATGCGTTCCTCGACCAGATCCGCCGGCAATACGTGCTGACCGCACGCGCGAAGGGGCTCTCCGAGCGCAGCGTGCTGTGGAAGCACGTGTTCCGCAACGCGATGCTGCCGCTGATCGTCGGCTTCCCGGCCGCGTTCATCGGCGCGTTCTTCACCGGCAGCCTGCTGATCGAGACGCTGTTCTCGCTCGACGGCCTCGGGCTGCTGTCGTACGAGTCGGTCGTGCGGCGCGACTATCCGGTCGTGCTCGGCACGCTGTACCTGTTCACGCTGATCGGGCTCGCGACCAAGCTGATTTCCGACCTCTGCTATGTGTGGGTCGACCCGCGCATTCAATTCGACAACCTGGAGCGCTGACATGAAACAGTCCGTCCGCATGCCCGGCGTCATCGGGCGAGGGTCGCGATGAACCGGGCCGTCGTGTCGTCCCGCATCGACGCCGCGCGTGCGCGCGTGTCGCCGTCGCCCGCGCGCCGCGTGTGGCAGCGCTTCACGCAGCAGCGCCTCGGCTACTGGAGCTTCGTGATCTTCGTCGTCGCCTTTGCCGCGAGCCTCGCGGCGCCGCTGTGGTCGAACGACAAGCCGCTCGTCGTGCGCTACGACGGCCAAACCTATTTCCCGTTGTTCCAGACGTACCCGGAGACGACCTTCGGCGGCGACTTCCCGACGCCGGCCGACTATCTCGATCCGTATGTGCGCAAGCGGCTCGAGGCGCCCGGCAACTTCGTCGTCTACCCGCCGAACCGCTATTACTACGACACGCTGAACTACTTCTCGAACGTGCCGAACCCGGCGCCGCCGTCGCGCGCGAACTGGCTCGGCACTGACGCGCAGGGGCGCGACCTGCTCGCGCGGCTCGTGTACGGGTTCCGCATCTCGGTCGAGTTCGGGCTGATCCTGACCGTGATCGGCACGCTGCTCGGGATCGCCGCCGGCGCCGTGCAGGGCTTCTTCGGCGGACGCATCGACATCGTCGGGCAGCGGCTGATCGAGATCTGGAGCTCGCTGCCCGAGCTGTACCTGCTGATCATCTTCGCGTCGATCTTCGAGCCGAGCTTCCTGCTGCTGATTGTGCTGCTGTCGCTGTTCGGCTGGATCGGGCTGGCCGACTACGTGCGCGCGGAATTCCTGCGCAACCGCACGCAGGACTACGTCCGCGCGGCGCGCGCGATGGGGCTCACGAACTGGCAGATCATCTGGCGCCACGTGCTGCCGAACAGTCTCACACCGGTAATCACGTTCCTGCCGTTCCGGATGAGCGGCGCGATTCTCGCGCTGACGAGCCTCGATTTCCTCGGGCTCGGCGTGCCGCCGCCGACGCCGAGCCTCGGCGAGCTGCTCGCGCAGGGCAAGGGCAACCTCGACGCGTGGTGGATCTCGCTGTCGACGTTCGGCGTGCTGGTCGCGACGCTGCTGCTGCTAACGTTCATGGGCGACGCGCTGCGCAACGCGCTCGACACGCGGATCGCCGATTCGGTGCGCGCGGCGGGAGGCCAGCGATGAGCGAAACGGGCGTATCGAAGCCGGACGAGCCGCTGCTGTCGCTCGAGCGTCTGCATGTGCGCTTCGGCGACACGGTCGCGGTGGAGGACGTGACGCTCGCGATCGGCCGCGGCGAGCGCGTCGCGCTGGTCGGCGAGTCGGGGTCTGGCAAGAGCGTGACCGCGCTGTCGATCCTGCGTCTGCTGCGCGACGCCGACGTGAGCGGCGCGATCCGCTTCGCGGGGCAGGACCTGTCGGCCAAGAGCGAGCGCGAGATGCGCGGGCTGCGCGGCTCGGACATCGCGATGATCTTCCAGGAGCCGATGACGGCGCTCAACCCGCTGTATACGATCGGCGTGCAGATCGGCGAGACGATCGTGCTGCACGACGGCGTATCGGCGGTCGAGGCGCGCAAGCGCGCGATCGTGCTGCTCGCGCGCACGGGCATCGCGGAACCCGACAGGCGTGTCGACAGCTACCCGCACCAGTTGTCGGGCGGCCAGCGGCAGCGCGCGATGATCGCGATGGCGCTCGCGTGCCGGCCGCGGCTGTTGCTGGCCGACGAGCCGACCACCGCGCTCGACGTGACGATCCGCGCGCAGATCGTCGATCTGCTGCTGGAACTGCAGCGCGAGGAAGCCGAAAAGCGCGGGATGGCGATCCTGCTGATCACGCATGACCTGAATCTGGTGCGCCACTTCGCCGACCGCGTCGCGGTGATGGAGCACGGCCGGCTCGTCGAGAGCGGGCCGGTCGAGCGGATCTTCGCGGAACCCGAGCATCCGTATACTCAGCGGCTGCTGAACAGCCGGCCGCAACGCGCGGTCGCGCCGGTGATGCCGATCGCGCCCGTCGTGCTCGACGCGCGCCATGTGAGCGTGCAGTTCGCGCGCAAGCGGCCGGGCTTCGCGGGCTGGTTCGGTACGGTGCCCGTGACGGCCGTCGCGGACGTGTCGGTGTCGGTGCGGCAGGGCGAGACGCTCGGCATCGTCGGCGAATCGGGTTCCGGGAAGTCGACGCTCGCGATGGCGCTGCTCGGGCTGCAGAAGACGGTCGGCGGCGAGATCGAATTCCAGGGGCGCGCGCTGTCGACTTATCGCGGCCGCGAACAGACGGCGCTGCGTTCGAACATGCAGGTCGTCTTTCAGGATCCGTTCAGTTCGCTTTCGCCGCGTCACACGATCGAGCGGATCGTCGGCGAGGGGCTCGAGCTGCATCGCCCGGATATGACGCCCGATGCGCGCCGCGCGAAATCGCTCGCGGTGCTGCGCGAAGTCGGCCTCGACCGCACGGTGCTGCACCGTTATCCGCACGAATTCTCGGGCGGGCAGCGCCAGCGGATCGCGATCGCGCGCGCGCTGGTGCTGGAGCCGCGCATCCTGATCCTCGACGAGCCGACTTCCGCGCTCGACGTGTCGATCCAGCAGCAGGTGCTGAAACTGCTCGCGAATTTGCAACAGAAATACAACCTCGGCTACGTGTTCATCAGCCACGACCTCGAGGTGATCGGCGCGATGGCGCACCGCGTCGCGGTGATGCAGGAGGGCGCCGTCGTCGAGTCGGGAGACGTGACCGACATCTTCACCAGGCCGTCACATCCTTACACACAAAAGCTGTTGAAAGCGGTCTGGAAAGCGTGATAGACGTCCAATGGTCTGACCATCTCGATTGTATTTTTTAATTTGTTTTGACAAACGATTACGCGCTGGCTAGTATCGACCGAAATTTTCCGCCAATCAGCTGATTTTTAAGCACATTCCATCGACCAATGCAGCATCGATCCCTGACCCAGGCATGCGCGCGCACCATCGCAGGGCTGTTCATCGGCGCCCTGTTCGCAGCAGCTCCCGGCGCGTTCGCCGACGAAGTCAGCAGTTTTAACCAGAATGTCACGAATTCGACTCAAAACGGGTCGGGTTCCTCCCTCCAGCAGACCAGTGCCCAGCCGTCGAGCGGCGGCGCGAAGTCGTTCCTCGCCGGCATGGCGGGCAAGGCCGGCGACGTCGTCGTCGGCGCGCTGAACATGATCGGCGTGCGCTATCGCTGGGGCGGCAACTCGCCGGATTCGGGCCTCGACTGCAGCGGTTTCGTCCGCTACGTGTTCCAGGACACGCTCGGCATGTCGCTGCCGCGTCGCGCGGAAGAGATGAGCCGGGTCGGCGAGAAGGTGAGCATGAGTAACCTCAAGCCGGGCGACCTCGTGTTCTTCAACACGATGCGCCGCACGTTCTCGCACGTCGGTATCTATATCGGCGACAACAAGTTCGTGCACTCGCCGTCGACGGGCAGCACCGTTCGCGTCGACGATCTCGATAGCGGCTACTGGGAAAAGCGTTTCACCGGTGCGCGCCGGGTCGAATCGCAGTTCCCGATGAAACCCGAAGACCTGCGCCAGCGCGTGCGCGCAACGCTCGGCGACGATTCGGCGAACGGCAACAACTGACGTTCGCCGGTCAGTCGGACCGGATCGAAAAAACCCTGTCACCGAAAGGCGGCAGGGTTTTTTGTTTTGGGGCCTGCGCAGGCGATGAGGCGGAAGTCGTTTCGTCGGTCACGGGGCGGCGGCGCATGCCGTCCCGTCCCGCGAATGGCGTGCTTCTTACGCGGCAGCCGTGCCGCGCGCCGCCGCGAGCTTGCGCTGCAGTTCCGGCATGATGCGCGCGACCGCTTCCTCTCCCGCGAGGATCGCCGCGTTGCGCTGGTTGAAGTCGCTGCCGCCCATGGCCGCGAGGTTCGGGCGAATCACGACGTCCGCGTATTTGTCGAGTTCGTAGGTCTTGATCGTCTGGCCCATGATCGTGAAGGTCTGCAGCAGCATCTCGATCGGGTTGTTGGTCGCCGCGCCGTCCGGCCGGGCCGAGATGTCGACCGCGATCACGAAGCTCGCGCCCATCTTGCGCGCGTACGACGCGGGCACCGGGCTCACGAGGCCGCCGTCGACGTATTCGCGATTGCCGATCTTCACCGGTTCGAACACCGACGGCACGCTGCACGACGCGCGCACCGCGAGCCCCGTGTTGCCTTGCTGGAACAGGATCGGCTGGCCGCTCTGCAGATCCGTCGCGACGATGCCGAGCGGCTTTGCCATCTTCTCGATCGGCCGGTTGTTGAGCGTCTTGTTCAGGAAGTTCTGCAGCGCGACGCCCTGCAAGAGGCCGCGCGAGCGGAACGGCAGCGCCCAGTCGCTGATCGCCGCCTGGTCCATGTCGAGCGCGATCTTGTTGATCTGCAGCGCGCTCATGCCCGACGCATAGAGTGCGCCGACCACCGAGCCCGCGCTGGTGCCCGCGACGATCTCGATCGGGATGCCGCGCGCCTCGAGCGCCTTCAGCACGCCAATGTGCGAGAAGCCGCGCGCGGCGCCGCCGCCGAGCGCGATGCCGATTTTCACGGGCTTCTCGTTCGGCTGCGCGGGGTTGGATGCGTTGTCGGGACGGGACTTGCCGCCGAACGACGTACAGGCGGCGAGGCTGGCGGACGCGCACGCGATCGTGAAGTGGCGGCGCGACAGGCGAGGGGACGACATCGAATGGTTCTCCGGCGGCTTGGCGGCGGGTTACACGGCCCGCGGCGGCGATAGGTTCCGAGCGGCCGCGCGGCAGGTTCCGTGCGGCCGGCGCCGTGCCGGCTGGCGGCTGCGGCGCGCACATCATAAAGCAAGCGGTGCGCTTGGCGCGATGTCAGGCGCGAGTATAATTCCGGCTTCTTTCCCGTTCCGGGCGTCGCCGGCCCCGTTGCTGTCCGGGCTGCCGCCGTCGATCCCGCGTCGAATCATTCATGCGCCCCAGGCGTTCGAGTTACCGTTTATGACCCGTCCTGTCCGTACCCGCTTCGCGCCGAGTCCCACCGGCTTCATCCACCTCGGCAACATCCGCTCTGCGCTCTATCCGTGGGCGTTCGCCCGCAAGATGAAGGGCACGTTCGTGCTGCGCATCGAAGATACCGACGTCGAGCGCTCGTCGCAGGAAGCGGTCGATGCGATCCTCGAAGGGATGCAGTGGCTCGGCCTGGATTTCGATGAAGGCCCGATCTACCAGATGCAGCGGATGGACCGCTATCGCGAGGTGCTCGCGCAGATGCTCGAGAAGGGTCTCGCGTACCCGTGCTACATGTCGGCCGAGGAACTCGACGCGCTGCGCGAACGCCAGCGCGAGGCCGGCCTGAAGCCGCGCTACGACGGTACGTGGCGTCCGGAGCCCGGCAAGGTGCTGCCCGAGCCGCCGGCAGGCGTGAAGCCCGTGCTGCGCTTCCGCAATCCGCTGGCCGGCACGGTCGTGTGGGATGACGCCGTGAAGGGGCGCGTCGAGATCTCGAACGAGGAACTCGACGACCTCGTGATCGCGCGCCCGGACGGCACGCCGATCTACAACTTCTGCGTGGTGGTGGACGACATGGACATGGGCATCACGCACGTGATCCGTGGCGACGACCACGTGAACAACACGCCGCGCCAGATCAACATCCTGAATGCGCTCGGCGGCGAGGCACCCGTCTATGCGCACCTGCCGACCGTGCTGAACGAGCAGGGCGAGAAGATGAGCAAGCGGCATGGCGCGATGAGCGTGATGGCGTATCGCGACGCGGGCTTCCTGCCTGAAGCCGTCGTCAACTATCTCGCGCGTCTCGGCTGGTCGCACGGCGACGCGGAGATCTTCTCGCGCGAGCAGTTCGTCGAATGGTTCGATCTCGAGCATCTCGGCAAGTCGCCCGCGCAGTACGACCACAGCAAGCTGAGCTGGCTGAACGCGCATTACATCAAGGAAGCCGACAATGCGCGCCTCGCCGTTCTCGCGAAGCCGTTCCTCGACGCGCTCGGCATCGACGACGCGGCGATCGCGACGGGCCCGGCGCTCGACACCGTGGTCGGCCTGATGAAGGACCGCGCGACGACGGTCAAGGAGATCGCGGAAGGCGCCGCGATGTTCTACCGTGTGCCGGCGCCGGAAGCCGACGCGCTCGCGCAGCACGTGACCGATGCGGTGCGGCCGGCGCTGGCCGATCTCGTCGTTGCGCTGAAGGCGGCCGACTGGACGAAGGAAGCGGTGTCCGCTGCGCTGAAGGCGACGCTCGGCACGCACAAGCTGAAGATGCCGCAACTCGCGATGCCGGTGCGCCTGCTGGTGGCGGGCACCACGCATACGCCGTCGATCGATGCGGTGCTCGTGCTGTTCGGTCGTGACGTCGTGGTGTCGCGTATCGAGGCCGCGCTGGCCTGAGTTCGTGCGTGAGCGAGGCTGTCTGCGCGTGAGATCGCGGCAGCTTCGCAAAAAATTTCGCTCGAATCGCAAAAAGGGTATTTACAAGTTCAAAGTCGGTCCATATAATCTCATTTCTGTTCTGCAAGGGGGTATAGCTCAGCTGGGAGAGCGCTTGCATGGCATGCAAGAGGTCAGCGGTTCGATCCCGCTTACCTCCACCAACAGAACAAATTGGATTGGTTTGCGAAGCAGCAGTGGTAGTAATAAATGCTTCACAGAATGATCTAAAGCAGTTAGAATTCCGGCCTTCGCTGTTGATGAGAAGTGAATAGCGAAAGTCAGACAGATCTGAAAAGATTTTGTCCCCTTCGTCTAGAGGCCTAGGACATCACCCTTTCACGGTGAGTACAGGGGTTCGAATCCCCTAGGGGACGCCAGATTCAGCGGCGTTTCGTAGAAGTGTCGCGAGGCTTGCAGGAACGTAACCGACGTCCTGCGGGTTGGGTAAGAAAGCTGGAGCGGTAGTTCAGTCGGTTAGAATACCGGCCTGTCACGCCGGGGGTCGCGGGTTCGAGTCCCGTCCGCTCCGCCAGAACGAAGCCCGTTCAAGACGTTTTTGAGCGGGCTTTTGCATTAAGGATGTAAGCAGTACGTTGTCCCCTTCGTCTAGAGGCCTAGGACATCACCCTTTCACGGTGAGTACAGGGGTTCGAATCCCCTAGGGGACGCCAGATTCAGCGGCGTTTCGTAGAAGTGTCGCGACGCTTGCAGGGCGTGAACGATGTCCTGCAAGTGGGGTAAGGAAAGCTGGAGCGGTAGTTCAGTTGGTTAGAATACCGGCCTGTCACGCCGGGGGTCGCGGGTTCGAGCCCCGTCCGCTCCGCCAGAACGAAGCCCGTTCAAAGAACGTTTTTGAACGGGCTTTTGCATTAAGGATGTAAGCAGTACGTTGTCCCCTTCGTCTAGAGGCCTAGGACATCACCCTTTCACGGTGAGTACAGGGGTTCGAATCCCCTAGGGGACGCCAGATTTCGGCGTCGTTCGAACAAACGATGCGCCGGCAGGAAGCAACCGACGCCTGCCAGGCAAGCAGCAAGACTGGAGCGGTAGTTCAGTCGGTTAGAATACCGGCCTGTCACGCCGGGGGTCGCGGGTTCGAGTCCCGTCCGCTCCGCCAAAAAATGAAGAAGCCCGCCTTGCGCGGGCTTTTTCATTTGGGTTTCCGGTTGCGCCCGCTGGCGGGCGCGTGACTGCGGAGTGGAGGAAGCCGCCTGCGCGGCTTCCGGCGGGACTCGAAGGGCTGCGCGTGCAAGCGCAGCCGCGGCCTGCGGGATGTAGGCGAGTCCCGTCCGCTCCGCCAAAAAATGAAGAAGCCCGCCTTGTGCGGGCTTTTTCATTTGGGCTTCCGGTTGCGCCCGTTGCGCACTTCGATCCTGGCATCAGGCGCCGCACTGCTACGAGAAATCCGCGATTGCATCCGCACGCGACTGCGCTATCGTGGCGGGATGCGTTCTTGACCCCTGCGCGATGCTCGATCCCACCGACCTGCGACTCCTGTATCAGCTCCGGCCCGCGGAGCCCGGCGATTTCCCGTTTGCCGAAGCGCTGACGCACGGCAACATGGGTGGCTACTACAAGCGCCATGGGCTCGTATGGCGCAGCGACCTGTTCTATGCAAGCTGGCGCGAATCCGAAAACTTCATCCTCGAAGCCGACGGCGAGCGCATCGGCGTGCTGCGCGTGACCGAGGAAGGCGACTCGCTGCATATCCGCGACGTCCAGATCGCGGCCGGCCATCGCGGGCAGGGCGCCGGTACCTACATGCTCGACATGTCGCACCGCTGGGCGCGCGCGCGCGGGCTGCACGAACTGCAGTTGCGTGTGTTCGTCGACAATCCGGCCGCGCGTCTCTACCTGCGCATGGGCTACCGGATAGCCGGGTCGCGGCTCGCGCAGCTCGGCTCGATTCGCCACATGGTGCGGCCGGTCTGAAGGGCCGACGAACCGGAGCGCAGCGGTCAGCGCTTAGCGTCGATCGCGTCGTCGTCCGGCATTTCGTCGTCCACAAGGCGACCTTCCGCGCCGCGATGCTCGTAGCCGCGCAGCATGAACGCGCGCGGGCTTTCGCCGAATGCGCGGCGGAACATCGCCGAGAACGCGCTCTGGCTCTGGTAGCCGAGTTCGCGCGCGATATGCGACAGCGGGCGTCCCTGGTTCAGCAGCGGGATGGCCCGCGCCAGCAGCGCCTGCTGGCGCCACTGCGAAAAGCTCACGCCCAGTTCCTGCTTGAAAAGCCGCGAAATCGTGCGCGTGCTCGCACCGACCTCGCTTGCCCAGTGTTCGAGCGATTCCGCATGCGCCGGTTGCGCGAGTACCGATTCGCACAGCATGCGCAGTCGTTTCTCGTCGGGCATCGGCACCGCGAGCGGCAACGGCTCGGCATGGCTCAGTTCGTCGAGCACGAGTCCGCACAGCAGGTGCTCGCGCACGGTGCTCAGGTCGCGCGCATCGAGTGCGACGATCAGTTCGCGCAGCAATCCTGTCACTTCGACCACGCGGCATGCGTCGAGCCCGTCCGGCACGATCGATTCGTCGATATACAGCGTGCGCAAATACGCTTCCTCGACGATCACGACCTCGTGGGTCACGCGCGGCGGCACCCAGATCGCGCGGGACGGCGGCACCATCCACGTCGTGCCGGTCGTCGCGACGCGCAGCACGCCGCGTGACGCGTACGCGAGCTGCGCCCACGCATGCGTGTGCAGCGGGATGCGGCGGCCGGCGTCGACCTGCCGCGCACGTACGCGCATCGGGTGGACGGCGGTCGGCGCGAATTCGGGCGGGATGTCGATGACGTCGTATGGGTTCGATGCGTCGGCTTGGACGGGCGGATTCATGGACGGTTCGGGCGGCGCGGCGGCGATGCGTTATTTTAGAAGGCGCCGCGCAAGCGCATGCGGCGGTTTTTCTGCCGATCATGCCGTGGTCAAATGAACTTTGTATGGGGCCGGGCGAATTCGGCGCGACTTCTCGGGGCCGCGCGCTTGCCGGTCAGAACCATCGGGCCGATCCCGTGGTCTATCGATGCGTGCGCCATTTCGCACGCATCGCGTACGAGTCGCGCCCGCGTCGCGCGCACGCACTGGCGGCGTGCTCGTCAGCGCGGTCATGCTGACCTGACACGGCAACACACGAATCGAAGAGGAGAACCACGATGCGCCACGTATTCGTCTACGGCACCCTGAGAGCCGGAGAGACCAACGACATCAGCCATGCGGCCGCACGGCACGGAATTGCCGCGCCGACGCTGCTTGGTGCGGTCGCGCTGCCGGGCGAACTGTACGATTTCGGCACGTATCCGGGGATGATCGTCGGGCCGGCCGGCAAGTCGCTGGTCTGGGGCGACGTGTACGAGGTCGACGAGCGGCTCGTTCCCGTGCTCGACGAGATCGAGCGCGTTTATCCGGGCGTCGACACGCTGTTCAAGCCGGAAGAGGTGACCGTCGAGCTCGGCGGACGCCAGTACGCATGCCTGTATTATCCGGTCGCCGCCCATGCGGCAAACGGGCGTCCGCGCATCGCGTCGGGCGACTGGGTCCAGCACCGGCGCGAGCGGGCAGCTGCCTGAGTGTCGGCGCGGCAGCTGGTCTTGCCGCAAAAGAAAAAGCGCCCCGCGGGGCGCTTTTTTCATGCCGTCACCGCGTGCGACTGCCGACGGCACGTGGCCGGCCGACGATCGCAGCGCTCGGCTTCGTCAGATTTCCTCGTACAGCGGCAGCGTCAGGAATTCGGTGAAACCTTCCGACGTCGACATCTTCTCGAAGATCGCCGCGGCGCGCTCGTACGGCTGCGTGTTGCCGCCGACCGACCGCTTCACGTTGTCGAGCTCGACCTTCGCGTATTCGCGCACGAGTTCGGCCGTGACCTTGCGGCCGTCGTCGAGCACACCCTTCGGCGAGCGGATCCATTGCCACACCTGCGAACGGGAAATCTCGGCGGTCGCCGCGTCTTCCATCAGGTTGTGAATCGGCACGCAGCCGTTGCCGTCGAGCCACGCGCCAAGGTAGTGGATGCCGACGTTGATGTTGTTGCGCAGGCCGGCTTCGGTGATCGGCGCTTCAGGCTGGAAGTCGAGCAGGTTCTTGCCTTCGACCTGCACGTCGTCGCGCTGCTTCGCGATCTGGTTCGGCTGGTCGCCGAGCACCTTGACGAACTCTTCCATCGCGATCGGCACGAGGCCCGGGTGCGCGACCCAGCCGCCGTCGTAGCCGTCGGTCGCGTCGCGTTGCTTGTCCGAGCGCACGCCGCCCATGGCCTTGTCGTTCGCTTCCGGATCGTTCTTGATCGGGATCAGCGCGCTCATCCCGCCGATCGCCGGCGCGTTGCGCTTGTGGCAGGTCTTCAGCAGCAGCAGCGCGTACGCGCGCATGAACGGCACCGTCATCGTGATCTTCGAACGGTCGGCGAGGCAGAACTCGCGGTCGTTCTTGAACTTCTTGATCGCCGAGAAGATGTAGTCCCAGCGGCCGGCGTTCAGGCCCGAGCTGTGCTCGCGCAGTTCATACAGGATTTCGTCCATCTCGAACGCGGCGAGGATCGTCTCGATCAGCACCGTCGCGCGGATCGTGCCGCGCGGCACGCCGACCGCTTCCTGCGCGGCGACGAAGATGTCGTTCCACAGGCGCGCCTCGAGATGGCTTTCCATCTTCGGCAGGTAGAAGTACGGGCCCGAGCCGCGCGCGATCAGTTCCTTCGCGTTGTGGAACAGGAACAGCGCGAAATCGAAGATGCCGCCGGACACGCGCTGGCCGTCGACCGTCACGTGCTTCTCGTCGAGATGCCAGCCGCGCGGACGCACGATCAGCGTCGCGACCTTGTCGTTCAACTGGTACGACTTGCCGTTCTGCTCGAGCGAGATCGTGCGGCGCACCGCGTCCTTCAGGTTGATCTGGCCGTCGATCTGGTTCGTCCAGCTCGGCGCGTTCGAATCCTCGAAGTCCGTCATGTACGAATCGGCGCCCGAGTTCAGCGCGTTGATGATCATCTTGCGCTCGACGGGGCCCGTGATCTCGACGCGGCGGCATTGCAGGTCGGCCGGCAGCGGCGCGACCTTCCAGTCGCCTTCGCGGATCGCCTTGGTATCGGCCAGGAAGTCCGGGCGCTCGCCTGCGTCGAGGCGTTGCGTGCGCTCGACGCGCGCCTGCAGCAGCGCCTGGCGGCGCGGTTCGAACGTGCGGTGCAGCGCTGCGACGAGTGCGAGCGCGTCGGGCGTCAGGATCGCTTCGTAACCCGGCTTGATTTCGCCGGTGATCGTCATGCCTTGCGGCAGCGTGATCGGGGTGCTCATGAGTCTCATCTCCTTGGTCGGTCAGTTGCGGTTTCGGTGAAGGGGGAAGGCGGCAGCTGCGAGCGTCATGCACCCGGGCCGGGGCGCGTGCGGTTTGCGTGTCTGCCGGACGGAGCCGGGGTGGCGAGGAATGCGAGCAGGTCGGCCATGCCGGTGCCCGTGCCGTCGGGCGGCGCGCCGAGTTCCTCGGCGGGCGCACCCGTGCGGTTGAGCCAGAACGTCGTGTAGCCGAACCACGCGGCACCGGCGACGTCCCAGGCGTTCGACGACACGAACACGATGCCGCGCGGGTTCGGCCCGAACGCAGCGGTGCCGAGCGCGTAGACGGCCGGACTCGGCTTGTACGCGCGCACGGTGTCGGCCGACAGCACGCGATCGAACAGCCCGGACATGCCGGCGCTCTTGATCGCGATGTCGAGCATCTGCGGGTTGCCGTTCGACAGGATCGCGAGCGGCGGGCGCGGCGCGAGCGCATGCAGCTTGCGCAGCGCGGGCACCGTATCGGGATAGGTGGACAGGCACGCGTATTCGTCCATCAACCGCTTCTCGGCCGCGCTGTTCAGCGCGAGGCCGAGCGCGCGCGCGGCGAACCGCAGCGCGTCGAGCGTGATGTCCCGGAACGGGCGATAGCGGGCGCCGGCCGGATCGGCGAGCGTGCGCAGCTGCGAGTATTCGATTTGCTTGCGTCGCCACAGCTGCGACAACCGTTCCCCGTGACCGGGAAACATCTGCTCTGCCGCGGCCACGACCGCATGCACGTCAAACAACGTGCCGAATGCGTCGAAGAGGATTGCGTCGGGAGAGGAGAGTGTCGTTGTGGCCGACATAGCCTTGCGCTCCAGTTTCAGAGGTCGAGTCGATTCTATTCGTGATCGTAGGTACTAAAAAAGACGCTAATCATCACTTGATCTTTTACTTTCATATACCTAATCTTGAGCGGCTTAAGCCATTTGAAGGACGGCAGCGCCGTCCCTGCGAGTCATGGACCGGTTCAAACAGATCGAAACGTTCGCTGCGGTCGCGGCGAAAGGCAGCCTGTCGGCGGCCGCGCACGCGGAAGGCGTCGCGCCGGCGATCATCGGCCGCCGCCTCGACGCGCTCGAGGAGCGGCTCGGCGTCAAGCTGCTGGTGCGCACGACGCGCAAGCTCACGCTGACGTTCGAGGGGTCGGCATTCCTCGAGGATTGCCAGCGGATCATCAACGACATGCAGAACGCGGAGGCGAGCGTGTCCGCCGGCGGCGTCAAGGCGAGCGGCCACCTGCGCATTTCCGCGCCGGCCGGTTTCGGCCGGCGGCACGTCGCGCCGCTCGTGCCCGAATTCAGCGTCGGGCATCCGGACGTGTCGGTCACGCTCGACCTGTCCGACCGGATGGTCGACCTCGTCAACGAGGGGTTCGATTGCGCGGTGCGGCTCGGTGAACTGCCCGACTCGTCGCTGGTGTCGCTGAAGCTCGGCGAGAATCGCCGCGTGTGCGTCGCGTCTCCCGCGTATCTCGCGCGGCGCGGCATGCCGCTCACGCTCGCGGAGCTGGCGCGGCACAACTGCCTCGCGCTCGCGGCGAACGCGAACCAGCAACGCGGCTGGGCGTTCCAGGAGGACGACAAGGTCGTGTCGATCCGCGTGAACGGCACGATGGAGTGCTCGGACGGCGCGGTGCTGCACGAATGGTGTCTCGCCGGCCACGGCCTGGCATGGCGCTCGTGGTGGGAAGTCGGCGAGGACATCGCGGCCGGCCGGCTCGTCAGCGTGCTCGACGCGTTCGCCGCGCCGCCGATCGGCATCCACGCGGTATTTCCGCAGCGTCGGCACCTGCCGTTGCGCGTACGCCTGTTTCTCGATTACCTGAAGCACACGTACGAGCGGCCGGGTTATTGGGGCGAATAGGCCGCGCGTGCCCGCGCGTTTCCGATATGAGGGCGAACCCGCTGCCGGTGCCGGTTGCGCGGTTTCGCACACTACAATCGTAAGAGGCACGCGCGACGCATCGCGGTCGGCCCGGACGGGATCGCGGCGCGCGGAGTGCGATTGACGAAGGAGGGCGCGATGTTCCGGCACATCCTCGTTCCAACCGACGGTTCCGAACTGTCGCAGAAAGCGATCGACGGCGCGATCGACCTGGCTCGTGCGGTCGGCGCGCGCGTGACGGCCTACGCGTGCCTGCCGCAGTATCCGTACTCGCCGTTTTCCGAGGTGATCATCGAGCCGCCCGCCGATTTCCGGGCGCGCAGCGAGCGCGAGGCGCGCGCGCATCTCGACGAGGTCGAATCGGCCGCGACGGCGGCCGGCGTCGTCTGCGACACGTGGACCAGCGTGCATCCGTCGCCGTATCTCGGCATCATCGAGGCGGCCGAACGCGGCGGTTGCGACGTGATCTTCATGGCGTCCCACGGACGTCGCGGGCTCGGCAGCCTGCTGATCGGCAGCGAGACGCAGCGCGTGCTGACCCATACGAAAATTCCGGTGATCGTCTATCGGTAGGGCGGTGCCGGTTGCAGCCGCGCAGATGGCAGCAGGATCGGCATCGCAGAAAAAGGGCGCGCCGGACGAAAGCCGGCGCGCGTCGTTGCTGGCGGCCCGCGGGCCGCGCGGCCGGTCGCGCAATCTGCATCGCGCGCCTGCCGTCTCCTCCCTGATTGTTGTTCGGTGGCCGATGCCGCGCCGTCGCGAGACGGGGCGGGCATCGGCATGACGCCTGCGCGCGTTACGCGACCTTCTTGCCGTCGAAGAACTGTTCGTCTTCGGTCGAGCCGTGCAGCGCGGTCGTCGATGCTTCGCGCTCGACCGTCTGCGTCACCGCGTCGAAGTAGCCGGTGCCGACTTCGCGCTGGTGCTTGACGGCCGTGAAGCCCTTGTCGGCTGCCGCGAACTCGGCCTGCTGCAGTTCGACGAACGCGCTCATCTGCGTGCGGGCATAACCGTGCGCGAGGTTGAACATCGAGTAGTTCAGCGCATGGAAGCCGGCCAGCGTGATGAACTGGAACTTGTAGCCCATCGCACCGAGTTCCTTCTGGAACTTCGCGATCGTCGCGTCGTCGAGGTTCTTCTTCCAGTTGAACGACGGCGAGCAGTTGTACGACAGCAGCTTGCCCGGGAACTGCTTGTGGATCGCTTCCGCGAACTTCTTCGCGTACTCGAGATCCGGCTTACCGGTTTCGCACCAGATCAGGTCGGCATACGGCGCGTACGCGAGACCGCGCGAGATCGCCTGCTCGAGGCCCGGCTTCGTGCGGAAGAAGCCTTCCACCGTGCGCTCGCCAGTCAGGAACGGCTTGTCGTTGTCGTCGACGTCGGACGTGATCAGGTCGGCCGCTTCCGCGTCGGTCCGTGCGACCAGCACGGTCGGCGTGCCCATCACGTCCGCGGCGAGACGCGCAGCCGACAGCTTCGCGACGGCTTCGCGCGTCGGCACGAGCACCTTGCCGCCCATGTGGCCGCATTTCTTCACCGACGCGAGCTGGTCTTCGAAGTGGACGCCCGACGCGCCGGCCTCGATCATCGCCTTCATCAGTTCGAACGCGTTCAGCACGCCGCCGAAACCGGCTTCCGCGTCGGCCACGATCGGCGCGAAGAAATCGACATAGCCTTCGTCGCCCGGGTTCTTGCCTTCCGACCACTGGATCTGGTCGGCGCGCGTCAGCGTGTTGTTGATGCGCTTTACGACGAGCGGCACCGAGTTCGCCGGGTACAGCGACTGGTCCGGGTACATTTCGCCCGCGACGTTCGCGTCGCCGGCCACTTGCCAGCCGGACAGGTAGATGGCCTTCAGGCCGGCCTTCACCTGCTGCATCGCCTGGTTGCCGGTCAGCGCGCCGAGTGCGTTGACGAACGGCTCGTTGTTGATGAGACTCCACAGCTTTTCCGCGCCGCGCTTGGCCAGCGTGTGCTCGATCGGGATCGAGCCGCGCAGGCGGACCACGTCCTCGGCCGAGTAGCCGCGCTTGATGCCCTTCCAGCGCGGATCGGTTTCCCATTGCCTTTGCAGTTCCTGTGCCTGTTGCTGACGCGACATGATGAGCTCCTTGATGCGGTGTGTTGCCTGATGGATCGAATCCGGCGATGTGATGCTGTTCGCGAAGCCGGAAGCGATGCGTTCCGTTTCGTGAAGTCTTGTATAAGAGTCTAGGCAAGTCGACGGGGGTGAAACAGGGGCCGTCTCAGGAATTGCGTAAATTTTTAGTTGTTTTAAATCAGTATCTTGAAATTGTCGTTTCGGAATGAGAAACGCTTTTTTCCATCCCGCAATCGCACGGGTTGTGCCACGCAGCATGATTTTTTACGACGCAAAAAAATTTTCCGCATCGTGAAATGTGGGGCGAGACGAAAAAAAACCGGCGCATGTGCGCCGGTTGGCTGGATTGGCGGGGGACGCCATCCGTGGGGCGGCCAGCGGCCGCCCGTGCGTGCTTACGACGCGGAACCGCGGCGCGGGCCGCTGCTGCGCTGCCCGTCGCGACGCGGGCCGCCGTCGCGGCTGCCGCCCGGCTTGCCGCTCCAGCCGCCGCCATTGCCGCCGCCGTAGCTGCGGCCGTTGCCGCCGTTGCCACCGTAACCGCCGCCCGGCTTGCCGCCGAAACGACGGCCGCCGCCGTTACCGCCGCCCGGACGGCCACGGCCGCCGGTGCCGCCGTTGCGCGGGGGTGCCTTGCGCGGCTCGAAGCCTTCGATCACGTTGACCGGCAGCGGCGAGCGCACGAAGCGCTCGATGCGCTTGAGCGCGCCCTGTTCTGCGTGGTGCACGAGGCTCACCGCGGTGCCCGAACGGCCCGCACGGCCCGTGCGGCCGATACGGTGCACGTAGTCTTCCGCGAACTTCGGCAGGTCGTAGTTGAACACGTGCGTGATGCCCGGGATGTCGATGCCGCGTGCCGCGACGTCGGTCGCGACCAGCACGCGCACGCGGCGCTCGCGCAGCGCACGGATCGTGCGGTTACGTGCGCCCTGCGGCAGGTCGCCGTGCAGCGCGGCCGACTCGAAGCCAGCGTCGGCGAGACGGCCGGCGAGCTGGTCGGCGTCGATCTTGGTCGCCGTGAAGATGATCGCCTGGTCGAGCGCGTCGTCGCGCAGCAGGTGATCGAGCAGGCGATCCTTGTGGTCGCGGTCGTCGACGTAGTGCACGGTCTGCGCGATGTTCGCGCGCGACTCGAGGCGCTGCTGGATCTCGATGCGCTCGGGATCCTTCAGCAGGCGGCTCGTCAGCGAACCGATCTTGCCGTCGAGCGTGGCCGAGAACAGCATCGTCTGGCGCGTCGCGGGCGTCGCAGCGACGATCGTTTCGATATCGTCGATGAAGCCCATGTCGAGCATGCGGTCGGCTTCGTCGAGCACGAGCATCTTCAGTTCGGACAGGTCGATACGGCCGCGCTCGAGGTGGTCGAGCAGGCGGCCCGGCGTGGCGACCAGGATTTCGGGGTTCTTCGCGAGCAGCATCAGCTGCTGGCCGTAGGCGACGCCGCCAAGGATGCTGACCGTGCGCAGGCGCTTCAGGTGCTTGCCGTAGGTCGACGCGGCCGTGGTGACCTGCATCGCGAGTTCGCGGGTCGGCGTCAGCACGAGCAGGCCCGGGCGCGCGACGGGTTGCGGGCGGCGCACGCGGCGATCACCCTGGTTCGGTTCGCGCGGCGCGCGCGGTTGCTGCGCCAGCGTCTTCTGGAGCTGCGCGAAACGTTCGATCGCGGGCAGCATGAATGCAGCCGTCTTGCCCGAACCGGTCGGGCTCGACACCAGCAGGTCGCGGCCGGCGATGCCGGCCGGAATCGCGCGCTGCTGGACCGGCGTCGGCTTCACATAGCCGGCGGCCTCCAGCGCGGAGACGATCTCCGGCGACAACCCGAGCGACGCGAAGCTCGGCTCGTCCGACGCCGGTTCGACCGCGGCCGGTACGGCGGCGTCGTCGAGACCGAGCGCCTGGTCGGCGATCGCGTTGAGCGGGCTGGAGTTGATGCTCGAAGTCATAACAATCCTTGAAACACAGTGGGTGAAACGTCGGCGCCAATCGCGCATACCCAAGTCGTCGGATTCAGCGAGCAAATCGGGAAACGGGTGCAATCCGCCGAACAGTCGGCGGATGAGGCATTAGAAGCTGTTTTGGGTGCGGCGCGCTTCAGGAGCGGGGCCGCCAGCCTGATAAGTGACGACCGCGAGGGTCGAAGCAGGAGGGGACAGGTTCTAAACCGGATTGGAGCTTAACGCTACGAGGCGTCTGGCCGGAACGGCTTGCGAGCCGAGCGCGGGAGGTGACGCAGGCCGCATTATAAAGAGATTTGCTGCGCTGCGCCACTGATTTGATTGCCTATTGCAAAGGGCGTGGTTCGGTCAGGAAGCCGTGCCGTTTTTCAACGATTCGACGAGTTCAATGTACTGCTGCTTCGCCGCATCCTGCGACGTGCCCTTCAGCGCATCCCACGCGTCGTACTTGTATTTGCCGACGATGTCGGTGAAGCCCGGCTTGTCGCCGTGGGCGTCGCCGTCGGTCGCCTGCTTGAAGAGCGCGTACAGGCGCAGCAGGGTCAGGTTGCCCGGCCGTTCCGTCAGTTGCTTGACGTCGATCTGGGCCTGGTCGAATTGGGCGGTGAGTTCGCTCATCGGGTGTCTCCGTAAGGGTTTCAGGTCGGGCGATCTTAACAAGCGGGCCGCCGCGCGGGGTCGAGCGATCCTTCCAAACCGGCGCCGGCGGCGAACGCGCGCACAGATCGGGCCCGATCGCCCGTGGGAGCGGGGCGCCGCATTACAATGTCGGCCATGACGCAAACAGTGCTCCTCGCCATCGATACGTCGACCGAATACTGCTCGGTCGCGCTGCTGCGCTCGGCCCATGCCGATGACGCCGTTTCCACCCCGCAAACCTGGGTCCGCCACGAACTGACGGGCGCCGTGTCGAGCACGCGCGTGCTGCCGGCGATCCAGGCGCTTTTCGCCGAATCCGGGCTGACGCTCGCCGACTGCGACGCGATTGCGTTCGGCGCGGGCCCCGGTTCGTTCACGGGCCTGCGCACCGCGACCGGCATTACCCAGGGCCTCGCATTCGGGCGCGGGCTGCCGGTCGTGCCGATCGGTACGCTGCTCGCGTGCGCGGAGCACGCGCGGCTGCGCGCGCCCGGCACGACCCGCGTGCTTGCCGCGCTGGACGCGCGGATGGACGAAGCCTATTGGGCGGACTTCGCGTGGGACGACAGCGCCGGCGACTGGCGCACGGTGCATCCGGCGTCGCTCGATGCGCCGGGCGCCGTCGGCGTGCCCGACGCGCCGTTCACGCTCGCGGGCAATGCGGCTGCCGCGTTCGGCGCGCAGTTGCCGGCCGCGGCACGCGCGGCCGTGATCGACGGCGAAGCATTGCCGCATGCGCTGGCGGTCGCGCATGCCGCGCTGCGCGCATTCCGCGCCGGGCGCACGGTGCCGGCCGATCAGGCGGCGCCCGAATACGTGCGCGACAAGGTCGCGCAGACGACTGCCGAGCGGGTCGCGGCACGGGCCGCGCAGACGGGCGGGGCGAAGGGATGACGGGTGTACTGCTGAGCGACCGCTATCTGGCGCCGATGACGGATGCCGATCTCGACGAGGTCGTCGAGATCGAGCAGGTCGCGTACGAATTCCCGTGGAGCCGCGGCAACTTCGAGGATTCGTTGCGCAACGGCTATCTGGGCGTGTGCATGCGGCACGTGACCGGTTCGCTGGTCGGCTATTGCGTGCTGATGCCCGTGGTCGACGAGATGCACCTGCTGAACCTGTGCGTCGCGCCGGACGCGCAGTGTGCGGGCGCGGGCCTCGCACTGTTGCGCGAGGCCGTGCGCATATCGCGCGCGGAGCGGCTCGACGGCGTGCTGCTCGAGGTGCGACCGTCCAATCTGCGTGCGATCCATCTGTACGAGCGTTTCGGCTTCGTGACGATCGGCCGGCGCAAGAATTACTATCCGGCGAAGCATCGCGGCCGCGAGGACGCGATCGTGATGCGTCTGACGCTGAACAAGGACGAAGGGGGCGCGCATGGCGTGGGCTGAAGCATCGCTCGAGGAAATGGGCCTCGCGCAGATCTGGGTGCGGCGCGGGCAGCGCGCGGACGAAGGCGTGGCAGCCGACGCGCCCGCCGTGGCGCAAACCGCTGCGGCGGACAACGTTTCCGCTGGCGCGGCCGATCGGCCGGTGCGCGCGCTGCGTGCACCGGTGCAAGACGATGCGCCGCCGGCCGTCGTGCGTGCCGCCGAGGCCTCGCCGGCTCGCGAGTCGGGCATACCGGCTTCGGGCATACCGGCTTCGGGCGTACCGGCTTCGGGCGCGCCGGCTTCGGGCGCACCGGCGCGCCGTGTCGTCGATGGCGATCGGGCGCTCGCGCCGGCGGCTTCCGCCGATGCAATGCCGCCGATGGACGACGCACCGCCTGCCGGAGAAGACGATTTCGCGTGGTTCGACGCGGCGCCGCCGGGCGAGCCCATGCCGGCCGCCGAATCGCGTCCCGCCGAAACGCCGGTTGCGATGCTCGACTGGGATGCGCTGGCCGCGCGCGTGCGCGACTGCACGCACTGCCGGCTGTGCGAGAAGCGGACCAACACCGTGTTCGGCGTCGGCGACCGTGAAGCGGACTGGATGCTGATCGGCGAAGCGCCGGGCGAGAACGAGGACAAGCAGGGCGAGCCGTTCGTCGGCCAGGCCGGCAAGCTGCTCGACAACATGCTGCAGTCGCTGGCGCTCAAGCGCGGCGACAACGTGTACATCGCGAACGTGATCAAGTGCCGGCCGCCCGGCAACCGCAACCCGGAACCGGACGAGGTCTCAAGTTGCGAGCCTTATCTGCAGCGCCAGGTCGCGCTCGTGAAGCCGAAGCTGATCGTCGCGCTCGGGCGCTTCGCCGCGCAGACGTTGCTGAAGACCGACGCCAGCATCGCGTCGCTGCGCGGCCGCGTGCATGCGTACGAAGGTGTGCCGGTGATCGTCACCTACCACCCGGCGTATCTGCTGCGCAGCCTGCAGGACAAGTCGAAGGCGTGGGCCGACCTGTGCCTCGCGCGCGACACGTTCCAGCGCGCAGAGGGTAGCGACGCTAACGGGCCGGCCGGGCCATGACGACCGGCGCGGCGTTCGCATTCGTCGATACGCTGCGTGACGCCGCGGTTCGCGATCTGGGCTGGCTGCTCGCGAGCCCGAGCCTGCTGACCGCGGCACCCGGTGCGCCGCTCGCGCATCCGTGGGCGGATGCGGCCGGACAGTCGGCCGTCGAGGCCTGGCTCGCCGCGCTCGATGCGGAGCCCGAGCCGCTGCACCGCGCGCTCGCCGGGTTGCGGCCCACACGGCTCGGCCGCTACGCCGAATGCCTGCTCGAGTATTTCCTCACGCACGGACCGTCGCTGCGGCTCGTCGCGGCCAATCTCCCGCTGCGCAGCAACGGCCTGACGCTAGGCGAAGTCGATTTCCTCGTCGATGCGCCTGACGGGCAGCGCCTGCACTGGGAACTCGCGGTGAAGTGCTATCTGTGCGCGCCGGTGCGCGACGGCGCGTCGCTCGCCGACTTCGTCGGGCCCAATCTCGTCGACCGGTTCGACCGCAAGCGCAGCCGGCTGCTCGACCACCAGCTTCGGCTCGGCGATCGCGCCGGGTTCGCGCAACTCGGTTACGGCGCGCCGTCCGACGCACAGATGTTCATCAGGGGCTGGCTGTTCTATCCGCACGGCGTGCAGTTGCCGCCGGTGTCCGCCGAAATCACGCCGGATCATCCGCGCGGTTTCTGGCTGACGCACGCGCAGTGGCCGGCGTGGGCGGCCGCGCAGCGTGCCGGCGTTGCGTGGAGTGTGTTGCCGCGGCTTGCGTGGCTCGCGCCGCGGCGCGTTGCCGCCGGCGAGGGCTTCGAACCCGAATCGCTCGCGGCCGCACTCGAGCTGCCGCCCGTGCTGGCGACGCGTCGGGCTCCCGACCTGATCGGCATCCATGAGAAGGGCGGCGATGGCACGTGGCGCGAGACGGCACGCGGCTTCGTCGTGCCGGACGACTGGCCGGCGCGCGCGCAGGCGTTCGCGGCGCAGGACAACTGACGCCGCGTCAGGCGCCGCTTACCACCAGCGATGGAAGTGATGGACAGGGCCGACGCCGTGGCCGACGTCGAGGCGGCCGCTCGCGGCGATCGCGCCGGTCAGGTAGGCCTTCGCTTCGCGCACCGCGCTTTCGAGGTCGGGCTGCTGCGGCAACAGCGCGGCGATCGCCGACGACAGCGTGCAGCCCGTGCCGTGCGTGTTGCTGACCGGCACGCGCGGCCCGTCGAGCCGCACGGTGCGCGCCGCATCGACGAGCCAGTCGGGGCTCGCGGACGCGTCGGGCAGGTGGCCGCCTTTCATCAGCACGGCGCGCGCGCCCGTTTGCAGCAGCGCCCGGCCTTGCCGGACCATGTCGTCTTCGGTGGTCGCGGGTGCGTCGCCGAGCAGCGCGGCCGCTTCGGGCAGGTTCGGCGTGACGACGGTCGCCAGCGGCAGCAGCGCGTCGCGCAGCGCGTCGACCGCGTCGGGCGCGAGCAGCGCGTGCGAACTCTTCGAGATCATCACCGTGTCGAGCACGACGAAGCGCGGCGCGTAACGGCGCAGGGCGTCGGCCACCGCGTGCACGATCGCGGCGTTCGCGAGCATCCCGATCTTGACCGCGTCGATGCGGATGTCGTCGAACACCGCGTCGAGCTGCGCGGTCACGAACGCGGCGTCCGGCGCGTGCACGCCCGTCACGCCGCGCGTGTTCTGCGCGGTCAGCGCGGTGATCACGCTGGCGCCATACGCGCCGAGTGCCGAAAACGTCTTCAGGTCGGCCTGGATGCCTGCGCCGCCGCCCGAATCGGAGCCGGCGATCGTCAGGATGTTGGGTATCGGGTGCGTCATGATGGCAACGCGCCGGTTCGAAGACCGGCGCTGGCGGACGGAAACGGGAAGTGTAGCGTCAGTGCCGCGATTCGCCGATCAGCGCGACCGAGTCGAACTGACGCTGGTTCGCCTGGTGGCGACGCATCACGAGCCACATCGTCAGGCAGACGAACGTGCCGAACAGCACGATCACGACGCCGACCGGCACGTCGAGCCACACGAGCACCGCATACAGGCACAGCATCACGAGCACCGACAGGTTCTCGTTGAAGTTCTGCACGGCGATCGAATGGCCGGCCGACAGCAGCACGTGGCCGCGATGCTGCAGCAGCGCGTTCATCGGCACGACAAAATAGCCCGACAGCGCGCCGACCCAGATCAGGAAGATGTACGCGACGATCAGGTAGACGGGCATGCGCAGGTGGCCGAAGTGTACGGCCCAGTTCGACGGAAACAGGTCGCGCGTATAGAACGCCATCAGCATCACCGCGATGCCCATGATGATGCCGACGGGCAGCACGGTCAGCGACTTCTTCAGCGGGATCCGGGCGGCGGCGGCGATCGCGCCGGCCGCGACGCCGACCGCGACCACGGCCTGCAGGATCGCGCCTTCCGACAGCGACATGCCGAGCGACACCTCGGCCCATTTCAGCACGATGAACTGCAGCGTCGCGCCCGCGCCCCAGAACAGCGTCGTGACCGCCAGCGAGATCTGGCCGAGCTTGTCGCGCCACAGCACCATGAAGCAGTCGGCGAAATCCGTGAGGAGCTTGACCGGGCCGCGTTCCTGCTTCGGATAGCGGGCGCCCGTATCGGGAATGCGCAAGTTGAACAGCGCGGCGATCACGTAGATCGCCATGATGATCGCCATTGCCGCTTCGGCAGGCGTGCTGATCCAGTCGGGCGTGTGCGCGATCACGTGCGATGCGATGTGCGGGCTGATCAGCGCGCCGCCGAGCACGGTGCCGAGGATGATCGAGCTGACGGTCGTGCCTTCGATCCAGCCGTTCGCGGCGACCAGCCGGTCGGCCGGCAGCAGCTCGGTGAGAATCCCGTACTTCGCGGGCGAGTAGGCTGCGGCGCCGAATCCGACGATCCCATACGCGATCAGCGGGTGGGCACCGAACAGCATGATCAGGCAGCCGACCACCTTGATCGAGTTGGTGATGAACATCACGCGACCCTTCGGGCGCGAATCCGCGAAAGCACCGACATACGCCGCCAACACCACATAGGACAACACGAAGAACAGCTTCAGCAGCGGTGTCATCCAGTTGGGGGCGTGGAGGTCTTTCAGCAGGGCGATGGCGGCGATGAGGAGCGCATTGTCGGCCAGCGACGAGAAAAACTGCGCGGCCATGATGGTGTAAAAACCTTTTTTCATCTGATGCGATGCTTTCGTCGCTGCGGCAGGGCCGCGTAGGCCGCCTGATATGCGATCGGCTTATTCCGTTCGAAATGGGTTGTGCGCACGGCTTTATAACATGAAAATACGCCAATTCGGACTAGCAAGATTCCCCGATCGTTCCGCAAGTTGTCGGCTTCAGTGCTCAAAAGGCGCGGTAAGCTGATGATTCGCAAGCGTCTTTACGTAAATTTCCCATGCCGCGCCCGATCTCCGCCACCATCCACACCGCCGCTCTCGCGAACAATCTCTCCGTCGTCCGCCGCTTTGCCGGCCCGTCCAAGGTCTGGGCGGTCGTCAAGGCCAACGCGTACGGCCACGGTCTCGCCCGTGCGTTTCCCGGCCTGCGCGGCACCGACGGCTTCGGCCTGCTCGACCTCGACGAGGCCGTGAAGCTGCGCGAGCTCGGCTGGGCCGGCCCGATCCTGCTGCTCGAAGGGTTCTTCCGGTCGACCGACATCGACGTGATCGACCGCTACAGCCTGACGACGACCGTCCACAACGACGAGCAGATGCGGATGCTGGAAACGGCGCGGCTGTCGAAGCCCGTCAACGTGCAGCTCAAGATGAACAGCGGGATGAACCGGCTCGGCTACGTGCCGGAAAAATACCGCGCGGCCTGGGAGCGCGCCCGCGCGTGCCCCGGTATCGGCCAGATCACGTTGATGACCCATTTTTCGGACGCGGACAACGAGCGCGGCGTCGCCGAGCAGCTCGCGACGTTCGAGCGCGGCGCGGAAAACATCGCCGGTGCGCGCAGTCTCGCGAACTCTGCCGCCGTGCTGTGGCATCCGAATACGCACTTCGACTGGGTGCGGCCGGGGATCGTGCTGTACGGCGCGTCGCCGTCCGGGCTGTCGTCCGATATCGCCGACACGGGGCTGAAGCCCGCGATGACGCTCGCGTCCGAGCTGATCGCGGTGCAAACGATCGCGAAGGGCCAGGCCATCGGCTATGGCTCGACATTCTCCGCGCAGGCGCAGATGCGGATCGGCGTCGTCGCGTGCGGCTACGCGGACGGCTATCCGCGCGTCGCGGCCGAAGGCACGCCCGTGATCGTCGACGGCATCCGCACGCGGATCGTCGGCCGCGTGTCGATGGACATGATTACCGTCGACCTGACCCCGTGCCCGCAGGCGGGCGTCGGCGCGCGCGTCGAGCTGTGGGGCAACGCACTGCCGATCGACGACGTCGCCCGTCATTGCGGCACGATCGGCTACGAGCTGATGTGCGCGGTCGCCGGCCGCGTGCCCGTGCGCGCGGAATAAGGGCGTCACGCGTGGCCAAACAGAAAACCGTCTATGTCTGCAGCGAGTGCGGCGGGCAGTCCCCGAAGTGGCAGGGGCAGTGTCCGTCGTGCCAGGCCTGGAACACGCTCGTCGAATCGGTCCCCGAGACGCCGTCGGCCCACCGTTTCCAGTCGCTCGCGAAGCGGGCGCCGGTACAGCGACTCGTCGACATCGAAGCGGCCGACGTGCCGCGTTTCTCGACGGGCATCGGCGAATTCGACCGCGTGCTTGGCGGCGGGCTGGTGCCCGGCGGCGTCGTGCTGATCGGCGGCGACCCGGGTATCGGCAAGTCGACGCTGCTGCTGCAGTCGCTCGCGGACATCGCGAGCGAGCGGCGCGCGCTTTATATCAGCGGCGAGGAATCGGCCGCGCAGATCGCGTTGCGCGCGCAACGGCTTGCGCTGCTCGACGGCGGTACGCCGGCGGCCGAGCTGCAGCTGCTCGCCGAGATCCAGCTCGAAAAGATCCAGGCCGCGATCGACGCGGAACGGCCGGACGTGGCCGTGATCGACTCGATCCAGACCGTCTATTCGGAGGCGCTCACGTCGGCGCCGGGCTCGGTCGCGCAGGTGCGCGAATGCGCGGCGCAGCTCACGCGCATCGCGAAACAGTCGGGCACCGCGATCATCATGGTCGGGCACGTGACGAAGGAGGGCAACCTCGCCGGCCCGCGCGTGCTCGAGCACATCGTCGACACGGTGCTGTATTTCGAAGGCGACACGCATTCGTCGTTCCGGCTCGTGCGCGCGTTCAAGAACCGCTTCGGCGCGGTCAACGAACTCGGCGTGTTCGCGATGACCGAGCGCGGGCTGCGCGGCGTCGCGAATCCGTCCGCGCTGTTCCTGTCGCAGCACGAGCAGGTCGTGCCCGGCTCGTGCGTGCTCGTCACACAGGAAGGCACGCGCCCGCTGCTCGTCGAAATCCAGGCGCTCGTCGATACCGCGCACGTGCCGAACCCGCGCCGGCTCGCGGTCGGCCTCGAGCAGAACCGGCTCGCGATGTTGCTCGCGGTGCTGCACCGCCACGCGGGCATCGCGTGCTTCGACCAGGACGTGTTCCTCAATGCAGTGGGCGGCGTGAAGATCACCGAGCCGGCCGCCGACCTCGCGGTGCTGCTCGCGATTCACTCGTCGATGCGCAACAAGGCGTTGCCGAAGGGGTTGTTCGTGTTCGGCGAGGTGGGGCTGGCGGGCGAAATCCGGCCGTCCCCGCGCGGGCAGGAGCGGCTGCGCGAGGCGGCGAAGCTTGGATTCACGTCCGCGCTGATTCCGAAGGCGAATGCGCCGAAACAGCCGATCGAAGGGCTGAACGTGATGGCCGTCGAGCGGATCGAGCAGGCGATCGACCGCGTGCGCGATCTCGAATGATCGGCCCGACAGCCGCGCGGGCCGTGCCGGTCGACGATCTGTCGCGTAATTCTATGTAAAGAATATGTAGGCTGCTGTAACCCGCCGGACATTGCTTTTCCCTATCCTTTGCCGGATTGTCGAACCGCGCAATGCGAAGGGAACCTATGTTGAAATCGTATGGGGAAGCGCCGGGCGGACGCCTTTACAACCTGCGCGGCTGCCGCGTGTCGGAGCCGATTCGCCAGCCCTGGGGCGGCGGATGCCGGATCGTCGAATGGATCGACGACGAAGGGCGCCTGGCGCGCAAGGTCGTGTCCGAGGACGTGACCGAAGCGGAGGTCGCCGCGGCGATTCGGCGGCCGACCGAAGGGCGCCGGTATCTGATGGGTGACGACGAGCAGATGCCGCGCGACACGCTGCCGCGGCGCTGAGCCGGCAGGCGGCGAGCGAACCGACGAGCGACGGCAATAAACAGGCCGGGCCAGTGCGCCCGGCCTTGTTGCATCCGGGCCCTGTGCGGGCCCGATGGTTTGTCGAAGAACCCGTTTCGCCGGCGTGCCAGGCTGGCTGCACCGACCGGCTGCACAGCGGCCGCGTTCAGCCGATCTGCTCGAGTTCTTCGTGCGCGGCGAGCCAGTCGGCCTCGACCGTTTCGAGACGCGTGTTGACGTCGCCGAGCTTGCGGATCGCGTCGGTCAGCTCCGTCTTGCGCGCGGCCTCGTAGCTTGCCGGATCGGCGACGAACGTGTCGAGGCGCGCCTTCTCCGCGTGCAGCGTCTCCATTTCCTTTTCGAGCTTCGTGATGCGCGTCTGCAGCGGCTTTTTCAACACCGACAGGCGCTGCCGCTCCTCGGCGGCCTGACGCTTCTGGTCCTTGCGGTTCGCCGCGGCACCCTCGCCCGACGCAGCCGCGCTGTCGGCCTTCGCGGCCGCGCGCTGTTCGGCCGCGTGCTGCAGCAGCCAGTCGCGGTAGTCGTCGAGGTCGCCGTCGAACGGCTGCAGCCGGTGCTTCGCGACCAGCATGAACTGGTCGGTCGTCGCGCGCAGCAGGTGGCGGTCGTGCGATACGAGGATCAGCGTGCCTTCGAACTGCGCGAGCGCCATCGTCAGCGCATGGCGCGTTTCGAGATCGAGGTGGTTCGTCGGTTCGTCGAGCAGCAGCAGGTTCGGCTTCTGCCAGATGATCAGCGCGAGCGCGAGGCGCGCTTTCTCGCCGCCCGAGAACGGGCCGACGGCGCTGGTCGCCATGTCACCCGAGAAATTGAAACCGCCGAGGAAGTCGCGCAGCTCCTGTTCGCGCGTGTCAGGTGCGAGCCGCGCAAGATGCGCGAGCGGCGAATCGTCCTCGCGCAGCGTTTCGAGCTGGTGCTGCGCGAAATAACCGATCGTCAGCCCCTTGCCCTCGCGGACGCCGCCCGACAGCGGCGCGAGCGTGCCGGCCAGCGTCTTGATCAGCGTCGACTTGCCCTGGCCGTTCGCGCCGAGCAGGCCGATGCGCTGCCCGTTCTGGATCGACAGCGCCACGCGCTCGACGATCGGGATGTCCGCGCCGTCGTCGGCATGGTAGCCGCAGCGGACGTCTTCCATCACCATCATCGGGTTCGGCGCGGCGTCGGGCGTGCGGAATTCGAACGTGAACGGCGACGCGATGTGCGCGGGCGCGATCAGCTCCATCTTCTCGAGCGCCTTCATCCGGCTTTGCGCCTGTTTGGCCTTGGTCGCCTTGGCCTTGAAGCGGTCGACGAAGCTCTGCAGGTGCTCGATCGTCTTCTGCTGCTTTTCGTATGCGTTTTGCTGCAGCGCCAGTTGCTGCGCGCGCAGCACTTCGAATTGCGAGTAGTTGCCGCCGTAGCGCTTCACCTGGCGGTTTTCCAGATGCAGCGTGACGTTGCAGATCGAATCGAGGAATTCGCGGTCGTGCGAGATCACGACGAGCGTGCCGGGGTAGCGGTGCAGCCAGTCTTCGAGCCAGACGATCGCGTCGAGGTCGAGGTGGTTGGTCGGTTCGTCGAGCAACAGCAGGTCGGAGCGGCACATCAGCGCCTGCGCGAGGTTCAGGCGCATGCGCCAGCCGCCGGAGAAGCTGGCGACGGATTCGCGCGTCTGGGCGAGCGTGAAGCCGAGGCCCAGCAGCAGCGCTTCGGCGCGGGCGGGCGCAGTGTAGCCGTCGGCGTCGGCGAAGGCCGCGTGCGCGTCGGCTTCGGCGGCGCCGTCATGCGCGGCCGAAGCGGCGGCGATGCGCGCCTCGATCTCGCGCAGCGCGGCGTCGCCGTCGAGCGTGTAATCGAGCGCCGAGCGGTCGACCGCGGGCGTTTCCTGCGACACATGGGCGATTCGCCACGACGGCGGCATCGCGAAATCGCCGGCGTCCGAGTGCAGCTCGCCGCGCAGGACCGCGAACAGCGTCGACTTGCCGGCGCCGTTGGCGCCGATCAGGCCGGCTTTCTCGCCGGGATTGAGCACGAACGAGGTCGACTCGAACAGCGGCTTGGTGCCGCGCGCTAGGCTGAACTGATTGAAACGGATCACGGCGGAAATGACTGGCGAAAACCGCTATTCTAGACTGCGCGCCGCTCGTGCCGGGCATCGGCCGCTCGGCGGATGCCGCAACGGCGCGATTTCGCCTAGACTCCACGTCGATCCGGTTTCGTAAAAGGAGTGCCCGATGTCCACCCTGTATTCGTTCAGCGCAGAGACGCTTGCCGGTGCGCCGGTTTCGCTCGACGCGTACCGCGGCAAGGTGCTGCTGATCGTCAACACCGCGAGCGAGTGCGGTTTCACGCCGCAATACGCGGGCCTGCAGAAGCTGTACGACCAGTACGCGGCGCGCGGCTTCTTCGTGCTCGGCTTCCCGTGCAACCAGTTCGGCAAGCAGGAGCCCGGCGACGCCGCGCAGATCGGCGCGTTCTGCGAGCGCAATTACGGCGTCTCGTTCCCGATGTTCGCGAAGATCGACGTGAAGGGCGACCATGCGCATCCGCTGTACCGCTACCTGACCGACGAGGCGCCCGGCATTCTCGGCCTCAAGGCGATCAAGTGGAATTTCACGAAATTCCTGGTCGACCGCGAAGGGCGCATCGTCAAGCGCTACGCGCCGTCGACCAAGCCCGACGAAATCGCCGCGGATATCGACAAGCTGCTGTGACGGCGGGCGGCGGCGTGTGCAGCGCCGGTGCGGATCGCACGGGCGCTGCCGGCTTCCCTGCGGTTACAGGATCGGCGCGAACAGCCGCGCGACGTGCATCGCGATTCGCCGCCATGCGGGCGACCGGTGGTATTCGTTCGCATCGACCTCGTACGCCTGCGCGAAGTCGGCATCGAGCATCGTCTCGACCTCGTCGGCGAATGCGCGGTCGACGGTCAGCACCATGATCTCGAAGTTGAGGCGGAACGAGCGGTTGTCGAGATTCGCGCTGCCGATCGCCGCCGCGATGCGGTCGATCAGCACGACCTTCTGGTGCAGGAAGCCGGGCCGGTAGCGGAACACCTTGACGCCCGCATCGACCAGGTCGCGCGCGTACAGCTTCGACGCCTCGAACACCACGTAGTGATCGCGCCGGCTCGGGATCAGGATGCGCACGTCGACGCCGCGCATCACCGCGAGCTTCAGCGCGGCGATCACGGCTTCGTCGGGGACGAGATACGGCGTGGTGATCCAGACCCGCTCGCGCGCGGCATTGATCGCCTCGACGAAGAACAGCGAGCCGGTTTCCTGCTTGTCGGCCGGCCCCATCGGCACCGCGAGGCAATGCATGCCGTCGCCGGGCTGTGCGGGCGGCGGCAGCGCGAGCGGCGGCAGCTTCTGCGTTGCCCAGTGCCAGTCTTCGGCGAACACGTACTGGATGCTCGCGACCACCGGGCCGCGAATCTCGATGTGCGTGTCGCGCCATGGCGACAGGCGCGGCTTCGCGCCGAGATATTCGACGCCGACGTTGTGGCCGCCGACGAACGCGCGATTGCCGTCGACGACGACGATCTTGCGATGGTTGCGGAAGTTGAGCTGGAAGCGGTTCACGAACTTGCGATTGGTCGCGAACGGATGGACCTCGACGCCGCCCCGGCGCAGCGCGTCGACGTAGCTGTGCGGCAGGTCGAAACTGCCGATGCTGTCGTACAGCAGGCAGCAGCGCACGCCGGCCGCCGCGCGCGCCAGCAGCGCGTCGCGCAGCATCTGGCCGAGCGCATCGTCGCGCACGATGAAGAACTGGACGACCACGTAGTCGCGCGCGGCGTCGATCGCCGACAGGATCGCCGAGAACGTCGCGTCGCCGTTCACGAGCGTGCGCACCGAATTGCCGCCGAGGAACGGCATGCCGCCGAGCCGCGTGAGCGCGAGCACGGCGGCCTGGCCGAGCGCGTCGGCGGCCGGCCCGTCTGTCGCGTCCGTCGCGTCGGTGCTGAGCCACGGCGAGCGCGGTGTGTGCGTGCGCAACAGTTCCAGCTCGTGGCGCCGTGCGTCGACGTAGCCGGAGAACTTGCTGCGGCCGAGGAACAGGTACGGAACGAGCGTCAGGTACGGCATCGCGGCGAGCGAGACGGCCCACGCGATCGCGCCTTGCGACGTGCGCGTGTTCATGATCGCGTGGCACGCCGCGACGATCCCGAGCACGTGGATGGTCAGGATCAGGGTGCCGAGATGTAGCCAGTCGAGGGTCATGGGCGCGTGACGGACTCCTGAGGTCGTGCGGCGCGGCGGCCGCTTACGCGCATCTTACCCAACCGTGCGGCGCAGCGGTGCGCGTTGCCGCACGGTTGGGGAGCCGGGAGGCTCAGGCCTTGCGCGGCAGGTCCGACGCCTGGATCAGGAACACGGTGTCGTCGCCCGCGCTGGTGGGCAGCCACGTGAGTTCGAGGCCGCCGAACGCAGCTTCGACGTGCTCGCGCTCGTTGCCGATCTCGACGACGAGCACGCCGTCATCGTGCAGCCAGCGGTGCGCTTCGGCGACGATGCGTCGCACGATGTCCATCCCGTCGTCGCCGCCCGCGAGCGCCATTTCCGGCTCGTGCCGGTATTCGGGCGGCAGCGCGGCCATCGACGACGCGTTCACGTACGGCGGGTTCGTCAGGATCACGTCGTAACGCGAGCCTGGGTCGGTACGGAACGCGGGCAGCGGCGCGTAGAGGTCGCCGCGGTGCAGTGCGACGCGGTCTTCGAGGCCGTAGTCGCGCACGTTGATCTCCGCGACTTCGAGTGCCTTGTCGGACAGGTCGACCGCATCGATCTCCGCGTTCGGGAACGCGCTCGCCGCGAGGATCGCGAGGCAGCCGGAGCCCGTGCACAGTTCGAGCACCGCACCGACCTGCTCGGGATCGGCCACATACGGCTGCAGCCCGTCGTCGAGCAATTCGCCGATGAACGAGCGCGGCACGATCACGCGTTCGTCGACGTAGAAGCGGTGGCCATGCATCCACGCTTCATGCGTGAGATACGCGGCCGGCACACGATCGGTCGCGCGCCGTTCGATCACGGCGAGCACGGCCGCGATTTCGTCGGGCAGCAGCCGCGCGTCGAGGAATGGCTCGAGCGTGTCGAGCGGCAGGTCGAGCGTACGCAGCACGAGGTAGGCCGCTTCGTCGTACGCATTGTCGGAGCCGTGGCCGAATGCGAGCTTCGCCTTCGAGAAGCGCGTGACCGCATAGCGCAGCAGGTCGCGAACAGTGGCAAAAGGTGTCGTCATGCGAGGCTCCATCAGGCGATCAGTTGTTCGAGCACGCGGCGGTACACGTTCTTCAGCGGGTCGACGAAGCGCACTTCGATATGCTCGTCGATCTTGTGGATGCTGCCGTTCGGCGGGCCGAACTCGATCACCTGCGGGCAGATGCGCGCGATGAAGCGGCCGTCCGACGTGCCGCCGGTGGTCGACAGCTCGGTCGTGATGCCGGTCTCGGTGCGGATCGCGTTTTCGAGCGCATTCGACAGTTCGCCACGCGGCGTCAGGAACGGCAGGCCGCTCACCGACCACTTCAGCGTGTATTCGAGGCTGTGCTTGTCGAGGATCGCGTGCACGCGTGCCTGCAGGCCCTCGACGGTGCTCGCGGTCGAGAACCGGAAGTTGAACAGCAGGTCGGCGTGGCCGGGGATCACGTTGGTCGCGCCGGTGCCGGCGTGCAGGTTCGACACCTGCCAGGTGGTCGGCGGGAAATATTCGTTGCCTTCGTCCCACTGCTCGGCGGCGAGCTCGGCGAGCGCCGGCGCGAGCAGGTGGATCGGGTTCTTCGCGAGGTGCGGATACGCGATATGGCCCTGCACGCCCTTGACGACCAGTTCGCCCGACATCGACCCGCGGCGGCCGTTCTTGACGACGTCGCCGAGCTCGGCGGTCGACGTCGGCTCGCCGACGATGCAGTAGTCGAGGCGCTCGCCGCGTGCCTGCAGCAGTTCGACGACCTTCACGGTGCCGTCGGTGGCCGGGCCTTCCTCGTCGCTGGTGATCAGGAACGCGATCGCGCCGCGGTGGCCGGGATGGGCCGCGACGAATTCCTCGGACGCGACGACGAATGCCGCGAGCGACGTCTTCATGTCGGCCGCGCCGCGGCCGTACAGCTTGCCGTCGCGATGGGCGGGGATGAACGGCGGCGAGGTCCACTGTTCGAGCGGGCCGGTCGGCACGACGTCGGTGTGGCCCGCGAACGCGAGCAGCTTGCCGTCGCGGCCGTCGGTGCCGCGCTTGACGGCCCACAGGTTGGTCACGCCGTGCGACGCGATGGTCTCGCATTCGAAGCCGAGCGCGGTGAGGCGCTCGGTCATGATCTGCTGGCAATGCTGGTCGTCGGGCGTCACGGACGCACGGGCGATCAACTGTTCGGTAAGGGCTAGGGTGGCGGACATGGTTCGGACCACTTTCGATAAAAAATGCCGGCACGGTGGCCGGCAGCGACAAGACGTCGGGCCAGGGCCTGTTCCCGCTAATAACGGGCTTGTGAACGTGCCTTGCCGGCTGCAGTGCAAGAAGCAAGGAGCGCCGTTTGGCCGAGCCAAACAAGCGACGCGCAACGCCGCAATGCGGCCGGCAAGGCACGTTCCCCTGTTTGGAAAAAATCATTCGTGGGGCCAGCGCAAGCCCGTTATTAGCGGGAACAGGCCCTTCTACAGGCGCAGCGCGGGCGACCTTATGCGGCAAACAGCGCCGCGTATTGATCGGCCGCGAAGCCGAGCGATTTCACGCGGCCGTTGACGACGAGCACGGGGCGCTTGATGACCGACGGCTTGTGGATCATCAGCGCGACCGCGCCAGTTTTCGATTCGGCGGCCGCCTTCATCGCGTCGTCCAGGCCGCGCCACGTGGTGCCGCGCTTGTTCACGAGCGCGTCGAGCGACACGTCCTTCAGCCAGTCTTCAAGCAGCGGCGCGCTGACGCCGAGCTTCTTGAAATCGTGGAACTCGAATTCGACGCCGTGATCGTCGAGCCACACGCGGGCCTTCTTCACGGTGTCGCAGTTCGGAATACCGTAGACGACCACGGTGTGCGGCTTCGCCATCAGTCGCCTCGCAGCAGCTCGTTCAGGCCGACCTTCGCGCGGGTCTTCGCGTCGACCTTCTTGACGATCACCGCGCAGTACAGGCTGTGCGAACCATCCTTCGACGGCAGGTTGCCGGCGACGACGACCGAGCCGGCCGGGATGCGGCCGTAGCTGACTTCGCCCGTTTCGCGGTCGTAGATCTTCGTGCTCTGGCCGAGGTACACGCCCATCGAGATCACCGAGTTTTCCTCGACGATCACGCCTTCGACGACTTCCGAGCGCGCGCCGATGAAGCAGTTGTCTTCGATGATGACGGGGTTCGCCTGCAGCGGCTCGAGCACGCCGCCGATGCCGACGCCGCCCGACAGGTGCACGTTCTTGCCGATCTGCGCGCACGAACCGACCGTTGCCCACGTGTCGACCATCGTGCCTTCGTCGACGTAGGCGCCGATGTTCGTGTACGACGGCATCAGCACGACGTTCTTCGCGATGAACGAGCCGCGGCGCGCGATGGCCGGCGGGACGACGCGGAAGCCGCCCGCGGCGAAGTCTTCAGCCGTGTAGTTCGCGAACTTCGACGGCACCTTGTCGTAGAACTGCGAGTAGCCACCGGCCGGCATCGGCGCGTTGTCCTCCAGGCGGAACGACAGCAGCACGGCCTTCTTCAGCCACTGGTGCACGGTCCAGTTGCCGTCGATTTTCTCGGCGACGCGCAGCGCACCCTTGTCGAGTTGCTCGATCGCGTGCGCGACGGCCTCGCGGACGTCGGCGGGTACGGCCTTCGGCGACAACTCGGCGCGGTTGTCCCAGGCGGTATCGATGATTTGCTGAAGTTGTTGCGACATGTTCGTTTTCGCAGGAGATGGATGGAATTGATCGGGATGGACGATTACCGCGCGAGAGAACGGCAGAAATCGACGATGCGTTGCGCGCCCTCGACGCATTCGGGGGTGCCCGCGACGAGCGCGATCCGGATGAAATCGCGGCCCGGGTTGGTACCGTGCGCATCGCGCGCCAGGTACGAGCCGGGCAGAACCGTCACATTATAGTCGGCGTACAGGCGGCGGGCGAACTCGGTGTCCGACAGCCCGGTGCGCGACACGTTCGCCCACAGGTAGAACGCGGCGTCGGGCAGCTTGACGTCGATCACGTCGGCGAGCATCGGCGTGACCGTATTGAACTTCTGCAGGTACAGCGCGCGGTTCTCGCGCACGTGCGCTTCGTCGTTCCACGCGGCGATGCTCGCGTGCTGCCAGACCGGCGACAGCGCCGCGCCGTGGTACGTGCGGTACAGCAGGAATTTCTTCAGCAGCGCCGCGTCGCCGGCGACGAAGCCCGAGCGCATGCCCGGCACGTTCGAGCGCTTCGACAGGCTCGACAGCATCACGAGGCGCTCGAAGCCACGGCCGAGGCGGTGCGCGGCCTCGAGGCCGCCGAGCGGCGCCGCCGCTTCGTCGAAATAGATTTCCGAGTAGCACTCGTCGGACGCGATCACGAACCCGTGGCGGTCCGACAGCGCGAACAGCTCGCGCCAGTCGTCGAGCGTCAATACGGCGCCTGTCGGGTTGCCTGGCGAGCACACGTACAGCAGTTGCGTACGCGCCCAGACTTCATCGGGCACGGCTGCGTAGTCGCACGCGAAGTTGCGGGCCGGGTCGCTGTTCGCGAAATAGGGTTCGGCACCGGCCAGGAGCGCCGCGCCTTCGTAAATTTGATAGAAAGGATTCGGACAGAGTACGATCGCCTTCTCGCCGTGCCCGGACGGGTGCGCGTCGATCACGGTTTGCGCGAGCGAGAACAGCGCCTCGCGCGACCCCGACACGGGCAGCACCTGCGTGGCCGGATCGATCGCCGGCAGCCCGTAGCGACGCTCGAGCCAATGCGCGATCGACGTGCGCAGCGCGTCCGAGCCGGCCGTGGCCGGGTACGACGCGAGGCCGTCGAGCGCGGCCACCACGGCGTCGCGGATCAGCGCCGGGGTCGGATGCTTGGGCTCGCCGATGCCGAAGCTGATCGGTTTGAGGGCGCCGGAGGGCGTCACGTCCTTGAACAGGGCGCGCAGCTTTTCGAAGGGATAGGGCTGGAGCGAGTCGAGTCGAGGGTTCACGGGCGAAGCGGCCATCGCGGCCGGTTGGAGCGAAAGAAGCGGCGGGCGTGCCGCGCGGCTGCGAACGGGCGCCGACGGCGCGCGGGTCGCAACGAATGATTATAGCGTGACGGAATGCGGTCACGGCCCGTCGGAACGGCGGCCGGGCCGGTGGAACAAAGGGTATTGAACCAAATGAATAACGCGGTACGCGGCAGCCTGCCGACGCTGGCCATCCTGGTCGGCGCATCGGTATGGGGCCTGATCTGGTATCCGCTGCGGATCCTCGCGTCGCTCGGCGTGACGGGCACGCTGGCGAGCGCGCTGACGAGCCTCGTCGCGTTCCTGTTCGTGATCGTCACGCGGCACCGTACGATCGCGACGCTGCGCTGGCACTGGGTGCTGCCGGGCATCGCGGTCACGGCCGGCGTGACGAACCTCGGTTTCGTGTGGGGCACGATCCACGGCGAGGTGCTGCGCGTGATGCTGCTGTTCTACCTGACGCCCGCATGGACCGCGATCTACGCGCACTTCCTGCTGCGCGAGCGGTTGACCTGGGCCGGCGCGGGGCTGGCGGCGCTGTCGATCGGCGGCGCGATGCTGATGCTGTGGTCGCCGAAGCTCGGCATGCCGCTGCCGGCCAACCCGGCCGAATGGGCCGGTCTCGCGGCCGGGCTGAGCTTCGCGATGAGCAACGTGCTCGTGATCAAGGCGAGCCGCGAGCTGCCCGGGATGCGCGCGGAGATGCGTACCGCGACGCTGTTCGGCGGCGCGGCGGTGTTCGGCGCGATCGCGTCGCTGTTCGAAGGGCTGCCGGCCGCGCCGGCGGGCGGCCAGCTCGGCGTCGCCGCGCTGATCGTCGCCGCGATCGGCGTGACGATGGCGGCGAACAACCTGCTCGTGCAATACGGCCTCGCGCGCGTGCCGGCGAACCGCGCGTCGATCATCATGCTGTTCGAGATCGTGATCACCGCGCTGTCGGCGTGGGTGTTCGCGAACGAGCTGCCGACCGCGCGCGAGTGGGCGGGCGGCGTGTGCATCGTGCTGGCGACGCTGCTGTCCAGCCGGGTCCATCGTGCCGCACCGGCACCGGGCAAACCCGGCGACGGTCGGGACGGCGCACGCGCGATGGTATGATGGAAGCCGTTTGCGGGGCCCAACGCTGTATGCGCGCGGCCCCGCTTTTGAATTCCGGGGCGCGTCGCGCGCATGGGTCGTTCGGCCCCGCGCAGCGCGGCCCCGTCCGTTTCACACCTTCTTCACATCCGATACCGCCGTGCGTCTGAGCTCGATCAAACTCGCTGGCTTCAAATCCTTCGTCGATCCCACGCATTTCCAGGTTCCGGGCCAGCTTGTCGGCGTGGTGGGCCCGAACGGGTGCGGCAAGTCCAACATCATCGACGCCGTGCGCTGGGTGCTCGGCGAGTCGCGCGCCTCCGAGCTGCGCGGCGAATCGATGCAGGACGTGATCTTCAACGGCTCGACCGCACGCAAGCCCGGCAGCCGGGCAAGCGTCGAGCTGATCTTCGACAACTCCGACGGCCGCGCGGCCGGGCAGTGGGGCCAGTACGGCGAAATCGCCGTGAAGCGCGTGCTGACGCGCGACGGCACGTCGAGCTACTACATCAACAACCTGCCGGCACGCCGCCGCGATATCCAGGACATCTTCCTCGGCACCGGCCTCGGGCCGCGTGCGTACGCGATCATCGGGCAGGGCATGATCGCGCGGATCATCGAGGCGAAGCCGGAAGAGCTGCGCGTGTTCCTCGAGGAAGCCGCGGGCGTATCGAAGTACAAGGAACGCCGCCGCGAAACCGAGAACCGCCTGCACGACACGCGCGAGAACCTGACGCGCGTCGAGGACATCGTCCGCGAACTCGGCGCGAACCTCGAGAAGCTCGAGGCGCAGGCCGTCGTCGCGAACAAGTACAAGGAACTCGTCGCCGACGGCGAGGAGAAGCAGCGCCTGTTGTGGCTGCTGCGCAAGAACGAGGCCGCGGGCGAGCAGCAGAGGCAGCAGCGCGCGATCGAACAGGCGCAGATCGACCTCGAGGCGCAGACGGCGAAGCTGCGCGAGGTCGAGTCGCAGCTCGAGACGCTGCGCGTCGCGCATTACGCGGCGAGCGATGCGATGCAGGGCGCACAGGGTTCGCTTTACGAGGCGAACGCCGAGGTGAGCCGCCTCGAAGCGGAAATCAAGTTCATCGTCGAATCGCGCAACCGCGTGCAGGCGCAGATCGCCGCGCTGAACGCGCAGCGCGAGCAATGGCGCGCGCAGGCCGAGAAGTCGCAGGACGAGCTCGAGGAAGCCGAAGAGGCGCGCGCGATGGCCGACGAGAAGGCCGCGCTCGCCGAGGACAACGCAGCCGCGAAGCACGACGCGCTGCCGGCGCTCGAGGCGACGTGGCGCGACGCACAGGCGCAGCTCAACGACGAGCGCGCGCGGATCGCGCAGACCGAACAGTCGTTGAAGCTCGAAGCCGCGCACCAGCGCAACGCCGACCAGCAGCTCCAGCAGCTTCAGCAGCGCCACGAGCGCCTGAAGAGCGAAGCGGGCGGGCTCGACGCACCGGACGAGGTGCAGCTCGAGGAGTTGCGCATGCAGCTTGCCGAGCAGGAAGAAATCCTCGCCGAAGCGCAGGCGCGTCTCGCCGACGCGCAGGAAACGGTGCCGCGCCTCGACGGCGAACGCCGTGCCGCGCAGGAGCGCGTGCAGGCCGAAGGCGCGCAGATTCACCAGCTCGAAGCGCGCCTCGCCGCACTGAAGCAGCTTCAGGAAAACGTGCAGACCGAAGGCAAGGTGCAGCCGTGGCTCGACAAGCACGAGCTCGGCGCGCTGCCGCGCCTGTGGAAGAAGCTGCACGTCGAGGCGGGCTGGGAAGCGGCGCTCGAAGCCGTGCTGCGCGAGCGCCTCGCTGCGCTCGAAGTGTCGAATCTCGACTGGGTGAAGGCGTTTGCGACCGATGCGCCGCCCGCGAAGCTCGCGTTCTACGCGCCGCCCGCGGCCGGCGAACCGCCCGCGGCGGTGGCCGGGCTGCGTCCGGTGCTGTCGCTCGTGCGCATCGACAACGCGGGCATTCGCGCGGTGCTGAACGACTGGCTCGGCAACGTCTATGTCGCTGACGACGTCGCGCAAGCGCTTGCGACCCGCACGCAACTGCCGGCAGGCGGTGCGTTCGTCGTCAAGGCCGGCCATATCGTTACGCGAGTCGGCGTGCAGTTGTACGCGGCGGATTCGGAGCAGGCCGGGATGCTGGCCCGCCAGCAGGAAATCGAAAACCTGACGCGCCAGGTGCGTGCGCAGGCGCTGCTCGCCGACGAGGCGCGCACGGCTGCGGTACGCGCGGAAGCTGCGCACACGCAGGCCACGCAGGCGCTCGGCGACGTGCGCGCGCAGGCCGAGCGTGCGACGCAGCGTGTGCACGCGCTGCAGATGGACGTGCTGAAGCTCGCGCAGGCACACGAGCGTTATACGCAGCGCAGCACCCAGATCCGCGAGGAACTCGAGGAAATCGGTGCGCAGATCGAAGAGCAGCGCGCGCTGCGTGCCGAGTCGGAAGCGAATTTCGAGCGCTTCGACGGCGAACTCGCGGAGCTGCAGGCGCGCTTCGAAGATAACCAGCTCGCGTTCGAATCGCTCGACGAATCGCTGACGCAGGCGCGTCAGGAAGCACGTGACCTGGAGCGCGGCGCGAACGACGCGCGCTTCGCCGCGCGCAACGCGGTGACCCGGATCGACGAGCTCAAGCGCAGCATCCAGGTCGCACACGAGCAGAGCGAGCGCGTCGCCGCATCGCTGGAAGACGCGCGCGCCGAGCTCGAGACGATCAACGAACAGACCGCGCACACGGGCCTGCAGGACGCGCTCGAGATTCGCGCGGTGAAGGAAGAGGCACTGCAGGCCGCGCGAATCGAGCTCGACGACCTGACCGCGAAGCTGCGCGCGTCGGACGAGCAGCGTCTCGTCGCCGAGCGCTCGTTGCAGCCGCTGCGCGACCGCATCACCGAACTGCAGCTGAAGGAGCAGGCTGCGCGCCTGTCCGTCGAGCAGTTCGCCGAGCAGCTCGCGACGGCCGAGGTCGACGAGGCCGCGCTGAGCGAGAAGCTGACGTCGGACCTGAAACCGTCGTACCTGCAGGGCGAGGTGACGCGGCTCAACAACGCGATCAACGCGCTCGGCCCGGTGAACATGGCCGCGCTCGACGAGCTGAAGGCCGCGAGCGAGCGCAAGGTGTTCCTCGACGCGCAGTCGGCCGACCTGATCGATGCGATCACGACGCTCGAGGACGCGATCCACAAGATCGACCAGGAAACCCGCACGCTGTTGCAGGGTACCTTCGACGAGGTCAACCGTCACTTCAGCGACCTGTTCCCGCGCCTGTTCGGCGGCGGCCAGGCGAAGCTGATCATGACGGGCGACGAGATTCTCGATGCCGGCGTGCAGGTGATGGCGCAGCCGCCGGGCAAGAAGAACGCGACGATCCACCTGCTGTCGGGCGGCGAGAAGGCGCTGACCGCGACCGCGCTGGTGTTCGCGATGTTCCAGTTGAACCCGGCGCCGTTCTGTCTGCTCGACGAGGTCGACGCGCCGCTCGACGACGCGAACACCGAACGTTTCGCGAACCTCGTGCGCGCGATGTCCAACAAGACGCAGTTCCTGTTCATCTCGCACAACAAGATCGCGATGGAGATGGCGCAGCAACTGATCGGCGTGACGATGCAGGAGCAGGGCGTGTCGCGGATCGTTGCGGTGGACATGGAAACCGCAGCGGGTTTTGCCCAGAATTGACGTTTGACGAAACCGGACCGCGTTCGCGCGGCGCATGGGCGCCCGTTCGCGGTTCCGACGAAAAAGAATTGCTGATGGAGCGTGCATGGACGAGTTGACACTCGGTTTGATCGGCGCGGGCGCCGTCGTGGTGGGCGGCGTCGTGGTCTACAACGCATGGCAGGGCGCGAAGGTGCGGCGCAGGATGCCGCGGCCGATGCCGGAAGAAGCGGCCGAGGCGATGAACCGCCCCGAGCGCGACGAAGAGTTGCCGTTTATCGAACCGGTGCGTCAGCCGGTGCGCCGCGAGCCCGCGGCACCGGTCGCGGCGGCGGCCACGCCGGCCGAGGCCGCGCGCGTCGAGCCGACGTTCGGCGGGGCCACCTTAGGCGGGGCCGCGCCTGCGGACATGCCGGCCGATCTGCAGGCCGAGGCGACCGGCGTCGATCTGGCGTCCGAGTCGACCGAACCGGCCGCCGGTGACGAAGCGGTGCCTGCCGTCGTGCACGAAGCGGCCGCCGAACCGGCCGAGCCGTCCGAACCCGTGCTGCCGGCCGCGACGACGATCTCGTCGGCACCGCCCGCGATCGTCGATCGCCGGATCGACTGCATCGTGCCGATCCGCCTCGCCGGGCCGCTGCCGGGCGACAAGATCCTTCCGGCTGCACAGCGGCTGCGCCGCGCGGGCAGCAAGCCCGTGCACATCGAGGGCAAGCCGGACGGCGGCCAGTGGGAACTGCTGCAGAACGGCGTGCGCTACGACGAACTGCGCGCGGCCGCGCAGCTCGCGAACCGCAGCGGCGCGCTGAACGAGCTCGAATTCTCCGAATTCGTGACGGGCGTCCAGCAGTTCGCCGACACGATCGACGGCGCGCCGGAATTCCCGGACATGATGGAGACGGTGGCGATGGCGCGCGAACTCGACGCGTTTGCCGCGCAGTGCGATGCACAACTGTCGATCAACGTGATGTCGGACGGTGCGCCGTGGTCGGCGAACTACGTGCAGGCTGTCGCGTCGCAGGACGGGCTGCTGCTGTCGCGCGACGGCACGCGTTTCGTGAAGCTCGACGCGAAGCAGAACCCCGTGTTCATGCTGCAGTTCGGCGATACGAACTTCCTGCGTGACGACCTCACGTACAAGGGCGGCAACATGATCACGCTGGTGCTCGACGTGCCGGTTGCCGAAGAGGACATCCTGCCGTTCCGGCTGATGTGCGATTACGCGAAGTCGCTGTCCGAACGGATCGGCGCACGCGTCGTCGACGATTCGCGCCGGCCGCTGCCGGAATCGACGCTCGTCGCGATCGACCAGCAGTTGATGAAGCTGTATGCGAAGCTCGAGGAAGCCGGCATTCCGGCCGGTTCGCCGGTCACGCGCCGCCTCTTCAGCCAGTAACGCGATGGCGCGGACGGCGGGCCTCGGCACCGTCGTTCGCCGTTGCCGCGCACGCCTTTTCGTGTGCGCTGCAGCACGTCCATCCGGCGTGCATTGCACGCCCCGCGGCGGCGTCAAACTGAGATAATCGGGCATCCGATTTTCTCAGAACGAATCTGCCGCCAGCATGGCCCGAACCCAAGCCGAACCGCCAGCCAGCCAGTCCGACGCGCGCGCCGCGTGGCTGCGCAACCAACTCGAGCGGGCGAACTACGCCTACTACGTGCTCGACCAGCCGGATCTGCCCGACGCCGAATACGACCGGCTGTTTCGCGAACTGCAGCAGCTCGAAACCGACCATCCCGATCTCGTGACGCCCGATTCGCCGACGCAGCGCGTCGGCGGCGAAGCGGCCGGCGGCTTCACACCGGTCGTCCACGACGCGCCGATGCTGTCGCTGAACAACGGCTTCGCCGACGAGGACATCGCCGCGTTCGACAAGCGCGTCGCCGATGCGCTCGACAAGACGACCGATCTCGCCGGCGCGGTGACGGAGCCCGTCGAGTACGCGTGCGAGCTCAAGTTCGACGGCCTCGCGATCTCGCTGCGCTACGAGCGCGGTGCGTTCGTGCAGGCATCGACGCGCGGCGACGGCACGACGGGCGAGGACGTGACCGCGAACGTGCGCACGATCCGCTCGATCCCGCTGAAGCTGAAGGGCGAGAACGTGCCGGCCGTGCTCGACGTGCGCGGCGAGGTGCTGATGTTCAAGCGCGATTTCGCACGCCTGAACGAACGCCAGCGCGCGGCCGAGCAGCGTGAATTCGCGAACCCGCGCAACGCGGCGGCCGGCAGCCTGCGGCAGCTCGACTCGAAGATCACCGCGCAGCGTCCGCTGTCGTTCTTCGCATACGGAATCGGCGTGCTCGACGGGATGCCGATGCCCGACACGCACAGCGCGCTGCTCGACTGGTACGAAGCGCTTGGCCTGCCGGTGAACCGCGAGCGCGCGGTCGTGCACGGCGCCGACGGATTGCTCGGCTTCTTCGGCAAGATCGGCGAGAAGCGCGAGTCGCTGCCGTACGACATCGACGGCGTCGTCTACAAGGTCAACCGGCGCGACGAGCAGGAGCGCCTCGGCTTCGTGTCGCGCGCGCCGCGCTTCGCGCTCGCGCACAAGTTCCCCGCACAGGAAGCACTGACCAAGCTCGTCGCGATCGACGTGCAGGTCGGCCGCACCGGCGCGATCACGCCGGTCGCGCGCCTCGATCCCGTGTTCGTCGGCGGCGCGACCGTGACCAACGCGACGCTGCACAACGAGGACGAGGTGCGCCGCAAGGACATCCGGATCGGCGATACCGTGATCGTGCGACGCGCGGGTGACGTGATTCCCGAGGTGGTCGGCGCACTGCTCGACCGGCGTCCGGACGATGCAGCCGAATTCGTGATGCCGACCGAATGCCCGGTGTGCGGCTCGAAGATCGAGCGCCTGCCGGACGAGGCGATCGCGCGCTGCACGGGCGGCCTGTTCTGCCCGGCGCAGCGCAAGCAGGCGCTGTGGCACTTCGCACAGCGCCGCGCGCTCGACATCGACGGGCTCGGCGAGAAGATCATCGACCAGCTCGTCGACCTGAATCTCGTGCGCACGCCGGCCGACCTGTTCAATCTCGGTTTTGCGACGCTCGCCGAGCTCGACCGGTTCGCCGAGAAGTCCGCACAGAATTTGCTCGATTCGCTCGAGAAGGCGAAGCATACGACGCTCGCGCGCTTCATCTACGGGCTCGGCATCCGCCATGTCGGCGAATCGACCGCGAAGGATCTCGCGAAGCATTTCGGCTCGCTGACGCCGATCATGGACGCATCGATCGACGAGCTGCTCGAAGTCAACGACGTCGGGCCGATCGTCGCCGAGTCGCTTCATCAGTTCTTCGCGGAAGAGCACAACCGGACCGTGATCGAGCAGTTGCGCGCGCCGGGCAAGGTGACGTGGCCTGAAGGGCCGCCCGCGCCGAAGGCGCCGCAGGGCGTGCTGGCCGGCAAGACCGTCGTGCTGACCGGCACGCTGCCGACGCTCACGCGCGAGGCGGCGAAGGAGATGCTCGAAGCGGCGGGCGCGAAGGTCGCCGGCTCGGTATCGAAGAAGACGGATTACGTGGTCGCGGGCGCCGAAGCCGGCAGCAAGCTCGCGAAGGCCGAGGAACTCGGCATCCCCGTGCTGGACGAAGACGGTCTGCACCAACTCCTGGAGGGCAATACGCCATGATTCGCGAGATCCTGAAGATGGGCGATCCGCGCCTGCTCGAAGTCGCCAAACCGGTCGAGCGGTTCGACACACCCGAACTGCACGAAATCGTCGCGGACATGTTCGAGACGATGCACCACGCGAACGGTGCCGGGCTGGCCGCGCCGCAGATCGGCATCGGGCTGCAGATCATCATCTTCGGCTTCGGCAACAACAACCGCTACCCGGATGCGCCGCCGGTGCCCGAGACCGTGCTGATCAACCCGAAGATCGAATACATTCCGCCGGACATGGAAGAGGGCTGGGAAGGCTGCCTGTCGGTGCCGGGCATGCGCGGCGTCGTCAGCCGCTACGCGAAGGTGCGTTACAGCGGCTTCGACCAGTTCGGCGCGAAGATCGATCGCGTGGTCGACGGTTTTCACGCGCGCGTGGTCCAGCATGAATACGATCACCTGATCGGCAAGCTGTATCCGATGCGGATCACCGACTTCACGCGCTTCGGTTTCACCGAGGTGCTGTTCCCGGGGCTCGATCCGGCAGGAGACGACTGACCGGCACGCGGGGCGGCAGGCGTCCGGTTTCGCGTCGCCCGCCGGAAACAAAAAAGCCCGCTTGCGCGGGCTTTTTCATTGCGGGCCGTACGTCGCGTGCCCGCGGTCAGAACGTCTCGTCGGCCGACAGATAGCGCCATTGCCCCTGCGGCAGCGCGCCGAGCATCACGCGGCCCATCCGCACGCGCTTGAGGCCGATCACGTCGAGGCCGACCAGTTCGCACATGCGGCGGATCTGGCGCTTCTTGCCTTCGCGCAGCACGAAGCGCAGTTGCTCGCCGTTCTGCCAGCTCACCATCGCGGGCTTCAGCGCGACGCCGTCGAGATCGAGGCCGTGGCGCAGTTTCGCGAGCGATTCCGCGGGGAAGTGCTGGTCGATGTCGAGGAGCCGTTCGCCGAAGCGCACGCGCACCAGGTACTCCTTGTCGATGTCCGATTGCTCGCCGATCAGTTGCTTCGCGATCCGGCCGTTCTGCGTCAGCACGAGCAGGCCGGTGGAATCGATGTCGAGCCGGCCGGCCGGCGCGAGCGCGTGCAGGTGCTGCGGCGAGAAGCGCAGCGGCGAATGGTCGCCGCTCCAGTGGTTCCCGCGCGTGATCAGCACGGCCGCGGGCTCGTAGCCGTCTTCCGCCTGACCCGACACATAGCCGACCGGCTTGTGCAGCAGGATCGTCACCTGCGCGGCCTGCGCGGCGCTCGCGCGCTCGTCGATCTCGATCTTCTGGTCGGCGCGCACCTTGGTGCCGAGCGTGTCGATGCGTTCGCCGTCGACCAGCACCCAACCCTTTTCGATCCATTCGTCGGCTTCGCGGCGCGAGCACATGCCGAGCTCGGACATCCGCTTCGACAGGCGCATCAGGCCCGTTTCGTCGCCGTAGTCGACGTCGGCCGCAGCACGCTTGACCGGTTGCGCGGTCTTGACCGTGCCGGGCGAGCGGCGTTCGCCGTCGCGTGCGGGGCGCGCCGGGCGGTCGCCGAAGCTGCGCTTCGCGCCTTCGCCGGTTGCCTTGTCGCGATAGGACGGGCGCTTACCTTCATCAGCGCCTGCGCGGCGCGGGCGGGCGTCGTCGTCGTTGCGACGCGGCGGACGATCGGACGACGTGCGGCGATCGCCGAAGCTGCGTTTTGCGCCTTCGCCAGATGCGTTGTCACGATACGGTGCGCGAGCACCGCCTTCGCCACCCGTGCGACGCGGCCGTGCATCGTCATCGCGGCGCGGCGGTCGATCCGACGACGTGCGGCGGTCGCCGAAGCTGCGCTTCGCGCCTTCACCGGATGCATTGTCGCGATAGGACGGGCGCTTGCCGTCGTCAGCACCCGCGCGACGCGGCCGTGCATCGTCATCGCGGCGCGGCGGTCGATCCGACGACGTGCGGCGGTCGCCGAAGCTGCGCTTCGCGCCTTCACCGGATGCGTTGTCGCGATAGGACGGGCGCTTGCCGTCGTCAGCACCCGCGCGACGCGGACGTGCGTCGTCATCACGACGCGGCGGGCGATCGGACGACGTACGGCGGTCGCCGAAGCTGCGTTTTGCGCCTTCGCCGGATGCGTTGTCGCGATACGGCGCGCGTGCGCCGCCTTCGCCACCCGCACGGCGCGGACGTGCATCGTCATCGCGGCGCGGCGGACGATCCGACGACGTGCGACGGTCGCCGAAGCTGCGCTTCGCGCCTTCACCGGATGCGTTGTCGCGATACGGCGCGCGTGCGCCGCCTTCGCTACCTGCGCGACGCGGACGTGCGTCGTCATCGCGGCGCGGCGGACGATCCGACGGCGTGCGACGGTCGCCGAAACTGCGCTTCGCGCCTTCACCGGATGCGTTGTCGCGATACGGCGCGCGTGCGCCGCCTTCGCCACCTGCGCGACGCGGCCGCGCATCGTCATCGCTGCGGCGCGGCGGACGATCCGACGGCGTGCGACGGTCGCCGAAACTTCGCTTTGCACCTTCGCCGGCCGCGTTGTCGCGATAAGGGGCACGTGTGCCGCGTTCGGCACCGCCGTCACGTGGCGCGCGCTTGGCCGTTGCGCGATCCGCGCCCGGGCGTTCGGCGCCCGCGGCACCGCGCGGCTTGAACGTGCGTTCGCCGCCGGCAGCCGGGGACGCCTTCTTCGGGCGGGCCGGCTTGTCTCCCGCGGGCGGCGCAGCGGGGCGCACCGCCTTGCGGGCAACGTGGCTGCCGGAGCGGACGGGTGCGCGGGTCGGCGACGCCGGCCGCGGATTCTTGACGGTCAATTTGGTGCGCATAAACGCTGGGATTCATTCAGACTGCGATCGCGCGCAGCAATTCGGTTTCGAGCTGGATCTGCAGGCGGTTGTCGGACAAGCCGGCGCCCGCGAGCAGGAAGATGTCCTCGACGCGTTCGCCGAGCGTATTGATCCGCGCCGCATGGACGCCGATCCGATGCTCGGCGAGTACGCGCGCGATCGAATAGAGAAGGCCCGGCCGGTCGTTGGCGGACACGGACAGGATGTAGTACTGGCCACGCTCGTCGGCCCGCAGGTCGACGCGCGGCGTGATCGGAAACGTCCGGGACAGCCTCGACAGGCGGCCCTTGGACGGCTCCGGCAGCGGTGCGGTTTCGGCGAGCCGCGTCGCGAGCTGCAGTTCGACGAGATTCGCGATGTCGCGGTACCGCACGTCGCGTTCGGTCTGCGTGACGATGAAGTTGTCGAGCGCATAACCGTGCCGCGTCGTGCTGACGCGCGCATCGAGCACCGACAGCCCGTTGCGGTCGAAATACGCGCAGATGCCCGCGAACAGGTCGGGGCGGTCCTTCACGTACACGAGCACCTGCAGCGCGTCGCCGATCGGCGACGGCCGCGCGCGGACGATCGCAGTTTCGGCGTTCACGTGCCGGTACAGCACACGCGTCTGCCATGCGATGTCGGCCGCATCGTGACGCAGGAAGAAGCCGACGTCGAGCTGATCCCACAGCGCGCGGTGCGCGTCGTCGGGCACGGTCTCGAGGCGCAGCAGCGCGAGCGCCTGTTCCTGCCGCGACTTCAGCTCCGAATGCGCGTCGGGGTTCGCGCCGCCGAGCACCGCGAGCGTGATGCGGTACAGATCCTCGAGCAGCTTGCCCTTCCACGTGTTCCACACCTTCGGGCTCGTGCCGCGGATATCGGCGACGGTCAGCAGGTAGAGCGCGGTGAGGTACCGTTCGTTGCCGACGACTTCGGCGAAGCGCTTGATGACTTCGGGGTCGCTCGTGTCCTGCTTCTGCGCGACCTGGCTCATCGTCAGGTGATGCTGGACGAGCCACACGATCAGCGCCGCGTCGTCGCCGGCGATTCCGTGTTCGCGGCAGAAGCGTCGCGCGTCGGCCATCCCGAGCGTCGAGTGGTCGCCGCCGCGGCCTTTCGCGATGTCGTGGAACAGCGCCGCGACATACAGCACCCACGGGCGCTCGAAGTTGCCGATCAGCTGGCTGCAGAACGGGTATTCGTGCGCATGCTCGGCGACCGCGAAGCGGCGGATGTTGCGCAACACCATCAGGATGTGCTGGTCGACCGTGTACACGTGGTACAGGTCGTGCTGCATCTGGCCGACGATGCGGCGGAAGTTCAGCAGGTAGCGGCCGAGCACGCTCGTCTGGTTCATCAGCCGGAACGCGTGCGTGATTCCTTCGGGCTGCTGCAGGATCCGCATGAACGTGTCGCGGTTCTGCGGATCGCGGCGCCACGCGTTGTTCATGATTTCGCGCGAGTTGTACAGCGCGCGCAGCGTGCGTGCGGACAGGCCTTTCACGCCGCGGGTCGTTTCGTACAGCAGGAACGCTTCGAGGATCGCATCGGGATGGCGTTCGAACACGCCGTCGTCGACGATTTCGAGCATCCCCTGCTTCTCGACGAAGCGGTCGGGCGACAGCACGCGCGTGATGCCGCTCGTCGCGGGGAAGAGCTGTGCCTCGATGTTCTGGATCAGGATCGTCGCGAGCTGCGTGACGGCTTTCGCGGCCCAGTAATAGCGGCGCATCAGTTGCTCGCTCGCGCGCTTGGCCTGCGTCGGCTGATAGCCGAAGCTCTCGGCGGCCTGCGTCTGCAGGTCGAAGACGAGCATGTCCTGGCGGCGGCCGGCGATCACGTGCAGCCGCGCGCGCAGCGTCTTCAGGAAGCCTTCGTTGCGGCGCAGCTCGCGCGCTTCGCGATCGGTGATGAGGCCGCGCGTGTCGAGCTCGCGCCAGCTGCTGCCGAAGCCTGCCGCACGCGCGATCCACAGGATCGTCTGCAGGTCGCGCAGCCCGCCGGGGCTTTCCTTCACGTTCGGTTCGAGGCTGTACGGCGTGTCCTGGAACTTCGCGTGGCGCTGGCGCATCTCGAGCACCTTCGCGGTGAAGAACGCACGGGCGTCGAGCGCCTCGTGGTAGCGCACCGTGAAGCGCTCGAACAGCGCGGTGCTGCCGACGATGCGGCGCGCTTCCAGCAGCGAGGTTTGCACCGTGACGTCCTGCGACGCCTCCTCGATGCACTGCGCGACCGTGCGCACGCTGCTGCCGATCTCGAGGCCGAGATCCCACGCCATCCCGATGAAGCGCTCGATGCGCGGATCGAGCGCCGGGTCGTGCGCATCGGGCAGCAGCACGAGGATGTCGACGTCGGAATAGGGGGCGAGCTCGCCGCGCCCGTAGCCGCCGACGGCGACGAGCGCGAGCGTCGCCGGCAGCCCGCACTCGTCCCACACGCGCTTCAGTGCGTCGTCGGTGAGTTTCGACTGCGCGTGCATCAGCGACGCGACGTTCGTCGCGCGGCGAAAGCGCTCGAGCATGTCGGCTTTGGCGGCCTTGAATTCGGCGCGCCGCGACAGCGCTTCGGGCGAGGGGGCGGCGTGAGCGCTCATGGGCGGCCGTTCAGGTGGGGGCGGGGCGGGCTGGCGCGACGGCGCTCAGACTGCGGAGGCCGGTTGCGCGAACACGGGGCGCGCCGGCGTGCCGGCCGACACGGTCAGCACGTCGTAGCCGGTTTCGGTGACGAGCACCGTGTGCTCCCACTGCGCGGACAGGCTGCGGTCGCGCGTCTTGACCGTCCACTGGTCGGGCATCGTGCGGATGTCGCGCTTGCCGGCGTTGATCATCGGCTCGATCGTGAAGATCATTCCGGGCTTCAGTTCGATGCCCGTGCCCGGACGGCCGTAGTGGACGACCTGCGGATCTTCGTGGAACACCGTGCCGATGCCGTGGCCGCAGTATTCGCGCACGACGCTGTAGCCCTGCGCTTCCGCGTGCTTCTGGATCGCGTAGCCGATGTCGCCGAGGTGCGCGCCGGGCTTGACCTGGTCGATGCCGAGCCACATGCACTCGTAGGTGGTCTGCACGAGGCGCTTCGCGAGGATCGAGCCCTCGCCGACGATGAACATCCGGCTCGTGTCGCCGAAGTAGCCGTTCTTGATCACGGTGACGTCGATGTTCAGCGCGTCGCCGTTCTTGATCACCTTCTCGCCGGGAATGCCGTGGCAGATCACGTCGTTGACCGAAATGCAGGTGGCCTTCGGGTACGGCGGATAGCCGGGCGGCTGGTAGTTCAGCGGCGCGGGGATCGTGCCCTGTTCGTTGAGCATGAACTCGTGGCAGAGGCGATCGAGTTCGGCGGTCGTGATGCCCGCGACGACGTGCGGCGTGATGAAGTCGAGCACTTCGCTCGCGAGACGGCAGGCGACGCGCATCTCGGCGATGTCGTGTTCGTTTTTGAGCGTAATAGCCATCGAGGTATGCCTGGAATGCGGTGAATTGATGGATTATCGCACCTTATGGCGGGCCTCGCAGCCCCTGCCGGCCGCGCGGATGCGGGTTTTCGCCGATTGTCCGGCCGGCTGCCGCGCGGCTAGCGAAAGTGGTGCGCGACTTGAGAGTCGACAAGTCGGCGTGCTATACTCTTTGGCTAAGTCGATATCCGAATGCCGAGTTTGCCCCGTCTTGGGGCGGCATCGCGGTGAAAGGCTTACGGCACGGGCGTTTTGCACGTGCCGAATCGCAAGCCGGCGCAACCAGGGTGCCGATCGCGTGGAATCAGGTTCCTTTCGGGGCAGGTTCGCGCGGCGGTACGGCAGCCGGCTTAAGACCCAACCCTCGTGGAGAATTCACATGGCAGTTACGATGCGCCAAATGCTGGAAGCGGGTGTCCACTTCGGTCACCAGACGCGCTTCTGGAACCCGAAGATGGCACCGTTCATTTTCGGTCACCGCAACAAGATTCACATCATCAACCTCGAAAAGACGCTGCCGATGTTCACGGACGCACAGAAGTACGTGCGCCAGCTGGCAGCGAACCGCGGCACGATCCTGTTCGTCGGCACGAAGCGCCAGTCGCGCGACACGATCGCCCAGGAAGCGCAGCGCGCAGGCATGCCGTACGTCAATGCACGCTGGCTCGGCGGCATGATGACCAACTTCAAGACGCTGAAGGTGTCGATCAAGCGCCTGAAGGACATGGAAGCGGCCGTCGAATCGGGTGAAACCGAGAAGATGAGCAAGAAGGAAGCGCTGCTGTTCGAACGTGAAATCGCCAAGCTGCAGAAGTCGATCGGCGGCGTGAAGGACATGGGCGGCATTCCGGACGCGATCTTCGTCGTCGACGTCGGCTACCACAAGATTGCCGTCACCGAAGCGAACAAGCTGGGCGTGCCGGTCATCGCCGTGGTCGACACGAACCACTCGCCGGAAGGTGTGGACTACGTGATCCCGGGTAACGACGACTCGAGCAAGGCAGTCGCGCTGTACGCTGAAGGCGTGGCCGACGCGATCCTCGAAGGCCGTGCGAACGCGGTCAACGAAGTGGTCCAGGCAGCGCGCGGCGACGACGAGTACGTCGAGGAAAACGCGTAACTGGCCCCGAGCCGGCGCAAAAAGGGGGCTCTCAACAGGCCCCCTTTTTTTAAGCTTGTGCGCCGGACCTGATCGCGCCGAATCGGCGCGGGTCCGGAAACGAATCTCGGCCGTCCGCGTCAAAGCGGGCGGCGTTGTGAATACAGACTCAAGGAGCGAATGATGGCGGCAATTACCGCAAGCATGGTGGCAGAACTGCGCGCAAAGACCGACGCACCGATGATGGAGTGCAAGAAGGCGCTGACGGAAGCCGACGGCGATCTGGCCAAGGCTGAAGAGCTGCTGCGCGTCAAGCTCGGCAACAAGGCGAGCAAGGCGGCATCGCGCGTGACGGCCGAAGGCGTCGTCGCATCGTTCGTCGGCGGCAACGCAGGCGCGCTGGTCGAACTGAACTGCGAAACCGACTTCGTCGCGAAGAACGACGACTTCCTCGCATTCTCGAAGACGGTCGCTGAACTCGTCGCGACGCAGAACCCGGCCGACGTGGCCGCGCTGTCGGCACTGCCGCTCGACGGCAAGACGGTCGACGCAGTGCGTCTGGAACTGATCGGCAAGATCGGCGAGAACGTGTCGATCCGCCGTTTCGTCCGCTTCGAAACCGCGAACAAGATCGCAACGTACCTGCACGGCGCGCGTATCGGCGTGATCGTCGAGTACACGGGTGCGGAAGAGCAGGTCGGCAAGGACGTCGCGATGCACATCGCGGCAATGAAGCCGGTCGCGCTGTCGTCGGCCGACGTGCCGGCCGAGCTGATTGAGACGGAACGCCGCGTGGCCGAGCAGAAGGCTGCGGAATCGGGCAAGCCGGCCGAGATCGTCGCGAAGATGGTCGACGGTAGCGTCCAGAAGTACCTGAAGGAAGTGTCGCTGCTGAACCAGACGTTCGTGAAGAACGACAAGCAGACGATCGAGCAGATGCTGAAGGCAGCGGATTCCGCGGTGCAGAAGTTCGCGCTGTTCGTCGTCGGCGAAGGCATCGAGAAGCGCCAGGACGACTTCGCCGCCGAAGTGGCCGCGCAAGTCGCAGCAGCAAAGCAGCAGTAAGCAGTCAGGCAGTATCCGCGGCGGGCGTCCGCTCCGCCGCGGCCGGCGGCGCCGCCGGCCGGCCGGGAACCCCGGTCCGACCGTCGGCGCTTGCCCGAATCAGTATTTCGCCCCTACAGTTCGTGGTTGTCATCCTCTCGTCGCTCGGAAGCCCCTATGTCCAATGCCTATAAACGCGTCCTCCTCAAACTCTCCGGCGAAGCGCTGATGGGCGACGATGCCTTTGGCATCAATCGCGCGACGATCGAACGGATGGTGGCCGATATCGCCGAAGTCGTGCGTCTCGGTACGCAGCTTGCGGTCGTGATCGGTGGCGGTAATATTTTCCGCGGTGTCGCGGGCGGCGCGGCCGGCATGGACCGCGCGACCGCCGACTACATGGGGATGCTCGCGACGATGATGAACGCGCTGGCGCTGCAGGATGCGATGCGCCACGCCGGCATCGAGGCGCGCGTGCAATCCGCGCTGCGGATGGACCAGGTCGTCGAGCCGTACATCCGGCCGCGCGCGATCCGCCAGCTCGAGGAAGGCCGCGTCGTGATCTTCGCGGCCGGCACCGGCAACCCGTTTTTCACGACGGACACCGCCGCCGCGCTGCGCGGTTCGGAAGTGGGCGCCGAGGTCGTACTGAAGGCGACCAAGGTCGATGGCGTATATTCTGCCGATCCGAAGAAGGATCCGTCGGCCACGCGCTACACGACGATCAGCTTCGACGAGGCGATCAGCCGCAACCTGCAGGTGATGGACGCGACGGCGTTTGCGCTGTGCCGCGACCAGAAGCTGCCGATTCGCGTGTTTTCGATCAACAAGCCGGGCGCGCTCAAGCGCATCGTGCTGGGCGAGGACGAAGGTACGCTCGTCCACGTGTAAACTCCCGCGGATGCGGGTCGTCGGCCCAGGTGTGCGTGTCGCGCCGGGCAGCGCCCGCGTTTTTTGAAGGTTTGAAGGTTCGGAGGTTGAAATGAGTGTCGCTGATACCAAGAAGGGCGTCGAGCAGAAGATGCAGCGCTCGATCGATGCATTCAAGAGCGATCTGGCGAAGATCCGTACGGGCCGTGCGCACACCGGCATGCTCGATCACGTGCAGGTCGACTATTACGGGTCGATGGTGCCGATCTCGCAGGTTGCCAACATGACGCTCGTCGACGCACGCACGATCGGTGTGCAGCCGTGGGAAAAGCCGATGGTCGCGAAGGTCGAGAAGGCCATTCGCGAAGCCGATCTCGGCCTGAACCCGGCAACGTCCGGCGACCTGATTCGCGTGCCGATGCCCGCGCTGACGGAAGAGCGCCGCCGCGAACTGACCAAGGTCGTCAAGAGCGAAGGCGAAACGGCCAAGGTCGCGATCCGCAACCTGCGCCGCGACGCGAACGAAGCGCTCAAGAAGCTCGTGAAGGACAAGGAAATCTCGGAAGACGACGAGCGCCGTGCGAACGACGACGTGCAGAAGCTGACCGACAAGCACGTCGCCGAAATCGACAAGCTCGTGCAGACCAAGGAAGCCGAGATCATGACGGTCTGACGACCGTCCTCGCGCGCCGCCTTCTTCCCGCAACTGTCTCAACGGCCATGACCTATACCAGCTCTACCGTTCGCGTGCCTGACGTCGGCGTCGTGCCGCGTCACATCGCGATCATCATGGACGGCAACGGCCGTTGGGCCACCGAACGGCGCTTGCCGCGCGTCGCGGGGCATACCCGCGGCGTCGATGCCGTGCGGGCGGTGGTCGAAGGCTGCGCGCGCGCCGGCGTCGAATACCTGACGCTGTTCGCGTTCAGTTCGGAAAACTGGCGCCGGCCGAACGACGAAGTGTCGTTCCTGATGCGGCTCTTCATCACCGCGCTCGAGCGCGAGGTGGGCAAGCTGCATGCGAACGGAATCCGCCTGCGTGTCGTCGGCGATCTCGATCGCTTCGAGCCGCGCATCCGCGAACTGATTCGCCGCGCTGAAACCAAGACGGCGCGCAACACCCGTCTTACGCTCACCATCGCTGCCAACTACGGCGGCCGGTGGGACATCCTGCAGGCGACGAAGAAGCTCGTCGAGCAGGCCGTGCGCGAGGGTCGCGAGGTCGAAGTGACCGAGGACGCATTCGCGCCGCACCTGGCGATGGCCTATGCGCCGGAGCCCGATCTCTTCATCCGTACAGGCGGCGAGCAGCGCGTCAGCAACTTTCTGCTGTGGCAGCTCGCGTACGCCGAATTCTATTTCACCGACAAATACTGGCCGGATTTCGACGGCGCGGCGCTGACCGACGCAATGGCGTCCTATACCGAGCGTGAGCGCCGTTTCGGGCGCACGAGCGCGCAGCTCGAACCGCAATCGCAGAACGCCGACTCCCTTTCATGCTGAAAACCCGTGTGATCACGGCGCTCGTGATGCTGGCAGTGCTGCTGCCGGTGACGCTGTTCGCGCCGCTCGCCGCGTTCGGCGCACTGATCGGCGTCGTGCTCGTGTTTGCCGCGTGGGAGTGGGCGCGCCTGCTGAAGCTCGGTGGCGCCGGCGCGGTCGTCTATGCGGTCGTCGCGGCGCTCGCGCTGGCGGCCACCATGCCGCTCGGCATCGATGCGGCTGCATCCCGTCCCCTTTTCATGGCGGCCGGCGTGTTCTGGCTGCTGGTCGGCCCGTTCGCGCTGCGGCGCAAGCCTGAACTCTCGGGCGGCGTCTGGCGGCCGTTCCTGCTGGCGGCCGGGCTGATCGTGTTCGCGGCCTGCTGGCATGCGCTCGTCGCGGCGCGCGCGCAGGGTGTGCCGTTCGTACTGTCGCTGCTACTGGTCGTCTGGCTGGCCGATATCGGTGCATACTTCGCGGGCAAGGCCTTCGGAAAGCGTAAACTGGCCATTACGATCAGTCCCGGCAAGAGCTGGGAAGGCGCGATCGGCGGCTGGCTTGCGGTGATGGTCGTCGCCGGTGTCGCGATGGCCGCGCATGTGTTCGAGCCGACCCTGTTTTCCGCATTCGCCGTGCACTACGGAATGCCCGGTGCGTGGGCCGCGCTGACGCTGCTGGTCGCGTACAGCGTGATCGGCGACCTGTTCGAGTCGCTGCTGAAGCGGCAGGCCGGTGTGAAGGATTCGAGCGGACTGCTGCCCGGCCATGGCGGCGTGCTCGACCGTGTCGACGCGCTGCTGCCGGTGCTGCCGCTCGCGATGCTGCTGCTTGGTTAAACCACTATTCCTGTTATGCAAAAACGTCTGACATTGCTCGGTTCCACGGGCTCGATCGGAGACAGCACGCTCGACGTGGTCGCGCGCCACCCCGAACGATTCTCGGTCTACGCGCTGACCGCGCACCGCAACGGCGACAAGCTCGTCGAGCAGTGTCTGCGCTTCGCGCCTGAAGTGGCGGTGGTCGGCGATGCCGCGACAGCCGCGCATGTCGACGCGAAACTGCGCGCGGCGGGCAGCAAGACGACCGTGCTGCACGGGCCGCAGGCGCTCGTCGACGTGTCGAAGAGCGACGGCTGCGACACGGTGGTCGCGGCGATCGTCGGCGCGGCCGGCCTGGCGCCGAGCCTCGCGGCCGCGCGTGCCGGCAAGCGGATCCTGCTCGCGAACAAGGAAGCGCTCGTGATGTCGGGCGCGATCTTCATGGACGCCGTGCGCGACCATGGCGCGATCCTGCTGCCGGTCGACAGCGAACACAACGCGATTTTCCAGTGCATGCCGCGCGACGCGGCCGAGCATGGCGGGATCTCGAAGATCATCCTGACCGCATCGGGCGGCCCGTTCCGGACGCGCGAGCCGGCCACGCTCGTCGACGTGACGCCGGACGAGGCGTGCAAGCACCCGAACTGGGTGATGGGCCGCAAGATCTCGGTCGATTCCGCGACGATGATGAACAAGGGTCTCGAGGTGATCGAGGCGCACTGGATCTTCGGGTTGCCGGGCGACCGGATCGACGTGCTGATCCATCCGCAGAGCGTGATCCACTCGCTCGTGTCGTACCGCGACGGCTCGGTGCTCGCGCAGCTCGGGAACCCCGACATGCGCACGCCGATCGCGCATGCGCTCGCGTTCCCCGATCGCGTCGATGCGGGCGTCGACCAGCTCGACCTCGTGCAGATCGCGCAGTTGTCGTTCGAGAAGCCCGATTACGCGCGCTTCCCGTGCCTCGCGCTTGCGCTGAAGGCGCTCGAGGAAGGCGGCATCGCGAGCGCCGCATTGAACGCGGCGAACGAAGTTGCGGTCGAAGCGTTTCTCGAGCGCCGGATCGGCTTCATGGCGATCGCGGCGACGGTCGACGCAGTGCTCAACGCGCTGCCGAACCGTGCGCCCGACGGGCTCGACGATGTCCTGGCGGCGGATGCCGAGGCACGCCGCCTCGCCGCCGCGATTATTGCGAAAGCGCCTGCGCCACGCGTGGAGCGCACTGTCTGAATGGAGTGCTCATGAACGTGCTGGTCGAACTGATCGCGTTTGCGGTGGCGATCGGGGTGCTGGTCGTCGTGCATGAGTACGGACATTATCGTGTCGCGCGCTGGTGCGGCGTGAAGGTGCTGCGATTCTCCATCGGCTTCGGTCAGCCCGTTGCGCGCTGGGTCAGCCGCAAGACGGGCACCGAGTGGACGTTGTCCGCGCTGCCGCTCGGCGGTTATGTGAAGATGCTCGACGAGCGCGATCCGGGCCCCGGCGTCAAGCCGGAGGAGCTCGGCCAGGCGTTCAACCGGCAGTCGGTCTACAAGCGCATCGCGATCGTCGCGGCCGGGCCGATTGCGAACTTTCTGTTGGCAATTGTGCTGTTTTCTGCCGTATTTGCCACGGGCGTGACCGAGCTGGCCGCGATCGTCGCGCCGCCGGCCGTCGGCACGGTGGCGGCCCGCGCGGGCTTCGACGGCGGCGAGACGATCGTGTCGATCCGCAGCGTGCGCGCAGGCGACGCGCCGGGCGGCGAGTCGGAACCGGTGCGGTCGTGGTCGGACCTGCGCTGGAAGCTGCTGTCGGCTGCGTTCGATCATCGCGAGATCGTGCTCGGCGCGCGCGATGGCAGCACGACGTTCGATTTCCGCGTCGACCTTCGCAATGTTCCCGAAAGTCAGCTCGACGACGATTTCATGGCGCACCTGGGCTTCGAGGCCGGCGACGGCACGTTGTCGGTCGCATCGGTGCAGCCCGGCAGCGCGGCGGAGCAGGCGGGCCTGAAGGCCGGCGACAAACTCGTGGCGCTCGACGACAAGCCGATCGGCGGCGCGTCGCGCTTCATCGATTTCGTCAAGCACCATGCGGGCAAGGCGCTCGACCTGCGGATCGAGCGCAACGGCGCCGCGCAGACGGTATCGATCGTGCCGCAGATGCAGCGCGACGACGATTCGGGTCAGCAGGTCGGCCGCATCGGCGCGGCGCTGTCGATGCACGTGCCGTCCGTCGACGTGCGCTACGGGCCGATCGAGAGCCTGCGGCTCGGCGTGCACCGCACGTGGGACATCTCCGTGTATTCGCTGCGGATGTTCGGGCGCATGATCACCGGCAACGCGTCGCTGAAGAACCTGTCCGGCCCCGTGACGATCGCCGACTACGCGGGCAAGAGCGCGCGGCTCGGTCCGTCGGCGTTCCTGTCGTTCCTCGCCCTTGTCAGCATTAGCCTTGGCGTCCTGAACTTGTTGCCGATTCCCGTTTTGGACGGGGGGCATCTGTTATATTATGCGGTTGAAGCCGCGACCGGGAAAGCCGTCTCGGAGCGCTGGCAACTGATTCTGCAAAGAGCCGGGTTGATCTGCATCGTCGCGTTGTCGGCGATCGCGCTGTTCAACGATCTGGCTCGGTTAATCCATTTCTGAAGCGTCAGGCGGCCGCCGCTGGGCAGCCGCCCGATTTGATGCAGCTAAATATTGGGGATGCATGTTGTTCAAACCTCATCGCTTTGTACCTAAGACAGTTGCAGCGGCCGCGCTCGCCGCTCACGGCCTCGCGGCGCATGCAGCGGCACCGTTCGTGGTGCAAGACATCAAGATCGAGGGGCTGCAGCGCGTCGAAGCGGGTTCGGTGTTCGCCTACCTGCCGATCAAGCAGGGCGATACCTTCACGGACGACAAGGCATCCGAAGCAATCCGCGCGTTGTACGCGACGGGCTTTTTCAACGACGTGCGCATCGCCACGCAGGGCAACGTCGTGATCGTGCAGGTGCAGGAGCGGCCGGCCATCGCGTCGATCGACTTCACCGGCACGAAGGAATTCGACAAGGACAACCTGACGAAGGCGCTGCGCGCCGTCGGTCTCGCCGACGGCCGCTACTACGACAAGGCGCTCGTCGACAAGGCGGAGCAGGAGCTCAAGCGTCAGTACCTGACGCGCGGCTTCTACGCGGCCGAAGTCAAGACGACGGTCACGCCGGTCGACGCGAACCGCGTGTCGATCCTGTTCGCGGTGGCCGAAGGCCCGAGCGCGAAGATCCGCCAGATCAACTTCATCGGCAACAAGGCGTTCAGCACCAGCACGCTGCGCGACGAGATGCAGCTTTCGACGCCGAACTGGTTCTCGTGGTACACGAAGAACGACCTGTACTCGAAGGAAAAGCTGACGGGCGACCTCGAGGCCGTGCGCTCGTACTACCTGAACCGCGGTTACCTCGAGTTCAACATCGAGTCGACCCAGGTGTCGATCTCGCCCGACAAGAAGGACATGTACCTGACGGTCACGCTGCACGAAGGCGAGCCGTACACGGTGTCGGGCATCAAGCTGTCGGGCAACCTGCTCGATCGCGAGGCCGAACTCAACAAGCTGATCAAGATCAAGCCGGGCGACCGCTTCTCGGCCGAAAAGCTGCAGCAGACCACCAAGTCGATCGTCGACAAGCTCGGTGAATACGGTTATGCATTCGCGGCCGTCAACGCGCAGCCGGACATCGACCAGGCGAACCACAAGGTGAACCTGAACCTCGTCGTCGATCCGAGCCGCCGCGTGTATGTGCGCCGCATCAACGTCGTCGGCAACACGCGTACGCGCGACGAAGTGGTGCGCCGCGAAATGCGCCAGCTCGAAAGCTCGTGGTTCGATTCGAACCGTCTCGCGCTGTCGAAGGACCGCGTGAACCGTCTCGGCTACTTCACCAACGTCGACGTGACGACGGTGCCGGTCGAAGGCACGAACGACCAGGTCGACGTGAACGTGAAGGTCGACGAAAAGCCGACCGGCGCGATCACGCTGGGCGCCGGCTTCTCGTCGACGGACAAGGTCGTGCTGTCGGCCGGCGTGTCGCAGGACAACGTGTTCGGTTCGGGCACCAGCCTGTCGGTGAACGTCAACACCGCAAAGAGCTACCGTACGCTGACCGTCACGCAGGTCGACCCGTACTTCACGGTCGACGGCATCAAACGGATCACGGACGTCTTCTACCGCACGTACCAGCCGCTCTATTATTCGACGAGCTCGAGCTTCCGGATCATCAGCGCCGGCGGCAACCTGAAGTTCGGCATCCCGTTCTCGGAAGTCGATACCGTCTACTTCGGCGCGGGCTTCGAGCAGAACCGCCTCGACGTCGATTCGAACACGCCGCAGAGCTACCAGGATTACGTGAACCAGTTCGGCCGCGTGTCGAACACGGTGCCGCTGACCGTCGCATGGTCGCGCGACGCACGCGACAGCGCGCTGATCCCGAGCCGCGGCTACTTCACGCAGGCAAACGTCGAATACGGCGTGCCGGTCGGCAAGATCCAGTACTACAAGGCCGACCTGCAGGCGCAGTACTACTATTCGTTCTCGCGCGGCTTCATCCTCGGCATGAACCTGCAGGGCGGCTACGGTAACGGTATCGGCAACCCGTACCCGATCTTCAAGAACTACTACGCGGGCGGTATCGGCTCCGTGCGTGGCTACGAGCCGAGCTCGCTGGGCCCGCGCGACACGAAGACGAACGACCCGATCGGCGGTTCGAAGATGCTGGTCGGCAACATCGAGCTGACGTTCCCGCTGCCGGGCACCGGCTACGACCGCACGCTGCGCGTGTTCACGTTCCTCGACGGCGGTAACGTGTGGGGCAACGCGCCGGGCGGCACGAGTACGGGCGCCAACGGCCTGCGTTACGGCTACGGTGTGGGTCTCGCGTGGATCTCGCCGATCGGCCCGCTGAAGCTGAGCCTCGGCTTCCCGCTGCAGAAGCACGAAGGCGACCAGTACCAGAAATTCCAGTTCCAGATCGGGACGGCGTTCTGACCGAACGCATGACAACAGCAACGAGAGGGTAATTTTGCTAACCGGTAAGTTTTCGAAACGAGTGATGTGCGCGCTGACCGTTGCGCTGGCCCTGGGCGCGGCGACGGTTCACGCACAGGACGTCGCCCGCATCGCGGCGGTCAATTCGGATCGGATCCTGCGCGAGTCGGTGCCCGCGAAGGCGGCGCAGACGAAGCTCGAAGCCGAGTTCGCGAAGCGCGACAAGGATCTGCAGGATCTGGCGGCGCGCCTGAAGTCGATGTCCGATTCGCTCGACAAGAGCGGCACGTCGCTGTCGGCGGCCGATCGCGCGCAGAAGCAGCGCGATCTCGCCCAGCTCGATACCGATTTCCAGCGCAAGCAGCGCGAGTTCCGCGAGGACCTGAACCAGCGTCGCAACGAGGAACTGGCGGCCGTGCTCGAGCGGGCGAACAAGGTCATCAAGCAGATCGCCGAGCAGCAGAATTACGATCTGATCGTGCAGGAAGCCGTGTACGTCAGCCCGCGCATCGACATCACCGACAAGGTGCTCAAGGCGCTCGCGTCCGGCTCGACGAACTGAACGGAGCAGACGACGAATGGCATTGACGCTTGAGGAACTCGTAAAGCGGTTCGGCGGCGAGATCGCCGGCGACGCACAGTGCAAGGTGAGCGGGCTCGCACCGCTCGACCAGGCAGGCCCTCAGCAACTCGCGTTCCTCGCGAATCCGAAGTACCTGTCGCAGGTCGAGTCGACCCGCGCAGGCGCGGTGCTGATCGCACCGAAGGATCTGGAAAAGCTGGGTGCGGCCGCTAACGGCCGGACGGCCGGCCCCCGCAATTTCATTGTGACGCCGAATCCGTACGCGTATTTCGCGCGCGTCGCGCAGATGTTCATCGACCTGGCCGCGCCGCCGCGCGCCGCCGGCGTGCATCCGAGCGCGACGATCGATCCGGCCGCGCAGGTCGCCGCGAGCGCGGTGATCGGCCCGCACGTGACGGTCGAAGCCGGCGCGGTGATCGAGGACGGCGTGCAGCTCGACGCGAACGTATTCGTCGGCCGCGGCACGACGATCGGCGCGGGCTCGCACTTTTATCCGAACGCATCGGTGTACCACGGCTGCAAGGTCGGCCCGCGCGCGATCATCCATTCGGGCGCGGTGATCGGCTCCGACGGCTTCGGCTTCGCGCCGGATTTCGTCGGCGACGGCGACGCACGCACCGGCAGCTGGGTCAAGATCCCGCAGGTCGGCGGCGTATCGATCGGCCCGGACGTCGAGATCGGCGCGAACACGACGATCGATCGCGGCGCGATGGCGGACACCGTCATCGAGGAATGCGTGAAGATCGACAACCAGGTGCAGATCGCCCACAACTGCCGGATCGGCGCCTACACGGTGATCGCCGGCAAGGCAGGCATTGCGGGCAGCACGACGATCGGCCGCCACTGCATGATCGGCGGCGCGGCCGGGATCGCCGGCCACGTGACGCTCGGCGACTATGTCATCATCACCGCGAATTCGGGCGTATCGAAGTCGCTGCCGAAGGCCGGCATCTATACCAGCGCGTTCCCGGCCGTCGACCACGGCGAATGGAACAAGAGCGCCGCGCTCGTGCGCAACCTCGACAAGCTGCGCGACCGCATCAAGGCGCTCGAAGCCGCGCTCGCCGCCCAGGGCGGCACGGACGCCTGAGCGCGCCATGCGAGACCACCAACCGGGCACGGCCAGCGCAACCGGCCCGGTTTGCCAGACTGGGCCGCGGGGCGGCCCGCTTCAGCCTTTGCATCACCACCGCGCAGCCTCTGCGTGAGACGAACCATCATGAGCACTGAAAAAATCAATCTCGACATCCACAAGATCCTCACGCTGCTGCCGCATCGCTACCCGATTCTGCTCGTCGATCGCGTGCTCGAACTGGAGCCGCACAAAGGGATCAAAGCGCTGAAGAACGTGTCGATCAACGAGCCGTTCTTCCAGGGGCATTTCCCGAAGCGGCCAGTGATGCCGGGCGTGCTGATCCTCGAAGCGCTCGCGCAGGCCGCGGCGCTGCTGACCTTCGCGGAAGAGCAGCCGAAAGATCCGGAGAACACGCTGTACTACTTCGTCGGGATCGATGGGGCGCGCTTCAAGCGCGTGGTCGAGCCGGGCGACCAACTGATTCTGAACGTGACGTTCGAACGCTACATCCGCGGCATCTGGAAGTTCAAGGCGGTGGCGGAAGTGGACGGCAAGGTGGCGGCGGAAGCCGAACTGATGTGCACGGTCAAGACGGCCGACGCGGCGCCCTGAGCGACGCGGCACGCATCGGCAACGCAACGCGACACATCACATCGAGAGGCAACGGCGCATGACCAGGATTCATCCCACCGCGATTGTCGAACCGGGCGCGCAGATCGACGAAACGGTCGAGATCGGCCCGTATGCGATCGTCGGCCCGAACGTCACGATCGGCGCGCGCACGACGATCGGCTCGCACAGCGTGATCGAAGGCCACACGACGATCGGCGAGGACAACCGCATCGGCCATTACGCATCGGTCGGCGGCCGTCCGCAGGACATGAAGTACAAGGACGAGCCGACGAAGCTCGTGATCGGCAATCGCAACACGATCCGCGAATTCACGACGATCCACACGGGCACCGTGCAGGACGTCGGCGTGACGACGCTCGGCGACGACAACTGGATCATGGCCTACGTGCACATCGGCCATGACTGCAAGGTCGGCAGCAACGTCATCATGTCGAGCAACGCGCAGATGGCCGGCCACGTCGAGATCGGCGACTGGGCGATCGTCGGCGGGATGTCGGGCGTGCATCAGTTCGTGCGCATCGGTGCGCACTCGATGCTGGGCGGCGCGTCGGCGCTCGTGCAGGACATTCCGCCGTTCGTGATCGCGGCAGGCAACAAGGCCGAGCCGCACGGGATCAACGTCGAAGGGCTGCGCCGGCGCGGCTTCTCGGCCGATGCGATCTCGGCGCTGCGCAGCGCGTACCGTCTGCTGTACAAGAACGGCCTGTCGCTCGAGGAAGCGAAGGTGCAGCTGCGCGAGCTGGCGGAGGCGGGCGGCGACGGCGATGCGCCGGTGAAGGCGCTCGTCGAGTTCGTCAACGCGTCCCAACGCGGCATCATCCGCTAAGCGATGCCGCTTCCGACCAATCAGCTCCGGCTCGCGATGGTGGCCGGCGAGCCGTCGGGCGATTTGCTCGCGGCGTCGCTGCTCGGCGGGCTGCGCGAGCGGCTGCCCGAATCGGCCCAGTACTACGGGATCGGCGGGCCGCGGATGATCGCGCAGGGCTTCGACTCGCACTGGCAAATGGACAAACTGACCGTGCGCGGCTATGTCGAGGCGCTGGGCCAGATTCCCGAGATCCTGCGGATTCGCGGCGAGTTGAAACGCCAACTGCTCGCGGAGCGGCCGGACGCGTTCATCGGCATCGACGCGCCGGATTTCAACTTCAACGTCGAACAGGCCGCGCGCGACGCAGGCATTCCGTCGATCCACTTCGTGTGCCCGTCGATCTGGGCATGGCGCGGCGGCCGGATCAAGAAGATCGCCAAGTCCGTCGATCACATGCTGTGCCTGTTCCCGTTCGAGCCGGCGATTCTCGACAAGGCCGGCGTCGCATCGACCTACGTCGGCCATCCGCTGGCCGACGAGATCCCGCTCGAGCCCGACACGCACGGCGCGCGCATCGCGCTGGGCCTGCCCGCAGACGGCCCCGTGATCGCGGTGCTGCCGGGCAGCCGGCGCTCGGAGATCGCGCTGATCGGCCCGACCTTCTTCGCGGCGATGGCGCTGATGCAGCAGCGCGAGCCCGGTGTGCGGTTCGTGATGCCGGCGGCGACGCCCGCGCTGCGCGAGCTGCTGCAGCCGCTCGTCGACGCGCATCCGCAGCTCGCGCTGACGATCACCGACGGCCGCTCGCAAGTCGCGATGACGGCCGCCGATGCGATCCTCGTGAAGAGCGGCACCGTCACGCTGGAAGCGGCGCTGCTGAAGAAGCCGATGGTGATCTCGTACAAGGTGCCCTGGCTGACCGGGCAGATCATGCGCCGGCAGGGCTACCTGCCGTATGTCGGCTTGCCGAACATCCTGGCGGGGCGCTTCGTCGTGCCCGAGCTGCTGCAGCATTTCGCGACGCCCGAGGCGCTCGCCGATGCGACGCTCACGCAGTTGCGCGACGACGCGAACCGCCGCACGCTGACCGAAGTGTTTACCGAAATGCATCTTTCGCTGCGGCAGAACACGGCCGCGAAGGCGGCCGAAGCGGTCGTGCGCGTGCTCGAACAACGCAAGGGGCGCGCATGACGGCAGCACGCGTACCGCGCCGCCGCGCGTCGAGCGACGTGCAGGGTGGTTTCGACTTCAGTCGGCCCGACGAGATCGTCTGCGGCGTCGACGAAGCCGGCCGCGGCCCGCTCGCGGGGCCGGTGGTGGCCGCCGCGGTGATCCTCGATCCGGCGCAGCCGATCGACGGGCTCGACGATTCGAAGGCGCTGTCCGCGAAGAAGCGCGACGCGCTGTACGACCTGATCGTCGCGCGTTCGCGCGCGTATTGCGTCGCGTCGGCAAGCGTCGACGAAATCGATACGCTGAACATCCTGCACGCGACGATGCTCGCGATGAAGCGGGCCGTCGAGGGCCTGTCGGTCCTGCCGACGCTCGCGCAGATCGACGGCAACCGCTGCCCGACGTTGACGGTGCGCGCCGAGGCGATCGTCAGCGGCGATGCGCTGGTGCCGAGCATCTCGGCCGCGTCGATCCTCGCGAAGGTCACGCGCGACCGCATGCTCGTCGACCTGCACGAACGCTTCCCGGTGTACGGCTTCAACGTACATGCGGGCTACGGCACCGCGAAACACCTTGCCGCGCTGCGTGAGCACGGCCCGTGCGAAGTGCACCGGCGCTCGTTCGCGCCTGTGCGCGCGGCACTCGATCTGATTCGATGAAAAGCATTACTTCCCGCGACAACCCGCTGTACAAGCGCCTGAAGGCGCTCGCGGGTTCGACGCCCCATCAGCGCCGCAGCGGCCACGCGCTGCTGGAAGGATTCCATCTCGCGAGCGCGTACCTCGACACGGGCGCGACGCCCGAGCTGTGCGTGGCGACCGAAGGCGCACTTGGCCACGCCGAGGCGCAGGCGATCGTCGCACGCATCGACGCGCAGCGTGTCGTCACGCTGCCGGACGCGCTGTTCGGGCAGTTGTCGAACGTCGTCAACGGCGTCGGTTTCCTGTTGTTGGTCGACCGGCCGGCGCAACCGCTGCCGGAGCGTGTGACGCATACGTCGGTCGTGCTCGACGGCGTGCAGGACGCCGGCAACGTCGGCTCGATCCTGCGCAGCGCCGCGGCCGCCGGCGTGCGCCATGTGTTCTGCGCGCCGGGCACGGCCTACGCATGGTCGTCGAAGGTGCTGCGTTCGGGGATGGGCGCGCATTTCCTGCTGTCGATCCACGAGGATGTTGAAGCCGCGGCGCTCGCCGAACGCCTCGACGTGCCGGTCGCGCTGACCGATTCGCATGGCGCGCAGGCGCTCTATGACTGCGACCTGTCGGGGCCCGTCGCATGGGTATTCGGCAACGAGGGCGCCGGCGTATCGGCGTTCTGGCGCGATGCGGCCACGCATCGCGTGACGATTCCGCAACCGGGCGGGATGGAGTCGCTGAATGTTGCCGCAGCAGCAGCGGTGTGCCTGTTCGAGCAGGTGCGACAGCAGCGGCCTGCGTGATGCCGCATGCGGGCATTCCCCGCACCACGAAAAAAGGCCGCGTTCGACGCGGCCTTTTTGTTTCCGGCGGCGGCCAGATGGCCGCAAGCGCGCAGGCGCTCAGTACGACTGCCGGTCGAGGCGGATTTCCTGCAGGATCGTCGTCGCGATTTCCTCGATCGACTTGTGCGTCGACGACAGCCACTTGATCCCCTCGCGGCGCATCATCGCTTCGGCCTCGTTGATCTCGTAGCGGCAGTTCTCGGGTGCCGCGTACTTGCTGCCCGGCCGGCGCTCGTTGCGAATCTCCGACAGACGCTGCGGGTCGATCGACAGCCCGAACAGTTTTTCACGGTGCGCGGAGAGCGCCGACGGCAGCTTGCCGCGTTCGAAGTCTTCCGGAATCAGCGGATAGTTCGCGGCCTTCACGCCGTACTGCATCGCGAGATACAGGCTCGTCGGCGTCTTGCCGCTGCGCGACACGCCGACGAGGATCACGTCGGCTTCCGACAGGTTGCGGTTCGACTGGCCGTCGTCGTGCGCGAGCGAGAAGTTGATCGCCTCGATCCGCGTCTTGTATTCCTCGGTGTCCGCGTTCTGATGGCCGCGGCCCATCGCGTGGCTCGACTTGAGCTCCAGCTCCTGCTCGAGCGGCTCGACGAAGCGCTGGAACATGTCGAGCACGAGCGCGTTGGAGCGCTTGACGATGTCGTTCGACTCGCTGTCGACGAGCGTCGTGAACACGATCGCGCGGCGGCCGTCGTGCACGGCGGCCTCGTTGATCTTCTCGACGGTCGCATAGGCCTTGTCGAGCGAGTCGACGAACGGCACGCGCACGAGACGGAATTTCTGGTCGAACTGGGAGAGGATCGAATGCGCGAAGGTTTCGGCAGTGATCCCCGTGCCGTCGGAGACGATGAAAACGGTTGGCAGCATGAATCTGGGCGTCGAACGTGAAGGGCGGTTGCGCGGGGCGGCTGGAGGTTCGCCTCCAGACGCAGTGACAAGGTCGCGCCACATCCGGCAGCCGGCACGGTAGAATAGCGGCAACCTGTTGGATAAGCAATTGCGGGGGCAGGGCGCGAACGGCGCCCGTGGCTTGGCCGCTTGATTCCAAAATTCCCGGCAAGTTCGGCGATTCGTCTGAGAATATCGCCCTTCTGCCGGGATTTTTGCAAATCGGGTCTGAAGATTTTCCGCCGCTGCGATTGTTTATCTAACAGGTTGCGCAAGACGCGCCGCGCCTTTTTGCAGGCGCCCGCGTCCAAGCCCACTTGCGCGATCGAGCATTTTTTTCACACTTAGGGGCTTGTATGACTAACGCAGCAAACGTCGCAAAGGACCAGGCGTATGTAATTCCGTTCGAGCAGTTGCGGATGACCGATGTGGAGATCGTCGGCGGCAAGAATGCGTCGCTCGGCGAGATGATCAGCCAGCTTTCCGAAGCAGGCGTTCGCGTGCCCACCGGTTTCGCCACGACCGCGCTCGCGTTCCGCGATTTCCTCACGCACAACGACCTTACCGACCGCATCGCCAAGCGTCTCGAGTCGCTCGACATCGACGACGTGAAGGCGCTCGCCGAAGCCGGTGCCGAAATCCGCAAGTGGATCGTCGACGCGCCGATGCAGTCGCGCCTCGAGCAGGAAATCCGCGCGCAGTTCGAAGTCCTGAAGAACGGCTCGCCGGCCGAGCTGTCGTTCGCCGTGCGCTCGTCCGCGACCGCGGAAGACCTGCCCGACGCATCGTTCGCCGGCCAGCAGGAGTCGTACCTGAACGTCGTCGGCATCGAAGACGTGCTCGACCGCATGAAGCACGTGTTCGCGTCGCTGTATAACGACCGCGCGATCTCGTACCGCGTGCACAAGGGCTTCACGCACGCCGAGGTCGCCCTGTCGGCCGGCGTGCAGCGCATGGTCCGCTCGGACGTCGGCGCCGCCGGCGTGATGTTCACGATCGATACCGAATCGGGCTTCAAGGACGCCGTGTTCATCACGTCGAGCTACGGCCTGGGCGAAACCGTCGTGCAGGGCGCGGTGAACCCGGACGAGTTCTATGTGTTCAAGACGACGCTCGCACAGGACAAGTACCCGATCATCCGCCGCTCGATCGGCTCGAAGCTGATCAAGATGGAATTCACGCAGCCGGGCGAGCCGGGCCGCGTGAAGACGGTCGACGTGCCCCACGAGCAGCGCAACCGCTACTCGATCACCGACGAGGACGTGATCGAGCTGGCGAAGTACGCGGTCATCATCGAGAAGCACTACCAGCGTCCGATGGACATCGAGTGGGGCAAGGACGGCCGCGACGGCAAGATCTTCATCCTGCAGGCGCGCCCGGAAACGGTGAAGAGCCAGGCGACCGGCAAGGCGGAGCAGCGCTTCAAGCTGAAGGGCCAGTCGCAGGTGCTCGCGACGGGCCGTGCGATCGGCCAGAAGATCGGCGCGGGCCCCGTGCGCGTGATCCAGGATCCGTCGGAAATGGAACGCGTGCAGCCGGGCGACGTGCTGGTTGCCGACATGACCGACCCGAACTGGGAGCCGGTGATGAAGCGCGCGGCCGCGATCGTCACGAACCGTGGCGGCCGGACCTGCCACGCGGCGATCATCGCGCGTGAGCTCGGCGTGCCGGCGGTGGTCGGCTGCGGCGACGCGACCGACATCCTGAAGGACGGCGCGCTCGTCACCGTGTCGTGCGCGGAAGGCGACGAAGGCAAGATCTACGACGGCCTGCTCGAGACGGAAGTCACGGAAGTGCAGCGCGGCGAACTGCCGGAAATCCCGGTCAAGATCATGATGAACGTCGGCAACCCGCAGCTCGCGTTCGACTTCTCGCAACTGCCGAACGCCGGCGTGGGCCTCGCGCGTCTCGAGTTCATCATCAACAACAACATCGGCGTACACCCGAAGGCGATTCTCGAGTACCCGAACATCGACCAGGACCTGAAGAAGGCCGTCGAGAGCGTTGCGCGCGGCCACGCGTCGCCGCGTCAGTTCTACGTCGACAAGCTGACGGAAGGTGTCGCGACGATCGCCGCGGCGTTCTATCCGAAGCCCGTGATCGTGCGTCTGTCCGACTTCAAGTCGAACGAGTACAAGAAGCTGATCGGCGGTTCGCGTTACGAGCCGGACGAGGAAAACCCGATGCTGGGTTTCCGCGGCGCATCGCGCTACATCGCCGAAGACTTCGCGCCGGCGTTCGAGATGGAGTGCCGTGCACTGAAGCGCGTGCGCGACGAGATGGGTCTGACCAACGTCGAGATCATGGTACCGTTCGTGCGTACCGTGAAGCAGGCGGAGCGTGTCGTCGGCCTGCTCGAGAAGTTCGGCCTGAAGCGCGGCGAAAACGACCTGCGTCTCGTGATGATGTGCGAAGTCCCGACCAACGCGATCCTCGCCGAAGAGTTCCTGCAGCACTTCGACGGTTTCTCGATCGGCTCGAACGACCTCACGCAGCTCACGCTCGGCCTCGACCGCGACTCGGGCATGGAACTGCTGGCAGTCGACTTCGACGAACGCGACCCGGCCGTCAAGTTCCTGTTGAAGCGTGCGATCGATACCTGCCGTAAGATGGGCAAGTACGTCGGCATCTGCGGCCAGGGCCCGTCCGATCACCCGGATTTCGCGCAATGGCTGACCGATGAAGGCATCGTGTCGATCTCGCTGAACCCGGACACGATCATCGAAACGTGGCAGGCGCTCGCCAACCGGAAGTAACGGTCGGTAACGCACCTTCGGCGAAAGCGCGGGTCCGCCGCGCTTTCGTTGAAGGCGAAATGCAAGGTTCATGCTATAAACACCCCGGTAAGCACCGGGGTGTTTTTGTTTGTCGGGACGCGCCGGGCCGCCCCAAGCGTGCCGACCGCCCCCGCGGGGGGGGAGCCGTGCATGGGACCGGAGTAAGCGCTGAAGCGCCAACTCCGGTCGACAGCGAACGAAGTGAGCGTGGGGGCGTTTTCTGGAGACCACAATGATGTCCGGGCATCTGTTCTGGTGGGTCGCGGTGGGCGTGCTGGTCGTGGCCGAGTTGCTGACGGGCACGTTCTATCTGCTGATGATCGCGCTCGGCTTTCTCGCGGGCGGGTTGCTGCAACTGGCCGGTTTTGCGCCGCACGTGCAGTTCGGCGCGGCGGCCGCGGTCGCGGTCGTCGCGATGATCGTGCTGCGCCGTTCGGGGCTCGGCCGCAAGCAGAAGCGCGACACGTCGACGAATCCCGACGTCAATCTCGATATCGGCGCGACCGTCACGGTCGACGCGTGGCGTGACGGCCGTGCGCGCGTGCAGTATCGCGGCGCCGACTGGGACGTCGAGCTCGCGAACGGCGAGCGAGACGATGCGCGCGTGTATCAGGTGAGTGCCGTGCGCGGCAACTGTCTCGTGGTCGTGGCGAAACCCGCGGGCTGATCGTCCGCTGATACAACAAGGAGGGAATACTTCATGGATTCGCTGATCATCTGGGTTGTCCTGCTCGTCATCGCGATCGTGATCGTGTCGAAAACGGTGAAGATCGTGCCGCAGCAGCATGCGTGGGTGCTCGAGCGCTTCGGTCGCTATCACGCGACGCTGTCGCCCGGTCTCAATATCGTGCTGCCGTTCGTCGATCGCATTGCGTATCGCCACGTGCTGAAGGAAATTCCGCTCGACGTGCCGAGCCAGATCTGCATCACGCGCGACAACACGCAGCTTCAGGTCGACGGCGTGCTGTATTTCCAGGTGATGGACCCGATGAAGGCGTCGTACGGGTCGAGCAACTTCGTGCTCGCGATCACGCAGCTGTCGCAGACGATGCTGCGCTCGGTGATCGGCAAGCTGGAGCTCGACAAGACTTTCGAGGAGCGCGACTTCATCAACCACAGCATCGTGTCGGCGCTTGACGAGGCCGCCTCGAACTGGGGTGTGAAGGTGCTGCGCTACGAGATCAAGGACCTGACGCCGCCGAAGGAAATCCTGCACGCGATGCAGGCGCAGATCACCGCAGAGCGCGAAAAGCGCGCGCTGATCGCCGCATCCGAGGGCCGCAAGCAGGAACAGATCAACCTCGCGTCGGGTGCGCGCGAAGCGGCGATCCAGAAGTCCGAAGGCGAGCGGCAGGCCGCGATCAACCAGGCGCAGGGCGAGGCCGCCGCAATCCTTGCCGTGGCCGAGGCGAACGCGCAGGCGATCCAGAAGATCGCGAACGCGATGCAGTCGCAGGGCGGGATGGACGCGGTGAACCTGAAGGTCGCCGAGCAGTATGTCGGCGCGTTCGCGAATCTCGCAAAGCAGGGCAACACGCTGATCGTGCCGTCGAACCTGGCGGATCTCGGCGGTGCAATCGCATCGGCGATGTCGATCGTCAAAAACGCGTCGCCGGCTGCGGGCGGGAAGGGCTGAGCGGACGGGCGCGATTGGCTGGCGGTCGCCGCGTGCGGCTGGCGTGCGGCGAATCGTCGCGCAGCCGGGCGGGCCAGGATGATGTCCGTCGGTTGCCGGCCAACCCCTGTCGTTGGCCGAAACGACACGGCGTCCGGAATCCCGCCGCCCGCGTCCGGTCGCCGAAATGTGCGAATCACGCGGTACAAAGCAACACGGCCCGCTTCGAGCGGGCCGTGTCGTTTGCGATGCGTGTCGTGTCGCGCGCGTCAGGTGCCGGCGCGCATGATGCGTGCCTTCTCGCGTTCCCAGTCGCGCTTCTTCTCGGTTTCGCGCTTGTCGTGCAGCTTCTTGCCCTTTGCGAGCGCAATGTCGCACTTCACGCGGCCGCCCTTGTAGTGGAAGTTCAGCGGCACGAGCGTGTAGCCGCGCTGCTCGACCTTGCCGATCAGTTTCTTGATTTCTTCACGGTGCAGCAGCAGCTTGCGCGTGCGAACCGGGTCGGGATTGATGTGCGTCGAGGCTTCGGGCAGCGGGCTGATATGGGTGCCGATCAGGAAGATCTCGGCGTTCTTCACCACGACGTAGCCCTCCTTGATCTGGCCGCGCCCGGCGCGCAGCGCCTTGACCTCCCAGCCCTCCAGCACGAGCCCCGCCTCGTAGCGTTCCTCGATGTGATAATCGAAGTGCGCTTTCCTGTTGTCGATGATGCTCATGAAAGGATTGGGCCAACTCGTTTAAAATCACGATTTTAGCAAAGCGGGGCGAGAATCGCCCGGCTTGCTTTCCCACCTTCAGCGATGCCGCGCGATTTATGGCAGATGTCCAGAAAACCGTATTGATCCGTCATTCGGCGGAACAGATGTTCGACCTCGTCACCGACGTGGCCGACTACCCCAATTTCCTGCCCTGGTGCGGCGGCGTCGAAATTCGCCGTCAGGACGACAGCGGGATGGAAGCGCGCATCGATATCAACTTCAAGGGCATCAAGCAGCATTTTGCGACGCGCAACACGCAGCAGCGTCCGACGCGGATCGACATGGAGTTCACGGACGGCCCGTTCAAGAAGTTCACGGGCTCGTGGCGTTTCACCGCGCTGCGCGCCGATGCATGCAAGATCGAATTCGCGCTGCACTACGAGTTTTCGAGCGTCCTGCTCGAGAAGATCATCGGGCCCGTGTTCAGCCACATCGCGAACACGTTCGTCGATTCGTTCGTGAAGCGCGCGGACCAGCGCTACGGGAAGGGGTGACGCGATGCTGTCGATCGAAGTCTGTTATGCGCTGCCGGACCGCCAGACGCTGATTCCGGTGTCGCTGCCCGAAGGCGCGACCGTTCGCTCGGCGATCGACGCGAGCGGCGTGCTCGCGCTGCACCCGGAGATCGACCTCGCGCAAGCGAAGACGGGCGTGTATGGCAAGCTCGCATCGCTCGACGCGCCGCTCGCCGACCACGACCGCGTCGAGATCTACCGCCCGCTGATCGTCGATCCGAAGCTGGCGCGCCAGCGGCGCGTCGACAAGTCCCGCCGCGCCGGCTCCATCGAGGGCCGCAAGTGGATGCACAAGGACGCGCGCTGACGCGCGCGGTTCCGCTCCTTCCATCCCCATTCGTCTGATCAAACGCCGCGGCGCTCAGTGGGCCGCGACGTTCGCATTGACCGACGCGCTGCCTGGCGTAGCGCCGCCGGCGGGCGTGTCGCCGTGCTGTCGCACGGAGCCGTACACGCCTGCGAGCAGCAGCACGAGCGCTGCGATCTCGAGTGCGTGCGGCATCCGCTGGTCGTAGACGAACGCGTAAAGCATCGCGAACACGGTTTCGAACACGATCAACTGGCCCGACAGCGTGAGCGGCAACCGCTTCGACGCGGCATTCCACAGCCCGTTGCCGAGCCACGACGCGCCGATCGCGAGCACGAGGTTCAGCAGCCAGAACAACTGCCAGCGCGACGCCGGCACGGCCGCCTGCACCGTACCGGCCGGCAGCGCGAGGATCGCGATCCAGCAGAGCCCGCCGATCAGGCCCGTCACGACGCCCCACAGCACCGACCATTCGTTGCCGCCGAAACGATGATGGCGCTGCAGGTAGCGCGCGTTCGCGACCGCGTACCAGGTCCAGCTCGCCAGCGCGCCGGCCGCGCAGGCGATTCCCGCGAGCTTCTGGTCGAGCGTCGTCGCGTGCGCGGCCTCGGACGTGAACAGGTCGACGTTGATGCAGACGATGCCTGCGATCACCAGTGCCAGCGGGACGGCCAGCCGCCGCAACGGCACGGCGCCGTGGTCGCCGAGACCCGCGAGCGTGACGGTAACGGGCAATACGCCGACGATCAGCGAGCTGGGCGCGATGCCGATCAGGTGCACCGCGCCGGTCAGCAGCATGTAGTACGCGACGTTGCCGACGACCGCAAGCTTCACGAGCGCGACGAGATCGTCGCGGGTCAGCCGCGCGAGCAGCGAGCGGGCGGCCGGCAGTGCGGCCGCGAGCGACACGAGGCCGTACATCGCGTAGCGGCCGGCGCTCAGCAGCAGCGGCGAGAAGTCGGTCAGCAGCCGCGGAACGAGAAACACCATGCCCCACAGGGCACCTGCCAGGACACCATAGACCACACCGCGCCGCATCGACTGCTCCGAACACATGAACGAGCGCGCATCTTAGCGACGCCGGTTCGGCGGCGTCTTGTTCATTCCTGCACTCGGAGCATGGCTGGGCTTCGACGTGTTGCGCGACGGTGCGGCCGCGATCCGTTCCTGATTCTGGAGAGTTCGCGGCCGCAGTATGTTCCGGATCAGCGGTCGGTCGAATCAGCCGTCGGCCGGATCGGGCGTCGCACCGGCGCCGTCGCCCGGCGTCCGCGCTCGCGCCGGGCGCCGCACGATGCGCAGCTTGCCGCTGTTGCCGCCGCCGCAGTAGAAGCGGTCGTGGCCGTCGGATTCGAGCCCCGACACGCCGACGCCGGGCGGCATGTCGACCTGCTCGAGCACCTGACCCGTACGCGGATCGATGTGCCGCAGCTCGCTCTGGTCGGCTTCCCAGGTGCCGTGCCACAGCTCGCCGTCGACCCACGTCACGCCGGTGACGAAGCGGTTCGACTCGATCGTGCGCAGCACGGCACCCGATTCCGGATCGATCTGATGAATCTTGCGTTCGCGGTACTGGCCGACCCACAGCGTGCCTTCGGCCCACGCGAGCCCCGAGTCGGCGCCGCCGCCGGGTGCGGGGATCGTCGCGAGCACGCGGCCCGATTCCGGATCGATCTTCTCGATGCGGTCTTCGACGATCTGGAACAGGTGGCGGCCGTCGAATGCCGTGCCCGCATGCGCGGCAACGTCGAGCGAGCGGACGGTCGTGCCGCGCTCGGGATCGAGTGCATTCAGCTTGTCGCCGGACGCGTACCACACGTGCTGCCCGTCGAACGTGACGCCGTGCACGCCGTCGACGCCCGGAAACGGGCCGTACTCGCGAATGATCTCTGCATGGGAGCGTTTCATGTTCGTCACCTCGTCGTTCGGTGAGGCCATCCTAATCTCCCGGTAGCGGCGCAGGGAGTAACAAGGTCGTCGCGAATCCGGGCAGCGGCGGCGTCATCCAGCGCCGCGCGCGTCCGCGTCCGAGCGCCTGCACCTTGTCCGCTTCGGCAAGCGCGTCCAGCGCGCGCTGCACGGTGCGCTGGCTCGCGCCGAGCGCGAGCGCCAGCGCGGAGCTCGACCACGCTTCGCCGTCGGCGAGGAGCGCGAGCACGGCTGCGTGGCGATCGTCGACCGGGCGTGCGAGTACGACGGTCTCGCGTACGCCGAGCGGTTCGAGCGCGAAACCGCGCGCCGTTGCGGTGACGTTCGCGAGCGGTCGCAGCACCGCGCGCAGCCGGCCGATCTCGACGCGCAGGCGCGCGCGATGCGATTCGTCCGCATGTTTCGCGCGGAACGCGGCGGCCACGAGCGCATTTCTCGATACGTCGGCCGGCCATGCCTCGCCGAGCGTACGGGCGAGCACGAACAGCACGGGGCGGCGTGCGAGCGACACGGTCGTGCGCGCGTCGCGCACCGTGTGACGGCACGCATCGACGACGAGCGTATTCGACGCGAACAGCGTCTCGACTTCGTCGAGCTGTACGAGCCGCGACGTGCCGCGCGTTATGAGTCGCGCGGCCGGCGCATCGAGCACGCGCACGGCGGTGTCGACCTCGGCCGTCAGCGCGGCGATGCCGGCGTCGCGGGCGGCCGTGCGCGCACGGTCGAGCGCAGCGCGAGCCGCGTGCGTGCGAATGCGGCGCATCGCGATGCCGGCCGCGATCAGTTCATGGGCGGCGCGCGACGCGGCCGGCAGCGGCGCGGGATCGAGAGTCGCGAGCATCCGTTCGGCATCGTCGATATGACCGATCAGCAGCAGCCGGCGCACGCCGAGATAGCGCGCATGTGCGGCGTTCGCGCGGTCGCCGTGCGCGTCGAGCGTCGCGCACGCGGCATCGAGCGCGCGCGTCGGCCAGCGGAGGTCGCGCGACGCGAGCGCGATCTCGGCTTCCGCGACGACGCAGCGCGCACGCGCGACAGCTTCCTTCGCGCCGAACGCGCGGGCGGCGCCGCGCACGAGTACCCGCGCGCGTTCGAAATCGCCGAGCTGCGCCATCGCGATCCCGCGCAGCGCGAGCGCCGGCGCGTCGTCGCGCAGCGCGACGCGGTTCAGCGCGCCGAGCGCGTCACCGGCCGCAAGCGCGCGCGCAGCCGCGGTGATCAGCGAATCCATCCGAATCCCGACACACTTGTCACTCCCTCCGGCCCGATGCCGAGCACTAATCTAGCACCACGCACACGGCGCCGTACGCCGTGCCCGGATACCCATCGGAAGGAGGAACCCGCAATGACGACCCATCTCACCGGAACGCGCGACGAATGGCTGGCCGAGCGCAGGGCGCTGCTCGAGGCCGAAAAGGCGCTGACGCGGCAAAGCGACGAACTCGTGCGGCGGCGCCAGGCACTGCCTTGGGTGCGCGTCGACAAGACCTACCGGTTCGACACCGAAGAAGGGCAGGCGACGCTCGACGACCTGTTTCGCGGCCGTTCGCAACTGCTCGTCTATCACTTCATGTTCGGCCCCGACTACAAGGCGGGTTGCCCATCGTGCTCGGCGCTCGCGGACGGCTTCGACGGTTTTGCCGTGCATTTGGCGAACCACGACGTGACGCTCGCGGCCGTGTCGCGCGCGCCGCTCGCCAAGCTGCTCGCGTACCGGCAGCGGATGGGGTGGTCCTTCCCGTGGGCGTCGTCGGTCGGCAGCGATTTCAACTTCGACTTCAACGTGTCGTTCACCGAAACGCAGCGGCGCGCGGGCGACGTCGAATACAACTACGCGCGGGCGGCGCACGCGATGGACATGGATCCGCCGCCGGCGCCCGTCGTGCAGTTCGCGGCGACGTGCGGCACCGACGCGGCCACCTATTCGCTCGACCGGCCGGGGATGAGCGCGTTCGTGCGCGAGGACGGTGCCGTCTATCACACGTACTCGACCTATGCGCGCGGGCTCGACGGGTTGTGGGGGATGTATCAGTGGCTGGATCGCGCGCCGCTCGGGCGCAACGAGGCGGGCCCGTGGTGGCGCCGCCACGACGAGTACGCGCGCGGTTGAGCGCGGGCCGGCGACGGGCGGGAGCGCGCGATGACACGGCCGGCAACCGGCGATCCGGGCCGCGATCGGCGGGCGTTCGGCGCGGCGCTCGTTGCCGTGTTCGCCGCCGCCGCGATGGCCACGCTGGCGCAGCACGCAGCCATGGACGCGATGGGCGGCGAACCCATGCACGGCGGCTGGACGCTCTCGTCGGCGTGGCTGCGGCCGTGCGGTTGGGGCGCCGGCCGCGCGTTCGCGGCATTCGCCGGCATGTGGGGCGCGATGACCGTGACGATGATGCTGCCCGTGCTGGCGCCGACGCTCTGGCGATACCGGCAGCGCGTCGGCTCGCTGGCCTCGGCGCGCTCGACCTGGCTGGTCGTCGTCGCGGGCGCCGGGTATTTCGCAGTATGGATGGCGCTCGGCGCGATTGCGTTTCCGCTCGGCAGCGCGCTGACGGCCGCTGCGGCCCGGCTGCCGGTGCTCGCCCGCGCAATGCCGTTCGCGGCCGGCGCAGTCGTGTCGGGCGCGGGCGTATTGCAGTTCTCGGCGTGGAAGGTGCGCCGGCTGGCGTGCTGTCGCCACGCGTGGGCGCACCCGCACCCGCACCCGTCGCGGACGGATGCCGGCGCGGCATGGCGGCACGGCGTGCAAGTCGCGATGCGTTGCGGAGCGTGTTGCGGGAACCTGATGGCGGTCGCACTGGCGGCCGGCATGATGGATCTGCGCGTGATGGCCGCCGTGACGGTCGCGATCGCCGCCGAGCGCCTGGCGCCAGGCGAGCGTGTTGCGCGGCTCGTCGGTGGCATCGCGATCGGGGGCGGCATCGCGATGATCGCGCGTGCGGCCGGGCTGGTGTAAGACCGGGGAGGCGAGTGGCGTTGCGGGCCTATTCGGCGCGTTGCCGGGCCGCGGCCGTCACCGCCGTGTGGCCCGGTCGCGACAGGCGCAGTTGCCGAGGTGCAGCCCGTTGCGCGAATGGCTCGATGCGGCGGTGAAACGAAAGGCGATCGAAAACGAACCGAACGGCGATCCGAACGATTCGGCCCCTGACCGCATGAAAACGGCTAAGCCGTTGTTCGTGTTGTGAAAATTCGCAGCGCTTCGCGTATAATTCGCTTTTGCGCCCATAGGATTTGCCATGCGTCTGATCCAAAAAGCACTCACTTTCGATGACGTGCTCCTCGTACCCGCCTTCTCCGACGTTCTCCCGCGCGACACCAGCCTCAAGACCAAGCTGACCCGCAACATCTCCCTGAACATGCCGCTCGTGTCCGCCGCTATGGACACGGTCACCGAAGGTCGCCTCGCGATCGCGATGGCGCAGCAGGGTGGGGTCGGTATCGTCCACAAGAACCTCACGCCGGCCGAGCAGGCCCGCGAGGTCGCGAAGGTCAAGCGTTTCGAGTCGGGCGTCGTCCGCGATCCGATCACGGTGCCGCCGCAGATGAAGGTGCGCGACGTGATCGCGCTGTCGCGCCAGCATGGCATCTCGGGCTTCCCGGTCGTCGAAGGCCCGCAGCTCGTCGGCATCGTCACGAACCGCGACCTGCGTTTCGAAACGCGCCTCGACGAGCCGGTCAAGTCGATCATGACGCCGCGCGAGCGCCTCGTCACGGTCAAGGAAGGCACGCCGCTCGCCGAAGCGAAGGCGCTGATGCACAGCCACCGCCTCGAGCGCGTGCTGGTCGTCAACGACGCATTCGAACTGCGCGGCCTGATGACCGTCAAGGACATCACGAAGCAGACCGAGCACCCGGACGCGTGCAAGGACGAACACGGCAAGCTGCGCGCAGGTGCGGCGGTCGGCGTCGGTCCGGACAACGAAGAGCGCGTCGAGCTGCTGGTGCAAGCCGGCGTCGACGTGATCGTCGTCGATACCGCGCACGGTCACAGCAAGGGCGTGCTCGAGCGCGTCCGCTGGGTCAAGCAGAACTTCCCGCACGTCGAAGTGATCGGTGGCAACATCGCGACGGCCGCTGCCGCGAAGGCGCTCGTCGAGTACGGCGCGGACGCGGTCAAGGTCGGTATCGGCCCCGGCTCGATCTGCACGACGCGGATCGTCGCGGGCGTTGGCGTGCCGCAGATCAGCGCGATCGCGAACGTCGCGGAAGCGCTGAAGGGCACCGGCGTGCCGTGCATCGCCGACGGCGGCGTGCGCTTCTCGGGCGACGTGTCGAAGGCCCTCGCGGCCGGCGCGAACGCGGTGATGATGGGCAGCATGTTCGCGGGCACCGAAGAGGCGCCGGGCGACGTGTTCCTGTATCAAGGCCGCCAGTACAAGTCGTATCGCGGCATGGGTTCGGTCGGTGCGATGAAGGACGGCGCGGCAGACCGCTACTTCCAGGACAACTCGGCGAACATCGACAAGCTCGTGCCGGAAGGCATCGAAGGCCGCGTCGCGTACAAGGGCTCGGTCAACGCGATCCTGTTCCAGCTGGTCGGCGGCGTGCGCGCCAGCATGGGCTATTGCGGCTGCCGGTCGATCGACGAGCTGCACGACAAGGCCGAGTTCGTCCAGATCACCGCGGCGGGCATGCGCGAGTCGCACGTGCACGACGTGCAGATCACGAAGGAAGCGCCGAACTACCACGTGGACTGATCGCCGATGAAACCGCTGCTGCGAGCTGTGTTGATCATCGATGCCGTGCTGCTGCTGGCGTTCGGCGTGCTGTTCGTGCTGACGCCCTGGCAGTCGCTCTTCAACGCGCTGCAGCTGGCGAACGTCCAGCCGGCGATGCTCGGCCAGGCGTTTGGCATCGCGTTGCTCGGGCTCGCGTGGCTCGCGTTTCATGCGGCGTTCAACGGCGACCTCACGGCACCCGTCGCGCGGTCGGTCGGCCATGTGTACTGGCTGACCGGCGCGCTGACGATTGTCTGGTCGCTCGGCACCGGCAGCGGTCCCGCGCTCGCGGCCGCCGGCAGGGTGCTGTCGGTCGTGGCCGGGGGCGCGCTGATCGTGCTCGGCCTCGGCGGTGTGCGGCTCGCATCGGCCGTGCGCCGGCGCGAGAAAGCGCAGGCGCTCGAGGCGCGCGCACCGGCGCAGCGTCCGGCCGAGCCGGCGATGGCGCCGGCGTCGTCGCCGGCACCACAGCGTGTCGAGCCCGTCGCCAGCCGTCCCGCGGCGCCCGCGGCGGCGCCGTCGGCCGCATCCAGCCAATCGTCAGGCGGCATCGCACTCGACGAGCGCCCGCCGATGCAGGATTGACCGGCCATGCGTCGCGCGTGCCACCTGCCGCCCGACGCCGCCGTCCATGCTATTGACGCAGCGCACGATGCGCTGCTTTTCTTATTCTCTTCATCCCGTCCGCAGCCATGCACGACAAAATCCTGATTCTCGACTTCGGTTCGCAAGTCACCCAACTGATTGCGCGGCGCGTGCGTGAAGCGCACGTCTACTGCGAAATCCATCCGAACGATGTGTCCGACGACTTCGTCCGCGAGTTCGCGCCGAAGGCGGTGATCCTGTCGGGCAGCCACGCGAGCACGTACGAAGACCATCAACTGCGCGCGCCGCAGGCCGTGTGGGATCTCGGTGTGCCGGTGCTCGGCATCTGCTACGGCATGCAGACGATGGCCGTGCAGCTCGGCGGCAAGGTCGAGTGGAGCGACCATCGCGAATTCGGCTATGCGGAAATGCGCGCGCACGGCCATACGCGCCTGCTCGACGGCATCGAGGATTTCACGACGGCCGAAGGCCACGGGATGCTGAAGGTCTGGATGAGCCACGGCGACAAGGTCGCCGAGCTGCCGCCGGGCTTCGCGCTGATGGCGTCGACGCCGAGCTGCCCGATCGCCGGCATGGCCGACGAGGCGCGCGGCTACTACGCGGTGCAGTTCCATCCGGAAGTCACGCACACGGTGAAGGGCCGCCAGATCATCGAACGCTTCGTGCTGCAGATCGCCGGCGCGAAACCCGACTGGATCATGCGCAACCACATCGAGGAAGCCGTCGCGAAGATTCGCGAGCAGGTTGGTGACGAGGAAGTGATTCTCGGCCTGTCGGGCGGTGTCGATTCGAGCGTCGCGGCCGCGTTGATCCATCGCGCGATCGGCGACCAGCTCACCTGCGTGTTCGTCGACCACGGCCTGCTGCGCCTGAACGAAGGCAAGATGGTGCTCGACATGTTCGAGGGCCGCCTGCATGCGAAGGTCGTGCACGTCGACGCAGCCGACCAGTTCCTCGGCCACCTGGCCGGCGTGACCGATCCGGAAGCGAAGCGCAAGATCATCGGCCGCGAGTTCGTCGAAGTGTTCCAGGCCGAGGCGAAGAAGCTGTCGAAGGCGAAGTGGCTCGCGCAGGGCACGATCTATCCGGACGTGGTCGAATCGGGCGGCACGAAGACGAAGAAGGCGACGACGATCAAGAGCCACCACAACGTCGGCGGCCTGCCGGAAACGCTTGGCCTGAAGCTGCTCGAGCCGCTGCGCGACCTGTTCAAGGACGAAGTGCGCGAGCTGGGCGTCGCGCTCGGCTTGCCGCCGGAGATGGTGTACCGCCATCCGTTCCCGGGCCCGGGCCTCGGCGTGCGGATTCTCGGCGAAGTGAAGCGCGAATACGCGGACCTGCTGCGCCGCGCGGACGCGATCTTCATCGAGGAGCTGCGCAACACGACCGCGACCGCGCAGGATGCGGCTGCCGGCCTGTGCGGCGAATCCGATGTCGGCAAGAGCTGGTACGACCTGACGAGCCAGGCGTTCGCGGTGTTCCTGCCGGTGAAGTCGGTCGGCGTGATGGGCGATGGCCGCACGTACGACTACGTGACGTCGCTGCGTGCAGTGCAGACGACCGACTTCATGACCGCACACTGGGCGCACCTGCCGTACGCGCTGCTCGGCCGCGCGTCGAACCGGATCATCAACGAGGTGCGCGGGATCAACCGTGTGGTGTACGACATCTCGGGGAAGCCGCCGGCGACGATCGAGTGGGAGTAAGCATTCCTGCTGAATCAGCGCTTGATTCCGCTCTCGTCGTCGCGCATTGGTTGATGTCGCGATAGTTCGTAAGCGGATTGCTGGTTCAGTTCGTCTGCTGCCCAGTCGCAGATTCGGACAAGAAACGGCCTGGCGGTTGCCAGGCCGTTTTGCATTGGCGCGTTGCGCGAGTCAGGAAACGTCGGTTTCCGTTCCTTGGATCTCACGCGTGCGTTCGCACGAGCGAACGCAAGTACATAGGCACCTTCACCTTGCTCGTTGTCTGGACACGTGTCATCAGATCGTGATCGATACGATTCAGTCCGTAAGTCCGGGCAATGTCGTGCTGCAACCGGCACCACAGATGACTGGCCATCTCGGCGTCGACCATCGCCCGGTGAGCGCGGCCCGATTTCGGCAACTGCAGCGTCTCGGCCAGGCTCGACAGGCGGTGACTCCGGGCGTCCGGGTAGATGCGTCTCGCCACGAGCATCGTGCAAGCAAAGGAATGCTCGGCTGACATGTCGAGAAGCCCGAGCTCCGCCTGCCAGAACCGCTTATCGAAACCGGCGTTGTGTGCGACGACCGCATGCTTGCCGACGAACGCCGCCGCTTCCTTCATCACTTTCGACGCCGGGGGCGCCGATGCAATCATGTCGTTCGTGATGCCGGTCAGCGCGACGACGTCGGACGGTATGCGCCTGCCCGAATTCATCAAGCTCTGGAAACGGTCGACGACTTGTCCGTCGCGTAGAAGAATGACGGCAATTTCGGTAGCACGGTCGCCCAGATTCGGCGAAAGCCCGGTTGTTTCGAAGTCCAGTACCGCAACGGTTTGCATGGTTGAATCCTGTTGCATCATGCGATGGCGTGAGTTTGGCCGAGAGGGTAGCATCTTCGGGCCAGTGAAAGACTCGTTCAGCCCGAGAAGCGATTGTCCTCGCCATTTCGCCGTTTGCGATCCTGTGCCATGCGTTGCCGTCAACGCCCAAGTCCGGAGCGGGGCCTTGAGGTCTTGATATCAAGTTCCGCAGTCAGGCATCGTTACTCCCTCTGGATCGGGTGCCGCTGGGTTCTTTGCAATGCCGAAGATGAACTGGCGATAGGCCTCATCGGGTTGACCTGATGCTGTTCGCATGCCAGCCGTGCGTTCGCAAGCATGGCCGCTGACGAATGGCGGCTCATCGGCCTGATCGTCATGTCGGAAGTTCACTCGGGACTTCGACCATCCGGATCGAGTGCGTGGTTTGCTCCTCCCCCTGCCTGATGCTGAAGTCGATCAGCGCTTCGAAAATCTCCCGCTGCCCGGCGGGCAGCAACGGCCTCAGCGTCTCGCGGCGCTTGTCCGCGTCGAACATCGATTCCACGAGCCATCCCGTCAGATAGAGCGCTGCAAGGCACCCGCCGGCGGTCGCGACGTTGTCGCGACACAAAAGCGGCTGGTCCGGCACCTGCAGCCCGCGATCGATCAGGTCGCTACGCGCGTCGGGATGCGTTGTCGCCCGACCGTCCGGAACGAGTCCGAGCCGTTCGAGAACAAAGGCGCCCGCGCAAATCGATCCGATGCGCTGGCGAGCCGGATCGAGATCGAACGACGTCAGGAAATCCGGGCTCGCAAGCGCAGCCGGTATCCCTTGCTTGCCGCTCGAGAACAGGACCGCATCGGCGTGATTGGCGTCCGACAGCGGGCCGTGAACGGGAATGGCCAGGCCATGTGCGGAATGCAGCACCGGCTGCGCGCCGAGAATCCGGACACGCCAGTCCTGGCTGTTGCGGCCGAGAATGTCCCACATCAGGAACAGGTCGATATCGGTGAACTGGTCGAATGCAACGAGAACGATGTCTTTCAACGCGAACTCCATGAGTTGCGGCGCCGTGCCGGAAGCGGCGGCGGCCGTGATAGAGTTCGCAGCCTATCTGTCCATGCCGCACCATACACAGCCTGTATGGCGATGCCGATGAGCACACTGACTCGAAACGACTGGATTGCAGCGGGCTTCGATGCCCTCGATGGAGAAGGGTACGCAGGCATTTCGGCCGAGAGTCTCGCGCGACGGCTGAACGTAACGCGCGGTTCGTTCTATCACCACTTCCGCAATCGCGACGACTTCGTCAGGACGCTGCTGATCGCGTGGGAGGACGACTACACGACGCGCATGCTCACGTATGCGGCGGACGGCCACGGTGCTGGCGACACGTTGGCGCGCTATCTGCGCATTGCCGCCGAAAAACGACCGGGGCGTGAAGTCGCGATTCGCGCATGGGCGCTGCACGATCCGCTGGTCTCGGAATTCCAGCAGCGCGTCGACGCGGCGCGGCTCGCGTTCGCAATCGACACGTCGCATCGGCTGGTGCGCACGTCGGGCGAGGCCGAGATCGTCGGGCAGGCCGTGCATTTGTGCCTGATCGGCGGACAACAGGCCGGGCTGCGGCGCGACGCTGACCGGTTTAACGGTTTCATGCAACGCGCCTTCGCGATCGCCGAACGCGTGCTGCCGATGCGTCGCGCATGACGTGTCACGCGCGACGTGGCTGCTCGTCGGTGCGTGTGACGCGTGCCGCGTGCGTTGAGCGGATTCGGCATCAACCGGCCGCGTTCGCATGTCGATAGGCGTGCGGCGTGAACGGCAGCCCGATATCGCTCGAGCGAGGTTACGCGCGTTCCTGTGAGGACGGCCGTGCCGCGCGATAGCGCAGGTGAATCAACGGATATGCGCGCCCTTGTCCATCGAGTGCCGATCGCCCGCAACGCTCGAATCCGAGCCGCTCGTAGAATCCCGCCGCCGCTTCGTTCTGCTCGTTGACGTCGGTCGACAGGTCGGGATGGCGCCTGATCGCTTCTTCCACAAGCAGCCGCCCGACACCCGCGCCGTGGTGAGCGGGATCGACGAACAGCGCTTCCATATGACTGCCGTCGAGCAGCATGAAGCCGATCGCGCGGTCGTCATCATCGACAGCCAGATCGAGCGGCGCGACGGGCAGAAACGCGATGACTTCGGTTTCGATTGCGCGACGGTCGTCGTCGCTCAGGAAGTGGTGCGTTGCATCGACCGCGCTGCGCCAGATGTCCAGCACGCGTGTGCCGTCGGCCTCGGTGGACTTGCGAATTCTGATCATGGTTTGACGTGTAGTGACTCGGAGTTCGGCGGCTGGCCGACACCGTCATGGCCTCCGACCGGGCCGCCCGCACCGGACGCGGGAATGACGAGGATGTTTCAAGTCGTTGATGGACGCTGCGCATCGCCAAGGCCCGCGGCCCGTTCGATCGCGCGTCGCGCGACATCGCGGACACCCGCACTCATCGGCAAGTCGTCGCGATCGAGTTCGTCGAGGCCGAAGCAGCGTGCGTCGAGCGCATCGTCGCCGGCGGCGGGTGTGCCGCGCAACCATCTGCACAGCACCGCGATCATGATGAAATGCTGGCGCACGCCGCCGTCGGCATCGTAGTCGAAAGCATCCAGTGCGGTAAAGACGTCAAGCGCTTCGACGTCGACGGTCGTCTCTTCGGCGATCTCGCAGCGTTTTCGGGTGCATGGCGGCGGCGCGCATCGAGGTGCGGTTTGCCCGATGCAACGATGGCCCGACGACGGTCAGCCTGCGAGTTCGCTGGATGTGCAGATGCAATGCGCCGCGATGTTTGCATCCCTCTCGCGCTTGCCGAGTTCCATCAGATACGGCCACGGGTAGATGCCGCGCGCATGACCGTCGCCGAACAGCAGGCGGATGCCGTAACCGGCCGGTTCCACGCCGTCCAGCGTCAGATTCGGCATCACGTTGATAACGTGTCCGTCGAGCCGGATCTTTCGGCATGCGGCACAGGGGCAGTCGTTGCGCAACCGTGCGTAGCCGATGCGCTGCACGTCGCCGCCCGGCCAGCGCAATGTCAACGCATGGGCCGCGTGATCGAGCGCGATCTCGGTCGGCGGCGTCATTGCCTCTCGCCGAGTTGCCCGATCTGTCCGATCGCGATCCGCACCGCCTTGCGGACCTCGGGGTCGCGATCCTCCAGCGCGTCGTGCAGCGCGGGCAGCGTCGCGGGGGCGCGCAATTCGCCGAGCGCAAGCGCGGCTTCCTTGCGCAGATTGCTGATCGCATGCGAGAGCAGCGCAACGATGGCCGGTGCCGAGGCAGCATCGCGTAGCTGCCCGAGCGCGCGCACGGCACGCAAGCGCACTTGCCAGTAATCGTCGTCGAGCGCGGCAACGAGCGGTTCGCGCGCGTCCGCAACGCGCAGCTTGCCGAGTGTTGCGGCCGCTTCCTCGCGGACCTGCCATGCAGCGTCGCGCAGTGCCGCGAGCAACGCGGTGACGACGGCCGTGTCGCCGGGTGCCGCGAACCCGATCGCACCGACCGCAATTCGCCGCACGTCTGCATCGGCGTCGGCCGTCGCGATGCGTGCGAGCGGCGGCAGCGCGCGCGAATCCTTGAGCCAGCCGAGCACGGCGACCGCCTCGGCGCGCACGGCCGCGGTGTCGGCGTCGAGCGCGCGCAACGCAGGCGCAAACGCGTCGGGGGCGCGCAACTCGCGCAGCCCGCGCAGCACGGCGCCGCGCACGAACGGCTCGGGCCGGTCGGCCCAGCGGCACAGCACGGTACCCGATGCCGCGTTCTTCAGTTCGGACAGGCTCTGCGCGGCAGTGGCGCGCACGCCGTCGTCCGGATCGAGCAGCGCGCGGCACAGCGCGTCGACGACGTCGGGTTGTTCCCATTCGCCGAGGACGCGGGCCGCTTCGCTGCGCACGTCGGCCGACGGGTCGTCGCGCAGCGCCGCGACGAACGCGGGCACGAGATCGGATTCCTCGAGATCGGCGAGCTCGAGCAATGCGATGCGGCGCACGGATGCATCGGGCGCAGCGAGGCGGGCGACGAGCGCGGCAAGATCCGGATCGTGCGTGCCGGGCAGCGAGGAGGTGGAAGAGAAAGCGGTCATGGGCAAAAGGTCGGTTCGATGAAAGGGCGGCTGCTCACGGAGCGCGGTGCATCGGCGGTGCGGTATGGCGAAGCGAACCTGGCGAACGCGGGCCCGGCCGTCGCGTCGTCGATGCACGGCCCGCGCGGGCGGCACGACGACGATCGGCCGCGCGCCCGGTCAGCGCAGCAGGTAAGGGATATCGACCTTGACCGCGCCGGTCGGGCAATCGCGCTCGCACGGCATGCAGTACCAGCATTCGTCGAACTGCATATAGGCCTTGCCCTTGGTCACGTCGATCGCGAGCAGGTCGAGCGGGCATACGTCGACGCAGACGGTGCAGCCCTTGTCGGCGATGCACAGTGCCTCGTCGATCGTGACGGGTGCGCTGCTGCGCTGGAAGATGTCGTGCGGGGTATGGGGCACGGTAAGGCTCCTCAGAGAGAGGCCGCGAGCGCGGCCGGTTCGCGGATGCGCAGATGCGCGTAGGCGCCACGTTCGTCGTCGGCAAGCGGTACGATGTATGGTTCGACCGGCCGCTTCTCGCTGCGCATCGCGCCGTCGGCATCCTTGCGCAGCCAGGTGTGACAAAACCATTCGGCGTCGTTGCGGTGCGGAAAGTCGACCCGATGGTGATACAGCCCCCAGCGGCTCTCGGTGCGAAACAGCGACGCGCGCGCGGCCATCTCGGCGCAGTCGCGGATCGCTCGAACTTCAGCCGCGCGCATCAGTTCGTGAGGATGGCTCGCCTTTATCTCTTCGATATCCTCAGTAATCTCGTCGAAACGTTGCAGTCCGATTTCCATCTTGCGCGTCACCTTCGGCGGTTGCAGGTAGTCGTTCACCATGCGGCGCAGCTTGTATTCGACCTGCGCCGGCGCCAGGCCGCGCTCGCGAAACAGCGGGGCGAGCACGCGGGCGCGCTCGGCGTCGACCTGTTCGTCATCCACCGGTGCATGGTCGCGGCCGGCCACGTAGTCGGCCGCGTTCTGTCCGGCGAACCAGCCGTACGTGAACGCGCCGAGCATGTAGTTGTGCGGGACGGCCGCCATGTCGCCGGCCGCATAGAGCCCCGGCACGGTCGTTTCCGCGCGAGCGTTCACGTACACGCCGGATGCGCTGTGGCCGCTGCAGAAGCCGATCTCGGAGATATGCATCTCGACCATCTGGCTGCGGTAGTCGGTCCCGCGCCCGGCATGGAAGCGGCCGCGGCTTGGCCGCTCGTTCGTATGCAGGATCTGCTCGATGGTCTGGATCGTTTCTTCCGCGAGATGGTCGAGCTTCAGGAACACGGGGCCGTTTCCGCTTTGCAGTTCCTGGTAGAACTCCCACATCATCTGGCCGCTCCAGTAGTCGCACTCGATGAAGCGCTCGCCCTTGCCGTTCGCGGTGAAGCCGCCGAGCGGGCCCGTCACGTACGCGCATGCGGGGCCGTTGTAATCCTTGATCAGCGGATTGATCTGGAAGCATTCGAGATTCGCGAGCGCGGCGCCGGCGTGATAGGCCATCGCATAACCGTCGCCTGCGTTGGTCGGGTTCTCGTACGTGCCCATCAGGTAGCCCGACGCCGGCAGCCCGAGCCGGCCGGCCGCGCCGCAGCAGAGAATCACGGCCTTCGCGCGGATCACGTGGAACGCCGCGGTGCGGCAGTCGAAGCCGAGCACGCCGCTCGCACGTCCGTGCGCATCGGTCAGCACGCGCGTCGCGACGATCCGGTTCGTGATCGCGATGCGCGCGCGCTTCAGTTGCCGGTACAGCACCTTCTTGATGTCGTGTCCTTCCGGCATCGGCAGCACGTACGAGCCCATGTGATGGACCTTCTTCACCGCATAGTCGCCGGTGCCGTCCTTCTCGAACTTCACGCCCCAGCGGTCGAGCTGTTCGATCGTCGCGAAGCTGTGCGTCGCATACGCGTGCACGGCTTCCTGGTCGACGATGCCGTCGTTGGCGATCGTGATCTCGCGCGTGTATTGCTCGGGCGTCGCATGCCCGGGGATCACCGCGTTGTTCAGGCCGTCCATCCCCATCGAGATCGCGCCGCTGCGCTTCACGTGGGCTTTTTCGAGCAGCAGCACGCGCAGGGACGGGTCGCGTTCCTTCGCCTTGATCGCCGCCATCGGGCCGGCCGTGCCGCCGCCGATCACGACGACGTCGTATTCGTGCACATGGGTATTCATCGCGGGTTCCTTGCAGGTTTGCGCGCCTTCTGCCGGTCGATGCGCAACCGGTACTGGAAGGCGTCGCCGCGGAAGTAGAGGTATTCGTAGTCGATCGGCGCGCCCGATGCGTCGTGCGTGAGACGCTCGATGCGCAGCACGGGGCTGCTTTCCTCGACGTGCAGCGCATCGACGATCTCGTCGTCGGCGAGGATCGCGTCGATCGACACGTCGGCATGACCAAGCGGGATGCCGCAGTCGTTTTCGAGGATCAGGAAGATGTCGCGGGTTGCGAGATCGGCGCCCGCGAGGCGCTTGCCGAGCGCTTCGGGCACCCAGGTCTGTTCGAGCGACACGGGCTCGCGGTTCAGCAGTCGCACGCGGTGGATCTCGACGAGCGGCGCGCCTTCCGGCACGTTCAGCTTCGTCGCGAGATGGCGGTCGGCCTTCACGGTGCGAAAGCTGCGCAACTGGTTGACGATCTCGTAGCCCATCGACGACATCGCCTCGGCGAAACCCTGCAGCGACGTCACGTTCTGGAACGCCTTCGGCTTCGACACGAACGTGCCCTTGCCGTGCAGCTTGAACAGCAGGCCTTCCTTCTGCAGGTCGCCGAGCGCCTGGCGCACCGTGATGCGGCTGACGTCGAACATCGCGCAGAGTTCGTGCTCGGACGGCATCCGGCTGTGCGGCGCATAAGTGCCGTCGAGAATGCGCGCGCGCAGCGTGTCCTTGATCTGCACGTAGAGCGGGGCCGCCGACAGCGGCACGACGTTGGGTGGGGTCATCGGTCAACTTGTTATGACAAGATGGGTCGAGTGTAGCCAGCTCGATCGGGTGTCCAAACCAACCATTTCTGATTTCGACTTTCCGAATCCGGAAAAGCGGGGAGGCAGGCGGTGGGCAGAACGGGCGATCCGGCGTCCGGTGTTCGAACGATCCGCCCCTTGCCAGTCGCGCGGATTGGCCGACAATCGAAAAGATTCGCCGGCGCGTGCGCGCGCATGTCGATTTCCCGATGTGTTGCTCGTCGTATCCATGTCGACCGGGCTCGCGACAGCGTCGATGCGGCAGCCGGACAGGCTGCCGCGCGGCGCCGCAGGAGCGCGGTTTCCGAGGATTGCCGAAACGAGACAGGAGACGCCAAATGCCGGATTCCCGATACCGCTGGGTGATCGTCGCCGCAGGCGGCCTGATGGGCTGCATTGCGATCGGCGCGATGTTTTCGTTACCGGTGTTCCTGCGCGCGATTGCGCGCGACACCGGCTGGTCGATGACCGGCATTTCCGGTGCGATGACGCTCGGCTTCATCGCGATGGCCTTCGCGAGCATGGGGTGGGGCAGCCTGTCGGACCGCATCGGTACGCGCGCGGTCGTCATGACGGGCGCCGTGCTGCTGTCGGCGAGCCTCGCGCTGGCGAGCCGCGCGCCGTCGCTGCTCGCGTTCCAGCTGACCTTCGGTCTTGCCGTCGGCAGCGCGACGGCCGCGATATTCGCGCCGATGATGGCGTGCGTGACGGGCTGGTTCGACACGCACCGCAGCCTCGCGGTGTCGCTCGTGTCGGCCGGCATGGGGATGGCGCCGATGACGATGTCGCCGCTGGCCGCGTGGCTCGTATCGACGCACGACTGGCGCACGTCGATGCTGCTCGTCGCCGCGCTGGCGGCCGTCGTGATGATTCCGGTGTCGCTGCTGGTGCGCCGGGCGCCCGCGCTCGACCGCGCACACGCGGCGCCTCCGTCTGCCGGCGCGCCCGCGGCGATGTCGGTCGCGGACGCGCTGCGCTCGCCGCAGTTCATGGTGCTGGTGCTGACCAATTTCTTCTGCTGTGCGACGCACTCGGGCCCGATCTTCCATACGGTCAGCTACGCGGTGACGTGCGGGATCCCGCTGATCGTCGCGGTATCGATCTACAGCGTCGAAGGGCTCGCGGGCATGGGCGGCCGGATCGCGTTCGGACTCCTCGGCGACCGCGTCGGCGCGAAGCGCATGCTGGTGGCCGGGCTGCTCGCGCAGGCGCTGGGCGCGCTCGGCTACTACTTCGTGCGCACGCTCGACGGGTTCTACGCGGTCGCGACGCTGTTCGGCTTCATCTATGCAGGCGTGATGCCGCTGTATTCGGTGCTCGCGCGCGAGAACTTCCCGCTGCGGATGATGGGCACCGTGATCGGCGGCTGCGCGATGGCCGGCAGCCTCGGGATGGCCGCAGGGCCCGTTGCCGGCGGCCTGATCGTCGATACGTTCGGCAGCTACGGCTGGCTGTATATCGGTTCGTTCGCGATCGGTCTCGGTGCGTTCCTGATCGCGATGATGTTCCGCCCGTTTGCGAAAGCGCGGTCGGAAACGTTAGCCGCGTGATCCGGCAACGGCGCACCGACGCCTGCCGTTTCACCGGATTCGCGACACCCGTCCTGTGTCGTCGCAGATAAAAACAGGGCCCGACACCGCTTGTATTTGCCGGTGTCCGGAAGGCGCTCCGCCTGCTGCGGCGCAGCAGAGCGGCAAGTGGCGCCGATCGTCACGCATGCGTCGCGATTCGGCCCCTAAAAAACACAATATCGAGCATATATTCGAAGGGCCTGTCATACCCGCGTCACCCTGCTAGAATTCGGCCTGCCGCATTGTTCCAATTGACTGATGAGATTGCTTGACGCCCTGGTCGAACAACGTATCGCCGCCGCCGCCGCGCGGGGCGCGTTCGACGATTTGCCGGGTACCGGCGCGCCGCAGGCGCTGGATGACGACCTGCTCGTGCCCGAGGAGGTGCGGGTGGCCAACCGTATCCTGAAGAACGCGGGCTTCGTGCCGCCTGCCGTCGAGCAATTGCGCGCGCTGCGCAACCTGCATGACGAAGTGCAGGCGGTCAGCGACCGTGCCGCGCGCTGCCGGCTGCAGGCGAAGATCCTGGCGCTCGACATGGCGCTCGAATCGCTGCGCGGCGGCCCGATGGTGATGCCGCGCGACTACTGCCGTCGCATCGCGGAACGCCTGTGCGAGCGCGGGCTCGACGAGGTGCCCGCCGAAGCGGGGCCGATGTGACGTCCGACGCGCTGCACGACGCAGCCCGATCGGCGGCCGACGCGGCCGCTGAACCCGCCGCCAAGTCTCCTGCTCCCGAAGCTGCGCCCGTATCGGCGCGCGACCTGCATTTCATGCGGCTCGCGCAGGCCGCCGCGGAAGAGGCGCGCGCGGCCGGCGAAGTGCCGGTCGGCGCGGTGCTCGTGCGCGGCGACGAAGTGATCGCACGCGGCTTCAACCATCCGATCGGCGGGCACGACCCGTCGGCCCATGCGGAAATGGCCGCGCTGCGCATGGCCGCGCAAAATCTGCAGAATTACCGGATGCCCGGCTGCGAGCTGTACGTGACGCTCGAGCCGTGCCTGATGTGCGCGGGTGCGATCATGCATGCGCGCATCGCGCGGGTCGTCTACGGCGCGGCCGATCCGAAGACGGGCGCGTGCGGCAGCGTGATCGACGCGTTCGCGAATCCGCAGCTCAACCACCATACCGAAGTGACCGGCGGCGTGCTCGCCGACGAGTGCGGCGCCGCGCTGAAGTCGTTCTTCGCCGAGCGCCGTCGCGCGCTGCGCGAAGCACGGCTGGCCCGCGACGCCGAAACCGGCGCGTCATAGTCGCGCCGACCGTGCCTGTCGCTCCGGGCGCACACGGTTCCCTGAACCGAAGACGGTTCGGACCCTCTAAGCAGGTTTGACGACCCGACACCTTTCGCCATGTCCTTCCAGCCCGCCGCGTCCTACACCATCCGCCTGCTGGCGCCGTCCGGTTATCCGCACGATCCCGACGCGATCAATCGCGCGCTCGAACGCCTCAGCACCGCGCAGCAACGCATCGAGAACATCGAAGCGACGCAGCGGCGCTTCCAGCGTTTCGGCGGCACCGACGGCGAGCGGGCAGGCGACCTGAACCGCCTCGCCGATCCCGAGCGGCCGCTGCCGGACATCGCGCTCGCGGTGCGCGGCGGCTACGGTGCCGCGCGGATCCTGCACGGGCTCGACTATCGCGGGCTCGAGCGCAGGCTGCGCGACCAGCCGGTCGCGCTCGTCGGCCACAGCGATTTCACGGCGATCCAGCTCGCGCTGTACGCGAAGGCGCGCATCAAGACGTTCGGCGGCCCGATGCTGTCCGCCGATTTCGGCGCGGAAACGCCGAGCGACTTCACGATGCAGCACTTCTGGCAGACGCTGACGCAGTCGAGCACGACGATCATCGCCGAGGCGCCGCAGGTGCAGACCGTGAACGTGACGGGCACGCTGTGGGGCGGCAATCTTGCAATCCTCACGTCGCTCATCGGCACGCCGTTCATGCCCGACATCGAGGGCGGCATCCTGTTCATCGAGGACGTCAACGAACAGCCGTTCCGGATCGAGCGGATGATCTATCAACTGCATCTGTCGGGGTTGCTCGCGCGCCAGCAGGCGCTCGTGCTCGGCCAGTTCACCGGCGCGCGGCCGTTCGAATACGACAACGGCTACGACATGCAGGCGATGATCGACCAGGTGCGCGAGGTGGTCGGTATTCCGGTTGTCACGGGGCTGCAGTTCGGCCACGTGCCCGACCTGCTGACGCTGCCGTTCGGCGCGCAGGCGCAACTGGTCGCGAATGCGCACGGGTTCCGGCTTACGCTGTCGGACTATCCGCACCTCGGCTGATGCGGACGCGGGTGATCGAAAGGCGGGTTTCCCGCCTTTTTCTTTATTTGAGTGTGCAACTAACGGTCAAAAATTTCGGCGGGCGCTGACAGGGTCGTCACCGTGTTTTGCACCAGTATTGTCAACAAAATGTCCGGAAGAGTATACGACGAGAACGGCCTCTGCCATGGCATTCAGGCTTGATATGCATGGACTTCGCGCATCATGCACCGATTGGAGTCGCGTCCATGCACGCCGATTGTGCGAAATTCCGGAAAAGAATTGTTGACAATCTTTATGTCCATCCTAGGATGAGGACCATCACACGATGCAGATCATGAACGAGCCCGATTCCCACCCGTCCGGTGCAGCCAGTCCCGAAGCGATCGCCGAACGGATCCGCACGGCGATCCTCGAGCATCGGCTCGCGCCCGGCGCGAAGCTGACGGAGGCGCAGCTCTGCGACGTGTTCGGCGTGAAGCGCGGGACGATTCGCCAGGCGCTCGCGCAGCTCGCGACCGACAAGCTGGTCGAACTCGAACCGAACCGCGGTGCGTTCGTCGCGAGCCCGACGCTGCAGGACGTGCACGAGGTGTTCGAGATGCGCCGGATCATCGAGCTCGCCGTGGTCGAACGGCTCGCGGCCGGGCCCGGCGCGAAGCGGCTGAAGGGCGTCGCCGCGCTGATCGACAAGGAACGCAAGGCGTTCGAGCGGCACGACTTCGCGGCATGGATCCGCCTGTCGGGCGAATTCCATACGGCGCTCGCCACGCTGATGGGCAATGCGACGCTCAGCGAGTGCCTCGAAGGGCTCGTCGCACGCTCGACGCTGATGTCGGCGCTGTACGAATCGCACGGGCGCAGCCCGTGTTCGTGCGACGACCACGACGAGATCCTCGCCGCGCTGGAGGCGGGCGATCCGAAGCGGGCGGTGACGCTGATGGCGCACCACCTGCAGCATGTCGAACTGAAGATGCTGGACCGGCCCGCGCAAGGGCAGGTCGATTTGCGCGAAGTGTTCGGCGGCGCCTGAGCGGCGACGCGAACCCGGCCGCGCGCCACAGAACGAGAGCAATGCAGGCCTGCGGCGTTCGCCGCGGGCCGCTGGTCCGACTCCGGGCGACGATCCGGAGCGATATCGATGACGGTGGAGCGGCCACCCGGCCGCGTCAAGGAGAAGTCATGGCTCAGTTCAGTGTGGCGCACGACAGCGCCTATCCGGCGGAAGAAGGCGGCGAGGGCGGCGATCCGACGCTGCCGGGCGGTTACAGCGAACGTCTGTACAACGAAGATTTGGCACCCCTGAAGAATCAGACATGGGGCTCGTACAACATCTTCGCATTCTGGATGTCGGACGTGCACAGCGTCGGCGGCTACGTATTCGCGGGCAGCCTGTTCGCGCTCGGGCTGACGAGCTGGCAGGTGCTGATCGCGCTGATCGTCGGGATCGGCATCGTGAACCTGCTGTGCAACCTGATCGCGCGGCCGAGCCAGCAGATCGGCGTGCCGTATCCGGTCGCGTGCCGCGCGACGTTCGGCGTGCTCGGCGCGAACGTGCCGGCCGTGATCCGCGGGCTGATCGCGATCGCGTGGTACGGCATCCAGACCTATCTCGCGTCGAGCGCGCTGGTGATCGTCGTGCTGAAGTTCCTCCCGCAATGGCTGCCGTACGCAGACGTCCATCGCTACGGTTTCCTCGGGCTGTCCGCGGTCGGCTGGGCCGGGTTCATGCTGCTGTGGGTGCTGCAGGCGTTCGTGTTCTGGAACGGGATGGAGACGATCAAGAAGTTCATCGACTTCGCGGGCCCGGCCGTCTATGTCGTGATGTTCATCCTCGCAGGCTACATGGTGTGGCGCGCGGGCTGGCGCAACATCGGCCTCAACCTCGGCGGCGTCAAGTATCACGGCGCGGAAGTGATCCCGGTGATGATCACGGCCGTGTCGCTGGTCGTGTCGTACTTCTCCGGGCCGATGCTGAACTTCGGCGATTTCTCGCGCTACTGCCGCTCGTTCGGCGACGTGAAGCGCGGCAATTTCTGGGGGCTGCCCGTCAACTTCCTCGCGTTCTCGCTCGTCACGGTGATCACGACGGCCGCGACGCTGCCCGTGTTCGGCGAACTCATCACCGATCCGGTCGAGACGGTCGGCCGCATCGACCATCCGACCGCGGTGATCCTCGGCGCGCTGACGTTCACGATCGCGACGATCGGCATCAACATCGTCGCGAACTTCGTGTCGCCCGCGTTCGACTTCTCGAACGTCGCGCCGCGGCTGATCAGCTGGCGGGCGGGCGGGATGCTCGCGGCCGTCGCGTCGATCTTCATTACGCCGTGGAACCTGTTCAACAACCCGGCCGTGATCCACTACACGCTCGACGTGCTCGGCGCGTTCATCGGCCCGCTGTACGGCGTGCTGATCGCCGACTTCTATCTCGTCAAGCGCGGCCGGCTCGTGCGCGACGACCTGTACACGATGTCGGAAAGCGGCACCTACTGGTACACGGGCGGCGTGAACCGTCGTGCGCTCGCCGCGCTGCTGCCGGCCGCGGTGATCGCGGTCGTTTGCGTGATGGTGCCGGGCTGGCAGGGCGTCGCGAACTTCTCGTGGTTCATCGGCGCGGGGCTCGGTTTCGTGTTCTACCGGCTGCTCGTGAGCGCGAAGGCGTGAGGAGCATGCGATGAAGATCCGACTGATCAATCCGAATACGACGCAGCGGATGACCGACGCGATGGGCCGCTGCGCGCGCGACGTCGCGGCCGCGGGCACGGAGATCGTCGCGGTGAGCCCGCCGATGGGGCCGCCGTCGATCGAAGGGTATTACGACGAGGCGCTCGCGACGCCCGGGTTGCTCGCCGAGATCGCGCAGGGCGAGCGCGACGGCTGCGACGCGTACGTGATCGCGTGCTTCGGCGATCCGGGCCTCTATGCGGCGCGCGAGCTCGCGCGCGGGCCGGTGATCGGCATCGCCGAGGCCGCGATGCATGCGGCGAGCGTGCTCGCGCCGGGCTTTTCGGTCGTCACGACGCTCGCGCGCACCTGCGGGATGGCGTGGCACCTGGCTGAACGCTACGGGATGAAGCGGTTCTGCCGCAACGTGCGCGCGACCGACGTCGCGGTGCTCGAACTCGACCGGCCGGGGTCGGCCGCGCGCCGGATCATCGTCGACGAATGCCGGCGCGCGCTCGACGAGGACGGCGCGGACGCGATCGTGCTCGGCTGCGCCGGGATGGCGGAGTTCGCGCACGAGATCGAGCAGCAGATCGGCGCGCCGGTGGTCGAGGGCGTCACGGCGGCCGTCAAGTGGGCCGAGGCGCTCGTTGCGCTGCGCCTCGCGACCGCGAAGCGCGGCGACTACGCGCGGCCGCTGCCGAAGCGCTACGACGGCGCATTCGCCCGCTTCAGCCCGCCGGACGGGGATGCGGCGGAACCGGTCCCGAATTTGCCGCAACCGCACATACACACCGTGTGACATGCACTATCTGCGCCGCTGTATGGGCGCGTATGGACGTTTTCGCTACACTGGGCCGTCATCGCATCGGCCCGCGCGGCCGGCCTGCGGCACCCGCGCGGTCGATGCGAACCCATTATTTCAGCGAACTTTCGCCGTACTTCGAACCATGTCACTCGATCCCAACTATCCTCGCGACCTGATCGGCTATGGCCGCCATCCCGTGCAGGCGAACTGGCCGGGGCGCGCCCGCGTCGCCGTGCAATTCGTGCTGAACTACGAAGAAGGCGGCGAGAACTGCGTGCTGCACGGCGATCCGGGCTCCGAGCAGTTCCTGTCCGAAATCGTCGGCGCGGCCGCGTATCCGGACCGCCACATGAGCATGGAGTCGATCTACGAATACGGTTCGCGGGCCGGCGTGTGGCGCATCCTGCGCGAATTCGAGAAGCGCGGGATGCCGCTGACGGTATTCGGCGTCGGCATGGCGATCGAGCGTCATCCGGAGCTCGCGCGCGCGTTCGTCGAGCTCGGCCATGAAATCGCGTGCCACGGCTGGCGCTGGATCCATTACCAGAGCATGACGCCCGAACTCGAGGCCGAGCACATGCGCCTCGGGATGGAAGCGATCGAGCGCGTGACGGGCGAGCGCCCGCTCGGCTGGTATACCGGCCGCGACAGCCCCAATACGCACCGCCTGGTCGCGGAATACGGCGGCTTCCTGTACGACTCCGACAACTACGGCGACGACCTGCCGTTCTGGATGGACGTCGGCGTGTCGGGCGGCGGTACGTCGCCGCAACTGATCGTCCCGTACACGCTCGACACGAACGACATGCGTTTCGCGACGCCGCAGGGCTTCAACACCGGCGATCACTTCTTCGACTACCTGCGCGACGCGTTCGACGTGCTGTACGCGGAGGGCGACGAGGCGCCGAAGATGCTGTCGATCGGCATGCACTGCCGACTGCTCGGCCGGCCGGGCCGGTTCCGCGGGCTGCAGCGTTTCCTCGATCACATCGAGAAGCACGATCGCGTATGGGTGACGCGCCGTGTCGATATCGCGCGTCACTGGCGTGAACATCATCCGTATCAGCCCAATCATCGAAACGAAGGGAAAGCATGAAGGCGATGCGTTACACGTTGAATCAACTGAACACGATGGCGCCGAGCGCATTCGTCGCGGCGCTGTCGGGGATCTTCGAACATTCGCCGTGGGTGGCCGAGGTCGCCGCGGGCGAGCGGCCGTTCGCGAGCATCGATGCGCTGCACAAGACGATGTCGGGCGCGGTGGAAACGGGCGGCGAAGTGCGCCAGCTCGCGCTGATCAACGCGCACCCGGAGCTGGCCGGCAAGGCCGCCGTGCGCGGCGAGCTGACGGCCGAGTCGACGCGCGAGCAGAGCGGCGCGGGCCTCGACCAGTGCACGCAGGAAGAGTTCGACAAGCTGCTGACGCTGAACCGCACGTATCGCGAGAAGTTCGGCTTCCCGTTCATCCTCGCGGTGCGCGGCTATGACCGGCACGGCATCATCGCGAACTTCGAGTCGCGCGTGAATCATTCGCGCACCGAGGAACTGCGCGCGAGCCTCGACCAGATCTACCGGATCGCGCGCTTCCGCCTCGACGACCTGATCGACGCCTGACACCCCAATACGGCCTGCTGCACAGCAGCGGCCCGATCGCCTCACTGAAACAAGGAAACATCATGGCTGTTCCGCTTCTCGATCCCAACGCTCCCGATTTCACGCGGCGCTACGTGAATCTCGCCGACCCGCGTCTCGGTGCGCAGGCGCTCGAAGCCAGCGACGATTTCTTCGCGCCGAAGGACCGGATGCTGAACCCCGAGCCGGCCGTGTTCATTCCCGGCAAGTACGACGACCACGGCAAGTGGATGGACGGCTGGGAAACGCGCCGCAAGCGCACGACGGGCTACGACTGGTGCATCGTCAAGCTCGCGCGCCCGGGCGTGATCAAGGGCTTCGACATCGACACGAGCCACTTCACCGGCAACTTCCCGCCGGCCGCATCGATCGAGGCCGCCTTCGTGGCCGACGGCGCGCCGACGCACGCGACCGAGTGGGTCGAGATCGTGCCGTCGACGACGCTGCAGGGCAACAGCCATCACTACGTCGAAGCGAGCGACGCACGCGCATTCACGCACTTGCGCGTGAACATCTACCCGGACGGCGGCATTGCGCGCCTGCGCGTGTACGGCCAGCCGCAGCTCGACTGGGCCAGCGCGAGCGCGACCGAGCAGTTCGATCTCGCGGCGATGGAAAACGGCGGTTATGTCGTGGCCGCGAACAACCAGCACTTCGGCGTCGCGTCGAACTTGTTGCTGCCGGGCCGTGGCGTGAACATGGGCGACGGCTGGGAAACCCGCCGCCGCCGCGAACCGGGCAACGACTGGGCGATCATCGCGCTCGCGCAGCCGGGCGTGATCCGCAAGATCGAAGTCGATACCGCGTTCTTCAAGGGCAACTACCCGGACCGCTGCTCGATCCAGGCTGCGTACGTGTCGGGCGGCACCGACAGCTCGCTGATCACGCAGTCGATGTTCTGGCCGGTGCTGCTCGGCGAGCAGAAGCTGCAGATGGACAAGCAGCACTACTTCGAGCACGGCATCGCGTCGCTCGGCCCTGTCACGCACGTGCGACTGAACATCATTCCGGATGGCGGCGTGTCGCGCCTGCGTTTGTGGGGGACGCTCGACAAATGAAGACGCTGGTTATCGAACCGCTGACCAAGGAAGCGTTCGCGCCGTTCGGCGACGTGATCGAAACGGCAGGGGCGAAGCAGATCCCGATCAACCTCGGCACGACGATCCGCTTTCACGATCTCGCGAAAGTCGACGTGACCGACGAAGACGGCCGCACGCTCGTCAACCTGTTCCGCGGCCAGCCGCGCACGCTGCCGTTCGAAGTGAAGATGCTCGAGCGGCACCCGCTCGGCAGCCAGGCATTCGTGCCGTTGAACGACCTGCCTTATCTCGTCGTCGTGGCGCCTGCCGGCGATCTCGATCCGGCAAGGATCCGCGCGTTCGTGACGAGCGGCTGGCAGGGCGTCAACTATGCGAAAGGTGTGTGGCATCACCCGCTGATCGCGCTCGGCGGCGTCAGCGACTTCATCGTCGTCGACCGTGGCGGTGATGGTCTGAACCTCAACGAGCAGGATCTGCAGGAGTCGCTGTGGCTCACCGACGAGGCGCTAACCGCGCTGACCGCCTGAGTCGCCGGCGTTTGCGCACCAGCTTGTCAAAACCCGCGCATGTTGCGCGGGTTTTTTTATGTGCGGCCGTTGATGCGCGATTCAGGTCGCCACAGCCTTGCGCGTGTCGCGCGAACCGTTGCCGCCGCGACGCCGGTTCGCGACCGGCGCATGCTGCGCCATCAGGTCGGCGATCCAGTCGACGAAGACACGCAGCTTCGCGCTGACGTGCCGGTTCGGCGGGAACGCGACGTACATCGGCATCGGTTCGAGCTGCCACGCTTCGAACAGCGGCACCAGTTCGCCACGCGCGCGATGCGCGGCAGCCATGTAGTCGGGCAGCCACAGAATGCCCAGCCCGGCGAGGCCGGCCTCGAGGTACGCATTGCCGTCGTCGACCGCGAGCACGTAGCGCCCGCGCACATCGACGCGCTCGCCGTCGCATTCCATCGCAAACGGCAGCGCCTTGCCGGTACGCGCCCACAGGAAACCGACGATCCGGTGATGCGTGTCTTCCAGTTCATCCGGATGCGACGGCGTGCCGGCACGCGCGAGATAGGCCGGCGACGCGTACACGCCGAGCCGCAGGTCGCCGACGCGGCGCGCGACCAGCGAGCGGTCGGCCGGTTCGCCGCCGCGCACGACGCAGTCGACGTTCTCGCCGATCACGTCCACCACACGGTCGCTCACGCCCATGTCGAGCTGGAGGTCCGGATAGCGCGCATGGAACGCCGGCAGCGCGGGAATCAGGATCAGGCGCGCGAACGGGCTCGGCACGTCCACGCGCAGCCGCCCGCGGGGCGACGCGGACGCGGCGGACAGGCTCGTTTCGGCATCGTCCATGTCGGCCAGCAACCGCACCACGCGCTCGTAGTACGCGGCGCCGTCGGCCGTGACGACGACCTTGCGCGTCGTGCGGTTGAACAGCTTCACGCGCAGCCGTGCTTCGAGCTGCTGCACCAGTTGCGTGACGGTGGTGCGGCTCATGTGCAGCGTCTCGGCTGCCTTCGTGAAGCTGCCGGCTTCCACTACGCGGGCGAACGCCTGCATTGCGTCGAATCGGTCCATCGGGTCGGGGCTCCGCGTCGTCGGGAATTGTTTGGGGCGCGCAAACAGTGTTGGACAGGGTTGCCGGTTTATCCGCCGGGCAACGGTCCTTAAAGTGCCTTCATCGTTGATGCAGGGGCGGCGTCGCCCCACTGACTGATGGAGGTGTTGGATGGCAAAGCGTAGCGTAGTTTTCCCGCCCGGTCGCCAGGCGCTGTATGAGCGCAACCGTTATTCGCCGGCGCTGCGCTCGAACGGCTTCCTGTTCGTGTCCGGGCAGGTCGGCAGCCGCGACGACGGTTCGCCCGAGCCGGAGCTGGGCGCACAGGTCCGCCGCGCGTTCGACAACCTGAACGCGGTGCTGCGCGCGGCCGGCTGTACGTTCGACGATGTCGTCGACGTGACGGTATTCATCGTCGACCCTGAAGCGACGTTCGAGCGGATCTGGGAGATCGTCCCGGAGTATTGGGGCGACGCGCCGCACCCGACGCTGACCGCCGTCGGCGTGACCTGGCTGTACGGCTTCCAGTTCGAGATCAAGGCGATCGCGCGGCTGCCGGAGTCTGTCGACGGGTGAGGTGACCGGCAGCGCACGCGCGTTTCGTGTCGGTGCGCGTCACAGGGCGATGAGCGGCTCCTGCTCATACGCGCGATGCAGCAGCGCGGCGAACGACGGCGAGTCGGGCAACGTCGCCGTGCCGAGCCGGCGCACGGCGATGCCGGGCGTCCACGAATTCATCGCGACGGCGCCGGCCATCGAAGGAATATCGGCCGGCGTCAGTTCGCGATCGTGCTGCGCGACGCCGAGGCGCGCCAGCTGCCGGCGCGCGATGCGCATCGTGATGCCGCCGAGCATGCCGGCCACCGGCCATACGACTGCGTTGCCGGTCCAGAACGCCAGGTTCCAGATCGAGCCTTCACTGATGCGCCCGTGGCGATCGGTGAACGCCGCATCGTCGAAACCCTGCGCGACCGCGCGGCGCAGGAAGTGTGTCTTCGCGACTTCGCCGACGTGCTTGATGTCGGGCAGCACGCGCTCGTATTCGAAGAGCGCGAGGTCGAGCGGGCCGGCCGGCCCCGACGACGGCGTGGCGGTACGGACCAGCACGTCGAGTGCTTCGTCGTCGCGCGCCGCGACGAATTCGCCTGTCGTCGCATGCACGGTCGCGGTCAGCGACAGCGCCGATGGTGCGCGCTCGAGCGCGGCGCACAGGAACGCGCGAATCCGCTCGTCGGGTAACGCCTGGCCGAACAGTGCGTTCGATGCGTCGCGCAACCGCGCGAGGTGCAGGTCGAGGCCGCGCACGCGGCCGTCGCGCACCTGCATCGCGGTGAAATGCGCATGGCCCGCGAACGCCAGCGCGGCGAGCGCGTCTTGCGTGGCGGCCACGCCGTTGAGCTGGGCGACGGACGGGAACGGGGCAGCGGTCATCGGCGAATCTCCGGGTTCGGCCGCGGGCACGGGGCGGCTCGCGGCATCTTCAAGAAAGCCTATTGTTTGCCGATTGATGGCGTGCTGAAAAACGAGTAGTTTTGCAACAGTCATCAAATTTTTCTTGAAGATCGATGGAACGCATGTGGCCCGGTACGCGCGCGCTGAGAACGTTCGATGCGGCGGCGCGGCACCTGAATTTCTCGCGGGCGGCCGACGAGGTCGGGCTGACGCCGGCGGCGGTCAGTCACCAGATCAAGGAAATCGAGGCGCAGCTCGGCATCGAGTTGTTCATCCGCACGAGCCGCAGCATCCGGCTGACGCCGGCCGGCGTCGTGCTGGCTGGCGCGGCCGCCGATGCGTTGGCGGGCCTGCAGCGCGCGACCGCACGGGCGCGGCGCACCGCGCGGGAGCAGACCGAGCTTCGCGTGTCGGTCGGCGCGCGCTTTGCGACGCACTGGCTGCTGCCGCGCCTGCTGCGTTTCAGGGCCGCGCATCCGGCGTTCGAACTGACGTTTGACATCACCGACCGGTTGCGCGATTTCGATGACGACGACGTGGATGTCGCGATCCGCTTCGGCACCGGGCGTTACCGCGACGCGTGCGCGCAGCGCCTGTTCGGCACGTCGGTCGTCGCGGTCTGCAGCCCGGCGCTGCTGTCGGCCGGGCCGCCGCTGCGCAAGCCGCGCGATGTGCTGCGCCACACGCTTTGCCACGTGGACTGCGAAGTCGACGGCGTGATCTGGCCGCGCTGGTCGGCATGGATGGCCGCGGCCGGCGTCGACGGTTTCGACGACAGCCGGTGCGTCGCGTTTCCGGATTCGAGCCACGTCGTGCAGGCCGTGACGGACGGCGCGGCGGTCGGTCTCGCAGAGCCGCACATGATCGCGCGCGATCTCGCGGACGGACGCCTCGTGCAGCTGTTCGACGTGGGCGTCGCGCTGTCGCCCGAGGTGGCGTATCACGTCGTGTATCCGGCGCGCACGCAGGACGATCCGCGCATCGTCGCGTTGCGCGGTTGGCTCGCGGACGAAGTGGCAATGGTGCATGCGTAGTGCCATCGCCGCGCGTGCTATCGTGCCCGCATCGCCACCGCATGACGTCCGGTTCCGGACGTGTTCCTTCGATGAGCCAACCTGAAAACGACCTCTCGATCCTGCTGCGCACGATGCAACCCGAACTGCATCCGGGTGCGTTCGCGTTCGTATCGCTGCCGACCGATGCAGACGTATCGTTATCCGAAACGATTGCGACGTTCCGCGAAGCTGAAGGCCTGACGGTCGTGGTCGGCGAGGAGGTGGCCGCGCGTCGCGGCTGGCCGGTGCTGTTCCGCGCCGCGTGGATCACGCTGACCGTGCATTCCGATCTTGCGGCCGTCGGCCTCACCGCGGCATTCGCGCGGGCGCTCGGTGCGGCCGGCATCAGTTGCAACGTGATGGCCGCCGCGTACCACGACCACATCTTCGTGCCGTTCGACGACGGCCCGCGCGCGCTCGATGCGCTCGTCGCGCTCCAGCGCGACGCGATGCGCGGTTAGCGAGCGGCGCATTCGGAACAGGCAAGAAAGATTCTTCGCGGATTTCCGAGGGTGTTGCCAACCACCGTCGGCTTGTTCACACAGACTTCGGCCAGCCGGCTAGGAACGCGGCCCGAATCCCCGATAGGGAGCTAACGGCACGATGTGGGTGATCTCGAGCATGCCGGCTGCAACGAGCGGGAGCGATTCCAGTCCTTCTCGTACCTGTACTTCGTCGTCGGCTTCAAGAAGCAGGCAAGCGCCAGGCATGTCGCCGCGTTGCCAGATTTGACGAATGAACCCCTCGGAATAAAGCGTTCTGGCACGCTGCGCCTCGGCCTCGAGCCGGGATTGAAACTCCGTGTCGGAAAACTGCTCCGTTCTGCGGCGCGATAGTGTCAGGAATTGCATGGCGTTCCCCAAGTAGCGATTCACGCCAGTTTCCTACCGGATATCATTGCGGCATAGGACTGATCCGGTCATGGATCGGACCGAAAAGGGCCGACATGATAAATCTCCGACAGCTCGATTGCTTTGTTGCGGTAGCCGAATGTGAAAACCTTGCGGGGGCCGCACTGCGTCTTAACATCTCGGCTTCGCCGCTGAGTCGTCAGATCCTTGCCCTCGAGGAACGGCTCGGACTGCAGCTTTTTGAGCGGTCCCGTCAGCGCTTGTTCTTGACCGAAGCGGGGCAAGCCTTCCTTGACGAAGCGCGCACGCTGCTGGCTCATGCGGCACGTGTGGAGAACAGCGCGAGAGCCTTGGGCCGCGGCGAAATCGGGAGAGTCACGGTCGGTTATGTCGAGGCTGCGGTGCACACCGGCGTACTTGCGGCAGCCATACGCGGCCTCAGAAGGCACTTTCCAGATATCGAAGTACAGCTTCAATCGCTGCGTTCGGCACAGCAGTTAAGCGCGTTGCTCGACCGCGAGATAGATTTTGGCTTGTTGCATACCCCACCGGACAACGTGGACAGGCTGGTTTGCGAACCGGTCTGCGAGGACGCGTTGCTGCTGGCAGTCCCGGCATCGGATGCGCTTGCAGCGGCAGACAGCGTGTTGCCGGAACAGCTTGACGGTCGGGTCTGGATCACACGGCGTCGCAGTCTCAACCCGTCGGCGCACGAACGATTCCTCGCGGCTTGTCGCGCTGCGGGATTTTCCCCCGACAATCGATTTGAAGCGGACGACGTTCTGACTTTGCTTGGCATTGTCGGAGCGGGCCTCGCCGTTGGTCTCGTGCAGGCCAGTGTGTGCCACATCGTTGGGCCTGACGTGGTCTTGAAGCCGATTCCGTGGTTCCCCCAGCGCGTACCCATCCATCTTGCCCATCGGCATGGCGACGGCCGTCCCGCTATCGAAGTGTTGCGCAACATGGTTCTCGATACGGCTGGGCCAACCTCGCGACAACGTCAACACACCGTTTGATCGTGCGATAAGAGTGTGAGTCCAGCGACCGCTTGCTGAATGGAGCCGACGTCCGAGCCGACGTCCGAGCCGACGATCGAAGGTACGAGCGAGCGACACGTCATGGCGAATGCCGACAGTCTGTCGAGCGCTCGCCGGAATTCCGCGATGAACCAAAAAAAACGGGCCCGTCACCGGGCCCGCGAACGGAGAGGATTGCGCCGGCAACCGGCGCACGGCGGCTTACTTGACCGCGCCACCCTCGAACCAGGCGGCGAGCTTCGTGCGCTCGTCGTCGGTCATGTGCGTGACGTTGCCGATCGGCATCGCCTTCAGGCGCACGGCCTGTTCGTAGATACGCTGCGCGTTCTTCGACACTTCGTCCGGCGTGTCGAACATCACCCCCGCGGGTGCGCTGCCCATCAGCGTCGGCTTCGACGAGTGGCACTCGACGCAGCGCTGCTGCAGGATCGGCATGATGTCGTTGATCACGATCTTCGGCGCGTTCGCGGCTTGCGCCTCCGGTGCGACCGGCTTCGGCATCGTCCACACCAGTGCGCCCGACAGCAGCGCGACGCCGCCGATCGGCAGGTACCACAGCTGCTTGCCGCGGTGACGCATCACGAAGAACTGGCGGATCAGCGCGCCGGCCAGCATGATCAGCACGAGCACGACCCAGTTGAACTTGTTCGTGTACGTCATCGCATAGTGGTTCGACAGCATCGCGAACACGACCGGCAGCGTGAAGTACGTGTTGTGCACCGAGCGCTGTTTGCCGCGCTTGCCGTAGATCGGGTTCGGCTCTTCGCCCTTGAGCATCTTGTCGACCATCTTGCGCTGGCCGGGGATGATCACGAAGAACACGTTCGCCGACATGATCGTCGCGAGCATCGCGCCGACGATCAGGTACGCCGCACGGCCCGCGAAGATGTGACACGCGAGGTACGCTGCGACGACGACGTAGAGGCCGACGCAGATGCCGAGCACGCGGTCGTTGGTGCCGAGGATGCGGCACAGCGAGTCGTAGACGATCCAGCCGGCGGCGAGGAAGCCGAGCGCGGATGCGACGGCGACCACCGGGCCCATGTCGAGCACGCTCTTGTCGATCAGGTAGGTGTTCGGTGCGAGCAGGTATAGCACGAAGAACAGCGAGAAGCCCGACAGCCAGGTCGTGTACGACGGCCACTTCGACCAGTGCAGGTCATCCGGCATTTCCGGCGGGGCGACCGTGTACTTCTGCATGTTGTAGAAGCCGCCGCCGTGGACGTGCCACAGTTCGCCGAACACGCCGCGCTTGCGCTGGTTCGGGTCGGTCGGCGGTTTCAGGCTGTTGTCGAGCGCGACGAAATAGAACGACTCGCCGATCCACGCAATGGCGACGATGACGTGCAGCCATCGCAGCGCGAGGTTCAGCCAGTCGGTGATGAAGCCTTCCATGAAACTCCTCCAGACTCAGATCGTTTGTCTTTGATGTGGGCGCCGATACGTATGTCAGCTGCCGCGATAGGTGCTGTACGACCACGGCGACACGAGCAGCGGCACGTGGTAGTGCGAGCCGGTGTCGGCGATGCCGAAGCGCAGCACGACGCGGTCGACGAAACGGGGTTCGGGCACCTTCACGCCGAGCGACGCAAAGTAGTCGCCGGCATGGAACACGAGTTCGTATTCGCCGGCGGCGAGCGCGGCGCCTTCGAGCAGGGGTTCGTCGCAGCGGCCGTCGCTATTGGTCAGTACGGTCTTGATCGCGCGGCGCGATTCGCCGTCCAGCGCGTAGAGATCCACCTTGAGTGCGGCGCCGGGACGACCGTGCGCCGTATCGAGTACGTGGGTAGTGAGCTTTCCCATTCGTGTGTCCTTGAGTGAATGCGAGGTTCGGCGGCGACTCGATCCATTGACCGTGCGGCGGATCGAGGCTCCACGTCACGTGGCTACATACCCGTCGGCGAGGTGAAGCGAGCGCCGTGCAGGCATTGTAAAAAGGTTCCCCGAGCAAATACGGGCGCGATATCAAAGATAATGCGCCGCGCATGAGCGGCTGTCGACGGCACGCCGGCAGGGCTTCCAGCGGGCGTTTCGGGCCTCCGGCGGCAGGACGGACCACGCGCGCGCGGCGTACCATATCGAATCCGTGAAGCGCGGTATTCCGGATCGCGCATTGTGTGCCGCGCGTGCTTGGGCGATCCTCCCGCCGTGCGCGTCGGCCTGTGGCCCGCGCGTACCCCGAAGACGGCGAGCACGCCGGGTAACCGGGCCAGGGCGTTCGAACGGACGCAGGCACCGGGGCGTGCCGCGAATCAGCGTTCGAACGGCTTTGTGACCGTCCCCAGGATCAGCCCCTGGGGGCAGACCGACGCGGAGAACGCATGAACCTCGAGCAGCACGCCGGCGCACGCGCGCCGAACGCATCCCCATCCCGCCCGAAAACCCTGCTGGTCAAGCACGCCGACGTGCTCGTGACCATGGACGACACGCGCCGCGAGCTGCGCGACGCAGGGCTCTACATCGAAGACAACCGGATCGTCGCGGTCGGCCCGACCGCCGAGCTGCCCGACACGGCCGACGAAGTGCTCGACCTGCGCGGCCACCTCGTGATCCCGGGGCTCGTGAACACGCACCACCACATGTACCAGAGCCTCACGCGCGCGGTGCCGGCCGCGCAGAACGCCGAGCTGTTCGGCTGGCTCACGAACCTGTACCGGATCTGGGCGCACCTGACGCCCGAGATGATCGAGGTGTCGACGCTCACCGCGATGGCCGAGCTGCTGCAGTCGGGCTGCACGACGTCGAGCGACCACCTTTACATCTACCCGAACGGCAGCCGGCTCGACGACAGCATCGGCGCCGCGCAGCGGATCGGCATGCGCTTTCATGCGAGCCGCGGCGCGATGAGCGTCGGCCAGCGCGACGGCGGGTTGCCGCCCGATTCCGTGGTCGAGCGCGAACCCGACATCCTGCGCGACACGCAGCGCCTGATCGAGTCCTATCACGACGAAGGCCGCTACGCGATGCTGCGCGTGGTGGTCGCGCCGTGCTCGCCGTTCTCGGTGAGCCGCGACCTGATGCGCGACGCGGCCGTGCTCGCGCGCGAGTACGGCGTGTCGCTGCATACGCACTTGGCGGAGAACGTCAACGACATCGCGTACAGCCGCGAGAAGTTCGGGATGACGCCCGCCGAATATGCGGAAGATCTCGGCTGGGTCGGCCACGACGTATGGCATGCGCACTGCGTGCAGCTCGACGATGCGGGCATCGGCCTGTTCGCACGCACCGGCACGGGCGTCGCACACTGTCCGTGCTCGAACATGCGGCTCGCGTCGGGTATCGCGCCGGTGAAGAAGATGCGTCTCGCGGGCGTGCCGGTCGGCCTCGGTGTCGACGGCTCCGCGTCGAACGACGGCGCACTGATGGTCGCGGAAGTACGGCAGGCGCTGCTGCTGCAGCGGGTCGGCTTCGGGCCCGATGCGATGACCGCGCGCGAAGCGCTCGAGATCGCGACGCTCGGCGGCGCGAAGGTGCTGAACCGCGACGATATCGGCGCGCTGAAGCCCGGCATGGCCGCGGACTTCGCCGCGTTCGACCTGCGTCAGCCGTTGTTCGCGGGCGCGCTGCACGATCCGGTTGCGGCGCTGGTGTTCTGCGCGCCGTCGCAGACGGCGTACACGGTGGTGAACGGAAAGGTGGTGGTGCGGGAAGGGCGGCTGGCAACGCTCGATCTGCCGCCCGTCATCGAGCGCCATAACGCGCTCGCGCAGGCGCTGGTCGAGGCATCGCGCTGAGCGAAGCCTGAAGAAGCGAGTCGGCGGCCGCCTTGCCGGGCGTGCCGCTGGCCGTCGCCACGTTGCTCCGCGCCGCGACGGCGCGGGCGGCGTGTGCCGTTACGCCTCGATCAGCGTGCGGGTGGCTTCGGCGACGAGGCTGCGCAGCCAGCGCACTTCGTCGGAGTAGTGGCAGCGCTCGTGCCACAGCTGGTAGTACTGCATCGGCGGGAAGTCGAGCGGCGCCGGCACGACCGACAGCGGCAGGAACTTCGCGTAGTGATCGGCGAACAGGCGCGTGGTCGTGAAGATCAGGTCCGACTTCACGAGCACGTACGGCGCGAGGTTGAAGTACGGCAGCGTGACGACCACGTGGCGCTTGAGCCGTTCGCGCGCGAGATGCACGTCGATCGCGCCGCGCTGGCCGACCGAGTACGGCGTCGGCGCGAGATGCGGCGCGTTCAGGTACTGGTCGAGCGTGAGCCCGCCGCGCTTCGCGAACGGGTGCGTGTTGCTCATCAGGCAGACGATCTCGTCGACGAACAGGTTCGACAGGTGCAGTTGCTCGGGCGGTTCGGGCCAGTTGCCGACGACGATGTCGAGCTTGCCGTCTTCCAGCGCGAGTTCGTAGTCGAACGCGGGGCCGAGCGAGTGAAACTCGAGCGTCGCGTTCGGCGCGGCCAGGCGGAAGCGCTCGACGACGGTCGGCACGAACAGCACGTTCAGGTAGTCGGGGCAGCCGATCCGGTAGCAGCGGATCGACGTGGCCGGGTCGAAGTTGTGCTGCTGGAACTTGATGCGCTCGATTTCACGCAGTGCGTTCTGCACGGGCTCGAGCAGACGCAGCCCGTATTCGGTCGGCACCATGCCGGATTTGCCTCGCACCAGCAGCGGGTCGCCGGTGATGTCGCGCAGTCGCCGCAGCGCGGCGCTGATCGCCGGTTGCGACTGGTTCAGTTTGACGGCCGCGCGCGTGACGCTGCGCTCCATCAACAAGGTGTGCAAGACGCGCAAGAGGTACGTGTCGATCGCCTCGCGTTGCTGACTCATGATTTCTCCGGGTTATATGTCTGGGCTGATCGAGGGGTACTGTGGGTATATCGTTTTTAATATGAACGAAAGTCAGCGTCAAGAGATGGATACCCGCAGGCACCCGCCGGCCAGGCCTGGGCAAGGGGCCTGAACGGGGCGGAATGCGGGGCGCGCGGCGCCGCGCGGAGGCGCATGGCGCGCATCCGGATCGCGGCGCGGCGTGTGACGCGGCGTGCGCGTCAGTCGTCGATGCGCATGCCGACCTTCAGCGTGACCTGCCAGTGAACGACCTGGTCGCCTTCGATGTGGCCGCGCGTTTCGGTCACCTGGAACCAGTGCAGGTTGTGCAGCGTCTTGCCCGCTTTCGAGATCGCGTTGCGGATGGCATCGTCGCTCGATTGCTGCGACGAACCGGTCAGTTCGATCATCTTGTACACGTGGTCGCTCATGATGCGCTCCCTGGGATATCGGCATATATCGTCGGTGCAGGTTGCGGTCCAGAAGCTGCGCCGCGCGTGCCCGGCTTCTTGAGTGATAGGTATGATGGGCGGCAAGTGCAACCCATATCGGAGACGAGGAACATCGTGGAAGTCGGATTTTGCGGACCGGGATTGATGGGCGCGCCGATGATTCGGCATTTGCTGGCGGCCGGGCGTCGGGTCAGCGTGTGGAATCGCTCGCGCGACAAGGCCGAGGCGCTCGTGAAGGACGGCGCGCAGGTGGTCGGTACGCCGCGCGAACTGGCTGAACGCGTCGATACGGTATTCGTCTGCGTGCTCGACGGGCGCGCGGTCGGCGACGTCGTGTTCGGCGAGTACGGGCTGCTTTCCGGCGATGTGGCTTCGCGCCGCCTGCAGCGCATCGTCGATCATTCGAGCATTGCGCCTGCCGCGACGCGCGACTATGCGGCGCGCGCGGCCGCGCTCGGCGTCGGCTGGGTCGATGCGCCGGTGTCGGGCGGCGTGCCGGGCGCGCAGGCCGGCACGCTCGCGGTGATGGCCGGCGGCCGCGCGGCCGATCTCGACTCGGTGCGGCCGCTGATCGGCACCTACGCGTCGCGCATTACGCACATGGGCGACGCGGGCGCGGGCCAGACGGCGAAGCTGTGCAACCAGGCGATCGTCACCGCAACGGTGACCGCGATCGCCGAGGCCGTCGGCCTGGCGCAGGCGAGCGGCATCGACGCCGCGCGCCTGGCCGAGGCGCTGGCCGGCGGCTGGGCCGATTCGGTGCTGCTGCAGACGTTCGTGCCGCGCATGACGTCGGGCGGTCACACGCCGATCGGCGCGCTCGGCACGTTCCAGAAGGATGTCGATGCGATCGCCGACGCGGCGCGCGACACGGGTGCGGTGATGCCCGTGTCGGCCACCGTGCAGCAGGTGCTGCGGCTCGGCGCCGCACAGGGGCTCGCCGGCGCCGATTTCGCCGCGTTCATCGACATCGTGCGGCCCGGCAACGGGCGTCGGCAGCCCGCGTGACGGAAACGCGGGGCGCGTGAATGGCAGATGGGCCGCCCGGAGGCGGCCCATCGAATGACTGGCGGTTCAGCCGAGGGAGCGTGGTGTCGTGTCGCCGGCGTTCTGGCGACCGAGCCCGCCGCGCAGGCTCGCTTTCGTGCCTGCACCAAACTCGGGCAGGATACGCGCGCGTGCCCGGCTCGCGAATACCAGGAAGCCGAAGCCGTTCGCTTCGTACCAGTACCCGCCGTTTTCGAGGCCGTCCAGCGGCTGCTCGAGCGCGTTGGCGATCGATTCGATGCAGCGCTTGCGCAGCTCGGCAATGGCCGGATAGGGCGGCTGTGCGCCGCGCACGCTGCACAGGAGCACGTCGAGACCGGGCAGCACATGCGCGTACAGGACGGGTTCGTCCTGCGCACGGGCGCGGGCAATCTTGGTGTCGAGCTGGGCGAAAGGTTTCGAGTGGCGCAAAACCGCGAGGAATGACTCCTGGCCATCCTGTTGGGCACGCCGACGTTTTTTCGGGAAGGACATAAACACTCGCCTCAAAAACAATTGCAAGAAATGCGGCACTTTCATGCGACCCACTCCCGGCTATGTACGCCGCATGTCGATCCTTTATAGCACACGAAAATGCTGCATTCGTGCAGTACGACGATCAATGTCTCCCGTCGACCTGCTCGCCATGATCGACACAGCCAGCGTCTTGGCGCCCGTACTGTCGTTTAGTCTCCATCATAGACCTGCTTTCCCCGCACGTGCATTCGCGCGTCACAAAAAAGTGAGATAGGCCGCATGCGGCGGGCGGTGCACGGCACGCGCAATAAAAAAGGCCCGCACGGGGCGGGCCTGGCAGGCGGGGTGCGCGGCGCTCAGCGCTGCTTGAGCGAATCGCGGATCTCGCGCAGCAGCACGGTGTCTTCCGGCGTCGCGGCCGGCGCGGCTTCGTCCGGCTTGCGCAGCTTGTTGATGAATTTCACCATCAGGAAAATGATGAACGCGAGGATGACGAAATTGATCGCCACCGTGATGAACGAGCCGTAGCCGAACGCGGCGACGCCGGCGGCCTGCAGGTCCTTGAACGAATCGGGATTACCCTTGAACGTCGGGGGGATGGTGCCGAGCAGAACGAACTTGTTCGAGAAATCCAGACCGCCGGTCAGCACGCCGATGACCGGCATGATGAGATCTTTCACGATCGAGTCGACGATCTTCGAGAACGCGCCGCCGATGATCACGCCGACGGCGAGATCCATCACGTTGCCCTTGACGGCGAACTCCTTGAATTCCTTGATGATGCTCATGAGCGGCTTTCTCCTTGTTGGGGCGAAGGGAGGCGTGCCGCGACGCGCAGGGATGCATTGCGTCGAATGAGGGTCGGTGGCACGCCGATGGCCGCATGATAGCGAACGCTCCCCATTGCCGGTAGTCCATCTTGAAATGATTGACAAATCCGCGCGTCGGCGCGGCCGGTCATGCAGGGGGGAGCGTGGCGTGCATTGCGGCGCGTCGTCGGGAACGTCGACGCGCCGCGCAAGGTCAGGTGTTGTCGTCCGTCCAGCCGTCGTCGTTGCTGCCGAGATCGACGTTGCCGCTGCCGCCGTCGCTCCAGTTCGACGCGTCGCCGCGGCCGAGGTCGAAGCCCGGGTCGGTTTCCTGCCGGCGTCGCTCGCCGTCGACGATCACGTCGCGTTCGACCACGCGTTCGCGGCCGCCCGACATCGCCTCGCCGAGCAGCACGCCGGTCAGCAGCCCGCCCATCCCGCCGCCGAAACCGCCGCCGCCTTGCTGGATCACCACCGGCGGCTGCTGTTGCGGGTAGGGCTGCTGCGGATACGGCTGGCCTTGCGCGCCCGTAATGCGATCGGCTTCCTGCGCGTACACGGAGCCGCTGCCGTTCGCCGGTGGCGCGGGTTGCGCGGCCGGATCGGGGCGGCCTTCGACGCGTGCCTTCACGCTCGCATGACGCTGTTCGAGTTCGTCGACGCGATACGGCGGCACCGGATTCTTGCCGTTCGACAGCGCCTCGACGAGCGTGCGCGCGTCGGTCTCGATCGCTTCGAGTTCGCCCATGAACGCCGCGGCGCCGGGCGCCGTCGACAGCTTCGCGTCGAGTTTGAGCGGACGGATGTCGTTCAGCACGTCGGTCGCACGCTTGAGTTGCGTGCGGCGTTCATCGTCGGCGCGGCTGTTGTCGGCCGTGCGTGCACGCCGCAGCGTCCAGCGCAGCACCAGCGCGATCACCGCGACGATCAGCCCGAGGCCGATCCACATGCCGGTCGACGGGCCGTGTTTTTCGGCGGGCGCGACGGCGGGCGCGAGCGACGACTGCAGCGTGCCGGCCTGTGTGGCCGACGGCGCGTTGCCGCTTACGCGCGCGACGTCGGCGCGAATGCGCGACTCCGTCTGCGCGAAGTGCGACGCGTCCGTGAAGCGCAATTGCGGATCGAGCGACTTCGCACGCTGCAGTTGCGCGAGCGCGTCGGACGCGCGGCCTTCGCGGTCCAGTACCTGCGCATACAGGTAGCGCGCATGCGCGTTGTTCGGATGGGCGTCGATGACTTGCGACAGCTGCGTGTCGGCTTGTTGCCAGTTGCGCTGCGCGATCGACTGCTCGACCTGCTGCAGCGACGGTACCGCAAACGCGGCGGACGACAGCAACATCAGCGAGAGGCCGAGTGCGGCGAGAGATTTCTTCATGGTCGAACCGGGCGCGGGCGCCCGTCTCCTGACGATCGGTTCGCGCCGCGCGCCCGGGCGGGCCGCGGCGCGGTTGCCGTTACTGCGCGGGCGTGTCGAGCTGCTTCTTCAGCGCGGCGAGGCGATCCTCGACCGACGGGCCCTTGTTCAGCGCGGCGAGCTTGTCGTCGAGCGCCTTGCCGCTCGACGTGTCGGCCGAATTGAGGCGCGCGTCCGAGCGTGCGTTCTGCAGCGCGACCTTGTCCTCGAGCTTCTGGAAATCCTCGGACAGGTTCGTGCCGCCGATGCCGCCCAAGGCGCTGGCCGCGACATCCTTCGCCTGCGCGATTTCCTGCTTGGCCTGCAGGATGTTCGAGCGCGCGTTCAGGTCGTTGCGGCGCTGGCGCATGTCGGCGATCTGCCCCTTCAGCTTGTCGACCGACGGTTCGAGCGTCGTCAGCTCGGCGGCGAGCGCGTCGCGCTCGGCTTCCGCGTTCGACTGCGCGGCCAGTGCCTCGCGTGCGAGCGCTTCGTCGCCGGACTGCAGCGCGCGCTTCGCGCCGTCTTCGTACTTCTTCACCTTGTCGTCGGCCGCGTCGCGCTTGCTGCGCTGGGTCGCGACCTGTGCCTCGATCTCGATCAGCGAATTCTCGGCACGGCCGATGCTGTCGTCGAGCTCCCGCACGATCTGCCGTGCGTCGCGCGACGGATCCTGTACCGAATCGGCAGCATCGTTCAGCAGGCCTTTGATCGTGCGCGAAACAGAGTCGAAAAGCGACATGAAATCCTCCGTGGTTGAAAGGCGCCGCGTGACCGCGGCAGTGCCCGCCGCGAGCCGGTTGCGACCCGCGTGAGCCGGCGGATATTACACCACCGGTTCACTTAAATACGGCTTAAACGCGCGAGTTCAAGCGGCTGGCGTATCAGGATGCCAAACCTTTCGCGATTGAAAGAAAATCGGCCGCGCGCGCCATATTGCGTGTCCATGATAGGCCGAGGATGCCGACAATACGTTCCGCAAATCACGGCGTTGCGGGAATTTTTACAAAAAATCGCGAAGTCACCCGGTCGATTTCATTAAAATGCGCTGTCACGTCGCGGGAACGGATCGCCGCGCGGCGGGTCTGTCGACGTGACAGTCGCATCTCGATGCACCCGCTCTGATCCATCCGCTTGCATTTCCGCATGCGTTCGAGGGCGCCATGTACGCCCGCCATTCCGACATGCCAATTATCAAACGACCGCCTTCTCCTTCCGACAGGAACGAACCCCACTACACGCTGCGCCGTTCGCCGTCCGGAGCCTATTACCCCGATGACGACGATCGCGACCCTCGCAACGACGACCGCCGCGCACAGCGCAGCGGCGGCGGCGGGGGCCGCCGCTCGTTCGGCTCGCGCGTCGCGCTGTGGTTCGTCGGCCTGTTCGTCACGCTGGCGATCGTCGGTGCGTTGATCGTCGGCTACGCGCTGGTCGTGATGGCGCCGCAACTGCCGTCGCTCGATGCGCTGACCAACTACCAGCCGAAGGTGCCGCTGCGCGTGTTCACGGCCGATCACGTGCTGATCGGCGAGTTCGGCGAGGAGCGCCGCAGCCTCGTGCGCTTCCAGGACATTCCCGACGTGATGAAGAAGGCCGTGCTCGCGATCGAGGACTACCGCTTCTACGAGCACGGCGGCGTCGACTTCCTCGGCATCCTGCGGGCGGGCGTCGCCGACCTGATGCACGGCGGCGCGCGCCAGGGCGCGAGCACGATCACGATGCAGGTCGCGCGCAACTTCTTCCTGTCGAGCGAGAAGACCTACACGCGCAAGATCTACGAGATGCTGCTCGCGTACAAGATCGAGAAGGCCCTGACGAAGGACCAGATCCTCGAGCTGTACATGAACCAGATCTATCTCGGCCAGCGCTCGTACGGCTTCGCGGCCGCTGCGCGCGTGTACTTCGGCAAGGACCTGAAGGACATCACGCTCGCGGAAGCGGCGATGCTCGCGGGGCTGCCGAAGGCGCCGTCCGCGTATAACCCGGTCGTCAATCCGAAGCGCGCGAAGGTGCGCCAGGAATACATCCTGAAGCGCATGCTCGAGGTCGGCTACATCACGCAGCCGCAGTACGACGCGGCCGTGAAGGAAGAGATGCGCGTGCGCACGCCGGGCAACCAGTATGCGGTGCACGGCGAGTACGTCTCCGAGATGGTGCGGCAGATGATGTACCAGCAGTACAAGGACGAAACCTATACGCGCGGGCTGACCGTCACGACGACGATCAACTCGGCCGATCAGGAAGCGGCGTACCAGGCCGTGCGTCGCGGCATTCTCGATTACGAGCGCCGCCACGGCTATCGCGGGCCGGAAGCGTCGATCAACCTGCCCGCGGCCGGCGACGACCGCGACGAGGCGATCGACGACGCGCTCGCCGATCACCCGGACAACGGCGACCTGCAGTCGGCAGTCGTGCTGTCGGCCTCGCCGAACGCGGTCGAGGTGCAGTTCGTCGGTGGCGCGACGACGACGATCGGCCCGGCCGGGCTGCGCTTCGTGTCGGCCGCGCTTGGGGCCCGTGCGAACGACGCGCTGCGCATCAAGCCGGGCTCGATCGTGCGCGTGCTGAAGGACGGCAAGACGGGCTGGCAGGTCGTGCAGCTGCCGCAGGTCGAAGGCGCGCTCGTCGCAATTGCGCCGCAGGACGGCGCGATCCGCTCGCTCGTCGGCGGCTTCGACTTCAACAAGAGCAAGTTCAACCACGTGACGCAGGCATGGCGGCAGCCGGGCTCGTCGTTCAAGCCGTTCATCTATTCGGCGTCGCTCGACAAGGGCATGGGGCCGGCGACGATGATCAACGACGCGCCGCTGTACTTCCCGCCGAGCGTGCCGGGCGGTACCGCGTGGGAGCCGAAGGACGACGACCAGCCGGACGGCCCGATGACGATGCGCACCGGCCTGCAGCGTTCGAAGAACCTCGTGTCGATCCGGATCCTCGCATCGATCGGCACGCAGTATGCGCAGCAGTACGTGACGCAGCGCTTCGGCTTCGATCCCGCGAAGACGCCGCCGTACCTGCCGATGGCGCTCGGCGCGGGCCTCGTGACGCCGCTGCAGCTCGCGACCGGCTACGCGGTGTTCGCGAACGGCGGCTACAAGGTCGATCCGTACCTGATCGCCGAAGTCGACGACGCGCGCGGCCAGCCGCTGCAGAAGTCGCAGCCGGTGATCGCGGGCAGCACGGCGCCGCGTACGATCGAAGGCCGCAACGCGTACGTGATGAACAGCCTGCTGCATTCGGTCGCGACGGCCGGCACGGGCGCGGGTAGCAACGCACTGGGCCGCAGCGACCTGCAGGGCAAGACGGGTACGACGAACGACGCGAAGGACGGCTGGTTCGCCGGCTACCAGCAGTCGCTCGTCGCGGTCGCGTGGATGGGCTTCGACCAGCCGAAGAGCCTCGGCAGCCGTGAATTCGGCGCGCAGCTCGCATTGCCGATCTGGGTGAACTACATGCGCACCGCGCTGAACGGCGTGCCGGAGCAGCAGATGCCGATGCCGGACGGGCTGACCTCGATCGACGGCGAACTGTTCTACGCGGATCGCACGCCGGGCAACGGCTTTGTCGCGAATGTCGACATCAACCCGGCCGAGAATGCGATCAGCGCGAACGACGCACTCGGCTCGGCCGGCGCGGCAGGGCTCGCGCCGCCGCCTGTCACGGCGCAGGAGAAGCAGCAGATCATGGACATGTTCGAAAGCAAGTAAGCGGTACGCCGCTGTTCCGGCATGCGACGGGCGCCTTCGGGCGCCCGTTTTGTTTGCCGCGGCCTGCGCATGCGGCGAAAGGGTGCGTGCCGCATTGAGGAATTGCTGAGGATCGTTTGCGCGCGACGCAGTGCGCGAGACACTCGCTCCTTTTCCAAGAGCACGGCGATCGCATCGGCCGCCGTGCCACCGCAAAGGAGTCCTTTATGTCAACCGTCATGCTGCCGGGCATCGCGCCGGCCGTGCCGCGCCGCCGGTACGACGCGCTGTCGCGCACGCTGCACTGGGTTTTCGCCGTCGTGATTCTCTATACGATGGCGGCCGGTTTTTCGTTGCATTTCATCCGCGATCCGGCGATCTGGAAGTTCGTGTCGACGCTCAACATGTCGCTCGCGTCGTGTCTGATCGTGCTGTTTCCGGTCCGCTATCTGTGGACGTTCTTTCGTGACGCGCCGCCCGAACTCGACGCGATTCCCGCGAAGCAGCGCGCGATCGCGCACGTCGTCCACTCGCTGATCTACGCGCTGATCGCGTTCGTGCTGTTCAGTGGCTTCGTGATGGTGCCCGACGGCTACTGGTTGTTCGGCGTCTTCTACATCCGGACACCGTTCGCCGCGGGGCCCGTCACCGAGCACTGGTTCGTGCTTCACCGCGCGGCCTGCTATACGCTCGCGCTGCTGGTGGCGCTGCACGCGGGGGCCGCGCTCAAGCATCACTTCGTGTCGAAGAACGATGTGCTGAAACGGATGCTGTGACGGCGGTGGCGCATCGTGCCGTCAGAACGACGCGCAGGTCGGCGCGAGCGTCATGCCGACCGATTGCTGCCGGAATCGCTCCACGTACGCTTGCCGGATCGCGGCGAGCCGCGCATGCATGTCGGGCGTATCGTCGGCGACGATACGGATCACGAAGCTGTCTTCGCGTGTGATCCCTCCGGTCGCGCGGTCGCGCCACTGGCCGTGCGTGTCCCAGTAGGTGAGGCCGTCGGGGAAACGCGGCGTGACCGTGTCGGCGAGGAATGCGGCGCGTTCCGTATCGGTAACGGGGCCGCGCCCCGCGATGTCGCGCCCGAACAGCAGGTCTGCTTGCAGCATGCGGCTTTCGCCGGGCTGCGTGCAGGCCGGCTGCGCGCTGACGACGGGCGAGGGCGGTGCCGCGCAACCGGCGAGCAGCGCGATTGCCACGGCGGCGATCGACGGCCGCGCGCCGTGCCGCCACATTGCAGCCCATAGCGGCCGCATCTGCCCAATTCGTGTCGATCGACCTTCGCGCGCGCAAAACGCTGCGCGCTCAACCACTTGCGTGCTTGTTCGGCGGGTTATCAACAGGGCTGTCAACATAATCTGGGGATAACCCTAGGTTGGTCCACTTGCGCCCGGCGCGCGGTCAGTGCTGCAGTTTCGCGTGCGCGAGATGCATGCCGAGCGTGCCGGGGTCGGTGTTCGTGCCCGACAGCAGCACGCCGACGCGCTTGCCTTGCAGCGTTTCGCGCAGCGGGCCGAGCAGCGCGGCGAGTGCGGCCGCGCATGCCGGTTCGACCGACAGCTTCAGGTGCGAGAACAGGAACAGCATCGCGGCGCGCAGCGCGTCGTCGGATACGGTGACGATGCGGTCGACGTGGCGCCGGCACAGCTGGTAGCTGTATTCCTCGGTATGCGGTGCCATCAGCGAATCGGCGATCGTCTGCATCGCGCTCATCTTGATCGTGTGATTCGCGGCGAAGCTGCGGCTCATCGCGTCGGCGCCTTCCGGCTCGACGCCGTACACGTGCACGCGCGGATTCGCGAGCCGCAGCGCGGTCGCCATGCCGGCCGCGAGCCCGCCGCCGCCGATCGGCACGATCACCGCGTCGAGGTCGGGCGTCTGCGTCGCCCATTCGTAGCCGAGCGTCGCGGTGCCGAGGATCGTGTGATAGCCGTTGAACGGATGGATGAAGAAGCGGCCTTCTTCGGCCTCGATCCGCCGCACGAGATCGAACGCCTGCGATGCGCTGCCCGCGAGCACGACTTCCGCACGGTACTGCTTGCACTGCGCGATGCGCGTCGGGCTCGCGGTATGGAACATCACCACCTTCGCGCTGCTGCCGAGCCGCATCGCCGCATATGCAACGGCCGCCGCATGATTGCCGGCCGACACGCAGGTGACGCCGGCGTCCTTGCGTGCCTCGTCGAGCGCGAGCAGGTTCGTGAATGCGCCGCGCGCCTTGAAGCTGCCGCTCACCTGCAGCAGTTCGAACTTGAAGTTGACATGCGTGCCCTCGAGGGACGGCAGGTCGGCGCGTTCGAACACGGGCGTGCGCGCGACCCAGGGCGACAACGCGAAATGCTGCGCGGCGATTTCGTCGAGCGTCGGAATCGGCTCGCCGTCGATCGTCGTATGGGCAGTGCCCTGTTGGTCAGTCGACATGACGTGGCGGGTGGCAGAGTGGGCCGGCCCGCACACGCGGGCCGGCGTGGCGGGAGGCAGTCAGTGCGCGTCGACCGACATGCTGCGGATGAACTTGCGCAGGAACTGCTCGCAGCCGGCGAGCTGCGCGAGCTCGACATATTCGTTCGGCTTGTGCGCCTGCTCGATGTTGCCGGGCCCGCACACGACGCTCGGGATGCCCGCGCGTTCGAACAGGCCGGCCTCGGTGCCGTATGCGACCTTGCGCTTGTCCTGGTCGGCCGTCAGCGCGCGCACGAGCTGCGTGATCGCGGCCTGTTCGGTCGCGTCGAGCCCGGGCGCCGCGGCGATCTTCGAGAACTCGATCGCCGCATTCGGATGCTCGCGAAGCATCTGCGGCAGCAGCGTTTCCTGCGCATACGCTTCGATGCGTGTGAAGATCTGCTCGGGATCGAGCGTCGGCAGGTTGCGGAACTCGAAGTCGAACCGGCATTCGGCCGGCACCGTGTTGATCGCGTTGCCGCCCTGGATCGTGCTCGTCTGCGCGGTCGTAAACGGCACGTCGTACAGCTCGTCGAACGGGCCTTCGGCGCGAAAGCGCTCGGCGATGTCGCGGATGTGGCAGATCAGGCGTGCCGCGTACTCGATCGCGTTGAGCCCCTTCGGCGTCAGCGACGAATGCGCCGCGTGGCCGCGCACGCAGCAGCGGTACGCGTTGATGCCTTTGTGCGCGATGATCGGCCGCATGCTGGTCGGCTCGCCGACGATGCAGCCGGACGGTTGCACGCCGCGCTTGACGAGGTCGGCGATCATCAGCGGCGCGCCCGCGCAGCCGATTTCCTCGTCGTAGGACAGCGCGAAATGGATCGGCTTCGCGAGCTTCGTCGCCTGCATCTCGGGCAACAGCGCGAGCGCCGTGCCGATGAAGCCCTTCATGTCGCAGGTGCCGCGACCGTACAGGCGGCCGTCGCGGATTTCAGGTGCAAACGGGTTGCTGTCCCATTGCTGGCCGTCGACCGGCACGACGTCGGTATGCCCCGACAGCACGATGCCGCCGTTCGTCGAGCCGTCGTGCGCGGGCACCGTCGCGAACAGGTTTGCCCAGCCTTCGCGCGGATCGTGCGTGATCGTCGATGCGATGCCTTTCGCGGCGAGCGCGTCGCGCACCGTTTCGATCAGGCCGAGATTCGGCACGCGGCTCGTCGTGTCCATCGACACCAGTTGCTTGACCCAGGGCAGGCTGACCAGCGATGCGTCGCCTTGGGTTGCGGCGGACGGCGCCGTCGCGTCGAGAGTGGACATGGCAAAACTCCGTCTGATGAATGGGAAAATCATACTCAAAAACGCGTCGGCCCGCCTGCGCCGGGCGCGGTGCGGTGCAGCATCGCCGCCCCGTTAGCGCGCCGCGGCGGCCGCTCCCTGTTTCGGACCGAGCGCGCGCAGCGTTTCCTTGATCGTCGACACGCGGATCGCGAGATCGGGCGAGCGGGTTTCGATGCGCAGCTTGTCCTGGCCCGCGAGCTTGATGTGGCGGTGTTTCTGCACCATGTCGATGATCCGCATCGGATCGATCGGCGGATTCGGCTCGAACTGCAGCCCGATCGCGGCCTCGCTCGCGTCGATCTTCACGATGCCGAGCGGCTTCGCGGCGATGCGCAGCCGGTGCGTCTCGACGAGTGCGTGCGCCTGCGGCGGCAGCTTGCCGAAGCGGTCGATCAGTTCCTCCTGGATGCCGTCGATCGCGTCGCCGTGCTCGCAGTTCGCGAGACGCTTGTACAGCGACAGCCGCTCCTGCACGTCCGCGCAGTAGTCGGCCGGCAGGATCGCGGGCGCATGCAGGTTGATTTCCGTCGTCGCGGCAAGCGGGGCAGTGAGGTCGGGCTCCTTGCCGTTCTTCAGCGCCTTCACCGCGTCGTTCAGCATGTCCGTATAAAGCTGGAAGCCGATCTCGTGGATCTCGCCCGACTGCTTGTCGCCGAGCACCTCGCCGGTGCCGCGGATTTCGAGGTCGTGCATCGCGAGATAGAAGCCCGAGCCGAGTTCCTCCATCTGCTGGATGGCCTCGAGCCGGCGCTGCGCCTGCTTGGTCAGCGCCTGCGGATCGTGGACCAGCAGGTACGCATAGGCCTGGTGATGCGAGCGGCCGACGCGGCCGCGCAACTGGTGGAGCTGCGCGAGGCCGAACTTGTCCGACCGGTGCATGATGATCGTGTTCGCGCTCGGCACGTCGATGCCGGTTTCGATGATGGTCGTGCACAGCAGCACGTTCGCGCGCTGCGCGACGAAATCGCGCATCACGCGTTCGAGCTCGCGCTCGTGCATCTGGCCGTGCGCGATCACGATGCGTGCCTCGGGCACGAGTTCCTCGAGCATCGCCTTGCGGTTCTCGATCGTCTCGACCTCGTTGTGCAGGAAATACACCTGGCCGCCGCGCTTCAGCTCGCGCAGCATCGCCTCGCGGATCACGCTTTCCTCCTCGCGGCGCACGAAGGTCTTGATCGCGAGCCGCTTCTGCGGCGCGGTCGCGATCACCGAGAAATCGCGCAGCCCTTCGAGCGCCATCCCGAGCGTGCGCGGGATCGGCGTCGCGGTGAGCGTCAGCACGTCGACTTCCGCGCGCAGCGCCTTCAGCGCTTCCTTCTGGCGCACGCCGAAGCGGTGCTCCTCGTCGATGATCACGAGGCCGAGACGCTTGAACTGCACGTCCGACGACAGCAGCTTGTGCGTGCCGATCACGATGTCGACCGTGCCTTCGTTGATCTGCGCGATCGCCGCGTTCACTTCCTTCGCTGTCTTGAAGCGCGACAGCTCGACGATCCGCACCGGCCAGTCCGCGAAGCGGTCGGCGAAGGTCTGCGTGTGCTGCTCGGCGAGCAGCGTCGTGGGCGACAGCAACGCGACCTGCTTGCCGCCCAGCACCGCGATGAACGCGGCGCGCAGCGCGACCTCGGTCTTGCCGAAGCCGACGTCGCCGCACACGAGGCGGTCCATCGGCTTGCCGCTCGTCATGTCGCCGATCACGGCCGCGATCGCCGCGGCCTGGTCGGGCGTTTCCTCGAAGCCGAAGCTTTCCGCGAATTTCACGTAGTCGCGCGGATCGAGCGCGAACGCGTGGCCCTCGCGGGCCGCGCGGCGCGCGTACAGGTTCAGCAGCTCGGCGGCCGTGTCGCGGATCTGCTGCGCGGCCTTGCGCTTCGCGCGCTCCCACTGGCCGGAGCCGAGCGCGTGCAGCGGCGCGCTGTCGGGATCGGCGCCGCTGTAGCGCGAGATCACGTGCAATTGCGCGACGGGTACGTAGAGCTTGCTGTCGCCCGAGTATTCGAGATGCAGGAATTCGGTCTCGCCTTCGCCGAGATCCATCGACACGAGGCCCATGTAGCGGCCGATGCCGTGCTGCGCGTGGACGACCGGGTCGCCGACCTTCAGCTCCGACAGGTCGCGCACCATCGCGTCGACGTTGCTGGCCTGTTCTTGCCGGCGGCGGCCCGCGCGGCGGCCGAGCGCGCCGTACAGCTCGGTTTCGGTGACGATCGCATAACCTTCGCCCGGCACCGCGAAGCCGCTCGACAGCGGCGCGACGCCGAGTGCGAAGCGTTCGTCGCTCGCGATCCAGCCCGCGAAGTGGTCGTTCGACGCGGGGCGCAGGTGATGTTCGGCGAGCAGTTGCAGGATCGTCTCGCGGCGGCCGGCCGATTCGACGGTCAGCAGCACGCGCTTGCCCGACGATTCGACGAACGTGCGCAACGACGCGAGCGGATCGTCGGAATGGCGGTCGACGGTGAGCTCGGGCAGCGCGGTCGCCCAGCCGCCGGCCGGTTGCGCGGGCAGCACGACGCGTGCGAACGGCTTCGCGAATGCGAAGAAATCCTCGTCGGACAGGAACAGGCGCTGCGGCTCGAGGATCGGCCGCTCGCGATCGTGCGACAGGAATGCGTGGCGCTGCTTCGTATCGGCCGTGAAGCGGCGGATCGAGGCTTCGAGATCGCCGGTGAACACGAGGTGCGCGTCCTGCGGCAGGTAGTGGAACAGCGTGGCCGTTTCGTCGAAGAACAGCGGCAGGTAATACTCGATGCCGGCCGACGGCACGCCGTTGCCGATGTCCTTGTAGATCGGCGCACGGCTCGGGTCGCCTTCGAAGGTCTCGCGCCAGCGGCTGCGGAAGGCCGTGCGCGCGGCTTCGTCGAACGGAAACTCGCGGCCGGGCAGCAGCCGCACGTCGCGCACCGGGTAGAGGCTGCGCTGCGTGTCGGGGTCGAATGCGCGGATCGAGTCGACCTGGTCGTCGAACAGGTCGATCCGGTACGGCAGCGGCGAACCCATCGGGTACAGGTCGATCAGCGAACCGCGCACGCAGTATTCGCCGGGTCGCACGACCTGGCTCACATGTTCGTAGCCGGCCAGCGTGAGCTGCGCCTTCAGCTTCGCCTCGTCGAGCCGTTCGCCCTGCGCGAACGCGAACGTGTACGCGGCCATGAACGACGCGGGCGGCATCCGGTACAGCGCGGTGGTCGCGGGCACGAGCAGGATGTCGCAGCGGCCTTCGCCGAGGTCGTGCAGCGTCGCGAGCCGCTCGGACACGAGGTCCTGGTGCGGCGAGAACGTGTCGTACGGCAGCGTTTCCCAGTCCGGCAGCAGGCGCACGCGCGCGTCGGGCGAGAAGTAGCGGATTTCCTGCGAGAGCCGCTGCGCGTCGACCGCGTTCGCGCAGATCACCGCGAGGAGCGGCACGCCCTGGCGGTTGTCGGCGAGATAACGGGCGATGGCGAGCGCGTCGGCGGAACCGTGCGCGCCGTCGAAGGCAAAGCGCTGGCCGGGTTTGACGCGGGCAACGGGCGAGGCGGACGGGTTGGAATCGTTATCTGGCATAGGGACGGCAGGGGTGGCGTGCACGGGCGCATCGCGGTGCGCCGGTCGAGACGAAAGACCTATTATAAAATCCACTTCTCGATTTCATTTTTCCGGCGTTTCCTTTCGTGACTCCCCGACTTTTCGCCCTGATTCCCTGTGCCGGTACGGGCAGCCGTTCCGGTTCGGCCGTGCCGAAGCAATATCGCACGCTGGCCGGCCGCGCGCTCCTGCATTACACGCTCGCCGCGTTCGACGCGTGCAGCGAATTCGCGCAGACGCTCGTCGTCCTCGCGCCCGACGATTCCCATTTCGACGCGCGCCGCTTCGCGGGCCTGCGCTTCGCGGTGCGCCGCTGCGGCGGCGGCTCGCGTCAGGCGTCGGTGCTGAACGGGCTGCTCGAGCTGACCGAATTCGGCGCGACCGACCACGACTGGGTGCTGGTGCACGATGCCGCGCGCCCGGGCATCACGCCGGAGCTGATCCGCACGCTCGTCGCGACGCTGAAGGACGACCCGGTCGGCGGCATCGTCGCGCTGCCGGTGGCCGATACGCTCAAGCGCGTGCCGGCCGGCGGCGACGCGATCGCGCGCACCGAATCGCGCGACGCGCTGTGGCAGGCGCAGACGCCGCAGATGTTCCGCATCGGCATGCTGCGCGAGGCCATCCTGCGCGCGCAGCGCGAAGGGCACGACCTGACCGACGAAGCGAGCGCGATCGAATGGGCCGGCCATACGCCGCGCGTCGTGCAGGGCAGCCTGCGCAACTTCAAGGTCACGTACCCGGAAGATTTCGCGCTCGCGGAAGCGATCCTCGCGCGCTCCGCGAACGCTTCCTGACTTTCACCCCATCTCAATCGGAACACGCATGGATTTCAGAATCGGACAAGGCTACGACGTGCACCAGCTCATCCCGGGGCGCCCCCTCATCATCGGTGGCGTGACGATTCCGTACGAGCGCGGCCTGCTCGGCCACTCGGACGCGGACGTGCTGCTGCACGCGATCACCGACGCGCTGTTCGGCGCGGCGGCGCTCGGTGACATCGGCCGCCATTTCTCCGACACCGACGCGGCGTTCAAGGGCGCGGACAGCCGCGTGCTGCTGCGCGAGTGCGTCGCCCGCGTGAAGGCGGCCGGTTTCACGATCCAGAACGTCGACAGTACCGTGATTGCGCAGGCGCCGAAGCTCGCGCCGCATATCGACGGGATGCGCGCGAACATCGCCGCCGATCTCGGGCTGCCGCTCGATCGCGTGAACGTGAAGGCGAAGACCAATGAGAAGCTCGGTTATCTCGGCCGCGGCGAGGGCATCGAGGCGCAGGCCGCCGCGCTGCTGGTCAGGCAGGGCGGCTGACGCCCGGCGGTGGCGGCGCGCGGTTCGTTCCGCGCGCTGTGCTGCGGAAATGAAAAATGCCACGCATTGGCGTGGCATTTTCGTTTGGAGCGACGGCCGCTCCGGCATATGGCTGCCGGTCGCGCGGTGAAACCGCTCATGCAGCCAATTACTCGCCTTCGGCAGCGATCACCTGCGCGGCGGCGTTGATCACCGACGCGATGCGGCCGACGTCGCGCAATTGCGTGACGGTCATCCCTTGCTCGTTCTTCAGCAGCGCATAGTGCGACTTCACGCAGAAGTGGCACTTGCCGACGATCGACGCGGCGAGCGCGTACATCTCGAACTTGCGCTTGTCGACGCCGCCGTGCGTCGCATACGCACCCATCCGCAGCTCGGCGCGCTGCGTCTTCAGGTCGGCGTCGTCGGCCATCTCGACATACGGATACCAGGTGTTGTTCATCCCCATCAGCGCGGCCGCCGTCAGTACGGCGTTCGTCTCTTCGGGCGACAGCACGCCGGCTTCGCGGATCGTCTTCACGAGCACCGTGCTCTTTGCCGCGATCGCCGCCGCCAGCGCGACGCCGACCGCGTCGGTGCCTTCGAGCGACGAGCGCGAGATCGTGCCGTCGAGGTTCAGGCGAATGTCCTTCGCGTAGTCAGGGATGCGCGCTTTAATCGAGTCGATGAATTCCATTGATATCTCCTATGGGTTGGCCGTTAAAAAAGCCCGCAGGCAGCACATGCGCCGCGGGCTTCGATGCATCGACGCTTACAGCGTCGAGCCGCCGACAGCGCGGTTGCACGGGCAGAGTTCGTCCGTTTGCAGGCCATCGAGAATGCGCAGGATTTCGTCCGTGTTGCGGCCAACGTTCAGGTTGTTGATCGAAACGTGCTGGATCGTGTTGTCCGGATCGACGATGAACGTTGCACGCAGGGCCACGCCGGCTTCCTTGTCGCGCACGCCGAGCTGGTCGATCAGTTCGCCCTTGACGTCGCCGAACGAGTAGTGGTTCAGCTTGTTCAGGTCCTTGTGCTCACGGCGCCATGCGAGCTTGACGAATTCGTTGTCCGAGCTGCCGCCGAGCAGGATGGCGTCGCGCTCTTCGAAATGCTTCGTGAGCTTCGCGAACTCGACGATTTCCGTCGGGCACACGAACGTGAAATCCTTCGGATAGAAGTAGATGATCTTCCACTTGCCCGGGAACGATGCTTCGGTGACGGTCTCGAACGCCGACTGGCCGTTTTCCTCGTGATGATTGAAGCCCGGCTTCGCGGCTACGACGGTGAAAGCTTCGAGTTTATCGCCCACGGTTTTCATGCGGATACTCCTGTATGAGTTGGGAAGAAGACTGAGTCAAGCTACCTCGGTGCTGCAACGATGGTGTGACAGCATGGGGGAGACTGTAGCACTATTAGTAAAGCGCTTCAATAGATTTTGACTAACGATCCCCATAGTTTTTGTCAACCGGATCGATAGTGTGAAGCGCAGGAAGCGTGCGCGAGCGCGTCACGCAGTCGCACGCGCCTTGCCGGCGCCGGGGAATTCGAGCGTGACTTCGAGGCCCGCTTCGGGGTTGCGGTTGCGCAGGCGCAGCGCGCCGCGATAGCGGCCGACGAGCCGCAGCACGATCGCCATCCCGAGGCCCGTGCCGTCCGCCTTGGTGCGTGCGGTGTCGACGCGATAGAACGGCCGCATCACGAGCGGCAACTGATCTTCGGGGATGCCGGGGCCTTCGTCGCTCACCGACAGCTCGACTCGCGTGTGCGACACGCGCGTCTCGAGCGTGATGCGCGAGATGCCGTCCTGTTTGCTCTGGCCGTACTTGCGCGCGTTCTCGACGAGGTTGCCGATCACGCGGCGCATGTCGGTCTCGTCGGCTTCGATGATTGCGCTCGCCGCAAGCCGTGTGCGGATCTCGACGCCGTCCTCGCCCGATGCGCGCGCGGCGACTTCCTGCGCGATCGACGACAGGTCGACGGGCTCGGGCCTGCGCTGCGACGGGCGCGCGTAGTCGATGAAGGCCGCGATGATGCGGTCCATCTGCTCGATGTCGTCGACCATCGCGTCCTTGGTCGCCTGGTCGGACGGGCTCATCTCGGTTTCGAGGCGCAGCCGCGCGAGCGGCGTGCGCAGGTCGTGCGAGATGCCCGCGAGCATCAGCGCGCGGTCGGCCTCGAGCTGTTCGAGGTCGCGCACCATCTGGTTGAAGCTGCGGTTGGTCTCGGCCGCGACGCCCATCCCGCGCTCGGGCAGCAGCTCGGGCGTCTGACCCGAGCCGATCTGCCGCGCGGCGAGCGCGAGCCGCGAGAACGGCCGGTTCACGAGGCTCGTGATGAACGCGGAACCGAACAGCGACAGCGCGAGCGCGAACAGCCCCCAGCCGGCCCACTGCAGGCCGGTGACGTTGTCGAGCTGGTCGCGGTCGAGCGCGACCCAGTAATCGTCGTCGTCGATCTTGAAGCTGATCCACACGCCGGGAATGTCGTTGACCGACTGCGCGATCACGGTATCGTCGCCGAGGCGGCTGCGGATGTCGTGCTCGATCAGGCGGTTCAGCGATTCGTCGGGCTGCAGCTTGAATTTGTCGGTTTTCTCGCGCGGGTAAACGCGCACGCCCTCGTTGCTCTCGAGATCCTGCAGCAGCGCGCGCCGCAGATCGGGATCGGAATAGAGCAGGGCGGTGCGCGTGAGCTTCACGACCGCGACGAGCTGCAGCGCGACGCGCTGCGCACGCGGCTCGCGCTCGATCACGCGAAAGCTCTGGAACCACGCGGCGAGACTGACCGAGATCAGCAGCGCGATCAGCAGGAAGGTGCGCCAGAACAGCCCGCCGAACGCGAGCTGCAGGAGGCGCCGGTCAATACGCATGGGACGGGCCGTGGGCGGGCGAAACCGGAAAAGAAAAAATCAGGCGGCGCCGTCCGGAATGAACACGTAGCCGAGGCCCCAGACGGTCTGGATGAAGCGCGGGCTGCCCGGATCCGGTTCGATCAGCTTGCGCAGGCGCGAAATCTGCACGTCGAGGCTGCGGTCGAACACTTCATATTCACGGCCGCGCGCGAGCTCCATCAGCTTCTCGCGCGACAGCGGCTGGCGCGGATGACGCGCGAACACCTTCAGCACCGAGAATTCGCCGGTCGTCAGCGGAATTTCCTGGCCGGACTTCGTCAGCGTGCGGGTGGCGAGGTTCAGCGAGAACTCGCCGAACTCGAACACCTCGGTGGTTTCCGACGGTGCGCCCGGCAGTTCGGCCGGCGCCTGGCGGCGCAGCACCGCATGAATGCGCGCGACGAGTTCGCGCGGGTTGAACGGCTTCGGCAGGTAATCGTCGGCGCCCATCTCGAGGCCGACGATGCGATCGACGTCCTCGCCCTTTGCGGTGAGCATGATGATCGGCGTTCGGTCGTTGCTGCCGCGCAGGCGGCGGCAGATCGACAGGCCGTCTTCGCCCGGCAGCATCAGGTCGAGCACGAGCAGGTCGAAACGCTCGCGGACCCAGAGCTTGTTCATCGCGGTCGCGTTCTCCGCGACATATACGTTGAAACCCTGCTCGCCGAGATAGCGGCGCAGCAGATCGCGCAGGCGCGGGTCGTCGTCGACGACGAGAATCTTGGAGGGGTTTTTCGTTTCCATGATCGGCATCTTATCGCGAATGGGAATTGGCGCACGGCCGCGTATTTTCTCGCGTTACAGTCAGTTACAAAATTTACCCGTAGTGTCGTGCCGAGTAAAGGCAGGCTATAGAGATTCCTTTACTCGAAGCCGAAATTCGGTAGATACTCCCCTGCACTCCATCTTTCATCTTTGCACACCCGAATTCCGCAGGGTTTTTCAAGTACCAGAGGTAGCCGGTTGCCGCGTGACGAAGGGAACAAATCGACCAAAGAAGCGAGGACGGTCATGCGATCTGCCCGGATTGCACTGATGCTGACGATCGCGCTTGCCGGTCCGTATGCGTCGAACTTCTCGTATGCGCAGCGCCCCGAGCAGGGCGCACCGTCGCGCAAGCTGCCGCGCGGCAAAGCGCCGCAACCCGACCGTACCGCCGAGATGCCGGTCCGTTCCGCCGTGCCGCCCGATCTCGAACAGCGCCGCCGCGACGGGCACATGACGCCCGAGGAGCGCCACATTTTGCGCCAGCACATCGAAGACGCCGTTCGCGAGTTGTACAAGCGCTGAAGCGTGCCGTCGTCGTCCTGCGCGGAACACACCGCGCGGAAAAAATTCGTAGCACTTTTTCCGTCAACTTTCGCCTGCCGATTGCCGTTGTACCGGCATCCGCACCGCCGGTGCGCTCCGGGAGTCCATGACGATGAAAGCGAACGCTGCCGCACCGGCGCCGTCGCCCGCAATGCAGTTGGCGCTCGACGCCGACGATGCGCTGTTTTTCCTGAGCCGCACCGGTTTCTCTCCCGCGCCCGCCGACGTCGCGCGCATCGTCGGCATGACGCGCGCGCAGGTCGTGGCCGACACGCTCGGCAATGTTCGCCGCGAACCCGTCACGGCATGGCCCGACTGGCTCGCCGAGCTGCCGCCGACGCGCGCGCAGCGCCAGGCGCTGACACCCGACATGCGGCGCGACGAGCAGCGCGAGCGCGATCGCCGCTACGATGCGTTGCGCGCGGCGTGGGTCAACGAGATGATCGTGACGCCGTCGCCGCTGACCGAACGCATGACGCTGTTCTGGCACGGGCACTTCACGTCGGGGCAGGACAAGGTGCCTTATCCGCAAACGATGGCCGCGCAGAACGCGCTGTTTCGCCGCGAGGCGCTCGGCAACTTCGGCACGCTGCTGCATGCGGTCGCGAAGGACCCGGCGATGCTGCAGTATCTCGACGGCGCGAGCAATCGCAAGGGGCGCCCGAACGAGAATTTCGCGCGCGAGGTGATGGAGCTGTTCACGCTCGGCGAAGGGCATTACACGCAGTACGACGTGACGGAAGCCGCGCGCGCGATGACGGGCTGGACGATCGATCCCGATACGCTGCGTTTCCAGGTGCGGCCGGATTTGCACGATGCGGGCGACAAGACGATTCTCGGCGAGACGGGGCCGCTCGACGGCGACGGCTTTCTCGACATCCTGCTGAAGCGGCCCGGCACCGCGCGCTTCATCGTCGGCAAGCTGTGGCGCGAGTTCGTGTCCGATACGCCCGACGCGGGCGCGCTCGATCTCGTGGCCGAGCGGTTTCGCGCGAGCGGCTACGACATTCTCGCGGCGCTCGCCGCGCTGTGGTCGACCGACGCGTTCTGGGATCCGCGCAACCGCGGCGTGCTCATCAAGTCGCCGGCCGAATTCGTCGTCGGGTCGGTGCGGCTGTTCGACGTCGCGTACGGCGATCCGCAGATGCTCGCGAACACCGTGCGCACGCTCGGGCAGAACCTGTTCTATCCGCCGAACGTGAAGGGCTGGCCGGGCGGCGCGCTGTGGATCAACAGCACCACGCTGCTCGCGCGCAAGCAGTTCGTCGAGCAATTGTTCCGCGCGACGGAGACGGCCGGCATGCGGCCGCCGGCGCAACCGATGGCGCCGCCGCCGAATGCGCGTGCGCACGCGATGCCGGTGGTCGACGCGGCGTCCGCCGCCGGCATGCGCGGCGCGCCGGCCAAGCCCGCACGCGGCGGCCTGCGTTTCGATCTCGAACGCTGGCTTGCGCAATATCGTGCACGGCCGCAGGCGATCGCGGGATTGTCGACCGAGCTTCAGCTCCAGCACGCGGTCCTGCCGGTGTCGCCGGTCGCGGCGATCGACACGGATTCGACCGGCAGCGCGTATCTCGAGGCGCTGCTGATGGATCCGGCCTATCAACTGAAATGATCCAAACGACGACGAATCGGAGCGCCGGTGCAGCAAAGGTGCCGGGCGGCGAACCAAAGGATGCGCGATGAACCGACGTGATTTTCTGACGCTGACGGGTGCTGCGGCTGCGGCGGGCGTGTCGATGTGGCAAGCGCCCGCGCTGGCGGCATCGGTGGCGCCGGCCGGCCGGCAACCGGCGGCCGGGTATGCGAACGTGCTGATCCTCGTCGAGCTGAAGGGCGGCAACGACGGCCTTAACACGGTGGTGCCGTATGCGGATCCGCTGTATTACCAGTTCCGGCGCAGCATCGGCATCAAGCGCGAGCAGGTGCTGCAGCTAGACGCGCACACCGGGCTGCATCCGTCGCTCGCGCCGCTGATGCCGCTGTGGCATGACGGTCAGGTCGCGGTCGTGCAGGGTGTCGGCTATCCGCAGCCGAACCTGTCGCATTTCCGCTCGATCGAGATCTGGGATACCGCGTCGCGTTCGGACCAGTACCTGCACGAAGGCTGGCTCACGCGCACGTTTGCGCAGGCACCGGTGCCGCCCGGTTTCGCGGCAGACGGCGTCGTGCTCGGCAGCGCCGAGATGGGGCCGCTCGCGAACGGCGCGCGCGCGATCGCGCTCGTCAATCCCGCACAGTTCATCCGTGCGGCCCGGCTCGCCGAGCCGTCGTCGCTGCGCGAGCAGAACCCGGCGCTCGCGCACATCATCGACGTCGAGAACGACATCGTGAAGGCGGCCGACCGGCTGCGCCCGCGCGGTGGAATGCGTGAATTCAAGACGGCGTTTCCGGCCGGCGCGTTCGGCACGTCGGTCAAGACCGCGATGCAGGTGCTGGCCGCGTGCGAAGCGTCCGGGCCCGGCGCGCAGGATGGCGTCGCGGTGCTGCGCCTGACGCTCAACGGCTTCGACACGCACCAGAACCAGCCGGGGCAGCAGGCCGCGTTGCTCAAGCAGTTTGCGGAAGGGATGAGCGCGATGCGCGGTGCGCTGATCGAACTCGGGCGCTGGAACCAGACGCTCGTGATGACGTATGCGGAATTCGGGCGGCGCGTGCGCGAGAACCAGAGCAACGGCACCGATCACGGTACGGCCGCTCCGCATTTCGTGATGGGCGGGCGCGTGGCAGGCGGGCTGTACGGCGCGCCACCGGCGCTCGGGCGGCTCGACGGCAACGGCAACCTGCCGGTCGCGGTCGATTTCCGCCAGCTCTACGCGACCGTGCTGGGGCCGTGGTGGGGGCTCGACGCGACGCGCGTGCTGCAGCAGCGCTTCGACACGCTGCCGTTGTTGAAGGCGTGATGCGTCGGGTTCAGCGCCGGCGTGCGGCGCGCCATGCGATCCACAGCTTGCGGATCGGCGTCAGCGCGATGCGTTGGTGTAGCACCTGGTAGCCGTCGCGCCCGATTTCGTCGAGCAGCGCGCCGGCCAATGCGATCTGCGCGCGCAGCGTGCGCTGCGTGCGGCGTTCGGATGCGGGGATCGCTGCGTCGGCGGTCGCGAGCGCTTCGCGCGCACGCGCCGTCTGGAATTGCAGCAACTCGGTGAAGGCCGGGCTGTAGCGGCGGTTCAGCAGATCGGCCGCGGTCACGTTGTAGCGCTGCAGTTCGTCGATCGGCAGGTAGATGCGGCCGTGGCGCGCGTCGTTGCCGAGTTCCTGCACGAATTGCGCGAGCATCAGCGCGCGGCCGGCGTCCGCGGCCCACGGCTGCGGGTCGGCCGGGTTCGCGGCGCTGGCGCGCGCGACCAGCGACGCGAAGGTGCTGCCGACCTGCGCGATGTAGCGCTGCAGGTTCGCGAAGTCGAGGTAGCGCGCCTGTTCGAGGTCCATCCCGTAGCCATTGACGAGCGTGCGCAACGTGTCGGCTTCGGCGGCGATCGCCGGATGATGCTGCGCAAGCGCCTTCGTGACGGGGTGCGACGGCTGTCCGTCGGTCAGCGCCGCGAGTTCCTTGTGCCACCACGCGAGCTTCGTGTGTCCGACGGTCGGGTCGCTGGTTTCCTTGACGGTTTCCTCGAGTTCGCGGCGCAGCGCGAACAGCGCCGTCAGGCGCGGCTGCGTGGCGAGCGGCGCCTGACGCAACGCGTAATAGACGCTGGAGCCCGCGGGGGCGGCCTTTTGCTGACAGTAGTCGTCGAAGTTCACGGGCGGAATCGTGTGGGGGCGGGTTCGGGGGACGCGCGGCGGCGCGGTGCCGAAACGTCGAGCGCGGCATTCTAGCACCGCTGCACGACGGGTGCCGGCAGGGCGAGACAAGGCCGCACGGATCGGGTAGAATCTCGCGCTCGCCTGATCGGGCGTGCCGGTTTCGGGCCGGCATGAAGTCCCGGGCGCGTGGAGAACGCATCTTGCGTGCCGCGCGGTCAGGCGACAGAAAAATTCGCGTGAGTGGCGAAATTGGTAGACGCACCAGGTTTAGGTCCTGACGCCCGCAAGGGTGTGCCGGTTCGAGTCCGGCCTCACGCACCAGAAGTCGGACGAGCACCCGTCAGGGTGACGTTCCCGAAAAAGCGCTGCCGGTCGGCTGACCGCAGCGCTTTTTTGTTTATGACCATCGTTCCCGGCATGCGGGCCCGGACGAGCGCACACTGAAATTCGGGCGCGTGTAATATCGTGACCACGATTCATACAAGCAGCACATAAACCGAGGGGCCACCGATGAAGAACACCGTACGCTTGCCGATTTCCATTTTCGCGCTGATGCTGGCCGCGCCGGCTTTTGCCGCGACGCCTGCCGACAACGTCGCATGGAGTGCCAAGCCCGTGCAGACGGTCGCAGCGTCGTCAGCGTGCTCCGCCTACTCGGGGCGGGTGATGTCGAGCGGTGAGCCGTTGTCGACGGAAAACGTGCTGAAAGCGCTCGGCACGTCGCTGGCCGGCGCCGCGCTGGGTGCCGTCGCCGGCGGATATCAGGGCGCAGCCCCCAATCCGTGCCCGCGCCCCGGCCTGTGACCGGCTCGCCAGCGAACCGCAGGGATCGCCGCTTCGACTGAAACATGCCGGATATCAAGCGCCGCGCGTCGCCCGACCGCGGCGCTTGTTCGTTTCTGGCGCGCCTATTCCCAGAAGCTCCGGATCGCGACCGCCACGATCACCGGCACCGAGAACACCAGCGGGATCGCGAAGTACTGCGCCTCCCGATCGACGACCCAGCTATAGATCACCCACGCCGCGCCGATCGCGAACGTGATGAGGCCGACCGCCACGGCGGCGATGTTCAGGACCAGTTTCGAAGGCTGGCGGCGCGTTTTGGCATTGTCGTTGTTATCGCGCGGGGACGATTTCATCGGAAGAGTGCGGCCTCGGGCCGGAACAGGGGTAAACGCACAGGAAACCCCATCCGCACGGATCGCGCAAGGGCCGACGCATGCCGGCCCCGTCATGTTCATTCCCGAGCATGACAAGTCATAACCCGAACGACGCAGCCAGTTCGTCGAGCAGTCCGCGCTGGAACGCGACGAACCGCTCGCCCGGCTGCTGCGCAATCGCGAGGTCGAGCATCGGATCGGCGACGTCGGTGCGAATGCCGGCCAGCGCCTCGACGATCGCGAGCCCGCAGAACGGCACGTACGCCTCCGAATAACCGCCTTCGTGAACGATCACGAGCCGCCCGCCGCAATGGCGCTGCGCGGCATCCTTCACCGCATGCGTCATGAACCGGTAGCTGTCGGTATGCAGTTGCATGCGCGCGAGCGGATCGACCGCGCTCGCGTCGAGGCCGCTCGCAACGACGATCAGCTCGGGCCGGAAACGCTCCAGCGCCGGCAGTACGATCCGCTCGAACGCATGGCGATACGCGTCGTCGCCGCTGCCCGCGAGCAGCGGCACGTTCAGGTTCGCGCCGACACCCGCGCCTTCGCCGCGATCGTCCGCGCCGCTGTAGCCGGGCGGGAAGCAGCGGTCCTGGTGCAGCGAGATCGTCAGCGTGTCCGGATCGTCGTAGTAGATCGACTGCGTGCCGTTGCCGTGATGCACGTCCCAGTCGATCACCGCGACGCGCTCGATGCCGTGTTTCGCGCGGGCGGCCTCGATCGCGATCGGGATGTTCGCCAGCATGCAGAAGCCCATCGGGCGGTCGCGCAGGCAGTGATGTCCGGGTGGTCGCGACAGCGAGAACGCATTGGCTGCGCGCTCGCCGACGACCATGTCGACTGCCGCGATCGCGAGGCCAGCCGACAGCGCGGCGATCTCGTAGCTGCCCTTGCCGAACGGCGCGAGATCGCCGAGGTCGCCGCCGTTCGCGTCGCTGAGTGCGCGGAACGCGTCGAGATAGCGCGCTGGGTGAATACGCAGCAGGTCGGCGGTCGAGGCCGGCTCGGCGCCGCGCAGGTCGAGTTGCGCGGCAAGGCCCGACGCCTGCACGAGCGACAGGAAGCGGCGTTTCGAATCGGGCGATTCCGCGTAGCCCGCGCTCGACGGCGGCTGGACCCAGCCGCCGACCGGGAAGAACAGCGCGTGCGTGCCGCCGGTGTGCCAGAAAGTGCGTTCGTCGGTGAAGAAGGCAGTGCGATTCATGGATGTGTGTGACCTGTCACGGTTGGGAGGAAACGGAAGGGGGCGTGCGGCGATCGATATGGCGCAGCGCGGCGAACGAAACGATCGCGACGGCCGTCGCGGCCGCGAACAGCGCGCGCATCGTGCCGCCGGCGTCGAGCATCAGCCCGGCGAGCAGCGGGCCGGCCGCGAGTCCGGCGCCGATCACGAAATTGAGCGTCGCGACGAGGCGGCCCGACGTGTCGACCTGCGCGACGGTCGCGAGGATGAACGGCAGCACGAAGGTCCACGCGAACTTGAACGCGAAGATCGCCGCGCTGTAGCCGCCCGCGTGCCGCATCGCCGCGAGCGCGACGAGCGAGGCCGCGAGCAACGCGTAACCCGCGGCCAGCATCGCGCGCCGCGCGAGCCGGCCGCCGGCGCACGACGCGAGCGCCGCGCCGGCGATGCCCATCACGCTCGCGATCGCGAGCACGTTGCCGGTCGACTGCGGATCGAGCCCGGCCTCGGCTGCCGCGCGGCTCGCGAAGGTCCACACGCTGCCGATCGCGAGATAGAACGTCAGCACCGCGCCGATTGCGAACACGACGACGCTTCGCGGCGGATGCCTTGCAGTGCCGTGTGCGGCTTGAGCAGGCGCCGTCCGCGTGCCGAGCGACGACGGAAAACCGCGCGACAACGGTGCCACGAGCAACGCGAGCGCGGCGAGCGCGATGTACAGCGCGCGCAGCCCGAACGCGGCGAACACATGCGGCAGCACGAACAGGCCGATCGCGCCCGCGACCAACTGGCCGACGACCCACAGCCCGTATACGCGATCGCTGTTCCTGCTCGTCGCCGCGCTCGTCATGCAGAGCACCACCAGCGAGCCGCCGCCGAGCGCGGTGACGGCGCGCAGCGCGAGCAGTGCGGCGAAACCCGGCATCCACAGTGCGGTCAGCAGGTTGCCCGCGCCGAACAGCGCGATCGCGCAGGCGGCAACGCGGCGCGCGTCGACGCGGCCGAGCCACAGGTATGACGGCACGGTCGCGAGACTGAACGCGCCGAGTTCGACGAAGAAGTAAGTGCCGATCTGCGACGCAGAGAGCCCGAGTTGCGTCGCGAGCTGGCCGGCGACGGCCGGCGCGACGAGCAGCAGCAGCGGCGTGATGGCCGCGAACACGACGAGCGCGACGAGCGTCGAGCGCGCGAACGTCGACGCGTGGCCGTCGGGCGAGAGTGCGGCATCCGGAGACAGGGTTTTCATGGCGGGATCTCGTTGGGGAATCAGAACAGGTGGTACATGCCGACCATCGCGCCGAACTGCGACGCGCCGGCGAGCGGCGTCGGGTCGTATTCGTAGACGGTTTGCGAACTTTGGCCGCTGTTGCGCGCGTAGCCGAGGTTCACGTACGCGACGGTGCGTTTCGACAGCGCGTACGTGGTGCTCGCGATGAACAGCGTCGGATGGCCGATCGCCGGCGTGCGCGAGTCGGTGTGGTAGACGCCCGCGTTCAGGCCGATTCCGTTCGGGCTCAGGTAGCGCGCGCCGCCCCAGACGATCGTGCGCGCCGCGTTGAGGTCGCCTGTCAATCGCTCGACGCCGGCGTAGACGGTGAGCGGCAGTGTCGCGAACGCATAGCGCGCGGCGAGCGTGCCGAGTTCGCGGCGGCGCGCCGACGCGTCGTCGGCCGCCGACACGTCGCCGTGCGCCTGATGCAGCACTGCGCTGACCGACAGGCCGTTGCTCGTGTACTGGCCGCCGAGTTCGAGCACGCGACCGGCGCGCGTATTGCCGGCGACGCCGGCCGTCGCGGCGAGCGCCTCGACGTCGAAGCCGGCGAACGTCGGCGACTGGTACTTGACCGAGTGGTCGATGAAGTTCGCGTTCATCGGCACGATCACGCCCTGGCCGCTGTACGACGCGTACCAGAGCGGGTCGTAGAACAGCGTCTTGTCGAACAGCACGCTGAACTGCCGGCCGAGCGTGACGGTGCCGACGGGCCCCGCGATGCCTACGTACGCGCCGCGAAAGAACGCGTAGCCGGGCACGGTCGCGGTGCCGTTGTTGAGGTTGAGGCCCTGTTCGAGCTTGAATAGCGCACGCCAGCCGCCGCCGAGATCCTCGTTGCCCTTCAGCCCGATCTGCGAAGGCAGGATGCCGTAGTTCTGCAACTGCACGGCCGAGTGGCGCCCATCGGCGTGCGTCAGGTATTGCACGCCGGCGTCGAGCGCGCCGTACAGCGTGAGGGTCGACTGCGCGTGCGCGGCGGCGCTGCACACGGCGAGCGTCGCGGCGGCCGTGGCCGTGCGGATGAAGCGGGGTTTCGTCACGTGGGGTTCTCCATACCGTCCTGCATCGGTTTGTCGTTGGTGTTGTCGCGACGCAGTGTCCGCAGCGGGAAAACCATCGAACAGTCGTACAGATGAACGGTGCGGAAAACCCGCGGTGCGCGGCATGAACGCGATGCGATGCCGCAGCGCGCCGTGCTGCGGAGCAGCAACGTGCCGCGCACCGTTCAAATGGATGGGGTTGCCGCCGGTTCCGGCACCGTGGCCCGCCAAAAAAGCCGCTCGCTATAATCGGCGGTCTGCGTTGCGCGCATCAGCGGCCCGATCGGGCAGGGGAGCGGAAGGTGAGGATCACGACGGATACCGGGCAGGATCTCGAAGCGCTGCGCGACGTGCCGGCCGCCATCGTGCTCGACGAATTCGCGTGGCCGCCGCTGCCTTCGCGTCGCGCCGATTTCGGCGGCGTCGCGCGCGGCGACGCATCGCAGCGCGAACTCGGGCTGATGCTGCTCGACCTGTATGCCGTCGCCGCGCAGTCGGGCATCGGCGAATTCGAATACCGCTTCTTTACGCTGCTGCAGGCACTCGTCCCGTTCGATGCCGCATGGACCGGCGTCGCGACGCACGCGTCCACCGGCCCCGTGATGCACAACAGCTTCCTGTACCGCCTGCCGCACGCGTTCTTCAGCGACTGGAAGCGCGTACGCGACTGCGACCCGCTCGCGCACCGCACGCTGCGCGGCGCACACGGACGCGCGGTGCGGCTGTCGGTCGTCGAGCCGGGGCTCGATGCGCGGTTTCGCGACTGGTGCGTGAAGTACGGGCTCGCGCAACTGATGTGCGTGTGCACGCTCGATCGCCGCTTCGGCCTGACGACGTTCATGTCGATCTACCGCCAGGGCCTGAATCGCCCGTTCGGCGACGACGATGCGCGCCGTTTCGAGGAAGTGATTCCGCATCTCGCGGCCGCGCTCACGATCAATCGCGCCGCGCAGCTCACGCGCGAGCGTGGCGATACGGTTGCACCGGCCGCACGTGCGCTGTGCGACAACTTCGGCGTGCTCCATCACGCCGATCATGGTTTCGACGACGTGCTGCGCGCCGAATGGCCGGCATGGGCCGGCACGCGCGTGCCGGAGGCGCTCGTCGGGCACCTGCGGCGCCAGTCGGGCCAGCCGTTCGTCGGCGACGCGCTGCGCATCCAGTGCGTGCCTGTCGCGGGGCTGTTCCAGATCGAAGCGCGGCCGCGCTCGCTGCTCGACCGGTTGAGCCCGCGCGAACTCGCGGCGATCCGTTATTACGGCGCTGGCCGTTCGCACAAGGAAGTCGCGCAACAGATGGCAATTTCGCCGACGACCGTACGCCACTACCTGCGTTGCGCGTACCGCAAGCTCGGCATGCACGACAAGAGCCAGATCGCGAGCGTGCTCGGCGCGACGGGCGGCGCGGCCGACGACGAACCGGTGGAAGCGGGCGGCGAGCCGCGCTGAATGGCACGAACACAGGCGCGTGGCGCGCTGCCGCCGAAATGGTTGTGTCCGCAACTATTGAGCGTTATGCTCGTCAGCTCCCAGGAGACGGAATTCCATCATGAACGACACGAATTCAGGGTCGGTGCGCGCGGCGGTGGTCGGTGTCGGCGCGATCGGCGGATTGCTCGCGGCCGCGCTGTCGCGGGCCGGCATGACCGTCAGCGCGTACGCACGCGGCGCAACGCTCGACGCGCTGAGCGCGCACGGCGTGCGCGTGATCGACGAGGCGGGCGTCACATCGTCGGTGCCGGTGCGCGCGAGCGACGATGCATCCGCACTCGGCGTGCAGGACTACGTGGTGATCGCGCTGAAGGCGCAGGCGCTGCCGGCGCTGGCCGCGCGCATTGCGCCGCTGGTCGGGCCGGACACCGTGATCGTCGCGGCGATGAACGGGCTGCCGTGGTGGTTCATGCACGGGCTCGAAGGGCCGATCGACGGCGTGCCGCTCGACGCGGTCGATCCGGCCGGCGCCGTGTCGGCGGCGCTGCCGCCCGCGCAGGCGATCGGCTGCGTCGTGCACCTGTCGTCGAGCACTGACGCACCGGGCGTCGTGCGTCGCGGGCGCGGCAACCGGCTGATCGTCGGCGCACCCGATCCGAGGCTTGATGCGGCCACCGCGCGGTTTGCCGCGGCGCTCGCGGCGGGTGGTTTCGACGTCGAGTCGACGCCGGCGATCCGGACCGAGATCTGGACGAAGCTGTGGGGCAACATGAACATGAATCCGTTGAGCGCGTTGACGGGGTCGACGGCCGAGCAGTTGCTCGACGATCCGTTCACGCAGGAACTCGCGCTGCGGATGATGGGGGAGGCCACCGCAATCGGCGCGAAGCTCGGCCTGACGACGGGGATGAGCGGGCCCGAGCGGATCGCGGTCACGCGCAAGCTCGGCGCGTTCAAGACGTCGATGCTGCAGGATTTCGAAGCGGGGCGTTCGCTCGAGATCGGGCCGATCCTCGGCGTGTTTCCGGAGCTCGGGCGCAAGCTCGACGTGCCGACTCCGTATTGCGATGCGGTGCTCGGGCTGCTGCGCCAGCGTGCGGCGAACAGCGGGCTGTAACGCTTAGGTGACGGCGGGATGCGCGCTCGCATGCCACGCGGCAAAGCGCGATCGTTGCGGGGTGCCGCCGCCTGATGCAAAACGGGCCGGCCGGGTCGCGGGTTACGCGGCCCGGCCGGCCTGTCGAATTCGTCGGATGAATGCTTCCGGCTGCGCTCGCCCGTCTGGCGACGCCGAGCCTGTCACGCGGCTCAGTCGTCCCGCTCGGTTGCGTGCGCGACGACCTTGTCGAGCAGCCGCTCGAACGTCTGGCGTTCGCTGTCGGACAGGCACGCGAGCAGCCCGTCGTTCCACTTGCGCACGATCGGCATGATCTTGCGATGCAGCGCGCGGCCGTCGGCGGTCAGCGCGATCAGCACGATCCGGCCATCCTCGTCGCTCGCGCTGCGTTCGAGCAGCCCCTGGCGCAGCAGCGCTTCGGCCGCGCGGCTCGCCTGGCTTTTGTCGAGATTGGTGTGGCGCGCGAGATCCATGATCGAGAACGGACCGAACGCGCCGACGGCGGCGATCACGCGCGCTTCGGGCAGCGAGATGTCGAGCTTGTGCCGGTACACCTCGCCGATCCCGCGGTCGGATCGCTTCGTGAGCGCGTGGAGGCGATAGGTCAGATACTGATCGAGCCCGGCTTGACGGCCTTTCATGTCGAATCCTGAAGAAAAAGGGCGGGCCCGATTGTTCCTGTATCGCGCGCTCGGGTCAACGGTCAGTGTGCGCCGTATTTCAGGCGCGTCAATTGCTCCGCTTCGTTCGCGAGCAGGTTCGCCGCGTCGCGGATCGCGACGTCGAGCGTGATCGGCCCGGGAGCCGGCGAGAAGCAGCCGGAAAAATGTTCGGACAGGCGCGGCAGCGCGGCCGGGTCGACCGCGCCGGACAGCAGCGACGCGGGCACACCGGCGGCCTGCGCGTGCCGGCACGCGATGAACGGCGCCTTGCCGTGCAGCGTCTGCACGTCGGAGCGGCCTTCGCCGGTGATCAGCCAGTCGGCGCCGGCGAGCGCCGCGTCGAGCCCGACCTGCCGCGCGACCACTTCGGCGCCGGCTTCGAACTGCGCGCCGAGCATGTGCAGCGCGAAACCGAGGCCGCCCGCGGCGCCGGCACCGGGCAGGTCGCGAGCACGCCGGTCGAGCGCGGCCTCGAGCAGGTCGGCGAAATGGCCGAGCGCGGCGTCGAGGGTCGCAACCTGCGCGGGCGTCACGCCCTTTTGCGGGCCGAACACGGCGGTCGCGCCGTGCGCGCCCGTCAGCGGGTTGTCGACGTCGGACATGCCGACGAATTCCGTTTCCTTCAGGCGCGGGTCGAGCCCCGACGCGTCGATGTGCGCGATTTCGGCGAGCCGCGACGGCACCGGCTCGACCGGCTGGCCGCCCGCGTCGAGGCATTGCAGGCCGAGGCCCGCGAGCAGCCCGGCGCCCGCGTCGTTGGTGCTGCTGCCGCCGAGCGCGACGAAGAAGCGGCGCACGCCGTCGTCGAGCAGCGCGCGGATCGCCTCGCCCATCCCGCGCGTGCTGCGCGCGTCGACCGGCACGCTCATGCCGACCGGGTCCGTAATGCCGACGACCTCGGCCGTCTCGACGATCGCGGTGCGCGCGTCGATCACGCCGACCGCCGCGTCGCGTGCCGCGAGCGACGCGCCGGCCACCCGCAGCGAGCGCCGCGTGCCGCCGCCTGCCAGCATCGCGTCGAGCGTGCCTTCGCCGCCGTCGGCCATCGGGCAGCAGCGCACGACCGCGTCGGGGCGGGCGCGGCGGATGCCACCGGCGATCGCGTCCGCGACCTGCTCGGCGGAAAGCGAGCCTTTGAACGAATCGGGCGCGATGACGACGACAGGCGCGGACGGGTGTTGCGGCATGGTGTCTCCGGAAGGCGTGATTGGTGTGAAGAATTAATGGGGCGCGACGGCGGCGCACCCTAATCGGAGCTTACAGGATGGCGGGCCCGCGGTGGATACGGCGTTCGGCATAGCGGCGATCCGCGCGCATTGCCGTGAAAGGGGCTGCCGACACGGCGGGGACGCATGCGCGTCGAGCCGAACTGGCGGTGCGAGGAAAATTGTTTGCTAGAATAGTCGATTCTTCCGGCCAAAGCCGTGCTCCGAGCCGCTTGCGCTAGCCATCCGGCGCGTGCAGGGATGGCGTGGCGCTCCGGCGCGGCGTGTATGCGTGTCGCAGTAGCGCCGCAGGCAGGCACGGCAAGGAAAACCCGATTCGCTCGAATAATTTTAGGACGATTGAAGCCATGGCTAACGTTGTTGAGAACCTCGGCAAGCTTGAACGCCGCGTGACGATTTCCCTGCCGAAAGACACGGTGCAGAAGGAAATCGACGCCCGTATCCAGAAACTCGCGAAGAACGTGCGCATGCCGGGTTTCCGCCCGGGCAAGGTGCCGCTGAAGATGGTCGCGCAACAGTACGCGGGTCAGGTCGAAGCCGAAGTGCTGAGCGACAAGATCGGCCAGGAATTCTTCACGATCAGCCGCGCGGAAAACCTGCGCGTTGCCGGCCAGCCGAGCTTCGAGCCGAAGCAGGAGCAGGCTGAGGATGCATACGCGTTCGACGCGACGTTCGAGGTCTACCCGGAAGTGAAGATCGGCGATCTGGCGACGGCTGAAGTCGAGCGCTCGACGACGTCGATCGGCGACGCCGAAATCGACCGCACGCTGGACATCCTGCGCAAGCAGCGCGTGCACTTCCACGCACGCGGCGAAGCCGGCGAGCACGGCGACGGCGGCGCGGATACCGCAGCCAAGAACGGCGACCGCGTGACGGTCGACTTCGTCGGCAAGATCGACGATGTCGCGTTCCAGGGCGGCACGGCCGAAGACTTCCCGTTCGTGCTGGGCGAAGGCCGCATGCTGCCGGAATTCGAAACCGCGGCGCTGGGCCTGAAGGCCGGCGAATCGCGCACGTTCGACCTGAAGTTCCCGGACGATTACCACGGTGCTGACGTCGCGGGCAAGACCGCGCAATTCACGGTCACGATGAAGAAGATCGAGTGGCCGCACCTGCCGGAAATCGACGGCGAATTCGCGAAGTCGCTCGGCATCGAAGACGGCGACCTCACGAAGATGCGCGGCGAGATCAAGGAAAACCTCGAGCGCGAAGCGAAGCGCCGCACGCAGTCGATCGTCAAGAACCAGGTGATGGACGCGCTGCTGAAGATTTCCGAACTCGACGTGCCGAAGGCGCTGATCGAGCAGGACCAGCAACGCCTCGTCGAAATGGCTCGCCAGGATCTGGCGCAGCGCGGCGTGCCGAACGCGAAGGACGCACCGATCCCGGCCGAGATGTTCGCCGAGCAGGCCGAGCGTCGCGTGAAGCTGGGCCTCGTGCTGGCCGAGCTTGTGAAGTCGAACAGCCTCGAAGCGAAACCGGAACAGATCCGCGCGGAAGTCGACGAGTTCGCGAAGAGCTACGAAGACCCGAAGGAAGTGGTCCGCTGGTATTATTCCAACCAGCAGCGCCTCGCCGAGATGGAAGCGTTCGTCGTTGAAAGCAACGTCGTCGATTTCGTGCTGGGCAAGGCAAAGGTGACGGACAAGGAAGTGAGCTTCGAGGCACTCGCGAGCGCATCGGCGCAAGCGTAAGTGTCGCTCTAGCGGCGTGCCGGCTGTCGGAGCGACGGCCTGCACGCCGTTTTTACGTCAAGCGCACGGTTGCCATTAATATGGCGATTGAGCGGGCGGCTTCCCTCCGTTCAATTTTCCATTCGAACAAGGTTCATTGAATGATCACTCGCGCTGAATTGCTGGACATGCTTGCTTCGAACGCGCCGCAGGGTTTCGAGGCGCAAGCACTGGGGCTGGTGCCGATCGTCGTCGAAACGAGCGGCCGCGGCGAGCGTTCGTACGATATCTACTCGCGTCTCCTGAAGGAGCGCCTGGTGTTCATGGTCGGCGAAGTGAACGACCAGACCGCGAACCTCGTGGTCGCGCAGTTGCTGTTCCTCGAAAGCGAGAATCCCGACAAGGACATCAGCCTGTACATCAACAGCCCGGGCGGCTCGGTGTCGGCCGGCATGGCGATCTACGACACGATGCAGTTCATCAAGCCGGACGTGTCGACGCTGTGCATGGGGCTCGCGGCCAGCATGGGCGCGTTCCTGCTCGCGTCGGGTGCGAAGGGCAAGCGCTTCGCGCTGCCGAACTCTCGCGTGATGATTCACCAGCCGCTCGGCGGCGCACGCGGCCAGGCATCCGACATCGAGATCCAGGCACGCGAAATCCTCTACCTGAAGGAGCGGCTGAACCAGTTGCTCGCGCAGCATACGGGCCAGGACGTCGAGCGCATCGCGCGCGACACCGACCGTGATAACTTCATGTCGAGCGAGGACGCGAAGGCGTACGGGTTGATCGATCAGGTGCTGCTGAAGCGCCCGTAAACTTAAGTGGGGTGCCGCCCCGATTCGCGCGGCGCCCCTGCTATGTTCCGCACGCCCTGAGCCTCTGCGGCAAGCGCATCCGGCCGGCTCCGGTCGCGCCCTAGGCGCGGCGTTCGGAGCATTCGGCGTATCATGTCATTTACCTGTCCGGAGGCTCTACGTTCATGGCGGACAAAAAAGGTTCGAACAGCGAGAAGCTGTTGTATTGCTCGTTTTGCGGAAAGAGCCAGCATGAGGTGAAAAAACTCATCGCGGGCCCGTCGGTGTTCATCTGCGATGAATGTATCGACCTCTGCAACGAGATCATTCGCGACGAGGCGGCTGCCGCCGGCGTCGAGGCCAGCCTGTCCCGGTCGGATCTGCCGAGCCCGCAGGAAATTCGCGACATCCTCGATCAGTACGTGATCGGCCAGGAGCGCGCGAAGAAGATCCTCGCGGTGGCCGTGTACAACCACTACAAGCGCCTGAAGCATCTCGACAAGAAGGACGACGTCGAGCTGTCGAAGAGCAACATCCTGCTGATCGGCCCGACGGGCTCCGGCAAGACGCTGCTCGCGCAGACGCTCGCGCGGTTGCTGAACGTGCCGTTCGTGATCGCCGATGCGACGACGCTGACCGAAGCCGGCTACGTCGGCGAGGACGTCGAGAACATCATCCAGAAGCTGTTGCAGAACTGCAACTACGAGGTCGACAAGGCCCAGCGCGGGATCGTCTACATCGACGAAATCGACAAGATCAGCCGCAAGTCGGACAACCCGTCGATCACGCGCGACGTGTCGGGCGAGGGCGTCCAGCAGGCGCTGCTGAAGCTCGTCGAGGGCACGATGGCGTCGGTGCCGCCGCAGGGCGGCCGCAAGCACCCGAACCAGGATTTCATCCAGGTCGACACGACCAACATCCTGTTCATCTGCGGCGGCGCGTTCGACGGTCTCGAAAAGGTGATCACCGATCGAACCGAGAAAACCGGCATCGGCTTCGGCGCGACGGTGAAGAGCAAGCAGGAGCGCGACGCGGGCGAAGTGCTGCGCGAAACGGAACCGGAAGACCTGATCAAATTCGGGCTGATCCCCGAATTGATCGGCCGCCTGCCGGTGGTCGCGACGCTCGGCAAGCTCGATGAAGCCGCGCTGATGAAGATCCTGGTCGAGCCGAAGAACGCGCTCGTCAAGCAGTATCACAAGCTGTTCGCGATGGAGCGCGTCGAGCTGGAGATCCGGCCGGGCGCGCTGCAGGCAGTCGCCCGCAAGGCGATCCGCCGCAAGACCGGCGCGCGCGGTTTGCGTTCGATCATCGAACAGGCGCTGCTCGACGTGATGTACGAGCTGCCGACGATGAAAGGGGTCAGCAAGGTCATCATCGACGAGAACGTCATCGATGGGGACGGCAAGCCTTTGCTGATCTACGAGGACACGCCGAAGGTGGCGGGTTCGAACTGACCGGCTTGCCGACGATGTTCTGCGAAAAAGGCCGTTCATGAGACCGTGGGCGGCTTTTTTTCGTTTATCTTGTGGGTAACTCTGACTCGAAACGCGGTGGTTACTTTCTTACCGAATATTTCCCGCACTTGAAGGCTTGCAATTCGTTGTGGCGGCCTCAATTACCGAACAATTGATTCCACTCATGGGGAAATGAAATGTCAGGCACCCAACTTCTCCCGCCGGAACGCATCACGCTCCCGCTGCTGCCGCTGCGGGACGTCGTCGTTTTCCCGCACATGGTGATTCCGCTCTTCGTGGGCCGGCCGAAATCGATCAAGGCCCTCGAAGCAGCGATGGAAGGCGGCAAGCACATCATGCTCGTCGCCCAGAAAACCGCGGCCAAGGACGAACCGACCGAAAAGGACATGTACGAGGTCGGTTGTATCGCCAACATCCTGCAGATGCTGAAGCTGCCGGACGGCACCGTGAAGGTGCTCGTCGAGGGCCTGCAGCGTGCGAAGGCGTTGTCGATCGAAGAACAGGAGACGCAGTTCTCCTGCGACGTGATGCCGCTCGAGCCCGATCATGCCGACAGCGCTGAAACGGAAGCGCTGCGCCGCGCGATCGTGTCGCAGTTCGACCAGTACGTGAAGCTGAACAAGAAGATCCCGCCGGAGATCCTCACGTCGCTGTCGGGCATCGACGAAGCAGGTCGCCTCGCCGACATGATCGCCGAGCGCCTGCCGCTGAAGCTCGACCAGAAGCAGCACATCCTCGAGATGTTCCCGGTCATCGAGCGCCTCGAGCATCTGCTCGCGCAGCTCGAAGCCGAGATCGACATCCTGCAGGTCGAAAAGCGCATCCGCGGGCGCGTGAAGCGCCAGATGGAAAAGAGCCAGCGCGAGTACTACCTGAACGAGCAGGTCAAGGCGATCCAGAAGGAACTGGGCGAAGGCGAAGAGGGTGCCGATCTCGAGGAACTCGAGAAGCGCATCAACGCCGCGCGCATGCCGAAGGAAGCCAAGAAGAAGGCCGATGCCGAGCTGAAGAAGCTGAAGCTGATGTCGCCGATGTCGGCGGAAGCGACCGTCGTGCGCAACTACATCGACACGCTGATCGGCCTGCCGTGGCGCAAGAAGAGCAAGGTCAACAACGACCTGTCGAATGCCGAGCAAGTGCTCGACGAGGATCACTTCGGCCTCGAGAAGGTCAAGGAACGGATCCTCGAGTATCTCGCGGTGCAACAGCGCGTCGACAAGGTCAAGGCGCCGATCCTGTGCCTCGTCGGGCCCCCGGGCGTCGGCAAGACCTCGCTCGGCCAGTCGATCGCCCGCGCGACGAACCGCAAGTTCGTCCGGATGGCGCTCGGCGGCGTGCGTGACGAAGCCGAGATCCGCGGCCACCGCCGCACGTATATCGGTTCGATGCCGGGCAAGATCCTGCAGAGCCTCACGAAGGTCGGCGTGCGCAATCCGCTCTTCCTGCTCGACGAAGTCGACAAGATGGGCATGGATTTCCGCGGCGATCCGTCGTCGGCGCTGCTCGAAGTGCTCGATCCGGAACAGAACCACACGTTCGCCGACCACTACATCGAGGTCGACTTCGACCTGTCGGACGTGATGTTCGTCGCGACGTCGAACTCGCTGAACATCCCGCCGCCGCTGCTCGACCGGATGGAAGTGATCCGTCTGTCGGGCTACACGGAAGACGAGAAGGTCAGCATCGCGCAGCGTTACCTGCTGCCGAAGCAGAAGAAGAACAACGGGTTGAAGGAAGGCGAGATCGACGTCGCCGAGCAGGCGATCCGCGACATCATCCGCTACTACACGCGCGAAGCCGGTGTGCGTTCGCTCGAGCGGGAAGTGTCGAAGATCTGCCGCAAGGTCGTGAAGATGCTGCTGCTGAAAAAGGCATCGGGCGCGATCAAGGTCGATGGCGAGAACCTCGATACGTTCCTCGGCGTGCGCAAGTACGACTTCGGCCTCGCGGCGAAGGAAAACCAGGTCGGTCAGGTGACGGGCCTCGCGTGGACGGAAGTCGGCGGCGACCTGCTGACGATCGAAGCCGCGGTGATGCCGGGTAAGGGCAACGTGATCCGCACGGGTTCGCTCGGCGACGTGATGAAGGAGTCGGTCGAGGCTGCGCGTTCGGTCGTGCGCTCGCGTTCGCGCCGTCTGGGCATCAAGGACGAAGCGTTCGAGAAGCAGGACATCCACATCCACGTGCCGGAAGGCGCGACGCCGAAGGACGGTCCGTCCGCCGGCGGTGCGATGACGACCGCGCTGGTGTCGGTGCTGACGGGTATTCCCGTGCGTGCCGATGTCGCGATGACGGGCGAAATCACGTTGCGTGGCGAAGTGCTGCCGATCGGCGGGCTGAAGGAAAAGCTGCTGGCTGCGCATCGCGGCGGCATCAAGCTCGTGCTGATCCCGGAAGAGAACGTGAAGGATCTCGCGGACATTCCGGACAACGTGAAGAACGCGATCGAGATCGTGCCGGTCCGCTGGATCGACAAGGTGCTGGAGCTCGCGCTCGAGCGTTCGCCGACTCCGCTGCCGCCGGAAGAAGAAGCGAAGGCAGCGGCGCCGGTCGGCGAGGCGGCGAAGGATGCCGGCTCGACGGAAGTCGTCAAGCACTGAGACCCTGAACGTCGTCCTTGCTGACGGTTGTTCACGAAACCCGCGGCGTGGCCGCGGGTTTTTTTATGCGTGCGGGATCGCGAGCGGACGCTGCGGAAAAAATTCGCATCCGGGCTTGGCAAAATGATCTGGAATGAATTAAACTTGCGGGCTCGCTGGTTGTTGATGCGGAAACGCAGATCGCAGCCAGAACGAATCGGAAACGGGTGCTTAGCTCAGCTGGTAGAGCGGCGCCCTTACAAGGCGTAGGTCGGGGGTTCGAACCCCTCAGCACCCACCAGTTTCCCGATTCAGCCAGACCAAGGAGCGGTAGTTCAGTCGGTTAGAATACCGGCCTGTCACGCCGGGGGTCGCGGGTTCGAGTCCCGTCCGCTCCGCCAAACAAACGAAAGTGCCCGCCTTGTGCGGGCATTTTCGTTTGTGCGTCCAGTTGTTGCGCCCGATCTCGGGCGCGTGACTGTGGAGTGGAGGAAGCCGCCTGCGCGGCTTCCGGCGGGACTCGAAGGGCTGCGCTTGCAAGCGCAGCCGCGGCCTGCGGGATGTAGGCGAGTCCCGTCCGCTCCGCCAAACAAACGAAAGTGCCCGCCTTGTGCGGGCATTTTCGTTTGTACTGTCGGTTGCGCCCGTGCGCAGCGCATCGGCTTTTCTCCCGTCCCACCCCGTATGTTGTAATATCGGTCGTTTTGTCCAATTTTCCCGTCACGCATGCTCGATTTCTTCCGTAATCACCAGCGCCTGATGATGGCGCTCCTGCTCCTGATCGTGTTGCCGGGGCTGGGTTTCGTCGGGATCCAAGGCTTCCGCGGCTTCTTCGACGATAGTGCGAACGCCGCAGCGGTCAACGGGCACAAGATCACGCGGGTCGAATTCGACGGCGCGTTCCGCCAGCAGATCGACCAGGCGCGTCAGGCGCTCGGCGGGCAGTTCGACGTCAAGATGTTCGATACGCCCGAGCATCGCAAGCAGGTGCTCGACGGCCTGATCCAGCAACGCGTGCTGGCCGACGAAACGCAGCGTCTGCACCTGACCGCATCCGACAATGCGGTGCGCGATGCACTGATGAGCGACCCGATGATCGCGTCGCTGAAGAAGCCCGACGGTTCGATCGACGTCGAGCGTTACGCGCAACTGCTGTCGTTCCAGGGGATGACGCCCGAGCAGTACCAGGAGCGCGTGCGCTACAGCCTCTCGCTGCAGCAGATTCCGGCCAGCATCGTGTCGAGCGCGTTCACGCCGAAGAGCCTCGCGCAACACCTGTCCGAACTCGCCGCGCAGCAGCGCGAAGTGCAGGCGCTGGTGCTGAAGACGAGCGATTTCGCATCGAAGGTCCAGCCGACCGACGCGCAGCTCGCCGCGTACTACGACGCACACAAGCAGAGCTTCGCGACGCCGGAGACCGCGACGATCCAGTACCTCGTCTATTCGCCGGCCGCGGCGGCCGCAGGCGCGCAGCCGACCGATGCTGACATCAAGAAGTTCTACGACGACAACCCGACGCACTTCCGTACCGAAGCGCAGGTGCGCGTGAGCCACATCTTCATCGCGGCGGCGGGCAGCGCAAGCGCGGCCGACAAGGCGGCGGCGAAGGCGAAGGCCGAACAGGTGCTCGCCGACGTGAAGGCGCATCCGGACCAGTTCGCGCAGATCGCGCAGACGAGCTCGCAGGACGCGCCGTCGGCGGCGAAGGGCGGCGACCTCGGTTTCATCGCGCGCGGCTCGACGGCGGGCGGCAAGGCGTTCGACGATGCCGCATTCGCACTCAAGCAGGGCGACGTGAGCGGTGTCGTGCAGTCGGATCTCGGCTTCCACATCCTGAAGGCGACCGAAGTGAAGCCGGCGGCCGTCAAGCCGTTCGCGGAAGTGAAGGACCAGATCGCGATCGACCTGAAGCGGCAGTACGCATCGAAGGCGTTCACGGACAACGCTGAAGGCTTCACGTCGACCGTCTACGAAAAGGCGAAGACGCTGCAGCCGGCCGCAGACAAGTACAAGCTGACGATCCAGACGGCCACCGTCACGCCGACGCCGAATCCGCAACTGCCGCCGACGAGCCCGCTGAACAATCCGAAGTTCCTGGCCGCCGTGTTCGCGACCGACTCGGTGAAGAGCCAGAACAACACGCAGGCGATCGACGTCGGCAACAACACGCTGATCTCGGCGCGCGTGACCGACTACAAGCCGGCTGCGGTGCCCGCGCTCGACGCGATCAAGGATGTCGTGCGCCAGAAGGTCGTCGCCGAGCAGGCCGCGGAACTCGCAAAGAAGGACGGTGCGGCGAAGCTGGCCGGGCTGCAGAAGTCGAAGTCGGCCGACGGGTTCACGGCAGTGCAGAAGGTGTCGCGCACGCAGTCGCAGGGCCTGACGCCGGCCGCGTTGAGCGCCGTCTACAAGGTCGATCCGAAGACGCTGCCGGCTTACGTCGGGGTCGATCTCGGCGCGGATGGCTATGCGATCTACCGCGTGAACGCGGTGATCCCGGGTACGGCGGTCGATCCGCAGCAACTGGCGGCCGCGCAGCAGCAGATGGCACAGGTCGACGCGCAAAGCGAGGGCGAAGCGTATCTCGCCGCGCTGCGCGATCGCTCGAAGGTCAAGCTGTACGGGACGACGACCAGCCAGTCGCAGGACGGCAGCAACTGAGCATCGTCTCGAACGCAACAACAAGAAGCCCCGCTTCGAGCGGGGCTTTTTGTTTTCCGGCGAGGCTGCCTCGGTCAGCCGCGCGGCTTGCCGAGCAGCGGCTTCAGTGCCGGCCAGACGTTGTCGAGCAGAATGCCCTGTGCCTGCTGCGCGGGATGCATCTGGTCGGCCTGGAACATCTCGGGCTTGTTCTCGATGCCGGCCAGCAGGAACGGCACGAGCGGCACGCCGAGATCCTTCGACAGCCGCGTATAGACGGCGTGGAACTTCTGCGTGTAGTCGGGGCCGTAATTGGGCGGCACGTACATGCCGACCAGCACGACCTTCGCCTGGGCGCTCCGTGCACCGGCGATGATGTCGCGCAGGTTCTGCTCGGTCGTCGCGAGTGGCACGCCGCGCAGCGCATCGTTCGAACCGAGCTCGACGACGACGATCGAAGGCTTGAGCCGCTGCAGCACCGCGGGCAGCCGCGCGCGGCCGCCGCTCGTGGTGTCGCCGCTGACGCTGGCGTTCGCGACGCTATAATCGATTCGCTCGGTCGTGAGCCGTTGCCGCAGCAATGCAACCCAGCCGGTGTCGCGCGGCAGCCCGTATTCGGCCGACAGGCTGTCGCCGAGCACGACGATCACCGGTTGGCCCGAGGTCGGGGCCGGCGCCGTCACGGCGCGTGCGGGCGCGGTTGCGGCCAGCAGGGTGCCCAGCAGCGCGGCGAGCGCCGCGCGTCTTTTCCAGTGAAATGTCGTGTCCATGTTCAAGATTACCGATCCGATCATCGAAGTCCATGACGTGTGCAAGCGGGTCGCCGACGCAACGGGCGAGCTGACGATCCTCGACGGCATCACGCTCGCCGTGCGGCCGGGCAGCAGCCTTGCGATCGTCGGCGCGTCGGGGTCGGGCAAGTCGACATTGCTCGGCCTGCTTGCGGGGTTGGACAGCGCGACGAGCGGCACGGTTCGCCTGCTCGGCCGCGCGCTCGAGCAGCTCGACGAGGACGAGCGTGCCGCGTTGCGCAACGGCGCAGTCGGGTTCGTATTCCAGTCTTTCCAGTTGATGCCGCATCTGACGGCACTCGAAAACGTGATGCTGCCGCTCGAACTGCAGGGCGGCATCAGCGCGCGCGATGCGGCCGACCGCGCACGGGCGTTGCTCGTGCAGGTCGGTCTCGGCGAACGCACCGCGCATTATCCGAAGCTGCTGTCGGGCGGCGAGCAGCAGCGCGTCGCGCTTGCGCGCGCCTTCGTCACGCACCCGGCGATCCTGTTTGCCGACGAACCGACCGGCAGCCTCGACGCGGCGACGGGGCATGCGGTCATCGACCTGATGTTCGAACTGAATCGCACGCACGGCGCAACGCTCGTGCTCGTCACGCACGATGCCGAACTCGCGCGCCGCTGCGCGACGACCGTGACGCTCGACACCGGACGCATCGTCGAGCCGCACGCGGCGCAGCGCGGCGCCTGAATTTTTCTGCCAGCCGCGCGGGTTGTACTGCGCGGCTGGCGTGCACACGACGCAGTCGCGTCAGCGCTTGAGCGCCGCACGGGCGCGTTCGATCAGCGCCGTGGTCGACGAGTCGTGTTTCGCGGGATCGACCGACTCGGCCGACAGGTCGGCTTCGACGACCTTGCCGAGAATCTTGCCGAGCTCGACGCCCCACTGGTCGAACGGATTGATGTCCCACACCGTCGCCTGCACGAGCACCTTGTGCTCGTAAAGCGCGATCAGCGCGCCGAGCGTGCGCGGCGTCAGCGCATCGACGAGCAGCGTCGTCGTCGGGCGGTTGCCGGGGAACGTCAGGTGCGGCGCGAGCGCTTCGTTGCCGGGCCCGGCGACCGTGCGCGCTTCGTCGAGCGTGCGGCCGAGCATCAGCGCCTCGCTCTGCGCGAAGCAGTTCGCGAGCAGCTTCGGATGATGGCTCGCGAGCGGGTGCTCGGGTGTCAGTACCGCGATGAAGTCGATCGGCACGATCGTCGGCCCCTGGTGCAGCATCTGGAAGAACGCGTGCTGACCGTTGGTGCCCGGCTCGCCCCACGTGACGGCCGACGTCGGGTAATCGACGAAGGTGCCGTCCAGGCGCGCGGATTTGCCGTTGCTCTCCATTTCGAGCTGCTGAAGGTACGACGGCAGGTAGTGCAGCGCTTCCGAATACGGCGCGACGAGATAGCTCTGCGAGCCGAAGAAATTCCGATACCAGATGCCGATCAGGCCGAGCAGCACCGGCAGGTTGCGTTCGAGCGGCGCTTCGCGGAAATGGCGGTCCATGTCGTTCGCGCCGGCCAGCAGTTCGTCGAACTGCTCGGGGCCGATCGCGATCATGATCGACAGGCCGACCGCCGACCACAGCGAATAGCGGCCGCCGACCCAGTCCCACATTTCGAACACGTTCTCCGCGGCGATGCCGAACTTCACGACTTCGGCCGGGTTCGCCGACACGCCGACGAAGTGCTTCGCGAGCGCGTCCTCGGGGCAGCCGCGCGCGACGAACCAGTCGCGCAGCGAGCGTGCGTTCGTCATCGTCTCGAGCGTCGTGAAGGTCTTCGACACGATGATCGCGAGCGTTTCCTCGGGATCGACCTGTTCGAGTACGCGCGCAAGATCGGCGCCGTCGACGTTCGACACGAAGTGGGTCGAGATGTCAGGCGTCGCGACGTGATGCAGCGCATGCACGACCATCTTCGGCCCGAGATCGGAGCCGCCGATGCCGATGTTGATCACGTGGCGGACGCGCTTGCCCGTGTAGCCCGTCCACGTGCCGCTGCGCACGGCGCGCGCGAAGGTCGCCATCTTCGCGCGCTCGGCGCTCACCTGCGCGTGGAACGGCGCTTGCGGGTCGGTCGCGCGCAACGCGGTGTGCAGCGCGGCGCGGCCTTCGGTCGGGTTGACGATCTCGCCCGCGAACATCGCGTCGCGGCGCGCTTCGACGCCTGCGTCGCGCGCGAGCTGCGCGAGCAGGCGCAGCGTTTCGTCGTTGATGCGGTTCTTCGAAAAATCGGCCGCGAGACCGCCGCCCGGGATCGTGAAGCGTTCGGCGCGGGTCGGCGCGCGGTCGTTTTCCGGCGCGAACCAGTCGCGCAGCCGGGCGTGGCGGATCTGTTCGAAGTGGGATTGAAGGGCAGTCCAGGCGGGGAGCGAATTCAGCGTCATGGCGGTTCGAGTGAAGCGTGAATCGGGAGGAATGCCGCGCCGGCTCATCGTGATCGGAAGGCCGGCGGACGAGAGGGCCCGCCGTGCGGCGGGGCAGTCAGTATAGCGGCGTTACGTGTCGGCGCGCGGCGACGGATAAAAAAGGCGATTGATCAGCGTGCGCACCATCGGTGCGAGTTCGCCGGCCGTGAGCCCGGCCGGGCCGGTGCCGTGCGCGGTCAGCGTGTCGGCCGCGAGGCCGTGCAGGTAGACGCCCGCGAGCGCCGCTTCGACCGGCGCGACGCGCTGTGCGAGCAACGCGCCGATCAGGCCGCCGAGCACGTCGCCGGTGCCGCCGGTGGCGAGCGCCGCGTTGCCGGTCGGGTTGATCGTCACGCGGCCGTCGGGCGCCGCAATGACGGTGCCCGAGCCTTTCAGCACGACGATGGCCGCATGGCGCGCGGCGAGCGCTTGCGCGGCCGCGACGCGGTCGCGCTGCACCGTTGCCGTGTCGCTGCCGAGCAGCCGCGCGGCCTCGAGCGGGTGCGGGGTCAGCACGCAGGGATTGCCGCGCGCGCCGCGCGAGGCGACGGCGGCCGCGAGGTCCGCATGCGTCGCGACGAGGTTCAGCGCGTCGGCATCGAGCAGCGTCGCGGCATCATGGGCGAGCACGTCGCGCACGAGCGTTGCCGCGGCCTCGCGCGTGCCGAGGCCGCAGCCGGCCGCGATCGCGGTCATGGCGCCGAGGTCGAGGCCGTCGGCCGGATGCAGCATCAGTTCGGGGAACGGCGGGTCGTAAGGCGGCGCGCCGGCGCCGAGGAAACCGACGTGCACCTTGCCGGCGCCCGCGAACAGCGCGGCGCGCGCGGCCAGGATCGGCGCGCCGCACATGCCCGTGTCGCCGCCGAGCACCGCGAGGCTGCCGAACGTGCCCTTGTGGGACGCGAACGCGCGTGCGGGCAGGGCCGCGGCGAATCGCGCGGGTGCATTCAGTACGATGGCCGGCGCGGCGGGCGGCGCGACGTCGAGCGACGCGACGTCGATCTCGCCTGCGAGGTCGCGGCCGTCGCCCGTGTAAAGGCCCGGCTTCGCGCCGATGAAGGTGAGCGTATGCGTGGCCGCGACGGCGACGCCCGCGCCGACGATCCGGCCCGTATCGCTGTCGAGGCCGCTCGGCACGTCGAGCGCGAGCACGCGGCCGCCGCTCCGTGCATGCGCGGCAATGCGCGCGGCCTGCTCGGCGAACGCGCCGTCGAGCGCGCGGCCGAGACCGATGCCGAACAGCCCGTCGACGACCCAGGCATAACCGTCCAGCGACGCGGGCGGCGTGGCCGACAGCGGTACGCCGGCCGCGCGCGCGAGGGCGAGCGCCCATTGCGCGTCGTCCGGCTTGACCGGCACCGGCATCCACGCCTGCGTCGCGACGCCGAGCTGCTGGAGCTGCGCGGCGGCTACCAGCGCATCGCCGCCGTTGTTGCCGGGGCCGACCGCGAACCACACCGGGCGCGCGTCGCCGGCGACGCGCTCGGACAGCCAGCGCGCGGCGGCGGCACCCGCACGGCCCATCAGCGTGTGCGGCGGCAGCGCCGCGGCTGCGTCGGCTTCGGCCGCGCGCAAATCGGCGACGCGCAGCAGCGCGATTGGAGTGGAATCGGGAAACGGGCGGGTAGCGGTCATCGCGGGATCGTGGCGGCTGGCAAGGATGCTGCCGCGGGACGATCCCGCGGCGGTCAGGTCGTGAAGCGCTCGGCGCGCAGCGCGGCGAGCGTGTCGGCGGGCCAGTGCTGCACGTCGCCGCCCAGATAGTCGGTCACCACTTTAGCAGACCCGCACGCGAGCCCCCAGCCGGTCGGGCCGTGCCCGAAATTGACGAACACGCGCGGATGCGGGGTCGGACCCACGACGGGCAGGCCGTCCGGCGACAGCAGTTGCGTGCCTTGCCACGACAGCGCGGCCGAGATCCGGGCGGCGCCGGGCACCCAGTCGTGGACGGCCTGGCCGAGCAGCGCGAGCGCAGCCTCGGACAGCGGTTCGGCAAGCGGCTTCGCGGTGTCGGGCAGGCTTTGCAGCACGGCGCCGCCGCCGACGCGCAGTCGCTGGTGGGTGCGCGTGATCGAGATGCGCTTGATCGAATCGACGACGCTCAGGTGCGGCGCGTGCTCTTCGTACGCGACCGGCGCGGTGAGCGTATGGACCCGTACCGGATGCAGCGGCAGGCGCCAGCCGAGCCGGTCGAGCAGCGGCAGGCTGCCGGCGCCGGCGGCGACCACGATCGCGTCGGCGGAAATCACGTCGACCTCGTGCGCCTTCGCTGCGTTCCGGTGGCCGGACGGAACGAGTTCGACCGCGGTGCGGCCGGTGTCGACGCGAATCGCGGCAACGTCGGCGCCGAAGCGGAACTGCACGCCGTGCTCGTCGAGCGTCTGCTTGACCAGTTTCGCGAACAGCGGGCAGTTCCCGGTGCGCTCGGTCTCGAGCAGCACGCCGCCGGCGAAGCCGGGCTCGGCCGGCACCGACGGTTCGAGTGTCGCGCATTCGTCGGCGCTCAGCGTGCGGTACGGCTGGTCGAGCGTGCGCAGCAGGTCGAGCGCGGGCTGCATCGCTTCCCAGTCGCGCGGATCGCGCACGACGTGCAGGATGCCGGGCTTCTGTTCGAATTCGAGTTCGAGGCGTGCCTCGATGTCGGCGAGCGTGTCGCGCGACGCGTCGATCAGCGGGCGCAGCCGCGCGTACTGCGCGGCGAACGCGTCGGGCTCGCGCAGCGCGCCGAGCTGCTTGACGAAGCGGCGCACGCCGCCGTTGAAGCCCGGCTTGTAAACGATGCCGCTGTCGCGCGGCTGGCGCTGGCGCATGAAGGTCGGGCCGAACCAGACGTCGAGCGGGCTCGGCAGCAGCGCGCCGCCGTCGCCGTAGGTCGCACCTTGCGCGACGGTCGCGTGGCGTTCGACCACGCACACGCGATGGCCGGCCGCGCGCAGCTGGTAGGCGGTGGCGACGCCGCTGATTCCGCCGCCGATGACGATGACATCCATGGATTGCTTCGATGACGGGCGGCGCGCACGCCACCCGGTGAGAATTCGCAGAGGGCCCCGGCCCGGTGAACCCGGAATGATAGCGCCAAAATCGCGCTAACCGGCGTCGGGCGAGCGCGTACCGTGCGGCCGCGCCACGCCCACCGGCTGCCGCGCCCGCGCGGGCCGGCCCGGCGGGCGGCCCGGCGGGCGGCCGTGCGCGGCGCGCGCCGCGGCACCGTTGCGGTGCATGCCGACTACCGATCGGCCGGTTTGGGGCGACCGACTTCCGGGTATAATTACGGCCTTCCTTTCGCCCCACGTCGCCACCTTGCGCGACTCATCGACGTCAGTCCAGCCCATGGCTCACTTCTCGTGTTTTCCCGGCGCTTCGGCCCTCTCCGATTTCCGTCAAACCCGTCTGCTCGACACGCTCAGGCAAATCGACGCCAACATCGTCGCGGTGCGCGGCCAGTTCCTGCACTTCGTCAATGCGGCCGAGCCGCTGTCGGCCGACGACAGCGCACGCATCGATGCGCTGATGCACTACGGCGCGCCGTTCGAGCCGGCGGCCGAGAAGGGGGCGGCCGAGACCTTCGTCGTGCTGCCGCGCTTCGGCACGGTCTCGCCGTGGGCGAGCAAGGCGACCGACATTGCGCAGCACTGCGGCCTCACGCAGGTGCGCCGCATCGAGCGCGGCGTCGAATTCACGGTCACGCTGAAGTCGGGCCTGCTCGGCGGCAAGAAGGCGCTGTCCGACGACGCGCGTGCGGCTGTCGCCGCTGCGCTGCATGACCGGATGACCGAAAGCGTGGTCGCCGCGCGCGACGACGCGAAGCACCTGTTCGACGAACTGCCGGCCAAGCCGCTCGCGAGCGTCGACGTGCTGGGCGTCGGCCGCGGCGCGCTCGAGCGCGCGAACGTCGAGCTGGGCCTCGCGCTCGCCGACGACGAAATCGACTACCTGGTCGACGCGTTCCGCAAGCTCGAACGCAACCCGACCGACGTCGAACTGATGATGTTCGCGCAGGCGAACAGCGAGCACTGCCGCCACAAGATCTTCAACGCGCAGTGGACGATCGACGGCGCAGCGCAGGACATGTCGCTGTTCGCGATGATCCGCAACACCGAGAAGCTGAACCCGCAGGGCACGATCGTCGCGTATTCGGACAACTCTTCGATCATGGTCGGCGCCGAGGCCGAGCGCTGGTTCCCGCGCAACGCGGGCGCGGGCGGCGAGCCGGGCGAGCGTTATGGCCGCCACACCGAGCTCACGCACACGCTGATGAAGGTCGAGACGCACAACCACCCGACGGCGATCTCGCCGTTCCCGGGCGCGGCGACCGGCGCAGGCGGCGAGATCCGCGACGAAGGCGCGACGGGCCGCGGTGCGCGTCCGAAGGCCGGCCTCACGGGCTTCACCGTGTCGAACCTCGACCTGCCCGATGCACGCCAGTCGTGGGAAAACGCGCGCGACGCGGCGCAGCCGGTCGGCGAGCGCAACCCGAACGATGCGCACGGCCCGTACGGCCGCCCGGACCGCATCGCGTCGCCGCTGCAGATCATGATCGACGGCCCGCTCGGCGGCGCCGCGTTCAACAACGAATTCGGCCGCCCGAACCTCGGCGGGTATTTCCGCGTGTACGAGCAGAACGTCGGCGGCCAGGTGCGCGGCTATCACAAGCCGATCATGATCGCGGGCGGCCTCGGCAACATCGCGGATCAACATACGCACAAGCACGACGTGCCGGCCGGCTCGCTGCTGATCCAGATCGGCGGCCCCGGCATGCGGATCGGGATGGGCGGCGGCGCGGCGAGCTCGATGGCGACCGGCGCGAACACGGCCGAGCTCGACTTCGACTCGGTGCAGCGCGGCAACCCCGAAATCGAGCGTCGCGCGCAGGAAGTGATCAACGGCTGCTGGCAGCTCGGCGCGGAAAACCCGATCCTGAGCATCCACGACGTCGGCGCGGGCGGCTTGTCGAACGCGTTCCCCGAGATCGTCGACGGCGCGGGCAAGGGCGCGCGCTTCGAACTGCGCAAGGTTGCGCTCGAGGAATCGGGCCTGTCGCCGCGCGAGATCTGGTCGAACGAGGCGCAGGAGCGCTACGTGCTCGCGATCGCGCCGGCCGACCTGCCGCGCTTCGAGGCGATCTGCGCGCGTGAGCGCTGCCCGTTCGCGGTGGTCGGTGTTGCAACCGACGAGCGCCAGCTGCAGCTCGTCGACGCCGAAGCGACGGGGGCCGACGAATATCCGGTCGACATGCCGATGGAAGTGCTGCTCGGCAAGCCGCCGCGCATGCACCGCGACGTCGCCCGCGTGGCGACCGAGCGCGCGCCGGTCGACGTGACGGGCATCGCGTTGTCGGAAGTCGCCGTCGACGTGCTGAAGCACCCGACGGTCGGCAGCAAGTCGTTCCTGATCACGATCGGCGACCGTTCGGTCGGCGGCACGTCGGTGCGCGACCAGATGGTCGGCCCGTGGCAGGTGCCGGTGGCCGACTGCGCGGTCACCGCGCTCGACTATGCGGGCTTCAAGGGCGAGGCGATGACGATGGCCGAGCGCACGCCGCTCGCGGTGATCGATGCGCCGGCATCGGGCCGCATGGCCGTCGGCGAAGCGATCACGAACATCGCGAGCGCGCCGATCGCGTCGCTCGACAAGCTGAAGCTGTCGGCAAACTGGATGGCCGCGTGCGGCACGGCCGGCGAGGACGCCGCGCTGTTCGACACGGTCAAGGCGATCGGCATGGAGCTGTGCCCGGCGCTCGGGATCGGCATCCCGGTCGGCAAGGACTCGTTGTCGATGAAGACGAAGTGGGACGAGCAGGGCGTCGCGAAGGAAGTGGTTTCGCCGGTGTCGCTGATCATCTCCGCGTTCGCGCCGGTCGAGGACGTGCGCCGTCACCTGACGCCGCAACTGCGCCGCGTCGCCGACGCGGGCGACAGCGTGCTGATCGCGATCGATCTCGGCCGCGGCAAGAACCGGATGGGCGGCAGCATCTTCGCGCAGGTCACGCAGCAGGTCGGCGACACGACGCCGGACGTCGACGATGCGGAAGACCTGAAGCGCTTCTTCAACGCGATCCAGTCGCTCAATGCGCAGGACAAGCTGCTCGCGTACCACGACCGCTCGGACGGCGGCCTGTGGGCGACGGTGTGCGAAATGGCGTTCGCGGGCCACGCGGGCGTGTCGCTGAACGTCGACATGCTGACGCTCGACGAGAACCATGAGTCCGACTACGGCGACGCAAAGGACTGGGCGAAGCAGACGAGCGGCCGCCGCGACGATCGCACGCTGCGCGCGCTGTTCTCCGAGGAACTCGGCGCCGTCGTGCAGGTGCGCGCGGCCGACCGCGACACGGTGCTCGGCGCGCTGCGCGAGTTCGGTCTGTCGGCGTGTTCGCACGTGATCGGCTCGGTCAACGACCGCGACGTGATCGAGGTGTACCGAGACGCGAAGAAGATCTTCGACGCGCCGCGCACCGAACTCCATCGTGCGTGGGGTGAAGTGAGCTGGCGCATCGCGCGCCTGCGCGACAACCCCGCATGTGCCGATGCCGAATACGATGCGCTGCTCGACGCGGCCGATCCGGGCATCTCGCCGGTGCTGAGCTTCGATCCGGCCGACGACATCGCCGCGCCGTTCATCGCGACCGGCGCGCGGCCGCGCGTCGCGATCCTGCGCGAGCAGGGCGTGAACTCGCATCTGGAAACGGCCTATGCGTTCGACCGCGCCGGCTTCGACGCGCACGACGTGCACATGAGCGACCTGCTCGCGGGCCGCGCGACGCTGGCCGATTTCGCGGGTGCGGTCGCGTGCGGCGGCTTCTCGTACGGCGACGTGCTCGGTGCGGGCGAAGGCTGGGCGAAGACGATCCGTTTCAACGCGAACCTCGCCGACATGTTCGCGGCGTTCTTTGCGCGTCCGGACACGTTCGCGCTCGGCATCTGCAACGGCTGCCAGATGCTGTCGAGCATCTCGTCGATGATTCCGGGTGCGGAAGCATGGCCGAAGTTCACGCGCAACAAGTCCGAGCAGTTCGAGGCGCGTTTCTCGTTCGTGGAAGTGGAGAAGTCGCCGTCGATCTTCTTCGCGGGGATGGAAGGCTCGCGGATTCCGGTCGCGGTCGCGCACGGCGAAGGTTATGCGGACTTCTCGCAGCAGGGCGACATCGACCGCGTGGCAGTCTCGATGCGCTTCGTCGACCACCGCGGCGAAGCGACCGAGCGTTATCCGTTCAACCCGAACGGCTCGCCGGCCGGCATCACGTCGGTCACGACGGCCGACGGCCGCTTCTCGGTGCTGATGCCGCACATGGAGCGCGTACACCGTACGGTCGCGATGAGCTGGCACCCGGAAGGCTGGGGTGAGGCGAGCCCGTGGATGCGCGTGTTCCGCAACGCGCGCCGCTGGATCGGCTGATCCGGATGATGTTCGATCCGAATGCGCCGGTCGAGGTCGTCACGCTGCGCGACGAGCGCGCGAGCGAGGTCGACGCGATCGGCCGCGTGATCGTCGCGGCGTTCGCGGGCGAGCCGCAGGGCGGGCAGTTCGAGCGGCAGATCGTCGACGCGCTGCGCGCGGACGGTGCGCTGAGCGTGTCGCTCGTCGCGGAGCGCGACGGGCGCATTGTCGGCCACGTCGCGTTCTCGCCGGTCGCGATCGGCGGCGAACCGGCGGATCGACAGCAATGGTACGGGCTCGCGCCGCTTGCGGTGCTGCCCGACTGCCAGCGGCAGAGCATCGGCGCGGGTCTCGTGCGTGCGGGGCTCGACGCGTTGCGCCGGCTCGGCGCGCGCGGCTGCGTCGTGCTCGGCGATCCTGCATACTACGCGCGCTTCGGGTTCGCGCCGTCCGGCGACATCGTGTTTCCGGACGTACCGCGCGAGTATTTCCTCGCGCAGTCGTTCGACGCATCGGCGCCGCTGCCGTCGGGCGAAGTGCGCTATCACGACGTGTTCTATCCCGCGTAGCGAACGCGGCGGCGCGGGTATCGTCAAGTAAAGCAATGGCCGCTCTTCGGAGCGGCTTTTTTGTTGCACGTGGACTGGCCGCCGGAGCCTCACGATGCTCGCGCTTTCGCGCCCAATGAAAAAGCCGCTCCGAAGAGCGGCTTTTCGATGCACGGGCGACGCGCGCCTGCGTTACTGGATCTTTGCGTGCTGGCGCAGACCTTCCTCGAACGCCTGCAGCTTCTGCTGCACGAGCTGTTGCGCGATCTGTGCCTTCACCTGGTCGAACGGCGGCGGCGCGATGTCGCGGATGTCGTCGACGCGGATGATGTGCCAGCCGAACTGCGTCTTCACCGGCGCGTCGGTCATCTGGCCTTTCTGCAGCGTCTGCGCGGCTGCCGCGAATTCCGGCACGTACGCCTTCGGGTCGGACCAGTCGAGATCGCCGCCATTCTTGCCCGAACCCGGATCCTTCGAGTATTGCTTCGCGAGATCCTCGAACTTCGCGCCGGCCTTGATCTTCGCGATCAGGTCCTTCGCCTGCTGCTCGTTGTCGACGAGGATGTGGTGCAGGTGATATTCGCGATTGCCGCCGGCGCCCTTGACGAGTTCGTCGTAGCGCGCCTTCACTTCGGCGTCGGTCGGCTGGTTCTTCTTCAGGAAGCTCTCGATCATCGAACGCAGCACGACGGTCTGCTGCGCGACGGCGACCTGCGCCTTCACGTCCGGGCGGTTCGGGATGCCTTCGCGGATCGCTTCCTGCATCAGGATTTCGCGGTTCACGAGTTCCTGGCGCACGGCCTGCTGCAGTTGCGGGCTGTCGGTCTGGCCTTGCTGGACGAGCTGCGCGACCATCGCGTCAGCGCGTGACTTCGGAATCGGCGTGCCGTTGACGACGGCGATGTTCTGGGCGAATGCCGGTGCCGCTGCGAAAGCAGCCGCCGCGACCCACAGGCGGGGGGATTTCAGGATCATCGGGAATTCCTAATGAGACTAGATAGAAGATTCGTTGAATTCTTCGGGCGTGTAAGCCACGATCGCGAGCGCGTGAATGCCGCGCTGCATCGCATCAGCGAGCGCATCATACACCAGCCGGTGCCGTGCGACGCGCGGCTTGCCGGCGAACGCGGCCGACACGATCGTGACCGTGAAGTGGCCGCCCGAGGCCGCGCCGGCGTGGCCCGCGTGCTGCGCGCTGTCGTCGCGCACGGCGAGTGATACGGGGGCGAGCGACGCGGTGAGGCGTGCTTCGATCAGCGCGATGCGTTCGTCGGGCGACGCGTGGAGAAAGGCGTCCGTCATGTCATTCGTCCTTCAGGTATTTCGTGAGCCACAGGCTCTGCAGGATGATGAACACGACCATTGCGCCGGTCGTGCCGAACAGCTTGAAGTTCACCCATTGCGATTCGGTGAAGTTGTGCACCACGTACAGGTTCGCGACGCCGAGCACCGCGAAGAACAGCGCCCATGCGACGTTCAGCTTGTCCCACACGGGGTGCGGCAGCGTGAGCTGCTTGCCCATCATCTTCTCGATCAGGTTGTTGCCGAACGCATAACGCGCGGCAAGCAGCCCGACCGCAAACAGCCAGTACAGCACAGTCGGTTTCCATTGGATGAATTTCTCGTCATGCAGGACGAGGGTGGCGCCGCCGAAGACGACGATCACGCCGAGGCTGACCCACAGCATCGTGTCGACCTTCCGGTGCCGGAAGGCGACCCAGGCGACCTGGCCCAGCGTCGCGACGATCGCGACGGCGGTGGCGGTGAAGATGCCCCAGACCTTGAAGGCGACAAAAAACAGGATGATCGGAAACAGATCGAACAGGAATTTCATGGCGCTCGCAGCTGCGTGAAAGGCCGATTGCGCGGCCTTTCACCGTTGTAGGGACCCGCCAGGCACCGCCGTCGCGGATCGGGGCGGCCAGCCCAAGGGTAGCCGCCCGGCGAGGGTTGCCCCCGAAGGTCGCCCCGCGAAGGTCGCCCCGCCGATCCGCCCGGCGCCGCTCATTCGTTTTCGGGTCGGGACTCGAAGTTTAACGCAGCCGAATTGATGCAGTAGCGCAAACCGGTCTTGTCGCGCGGGCCATCCTCGAAGACGTGGCCGAGATGCGCGCCGCAATGGTTGCAGCGAACTTCGACGCGCACCATGCCGTGCGAGTAGTCGACCTTCTCGTCGATCACTTCGCCTTCGAGCGGCTTGAAGTAGCTGGGCCAGCCGCAGCCCGAGTGGAATTTGGAACCGGATTCGAACAGCGGCGTGCTGCATACGACGCACTTGTAGATGCCGGCATCTTCGGTGTCGGTGTATTCGCCGGTGAACGCGCGCTCGGTCGCCGCATGCTGCGTGACCTCGTACTGCATCGGCGTGAGCCGGCGGCGCAGCTCGGCGTCGTCCTTCTCGTACGGGAAGGTTTTGTCGTCGGAATCGTGGGACATGTGGGGTTCTCCTGATCGGTCGGTCGATACGCGCGGGTGGGGTACTTCAGGACGAGCAGCTCACTTCGAGCGACCCGGCCCAGTCGGGCGGCAACGCGGCGTACGCTTCATGCTCCGGTTGTTCGTCGAACGGCCGGCGCAGGATCCGTGCGAGCCGCTCGACCTCCGAAAAATCCTTTTCCTTCGCGCGCCGGATCGCGACTTCGGCCAGATGGTTGCGCAAGACGTATTTCGGGTTCACGCGGTTCATCGCGGCCGCACGTGCCGCGTCGTCGCGCGTTTCCTCGGACAGCCGCGCACGGTAGAGGTTCGCCCATGCATCGAATGCGTCGCGATCGATGAACAGGTCGCGCACGGGCGCGTCGCGGCTTGCGTCGTGCTTCGACAGTTGCGCGAGCCGGCGGAACGTCAGCGTGAAATCTGCATGGCTCGCATGCATCGTCTCGAGCAGCGTGTTGGCGAGTTCGGCATCGTTCTCGCGTTCGAGCTCGAGGCCGAGCTTCGCGCGCATCGCGCGTTCGAGCGCGGGGCCGAAGCGTTCCGGAAATTTTGCGAGCACGGCCTGCGCGTCGTCCACCGCGCGCTCGGCGCGCGCATCGTCATCGGCGATGCCGTGCTGCAGCCCGATCAGCGGCAGCAGCGCCTGCGCGAGGCAGTAGCAGTTCCAGTGCGCGATGCGCGGCTGCATCCGGTAGGCGTAGCGGCCGCTGTTATCGGAGTGGTTGCAGATGTGGTTCGCGTCGAACGCGTCGACGAAGCCGAACGGGCCGTAGTCGATCGTCACGCCGAGGATCGACATGTTGTCCGTGTTCATCACGCCGTGGCAGAAGCCGACGGCCTGCCACTGCGCGACGAGGTCGGCCGTGCGCAGCGTCGCGGTTTCGAGCAGCGCCAGGTACGGATCGTCCGCGTCGCGGCAATCCGGATAGAAGCGGTCGATCACGTGATCGGCGAGCTGGCGCAGCAGGTCAGGGCGATCGTTCGAGAAGAAGTGCTCGAAGTGGCCGAAGCGCACGAAGCTTTCCGACACGCGCGTGACGACGGCCGACGTCTCGATCTCCTCGCGGACCACCGGCTGGTCGGAGCCGATCACCGTCAGCGCGCGCGTGGTCGGGATGCCGAGGTGATGCATGGCTTCCGAGCACAGGAATTCGCGGATCGACGAGCGCAGCACCGCGCGGCCGTCGCCCATCCGCGAGTACGGCGTGCGGCCGCTGCCTTTCAGTTGCAGCTCGTAGCGCCGGCCGTCCGTGCCGGTGCGCTCGCCGATCGTCAGCGCGCGGCCGTCGCCGAGCTGGCCGGCCCACACGCCGAACTGGTGGCCGGAATACACCGATGCGTACGGCATCGCGGTCGCGGGCCAGTCGCGCGTCGGGTTGCCGGCGAACAGTTCGGCGAAGCCGGGCTGCGCGGCGATCGACGCCGGCAGGTCGAGCAGGTGCGCGACTTCGTCGGAAAAGCCGACGACGTACGGCGCGGCAAGCGGCGCGGCTGGCAGCCGCGTATGAAACGCGTCGCCGAGCTGGACGAACGCGCCTTCGGCGGGTGCGCCGAGCGTGGCGGCGAGGTCGGGAAGGGTGTCAGCCGGATCGGCTGCGCTTCGGGAAAACGACATGTTGAGCGCCTCTGGGTAAGCCGATATTGTAAGGCGGCGCAGCGCCGCCCGCATGGCGGCCCGCGCACCGTGCGCCACGCCCGTCCGGGCCGCTGACGGGCGCACGCCGGTCTCATGACAACGCATGTGTGTTCCTGATGGAAACAGCCGCCGGGCTGGTCACCGATTCGCGTCCTTCCGGGAGAACAAGACGATGGGTAAGCCGTTGCTGGGCCAGATGATGGACATGCCGCTGCTGGTGTCCTCGCTGATCGCGCATGCCGCGCGTCACGCGGGCGACACCGAGATCGTGTCGAAGCGCATCGAGGGCGATGTGCATCGCTACACGTACCGCGATTGCGAACGCCGCGCGAAGCAGCTTGCGCAGGCACTCGCGCGGCTCGGCGTCGAAACCGGCAACCGCGTCGGCACGCTGGCGTGGAACGGCTACCGGCATCTCGAGGCGTATTACGGGATCGGCGGGATGGGGGCGGTGTGCCACACGATCAACCCGCGCCTGTTCCCCGAGCAGATCGCGTACATCGTCAATCACGCGGAAGACCGCTACGTTCTGTTCGACATCAATTTCGCACCGCTGGTCGACGCGATCGCGCCGCAATGTCCGCATGTGAAGGGCTGGGTCGCGATGACGGACGCCGCGCACCTGCCGTCCTGCGCGACGCCGTTGCTCTGTTACGAAACGCTCGTCGAAGCGGAGGACGGCCGCTACGACTGGCCGCGTCTCGACGAGCAGCAGGCGTCCGGGCTCTGCTACACGTCGGGCACGACCGGCAATCCGAAGGGCGTGCTGTATTCGCACCGCTCGACGGTGCTGCACGCGTACGGCGCCGCGCTGCCCGACGCGATGAACCTGTCCGCGATGGATGCGGTGTTGCCCGTCGTGCCGATGTTCCACGTCAACGCGTGGGGGCTGCCGTACGCGGTGCCGCTCACCGGCGGCAAGCTGGTGCTGCCCGGCAAGGACCTCGACGGGAAGTCGCTGTACGAGCTGATGGAGGCCGAGCGCGTGACGTTCTCCGCGGGCGTGCCGACCGTGTGGCTCGGCCTGCTGAACTACATGCGCGAAGCCGGCGTGCGCTTCTCGACGCTGAACCGCACGGTGATCGGCGGCTCCGCGTGCCCGCCCGCGATGCTGCGCACGTTCGAGGACGAATACGGCGTGCGCGTGATCCATGCGTGGGGGATGACCGAACTGTCGCCGCTCGGCACGCTCGCGAAGCTCAACTGGGCGCAGTCGCAGCGGCCGCTCGACGCGCAGCGCCGGCTGCTCGAGAAGCAGGGGCGCGTGATCTGCGGCGTCGACATGCGCATCGTCGGCGAGGACGGCGCCGAGTTGCCGTGGGACGGCGTCGCGTTCGGCGAACTGCAGGTGCGCGGGCCGTGGGTGATCGATCACTACTTTCGCGGCGATGCGTCGCCGCTCGCGGACGGCTGGTTCCCGACCGGCGACGTCGCGACGATCGACCCCGACGGCTTCCTGCAGATCACCGATCGCAGCAAGGACGTGATCAAGTCGGGCGGCGAGTGGATCAGCTCGATCGACATCGAGAACGTCGCGATTGCGCACCCGGGGGTGGCCGAAGCCGCGTGCATCGCATGCGCGCACCCGAAATGGACCGAGCGCCCGCTGCTCGTCGTGGTGCCGCGCGAAGGCGCGAACCTGAGCCGCGACGCGCTGCTTGCGTTCTATGAAGGCAAGGTCGCGAAATGGTGGATCCCCGACGACGTCGTGTTCGTCGAATCGCTGCCGCACACCGCGACCGGCAAGCTGCAGAAGCTGAAGCTGCGCGAGACGTTCCGCGACTACGTGCTGCCGACGGCGGTGTGCGAGCCGTAAGGCTGAGGCCCGGGCCGGCGACGGCCCGCGATCCGGTCGCCCGATCCGTCCCCGGGTCGGGATAAAAATTCAAATTGAACGACCGTGCTTTTCCGTTGTATGCTGCCTCCGTTCGATCCGGACATGCGGCTGTTCGACCGCGCACAATGAAGCGTCGCCACCCCGGCGCGCGATGCATGGAGGCAGGCAGATGGCAGTGGATTACTCGACTCGCGACGGCGTGGCCGTCCTTACGCTCAACAATCCGCCCGTCAACGGGCTTGGCCTGTCGACCCGCCAGGGCGTCATGGACGCGCTCGATCGCGCCGCGCAGGACCCGTCGGTCACGGCCATCGTGCTGACCGGCGCGGGCCGCGCGTTCTCGGGCGGTGCCGATATCACCGAATTCAATACGCCGAAGGCGCTGCAGGAACCGACGCTGCACACCGTGATCCGCGCGGTGGAAGCAAGCGCGAAGCCCGTCGTCGCGGCGCTGCACAGCGTCGTGATGGGCGGCGGCCTCGAGCTCGCGCTCGGCGCACACTACCGCGTCGCTGCGCCCGGCGCGCAGGTCGCGTTGCCCGAAGTGAAGCTCGGCCTGCTGCCGGGCGCGGGCGGCACGCAGCGCCTGCCGCGCGCGGTAGGGCTCGAAATCGCGCTGAACATGATCGTGTCGGGCGCGCCCGTGCCGTCCGAGCAGCTTGCGAAGAGCGGGCTGTTCGACGAGATGGCCGACGGCGACCTGCTCGATGCGGCCGTCGCGTTCGCGCGCAAGGTCGGTGCGCAGAAGGGGCCGCATCCGCGCGTGCGCGATCGCAAGATCGTCCACGAGAACGCTGCGGGCTTCATCCAGTTCGCACGCAATTCCGCGCGGGCCGCCGCGCCGAACTTCCCCGCGCCGCACAAGTGCATCGACGCGATCGAAGCCGGCGTGCTGAACGGTTTCGACAAGGGCAGCATCGCCGAGCGCGAGGGTTTCGTCGCGCTGATGATGACGCCGGAAAGCCGCGCGCTGCGCCATGCGTTCTTCGGCGAGCGTGCGGCGAGCAAGATTCCCGATGTGCCGGCCGATACGCCGCTGCGCGAGATCCGCCGCGTCGGCGTGATCGGCGCGGGCACGATGGGCGGCGGGATCGCGATGAACTTCGTCAACGCGGGCCTGCCCGTCACGCTGCTCGAGACGAAACAGGACGCGCTCGAGCGCGGCGTCGCGACGATTCGCAAGAACTACGACGCGCAGGTGAAGAAGGGCAAGCTCACGCAGGAGAAGCTCGACGCACGCATGGCGCTGATCGCGCCGACGCTGTCCTACGACGACCTGAAGGATGCGGACCTGATCGTCGAGGCCGTGTTCGAGGAACTCGGCGTGAAGGAGCAGGTGTTCAGGAAGCTCGACGAAGTCGCGAAACCGGGCGCGATCCTCGCGTCGAACACGTCGACGCTCGACGTCGACAAGATCGCGGCATTCACGAAGCGTCCGCAGGACGTCGTCGGCATGCACTTCTTCAGCCCGGCGAACGTGATGAAGCTGCTCGAGGTCGTGCGCGGCGCGCAGACCGCGAAGGACGTGCTCGCAACCGTGATGGCGGTGGCCAAGAAGATCCGCAAGACGGCGGTCGTGTCGGGCGTGTGCGATGGCTTCATCGGCAACCGGATGATCGAGCAGTACATCCGCCAGGCGCTCTTCATGCTCGAGGAAGGCGCGTTGCCCGCGCAGGTCGATCGCGCGATCGAGAAGTTCGGTTTCGCGATGGGGCCGTTCCGGATGAGCGACCTCGCCGGCAACGACATCGGCTGGGCGATCCGCAAGCGCCGCTACGTCGAGAAGCCCGATCTGCAGTATTCGAAGATCGCCGACCGCCTGTGCGAGCAGGGCCGCTTCGGCCAGAAGACGGGCGCCGGCTGGTACGACTATGTGCCGGGCGAGCGCAAGGCGAAGCCGTCGTCGCTGGTCGACGAGATGGTCGTCGCGTATTCGAAGGAGCGCGGCGTCGAGCGGCGCAAGATCGGCGACGACGAGATCGTCGAGCGGCTCGTGTTCGCGCTCGTCAACGAAGGCGCGAAGATCCTCGAAGAGAAGATCGCATCGAAGGCGTCCGACATCGACATGGTCTACCTGACCGGTTATGGCTTCCCGCTGTGGCGCGGCGGCCCGATGCTGTACGCGGACATGGTCGGCCTTTACAACGTCGAGCGCGCGATTCGCCGCTACGCGGCCGCGCCGAACGGCGACGCATGGCAGCTCGCGCCGTCGATCGCGGAGCTCGCGAAGGCGGGCCGCGGGTTCAACGGCTGACAATAGCGCACGACGGCGCGACCGATTCCACCAGGAGAAACGCGATGAAACGCACCGACGACGTACTGCTCGTGATCGACGTGCAATACGACTTCATGCCGGGCGGCGCGCTCGCGGTGCCGGACGGCGACGCGGTCGTGCCGGTCATCAACGCGCTCGCGCAGCGCTTCGACCAGGTCGTGCTGACGCAGGACTGGCATCCGCGCGAGCACGTATCGTTCGCGGCGAACCATCCGGGCCGCGAGCCGTTCTCGACGCTCGCACTGCCGTACGGCGAGCAGGTGCTGTGGCCCGTGCACTGCGTGCAGGACACCGACGGCGCGGCGCTGCATCGCGACCTCGACATCCCGCAGGCGCGGCTCGTGATCCGCAAGGGCGGCGACGCGCAGGTCGACAGCTATTCCGCGTTCGTCGAAGCCGATCGCACGACGCGCACGGGGCTCGCGGGCTATCTGCGCGAACTCGGCGCGAAGCGCGTGTGGTGCTGCGGGCTCGCGACCGACTATTGCGTCGCGTGGTCGGCGCTCGATGCGCGCGCGGCCGGTTTCGACGCCGCGGTGATCAACGATGCGTGCCGCGCGATCGACCTGAACGGGTCGCTCGCGCACGCATGGCAGCAGATGCAGGCAGCGGGCGTCGCACATGTGACGTCCGCGGGCGCGCGCCCGACGGCGTAGCGCATTCCCCATCCGATTCAGGGTCTGTTTAACCAATATGGAACGCACATGCGCGTTCCATATGTAAACAGACCCTGACATGAAGCAGGACCGAAGGAGACTCGCATGACCGAAGCCGTAATCGTATCGACCGCCCGCACGCCGCTCGCGAAATCCTGGCGCGGCGCATTCAACATGACGCACGGCGCGACGCTCGGCGGCCACGTGGTCGCGGCCGCGCTCGAACGCGCGAAGCTCGACCCCGCGCGTGTCGAGGACGTCATCATGGGCTGCGCGAACCCCGAAGGCGCGACCGGTGCGAACATCGCGCGGCAGATCGCGCTGCGCGCGGGGCTGCCGGTGACCGTGCCGGGGATGACGGTGAACCGTTTCTGCTCGTCGGGGCTGCAGACCATTGCACTGGCCGCGCAGCGGATCATCGCGGGCGAAGGCGACGTGTATGTCGCGGGCGGTGTCGAATCGATCTCGTGCGTGCAGAACGAGATGAACCGGCACATGGTCCAGGAGAGCTGGCTCGTCGAGCACAAGCCCGAGATCTACTGGAACATGCTGCAGACGGCCGAGAACGTCGCGAAGCGCTACGGGATCTCGAAGGAGCGGCAGGACGAGTACGGCGTGCAGTCGCAACTGCGGGCCGCGGCCGCGCAGGAAGCCGGGCGCTTTCGCGACGAGATCGTGCCGATCACCGTGCTCGCGGGTATCGCCGACAAGGCGACGGGCCGCCTGTTCACGAAGGAAGTGACCGTATCGGCCGACGAAGGCATCCGTCCCGACACGACGCTCGAAGGCGTGTCGAAGATCCGTTCGGCCGTGCCGGGCGGCGTGATCACCGCCGGCAACGCGAGCCAGTTCTCGGACGGCGCGTCGGCGTGCGTCGTGATGAGCGCCGACGCCGCGCGGCGCGAAGGGCTGCAGCCGCTGGGCGTGTTCCGCGGCTTCGCGGTGGCCGGCTGCGAGCCGGACGAGATGGGCATCGGCCCCGTGTTCGCAGTGCCCAAGCTGCTGAAGCAGGCAGGGCTGAAGGTCGACGACATCGGCTTGTGGGAACTGAACGAAGCGTTTGCGGTGCAGGTGCTGTACTGTCGCGACACGCTCGGGATTCCTGAAGACCGCTTGAACGTGAACGGCGGCGCGATCGCGGTCGGCCATCCTTTCGGCGTGTCGGGCGCGCGCCTGACGGGCCATGCGTTGATCGAAGGCAAGCGCCGCGGCGTGAAGTACGTGGTCGTCACGATGTGCATCGGCGGCGGCCAGGGCGCGGCCGGCCTGTTCGAAATTATCTGATCTTTGGCCGGTGGCGGCCGCGGTTTCGCTTCGGCGAGGCTCGCGGCCGCGATGCGAATCGGCGTGGCAGTACCCCCGTTCGAGACGATCGGGAAGCAAAAGCATGCTTTCGGCAATGCCGTTTCCCCTTACTTGTCAAACGAATTGCCCCACCTATACTTGCTCTGACATTTGCCTTTCGGCACGATGGGCAGGATCATGCTTCGCACGATCCGTGCCGCGAAGGTTCGAACCAACGCAGCAGACCGACCGGGGACCGAATGAGTACGACCTATGCAGCCGGGGAACCGCCGCGCGTCGTCAGCGCGGCCGCGAGGCTCTACGCGAAATGCCTGCTGATCGGTTTCGCGTTGCTGCCTGCCTATCTGATCGCCTATCTGTGGTTCTTCAGCGACCCGCACGTCGTGTTCGAGAGCCACGCGTTCCATGAAATCGCGATTGCGGCGGCGACGCTCGAGGGCGCGTTCGTCACCTATGTGACGTGGGTGTGCTACCGGTCGTCCGGCGAGCCGCTGCTGCGCTGGCTGACGCTCGGCTTTCTCGGCTTCGCGATGATTTATTCGCTCCACGGTGCGTTCACCGGGATGGCGCACCACAACATCTGGCTGTTCCTGCTGTACGGGCCCGCGTCGCGGCTCGTGATGTCGATCCTGCTGCTCACGGGCCTGATGTCTTATTCGCGTCCGCCCGATCGCTTCGAAAAGCGCGCGAGCGTGCGGACGTGGCTGCCGTGGATCGTGTTCTTCTTGATCGTCAATGCGGCTGTCGCGTACATCGCGTATTCGCCGGTCGCGGGCGCGCTGGGCACGCGGCTGTCGATGGAAGGCGGCGCGCTCGTGTTCTCGCTGCTGAACGTCGGCGTGCTGCTCGCGCGGCGGATCCGCTCGCCGCTAATGGTGATCTACGGCGTGTCGATCATGGCGTTCGCGCTGTCGTCGCTCGCGTTCATTCTCGGCAAGCCGTGGAATCACATGTGGTGGCTCGCACACGCGATTTTCGCGGGCGGGTTCTTCCTGCTCAGCTACGGCGTCGTGCAGGCGCTGCAGACGACGCGCTCGTTCTCGGCGATCTACCGCCAGGAAGACCTGATGAGCCGGCTGTCGGAATCGATGGCGCGCACCGAGAGCGCGCTGCAGGAACTGCGGCGCACGAACCAGAAGCTCGAGTACATGGCCGCGACGGATCCGATGACGGGCGCGTCGAACCGCCGGCAGTTCATCGCGCAGGTCGAGCGCGAGATCGTGCGGGCCGAGCGCGAAGGCACGCCGTTTTGCCTGCTCGCGCTCGATCTCGACAATTTCAAGAACATCAACGATGCGTACGGGCACCAGATCGGCGACGAGGTGCTGCGCGGCGTCGTGCGCCAGTGCCTCGAGGCGATCCGCCCGGCGGGCGGCCTCGCGCGGGTCGGCGGCGAGGAGTTCATGGCGCTACTGCCGGAGATGCCGCTCGAGGGCGCCCGGATGACGGCCGAGCGCGTGCGCTCGTCGATCGCGAGTTCGCCGTTCGGGCTGGACTTCAAGCGCGTGCAGGTGACGGTCAGCGTCGGCGTCGCGCAATACGGGGTCGACGGCAGCACGGTCGATGCGCTGCTGCGGGTGGTCGACGAGCGGCTGTACCAGGCGAAGCGGGAAGGGCGGAACCGGGTCGTGTCGCGGTGACGCGTGCGGTATCGGGACGGGGCGCGCACGGCCCGTCGAAATCGGCTGCCTACGGTGCGAGCAACGGCGGAATCGCCGCAAGCATCGCATCGATCGCCACCCTCAGCTTGTACGGCAGGAACCGCGTAGCGGGCCACACCACATGCATCGGCGTGCCGGCCGACGGTACGTGCTCCAGCACGCGCACCAGCGCCCCCGTGCGCAACGCGTCGCGCACGAGCCATTCGGGCAGGTGAACGAGCCCCGCGCCGCGCATGGCGGCCGCGACCAGGCTGTCGATGTCGTCGAAGCCGAGCCGGTAATGCAGCGCGGGCTGCACGACACGACCGTCCGGCCCGGCCAGCGTCCACGGATTCGCGCGGCCGCCGTGCAGGTAGACGATGCAGCGATGGGCGGCAAGTTCGTCCGTACTGCGCGGCGTGCCCCGCGTGTGCAGGTACGCGGGCGACGCACAGACCGCCATCGATTGCATGCCGAGCGGGCGCGCGATCAGCGTATCGCTGTCGGGCAATGCGCCGCTGCGAATGGCGAGGTCGACGCCTTCGTCCGCAAAGTCGACGACGCGATCGGTGAAATGCCCTTCGACCTGCAGTTGCGGATGCTGCGCCGCCAGATCGAGCAGCAGCGGTGTTACGTGGTGGCGGCCGAACACGACGGGCGCGCTCACGCGAATTCGCCCGGTTGCCTCGTTGCGGCCCGCTTCGAGCATGTGCTGCGCGGCATCGAGTTCCTCCAGCGCCTGCGCGCACCGTTCGTAGAACGCGTGGCCGTCGTCGGTCAGTGCGAGGCTGCGCGTGGTCCGCACGAACAACCGCGTCCCGAGCCGCGCTTCGAGCCGGCTGATCGCCTTGCCGACCGCCGAGCGCGTCTGTCCGAGCCGTGAGGCCGCCTGCGCGAAGCTGCCGGCGTCGACGGCAGCCACGAACGCGCTGATGCCGGCCAGCCGGTCGTGCGGGATTGGTTCCATTTTGTCTACTATAGGTCGAATAAATCGCGCCACATGGCGGCTGCGGGAATCATTATCCTGCCAACTCCACTGTTTTCGTGATTGGAGTCGCCATGTCGTCACTCATGTATCGCTGGCAATCGCCGGCGTTCGGCCGCCAACACCTGCAACTCGCGACCGTGCCCGTTCCGACGCCGGGCCCGCGCGATGTGCTGGTGCGCGTGGACGCCGTCGCGCTGAACTATCGCGACCTGCTGGTGCTGCGGGACGGGATGGGGATGGCCGTGCCGTTCCCGCTGGTGCCCGGTTCGGACATGCGCGGCGAGGTCGTCGCGACGGGGGCCGACGTGACGGATTTCGCGCCCGGCGACGCAGTGATCAGCACGTTCTTCACCGGCTGGCAGGACGGCCTCCAGCCGCGCGGCAGCGTGCCGCTCGGCGTGCCGGGGCCGGGGATGCTGTCGGAGTACGTGGTGCTCGGCGCCGATTCGCTGGTGGCCGCGCCGCGCACGCTCGACGCCGCGCAGGCCAGCACGCTCACCTGCGCAGGGTTGACCGCGTGGTATGCGCTGGCCGACGCGTCGACGACGCGGCCGGGCGATACGGTGGTCGTGATCGGCACGGGCGGCGTTGCATTGTTCGCCGTGCAGATCGCCGGTGCCCAGGGGGCGCGCGTGATCGTCGTGTCGGGCAGCGACGAGAAGCTCGAGCGCGCGAAGCGGCTCGGCGCGCACGACGGGATCAACCGTACGCGCACGCCGGACTGGGCCGCCGAAGTGCGCGCGCTGACCGGCGGACGCGGTGCCGATCACGTGCTGGAACTCGCGGGCGCGGACAATTTCGGGCGTTCGCTGTCGTCGCTCGTGCAAGGCGGCCGCGTGTCGGTGATCGGCAATCTCGGCGGCGATGCGCTGACGACATCCGTGTATCCGCTGCTGACGGGGCGTGCGACCGTGCAGGGGATCGGCGTTGCACACCGGCGCGCACTCGAGGATCTCGTGCGCGCGGTGGACTGGCTGAAGCTGAAGCCGGTGGTCGAGCGCGAGTATGCGTTCGATGCGCTGCCGGCCGCGCTCGACCATCTCGAACGCGGCGCGTTCGGCAAGGTGGTCGTGCGGATGCGTTGAGCGGCGTCGCACGCACCGAAGCCCCGGGGTGGGACACCTCGGGGCTTTTGCGTGTTCCGCGTGCGATGCGCTATCGCGACGCGACGGCCGCCGCCGTGCCCGTCGGCTGCACGTCCTGCATGCGCTGCGACGCCTGCCACCAGTACTTGCCCGCGCGCTGCTGCGGATCGCGGATCGCGAGATACGTCGTACTCCAGAGCTGCGCCGCGTTGGCTTCGGTGGCGTCCGCGCTGCGCGTGCCGAATGCATCGGTCCGGTACTGGCCGTTCACGTAGGACCACGTCCACATCTCCGACGTGCGCATGTCGCGCCCGTTCGAGATCACCTGCCAAATCGTCTGCCGCGCCTGCGCGAGCAACGCCCGGGTTGTTGCCGACAGATCCTGGCGCGCGAGCTGGCGATCGAGCCCGGCCACCCACATCGCCTGCTGCCACGACCAGATGACCGTGCCGTGATACGCGGAGCTCGTGAATTTCGGCCACAGCGACGGGTTCGCATACGCCGGGTTCGCGATCAGCATCCCGGCATCGGTCACGAGCCCGGTCGGGAACGGCCGCGTGACGTCGGTGACGATCCGCTGGAGCGCGTCGTCCGGCGGCGTGCCGAACAGCAGCGCGAAGCCGCCGTCGGAATTCATCACCGGAATCGGGTTGCCCTGCTGATCGAGCGACAGCGCGTAGAACGACAGCGGTGCGCCCGGCGCGGCACCGGCCGGCACGCCGGCGGACGGCGCATAGGCCGACACGTCGGTGGCCGCCTGCGCGGCCGGCACGCTGACCTGGAACAGCGGCGGCGCCTGCGTTTCCCACGTGGCGGCTTCGTTCGCCGTGTTGGCGAGCGTCGCACGCTGCCCGGCATCCAGGTACGGATCGAGCAGGCCGCGCATGAGGAACGCGTTCGCCGCACGCAACGCTGCCGGCACGAGCACCGCGTTGACGTCGTACGGGTAGACGCCGCCGCCGAGCCCGTCGGTGCTGTCGCGCCAGTTGCCGACGATCTCGCCGGGCCTCAGGTGGATCAGGTTCGCGACCGACGGCTGCTGCGCGAACGGTTGCGCGGTCGTCGCGACGTGCAGCAGGTTGACGACCAGGCGGCTGCCGTTGGTCTGCCCGTCGCTGCCGCGCTGCGCCAGATAGGCGGCCGCGCGGGCCTGGCCGCGCGTATCGTCGATCAGCCACGCGGCGGCGATCGGCGCGAGCAGGTAGTCGCTGTCGATCATCTTGTAGTCGTAGGTCGGCGTCGGATCGTTCGGCCGCCCGTTCTTCTGATTGTCGACCAGCGCGAATTCGCCGATGCCTTCCTCGTGCGCAACCTTGCCGTCCACCGACAGGCGGCCCAGCACCGACGACAACCCGGCCTCGATCGCCGCGGGTTCGAGCACGGGCATCAGCATGCGGACCGAGATCAGCGTATCGCGGCCGAAGTACGTGTCGTACTGCCACGAGCCGGCCAGCAGCTTGTCGTGGAAGCTCAGGAATTCGAGCACGTTCTGGCTGACCGGATCGGGGTTCACGGACGGCGCGAGCAGATCGGCGCGCGTGATCGGCGACAGCGGCGTCTCGCCGGACAGCGCATCGACATGCAACTTCAGCGTGTGCGAGCCCGCCGGTGCGCGCAGCACGAGCTTGCCGCCCGCTGCCGGCGCGATGCTGCCGCCGTCGCGCAGCGTGATGCGCAGCGCATAACCGGGCGCGCCGTCGATCCGGTCGCGCTGCCATTGCGCGGCGCTGCCCTGGATCGTCGGCGCCGTGACGATCTGCTGCGGAATCGTGGCGCCACCGTTGAAGTCGCGCAGGAAGCGCACGTTGCTGAGTACGCCCTCGCGGATCGTCAGCGTGTCGGTGTCCACCGACACGTCGGCGCCGATGCCGTACAGCGGGCGGCCGTGCGTGTCGGGAGCCGACAGCGCGGACGGCGGCGTGTCGAGGCTCCAGTTCACCGGCTGCGCGGTATCGTCGAACCACAGCCCGGTGCCGCTGTTGCCGGCAGGGAAGACCACGAGCAGGCGCGGTTTCGTCGACGAGCGCGCCAGCAGGTGCGCGGCGACCTTGTCCTGCCGGTAGAACGCATTGATCTGGCTGCCGGTGTCCATGCGGAACGACAGCGCGGCGTGATTCGACGGCGTGCGGCTCGACCGGAAGTCGTCGTCGTCGTGGCATGCGGCGAGCAGGCCGGCGCAGACGAACCCAAGGCACAGCGACTTCGCAAGACGATGCATGGTGATGTCCCTCCTGGTGACTAGCGATTATTATCGGAATGGCCGAATAAACAGATATTTTGTCCGTTTCGTTCTATGCTGTGCTGTGGACATTCGGGTGAATGTTCGAAATCAATCGTGATGCGGCGCTTCTGAAATAAGCGAATGGCCGATCAGTGCCGAAAATTCATGTAGCAGAAAGTATTGCCCCGGTCCGGCGCGGGGAAAATCTCCGAGACGGCCTTCGCGCGGGCGAATGGCGATTCGGTCGCAGCGAGAGAAAATAAGATGCAAGCCGTCGTAGGGGATTTTAAATTTGCGAGAAAATTGAAGTCAATAATATTTTCGAGATTTTATGATATTCGATTGAAAATATCGATCGCAATTATTGCCAGTCGAGTCGGTAAAATATGCGATTTAATGAGGTCGAGTAATGGAATTTCGATATCCGGTGGCGAAATAATTGGCAATGACGTTTCGCTCTGGCGATTGATGCCGGACAGGAATTGAATCGTCGCGTTTGTGCCGGTTGTTGTCGGGCAATGCCGGAATGCGCGGAAACGGAGCGCGCGAGCCTGAGCAATCCGCGTTCCTGCGATTCAACGGAAGACTTGCTCCGTTGTCGGCTCCGAAGCGCGATCCGGGGAACCGGTCCGGGTCGGCCGCCGCACGATCGGTACCGGTTCGGGCCGCGAACCGTGCGATCGTTCCATCAGAGGCGTCAAGTTTGGTAGGCTTGGTGCCTGCCGCCGTTTGCGTGGATCGCGCCGTCGAGTGTCGACGCGGTGAAAAAGTACGTATCGTCACCGGAAAGGTCGGGCGATAGCCGATTCGATACGCGCTTTTTTCCCGGTTGCCCGCGACCGCGCGCGAGCAAGGCAGACAGAAATCAGGCCGGGCGTTGCCTGGCCGGCCGCGATGCGAGCCGCGCCCGCATCGTGAACCCCAACGAACAGGAGCAACCGAAGTGATCCGACATATCGTCATGTGGAAGTTGAAGGAATCGGCGGAAGGCGCGACGCGCGCGCAGAACGCGCTGAAACTGAAGGAAAAGCTCGAAGGCTGCCGCGACCTCGTGCCGGGCATCCTGCAGATCGACGTCGGCGTGGCGACGCCCGGCCTCGATGCGACCTCCGACATCGTGCTCGTGTCCGATTTCGCGGACAAGGCCGCGCTCGACGCCTACCAGGTGCACCCGGTTCACCAGGAAGTGAAGAAATTCGTCGTCGCGGTGGCCGAATCGCGCGAGTGCGTCGATTACGTCGTCGACAGCGCACGATGAGCGACGCGGCATCCCCGACGGACGGCCCGTCGATCGAAAGCCCGTTCGTCGACCTGCTCGGCGTGCAGCTCGTGTCCGCGAAGGACGGCGCGAGCGAGCTCGTGCTGCCGCTCGAAGAGCGGCACATGAACACGTGGAGCATCGCGCACGGCGGCGTGACGATGACGCTCGCGGACATCGCGCTCGCGATGGCGGCGCGCAGCCTGACCGACGACGGCGTCGGCGTCGTCACGGTCGAGATGAAGGTGAACTTCATGCAGCCGGGTCGCGGCGAGTTGCGCGCGTACGGGCGCGTGATGCATCGCTCGACGACGATGGCCTACTGCGAAGGCGAAGTGCGCGACAGCGACGGCAATTTCGTCGCGAAGGCGCTCGGTACGTTCAAGTACATGCGGCGGCTCGCGGTGGGCCGCGACATCAAGCGGCAACGCTCGCGCACGGCGCCGGACGCGCAGCCCGGCCCGAGCGACGCGTAAGCACCCGGACGCACGGCCCTGCCTTTTCACCGGCAGGGCCGTTTTGTTTGGCGGCGCGGGATTGCGTGTCGGACGCGCTTCACAGGACGCCGAAGGGCCGGGATGTCGACACGCAGCCGCGCGTAGCGCTGGCCGGACGCGGGCATGGCATCATGTGACGCTTGTCCGTTCACGGTGCCGAGCAGGCGCCGTTTTCACCGATGCCGCTGAATCCGAAGATCGCCCAGGTGCTCGACATGATCGAGCGCGCGAAACGTCCGTCCTATCACCACCAGACGCCGCAGCAGGCGCGCGCCGCGTACGAGAAGAGCGCGCCGATCCTCGACGTCGCGTCGGTGCCGATGCATTCGGTCGAGGAATGCGTCGTGCCGACACGCGACGGCCGCACGATCGGCGCGCGGCTGTACCTGCCGGTCGAGCCGAGCCTCGCGGAGCCGCTGCCCGCGCTCGTCTACTACCACGGCGGCGGCTTCACGGTCGGCAGCGTCGACACGCACGATGCGCTGTGCCGGATGTTCGCGCACGATGCGCAATGCGCGGTGCTGTCGGTCGGTTACCGGCTCGCGCCCGAACACAGGTTCCCGACCGCGGTGAACGACGCCGACGACGCGTTGCGCTGGCTGCATCGCGAGGCTGCCGCGTTCGGCATCGACGCCGCACGGCTGGCGGTCGGCGGCGATAGCGCGGGCGGCACGCTCGCGACCGTCTGCGCGGTGCTCGCGCGCGACGCAGGCATTCGCCTGACGCTTCAAATGCTGATCTATCCGGGCGTGACGAGCTACCAGGACACCGAATCGCACGCACGGCTCGCGAACGGCTACCTGCTGCCGCAGGACACGATCCAGTGGTTCTTCACGCAATACGTGCGCGATCCGGCGGACCGCGACGACTGGCGCTTCGCACCGCTCGACGGCACGCGCGACGCGCCGTCGTTCGCGGGCGTCGCGCCGGCATGGATCGCGACGGCCGAATTCGATCCGCTGAGCGACGAGGGCGCCGCGTACGCGGACAAGCTGCGCGCGGCCGGCAATGCGGTTACGCTGGTCTGTTATCCGGGGATGATCCACGAATTCTTCAAGATGGGCGGCTACGTGCCCGAGGTGCGGGCCGCGCATGCCGATGCGGTCGCGGTGCTGAAGGCCGCATTCGACGACGTTTGACGGCGTGCGCGCCGCATGGAGGGCTGCGATGACGGACGGCGTAGTGGAAACGGGCGACTGGACGGTACTGGGCGGCGACGCTGCGCGGATTCGCGACGCGGTATTCGTGCGCGAGCAGCAGATTCCGCCGGAATGGGAGCTCGACGACGACGATCCGCTATCGCTCCATGCGGTCGCGTACCGGATCGACGCGGCGACGGGGGCACGCCGCGCGGTTGCGACGGGGAGGCTGCTGCCGTCGGGCACGATCGGCCGCGTCGCCGTATTGGCCGACGCGCGCGGGCAGGGCGTCGGGTCGGCCGTGCTGAACGCGCTGCTCGATGGCGCGCGGCGTCGCGGCGAAACCGTCGTGCGGCTCTACGCGCAGGATTCGGCGGTGTCGTTCTATGTGCGGCACGGCTTCGCGGCGGTCGGTGAACCGTTCGTCGAAGCGGGCGTGCCGCACGTCGAGATGACGCGCGCGCCGTAGCGCGGGGAATCCGTGTTCAGCGCGGCCGCGTTGCGTCGAGGTCGAACGTGAACGCGCGCTCGAACGCGCCCGGGCGGACGGTACGGTGTGAACCGTCGTCGTCGCAGCGCTCCTTGATCTCGACCGTCAGCCGCACGCCTTCCTTCATCGTGACGCGCAGCGCGGTCGTGCCGCGCGTGCCGTACTCGGGCGTCTCGATGAACGCGGCCGACAGCGCGCGCTCGCGCTCGATCGGAATGCCCGTGTGGGGCAGCGCGTCGTCGTCCGCGACATGCGGGTCGCGCATCAGATCGATCAGTTCGTCGAGCGACGGGGTCGGATTGTCGGTGAGCAGCGTGCCGAGCTCCGCGCGCTTGCGCACCACTTTCGGCCAGGGCGTATCGAGCCGCGCATTCGACAGCGCGTGCACGCCGGGCGCGATCGCGACGGGCGCGGCGACGGCGCTTTCGCCCTCGGGCGCACGGTTGCAGAGCCACGCGAGTTCGCGCCGTTTCCAGTCGCCGACGAGCAGGTTGAAGCCGTTGTACACGGCCGCATGCTCGGCAAGCTGCCCGAGATAGTCGAGCGGCGCGACGGACGGGCCGCGGAGGAAATCGGACACGAGCTTGCCACGGGTCGGTGCGCCCGCACGGATGTCGAACGGTGCGCGGTAGTTGGTCAGCGCCGCGAAGCGGCCGTCGCGCGATACGCCGAGCCACGTGCCGCCCGCTTCGAGATCGCGGCCGGCCAGCACGCCCGGTACATCCTCCCACCACGTGAGCGGCGCGCTCGTACGGCGAAAGAACTCGTCGCGGTTGGCGGTCAGGGTAAAGACGGGACCGGCGGCGGCATCAGGCTGCCAGTCGAAGGCAATCAGACACATCGGGCGAATCTCTCGCAGGAAACATCGGGCGCCGGCTGCGACTCGCGAGCCGGCGCGCGAACGGGTTGTCAGTGCGTCACGCTTCCGTCGGCCATGCGTACGGGAGCGCGTCGAACGCGAGCGCCGGGCCGTCGGCCGAACCGAGGTGCACGGTGCCGTTGTCGAGCGCGGCGAGCTTGATCTCGACGAGCGCGTCGACGCCGCCCGCAGGCGCGGCCGCCGCGTTGACGATCATCCCGCACGGCTGGCCGGGATCGTCGCTGTGGAACAACTCGACGCCGGCATGCACGGTATCGGTCTCGCCGGCGACGTGCGCGAGCGCGGTGCGGCGCTTGATCGTGCCGCGGTACTGGCTGCGCGCGACGACTTCCTGGCCCGGGTAGCACCCCTTACGGAAGTTAACGGCGCCGATCACGTCGAAGTTGACCATCTGCGGCACGAACTGTTCGACGGCCGGCTGCGTGATGCGCGGCTCGCCCGCGCGAACGTCGAGCCAGTCCCACACGGCCGGCGACACGACCGGCAGCGTGCCGGCGAGCGCGGCGATGCGTGCATCGACTTCCGCGCGCGGGCCGATCCACAGATAGCGCTTGCGGCCGGCCGCATCGGGCACGCGAATCAGCGTGCCGGCCGGGCCGTCGACCTTCACGTGCACGCCGTCAGGCAGTGCATCGAAGATGCCCGACAGCGCGTCGCGCACGTCGCCCGCGAAGCCGACCACCGCGAGCGCGTCGCTCGCATCCGTGAGCTTTGCCTTCGAGCGCAGCACGAACATCGACAGCCGCTTTTGCACGGCGGGCTGCACGTCCTTCGACACCAGCAGGCGCACGCCGTGGCCGGCACGCCACGCGAGGAACGACCCGAGGAGGCGCCCCTTCGGCGAGCAATAGCCGGACAGCCGTGCACTCGCGGCATCGAGATGCTCGATGTCGTTGGTCAGCTGGCTGTGCAGGAACGTCGCGGCGTCGTCGCCGGCTACGTCGATCACGCCGAACTGCGGCAGCGGCATGCAGGCGCCCGGCGCGTCGAAATCGGCGGCGGACGGGCGGGGGAATACGGGGAGCGAGGCGGGTGCGGCCTGGGCAGCCGGTGAAGCGAACGGTGTGCTCATGGAATGAGGGAACAGTCAACCCTGACTTTGACGGAGGCGAGCAAGTATTATATGGGTCTTACCTGAGTCACGTTTCCATGTCCCTACTGAAGAAATGCGCCGCGACGATCGTGGCGCTGGCCGTCGTTGTGGCCGCTGCCGGCGCGGGCGGCGGATATTACTGGGCAACCCGCCCGCTGCTGCTGGGTTCGGCATCGCTCGACGTCACGATCAAGCCGCGCAGCACCGTGAAGAGCGTCGCACTGCAGCTCAAGCGCGGCGGCGTGCCGGTCGAGCCGCTCGGTTTCGTCGCGATGACGCGCGTGCTCGGGCTGTCGAGCCGGCTCAAGTCCGGCAACTACGAATTCAAGACGGGCATCACGCCGTATGAAGTCCTGCAGAAGATCGCGCGCGGCGACGTGAACGAGTACGTCGCGACGGTCATCGAAGGCTGGACCTTCAAGCGGATGCGCACGGAACTCGACGGGAACCCCGATCTCGCACACACGACGGCCGGCATGAGCGACGCCGAGCTGCTGCGCGCGATCGGCGCGTCGGACAGCGCCGTGCAGCGCGGCAGCGGCGAGGGGCTGTTTTTCCCCGACACCTACCTGTTCGACAAGGGCACGAGCGACCTGAACATCTACCGGCGCGCGTACCATCTGATGCAGACGCGCCTCGACGAGGCCTGGGCCGCGCGCGTGCCGGGGCTGCCGTACAAGTCGCCTTACGAAGCGCTGACGATCGCGTCGATCGTCGAGAAGGAAACGGGCCACGCGGCCGACCGCGCGTTCGTCGCGGCCGTGTTCGCGAACCGGTTGCGCATCGGGATGCCGCTGCAGACCGATCCGTCGGTGATCTACGGGCTCGGCGACGCGTACGACGGCCGCCTGCGCAAGCGCGACCTGCAGGCCGACACTCCTTACAATACCTACACACGACGCGGCCTGCCGCCGACGCCGATCGCGTTGCCGGGTATCGCCGCGCTGCAGGCGGCGATCAACCCGGCGCCGACGAGCGCGCTCTATTTCGTCGCGAAGGGCGACGGCACGAGCGTGTTCTCGGACACGCTCGGCGACCACAACAAGGCCGTGGACAAGTACATACGAGGTCAATAATGGCGAGCGGTAAATTCATCACGTTCGAAGGCATCGACGGGGCGGGGAAGACCACCCACCTGCAATGGTTCTGCGAACGCCTCCAGGGCAAGCTGGCCGCGGCCGGCAGGCAGGTCGTCGTCACCCGCGAGCCGGGCGGCACGCAGCTCGGCGAGAAACTGCGCGAAATCCTGCTGAATCAGCCGATGGATCTCGAGACGGAAGCGCTGCTGATGTTCGCCGCGCGCCGCGAGCATCTCGCGCTCGTGATCGAGCCGGCGCTCGCGCGCGGCGACTGGGTCGTGTCCGATCGCTTCACCGACGCGACGTTCGCGTACCAGGGCGGCGGCCGCGGGCTGCCGCGCGACAAGCTCGAGACGCTCGAGCGCTGGGTGCAGGGCGGTTTTCAGCCCGACCTCACGGTGCTGTTCGACGTCGCGCCGCAGGTCGCGAGCGAGCGCCGCGGCGCCGCGCGGATGCCCGACAAGTTCGAAAGCGAATCCGACGCGTTTTTCGCGCGCACGCGCGGCGAATACCTGCGGCGTGCGGAAGAGGCGCCGCACCGCTTCGCGATCGTCGACGCGACGCAGTCGATCCCCGAGATCCGCCAGCAGCTCGAACGCGTGCTCGCCGCGCTGTAACCCGCAAGGAACGCACCACATGATCTATCCGTGGCAGACCGACGACTGGAACCGCCTGCAGCAACTGCGCGCGCAATGGCCGCATGCGTTGCTGCTGCACGGCCAGGCCGGGATCGGCAAGCTGAAGTTTGCGCAGCATCTCGCGCAGGGCTTCCTGTGCGAATCGCCGCAGCCGAACGGCGAGCCGTGCGGCACCTGCGCGGCCTGCACGTGGTTCTCGCAGGGCAACCACCCGGACTACCGGATCGTGCTGCCCGAGGCGCTGGCCGGCGAAGCGCCGGGCGCCGCGGACGACGCGAAGCCGGCCGACGCGGACGAAGGCGGCAAGAAGACGCGCGCGCCGAGCAAGGAAATCAAGATCGAGCAGGTCCGTGCGCTGCTCGACTTCTGCGGGGTCGGTTCGCACCGCGGCGGCGCGCGTGTCGTCGTGCTGTATCCGGCCGAGGCGCTCAACGTCGCCGCGTCGAACGCGTTGCTGAAAACACTGGAGGAGCCGCCGTCCGGCGTCGTGTTCCTGCTCGTGTCGGCGCGCATCGACCGCCTGTTGCCGACGATCATCAGCCGCTGCCGGCAGTGGCCGATGACCGTGCCGGCGCCCGACGCGGCCGCAGCCTGGCTCGCGGCGCAGGGCGTCGACCATGCGCCGGCACTGCTTGCCGAAGCCGGCGGCGCGCCGCTCGCCGCGCTGGCGCTCGCGAGCGACGAGAACCGTCCGCTGCGCGACTACACGCTCGGGCAGCTCGCGGCCGGTGCGGCATGCGACCCGTTCGCATGCGGCGAGACGCTGCAGAAGTTGCCGGTGCCGCTGGTGCTGGGCTGGCTGCAGCGCTGGCTGTACGATCTGCTCGCGCAGCGGATGGCGGGCACGCCGCGCTACTTCCCGATGCACGCGGCGGCGCTCGCGCGCTGCGCGGAGTCGGTCGACGCGAACGCGTTCGCGCGCTTCATGAAAGCAGTGACGCGGCAGCGGACGGTCGAGAACCATCCGCTGAACGCGCGGCTCGTATTCGAGGAATTGTTTCTCGGGTATCGGGAAATGTTCGCGTGATCCGGCATTGTTTCTTATGGGTGGCGAAACGATGACCGGTTCGCGCAGCGACGTGACCGTGGCCGGCCGGCCAGCGAACGTCGCCCGTTGCCGCACGCCGGCGAGCGCATGAGCGCCCGCCTTACGTATTCAGGAAACACGATGTTCGTCGACTCTCACTGCCACATCAATTTCAAGGGCCTGGCCGACCGCCTGCCGGCCGTTCTCGAGAACATGCGCGAGCACGACGTCACGCACGCGCTGTGCGTGTCCGTCGATTTCGAGACGCTGCCCGAGGTCCTCGCGATCGCCGACGCGCACGACAACGTCTACGCGTCGGTCGGCGTGCATCCCGATCACGAGGACGCGCGCGAGCCGACGCTCGCGGAACTCGTCGAGCTGGCTGCGCACCCGAAGGTCGTCGCAATCGGCGAAACGGGCCTCGACTACTACCGTCTCGAAGGCCGCTCGATCGCCGACATGGAATGGCAGCGCGAACGCTTTCGCACGCACATCCGCGCGGCGACCGCGACGATGAAGCCGCTGATCGTCCACACGCGGTCGTCGTCGGAGGACACGCTGCGGATCATGGCCGAGGAGCGCGCGGACGTACCGGGCGGCGTGATGCACTGCTTCACCGAGCCGTGGCCCGTCGCCGAGCAGGCGCTCGCGCAGAACTTCCATATCTCGCTGTCGGGCATCGTCACGTTCAAGAGCGCGACCGACGTGCAGGACGTCGCGCGGCGCGTGCCGCTCGACCGGCTGCTGATCGAGACCGACTCGCCGTACCTCGCGCCGGTGCCGTATCGCGGCAAGCCGAATGAACCTGCGTACGTCAGCCATGTCGGACGCTTTATCGCATCCGTGCGCGGGATCGCCGTCGAGGCGCTCGCCGATGCGACGACTGAGAACTTTTTCCGGCTGTTCAAGATCGCCCGCTAACGACGCGCGCGCAGCCGACAACCCAGGGAAGGAGCCCACAACAATGACGAAGCCGACCAACCATCTGACCAAACGCGCACTCGTTGCCGCCGTGCTGGTCGCGAGCGGCCTGTTCGCCGTCGCCGGCGCGCATGCCGAGTCGCTCGACGCGATCGTCAAGGCCGTCAAGTTCGACGACATCGCCGACATCGGCAAGCAGCTCAAGAGCGGCAAGCTCGATCCGAACACGCTCGCGCCGAACGGCGACCCGATCCTGGTGATCGCCGCGCGCGAGAAATCCGACAAGGTCGCGGCAGCGATCGCCACGACGCCGAACGTCGACCTCGAGAAGGAAGACAAGGCCGGCGAGAACGCGCTGATGCTCGCGTCGCTGAACGGCGACGTCGACCTCGTCAAGCTGCTGATCGACAAGGGCGCGGAAGTCAGCAAGAAGGGCTGGGCGCCGCTGCACTACGCGGCGACCAACGGCCAGGACGAGGTCGTCAAGGTGCTGCTCGACCACGACGCGTATATCGACACTGCGTCGCCGAACGGCACGACGCCGCTGATGATGGCCGCGCGCGGCAACCATGCGTCGACGGTCACGCTGCTGCTCGACCAGGGTGCCGATCCGCAGGTGAAGAACCAGCTCGGCATCACCGCGCTCGAGTTCGCGAAGCACTACAAGGCGCCGGACGCGACCGACATCCTGAGCAAGCGGACGGTGCGCGTCGGTGCATCGGCGCCGGCAGATGCGCAAAAGAGTGCAAAATGACGGTTTTCGGTGCGGCGGCCGGTGCGCGCCCGGCCGGTTTCCGGCCGGAACAGTGCGCCCCGGCGCCGCGCCGGCCAAGGCAGCAGGCGGCCTCGGGCCGCATTGACATAAGGAGCACCATGTTGCGCGCAATGTTTTGTGCCGCGGCGTTTGCCGTGCCGTTGTCGGCGGCGGCTTTCACGGGCGCGGATCTCGACCGGCTGTGCGCGAAGACGGACGTCAAGTCGCGGGCGTCGTGCGCGGCCTACATCGAAGGCGCCGCCGACGGCGTCTACAACACCATCGACGCGATCGGCGGTACCACGGGGCCGCGTGTCGGCCAGTATTTCTGCCTGCCGCCCGACATCCGGGCGCAGCAGATGACCGATGCGGTGCGCAAGTACATCGCGGAAAATCCGAAGCTGGCCGACTACAACGCGAGCACCGCGGTGTCGCTCGGTCTCGGCAAGGCGTTTCCCTGCAGGGGCGGCAGCTGACCTGACGCCGTGTCCGGGCGCGTGCATTGCCCGGATGTCGCCGACGCATCCAGGACGAGGCGTGCGCGCCTCCTAACCGAAGCATCCCGGGCGCCGATGATTTCAATCGAGGAACTGCAGCGCATCGCCGATGCGCCGCTGCATTCGTGGCTCGGCACGCTGGCCGTGTCGGTCATCGTCGTACTGGTCGTCACGATCGTGCACCGTCTCGGCGCACGCATCGTCAAGCGCGTCGCGCAGCCGTATCCGCTGATGAGCGCGATCCTGCGCTACATCGACAAGCCGTCGCTCGTCGTGCTCGCGCTGCTGGCGCTCGAATTCCTGTGGGTCCAGGCCGACGACGACATGTCGTTCGTGCGCGGCATGCGCACCGCGGCGGCGGTCGGCTCCATCGTGTCGCTCACGTGGCTGCTGGTGCGGCTCGCGGCCGGCGTCGGCGACGCGATCATCCAGGCACATCCGATCGATACGATCGACAACCTGCAGGCGCGGCGCATCCATACGCAGGCCAGGGTGCTCGTGCGGACCGTGATGGTGCTGATCGTGATCGTCGGCACCGGCGCCGCGCTGATGACGTTCCCGAATGTGCGCCAGGTGGGCGCGAGCCTGCTGGCATCGGCCGGCGTCGCGGGCCTGGTCGCCGGCATCGCCGCGCGGCCGGTGCTCGGCAACCTGATCGCCGGGCTGCAGATCGCGCTCACGCAGCCGATCCGGCTCGACGACGTGGTCGTGATCCAGGGCGAGTGGGGGCGCATCGAGGAAATCACCGGTTCGTTCGTGTCGGTGCGGCTGTGGGACCAGCGGCGTCTCGTCGTGCCGCTGCAGTGGATCATCGAGAACCCGTTCACGAACTGGACGCGCAGCAGCTCGGAGATCATCGGCACGGTCTACCTGTCGGTTGACTATCGCACGCCGCTCGCGCCGCTGCGCGAGGAACTCGCGCGGCTCGTTCACGCGGCGCCCGAGTGGGACGGCCGCGTGCAGGTGCTGCAGGTGACCGACGCGACGGAGCGTGCAATGCAGTTGCGCGCGCTCGTCAGCGCGGCCGATTCGTCGTCGTGCTGGGATCTGCGCTGCCGCGTGCGCGAAGGGTTGATCGCGTACCTGCAGGATCGCTATCCGCAATGCCTGCCGCGCAGCCGGATGGAGCTGTATCCGCATGAGTCCGCGCCGGACGCGCCGAATCCCGAACGACCGCACGCGCGGCCGCCTGCCGCCAGCACGGCGGCCAACACCGCAGCCGATCCGCAGGCCAACGAAGGCCGCTGAACGCGGCCCGGTGCCTGCCCGCAATCCATCGCCATGTCCGCACTGAACACACTCGCCATCGCCAATTACCGCTCGCTGCGCGAGCTGATCGTGCCGCTCGCGGCGCTCAACGTCGTCACGGGGCCGAACGGCAGCGGCAAATCGAGCGTGTACCGCGCGCTGCGGCTGCTCGCCGATACCGCGCAGGGCCGCGTGATCCCGTCGCTCGCCCGCGAGGGCGGATTGCCGTCGACGCTGTGGGCGGGCCCCGAGCGCTTTTCGCGGGCGATGCTGAATGGCGACGAGCCGGTGACGGGCACGGTGCGCAAGGAGCCGGTGAGCCTGAAGCTCGGCTTCGCGTGCGACGATTTCGGCTACGCGATCGATCTCGGCCTGCCGGTGAAGAACGACGCGTCGATGTTCCGGCTCGATCCGGTGGTCAAGCGCGAGTGCATCTGGGGCGGCGCGCTGCCGCGCCCGTCGACGCTGCTGGTCGACCGGCAGGGCGCGCAGATCCGCGCGCGCACCGCGTCGGGCGACTGGCGAACGATCCCGCAGCCGGTCGCGAGCTTCGACAGCATGATGACCGAGTTTGCCGACCCGACCGGCGCGCCCGAGATGATCGCGGTGCGCGAGCGGATCCGCTCGTGGCGCTTCTACGACCATTTCCGGACCGATGCGCAGGCGCCGGCACGGCAGTCGCATATCGGTACCCATACGCCGGTGCTGGCGGACGACGGCGCGGACCTGGCCGCCGCGCTGCAGACGATCCGCGAAATCGGCGACGGCGCGGCACTCGATGCGGCGATCGACGATGCGTTTCCCGGCGCATCGGTCGAGATCGACAATCCGGGCGGCCGGGGCCGCTTCGACATGCTGATGCGCCAGCCGGGGCTGCTGCGGCCGCTCACGGCAGCCGAGCTGTCCGACGGCACGCTGCGCTACCTGCTGCTCGCGGCCGCACTGCTGACGCCGCGGCCGCCGGCGCTGATGGTGCTGAACGAACCGGAGACGAGCCTGCATCCCGATCTGCTGCCGGCGCTCGGCCGCCTGATCGCGCAGGCCGCGCAGCGTTCGCAGGTGCTGGTCGTGTCGCATGCGGCGCGGCTCATCGCGACGCTCGAGCGCGAGGCCGGCTGCGAATCGCTGGTACTCGACAAGCAGCTCGGCGCGACCGCGCTCGTCGATGCCGACACGCGCGACCTGCCGGCATGGAAGTGGCCGTCGCGCTGACGGGCACGGCGGCATGCGCTCGGCCAGGTTCGCGGCCCAAGGGCCCGAACCGGCCCGGCTGTACCCGGCGCGGCGCGATCGGGCCTGACGTGCCGAATGTATCCGGTCTGTAACAACGCCCATAAAATGAAAGACGGGCGGTTCCGCGCATCGGGATCGCGAATAATAGTGAGATATCCGGCTGGCGCCATGCCGGCCAGCGCTGCATGGGAGCGTGGCGGACGCGCAAACGCCCGCCGGCCGTGCGGCAACGAACAGGACACAGGAGACGTGGACCATGAGAATTGCCCAGATCGCCCCGCTGACCGAATCGGTGCCGCCGAAGCTGTACGGCGGCACGGAGCGCGTCGTGTCCTACATCACCGAGGCGCTCGTCGAGCTCGGCCATGATGTGACGCTGTTTGCCAGCGGAGATTCGACGACGCGGGCGAAGCTCGAACCCGTCTGGCCGCGCGCGCTGCGGCTCGACACGTCGATCCGCGACCGCATCGCCCCGCACATGCTGCTGATGGAGACGGTCGCGCGCCGCGCGAAGGACTTCGACGTGCTCCATTTCCACATGGACTACTACTCGTTCTCGGTCTTCAACCGGCAGGAAACCCCTTACGTGACGACGCTGCACGGCCGGCTCGACCTGCCCGAACAGCAGCCGGTGTTCGACACGTTCAACACGGCGCCGGTGATCTCGATTTCGAACTCGCAGCGCCAGCCGCTGCCGCAGGCGAAATGGCTGACGACCGTCTACCACGGGCTGCCCGATACGCTGTACATGCCGCAACCCGTCGAGCCGCGCTATCTCGCGTTCCTCGGCCGCATCTCGCCGGAGAAGCGCGTCGACACCGCGATCAGCATCGCCCGCCAGTGCGGGCTGCCGATCCGGATCGCCGCGAAGATCGATGCGGCCGACCAGGAATACTTCGACCGCGAGATCAAGCCGCTCTTCGCGTTGCCGCACGTCGAATACATCGGCGAGATCGCCGATCACCAGAAAGCCGAATTCCTGTCCGGCGCGCATGCGCTGCTGTTCCCGATCGACTGGCCGGAGCCGTTCGGCCTCGTGATGATCGAGGCGATGTCGTGCGGCACGCCGGTCATCGCGTTCAATCGCGGTGCGGTGCCCGAAGTGGTGGACGAGGGTATTTCGGGTTTCATCGTCGAGGACGAAATCAGCGCGGTGGCTGCCGTGAACCGGCTGCACCTGCTGCCGCGTGCACGCGTGCGGCAGCGCTTCGAGGAGCGCTTCACGTCGCGCCGGATGGCGCAGCAGTACGTCGACGTCTACCAGTCGGTGATCCGCGCGCAGAAGCGCTCGCGCTTCAAGGTGATCGATTCGACGACCTGACGCGGAGCGCGGGCTGACAAAAAAACGGCGATGCCCGCAAGGACATCGCCGTTTGCGCGTGGCCCGCGCGCGGTGCGCACGGGCGTTGCGTGAGCGTCAGATCTTGAGTTTCGTGACCTTCGTGCCGTTGATCGACACGTCGCCCATCAGGCCCGCGTTCGTCAGCACGACGACCTGGACCGGCGCGGTGGCCGTGGTCGTGTCGATCGCGCCGTTCGCGCCCATCTTCACGAGCGCGACCGACGCGCCCGCGCCGGCTGCCCAGCCGTCCGAGCCGCGGAATTCGTCGAGCGCTTCCTGCGTCATGAACAGGAACACGATCGCCTTCGATTGCGCACCGGCCTGCAGGCCGACCGACAGCGACGACGTGTTGTAGTAGCCGACCGTCGCGCCGCCGACGCGCAGCGCGCCGTTGCCGGACTGGCCGCCGACGATGAAGCCGGCCTGGAGCACGTCCGGGAACACCAGCACGCCGCGCGACTTCGCGACGAGTTCACGCGAACCCTTGACCGTGGAATACAGGCGCGACAGCGTCCCATCGACACTCGCGTCGATCGCCTGGCGCTTCGACGCGTTGGTCGCGGCGTTGTCCGGCTTGTCCGGGGTGGTGGTGCAACCGGTAAGCGCGAGGCTACCGACGATGAGCGCAGCGGCGGCTTTCAGCACAAGATTCCGTTTTTGCATCGTTCTTCTCCATCGGATGACGTTCGGAGTGAGTCTCGCTCAAGGAGCGGATCACGTCGGCAGTTATATCACAGCGGATTACAACCCCTTTTCGTTCGCGCATGAAAGAGCGTCAAATCGCGCTGGGGGTGTCGCAGCACGCCAACGGACGGGCCGGCGCCCGTGCGCCGACGCGCCCAGCGCCGGAGCGGCGTGCGGGCGACTCGGCGCAAATGGGATGGCGACGGCACTTGCGGGGCGTGTCAGTGCGTGACCGGCGGGACGGGCGGCTTGATCGGCGGGCGGCGCAGCGCGCGGCGGATCAGCGCGATCACGACGCCGCAGGCGAACAGGAACGCGGCCGGTACGACCCAGTAGCCGACGAACGCATGCCACAGATAGCCCGCAAGCGTATTGCGGCGCACCACGTATTCGTCGCGGGCCGCCTGCTGGCGCGGCGCGTTGGCGGCGAGCACGTCGGCCGGGCAGCCGGCCGCGCGCGCCTCGTCAGGATCCCCGTGGCACTTCGCGGTGGCGCCGGCGGCCTGCTGCGCGTCGGTGAGCTGCCAGGTGGTCAGCGCGAGTTGCAGGTCCGCCTTGTTGTAGGCCATTTCCTCGCGGATCTCGCGCACGGCGACGATCGCGACGGGCACGGCCCAGAACACGATCACGATCAGCCAGCGGCGGAACCAGCGGTGTTGTCTCCATGCCATCCATGCCTCCGTTTGACGCGAGTGCGCGTCCGTCTCGAGGGCGGCCCGATGGCGCTTCTTGTACTTGGATGGGCCGCGTTGCAGCCATCATAGAAGAAAACGCGGCGAATTGCCGCACCATGTGGCGGTGCCGGTACGGCGGGCCCGGAAAGCGGGGCGGGCGGAGGCGGGCGGTCGAACGACGGCGGCGGAACGCGCGCGGCGGCTCGAGGTGCGCGACACGTGCGGCAGGCGCTTCAAGCGCGTACGCGTCGATGCGCATGCAACGAAAACAAAAATGCCGCGCCCGCCGAAGCGGTGCGCGGCATTCGATACGGGAGCGCCGGAGCTCAGGCGGCCGGTTGGCTGCTCAGGCAGCTCTTCATGAACGCCTTGCGGTCGTCGCCCTTCTTGCCGGTGGCTTGCGTGTTGCAGGCCTTCATCTTTTCCTGCTGCGTCATCGCCTTCGCGGGCTTTGCCGACAGGCAGTCCTTCATGAACGCCTTGCGTTCGTCGCCCGTCTTGCCTGCTGCCTGGGTGTTACAGGCCTTCATCTTGTCCTGCTGGCTGTTCGCCGCGAACGCGGGGGAAGCCAGCATGCCGCCGAGAAGCACTGCGGCTACGAGCGATTGGATTTTCATTTCGACACTCCCATGGGGTGAATTGCGTGTTATTGACGCCGTCACGAAGCGCGTCGCGATGACGATAGGGTCGCATCGCGCCGCCCGCTCCGATTATGGCAAATCAATGTGAAAACACCGGAACGGCACTTTCTATAACGTTGCGGGCGCCACGGCCGTTGACGACGCGCGCGACCGGACGATCGGGACAAACCATGACATGCGGCGGCCGGCGTCGGCCGTGCCGCCGGAACCTGCCGGATCCCGGCCGCGAGCCATTACAATCGCGGCCATGAATACTCAGAATCCCGCATCCCCTCCGTCCGCGGCGGCTCTGCCGCGCATCGCCGTGCTCGCCACCGGCGGCACGATTGCCGGTGCCGCGCCCGACGCGGCCAGCACGGCCGGTTACCAGGCCGGCGCGCTCGGCGTCAATTTCCTGGTCGACGCGGTGCCGGCGCTCGCGTCGGTCGCGCGCATCGACGCCGAGCAGATCGCCAGCATCGACAGCAAGGATCTCGCGCTGCCGCTGTGGAACACGCTTGCCGCGCGGATCGACGCGCTGATGGCCGATCCGGCGGTCGACGGCATCGTGATCACGCACGGCACCGACACGCTCGAGGAGACCGCGTATGCACTTCACCTGGTCGTGAAGGGCGACAAGCCGGTCGTGCTGACGGCCGCGATGCGGCCGGCGACCGCGTTGTCGTCCGACGGCCCGCTGAACCTGCTGAACGCGGTGACGGTGGCCGCGCATCCGGCCGCGCGCGGGCAGGGCGTGCTGGTCGCGTTCAACAACCGGATCCACGGCGCGCGCGACGTCGTGAAGACGAGCACCTATGCGGTCGACGCGTTCCAGTCGCCGGAACTCGGCGCACTCGGCTGGGTGCAGGACGGCCGCGTCGAATTCGCACGCCGCGTCACGCGCTCGCGCGATGCGCAACTGGCGATCGCCGGTGCGTGGCCGCCGGTCGAAATCGTCACGAGCTACGCGGGCGTGACGCGCACGGCCGTCGATGCGCTGGTGGCGGCCGGCGTGCGCGGGCTCGTCGTGGCCGGCACCGGCAACGGGTCGATCCATGCGACGCTGCAGGCAGCGCTTGCCGATGCCGTGCAGGCGGGTGTCGTCGTGATCCGCGCGTCGCGCGTCGGCTCGGGGCACGTGATGCGCAACGGCGCCGCGAGCGACGATGCGCTCGGTTTCGTCAGCGCGGGTTCGCTGAATCCGTTCAAGGCGCGCGTGCTGCTGATGCTCGCGCTGGCGAACGGCATCCTGGCGCGCGACGAACTGCAGCGCCTGTTCGATACGTTCTGACCGATGTCCGCCCGCCGCTCCGGCGGCGCGGCGGCGCCAAAGAAAAAGGCAGGCCATCGGGCCTGCCTTTTCCGTTTTTCGATCCTGCGCGGATGCTCAGGACTGCGGCGGAATCACGAGCTTCTGGCCCGGGTAGATCCGGTCCGGGCTCGACAGCATCGGCTTGTTCGCCTCGAAGATCGCCGGGTACTTGTTCGCGTCGCCATACACTTCCTTGGCGATCGCCGACAGCGTGTCGCCCGGCTTCACGTCGTGGTATTGCACTTCCGGATCGTCCGGCTGCAGGTCGTCGTCGTTGACGCCCGCGACGCCCTGCACGTTGCCGGCCGCGACCTTGACCTTGGCCTTCGTGTCGAGATCGGCGACGCTGCCCGACAGCGTGACGGTACGCGATGCGCCGTCGAACGCGACCGTCAGGTTCGACGTGTCGAGACCCTGCGTGCTGATGTAGTTCTTGATCGCATCGGCCGCGGTCTGGTTCGCGGCATTCGGATCTTCCGCCGCTTGCGCGTCGGCATGACCCAGCAGTTTTTCACCCGCCTCTTTGATAAACGAAAGAAGACCCATCGCTGCACTCCTTAGGTGGTTGAAAAGAAAACGCGCCGTGAAGTGGCGAAAAAAACACCGCGCTGGGCGCATTCACCGGAGTGAACGCAAGCGCGGCGGTTTTCTCGAAAGGCGTGGCGAAAGTGTAGGCGTTCAGCGCGACGATTGCATGAAAAATCGCAGGCTCGAACGTAAAGAAATGTAATACGCGAAATCCGACAGACGGACACCCGACGACGACGTCTGACCGACCAAGGCTTCCCCGGCGCCGCCGGGTGCCGCTGCGGACCCCACCACGCCGCTCTCAGCCCAGAGCGGCGTTTTTCGCCCCGTCCCGCACGCCGTTGGCGATGCGGAGCGGGGCGCCCCACCGTGATGCGCGAGTGCTTCGCGCATCGATGCGACCGGCCGCGGCCGGATCGCGCGTGTTCTTCGCGCGCGTCCGCCATTGCAGCGGAACCGCGCGTTTTTGCGTCCGCGTTACGCGGCCGGCGTCTGGCCGATTTCGAAGTTCGACATGATCTCGAGTGCGCGCACGAGTGCCGAGTGATCCCATGCCTTGCCGCCATGCGATGCGCACACGCTGAACAGTTGCTGCGCGCTCGCGGTGTGCGGCAGGGCGAGGCCGAGCTTGCGTGCGCCGTCGAGCGCGAGGTTCAGATCCTTCTGGTGCAGTTCGATGCGGAAGCCCGGATCGAACGTGCGCTTCGTCATCCGCGCGCCGTGCACTTCGAGGATGCGCGAGGCGGCGAAGCCGCCCATCAGCGCCTGGCGAACGCGCTCCGGATCGGCGCCCGAGCGTGCGGCGAACAGCAGCGCTTCGCCGACGGCTTCGATGTTCAGCGCGACGATGATCTGGTTCGCGACCTTGCAGGTCTGACCCGCGCCGTTGTCGCCGACGAGCGTGATGTTCTTGCCCATCTTCTCGAACAGCGGCCTGGCGCGCTCGAAGGCCGCTTCCGGGCCGCCGACCATGATCGTCAGCGTCGCTTCGCGCGCGCCGACTTCGCCGCCGGACACCGGCGCGTCGAGGTAGTCGCAGCCGAGCGCGTTGATCTGCTTCGCGAATTCCTGCGTGTCGAGCGGCGAGATCGAGCTCATGTCGATCACGAGCTTGCCGGCCGTCAGGCCCTTCGCGACGCCGTCGTCGGCGAACAGCACGTTACGCACGTCAGGCGTGTCCGGCACCATCACGACAATGACGTCCGCGTTCTGCGCGACTTCGGTCGAGTTTGCGACGACCTTCGCGCTCGCGCGCAGGTCGTCTGGGATCGGGAACGCACCGTTTACGACGAGCTGATGATCGCCCTTGAGCAGGTTGCGCGCCATGTGCGCGCCCATGATGCCGAGGCCGATGAAACCGATGGTTGCCATGTGAATGTCTCCTATAGGGGCGAATGCGGGAAAGGCGCGGGAAGTGCAGATATCAGGCGGCGCGGCGCGCCGAGCCCGGTGCGCAGCCGGCGACGCTTTGCAGCCAGCCGAGCCCTTCCGTCGTGGTGGTGCGGGGCTTGTATTCGCAGCCGACGTAGCCGTTGTAACCGAGCCGGTCGAGCAGTGCGAACAGGAACGCGTAGTTGATCTCGCCCGTGCCCGGCTCGTTACGGCCCGGGTTGTCCGCGAGCTGGACGTGGCCGATCGATGCGAGGTTGCGTTCGATCGTCGCGGCCAGTTCGCCTTCCATGCGTTGCATGTGATAGATGTCGTACTGCAGGAACAGGTTGTCCGAGCCGACCGCGCGGATCACGTCGAGCCCTTCGGACGAGCGGTTCAGCGCGAAGCCCGGGATGTCGAAGCTGTTGCACGGCTCGACGAGCAGGCGGATCCCTTCGCGCTTCAGCGCGTCGGCCGCGAAGCGCAGGTTGTCGACGATCGTGACGAACGTCTTGTCGCGTGCCGTGCTCGCCGACGGGATGCCGACAAGGCAGTTCAGTTGCGGCACCTGCAGTGCCTTCGCGTACTCGATCGCACGGCCGACACCTTCCTGGAACTCGCCGACGCGATCGGGCAGGCACGCGATGCCGCGCTCGCCCTGGTCCCAGTTGCCGGCGGGCAGGTTGTGCAGCACGAGGCGCAGGCGGTGCGTCTCGAGCCGCTCGGCGAGTTCCTCTTTCGCGTACGGGTACGGGAACAGGAACTCGACGGCGTCGAAGCCCGCGTCCGCGGCCGCCTTGAAGCGGTCGAGGAACGGCACTTCGTTGAACAGCATGGTCAGGTTTGCAGCAAACTTCGGCATGAGCTAAGCCTCTTCGGTCGGTCAGTCAAAAATGTCCTGCGGATCAGTCGAGCATCGAGATCGCGGTCGGTGCGTGCTCGGCCTTTTCGGCGAGATCCTCGAATTCGTTGATCGCGTCGATTTCGGTGCCCATCGAGATGTTCGTCACACGCTCGAGGATCACTTCGACGACCACCGGCACGCTGAACTCTTCCGCGAGCGTCTGCGCCTGGCGCAGCGCCGGCTCGATCTCTTCCGGCTTGAACACGCGCAGCGCCTTGCAGCCGAGGCCTTCGGCAACGGCCACGTGGTCGACGCCATAGCCGTTCAGTTCCGGTGCGTTCACGTTGTCGAACGCGAGCTGCACGCAGTAGTCCATGTCGAACGCACGCTGCGCCTGGCGGATCAGCCCGAGGTACGAGTTGTTCACGACGACGTGCACGTACGGCAGCTTGAATTGCGCGCCGGCCGCGAGTTCCTCGATCATGAACTGGAAGTCGTAGTCGCCGGACAGCGCGACGATCGGGCGGCTCGGATCGGCCGCACGCACGCCGAGTGCGGCGGGGATCGTCCAGCCGAGCGGGCCGGCCTGGCCGCAGTTGATCCAGTTGCGTGCCTTGAACACGTGCAGGAACTGCGCGGCGGCGATCTGCGACAGGCCGATCGTGCTGACGTAGCACGTATCGCGGCCGAACACCTTGTTCATCTCTTCGTACACGCGCTGCGGCTTGACCGGCACGTTGTCGAAGTGCGTCTTGCGCTGCAGCGTGCGCTTGCGTTCCTGGCATTCCGCGACCCATGCATTGCGATCCTTCAGCTTGCCGGCGGCCTTCCATTCCTGCGCGACCGCGACGAACAGCTCCAGCGCGGCCTTGGCGTCCGACACGATGCCGAGATCCGGGCCGAACACGCGGCCGATCTGCGTCGGCTCGATGTCGACGTGCACGAACTTGCGGCCCTTCGTGTAGACCTCGACGCTGCCCGTGTGGCGGTTCGCCCAGCGGTTGCCGATGCCGAGCACGAAGTCGGACGCGAGCATCGTCGCGTTGCCGTAGCGGTGCGACGTCTGCAGGCCGACCATGCCGGCCATCAGCGGGTGGTCGTCCGGAATCGCGCCCCACGACATCAGCGTCGGGATCACCGGCACGCCGATCGTTTCGGCGAACTGGACGAGCAGGTCTTCGGCCGCTGCGTTGAGCACGCCGCCGCCCGACACGATCAGCGGCTTGTCCGCGTCGTTGAGCATCGCGAGCGCCTTCTCGATCTGCGCGCGGGTTGCCGCGGGCTTGTAGATCGGCAGCGGTTCATACGTGTCGATGTCGAATTCGATTTCGGCGAGCTGCACGTCGATCGGCAGGTCGACCAGCACCGGGCCCGGACGGCCCGAGCGCATCAGGTGGAAAGCCTGCTGGAACACGCGCGGCACGAGCGCCGGCTCGCGCACGGTGACGGCCCACTTGGTAACGGGCTTCGCGATCGACTCGATGTCGACGGCCTGGAAGTCTTCCTTGTACAGGCGCGCACGCGGTGCCTGGCCCGTGATCGCGAGGATCGGAATCGAGTCGGCCGAAGCGGAGTAGAGGCCCGTGATCATGTCGGTGCCGGCGGGGCCCGACGTGCCGATGCACACGCCGATGTTGCCCGGGGCGGCACGCGTGAAGCCTTCGGCCATGTGGGATGCGCCCTCGACGTGGCGAGCCAGCACGTGGCTGATGCCACCCGACTTGCGCATGGCGGAGTAGAACGGGTTGATGGCTGCACCCGGCACGCCGAACGCGGTCTGGATGCCTTCCTTCTCGAGCACGAGCACTGCTGCGTCGACGGCTCTCATCTTGGCCATGAATGTCTCCTTGAATGTGGCGGATCGTGCGAATGGGTCTGTTGGGAACACTTTAGGGATGCAGGAAAGGTTTGATAAGATCCGCCGGAGTCGCTTATTTCGAAACTAAAAGTATGGAATGACGGCCGGACGGGGCTTCCCGCCGATGCCGGAACAGAGACGGAGACGGGAGATGGATCGCTTCAAGCAGATCGAGACGTTCGTGCGGGTCGCCGATGCCGGCAGCCTCGCGGCGGCGGCGCTCGAGGAGGGCGTGTCGCCGGTGGTGCTGGGGCGACGCATCGATGCGCTCGAGAAGCGCCTCGGCGTGAAGCTGATGTACCGCTCGACGCGGCGGCTGGTGGTCAGCGAGGAGGGCGCCGCGTTCCTCGAACGCTGCCGCGGGCTGCTGTCCGAATGGGACCAGGCCGAGAACGAGCTGGCCGCCGGGCGGCGCGCGGTCAGCGGGCACCTGATCGTGTCCGCGCCGGCCGCGTTCGGGCGCAAGCACGTCGCGCCGCACGCGCCCGGCTTTCTGGCCGACAAGCCCGAGATGCAGCTGTCGTTCAACCTGACCGACCGTGTCGTCGATCTCGTGCGCGAAGGCTACGACCTGTCGATCCGGATCGGCGGCGCCGTCGATCCGAACTTCGTCGCGGTGAAGCTCGCGTCGAACCGGCGCGTCGTGTGCGGCACGCCCGACTATTTCCGCCGGCATGGCCGGCCGAAGTCGCTCGACGACCTGCTGAAGCACAACTGCCTGGCATTCAACCTGCAGGGCGGGCAGAACCGCGGCTGGTATTTCCAGCGCCACGGCAAGATCGCGACGATGCGCGTGGCGGGCAATCTCGACTGCAACGACGGCGAGTTGCTGCACCGGTGGGTGGCCGAAGGCCTCGGGCTCGGCTGGCGCTCGACGTGGGAAATCGCCGCGCAGCTCGAAACGGGCGAGCTCGAGACCGTGCTCGACGAGTACGCGCTGCCCGACTACGACATCCTCGCGGTCTACCCGCAACAGCGTTACGTGCCGGCACGCGTGCGTTATTTCATCGACTACCTGCGCGCCGCGTACGCGCGCCCCGGCTACTGGAGCACGACGCCGTAACGGCGGCGGACGGCCCGGCCACCGGGCCGTCCGGCGTTTTTTTACGCTTCATGTGCGTTGCGCGGGAATAAACTCGACGCAACGACGGTAAGGTCATCAAGCGAGCACGTTGCCGGTCTGTCCGGGCATCGTGCGCGGAACGGGCGCGGTTTCGGCCGCCGGGACCAGGGAGGCCACGTGGGGCAAGCCGGACAGGCGGTCGATGAGCGGGCAGCGGACGACGCGATAGCGCGCGGCGAGCGGTTTCGTACGCTCGTGCTGCCGCATCTCGACGCCGCCTACAACCTTGCGCGCTGGCTGAGCGGCAGCGCCAGCGATGCGGACGACGTCGTCCAGGACGCGTGCATGCGCGCGCTGCGCTTCGTCGATTCGTGTCGCGGCGACAACGCGCGGCCGTGGCTGCTGACGATCGTGCGTCACACCTGGTACACCGAGTGGCGGCGCCGGACGCACGCGCACGAGGTTGCGCTGCCCGACACGCTCGACGACACCGACGTTCCCGACGACTGGCAGCCGGCGACCGAGGATCCGCTCGCGCAACTGCTGCGCGGCGAGAACGTGCGGCTCGTGAATGCGGCGCTCGCAAAGCTGCCGCCCGAATACCGCGAGGTGCTCGTGCTGCGCGAGATGGAGGACCTGAGTTACCGCGAGATCGCGGCGATCGCGGACGTGCCGGTCGGCACGGTGATGTCGCGGCTCGCACGCGGCCGTCGCAGGCTCGCTGCGCTGCTGGGCGGCGAGCCCGCGCCGGCGGCCAAAGGCCGGCCGGGCCGTACGCCGGCGGGCGGAACCGCATCGGAGGCTATCGATGGACTGTAACGAAGCGCGAGCGTTGCTGGACGCGGACGTCGACCGCGAGTTGTCGGCGCCCGATGCGTTGCGGGTCCAGCAGCATGTCGAAGGGTGCGACGCGTGCCGTCGCGATCGTGCGCGGATCGTCACGCTGGTGCAGGCCGTGCGGCAGGCCGACTATCACCGCGCGCCGGATGCGCTGCGGGCGAGCATCCTCGCGAGCCTGCCGGCAGCGGGGGACGGGCGGGCCCGAGGGCAATCCCGGGCGGAGCCCGAGCCTGAACGCGAGCCGCGATCGCAGCCGCGGCCGCGCGGCCGTCGCTGGTTCTCCTGGCTGGGCGGCGGCGTTTCGGCACGCCCGGCGCCGGCCGGTTCGGGGCCGCGCGTCGCCGTGCTGCCCGGGCTTGGCTGGGGCGTCGCGCTGCTGGTGGCGCTTGCCGCGGCGGCCGGGATGGCGCTGTCCGCGCGCCACGCCGACACCGACCGCACGGTCGACGAACTTGTCTCGAGCCACGTGCGGGCCGACCTGTCGGCACGCGACATCGACGTGATCTCGACCGACCGGCATACGGTCAAGCCGTGGTTCAACGGCCGGCTCGACTATGCGCCGCCGGTCGAGGATCTCGCGGCGAGCGGCTTCGCGCTGGTCGGCGGCCGGCTCGACTACGTCGGGCGGCGCCGCGTCGCGGTGCTCGTCTACCGTTACCGGCAGCACGTGATCGACGTCTACGTGCGGCCGGCAGGCGAAGGGCCGGCGGCCCCGTACGCGACCGTGTCGCAGGGCTATTCGCTCGACCGCTGGGACGCGGCCGGGATGACCTGGTGGGCCGTGACCGACGCCGAGCCGTCGGCGCTCGCGGTGTTCAGGACGGCGCTCGACGCGCGGCTCGCCGGCACGCGCAGCGAGTGACGGCGCGCCGGGCCGCGGGCCCGGCGCGCTTGTATTCCGACCCCGACTGCAAAAAGGCCGAAGTGCGGCCGAATAGGCATACCTGGTCCTTCAAGTCGTTGAAAACACGGCCGAATCCGGCCGCGAATCGTCGATTGGCCTTGCATGCGCCCCGTATCCGGGTTAAAATCTTCGGCTTCTCACTTGCCACACCGGTTCAGACGCCCGGGTGGCTTTAATCCACAAGGAGTGTGTAATGCGTCATTACGAAATCGTATTCATCGTGCACCCCGATCAGAGCGAGCAAGTGCCCGCGATGATCGAGCGTTACAAGACCACGATCACGTCGCACGGCGGTCAGATCCACCGTGTCGAAGACTGGGGCCGTCGCCAACTGGCCTACATGATCGAGAAACTCGCGAAGGCTCACTACGTCTGCATGAACATCGAGTGCGACCAGACGACGCTCGACGAACTCGAACACGCGTTCAAGTTCAACGACGCCGTGCTGCGCCACCTCATCGTCAAGATGAAGAAGGCCGAAACCGGCCCGTCGCCGATGATGAAGGAAGTTCAGCGCGAAGAAGCCAAGAAGGCGGCTGCAGCTCAGCCGACCGAAGCGCAGGCTTAAGTTCGTCATTCATTAAGCCATCAAGGAGCGCGTCACTCACGTGAACAGGTTGCAATTGACGGCGAGCGTCGTCGAACGCGCACCGGTGCGATATACGCCGGCAGGTGTTCCGATCGCAAGCGCCACATTGCATCACCGCACGGAAGTCGTCGAAGCAGGCATTCCCCGTCAGGTCGAAATGACGATCGAGGCGGTGGCGGCCGGTGAGGCGAGCGGCAGGCTGGAAAGCCGTGAAATGGGCGTCGAAACGCTGTTCACGGGCTTCCTGGCAAAGAAAAGCCGCAACGCGAGAACCTTGGTGTTTCACATCACAGCATTGCAGGACATTGGAAAGGACTGAAATCATGCCCCGCCCGACTGGTAAGAAATTCGACAAGCGTCGTCAGCAACAAAACCCGCTCTTCAAGCGCAAGAAGTTCTGCCGTTTCACGGCCGCAGGCGTCGAGCAGATCGACTACAAGGACACGGAAACGCTGAAGGACTTCATCGGCGAAAACGGCAAGATCACGCCGGCTCGTCTGACGGGTACGAAGGCGCACTATCAGCGTCAGCTCGACACGGCAATCAAGCGTGCGCGTTTCCTCGCGCTGATGCCGTACACCGATCAGCACAAGGCGTAACTCGGCGACGCCATAAGGAGAATTCGAATGCAAATCATTCTGTTGGAAAAAGTCGCCAATCTGGGCAACCTCGGCGACATCGTCAAGGTCAAGGACGGTTACGCTCGCAACTTCCTGATCCCGAACCGCAAGGCTCGCCGTGCAACGAAGGAAGCGATCGCTGAATTCGAAGTCCGCCGCGCGGAACTCGAAAAGATCGCCGCTGAAAAGCTGGCAGCATCGCAGGCAGTCGGCGAGAAGCTGAACGGCCAGTCGTTCGAAATCACGCAGAAGTCGGGCGTTGACGGCCGTCTGTTCGGCTCGGTCACGAACGGCGACGTCGCGGAACTGCTGAAGAAGGCAGGTTTCGAAGTCGAGAAGCTGCAAGTTCGCATGCCGGAAGGCCCGCTGAAGATGATCGGCGAGCACAACGTCCAGGTCGCGCTGCACACGGACGTCGTCGTCGACGTCACGATCAACGTGATCGGCGACCACGCGTAAGCGTACGCAATCTTTCCGGGCGGCTTCCGCTGTCCGGACAAGGGCAGGCGCCCGGGCAACCGGGGCCTGCCTTTTTTATTGCCGCATCACTGGCGGCCGGTATGGCGCCGACCTGTGTAATTCGCGATAATCCCAACCCATGAACGCGCCGCAAGATCCCCAAATCGAATCGCTGAAAGTCCCGCCGCATTCGGTCGAAGCCGAACAGTCGGTGCTCGGCGGCCTGTTGCTCGACAACGCGGCATGGGACCGGATCGCCGACTTCCTGTCGCAGGGCGATTTCTACCGCTACGACCACCGGATCATCTACGAGCACATCGGCCGGCTGATCGCGTCGACGCGCCCGGCCGACGTCGTGACCGTGTACGAAGCAATGGTCACGTCCGGCAAGGCCGACGACGTCGGCGGGCTCGCGTACCTGAATGCACTCGCGCAGAACACGCCGAGCGCGGCGAACATCCGCCGTTATGCGGAAATCGTGCGCGACCGAGCGGTGCTGCGCCGGCTCGTGTCGGTTGCCGACGAAATCTCGGCCGACGCGTTCAATCCGCAGGGCAAGGAAGTCCGTCAGCTGCTCGACGAAGCCGAATCGAAGGTGTTCTCGATCGCCGAAGAGGGCGCGCGCGGCAACCAGGGCTTCCTCGAGGTCGGCCCGCTGCTCACGCAGGTCGTCGAGCGCATCGACACGCTGTACCACACCGCGAACCCGAGCGATGTCACGGGCACGCCGACGGGCTTCGTCGACCTCGACCGGATGACCTCCGGGATGCACGGTGGTGAACTGATCATCGTCGCGGGGCGTCCGTCGATGGGCAAGACCGCGCTGTCGATGAACATTGGCGAATATGTCGCGGTCGAGTACGGGCTGCCCGTCGCGGTGTTCTCGATGGAAATGCCGGGTACCCAGCTCGTGATGCGTATGCTCGGCTCGATCGGCCGGCTCGATCAGCACCGGATGCGGACGGGTCGCCTGACCGACGAGGACTGGCCGAAGCTGACCCATGCGGTGCAGAAGATGAGCGAGGCGCAACTCTTCATCGACGAGACGGGCGGCCTGAACCCGATGGAATTGCGCTCGCGCGCGCGGCGTCTCGCGCGGCAATGCGGCAAGCTCGGCCTCATCATCGTCGACTACCTGCAGCTGATGTCGGGCTCGTCGCAGGGCGAGAACCGTGCGACCGAAATCTCGGAAATTTCACGTTCGCTGAAGAGTCTCGCGAAGGAACTCGACGTGCCGGTGATCGCGCTGTCGCAGTTGAACCGTGGCCTCGAGCAGCGCCCGAACAAGCGTCCGGTGATGTCGGATCTGCGTGAATCCGGTGCAATCGAACAGGATGCGGACGTGATCCTGTTCATCTATCGCGACGAAGTTTACAATCCCGACAGCCCGGACAAAGGGACGGCCGAGATCATCATCGGCAAGCAGCGTAACGGTCCGATCGGACCCGTTCGACTCACGTTCCTGGGGCAATACACGAAGTTCGATAATTTCGCCGGGGCGCAGAACTTCCTCGGCGAGTAACGCCGGAAGTAAACCCTTATTTCGCCAAACGTTGTATTCAATCCCGGCGCGCGCATATGTGCGCGCCGAGTCACGACCGGAAACGGTACAATGTCGCCCGTTTTCGTGACAGTAGTTTGACAATCTCTCAGGAATCCCATGTTCGGTCGATTCATGCCCACCGAGGGCAAGTTCTTTGAACTCTTCAATGCGCACGCGAAGTACATCGTTTCCGGTGGCCGCGAGCTCGAACTGCTGATCGACAATCTCGCCGACGCCGAGATTCACAAGCAAAACGTGCAAACCGCCGAGAAGGCCGCCGACAAGCTCACGCACGAGGCGATCGATCTGCTGCACAAGACTTTCATCACACCGCTCGATCGCGACGAGATCCACAAGCTGATCACGACGATGGACGACATCCTCGACCTGATGGAAGACGTCGCGACGGCCGTGTCGCTGTACGACGTGCAGTCCGTCACGTCCGAGGCGAGCCAGCTCGCGCACATCGTCACGCAATCGGCCCAGCACGTGCAGCAGGCGGTCGCGCTGCTGTCGGACATGAAGCAGTCGGCGCAGATTCTCAAGCAGTGCGAGGAGATCGACCGCTGGGAGTCGGAGGCCGATCGCGTGCTGCGCGCCGCGATGTCGAAGCTGTTCCGCGAAGAAGACGACGTGAAGACGCTCATCAAGCTGAAGGCGATCTACGAGCTGCTCGAAGAGATCACCGACAAGTGCGAGGACGTCGCGAACATCATCGAAGGCATCGTGCTGGAAAACGCCTGAGCGGACCACGATGCATTCGATACAACTCGCCCTATGGATGGTCGCGACGCTGGTGCTCGTCGCGCTCGTATTCGACTTCATGAACGGCTTCCACGACGCGGCGAACTCGATCGCCACCGTCGTGTCCACCGGGGTGCTGAAACCCCAGCAGGCCGTGGTGTTCGCGGCGGCGTTCAACGTCATCGCGTATTTCATCTTCCACCTGAAAGTCGCGCAGACCGTCGGTAGAGGCACGATCGATCCCGAGATCGTCGACCACTATGTCGTGTTCGGCGCGCTGGTCGGTGCGATCGGCTGGAACGTGATCACCTGGTACTACGGGATCCCGTCGAGCTCGTCGCACGCGCTGATCGGCGGCCTCGTCGGCTCGGCACTCGCGAAATCGGGCTGGAGCTCGCTGAACATCGACGGGCTGATGAAGACCGTCGCGTTCATCTTCATTTCGCCGCTGCTCGGCTTCATCCTCGGTTCGCTGTTCATGCTCGGCGTGTCGTGGCTGTATTTCCGTACCGCGCCCAGCAAGGTCGACCGGCGGTTCAGGCGGCTCCAGCTGCTGTCGGCCGGCCTGTACAGCCTCGGCCACGGCGGCAACGACGCGCAGAAGACGATCGGCATCATCTGGATGCTGCTGATCGCGTCGGGCTATGCGTCGGCGACGTCCGATGCGCCGCCCGCGTGGGTGATCGGCGCGTGCTACCTGTCGATGGGCCTCGGCACGCTGTTCGGCGGCTGGCGCATCGTGCGCACGATGGGCCAGAAGATCACGAAGCTCAAGCCGGTCGGCGGTTTCTGTGCCGAAAGCGGTGGGGCGATCACGCTGTTCATCGCGTCGTTCCTCGGCATCCCCGTCTCGACCACGCATACGATCACCGGCGCGATCGTCGGCGTCGGCGCGACGCAGAAGCTGTCGGCCGTGCGCTGGGGCGTTGCCGGCAACATCGTGTGGGCGTGGGTGCTGACGATTCCGGCATCTGCGCTGATCGCGGCCGGCGGATGGTGGCTCGGACACCGGATCTTCTGATCGCCAACGCTGCCGGATCGACATGACATGCGCCGCAAGCCGAAAGGCTGCGGCGCATTTTCTTTGGAGGCGAGGAAGTGTGCAACGAGCGGCGAGGCTGCGGCGGATGCCGCCGAGGTTACCGTCGGGGTGTGAGCAACGGGCTAGTAACTTCCGTTCGCGAACCGGGCAATCGGATCGTCTGCGGTGCCGGTGCGCGGGCTGACGGGCGCGGATTGCGTCGACGCACGCAGCACCTGCACGGCCGCGGGCTCGGTGTTGCGCGGCGACGTCGCGGCCGCTGCGGGCAGTGGTTCCGCATCGAATGCGGCCGCCTGGGCAGCCGTCAGTGCCGTCGTCGGAATCTGCGTGCCGACTTCTGCCGGGCCGGCCGGCGCTGCATTCGCCGTCATCGCGGTCAGGCCGCCATCGCCACTCGCCGACGTTGCCTGTTGCCGGACTGCCGATACGCGCGGCGGCGGTTCGTACGGATCGGCGGACGCGGCCGCGGGCGCCACTGCCGTGGTTGTCACGGCCTGCGCGGCCGGCATGACCGGAGCGGGCGACTGCGACGCTCCGGCTTGCGACGAAGCATAGGCAGGCTGCCGCGGCGCGGCGGCAGTCATGACAGGGGCGGGCGCAACCACCGGCGGGTTGCGCGGCTCGTCGCGCTTCGCTTCGTAGGTCGGCGCATCGAACGGCGTCGGCGTCGCGCGCGGCGGCGCGACGCGGCGAATGCCGTCGAAACGCTTGGCCCAGTACGGGTTCGTCAGATAGTCGAGCCGCACGGTGCCGCCTGTCGACGGTGCGTTGACGAAGCGCAGCTTGCCGACGTAGATGCCGACGTGCGAATGCGGCCGTCCGGTCGTATTGAAGAAGATCAGGTCGCCCGGTGCGACCTGGTCGGGCTCGATCGACACGCCGCGGCCGCTCATGTCGGCGGTCGTGCGCGGAAGATTGACGTCGGCCGCGCGGCCGATCACGTAGCGCACGAGCCCGCTGCAGTCGAAACCGCTCGTCGGCGTGTTGCCGCCCCAGCGATACGGAACGCCGACGAGGCTCATCGCCTGGATCGAGATTTCTTCCTGGCCGACGCTGTGATCGACGAATTTCGGGAAATTGGCGGGAGCGGGGAATGCGCGCGGCGTCGTGATCTTCATTCCCGGGTCGCGCGATGCCGACTGCGGCGGCACGCTGGAGCAGGCCGCAAGCAGCGAAACGACGGTGACGGGAACCCAGATTCGAAGCATGGCAAGGCGGGCGAGCGCGGCGCGCTCGCGAATCGTATGACAACAGACAGACCCGATGGTAGACGCTCCGGCGGGGCTTAAGCAACCATTCCTGAGAATTTACTTGAAGTTTCGCGCGTAAGTGGGGCTGTTGCGTGACGATGCGTTACCTGCGTTTTCGACCCCAAATAAAAACGGCGCTCCGGAAACGGAGCGCCGCGATGCGTCGAAAGCCGGCCGGCGGGCCGGCCTGCCGCGTTACAGGATGTCCGACGCGTAGTCGGCGAGCCGCGAGCGTTCGCCGCGCGCGAGCGTCACGTGGCCGCTGTGGCCCCAGCCCTTGAAGCGGTCGACGACGTAGGTCAGGCCCGAGCTGCCTTCGGTCAGGTAAGGCGTGTCGATCTGCGCGATGTTGCCGAGGCACACGATCTTCGTGCCGGGGCCCGCGCGCGTGACGAGCGTCTTCATCTGCTTCGGCGTGAGGTTCTGCGCCTCGTCGATGATCAGGTACTTGTCGACGAACGTGCGGCCGCGCATGAAGTTCATGCTCTTCACCTTCAGGCGCGAACGGATCAGTTCCTGCGTCGCGGCACGGCCCCATTCGCCGGCAGCGTCGTCGGTCTTCTGCAGCACTTCGAGGTTGTCGTCGAATGCGCCCATCCACGGCTGCATCTTCTCTTCCTCGGTACCGGGCAGGAAACCGATGTCCTCGCCGACGGGCACGGTCGCGCGCGTCACGATGATCTCGTTGTAGCGCTTGTCGTCGAGCACCTGCGCGAGGCCGGCCGCGAGCGCGACCAGCGTCTTGCCGGTGCCGGCCTGGCCGAGCAGCGTGACGAAGTCGATCTCGGGGTTCATCAGCAGGTTCAGCGCGAAGTTCTGCTCGCGGTTGCGCGCGGTGATGCCCCACACGTTGTTCTTGTGGTGGCTGTAGTCGCGCAGCGTCTGCAGCAGCGCCGTCTTGCCGTTCAGTTCGCGGACGATCGCGTGGAACGTCGGCTCGCCGTTCTGCGGCTCGAGATAGACGAACTCGTTGACGAGCATCGACGCGACGAGCGGGCCCGTCACGCGGTAGTACGTGGTGCCCGTCTTCGTGTCCTGCCAGCTCTCCATGCCCTTCGCGTGCTTGGTCCAGAAATCCTGCGGCAGTTCGCGCACGCCGTTGTAGAGGAGATCCGAGTCCTCGAGCACCTGGTCGTTGAAGTAGTCTTCCGCAGGCAGGCCGAGCGCGTGCGCCTTGATCCGCATGTTGATGTCTTTCGACACCAGCACGACCTGGCGGTCGGGCCGGTCGCGCTGCAGCGCGCGCACGACGCCGAGGATCTGGTTGTCGGCCTTGCCTTCGGGCAAGCCTTCGACGGGCGCGATGTCGGCGAGCTTCGTCTGGAAGTACAGGCGGCCGAGCGCCTCGCGGCTGCCGAGGCGCGACAGCGGGATGCCGGCCGAGATCGGGCCGCCATCGGCGACGAGCGCGTCGAGCGTGCGGCTGACCTGGCGTGCGTTGCGCGCGACTTCGGACATCCCCTTCTTGTGGTTGTCGAGTTCCTCGAGCGTCATCATCGGCAGATAGACGTCGTGTTCCTCGAAGCGGAAGAGGCTGCTTGGATCGTGCATCAGCACGTTGGTGTCGAGCACGAACAGTTTCTGCAGTTCGGCTTCGGCGGGCTTGCGGCTGCGCGACTTCGTCGCCGCGCCGGCATCGCGCGCGGGAGCCGCGGCCGGTTTGTCGGCGGCCGGCTTGTCGTTGCGCGCGACGACCGGCGCCGCGGGTGCGGCGGGTGCCGGCATCGGCTGCAACAGTGCGGCCGTCTGTTTGGTCTTGCGGCCGCGTGCGGGTGCGCTCGCGGTTTCTTGCGCCGAAGACGCGACGGCGCGCAGCGGCGCGGCCGTGTTCGCGGCTTCGATCATCGGTTGGGCCACGCTCGCCGGACCATAATCACCGGCTGTGGATGCGTCCCCTTCGGCGGATTTCTTCGCGGCTTTCGCGGGCCGCGCTTTCGCCTTGTATTCGTCGGGCGGCAGCAGGCTGCCGAGCTTGCTGGGGGGAGTAGGCAAAGGCATGGTGTCCCTCGGGAGGAATCGTGTCGCATGGCGTGCGCCGCTGATCGCATCCTGCGTGACGTAGACGCATGCAGTTTGCGCGCGGTGGCGCACAGGAAGTTCGTCTAGCCGGTTCGCCTAAGTGTCGATCAGCTCCTTGACGGGGTGAGGGCCGGACCGAGGGCCGGCGCGCAATCCATAAAAAAAGCCGCTGCCCCGTCGACAGGGACATGCGGCTCGGCTGATACCGTTGTGATGCGCGTCAGGTGCCGGGAAGCGTCGCATCGAGCACGGGCGCAGCTACGAGAAATATGGGGCGAACTGGCATTCATTGCGGGCCAATATAACGCGCCTCAAAGCGCTTGTACAGCACTTAGCACGTCGTCCACATGACCTGGCACCTTGATGCCGCGCCATGCCTGACGGAGCACACCGTCAGCGTCGATGAGGAACGTCGAGCGCTCGATTCCGCGCACTTCCTTGCCATACATTTTCTTCATCTTGATGACATCGAACAGCGCGCACAGCGCTTCGTCGGCATCGGAGATCAGCGGGAACGGCAGTTCGAGCTTTGCCTTGAAATTGTCATGCGAGCGCAGGCTGTCGCGCGACACGCCGATGACTTCCGCACCGGCTTTCTTGAACTTCGGATAGAGATCGCGGAACTGCAGCCCTTCGGTCGTGCAGCCTGGCGTATTGTCCTTCGGATAGAAGTACAGCACGAGCTTCTTGCCCTTCAGGTCGGACAGCGAAATGTCGCCGCCCGTGGCCGGCGCGGTGAAATCGGGAACTTGACGGTCAACTTCGACAGACACGTGTTTCTCCTGTTGTTATGGAAAGGCGCCGCGACGGCGGCGCGGTGCGGCGTCGCGGCAGCGCGCAGCAAGGGCGCTGCGGGCGACGCCGGCTCGCGTGCGAACTCAGTCGGGCTGGACGATCAGTTCGCCGGAGCGGCCGAGGATTTCGCCCCACGTGACAGGGTACGATGGCAGCGAGTCGCGGTCCAGCGTCGCGTGGTAGTCGCCCATCGTCGCAAACGTGTGGCCTTGCGCGCGCCAGCCGGCGAGCAGTTGCTCGAACACGGGCGCGAGCTTCTGACCTTCCAGTTCCGCATGCAGCGTGAACACCTGGTCGTGCGGATTGGTTTCGGTGAACTTGAGGATGTGCGCGGCGACGTTGTGCGTGTCGACGCCGTCGATGCCGAGCACTTCGTCGAGCGTGGGCAGCGTCGTCGGCATCTGCACATGCGACAGCGTGCGGCCGCCAACGACCGGCAGGTACGGCGAATGGCCGCGCCCGTCGGACGCGTAGCGCATCCCCCATGCGTCGATCTGCTCGAACGCGGAGTCGTTCATCTGCCAGCCGGCCGCGCCGTGCGTGACGGGCGGTGCGCCGAAGATCTCGATGAAGCGCGCGTGGCTCTTCTGCATTTCACGCGCGGTCCAGTCGCGATCGCGCGCGCGGACGTTATCCTGCCAGTACACGTGATCCCACGTATGGATCCCGCATTCGAAGCCGGCTTCGTGGATCGCACGCATGTCGGAGATCGCACGGCGGCCGATGTCGGGGCCCGGCAGCAGCACGCCGTACATCAGCTGCTTCACGCCGTAGTGTTCGACCACCGACGTGCGCGACACCTTCTTCAGGAAGCCGGGGCGGAACACGCGCCGCAGCGCCCAGCCCGTGTGATCGGGGCCGAGGCTGAAGAGGAAGGTCGCGCGCGCATTGAAGCGGTCGAAGATGCGCGCGAGGTTCGGCACGCCTTCGCGCGTGCCGCGCAGCGTGTCGACGTCGATCTTGAGGACGATGCGAGCCAAGCGAGCGTCCCGATCAGCCTTGCTGTTCGACGAGCGCGCGCGCGTCGGCGACGTGGCCGCGATACGCTTCGAAGATGTTGCGCAGCGCGTCGTCGAACGTCGCTTGCGGCGCCCAGCCGAGCTCCTGCATCGTGTTGTCGATCTTCGGCACGCGGTTCTGCACGTCCTGGTAGCCGTTGCCGTAGTAGGCGCCGGACGTCGTTTCGACGAGCTTCACCTGCTTGGCCGAATCGGCGTACTCGGGGTATTCCGCCGCCAGTTCGAGCATCTTGTGCGCGAGTTCGCGAACCGAGAAGTTGTTCTTCGGATTCCCGATGTTGTAGATCTTGCCCGACGCGACGCCGTTCGCGTTGTCGATGATCTTCATCAGCGCGCTGATGCCGTCGCCGATGTCGGTGAACGCGCGCTTCTGCGAGCCGCCGTCGACGAGGCTGATGTTCTCGCCGCGCACGATGTGGCCGAGGAACTGCGTGACGACGCGCGAGCTGCCTTCCTTCGGCGTGTAGATCGAGTCGAGGCCCGGGCCGATCCAGTTGAACGGACGGAACAGCGTGAAGTTCAGGCCTTCCATCCCGTAGCCCCAGATCACGCGGTCCATCAGCTGCTTCGAGCACGCGTAGATCCAGCGCGGCTTGTTGATCGGGCCGTAGGTGAGCGCCGATGCATCCGGGTCGAACTGCTCGTCCGAGCACATGCCGTAGACCTCGGAGGTCGACGGGAACACGAGGTGCTTGCCGTACTTGACGGCCGAACGCACGATCGGCAGGTTCGCCTCGAAGTCGAGTTCGAACACGCGCAGCGGTTGCTGTACGTAGGTGGCGGGCGTCGCGATCGCGACGAGCGGCAGGATCACGTCGCACTTCTTCACGTGATACTCGACCCACTCCTTGTTGATCGTGATGTCGCCTTCGAAGAAATGCATCCGCTCGTGGTTGACGAGGTCGCCAAGCCGATCGGTCTGCATGTCCATGCCGAACACTTCCCAATCGGTGGTTTCAAGAATGCGCTTCGACAGGTGATGGCCGATGAAGCCGTTCACACCCAGGATCAGGACTTTTTTTGCTTTCATGAATGACGGGAAGAATGAATGAACTGCGCGAATTCCGCGGGCGTCACGACGGTTTCGCTGCCGTCGCGCTGCTGCCACAGCTCGAGAATGGATAGGGCGCGGCTGTCGCCGCAGACGCCGAATAGCGCATTATCGCTTACGTGCAGGCCGGGCGGCAAATCTGCCGCGGCCGCCGCTGCCGCGCTGCCGGGCGCCGCGAGGCGCGCGCGCGCGATCACGAAACGCGTGCCGTCGACATCCGTAAACGCGCCCGGATACGGGGGCGCGACCGCGCGCACCAGGTTGTAGACCTGCGCGGCCGGCTTCGACCAGTCGACGCGGCCGTCTTCGGGCTTGCGCCCGCCGAAGTAGCTGCCGGTCGCGAGATCGTTTGGCAGGTGCGGCGCCTCGCCCGCGAGCAGCGCGGGCAGCACGCGCCAGAGCGTCTGCTCGGCGGCCACCGTGACCTTGTCGAACACCTGCGTGGCCGTGTCGTCCGGCAGGATCGGCACCGCGGTCTGGCCGATGATCGCGCCCGCGTCGGGCTTCGCGGCCATCTCGTGCAGCGTCGCGCCGGTTTCGGTCTCGCCGTTCAGCACGGCCCAGTTGGTCGGTACCCGACCCCGGTATTTCGGCAGCAGCGAACCGTGCATGTTGTACGCGCCGCGCGGCGCGATCGCGAGCAGGTCCACCGGCAGCATGTGCCGGTAGTAGAACGAGAAGATGAAATCGGGCTGCGCGTCCGACACTGCGCGGCGCAGCGCCGGATCGACGGGGTCGGCCGGCGTGACGACCGGAATGCCGTGCTCGGCGGCAACGGACGCGACGCTGCCGAACCAGATGTTCTCGTTCGGGTTGTCCTCGTGCGTGACGACGAGCGCGACGTCGACGCCGCGCGCGAGCAGCACCTGCAGGCACCGCACGCCGACGTTGTGATACGCGAAGACGACCGCGCGCGGCTTCATTGCGCGGCTCCCGCGCGGTTCGCGCCGGCCGGCACCACCGGCATGCCGTCGTGCTGCTCGAGCACGGCCTGGATCAGGTAGCGCGGCCGTGCGCGCACCTGCTGGTAGATGCGGCCGACGTATTCGCCGAGCAGGCCGAGCGCGAAGATGATCACGCCGAGCAGGAAGAACGTGATCGCGAACAGCGTGAACACGCCTTGCACTTCCGCGCCGACGATGAAGCGCCGCACGAGCAGCAGCACGAACAGCGCGGCGGAGCCGAGCGACAGGATCACGCCGATGAACGACAGCCACTGCAGCGGCACGACCGAGAAGCCCGTCACGAGGTCGAAGTTCAGCCGGATCAGGCTGTACAGCGAGTACTTCGACTCGCCCGCGAAGCGCTCCTCGTGCGCGACCTCGATCTCGGTCGGATTCTGCGCGAACGTATAGGCCAGCGCGGGGATGAAGGTGTTGACTTCGCCGCACACGTTGATCGTGTCGATGATGCGGCGGCTGTACGCGCGCAGCATGCAGCCCTGGTCGGTCATCTTGATGCGCGTGATGCGCTCGCGCAGCCGGTTCATCATCTGCGACGCCTTGCGTCGCCACAGGCTGTCCTGGCGCTGCTTGCGGATCGAGCCGACGTAGTCGTAGCCCTCGCGCATCTTCGCGATCAGCTTGCCGATTTCCTCGGGCGGGTTCTGCAGGTCGGCGTCGAGCGTGATGACGATCTCGCCGTGCGATTGCGCGAAGCCCGCGAGGATCGCCATATGCTGGCCGTAGTTGCCGTTGAGCAGCACGACGCGCGTCGTGTCGGGGCGCACGTGGAACTGATCGGCGAGCATCGCGGCCGAGCGGTCGCGGCTGCCGTCGTTGATCAGGATCACTTCGTATGACGTGTCGAGTGCGTCGAGTGCCGGATACAGCCGCGCGAACAGCGCGGCGAGGCCATCTTCCTCGTTGTACACGGGGATGATGATCGATACTTCGGGCCGGCCGGCGTCCAGGTGCCCGGCGCCCGGATGCCCGGCGCGTGCTTCAAGGTGACTCATGTACGCTTATTTTCCGTATTGTTCGCAAATCTGGTTGATGGCGTCGACCACGCGACGCACGTCGCCCTCCGTCATCTGCGTGAAGAGCGGCAGCGTGACGGTCGACGCGCCGTACCGTTCGGCGTGGGGGAACATGCCTTCCTTGAAGCCTCGCGCACGGTACAGCGTGAAAAGATGGATCGCCGGGTAGTGGATGCCCGTGCCGATGCCGCGTTCCTTCATCTGCGCCATGAACTCGGCGCGGGTGATCGTCAGCCGCTCGAGCGGCAGTGTGACGAGGAACATGTGCCAGTTGCCGTTCTCGAATTCGGCGAGCGGCAGGCCGAGGCCGAGCTTCGCGGCCGCACCGCCTTCGAACGCGGCGAAATACGCGCGGGCGAGCGCATGGCGCTGCGCGGTGAACCGCTCGAGGTGCGGCAGCTGGCCGAGGCCGACGCGCGCGGCGACGTCGGTCAGGTTGTACTTGCCGCCGAGCACGTCGCAGTCCATCCCGTCGAAGCCCGTGCGCGTGATGCCCTGCAGCCGGTACTTCTGCGCGAGCGTCGCCTCGTCCTCGTTGTTCAGCACGAGCGCGCCGCCTTCGATCGTCGTCAGGTTCTTGTTCGCGTGGAAGCTGAACGACACGATGTCGCCGATCGCGCCGATGCGCTTGCCGTTCCACGTCGAGCCGAGCGCCTGCGCTGCATCTTCGATCACGCGCAGGTTGTGTGCGCGCGCAATCGCGTACAGGCGGTCCATGTCGACCGGCAGGCCGGCCAGGTAGACGGGGATGATCGCCTTCGTGCGCGGCGTGATCGCCTGCTCGAGCTTGTCGAGATCGATGTTGCGCGTGACGGGATCGATGTCCGCGAACACGGGCGTCGCACCCGTCTCGAGGATCACGTTGCTGGTCGAGACCCACGACGCCGGCGTCGTGATTACCTCGTCGCCCGCACCGACGCCCGCGATGCGCAGGCCGATCTCGAGCGTGCAGGTGCCCGAGTTGAACGCGCGGACCGGACGGCCGCCGCAGTATTCGGACAGCGCAGCTTCGAATTTCTGGCACTGCGGGCCGGTGGTGATCCAGCCCGAGCGCAGCACTTCGACGACGCCCTGGATGGTTTCCTCATCGATCTCGGGGCGGGTGAACGGCAGAAACGGAGCGGTAGTCTGGCTCATGAACGCTTTGGCCTGTAATGGCGTGTAATAAAAGGGTCGGGCGATCCCGACCGAAACCGGCATTAAACACCGGTTGTCGGATTCGTACCGTGATTTTTTGTAGGCAGACGCTTAACGCCGCGAGGCATGCTCAGCTTCGTGCAAGCACGAGCACGCCGATCAGGATGATGCCGATGCCGACGAGCCGCTGGACCGACAGCACCTCGCCGAACAGGTACCAGGCCGCGAATGCGTTGACGACGTAGCCGAGCGACAGCATCGGGTACGCGATCGACACGTCGACCCGCGACAGCCCGACGATCCAGACGACGACGCTCAGCACGTAGCAGCCGAGGCCGCCGATGATCGGCAACTGGGTCGCGATCTTCAGGCCGACCGGGATGATGTTCGCACGGCTGAATTCGAAGTGTCCAACGGCGTTGACGCCGGCTTTCAGCAGAAGTTGCGCACAGGCGTTGAGCATCACGCCGGTGATGATGCAGACGAACGAAACGGGATTCATGCGGTGGGCGTCCTTACGATTGCGGTTTCTCGACGATCACGCGGCGGCTGTCGCGCGCAATGACGCGCATCGGCACGCCTTGCTTGACCAGCGTGTCGTACTGGCCGGGCGGCATGATCGCGAGCGCATGGGTTTCCTGCTTCCAGCGCGTGATCCATTCGTCGACGGTCGGAATCCACTTGCTCGGCTCGACCGAGATCCCGAACGCGAGCTCGTCCTGACGCTGGACCATGATCGTCGTGTGGCCCATATAGAACGGGAACGTGTGATCGAGCATCTCGATCGAGTAGAACGGCGTGTCGGGCGGCAGCTTCGCCAGTTCGGCGCGTACGGCGGGCGCGAGCAGCGCGCCCGAGCTGTAGCGGCCGAACTCGTCGTGCCCGGTGCCGCCGATCGTGCCGAACGCGAGCCAGGCGGCGCCGAATGCGGTGATCGCGGCCGCGACGCCCGCGCGGCGGTTCAGCCATGCGGCCGCGAGCGTCAGCGCGGCCGAGACCGCGAGGCCCGCGTACAGCCACATCTGGAACGCGCGGTACAGCGCGTTCGGCGTGCGAGCGTCACCCTGGTACGCGAGGAAGATGATCCCGAATGCCGCGACGACGAAAAACACGAGGTAACCGAGCAGGTGGCGGCGGAACCGGTCGGCCGACATCAGCGGCAGGTACGCGCCGATGATCAGCGCGAGCGCCGGCGCAACCGGCAGCACGTACGAGATCAGTTTCGAATGCGACGCGCTGAAGAACAGGAAGATGAATGCGCTCCAGATCAGCAGCACGAGCATCGGCGAGAAGCCGTTCGGCTGGCGCGGCATCCGCAGCGCATGGCGGATGCTCTGCCACGCGACCGACAGCCACGGCAGGAAGCCGACCAGCAGCACCGGCACGAAGTAGTACAGCGGGCCGGGGCGGTTCTGTTCCGGGGTCAGGTACCGGCGGAACTGCTGGACGATGAAGAAGAAGTTGAAGAACTCGGGGTTGCGCTGCTGGACGAGCACGAACCACGGCGTGACGATCGCGAAGAAGATCACGAGGCCGCTGACCAGGTACAGGCGCTTCCACAGCGCCCAGTCGCGCGCGATCAGCGTATAGAGCACGAGCACGGCGCCGGGCAGGATCAGGCCGACGAGGCCCTTCGACAGCACCGCGAACGCCATTGCGGCCCAGCACGCCCACATCCAGCCGCGCACCGCGGTCGGGCGCAGCCCGGGCCGCTGCGCGAGCAGCAGCGAGCAGAGCGACAGCGCCATCCAGAACGCGAGCCCCATGTCGAGCGCGTTGAAGTGGCCCATCAGGTTCCAGTACGGCGAGCACGCCAGCACGACGGCGGCGAGGAAGCCCGACAGCGGGTTGAACAGGCGCGCGCCGGTGAAGCCGACGAGCAGCACGCCGGCGAAGCTCACGACGGCCGTGTACAGGCGCGCCTGCCATTCGCCGATGCCGAACCACGCGAACGTCAGCGCGTTCAGCCAGGTTTGCAGCGGCGGCTTCTCGAAGTATTTGTAGCCGTTGTAGCGCGGCGTGATCCAGTCGCCGGTGACGAACATCTCGCGCGCCATCTCCGCATAACGGCCTTCGTCGCTCGGGATCAGGTGGCGCAGCCCGAGCGGCGCGAACCAGACGATCGCGAGCGCGACGAGCAGGAGGACGAGCGTGATGCGATTGAGCGGTAGCCTCGACGGCGTATCGTTCATGGATTTTCAGCCTGTTGGTTGTTGTGACGGGCCGCCGGCGGGTTGCGCCGGGGGTGGGCGGCCTTGCCGGGCCGATCCGGGGATCGACCCGCCGCGCCGGCCCGAGTTTTACCGCATCGGGGATTAACGTTCAATTAAGAGCGCGGCGGCGACTTTGCGGCCCTCGGCCATCAGGATGTTGTAGGTGCGGCACGCGGCCTGGAAATCCATCGTCTCGACGCCGATCCGCTTGGCCGTGAGCGCGGCGACCAGCCGCGGGTGCGGGAAGCGCAGCCGCGCGCCGCTGCCGAAGATCACGAGTTCGGGGGGCGGGTCGAGCAGCATCGCGAAATGCTCGGGTGCGAGTTCGTCGAACGACGACACGGGCCATGCCTGGACCGGCGCGCCGGGCAGCACGATGACGCTCGTTTCGTGGCGTTCGAGATTGACCTCGACATAATCGGGGCCGTAGCCGGTGACGGTGTTGAGCGCGCCGCTCGCGTCCTGGTGCAGTTTCAAATCGGTATTCCGCGGTTCCGTAGGGGAATGTGTTGCAGGGCCGCACGGGCCCGGGTGGCCGGTTTCGCGCGCCTGCGCACGCGGGACGCCTGACGGCGCGGGCCCGGTGCGGCTATGGTGCATTGCGAAAGTCGGCCAAAATCCGCTAAATTATAACTTTTTGGTCGCCCCCGGGCGCCACTTGCATCGCGCGCTGCCACAAGTCGTGCCCGATCGCCCGCATTTTTCCAGTCTAGACAGCGCGCACAGACCGGCCGCTTTCCAGTTTTGATCCCGTCCCCCCGGCCGCAAGGCCAACCCAGGAACCGTGTCGTCGTGAAACCGATTCAGAAGTCGAACAAGCTGCTCAACGTCTGCTACGACATCCGTGGCCCGGTGCTCGAGCACGCCAAGCGCCTCGAGGAAGAAGGCCATCGCATCATCAAGCTGAACATCGGCAACCTCGCGCCGTTCGGTTTCGACGCGCCGGACGAGATCATCCAGGACATGATCCGCAACCTGCCCGCGTCGTCGGGCTATTCGGATTCGAAGGGGGTGTTCTCGGCCCGCAAGGCCGTGATGCACTACACGCAGGAGAAGGGCGTCGTGGGCGTCGGTCTCGACGACATCTACATCGGCAACGGCGCGTCCGAGCTGATCGTGATGGCGACCCAGGCGCTCCTGAACGACGGCGACGAAGTGCTGCTGCCCGCGCCCGACTACCCGCTGTGGACGGCGGCGGTGAGCCTGTCGGGCGGCACGCCCGTGCACTACGTGTGCGACGAGCAGAACGCGTGGATGCCCGACCTCGACGACATCCGCCGCAAGATCACGCCGAACACGAAGGCGATCGTCGTGATCAACCCGAACAATCCGACGGGCGCGCTTTATTCCGACGAATTGCTGCTGGAGCTGATCGAGATCGCGCGCCAGCACGGGCTGATCGTGTTCGCCGACGAGGTCTACGACAAGATCGTCTATGACGGCCTCGAGCACACGGCGATGGGCTCGCTGTCGGAGGACGTGATCACCGTCACGTTCAACAGCCTGTCGAAGAGCTATCGTTCGTGCGGCTATCGCGCGGGCTGGATGGCCGTGTCGGGCCTCGGCGGTGACAACCGCCGGCGCGCGAAGGATTACCTCGAAGGGCTCGGGATCCTGTCGTCGATGCGCCTGTGCGCGAACGTACCGGGGCAGTTTGCGATCCAGACGGCGCTCGGCGGCTACCAGAGCATCAACGAGCTGATCGTGCCGAGCGGGCGCCTGTACAAGCAGCGCGAGCTCGCTTACGACATGCTCACGTCGATTCCGGGCGTGACCTGCGTGAAGCCGCAGGCCGCGCTGTACATGTTCCCGCGCCTCGATCCGAAAATCTATCCGATCCAGAACGACCAGCAGTTCATACTCGACCTGCTGCTCGAGGAGCGCGTGCTGCTCGTGCAGGGCACGGGTTTCAACTGGGCGACGCCGGACCACTTCCGCGTGGTTTTCCTGCCGAACCTCGACGACCTGACCGATTCGATCAACCGGATCGCACGCTTCCTCGACGGTTACCGCAAGCGCCATTCGGCCTGAGCGGACAGGACCACACGGAACTCACTACTTCTTACTCATCGATCACACGCAGCATGGAACCGATCAAAGTTGGCCTGTTGGGCTTCGGCACGGTGGGCAGCGGCACCTTCACGGTGCTGCGCCGCAACCAGGAAGAAATCAAGCGACGCGCGGGGCGCGGCATCGAGGTGGCGCGCATTGCCGTGCGCAACCCGGCCAAGGCGCAGGCTGCGCTCGGCGGCGACGCCGGCGCCGCGCAGATCACCGACGATTTCAATTCGGTCGTCGACGATCCGTCGATCGCGATCATCGCCGAGATGATCGGCGGCACGGGCATCGCGCGCGAGCTCGTGCTGCGCGCGATCGCGAACGGCAAGCACGTCGTGACGGCGAACAAGGCGCTGCTCGCGGTGCACGGCACCGAGATCTTCGAGGCTGCGCGCGAGCAGGGCGTGATGGTCGCGTTCGAGGCGGCCGTCGCCGGCGGCATCCCGATCATCAAGGCGCTGCGCGAAGGCCTGACCGCGAACCGCATCCAGTACATCGCGGGCATCATCAACGGCACGACCAACTACATCCTGTCGGAAATGCGCGATCGCGGGCTCGACTTCGCGACCGCGCTGAAGGCTGCGCAGGAGCTTGGCTATGCGGAAGCCGATCCGACCTTCGACATCGAAGGTGTCGACGCCGCGCACAAGGCGACGATCATGAGCGCGATCGCGTTCGGCGTGCCGGTGCAGTTCGACCGTGCGTACGTCGAGGGCATCAGCAAGCTCGACGCAACCGACATCCGCTACGCGGAAGAGCTCGGCTACCGGATCAAGCTGCTCGGCATCACGCGCCGCACCGAGCGCGGCATCGAGCTGCGCGTGCACCCGACGCTGATCCCGGAGAAGCGCCTGCTCGCGAATGTCGAAGGCGCGATGAACGCGGTTGTCGTGCACGGCGACGCGGTCGGCACGACGCTGTACTACGGCAAGGGCGCGGGCGCGGAACCGACCGCGTCGGCGGTCGTCGCGGATCTCGTCGACGTCACGCGCCTGCATACGGCCGACCCCGAGCATCGCGTGCCGCACCTCGCGTTCCAGCCCGACAGCCTGTCGAACACGCCGATCCTGCCGATCGAGGAAGTCACGAGCGGCTACTACCTGCGCCTGCGGGTGGCCGACCAGACGGGCGTGCTCGCCAACATCACGCGCATCCTCGCCGAATCGGGCATCTCGATCGACGCGCTGCTGCAGAAGGAATCGGAGCAGGTCGACGGCGCGAACGGCGAGACCGACATCATCCTGATCACGCACGAGACGCTCGAGAAGAGCGTCAATACGGCGATCGCGCAAATCGAGAACCTCGCGACGGTCGTGTCGAAGGTGACGAAGCTGCGCATGGAAGCGCTGAACTGAGGATCGAGGGCGACATGAACTACATCTCCACGCGCGGCGCCGGCATCGGCGAGCGCCACACGTTCTCCGACATCCTGCTCGGCGGTCTCGCGAAGGACGGCGGGCTTTACCTGCCGGCCGAGTATCCGAAGGTGTCCGCCGACGAGCTCGCGCGCTGGCGCGCGCTGTCGTACGCGGATCTCGCGTTCGAGATCCTGTCGAAGTTCTGCGACGACGTGCCGGCCGACGACCTGCGTGCGATCACGCGCCGCACGTACACGGCCGACGTGTACAGCAACACGCGCCATGGCGAGAACGCGTCCGGCATCACGCCGCTGAAGACGCTCGGCACCGAGAACGGGGCGCCGATCTCGCTGCTCGAACTGTCGAACGGCCCGACGCTCGCGTTCAAGGACATGGCGATGCAGTTGCTCGGCAACCTGTTCGAGTACACGCTCGCGAAGCACGGCGAGGCGCTGAACATTCTCGGCGCGACGTCGGGCGACACGGGCAGTGCGGCCGAATACGCGATGCGCGGCAAGGCCGGCGTGCGCGTGTTCATGCTGTCGCCGCACAAGAAGATGAGCGCGTTCCAGACGGCCCAGATGTTCAGCCTGCAGGATCCGAACATCTTCAACCTCGCGGTCGAAGGCGTGTTCGACGACTGCCAGGACATCGTGAAGGCCGTGTCGAACGATCACGCGTTCAAGGCGCAGCAGAAGATCGGCACGGTCAACTCGATCAACTGGGCGCGCGTCGTCGCGCAGGTCGTGTACTACTTCAAGGGCTACTTCGCGGCGACGCAGTCCAACGACGAGCGCGTGTCGTTCACGGTGCCGTCCGGCAACTTCGGCAACGTGTGCGCGGGCCATATCGCGCGGATGATGGGGCTGCCGATCGCGAAGCTCGTGGTCGCGACCAACGAGAACGACGTGCTCGACGAGTTCTTCCGCACGGGTGCGTATCGCGTGCGCAGCGCCGAGAACACGTATCACACGAGCAGCCCGAGCATGGACATCTCGAAGGCTTCGAACTTCGAGCGCTTCGTGTTCGACCTGCTCGGCCGCGATCCGGCGCGCGTGATGCAGTTGTTCCGCGACGTCGAGGAGAAGGGCGGTTTCGACCTCGCGGCGAGCGGCGATTTCGCGCGCGTTGCGGAGTTCGGCTTCGTGTCGGGCCGCAGCAGCCACACGGACCGTATCGCGACGATCCGCGACGTGTTCTCGCGCTACGACACGATGATCGATACGCACACGGCCGACGGCGTGAAGGTTGCGCGCGAGCATCTCGACGCAGGCGTGCCGATGGTCGTGCTCGAAACGGCGCAACCGATCAAGTTCGGCGAGACGATCCGTGAAGCGCTCGATCGCGAAGCCGAGCGGCCGGCCGCATTCGACGGGCTCGAGGCGCTGCCGCAGCGCTTCGAGGTCGTGAAGGCCGACGCGCAGCAGGTGAAGGACTTCATCGCCGCGCATACGGGCGCGTGACGCACGGCCGGGCCCGCGGGCCCGGCTGCGCAGGACGGCCGGAATGCCGATTCGTCGAACGGATCGGGGTTCCGGCCGTTTCGTTTGGCGGCGCGGTGCAGCGGTGCTGCCGTGCTGCGATCGGCAGGCGTTCGGCGGCCCGCCGCGCGCGTGCCGCCGCACTTCGCGCGAAACAGGTGCCAGACCCGCGCGTTTGCGACGATCACAGTTTTCGCATGTCGGCCATATCGCGCGCCCGCGCGACGGCGTCGCTACAATGACGTATTGATTCCAACGATCCCCGATTCCATCGATGTCGAACCCGAATCCCGTGGCGCCGCGCGCGCCGATGCTGTCGACCGCCGAGGCGCTCGCCGCACTGCTCGATGCCGCGAAGCCGCTGCCCGGTACCGAAACCGTTGCCACGCTCGACGCGCTCGGCCGCGTGCTGGCGGCCGACGTGAGTTCGCCGCTCGACGTGCCGCCGATGCATACGAGCGCGATGGACGGCTATGCGGTGCGCGTCGCCGACCTGCTGCACGGCGAGCGGCGTTTGCCGGTGTCGCAGCGGATTCCGGCCGGTCATCCGGCCGCGCCGCTCGCGGCCGGCACGGCCGCCCGGATCTTCACCGGCGCGACGGTGCCGCCCGGCGCCGACGCCGTCGTGATGCAGGAGCAGGCATCGCCCGACGGCGACGCGGTCGAGATCATGCACACCCCGAAAGCCGGTGAATGGATCACCGCGCAAGGCGCGGACATCCGGCAGGGCGCGGTGATCCTGCCGGCCGGCACGCGGCTCACGCCGCAGGCGCTCGGCCTTGCCGCGTCGGTCGGCTGCGCGCAACTGGCGGTCGCACGGCGGATTCGCGTCGCGGTGTTCTTCACCGGCGACGAGCTGACGATGCCGGGCGAGCCGCTGAAGCCCGGCGCGATCTACAACTCGAACCGCTTCACGCTGCGCGGGCTGCTGGAGCGGCTCGGCTGCCATGTGACCGACTACGGGATCGTGCCCGACTCGCTCGCCGCGACGCGTGACACGCTGCGCGAGGCCGCGCGCGATCATGACGTGATCCTGACGAGCGGCGGCGTATCGGTCGGCGACGAGGATCACGTGAAGCCGGCCGTCGAGTCCGAAGGGCGGCTCGCGCTGTGGCAGATCGCGATGAAGCCCGGCAAGCCGCTCGCCTACGGTGCGGTGCGTCGCGGCGACGATCGCCCCGATGCGCACTTCATCGGGCTGCCCGGCAACCCGGTATCGAGTTTCGTCACGTTCCTGCTGTTCGTGCGGCCGTTCCTGCTGCGCCTGTCCGGCGTGCGCGACGTCGCGCCGCGTGCGTTGTCGCTGCGCGCCGACTTTTCGCAAGGCAAGGGCGACCGGCGCAACGAGTTCCTGCGCGCGCGCGTCAATGCGGCCGGTGGCCTCGATCTGTTCCCGAACCAGAGCTCGGCGGTGCTGACGTCGACGGTCTGGGGCGACGGCCTGATCGACAATCCGCCGCAGCACGCGATCAGCGCCGGCGAGACCGTGCGTTTCATTCCGTTTTCCGAACTGCTGTCATAACGCGACGGCTTCCCGAACCATGAAGATTCAGCTGAAATTTTTTGCAAGCGTACGAGAAGCGCTGGGCGTCGCCGACGAGCAGGCCGACGTGCCGGACAGCGTAACGACCGTCGGCGACGTGCGCGCGTGGCTGCGCGTGCGCGGCGGTGCGTGGGCCGAGACGCTCGCCGAAGGGCGCGCATTGCGCATGGCGTGCAACCACGAGATGACCGATCCCGACACACGGCTCACCGAGGGCTGCGAGGTCGCGTTCTTTCCGCCGGTGACGGGCGGTTGAGCGTTGCATGGGACCGGATGCGAAGCATGGGGCTGGAATAAGCGCTGAAGCACTGACGCCGGTTGACCGCGAAGCATGGGACCAGAGTAAGCGCTAAAGCGCCAACTCTGGTCGACCGCAAAGCATGGGACCCGAGTAACCGCTAAAGCGCTAACTCGGGTCGACCGCGAAGCATGGGACCCGAGTAAGCGCTAAAGCGCTAACTCGGGTCGACAGAGGCAGATGATGGCAACGATACGAATCCAGACCGACGACTTCGATCTGAACGCCGAAGTCGTGGCATTGCGCGCACGCAATCCGAAGATCGGCGCGATCGCGTGTTTCGTCGGCACCGTGCGTGACCTGAACGAAGGCGATTCGGTCGCCGCGATGGAGCTCGAGCACTATCCGGGAATGACCGAGAAGGCGCTCGAAAAGATCGCCGCCGAGGCCGGCCGGCGCTGGCCGGGCATCGACGTCGCGATCGTGCATCGGGTCGGCAGGCTCCTGCCGCTCGACCAGATCGTGATGGTGGCGACGGTCGCCGCGCATCGCGGCGATGCGTTCGCGTCGTGCGAGTTCGTGATGGACTACCTGAAGACCGAAGCGCCGTTCTGGAAGAAGGAAACGACGCCGGACGGCGAGCGCTGGGTCGACGCGCGCAGCACCGACGATGCGGCGCTCGCGCGCTGGGGCGTCGAATCCGGCAACACGCCGCGCTGAACGCGGCGTCCGGGCGATGCGGCGATGTGCCGCAGGTGCGCCAGGCGACGCGCGTGATGGGTACGCGTTACGCGTCCGGGTCGGCGCTGCGTCCGATGATCTTCGTCGGAAACGGCTCGCCGCGGGCGCGCGACGGCAACGCGTGCGGATCGTCGCCCGCGTCGCGGCGGCGCGGCGCGATCGCATCGAGCAGCGCCTGCTGCTCGGGCGGAATCCGATAATCCCAGCCGAACCGGCTCAACTGCAGGCTCTGCGCGATCCGCAGCGCGGGTTCCATGAAGCGGATCGCCGCGGGCGGCGCGTAGCGCGCCTCGACGGTCTTCAGGAACAGCGACAGCCAGCGGCTGAAATGGGCCGGCTCGATCCCGTCGAGCGGCTGGTGCGCCTGCTGCACGTTGCCGCGATAGCCCTTGGTGCCGAGCACAAGGCTCGACCAGAACGTGACCATCTTCGGCAGGTGGTCGTCCCAGCGGCCGGCCAGTTTTGCGTCGAACACGGGCCCGAGCAGCGGATCGGCGCGCACGCGGTCGTAGAACGCGTAGACGAGATCGCGAATGTTGTCTTCGGTCGGCTCGGCATCGCGAGGGCGGGCCGGTGCGGTTTCGGGCGAGGCGGGCAGGGCGGTCATGGCAAAAGGGCCGGAAGATCTGGGCGAAAGCGGAGCGGTGGTGCGGGCAACGAGCAGGACGCCGGCAGGATTTTGACGCAAAATAGCGTCCACCAACTCCTGAAAAACGTGTAGATGTCACGCATCTTATTGCGCGCACGCGATCCCGGCAACTCGCCGTCGCGGAACGGGGCCGTCAGCCGGCCCGGCGCGCGTGCCGATCGGCTCGGCTCACGTCATCGGGGGACGATCGATCATTTCCGTATTCGCCCATGAGACTCACCGACTACACCGACTATTCGCTGCGCGTGATGCTGTACCTTGCCGTGCGCGGCGAGGGGCTCGCGACGATCCAGGAGATCTCGGACGCCTACGGCATCTCGAAGAACCATCTGATGAAAGTCGTGCAGCAGCTCGGCGAGCTGGGGTGGGTCGACACGGTCCGCGGCCGCAATGGCGGGCTGCGGCTGTTCCCCGAATCGCTGCTGCTGACGGTCGGCCAGGTCGTGCGCGCAACCGAGAGCGATTTCGCGCTGGTCGGCTGCTTTTCGACCGACGGTAGCGAGTCGCGCGGCTGCGTGATCGAACCGCAGTGCCGCCTGAAGGGCGTGCTGGCGGCCGCACGCGATGCGTTCTTCGCCGAACTCGACCGGCATACGCTCGGCGAACTGGTCGAACCCGCGTCGCCGCTCATGGCCTTGCTCGGCATCCGTCCGGTCGCGCTCGTGCGCGCCGCGCCGTCACCGGACGAATCGCCTGCGCCCGTCGAGCCGCCGTCGACTGCCGGCTGACACGCGGGCACCGTGTCCCGCGATCCGGGCGCGTCCCGCTCCCCGGCTGCGGCATTGCCATCCAGCGATTTTTTGAACGGAATCAACCCGAATTTCGCTTGAAAGCCGCATAACCATCCTCATCTTGGTGTTAATCGAAAATTGGAGGTCTCGACTAAATGAGAATCGACAAGCTCACCACCAAGTTCCAGGAAGCTCTCTCGGACGCGCAAAGCCTCGCGGCAGGCCGCGACAATCAATACATCGAACCCGTTCACGTGCTGGCCGCGCTGGTCGCGCAGCAGGACGGTTCCGCCCGCTCGCTGATGTCGCGCGCGGGTGTTCACATCCAGGCGCTGCAAGGCGCGCTGAACGAAGCCATCTCGCGCCTGCCGCAAGTGACGGGCACCGGCGGCGACATCCAGATCGGCCGCGAGCTGGTCGGGCTGCTGAACCAGGCCGACAAGGAAGCGCAGAAGCTCAACGACACGTTCATCGCGAGCGAGATGTTCCTGCTCGCCGTCTCCGACGACAAGGGCGAAGCCGGCAAGCTCGCGCGTCAGCACGGCCTCACGCGCAAGTCGCTCGAGGCCGCGATCGCGGCGGTGCGCGGCGGCTCGCAGGTGCACAGCCAGGACGCGGAAAGCCAGCGCGAGGCGCTCAAGAAATACACGGTCGACCTGACCGAGCGCGCCCGTGCGGGCAAGCTCGATCCGGTGATCGGCCGCGACGACGAAATCCGCCGCTCGATCCAGATCCTGCAGCGCCGCACGAAGAACAACCCGGTGCTGATCGGCGAGCCGGGCGTCGGCAAGACCGCGATCGTCGAAGGGCTCGCGCAACGGATCGTCAACGGCGAAGTGCCCGAGACGCTGAAGGGCAAGCGCGTGCTGTCGCTCGACATGGCCGCGCTGCTCGCCGGCGCGAAGTACCGCGGCGAGTTCGAGGAGCGCCTGAAGGCCGTGCTCAACGACATCGCGAAGGACGAAGGCCAGACGATCGTCTTCATCGACGAAATCCACACGATGGTCGGCGCGGGCAAGGCCGAAGGCGCGATGGATGCGGGCAACATGCTGAAGCCGGCGCTGTCGCGCGGCGAGCTGCACTGCATCGGCGCGACCACGCTCGACGAATACCGCAAGTACATCGAGAAGGATGCCGCGCTCGAGCGCCGCTTCCAGAAGGTACTCGTCGACGAGCCGAGCGTCGAGGCGACGATCGCGATCCTGCGCGGGCTGCAGGAGAAGTACGAGCTGCACCACGGCGTCGACATCACCGACCCGGCGATCGTCGCCGCGGCCGAGCTGTCGCACCGCTACATCACCGACCGCTTCCTGCCCGACAAGGCGATCGACCTGATCGACGAAGCCGCTTCGAAGATCAAGATGGAAATCGATTCGAAGCCCGAAGAAATGGACAAGCTCGACCGCCGGCTGATCCAGCTGAAGATCGAGCGCGAAGCCGTGAAGAAGGAGCAGGACGAAGCGTCGCAGAAGCGCCTGCAGCTGATCGAGGAAGAGATCGAACGCCTCGGCCGCGAGTATGCGGACCTCGAGGAGATCTGGACCGTCGAGAAGGCGGCGGTGCAGGGCAGCGCGCAGCTCAAGGAAGAGATCGAGAAGGTGCGGGCGGACATCGCGCGGCTGCAGCGTGACGGCAAGCTGGAGAAGGTCGCCGAGCTGCAGTACGGCAAGCTGCCGCAGCTCGAGGCGCAACTGAAGCAGGTCACGCAGGCCGAAGAGAAGGAGCAGCACAACCCGACGCGTCCGCGCCTGCTGCGCACGCAGGTCGGCGCCGAGGAAATCGCCGAAGTCGTGTCGCGTTCGACGGGGATTCCCGTGTCGCGGATGATGCAGGGCGAACGCGAGAAGCTGCTGCACATCGAGGAAAAGCTGCACGAGCGCGTGGTCGGCCAGCACGAGGCGATCGGCGCGGTGGCCGACGCGATCCGCCGTTCGCGCGCGGGGCTCGCCGATCCGAACCGTCCGTACGGCTCGTTCCTGTTCCTCGGCCCGACGGGTGTCGGCAAGACCGAGCTGTGCAAGGCGCTGGCGTCGTTCCTGTTCGATTCGGAAGAGCACCTGATCCGCATCGACATGAGCGAGTTCATGGAAAAGCACAGCGTCGCGCGGCTGATCGGCGCGCCGCCGGGTTATGTCGGCTACGAGGAAGGCGGCTACCTGACGGAAGCCGTGCGCCGCAAGCCGTACAGCGTGATCCTGCTCGACGAGATCGAGAAAGCGCATCCGGACGTGTTCAACGTGCTGCTGCAGGTGCTCGACGACGGCCGCATGACGGACGGGCAGGGGCGCACGGTCGACTTCAAGAACACGGTGATCGTGATGACGTCGAACCTCGGCTCGCAGGTGATCCAGGCCATGACGGGTTCGCCGCAGGACGAGATCAAGGACGCGGTGTGGCTCGAGGTGAAGCAGCATTTCCGCCCCGAGTTCCTGAACCGGATCGACGACGTCGTCGTGTTCCATGCGCTCGACCGAACCAACATCGAGTCGATCGCGAAGATCCAGCTGGCGCGCCTGCACGACCGGCTCGCGAAGCTCGACATGGCGCTCGACGTGTCGGAAGCGGCGCTCGAGCAGATCGCGAAGGTCGGCTACGATCCGCTGTTCGGTGCGCGTCCGCTGAAGCGCGCGATCCAGCAGGAGATCGAGAACCCGGTCGCGAAGCTCATCCTCGCGGGCCGCTTCGGTCCGAAGGACGTGATTCCGGTCGACGTCAACGACGGCAAGTTCGTGTTCGACCGCGTCGTTCACTGATCGCACGCCATCGGGTGCCGCCCGGTTCGCGCCGGGCGCGCAAAAACAAACACCCCGCCTCGGCGGGGTGTTTGCTTATGGGGCGGCTGAAAAGGCCGTGAAGCGGTGCTGTTTCAGCCCTGCTTGTTGCCGCCGAACATGCCCGCGAGCTGCGACAGCGAGCCGAGCACGTTCGACGGGTCGACCTGGGCCTGGCCATCGGCCGGCACCGCGCCGTCCGGCGTCGCGTGGTTGACGACGTGCGGCAGCACCTGCGCGAGGACGGTCGATGCCATCGACGGGTCGACGCCGAACTTGCTTGCCAGCGCACCGATCGCGTCCGAGCCGAGCACGTTCTGCAGCGCGTCCGGCGAGATCGGCTGGTTCTGGCCGGTGCCGACCCACGAGCCGATGATGTCGCCGGCGCCGCCTGCCTTGAACTTCTCGATCAGGCCGTTCAGGCCGCCCGGCTGGTTGTTGATGAATTCGAGCGCGGTCGTGATGAGCGCGCTTTGCGAGTTGCCGCCGGCCTGGCCGCCGATCAGACCGCCGACGATGTCGAGGAGACCCATGGTTCTTCACCTTTACCGATAAGGGCGCCGCAATAAGGGCGCCCGTTGAACGAATGCCGCGCGCACGCCGTCGCGCGCGCGGCGCATATCAGGCGCCCGACGCCGCGGCGGCGGAGGCTGCCTTGTCCTTCTTGCTCTTTTTCTTCGAACCCTTCGTCGCCTTCGCGGACGACGCTGCGGCCGGTGCGCTCGCACCCGCGTCGGCGGATGCCGCTGCGGCCGCTGCCGCCTTTTCCTTCTTCGTCGCGCGCTTGCTCTTCGCCGGCTTCGTTGCCGCATCCGGCGCGCTTGCCGCCGGGGCCGTGGCCGGCGCCGTGGCCGTCGTGCCGGCCGTCGTGGTCGTGGACGTCGACGCGGTGCCGGCGGACGTCGTCGCCGGCGTGGTGGCCGGCGCGGTCGCAGCCGGCTTCGACAGCTTCACGCCCTTCGGCGGCGTCGACGAGCCGCCGATCGTCAGGCCGTTTTCCTCGAGATGCCCGACCGATTTCGTGCCGAGGCCCTTCACGCGGTTCGCCAGATCGTCGGCGTCCTTGAACGGGCCGTTCTTGGTGCGTTCGTCGATGATCGCCTTCGACTTCACGGGCCCGAGACCCTTCACGGATTCGAGCGCAGCCTGGTCGGCCGAGTTGACTTCGACGGCCGCGGCAAGGCCTGCGGCGAGCGACAGCGATAGCGCGACGAACAGCATCAGCAGCTTTTTCAGCATGGCAAAGGCTCCCTGGTTCTGACGGATGAATGGCTGTTGCAACGGACTGCGGGGCGGCACGCGGCCGGACGTCGCCGTTAAGCATAGGACAAATGCGTGCCCTTTTTAAGACAGGCTGACCGAATCTTGCTGAAGGCTTGCATCGCTGTAAAGGTCGAAAGCCGTGCGGGGCGGCGATTTTGACCATTCTTTACGGTGTCGCGGGGCATCGCGGGGTGTCGTCGCGCTGGCCGTTCGAAAGCGCTTGACTTAGAGTTCGCTCTAACTCTTAACCTTGTTTCTGCCATGTCGAAAACCGTATTCGGCGACACGATCGCGTACTACGAGGCACCGGAGCGCGAAACGAAACGACGGGCGATACCTTCTCACGCTCAATCGGAACAGGACGGACACAATGGAACAACTCGTTGAAGACCGCTATACGCGCGGCTGGAACAAACTGAAGGAAATCGACGGCGAAGTGGGCGAACGCGTGATCGCGGCGCTTGCGCCGATCGCGCCGGACTTCGGACGGCTGCTGGTCGAGTTCGGGTTCGGCGACATCTACAGCCGGCCGCAGCTCGACCTGAAAGCACGCGAGATCGCGACGATCGCGGCGCTGGCCGCGCTCGGCAACGCGCAGCCGCAACTGAAGGTGCATATCGAGGCCGCGCTGAACGTCGGCTGCACGCGCGACGAGATCGTCGAGGTGTTCATGCAGATGGCCGTCTACGCCGGTTTCCCGGCCGCGCTCAACGCGCTGTTCGCCGCGCACGAGGTGTTCGTGCGGCGCGACGAAGCGGCCGCGCAGGCCGCGTGATGGCGGTCGCGCTGGCCGTTCGATAGTGCTTGACTTAGAGTTGGCTCTAACTCTTAACCTTATTTCTGCCATGTCGAAAACCGTATCCAAACCTTCCGCCGCCGGTCCCCTGACGATCGGGCAAGTCGCCGAACTGACCGGCATGTCGACGCATACGTTGCGGTATTACGAGCAGGCCGGCCTGCTGCGCGCGATTTCGCGCACGGCGGCCGGGCACCGGCTCTATGCGCCGGCCGACCTTGACTGGCTGGCCTTCGTGATGCGCCTGAAGGCGACCGGCATGCCGATCGCGCAGATGCAGGAGTTCGCGGCGCTGCGCGCGCAAGGCGAGCCGACGTTCGGTGCGCGGCGCCGGTTGCTCGTTACGCATCGCGACGCGGTGCGCGCGCATATCGCCGAGCTGCAGGCGAGTCTCGATGCGATAGGCGACAAGATCGCGTACTACGAGGTACAGGAACGCGAAACGGAACGACGGGCGACACCTTCTCACGCTCAATCGGAACAGGACGAACACAATGGAACAACTCGTTGAAGACCGCTATACGCGCGGCTGGAACAAACTGAAGGAAATCGACGGCGAAGCGGGCGAACGCGTGATCGCGGCGCTTGCACCGATCGCGCCGGATTTCGGGCGGCTCGTGGTCGAGTTCAGTTTCGGCGACATCTACAGCCGGCCGCAGCTTGACCTGAAAGCACGCGAGATCGCGACGATCGCGGCGCTGGCCGCGCTCGGCAACGCGCAGCCGCAACTGAAGGTGCATATCGAGGCCGCGCTGAACGTCGGCTGCACGCGCGACGAGATCGTCGAAGTGTTCATGCAGATGGCCGTCTACGCCGGTTTCCCGGCCGCGCTCAACGCGCTGTTCGCCGCGCGCGAGGTGTTCGTGCGGCGCGACGAAGCGGCCGTTGAAGCCGGGAACGCAAGCGAAGCGGCCGTGCAGGGCGCGTGATGGCGGTCGCGCCGACGCGTCACGCGCGGTGCGGCGCTACGTGAGCCCGGACGCATTCGCCGCGTGGCGCGACGAGGCGCTGGCGCTCGGTTTCAGGGAAGTCGTTGCCGGTCCGCTCGTGCGATCGTCATATCACGCGGCCGACGTGCTGGCGGATGCGTAGCGCGCAGTGCGTCAGGCCCGCTGGGTCGAGACGTGCGCGCGGCTTACGTGGCGCAGGTAGAACACGAGCCCGGCGCCCGCGAGCATCAGGCTGACCGTGTTCGCGAACCAGAAGCCGCGCGCACCGGTCAGCCATGCGGGCGCGATGCCGCCGACGTCGAAGCCGAGCACGTAGCCGCCGCTGAGCCCGACGCCCCACAGCGCGACCGCATAGATCACGGTCGGCACGATCGCGACCTTGTATGCACGCAGCACGAACGCCGACGTGACCTGCAGCGCGTCGAACACGTGGTAGCACGCGACGATCGCGACAAGCGGCATCGCGGCCGCGGCGACGGCCGGGTTCGGCGTATAGCCGCTGACGATCAGCGGGCGCAGCGCAAACACGAGCACGCCGTATGTCGCGGCAACGCCGCACGCGAACATCACGCTGTGCCGGCCGAGCAGCCGTGCCTCTTCGGGGCGTCCGGCGCCGAGCGCGCGCGCGACCAGCGTCGAGGCCGCCACGCCGATCGACAGCGGCGTCATGTACAGCACCGCGCCGATGTTGCCGGCGATCTGGTGGCCGGCGAGCGTCGTCGTGCCGAACTGCGCGATGAACAGCGCCATGCACGTGTACGACGTCACCTCGATCAGGTACGACAGGCCCATCGGCACGCCGAGCTTCAGGATCGCCTTCTGGCGCTCCCAGACGGGCCAGCAGAAGCGCGAGAAGATCGCGAGCGGCGCGAACACGTCGAGCTTCGCGAGCAGCGTGTAGCCGATCAGCGCGAGCGCCCAGTTGATCAGCGTGCTGGCGAGCCCGCAGCCGGGGCCGCCGAGTGCCGGCACGCCGAACCCGCCGAAGATGAACCACACGTTGAGCGGAAACTTGAGCAGCAACGCGCCGATCTGCAGGATCATTGCGAGCCGCGGCTTGCCGGCCGCGTTGGTCAGTGCGTTGTAGATGCGGAAGACGAGGCTCGCGGGCAGCCCGTACGACAGGATGCGCAGGTAGTCGACGGTGCGGTCGTGCAGCGCGGCGGGCGCATGCGCGACGCGCAGCAGCGGCTCGGGAAAATGCAGCAGCAGGAAGCCGGGCACCGCGAGCAGCAGCGCGAGCCACAGCGCCTGGCGGACTTCCTCGCCGATCTCGGCATAGCGCCGCGCGCCGTACAGCTGCCCGGTGATCGGCTGCAGCGCGGACAGGATGCCCGTCAGGCCGATATAGATCGACACGTAGATCGACGAGCCGAGCCCGAGCGCTGCGAGATCGGTGGCCGAATAACGGCCGACCATCGCGGTGTCGATCACGCCGAACGCGATGATCGCGAGCTGGCCGACGAGCACCGGCCACGCGAGACCGACGATCCGGCGGATGTCGCCGAACATCGTCAATCGGCCGCCTGGCGGCGTGGCGGGCGCCGCTTGACGGGCGTCTTCGGCCGTTCGATGCGCTCGTACAGGCGGAAGCGCTCGTCGCGGTCGGCGACGCGGCGACCTTCCCACACGAGACGCCACACGTATTGCGACATCGCGCTCGGCTCGCCGAAGTCCGAGCGGTCCTGGCGCAGGATCACGTCGCAGTCGCCGGAGAAATCGAAGTGCATGTTGCCGAAATACGCGAAGGTCGCGATCTGCGCATCGCCGAGCCGCACCGGCGAGATGCATTCGTAGTCGGACGGCAGGTGCAATGCGATCTGCTGCGCGACGTCGCGATAGGTCCGGCCGTAGTTGACGATCGGCAGCCACAGCGTCATCAGCAGCACCCACATCAGCGTGGTGCCCGCGCCTGACAGCACGACGCTGCGCCACAGCACCTTCGGCTGCCGCGAGACGCGCCAGCGCACGAGCACGCACCAGCACACGGTGACGATTACCGCGCAGATGAACGACAGGATCTTGAAATGCGGCTCGTAACCGGGCACGAGACGCGCGAGGTTGCGTGCGAGCGGATGCGGGAAGCCGGTGAGCGACGCGAGCCACACGAGCCATACGAAGGTGCCGAGGATCGTGAAGCTCAGCACCGCGAACCAGTCGAACGCGTTGATCGCGCCGCGCTTGAGAGTCGGCAGCGCGAACGTCGCGAGCACCGCGAGCGGCGGCAGCAGCAGCATGTACATGCGGTTCGACTGCTGGCTCTGCAGGATCACGAGCGCGACGAGCGGTACGGCGACCGACAGCGGAATCGCGATGTGCGCACGACGGCGCATGCCGGCCCAGCTCCACCATGCCCAGATCGCGAGCGGCCACGCGGGCCACGTGAACAGCGGCAGGTTCTTCGACGCGTACGCGAGCACGGCGGTCGGCGGGCCCGAAAAGCGCATCAGGCTGCCGTGGATCCACTGGTTGAAGAACCACGCGGCGTCGTCGGGCGCCGCGACGAACGCGGCAAGCGGCCACAGCGCGAAGATCGCGGCCGCGAGCGGCACGCCGACCAGCGGCAGGCGCAGGTTGCGCATCTCGGGCGTGACGAGCCACAGCGCGGCGGTGCCGGCGAGCAGCGCGACGACCAGCACGGGGTTGCCGGACAGCGCGACGACGCCGATCGCGAGGCCCCACCACAGCGCGCCCTGCATCGGCTTGTCGATGCCGCGCACGATCCCGTAGACGAGCATCGCGATCCACGCGAACTGCGCGACCTGCGGCGTGGTCTCGTGCCCGCGTTCCGCGAGCCCGAAGCACGCGACGAGGACCAGCAGCGCGCCGTCGGCGAGCGTGCGGCCATAGTCGCGCGGCTCCGGCTCGCCGCCGAATGCGTACTTGAACGGCTGGACCTCGGCGCGCCGGCCGAGCAGGTAGGCCGCATACCAGACGAACGCGCACGCGACGCAGAACAGCACGCCCGTGTCGACGCGCGACGCGTTGCTCGCATCGACCCACGGGCCGAGGCCGCGGATCGACAGCGCGCCGAGCCAGTAGCCGAGCGGCCCGTCGGTCGTGATGAACTTGCCGACGAGGTTCGGCAGCAGCCAGTCGTGCCAGCCGCCCTTGGCCATCGTCCACATCACGCCGAAGCCCGCCGCGTCCTCGTTCTTCCACGGGTCGCGGCCGAACAGGCCGAACGCGGCATAGACGAAGCAAAGCGTGAGCAGCAGCCAGCGCGGCAGCGCACGCGTGGCGGAGGCGGTGAGACGGACGACAGGCTTCATGCAGATGAGCGTTTTGTTATGGGCGGGCGGCCGGCGCGGGTGCGTGCGGCCGAGCCGGATTCGAGCATCCGGCATTGTAGACGCGCCGGCTGTTGTGCGTCAGGTCGATGCCCGGACGCCGGCCGGCGCTTTCCCGGCGAGCAGAGACAAAAAAGGGCAGCCTGGGCTGCCCTTTTGTGCGATACCGGTGCGTTGCAACCACCGGATGCGGTGCGAAGCTTATTTCGCCTTGCCGCTGGCGCGTACGCCGAACTTGTTCTTGAACTTCTCGACACGGCCTGCCGTGTCCATGATCTTTTGCTGACCCGTGTAGAACGAGTGCGATTCCGACGACACTTCGATCTTGGCGAGCGGGTAGGTCTTGCCGTCGAGTTCGATGTTTTCACGCGTCTGGATCGTCGAGCGCGTGATGAACTTGAAGCCGTTCGACATGTCTTGGAAGACGACTTCGCGGTAATTCGGGTGGATGCCTTCTTTCATGGTCTTTCCTTGGTGAGAGCGGTAGCCAACCCGCCGCTTGCCGTGCCGGAGCGCGCACATTGCGCGTACCAGGTGACGCCAAGCCCGGCGCGAGCCACTTGCCTAAGGTCGAAAAACGGCGATTATGCCAGAAAATCAGATGGTTGACGAATAATTTTCACGGTGCGTCGAGCGCGCCGGTGCCGGCCGGATCCTGCCTGTAGTAGCGGGCGAGCAGACGATAAAGCTCCGGAAATTCGGACTCGAACGCTTTCGGCCGCACGAACAGCGCTTCGCTACACACCGCGAAGAATTCCGACGGATGGTCGGCTGCATAGGGATCGATCAGCGAGTCCCGCTCGAAGCGCGCCCACGCGCGGTCCGGCACGGCGTCGACCCGTGCGCAGAACTGGTCGTACGCATGCTCGAACACGTCGGCCCACGCTTGCGCGTCGAGGTGCGGCGCGTGCCAGCGGCGAAACAGGGGCGGATAGCCGTCGGCTGCGCCGTTGACCATGTCGATCTTGTGTGCGAACTCATGGATCACGACGTTGTAAGCGTCATGGCCGTCCGTCATCTGCGCGTCTTCCCACGACAGGATCACGGGGCCGCCTTCCCATGCCTCGCCGCTCGCATCCTGCTCGACTTCGTGGACGACGCCGTCCTCGTCCTGCACGGTCTTGCGGATCAGGAATTCACCCGGATACACGACGACGCCGACCCAGCCGTCGTACAGCGACAGGTCGAGATTCAGCACGGGCAGGCAGGCCTGCGCGGCGATCGCAACGATCATCGCATCGGTCAGTTCGAGCCCGTGTGCGGTCGAAAACGACTTCTTCGCGACGAACAGGCTCGTCAGCTCGCGCAGCCGGCCGAGCGCGTCGGGCGTCAGTGTCGCGAGGAACGGCAGGCGTTCGACCGTTTCCTGCCACAGCGCGTCGGGGATCGGGTGGCTGCGCAGCGCGCGGTTGCGGCGGCGGTCGTCGAACCAGCGGGTCAGTTTCGAGAGCATGGAGGCTGCGGACGGAAATCCAAAGCCTGTCTTTTAACTCAATCGATCTCTTTTTGCCATGCTGCGAAGAGGCCGCCGACGAGCGCAACGCCTGCCAGGAAGTAAAAACCGTCGAGCGACGCGAGGAACGACGCCTGTTGCGCGACCATGCGGGCGATGGCGGCGATCGCGAGCCCGTGCGCTTCGTTCAGCGCGTGCCCGGCGGCCGCATAGCTGCGTGTCAGGGTGTCGACGGTCTGCTGGAGCAGCGGATCGAACACGTTCGCGCGCTCGACGAGCCGCGTCTGGTGCACGGCCACCCGGTGCTGCTCGACGATGATCACCGACGACGTCGCGAACGAGATCGTCAGTTGCCGCACGATGTTCTTCAGCCGGTAGCCGTGCGTGTATTCGTCGATCGCGAAGATCCGGAACGTCAGGTTGGCCACCGGCAGCACGATGAAGAGCAGCAGCAGTCCGCGCAGTAGCAGCGGGACGATCAGCGCGGCTTCGCCGACCTGCGGCGTCATCCGTGTCATCCACAGCGCGGCCGCGACGGCGATCGCGAACCCCGGCACGACGAACCACTTCTTGTGCGTGACGAATTTCGCGTAGCGCAGGTACGCGAACAGCGCGGTGGCCGAGATCAGCGACATCGTGCCGACCAGGCGCCCGGCGTTCTCGACCGGATAACCGAGCCCGCCTTCGAGAAACCGCGACGTCAGGTAACTGAAACCCGTCGTCTCGTAGTAATAGAACATGTAGAGCAGCAGCCCGACCTGGAACGTCCGCTCGCGGAACGCATGCAGCCGCACGAGCGGCGTCGGGTGATGCCACTGGTGATACGCGAACCACGCGAGTGCGCCGACTCCTGCAATCGTCAGCAGGATCAGCATCGGCGAGCCGCTGTAGAGCTGGTAATGCACCTGCTGCAGCACGATCTGCAGTGCACCTTGCGCGAGCGCGAACAAGACATACGGCCAGAAGTGTCCGGAGCCGCGTTCGTCGTCGGGTGTCCGGCCCGAATCGGGCAGCGTGAGCAGCGCGAGGATCGCGAACGCGATGCCGGCGGGTGCCGTGCACGCGAACAGTGCGCGCCACGTCGAATGCGCGACGAGCAGCCCGCCGACGATCGGCGCGAGCGCGCTGCCGAGCAGGATCATGATCAGGAACGCGCGCGTCGCGGGCGGTCGTTCCTGCGGCTTGAAGCTGATCTGGATCAGGATCCGGCACGCGCCCATCATCGGGCCGATGAAATAGCCCTGGAAACCGCGTGCGAATGCGAGTTCCAGCGACGTGTCGGCAAGCGCGGCCGCGATCGCGCCGAACGAGAACATCAGCATGCAGCCGGCGACATAGCGGCGATGCCCGAGCCGGTCGACCCACCATTGCTGTTGCAGGATGCCGAGCACGGCCGTCACCGCATACGCGCTCGACGACCACACGAGTTCGTCGGGCGACGCATTGATGCCGCCCGCGATGTAGCTCGCGAAGAACGAGAAGGCCGCGTTGTCGAAGTAGTCGATGCCGGTGACGAGTGCGAGCGCCCACGGGAACAGGTCCGCGCGCAGGTTCGCTCGACTCCACAGCGGCGAGCGGCCGGGCACCGCGTTCATTCGCGGTCCTTGCGCGTGCGCCGCGATCCGGCTTCGGCCTGCCGTTGCGCGATCAGCGCATCGGGGTTTTCGCCGGCGAGACGCCGCTCGACGTAGTCGATGTCGTGCTGCAGTTCCTTGCGCAGTGCGACGGCTTCCTTCAGCTCGCGCTGGACGGCCGCGATCCGCCGGTCGAGCGTACCGATCTGCTCGGCGAGGCCGGTGCGGATGTCGCGCAGCGACGCGTCCGAATAGCGGCGCCGGCCGTCACCCGTTTCTTCCAGCGGGCGCTTCAGCATTTCGGTGATGCCATGCAGCGAGAAGCCGAGCGCGCGCAGCCGCAGGATGCGCGCGAAGCGTTCGAGATCGGCTTCGTCGTAGAGGCGGTAGCGGCCTTCGCTGCGCGACGGCGTGACGAGCCCGCGCTCTTCGTAATACTTCAGCGTGCGCGGCGTGACGCCGAGCCGCGATGCGGCGTCGCTCACGGTCAGCAGCGGGGTGGAGGCGTCGTTCGGCATCGGGAGGCGGGGGATTCGATCAGGGGCGATGACGCGATTATAGATCAACCTGTACGTTCACGTTCAGGTTGGGATCGAAAAACGGCCGCCGGGCAGGATGCGCGGGCGGCCGTTCGTTGCGGGGCGGGGCGATCAGCCGCCGCGGCGCATCAGGTCGAAGAACTCGGAGTTGCTCTTCGTCTGGCGGATCTTGTCGAGCAGGAATTCCATTGCCTCGACTTCGTCCATGTCGTGGATGAACTTGCGCAGCACCCAGATCTTCTGAAGGATCTCGGGCTTGATCAGCATTTCCTCGCGACGCGTGCCCGACTTGTTCAGGTTGATCGACGGATACACGCGCTTTTCCGCGAGACGGCGCTCGAGGTGCACTTCCATGTTGCCGGTGCCCTTGAACTCTTCGTAGATCACGTCGTCCATGCGGCTGCCGGTTTCGATCAGCGCGGTGCCGATGATCGTCAGTGAGCCGCCTTCCTCGATGTTGCGCGCCGCGCCGAAGAAGCGCTTCGGACGCTGCAGTGCGTTCGCGTCGACACCGCCCGTCAGCACCTTGCCCGATGCCGGGATCACGGTGTTGTACGCACGTGCGAGGCGCGTGATCGAGTCGAGCAGGATCACGACGTCGTGCTTCATTTCGACGAGGCGCTTGGCCTTCTCGATCACCATTTCGGCGACCTGGACGTGGCGCGTGGCCGGTTCGTCGAACGTCGATGCGATCACTTCGCCGGCGACCGAGCGCTGCATTTCGGTCACTTCTTCAGGGCGCTCGTCGATCAGCAGCACGAACAGGATCACGTCCGGGTGGTTCTGCTTGATCGCGTGTGCGATGTGCTGGAGCATCACGGTCTTGCCCGACTTCGGCGACGCGACGAGCAGGCCGCGCTGGCCCTTGCCGATCGGCGCGATCATGTCGATGATGCGGCCCGTGACGTTTTCCTCGCCGCGCATTTCGCGCTCGAGCGACAGCGGCTTGTTCGGGTGCAGCGGCGTGAGGTTCTCGAACATGATCTTGTGTTTCGAGGCCTCGGGCGGCTGCCCGTTGACTTTGTCGACCTTCACCAGCGCGAAGTAGCGCTCGCCGTCCTTCGGCGTGCGGACTTCACCTTCGATGGTGTCGCCGGTGTGCAGGTTGAAGCGGCGGATCTGCGACGGGCTGATATAGATGTCGTCGGTGCTCGCGAGGTACGACATTTCCGGCGAGCGCAGGAAACCGAAGCCGTCCGGCAGCACTTCGAGCGTACCGTCGCCGAAGATCGTCTCTCCCGTCTTGGCGCGCTTTTTGAGAATGGCGAACATCAACTCCTGCTTGCGCAGGCGGTTCGCGTTTTCGATCTCGAGGCCATTGGCCATTTCGATCAGTTCGGAGACGTGCAGAGACTTGAGCTCGGATAAATGCATACGGAGAACCCGCCAGGGAGGAGAAGCGACGAAAGAAATAAGGGAGGAGGGCGAGCGGAAGCGCTCAGAGACTTAAATGCGTCTTGTAGACGTTTTTTAATTCTAGCATAGGCCGATTCGCGCTTGAGCGGCCGATCGGCGGCTTGACGGCGGACGTGTTGCCGGTTGACAACACGCCCGCGGAACTGCCGGTATTACAGGTGGCTGTCCAGGAATGCGGTGAGCTGCGACTTCGACAGCGCGCCGACCTTCTGTGCGGCGGCCGCGCCGTTCTTGAACAGGATCAGCGTCGGGATGCCACGCACGCCGAACTTTGCGGGCGTTGCCTGGTTGTCGTCGACGTTGATCTTCGCGATCTGCAGCTTGTCGCCGTAGTCCTTCGCGACTTCGTCGAGGATCGGGGCGATCATTTTGCACGGGCCGCACCATTCGGCCCAGAAATCGACGAGCACGGGCTTGTCGGACTTGACGACGTCCTGTTCGAACGATGCGTCGCTGATGTGTTTGATCTGTTCGCTCATTGGGTCAATACCTCTTACGGTTCGGGGACTGCCTGCTTGCGCGTTGCGGCGTACCGGCCGCCGTAGGCTGCCGGCCGCTGCGGCAGGTCACTCCGCTCTCCGGAAGGGAGGGGCGTAAGCGCTGCATGCCGCGGCTCGCGGGTCGTTCGGGCGTCATATTAGCCTAAATTGCTATCTGCTGCGGGCGGCGATAGTAGCCGCTACGCGAGTAGGGGTACGACGCGACGTTCGACCGTTGTGCCCTGCAGGTGGAGGCCGGCTCGCAAATTACAAGGGGGCGGCATATATGTAGCGATTCGGGAGGCTGGACGCACGCCGGCTGGCAGGGTTGTTTGCATTGATGCGAACAAACGGTCGCATTCATCCGGAAGCGGTGATAGAATATGCCGTGACGGGCCTCCTCGCATGGTGGGGCGGTGAACCTGGTCAGGTCGGGAACGAAGCAGCCACAATCGTTTTCCGCCAGTGCCGAGGGTCGGGCTCGTCACCTTCCTTCTCGCCCCGTTCGCAGGGCGTTTTTTATTTCCGCGTCACACTCCGTTTTACCTGCGCTTTGCCTGTCTCCGCACCGTTTCGCGTGTCGGCGCGACGCAGCGTTACTGATACAATTTCCCGATGACCTATCAAGTTCTCGCACGCAAGTGGCGTCCGAAGGATTTCGCTTCGCTCGTCGGCCAGGAGCACGTCGTCAGGGCGCTCACGCATGCGCTCGACGGCGGGCGTCTCCATCACGCCTATCTGTTTACCGGAACCCGCGGTGTCGGCAAGACGACGCTGTCGCGGATCTTCGCGAAGGCACTCAACTGTGAAACCGGCGTCACGTCGCAACCGTGCGGCGTGTGTCGTGCCTGTCGCGAGATCGACGAGGGGCGTTTCGTCGATTACGTCGAGATGGATGCCGCGAGCAACCGCGGTGTCGACGAAATGGCCGCGCTGCTCGAGCGCGCGGTGTATGCGCCCGTCGATGCGCGCTTCAAGGTCTACATGATCGACGAAGTGCACATGCTGACGAATCACGCGTTCAATGCGATGCTGAAGACGCTCGAAGAGCCGCCGCCGCACGTCAAGTTCATCCTCGCGACGACCGATCCGCAGAAAATTCCCGTCACCGTGCTGTCGCGCTGCCTGCAGTTCAACCTGAAGCAGATGCCGGCCGGGCACATCGTGTCGCATCTCGAGCGGATTCTCGGCGAAGAGCAGATCACCTTCGAACCGCAGGCGCTGCGCCTGCTCGCGCGTGCCGCGCAGGGAAGCATGCGCGACGCGCTGTCGCTCACCGACCAGGCGATCGCCTATTCGGCGAACGAGGTGACCGAGTCGGCCGTGTCGGGCATGCTCGGCGCGCTCGACCAGACTTACATGGTGCGCCTGCTCGACGCGCTCGCGGCCGGCGGCGGCCCGGAAATCCTCGCGATTGCCGACGAGATGTCGCTGCGCAGCCTGTCGTTCTCGACCGCATTGCAGGATCTCGCGAGCCTGCTGCACCGGATTGCGTGGGCGCAGTTCGCGCCGGGCTCGGTGCTCGACGAATGGCCGGAAGCGGCCGACCTGCGCCGCTTCGCGGAGACGCTGAGCCCCGAACAGGTTCAACTGTTCTATCAGATCGCAACGGTCGGCCGCGCGGAGCTCGGCCTTGCGCCGGACGAGTACGCCGGTTTCACGATGACGCTGCTGCGGATGCTCGCATTCGAGCCGGCCGTTGCCGCGGGCAGTGCGCCGAGCGGCCAGCCGTCCGTGCCGCGTGCCGTGCCGGGCCCGCGCGCTGCCGCGGCGTCGGCCGCTGCGGCGAAACCGGTATCGGCTGCACCCGCCGACGCAGTGCGTCCGCAGGCTGCCGCACCGGCCGCACCGGCCGCACCGGCTGTGCCGGCTGTGCCGGTCGCGCGTTCAGCACAGGTACAGTCCGGCGAAGAAGCAGGCCGGCCGGCCGTGAAGCCGGCTGCCGTCCAGGCATCCGCGCCGGCTTCGGTTGATGCGCAGGTTGTCGAGACGCCGCGACCGGAAGCGAATCCGGCGCGGCAAGCGGCGATGGCCGGCGATATGTCGCCACCGGCTCGCAAGGAACCCGAGCAACCTGCCGCAGCCGTTGCCGTTGCGCAGAGAAACGAAGAACCGGCTGCGCCAGCCGAACCGGTGCCGCGCGCTGCGCCGTCCGAGCCCGCCGCGCGTCCGGCATCGCGAGCAGGCGGTGCCGCTGCCGCGCTCGACGTGCTGCGCAATGCGGGGATGCGCGTGTCGTCCGACCGTGCGCGGGCCGGCGCGGCCCCGAAGCCGGCCGTCCAGCCGGCCGCCGAGAAACCGGCCGCGCCGCGTCCAGTCGTGCAGGTGCCGACGCCGCGCGCTGCCGCCCGTGCGCCGCAAGCAGCCGATTCGCGCCAGGCTTCGCCGCCGTGGGAGGACATCCCGCCGGACGACTACGTGCCGCTCAGCGCCGACGAGATGTTCGGCGGGCCCGACGATGGCTTCGTTCCCGTGTTCGACAGCGGTCCCGACGACGTGCGCGTGTCGCCGAAGCTGGCGGAAGCCCGTCCGGCTGCGCCGGTCGACACGCGTCCGTTGCCGCCCGCGATCGCGCTCGATCCGGTCGGCTTCGACGGCGAATGGCCGGCGCTGGCCGCGCGGCTGCCGCTCAAGGGTGTCGCATACCAGCTCGCGTTCAACAGCGAACTGACGGCCGTCGATGCGACGACATTGAAACTTTCCGTGCCGGTGCCGCAGTACGCGGACGCCGCGCAGGTTGCGAAGCTGAAGGCCGCGCTGGCCGACGCGCTCGGCAAGCCGGTCGAAGTAGCGGTCGAGGTCGGGCCCGCACGGCGCACGGCGGCGGCGCTCGATGCGGCCGCGCGCGCGGCGCGCCAGCGCGAGGCCGAGCAGGAGATTCACGGCGATCCGTTCGTCCAGCAGCTCGTGCGCGACTTCGGTGCACGCATCGTCGAGGGCTCGGTGCGTCCGCTCGCCGATTCGGCGCCGGACGGCCCGCCGCCGACGCTGCATTGAACTGACCGCACCGCGACAGGCACAATCACGCCCGCACACATTGGCCGGCACGCTCCGCGTGCCGGTTTTCACACGATCAAGAAAGAAGGAGTATTCCCATGTTGAAAGGCAACCTCGCCGGACTGATGAAGCAAGCGCAGCAAATGCAGGAAAACATGAAGAAGATGCAGGAGCAGCTTGCGCTGATCGAAGTCGAAGGGCAGTCGGGGGCGGGCCTCGTCAAGGTGACGATGACGTGCCGCAACGAAGTGCGCCGCGTGTCGATCGACCCGAGCCTGCTCGCGGACGACAAGGACATGCTCGAGGATCTCGTCGCGGCCGCGTTCAACGACGCCGTGCGCAAGGCCGAGGCGACGTCGCAGGAAAAGATGAGCGGCATGACGTCGGGCCTGCCGCTGCCCCCGGGCTTCAAGCTGCCGTTCTGAGCGCGGTGTCCTTGCCACTGTTTGCCGCCGTATGAAACAGCCGTCCGCCCTGTCCGCTCTCGTCGAAGCACTGCGCGTGCTGCCCGGCGTCGGGCCGAAATCCGCGCAGCGCATGGCGGTCCACCTGATGCAGCACGACCGCGAGGGCGCGGAGCGGCTTGGCCGGTCGCTGCTGTTCGCGACCGAGCATCTGCAGCACTGCGAGAAGTGCAACACGTTCACCGAAGCGCAGATCTGCGAGGTCTGCAGCGACGAGGAACGTGACCCGACGCTGCTGTGCGTCGTCGAGACGCCTGCCGACCAGATCATGCTCGAGCAGACGATGACTTACCGCGGGCTGTATTTCGTGCTGATGGGGCGGCTGAGCCCGCTCGACGGGATCGGCCCGAAGGAAATCCATTTCGACCGTCTCGTGCGGCGCGCATCCGACGGAATCGTCAAGGAAGTCGTGCTCGCGACCAACTTCACGAACGAAGGCGAAGCCACCGCGCATTACCTCGGCCAGACGCTGAAGGCGCGCGGCCTTGCGGTCACGCGCCTCGCGCGCGGCGTGCCGGTGGGCGGTGAACTCGAATACGTTGACGCGGGCACCATCGCCCGCGCGATGCTCGACCGCCGCACGATGTAAGCCGGGCGCCGCCTGCCGGCGGCGCCGTTCCTCATGCCAGGGAGACACATGAGCACCAGCCAGGGCCCGCTCGCGGGCGTCAAAGTGCTCGAATTCGGAACGCTGATCGCGGGGCCGTTCGCGTCGCGGCTGTTCGCCGAATTCGGCGCGGAAGTGATCAAGATCGAGGATCCGAACGGCGGCGACCCGCTGCGCAAATGGCGCAAGCTCCACCCGGAGCAGGGCGGCACGTCGCTGTGGTGGTCCGTCCAGGCGCGCAACAAGAAGTCGGTCACGCTCAACCTGAAATCCGATGCCGGCAAGGCGATCGCGCGGCAGCTCGCGAGCGAGGCCGACATCGTGATCGAGAACTTCCGTCCCGGCCTGCTCGAAAAGCTCGGGCTCGGCTACGACGTGCTGTCAGCCGACAACCCGGGCCTCGTGATGGTGCGCCTGTCCGGCTACGGGCAGACGGGCCCGTACCGCGACCGGCCCGGCTTCGGTGCGATCGCCGAATCGATGGGCGGGCTGCGCCACATCACCGGCTATCCCGACCTGCCGCCGCCGCGCATCGGCATCTCGATCGGCGATTCGATCGCCGCGCTGCACGGCGTGATCGGCGCGCTGATGGCGCTTCATCACCGCAAGGTCAACGGCGGTGCGGGGCAGGTGGTCGACGTTGCGCTGTACGAAGCCGTATTCAACATGATGGAAAGCGTGGTGCCCGAATACGGCGTGTACGGGATGGTACGCGAGCGCACCGGCGCGTCGCTGCCGGGCATCGTCCCGTCGAATACCTATGCGTGCCGCGACGGCAGCATCGTGATCGGCGGCAACAGCGACCCGATCTTCAAGCGGCTGATGAAGGCGATCGAGCGCGCCGACCTCGCCGACGATCCCGCGCTCGCGCGCAACGACGGGCGCGTGCCGCGCACGCAGGAAATCGACGACGCGATTGCCGCGTGGCTCGCGCCGCGCACGATCGACGACGCGCTCGTCGTGCTCAACGCGGCCGACGTGCCGGCCGGGCGCATCTACAGCGCCGCCGACATGTTCACCGATCCGCAGTTCGTCGCGCGGCAGATGATCCAGCGCTTCAAGCTCGCCGACGGCACCGACATTCCGCTGCCGAACATCACGCCGAAGCTGTCGGACACGCCGGGCGAAACGCGCTGGCTCGGGCCGGAGCTCGGCGAGCATACGGACGAGGTGCTGCGCGGCCTCGGCTACGACGCGCAGGCGATTGCCGCGCTGCGCGACGCGGGCGCGATTTGAGCGCCCCCGGACCTGTCGCTTCGCGCCGGGCCCCCCGAGGGGACTTTCCTTCGGGGCGGAAAACCCGGGGCGGCCCGGCGTGTTCTTGAGAACGCAGAATGCCGCCGCGCAATGCGGCGGCGCACCGTGCGCACCTGCGCGAACGCGGCCATCCGCAGCCGCCGGACTGTCGCTCTCGCGCCATCTTTCCTCGGTTACAATCGCCGGATGCGAATCCTACTCAGCAACGACGACGGCTATCTCGCCCCCGGTCTCGCCGCGCTCAGCGAAGCGCTGCAGCCGCTGGCCGAACTCACGGTGATCGCGCCCGAGCAGAACTGCAGCGGCGCATCGAATTCCCTCACGTTGTGGCGGCCGCTGTCGGTGCAGCGCGCGGCGGGTACGGGTTTCTTCTACGTGAACGGCACGCCGACCGATTCGGTGCACGTCGCGTTGACGGGGATGACCGACGCGAAGCCGGACATCGTCGTGTCGGGGATCAACAACGGCCAGAACATGGGCGAAGACACGCTCTATTCGGGGACAGTTGCAGCGGCCACCGAAGGCATCATGTTCGGCGTTCCGGCCATCGCATTCTCGCTGGCCGACAAGGGCTGGGCCCATCTGGCGGACGCCGCGCGCGTCGCGGCGGAAATCGTCGAGCACTACCTCGCGCATCCGCTGCCGGGCCATCCGCTGCTGAACGTCAATATTCCGAACCTGCCGTACGACGAACTGAAGGGCTGGAAGGTCACGCGCCTCGGCAAGCGTCATCCGTCGCAGCCGGTGATTCGCCAGACCGACCCGCGCGGCGAGCCGGTGTACTGGATCGGTGCGGCGGGTGCGGCGCTGGACGCGAGCGACGGCACCGATTTCCACGCCGTCGCAAACGGTTTCGTGTCGATCACGCCACTGCAGCTCGACCTCACGCATACGCAGATGCTGCCCGCGACGCGTGAATGGGCGCGCGCCGGAGGGCGGGCTTCATGAGCGGCGAGCGCGCGAAGCGGTTCCCGCTCGCGCTCGAAGATCTCAAACGAGCGCCACGCAAGTCGGAAGGTCGGGCCGGCGAACGCCATGCGGCGGTCGCGGTGCCGAAAGCCGCCGACAAGCCCGCGGCCGTGCTGAAACCGGTTGCGGTGAAGCCGGCTGCCGGGCGGGCGCCGCTGTCCGGTTCCGCCGCCGCGAAGCCTGCGACTGCGCCGAAGCCGACCGCGCTGAAGCCTGCGCTGCCGAAGCCGGCCGCGCCGAGCGTCGCGCCGGCCGGCGCGTTCGCACTCACGTCGGAACGTGTGCGCGAGCGGATGGTCGAACGGCTGCGCGCGAACGGCGTGACCGACGCACGCGTGCTGGAAGCGATGGCCGCGGTGCCGCGCCACATGTTCGTGGATCCGGGGCTCGCGACGCAGGCCTATGAGGATTCGGCGTTGCCGATCGGCCACCAGCAGACAATTTCAAAGCCGTCGGTCGTCGCGCGCATGATCGAGCTCGCGATGGCCGGCCGCACGCTCGAGCGCGTCCTCGAGATCGGCACGGGCTGCGGCTACCAGGCTGCCGTGCTGAGTCACGTGGCACGCGACGTGTATTCGATTGAACGCATCAAGCCGCTCTACGAGCGCGCGAAGCTGAACCTGCGGCCGCTGCGCGTGCCGAACATCCGTCTGCACTATGGCGACGGGCGTGTCGGCTTGCCGTCCGCAGCCCCGTTCGACGCGATCGTGATCGCGGCGGCGGGGCTCGACGTGCCGCAGGCGCTGCTCGAGCAGCTCGCGATCGGCGGGCGGCTCGTCGCGCCGGTCGGCGCGCAGAGTGGACAGCACCAGGTGCTCACGCTCGTCGAGCGCGTCGCGCACGCGCAATGGAGAGAGTCCCGGCTTGATCGCGTTTTCTTTGTCCCTTTAAAATCCGGAGTGATTTGATACCGATGAGTATGTTGCGCGCGATGCAAAACAACCGATCCAGGGAACCGCTCACGCTCGCCCAGCGCGCGATCTGTGTAGCTGCGTTCTCCACGCTTCTGGCCGCCTGTGCGACGCGGCTCGACAACGCGCCTGTCGTCGACCGCTCCGGGTCGCTCGGCACGACGGCCGCTGCGCAGCCCGCGGTGCCGCTTGGCCCGCCGCCGCCTGGCTTCTACCGTGTGAAGCCGGGCGACACGCTGTACCGGATCGCGCTCGAGAACGGGCAGAACTATCGCGACATCGCGTCGTGGAACAACCTGGCGAACCCGAACCAGATCGAAGTCGACCAGTTGCTACGCGTTGCGCCGCCGGGCGGCGCAGCGGCTGCGGGCGTACCGGCCGCCGCACCGATCGCGGGCGCCGCCGTCGCGACCGCGCCGCTCAGCAGCGGCCCCGCGACGCCGGCCGCCGGCACGTCGTCCACGCTCGCAACGCCGCCGGCTGCGGCCACCGGATCGAGCGACACGGCGGCGGCTCCGAGCGGCCCCGTGACGTTTGCATGGCCCGCGCGCGGCCCCGTGCTGAACGGGTTCGACGACGCGAAGAACAAGGGTGTCAATATCGGCGGCGCGGCCGGCGAGACCGTGAAGGCGGCGGCCGACGGCCGCGTCGTCTACTCGGGCAACGGCCTGCGTGGCTACGGCAACCTCATTATCATCAAACACGATGCAACTTACCTCACGGCGTATGCACATAATCGCGCTTTGATGGTAAAAGAGGGGGACGCGGTAACGAAGGGGCAGAAGATCGCCGAGATGGGTAACAGCGATTCCGACCGCGTGATGCTGCATTTCGAGGTTCGCCGGCAGGGTAAGCCTGTCGATCCGCTGAAGTATTTGCCGCCTCAATAACCGAGACGACCATGCCGAAATCGAAGCGCCACGAGCCGCAAGCCGAGTCTGAGAAGATCAGTCGTGCCACGCAAGCATCGGTGGGGCGAGCTGGTGCTTCGACGGACGACGAAGACGACGTCGCGGAAAACGAACGTGATCTCGAGGCACGCGACGCCGAGGCGGACGGTGGCGACGACGAGCGCGAAGGCCGCACGGAAGCAGCGCCCGACGTCGACGATTTCCGCACGCTGCTGCAGGCCGAGCTCACGGCCGACACGATCCAGCATTACCTGAACCGCATCAGCGTGAAGCCGCTGCTGACCGTCGAGGAAGAGCAGCGCTATTCCCGGCTCGCCAAGGCCGGCGAATTCGAGGCGCGGCAGGTGATGATCGAGCGCAACCTGCGTCTCGTCGTCAGTATCGCCAAGGGGTATCTGAACCGCGGCGTGCCGCTGCTCGACCTGATCGAGGAGGGCAACCTCGGCTTGATGCACGCGATCGAGAAGTTCGACCCGACGCGCGGTTTCCGCTTCTCGACCTATGCGACCTGGTGGATCCGGCAGAGCATCGAGCGGGCGATCATGAACCAGGCCCGCACGGTGCGCCTGCCCGTGCACGTGATCCGCGAACTGAACCAGGTGCTGCGCGCGAAGCGCCACCTCGAAAAGAATTCGATGTCGACGGGCGAGGCGGCCGAGCGCCGCGAAGCCAGCATCGACGACATCGCCTATCTCACCGGCAAGACCGCCGAGGAAGTCACCGATATCCTCGCGCTCAACGAGCACACGGCGTCGCTCGACGCGCCGCTCGACCTCGATCCCGCGAGCAGCCTGCTCGACCTGCTGCCCGACGACCAGAGCCAGTCACCCGACGCCGAGGTGCAGCACCGCGAGCTGGAGACGCTGACGCGCGCGTGGCTGTCGCGTCTGTCCGACAAGCATCGGCACGTGATTGAGCGTCGCTTCGGCCTGAACCACATCGAACCGGCGACGCTCGAAGAGCTAGCAGACGAGATGGGGCTCACGCGCGAGCGCGTGCGGCAGATCCAGCAGGAAGCGCTGGTGCGCCTCAAGCGGTTCTTCGCCTCCAACGGCGTGCGCAAGGACGCCGTTTTGTAACTGATGACTCCGATTCTTGTTTTTGACATCGAGACGATTCCCGATGTCGACGGCATTCGCCGTCTGGAAGACCTGCCCGCGACGCTCGACGATGCCGCGGTGGCCGAACATGCGTTCGCCGCACGCCGCGAGAAGACCGGCGGCGATTTCCTGCCGCATCACCTGCAGCGCATTGCGGCGATCTCGTGCGTGTTCCGCGATAACAACGGCTTTCGCGTCCGCTCGCTCGGCACGCCGCAGGACAACGAAGCGACGCTGATCCAGTCGTTCTACCGCGTGATCGAGAAATACACGCCGCAGCTCGTGTCGTGGAACGGCGGTGGTTTCGATCTGCCGGTGCTCCATTACCGCGCGCTCGTGCACGGCGTTCCCGCGACCCGCTACTGGGATCTCGGCGAGGACGACCGCGAATTCAAGTGGAACAACTACATCTCGCGCTATCACTCGAGGCACACCGATCTGATGGATGTGCTCGCGATGTATCAAGCGCGCGCGAACGCACCGCTCGACGCGCTCGCCAAGCTGTGCGGCTTTCCGGGCAAGCTCGGGATGGACGGCAGCCAGGTGTGGCCGGCGTTCCAGGAAGGGCGAATCGAGGAAATCCGCAATTATTGCGAGACCGATGTCGTCAATACATACCTGCTGTACTGCCGGTTCCAGTTGATGCGCGGCGGCCTGACGCAGAGCGAGTATGCGGACGAGATCCTGCTCGTGAAGAACGCGCTCGCGCAGGAGCCGGCATCGCACTGGGCCGAATACCTGGCGGGCTTCGACGCGTAGCGCGGGCAGGCGCCGCCGCGGCCTGCGGCTGGCGCGATCAAGCGAGTTCGAGCAGCACTGGCTGGTGATCCGATGCACGCACGTCGCTGTCGATCTCGCAGCGCACGACGCGCGGCAGCAGCGTATCGGTCACGAACTCGAAGTCGCACGCGAGCGGCCCCTCCGACCATTGCACCGTATCGTAGACGCCGGCTGTCGGTGGCGGCGTGCGGCCGGGGTGCCGCGCGACCCATGCGTCGACGAAGCGCGGCGCGTCGGCGACCGGCTCCAGGAAGCGCCGGTACGCATCGCTGCCGAACGCGCTGTTGAAATCGCCGCAGACGATCGCATCGCGCGGCTGACCGGTTGCGCTGAACGGTCCGTCGGCAGTTTCGGCGGGCGCGGGCCGTTCCGCATGCGCGCAGGCCTCGCGATGCCGGTCGCGCAGCGCGTCGACCTGCGCAAGCCGCTGGCGCGCCGAATAGTATTCGAGGTGCGTGGTGACCACGCGCAGCGGGCCGAAAGGCGTCTGCAGCTCGACGTCGAGCGCGACGCGCGGCATCGATGGCGCGCCGGCGTCTGCCGGCCACGGCAGCAACTGGCGCAGCACGCGCCCGACCGGCAGCCGGGTCGCGATCGCGTTGCCGAACTGGCGGCGCGGTGCGCCGGGTTCGATGGCAGGCAGGTCGGCGCCGATCGCTTCTACGATCGTATAGCCGGGCAGCAGCGCCGCGAGTTCGGCGAACTGGTCGGGGCCGGGCCGGCCGGGCAGGGCGCCGAAGCCGCGCGTGACCTCCTGCAGACACAGCACGTCGAAATCGCCGAGCCGGCGGATTGTCGCGACGGTGCGCGAAAGGTCGACAGCGCCGTCGGCGTCCCGACCCCATTGGATGTTCCAGTCGATCAGCTGCATGGTCGAATCTCCTGCCGGGTGGATTTCGGGCTGCCGGCCCTTCCTGACTGGTTTCGCAGCCGATCGGCTGCTGGCGTTCCCGAGCTACCTGCCTGCCCCTTCCGGTCCAATGCAGGGCCGTCTATGCTTAAGTGTCGGCGCTTGCCCCATGCAAAGAGGCCAATGCGGGCCTTCGTCGTCTACAATCTCGCCTTCTTCAACGTTTGTCAGGAAAAGCTGGTGTCCGAAGCCGTCCCCACTTCTGCGCGCAAATCGAAAAATGCGCCCGTCGCGCCCGGGATCGCCCCGGTTCTCGAGATCGAATCGCTCGACATGGAAGCGCGCGGTGTCGGCCGCACGATGACCGAGGACGGCGAGCCGGGCAAGGTCATCTTCGTCGAGGGTGCGCTGCCGGGCGAACGCGTGACTTATTCGAGCTACCGCCGCAAGCCGAGCTACGAGCAGGCGACGGTTGTCGACATTCTGCGCCCGAGCGTGATGCGCACGCAGCCGAAATGCAAGTTCTTCGGCACCTGCGGCGGCTGCTCGATGCAGCATCTCGACATGCGCGCGCAGGTGGCGGTCAAGCAGCGTGTGCTCGAAGACAACCTGTGGCACCTGGCGAAGCTGCGTGCGGAAACGATGTTCGCGCCTATCCATGGCCCGTCGTGGGGCTATCGCTACCGTGCGCGCCTGACCGTGCGCAACGTCGCGAAGAAGGGCGGCGTGTTGGTCGGGTTCCACGAGAAGAAGAGCAGCTATGTCGCCGACATGACGAGTTGCGAAGTGCTGCCGCCGCACGTGTCGGCGATGCTCGTGCCGCTGCGCCGGCTCGTCGAGGGGCTGTCGATCCGCGATCGGATGCCGCAGATCGAGCTCGCGGTCGGCTCGGAGGTCACCGCGCTCGTGCTGCGCGTGCTGGAGCCGATCAACGCGGACGACGAAGCGCTGCTGCGCGCATTCGCGGACGAACACAAGGTGCAGTTCTGGCTGCAGCCGAAGGGCCCCGACACGGTGACGCCGTTCTATCCGCTCGACGTGTCGCTCGACTACACGCTGCCGGAGTTCGGCATCCGCATGCCGTTCAAGCCGACCGACTTCACGCAGGTCAACCATCAGATCAACCGCGTGCTGGTGGGCCGCGCGCTGCGCTTGCTCGCGCCGTCGCGCGACGACCGCGTGCTCGACCTGTTCTGCGGGATCGGTAACTTCACGCTGCCGCTCGCGCGGCTGTCGCGCGAAGTGGTGGGCATCGAGGGCAGCGACACGCTGACGACGCGCGCGCTTGCGAACGCGCGCGAGAACGGTGTCGACGGCCACACGACGTTCGCGTGCCGGAACCTGTTCGAAGTGACGGGCGACGACATCCGTGCGCTCGGCGCATTCGACAAGTTCCTGATTGATCCGCCGCGCGAAGGCGCGCTCGCGGTGTCGAAGGCGCTGGCCGAGATTGCGCAAAGTGGCGAAGGCCCGCTGCCGAAGCGGATCGTCTACGTGTCGTGCAACCCGTCGACGCTTGCGCGCGACGCGGGCCTGCTCGTGCACGAGGCGGGCTACCGGCTGAAGGGCGCCGGTGTCGTGAACATGTTCCCGAACACGTCGCACGTCGAATCGATCGCGCTGTTCGAGCGCGACTGAGCCGGGCGGCGAACGTAAAAAAACCGGCCCTCGGGCCGGTTTTTTTTGTGATGCGTGGCGAACGTCAGTTGCGGTTGCCGCCGAAGATGCCGAGCAGCGCGAGCAGGTTCGTGAACACGTTGTACAGGTCGAGGTAGATCGCGAGCGTCGCCGAGATGTAGTTCGTCTCGCCGCCGTTCACGACGCGCTGGACGTCGAACAGCATGTACGCGGAGAAGATCGCGATCGCGAGCACCGACACGGTGAGCATCAGCGCCGGCAGCTGCAGGAAGATGTTCGCGACCGACGCAAGCAGGATCACGATCACGCCCATGAACAACCACTTGCCGAGCCCCGAGAAGTCGCGCTTGCTGACGGTGGCGATCGTCGCCATCGCGGCGAAGATGATGCCGGTGCCGCCGAACGCGAGCATGATCAGCGACGGGCCGTTCGAGAAACCGAGGATGAAGCTCAGCAGCCGCGACAGCATCAGGCCCATGAAGAACGTGAAGCCGAGCAGCACGAACACGCCGGCCGCGCTGTTTTTCGTCCGCTCGATCGCGAACATGAAGCCGAACGCGATCGCGAAGAACGCAAGCAGGCTCATCATCGGGCTCGTGGCCGCGAACAGCGAGAAGCCCGTCGCGACGCCGACCCAGGCGCCCAGCACGGTCGGCACCATCGACAGCGCGAGCAGCCAGTACGTGTTCCGCAGCACGCGGTTGCGAACCTCGGCGGTGCTGACGGAACCGCCGCGGCCGAAATTGTACGGATAATCGTTCATGGTTTCTCCTAACATTGAACGCGTGGGCGTCCGGGGTCGGTTCGGCGCGCGCGGTGTGCGGCGCAGCAAACCGGAGCAGCTATGGCTAAGATACGTTCCGCGTCGCGAGGTTTCAATGGCTGCGCGGCGCAAAACATATGGATTCGGAACCTTTCACATGTGTAAGGGTTCAATCGCAATGATACACGGGATCGTGCTACAATAGCGGATTCATTTGAACCTGTAACTTCTTAATTTCTTGGAGTTTTTATGGCAATCGAGCGCACCCTGTCGATCATCAAGCCGGATGCGGTGGCAAAGAACGTGATCGGCCAGATCTACAGCCGTTTCGAAGGCGCCGGCCTGAAGATCGTCGCATCGCGCATGGCGCACCTGTCGCGTGCTGACGCAGAGAAGTTCTACGCGGTTCACGCAGCGCGTCCGTTCTTCAAGGACCTCGTCGATTTCATGATCTCGGGCCCGGTGATGATCCAGGTTCTGGAAGGTGAAGGCGCGATCCTGAAGAACCGCGACCTGATGGGCGCAACGGATCCGAAGAAGGCGGAACAGGGCACGATCCGCGCCGACTTCGCGGACAGCATCGACGCGAACGCCGTGCACGGCTCGGACGCAGCGGAAACGGCTGCCGTCGAAGTCGCGTTCTTCTTCCCGGAAATGAACGTTTACTCGCGTTAAGCCCTGGCTGACAGCAAGTAGGCAGGATTCAGCGCACGCGGCAAGGCAGCACATCATGACGAGCGAAACTTCCGTCAATCTTCTCGACTTCGATGCCGAGGGTCTTGTCGCGTACTGCGGCAGCCTCGGCGAGAAGCCGTTCCGCGCCAAGCAGTTGCAGCGCTGGATCCACCAGTACAACGCCGGCGATTTCGACGGCATGACCGATCTCGCGAAGTCCCTGAGAGAAAAGCTCAAGGGCCGCGCGTCGATCGTGATGCCGGATATCGCCAGCGATCACGTTTCCACCGACGGCACGCGCAAGTGGCTGATCGACGTCGGAAACGGCAATGCGGTCGAAACCGTGTTCATCCCGGAAGAGACGCGCGGCACGCTGTGCGTGTCGTCGCAGGCCGGGTGTGCGGTCAACTGCCGCTTCTGTTCGACGGGCAAGCAGGGCTTTTCCCGCAACCTGTCGACAGCCGAAATCATCGGCCAGCTACGGATGGCCGAATTTGCATTGCGAGCGTCGCTGGGCCGCGCGCCCGGCCCGAACGGCAAGGCCGAACGGGTCGTCACCAACGTGGTGATGATGGGCATGGGCGAGCCGCTCCTGAATTACAGTGCGGTCGTACCCGCGATGCGGCTGATGCTCGACGACAACGCGTACGGCCTGTCGCGCCGCCGCGTCACGCTGTCGACGTCCGGCGTGGTGCCGATGATGGATCGCCTCGGCGCCGAGCTGCCGGTCGCGCTGGCCGTTTCGCTGCATGCGCCGAACGATGCGCTGCGCGACGAGCTGGTGCCGCTCAACAAGAAGTATCCGCTCCGCGAGCTGATGGCTGCGTGCCAGCGCTATCTGAAAGTCGCGCCGCGCGACTTCATTACTTTCGAATACTGCATGCTCGACGGCGTCAACGACACCGAAGCCCATGCACGCGAACTGCTGGCCGTCACGCGCGACGTGCCATGCAAGTTCAATCTGATTCCGTTCAATCCGTTTCCGGAATCGGGCCTCCTCCGCTCGAAGTCGGAGCAGATCAAGCGCTTTGCACAGGTCCTCATCGACGCGGGTGTCGTCACGACCGTGCGCAAGACGCGCGGCGACGATATCGATGCCGCGTGCGGCCAGTTGGCCGGCGCGGTGAAAGACCGTACGCGCCTCGCGGAACGAACGGGCGCAGCAGCAAAAATCATCGAAGTTCGGGCGATTTGACGGGGACGCCTAGTCGGGGATGCCCGTCCGGGGATGCCCGAACCTTTTGGCAGTACAACACGCGAATAGCGATCGGTCGCGGCGCCACGGCGCCGCGCATGGTATGAACAGTTGCGGGTGCCGGGCGGCGGGAGCCGGCGGCGGCCGCCAGTGAAGAAGAATCGACGCGAGGACAAGGATGAGTGAGCCGCAGCCGACCAACGGCGCAGAGACGAATGCCGCGAAACCGGCACCGGCGGGACTGGAATCGCTGGCGGCGGTCGGCAGCCGGCTGGCGCAGCTTCGGGAGACGAAGGGCTGGACGGTCGACGACGTATCGGCGCGACTCAAGGTCGCACCGCAGAAGCTTCGGGCGCTCGAGGCCGGCGACATCAGTCATTTGCCTGGCGTGACGTTCGCGCTCGGTGTCGTGCGCAGCTACGCGAAGATGCTCGGCGTCGATCCGGAGCCGTTCGCGCAGGCGCTGCGCCGCGAGCGCGGGGTGCCGGAGGTCGATTTGTCGATGCCCGCATCGTCGGGGACGGATCTGCCGCGCGGTCGTGTGTCGATTCCGCTGGGCGGTTCGTCGCGCCATCACCCGTGGCTGTGGGGGACGGCGATCGTCGTCGTCGCGGTGGTTGCCGTACTGATGTGGCACACTGGCGGCGATTCGTCGAGCCTGCTCGCGCGTTTCAAAGGCAACGACGCGGAGCATGCGTCGGCCGCAAGCGCACCGCCGGCATCTTCGTCGTCCGTCGACGATGCGGCTGCGAGCGGCGCGTCGACCGTAGCCGCCAATGACGTTCCGGCCCCGGTCGCTGCGTCTGCCGCCCCGGCCCAGGCAATTGCGTCCGCTGTCCCGGCGCCCGCGGCCCCGGTTGCGACGGGGGCTGCATCGCAGCCTGTCGTGGCAACGGCGGCGGCGAGTGCCGCTACGCCGGCCGAGCCGGCGAGCGTCGTGGTTGCGGCCGGCCAGTCGATGGTCGAACTGAAGGTCAAGCAGGATTGCTGGTTTAGCGTGCGCGACAAGAACGGCAAGGAGCTGTTCTCGGCGCTGGTGCGGGCCGGCGAGACGAAGCAGGTCGCCGGCGACGGGCCGTTCAAGGTCACGATCGGCAACAAGGCAGGCCTCGACGCGGTTGCGTTCGACGGAAAACCTGTCGATCCGGCAAAATATTCGGCAGCGCGGGGTAATGTGGCGCGGTTCACGTTGCCCTGACGTCAAGCGCCGTGGCGAAGGCCTGTCGTCGATATCGGCAGGCCGTGAGGGCACGGCGCTTTTTCAATTCATGCGCCGCGTCGCGGCGCATTCCGCGTAAATGGATCTATCGATGCAATCCGAAGCTCAATCCCCACGCAGCAGTCAGATTTGTTCAACCGAGCCGGTGTTCGGCGGGCATCAGCCCCGCCGCGTGTCGCATGCGGTGGATGTCCGCTGGGGCGGGCAGCTCGTGACGATCGGCGGCACCTCGCCGGTGCGCGTGCAGTCGATGACGAATACCGATACGGCCGACGCGATCGGCACGGCGATCCAGATCAAGGAACTCGCGAACGCGGGCTCCGAACTGGTGCGCATCACGGTCAACACGCCGGAGGCCGCCGCCGCCGTGCCGGCGGTCCGCGAGCAGCTCGACCGGATGGGCGTGACCGTGCCGCTCGTCGGCGATTTCCACTACAACGGCCACCTGCTGCTGCGCGATTATCCGGGCTGCGCGGAGTCGCTGTCGAAGTACCGGATCAACCCCGGCAACGTCGGTCAGGGCGCGAAGCGCGATACGCAGTTCGCGCAGATGATCGAAGCTGCGGCCAAGTACGACAAGCCGGTGCGGATCGGCGTGAACTGGGGCAGTCTCGACCAGGACCTGCTCGCGCGCATGATGGACGAGAACGGCGCGCGCTCGCAGCCGTGGGACGCGCAAAGCGTGATGTACGAGGCGCTGATCCAGTCGGCGATCGGCTCGGCCGAGCGTGCAGTCGAGCTGGGTCTCGGCCGCGACCGTATCGTGCTGTCGTGCAAGGTCAGCGGCGTGCAGGACCTGATCGCCGTGTACCGCGAACTCGGCCGCCGCTGCGGCTTCGCGCTGCACCTGGGGCTGACCGAGGCCGGTATGGGCTCGAAGGGCATCGTCGCATCGACGGCCGCGCTCGGCGTGCTGCTGCAGGAAGGGATTGGCGACACGATCCGCATCTCGCTGACGCCGGAACCGGGCGCGTCGCGCACGGGCGAGGTGATCGTCGGCCAGGAAATCCTCCAGACGATGGGCCTGCGCTCGTTCGCGCCGATGGTGATCGCGTGCCCGGGCTGCGGCCGGACGACGAGCACGCTGTTCCAGGAACTCGCGATGCAGATCCAGACCTACCTGCGCGAGCAGATGCCGGCCTGGCGCAAGGAGTATCCGGGCGTCGAGAAGATGAACGTCGCGGTGATGGGTTGCATCGTCAACGGCCCGGGCGAATCCAAGCACGCGAACATCGGCATCAGCCTGCCGGGTTCGGGCGAAAACCCGGCCGCGCCCGTCTTCATCGACGGCGAGAAGGTCAAGACGCTGCGCGGCGAGCGGATCGCCGAGGAATTCCAGCAGATCGTCAGCGACTACGTCGCACGCAACTATGGCCGCGCCGACGCGGCCGTGAACTAATTCGTCCACACACACGATGACTGAACAGAAACGCAAGATCGAGAAGCTCACCGGCGTCAAGGGTATGAACGACATCCTTCCGCAGGATGCCGGCCTGTGGGAATTCTTCGAAGCCACCGTGAAATCGCTGCTGCGCGCATACGGCTACCAGAACATCCGCACGCCGATCGTCGAACACACGCAGCTCTTCACGCGCGGCATCGGCGAAGTCACGGACATCGTCGAGAAGGAGATGTACAGCTTCACCGACGCGCTGAACGGCGAGAACCTGACGATGCGCCCGGAAAACACCGCGGCCGTCGTGCGCGCGTCGATCGAGCACAACATGCTGTACGACGGCCCGAAGCGCCTGTGGTACATCGGCCCGATGTTCCGTCACGAGCGTCCGCAGCGCGGCCGCTACCGCCAGTTCCACCAGGTCGGCGTCGAGGCGCTCGGCTTCGCGGGCCCCGATGCGGATGCCGAGATCATCATGATGTGCCAGCGCCTGTGGGATGACCTCGGCCTGACCGGCATCAAGCTCGAGATCAACTCGCTCGGCCTCGCCGAAGAGCGTGCCGCGCACCGCGTCGAACTGATCAAGTACCTCGAGCAGTTTGCCGACGTGCTCGACGAGGACGCGAAGCGCCGCCTGTATACGAACCCGCTGCGCGTGCTCGATACGAAGAATCCCGCGCTGCAGGAGATCGCGCAGAACGCGCCGAAGCTGATCGACTTCCTCGGCGACGAATCGCGCGCGCACTTCGAAGGGCTGCAACGCCTGCTGCTCGCGAACAACATTCCGTTCAAGATCAACCCGCGTCTCGTGCGCGGCCTCGACTACTACAACCTGACCGTGTTCGAGTGGGTGACCGACAAGCTCGGCGCGCAGGGCACGGTCGCGGCCGGCGGCCGTTACGATCCGCTGATCGAGCAGCTCGGCGGCAAGCCGACCGCAGCGTGCGGCTGGGCGATGGGCATCGAGCGCATCCTCGAACTGCTGAAGGAAGAGGATCTGGCGCCGGAGCAGGAAGGTGTCGACGTGTACGTCGTGCACCAGGGCGAGACCGCGCGCGAACAGGCGTTCATCGCGGCCGAGCGCCTGCGCGACACGGGCCTTGACGTGATCTTCCACTGCAGCGCCGACGGCGCGCCGGCGAGCTTCAAGTCGCAGATGAAGCGGGCCGATGCAAGCGGCGCGGCATTCGCGGTGATCTTCGGCGAAGAAGAGGTCGCGAACGGTGCGGTGGGCGTGAAAGCACTGCGCGGTGCGGGCGAAGACGGGGAAAAGAACGTTCAGCAGACCGTACCGGTCGAAAGCTTGACCGAATTCCTAATCAATGCGATGGTTGCATCCGCCGAAGACGGCGACGACTGATCGCGCTGGCAATCGCTCGACTAGACAGGCCTGAACAGGAAGGAATCGCTCGCCGATGAGTTATCACGACGAACAAGAATCGATTGAAAGTCTCAAGGCGTGGTGGGCCCGCTGGGGCAACCTCGCCACGTGGATCGTGCTCGCGGCGCTCGTCGTCGCGGCCGGTTTCAACGGCTGGAACTACTGGCAGCGCCGTCAGGCTGCCGAGGCGTCCGGGCTGTACGAGCAGGTCCAGAAGGCCGCCGCCGCGAACGACAAGGCGACGATGGCTCGCGCGGCCGCCGACATGGAAGACAAGTTCGGCAGCACGCCGTATGCGCAGATGACGGCGCTCGCGGCCGCGAAGGTGTTGTACGCGGCCGGCGACGCCGCAGGTGCGAAGACGCAACTGCAATGGGCCGTCGATCACGCCAAGGACGACGAGTACAAGCAGATCGCGAAGCTGCGTCTCGCGTCGCTGCTGCTCGACGAGAAGGCGTACGACGCGGGCCTCGCACTGCTGTCGGGTACGCCGCTCGATGCATTCAAGGGCCTCGTGGCCGATCGCCGCGGCGATCTGCTTGCCGCGCAAGGCAAGACCGACGATGCGCGCGCCGCTTACAAGCTCGCGCTCGATGGCCTGTCGAAGGACGACCAGTCTGCGCGCCAGCTCGTGCAGTTCAAGCTGGACGCGCTCGGCGGCTGAACCCCGGTCCCCTCAACCTCTTAACTCTGCTTCGCTAACCGATGAATTTGCTGAAACGTTACGCTGTGCCCGTTGCCTGCGCGGCGGCTGTCCTGGCATTGGCGGCCTGCTCGTCGTCGAAGGATGCGCGCCGCGTGCCGACGCCGCTCACCGAGTTCAAGTCCGTGATGGACGTGCAACAGGTCTGGAAGGCAAGCGTCGGCAAGGGCGGACGCTACCTGTTCTCGCCGGTTGCCGTGGGCGACGCCGTCTACGCGGCGGGCGAAAACGGTTCGATCGAGAAGATCGACGCGAAGACGGGCCAGACGATCTGGCGCTCGAAGGTCGGTTCGGACCTGTCGGCCGGTGTCGGCAGCGACGGCAACCTGACCGCGGTCGGCGCGCTGAAGGGCGGCGTGTTCGTGCTGGGCCCTGACGGCAAGCAACTGTGGAAGACCAGCGTGCAGGGCGAGATCTTCTCGCCGCCGCTCGTCGGCAACGGCCTCGTGGTTGTCCGCACGATCGACGGCCAGGTGATCGCGTTCAACGCGCAGACGGGCGAGCAGAAGTGGAACTATCGCAACCGCGCGGTGCCGCTGAACCTGCGCGTGTCGGCCGGCATGACGTTTGCGGGCGACGCGGCGGTGCTGGCGGGCTTCCCGGGCGGCGGTCTCGTCGCGATCAACCTGCAGACGGGCGACCCGTTCTGGCAGACGCCCGTGTCGTTCCCGAAGGGCGTGACCGAGGTCGAGCGCATCAACGACGTCAGCGGTCCGCCGACGCTCGTGGGTGCCGAAGCCTGTGCGGTGACGTTCCAGGGTCAGCTTGGCTGCTTCGATGCGAACTCGGGCCGCCCGCTGTGGGAAAAGGCATTCTCGAGCCGCAGCGGCCTCGCACAGGACGATTCGGTGGTCGCCGGCGGCGACGACTGGTCGGTCGTGACCGCGTACGACGCGGCCTCGGGCAACCAGCTCTGGCGCAACGACAAGCTGAAGAGCCGCGACGTCGGCGTGCCGTACCTGCTCGGGCATGCGGTCGTGATGGGCGACTACCAGGGCTTCGTGCACTTCCTGTCGCGCGAAGACGGCAGCTTCATCGCGCGGATGAAGACCGACGGCAGCGCGATTACGGCGGCACCGGTCCTCGCGGGCAATACGCTCGTCGTGCAGACGAAGGACGGCAGCCTGTACGGGTTCCGTCCGCGCTGACGCGCAGGAAACATGCGCAGCCGCGGCGCGGCGGGCTTGTCCCGCTCGCCCCGGCCGCGCGACATGAAGGCGGCCGGTGTTCCCGGCCGCTCGGTATTTGAAAGGCAGTTCGAGACGAAAGACGATGGCGCGCGACGCGCGCCCGGCGCGCGCATCCGGCGCTGCGCGAATTCGTGATATTTTCATTCAGCGCAGCCGCCCGCAGCAGCGGGCCTCCCGCTGCTGCGCTTCACCGTAGAAAACACAGATGAAACCGGTCATTGCCCTAGTTGGGCGCCCCAATGTGGGGAAATCCACGCTGTTCAACCGGCTCACGCGCTCGCGCGATGCGCTGGTTGCCGACTTGCCGGGCCTGACGCGCGATCGCCATTACGGCGAAGGGCGCGTCGGCGAGCGGCCGTACCTGGTCGTCGATACGGGCGGCTTCGAACCCGTCGCGAAGGACGGCATCCTGCACGAAATGGCGCGCCAGACGCGGCAGGCCGTTGAGGAAGCCGATGTCGTCGTGTTCATCGTCGACGGCCGCAACGGGCTCGCGCCGCAGGACAAGTCGATCGCCGACTACCTGCGCAAGACCGGCCGGCCGATCTTCCTCGTCGTCAACAAGGCCGAGGGGATGAAGTACACGGCGGTCGCGACGGACTTCTACGAGCTCGGGCTCGGCGATCCGCGCGCGATCTCGGCCGCGCACGGCGACGGCGTCACCGACATGATCAACGAGGCGCTGGAAGTCGCGTACGCGGACCAACCGGAAGAGGAAGACGACAACGACCCGTCGCGCGGCATCAAGATCGCGATCGTCGGCCGTCCGAACGTCGGCAAGTCGACGCTCGTGAACGCGCTGATCGGCGAGGACCGCGTGATCGCGTTCGACATGCCGGGCACGACGCGCGACTCGATCTACGTCGACTTCGAGCGTAACGGCAAGAAATACACGCTGATCGACACGGCCGGCCTGCGGCGCCGCGGCAAGGTCTTCGAAGCGATCGAGAAGTTCTCGGTCGTGAAGACGCTGCAGTCGATCTCCGACGCGAACGTCGTCATTCTTCTGCTGGATGCGCAGCAGGACATCTCCGACCAGGACGCGCACATCGCCGGCTTCGTCGTCGAGCAGGGCCGTGCGCTCGTGATCGGCGTCAACAAGTGGGACGGGCTCGACGACCACGCGCGCGATCGTGCGAAAGCGGATTTGACCCGCAAGCTGAAATTCCTCGACTTCGCGAAATCGCACTTCATTTCGGCCGCGAAGAAGACGGGCATCGGTACGCTGATGCGCTCGGTCGACGACGCGTACGCGGCAGCGATGGCGAAGCTGCCGACGCCGAAGCTCACGCGTGCGCTGATCGAGGCCGTCGAGTTCCAGCAGCCGCGCCGTCGCGGCCCGGTGCGTCCGAAGCTGCGCTACGCGCACCAGGGCGGCCAGAATCCGCCGATCATCGTCATCCACGGCAACGCGCTCGACGCCGTGACGGAAACGTACAAGCGCTACCTGGAAAACCGCTTCCGCGAAACTTTCTCGCTGACCGGGACTCCATTGCGCATAGAGTTCCGTTCGTCGAACAACCCGTACGCGGACAAGGGCTGAAGCACGCCTGTTACACGTGTCCCGCAACGGATAGACCGCAAGGCCTACGCCCCGGGTGGGGCAGGCAAAATCGGCTATAGTGTAGCGATTGGCGCCGGATCTCTTTTTCTTCGCCGCCAATTCAGATCAACCTGCAAAAAAAGATGGAGTACGCCATGAGCAACAAAGGGCAATTGTTACAAGACCCGTTTTTGAACGCACTGCGCAAAGAGCACGTTCCCGTTTCGATCTACCTCGTCAATGGCATCAAGCTCCAAGGGAACATTGAATCGTTCGACCAGTACGTCGTGTTGCTCCGTAATACGGTGACCCAGATGGTCTACAAGCACGCCATCTCGACGGTCGTGCCGGCGCGCCCGGTGAATTTCCACCCGGACGCGGAAGCTACGTCCTAACCTATTGCAGCGGCCGGCATCCGGTCGCCGCGAGCGACCGATGCCAGCCGCCTTATCTTGACACCCGATAATTTGATCAACGCAGCGCTCGTCGGCATCGATTTCGGCAAGACCGATTTCGAAGCCAGTCTCGAAGAACTCAGTCTTCTCGCCTCCAGCGCGGGGGCCCGTCCCGCCGTCACCCTCACGGGGCGTCGCGCCAGTCCCGATGCCGCGATGTTCATCGGCAGCGGCAAAGCCGAAGAACTGCGGCTTGCCTGCGACGCGCACAACGTCGAAATCGTCATCTTCAACCACGCACTGGCGCCGGCCCAGCAACGCAATCTGGAGCGGGCGCTTAACAGGCGGGTCGTCGATCGCACGAGTCTCATCCTCGACATCTTTGCGCAGCGCGCCCGCAGCCACGAAGGTAAGTTGCAGGTCGAGCTCGCACAGCTTCAATACCTGTCGACGCGACTCATTCGCGCATGGACCCACCTCGAACGGCAAAAGGGTGGTATCGGCCTGCGCGGCCCCGGCGAAACCCAGCTCGAAACCGACCGCCGGCTGATCGGCGAGCGCATCAAGATGCTGAAGTCGCGACTCGACCGGCTGCGCCGGCAACACAGCACGCAACGCCGGCAGCGCGCGCGCAGCGGCACGATGTCGGTGTCGCTCGTCGGCTATACGAACGCGGGCAAGTCGACGCTGTTCAATGCGCTGACGAAAGCGCAGGCCTACGCGGCCGATCAGTTGTTCGCGACGCTCGATACGACGTCGCGGCGCGTCTACCTCGGCGACGAGGTCGGCCAGATCGTCGTGTCGGATACGGTCGGGTTCATCCGCGAGCTGCCTCACCAACTTGTTGCGGCGTTCCGCGCGACCCTCGAGGAAACGATCCACGCCGATCTGCTGCTGCACGTGGTCGATGCGTCGAGCGCGGTCAGGCTCGAGCAGATCGAGCAGGTCAACGGCGTGTTGCACGAGATCGGCGCGGACACGATCCGGCAGGTGCTGGTGTTCAACAAGATCGACGCCGTGCCCGAGCTGGCGGCCCGCGGCGACGCGGTCGAGCGGGACGAGTATGGTAATATTTCGCGCGTCTTTTTGAGCGCGCGCACCGGTCAGGGTCTTGACGCGTTGCGTGCCGCCATCGCCGAGATCGCCTCCGCGGAACACCTTTCCAGTGCGATGCCGCTCGACGGCGCGTCCGCTGAACCACACGAAGACCGCACGATTTCCGAACACGGGCGCTAACCGGTCCCGGCCGGCTCGCCGGCGTCTAATCTGGTGAACAAACTCTGGTGAACGAATACAACGAGCGGAGTACCTGGCGGCGGATGCGCGCCTTGCTGTCGATCAACGATCCCCGCTGGGGACGCGGCGAGGGCAATGGCAAAGACGGATCCCGTCCCCGTGCGAACGAATCGAAGCGTCCGCAAGGCGGCGACGGCGAAGGTCCGCCCGATCTCGACGAGATGTGGCGCAACTTCAACCGACGCCTGAGCGGCCTTTTCGGCGGCAAGGGCGGCAACGGCTTCCGTCCTGACAACGGCCGCGCGGCGCGGGTCGGCGTCGGCATCGTGATCGGCGTGCTGGTCGCGGTCTACGCGGGCAGCGGGCTGTTCGTCGTGCAGGACGGCCAGACGGGCGTCGTGCTGCAGCTCGGCAAACTGTCGGGCACGGTCGGCCAGGGCGTGCACTGGCGCGCGCCGTATCCGTTCGCGTCGCACGAGATCGTCGATACGTCGCAGGTCCGCTCGATCGAGATCGGCCGCAACAACGTCGTGCGTCTTGCGAACGTGAAGGAAGCGGCGATGCTGACGCGCGATGCCGACATCGTCGACGTGCGCTTCGTCGTCCAGTACCGGATCCGTTCCGCAACCGATTACCTGTTCCGCAGCGTCGATCCCGAGCGCAGCGTGTCGCAGGCCGCGCAGGCCGCGGTGCGTGCGATCGTCGGTACGCGCAGCGCGGCCGACGTGCTGAGCCAGGACCGCGACGCGCTGCGCGAGCAGCTTTCCACCGCGATCCAGCGCGATCTCGATCGCTACCAGTCGGGACTCGAGGTGACGGCCGTCACGATGCAGAGCGTCGCGGCGCCCGAGCAGACGCAGGCCGCCTACGGTGAAGTCGCGAAGGCGCGCGACGAGCGCGAGACCGCGAAGCGCGCCGCGCAGGCGTACGCAAACGACCTGCTGCCGAAGGCGCAGGGCGATGCCGCGAAGCTCGTCGACGAAGCAAAGGCGTATTCCGATCGCGTGGTCACGGAAGCCGAAGGCGATGCCGATCGCTTCAAGCAGGTCTACGCGCAGTACTCGAAGGCGCCGGCGGTAATCCGCGAGCGGATGTACCTGGAGACGATGCAGGAAATCTATTCGAACGCAACGAATGTGTTCGTCGGCAACAAGGGCGGCAACAGCGTCGTGTATCTGCCGCTCGACAAGCTTGTCGAGCAGGGGCGACAAAACGCCGCGACGTCCGCCGGCGCAACCGCGCCCGATGCGGCGTCGGCACCGGCGGCCGTCGCGCCGGCGGCAGCCGTACCCGCGAGCGCGGCACCGGCCGCCGCGGCGTCGGGCACCGACGTGCTGCGATCGCGCGAAGCGTTCCGCAGCCGGTCGCGTGAAGACGATGTGAAGTAACGGGGAGCGCAGAACATGAACCGAATCATTGCGCTTGTCGTCGCAATCGTGATCGTTGCCTTCGCGGCGTCCTCGACGGTCCTGACCGTCGATCCGCGCCATACGGCCGTGTTGTCCGGCCGCGACGGCGCGCAGCCCGAACTCGCCGGGCCCGGCATCCATTTCAAGTTGCCGCCGCCGCTGCAGACGGCCACACTGATCGACACGCGCCTGCAATCGCTCGAGTCGTCCGATCCGCTGCAACTGGCAACGGAAGGCAAGCACGACCTGCTCGTCGCGTATGCGGTGAAGTACCGGATCAGCGATCCGCTGAAATATTTCACGGCGACGGGCGGCGACCCGGCGGCAGCCACCGAACGCCTGGCCGGCGTGCTGAAGGGCGCGCTCGGCGAAGCATTCGGCAAGCGTGCGCTCGACGACGCCCTCGGCGGCCAGCGCGCGATCGCCGATGCGGCCCGCGATGCGGCGAAGGCGAAGGCGTCCGGTTTCGGCGTCGACGTGGTCGACGTCCAGTTGACGCGCGTCGACTTGCCGGCCGCGCAGACGGACGCCGTCTATCAGCGGATGATCGGCGCGCTGCGCGAGCAGGCGGCACAGGTGCGTGCGGAAGGCGCGGCTGACGTCGAGCAGATCAAGGCCGACGCCGAACGCGAACAGCAGGCCGTGCTCGCGAACGCGTACAAATCCGCGCAGACGATCAAGGGCGAGGGCGACGCGAAGGCCGCGACGATTGCCGCCGATGCGTTCGGCCGCGATCCGCAGTTCTATCAGTTCTACGCGAGCCTGCAGGCCTACCGGAAGACGTTCAAGCGCAACGACATCATCGTCGTCGATCCCGACAGCGAGTTCTTCCGCTTCATGCGCAGCCCGACGGGCGGTGCCGCACCGGCGGCGCCTGCTCCCCGCAAACATTGACCTTGGGGCGCCGCGTCGAGCGGCGCCGTCGCTCGCATGGACCTGGCTGGCTCGTTGTTGCTCGCAGTAGCGCTGATGCTGATCATCGAGGGGGCGTTCCCCTTCGTGTTTCCCGTCGCCTGGCGCGACACGTTTCGTAGAATAGCTGAGCGGCCGCCGCATCATATCCGGATCGGCGGGCTGATCGTGATGGTGCTCGGGCTCGTGCTGCTGCTGATCGCCACCTGACCGGACACCTGATCCGGACGGCGCATCCGCCGTTCGTCCCGCCCGATTTCGAATTTCCGATTCACATCGCGGCGCGCGTGTCGCGCGCTGTTTCCCGTCGTAGGACCGTACCGATGTCGACCTGGTTACTTCCCGAGAATATCGCCGACGTACTGCCGTCGGAAGCGCGCAAGATCGAGGAGCTGCGCCGCAGGCTGCTCGACCGCTTCCGTTCGTACGGCTACGAAATGGTGATGCCGCCGCTGCTCGAGTATCTCGAGTCGCTGCTGACGAGCGGCGGCGCCGATCTGCGCCTGCGCACCTTCAAGCTGGTCGACCAACTGTCGGGCCGCACGCTCGGCCTGCGCGCGGACATCACGCCGCAGGTCGCGCGGATCGACGCGCACCTGCTGAACCGTCAGGGCGTGACGCGCCTCTGCTATGCGGGCCACGTGATGCATACGCGCCCGCGCGGCCTGCACGCGACGCGCGAGCAGATCCAGATCGGCGCCGAAATCTACGGGCATGCCGGGCTGGAAGCCGATCTCGAGATCCAGCAACTGATGCTCGACGCACTGCATCTCGCGGGCCTGTCGCGTATCCGTCTCGACCTCGGCCACGCGGGCGTGCTCGCGGCGCTGCTGGCGCGCGACGCGCAGGCTGCCGAGCGCGGTGAATCGCTGTACGACGCGCTGTCGGGCAAGGATGTGCCGTTGCTGAACGAGCTGACCGACGATCTCGGCGCCGATACACGCGCGGCGCTACGCGCGCTGCCGAACCTTTACGGCGACGCGAGCGTGCTCGCCGAGGCGCGCGCACGCTTGCCGGTGCTGCCGGAAATCACGCGGGCGCTCGACGACCTGGCGCAACTCGCCTCACAGGCGAAGGGCGTTGAAGTCGCGATCGACCTCGCCGACCTGCGCGGCTACGCGTACCACAGCGGTGCGATGTTCAGCGCCTACATCGACGGCGTGCCGAACGCAATCGCGCGCGGCGGGCGCTACGACCACGTGGGCCAGGCATATGGCCGTGCGCGTCCGGCAACGGGTTTCTCGCTCGACCTGCGCGAGCTCGCGCGAATTTCGCCGATCGAGGCACGCGGCACCGCGATTCTTGCGCCATGGGCGCAGGACGACGCGCTGTGTGCGGCCGTCGCGGCGCTGCGTGATGCGGGCGAGGTTGTGATCCAGGCGCTGCCCGGCCACGACCACGTGCTCGACGAGTTCGCATGCGACCGTTCGCTCGTCGAGCGCAACGGTGCATGGGTGGTCGAACCCCGATAATCAGGCGTTCGCGGGCCGTGCTTCGGCGTGCATATCGTTGAAGCGAAACGGAAAAATTCGGAATCGCCCGCGAACATAGGTAGAATACGTTTTTAACCAGCTAACGAATCAACATGTCTGCCAGCGCAGTGAACGTGACTCCCGGGCGCAATGTCGTCGTCGTGGGAACTCAATGGGGTGATGAAGGCAAGGGCAAGATCGTCGACTGGCTGACGGACCACGCTCAGGGCGTCGTGCGTTTCCAGGGCGGCCACAACGCCGGCCACACCCTCATCATCGGCGGCAAGAAAACGATCTTGCGCCTCATTCCGTCGGGCATCATGCGTGAAGGCGTCGCCTGTTACATCGGCAACGGCGTCGTCCTGTCCCCCGAAGCACTGTTCAAGGAAATCGGCGAGCTCGAAGAGGCCGGCGTGAACGTGCGCGACCGTCTGTTCATTTCCGAAGCCGCGACGCTGATCCTGCCGTACCACATCGCGATCGACCAGGCGCGCGAAGCGCGCAAGGGCGCGGGCAAGATCGGCACGACGGGCCGCGGCATCGGCCCCGCGTACGAAGACAAGGTCGGCCGCCGCGCGCTGCGCGTGCAGGACCTGTTCGACGCGAAGACCTTCGCCGACCGCCTGCGCGAAAACCTCGATTTCCACAACTTCGTGCTGACCCAGTACCTGGGTGGCGCGGCCGTCGATTTCCAGGCCACGCTCGACACGATGCTGGGCTATGCCGACCGCCTGAAGCCGATGGTGGCCGACGTGTCGCGCCGCCTGTACGACGCGAACAACGCGGGCCAGAACCTGCTGTTCGAAGGCGCGCAAGGCACGCTGCTCGACATCGATCACGGTACCTATCCGTTCGTCACGTCGAGCAACTGCGTCGCGGGTGCGGCGTCGGCCGGCGCGGGCGTCGGTCCGCAGAAGCTCAACTACATCCTCGGCATCACGAAGGCGTATTGCACGCGCGTCGGTTCGGGCCCGTTCCCGAGCGAACTGTACGATGCGGACAATCCGCAGCGCCAGGACCAGGTCGGCGTCACGCTCGCGAACGTCGGCAAGGAATTCGGTTCCGTCACCGGCCGTCCGCGCCGCACGGGCTGGCTCGATGCGGCCGCGCTGCGCCGTTCGATCCAGATCAACGGCGTGTCGGGCCTGTGCATGACGAAGCTCGACGTGCTCGACGGCCTCGACGAAGTCAAGCTGTGCGTCGGCTACAAGATCGACGGCAAGGATGTGGACATCCTGCCGCGCGGTGCAGCCGATGTGGCGCGTTGCGAGCCGGTGTACGAAACGTTCGCCGGCTGGAAGGAAAGCACGGTCGGCATCAAGGCGTGGGAAGCACTGCCGGCCAACGCGCAAGCCTACCTGACCCGCGTCCAGGAAGTGGCTGGCGTGCCGGTCGACATGGTGTCGACGGGCCCGGACCGCGACGAAACGATCCTGCTCCGCCATCCGTTCAAGGTGTAAGCCCAGATGACGCAGCAAATCACGATGACGGCGGCAGACTTGATGACCGATCCGCGCAACGACGACAAGAACCTGTGGGTAGGCTGGGACGAGTATCACCGTCTGATCGAGCTGCTCGCGCTCCAGGTGCACGCATCGGGCTGGAAGTTCGACCAGATCCTGTGTCTCGCGCGCGGCGGCCTGCGCGTCGGCGATCAACTGTCGCGCATCTATGACGTGCCGCTCGCGATCCTCGCGACGAGTTCGTACCGTGAAGCGGCCGGCACCGAGCAGGGCGACCTCGATATCGCGCAGTACATCACGATGACGCGCGGCAACCTCGAGGGCAACGTGCTGCTGGTCGACGACCTCGTCGATTCGGGCGTCACGCTCGCGCGCGTGCAGGAGCACCTGAAGGAGCGCTATCCGGCCGTGACGGCCGTGCGTTCGGCCGTGCTCTGGTACAAGGGTTGCTCGAAGGTCAAGCCGGACTATCACACGCAGTATCTGCCGACGAATCCGTGGATTCATCAGCCGTTCGAGGAGTGGGACACGGTTCGTCCGCACAACCTCGAGGCGTGGATCAAGCGCGGTCGCGCGCAGCGCGACGGTTCGGGCGCGTAAGCGGCCGGCCGATCGAAGGAAAGCCTTGTACGGCGCCGCTTGCGGCGCCGTTTTTATTTGGCGCGTCGGTTGCGCCGCGCGGCGTGCATGGCGTATCCGGTAGGCAGACGGCGCCGCCCCGGCTATGATGGCAGCCCTGCCACAGCTCGCGCCGGATTGCATGCGCAGCGTGGATCACGTGGTTTCACGGCAACAGAGCAGGGCGGCGTTTCACGGGGGCGCGAGTAGAATAGCGCTCGTTTTGTCCGACCCGGACCCGATTATTACGCTTCATATGAACAACACGATCCACGCGACCGACGCAGCACACGCGCCGCACTCGACGCAACAACACTCGATGCGGGCGCTAGCGATAGCAGCCATCGGTGTCGTGTTCGGTGACATCGGCACCAGCCCGCTGTATTCGCTGAAGGAGGCGTTCAGCCCCGCGCACGGCATCCCGCTCACCGAAGGCTCGATTCTCGGCGTGATCTCGCTGCTGTTCTGGGCAATCATCCTGGTGGTCGGCATCAAGTACCTGTTGTTCGTGATGCGGGCAGACAACAACGGCGAAGGCGGCGTACTCGCGCTGATGGCGCTGTCGCTGCGGCCGCTCGACTCGAAAACCCGCGTCGCGGGCGCGCTGATGGCGCTCGGGATATTCGGCGCGTGCATGTTCTACGGGGACGCGGTGATCACGCCGGCGATCTCGGTGATGTCGGCCGTCGAAGGTCTCGAAATCGCGACGCCGCACCTGTCCCATCTCGTGATGCCGATCACGATCGTGATCCTGATCGCGCTGTTCTGGATCCAGCGCCACGGCACCGCGCTGGTCGGCAAGCTGTTCGGCCCGATCATGGTGCTGTGGTTCATCGTCATTGCCGCGCTCGGCGTGTACCACATCGTGCGCGTGCCGGGCATCGTCGCGGCAATCAATCCGTATTACGCCGCGTCGTTCATGTCGGAGCACGTGCTGCAGGCCTACGTCGTGCTCGGCTCGGTCGTGCTGGTGCTGACCGGCGCGGAAGCGCTCTATGCGGACATGGGCCACTTCGGCGCGAAGCCGATCCGCCTCGCTGCTTACGGGCTCGTGATGCCGTCGCTCGTGCTGAACTACTTCGGCCAGGGCGCGCTGCTGATCCAGAACCCGAAGGCGATCGAGAACCCGTTCTTCCTGCTGGCGCCCGAATGGGGGCTGCTGCCGCTCGTCGTGCTGTCGACGGTCGCGACCGTGATCGCGTCGCAGGCCGTGATCTCGGGGGCGTATTCGCTGACGTCGCAGGCAATCCAGCTCGGCTACGTGCCGCGCATGAAGGTGCTGCATACGTCCGACCTCGCGATCGGCCAGATCTACGTGCCGGTCGTGAACTGGTTGCTGCTGTTCGTGATCCTCTGCATCGTGGTCGGCTTCAAGAGCTCCGACAACCTCGCGGCCGCGTACGGCATTGCGGTGACGGCGACGATGGTGATCACGACCGTGCTCGCGGCCGTCGTGATGGTGAAGGTGTGGAACTGGAACCGCCTGCTGGTCGGCGCGATCATCGCCGTGTTCCTCGCGGTCGATCTCGGCTTCTTCGGCGCGAACCTGCTGAAGGTCGCGCAGGGCGGCTGGCTGCCGCTCGGCATCGGCGCGTTGCTGTTCTTCCTGCTGATGACCTGGTACAAGGGGCGCCACATCGTCAAGGAGCGCACGGCGGCCGACGGTATTCCGCTCGAGCCGTTCCTGCAGGGGCTGCTCGCGCATCCGCCGCATCGCGTGTCGGGCACCGCGATCTACCTGACCGGCAACGACAAGCTCGTGCCCGTCAGCCTGCTGCACAACCTGAAGCACAACAAGGTACTGCACGAGCGGACCATTTTCCTGACGTTCGTCACGCGCGACTTTCCTTACGTGCGCGACGACAAGCGCCTGAGCTCGCGCGATGCGGGCGGCGGACTTTACATCGTGACGGCTGAATACGGCTTCAACGAGACGCCGGATGTGAAGGCCGTGCTCGAGGAATTCGGCCGCACGCACGATATGACGTTCGAGCTGATGGACACGTCGTTCTTCCTCGCGCGCGAAACGGTCGTGCCGACGCATCTGCCCGGGATGTCGATCTGGCGCGAGCGCGTGTTCGCGTGGATGCATCAGAACGCCGCGAAGCCGACCGACTTCTTCTCGATTCCGGCGAACCGCGTCGTCGAGCTCGGTACGAAGATCGAGATCTGACCGGGCGCGGCGCGCGGGCCTCCTGGCCGCGCGCCGCGTCTGTCGACCGTCTGGACGGGCCGCGATCGTTCGCATTGCCGGCCGTTACCGCAAAAGCAAACGCAGCCGCATCGCGCTGCGTGTTCCGCACAAGCCAAGGCATCCAATCCGGTAGCCGACTGCGTGCGCGCAGGCGCCAGCGAGCGTCGAGCCGTGCGCGTTCGCGGCAGCAATGAAAAAGCCCGCCTTGCGGCGGGCTTTTCGTGCGTCGACGGTTTTCGCGCGCTCAGCGCTTCAGCTTCGCAAATGCCGCGGCCATCGCGCCGGCCGGTTCCGGCTCGCGCGAACGCGGCGGGCGTGCGGCGCCGCGTCCCGCATTGCCGCGATCCTGGACGCCGCGCGACGACATGCCGGGTGCTGCCGCATCGTCGTCGAGGCGCATCGTCAGCGCAATGCGCTGGCGCTTCACGTCGACGTCGAGCACCTTCACCTTGACGACCTGGCCGGCCTTCACGACTTCGTGCGGGTCCTTGATGAATTTCGTCGACATCGCAGACACGTGGACGAGGCCGTCCTGGTGAACGCCAATATCCACGAATGCGCCGAACGCGGCGACGTTCGTCACGACCCCTTCCAGCGTCATGCCCGGCACGAGATCCGACACCTTCTCGACGCCTTCGCGGAACGTCGCGGTCTTGAATTCCGGGCGCGGATCACGGCCCGGCTTCTCCAGTTCGGACAGGATGTCGCGCACGGTCGGCAGGCCGAAACGTTCGTCGACAAATTCCGCGGGGGACAGGCCCGACAGCGCTTCGCGGTTGCCGAGCACGTCGTCGATGCGCTTGCTGATCTTCGCGAGCATCCGCTCGACGACCGGATAGGCTTCCGGGTGCACCGACGAGCGGTCCAGCGGATTTTCGCCGCCGTTGATGCGCAAGAAGCCGGCGGCCTGTTCGAACGTCTTGTCGCCGAGGCGCGGCACCTTGCGCAGGTGCTCGCGCGACGGGAACGGGCCGTTCGCATCGCGGTAATCGACGATGTTGCGCGCGAGCGTCGCGTTCAGGCCCGATACGCGTGCGAGCAGCGGGGCCGACGCCGTGTTCGCGTCGACGCCGACCGCGTTCACGCAATCCTCGACGACCGCGTCGAGCGAGCGGGCCAGTTCGCGCTGGTTCACGTCGTGCTGGTACTGGCCGACGCCGATCGCCTTCGGCTCGATCTTCACGAGCTCGGCGAGCGGGTCCTGCAGGCGGCGTGCGATCGACACGGCGCCGCGCAGCGACACGTCCATGTCGGGGAATTCCTTCGCGGCAAGCTCGGACGCCGAGTAGACCGACGCGCCGGCTTCCGACACGACGATCTTCTGCAGGCGCAGCTCGGGGTGTTTCGCGATCAGTTCGCTCGCGAGCTTGTCGGTTTCGCGCGACGCGGTGCCGTTGCCGATGCTGATCAGCTCGGCCTGCGTCTGCGCGGCGATGCGCGCGAGTTTCGCGATCGAGCCGTCCCAGTCGCGGCGCGGTTCGTGCGGGTAGATCGTGTCGGTCGCGAGCACCTTGCCGGTGCGGTCGACGACCGCGACCTTCACGCCCGTACGCAGGCCGGGGTCGAGACCGATCACGGCCTTCGGGCCGGCAGGCGCCGCGAGCAGCAGGTCGTTCAGGTTGCGCGCGAACACGCGGATCGCTTCGGTTTCGGCCGTTTCGCGCAGTTGCGTGAGCAGCTCGTTCTCGATATGCGGCTGCACCTTCACGCGCCAGCACCAGCGGCATACGTCGGACAGCCATTTATCGGCCGGGCGGTTCTGGTTCGCGATGCCGAAATGGCGCGCGATCATCGCCTCGCCGGGATGCGGCACCTGCGCGTCGAGCTCTTCGCCGAGGCCGAGCTTGACCGTCAGCACGCCCGCGTTGCGGCCGCGGAACAGCGCGAGTGCGCGGTGCGACGGCACGGTCTTGATCGTTTCCGCGTAGTCGTAATAGTCGCGGAATTTCTCGCCTTCCTCGCTTTCCTTGCCCTCGACGACGGCCGACGACACGACGCCCTGGTTGTGCAGGTAGTCGCGCAGCTTGCCGAGCAGCTCGGCCGTCTCGCCGAACTGTTCGGACAGGATGTCGCGCGCGCCGTCGAGCGCGGCCTTCACGTCGGCGACGCCCTTGTCGGCGTCGACATACGCGGCCGCCTCGGCCTGCGGGTCGAGCAGCGGGTTCGCGAGCAGCGCCTGCGCGAGCGGCTCGAGGCCGGCTTCGCGGGCGATCTGCGCGCGCGTGCGGCGCTTCGGCTTGTACGGCAGATAAAGGTCTTCGAGCACCTGCTTGCTGTCGGCCGCATCGATCGCGGAACGCAGTTCGTCGGTCAGCTTGCCCTGTTCGTCGATGCTCGACAGGATCGCCGCACGGCGATCCTCGAGCTCGCGCAGATACAGGAGGCGTTCCTCGAGCTGGCGCAACTGCGTGTCGTCCAGATTGCCGGTCACTTCCTTGCGGTACCGGGCAATGAACGGAACGGTCGAGCCTTCGTCGAGGAGTTGCACGGCCGCCGCGACCTGGCGCGGCTGGACGGACAGTTCGGTGGCGATGCGCTGTACGATCTTGAGTGCTACGGTTTCCGTCATGTCGTGGATGATCTGCCTGCTGAAATCGCGGCGCGGGCCGGCAGGCCCGGCGCGGCGGGCTGCATGGCGGGCCCGACGGGCCAGATGCCGCGGGTGAGTGAAGCGGGGCATTTTGCCATAAATGACGGAGCGTCCAGCCGGGGGTGATAGAATTTGACACATGTCCCGCAGCTTTCCTACGACGTTGCCAACTTCCCGCATTTCTCTCGTCGCGCTCGGCGCAGCGCTCGCCGCGGCTTTGTCTGCCGGGCCTTCCGGCGCGTTTGCGCAGGCCTCGGGCGCAACCGCGCCGGCCGCCGCCGCAGCCGCGCCCGTTACGTCCCCAGCCGCACCGGATTTCGACGCCCGTCAAAAAGTGCTCAATCAGCGCTCCGCGGAAAACGATTATCGTTATGCGGTGGCCGAGCACGATTGCTACAGCAAGTTCTTCGTCAACCACTGTCTCGGCAAGGCGCGCGACCAGATGCGCGACGAGCGCGCGAGCATCCGCCAGGAACAGCTCGCGCTCGACGACGAGCAGCGTGCGGTGCGCGCGCAGCAGCGCGACCAGCAGCAGGCGCTGAAGCAGGCGCAGAATGCGGCGGAAGCGCCGCAGCGCGCGGCGAACGACGCGGCGAACGCGGCTGCGTTCCGCGACAAGCAGGAGCAGAATGCGCTTAAGCAGGCGCAGCGCGGCGCGGAAGGGCCGCAGCGCGCGGCGAGCAAGCAGGCATACGACCAGAAGCAGGCCGACTTCCAGCACAAGCTCGACCAGGCGCACCAGCAGGCGGCGCAGAAGGCGCAGGAGCGGGCGGACAATGCCGCGCGCTACGGGCAGAAGCAGAAGGAAGCCGCGCAGCACAAGGCCGATGTCGAGCGGCGTCAGCAGGAAGCGGCCGAGAAGGCCAAGCAGCAGCAACAGCAGGGGCAGTAACGTGTTGGATTGATCGGGATCAGTCTCGTGCGCGTCGGCACGCCAGTCGGCGCGCTGCTTCGATGAGGAGGCAAACATGCAAAACCGTCTCACGGAACAGCAGCAGGAATTGCACAACCGTTTGGCTGCACTGCAGGAGCAGCACCAGCAGCTCGCTCGGGAGATCGAGCTGAAGGAAGGACACTCCGACATCGACGACATCACGCTGCACCGGCTGAAGAAGGAAAAGCTGGCAGCCAAGGACAAAATCATTTTGCTGCAATCGCAGCTGGAACCGGATAAGCGCGCCTGAGCGCGGCCTGGCAAGCGCCGGCGCCGCACGGGCGCTGGACACAGGAACGCTTGCCTTGAATTCACCGCTTGAAGCCACCCCCGATGCCCGGCGAGACACATCGTCCGCCGGGCGCGTTCGTGCGCCCGAAGGCACCTTCGAGCTGAGCCGCAAGCGCGTCGACGAACTCGACACGATCTTCGGCGAAGGCGGATTGCTGGCGCGCGCGCTCGACGGCTATCGGCCGCGTACGTCGCAGATCGAAATGGCGCGTGCGGTCGCGTCCGCGATGGAAGCGTCCGCGCGCCGGATGCCCGAGCCCGAGATCTTCGAGACCCGCAAGCGGCCGGCGCGCCGCCTCGGCGACGGCGACAAGACGGCCGAACCGGCTGCGGACGCTGCCGCGGCGGCCGAATCCGATAACGACGCAGGCGACAACACGCTGATCGTCGAAGCCGGCACGGGCACCGGCAAGACCTATGCGTATCTCGTGCCCGCGATGCTGTGGGGCGGCAAGGTAATCGTGTCGACCGGCACGAAGCACCTGCAGGATCAGTTGTTCCAGCGCGATATCCCGACCGTGCGCAACGCGCTCGCGGTGCCGGTGACGGTCGCGATGCTCAAGGGCCGCGCCAACTACCTGTGCCACTACTACCTGCAACGCACGGCCGACAACGGCCGCCTGCCGTCGCGGCAGGACACGGCCTATCTGCAGGAAATCGTCCGCTTCGCGAAGATCACGAAGAGCGGCGACAAGGCTGAACTCGCGAGCGTGCCGGAAACGGCGCCCGTGTGGTCGATGGTCACGTCGACGCGCGACAACTGCCTTGGCCAGGAATGCCCGCATTACAAGGAATGCTTCGTGATGCAGGCGCGGCGCGAGGCGCAGCAGGCCGACGTCGTCGTCGTCAACCACCACCTGTTCTTCGCGGACATCATGTTACGCGACACGGGAATGGCCGAGTTGCTGCCGAACGCGAACACGGTCATCTTCGACGAAGCGCACCAGTTGCCGGAGACGGCGACGCTGTTCTTCGGCGAGACGCTGTCGACGACGCAGATTCTCGAGCTCGCGCGCGACACGGTGGCCGAAGGCCTGAGCCATGCGCGCGACGCGGTCGAGTGGGTGAAGCTCGGTGGCGATCTCGAGCGCGCGGCGCGCGACTTGCGCCTCGCGTTCGCGAACGACCAGATCGTCCGCATGTCGCTCGCCCAACTTGGCGACGATCACCCGATGTTCGGTGCGCTCGACGCGCTCGAGGCGGCGCTCGATGCGCTCGCGTCGGCGCTCGCGAGCCAGGCCGAGCGGGCGGAATCGCTCGGTGCATGCCTGCGGCGCGCACGCGAGCTGCAGGACCTGCTGGCCGGCTGGGTCGCGCCCGGCGCGGCGGAAGCGGCCGCGAAGGCCGACGCGGCGGCTGCCGGCGACAAGGCGACGTCCGACGGCGATCCGAACGAGAAGGTGCGCTGGGTCGAGGTGTTCGCGCATACCGTGCAGTTGCACGAAACGCCGCTGTCGGTTGCGCCGATCTTTGCGAAACAGCGCGCAGGCGTGCCGCGTGCATGGGTGTTCACGTCGGCCACGTTGTCGGTGCGCGGCGATTTCACGCACTACGCGGCACAGATGGGCCTCAGCTCGCGTCGCTCGATGACGCTCGCGAGCCCGTTCGACTACCAGTCGCAGGGGCTGCTGTACGTGCCGCGCAACCTGCCGCAGCCGTCTTCGCCGGCGTTTACCGATGCCGTCTTCGATGCCGCGCTGCCGGCGATCGAGGCGTCCGGCGGCGGCGTGTTCATGCTGTGCACGACGTTGCGCGCGGTTGACCGGATCGCGTCGAAGCTGCGCGACGTGATCGAGTCCCGCGGCTGGAATACGCCGCTGCTCGTGCAGGGCGATGCGAGCCGCACCGAGCTGCTCGATCGCTTCCGCGCGTACGGAAATGCGATCCTGGTCGGCAGCCAGAGTTTCTGGGAAGGCGTCGACGTGCGTGGCGATGCGCTGTCGCTCGTCGTGATCGACAAGCTGCCGTTCGCGCCGCCGGACGATCCGGTGCTGGCCGCGCGGCTCGACGCGCTGACGAAGAAGGGCCTGAGCCCGTTCGCCGTGCACCAGTTGCCGCAGGCCGTGATCACGCTGAAGCAGGGCGCGGGCCGGCTGATTCGCGCGGAGACGGATCGCGGCGTGCTGATGATCTGCGACACGCGGCTCGTCGACAAGCCTTACGGGCGCCGGATCTGGCAGAGCCTGCCGCCGTTCAAGCGGACCCGCGAGATCGCGGTGGTCCAGGACTTCTTCGACGAGCACCGCTCGGACAAGCGCATGTGACGGCATGCGCGGCGATCGCCGCGCAACCGCACCGGTGCCGCCGGCATGCGGCGCCAACAAAAAACCCGGCTCGATGGCCGGGTTTTTTGTGTGTGCAACGGGCGTTGCGTCGCGCAGCGCTTTAGAACTGCCACCACGACTTCTTCGCGCCGGGGCGCGAGTGGCCCGTCACGTACGGGCTGTCGGGGAACGTGCCCGCGAGCACACGCTTCGTGTCCTCGGCGAGTTGCGGCTGGTCCAGCTTGCCGTACGACAGGATCATGATGTGCAGCGCGTCCTCGATTGCCGGCGCGCCCTTGTAGTCCTTGATCGCGAGCTGCGCGCGGTTGATGGCCGCGACATACGCACCGCGCCGGTAATAGTAGTCGGCCGCGTGCACTTCGTGCGACGCGAGCGCGTTGACGATGTAGCGCATCCGCGCGGCCGCGTCGGGCGCGTACTTGCTCTTCGGGAAGCGGTCGACGACGACCTTGAACGCGTCGTACGATTCGCGCAGTGCCTGCGGATCGCGTTCGCTCATGTCCTGGCCGGAGAAGCGGCCGAACAGGCCGAGATCGTCGTTGAAGTGGATCATCCCCTTCAGGTAGTACGCGTACGGGATATCCGGATGATCGGGGTGGAGCTGGATGAAGCGGTCGACGGCCTGGTCGGCGGCTGCCGCTTCGTTGTCCTTCCAGTTGCAGTATGCAACGTTGATCTGTGCCTGTTGCGCGAAATGGCCGAACGGATCGCGACCTTGCAGCGATTCGAAATATTTCGCGCACTTGCCCCAGTCGCCGCCGGACAGTGCATCCTGGGCCTCTGAGTATAATTTGTTGTTCGACCAGGTAGCCGTCTCGTCCTGCTTCTGCGGCAAGCCGTGGCAGCCGGCGATGAGGGCCGCGGCCGCTACCGCCGCAGCCCGGGCGGCGACGGTTCTGGCCGTACGTTTGGTCGAATTCATCATGCTCGCATGTCCTAGCTTCAAGTCTCGGTGACCCAGTCTAAATGACCCGTTCAAGTTCGCAGAATGCCCAGCCGGGCACACCAAATCGCGAAGATTATAGCCCAAGCGGTCGGCCCGCCGACGCTGCCTCGGGGGATTCCCTCGATGACGATCTGACCGGCGACGCATTGCAGCCGCCCGTGGTGCCCTCCGCGGCGGGCGATGACGCGCCGCGCGTCGTCGAAGTGCCGCTGTCGCTCGCGGGCGAACGCCTCGACAAGGCGCTCGCCCAGCTGTTCCCCGAATTCTCCCGCAGCCGCCTGCAGAGCTGGATCGAGGCGCAGCGCGTGCTGGTCGACGGCGCGCCCGCGAAGATCCGCCAGCCGGTGCCGCTCGGCGCAAAGATCGAGCTCGTACCCGACCTGCTTCCCGAGCAGCTCGCGTTCACGCCGGAGCCCGTGCCGCTCGACGTCATCTACGAGGACGACGCGCTCGTCGTCATCAACAAGCCGGCCGGCCTCGTCGTGCACCCGGCAGCCGGCAACTGGAGCGGCACGATCCTGAACGGCCTGCTGCATCGCTACGGCGACGCGGCGGCCGGCCTGCCGCGTGCAGGGATCGTCCACCGGCTCGACAAGGAGACCTCCGGCCTGATGGTGGTCGCGCGCACGCTGGCCGCACAGACGGACCTCGTGCGTCAGCTGCAGGCCCGCACGGTGAAGCGCCGCTACTTCGCGCTCGTGTGGGGCACGATGCCCGAGGAAGGCACGATCGATGCGCCGATCGGCCGCGATCCGCGCGAGCGTACGCGCATGGCCGTCGTCACTGGCGCGTCGGGCAAGCCCGCGCGCACGCATTTCCGCACGGTTGACACATGCGTGTGGCAACGTCAGCCGGTTTCGGCGATCCAGTGCGACCTCGAAACCGGCCGCACGCACCAGATCCGCGTGCACTGCTCGCACGCCGGGCACCCGCTGCTCGGCGATCCCGTCTACGGGCGCGCGCGCGGCAAGCGCTCGGTCGCGCCGCTGCCGGACGGGTTCGCGCGACAGGCGCTGCATGCATGGCGGCTCGGCCTCGTGCATCCGGTCACGGGCAAGGCGATGCAGTGGCGCTGCCCGCTGCCGGACGACATGAACGCACTCGTCGCGGCGCTCGGCTTCGGGCAGGGCGACGAGGAATTCGACGACGATGACGGTGTCTACGACGATGACGATTTCGGCGGCGAGTATCACGACGATGAGCCGTACCTGGACGATGAGGAGGAGTGAGTGCCGATGACGAACCTGGCGCCGTTGACGTGGCAGGACTGCGTGCAGCCCGACTGGCAGGTGTCGCCGCGCGTGCGTGCGCTGATCACGACGCGCGACGGCGGTGTGAGCGAAGGCCCGTACGGGCGCTGGCAGGATGGTGCGGCGTTGGCGGGCGGGATGAATCTCGGCCTGCATACCGGTGACGATCCCGTCCATGTCGCCGGGAATCGCGCGCGCTTGCTCGCGCTGGCAGGCCAGTCGAGCGCGGCATGGCTCGAGCAGGTTCACGGTGCGCAGATCGTGCGCGCCGACGAGGTGATCGCGGCGGCGCCCGCAGCCGCGGCGCCGGTGCAGGCGGACGCGAGCGTCACGGACCGGGCGGGTGCCGTCTGCGTCGTGATGGTGGCCGATTGCCTGCCCGTGCTGCTGTGCGACGCGCAGGGCCGGGCGGTCGGTGCCGCGCATGCGGGCTGGCGCGGGCTCGCGGCCGGCATCGTCGAGCAGACCGCGGCGCGCGTCGCGGCGCTGGCGGGCGGCGCGACGGACACGCTTCATGCGTACCTCGGGCCGGCGATCGGCCCGCAGGCGTTCGAGGTCGGCGCCGACGTGCGCGACGCGTTTCTCGACACGGCCCCGCAGTCGGAGCATGATGAAACCCGTCGTGCGTTCGTCGCGATCGACGGCACGCCCGGCAAGTTTCTCGCCGATCTCTATGCGCTCGCGCGCCTGCGCCTCGCGCGTGCGGGCGTGGCGCACGTGAGCGGCGGGACCGCCTGTACGGTCACCGAAACCTCGCGCTTCTATTCGTATCGGCGCGACCGTGTGACGGGTCGCATGGCGGCGGCGATCTGGCTGGCCGATTGACGGCATGCGCATGCACGCATGGTTTTGTTGCGTCGCGAAATCGGGTTATCTCGACATTTAGGCGGCAATGCGGCGTTGCATGCGCAGTTGAATGAAAAATCCCGAAGTCAAGTCGACCAGAATGTTTTATGTTTCGCCGGAACCCTTGTCCCGTCTGTTGCGCACGGATTATCTTCGTGCAGAAATGTTCAGCGGTTTGACATGGCGCTTCACATGGGGAAAACGATAATGATAAAAATACCGCACTGCGGCAGAATCTGGAGACGCCTCTCCAGAGCATGACGGCCCGGCTCGCAGCCGGCACGCCGCGCGCGAGCAGGATTTCACGATAGACGCTCACGAATCACCGGTAAGGCAGGTAATGACAGCATCGAAAAATTCGTCGACGTCCGCTCAGGCGGGCACTTCCGCAGGCAGCACCGGCTTCGATCCGGTCGCCCAGCCGATGCAGCAGATGTTCGAATCGTGGTTGAACGCATGGCGCGGTTTTGCAGATCCGGCGCGCGCCGCGACTGCGTCGGCCACCGTTAATCCGTTCGCGACATTCCAGTTCCCGACTTCGTTTCCGTTCCAGGTGCCGTCGATGCCCGATCTGGGCAGCATGGCGTCGCCGTTCGCGGGGCTGAAGCTGCCGGTTGCCGCGATTCCGCCCGAACGGCTGCAGACGCTGCAGGCCGACTACGCGCGCGATTGCATGGCGCTGATGCAGCAGGCGGCCGCCGCGAAGCTCGAGTCGCCCGAACTGAAGGACCGCCGTTTCAGCGGCGATGCGTGGAAGGCGTCGCCGGCCCATGCGTTCGCGGCTGCCTGGTATCTGCTCAACGCACGCTACCTGCAGGAACTGGCCGACGCGCTTCAGACCGATCCGAAGACGCGCGAGCGCATCCGTTTCACGGTCCAGCAATGGACGGCCGCCGCCGCACCGAGCAACTTCCTCGCACTCAATCCCGACGCGCAGAAATCGATTCTCGAGACGCAGGGCGAAAGCCTGCGGCAGGGGATGATGAACCTGCTCGGCGACCTGCAGCGCGGCAAGATTTCGCAGACCGACGAATCGCAGTTCGTGGTCGGCAAGAACCTCGGGTGTACTGAAGGCGCGGTCGTCTACGAGAACGACCTGATCCAGTTGATCCAGTACACGCCGAAGACGGACAAGGTGTTCGAGCGGCCGCTGCTGATCGTGCCGCCGTGCATCAACAAGTTCTACATCCTCGACCTGCAGCCCGAGAATTCGCTTGTCGCGCACGCGTTGTCGAACGGCCATCAGGTGTTCCTCGTGTCGTGGCGCAATGCGGATGCATCGGTCGCGCACAAGACGTGGGACGACTACATGAACGAAGGGCTGCTCGCGGCGATCGATGCCGTGCAGCAGGTCAGCGGCCGCGAACAGATCAACACGCTCGGCTTCTGCGTCGGCGGCACGATGCTCGCGACCGCGCTGGCCGTGCTCGCCGCGCGCGGCGAGCATCCGGCCGCGTCGATGACGCTGCTGACCGCGATGCTCGACTTCACCGACACCGGCATTCTCGACGTGTTCGTCGACGAGGCGCACGTGCAGATGCGCGAGCAGACCATCGGCGGCAAGAACGGCACGCAACCGGGGTTGATGCGCGGCGTCGAGTTCGCGAACACGTTCTCGTTCCTGCGGCCGAACGATCTCGTGTGGAACTACGTCGTCGACAACTACCTGAAGGGCCGCACGCCGGCGCCGTTCGACCTGCTGTACTGGAACAGCGATTCGACCAGCCTGCCGGGCCCGATGTACGCGTGGTACCTGCGCAATACCTATCTCGAGAACAAGCTTCGCGAGCCGGGCGCGCTGACCGTGTGCGGCGAATCCGTCGACCTGTCGCTGGTCGACGTGCCGACCTTCATCTATGGCTCGCGCGAGGATCACATCGTGCCGTGGCAGACGGCCTATGCATCGACGTCGATCCTGTCGGGCCCGCTGAAGTTCGTGCTCGGCGCGTCGGGTCACATCGCGGGCGTGATCAATCCGCCGGCGAAGAAGAAGCGCAGCTACTGGGTCAACGACAGCGACCTGCCCGAAGCCGCGGACGACTGGTTCGCCGGTGCGGCCGAGCAGCCGGGAAGCTGGTGGACGACCTGGGTCGAATGGCTCGACCAGTACGGCGGCCGCAAGGTGGCGCCGCCCGCCAAGCCCGGTTCCGCGCAGTTCCCGGCGATCGAGCCGGCGCCGGGACGCTACGTGTTGCAGCGCGATTGACGAAAACCGGACAGCGGCGCACGCTGTTCGATGCACCGCAGTTTTTTAACAGGGCCGGTAACGATGCGCCGTGTCGTGCGGGCCTGGAGGAAAGGGAAATGACGGACGTAGTGATCGTATCGGCCGCGCGGACCGCGGTCGGCAAATTCGGCGGCTCGCTTGCGAAGATTGCGGCGCCGGAGCTGGGCGCGACGGTGATCCGCGCGGTGCTGGAGCGTGCAGGCGTGAAGCCCGAGCAGGTCAGCGAAGTGATCATGGGCCAGGTGCTGACGGCCGGCTCGGGGCAGAACCCGGCGCGGCAGTCGCTGATCAAGGCCGGGCTGCCGGCGGCAGTGCCGGGGATGACGATCAACAAGGTGTGCGGCTCGGGCCTGAAGGCCGTGATGCTGGCGGCGAATGCGATCGTCGCGGGCGACGCGGAGATCGTGATCGCGGGCGGCCAGGAGAACATGAGCGCGTCGCCGCACGTGCTGCCGGGCTCGCGCGACGGGTTCCGGATGGGCGACGCGAAGCTGGTCGACACGATGATCGTCGACGGCCTGTGGGACGTGTACAACCAGTACCACATGGGCATCACGGCGGAGAACGTCGCGAAGGAATACGGGATCACGCGCGAAGAGCAGGACGCGTTCGCGGCGCTGTCGCAGAACAAGGCGGAAGCCGCGCAGAAGGCCGGGCGCTTCGACGACGAGATCGTGCCGGTGTCGATTCCGCAACGCAAGGGCGAGCCGCTGCAGTTCGCGACCGATGAATTCGTGCGTCACGGCGTGACGGCGGAATCGCTGGCGGGGCTGAAGCCGGCGTTCTCGAAGGACGGTTCGGTGACGGCGGCGAACGCGTCGGGTCTGAACGACGGCGCGGCGGCGGTGCTGGTGATGTCGGCGCAGAAGGCGGCGGCGCTCGGCCTGACGCCGCTCGCGCGGATCAAGGCGTACGCGAACGCGGGCGTGGATCCGAGCGTGATGGGGATGGGCCCGGTGCCGGCCTCGCGCCGGTGCCTGGAGCGCGCGGGCTGGACGCCGGGCGACCTGGACCTGATGGAAATCAACGAGGCATTCGCGGCGCAGGCGCTGGCGGTGCACAAGCAGATGGGCTGGGACACGTCGAAGGTGAACGTGAACGGCGGCGCGATCGCGATCGGTCACCCGATCGGTGCGTCGGGTTGCCGGATCCTGGTGACGCTGCTGCACGAGATGGCCAAGCGCGATGCAAAGCGCGGGCTGGCGTCGCTGTGTATCGGCGGCGGGATGGGTGTCGCGCTTGCGGTCGAGCGTCCGTAACCGGTCGTCCGTTACCGGCGAACCGAATCCGGGCGCCGGCCGATTGCGGTTTCGGCCGGCGCCACGTGAAGTCAGAGCGGGCCTCCGGCAGCTCTCGAAACCAAGAAAATGGAGTGAGATCTATGTCTCAGCGAATTGCGTACGTAACGGGCGGGATGGGCGGCATCGGCACCAGCATCTGCCAGCGTCTGTTGAAAGACGGCTTCAAGGTCGTCGCGGGCTGTGGCCCGAACTCGCCGCGCCGGGTGAAATGGATCGAGGACCAGAAGGCGCTCGGATACGATTTCATCGCGTCGGAAGGCAACGTCGGCGACTGGGACTCGACCAAGGATGCGTTCGACAAGGTCAAGGCCGAAGTCGGCGAGATCGACGTGCTGGTCAACAACGCGGGCATTACGCGCGACGTCGTGTTCCGCAAGATGACGCACGAAGACTGGACCGCCGTGATCGACACCAACCTGACGAGCCTGTTCAACGTGACGAAGCAGGTGATCGACGGGATGGTCGAGCGTGGCTGGGGCCGGATCATCAACATTTCGTCGGTGAACGGCCAGAAGGGGCAATTCGGCCAGACCAACTATTCGACCGCGAAGGCCGGCATTCACGGCTTCACGATGTCGCTCGCGCAGGAAGTCGCGACGAAGGGCGTGACGGTCAACACCGTGTCGCCAGGCTACATCGGCACCGACATGGTGAAGGCGATCCGCCCCGACGTGCTCGAGAAGATCGTTGCGACGATCCCGGTGCGGCGTCTCGGCGGGCCGGAGGAAATCGGCTCGATCGTCGCGTGGCTTGCGTCGAACGATTCCGGCTTCGCGACGGGCGCCGACTTCTCGCTGAACGGCGGCCTGCACATGGGCTGAACGCCCGGGCTGTGCGGGCCGGGTGGCCGCGCAGCCGGGTGTGTTCCGAAGGCCCCCGCCTCCCGGATTCGGGCGGCGGGGATTCGTCACTTGCGCTACGCTGCACTGAAAGGCGTTACATGACTACTACAAAGAAGACGGCCGAACGGCTCATCAAGAAGTACCCGAACCGCCGGCTCTACGATACCGAGACAAGCACGTACATTACGCTCACCGACGTGAAGCAACTCGTGCTGGAGCAGGAGGATTTCAAGGTCGTCGATGCGAAATCCAGCGAAGACCTGACGCGCAGCATCCTCCTGCAGATCATCCTCGAAGAGGAAAGTGGTGGCGTGCCGATGTTCTCGTCGTCGATGCTGTCGCAGATCATCCGTTTCTACGGTCACGCAATGCAGGGCATGATGGGCACGTACCTGGAAAAGAACATCCAGGCGTTCATCGACATCCAGAACAAGCTCGCGGATCAGTCGAAGAACCTGTACGAAGGCAACGCGATGAATCCGGAAGTCTGGTCGCAGTTCATGAACATGCAGGCGCCGATGATGCAAGGGATGATGACGAGCTACATCGAGCAGTCGAAGAACATGTTCGTGCAGATGCAGGAGCAGATGCAGAACCAGGCGAAGTCGATGTTCAGCACGTTCCCGTTCAAGCAGCCGGGCGCGTCGGAGCCGGAGAAGAAGTAGCGATTCGCGGCAGGCCGGCCGCGGCGGCGCGAGCCGTCGGGCGTCGGTGCCGCGAAGCAAGGTGGCGCGGGGTGGCCGATCGCGTGCCCGGGCACGACGATGCGCGGCTGCCGCCTGCCGGAAGATATCGCCGACGATCGTTCATGATCGTCGGCACGACATGCTCGCGCCGAGTACGGGGCGGGCATGACCGTTGTCCAGTCGATCGAGATCCAGTCAGCAAGCGAATAGAGTGCCGGGGCACACCGCGCCCGACCGTGCGCGCTTGTGCCGGTGCAGGTGTTTGCCTGCCGCACCCGATACGGTGCGGACCGGATGTGCCGATGCGGCCTTCGGCGAATCGCTGTATCGGTTCCCGGGCACGACAGGATGTTCGATGCCGCGTCGATGCTGTGCGGCCGAGAAAAACAAACCCACTGAGAGAAAGCATGCGAGGGATTCGAATGGCATCGGCCGGCAGGCTGGCCGGTCTTGCTGCGATGTTCATGTTTGGCGTTGGCCTGGCCGTTCCAGGTTTTGCGATGGATTGCGCGAAAGCCGCGCAGCCGATCGAGAAGCGCATCTGTGCGAACGGCGCGTTGCGGGCGGCCGATGTGCGAATGAATTCGGCGTATGCGGGCGCGCTGAAGGCCGCGCCGGACGCCGCTATCCGCGACATGCTGGTGCGCAGCCAGCGCCGCTGGATCGATGCGCGCAACAACCGGCTCAACGCCGATTACGATGGCCATCCGCTGGCCGTCGACGAAGTGCGCAAGGCAATCGACCGGCGCACCGCCGCGCTGGCCGATCAGTCCGGTCAAGGACTGAACGCGCGAGCGCTGGCCGAGCGCCGGTGGCTCGCGAAATATACGGGCGGCCCGTTGACCGGCTTCGATGGAAACTGCGATTTCATTCCCGACGATGCGCGTGGCGCGCACGTTTCATATGCGTGTTTCGGCGCGGTTCATGTGCAGCATCGTGCACGGGTTTGCAGCCAGAGCGAGGACTGGGCGACCGGCGCGGTTTATCAATACCGCTCCGTGAGCGCGGCCGACGGCGGGAAGGTGCGCCCGGTTGCGTTCTGCGAGGCGCAGGCGCATGGGCATGCGTGCGATAACGGGGGTGCGCAATCGGGGTGGATGCGGGCGGGGGTGTCCGGTGACGATAAGCGTGCGCCCGCGCCGGCAACCGGTTTGCCGCAACTCGATGCGGAAATGTGGCCGATCGGCGATGGCGACGATGCGGTGTGGTTTGAGCGGTGTCTGACTGCGGCGATGTTTCCGTGAGTGCAGGATTGGATCGAGCCCGCTCCGGCGGGCTTTTTTACGATCTCGTCGCTCGAGTGATTTCACGCAACGTGGGCCGGACGCGTGCGATTGCCGGCGGCAACGCCGACGGTACCGGCCCGGATTGCTTTACAGCGCCGGGAATCCTTGCTCGTCGTCGTGCGGAGGAAGGTCGAGCACGAGCTTGACGGCGCTGTAGTTGGCCTTGAGCGAAAACACGCGGCCGATCACGAGAAACGTCTGCCGCGAATTCTCGAGTTCGACGAAGTCGCCGGGTTGTGGCACATGCGCGCCTTGATCGTAGGAAAAGCTGGTGCTGGTTTGTTCGCCGATGCCTTCTGCTGCGTGCTCGGTGAATTCGATCGTGATGTGGGTGGTCATGCGGGCCCCGTTGTGGGTTGATTGAAGAGACTGGAAGCCTCGATTTTCGCATAGCGGCTGGCAGGATTCGGGCGGGTCTTGCGCGATGCGGCCAGTCGATGGCGGGTCGACCGTTCCCCGTTTTGACGTGAAAGGGTTGTATCCAGCTCAGTGTCGGAGAGGGGGCGCTGGTGTGCGACATGCGCGAACCGACGCTCCCTGTTGCCCCTCTCCGCCCATTTTGGGCCGCTGGACCTGACCTGGTCCGCTTGCACCACCAGTTCGCTCAGCGTGCCGGCATCCTCGTATTGGCCGGCCAACACGTAAAGCAGTGACGACCACGCTTCGCGATGGTCGCTGAGCCAGTCGAGGATGGGGGTGTCCAGCACCTGCGTGTAGCGCAGCCGCATGGCCGCGCAGTGCAGGCGATACGCGCGCCCGTCACGATAGCGAAACCGACAGGGATGGTTCAGTGGGTCATGCCATGGGTGCCAGGCCAATTCAACGTTGAGATTCGCCGCAATCTTTCCCAGGTTGTGCGGCAGCGCGGCGTAGGCCGTCGCGGCCGTCCAGACTTCGGCCTGCGCTGCCTGATCCTTTCGCGTGGTGCCGACCGGCAGCAGGCGCAGATGGCTCAGCTTGAGCGCGTAGGCGACGATCTCGGGGCCGTAGTCCAGCATGCCGCCCGGGTAAGCATGGTGGTGGGTCTCTGACACGGGGGGGTCTTGCGCCAGCGCCGCATAGCGTTCCAGCGGCTGCCGATTCAGCAGGGCGAACTGTGTGCTGGACAACGACGTGCGTTGCCGGATGTGCTCCAGCAACGTCTGCCAAGCAGTTGGTTACGTGCATGGCGCCATCTCGTCGTTCGTTCAGCGTGATACGGGATTTCGACGCACCCGCTATTCCGCCGTGGTCGAACCGCGCCTGGCGCGTCTGAAGTTGCCCGACGATGCGGAATGGCGCGCCGAGCCGCTGCCGCGCCCGCGTATCGACGGCCCGCAGCCGGCGACGGTGGTCGGCCCCGAAGGCGAAGAGATCTACACGGACGAGTACGGCCGGGTGAAGGTGCAGTTCCCGTGGGATCGCGAGGGCAAGCACGATGAACACAGCTCGTGCTGGATCCGGGTCGCGCAGAACTGGGCCGGCGCGACCTGGGGCCATATGGCGATCCCGCGCATCGGGCAGGAAGTGATCGTGGTCAACCTCGATGGCGACCCGGACCAGCCGCTCATCATCGGGCGGGCGTACAACCGCTTGCAGTTGCCGCCGTACGAGTTGCCGCGGCACAAGACGCGGATGACGATCAAGAGCCAGACGCACAAGGGCGAGGGCTATAACGAACTGCGCTTCGAGGACGAGAAGGATCAGGAGGAAATCTACGTCCACGCGCAGCGCGATCAGAACATCCACGTCAACCACGACGAAACCACCTTCGTGGGCAACGACCGCAGCGAGCAGGTTGAGCACGACGAAACGATTGCCATCGGCAACGACCGCAAAGAAACCGTCGGCCATGACGAGCAAGTCACGATCGGTCAGGACCGTCGCCACGACATCGGGCAGGACGATTTCCTGACGATTGGCCGCAATCACACCATCCACACCGGCAAGGATCGCACCGAAGATGTTGGCAACCATCGCCGCGACAAGACGGCTGCCAACCACACCGCGGAGATCGGCGGGCATCTGGAACAGCGCGTGCAGGGGCGGGCTGAGCTGGAGGCGGGGCAAGCCATTCGGTATCGCACTAAGGTCTATGAAATCCGGGCCGCCGAGGTCTTGGAAATCAAAGGGCCTGGCGGCACCGTGCGCATCGACGGCGGTGGCATCACGCTGGACGCCGTGGCGATTCGGGTGAAGGGGCCGATGACGCAGAGTAGTGGGGGCGCAAGTGCGGTGCCCGCCCCAGTGGGCGTCCCAACCCGGGGCCTGCCATTTGATGTGCTCTGCATGAAGCGCAGTGACGGGAGTTGCCCACGCTCCGACTGCCCATGCGGCAACTTCCGGGGGAGCTGACTATGCTCGAAGCACTGGAGCAGCCGATACTTCCCGAGGGCACGGATACCTCGCCCTCGACCTACCTGCTGCTGGAAAGCGAAATACTGGACGAGTGGCTGCTGGCGCAACCCAGTACGCCGGAAGACCACACCATCGCGGATACAGTGCGCTCGCTCGATTTCACCAGCACGCAACGCTGGGTGTGGCGCGAAACCGAGTACCACGACTACGACACCCGTGGCCCGATGCTGGTCCAGTACGGACCGGGCTCCGCGCTGGCGAGCACCTTCGTTGACGTGTGGCCGCCAACCGGCGGCGCCGTGCTCCTGGTATCGCCCGAATCTATGGAGCCGGTGCTGGCCCACCTGCGCGAAATCCTTTTCGTGTACATGCCCGACGGCAAGAAGGCGCGCTTTCGTCTTCAGGAAACGGCGGCCTTGGCCAGCGTATTGCAAGCCTTGGCTCCGCATCGTGCCGCCGCACTGCTTGGCCCGGTGCAAGAACTGCTGTGGCGGGAAAACCTGGGCCCGGACCACCAATGGTGGCGCTATCGCAAGTCGGAAGATGCCTACCACGTACAGGGTGGCTTCCAGTTTTTCGACGCCGAGATGGCCGCTATCGATGCCGGCTTGGCCGACCACCAGTTGCGCAAACAGACGGCTCTCACACAGCGCGCGCCCCATAGCTTCCGCGATAGCGCTCGCCAGCAAACACGGATCTGGCTGGAGCAACTCTACCAGTGGGGCTTCCAGGAGTCGCACCATCTGGAAACCGCGATGGAAGTCTTCCGCCACCCCGCCTACCAGACACACGCACACGCCGTCGTCGCCTTGCTGGGCGACGCCAAACTGGCGCCGGGTGCTCGCACGACCCGTGCGTTAAATCATCTGCTTACCGAAGGATTCTGAGCATGGCCGGAACGACCTCATACGCCAGCGCCCGTGAAAGCTGCCAAGCTCGCATCCCTTTGTTTCCCTTGCGCTACTCTGCCCACGCCAAACCGAAAGGCGGCGCACTCTATCCCTATGCGCTGCCCTCGCTGGACCGGAGCTTCAGAGCGCTCGATCACGCCCAGTATGGCTTGCGTTGCATCGGCGGCGGTTTCATCTACCTGTTCGACGAGACGCAATCGGAAAGCGCCATGGCGTGGTACTGGTCGTCTGCGCATCGGCATCGCTGCGACGAAGGATGCCGACGAAGCCTTCTTCAATCGTGGCATCTACGGCGCAGCAATGGTGTGGGAATACATCCGCCTATACATGCAAGACGGCATGGATGCCCTGCCGCCTTCCTCGGCCCTGGACAACTATCGAGCCACCAGCATGCGAGAGTGCATCAAGGCGTGGAATCCGTTCGGTATGTTCCGGACGCGCACTTGGTGGAAGCGCCTGCTGGCACCCGTGCTCTTTCCTGTCGTCGCACCTTTCTTATGGCTCATAGCGCTGGGCGACATCTTCTACATGGCGCTCGACCGTATCCTTCCGCGCCGCAAATGGCCAAAGGAACTCACTGATGCTTGCGATGGCGTATGGGACGGACGGGAGGATTGATGCAGAGGCACCCGATCCCAAAGGAGGCGCGCCGAGCGCACCGCCGCCGGCGGAAGCCTTGGCGCGTTGAACCGATGACGATGGCATTGTGATTTTCCACACAGAAGCGACCCAGCGTGGCATCGGCCATCCGCTCCGTCGAATGACCGGAAACACGCCGGGGATCATCGTCGTCAACATGGTGTGCTACGGCGCGCACCGGGCGTCGGTCATGGGCGCGGCGGCGTGAGTCGCCTCGTGCAGTGGTTTCAGCCGAGAAGGCCGATAGGGCAGTTGCCCAGCCCTCGAACTGACCGAGGCATCGTGGTGGCAGCACGGCTTTCCGGCGTCATGCCCAGGTGCACAAAGCGCCTGAGCGGAGGCCCATCGGTCTCGAAGCGGCCGATCAACAATTTTCTGGAGTGCACTCGTATGACCAACCCCAGCCTCGAAACGGCGATCAACGGGGTCAATGACCTGCCTAACGTGGTTATCTACACCCGGTGGCATCAGGCCGCCCCGTTGGCGGCGCTATTTTCTCCACTGCTAGTCGTGTCGATGTTCGCGCTATTCCCATTGTCCACCGACGGACCGCTTCTTGCCATCGCGGCGCTGATAGTCGTCTGCATCGCCACCCCGTTGATCTTGGCCCACGTGGTGTATCCACCTGCCAAAGACGTGGTGCACATCACACCCGATGCCTTGGTCTTCAAGCGCTATGGAACCGTCACTTTTGACAGTGTCACCGCATATACCTTGGACGGACTGATCCGACTCACGCGCCGGAAGCAGCCAACGCTGGTGTTGCTCGGTAGCCGCAAGACACCCGGCTACAAGGCCTTCCAGGCGGCGCTTGGACCCGCCATGGCGACCTGGCGGTCGCACAACCCAACGGTGTCGATCAAGCAGAGCCATTTCCAGGGCACGTGGCTGGCCAAGGTGCTCGGCGCACTGATCGTGGTCAGTTGCGCGGGCCTCGCCATCACCGTTGTGACTATGAAGCTCGCCATGGCCTCGTTACCTGCCTTGGCGATCGGCATCTTCGGTGGTCTTCGCTTGCTCGCTAGTAAGCGCCAGGAAATTCAGAAGTAGTACAAACCATAAGGAGCTTGATATGCGACCTATCGTACTCGTCGGTCACCGACACAGCTGTCCCATCCACGGCGAGGGTACCGTCGTCAGTGGCGCCGAGTCCGCTGCCATCAACGGCCGAGCGATCGCGCGCGTCGGCGACCGCATCAGTTGCGGCGCGGAGATTCAAACCGGCTCGCCTGGCACGGAGATCGAAGGCCGGCCGGCGGCGCGTCAGGGCGATACCACCAGCCATGGCGGCACCCTGGTCGAGGGCGAGACTGGGTGGCTGGTGGAGTAACAGCAGCCGGTGCAAGCGGTCGCGACGGGGCGGTCGTCTGCGATGTCTGCCGGAGATGGATTACCGCCGCGATAGCGTAGGCAAGGAGTATGGATGAACGACGACAATCAGTCATCGACAGGTAAGGGTGCATCTCGAACCTCAGGTCCGAAGGACGCCAACGTTGACATCCCTGGCTACAGGCGTATTGATTTTCCGGACGGCAGCTACGTGATGGAAGGTCCGCATGGCGAGCACGTGCTTGTCTCGGAGTCGGGCAACATGAGTGTGAACGTCCCGGCGATCCGCCGTGTACAAATCGACGACTTGAGCCAAGTCATACGTCACGAGACAGTGCAACTCCATGATACGTTTTCGCATATCGTGCATTTCATGGGAAATGGGGTCTTGGGATACCTGCATTTGCGCGACGGAAGCGGCTTATCGATTGAGGGCCGAAACCTGGAATTTCGCATCTGTAAGGACGGCGTCATTCTCGTGCTCGGCTCGGCAACGAACAGCAAAGCGTCCAACCGGTCACCTCCGAGCTCCTCGTCTGCACGCTGATGCCTGATGTACGGAGCGCACACCGGCAGAACGGTGTTGCGTTCTTTCGCCGCGAGGCTGTCGCCGGCCGCGTTGACCGTAATCCCGGTATTCGCGATCGACGTGGGTTGCTGCGCCAACGACGAAACAAGTGTCGGCTCGACTCTGGCGGCTCAGGCCCCCGACAATCAGCGCAGGCCGTCCTGCACCTGACCATCCCCGATTCGCCTGCACGAACACGTCGAGTGCCCCTTCCAGACATCGCTGATGGTAAGCGGAAGACCCTTTGTCACGTAGTGAAAGGGTCGCATCAAGCTCGATCTTGCGCACGGCCGTCCGCCGCACGGCGTATCCGAGTTGAAAGCCTGCGCCGTCTCCAGCCGCTCGTTTTAGGCTGCTGACCCATAAATCGCTGTAAACTCACGCTTTTGCTGCCACGCCCCCACACTCCAGATGTCCCAATCCCCCAAAGTAGGATTCGTTTCGCTTGGTTGCCCGAAAGCGTTAGTCGATTCCGAACAAATCATCACGCAACTGCGCGCCGAAGGTTATGAAATCTCCGGCACCTACGACGGCGCCGACCTCGTCGTCGTGAACACCTGCGGCTTCATCGACGAAGCCGTGCAGGAAAGCCTCGACGCGATCGGCGAAGCGCTGACCGAGAACGGCAAGGTGATCGTCACCGGCTGCCTCGGCGCGAAGTCGAGCGCCAGCGGCTCGAACCTCATCGAGGAAGTCCATCCGAAGGTGCTCGCCGTCACCGGCCCGCACGCGGTGGGCGAAGTGATGCAGGCCGTGCATTCGCACCTGCCGAAGCCGCACGACCCGTTCGTCGACCTCGTGCCCGCGGCCGGCATCAAGCTCACGCCGCGCCACTACGCGTACCTGAAGATCTCCGAAGGCTGCAACCACCGCTGCACGTTCTGCATCATCCCGTCGATGCGCGGCGATCTCGTGTCGCGTCCGGTCGCCGAAGTGATGCTGGAAGCCGAGAACCTGTTCAAGTCGGGCGTGAAGGAACTGCTCGTGATCTCGCAGGACACGAGCGCGTACGGCGTCGACGTGAAGTACCGCACGGGCTTCTGGAACGGCAAGCCGATCAAGACGCGCATGACCGACCTGGTCGCCGCGCTCGGCGAACTCGCCGCGCAGTATGGCGCGTGGGTGCGCCTGCACTACGTGTATCCGTATCCGAGCGTCGACGAAGTGATTCCGTTGATGGCCGAAGGTCCGTTCAAGGGCCACGTGCTGCCGTATCTCGACGTGCCGTTCCAGCACGCGCACCCCGAAGTGCTGAAGCGCATGAAGCGTCCGGCGAACGCCGAGAAGGTGCTCGAGCGCGTGCAGAAGTGGCGCGAGATCTGTCCGGACCTGACGATCCGCAGCACGTTCATCGCGGGCTTCCCCGGCGAGACGGAAGAGCAGTTCGAAACGCTGCTCGACTTCATCCGCGAGGCGGAACTCGATCGCGTCGGCTGCTTCGCGTACTCGCCGGTCGAAGGTGCGACCGCGAACGAACTCGACGGCGCGCTGCCCGACGATGTCCGGGAAGAGCGCCGCGCGCGCTTCATGGAAGTCGCCGAGGAAGTATCGGCGAACCGCATCCAGCGCAAGGTCGGCAAGACCCTCAAGGTGCTGATCGACGAAGTCAGCGAAGAAGGCGGGATCGGCCGCACGGCAGCCGATGCGCCGGAGATCGACGGCGTCGTTTATGTCGAGCCGGCGACGAAGGCGTCGAAGCGCTACAAGGTCGGCGATTTCGTGTCCGTGAAGATCACGGGTGCCGACGGCCACGATCTGTGGGGCGAGGTGTAAGCGATGACCGCTGCGTCTCCGGAGATCCTCGCGCTCGGCGAGGCGATGATCGAATTCAACCAGTCGCAGCCGGGCCGTCCAGAATTCCTGCAGGGCTTCGGCGGCGACACGTCGAACTTCTGCATCGCGGCGGCACGCCAGGGTGCGTCGACGGGCTTCGTGTCGGCGATCGGCGACGACCCGTTCGGCCGCCTGCTGGCCGACATGTGGCGCGCCGAGCGCGTCGATACGACGTACGTGCGGATCGACCGCGCGGCGCCGACCGGCGTGTATTTCGTCACGCACGGCGCCGACGGCCACCAGTTCGACTATTTGCGCGCGGGCTCCGCGGCGAGCCGCTATGCGGCGGGCGACCTGCCGTTCGACGCGCTGGCGGCGGCGAAGGCCGTGCACCTGTCGGGCATCAGCCTCGCGATCAGCACGGCCGCGTGCGACGCCGCGTTCGCGGCGATCGACCATGCGCGCCGTAACGGTGCGAAAGTCAGCTTCGACACGAACCTGCGCCTGAAGCTGTGGCCGCTGCCGCGCGCTCGCGCGGTGATGCGCGAGGCACTGCGCCAGACGGACATCTGCCTGCCGAGCTGGGACGACGTCACGGCGCTCACGGGCGCGAACGATCGCGACGCGATCGTCGACGCGATGCTCGAACACGGGCCGGAGGTCGTCGCGCTGAAGCTCGGCAAGGAAGGCGCATATGTCGCGACGCCGAACGAGCGGCGCGTCGTGCCGGGCTTCGCGGTCGAGGCCGTCGACGCGACGGGCGCGGGCGACTGCTTCGGCGGCGTCTTCGTCGCCCGGATCGTCGCGGGCGACGATCCATTCGCTGCGGCGCGCTATGCGAACGCGGCGGCGGCACTGTCGACGACGGGCTACGGCGCGGTCGCGCCGATTCCGCACCGTGATGCGGTGGAGCGCCTGATGCAAGGCTGACGCGGCACACGCACGCCGGCCACGGCCCGCACGATCGATTCATTCGAAGAGCAGGATGAGGAGGCAACATGCAACGTGACGTGGTGGTGGTGAGCGGCGTGCGTACCGCGGTCGGCGATTTCGGCGGCAGCCTGAAGGACATCGCGCCGACCGAACTTGGCGCGCAAGTCGTGCGCGAAGTGCTGCAGCGTGCGCAGGTGTCGGGCGACGAGGTCGGCCATGTAGTGTTCGGCAACGTCGTGCACACGGAGCCGAAGGACATGTATCTCGCACGCGTCGCCGCGATCAACGGCGGCGTCGCGCAGCACGCGCCGGCGCTCACGGTCAACCGGCTGTGCGGTTCGGGATTGCAGGCGATCGTGTCGGCCGCGCAGGGCGTGCTGCTCGGCGATGCGGACATCGCGATCGCGGGCGGCGCGGAGAACATGAGCCGCGCGCCGTATTCGATCCCGGCCGCGCGCTTCGGGCAGCGCATGGGCGACATGCGCGCGGTCGACATGATGGTCGGCGCGCTGAACGATCCGTTCCAGACGATCCACATGGGCGTGACGGCCGAGAACGTCGCCGCGAAGTACGGCATTTCACGCGACGCGCAGGACGCGCTCGCGCTCGAATCGCATCGTCGCGCATCGCACGCGGCGAAGGCCGGCTACTTCAAGGACCAGATCCTGCCGGTCGAACTGATCGGCTCGAAGAAGGGCACGCCGGTCGTGTTCGATCACGACGAGCACGTGCGCCACGACGCGAGCCTGGACGACTTCTCGAAGCTGCGACCCGTGTTCGTGAAGGAGAACGGCACGGTGACGGCCGGCAATGCGTCGGGCATCAACGACGCGGCGGCCGCGGTGCTGCTGATGGAGCGCGGCGTCGCCGAGAGGCGCGGCGCAAAGCCGCTCGCGCGCCTCGTCGCGTATGCGCATGCGGGCGTCGATCCGGCCTACATGGGAATCGGTCCCGTACCGGCCACGCAGAAGGTGCTCGAGCGCGCGGGGCTGACGGTTGCGGACCTAGACGTGATCGAGGCGAACGAGGCATTTGCCGCGCAGGCATGCGCGGTGACGAAGGCGCTGGGTCTCGACCCGGCAAAGGTGAATCCGAACGGGTCCGGCATTTCGCTCGGCCACCCGATCGGCGCGACGGGCGCGCTGATCACCGTCAAGGCGCTGTACGAGTTGCAGCGCATCGGCGGCCGATACGCGCTCGTGACGATGTGCATCGGCGGCGGGCAGGGCATCGCCGCGATTTTCGAGCGAATCTGAAGCAAGGAGCAACGCAAGGTGGGTCGATATTCGGAATGGCAACGGGCGCTCGTCGTCGTATGCGCGCTGGCGGCGGGCATCGCGCTGCCGGGCGCGGTTGCGGCGCAGGCCGTCGCGCCGGGCGCGCAACAGGATGAAGCGGCACCCGCTCGGCCGCTGCGGCCGAATCCCGAATTCGCCCGCCTGCCGCGCTACGAAGGCACGCTCGGCGACCGGCCGATCGTCGTGCATCTCGGCCCGAAGAAGGACGAGGAAGGCGTGCACGGCGAATACCAGTTCGCCGATACGGGTGAGGTCGTCCTGCTCGCGGGCGATCGCGATGGCGATACGCTCGAAATCGAGGAATCGAACGACGGCACGAACATCACCGGCGTGTGGGTCGGCCGCTTCGACGCGACGGGCGACCTGAAGGCCGACCGGATGAACTCGGACGAATCGGATCCGCAGCCCGTCGTGCTGCGCCTGGCGCCGGGCAAACGTGCGGCGCTGCAGGTGCGCGACGGCCGCGTGCGGGAAATCGAGACGGTGAGCGGCGTCGTCAACCTGCGCACCGACGACTGAGCCCGCGCTGGCTCGGCGTGCGCGGCGCGCATTGTACCGGGCCAAATACGCCGATTTTGGCTAATCTAGCGACATCTTCCGCAACCGAACGGCCTTGTGCCCGGCTTCCTGTCATGACTGCATCCACTCCCAAGCGCGCGCTGCAAACCCGCATCGTTCAACCCGACGACGTCATCCCGGAAGGCTTCCGTTCGTTCGTGCCGCCGGTCGCGCGTGCGTCGACGGTCGTGTTCCCCGATCTCGCGACGATGCGCGCGCTCGTCTGGCACAACGACAACCAGTGGCGCTACGGGCTGCATGCGACGCCGACGTCGCTCGCGCTCGCGCAGCGGCTCGCCGAGATCGAGGGCGGCACGCACGCGCTGCTGCAGCCGTCGGGTCTCGCGGCGATCATGAACGTCTACTTCGGCATCGTGAAAGCCGGCGACGACGTGCTGATTCCGCACAACGTGTACGGGCCGAACGCCGATTTCGGCAACTGGCTCGCGAAGGATTTCGGGATCACCGTGCGCTTCTACGATCCGCTCGTCGGCGCCGGCATCGCCGATCTGATCCAGCCGAACACGCGGCTGATCTGGATCGAGGCGCCCGGCTCGGTGACGATGGAAGTGCCCGATGTGCAGGCGATCACGGCGGCCGCGAAGGCGCGCGGCATCGTCACCGCGATCGACAACACCTTCTCGGCCGGGCTCGCGTTCAAGCCGTTCGAGCACGGCGTCGATATCTCGGTGCAGGCGCTGACCAAGTACCAGTCGGGCGGCAGCGATGTGCTGATGGGCGCGACGATCACCGCGAACGCCGAACTGCACGCGAAGCTGAAGCTTGCGCGGATGCGCTGCGGGATCGGCGTGTCGGTCGACGATTGCTCGCTCGTGCTGCGCAGCCTGCCGAGCATGCAGGTGCGCTTCGATGCGCACAGCAAGAGCGCGCTCGCGCTCGCGCAATGGCTGAAGGCGCGCCCGGAGATCGCGGCGGTGCTGCACCCGCAGATTGCCGACTGCCCGGGGCACGCGTCATTCGTGCGCGACTTCACGGGCGCGGGCGGGCTGTTCTCGGTGGTGTTCGACGCGCGCTACAGCGCGGAGCAGATCGACCGCTTCGTCGAGTCGCTCGAACTGTTCGCGATCGGCTGGAGCTGGGGCGGCGCGTGCAGCCTCGCCATGCCTTACGACGTCGCGTCGATGCGCCCGGACTGGCCGCATCGCGGCACGCTGGTGCGTTTCTATGTCGGTCTCGAGGACGAAACCGACCTGCGCGCCGACATCGAGCGCGCGATGCAGGCCGTACTCGGCTGATCGCAGGCCGATAAGGTCCCGCGGAAAAACGAAACGCCGGCGCGATGCAACATCGCGCCGGCGTTTTTCATTCGAGGTCGCGCGGGATCAGAACAGCCGCAGCAGCCCGTCGAGGCCGACGTGATCAAACGCGACCGTCGCCGCGTCGCGCACGACGGGCTTTGCGTGGAATGCGACCGACAGCCCGGCTTCGGCCATCATCTTCAGGTCGTTCGACCCGTCGCCCATCGCGATCGCGCGGCTCGACTCGAGGCCGAGCGACGCGCACGTGTCGCGCAGCAGGCGCGCCTTCACGTCCGCGTTGACGATCTCGCCGAGCACCTTGCCGGTCAGCTTGCCGTCGACGATCTCGAGCGTGTTCGCATGCGCGTAGTCGAGGCCGAGGCGCGCCTTCAGCCGCTCGGTGAAGAACGTGAAGCCGCCCGACACGAGCAGCGTCTTCATGCCGGCCGCCTTCACGCCGGCCAGCATCGTCTCGGCGCCCGGCGACAGTTGCAGCCGTTCCTCGTACACGCGCTCGAGTGCCTGCGCGTCGAGCCCGGCCAGCAGCGCGACGCGGCGCGTGAGGCTTTCGTTGAAGTCGCGGATCTCGCCGCGCATCGACGCTTCGGTGATCTCGGCGACCTGCGTCTTGAGCCCGCAGAAATCGGCGATCTCGTCGATGCATTCGATCGTGATCAGCGTCGAATCCATGTCCATCACGACGAGCCCGAAATCGCCGAGCGTGCGGCCGGCCTCGACGAACGCGAAGTCGAGTGCGTGCGTGCCGCAGTACGCGTCGATGTCGAGACGCTGCGCCGGGTTCGCGTTTTCGATGCGCAGCGCGTGATCGTCGGTTTGCACGATGCGGGTGCCGCGCGACAACGCGAGCAGCGGTTTGTGATGGGCGTCCGACAGCGGCGCAAGACTCTGGATGACGAGGTTGTGGGTCATGGCGGGATGATTGGGATGCGAATGAAATGCATGCGCGGCCAATGGGCGGCCGCCTGCGGACGCGGGCCCCGTTCGGTGCGGGCCGTTGCGTCGCGAACGCGCCATTGTAGCCGGTTGGCCGGGCCGGGCGGTCGCGGCAGGTACGAATCCTGAGGCCGGACTCGAACCGGTACGCCCGCGGCGCGAGCCGAGCGCCGGCACCTATCGCTCGTCCGCGCGGTCCCAGTACGGCGGGTCGCCGAAATGCTCGGCCAGGAACGCGATGAACGCGAGCGTCTTCAGCGGCACGTGCGCGCGGCTCGGATAGACGGCCCAGATCGCGACGTCGTCGGCGAACGGATAGTCGTCGAGCACCGTGACGAGCGCGCCGCTCGCGAGCAGCGGGCCGACGTCCCAGGTCGACTTGATCGCGATCCCGAAGCCGTCGACGAGCGCTTCGCGGATCGCCTCGCCGTTGCTCGCGACGAGCCGGCCGCCGACCCGCACGGTCAGCGGGCCTTGCGGCGTGGCGAACGACCAGTCGCGCTGGTCGCCGAGGATCACGCACTCGTGCTGCGCGAGGTCGGCCGGATGGCGCGGCGTGCCGTGCTCGGCGAGATACGCGGGCGAGCAGCACAGCACGCGGCGGTTCACGGCGAGCTTGCGCGCGACGAGCGTCGAATCCTTCAGCGCGCCGAGGCGGATCGCGACGTCGTAGCCGTCGTCGACGAGATCGACGATCTCGTCGGACAGCCGCAAGTCGAGCGACACGGAGGGGTAGCGACGCAGGAACGCGGGAATCACCGGCGCAACATGCTGGCGGCCGAACGACGACGACATCGACACCTTCAGCCGCCCGTACGGCTCGCTGCGGCCGCGGCCGACCGACGCGCGCGCGGCGTCGGCGGCCGACAGCAGCGCGTCGGCGCGCGCCATGAAGATCTCGCCGTCCTGCGTGAGGCTGATGCGGCGCGTGGTGCGGTGCAACAGCCGCGCGCCGAGCTGGCGCTCGAGTTGCGCGATGCGCGCGCTCGCGACCGCGGCCGACACGCCGAATTCGCGCCCTGCCGCGGTGACGTTCGCGAGCAGCGCCGCACGCACGAACAGCGCGACGTCGAGCAGGTCGAGCGGCTTGTCGGGTGCCGGAATCGGATCGGACGCCATTATTCTGAAATTCCTGAAAATGTTTCAGGAAATATAGCGGTTTTCTCGAAGGATCGGGTTGCCTACCATGACGTTCATGGGGCTGCGCCGCGGCCCGTCCGGTTTCCCTGAAAGGAGTTTCGTGATGAAAGCCGTTGGACTGACCCGTTATCTGCCGATTGACGACCCGCAGGCCTTGCTCGACGTGGAACTGCCGCAGCCCGCGCCGGGGCCGCGCGACCTGCTCGTGAAGGTCGAGGCCGTTTCCGTGAACCCGGTGGACACCAAGGTGCGTGCACCGAAGCCGCAGGTCGAGGAGACGCCGCGCGTGCTCGGTTGGGATGCCGCCGGCACGGTCGTCGCGGTCGGCGCCGAGGTCACGCTGTTCCGGCCCGGCGACGAAGTGTTCTACGCGGGCAGCATCACGCGGCCCGGCGCGAACAGCGAATTCCATGCGGTCGACGAGCGGATCGCCGCGCTGAAGCCGCGCACGCTCGACTTTGCCGCGGCCGCCGCGCTGCCGCTCACCGCGCTGACCGCGTGGGAAGCGCTGTTCGACCGGCTGCGTGTGTCGCCGCAGGGCGCGGACGCCGGCAAGTCGGTGCTGGTCGTCGGCGGCGCGGGCGGCGTGGGCTCGATCGCGATCCAGCTCGCGAAGACGCTCGGCAAGCTGCACGTGATCGCGACCGCGTCGCGGCCGGCGTCGGCCGAATGGGTGCGCTCGCTCGGCGCGGATGCAGTGGTCGACCATTTCGGCGACCTGCCTGCGCAGTTGCGCGAGGCCGGGCATCCGAACGTCGACTACGTGCTGATCTTCAACGACACGGATCGCCATTTCCCAGCCGCCGCGGAAGTAATCCGGCCGCAGGGCGGTATTTGCACGATCGTCGAGAACGAGAAGCCGGTGCCGGTCGAACTGCTGAAGGCGAAGAGCGCCGCGTTTCACTGGGAATTCATGTTCACGCGCGCGATGTTCGAGACGCCGGACATGATCGAGCAGCACAAGATCCTCGGCGAGGTCGCGCGGCTCGTCGACAGCGGCACGCTGCGCACGACGCTCGGCGAACAGCTCGGCGCAATCAATGCCGCGAACGTGCGCCGCGCGCACCAGTTGCTCGAAGCCGGGCGTACGATCGGCAAGCTCGTGCTGAGCGGTTTCTGAGCCGGCAGCGCGCGTAGGGTTGCAGCGCCGCGAACGCAAGCGGGGTAACACCCGATGCGTTTGCGGCGCATTGCATGCCGCTTGGCGGTAGACTGGCAACGCATCATGCATCGAAAACCGCGCGGCACGCGCGTGCCGCCGCATTACAAGGAGGTCAGCATGAGCCAACGCAGCTTGTCAGTCGCCGCATCGTGGTCGGCCGTGTTCGCGGCCGCGTGCGTCAGCGCGAGCGTATTCGCGGCGCCGCCGGTCAAGGGCAGCCTGAAGGGCGGCGGTACGGGACAGCTCGAATACACCGTCAAGGTCGACTCGAAGACCTTCGGCAATACGCAGGAGACCCGCAAGATCCGCTCGGGCGAGACGGACGACTTCAACTGGAAGTCGGTGCCACCGAGCGGCGCGGTCGCGATGCCGGGCGGTTGCCCGAACGCAGACAATCTGCCGCGCGACGAGAACGGCGCGATGGTGCGCCAGACTCAGGTGCGGCTCGCGCCGTCGGTCGACGCGAAGGGGATCGCCAACGTGCAGTTGAGTTTCCAGGCGGCCGCACCGAAGGGCACGCGCAACGTGACGGCGGGCGGCAAGTCGCTGCAGTGCCCGGACGTCGTGTCGGTGAGCCAGGTGAAGTGGGTGTCGATTCCGACCAACGGCGGATCGAAGTCCGTGACGATGAGCGACGGCACGAAGGTGACGGTGTCGATCAAGCGTTGAGCGGCGCGCGCGGGCCGGCGTTTCGTCCGGTGCGCGCGCAACGGATTCGGCTGGCTGACGAGCAGGGCGGCACGTGAGCGTTTCGTGTCGCCGTCACGATGCTTTCCCGAGACCTGCTTCGCGGTACAGTGCCGCGGCGACGGCATTGCAACCGTTCGCCGTGCGTCGGCGCGGCGTGACGTCATGCGGATGTCACGTTATGCTCCGCCACATCATCACCTTCCCGTAACGACATCCCGATGAAATTCCGAATGCGCATGCTGCTGTCGGCCGCTGCGTTCGTCTGCGCGCATGCGCAGGCGGCCGACGATTGCAGTTTCGTGAAGAAGGTCGAGCTGCCGTCGCGGCAGCAGGTGGTGGTCGTGTCGAGCGGCGCGCTCGAACCGTGCTCGACCGGCAGCTATGCGGTGCGCGTGTATTCGACCGCGCATGCCGCACCCGGCTTCGAGACCGACGATTACGTGACCGGTGCGTTGCATGCGCGCGATGGCACGGTTACCGATGCGTACACGGCAGATCTCGGCATGCGGGCGCCGCAGGCGCTCGTCGTGACGACGCGCTCGGCCGGCAGCGGCGGTTATGTCGGCGCGCACGCCTATGTGACGACACCGCGTGCGGTGCGGCTCGTCGCGTCGGTCGACGGGCTCGCGCCCGACGCGGACATCGCGGCCGCGTTGCGGAAGGCGATCGGCAAGCGCCGCGGCGCGCGCTGACCGCGTACCGCGCGAATGCGCCGCGCGGCACAGCCGCGTGTCAGTGCGCGCGCTCTTCGAGCCGCGACGCGAGAAAGCGGTGATCGGCCGAGAACAGCCGGCGATAGGTCATCAGCACCGCGCCGACGGTGCCGAGCGCGGACGCCGCGGCAATCAGGAACATGATCACGATCTGGTAGCGCACGGCCTGCAGCGGCGACTGGCCGGCCAGCACCTGGCCCGTCATCATCCCCGGCAGGCTCACGACGCCGACGACGGCCATCTGGTTCAGTGTCGGCAGCATGCCCGCGCGCACGGCCTGGCGCGCAGCGTCCTGCGCGGCTTCCCAGCGTGTTCCGCCCAGCGCGAGCACGGTCTCGACTCGGTCGCGGCGTGCCGTGAGTTCCTCCATCATCCGCTCGACGCCGAGCGACACGCCCGTCAGCGTATTGCCGAGAATCATCCCGAGGATCGGGATCGCGTATTGCGGCGCGTACCACGGATGGATGCGGATCACGACGAACAGGCCGACCGCCGCGACGAACCAGCTGCTGAACCAGATCGACGCGATGCTGTCGATGCGCTGGCCGCTATACGTGCGCTTGCCGCGTCCCGCACCGGCGAAACCGGCGATCAACGTCATCAGCGCGGTGAGCGGCAGCACGACATACCAGTGCGGATGGCCGAACACCCAGCCGAGCACGTAGCCGATCGCGAGCAACTGCACGACGGTGCGCACCGCCGCGAGCGCGAGCTTGCGGCCGAGGCCGAGCGACAGTGCCGCCGAGATCCCGCCGTTGACGGCGACGAGCGCGGCGGCGATGCCGACGTCGACGAGGCTCAGGTCCTGCAGTGCCGGGCTCATTGCGCAGCCTCCGCCGGATTGGCAACGTGCAGCACGCCGGCCTGCATCACGAGCCGCATCGTGCCGATCCGCGCGGCCTGAGCCGGGTCGTGCGAGATCCACATGTACGCGCGTGCGTCGGACGCCGCATCGAACCACGCACCGACGAGCGCTTCGATCGCGCGCGCCGATTCGGGATCGAGCGCCGAGGTCGGTTCGTCGAGCAGCAGCACGTCGGGATCGAGCTGCAGCACGCGCAGCAGCGCGGCGATCTGCGCTTCGCCGCCAGACAGGTCGCTCGCGCGCTTGTCGAGAAAGTCGGGGCCGCGGCCGGCGCGCGCGGCGAGCGCTTCGGCGCGCGCGCGATCGAACGCGACGTCGCGATAGATCGCGAGCGAATACGGATAGCGCAGTTGCGATTCGACGGTGCCGTCCATCTGCGCGGGACGCTGGCGCACGTACGCGACGCTGCGCCGGTAGTGCGGAATCGCGCTGCGCCGGATCCGGCTGCCGCGCCACAGGATGTGGCCGCCGTCGATCGGATCGAGCAGCGCGAGCGCGCGCAGCAACACGCTCTTGCCCGACCCGGATGGTCCCGTGATGGCAATTCGCGATCCTGCTGCGAGGCTGAAATCGGTCGGGGCGAGCAGGGTCTTGCCGCTGCTGGCGTCGCGCCGCGTGATGCGCTGCGCATCGATGAGGCCGGTGGGGGCTGTCATGTCACAAATGAAAAAAAGCGTTAATGGCGCCAAAACGTCACTACGGCGTGCGTCATAATACCGATTGAAAAGCCGCGGGTGTCGTGCGCCGTTCGTCCACGCAAGCGGCCCGGCATGATGCGGCAACACTTCAGAACAACAACGGAACCGCCATGACGCTAACCCGAGCCATCGGCAAATCGGCTGCATGGATCGTCGGTATCGTCGCGGTGCTCATCGCGGCGGCCGGCGTCTTTCTTTTCACGTTCGACTGGAACCGCGCAAAGCCGTGGGTCAACGAACAGGTGAGTGCGGCACTCGGCCGCCCGTTCGCGATCAACGGTGACCTGAAGGTCGGCTGGCGTCGCCCCGACGGCGAGACCGGCTGGCGCGCCTGGGTGCCCTGGCCGAGCTTTTCGGCCACGCAGCTCGAGATCGGCAATCCCGACTGGGCGAAGGTGCCCAAGTTCGTCACGCTCGATGCCGCGCATTTCGATCTCGCGATCCTGCCGCTGCTCGCGCATGAAATCGTCATTCCGTCGATCGACGTCGTGAATCCCGCCGTCGACCTCGAGCGGCTCGCCGACGGCCGCAACACGTGGACCTTCCAGTTCAAGCAATCGTCGCAGCCGTCGCCGTGGAAGGTGCGGCTCGACAGCTTCGGCTTCGCGAAGGGCACCGTCACGTATCGCGACGCGATCACGAAGGCCGACCTGAGCGTCGCGATCGATACGCTCGGGCAGCCGATTCCGCTCGGCGACGTGCTGAAGGAACAGGAACAGACGTCGCGCGCGGCGTCCGCGCAGCGCGTCGGCAAGCATGGCGCCGCGCAGTTGAGCGCGAAAGCCAACGCGGAAGCCGCGTCAAGTGCGTCGAGCGCGTCGGTTGCGGAGGCGGCGAGTGCGGCGTCGGCGTCGGGCGCTTCGGCTGCGTCCGCGTCTTCTGCTTCTTCCTCCGCTTCCGCATCGGCTGCTGCCGCGTCCGGCGCAAGCGGCGCCGCGGCGCCCGCGAAGCCGTCCGGCCCGACCTATGCATTCGGGCTGAAGGTCGACGGCCGCTACAAGAACGTGCCGATCAGCGGTACCGGCAAGCTCGGCGGCGTGCTCGCGATCCAGGACGCGTCGCGGCCGTTCCCGCTGCAGGCCGACGTGAAGGCCGGCGACACGCGGCTCGCGATCGTCGGCACGCTGACCGATCCGATGCATCTCGCGGCGATCGACCTGCGGCTGTGGCTGCAGGGCACGTCGATGTCGCACCTTTACCAGCTCACCGGCATCACGCTGCCCGACACGCCGCCTTACGCGACCGAAGGGCGGCTGATCGGCAACTTCAAGCGGCGCGCGAGCACGTTCCGCTACGAGAACTTCAACGGCCGCGTTGGCGGCAGCGATCTCGGCGGCACGCTGGTGTACGAGCAGCGCGAGCCGCGGCCGAAGCTGTCGGGCGAGCTCGTGTCGAACCTGCTGCAGTTCTCCGATCTCGCGCCGGTGATCGGTGCGGATACGGCCGCAAGCAAGGCCAAGCGCGGCGACACGACGCGCCAGCCGCCGGGCCGCGTGCTGCCGGTCGAGACGTTCCGTACCGATCGCTGGCGCGAGATCGACGCGGACGTCAAGTTCACGGGCCGCAAGCTGATCAAGAGTTCGAACCTGCCGATCACGAACCTGTACACGCACATCGTGATGCAGGACGGCGTGCTGTCGCTCGAGCCGCTGCAGTTCGGCGTCGCCGGCGGCACGCTCGCGACGACCGCGCATCTCGACGGCAGCGGCGCGCCGCTGAAGGGCCGCTTCACGGTGGCCGCGCGGCACCTGAAGCTCAAGCAACTGTTCCCGACGCAGAAGGTCATGCAGTCGGCGCTCGGCGAGATCAACGGCGACGCGTCGCTGTCGGCGACCGGCAACTCGCCGGCCGCGCTGGCCGCGACGTCGACCGGCGAAGTGAAGGCGCTCGTCACGGACGGCCGCATCAGCCGCCTGCTGATGGAAGCGGCGGGGCTGAACGTTGCGAACGTCGTGTACGAGAAGCTGTTCGGCAACAACGACGTGAAGATCAACTGCGCGGCGATCGACTTCGTCGCGACCAACGGCACTCTCGACCCGAAGGTATTCGCGCTCGATACCGACGACGCGCTGATCAACGTCGACGGCCCGATCAGCCTGCGCGACGAGACGCTCGACCTGAAGATCCATCCGCATACGAAGGGTTTCCGGATCTTCTCGCTGCGCTCGCCGCTGTATGCGAAGGGCACGTTCAAGAACCCGAACGTCGGCGTCGATGCGGGTGCGCTCGCGCTGCGTGCCGGCGCGATGATCGGGCTCGGGCTGATCAACCCGTTCGCGGCGCTGATCCCGCTGATCGCGCCGAGCAACAACCGGGACGTGCCGTGCTCGGAACTGTTCGGGCAGATGAACGCGAAGGCGGCGCAGCGGGTGGCCGCGAAGGCCGGCAAGTGATGCGTGCGCTCGTCGCAAGGCGAGCGCTACGCAGCCTCGCCGCACGCCGCGCGTGCGCGCAACGGCCAGCCGTCCGGTCGCACCGATCCGGCGACCGTTGCGACCGGCAGCGGCGCGTCAGCGGCCCGCGCGCGCCCAGAGCAGCACGGCGTCGACTTCCCGGCCGTCGATCCGCGCCGGCGCGGCGGTGCCGAGTTGCAGGCGATCGCCGTCAAGCATGACGACCCGCTGCTGCACGTTGCCGATCCAGTTCGGGTACAGGCTGACGTCCATTTCGTGGGTCAGCGTGCCCTCGTCGTCGACGCGAAAGGGGCCGGAATAGGCGATGTAGCCGCGGGCGGCGCTCGCGCGCTCGTCGGCGGTGCCGCCGTGCAGGTCGCCGTCCGCGTAGGGCGGCCGACCGGCGGCCATCAGCTGGGCGGACATGTAGCCGTCCGGTGTGTAGAGAATCCAGCCGCGCACGTCGCGGCCGAGCGGATAGGCGACCGCGCTGCCGTCGCGCGGGCGCACTTCGTAGGACACGAGGCGCCATGCGCCGACGAGTTGTTCGCGAAGCTGGCTGGCAAGCATGCGGGATTCCGGTAAGACGGCAGTGGGGCGCGCGCCGTCGTGTTGGCGGGCCGCCGGGCGGCGGACCAGGGGTCGGAATGCGCTGCCGGAACGGCATGGTCGGCAGTTTCTCCGACACCTGCTAAAATACACGGTTTTCCGTCGATTTATCCTTTAACGGGACCTGCCGTGCTTTCTACTGCCAACATCACGATGCAATTCGGGCCAAAGCCCCTGTTCGAGAACATCTCGGTCAAATTCGGCGAGGGCAACCGCTATGGTCTGATCGGCGCGAACGGCTGTGGCAAGTCGACGTTCATGAAGATTCTCGGCAGCGACCTCGAGCCGAGCGCCGGCAACGTCGCGCTGGAGCCGAACGTCCGTCTCGGCAAGCTGCGCCAGGACCAGTTCGCGTACGAAGACGTGCGCGTGCTCGACGTCGTGATGATGGGCCACACCGAGATGTGGGCCGCAATGACCGAGCGCGACGCGATCTACGCGAACCCGGAAGCCACCGACGACGACTACATGCACGCGGCCGAGCTCGAGGGCAAGTTCGCCGAATACGGCGGCTACGACGCCGAGGCGCGCGCGGGCGCGCTGCTGCTCGGCATCGGCATCGAGGAGAAGTTCCATAGCGGCACGATGAGCGACGTCGCGCCGGGCTGGAAGCTGCGCGTGCTGCTCGCGCAGGCGCTGTTCTCGAAGCCCGACGTGCTGCTGCTCGACGAACCGACCAACAACCTCGACATCAACTCGATCCGTTGGCTCGAACAGACGCTCAACGAGTACAACTCGACGATGATCATCATTTCGCACGATCGTCACTTTTTGAACTCGGTGTGCACGCACATGGCCGACATGGACTTCGGCACGCTGAAGGTCTGGCCGGGCAACTACGACGACTACATGCTCGCATCGGCGCAGGCGCGCGAGCGCCAGGCCGCGGCGAACACGCGCGCGAAGGAGCGTGTGGCCGAACTGCAGGACTTCGTGCGCCGCTTCTCGGCGAACAAGTCGAAGGCCCGCCAGGCGACGAGCCGCGCGAAGCAGATCGACAAGATCAAGATCGAGGAATTCAAGCCGTCGTCGCGCCAGAACCCGTTCATCCGCTTCGAGTTCGAGAAGAAGCTGCACAACGTCGCGGTGGTCGCCGAGGACATCACGAAGAAGTACGAGCGCACGATCTTCCAGAACTTCAACCTGTCGGTGCAGCCGGGCGAGCGGATCGCGATCATCGGCGAGAACGGCGCGGGCAAGACGACGCTGCTGCGCTCGCTGCTCGGCGCGCTCGCGCTCGAACACGGCACGGTGAAGTGGTCCGAGAACGCGAACGTCGGCTACATGCCGCAGGACACGTACGAGGAGTTCCCGAACGACATCACGCTAATGGACTGGATCGACCAGTACCGCAAGGATGGCGACGACGAAACGATGGTGCGCGGCACGCTGGGCCGCCTGCTGTTCTCGTCGGACGACATCCGGAAGTCGGTGAAGGTGCTGTCGGGCGGCGAGAAGGGCCGCATGATCTGGGGCAAGCTGATGCTCGGCCGCCACAACGTGCTGCTGATGGACGAGCCGACCAACCACATGGACATGGAATCGATCGAGTCGCTGCAGATCGCGCTCGAGCAGTTCGAAGGCACGCTGATCTTCGTGTCGCACGACCGCGAATTCGTGAGCGGGCTGGCGAACCGGATCATCGAAGTGCGGACGGACAGTACGCTGTTCGACTTCGGCGGCAATTACGAGGAATTCCTGACGAGTCAGGGGCAGGAGTAATTGTCCTGAGGCTTCCGTTCATGTGTCGCGGCTAGACAATATGAAGCCAGGCACATAGAGCGAAGCCGTGAGAAACGCATCAGGCCCGCATCGACAGCAATGTCGATGCGGGCTTTTTCATTTCCGCCCCCGGCCAGCCCGACAGCGTCGCGCATTCCAGTTTCCTCCGATCAATCGACTTCGGGTAAATTACCCTCCGAACACCAATCCCCATACCCGATCCCGACCCGGAGCCGCCCCTCGATGCAGGACCATCCTCTCCCGCTCGACCTGTCCGGCCTTGCGCCAAGCCTGTACGCGCAGGGCACCGAGGAAAGCATCCTCGCGAGGCTGATGGAGCGGATCGCGCCCACGAATCGCTTCTGCGTCGACATCGGCGCGAGCGACGGCCTGCGCAACAGCAACACCGCGCGGCTGTTGCGCGAACAGGATTGGGCGGGCGTGCTGGTGGAAGGCAGCGCATACCGGTTCGGCAAGCTTGCCGCGCACTACGCAGGTGCAGAGCGCGTCCGGCTGCATCACGACCGCGCCCAGCCCGACACGATCGACGAGTTGCTCGCCGATGCGAACACGCCGGCCGACTTCGATCTGCTGTCGATCGATATCGACGGAAACGACTATTGGGTCTGGCGCGGCCTGCAAGCGTTCAATCCGCGCATCGTCGTGATCGAATACAACCCGTACTACACGCCGCCCGAACGCTGGGTCATGTGCTTCAATCCGGACCACGAATGGGACGGATCGACCTATTACGGCGCGAGCCTCGAATCGCTCGTTCATCTCGGCAGGCAGAAGGGCTATGAGCTCGTCTGCTGCGACGACATGGGCAACAACGCATTCTTCGTGCGGCAGGACCTGTACCCGCAGCTCGGCATTGAGAACAACGATCCGTCGGTGTTGTTTCGGCCGGCGATGTACAAGCTGCGCTACGTCGGGCACAACACGTTCCTGAGCGGCCATCCGTATCGGCACGGGCCGGCCGAGCACATCTGAATGGACGAGCGCGCCGTCACCTTCGACGCAATCCGCGACGCCTACGCGCTCGGCCAAAGCGGGCCGCCGCGGCAGGTCGGCGAGCGCGTGTGGCATCTGCCGACCGGCGACGGCGGCGTGGCGGTCAAGCTCTATGCGCCGGAGCATCATGCGCGCGCGGCCAAGGAAGCTGCCGTACTCGCGCATTTCGAAACGCACGGCGATGCCCGCTTCCGTGTCCAGACGCTGGAACGCACGACGGCCGGCGAACCGCTGTGGACGGGCACCGGCGCGCACGCGATGCTGACGCGCTGGGAAGCGGGGCAGTTCAGAACCTACGATACGTTTTCGCCGGCGGAATGGGATGCACTCGGCGCGAGTCTGGCGGCGTTGCACCTGAGCCTCGAGCGGCTTCATCTGCCGTCGCTCGACACGATCCGCGCGCGGCTGACCGAGATCGACGCGGACGCGGTGCGCCGCAACCTGCACGATGCGCTGGATCGCGCGCGTTCGCACGACGGCGCCGCGAACCTGCGCCGCTATGTCGAGCTCGCGCTGCGCATGATCGACCGCTACTATCCGGGCAGCGTCGAAGCGTTTCCCGCCGACGATCCGCAGCACCCGATCCACAACGACTACAACCAGTTCAACTACCTGTTCGCGGATGCGGGCACGCCGCCGCTCATCCTCGACTGGGAAGCGTCGATCGGCGCGCCGCGCGAATACGAGCTGGTGCGTTGCCTGAATCATCTGCCGCTGGAGGCACCCCCGCTTGCGGAAGCATTCGTACGCGCATATCGGCAGGTCCGGCCGGTGAATCCCGCGCGCATCGCATGGGCCGTCGATGCCGCGTGTCTGCAGCACGCGCTCAAGCTGTGGGTCGTGCAAGGCTGGTTCGACGATCAGGCGCGCTTCGCCGCGCACCTGAACGGGGCGGTGACGATGGCGTCCGCGATGGTGGACGCGCGCGGCCGTCTCGTCGATTTCTTTTCCCGTTGCGTGGAAGCAGGAAACTGATGTGAATGCGAATCTGAACCGGGCCACGAACCCGCTGCCATCCGGCGAGCGGAAACATGTCTTCCCGCCGCCGCTGGATCGCGACTATCGCGTCGAAGACGGGCGCGTCCGGACGCGTTCGCTGGAAGCGCATATCGTCGATCACTGCAACCTGACCTGCGCGGAATGCTGCTCGCTGTCGCCGCTCCTGCCCGAGTGGCATGCGAGCCCCGATTCGCTCGAAGCCGACCTGCGCACGGCTGCGAAGGTGCTGAGCCCGCGCATGTTCAAGCTGGTCGGCGGCGAACCGCTGCTGCATCCGGCGCTCGTCGAGCTGATCGAACGCGTGCGCGCCACGGGCATCGCACCCGTGATATCGGTCACGACAAACGGGCTGAAGCTCGGCGAGATGCCGGACGCGTTCTGGCAGGCGGTCGATGCGCTGACGATCTCGCGCTACCCGAAGCCGTCGCTTTCGCCGGACCTGATCGCGCATGTCGAGCACCAGGCGGCGCGCTTCGATGTCCGCCTGAACTGGAAGGTGCAGGACGTGTTCACGACGATGAATCGCGCACAGCCCGGCACGGACCGCGACGACGCGCAGCGCCTCTATCGCGATTGCTGGATCCGCGAGCGCTGCCATATGATTCGCGACGGCATGTTCTACACGTGTACGCGTCCCGCGCATTTCCATACGCTGTACAAGGGCGAGAAGGATTTTCAATCCGACGGCCTGCCGTTGCGCGACGACGCAGGCATGCTCGACGCGATGCTCGCCTATCTGCAACGCGAGGCGCCGCTCGAAGCGTGCCTGCATTGCCAGGGCGGCAGCGCGCCGGTGGCGCCGCATCGCATCCTCAAACGTATTGAAGTGGACACCTTGAAGGCTCGTTATCCATGATCGTCGGCACGCGCGACCCGTTCGGTTTCGATCGTCTGCACTACCATCCGCGCAGCGGCGTGTCGGCGTCCGGCATCCGGGCCGTACTGCATGCGTCGGGGCAACCGGCCGGCGCGCCGGATACGGTCGCCATCGCGGGCTACCTGAGCGGCGAGCGTCCCGTCGGTCGCACCGTGCTGCGCGACGTGCTGGCGGTGCCGCCCGGCCATGCGCTGATCCGGTCGCCGCAAGGGTTCGCGGTGCAGCCTGCGCCGGAACGGCCGCAGCGCGGCGATCTGGAAACCGTGCTGCGCGCGTCGCTGCAACGCGCGCTCGACAGCGGCAAGCGCGTCGCGCTGGCGCTGAGCGGCGGGCTCGATTCGGCGCTGCTGCTCGCGTTGCTGCGCGAACTCGGCGCGCAGCGGCACGTGACGTCCTACATCCTCGCGACCGACATGCCGGACTATTGCGAACGCGATGCGGCACTCGAACTGGCCGCGCAGATGCAGGCGACGGTGAAGATCGTGCGCGCGAACGAGGCCGATTTCGTGGCCGCGCTGCCGAGAACGACCCATGCGGTCGAGGAGCCGATGTTCAACCTGCATCCGGTCGCGAAGCTGCTCCTGGCCGAGGCGATGGCCGCCGACGGCGTCGAGGTGGCCATCACCGGCGACGGCGCAGACCAGGTGCTGCGCCGCGACCGGTCGGCCAACTACCTGCCGCTGTGCCATGCGTTGTTCGATGCGGCGTCGGTCGATCTGCATCCGCCGTTTGTCGACGCCGCCGTCGTCGCGCATCTGACGAGCATCGAACCCGACCTGAACAAACAATGCCTGCGCGATCTCGGTGCGCGTCTGAACCTGCCGGACCGTCTCGTGCATGGCCCCAAGCGCGGGCGGCTCGCGCCGGCGATGGACCTCGCGACACTGCTCGATCGCGACCGCACGCGCGCGCTCGCCGACACGCTCGGTCTTGCCGCGCCCACGCTGCAGGCGGATACCGAACGCGTGCTGTGGGCGACGCTGACGCTGCTCCTCGATCATCTCGACCACTTCCACTTCGATGCCGCGCATCGCCCAACCTGAGCCGCTCATGAAACGCATCCTGTTCTGCGTGGTGCCCGAAAAAGGGCACGTCAATCCGTGCATCGGCCCGGCCCAGCATCTGCGCGCCGCCGGCTGCGACGTCGCGTTCTACGCGCCGGCCGACATCAGCGCGCAACTCGACGGCGCCGGCGACTTCGCGTTCGTCGGGCCGCGCGAGACGCCCGAACGCCACGACCTGTCGCGCGGCGCGAGCTTCGCCGCGAACATTCGCGACGCCGACTGGCTGCGACACTGGATCCGCACGCTGCTGATCGACCTCGCACCCGCGCAGGTGGACGGCATCCGCGCGGTGCTGCGCGAATGGCAGCCCGACGTGGTCGTGATCGATCCGCTGCTCTATGCGGCGGCGATTGCCGCCGAGCTGGAAGGGCTGCCGTGGGTGTCGATGTCCAATTCGCTGAATCCGGTGCTGCCGGACGATCTCGATTCGGAACTGTTGCGCACGGTGCGCTGGCTTGCGCCGGAACGCACGCGCCTGTTCGCGCGCTACGGTCTCGACGCGCGCTTTCGCGGTTGCGACATCCTGTCGCCGCATCTGACGCTCGCGTTCACGACCGACGCGCTGGTCGGCGCGCCGCCGCCGGGTGTCGAGCTGGTCGGCCCCGCGCTGCCGTCCGGCCCGCGCGGCGACGAGACGCCGTTCCCGTGGGAACGCCTCGACGCGGATCGCCCGCTCGTCTACATGTCGCTCGGCAGCCAGCTTTACTACCACCCGGACGTGTTCGCGAAGGTCATCGACGCGACGCGCGCGACGTCGGCGCAACTGGTGCTGTCGGTGGGCGAACTGGTCGATTCGGATCTGCTGCCGGCCGATGACGAGCGCGTCGTCGCGGTGCGTTATGTGCCACAACTGGCGCTGCTGCGGCGCACGCACGCGTTCGTCAGCCACGGCGGCGCGAATTCGGTGATGGAGTCGCTCGCGTGCGGCGTGCCGATGCTGCTGTCGCCGTTCTGCAACGACCAGTTCCATTCGGCGCACTTCGTCGAGCGGGCCGGCGCCGGGTGCGTGCTGGATCTGCAGCAGGCCGGCGTCGCTGGCATTACCGCTGCGCTCGAACGCCTGTTGCGTCCCGGCCCGCTGCGCGAGCACGCGGCGCGAATCCGTGCGAGCTACACGCTCGATGGCTCGGCGCAGGCCGCCCGCCTGATCAGCGAACTCGCTTCAGGAAGCCGCCTGGCGACAGCGTCATGAGCACGCGATCCTCGATGTCCTCGTCGACGTCGAACCGGTCGTCGCGGGCGAGAAATTCGCGCGCGGCCGTTGCCGGGTTGTTGCCTTTGCCGTACGGCTTGCCGTCGAACATCGATGCCGGCAGATACTCCATGATGGTGTCCATCACGATTACGTAGCTTCCGGGCGTGACGAGGGACGCATAGCATTCGAGTTCGCGCAGCACGTGTGCGTGCGTATGCGTGAGATCGAGGATCGCCATCACGCGCGCGCCGTCGCCGATCTGTGCGCGCACCGACGCGAGCGTGTCGGCCGCGCACGATTCGCCTTCGATCAGCACCATGCGATGGGCAAGCCGGTGCGATTGCAGACGCTGCCTGACTGCGTCGCGCAGGCGCGGATCGATCGCGACGACGCGGCCGCGATCGCCCGCCAATTCCAGCATCGACGCGGAGAACACGACGCCACCGCCCGCCGCGATGCCGGTCTGCACGATGCAGTCGGGGCGCTCGCGCCAGATCAGTTCCTGGAGCGCGAGCATGTCGCCGGGCAGATGGAAGAAGCGCTCGCCGAGCCAGCGCGTCTGGAACAGATGGTCGAATTCGGCAGCGCGCGTCAGCCATTCGATGTTGATGTCCCGCATGCGGGCCGAAGGACGCTCTGACATGGTCAATGCAACGAGTAGGAGTGACGTGAAAACGCTGGAACCCTGGCTTCGCCGGCACTGGAACCTCGGGCCGGCGCGCCTGCAGGCGCTGTCGTCGGGCCATACTAACAAAACGTATCTCGTCGAGTGCGATTCGGAGCGCGTGGTGCTGCGCGTGTCGTGGTCCGGCAAGCTGGTCGAGCAGGTGCATCGCGAGGCGTCGATACTCGGCGATCTCGGCCGTTCGCGCACGGCGCCGATGCTGCCCGCGCTGCCGCGACTGCGGCCGACAGTAGATGCGCAATCCGGTGTGCAGGTGCCCGATGGAAGCTGGCTGCACCTGTTCGAGCATATCGACGGCAGCCCCGGCCTGCCCGACGATGCGCAAGCGGGCGCGATCGATGCGATGCGCGCGCTCGCGCATCTGCATGCGGCGCTGGCGGCGATCCCCGTGAGCGAATCCGCGCCGATGGCCTGGTTGGCGGCGCGCCATGCGCGTGTGTCGGCGCGCGCGATGCCGTCGTTGCCGGGCGACTTGAATAGCCATTACGACACGGTGATCCGGCGGATCGGCATGCATCTCGCCGCCGCGGCACGCTGGTTGACGGGGCCGGTGCATTGGCTGCACGGCGACTATCACGCGGGCAACCTGCTGTACGTGGGGCGTGCGGTGAGCGGTGTGCTCGATTTCGACGATGTCGGGCAGGGTGCGCAGTGGCTCGAGGCGGCCTTTGCGCTGTTCGCGCTGTCGCGCGATGCGGGCAGGGACGATCGCTTCGTCTTCGACGCGCCGCGCTGGGAGGCCGGCCTGCAAGCCTATGCAGCGACGCGACCCGATGCTGCGCCGGACTGGATGCGCGCGAATCGCGATGCGTTGATGGCGCTGTTCTGCGTGGACCAGACGCTGATCCATCTCGAAGCCGCGCAGCGCGGCCTGTGGATGCCGGGGCCCGGCATCGGATTTCTCGGTGGCTGGCGGCAATTGCTGGACGGCGCGGCGCCCTGAAGCTGGCCGGCCGCCGCGTCAGTTCTGTCGATTCAGGAACAGGCGCACGGCTTCGACCGTATTGGGCCGCGCGTCTCCATGCCGCGATCCGTCGTGCATGCAGAACAGCACGTCCTGGTGCCGTGCCGCGCTGTCGGCGACATGCGCGCGCATCGCGTCGAACAGTACCTCGGGCGCCGGCGCCGGCCGCTGCCAGTCGTCCAGTATCGCGGTCCAGCCCGTGTGTTCGCGCTGCAGGCGCGCGAGCACGCCGGCGCGATTGTCCTGCGGTACCAGCCCGTAAGGCAGGCGCAGCGGGATCGCGTCGGGCGCGGGCATGCCGGCCCGGCGATACGCGTCGCGAATCAGCGCGTCGGTCGCATCGATTTCGGCGATCAGCACGTCGTCCGCCAGTGCGCCCGGCCTCGCATGCGAATGCGTGTGATTGCCGAGTCGATGGCCTTCGCGCGCCATTCGCGTCGCGATGTCGAGCGCGCCCGCCAGGTTCTTGCCGAGCAGGAAGAACGTCGCTGCGCACGACGCGGCACGCAGGACATCGAGCAAGGCTGGCGTCGACGGGCCGGGTCCGTCGTCGAAACTGAGGTGAATTGACATCGCGGGTGGGCGCGTCGTTGAAGGTATACAGGACAGGAGAAACGATAGCGCAAGTTGCGCTGGGCGGCTGCCAGCGAATCGACCGCGCCGGTTACTGACGCGGCTCGATGGCCAGCGGACAGGTGCCGACCGGACGCAGCCGCGTGCCGGTCCATTCGTAGAAGAACCGGGCCGCCTTTGCGTTGTGGTCGTCGCAATCGTCGTTGAAGCAGCCCGCGACGATCAGCAGCCTGCTGCCGGTGCGGAAATCGACGCGTTCGTCGTCGTTGCCCATCACGCCCGCGACGGCGTTCACGCCGGGCATCGTGTACGTCGCGCCCGTGTACTTGTCGACGATCGTGAAGTTCCGGCAATCCGTTCCGCAGCCCCAGATCGCGACGCGATAGTGGCCGGCAAAATTGGCCGGTTGCGTGAACGCGTCGCGAATGACGGTGCGGTACAGGCGGGATTCCCTGGTGGTCAGCCTGGGCGATGTGGCCGGCTTGGGCGGCGCACTCGCGGCGCGTGCCGGGTAGCGGTCGAACGACGGCGACGGACACGCGGCGGCAGTGGTTGCTGCGGGCGGGGGCGCCGCATGGGCCGCGCCAAAACCGGCAATCAGTGCGGCCGATGCGCCGGCGATCAGCGGAAATCGATGGGCGAGCGCCACGCGAGCATCCTTCAGGTTCGAGGTGAGTTCGGGCCGGATGATCCGAACGGTCGGCGACGACGATTCTATGACGCTTCGCGCGTGCCGGCGCAGGGAGCGGTGCTGATGCACCGTACCCCGCCAGCCCGTCCGGCTGTTACCTCCGCATCGACGAAAAGATCGTCGCGCAAAGCGGTGCCGCGACCCGCGCGCGGTTCGATATGCGGCTCAATCGGCCAGCCGCTTGTCCGCGAGCGCCTTGCAGCAGTCTTCGTACACCCATTGCACGAGTTTCGCGCGATAGTCGAGATCGTCGGTATCGACGATTTCCTCGACCGCGTCGCGTGCCCACGACGCGTCGACGAACCCGGCGTGGCGCTTCGCGATGTCCTGCGCGAGCGCCGCGAGCTTGGCGACCGCGAGCCAGTCGGCCTGACGGTGATGGCGGTCGAGCCAGCGGTGCGCGGCCTGGACCTGGAACGTGGCGTCCGGCCACGATTCGTTGAGGTAAAACGCGCCGAGATTGCCGCAGGTAAGCCAGCAAAGCAGCTCCAGGCGGTCTTGCGAGCCGAGGGTATGGGAGGCGTCGGACATGGCAGGGCTCACGAAATGCATCGATTCCGGGCGGCGCCGGTCGCAATGGGCCGGTGCCGATAATAAAAACATAGCACGATGCGGGCCCGACCGCGCACCCGGGCGGATGCTGACATGGCGGCGGCGAAACGGACGTGGCACCGGCGTTCGCGGTCGACCGCGGAGCGCGGATGCGGCAGAGGCCGGAGTCCTTTCGAATGGCTGTCAATCGTCACACCAGTCGACCGCAACGCTCGTTAGAATGTCGGCTTCCCGCGAAGCATCGGGCTGGAGCAGGTGCTGAAGCAGCGACTCCAGCGGACCTGAGCGTCAAGGCGCCAACCCGGATCAACAGGAGACGGAACACGATGAAAATCTACGACCAGTTCTATATCGACGGCGCGTGGCGCAAACCGGCCGGAACCGGCACGATCGACGTGATCGACTCGGGCACCGAGGCCGTGATCGGCCGGATTCCGGAGGGCATCGCATCCGACGCGCAGGATGCGATCCGCGCGGCGCGCGCGGCCTTCGACGCATGGGCAGCGACGCCGGCCGCGACGCGCGCGGGTTACCTGCGCAAGATCGTCGAGCGTCTGCAGGCGCGCAGCGAGGAACTCGCGCAGTCGATCACGGGCGAAGTCGGGATGCCGATCAAGCTGTCGCGCGCGATCCAGGTCGGCGGCCCGATCTACAACTGGAAGGCGTACGCGAAGCTCGCCGAGTCGTTCGAATTCGAGGCACAGGTCGGCAACTCGCTCGTGGTGCGCGAGCCGGTCGGCGTCGTTGCGGCAATCACGCCGTGGAACTACCCGCTCAACCAGGTCACGCTGAAGGTCGCGCCGGCGCTCGCGGCCGGCTGCACGGTCGTCCTGAAGCCGTCCGAAGTCGCGCCGCTCAACGCGTTCATGCTCGCCGAAGCGATTCACGAAGCCGGCCTGCCGGCCGGCGTGTTCAACCTCGTGTGCGGCTACGGCCCGGTCGTCGGCGAGGTGCTGGCCACCGATCCGGACGTCGACATGGTGTCGTTCACGGGCTCGACGCGTGCCGGCAAGCGCGTGGCCGAGCTGGCGGCCGCGGGCGTCAAGCGCGTCGCGCTCGAGCTGGGCGGCAAGTCGGCATCGGTGATCCTCGACGATGCCGATTTCGCAACGGCGGTGAAGGGCACGGTCAACGCGTGCTACCTGAACGCGGGGCAGACCTGCTCGGCGCACACGCGGATGCTGGTGCCGGAAGCGCGCTACGAAGAAGCGCGCGAGATCGCGAAGGCCGCGGCCGAAACGTACGTCGCGGGCGATCCGCGGCAGGACGCAACGCGACTCGGCGCGCTCGCGTCGGCCGTGCAGCAGCAGCGCGTGCAGGCGTACATCCAGCGCGGGATCGATGAAGGCGCGGAACTCGTGACGGGCGGCACGGGCCTGCCGGAAGGGCTCGCGAAGGGCTTCTTCGTGAAGCCGACCGTGTTCGGCCGGGTCGATCCGAAATCGACGATCGCGCAGGAAGAGATCTTCGGGCCGGTGCTGTCGATCATCACGTATCGCGACGAAGACGAAGCCGTGCGGATCGCGAACGATTCGCCGTACGGGCTCGGCGGCGCGGTATGGGCCGGCAGCGACGAACGCGCGATGAGCGTCGCGCGCCGCATCCGCACGGGGCAGGTCGACATCAACGGCGGCACGTGGAACGGCGCCGCGCCGTTCGGCGGCTACAAGCAGTCGGGGCACGGCCGCGAGAACGGCGTGTACGGGCTCGAAGAGTATCTCGAGTACAAGTCGATGCAGTTGAAGCCAGCGAAACCGGCCTGAGCGCTTCGCGCCGCATGAACCGGAAACGGCACGCTCGCGTGCCGTTTTTTTATTGACGGCCGTCAAGGTGCGCGGCGGTGGATCGTCGATCATCGCGGTTCCGATGTTCCGACGAGGTATCCGATGACCGTATGCACTTCCTTTCCGCCGCTGACGATTCGCGGCCGCACCTTGCTGCCTGTCGTGCAGGGCGGCATGGGCGTCGGTATTTCCGCGCACCGGCTGGCGGGCAGCGTCGCCCGCGAAGGCGCGGTCGGCACGATCGCGAGCATCGACCTGCGTCACCATCATGCGGACCTGCTCGCGCGTTGCCGCGCGCAACCCGATCGCGCGACGCTCGAGGCCGCGAACCTCGACGCATTGGCACGCGAGATCCGCCTTGCGAAGACCTACAGCGAAGGGCGCGGGATGATCGCGGTCAACGTGATGAAGGCGGTGAGCGCGCATGCGGACTACGTGCGTGTCGCATGCGACGAAGGCGCCGATGCGATCGTGATGGGTGCGGGCCTGCCGCTCGATCTGCCCGATCTCACGCAAGGACACGACATCGCGCTGATCCCGATCCTGTCGGACAGCCGCGGGATCGCGCTCGTGCTGAAGAAGTGGATGAAGAAGGGGCGCCTGCCCGATGCGATCGTGATCGAGCATCCGGCGCACGCGGGCGGCCACCTCGGCGTCACGCAGATCGACGACATGCACGATCACCGTTTCGATTTTGCGCGCGTGCTCGACGAGACCGCGCAGGTGATGGCGTCGCTTGGCCTCGCGCGCGACTCGATCCCGCTGATCGTTGCGGGCGGGATCAACAGTCACGACATGGTGCGCGCGGCGCTCGCGGCCGGTGCAAACGGCGTGCAGGTCGGGACGCCGTTCGCGGTGACGGAAGAAGGCGACGCGCATCCGGACTTCAAGCGCGTGCTCGCCGATGCGGCGCCCGACGACATCGTCGAATTCGTCAGCGTGACGGGGCTGCCCGCGCGCGCAGTGAAGACGCCGTGGCTCGATCGTTACCTGCGCAACGAGACGCGCATTCGCAACAAGCTCGGCGCATTCAAGCAGCGCTGCCCGACCGCGCTCGAGTGCCTGAGCGTATGCGGCTTGCGCGACGGCATCGAGAAGTTCGGCCATTTCTGCATCGACACGCGGCTGGCGGCCGCGCTGCGCGGCGACGTCGCGAACGGGCTGTTCTTCCGCGGCCGCGAAGCGTTGCCGTTCGGCCGCGCGATCCGCAGCGTGCGCGATTTGCTCGACTTGCTGCTGACGGGCTGTGCGACCGAGCCTGCGGCAAACCGTCCCACGTTTACGCTGGCTTGACGGATATCAAGATGCTGAAAAGACCCTACATGGAGAATGGAAACCATTCTTTGGGGGTCCGTACCATGCATAAAACGATTCGAACTTGTGTCACCGCTGCCGCCGTCGCGGCAAGCCTCGTCGCGATGCCGTCGCTGTCGCACGCAGCGTCGCCGGGCGACGGCATCAACCAGGGTGACGTACTGGTTCGCCTGCGCGCGATCAGCATCCAGCCGAACGAGCGCGCGAGCGACACGCTGGGCGCGCTCAACGTCGGCGTGAACAACGCGATCGTGCCCGAGCTCGACTTCACGTACATGATCCGCGACTACCTCGGCGTCGAACTGATCCTCGGCACGTCGCGGCACCAGTTGACGTCGAGCCTCGGCAATCTCGGCGGCGTGGGCGTGCTGCCGCCGACGCTGCTGCTGCAGTACCACTTCAACCATGCCGGCAAGGTGCGTCCGTACGTCGGCGCCGGGTTGAACTACACGTACTTCTACAACAACGGGCTCAACGTCGGCGGGCAGGGCGTGTCGGTCAACAAGAGCAGCTTCGGCCCCGCACTGCAGTTCGGTATCGACGTGCAGGTGACGAAGAAGGTGTTCATGAACGTCGACGTGAAGAAGATCTGGATGAGCACCGATGCGACGCTCGGCGACAAAGGCATCGGCACGCTGCACATCGATCCGCTGATCGTCGGCGTGGGCGTCGGGATGAAGTTCTAGACGCGGCAGGAAAAGAACAGAGTTGGGGTTGGCGGCATGGCGGTCGGCATGCCGCTTTTTTTTTGCGCGGCGGATTTACAGCTTGTCGTACTGGAAGCGCATCGCGGTGCCTTCGCGCTGGATGCGCTCCCACACGGCGCGCTTTTCGTCGTCGCTCAGGAACACCCAGTTCGACACTTCGGCGGCCGTGCGGCCGCAGCCCTTGCAGACTTCGTCGAAGAGGGTCGAGCACACGCCGATGCAGGGGCTGTCGGGCAGGTCGTGGAGATTGGAGGCCATCGGAAGAGTTCGCGCAGTTGAATCGTCAGCCGGCATTTTAATGCATCGCGGCCGGTCGGCCCGGCGGGTGCGGCCGGCATGCCGTCCCGGCGCACCGTCATGACAGTACGGCCGGCCGCACCCGCCGGGAGCACGGCAACGGCTGGCCGACAGGATTGCCCGACAGGCACCGGTGCGCGAAGCGCGCCGCGATGTCACCGGTGATACGCCGGCGCACACAACCATGGGGTGCGTGATCCGTCCGGCCGGCGAACGCGGTTTCGCCGCTGCCTGTTTTTCCCGGTGGACAGCCGCCGATTACCCGATAGAATTCCCTCCGGAACACCCCGCCGCACGGGCGGCCTGACTGGCCGACGGCGGCGATCTGTTCCGTTTGCGCGACACCGGCATGATTTTTTTGTGACGGAGCGCGAATGGTGGTAGTTTTCGGGGTTTTCGAGGGGCGGAGCACCAGATTGCGCCGCCGTGACGAGGCAGACGGCAGCCGGACAAACGGTCCGGCCGGAGGGAGAACGGGATGAAAGCAAAGGTAGTGGGCCGGTTCGCAGCGCTCGCGCTGTGCGTGGGTGCATCGGCGGCAGCGGCGAAGGATACGCAGCTCAATGTCTATAACTGGTCGGACTACATTGCGAAGGACACGATCCCGAACTTCGAGAAGCAGGCGGGCGTCAAGGTCCGCTACGACAACTACGACAGCGACGACACGCTGCAGGCGAAGCTGCTGACGGGCAGCTCGGGCTACGACATCGTCGTGCCGACCAGCAACTACGCGGGCAAGCAGATCGCCGCCGGCATCTTCGCGCCGCTCGACAAGTCGAAGCTGCCGAACCTCAAGTACCTCGATCCGCAACTGATGGCGCTCGTCGCGGGCGCGGACCCGGGCAACAAGTACTCGGTGCCCTGGGCGTACGGCACGACCGGTCTCGCGTACAACCTGACCAAGGCGCAGCAGGCGCTCGGCAAGGTGCCGCTCGACAACTGGGACATCCTGTTCAAGCCGGAAAACATCTCGAAGCTGAAGACCTGCGGCGTGTCGGTGCTCGACGCGCCCGACCAGATGTTCGCGGCTGCGCTGCACTACATCGGCAAGGATCCGATGAGCACGAACCCGGCCGACTACAAGGCCGCGATGGAAGTGCTGAAGAAGATCCGCCCGTACATCACGCAATTCAACTCGTCCGGCTACATCAACGACCTGGTCGGCGGCGACATCTGCTTCGCGTTCGGCTGGTCGGGCGACGTCGTGATCGCAAAGCATCGCGCGATCGAAGCGAAGAAGCCGTACAAGGTCGAGTACTACATTCCGAAGGGCGGCGCACCGGTGTGGTTCGACGTGATGGCGATCCCGAAGGACGCGAAGAACAAGGATGCCGCGCTGCAGTGGATCAACTACATCGAGGATCCGAAGGTGCACGCCGCGATCACGAACGCGGTGTACTACCCGAGCGCCAACGCCGAGGCCCGCAAGTACGTGAAGCCTGACGTCGCGAACGACCCGGCCGTCTACCCGCCGGCCGACGTCGTGAAGACGCTGTTCCTGCTCAAGCCGCTGCCGCCTGAAATCCAGCGTCTGCAGACGCGTCTGTGGACCGAGCTGAAATCGGGCCGCTGACGCGAGCCGGTGTTCCCCAGCAGTCATGAAGCCCCTGGTGCCCCCGGGGGCTTTGTTCGTCAAAACGCAGGAGAGAAGCAGCACATCATGAATAGCCAGTCGGGTGCGCCGGTCGCGGGCGCACCGTCCTCCGTTTCCTCCTCCGGCGCCAGTGCGCGCGCCGAGAACTTTGTCCAGATCGTCGACGTCGTCAAGAAATTCGGCGACACCGAAGCCGTGCGCAGCGTCAACCTGACCGTGCGCCAGGGCGAGCTGTTCGCGCTGCTCGGCAGCTCGGGCTGCGGCAAGTCGACGTTGCTGCGGATGCTCGCGGGTCTCGAGACGGTCACGTCGGGCAAGATCCTGATCGACGGCGAGGACCTCGCGCAGATGCCGCCGTACAAGCGGCCCGTGAACATGATGTTCCAGTCGTACGCGCTGTTCCCCCACATGTCGGTCGAGTCGAACGTCGCATTCGGCCTGAAGCAGGAAGGCGTACCGAAGGCCGAGCTGAAGGAGCGCGTGCATGCGGCGCTCGAACTCGTGCAGATGAGCAAGTACGCGAAGCGCAAGCCGCATCAGCTCTCTGGCGGCCAGCAGCAGCGCGTCGCGCTCGCGCGTTCGCTGGTCAAGCGCCCGAAGCTGCTGCTGCTCGACGAGCCGATGTCGGCGCTCGACAAGCAGATCCGCCAGCGCACGCAGATCGAGCTCGTCAACATCCTGAACAAGGTCGGCGTCACCTGCATGATGGTCACGCACGACCAGGAAGAGGCGATGACGATGGCGAATCGCCTCGCGGTGATGAGCGAAGGCCAGATCGTGCAGATCGGCTCGCCGAACGAAGTGTACGAATATCCGAACAGCCGCTTCTCGGCCGAGTTCATCGGCTCGACGAACCTGTTCGACGGCTTGACCGTCGAGGACGAACCCGACCACGTGTACATCGAATCGCCGGAGCTGCCGAGCCGGCTGTACGTGAGCCACGGGATCTCGGGCCCGCTCGGGATGCCGGTCACGGTGTCGGTGCGCCCGGAACGGATCGCGCTCACGCGCAAGCCGCCCGAAGGCGCGTTCAACTGGGCGCGCGGCAGGATCAGCAACGTTGCGTACATGGGCGGCTATTCGCTGTATCACGTGAAGCTCGACGCGGGCAAGACGGTGATCGCGAACGTATCGAGCCTCGCGATTTCCGAGCTCGACACGCCGGCGCTCGGCGACGAGATCTACGTGCGCTGGAGCGCGACTGCGGGCGTGGTGCTGACGTCATGAACGCGTTCAAGTCCCTGCTCGATTGGCCGGTGCGGCGCTTCAACCTGACGGGCGCCTCGGCGGTCGTCGCCGGGCCGTTTACGTGGCTCGTGCTGTTCTTCCTCGTGCCGTTCGTGCTGGTCGTCAAGATCAGCTTCGCGGAGCTGCAGCTCGGCATTCCGCCGTATACGGAACTCGCGTCGTACGCGGATGGCGTCGTGCACGTCGCGCTGAACCTGTCGCATTACGCGTTTCTGTTCACCGACAGCCTGTATTTCGCGACCTACGTGAACTCGGTGTGGGTGGCCGCGGTCACGACGCTGCTGTGTCTGCTGATCGGTTATCCGATGGCGTACTACATCGCGCGCTCGAACCCGGCGACCCGCAACCTGCTGATGATGGGCGTGATGCTGCCGTTCTGGACGTCGTTCCTGATCCGCGTATATGCATGGATCGGCATCCTGAAGAACAACGGGCTGCTCAACAACTTCCTGATGTGGATCGGCCTGACCCATACGCCGATCGAGCTGTACCGCACGAACTACGCGGTGTACATCGGTATGGTGTATTCGTACCTGCCGTTCCTCGTGATGCCGCTCTACGCGCACCTCGTGAAGATGGACCTGCGCCTGCTGGAAGCGGCGTACGACCTCGGCGCGAAACCGTGGAAGGCGTTCGTGCAGATCACGCTGCCGCTGTCGAGGAACGGGATCATCGCGGGCTGCCTGCTCGTGTTCATCCCGGCGGTCGGCGAGTACGTGATTCCGGAGCTGCTCGGCGGCGCGAACACGCTGATGATCGGCCGCGTGATGTGGAATGAGTTCTTCAACAACGCAGACTGGCCGATGGCGTCGGCGGTGACCTGCGCGATGGTGCTGCTGCTGCTCGTGCCGATGGCGATGTTCCAGCACTTCCAGGCGAAGGAGCAGGAGGCCCGTCGATGAAGCCGAATCGTTACCTGCAGTTCGCGGCGCTGTTTGCCGGCTTCGCGTTCCTGTACATCCCGATCATCAGCCTGATCGTCTATTCGTTCAACGAGTCGAAGCTCGTCACCGTGTGGTCGGGTTTCTCGTTCCGCTGGTACTCGGCGCTCGTCGAGGACGACGAGCTGCTGACGGCCGCGTGGCTGTCGCTGAAGATCGGCGTGCTGACCGCGTTCGCGTCGGTGTTCATCGGCACGTGGGCCGGCTTCGTGCTCGCGCGGATGGGGCGCTTTCGCGGTTTCGCGCTGTTCAGCGGGATGATCAACGCGCCGCTCGTGATTCCCGAGGTGATCCAGGGGATCTCGCTGCTGCTGCTGTTCATCGAACTCGCGAAGTGGATCGGCTGGCCGGCCGAGCGCGGCATTTTCACGATCTGGCTCGGCCACGTGATGCTGTGCATCTCGTACGTCGCGATCATCGTGCAGTCGCGCGTGCGCGAGCTGAACCCGTCGCTGGAAGAAGCCGCGCTCGATCTCGGCGCGACGCCGCTGAAGGTGTTCTTCACGATCACGCTGCCGCTGATCTCGCAGGCGCTGATCGCGGGCTGGCTGCTGTCGTTCACGCTGTCGATCGACGACCTCGTGCTGTCGGCGTTCCTGTCGGGCCCCGGCTCGACGACGCTGCCGCTCGTCGTGTTCTCGCGCGTGCGCCTCGGGCTGAATCCGGAAATGAACGCGCTCGCGACGCTGTTCATCGTCGCGGTGACGGCCGGCGTCGTGATCGCGAACTTCGTGATGCTGCGTCAGGAGCGCAAGCGGATGGCAGGGTTCGCGGCCTGACGCGCAGGTTGCGGTGGCATTGAAAAACGCCCGGTGCCGACGACGAGTCGGGCCGGGCGTTTTGTATTGGCGCGCCGCGTGCGTTGCCGTGCCGGTCAGTACGCGAAGCTCTTGCCTGGTGTCGTCCAGACTGCCGTGGCAGCCGTGCACGGCTGGAGGCTCAGCGTGCCGCCGGCCGCGGGCGCGAGGCAGCGGCCCGTCGGCTGCGACACGAGCTGTGCCGAGCCGGGCGCCGTGCCGGCCTTCACGCGCCATTGCTGATCGGCCTCGCCGGCGACGCAAGTGCGCAGCAGCGCGCCGTTGCCCGCGCTCGGTGCCTGTGCGGTGAGGCAGTAGCTGTACTTGGTCTGCAGCGTGCCGTCGCCCGCGGCGACCCACAGTTGCGGATTGAAATGGGTGCCGCCGGACGTGCGCACCGACGCGGGCGTCGGGCACGCGCCGAGCACCGCGGGATGGCCGTCGACGAGACCGCCCGACGCGGACAGGCATGCGCCGTTTGCTTTCACGAGGCCGGACGCCGATTGCTGCGGGCCGCCGACCAGCGTCGCGACGCCGTTCGAGACGGACGCATTCGCATCGCTGGCCGGACAGGTCTTGTTGACGGTGACCGACGGCGCCGGTACGGCCACCGCGTTGCCGATCGCGTCATAGGCGCGAATGCCGAACTGCGCGTCGGTGTACGCGATCGACGTGCAACTCGTGCGGCTCGAGTTCCAGTCGAAATACTCGACCCACTGGCTGATCGACGAGACCGGCACCTGCGTCTGCGTCGTGCCGACGTAGATGCTGCCGATGTCGAAGCTGTCGCCGGTCGAGCCGGGCGTCACGTCGGTGACGTTGCTCTTGAACCAGCCGGGCCCCTGGTTCGTGTCCGGGGTAATGCGGAACCGGTACGTGTGGCCGGCCTGCCAGTCGTAGCGGTAGCGGCACTGCGCGCCCGCGCTGCCGTCGGTCGCCGAGCCGCTGACCGTGCAGTAGCTGCCCGCGCCGATGCCGGCGCTGGCGGGCGTGCCGGGTTTGGCGGCCGTCGCGCCCCACAGGCTGAACAGGAATTGCCGGCCGGTGCCTTCGCTGGCCGATACGAGCTCGGTCGACTGCAGGCCGGTGTAGCCGTTCAACGAATTGATCTGATTCGACCAGAACACGTTCGAGTTCGGGCCGGGATCCGTCTTCGGCGTGATGAACAGATCGAGCGTGCCGACGCTGCGCACGGTCGACGGGAACCACGTGTTGCTGTACAGACCGGGCGTGGCGCCGAGGAAGCCGGATAACGTCGGCGCGGTGCTGGCGGAAAGCGTCGCGAGACCGGGTGCCGGGGTGCCCGTGACGGTGAAGCTGCGCGCACCTGCAGGCGGCAGCGATGCAACGGGCGGCACGTCGAGCGTGAAGCTGAACGTGCAGGTGCCGCCGGCCGGCACCGTCGCGCCCGACAGCGCGACTTGCGTCGTTCCGTCGCTGGCCAGCGTGCCGCCGCATGCGTTCGTGAACCCGCTGGCGGTGAAGCCGGCCGGCATGCCGATGGAGAGGCCCGCGGCGGCTGGATCGGTGCCGGTGTTGGTGAGTTTCAGCGTCGCCTTGTCGGTTCCGCCGACCGACGGCGAGAGACTGGCGAGCGTCAATGCCGCCGTGTAGGCGGGCGTGGCGAGCGCGGTGAGCGGAGCGAGCATCAACGCGGCGAGTGCCGCACGGCTGACGGACGGGACGAGCATGGCCGGACTCCTGAGTAATTATTCGTATCCAACGCGCGACGGACGGGCGTCGCGGCGGCGAGTCTAGCATGCGGTCCTGACAAATTCGCGACGGCTGGGGCGGCGTCGCGCGCCGGGCGCGGGTTCGATTCTCGCGCCCCGATCCTGCGCCGGCTCACGCGTCGAACGCCGCCTTCGCCAGCAACCCGAGCGCGACGCACACGAGCACCGCCGCGAAGCCGGCCTGCACGTGTCGCGCGCCAAGGTAGCGCGACGCACCGCGGCCGGCGGCCATGCCGAGTGCGGTCGCGACGGTGAACCACAGCGTCACGTCGAGCGGCGCACGCGTGCCCGATACGAGCGTCGCGAACACGCCGCCGGTGCCGACCAGCGCAATCACCATCAGCGACGTCGCGACGACGCCGTGCATCGACACGTTGGTGAACTTGCGCAGCATCGGCACGATCACGAAGCCGCCGCCGACGCCGAGCAGCCCCGTCATCAGGCCCGTCATCGCGCCGGTCGACGCAAGCGCGAAGCCGACCGGCCAGGACCACACGAGACGGCCCGTATCGGGATTCACGCGGCCGACGCACAACGGCGACGCATCCGCGTCGACGCGCGCGTGTCGCAGCGCCTGCCGCAGCAGGCGGCCGGCGACGACCAGCATCGTCAGCGCGAACAACGCGAGCAGCAGGCGCTGCGGCAGCACGTGCGCGAGCCGCACGCCGAGCGTGGTCAGCGGCACGCCGGCCACGGCCATCAGCAGTGCTGCGCGATAGCGCACGAGCCCGCGGCGGAAGCCTTCGAGCGCGCCGAGCGCGGCGCTGCCGGCCACCGCGACGAGTGCGACCGGCGTGGCCTGCTGCATCGGCCAGCTCATGCCGACGACGAGCGCGGGCACCGCGAGAATGCCGCCGCCGGCGCCGGTCAGGCCGAGCACGGCGCCGACGAAGCCGCCGAGTACGAGGGAAATCAGCATGACGTCATCGGGCTCCGTTCAACGCGCGATCGCGGGCTTCGCGAGCCATTCGCGGCCCTTGAGCATCGCTTTCCAGTAGAGCGGCGGCAGCACGCGCTCCTTGAGCAGCCACGCGAGCCGCGACGGGCGCTTGCCGTCGATCAGCCATGCGGGGAAGGTCGGCGCGACCTTGCCGCCGTACAGGAATTCGGCGAGCACGATCCTGCCGCGCTCGACGGTGAGCGGGCACGAGCCGTAGCCGTCGTACGCGGCATCGCCGTGCGCGCGGCCGAGCGATGCAAGCAGGTTGTGCGCGACGACGGGCGCCTGCTTGCGGGCGGCCGCGGCCGTCTTCGCATTGGTCGTGTTGGTGGCGTCGCCGAGCGCGTAGATGTCCGGAAAGTGCTTGTGCCGCAGCGTCGCCGGATCGACGTCGATCCAGCCGGCCGCGTCGGCGAGCGGGCTCGAACGCACGAAGTCGGGCGCTTTCTGCGGCGGCACGACGTGGATCATGTCGAACGAACGCACGACGGTTTCGGTGCCGCCGTCCGGCAGCGCGCGTGCGAACGTCGCGCGGCGCGCGGGCCCGTCGATCGCGACGAGGTTGTGGCCGAACGACAGCGCGATGTCGTAGCTTTTTACGTACTCCATCAGCGCGGGCACGTAGTCGGCAACGCCGAACAGCGCGCCGCCCGCATTCAGGAATTCGACGTTCGCAGCCTCGAGGCGCCCCGCGTGCCGCCAGTGGTCGCACGACAGGTACATCGCCTTCTGCGGCGCACCCGCGCACTTGATCGGCATCGGCGGCTGCGTGAAGAGCGCATTGCCGCCGCGGAATGTGCGGACGAGTTCCCACGTATACGGCGCGAGATCGTAGCGGTAATTCGACGTGACGCCGTTGCGGCCGAGCGTGTCGGCGAGGCCTTCGATCGCATGCCAGTCGAGCTTGAGCCCCGGGCACACGACGAGCTTGCGGTAGCCGATGCGCCGGCAGCCGTCGAGCACGACCGTGTGCGCGTCGGGCTCGAAGCCCGCGACGGCGGCCTGGATCCGGTGCACGCCGCGCGGCAGTACGTCAGTCATCCGGCGCGCGGTCGTCTCGGGCCGGAATACGCCTGCGCCGACCATCGTCCAGCCCGGCTGGTAGTAGTGGACGTCGGCCGGATCGATCACCGCGATGTCGAGCGACGCGTCGCGCGCGAGCAGGCTCGATGCGACCGCGATACCGGCCGCGCCCGCGCCGACGATCACGATGTCGTGCCGCGCGTCGACGGCCGGCGCCGCCTGCCGGCCGCCTTGCGTGACGCGCGATGCGAGCGCGCGCAGGTCGTAGCCGGCCGCGCCGGCCGTCGCGACGATGTCGTTCAGCGGGCGCAGGCCCGCTTGCGACAGCGCCCACAGCGTGGCCGAGCGCGTGCCGCTGCGGCAATACGCGAGCACCGGGCCGTCGAGCGATGCGACGAGCGCGCCGAACTGCGCGGCCTGGTCGTCGGTCACCTTGCCCGTATCGACCGGCAGGTAATGCACGTCGATGCCGAGCGGCGCGGCGGCCGCGCGGATCTCGGTCACGGTCGGCTGGTCGGGGCCTTCGCCGTCGGGTCGGTTGCAGACGATCGCGCGGACGCCCGCCGCGTGAAGCGCGGGCAGGTCGGCCGCCGTGATCTGCGGCGAGACCGACAGCGCGTCGGTCAGCTTGCGGAGGGTGGTCATGTCGGGGTTCTCGGTCGGGGGCGGCGGCGCTCAGATCGCGTCGAGCGGGATCTTCAGGTAGCGCACGCCATTGTTTTCGGGCTCGGGCAGGTGGCCGGCGCGCATGTTGACCTGCACGGACGGCAGCATCAGGACCGGCATCGCGAGCGTCGCATCGCGCGCGGTGCGCATCGCGACGAAATCGTCCTCGGTCACACCATCCTTCACGTGCACGTTTGCGCGGCGCTGCTCGGCGACGGTCGTCACGAACTGCACGTCGCGGCCGCCCGGCTGGTAGTCATGGCACAGGTACAGGTTCGTATCGGGCGGCAGCGCGAGTACGCGGGCGATCGAGCGGTACAGCGTGCGCGCGTCGCCGCCCGGGAAGTCGCAGCGGGCCGTACCGTAGTCGGGCATGAACAGCGTGTCGCCGACGAACGCCGCGCGTTGCGTCGCGTCGTCGACGCAGTAGGTCATGCACGCGGGCGTGTGGCCCGGCGTATGCAGTGCGCGGATCGTCAGCGCGCCGAGCGCGAGCGTGTCGCCGTCGTCGACGAGCCGGTCGAACTGGCGGCCGTCCTCGGCGAAGCCGGGGCCCGCGTTGAACAGCGTGCCGAAGACGTGCTGCACGCGGCGCACGTGCGAACCGATCGCGATTTGGCCGCCGACCCGCGCCTTCAGGTACGGCGCGGCCGACAGGTGGTCGGCGTGTACGTGCGTTTCCAGCAGCCAGTGCACGGTCGCGCCGAGTTCGGCGACGCGGGCGATCAGCCGGTCGGCGCTGGCGGTGTGCGTGCGGCCGGATTTCGGGTCGTAGTCGAGCACGCTGTCGACCAGCGCGCACGCGCGGCTCGCCGTATCGAGCAGGAGATAGCTGACGGTGTGGGTCGCCGGGTCGAAAAAGCCTTCGACCGACAGCGTGGGGGCGTTGCTCACGGGGTGTCCTCGATCGGGTTCTGCATTTGCAATCGGGATCTCTATCTCAAGAAGCGTGCCAACCGGTCCCGCGGCGCCGACCGATATGCCAGAGACTTGATTCGGCTCGGGTTTTCGGCGCGGCCGTGGCGATGCGCGGGCGTTGGCGGTAGCCGGTGAAGCATGCGGACTGCCATATCTGGCAGTGTCGTGGCAGAATTGGCAGCCTGTCTGGCAGTCCGTCCGGCAGAACCGTCACCGAGCGTCCGCATGCATCCGCACGACACCATCCCGATCGTTCCCGCACCGCGCCGCGATGTCACGCCCGACGTACGCGCGCTCGTCGCGTATCTCGAGCAGGACCCGCAGCCGATGATCGTCGTCGATCCCGACTACCGCATCCTCGCGGCGAACGATGCGTACCGGCGCCAGTTCGGCGTGGCGGGCGTCGAGCACGTGGGCCGCCACTGCTTCCAGGTCTCGCATCACTACGACGTGCCGTGCGACCAGGCCGGCGAGCATTGCCCGATGAAGCAGGCGCTCGAATCGCGCGGGCTGAACCGCGTGCTGCACATCCACCACACGCCGCGCGGCCCCGAGCACGTCGACGTCGAGCTGCGGCCGATCTTCGATGCGGACGGCAACGTGATCGCGTATGTCGAGCGGCTGACGACGGTGCGCAGCGCGTCCGCGCAGCCGAGTGCGGAAGGGCTCGTCGGCGGCGCCGACGCGTTCAACGCGGCGCTCGGCGCGCTGCAGCGCGTCGCACCGTCGATGTTGCCGGTGCTGTTGCTCGGCGAATCGGGCACCGGCAAGGAGCTGTTCGCCCGCGCGCTGCACGAGGCGAGCGATCGCGCGATGGGGCCGTTCGTCGTCGTCGATTGCTCGGGGATCGCCGAGACGCTGTTCGAGAGCGAACTGTTCGGTTACGAGAAGGGCGCGTTCACGGGCGCGAACCAGCGCAAGCCGGGCCTTGTCGAGACGGCGCAAGGCGGCACGCTGTTCCTCGACGAGATCGGCGACGTGCCGCTGCCGATGCAGGTGAAGCTGCTCAGGCTGATCGAGTCGGGCACGTTCCGGCGCGTCGGCGGCGTCGAGGCGCTGCGCGCCGATTTCCGGCTTGTCGCGGCCACCCACAAGCCGCTGCGCGAGATGATCGAAGACGGCCGGTTCCGGCAGGACCTCTACTACCGGATCAACGCGTTTCCGATCCCGTTGCCGGCGCTGCGCGAACGGCAGGGCGACGTTGCGCTGCTGGCCGAATCGATCCTGCAGCGGATCGCAAACGCGCGCGCGAACGCGGGCGATGCGGGCGCGCGGCCGTTCGCGGCCCGACCGTTCGTGCTGACCGAGCGTGCGCGCGCGTGCCTCGATGCGTATGCGTGGCCGGGCAACATCCGCGAACTGCGCAACGTGCTCGAACGCGCATGCCTGTTCGCGGACGACGGGACGATCCGGGTCGAGCACCTGCCGGCCGAACTCGTGGCGGCGTCGGCGGCGTCGCAGACGCGGGCGGCGGATGCTCGCGGCGTGTCGGACGCGGAGCTGGTGCGCCTTGCGCGTACGTTCGACGGTACGCGCAAGGCGCTTGCCGAGCAGGTGGGGATGAGCGAACGGACGTTGTACCGGCGAATGAAGGCACTCGGGCTCGGATCGCGCGACGAGTGAGTGCGCGTGACTGGCTGCGGCACGCGGCTTTGCCGATAATGGCGCGTTCGATCAACCCGTCATCGCCGATGAAGAGACGCCTTCTTTTGCCTTACCTGTTTGCCGCAGCCGCTGTGCCGGCCTACCCGGCACAGGCGGCCGATTACACATGGATCGATGCGGCCGGCACGCATGCGGTGACGCTTGCCAGAACCGCATCCGGCGACGACGTTCAGCTCAAGGTGTCGGCAACGCTCGACGGCCGGCCCGACTGGACGGTGCGCGACTACGTGAAGGAATGTCCGGTCGACGTGATCCTCGACGTCGTGCCCACCGCGATCGAAATGACCGACCTGCTCGGCAACGGTCGCAAGCAGTTCCTGTTCGCGTACAAGCTCGGCTGTCGCGGCGACGTCAGCGCCGACCAGGTCAAGTACTTCCTGATCGACCAGGGTACGAAGTACGTGCTGCGCGGCGAAGAGACCGTCACGGTCAAGGGCAAGTTCATGGACGGCGGCGCGGCGCCGGTGCCGAATGCCGAGCTGAAGTCCCATCCGGTGTTTCTGCGCTACATGACGAGGCATTGGCGCGGGATCAGCATGCGCGACTACGAGTAGGTCGCTGCGCGGGCGGCGCGCGGAAAACGCATGCCGCCCGCACGATCACGCGATCAGCGTGCAACCGCCAACTGCGCCATCGCCTCGCGGATGAAACCGAGCAGCGTTTCGTCGACCCATGCGTCCTTCGTCAGCGCCGGCTCGTTCATCATCGCGTGACGGAATTTCGCATGCGTGGCCGGATCGTGGCCCGCATAGCTGTAGAACAGCTCGAGCCAGCGCTGCGCGAGCGCACGACCTTCCGGCGCATCGGGCTTCGCGCCCGCATCGATGGCGTCGCGCACGTCGCCCATCAGTTGCGGCCATTCCATCGCGCGTTCGCCGTAGTGCGCCCGCATGAAGCGGATCTCGTCCGGCGCGAGATATTTCTCGAAGATCCGCATCTTCGTTTCGGAAGCCGCGCGCAGCACATAGTCGCGCAGCGCGGTCGAAATGCCGATCTTCGACTGCATCGCCGGTTCGTGTTCGTGCATCAGGTTCAGCTTCGCGAGCAGCCGCGGGTCGTTGTTCGTGTCGCGCACGAGCATCGTCATCCAGCGGCCGGCGAGCGCACGGGCGCGCTCGTCCTCGGGCGGCACGCCCGCGTCGTGCAGCGCACGGACCTCGCCGACGAGCGCGATCCATTCTGCGTCGCCCGCCTGGCTCTTGCGGTACATCGGCATGCGTGCGAGTTCTTCCTCGGAAAAGTATTTGTCGTACACGGTCATCAACTCCAGTGTGGTGAGCCAATCGGCCAGTTCCGGCTCCGTGCCCGCGGCGAGCTGCGCGTGCAGGCTCACGAGCCGCTCGCGCAGCTGCGCGGTTTGCGCGAGCTGGCGGTCGAGCAACGCGATCTGCTTCGCGACGAGATCGACGAGCGGGGTGCCGGGCTGGTTCAGGTAGTCGCCGATTTCGGTGAGCGACAGTCCGAAGCGACGCAGCGCCTGGATCTGGTGGAGCCGGGCAATGTCGTGGCGGTCGTACAGCCGGTAGCCGTTGTCGGCGCGCGCCGAAGGCGTCAGCAGACCGATCGCGTGATAGTGATGAAGCGTGCGGACGGTCAGTCCGCTGCGTTTCGCCAGTTCTCCCACTTTCAGCTGCATTCGTTCCTCCGTTCGGTACGCACACTGGAGTCTGGAACGTTACGCTACGTGAGGGTCAAGCGGAAGATCGGAAATCGGGCGCGCACCGGGGTGCCCGCGCGCGCCCGATCGAAAGGCCGGCTTATTGCGGCGAAGGCTGGGTGTCGGGCGTGGCGGCGCGCGCTTCCTTGCCGGTTGCGCTGTCGCCGGCCGCCTTCTCGGCGGTTTTGCCGGCTTTATCGGCCTTGCTGGCCGGCGGCGTGCCCATCGCCTGATAGAGCCGCGCGGTATCCGCGAACCGTGCGCCGGTCGCGCGGATCTCGTCGAGCCGCGCATTGCGGTACTGCAGCTCGCTGGCGCGCGCGGCCGACGGCGGCAGCGCGCCGAGCCGCACGCGGGCGGCCGCGTCGTCGTACGCGCCGCGTGCGGACAGCGCGGCGCGGGACGACGCGTCGAGCGCCTCCGCATCGTGCTCGAGCGCCGCGAGCGAATCGGCGACGTTCTGGAACGCGCCGAGCACGGCCTGCTTGTACTGGTCGACCGCGGCCTCGTAGGTCGCCTTCGCCGCGCGGCGCTGCGCGAGCAGCGCGCCGCCGTGGAAGATCGGCTGGCTCAGCGACGCGCCGACGTTCCAGATCGCGCCGGCGCCCGACAGCATGGTCGGCCAGCTGAAGCCGCCTTTGCCCATTGCCGCCGACAGCGACAGTTGCGGGAACATCTGCGCGGTCGCGAGGCCCACTTCGGCGGCGGCCGCCTTCAACCCCGCGTCGGCCGCCTGGATGTCCGGGCGGCTTTGCAGCAGGTCCGACGGCACGACGACGGGCACCTGTTCGGGCAGGTGCAGATCGGCGAGCGTGAGATCGGCCGGCGGCCGGTCGGGCGTGCGGCCGACCAGCACCGCGAGCGCGTGGCGCGCCGAGTCGCGCTGCTGGCGCAGCGTGGGCAGGCCTGCCGCGAACGTGTCGGCGCTTAGCCGTGCGTTCAGCGCGTCGCTGCGCGACGCCGAGCCGAGCGCGTAGCGGCGTTCGGCGTCGTGTGCCTGGTCGTTTGCGAGCGCGACGAGCCGCTCGGTCGTGTCGATCTGCGCGTTGAGCACCGACACGGTGATCGACGCGGTGACGATGTTCGCGGCCAGCGCGCGCCGCGCGGATTCGAGCTGGAACGCGCTGACATCGACGCGTTTCGCGAGCGCGCGGTTCGCGAAGCGCGAGACGCCGAACAGGTCGACCGTGTAGCTCGCCTGCAGTTGCCCGACGAACGTGTCGTACAACAGCGTCGGTGCGCCGAGCGCCGGAATCGGCACGCCGAGCGCCCGCTGGCGCGTGGCCTGGCCGACCGCTTCGATCGACGGCAGCATCGAGCTGCCGATCTGCCCGCGCAGTTGCTCGCGCGCGGCATCCAGCGAATGCGACGCCGCGCCGAGCGTCGGGCTGTTGCGCAACCCTTCGTCGACGAGCGCGTTCAGCGCATCGGAGCGGTACTGCTTCCACCAGTCGGGCACCGGCTGCGCGCCGACTTCGAACTGCTGCGAGACGCCTTGCGCGGGCACGGTCTGCTGGACTTGCGGCGCGACGCCGTAATGCGCGGGCGACGGCATCGCGGGCGGCTCGCCGCTCGGCGCGAACCACGCGCAGCCGGCCAGCGGGCCGGCGAGGCTCGCGGCTGCGAGCGCGCGCACGGCATGGGTTTTCAGGTTCATCGACACATCCATGGTCAGGCTCCCGACGGCGCGGCCGGCGTGCTGCCGTCATGCGGCGGGCCGTCCTGCGGGTCGCGTTCGTCGCGCTTCACGCGGAACCACGTCGCGTACAGCGCAGGCAGGTAGAACAGCGTCAGCACGGTTGCGCTCGTGATACCGCCCATCAGCGCGGTCGCCATCGGCCCGAAGAAGTTCGAGCGCAGCAGCGGGATCAGTGCGAGCACGGCGGCCGCGGCCGTCAGTGTGATCGGGCGGAAGCGCCGCACGGTCGCGCCGATGATCGCGTCGACGCGGCCGTGGCCGACCGCGATGTCCTGCTCGATCTGGTCGACGAGGATCACCGAGTTGCGCATGATGATCCCGAACATCGCGATCACGCCGAGCATCGCGACGAAGCCGAACGGCTGCCCGAACAGCAGCAGCGTGGCGACCACGCCGATCAGCCCGAGCGGTGCGGTCAGCACGACCATCAGCACGCGCGAGAAACTCTGCAACTGGATCATCAGCAGCGTGAACACGGCGATCGCCATCAACGGCATCTGCGCGTTGATCGAGTTCTGCGCCTTCGCGCTTTCCTCGACCGAGCCGCCGATGTTGATCTGATAGCCGACCGGCAACTGCGCGCGCAGCGCGTTCAGCTTCGCGTCGACCGCATGCGTGACGTCGATGCCCTGCGCACCGGCGCGCACGTCCGACTGCACGGTGATGGTCGGCTGGCGATCACGCTCCCACACGACGCCGTATTCGAGCGTCGGCTCGAAGCGGCCGAGCGAGCCGAGCGGCACCGGGCCGTTCGGCGTCGGCAGCGCGAGGCCCGCGAGCTTCGCCGGATCGACGCGGTCCGCCTGCGGCGCGCGCAGGTCGACCGCGATCAGCTTGTCGCGCTCGCGGTACTGCGTGACGGTCGTGCCGGACAGCGTCATCGCGAGGAAGCTCGACACGTCCTGCGACGTGACGTTCAGCTCGCGCGCCTTCTTTTGGTCGATCTCGAAGCGCACCGAGCGCTCGGCCGGCTCGTCCCAGTCGAACTGCACGTTGACCGTGCGCGCATCGCCGCGCATCGTCGCCGCGACCTTCTCGGCGATCGAGCGGACCGTCGCGATGGTGTCGCCGCTCACGCGGAACTGCACCGGATAGCCGACCGGCGGGCCGTTCTCGAGCCGCGACAGCCGCCAGCGCACGGCCGGGAACCGGTCGCGCAGCGTGGTTTCGAGCCAGGTCGCGAGCTTTTCGCGATCCTCGACCGATTTCGCGGTGATCACGAACTGCGCGAAGTTCGGCAGTTGCAGCTGCTGGTCGAGCGGCAGGTAGAAGCGCGGCGCGCCGCTGCCGACGAAGTTCACCGAATGATCGATCTCGGGGCGCTTGTCGATCACCTTCTCGAGGCGCTCGGTTTCGCGCAGCGTCGCCGCGAACGACGCGCCCTCGGGCAGCCGCAGGTCGACCAGCAGCTCGGGCCGGTCGGAGCTCGGGAAGAACTGCTGCGGTACCAGCGAGAAGCCCATCAGCGACACGACGAAGAGGGCGCCCGTGATCAGCAGCACGACGAAGCGCCGCTCGATGCACCAGTCGACCCAGCCGCGCAGCCGCCGGTAGAAGCGCGTGTCGTAGATGTCGTGCTCGTGGTCGTCGGGCAGATGCGCCTCGTGCGCCTGCCGCTTGCGCTCGGGCAGCATGTGGAAGCCGAGCAGCGGGATCAGCACGACGGCCGCGAACCACGACGCGATCAGTGCGATCGCCGACACCTCGAAGATCGAGCGCGTGTATTCGCCGGTGCTCGATTTCGCGAGCGCGATCGGCAGGAAGCCCGACACCGTGACGAGCGTGCCCGTCAGCATCGGGAACGCGGTGCTCGTGTATGCGAACGCGGCGGCGCGCGCGCGGGTGTAGCCCTGTTCGAGCTTCACGGCCATCATCTCGACCGCGATGATCGCGTCGTCGACGAGCAGCCCGAGCGCGAGCACGAGCGTGCCGAGCGACACCTTGTGCAGCCCGATGTCGAACAGGTACATGAACAGGGCCGTCACCGCGAGCACGACCGGAATCGAGATCACGACGACCATCCCGGTGCGCAGGCCGAGCGACACGAGGCTCACGACCAGCACGATCGCGATGGCTTCGGCGACCGCCTCGAGGAAGTCATCGACCGAATGCGCGACCGCATGCGGCATGCTCGACACCTCGACCAGCTTGAGGCCGGCCGGCAACTGCGCCTGCAGGTTCTTCGATTCGGCGTCGAGCGCCTTGCCGAGCCGGATCACGTCGCCGCCGGGCTGCATCGTCACGCCGATGCCGAGCACGGCTTTTCCGCTCGCACCTGAGCCGGCCGCGCGCATTTGCGTGACCGTTGGATCGTCGTAGCCGCGCTTGACCGTCGCGAGATCGCCGAGCCGGAACGTGCGGCCGTTGATGCGGATCAGGGTATCGGCGATCGTGTTGACGTTGTCGAACTGGCCGCTCGGCCGCACGAACACGCGATCGTCGGCGGTCGTCAGCACGCCGGCCGACGAGATGCCGTTCTGCGCGTTGATCGCCTGCCCGAGCTGCTGCGGCGAGATGCCGAGGCGCGTGAGCTGCGCGTTGTTCACCTCGATGAAGATCCGCTGGTCCGGGTCGCCGAAATAGTCGACCTTGCCGACGCCCGGCACGCGCAGCAGCACGGTGCGCAACTGGTCCGCGTAGTCGTGGAGTTGCGCGGGCGTGAAGCCGTCGCCTTCGAGCGTCCAGATGTTGGTGTAGACGTCGCCGAATTCGTCGTTGAAGAACGGGCCCTGAACGCCGGGCGGCAGCGTATAGCCGATGTCGCCGACCTTCTTGCGGATCTGGTACCAGGTCTCGGGCACGTCCTTCACCGGCGCCGAATCCTTCATCGTGAAGAAGATCAGCGATTCGCCGGGGCGCGAATAACTGCGCAGGAAGTCGATGGCCGGCGTTTCCTGCAGCTTGCGGCCGATCCGGTCGGTCACCTGTTCCTGCACCTGCCGCGCGGTCGCGCCGGGCCAGAACGTGCGGATCACCATCACGCGGAACGTGAACGGCGGGTCTTCGGACTGCGCGAGCCGCGTGTACGCGAGGATGCCCGCAAGCGTCGCGAGCGCGATCAGGTAGACGACGAGCGCCTGGTGGCGCAGCGCCCACGCCGACAGGTTGAACCGGCCTTCTTCGCGGGGAGTGCTCACGATGCGAAGTCCTCCGGGTGCAGCGGCGCGATCGGGCGCACCTTCTCGCCCGCGCTGACCGTATGCACGCCCTGCAGCACGACGCGCTCGCCCGGCTGCAGCCCGTGCGACACGGTGACGGTGCGCTCGTTGAAGCGCGCGACGTCGACGCGGCGCAATTCGAGCGTGTCGTCCTTCGTGCGCACGACCCACACGGCCGGATGCGGGCCGTCGTGGAACAGCGCGGTCGCGGGCAGCGTGATCGGCTGCGCGTCGCCGGTGGCCGGTGCGCCGTCGAACGCGACGTTTGCGGTCATCCCGAGCCGGATCGCCGGATCGGGCGCGGCGAGCGTGAGCTTCACGCGATACGTGCGGCTTTGCGGATCGGCGGCCGGCGCGATTTCGCGCACCTTCGCGGCGAACTGGCGGCCGGGCAGCGACGGCAGCGTGATGGCCGCCGCATGGCCCGGCGCAAGCGACGCGAGCGCGGCCTCGGGCACGTCGCTGACGACGTCGACGTCGCCGGACCACGCGAGCTGGTAGACGGCCTGGCCGGCCGACACGTTCTGGCCGGTGTCGGCCTGTTCGGCGGTGATATAGCCCGCATGATCGGCGACGAGCGTCGCATAGCGGAGCTGGTTCTTCGCGAGCGCGAGCTGCTGCTGTGCCTGGTCGCGCTGCGCGAGCGCCGACGTGTAGCTGTTCTGGGTCTGCTCGAGCTGCGCGGTCGCGATCAGGTTTTCGTGCGCCTGCGCGCGATCGCGGTCGAGCTGCTGCTTCGCGAACGCAAGGCTGTGCGTCGCGGCATCGAGCTGCGCCTGCGCGCTTGCGGCGTTTTTCTCGACGTCGGACGGATCGAGCAGCGCGACGACCTGGCCGACCTTGACCGTATCGCCGAGCCGCACCTTGCGCTCGACGATCTTGCCGGCGATGCGGAACGACAGCGGCGTCGCGTAACGCGGCTGGATCTCGCCGGGCAGCGTGCGCGCGACCGCGGCGTCGTCGGCATGCGCGGGCAGCGCGACGACGGGACGCGGCGCGGGCGGCGCGGATTCTTTCGGATGACAGGCGGCGACGAAGAGCGCGACGCCGATCAGCAGCGCGACGCGGGAACCGGAGCGATTCACGAAACCCCCAGGTGAGGTGGAGCGGAACGAAGCCGGCAAGCGCGGCGGGCGCTTGCCCCAAGCGGCGCCGACACAGGCGCGCGGACAACATCTTTCGGAAACTGTGGCGAATTCTAATACACACCTGTATCCGAGTGCAAAGATGAATCCGAAAGGGGAATGGTGCTAGACTGCGCGCCATGAAACCACAGCGCTTAACCCGCGAGCAGAGCAGGGACCAGACGCGCGAACGTCTGCTGAATGCCGCGCATCGTATTTTTCTGAAGAAAGGCTATGTGGCCGCGAGCGTCGAGGACGTCGCGGCCGCGGCCGGCTTTACGCGCGGCGCGTTCTACTCGAATTTCCGCAGCAAGTCGGAACTGCTGCTGGAGTTGCTGGAGCGCAACCATGAGGCGGTGCGGGCCGATTTCGAGGCGATCTTCGACGAGGGCGGGACGCGCGAACAGATGGAGGCGATGACGCTCGCGCATTACCGGACGCTGTTCCGCGACGACGAATTCTCGCTGCTGTGGGGCGAGGCGAAGCTGCAGGCCGCGCGCGACGCGAAATTCCGCGTGCGCTTCAACCAGTTCCTGCACGGCAAGCGCCTGCAGATGGCCGAATTCATCCAGCGCTTCGCCGATCGCTCGGGCACGCCGCTGCTGCTGCCGGCCGAGACGCTCGCGTTCGGGCTGATGTGCCTGTGCGACGGCGTACAGTCGTACTACACGGCTGATCCGCAGCACGTGCCGGCCGACGTGGCCGAATCGGTGCTCGCGGGGTTCTTCGCGCGGGTCGTGCTGGGGCGTGCGCCGGACTGACGGGGAAGCGGGTTCGCGGGCGTCGTGCCCGCCCGCGGCAGGCTGGATGCGATGAAGCGATGCGGCGCGAGCCGCACCGTGTGTGTCAGCGCTCGCCGGTCATCCGCCGGTACGCGTCGAGCAGCGACGTCTTGTAGACGACGCCCGCGAGCGTCGGCTCGGCTTCGCTTTCGATCACCGGCAGTCGTTCGCCCTGGAACGCCATGAAGCGTTCGAGCGCGGTCGCGAGCGGCATGTCGGGCGTGAGGAGCGGAAACGGCGTATGCGCGTAGTGCGCGGCCGTCTTGTCGGTCGTGTCGCGCTTGTCGAGCAGGTCTGACGTGATGTCCTTCAGCGCGACCGCGCCGCGGAAGCGCCCGGCGTCATCGGTCACGTACAGGTACTTCACCGGATATTCGAGAAACACGCGCGTCATGTCGGCGACGCTGGCGGTGAGCGACACGACCGTCTGCGCGGGCTGGATCAGTTCGCGCATCTGCGTGGTGCGCAGCCGCAGCCGTTCCTGCGCGTCCTGGTAATGGTGCAGCGTGATCTCGTACATCGACGTCGTGCCCGTCGCGCGTGCGACGAAATACGCGAACACGCACGACACCAGCAGCGGCAGCACGACCTGGTAGCTCAGCGTCATCTCGAAGATCATCAGGATCGCCATCAGCGGCGCCTGCGTGGCGCCCGCCATGAACGCGCCCATCCCGACGATCGCGTACGCGAAATACGCCGACGTATGGCCGGGCCACACGGCTTCCATCACGAGCCCGAACAGCGAACCGAACACCGCGCCGACGAACAGCGTCGGCGTGAAGACGCCGCCGATCGCGCCCGAGCCGACCGTCGCGGAGGTTGCGATCACCTTGAACACGAGCACCGCGATGAGTGCCTGCCAGGTCCACGGCGAATGCAGGATGTGGTTCACGACGCTATAGCCGTTGCCCCACACGTCCGGAATCCACACCGAGATCACGCCGACGACGAGGCCGCCGAGCGCAAGCCGCACGGGCAGCGGCACGGGCAGCCGCTTGAACTGGTTCTTCGACGCGTCGAGCAGGTGCAGGAACTGTGGCGCGAGCACGCCGCACAGCGCGCCGAGCACGACGAACGGCAGCACCTCGGGGCCGGTGACGGCCGGAAACACCGGCATCTCGTACGGCGGCCGGTAGCCGGCGAATTCGCGCATCACGATGTTCGCGACGACCGACGCGACGACCATCGGCCCGAAGCTCTCCATCGCGATCGTGCCGAGCACGATCTCCGACACGAAGAACGCGCCGGCGATCGGCGCGTTGTACGCGGACGTGATGCCGGCAGCTGCCCCGCACGCGACCAGCAGGCGCAGGCGCGGCGGGTCGAAGTGCACGAAGCGGCCGACGAGCGACGCGGCGAGCGCCGCGAGCTGCACCATCGGGCCTTCGCGGCCGATCGAGCCGCCGCTGCCGATCGTCAGCAGCGACGACACGCTGCGCCACAGGCTCTGCCGCACGGGCACGATGCCGTTGCCGAGCGCGACGGATTCCATGTAGTCGGTCTTGCCGGATTTCTTGTCGCCGCGTGTCGCGAGCAGCAGCACGCAGCCGGCGAGGAAGCCGCCCGCGGCCGGCATCCAGAACCGCACGTACCACGGCAGGCTCTTCGCCATCTGCACGAAGCTGCCGCTGTGCCCGGAGATCAGGCGCTGCATCACGTCGATGCCTTCGCGGAACGCCATGGTGGCAAAGGCGCCGCCGACGCCGACGATGGCCGACCAGATCAGCATCGTATGGGCGTCCGACAGACGGAACAGCGTTTGGGCGCGAGTGCGCAGCTTCAGCAGGAACGAGAGCACGGCTGAAAGAGGGCGATGGAAAACGACGCGAAGCATAGCACTGCGCCGCGCCCGCGGGACCATCCCGTCGGGCGCGGCGCGCGAAGTGTTGCGGACAGACGGCTCAGCCAAGCCAGTGCTGCACGGCCCAGGTGATCCCGTAACCGCCGGCGATCAGCCACACGTACAGGATCAGGCCGGTCACCAGGGCGCGGGGGCCGGCTGCGCGGATCTGCGACACGCGCGTCTCGATGCCGAGCGCAGTCATCGCCATCGTCAGCGCGAAGGTGTCGAGCACGTTCAGCGTATGCGTGACGTCGGCGGGCAGCACGTTCAGCGAATTGACGATCACGAAACCGAGGAAGCCGAGCGCGAACCAGGGCACGGCCACCTTGCGCGTGCCTTGCGCGCCGCCGGCCGTGGCGCGGGCCGAGCGGGCGAGCCACCAGCCGAGCACGAGCAGCACCGGGACCAGCAGCATCACGCGCGTCATCTTGACGATCGTCGCGATGTGCGCGACCTGCGGGCTGATGTCGCTGGCTGCGCCGACCACCTGTGCGACCTCGTGAATCGTGCCGCCGAAGAACAGGCCGAGGCCGGCCGGATCGAGATTCAGCAGCCCGGCGTGATACGCGATCGGGTACAGGAACATCGACAGCGTGCCGAACAGCACGACGCTGCCCACGGCCATCGCGCTCTGGTGCGGCTTCGACTGCAGCGTCGACTCGAACGCGAGCACGGCGGCCGCGCCGCAGATCGCGCTGCCGGCGGCGGTCAGCAGTGCCGCGTCGCGGTCGAGCTTCATCAGCTTCATGCCGGCCCAGGTGCCGATCACGAGCGTGCTGACGACGACCAGCACCGACACCGTCAGGCCCGGCAGGCCGACCTGCGCGATTTCCTGCAGGCTCACGCGCAACCCGAAGAACGCGACCGCGATGCGCAGCAGCTTGCGCGCGGAGAAGTTGACGCCGGCCGCCCAACTGGCCGGCATGCCGTCGCGCAGCGCATTGCCGTACAGCGCACCGGCGACGATGCCGACGATCAGCGGCGACAGGCCGAGCCCCGCGATCGCGGGGAGCTGGGACAGGCTCGTGACGGCGGCGGCAAACAGCGCAACGAACAGCACGCCGTTCAACTGGCCGCGCATCGACGGCGCGGCGTGGCTGAGAGGGGGAGTCGGGGCAGTGGACATGGAAGCACCGTGATGGAGCGTGTTGCGATGGTGTAATCCTAGTTTCGTTATATCGATATGAAAAATTGTGATTTGTGACGTAAACTATCAGGCAAGCCGATAATTCATCCCCATGACCCCGGATCAACTGATAACGTTCGCCGCCGTCGCCGAACACCTGAACATCAGCCGTGCCGCCGTGGCGCTGCATCTGTCGCAGCCGGCCGTGTCCGGCCAGTTGCGGCTGCTGCAGGACGAATTCGGCGAGCCGCTGTACCAGCGCGACGGCCGCGGCATCCGGCTGACGCCGGTCGGCGAACAGCTCGCGCAATACGCGAAGGCGCAGCGCGACACGTTCGCGCAGGCGCGCGCGTTTCGCGACGCGGTGCGCGGCCTCGAGGCCGGCACGCTGCGGATCGGCGCGAGCACGACGCCCGCGAGCTACCTGCTGCCGTACCTGATCGCGGCGTTCCAGCCGCGTGCGCCGCGCGTGACGATCCATACGATGAGCGGCAATACGGCCGACGTGGTCGCCGCGCTGCCGTCGCTTGACATCGCGATGATCGAAGGGCCGCCCGGCGAGGCGCTGCCGCCCGGCACGACGGTGCATGCGTGGCACGAGGACGAGATCGTCGCGATCGTGCCGGCCGGCCATCCGCTGGCCGCGCCCGGCTACGATGCGGGCGTGACACTCGACGCGCTCGCCGCCCATCCGCTCGTGTTGCGCGAGGAGGGCTCCGGCGTGCGGCAGCTCGTCGAGCGCGCGTTCGCGCACGGCGGCGCGCCGATGCGCGTCGCATTCGAGATCGCGGGCGTCGAGGCGGTGAAGGAGGCCGTGCGTGCCGGGATGGGCGTCGGGTTCGTGTCCGCGATGTCGCTGCGTCACCAGGAGGCGGCGCTCGTGCTGCGTTCGCTGGCGCCCGCGCCGCTCACGCGCCATTTTTCCATCCTCGTGCCGCATGGCGGCGCGCCGTCGCGGGTCGCCTCGCAGTTCCTCGAAATGAGTCTCGCGCAGGACCTCGCGTAAGCGGCCGAAGCCCGGCCGGGAACGCGCGATGTGCGCCGTCGGGCGCGCATTCGCGTGGCGCCCGGCCTTAGGGATTTCCTCTATGGCGTGCGTTCGACGCGAAGCGCACCATCCGTCTCAAGCAAATGGAACCGGTTCCATTCCGGTGAAAAAGGGCAAAATGGCAGACATCGTGATCGTGGCGAGCGCATTCGGGATGGACCGCGTGCGCCAGGAGGGCCACAGCGCATTCGTCGCGACCGCGGCGGCATCCGGTGCGACCGGTTTCGAGGTGCGGCGCGAGCTGTTCGCGTCGGACGACGACGCGACGCCCGGCGCGCTGGCCGCGCTCGGCGCGCAACTGGCCGGGCACGGGCTTTGGTCGGTTTATTCGACGCCGGCCGCGCTGTACACGGAAACGGGTGCGCTCGACGCCGACGCATTGCGCGACGCGCTCGCGGAAGCCGACGCGCTCGGCGCGCGCTTCGTGAAATTCCAGCTCGGCGGTTTCGCCAGCGATGCCCATGCGACCGACATCGTCGCGCTGTCGCGCGGCGCGCGTGCCCGTGTGGTGGTCGAGAACGGCCAGCTTCCGGTCGGCGGCGCGCTCGCGCAGTTCCGCGGGCTGTTCGACGCGCTGGCCGCGGCGGGCCTGCCCGATGCGCTCGGGATGACGTTCGACATCGGCAACTGGCAGTGGCCGGGCGAAGCGCCGCTCGACTGCGCGCAGATGCTCGCGCCGCATGTGGAATACATTCATTGCAAGGCCGTCGAGGGCGAGGGAGCGCGCCGTTTCGCGGTCGCGCCGGCGCCGAACGACCCGCTCGTGACCGGCGTGCTCGCGGTGTTGCCGCAGCATGCGCCGCGCGGCATCGAGTTTCCGTTCGACGCGGCCGACCTGACGGGCGATGCATGCCGGCGCGTCGCGTGGCTCGCGACCGCGTGACGGCAGAAGGATCCGGAGGAGTTCACTCATGAAAGCAGCACTCGATGTCGTGACCTACGGCGAGGCGATGGCGATGTTCGTCGCGACCGAGCCCGGCCATCTCGCGCATGCGGCGCAATTCACGAAGCGGATCGCGGGCGCCGACCTGAACGTTGCGATCGGCCTGTCGCGGCTCGGCTTCCGGGTCGGCTGGATGAGCCGCGTCGGCCGCGATTCGTTCGGCGGCTACGTGCTCGACACGCTCGCACGCGAAGGCATCGACGCGTCGTGCGTGACCGTCGATCCGCGTTACCCGACCGGTTTCCAGTTGAAGTCGCGCAACGACGACGGCAGTGACCCGACCGTCGAATATTTCCGCAAGGGCTCGGCCGCGAGCCACCTGTCGTGCGACGACTACGTGGCCGACTACGTGCTCGGCGCGCGCCACCTGCACCTGACGGGTGTCGCGCCGGCGATCTCCGCAACGTCGTGCGAGCTCGCGTTCCGGCTCGCGCGCGAGATGCGTGCGGCCGGCAAGACGATCTCGTTCGACCCGAACCTGCGCCCGACGCTGTGGCCGTCCGCCGATGTGATGGCGAAGACGCTGAACGCGCTCGCGACGCTCGCCGACTGGGTGCTGCCGGGCCTCGCCGAAGGGCGGCAACTGACCGGGCACGACACGCCGGCCGACATCGCGGGCTTCTATCTCGCGCAGGGCGCGCGCGTCGTCGTGATCAAGCTCGGTGCTGAGGGTGCGTACTTCCGGACGGCCGACGGCCGCGAGGGCACGGTTGCGGGCGAGCGTGTCGAACGTGTCGTCGATACGGTCGGCGCCGGCGACGGCTTCGCGGTCGGCGTGGTCAGCGCGCTGCTGGAAGGCCGGAGCGTCGAGCAGGCCGTCGCGCGCGGCAACCGGATCGGCGCGCTCGCGATCCAGGTGATCGGCGATTCGGAAGGCTTGCCGACGCGCGACGCACTCGACCGGATCGAAAATGTCAGCAATCGCGCCGATCGCTTAGAGGAAACCGTCACCGCGCAATGAGAGGCCGGACACGGCACAATCCGCGGTTCCATTTCGTGCATCAAGTACCGCTTTGCGTGAGACCGGACGGCAAAGCAGGCGACCGGAGCGGTGCTGACGCACCGGTTCCGGCCGCGAAGCGCTGCAGCGTCAGCCCGGTCAACAAAGGAGACAATCTGATGGCAACCAATCTCGCAGCCCGACGCTGGTGGACGATCATGCCGATCGTGTTCATCACCTACAGCCTCGCCTACCTCGACCGCGCGAACTACGGGTTCGCGGCGGCAGCCGGCATCAACCAGGATCTCGGGATCAGCAAGGGCCTGTCGTCGCTGATCGGCGCGCTGTTCTTCCTCGGCTATTTCTTCTTCCAGATCCCCGGCGCGATCTATGCGGAGCGCCGCAGCGTGAAGAAGCTGGTGTTCGTCAGCCTGATCCTGTGGGGCGGCTGCGCGGCGCTCACGGGCGTGGTCAGCAACATCCCGTCGCTGATGGCGATACGCTTCGTGCTCGGCGTCGTCGAGGCGGCGGTGATGCCGGCGATGCTGATCTACATCAGCAACTGGTTCACGAAGAACGAACGCTCGCGCGCAAACACGTTCCTGATCCTCGGCAACCCGGTCACCGTGCTGTGGATGTCGATCCTGTCGGGTTATCTCGTGCACGAATTCGGCTGGCGCCACATGTTCATCGCCGAAGGCGTGCCGGCCGTCCTCTGGGCCGTGTGCTGGTGGTTCCTCGTGCAGGACAAGCCGGCCGATTCGCCGTGGCTCACCGCGCAGGAAAAACGCGACCTCGACGCCGCGCTCGCGGCCGAGCAGGCGGCGATCAAGCCGATGCGCAACTATGGCGAGGCATTCCGCTCGCCGGCCGTGATCAAGCTGTGCGCGCAGTATTTCTGCTGGAGCATCGGCGTGTATGGCTTCGTGCTGTGGCTGCCGTCGATCGTCAAGAACGGCTCCGAGCTCGGGATGGTCGCGACCGGCTGGCTGTCCGCGCTGCCGTATCTCGCGGCGACGATCGCGATGCTCGCCGCCTCGTGGGCCTCCGACAAGGTCGGCTCGCGGCGCGGCTTCGTCTGGCCGTTCCTGCTGATCGGCGCGGCCGCGTTCGCCGCGTCGTACGCGCTCGGCTCGTCGCATTTCTGGATCTCGTATGCGCTGCTGGTGGTCGCGGGCGCCGCGATGTATGCGCCGTACGGCCCGTTCTTCGCGATCGTGCCGGAGCTGCTGCCGAAGAACGTCGCCGGCGGCGCGATGGCGCTGATCAACAGCATGGGCGCGCTCGGTTCGTTCGTCGGCTCGTACTTCGTCGGCTACCTGAACGGCGCGACCGGCTCGCCCGTCGCGTCGTACGCATTCATGAGCGCCGCGCTGGTCGCCGCGGTGATCCTCACGCTGTCCGTCAAACCCCAGGCGCGCGATGCGCATCCGCTCGCCGCGCCGCTGCAAGGAAAATGAAACCGATGAAGCCTCGTATCGTCGCGTACAAGCCGCTGCCCGATGACGTGCTCGCGTACCTGCGCGAGCATGCGGACGTCGTGCAGGCCGATGGCGCCGACGCGCTCGCCGATGCGCTCGGCAACGCGGACGGCGCGATCGGCGCGAGCCTGAAGGTCACGCCGCAGATGCTCGACCGCGCGCCGCGGCTGAAGGCCTGGTCGACGATCTCGGTCGGCTACGACAATTTCGACGTCGCGGATCTCACGCGGCGCGGGATCGTGCTCGCGCATACGCCGGACGTGCTGACCGAGTCGACCGCCGATACGGTGTTTTCGCTGATCCTCGCGTCCGCGCGGCGCGTGGTCGAACTGGCCGAGTGGGTGAAGGCCGGCCACTGGCATCGCAGCATCGGCCCGGACCTGTACGGCACCGACGTGCAGGGCAAGACGCTCGGCATCGTCGGGCTCGGGCGGATCGGCGGCGCGGTCGCGCGCCGCGCGGCGCTTGGTTTCCGGATGCAGGTGCTGTACGCGAACCGGTCCGCGCAGGCCGAAGCCGAGACGCAGTACGGCGCACGGCGCGTGACGTTCGACGAACTGCTCGCGCAGTCGGATTTCGTGTGCCTGCAGGTGCCGCTGTCGCCGGAAACGCACCACCTGATCGGCGCGGCCGAATTCGCGAAGATGAAGCGCGGCGCGATCCTGATCAACGCGTCGCGCGGGCCCGTCGTCGACGAAACCGCGCTGGTCGACGCGTTGCGCGCGGGCATGATCCGCGGCGCGGGGCTCGACGTGTTCGAGAAGGAGCCGCTGCCGGCGGATTCGCCGCTGCTGCAGATGAGCAATGTCGTCGCGCTGCCGCATATCGGCTCGGCGACGCACGAGACGCGCCACGCGATGGCACGCTGCGCCGCGGAAAACCTGGTCGGCGCGCTGGCCGGCACGCTGCGCACGAATCTCGTCAATCCGGACGCGCTCGCGCGGGCCTGACCCGCGCCGGGTAACGGGGCGACAGCCGGCCGGCGGGGTGCCGGCGTCGTTAGAGTCGATGGTCTTGGTGCCGGAGGGCTGGCTGCGTTATGATCGCCCGCTCGTCGCATCGACGGCCCGGCAACGCTGCCGGCGGCGTCCGGCGACGGGTATCCGCGCCAGGTCCGGTGCGGCCGACTGCTTTTGTACGTGACCGGAGCGGGCGCCGATGCGCTGGCGCTGATCGACCGCGAAGCATGAGATCAGCGTAAGCGTTGAAGGGCTGACGCCGATCGACCGCGAAGCATGGGATCAGCGTAAGCGTTGAAGGGCTGACGCCGATCGACCGCGAAGCATGGGATCAGCGTAAGCGTTGAAGGGCTGACGCCGATCGACCGCGAAGCATGGGATCAGCGTAAGCGTTGAAGGGCTGACGCTGATCGACCGCGAAGCATGGGACCAGCGTAAGCGCTGAAGCGCTAACGCTGGTCGACAGAGGAGGCCGCCGGGTGGCTTACGTTTCCAACAACAAAGGTCCGTCTGCTCACGAAGCGGCGCGGATCATACGTCGCGAGGCACGACAGTGACCGATTCGCAACCTTCCACGACGCGTCCGGCGACGATCAGCGATGTCGCGCGCGAGGCCGGCACGGGCAAGACCAGCGTTTCGCGCTACCTGAACGGCGAGACGCACGTGCTGTCCGTCGATCTGCGCCAGCGGATCGAAGCGGCGATCGCGCGGCTCAATTACCGGCCGAACCAGATGGCGCGCGGGCTCAAGCGCGGCCGCAACCGGCTGCTCGGGATGCTCGCCGCCGACCTGACCAATCCCTATACCGTCGAAGTGCTGCAGGGCGTCGAGGCCGCGTGCCACGCGCTCGGCTACATGCCGCTCATCTGTCACGCCGCGAACGAGGTCGAGATGGAGCGCCGCTTCCTGCAGTTGCTCACGACCTACCGTGTCGAAGGGTTGATCGTCAACGCGCTCGGCGCCGACGAGGACGTGCTGCGCCCGTTGCGCGGCGCCGGCATCCCGGCCGTGCTGGTCGACAGGACCGTCGAGGGTTTCGAGGCCGACCTGATCGGCCTCGACAACGCGGATGCGATCGAGACGGCGATCGTGCACCTGATCGAGCACGGCTTCGACGCGATCCATTTCGTCGTGCAGCCGTTCGAGCGCGTCAGCTCGCGGCGCGTGCGCGAAGCCGCGTTCCGCGCGGCGCTGGATGCGCGCGGGCTGCCGGTGCCGGCGACGGTCGTGCTCGACCTGAACGAGCCCGACGCGGCCGCGGCGGCGCTCGCCGACCTCGATACGCGCATCGACGATGCAACGCGGCGCGGCGTGCGTGCGGCGCTGTTCGCCGCGAACGCGCCGGTCGCGCTCGCGATCGCGCGCCACCTGCGCGCGCGTTTCGGTGCCGCGTGGCAGCAGAAGGCGGCGCTGCTGTCGATCGACGATCCGGAATGGGCCGAGCTGATCGGCATCACGACGATCCGTCAGCCGACCTACGAGATCGGCTACAAGGCCGTCGAATTCGTGCACGAGCGGATCGACGGCGCAGCGGGCGACGTGCGCGTCGCGATGCTGCCGGGCGAGCTGATTGCGCGCGCGTCGACCGCAAGCTGAGTATCATTCGGGGCACGCAGCGCGCGAGGTGCGCTGCCCCGAACAAGGAAATACATGACTGTCGCTCCCGTCACGCTGGCGGTGCTGATCGCCGCCACGCTGATCATCGCGCTGCTGCCGCTCGTCCTCTTCCGACTCCTGCGCAAGCCGCTCGCGCTCAACCGCCGCGACACGATCGTCGGCGTCGCCGTCTTCACGCTGTTTGCGATGATCGTCGAGCGCGCGTTCCACGGGCTCGTGCTGAGCCAGACGCCGGTGGATGGCTGGCTGACGCAGCCGCTCGCGTTCGTTGCGTACAGTGCGCTCGCGACCGCCGTATTCGAGGAAGTCGGTCGTTATCTCGGGATGCGTTTCCTGAACCGCCGCTACGGCACGTCGGCCGGCGACGGCCGCGCGATCGGCTACGGGATCGGTCACGGCGGCGCGGAAGCGTGGTTCGTCGGCGTACTCGTGTGGGGCCAGTGGTCGTATCTTGCGTGGCTGGCGAGCCGTGGCCAGCTCGAGACGCAGCTTGCCGACCTGCCGGGCGATACTGTCGTGCGGCTGCACGTGATGCTCGCGACGCTGTCGGCACAGTCGATCCTGCTGTTGCTGCTCGAACGCTGCGCGGCGTTCGTGCTGCAGCTTGCGCTGTCGGTGCTGGTCTGGCGCGGCGTGCGCGCCGGCCGTGCGGGCGTGCTGCCGCTCGCGATCGTGCTGCATGCGCTCGCCGCGGCGCCTGCGCTGCTGTACCAGGTGCGCGTGCTGCCGGCCGCATGGGTCGAGGCCGCGTATTTCGTGCTGGCCGCGATCCTGGTCGTCGTGATGGTGAAGATGTGCCGGCCGTCGCGTACGGCAGCCTGACGGGAGAGACGGGATGGACGACTATCTGATCGAATGCCAGAGCGCGGAATTCGACGCGCTCGCGCGCGTGATCTGCGATCTCTTTCCGGAGCAGACGCGCTTCGCCGAAAGCAGCGACGAGCGCGGGCGATTCCTGTCCGTGCACTGGCTCGCGATGCGTTTCGGCGCGGCGCCGAAGCGGATGACGCTCGATATCCGCGTCGTGCCGGCCGCGCTCGCGCGCTACCTGGCGCTCAAGCCGATGCAGCGCGCGCGCAGCCATGCGGTGCTGCATGCGTATACGGAAGCGATGCTCGGGTCGCTCGAGGAGCGGCACGCGGCCGGCGAGGCCGTCGAGCGCAATGCGGAACTCGAACTCGACGATGACTTTGCGTGAGCGTAGGCGCCGGCATCATGCCGGCGCGGCGGATTACGCGTCGCGGTAGACCTGCGCGAAGCGCTGCGCCTGCACGACGCCGTAGTCGCCGGGCGCGTACTGCATGACCCAGTCGCCGGCGACGCCGCGCAGCGTGTCGCCGTTTTCCGAGCGGGCGATCGTAAACGGCTCGTCCATCCGGCGCGCGAGCACGACGGCCGGCCGGTTCCGGTAGGCGCCCGATGCGCCGTGCGCGAGTGCCGGATCGGCGGGCAGGTATTTGGCGTCGAAGCGCGCGCGCGACACGACCCAGCGGTCGCCGGTCGAGCCCGTGATCAGTGCGTCGCCCGCGACATAGCGGTTCGGGCCTTCGAGGCTCATCAGTTCGCCGTCGGCGTCCGCGAATGAAACGGCGACGGTTTCGTCCTTGACGACGCGACGGGCCTGCGGGTCGGTGCGCAGATCGATGTGCTTGAGTTCGAGCATGGCGAGGAAGTGCGGGAAAAGCCGGGAGCTTATCCCGAATTCGGCGCGCCGTGTGACACGCGCCGATCGCCGGCAGGACACGCGGCGCCGTTCGGCCCGGACGGGCCGCGCGGCGCCGGCGGGGAGGGCGTCAGGGTTGCGCGGGTGCGCTGGCGGCCTGCGCGGCTGCCGCCTTGCCTTCCTTGCCCTTCGTCTTGCCCTTGCCGCGGTGCTCGCCGCCGTGATTCAGCCAGCTGCGGAACGTCGTGTCGGCCAGCGCCTTCTGCTCGGCCGGGAAGCTCGCGTAGAGCGGCGCGAATGCGTCGGCGAGCTTCTTCGCGCCGTCGGCGTTCGCCTGCGACAGTTCCGCATACTGCTTCATGTCGTCGAGCGCGGAGACGTCGTGCTTGGCCATCCGTTCGCTATAGAGGCGGCCCATCGTTTCGCCGTTGCCGCGCATCGTGTCGGCGAACGTCTTCCATTGCGGTTCCTGCGCCGACGTGATCTTCAACTGGTCGTGCAGGTACTTGATGCGCTGCTCGATGCGCGCTTCGTGACGTGCCGCGCGCTGCTCGGCGCTCGGGGCCGACGCCGCGGCCGCGGCCGTCGTGGCCGGAGCGGGCGCTTGCGGCTGCGCCGGGGTTTGCGCGAACGCGCTGGCTGCAACGGCGAGCGTAGCGAGGGTGAGCGAGATTTTCTTCATGGTTGGCTCTCCGGGGTGGTGTCTTGCGAGCGGGCGCGGCGGCAATTGCCGCAAGTGCGCATCTCGCGTCGCACGTTATTAGTAGCACGTTGCGTGCGGCGCGGCGGTGAATGCGACACTTGCTTACATCCGATACGAATCGAAATTGAAAGGGACATAGCGGCTCGGTACGGGGCTCGCGATGGTCCGGCACGTATCGGCGACGGGCGCGGCAAACAAGCGGCAAACAAGCGGCAAATGAGCGGCAAGTGAGCGGCAAGTGCGATCCGGATGCGGACGTTGCGCACGAAAAAAACGGCGCGACCGCATGACGGCGCGCGCTTGCGCAGTCGTGCGATGCCGTTTGGGCGTACCGGCGTTCGGCGCTATCATCGCGTCACATTCCACTTAGCCGGCGCGTCGCACGCCGGCCCAGCCTCATGCGTCCACCCCGCCTCGATCAACTCGACGATCTCGACCGGCAACTCGTCGCGCTGCTGCAAGCCGATGCGCGCGCAAGCGTCGCGGATCTCGCGCGTCAGCTCGACGTCGCGCGCACGACGGTCGTCGCACGCATTGCGCGACTCGAACGCACCAACGTGATCGCCGGCTACAGCGTCCGGCTCGGGCAGGACGTGCTCGACGCGAGCATTTACGCGTATGTCGGCATCATCCTCACGCCGAAGTTCGGCAAGGACGTGTTGCGCAAGCTCGACCGGATGCCCGAAGTGCAGTTGCTGTGCGCGGTGAGCGGCGAGTACGACTACGTCGCGTGGCTGCGCGCCGATTCGCCCGAACGGCTCAACGACCTGCTCGACCAGATCGGCACGCTCGAAGGCGTCGAGCGCACGACCACGTCGATCATCCTGTCGCGCAAGATCGATCGCGGGACGGTCGGCGGCTGACGCTCACGTCCGGCGACTGTCGCGCCGCGCGTCTTGCGCCGGCGCATCGGCCGGGCTGTCGGGCTGCGCCGCGCCGGACGGCCGCACGAGCGGAATCCGCACCGAGACGTGCAGCCCGCGCGATGCCCGTTCGTCCGCATACGCGAGCGCGATGTCGGCACCCATCCGGTCCGCGAGGATCTTCACGATCGACAGGCCGAGGCCGGAGCCGATCTGCGCGTTGCCGGGCACCCGGTAGAACGGATCGAACACGCGCGCGCGTTCGTGCGGCGCGATGCCCGGCCCGGTGTCGGCGATCGTCACGCACACGTGTGTATCGGTCCGTTGTGTCGACAGATCCACGCGCCCGCCGGGCGGCGTGTAGCGGATCGCGTTGTCGACCAGATTCATGACCAGCGACGTGAGTTCGAGCTCGTCGACGGGCACGCGGGTGTCCGGGCCGTCGTCGATGCCGATGTCGATCGTCTTTGCGTCGGCGAGCGGCATCAGGTCTTCCAGCACGCGGCGATAGGTTGCGTGTACCGACACGGCGCCGGGCGGCGCGGCCGGCGCGCTTTGCGCACGCGCGAGCGCGAGGAGCTGCCCGATCAGGTGGCGGCTGCGGTCGAGCCCGCCGCGCAGCGCGGCAAGCCGCGCGCGCGCATCGTCCGGCAGGTCGGTGTCGGCCAGGCGCTCGGCCTGCAGCGACATCGCCGTGAGCGGCGAGCGCAGCTCGTGCGCGGCGTCGGCGACGAAGCGGCGCTGCGCGTCGACCGATTGCGCGACGCGCGCGAGCATCCGGTTGATCGCGACGACGAACGGCCGCACCTCGACCGGTACGTGCTCGACCGGCACCGGGCGCAGGTCGTGCTCGTCGCGCGCGTCGATGCCGGCGGACAGCATGGCCACCGGGCGGAACAGCTTGCGCACGAGATCGGCGACGAGCAGCAGCAGGATCGGCACGAGGATCAGCAGCGGCAGCGCGGTGCGCCACGCGCTTTCGCGCGCGACGTCGTCGCGCATGCCGGTTTCCTGCGCGACCGCGATGCGCTCGCCGTTCGCGAGCGTATGGACCATCACGCGATACACGTTGCCGCCGGCATCGACCGTATGCAGCCCGTCGGCGAGTGTCGGCGGCAGGGCAAGACGCGGCGCGCCGTCGGCGGCCGGCTGCGGCGTGCTGCCGAGCGGCTGCACGATCACGCGCGACAGCTCGTCGCTTTCTCGCGCGGGCCCGGCACCGGCGGCACGGGGCGAAGGCGCGCGCGCACGGTCGAGCAGCGTCGCGACCTCGCGCAGCACGTCGTCCTGCAGTTCGTGCGCCTCGTCGAACGCCGACGAAAACGCGAACGCGGCCGCGGCCATTGCGACGACCAGGATCGCCGCCGACAGCGCGACCGACAGGCGGAACCCGATCGACTCGCTCAGACGCTTCTTGAAACCATCCATCCCGCACCCCTGACGTTCTTGATCACGGTGCTGCCGAGCTTGCGGCGCAGCGAATGGATCAGGAATTCGACCGCGTTGCTTTCGACTTCCTAGCCCCAGCCGTACAGGCGATCCTCGAGCTCGCGGCGCGACAGGATCGCGCCGGGGCGCACCAGCAACGCGCGCAGCAGCGAGAACTCGCGATTCGACAGCGGGACCGGCGTGTGCCCGTCGACGGTGGCTTCGCGCGTCGCCGGGTCGAGCGACACGATGCCGTTGCTCAGCAGCGGCGCGGCCGAGCCGGCCCGGCGCCGGATCGCGACGCGAATCCGCGCGAGCAGCTCGGCCATCTCGAACGGCTTTACGATGTAGTCGTCGGCGCCGCCGTCGAGGCCGCGCAGGCGGTCGTCGAGCCCGTCGCGCGCGGTGACGATCAGCACCGGCGCACTGGCGTCCTTCGCGCGAATGCCGGCCAGCACGTCGAGCCCGTCGCGGCCGGGCAGGCCGAGATCGAGCAGGATCAGGTCGTAGGGCTGCGCCGCGAACGCGGTCAACGCGTGCGAGCCGTCGGTGACCCAGTCGGTCGCGTACGACGCATCCTTCAGCGCGGCATGGACAGCTTCGCCGATCATCGGGTCGTCTTCGACGAGCAGTATTCGCATGCGTGTTCTCCGTGCCGCACAAACGCCGCCAGCGTATGCGATTCCCGGGCGCGCGTCACGTGTCGCGCGCCCGGTGCGACGCTTATTTGCCGCTGAACCGGTCGAAGGCCGCGAGCAGGTTCTTCATCGCGGCGGCCGAGTCGGCCTGGGTCGGATGGTCGGCGCGCAGCGCGGACAGCGCGCGGTCGATCTCCTGGTCGACCATGTGCCAGTCGGCGGCGGCGCGCGGCTTGAGGCCGGCCTCGGCCGCGTCCCAAGCGATCTCGAGATCCTTGATGCGGGTCTTCGCACCGGGCAGGTCGCCCTTGCCGACGAGCGTATTGACGTCGGCGGCGATCGTGCGGAACTGCGACAGGTCGCCGAGCTTCGATGCGTGCGCCGCCGCGGACGACGCCGCGGCCGCCGGTGTCGATGCGTTCGCATCCTGTTGCTTCGAGCAGCCGGCGGCGGCGCCCAGCAGGGCAATCGCGGCCGCGGCAACGGCGAGACGGGAAACGGAATACGGGAAGCGCATGGAGTGTCCTCGATTCGATGAACGGAAAGGAAAGGGTGTCAATCGGCGGCGCCGGCCCGCGTGTGCGGGTCGCTGCCGAACTGCGCGACGGCGACGAGCAGCACGATCACGGTCAGGAACAGCAGGCTCGTCCACGCGGCGCCGAAGCCGAGCCCGCCGTATGCGCGGGCCTGCGTGAGCAGGTCGCCGAGCGAGGCGCCGAACGGGCGCGTCAGGATGTACGCGATCCAGAACGCCAGCACCGCATCGACACCGAGCCGCCACATCGCGAACACGGCCGCGATCGCCGCGCCGAAGCACAGCGCGCCGAGCGTGAAGCCGAGCCCGAGCGCTTCGGTCGCGAGATCGCCCGCGGCGGTGCCGAGCGCGAACGTGCAGAGGATCGCGGCCCAGTAGAACAGCTCGCGCCGCGGCGTGACGATCGTGTCGATCGACAGCGTGCCTTCGACGCGATGCCACACGAAGAAGATCGCCGCGAGCGCGACCGCAAACGCGGCGGTGCTCGCATACAGGCTGACGTTCAGGCCGTCGGTGAGCAGGTCGGTGATCTGCGTGCCGACGATGCTGACCAGCACCACCGTGAGCCAGTAGATCCACGGTACGTAGCGGCGCGTGCGCAGTTGCAGCCACAGCGCGATCGCGAGCAGCGACGCCATCGCGATGCGCGTGACGACCTGGCCGAGGCCCGCGTTGACCGCGAGAAAGTCCGCGCCGGTTTCGCCGACCGTGGTCGACATGATCTTGATGATCCAGAACGATAGCGCGACGTCGGGCACCTTGTTCAGCCAGTGCGACGCGCGATTGACGGGCAGGGATTGCATGCGATGCCTCCTTGGCGATCGGGTGGTCGGCATGCAGTCTGAAACGGGAAACTTAGGCCAGCCATAGCGAGGCCGGCGGCGGGGTAAATGCGCTGTTTCGACATTTCGACGAAATGTATCGTCGTAACGTCGAAATTATCGGTCGTTTCGCATCATTCTTCGTCTTGGAACTGATTTTGCGCGTCCCTAAACTGTGTTCATGGCTCAACGCCGTCCACAACACCAACCCATCATCAGGAGATAAGCGCATGAAAATCGCCATCGTCGGCGCAGGTCTGATCGGCCACACCATTGCTCACATGCTGCGCGAAACGGGCGACTACGAAGTCGTCGCGTTCGACCGCGATGCGGATGCGCTCGCGAAGCTGTCGCGCGAAGGCATCGCGACGCAACGGGTCGATTCGGCCGACGCGAATGCGATTCGCGAAGCAGTGAAGGGCTTCGATGCGCTCGTCAACGCGCTGCCTTATTACCTCGCGGTCAACGTCGCTGCCGCCGCGAAGGCTGCCGGCGTCCATTACTTCGACCTGACCGAAGACGTGCGCGCAACCCACGCGATCCGCGAACTGGCCGACGGCTCCGACCGCGCGTTCATGCCGCAATGCGGCCTCGCGCCGGGCTTCATCGGCATCGCCGCGCACGAACTCGTGAACGGCTTCAGCGAAGTGCGCGACGTGAAGATGCGCGTCGGCGCGCTGCCCGAGTATCCGACCAACGCGCTGAAGTACAACCTGACGTGGAGCGTCGACGGCCTGATCAACGAATACTGCCAGCCGTGCGAAGCGATCCGCGACGGCCGCAAGCAGTGGGTGCAGCCGCTCGAAGGCCTCGAGCACTTCTCGCTCGACGGTACCGAATACGAAGCGTTCAACACGTCGGGCGGCCTCGGCACGCTGTGCGAGACGCTGTCGGGCAAGGTCGAGACGCTCGACTATAAGTCGGTGCGCTACCCGGGCCACCGCGAACTCGTCCAGTTCCTGCTCGAGGACCTGCGCCTGTCGACCGACCGCGACACGCTGAAGTCGATCATGCGCCGCGCGGTGCCGTCGACGAAGCAGGACGTCGTGCTCGTGTTCGTCACGGTGACGGGCGTGAAGGACGGCCAGCTCGTGCAGGACGTGTTCACGCGCAAGATCTTCGCGAAGGACGTGTGCGGGATGCACATGAGCGCGATCCAGATCACGACGGCTGGCGCGATGTGCGCGGTGCTGGATCTGTTCCGCGAGAAGAAGCTGCCGCAGAGCGGTTTCATCCCGCAGGAAAAGGTGTCGCTGAAGGCGTTCCTGTCGAACCGCTTCGGCAAGCTGTACGAAGGCGGCACGATGGAGCGCGTTCACGCGGTAGCCTGACCACCCGCCAGCCTCTGGCACGAGGGCCGTACGACGCCGGGAGCGCAGCAGCGCTTCCGGCGTTGTTTTTTGGGGAAGCGGGAAGGGCGCCGGTCAGGCCGGCAGCGGCGGGACGATCGTCGCCGGCGCCGGGGGCGGCACGATGCGGTACAGCAGCGCGGCGACATCCGCGTCGGACGGTGCGGTGTTGTCGAACATCACGATGCCGTCGCATTCGTTGCCGGTCGGCACGAAGCGGCGCTGCCGGTATTCGTCCCAGTGCGAGAGCTTGTACGCATCGTTCGGGTTGCCGCGCGCGACGATCCGCGCGTGCGCGACGTCTTCCGACGTGTGGACCCAGACGACCGTCAGCGTGACGTCGGGCGCGATGCCGAGCCACGCGCGGTCGAGGATGCGCCGGTCGCGCACTTCGCGCGACAGCGGGCCGACCACGATCGCGCTGATGCCGAGCGCGAGATTTTCACGGGCCGTGTCGAGCAGGCCGTGGTATTCGGGATCGCGCAGATGCTTCAGGTAGAGCGGGCTGTCGCGATCGTTCGGATCCTCGGTCAGCGCGCCCATCGCCGCCGAACTGTAGCGGCCGTACAGCGTATCCTTGTCGAGCAGGCAGAAGGCCTCGCCGGTCGCGCGCATCAGCGGCCCGATGAGCCGCTTCGCGAGCGTGGTCTTGCCGGTGCCGGCGTGACCGCAGAAGAACACCAAATGCGTCACGAAACCCTGCTCCCCGACCCCTGGCTCGACGTATCGCTACGCTTGTCACCGCTCGAGAACACTTCCGCTTCCAGCCACATCGCGTTGACGATGCCGAAACCGAGTGCCACGCCGATGCCGAGTATCCACGAGAAATACCACATGGGTCTGTCTCCTTGACGGTTGGGCCGCACGGCCGTGCGGCGTGCGTGTCGAAGTGCGCCGGGGCGCGTGCTGCGGTGCACGCAGCACGATCATGACCAATATCGGCGTGCCGCGCAAGCCGGGCCGCCCGCGCAGCAAAGCGGTAAACTGATGCGCAAACCGCAACATCACGGACATCATGCTGATCAACTGTGCTGCATACCAGGACGGCCGCAAGCTGGCCGACATCGATATCGACGCCATCAGCGACTACGTGTCGAAGCCGGAATGCTTCGTATGGGTCGCGCTGAAGGATCCGACGCCTGACGAAATCGACCTGATGGGCGAGGAGTTCGCGCTGCACGAGCTCGCGCTCGAGGATGCCCGCAAGGGGCATCAGCGGCCGAAGATCGAGGAGTACGGCGATTCGCTGTTCGCGGTGCTGCATATGGTCGAGCTCGACGGTGACGGAGAACTCATCGTCGGCGAGCTGAACCTGTTCGTCGGCCAGAACTATGTGCTGTCGATCCGCAACAAGACCGAGCAGGACTTCCGCGACGTGCGCAAGCGCTGCGAGCGCGAGCCGCATCTGCTGCAGGAAGGCTCGGCGTTCGTGTTCTACGCGCTGATGGACCAGGTCGTCGACCGCTATTTCCCGATCCTCGAAACGCTCGGCGCCGAGCTCGAGGAGCTCGAGGACCGCATCTTCGCGAAGGCCACGCTCGCGTCGTCGCGCGCGATCATCGAGGATCTCTATTCGCTGAAGCGCCGCCTCGTGATGCTGCATCAGCACACGGCGCCGCTGATCGAGCCGCTCGCGAAGCTCACGGGCGGACGCATCCCGCAGATATGCAGCGGGATGGACCATTACTTCCGCGACGTGTACGACCATCTGCAGCGGATCGTCAAGACGATCGAAGGGCGGCGCGAGATGGTCGTGACGGCGATCCAGGTCAACCTCGGAATGATCTCGCTGGCCGAGAACGAGGTGACGAAGCGGCTCGGCTCGTTCGCCGCGCTGTTCGCGATACCGACGATGATCGCCGGCATCTACGGGATGAACTTCGCGAACATGCCCGAGCTGCACCTGAAATACGGCTTCTACGGCTGCATTGCCGTGATGGTCGTTGCCGATTTCGCGCTGTGGTGGCGTTTCAAGCGGGCAGGGTGGCTGTAGCCGCTCTGCGCGCCTAGCGCGGCGCGTGCTTGCCGACCACGACGCGCCACGGACGCACGCGCCACGATTTCACGAGACCATTCTGCACATACGGATCGGCGCGCGCGAACGACTCGGCCGCCTCCGGCGAATCGCCTTCGAACACGAGCACGGCCTGGTCGGCCGGGTCCGACAGCGCGCCGGCGAGCACGAGTTCGCCGCGCGCGGTCGCGGCCTGGGCGAGTGCGAGGTGTTCGGCACGGAACGGTTCGCGACGGGACAGGTAATCGTCGACGAGTTCGTAAATCAGCTGGTAATGCATGCGTTGCTCCGGGGAAAGTCGGCGGCCGCGGCCGGTGCGGCGGTACGGCCGCCGGTCGGTCAGTCTGCTGCGGCCAGTATAGGGCAGCCGGGCGGCAGCGGCGCCACGCAAGCGGAAGCGTATCTCCGCTTTCTTGAATGCAACTAACGGTCCGGTTTTCCTACGCCCTGAAATCCCGGCCGCGACCGCGCCTTCGATGCAGCCGAGTCTGCAGGACAGGCGCCGGCAGGAGAGACGCGATCATGAACCGTCCGCCTCGCCGGTCTGCGCCATTGCCGCGCGGTTTTATGCAGCGGCTTTGGAATTCGTCCGAAAAAGCGCGGTGAAAATCGTTTGCGGGCACACGGTCGCCATTGGCGCAGGCATGCGCGTGCAATCGCCGTCGATCCGGCGCGCGCGCGTTGCCGGACGCGCGGTCCGGCCTGCCGGTGTCGCGTGCGTGGCGCAATGGAATCGAGGTTGAAAATCGAATCAACTCACCTATGCTCAACCTGTTTCCTCTGTGCAGGTTTTCGGGGTAAAGCAGGCATTCCGGTTGAATCCATGCCGCAACACCGGGCTCGCGCACGGCGCTGAACGTGGGTCGGATGCGACTGCGGGGTGGGGATGCCGAAGCGGATGCATGCCGGCACGAAAGATCAGACGAATGGTCGCATGACGGCGCTTCGCCAGTCGTCTCGTTGCATTGGGCGCGGTTTTGAAGAACGTTGAGGAACGACGAACATGCTCGCATCGTCGGGCGGCGCCTCGCATGCGCCGGTTCTCGTCGGCGCCAGCGCGGCGATGGAGCGGCTGCGCATCGATATCGGCAAGGTCGCGCGCATCGACGCCAACGTGCTGATCACCGGCGAGACGGGCACCGGCAAGGAATGCGTTGCCGAGTCGATTCACTGTGCGAGCAGCCGCGCGCGCTTTCCGCTGGTTCGGGTCAACTGCGCGGCATTGCCGGACACGCTGATCGAGAGCGAACTGTTCGGCTACGATCGCGGCGCGTTCACCGGCGCGCAGCAGCCCTATCCCGGCAAGGTACGGCTCGCGGACCACGGCACGGTCTTTCTCGACGAGATCGGCGAACTCTCGCCGTGCGCGCAGGCGAAACTGCTGCGCCTGCTCGAGAGCCATGAAGTGTTCCCGCTCGGCGGCCGGTCGGTCGTCAAGGTCGACGTGCGTTTCATCGCGGCCACCAATTCGGAACTCGAACTGCTGGTCGAAGCGCGTGCGTTCCGCCGCGATCTGTATTACCGGCTCAACGTCGCGATGCTGTGCCTGCCGCCGCTGAAGGAGCGGCGCGACGATCTCGTCGAGCTGTTCGCGCACCACGTCCGCGAATTCAACCGGCGTTACGACGCGCAGGTCGGCGCGCCGAGCGCCGATCTCGTTGCCTGCATGCGTGCGTATCACTGGCCCGGCAACGTCCGCGAGCTGCGCAATCTCGTCGAATCGATCTTCATCGATCCACCCGTCGGCACGGTCGGCGTCGAGCATCTGCGCGAGCCGTTCCGCCGGCTGTTCGCAGCCTACGCGCGCAGCGGCGACGGCGAGCGGGAGCGCCTGATCGCGATCCTGCAGGAGACCAACTGGAACAAGAGCAAGGCAGCGGAAAAGCTCAGCTGGTCCCGGATGACGCTCTACCGGAAACTCTCCAAGTACGCGCTCGACGAGCACCTGCCGCACAAGGCCTGAGCGCTCGCGATCCGCGCGTCCTGCGTTGTCACTGTGTCACACCGTTGCCAGGCCGCCTGTGACAGCGCCGCGATCACGGCGGCGCGTGCCTGGGCGCCGTGCCGCGCCAGCGCGCGATCGCCGGGTGTCACATCGGACTGTCACTTCGCTCCCGGTCGTCGCGTCGCGGATGCCGCGCCGTCCGCGCGCACGGCGCATTTGGGCGCGTGTTCCCGGCTGGTACGGCAATTGCGTGATCGCACGCGTCCCTCACGTCGCGGAACCTGAGACGATGCACAAGACCTCGACCAAAGGCCGGCGGCCGCCGGAGCGGCGCTACGTCAACTATTTCGAAGTGGGTCACAACCTCTGCGAGTTCGTGATCGATCTCGGGCAGTTCAACGTGGAGATCGCACGGCCGCTGCTGAGCAGCCGGGTCGTGACCGGGCCCGCGTACGCGAAGCTGCTCGCGCGGATGCTGAGGGAATCGGTGGAGCGCTTCGAAGCGTCGTATGGCGCGATCCGCGAAGCGGGCGACGAACTCGACCCGTTCGAGGTCGTCAAGCAGTCGATTGCCGGATACGACGGCGCGCCGGACGGCGGCGCCCGCATCAAACCGGACAACGAATAGGCGCGCAACCGCGCGGCATGAACCGTCGCCAAAGGAGAAGGGCATGGCTAGCCAGATCCGCCCGAACCGGATCGAGATCAGCGATCGCTTCCCGATGATCGGGTTCACCATCCACGCGGATGGCGGGCCGAAATCGTTCGAGGTCGCGATCGCCACCGATCCGTCGCTGTTCAAGCCGGATGCGCGCGCCCGGCGCACGCGCGCGAACTTCTATTCGAGCCGCGCGCGAGGCCCCGTGACCGCCGCGCGCGGCGAGGCCGTCTATCTGTTGCCGGCCGACGTCGTCGCGCGATTCATCGGCCAGGACAAGCTGTACTACGGCCTCGCCGCCGTCGGCGACAAGTCGGTCGATGCGCCGACCGTCCCGGGCGACGGCAGTCCGTATATCAGCCTGAAAGGGCTCAGCGAGCGCGCGCTGCGCCGCGTGCGGGTCCTGCCGAACCGGCAGCAGATCGCGGCGGGCTATGGCGTGCCGTCGCCGAAGGAGCTCGAATGGGCCGGCGACGTCGTGCAGCCCGGCGTCGCGCCGATCGCGGCGAAGGGCAACGGCCAGACCGCGCCGTCGCCGGGCACGCCTGTCGTCGCGTCCCCGGCGGGCGGCAACGCGGCGAGCGTGAACGGTGTCGCGCACGCCGCGTCGCTGGCCGACTACGACGACGGCTACGGCCCGTTGCCCACGGCGGACAACAGCGGCGGTGGCAGTGGCGATATCGGTGACAGCGGCAGCAGCGGCGCCGCGTCCGCCGCGGACGACGACGCGCCGACGCACGCGATCGACTGGCCGATTCCGGACGACACGGCAACGGCAGGCGACGGCACGGCCGCGAGCGCCAGCGCGCTTGGCGGCGGCGCCGACGTGCCCGATTATCCGCAGGCCAGCCGGTTCGTGCCGGCGGCCTCCGTCAACTACCGCCACGTGAGCGGCACGCGCACGATCTCGCGTGTCGTGATCCACATCACCGAGGCCGCGACCACACGCAGCACGATCAACTGGTTCCAGAATCCGGACCAACGTACCCGCGACGGCACGCACGTGAACGTCAGCGCGCACTACGTGATCGGGCGCGACGGCGAGGTGGTGCAGATGGTTCACCACAACGACGTCGCGTGGCATGCGCACACCGCGAACAGCGACAGTATCGGCATCGAGCACGTCGCGATCGCGGGGCGGCTCAATCCGACCCAGGCCGAATACTGCGCGTCCGCCGCGCTCGTCGCGTGGCTGTGCGACACGTACGGCATTTCGGTCGATCGCACGCATATCCTCGGTCACTCTGAGGCCGATCCGCACACGTCGCACGTGAACTGTCCGAACGCGGTGTGGGACTGGGACTACTACATGCATCTGGTGACGACGCGCAGCTGCGACGCGCAGCAGGCGGGCAGCGCGCATCCGGCGGCCGCGCAGGCGCTCGCCGCCGGCAGCCAGCCGGTCACGCTCGCGCGGCCGTCCCACGACCCCGCGCCGCATCATGCGGACCGCCGTCACGACGGCCGCGCGATGGCGCTCGGCGGCCAGTCGTACACGCTGAACTGGGACGGCGTCGAGCTGATCGCGCAACCGACCGACTATTCGTGCTGGGCCGCGTCGGCCGCGATGGTGATCGGCTGGCGCGACCAGATGTCGCTGACGCCGGAGACGATCGCGTCGATCTGCGGGCGCACGACGGCCACGGGCCTGGATCCCGGCCAGGTCGGGCCGTTTGCGCAGGACATGGGGCTCACGTCCGAGCCGCCGCAGTCGTACACGATCGACGCGTTTCGCCAATTGCTCGAAGATCACGGCCCGCTGTGGGTCGGTGCGAAAGTGCCGGGGCTGCATGCGATCGTCGTCACCGGGATGTACAGCGACGGCGCGGAAGACGGTTCGGATACCTACGTGAGGATCACGGATCCGTGGGATCGCGTCGCGGGCACGCCCGGCGCGCCCGGGCCTTACCGGAACACGCATGCGACCGGTAGCCGCTACATCCTGCGCTGGGCCGATTTCGTCAGCGAGTATGAAGGTGCCGCGACGATGTCGAACGTGAACCTGCAGATCCTGCATCCGGACAATGCGCTCGGCCGCCAGCCGAATCGCGGCAAGCCGGCCGACTACGCGATGGCGGCTGCCCTCGCGGACCGGCGCGGCGCCGATGCGCGCTATCGGTCGCCGCGCGCCCATGCGCTCGATGCGCCGCCGCCGCTCGGGCCGGGCGACGTCGCGGTATCGGGCGGGCGCACCTACGTGGTGTTTGCGAACGAGGTGCGCACGGGCGGCGTGCCGGCGTGGCGCAACCACAACCCCGGCAACATCACCGCCGGCGAGTGGGCGGACGCGCACGGCGCGTATGCCGGCAAGCGCAACGGCGGTTTCGCGATCTTCCCCGACGACGCGACCGGCTTCGACGCGGTGATCGCGTTCATCGGCAGGTTTCCGAACGACACGATCGTCGCGCTGATGTCGCGTTATGCGCCGCCCGACGACGGCAAGAACCCGATGCTGAAGGGCAACGATCCGGCGGCCTATGCGCGCGCGATCGCCGCGCGGCTCGGCGTGCCGGTCACGACGCAGATCAGCGCGCTCGACGACGGCCAGCGTCGCACCTTCGCGTCCGAAATCCAGCGGATCGAGACGGGGCCCAACGGCGCGGGTACCTCGTACGCATACAACGATCCGAAGCTGCCGGCCGAGATTCGCAGCCGCCTGCCGGCGCCGGCCGCAAGTGCGCCCGATGCCGGCACCGACGCCGGCGGCCAGGATGCCGCGAGCCCCGATGCCGGCGCGCCGACCGGCGACGCAGGCGCAGGGGATGCCGGGGCAGGCGCGGGCGACGCGGGGAGCGGCGATGCATCGGCGTCGCAGGGGCTCGCGTATGCGGCCGGCGCGACGCCGTCGCGGCCGCATCCGCACCACCCGCACGCGCGCGCGCCGCATACGCTGACGCTGGCCGAAGGCAGCGCCCCGGCGAGCCCCGCCGCGCGGCCGGCCGATGCGTCGCCGCCGAGCGTGGCGCCAGGCACGGTGCCGGGCGCCACGCTCGACACGCAGGTCGGCGAAGCGGGCGGCGTCACCTGGGCGCTCGACCAGTTGCACGGGATGAAAACCGCCGCCGGCGCCGATGCCGCGAACCGTGCGCTGGTCGACGGCCCGACGATCCGCATCACCGACTGGCCGTACCTCGACGATCCGGGCGGCCAGCGCGTCTGCGCGCATTTCTTCGTCGACTGGCATTTCGACGGCCGCTCGGTCGGCGACGTGCAGATCGTCAACGTCGGCGCGAGCGACGCGCCGGGGCACACGCTGCACGTCACGGCGCATATCGAGGACGACCCGCAGCGCTATCCGCCCGGCAAGCCGCTGTTCGGCGCGCTGCGCGTGCGTTTCGCGTACCGCTTCGTCGAGCCCGACGCGTCGGTCCACGAGGCGACCACCGAGCTGCACCTGTTCGGCGACGGCACCTACGAGCAGGCGAGCCACTGGGCCGCGCTCGCGGCCTGAGCGCGGAACCGGCCCCTCTCGGCAATCATGGTCATGCTCCCCGCGCCCCCGCCACCCGTTCGCCGCACCGCGCGGCCGGCCGTCGCCTCCGCCGCGGCGTCGGCGGAGGTCGACGCCGCGCGCGCGCTGACGGCGAACCTCGGTTCGTCGCTGCATCGATCCGCGGCGTTCCGCGATCTGCCCGCTCACGCGCGGCAGGGCATCCTCGCCGACCTCGACCGAATCCATCGCGGGCTCGGCGGCGCCGCGGCGACTGCCGGCGCGCTGGGTACGCCGCTCGAACTGCACCGCTTTGCGCCGGCCTCCGGCCCGGCGGACCCCGGCACGCCGGCCGATCCGGCGCAGGATGCGTCTGCGTCCGGCGACGGCGCCGCGAAGACGCCAGGGCCGAAAGCCGCGGCGACCGAGACGATCGCGCGCCGCGCCGGCGCGCTGTCCGACGAGATCGATTTTCCGAAATTCGTCGCCGCGCTGGTGCACGGCACGTTCGACGCGATCGTCGAGGCGTCGATCCGGCAGATGGAGGCGTTCGCCGAGCTGGTCAGCGCGGTCGCCAAGTCGGCCGAGGATTTCACGCGCGACAACATCACGCCGAACCAGGCGCGCGACTGGCTGGTCGCGCACTATCCGCAGGATCTCGAACTCGATCACGCGCAGGGCGAGCCGAAGGTGGTGCCGCGCGCGAGCGCGCCGCCGCAGGACGACAGCGAGCCGGACCAGCCCAACTCGCCCGCGTGGCTTGCCGAGTTCGATCTCGCGGGAGAGGAGCTGACGCCGGAGCTGGCCGAGACGCAACTAGTGCCGAAGGCGCAGCAGCGGGCCGGGCAGAACCGCCTGCAGACGCTCGCGACGATGGTGCTGCTCGGCATGAACCGCGTCGTCGTGCGCGACGGCACGATCTCCGCGCGCCTGCGGTTCCGCGCGGTGGCGGCCGACACCGCGAAGGTCGATTACGCGGTGTCGAACGACCCGAACCAGGGCAGCGATCTCGGCACGCGCGGCAGCACGACCTACGCGACGCCGTCGCTGCAGGTGTCGACGGTCGGCGTGAACGTGCAGGCCGACAGCGAGCTGCGCGCCGAACTGTTCGGCGAGGTGAAGATCAATTTCGCGAGCGAGACGCTGCCGCTCGAACGGTTCGTCGACGATGCGCGCCGCACGCTGCTCGAACGGCATGCGCGCCCCGCGCCCGTGCACAAGGCGTCGCCGCCGCCGGCGCTGCCGTCGCCGGCGGAGGTCGTGCCCGCCGTTGCGCCGTCGCCCGCGATCGCCGCCACGCCCGCGCCGGCGGGCGCCGTCAAGTGAGGACCGCCGCCATGCAACGCGCTCCGTTTTTCGCCAGCCTCGCCGCGATCGCGTCGGCCGCGCACGCGACCATCGTGTCGCCGGATCGCGCGCTGTACGCACGGGAGATGGTGATCGAACTGCCGCTCGAACTCACGTGGGCACGCACGGCCGCCGGCTGCGAACTGTTCGCGAATCCGCCGCGCTGGCGCTGGCAGACCGCGTTCGACGCGCCGCTCGCGCGCGTGTCGATGACGTGGCGCGAAACGCCGCGCAGCGCGGCGGACGACCCGGGGACACGGCGATGAGCACGAGCGACAGCCTGCCGATCGAACTGTTCATCCAGGCGCTGACGACGCAGCTCGATCACGCGCAGACGGCGATGGCGGTGAAGGCGCAGAACCTGAACCTGCCGCTGACGTTCGCGGTGAAGGACCTGTCGCTCGACCTGCGCACGCACGTCGAATTCGTGCAGAGCGAAGTGCGGATCCGGCCCGCCGGGCCCGGCGACCACGACGCGAGCACGATCCGGCTGTCGCTGACGACGATCACGAAGCCGATGATCGAGGAGAACGCGCCGCTGCCGTCGACGCGCAACAACGAGCCCGCGCTGCGCGACGTCGTCGGCAACACGCTGAGCGACGAGGAGCAGCGCCGGCTCGAATGGGCGGGCGTGCAGACCACCGAGCAACTGAGGCGCTTCGAGCAGGGCGGCGAGCGGGTGCTCGAACGCGTGGCGAACCTGCCGGTCGAGCGGCTGCGCGCGGCGCTCGCGCGTGCGTCGGAGCCGCTCGTCACGCACGTCGAGCCGATCTTCCGCGACGGCAGCGACGGCGCAGGCGGCGATGCCGCGCCCACGGACGCGCCGGCCGCTCCGCCGTGGATGCGGATCCGCGGGCGCAACCTCACGGCAGGCGGCACGCCGCGCGTGACGATCGGCGGCGAGCCGGTGAGCGTGCTCGATGCGCGCGACGCCGAGCTGATCGTCGCGCCGGCCGCGCATCAGCTCGCCGGCGAGGTGGTGGTCGATCCGGGCAACGGCCGCACCGTCGCGCAGGCGTTCGATTTCGGATCGGCGCCGGCGCGGGCGGTGCGCGCCGGCGCGCCGGACGAGGGGGCGCAATGAGCGCGCCGGCTCCCTGGCTGCCGCACGGCGCCGGCTACGCGGTGCCCGGCGCGCTGCTCGTGAAGCTGCGCGTCGGCGAGGCGCCGCCCGCGGTGCCCGCGCGGCTCGACGTGATGCGGCGGCTCGGGGCGCCCGCGCAGGGGCTCGACGGCGGGCCGATCGACCGGCTGCTGCGGCATCACGGCGGCGCCGCGCGGGTCACGCGCGTGTATTCGGCCGCGCAGTCCGTGCACCGGCCGGGCGCGCGCCATCTCGGTTACGACGACGTCGAGCATGCGCTCGGGATGGCCGCCACGTTCCTCGTCGAAGTCGACCGCACGACGCCGATCGGCACGCTGGTCGACGCGCTGCGCCAGTTGCCGGCGGTCGAGCACGCGTGCCCGCACTGGATCGCGACCGCGCCGTTCGAGCTGCCGGCGGTGGCCGGTCTCGACGACGCGTGGGCGTCGCGCGTGCGCGTGAACGGGCCCGATGCGCTGGCCTACGAAACCGGCGATCCGGCGATCGTCGTCGCGATCGTCGACACGGGCATCGCGCCCGTCCATCCGGAATTCGTCGACCGCTGGCGTGCCGGCTTCGACACGGTGCAGTTGAGGGGCACCGATCTCGCGGCGGGCGTGACGCTGCTCGGCGATCACGCGCGCTTCGACCGGCGGCCGTACGACCCGTTCGTCGGCCACGGCATGGGCTGCGCGGGGATCATCGGCGCGAGCGGCGCATGCCTGCCGCCGGGCCTCGCCGGCGCGGCGTCGCTGCTGCCGATCCGCGTGCTGGGCGCCGCGCGCCTGCCCGGCCGGCCGGACCCGGTCGGCATGGGCGCGCTCGCCGACATCGACTGCGGGATGAAGATCGCGGTCGACCTCGGCGCGAAGGTGATCAACATGAGCTTCGGCACGCCGGATTCGGCGCTCCCGAACGGCGGGGCGAAGCCGCACGAGGACGTGGTGCGCTACGCGCTCGCGCACGGCTGCGTGCTGGTTGCCGCGAGCGGCAATTCCGGCCGCGACGAGGCGTTCTGGCCGGCCGCGTTCGACGGCGTGATCGCGGTCGGCGCGGTGGACGCGTCCGGCCGGCCCGCGCATTTCACGACGTCGGGCGCGCACGTCGCGCTGTGCGCGCCCGGCGAGCGGATCGTCACCGCCGCGCTGCGCGGCTACCAGTGCGCGACCGGCACCAGCTTCGCGGCGCCGTTCGTCGCCGGGGCCGCCGCGCTGCTCGTCAGCCGCGCGGAGCGGCGCGCCTGCCCGATCGACGGCGCGACGCTCCGCACGCTCCTCGTCGAAAGCGCAAGCCCGTTTCCGGGCGGGAGCGCGCCGGGCTACGGCAGCGGCGTGCTCGACGTGCGCGCGGCGCTCGCGGCGCTCGACCGGCGGATCGATCGCGAAGAGGACGACGCGGACGCCGACGACGGATAGCAGGCCACGCCGACCGGAGCGCCCACCGGATCCGCGCCGGGTGGGGAGTCGAGGCACGGCGCGGAGACGGATCCGGCGGGCAGCGAGCGGCGGATCGGCACTGCAGCGGGGCGGGATTGAATCGACGTATCAGCCTTGCATGGGACCCGGCCGGGCGCTGAAGCGCCAGGTTGGGTCGACATCAAATCGAAAGGAGCATGACCATGGCCACACAGGTGATCTTCACCGACCTGGGCTCGGCGGATGCGGCGAAGCGGCTGACGCTCGAGGGGCGGCAATCCGAGCTGAACCAGGTCGCGCAGCAGCGCGCGCTGATGCCGCAGGAACTCGCGGAACTGGCGCGCATCACGCAATGGCTGTCCAAGGTCGAGCCGCCGCTGTTCGATCCGCTGTATATCGCGATCGCGAGCTACAACACGACGAGCGATCCGGTGCAGGGCCTCGATTTCAGCGCGCTGCCGATCCAGCCCGCGATGCAGGCCGACGGCACCAACGCGTTCGGGATGGACGCCGGCAGCCCCGCGGGCGACCCCGCCAGCTATCCGGGCGACGGCGTGCAGATGGCCGCCGTGTACGGCTACCTGACGGCCGACAGCGTGCAGCCGCCGGCGGTCCTGCTGACCGAGATCACGCCGAGCCAGCTCGCGAAGATGGTGCCGAACGCGGCGTCGCCGCGGGGCCTGCCGCCGATCCTGTCGCACCTGACCGATCCGTCGCGGATTCTCGGCATCGACACGTCGGACCCGGTCTACCGTGCTTTCAGCGAGGCCTATTTCAAGGCGATGGGCGAGTTCAACGGCTGCAAGGCGCTCGCGACGCTGGTGTTCCCGATTCTCGTCACGATCGGCGCGACCAACGGCTCCTTCGAGGTCGACGCGACCGAATATGCGCAGGTGCTGCGCATCCTGCTCGGGCGCGGGATCGACGAGCACGAGCCGCAGCTCACGCGCAAGGTCAACGAGGCGCTCGACGCGGTGCAGAACGTCGCGAACGGCGGGCCGACGTCGCAGATCAGCATCGACCTGCCGGATCTCGAGGCGTCGACCAACACCGAGATCATCGGCGACAACATCCGCGCGATGCAGCCCGCATACTTCTCCGCGATGTTCGAGGAGCTGAAGGTGTTCCAGGTGGTCGACAAGCTCGCCGAGCTGTTCCAGAACGGCGTGCTGCCGATCGGCCGCGGCAAGGCCGGCGACTACCTGTACGCATACTGGAAGAACACGCCGAACCGCATCTCGGAAGCCGAGCGGCGCAGCTTCTACGCGCGCACGCTCGGCGTGCCGGGCGGCGACGACGGCGGCTCGCCGAACCGCGACTTCAACGACCTGTGGCTGCGCTTCGTGTCCGCGGTGTCGTCGTACGTGCGCCAGCAGCGCGTCGACGACCTGCTGCGCGCGCGGATTCCGAACCCGGTGAGCCAGCAGCTCGTGCGCAAGGCGGGGCGCGACATCGCGAACAACCTGTCGGTGCACGGCTACGGGATGGCGTACTTCATCGCGACCGAGCTGCAGCAGCTGATCAAGGATTTCATCGGACTCCTGTCGGATCCGGACATCATGCTGTCGTACGGCGCGAAGGACATGTGGGGCGTGATCGACCAGGTCGCGACACTCGAGCTCGGCGGGGCGAAGAACAGCGTGAAGTACCGGACGATGGCGACCTCGGGCGCGATCGTCATGGCGTGGCTCGCGAAGAACACGGTGAAGCTCGGCCGCTCCGGCTACGACGTGATCCTCGACGACAACGCGATCCGCTTCCCGGTGCCGCGGCCGGCAGGCGTCAGCGCGATGGTGTCGCCGAGCGACTACGACCTCGTGAACGCGTGCGACCAGTGGCTCGCGGTGACCGGCACCGAAGAGACGCGGGTCGACCAGTACGCACAGGCGCACGAGGCGCCGATGGCGACCACGCGGCCGATCCAGATTCCGTCGATCGCGCGCGACCTGCTCGATTCGGTCGGCGTGCCGGCGATGTCGCTCGGCACCGGCTACCGGCACTGAACGGAGGCAACGATGTCGCAACGACCCATGTCCCACGCCATCGTCGAGCGGTTGCGGCGCGCGGCGGGCCAGCTCGGCACCGCGGACCCGACGCCGTTCATCAGGCCGCTGATGGACCGCACGTTCGCGCTGCCCGAAGGCGACCGCCAGTACGCGGACAACGCGCTGACGCCCGGCACCGCGCCGTTCGAGCCGTCGTTTTCCGAACTGCAGCCCGGCGTGCTGCGCTTCACGATCGAGCCGCTCGGCCCCGGCGCGTCGGGCCAGGACCGCCGCGACGAGGCGACCCGCGAGATGCGTCGGCTCGTGCGGCCGTGCTTCGGCCCCGACGCGCTGCGCTGGTTCGACCAGCGCAGCGAGGAATGGCGCACGGCCGGCTCGGGCACGATGCTGAACTACGGCGCGTTCTTCGGCAATTCGTTCGATCGCGACGGGCTGTATACGTCGAAGGTCTATTACGAGATCGGCCCGCACCAGATGCGCGCGCTGCCGTTCGAACTGCTCGATGCGGCCACCACCGTGCAGCAGATGCTGCCGCAGGCCGTACCGTTGTTCACGACGATCGGCTGCCAGCGCGAGCGCGGCCAGCAGCGCCTGACGTTCCTGCATCGCGGGGCGCTGCGTCTGCGCGAGCTCGGCCCGGTGCTCGAACAGCTGCGGCTGGGCCATCAGTTGCCCGGCATCATGCAGATCCTCGGCGTGGCGCTCGGCGGCCGCTTCGACCTGCCCGAGCGCTCGGTGCTGCTCGCGATCGGCCATGGCGACGACGGCCCCGAATTCGAGATCTACGTGCTGCTCGGGATGGTGCCCGACGTGCCCGCGAATTTCCTCGATCTGCTCGCGCTGGGCCTGACCGAGCGGCCGCGCGAACTGCAGGCGCTGGGCCGCTGGCTGCGCGCGTTCACGCCGGAGCGGGAAGACTGGCCCGGCCATTTCTCCGTGCTCAGCATCCACGCGGCCGCGCATTCGCCGCCGCGCGTGAGCCTCTATCTGCGGCCGGTCGAGTTCGAGATCCGCGACCGGATGGAGGCGCGCCGCGAACGCGAGGACACCGGCACCTGACACCCATCGCCCAGCGAGGCCAACCATGAACCACGTCCAGCCCGAGCGCGGCACGCACGCGAGCACCGGCCCGGCTCCGGCGGCCGTCCCGCGCGCCGAGGTGCGCCATGCGGTCAAGGATCTGCTGCAGCAGAGCCAGGCATTCCGGCGCCTGCCCGGCCACATCCAGCAGCAGATCGCGCACGACACCGCGCAAATCGCCGACTACCTGGCAGCACCGGAAGGCATTCCCGGCCACACGCTCGCGAACAGCCGCGTCAGCGCGCAGGCGCTCGACGATCCGTCCGGCGCGGACCAGTACCGGACCGACCGGCAGGCCGTGCAGGCGATCGGCGCGCAGAAGTTCAGGGCGGGCGCCGCGCGCGAAGGCGCGGAGGTCGCGGGGCTGTTCCTGCAGAAGGTCAATTTCCCGACCTTCGTCGCGAAGCTGATCCAGGGCGTGTTCCATGCGATCGTGCAGTCGTCGATCGAGCAGATGGAGGCCTACGGCAAGCTGGTGGCGAGCGTCGCGCAGTCGCTCGACAACTTCCGCGACGACAACGTCACGCCGAACCAGGGCCGCGACCATCTCGTCGAGCAGTTCCCGGACGTCTTCCAGATCGGCGTCACCGACGGCGACGACGGGCAGTCGCAGCCGCGCCTGCAACTGCGCGACGACGTCGACGAGGATTCGGCGCTCAAGCGCGTGAACGACAAGCTGGCGTCGACGGGCACGAAGATCGCGAGCCTCGACACCGAGGACGACGACAACGAGCGCGCGCTCGTCGAAGCCGCGCGCACGCACGTCGCGACAGGCCGCCAGCAACTGCTCGCGACGATGGTGCTGATGGGCATCAACCGGATCGTCGTGACCGACGGGCGGATCTCCGCGAAGATCATGTACGACTTCCAGGCGCAGGATTCGCGCAAGCTGCGCCGCAGCGCGACCGCCTACGACTACGCGCGCGACCAGTCCGGAAACGTGCAGAAGTCCTACGGATCCGAAGGGTCGTACGACCGCGGCGCCAGCCAGGGCTCGGGCGACGACAGCCAGGATTCGAGCCAGAGCCCCGACCAGCAGGATCGCGATTCGAGCTGGTACACGAAGGGCACGTACAAGTACACCGAGACGCCGATCGTCACCGCGATGAGTGCGGCGTCCGACACGCAGGACGAGTCGCTGAAGGTCAAGGCGACGCTCGCGGGCACGGTCGACGTGAATTTCAAGAGCGACTATTTCCCGCTCGAGAAGATGGTCGATCCCGCCCAGATCGCGCAGCTCCAGCTTGCGGCAGTGCCGGGACGCGGCGCCGGCGGCACGCGCGCGCCGGCCGGGGCGGCAGGCGCCGCAACGCCCGCGGCGGGCACGGGCGCCGGCACGGGGGCTGCCGCGACGCCTGGCGCGGGCGCGGCGGCACCGGGCAGCGCAGCGGCCGCGCCCGCGCCGGCCGCATGAGGCGACGGATTTGTCATGACCGCACGCTCAGCGCCCCAAGCGTGGGCGGACGACACAACCCTCGGGGTGGTGCGCCCGAAGGTCCGCGACATGCTGCTCGCGGTGCCGGCGTTTTCGCATCTGTTGCCGGACGAGCAGCAGGCGATCGCGTCGCAGATGGTCAAGGTCGCCGCGTACATGGCCAACCCCGACGGCGCGCTGGCGGGCTCGCAGCCGGCCGCACCGCCGGTCGCGGCCGCACAGGCCGACAACGTCGCCGAGGCGGGCCGTCGCGCGACCGAGAATCGCGGCTTCGCGAGCAAGCAGTTCGATGCGGCGGCGGTGCGGCAGGGCGTCCAGCAGTTCGGCGAGCTGGTGCAGAAGGTCGATTTCCCGAAGTTCGTCGGCGGGCTGATCCAGAACGTGTTCCAGGCGATCGTCGATTCGTCGATCCAGCAGATGCGCGCGTATGGCGAACTGCTCGCGAACGTCGCGAAGACCGTCGACGAGTTCGCGCAGGACAACATCAGCGAGAACAACGCGCGCGACTGGTTGTCCGGCAAGTATCCGGACGTGCTGGACGTCGACACGACCACCGAGGACATGGCCCAGGCGGACGGTGCCGCGGCGCCGGCGCCGCAACCGGTGCTGGTGGCGAAAGGCGACGATCCGGCCGCGGGCCTGCAGCGCATTTCCGGCGACCTCGGGCTCGCCAAGCCCGTCACCGATATCTCGAGCCCCGAGGACGAAACCCGGCTCGTGCTCGCCGCGCGGCAGCAGATGGCACGCTCGCGCCAGCAACTGCTCGCGTCGATGGTGATGCTCGGCATCAACCGCATCGTGATCACCGACGGCCACATCAACGCGAAGGTCGTGTTCGACATGCGCGCGTCCGATACCGCGGGACGCGTCGCGAAGGCGTCGCTGTACGACGCGCAGCACGACTCGTCGACGACGACCGCGAGCGCGAGTACCGGCGGCTGGTTCAATCCGATCCAGGCCGGCATCAGCTCGACCGAGACCAGCGATCACATGACCACGGTGTCGTCGGCCGTCGACGACACGTCCGAATCGAAGGCCCAGGTGAAGGCGCAGTTGAGCGGTGAAGTTCGCGTGAACTTCAAGAGCGACTATTTCCCGATGGAGAAGCTGGCGAGCCCGGACATGATCGCCGCGATCCAGGGCAACTCCGTGCCGCAGCCGCAGCCGAAGGCGGCTGCCGCGGCCAAGCCGTAAGCCGTCATGGCTCCGTTCGACATCGCTCCGTCATCGTGCTGCGTCGACGTGCGCGGCCAGCCGGTCGAGCTGGCGGTCGCGCAGGCATTGGATCTCGCACGGCTCGCGGAAACCGCGGGCTTCGCGCTCGCGTTCGACGGGCTCGGCGACATCGCATTGCCGCCCGCCGCCGCCGTTTCCGGCGCGGCGGATGCCGCGCACCTGAACGCGATCGCCGCGCTGTATCTCGCGTCGGAGCTCGAGAACACGGAGCTCGTGAACGCGGCGCAGGCGCTGTGCGGCGTCGCGATGGCGGGAGGTCTCGCCGCCGACCTGGGCGATGCCGCGAACGATCTCGCGACTTTCTGGCACGGGCGCAACCAGCGCGCGAGCGCGGCCGAGCGGCACGCGTTCTACGTGCACCTGTTCGGCGACGACGCACAGGCCGGCCGCGCCGATGCCGTGCAGGCGGACGCCGGCGAGCGTTTCGAGATGGCGTTCATCGACCTGTGCGAGGCGCTGTGCCGGCTCGACCCGGCGCTGCCGCCGGACGGGGCGGCCGATCCGGCACCGGCCGCGCAGGTCTCGCTCGCGGCGCGGCAGGTGCTCGACATCCTGATGGAGCGGGGTGCGGGCATCAGCGCGTTCATGGCGGGCGACATCCTGTCGACGGTGCAGGCCGCGATCCGGCTGCTGCAGCATCCGTCCGTGCAGCGTGCGTTCGGCGTGCGCGCGCTGTGGGATGTGGTGCGGGTGCTCGCGCAGCGCTACCTGCGCACGCGGCCGGTGATCGAGCCGCGGGTCGAACGCGCGAAGGCCGGCTTCGCGGTGCTGACGTGGCTCGCGTCGACCGGCTCGCAAGGCCTGTACGCAGGGGACGCATCGACGCCCGTCGTCGCGCCCGGCGACCCGGTGCGCGCGAACGCGACCACCTGGCTGCAGTCGAGCCTGGACCTGAGCGAAAAGCTGGGCAGCGCGGCGGGCGGCTGACATGCGAGCCGATGCCCGCGCCCCCCAGCCGCTGCCCGAGGTGCGTCTCGCGGTGCGGGACCTGCTGTCCCGTGCGCCGGGATTTCACGTGCTCGCGCCGGACGACCGCAGGACGCTGTCGCAGGCGCTGGTGCGCGTGTGCGCGGCAGCGACGAACCTGCTGCTCGAGGAGGCGCGCAGCGACGCCGACGCGCGTCGCGTGCAGCACGCGGCCGGGCCGGAGGGGGCGCCGCGCATGCCGGCGGCGACCGCGCTCGCCAACGCCGGACAGGCGTTCAGCGGCATCGCGACCGACAAGCTCGCGAGCACGACGCAGCGGATCCTGAACGCGGTGTCGTTTCCGCGCTTCGTATCGGACCTGATCAACGGCGTGTTCAAGGCGATCACCGACTCGAACCAGCAGCAGATGCAGTCGTTTCTCGACCTGCTGCGCAACGTCGCGACGACCACCGATGATTTCGCCGACGCGAATCTCGGCCCGGATCGCGCGCGGCAATGGCTGGTCGACAGCTTCCCGGGCTCGTTCGAGCTGGCGGGCGACGACACGTCCGGCGACGACGGCGGCGACCGCTCGCCGGGCGATGCGGATTTGTCGCGCACGGTGCGCCTGAAGGACGGCGCGGCGATGCCGCCCGACGGCGCGTTGCGCGCGGTGCTCGGGCTGGGGCCGAACGAGTCGGTGCCGAGCGGCGATCCGGAGGCGGTGCTGCTGCCGTTCGCGCGCCGGGCGCTCGCGCAGCAGCGCCAGCAACTGTTGGGCACGATGGTGATGCTCGGCATGCAGCGCATCGTGATCGAGAGCGGCCGGCTGAATGCGTCGATGCGTTTTCACATCGACACGCGCAGCGCGGCCGCCGCGGACGAAGGCAGCCGCTTCGATTTCCAGAACAAGATCGACGCGAAGGGCAGCTTCAATGTCGGCTTCTGGGGCGCGGAAGCGAAGATGAGCAACACGATCGCGTACGTGTCGACGCAGAAGACCCAGACCACCGAGGAAATGAACACGGATCTCGACCTGAACTCGGGCGTCGAGCTGTACTTCAAGACCGACTACTTGCCGCTCGATCGTTTCGCGGGCAAGGGGCAGGTCGATCGCATCAAGGCCAATACGCTGAATCCCGACGCGGAGGAAAAGGCCGCGATCGCGGCGCGCGGCGAGCGCGAGGCGAATGCGGAAAAGGCGCAGGCGTCGCGGCTCGCGGCGCTGGACAAGGAGCTTGCGCCGCCCGCGGACACCGGGGCCGCACCGGCTGCTCCGGGTACGCCGGCGCCGGCCGCGCATCCCGGTGCGGCGGGTGGAACGGCGGCGGCTGGTGGGGCTGGCGGGGCGGGTGGAAGTGGCGGCACGGGCACGGCGGGCGGTGGCACAGCCACGGGCGGTGCCGGTGCGGCAGGCAATGCCGGCGGCGGCACATCGGCCGGACATCCCGCGCCGCACGCGAATCCCGCGACGCCCGCCGCGGGCGCGTCGCACCCGGCGGCGAGTCACGGTCAAGCCGCGGCGTCTCCCGCATGAACCGGCCGCAGCGGACGGGCGGCATGTGCTCGGCGCCGCCCCGGCGGCCCGCGTCTACGCCTTGTATCCGATCGTGCGCAGCAGATCCTTGCGCCAGCGCACGTCGTCGTCGTTCTCGATGCCGAGCGGCGGAAAGCCGTCGACGACGCCGACGATCCCGCGTCCTTGCGCGGTTTCCGCGACGAGCACGTCGGTCGGGTTCGCGGTCGCGCAGTAGATCCGGCAGACCTCCGGCACGGCCTTGATCGCATTGAGCACGTTGACCGGAAAGAAACCGTCGCCGAGGAACACGATGAAAGCGTGACCGGCGCCGATCGCGAGGGCGTTGCGGCACGCGAGTTCGACGAGCTCCGCATCGGTGCCGGAACGGCGCACGAGCCGCTTGCCCGATGCCTCGCAGAACGCGAGTCCGAAACGGATGCCGGGCACGGTGCCGACCAGCGCCTCGTGGATGTCCTCGACGGACTTGATGAAATGCGACTGGCCGAGGATGAAATTCGTGGCCTCGGGCTTGTCGACGGCGACGGTTTGCAATTGCAGCATGGCGGACCTCGTCTGGCGATGCGGCGCGCGCCGCAATGGGCTCTCCAAGCTTAGTACGCGGCGGCCGGCGCCGAAAGCGGCGGGCGCGTCCTATCCTTCGTTGTGTATGGCGCGCGAGCGCAACCGTCAAGGAGGGGAACATGGACGTGCGACAAGGCTTCGTCGACTGCGTGGGTCGCACACCGCTGATCCGGCTGACGAAGCTCAGCGCGGAAACGGGCTGCGAGATCCTGGGCAAGGCGGAATTCATGAATCCGGGCGGCTCGGTGAAGGATCGCGCGGCGCTCTACATCATCCGCGACGCCGAGCGGCGCGGCGCGCTGAAGCCGGGCGGCACCGTCGTCGAGGGCACGGCGGGCAACACGGGCATCGGTCTTGCGCATATCTGCGCGGCACGCGGTTATCGCTGCGTGATCGTGATTCCCGACACGCAATCGCCGGACAAGATGGCCATCCTGCGCACGCTCGGCGCCGACGTGCGCCCGGTGCCGGCGGCGCCGTACCGCGACCCGAACAACTATCAGAAGATTGCCGGTCGGCTTGCGGACGAACTCGACAACGCCGTATGGGCCAACCAGTTCGACAACGTCGTCAACCGGCAGGCGCACTACGAGACGACCGGGCCGGAAATCTGGCGCGACACGGCGGGCACGGTCGATGCATTCGTCTGCGCGACCGGCACGGGCGGCACGCTGGCGGGCGTGAGCCGCTACCTGAAAGAGCAGAATCCGGCGGTCCGGATCGTGCTGGCCGATCCCCACGGCAGCGGGCTCTACGGTTACGTGAAAACGGGCGACCTCAGCGCTGAAGGCAACTCGATCACCGAAGGCATTGGCTCGACGCGTGTCACCGCGAATCTCGCGGACACGCCGATCGATGACGCCGTGCGGATCGACGATCAGCAGTGCGTGACGATGGTCTACCGGCTGCTGCGCGAGGAAGGGCTGTACGTCGGCGGGTCGAGCGGCATCAACGTCGCGGCGGCGGTCTGGCTGGCCCGCCGGATGGGCCCGGGGCACACGATCGTGACCTTGCTGTGCGATCGCGGCGACATCTATCGAGCGCGGCTTTTCAACCGCGACTGGCTGCGCGAAAAGGGGTTGGATCCGGAGCGGGAGCCCGAATGAGGAAGGGGCGACGCGGCGATTTCCATCGGCCAAAATGCGACCTATGCTGAACAAATCCGGAGCGAACTCCGTTCGCCCGATTCGCCCAGACGAGGTGTGCCATGCCTGTATCTGCCACCCTGCAGGATTGCCTGCGCCAGAAGTCATCGCGGTACGAAGTCGTGTACCACCCCTATAGCCATACGAGCATGGAGACGGCCGCCGCCGCGCATATTCCCGGCGATCGCCTCGCGAAAACCGTGCTCCTCGAGGACGACGAGGGCTACGTCGCCGCCGTGTTGCCGACGACGCACGCCGTGCGCCTGTCGGATCTTTGGGTGAAGACGGGCCGCCATCTCGTGCTCGCCCGGGAGGTCGAACTGCGCGAACTGTTCAAGGATTGCGACATGGGCGCGCTGCCGCCGGTCTGCATGGCGTACGGGATGAAAACGTTCCTCGAGGAACGCCTCGCGCAGCAGCCGGATGTTTATTTCGAGGCCGGCGATCACGAAGCGCTGATCCATATGACGCAGGACGAATTCCTGATGCTGATGGAGACGGCCGAGCGCGCGCATTTTTCGCACAAGATGCAGGGCATGCAGTCCTGATTGCGCGGCGCGTGCGGTGACGCGCGGGGCCGGTGCGCACGTGTGCGTACCGATGCATGGCGACGTGTTCGTGCGCCGGGATTTCTCGTGTCATCCGCGACAGTTAATTCGATGTACAAAGTAGGTTGGCGGACTTTCATCTGATGAAAGTCCGCCTGCTATTTGTATCGGATTGCAGATCAATTTTGAATCGAACCATTCGTGCGCTCGACGTGTCCCGGGAGCGGTGTCGGCCGACCAGGGGCAGGTGAGTAGAGGCGCCGGACGATCGATGCCCGCGTTGGCGACGCAAAGGGCCGAACCTTGCACGGTGCATCCGGAACGGACCATTTTGGTGCGGCGCAGGAGATATGCCACTGTTTATGTCGAAAGTATTTAATATTCGATTTGGTATATATCCATACAAATCAATTACCGTTTCAATAATAAAAGTTTGATTTAAGCTTACCGAAATATTATTTGAATAAATCCTCCAAACTTTGTATTCGGGCATCAAATAAAGTTTGACGGCAAAATTTTTTCCTTGCTATCTTCTGCACCCAAGTGAACGGCGCCATTGACATCACCGCGTAACGAACGGCGATCGCGATGCGAAACACGAGGTGCGCCAGCTCAGCTGACAATTGCCTGACCGTGCGGGCGCGTGGATTTCCGGTGCGACACCGGGCCGCGCCGGCCGGATCGAATCCTTGAAAAAGAATGAATTGGAATTCGAATGCAATTCTTTCAATTTGGATTGCTAATTGAATTTGAAATGAAATTTTCGGGTTGATGCGGTGGCGATGCCGACCTGGCTCCGCTGCCGGCAGTAACCCGAAACTGGGCGAATCGCTTGGGGGATGCATGGTAGGCATGAAAGTCGAAGAGCGTCTGGCTACGTCGAACAGCGGTCTTGCTACGCTGGGGCGTCCGCGAGAGTTCGGCAAGAAGCAGCAGAATCCGGTGCGCCGGTTCGGCGGCATCGGCATCGTCCTGGTGCTGCATGCCGTGCTGATCTACGCATTGCTCAACGGCCTTGCGACGAAAGTCGTGCAGGTGATCCAGCATCCGATCGAAACCCGCATCATCGAGCCGGTCAAGCCGCCGCCGCCACCGCCGATGCCCGTGGTCAAGCTCCCGCCGCCGAAATTCGCGCCGCCGCCACCGCCGTTCGTCCCGCCGCCGGAAGTGGCGGTGCAGGCGCCGCCGCAGGCGACGATCACGCACCAGTCGGCCCCGGTTCCTTCCGCGCCGGCCGTGCAGGCGCCGGTCGTGGCACCCGCTCCGGCGCCGGCCAAGCCGGTCAGCCATGACGTGGGGGTGGTCTGCCCGAATTCGGACACGCTGCGCGCGTCGATCCAGTACCCGAAGGAAGCGCAGGAAAACAACATCACGGGCGACGTGACGATCGAATTCGTCGTGGATGCGGAAGGGAACATCACGAACGAGCGCGTGGCGCAGTCCGCCGATCCGATCCTCGATCGTGCTGCCTACAACACCGTGAAACGGTTCAAGTGCGTCGCGCAGGGCCAGTCGGTGCGGGTCCAGGTGCCGTTCTCGTTCAATCTGAATTGATGCAGTGGGCGGCCCGGCATGAGCCGGGCCGGGGAAAACCGTCTCGAACTGAAGTATTAAGTTCACCGAAAGAACTGGAGTGGGGTATGACGAAGCGTTCACTGGCCGCGCTGGCGGCAAGCATGTTGATGTCCGTCGCCGCAGTCGACGGGTTCGTTGCGCCGCAGCTCGCTCATGCGCAGGCAAGCGGGGCGGCCGGCACAGCGGTGCAGGCCGCGGCGCCGTCGGCCACACCGACGGCGCCGCCGGCCGCTGCCGAGCCGGCACCACCGCCCGCGCCGGCTACGACGGAAGCGGTCGAGAATCCGTACGGGCTCGGCGCGCTATGGAAGAACGGCGACTTCGTCGCGCGTTTCGTGCTGATCCTGCTGGTGATCATGTCGATGGGAAGCTGGTACATCATGATCACGAAGTTCGTTGAACAGTTGCGCGCGAATCGTCGCGCGAAGGTGGCGGATGCACAGCTCTGGACCGCACCGTCGCTGGCGGAGGGCGCCAGGCTGCTGGACGAGGCGTCGCCGTTCCGGTTCATCGCAGAAACGGCGATCGAGGCCGGCGAGCATCACGAAGATGCGCTGCTGGAAGCGGTGGACCGCAACACGTGGATCGACGTGTCGGTCGAGCGCTCGATCACGAACGTGTCGAACCGGATGCAGGACGGGCTCGCGTTTCTGGCCACGGTGGGCTCGACGGCGCCGTTCGTGGGGCTGTTCGGCACGGTCTGGGGGATTTATCACGCGCTGACGGCGATCGGCATCGCGGGACAGGCGTCGATCGACAAGGTGGCGGGCCCGGTGGGCGAGGCGCTCATCATGACCGCGATCGGCCTCGCCGTCGCGGTGCCGGCGGTGCTCGGCTACAACTTCCTGGTCCGGCGCAACAAGTCCGTGATGGAACGGGTCCGCAACTTCGGCGCGCAACTGCACACGGTGCTGCTGGCCGGCAACCGGCGCCCGGTGCGTGCGCCGGCGCCGGCAGCGGCAGCGTCGCTCGCGAACTGATCGGCTGACGGAGACGCGCGATGGCCATGAACGTCGGGCAGGACGATAGCGACGAGGTGCTCGCCAACATCAACACGACGCCGCTCGTCGACGTGATGCTGGTGTTGCTGATCATCTTCCTGATCACGATTCCGGTCGTGACGCACACGATCCAGCTTCAGCTTCCGAAGGAGACGGTGCAGCCGCTGCAGACGACGCCGAAAAGCATCGAGATCGCAGTGAACCGCGACGGCGATTTCTTCTGGGGCGAGCAACTGGTGGACGCGCCGACGCTGCTCGAGAAGCTGAAGGGCGTGTCGCTGCAGCAGCCGCAGCCGAGCGTCCACGTGCGGGGCGACGAGAACACGCGCTACGAGTTCATCGGCCGCGTGGTCACGATGTGCGAGCGCGCGGGGATCGCGAAGCTGTCGTTCATTACGGAGCCGCCGGCGCGCGGCGGCTAGGCGCGTGCAGGAACTGCTGCGACGCATGGGGCCGGAGTACGTGCCGGGGCACGCATACCGGCCGATACGAGCGCCGGAGCGCGAACGCTGATTGGCCGCAAAGCATGGGATCAGATGCGAAGGATGGGGCTGGAGTAAGTGCCGAAGCACCAACTCCAGCCGACATAAGCGCTAAAGCGCTAACTCTGATCGACCGCAAAGCATGGGACCAGATGCGAAGCATGGGGCTGGAGTAAGTGCTGAAGCACCAACTCCAGCCGACATAAGCGCTAAAGCGCTAACTCTGGTCAACAGGAGTCGAAAATGGGAATGAACGTGCCTTCGGGCGGAGGCAATGCGGAACCGGAAGTGATGGTCGACATCAACACCACGCCGCTGATCGACGTGATGCTGGTGTTGCTGATCATGCTGATCATCACGATCCCGATTCAGATGCATTCCGTGAAGATGGACTTGCCGGTGGGCAATCCGCCGCCGCCGGCAACGCCGCCGGAAATCGTGCAGATCGACATCGACTTCGACGGCACGACGACGTGGAATGGCGCACCGGTGCCGGACCGCGCGGCGCTCGAGGCGAAGCTGACCCAGGTGGCGGCGGAACCCGTGCAGGCGGAGATCCATCTGCGGCCCAACAAGCTGGTGCCGTACAAGGACGTGGCGGCCGTGCTGGCGTCCGCGCAACGCGTGGGCGCGACCAAGATCGGCCTGATCGGTAACGAACAGTTCATGCAATGACGAAACGGACGAGCCGATGAACCAGCGACGATGGAAACGGATGATGGCGGTGACCGCGCTCGGCGCGGCATGCATGCTCGGCCGGCCAGCGCTGCCGGCAGACGCGCTGCGGCCGGACGTGGCGAAACCGCTGGCAGCGGCGCAGGAACTGTGCCGGGCGCACAAGTATCGCGATGCGCTCGGCAAGATCGCCCAGGCGGCCGCCGTGCCCAACCGGACGCCGTACGAAACGTACATGGTGGAAGAGATGCGCGGTGCGGCGGCGATGGCGGCCGGCGACTCGGGCACGGCCGCGCAGGCTTACGAAACCGTACTGAACTCGGGGCGGCTGTCGGGCGAGGACGAGCAGCGGACGACGGCGGCGCTGGCCGGCATCTACTTCCAGCAGAAGAACTACCCGCTGGCGATCCGGACCGCGCAGCGCTATCTGAAGGCGGGCGGGGCGGATCCGGAAATGCGCACGCTGCTCACGCAGTCGTATTACCTGTCGAACGACTGCGCGCCGGTCGTGAGCCAGTTGAAGGCGAGCACGGACGCGCAGGCAAACGGCGGACACGCACCGGATGAAGGGCAGTTGCAGATGCTCGCGACGTGCGCGCAGAAAGTGAAGGACGGCAGCGCGTACCGCGGTGCGCTCGGGCTGCTGGTGGCCTACCACCCGAGCCCCGCGTACTGGGACGAAATGGTCACGGCCATTCGCGGCAACCCCGGGTATCTGTCGTCGCTCGACCTCGACATCTACCGGTTGCGCCGGGCGACGGGGTCGCTCGCGACGGCCGACGCGTACATGGAGATGACGCAGCTCGCGCTGGTTGCGGGGTCTCCTGCCGAAGGCAAGCAGGTGATCGACCAGGGGTTCGCGTCCGGCGTACTCGGCAAGGACGCGCAGGCGGACCGCGAGAAGCGGCTGCAGGCGCTCGCCGCCAAGCGTGCGCAACCGGGCGGGGACGCCGCCACGCCGGCGGCGCCGATCGACGCGGGCATGAACCTCGTCTTTGCGGGCCACGCGCAGCAGGGCTTGCCGATGATGGAGCAGGCGATCGCGAAGGGCGGGCTCGAGCATCCCGACGCGGCGCGACTGCGGCTCGGCGAGGCGTATTACGTGGCTGGCCAGAAGGCGCGCGCGGTCCAGGTGCTGCGCACGATCAAGGGGGCCGACGGTTCCGGCGACCTGGCAAAGCTCTGGACGGCAGTGGCATCCCGGTAACGCAACGGAAGGGCGCGACGGCGTGCAACATGGGCGCGGTCGACGAGCGGCGTGCCGCCGCGGCAGTACAAGTGCTTGACGGTCAGGTCCGACGAGGAAAGGGGCAGTCTTGTTAATTAGTAAACCGAATGAAATATTCGAGCGATGCGCGACCGCGCAGCGACGTTGCCGTGCTGTGCCGCACGCCGCCTGCACGCAGCGTCAGCGCGCAGCCGGGTATCGCGCCGGGGCGATCGCGTCATCGCATCGGTCAAGGATCGCCGACATCAAACCGATTTCGACTGCGAGGCTCCGACTTCCCATGGTTTTGCCCCCTGATGAGTCGGTGCTCGTCGCCGTGTCGCTAGGCAACAAGATCCGGGCGCTGCGCCAGCGCCTGAAACTCACGCTCGACGAAACGTCCACGATCGCCGGGATTTCGAAGCCGTTCCTGTCGCAGGTCGAGCGCGGGCGGGCGACGCCGTCGATCACGTCGCTGGTCCGGATCGCGAAGGCGCTGGGCGTGACGATGCAGTACTTCATCGACACGCCGACGGAAGCGCGCTCGGTGTGCCGCGGGCACGCACTGCAGTATTTCCAGTTCGCGAACTCGGCCAGCCAGTTCGCCAGGCTGACGAATCTGGTGGATGGCCGCAAGCTCGACGCGATTCTCGTCCGGATGCCGGCAGGGCATTCGCCGTCCGAGGTGACGACGCATGCGGGCGAGGAGTTCGTCTATGTGATGCGCGGGCAGGTCGCGCTGACGCTCGAGGATTGCACGTTCACGCTGAACGAGGGCGATACCGCGCATTACGAATCGACGATGCCGCATGCGTGGCACAACACGGCCGACGAAGAAGCGGTGATCGTCTGGGTCGGCACGCCGAGGTTGTTCTAAAGGAGCGGCCGGCGCTGCACGCCGCGATGCAGGAGAAGTACCCGATCGACAGCGGATGGCACGCGGTACGGCGCACGAGACGTTCTCGTCGCCTGCAGGACTCGCCGTCCGTCGAATCGGCAGGTAGCAGGAAATGCGCTCAATGTAGGTGTTTAGTATGTCGAATCAAAACTACAAGAAACGGTGATGCTGAATGGCACGGGTGCCCCGAAGCCGATCCGTACGAGTCATGGCAGTCGGAAGAGTGGCAATCGCGGGTTCCGATACACGGGCACCCAGGACGCGCAAGGAATTCACAAGGTTCCGGCGCACGGCAGGTGGGGTCTTACTACGAGCGAGAGGGAACAAGATGAAGCAGAGAGTTTTGGCGTTGGCCATCAAGAGGATAATCTGGGCGGAACTGGCGCTGACGGCCGCACTGGTGCCGCCGGCGTTCGCCCAGAGCCAGCCGGCGCCGGGCGCCGTCGCGATCGCGGATGCGGTCGCGAACGGCGCGCCCGTGACCGTCGCGCAGGCGGACGGCACGCCGGATGCCGCTGCAGCCACGGGCGCCGCGGCAACCGAGGCGACGCCCGCCGCACCCGGCGCGAACGGGCAGGGCAAGGTCGCGCAGATCAAGCGGTTCGAAGTGACGGGCTCGCTGATCCGGCAGGCCGACAAGACCGGTTTCCAGCAGGTGCAGACCATCACGCCGAAGGAAATCCAGAGCAGCGGCGCGGTGACCGTCGCCGACTTCCTGCGCGATGCGGCGGCCAACTCGGCGAACAGCTGGGGCGAGGGGCAGTCGGGCAACTTCGCGGCCGGCGCCGCCGGCATTGCGCTGCGCGGCCTGTCCGAAAAATATACGCTCGTGTTGGTCGACGGCCAGCGCGTGGCGCCGTACGCATTCTTCTCGAACAGCGTCGATTCGTTCTTCGACCTCAACACGCTGCCGCTCAACGACATCGAGCGCATCGAAATCGTAAAGACGGGCGCCGTCTCGCAATACGGTTCGGATGCAATCGGCGGCGTCGTCAACATCATCACGAAACACAATTTCCGCGGCCTGCAGCTCGACGGCAGCCTCGGCAGCGCGATCAACGCCGGTAACGGCGACGGGACGATGAAGTTCGGCGTGCTCGGCGGCTTCGGCGACCTGAACGCCGACCGCTTCAACGTGACCGCGGCGCTCAGCTACTACAAGTCGAACGGCTTCACGCTCGCCGACCGCGATTCGACCCGCAACCAGGACTTCACGGGCAAGCCGGGCGGCTTCTCGCTGCTCGCGCCGTCCTACTGGAACATGCCCGGCGGCGTCGCGCAGGCGTTGAGCGGCGGCTGTCCGTTCGGCGGCTCGGTGCATCCCGCCGTGTCGAATTCGCTGTCGGCCGGGTCGCCGGGCACGGTCTGCGGGTACAACACGGCCGAAAGCACGTCGATCCTGCCGATGACCGAGCGCCTGAACGCGAAGCTCCATGCGGACTTCAAGATCGACGACAAGACGACCGCGTTCGCGGATTTCCTCGAGAGCTACAACACGACCACGACCAATGACGGCCTGTGGAACAACGTGATCGGCAACTCGCAGAACCCGGCGCTCGTCTGGAATCCGCAGACGAAGCTGCTGTCGCCGTTCAACTTCGTCGTGCCGGTCGGCAACCCGTACAACACGACCGGCGCGGCCACGCCGCTCACCTACGCGTTTCCGAACACGGTCGCGCAGAAGACCTGGGCCAACTACTGGCGCGCGGCCGCCGGCATCAAGGGGTCGTTTACGCTGCCGTACGGCGACTGGGACTGGGCGACGTCGGTCAGCCATTCGCAGAGCACGGTGTCGAACGTGTTCACGAACCAGTTGAATGTCAACGCGCTGAACAACATCTACCAGAACGGCACGCTGAATTTCGCGAACCCGGCGGCGACGCCTAACGCGTTCAACGGGCTGTTCCAGGAAGCGAACAACCTCGGTATCTCGAAGCTCGATACGATCGACGCGACGCTGTCGACGCCGAACCTGTTCCATCTGCCGGCGGGCGACGTCGGCATCGGCTTCGGCGCGCAGTTCACGCACCAGAGCGAAGTGCTGACGCCGGGCGCCGAATACCTGAGCGGGGCGGTCATCACGCCGGACCTGGAGACGGTGAACGGCCAGCGCAACGTCGCGGCTGTCTATTACCAGATCAACGTGCCGATCCTCGAGAACCTGACGTTCAGCCAGGCGGGCCGCTACGATCACTACACGGACGTGGGCGGCGCCTTCTCGCCGCGCTTTGCGTTGCGCTACCAGCCGATCAAGGCGCTCACGCTGTATACGTCGTACAACCGCGGCTTCCGTGCGCCGACCTTCGTCGAGGACAGCAAGTCGCAGACGCTCGGCATCCAGGTCGACCCGGCCACCGGCCAGAACTACACGTCGATCACCGTCGGCAACCCGAACCTCGCGCCGGAACGCACGCGCAACTTCAACATCGGCTTCCAGGTCTCGCCGAGCCGCTACACGGATATCGGCTTCGACTGGTACAAGATCCGCATCGACAACGTGATCGGCCAGGGCAAGCCGTCGCAGGTCGTGACCGACCCGACGACCGGCCAGTTGCTGTACAAGGTGATCCCGTATCAGAACCTTGGCTACCTCGACACGAACGGCTTCGAAGGCACGTTCCGCCAGGCGCTGCCGCTCAAGGGCTGGGGCACGGTCACGCTGTCGGGCGACTGGGCGTACATCAACAGCTACAAGATCGGCTTCCCGGGCGGCACGCCGGTGAACGGCGCGGGCAACAACTTCACGATCACGCAGCCGTTCGGCGGCAGCTTCCCGCGCTGGCGCGGCAACACGACGCTGGACTGGAACTACCGGAAGTTCGATGCGGCACTGACGTGGCAGTTCACGGGCCCGTACGCGCAGAACCTGCTGCCGGCGCCCGCGCCGTCGAAGGTCGGTTCGTACAGCCAGTTCAACCTGATGCTGACGTATACGGGCTTCAAGAACTGGACGATCTACGGCGGCATCGACAACATCTTCAACCGCACGCCGCCGTACGACCCGATCTTCGCGAACGGCACGCTGGACCAGAGCGGTTACGACACGTCGATCTATTCGTACATCGGCCGGTTCGCGCAGATCGGCGCGACGTACAAGTTCTGACGGGGATCGCGATGCACTGACAGGCTTTGGACCGGCCGCTCCACGTCCACCCCCCCCCTTTCCATGGAGCGGCCTTTTTTCGCGTGGCGCCACGACGGTCCGCAACCGGGACTGCGACGGCGCAGCTTGTCGGATCGTTTTCAGCACGAGTAACCAGCGGGACGCGGGCGGCACGCTGCGTCCGGCACAGGCATCGACCGCGCGCAGGCATCGTGCACGCACGCTTCCGGACAGACTGACCATGACACTGTTGAAACGGCGATGGGCACGTGTGCCGCGCCACGCGCGCCGGATGCGCGCGCACGGGTGGATGCGCAACGGCACGCGCGCCGCGCTGTTCGCGTGCGCGGTGCTGCTCGCGTCGGGCGGCGCCATGCCACGGGCCGCGCTCGCGGTGTCGGCGATTTCGCAATACGACCGGCCGAAATATCCGCCGGACTTCACGCATTTCGACTACGCGGATGTGAATGCGCCCGACAACGGCACACTCGATTTCGAAAACTACGACGAAGCGCAAAGCTACGACTCGCTGAATCCGTTCCTCGTGCGCGGCTCGCCCGCACCGGACATCAAGAACCTGATGTTCGACACGCTGATGCAGCGCAGCTGGGACGAGCTCGCGTCCGAATACGCGCTGATCGCCGACGACGTCGAGGTCGCACCGGACCGGCTGTCCGCAACGTTCCACATCAACCCGGCCGCGCGCTTCTCGAACGGCGACGCGATCACCGCGGCAGACATCAAGTATTCGTTCGACACGCTGACGAGCCCGCAGGCGTCGCCGCTCTACAACGCGCAGTTCTCGATCATCAAGCGCGCGGTGGTGGTCGACAGCCATGCGGTCCGCTTCGAGTTCAAGCACGCGGAGCGCGACGCGGCGCTGATCGCGGGCGACCTGCCGGTGTTCTCGCCGAAATGGGGGCAACGCGCGGACGGCACGCGGCCGCCGTTCGACCAGATCGCGACCGTGCCGCCCATCGCGAGCGGTCCCTACCTGATCGAGCAGCGCAGGAACGACAAGCAGATCCGCTACGTGCGCAACCCGCACTACTGGGCCGCGAACCTGCCGTCGCGACGCGGGATGTTCCGCTTCGCCCATGTGTCGTTCAAGCTGTACCTGGACCAGTACACGTCGCTCGAGGCGTTCAAGGCCGGCGATGTCGACGCGCGCATGGAATACAGCTCGACGCAGTGGGCGCGCAAGTACGTGGGCAAGAATTTCCGCAACGGCATGCTGAAGAAGGGGGAATTCCCGGACGGCCCCGCGCAGATGCAGGGTTTCCTGATGAACCTGCGCAAGCCGATGTTCCAGGACGTGCGCGTGCGGCATGCACTCGCGCTGGCGTTCGACTTTGACTGGATGAGCCGGATGATGTTCTACGGGCAGTATCGCCGCACCAGCAGCTTCTGGGAGGCGAGCCCGTTCGCGGCGTCCGGCGTGCCGAGCGCCAAGGAGCTCGCGCTGCTCGAACCCTTCCGGTCGACGCTGCCGCCCGAGGTGTTCGGCCCGATGGTGAGCCAGCCGTCGACGCTGCCGCCCGGCTCGCTGCGCGCGAACCTGAAGGAAGCGCGCGACCTGCTCGCGCAGGCCGGCTGGCACTATCGCGACGGTGCGTTGCGCGACGCGAACGGCACGCCGATGACGATCGAGATCATCGACGACCAGCCCGGCATGGACCGCCTGATCCTGCCGTACACGCAGGCGCTCGCGACGCTCGGCATCCACGCGTACCTGCACGAGATCGACAGCGCGGTCTACCTGAAGCGGCTCGACAATTTCGAGTACGACATGACGACGTACATCTACCTGCCCGTGACGATCCCGGGCGCGGAGCTGACGCGCCGTTTCGGCAGCGCGGCCGCATCGCAGCCGGGCTCCGAGAACTATCCGGGCGTGAAGTCGAAGGCCGTCGATGCGCTGATCCGCGCGGCGCTCGCGGCCGACACGCTCGACGATCTCGAGACGGCCACGCACGCGCTCGATCGCGTGCTGATCAACCTGTACGCGCTGATCCCGCAGTACTACCTGCCGAACGCGCGGATCGCGTACAAGGCGACGCTCGGCCATCCGGCGATCGTGCCGGACTCCTATCTTTACGAGGACTGGATCATCGACTACTGGTACGTGAAGAAGCCGGCGGCACAACCACAACCCGCTCCGGCGGCCTGACGGGGAGCGACGATGCTGGCGTACATATTCAGGCGGCTGCTGCTGATGATCCCGACGCTGGTCGGGGTGGTGACGATCACGTTCGCGGTCACGCAGTTCGTGCCGGGCGGCCCGGTGGAGCAGGTGCTCGCGCAGTTGCGCCACGGCAGCGCGCGCGGGGGCGAGGCGGGCGGAGGCGGTGGCGGTTACCACGGCAGCCAGGGCGTCGATCCGCAGCAGATCGAGCAGATCCGCAAGCAGTTCGGATTCGACAAGCCGCCGCTCGAGCGCTACCTGCTGATGCTGAAAAGCTATGCGACGTTCGACCTCGGCCAGTCCTACTTCGCGCACCGCAGCGTGTGGGCGGTGATCCGGTCGAAGCTGCCGGTCTCGATCACGCTCGGGCTGTGGACGGTGATCCTCACCTATCTCGTGTCGGTACCGCTCGGCATCGCGAAGGCGGTGCGCAACGGCTCGCGGTTCGACACCGTGACGAGCGTGCTGGTGCTGACCGGCTACGCGGTGCCGGGTTTCGTGCTCGGCGTGCTGCTGCTGATGCTGTTCGGCGGCGGCACGTTCTGGCAGGCGTTTCCGATGCGCGGGCTCACGTCGGACAACTTCGACGACCTGACGCTGATCGGCAAGACGCTCGACTATCTGTGGCACATCGTGATGCCGGTGACCGCGTCGGTGATCGGCAATTTCGCGATCGTCACGATCCTGACGAAGAACACGTTCCTCGAGGAAATCGGCCGGCAGTACGTGCTGACCGCGCGTGCGAAGGGGGCGCCGGAGCGCGACGTGCTGTGGAAACACGTGTTGCGCAATGCGGCGATCCCGCTGCTCACCGGGCTGCCGGCCGCATTCGTCGGCGCGTTCCTGAACGGCAACCTGCTGATCGAGACGCTGTTCTCGCTCGACGGGATGGGGCAACTGTCGTACGACTCGGTGATCCGCCGCGACTATCCGGTCGTGCTCGGCTCGCTGTTCCTGTTCACCCTGATTGGTCTGCTGACCAAGCTCATCGCGGATATCTGCTATGTCGTCGTCGACCCCCGTATCCAGTTCGGCCGCCTGGACCACTGATCCCGCGTGCGCGCCGTCGCCGTCGCCGTGGCTGCGCACGTGGCAGCGCTTTCGCGCGCAGCCGCTCGGCTATGCAAGCCTGGTGATCTTCGCGGCGCTGTTTGTGCTCAGCCTGTGTGCCGACGGCCTGTCGAACGACCGGCCGCTACTCGTGCGCTACGACGGGCACTATTATTTTCCGATCGTGAAAGACTATCCGGAGACCGCGTTCGGCGGCGACTTTCCCGCGAAGACGAACTATCTCGATCCCTACATGCGCGCGAAGCTCGAGTCGCACGGCAATTTCGCGGTCTATCCGCCGAATCGCTACCGCTACGACACGATCGACTACTTCGCATCGCAGCCGTATCCGGCGCCGCCGTCGGCGAGCAACTGGCTCGGCACCGACCAGTTCGGGCGCGACGTGCTCGCGCGGCTGCTGTACGGGTTCCGGCTGTCGGTGCTGATGGCGTTCGCGCTGACCGTGTCGGGCGTGCTGGTCGGCGTGCTGACGGGCGCACTGCAGGGCTTCTACGGCGGCCGCACCGACCTGGTCGGGCAGCGCCTGATCGAGATCTGGAGCGCGCTGCCGGACCTGTACCTGCTGATCATCTTCGCGTCGATCTTCACGCCGTCGCTGTGGCTGCTGTTCATCCTGCTGTCGATGTTCGGCTGGCTCGTGCTGTCCGATTACGTGCGCGCCGAATTCCTGCGCAACCGCACGCTCGACTACGTCAAAGCGGCGCGCACGATGGGGCTGACGAATGCGCAGATCATGTGGCGCCACGTGTTGCCGAACAGCCTCACGCCGGTGATCACGTTTCTGCCGTTCCGGATGAGCGCCGCGATCCTGTCGCTGACGAGCCTCGATTTCCTGGGCCTCGGCGTGCAGCCGCCGACGCCGAGCCTGGGCGAGCTGCTTCAGGAGGGCAAGAACAACCTCGACGCATGGTGGATCTCGATCTCCGCATTCGCGGCGCTGGTGGTGACGCTGTTGCTGCTGACCTTCATGGGCGACGCACTGCGCAACGCGCTCGACACGCGCGCGCGCGGCTCGGCGTTCGGCGGGGGGCGATGATGGCGAACGCGTTGCTGCAGATCGAAGGGTTTTCGGCGCGCTTCGGCGCGAAGGCGGCGGTGCAGGACCTGAGCCTGTCGGTCGGCCGCGGCGAGCGCGTGGCGCTCGTCGGCGAATCGGGGTCGGGCAAGAGCGTGACGGCGCTGTCGATTCTGCGCCTCGCACAGCAGGCGACGCTGTCGGGACGGATGCTGTTCGACGGCGACGACCTGCTCGCGAAGACCGAACAGCAGATGCGCGGGATTCGCGGCGCCGACATCGCGATGGTGTTCCAGGAGCCGATGACCGCGCTGAATCCGCTGTATACGATCGGCAAGCAGATCGCCGAGAGCCTGCGGCTGCATGAAGGGCTGCGGCCGGGCGACGCGCGCGAGCGGGGGATCGCGCTGCTGCGGCGCACCGGTATCCCGGAGCCGGAGCGGCGTATCGACAGTTTTCCGCATCAGTTGTCGGGCGGGCAGCGTCAGCGCGCGATGATCGCAATGGCGCTGGCGTGCCGGCCACGGCTGTTGCTGGCGGACGAGCCGACGACGGCGCTCGACGTGACGGTGCGCCAGCAGATCGTCGATCTGCTGATCGAACTGCAGGAGCAGGAGGCGGCCGCGCGCGGGATGGCCGTGCTGCTGATCACGCACGACCTGAATCTCGTGCGGCGCTTCGCCCAGCGCGTGGCCGTGATGGAGCAGGGCGTACTCGTGGAGACGAATACGACCGACGCACTGTTCGCCGCGCCGCGGCATGCCTATACGCGCCGGCTGCTCGACAGCGCGCCGCAGCGGGACGTCGAGCCGGTCGCGGCCGGCGCGCAGACGATCCTCGACGTGCAGGACCTCGCCGTCGATTACCGCATCGCGGCGAAGGGCTGGCGCGCGGTGCTCGGCAAGACGACGTTCCGGGCCGTGCACGACGTGAAGCTGAACCTGAGGCGCGGCGAAACGCTCGGGATCGTCGGCGAATCGGGCTCGGGGAAATCGACGCTGGCGGCGACGGTGCTCGGCCTGCAGCGGCCGGCGGCCGGCTCGATCGAGATCGACGGCATGCCGCTGGAAGCACTGCGGACGACGGGCGGCAGGCGCGTGCTGTACGGCAGGATGCAGGTCGTGTTCCAGGACCCGTTCGGCTCGCTGTCGCCGCGGATGACGGTCGAGCAGATCGTCGGCGAGGGGCTCGCCGTGCACCGGCCGCAGGTGGCCGGAGACGCGCGGCGCGCGCGGATCGCCGCGCTGCTTCAGGAGGTCGGCCTGCCGGCCGAATCGATGCTGCGTTATCCGCACGAATTCTCCGGCGGCCAGCGGCAGCGGATCGCGATCGCGCGCGCGCTGGCGGTGGAGCCGGAACTGCTGGTGCTGGACGAACCGACGAGCGCGCTCGACGTGTCGATCCAGAAGCAGGTGCTGAATCTGCTGACGAATCTGCAAAAGAAGTACAAACTCAGCTACCTGTTCATCACGCACGATCTGGCGGTGATGCGCGCGATGGCCCACCGGGTCGTCGTGATGAAGGCGGGGCGCGTGGTCGAGGAGGGCGATACGCTTGACGTGCTGCACGCGCCATCCCATCCGTACACGCGGGCGCTGCTCGCGTCGTCCATGCCGGCGCCGACGCGCGGCCCGCAGGAGAGGCAAGAGAGAACCGATGATTGACGAGAACCGGGCGCCGGGCGCCCGAGCCGTGCAGGCGGCGCAGGCGTTGCGCAGTGACGCCGATTTCTGGTCGCTGCGCATCGTCGACGAGACGATCGACGAACATGCGGTGCGCAACGACGTCGCGCAGCCGTTCTCGCGCATGCGCGAGCGCGGTGCGATGCTGATGGCCTGGGCCGGACCAGGCGCGGGTTATGCGGCGACGCCCGACCTGTCTCCGGCCGGGCTGCAGGCGGCGCTCGACATCGCGACCGCGCGGGCACGGGCAAGCGCGCCGTGGGCGCTGGTCGATCATCGCCAGGCTGCGCGCCCGCAGACGAGCGGCACGTATGCGTCTCCCGATGTCGATGCGGCGCTGCCGTCGCGCGTGGAATGGATCGAGCGTCTCGCGCACGAATGCGCGGCGGCGAACCTCGGCGCGCGCATCGTCGAGCGCGCGGCGAGCGTGACGATCGTGCACACGGAGCAGTGTCATGTGACGAGCGACGGCGTCCGGATCGACCAGCGGTTCCGCTCCCTGATGCCCGAACTGCACGCCGTCGCCCACGGCGACGGCGACACGCAGACGCGCTCGCTCGGTCAATCGGGCACGCTGGCGCAGGGCGGCCTCGACGTGCTGGCGCGCTACGGCTTCGACGGCGCCGGCGTGCGCGTCGCCGACGAGGCGCTGCAGTTGCTCGCCGCGCCGAACTGCCCGACCGGCCGGCGCGACCTGCTGCTGATGCCGGACCAGATGATGCTGCAGATCCACGAATCGATCGGCCATCCGCTCGAACTCGACCGGATCCTCGGCGACGAGCGCAACTTCGCCGGATCGAGCTTCGTCAGGCCGGAGATGGTCGGCCACTATCAGTATGGCTCGTCGCTGCTGAACGTCACGTTCGATCCCGAGCCGGCCGCCGAAGCCGCGTCCTACTCGTTCGACGACGACGGCATGCCGGCGCGCAAGCAGTACCTGATTCGCAACGGCGTGCTCGAACGGCTGCTCGGCGGGGCGCTGTCGCAGCAGCGTGCGGGCCTGCCGGGTGTGGCCAACTCGCGCGCGTCGAGCTGGAACCGCGCGCCGATCGACCGGATGGCGAACCTGAACGTCGAACCCGGCGACCAGTCGCTCGATGCGCTGGTCGCCGGCACCGAGCACGGGATCCTGATGCGTACCAACACGTCCTGGTCGATCGACGACCACCGCAACAAATTCCAGTTCGGTTGCGAATTCGGGCAACTGATCGAGAACGGCCGGCTCACGCAGGTCGTCAAGCGCCCGAATTACCGCGGCATCTCTGCACAGTTCTGGCGCAGCCTGCGTGCGGTCGGCGATGCGAGCACGTTCGGCATCTACGGCACGCCGTACTGCGGGAAGGGCGAACCTGCGCAGATCATCCGCGTCGGCCACGCCGCGCCGGCCTGCGTGTTCGCCGGCGTCGACGTATTCGGAGGGGCGTGATGACGGGATTCGATCCGATGGCACGCCGCGCCGGAATCGACTGGCATGCGCATTTCACCCGGCTCGCCGACGAGGCGCAACGGCTGACGGCGCCGGCCGAAACCGTCCTGCTCGGCTTCTCCGGCGAAACGTCCGACTTCATCCGCTTCAATGGCGGCAGGATCCGCCAGACCGGGCGCGTCACGCAGGGGCGACTGTCCGTGCGGCTCGTCGACGGGGCGCGGCAAGCGCACTCGGCGCTGACCGTCTGTGGCGATCCGGCGGCCGATCTGCCCGAACTGGCGGCCGCGCTGGCCGTGCTGCGCGATGGCCTGCGCGATGCGCCGGACGACCCGCACCTGCTGTTCGACACCACGTCGTGGGTGCAGGAAACGCGCCGCACCGGGCGCCTGCCGGATGCGGACGGGCTCGCGCGAGTCGTGGCCGAATGCGCGCGCGGGCTCGACTTCGTCGGCTTTTACGCGGGCGGCACGCTGGCGCGCGGCTTCGCGTCGTCGACCGGCAGCCGCGGCTGGTACGAGGTCGAGAATTTCAACTTCAGCTGGTCGTTGTACGACCCGAGCGGACGGGCGATCAAGACCGTTTATGCGGGCGACGACTGGCGCGATGCGGCGTTCGCCGCCCGGGTCGAGGCGGCCGCCGCGCGGCTACCCGTGCTCGGCCGCACGCCGAAGGCGCTTGCCCCCGGGCGCTACCGCGCGTATTTCGCGCCGGACGCCGTCAACGAGATGACGAGCCTGCTCGGCTGGAGCGGCTTTTCGGCGCGCGCGCTGGCGAGCGCCCGCAGCCCGCTGCATCGCCTGTACGCCGGCGAGGTTGCGCTCGATCCGCGCGTGTCGATCACCGAGGATTTGTCGCTGGGCCTCGTGCCGGCGTTCAATGCGGACGGCTACCGGCGCGATAGCGTGCCACTTGTCGTCGACGGGAGGGGGGCGGGGCAGCTCGTGTGCGCACGTACCGCGCGCGAGCACGGGCGCGCGCCGAACGGCGCCGACAACGGCGAATCGCCGCAGTCGCTGTCGATCGCGGGTGGCACGCTCGCGGATGCCGACGTGCTGGCCGCGCTCGACACGGGGCTCTACGTCGGCAACCTCTGGTACCTGAACTTCTCGGACCCAATCGCATGCCGGATGACGGGGATGACGCGGTTCGCGACGTTCTGGGTCGAAGGCGGGCGAATCGTCGCGCCGGTCGACGCGATGCGGTTCGACGACAGCTTCTACCGGCTGTTCGGGTCGGAGCTCGAGCAGCTCGGCGCGGCGCCGACGCTGCTTGCGAGCGACGACACGTACGGCGAGCGCGCCACCGGAGGTGCGAAGCTGCCGGGGCTGCTCGCGCGCGCGTTCGAACTCACGCTGTAGCGCGGTCGCCGACACTCGCCGATGCCGTCGTTCTTCATCGATCGTCCCGTCTTTGCGTGGATCGTTGCGCTCGCAATCGTCGTCGCGGGCGTGCTCGCCATTCCGCAGCTTCCGATCGCGCAATATCCGCGCCTTGCGCCGCCGCGGGTCGTGATCACGGCCGCGTATCCGGGCGCGTCGACCGAGACGGTCGACGGCGACGTCGGCAGCATCATCGAGGAAAGCCTCGACGGCGCCGACGGGCTCCTGTACTACGAGACGAGCAGCGATGGTCACGGCAACCTCGAGATCGACATGACGTTTTCGCCCGGCACCGATCCGGACATCGCGCTCGTCGACGTGAACAACCGATTGAAGCAGGTCGAGTCGCGATTGCCGCAGCAGGTCGTCCAGCAGGGGATCGGCGTATTCAAGGCGGCGAACACGTTCCTGATGCTCGTCACGCTGACGTCGACCGACGGCACGCGCGATTCCGCGCAGCTCGGCGATTACCTGAACCGCTACGTGCTGCGCGAACTGAAGCGTGCGCCGGGTGTCGGCGCGGCCGAGCTGTGGGACGCCGACGAGGCGCTGCGGGTCTGGCTCGATCCGCACAAGCTGCGTGAATACGGTGTCGGCGCCGACGACGTGATCGCGGCGATCGGTACGCAGAACGCGACGGTCACGGCCGGCGCGATCGGCGATGCGCCGTTCCCGGGCGGCCAGCAGCTCACCGCGTCGATCGTCGTCAAGGGGCAGCTCGCGTCGCCGGACGAGTTCGGCCGGATCGTGCTGAAGTCGAAGACGGACGGGTCGACGGTGCGCGTCGCCGACGTCGCGCGGGTCGAAATCGGCCGCGACGACTACTCGTTCTATTCGCGGCTGAACGGCCGGCCGGCGGCCACCGTCGGCATCCAGCTCGGCCCGCGCGGCAACGCGCTCGAAACGTCGAACGCGATCCGTGCGCGGCTCGCCGAGTTGTCGAGGACGTTGCCGCCGGGCGTGGCGATCGAGATTCCGTTCGACGGTGCGCATTTCGTGAAGATCGCGATCCGGGAAGTCGTGCTGACGCTCGTCGAGGCGGTCGTGCTGGTGTTCTGCGTGATGTGGCTGTTCCTGCGCGATCTGCGTTGCACGCTCGTGCCGACCGTCGTGATTCCCGTCACGCTGATGGGCGCGTTCGTCGCGATGTGGGCGTTCGGACTGTCGATCAACGTGTTCACGATGTTCGGTCTCGTGCTGGCGATCGGCATCCTCGTCGACGATGCGATCGTCGTCGTCGAGAGCGTGCACCGGGTGATGGAGGAGGGCGTGTCGCCGCGCGACGCCACGCGCAGGGCAATGAAGCGGATCGGCGGGGCGATCGTCGGCGTGACCGCGGTGCTGACTGCCGTATTCGTGCCGATGGCGTTCTTTCCGGGCACCGTCGGCGGCATCTACCGGCAGTTCGCGGTGGCGATGATCGCATCGATGCTGGTGTCGTCGTTCATGGCGCTGTCGCTCACGCCCGCGCTGTGCGCGAACCTGCTGAAGCCGGTCGCGCGACACGACGGCGGAACCGGCCGCGCGCGGCGACGCGGCATCGGCGCGCGTCTGGCCGACCGGTTCGGTACGGCCTTCGCGCGCGTCGAAACCGGTTATCGCCGCATCGCCGTGTTCGCCGTGCGTCGCACCGGCCTGGTCGTGGCGGTCTACGCGGCGCTCGTGATCGCATGCGGGCTGCTGTACTGGATGATGCCGGGCGGCTTCCTGCCGACCGAAGACCAGGGGCAACTGCAGGTGATGATCCAGTTGCCGGCGGGCGCCACGCAGGCGCGCACGCTCGCGGTCGCCGAGCGAGTCGAGGCGATCCTGCGCGCGGAGCCGGCGATCGCGAACATGACGAGCGTGATCGGCTGGAGTTTCGCGGGCAGCGGACAGAACGTCGGGATGGCGTTCGTAGAACTGAAGGACTGGGCGCGGCGCGACGTCGACGCGATGGCGCTGCGTGACCGGCTCAACGGGCGTTTCGGCGCGATCCTCGACGGCGACGTCGAGGCGTCGCTGCCGCCGTCGGTGCGCGGCATCGGGCATGCCGACGGATTCACGTTCCGGCTCGAGGATCGGGGCGGCGTCGGGCTCGACGTGTTGAAGGCGGCTCGCGAGCAGCTGTCCGGACGCGCGAAGGCGGATCCGTTGCTGGCCGCCGTGCATTTCGAAGACCTGCCGGACGCACCGCGTATCGAACTCGATGTCGATCGCGCGAAGGCGTATGCGCTCGGCGTACCGTTCGAGCGGATCGCGGGGCTCCTGGGCGGTACGTTCGGCTCGAACTACATCAACGATTTTCCGGCGTCAGGCCGGATGCGGCGGGTGATCATCGAGGCCGACCCGGTCGCACGCGCGACCGATGCGCAACTGATGGCGCTGACGGTGCCGAACCGCACCGGCGACATGGTTCCGCTGTCGGCCATCGCCGCGCCGCACTGGACGATCGGCCCTGTAATGCTGAATCGTTACAACGGTTATCCGTCGCTCGACATCAGCGGCCGGCCGGCCACCGGCACGAGTTCGGGCGCGGCGATGGCGGAGATGGAGCGGCTCGCCGGTGCGCTGCCGGCCGGGATCGGCTTCGACTGGGTCGATGCGGCGCGCGAGGAGCAGGTCGCCGCGCGGCAAACGCCGCTGCTCGTCGGGCTGTCCGTGCTTGCGGTGTTCATGGCGCTTGCCGCGCTGTACGAAAGCTGGTCGATTCCGCTGTCCGTGCTGACGATCGTGCCGCTCGGCATGATCGGCGCGATCGCGGCGGCGCTCGCGCGCGGCATGCCGAACGACGTGTACTTCAAGGTCGGCATGATCACCGTGGTCGGGCTGGCGGCGAAGAACGCGATCCTGATCGTGCAGTACGCGTGCGATCTCGCCGGGCGCGGGGTGCCGCTGCGACAGGCGGTGATCGACGCGGCCGCTGCGCGATTCCGGCCGATCGTGATGACGTCGATGGCGTTTTTGCTCGGGGTCGTGCCGCTCGTGCTGGCGACCGGCGCCGGTGCGGAAAGCCGGCGTTCGATCGGCACGGGTGCGTTCGGGGGCGTGCTCGCCGCGACGATGTTCGGGCTCGTGTTCGCGCCGGTGGCGTTTCGGGTGGTGGTGTCCGTCGGCAGGCGCGGCCGGCGCGCTGCTGCGGGGACGAGGCGTGAGACGCGGCGGGTGGAAACGGCTGGGGATCTGGAGGTGGATTGATGGTCGCGGCGGGTTGTTGGTGGTGGGATCAGGGGTTTGAGAGCGTCAATATCATATTTGACATAATCAAACTTATCGATAGTTTGTGTTGTAGCGGCTAAGTTGTAATGTCCGCTTCTAGCCAAGTTCAAATGTCCGCTTTTCGACCCATCGTAAGCTGATCGGCCGCTGGGAATCCAGCGCTGGAGGCTTCGATGGCTGCAACGGAACGGATCACGATGACGATGCACGAGCTGGACAGGTTTAAGGTCATCCAGGACGTCGCAGACGGCAAGCTTCAGCCGTGGCGCGCGGCCGAGCGACTCGAACTGACGACACGGCAGATCCGGCGACTGGTCGGCCGATTGCGTGAGCACGGGCCGCAAGGTCTCGTGTCGCAACGGCGCGCGAAGCCCAGCAACAACCGATTGGATAGCATGACGGCTGATCGGGCGCTGTCGATCATTCGGGATCGCTACGCGGACTTCGGCCCGACGCTGGCCTGCGAGAAGCTCTGGGAATGCCACGACATCCGGCTGGCCAAGGAAACGGTCAGGAAGCTGATGACGGAGGCTGGCTTGTGGGTGCCGCGCCGGCAGCGGCCGCCGAAGGTCTACCAGCCGCGTGCACGCCGGGCATGTCTGGGTGAACTGATCCAGATCGACGGCAGCGATCATCGGTGGTTCGAGGAACGGGCGCCGGCCTGCACGCTGCTGGTGTATGTGGACGACGCGACGAGCCGGCTGATGATGCTGCATTTCACGCGAACCGAATCGACCTTCAGCTACTTCGAGGCGACGCGGGCGTACATCGAGCGCCACGGCAAGCCGGGGGCGTTCTATAGCGACAAGTACAGTGTGTTCCGCAACGTAACGCCAGGCAAGACTGGTAATCGGGTGACGCACTTCGGCCGCGCGATGTACGAGCTGAACATCGACGCGTTTTGCGCAAACAGCAGTCCGGCCAAGGGGCGAGTCGAACGAGCGCACCTGACGTTGCAGGATCGACTGGTCAAGGAGATGCGACTGCGCGGGATCAACACGGTGGCCGACGCCAATGTTTACGCGCCCTCCTTCATGGCCGCTTACAACGCCCGCTTCGCGAAGCCACCGAAGAGCGACTTCAATGCGCACCGGTCGCTGCGGGCCGATGAGAGTCTGGACTTGGCGCTGACGTGGCGTGAACCGCGGCAAGTGACGAAGTCGCTGACGGTGCAGTACGACCGAGTGATGTATTTGCTGGACGATACACCGGAGAATCGGCAACTGATTGATCGAACGATCGAGGTTTGGGAGTACCCGGATGAGCGCATCGAACTCCGAGCAGAGGGCCGCGTGTTGCCCTACAAGGAATATGACCGCCTGGCTGAAATCGATCAGGGCGCCATCGTCGAGCACAAGCGCTTGAGCCATGTGCTGCAGGTCGCGCAGGCCCTTCAGGCACAACGCGATAACAGCCGAATCGGTAAGGCACCGTCTCGAACGCATCGAGGCGACTCGACCCGGACCAATCGAAACGAGGCCGAACCGGGCAGGAAGAAGCAACGCGAGATCACGCAGGCCGACGTCGAACATGTGATCGTGGACCTGGCTCGACGGAAGCAAGCCGCAAAGCCGCCAAACAAACCTGGCCGTCGGTCTGCAAAAACGGGGGAAACGAACGCAAGCGCCCTGCCCGTTCAGGCGCCGACCTTCGACACTGCGTAACGGTTAAAGCGAGGAAAGAGACGCAGCAAAACCAACCTTAAAACCGGACATCTCTAAATGGCTGGAAGGTGGACATCTGAATCCGGGTATGACATGTGTGGGTGTAGGTCCCAAGTTCAGATGTCGTGTTTGGGCCCCGAGAATGCAGTGATTTGCACCCGTGATCGGGCCCATCGGTCGCCGCGTGTTATTCGGCGGCAATCCGACTGGCGACATCGGCCGCGCCACCCTTGACTCTCAACGCATGCTCGGCGCCGAAGAAGATCTGAGTTTCGTCCGACTGGGCTTCGCGCACGAAAGTTACGCGTTCGGGATTGACGTAGACGGCATTGCCATTCACGTCTTCAAAATGCACGAACTTGGTTGCCATAGGTCTTTCGCTGTAGTCATGTGATTGGCAGCGCGAGCCGCTGCCTGGCGAAAAACACTATCAGAGGAGGTGCGATTTCACAATCGTGAATCCGTTTCCGCCTTCGGGCACTGACGATCATCCGCGATCGCTACGTCGATTTTCGATCGACGCTCGCCTGCGAGAACCTCAACAACAGGAGCAAACGGAAAACACCGGAAGCCCAGGCTGGCGGAAGGCAGCCGGAGTCGAACCGACTCGAGCGTGTCTGACACCGCCCAACCCGGATTTGAAGTCCAGCCGCACTAGTGTGGATCGGGCCCGTTGACGCTGACTGCAGCCATGTCTGTCAGCGTTCGAGTCCGAGTGCCCCCTCCTCGCCTCGCTCAAATCGCCACTTCAGGCGGCGCCTGGCGAAACAGGCGCGTAATCCAGCACAGATACACCAGTCCGAGCGCGAACCACACGACGCCGAGCACGAGCGCCGCCTTCTCGAGGCTGACGAGCAGCCAGATATCGGACACCGCGCCGATTACCGGAGAGACGAGCCCACCGAACACCCCGATCCTGCGCTCGCCGTGATTGCCCGACAGATACAGGCGAATCACGCACAGATTGACGGCCGTAAAGGCAAGGAACGCACCGAAGTTGATGAACGACGTCGACGTGGCGACATCCAGCTTCAGCGCGATCAATCCGACGACGCCGGCCAGCGCGATGTTGATCGCGGGCGTCTTGAAGCGCGGATGAATGACCCCGAAGATGCGCTTCGGCAGGATTTCATCGCGGCCCATCGCATAGAGCAGCCGGCCGACGCTCGCCTGCGCGGAGATGCCGGACGCGAACTGCGCAAGGATCAGGCCCACGAGGAACACCGTCACGAACAGATCGCCGCCGATCATCTTCGCCAATTCGAACGCGGCCGAATCCGTGTCCTTGAATTCGACGCCGGGGTGTGCGAGCTGCATCGTGTACGCCGCGATCACGAAGATCGCGCCACCGATCAGCGCAATCAGCAGGATCGCGCGCGGCATGTTCTTTTTCGGGTCGATCGTTTCCTCGGTCAGCGTCGAGACGGCGTCGAAGCCGAGGTACGAATACGCGGCGATCGCGGCGCCCGCCATCGTCGCGCCGAACGGCACGTGCGGCTTGAAGAACGGCTCGGCCATCGCGATACCGCCCGCGCCTGCCGCCGCCGACGCGTAGTGCCAACACAGCAGGACGAACATCGCGACAATCGCGAGTCGCACGATCATCAGCACGATATTGAAGCGCGCAGCCAGTTCGATGCCGAAGATGTTCAGGCCGCTCGTCAACACGATGAACGCCACGATCCAGATCCATGTCGGCACATGCGGAAATGCCGCGTTCAGATAGGCGGCGCCGTGTGACTTGTATCGTGGCGCGGACGATGCACGTGGAACCTGGCAGGCGGTCCCTCAGCAAACGCCCTGCTGTTTCAGGCCTCGCCCGGCAGCGCCGAATGACGGAAATCCAGATCGAGTCGCAGATTCGTCACGAACGCGGCTCCCGGCTCCCGGGACAGCCTGAATCCGAGTGATCGCGCGAGGCCGGTCATCGCGTCGTTCTCGCTCCACGTCGTGCCGACCATGCGCTTCATGCCCGACCGTTCCGCAAGATCGATCAGGCTCGACAACAGCGCACGGCCGAGCCCTTGCCGATGCCAGGCGTCGTCGATCACGATCGCGCATTCGACGACATCGGTTTCGCCGTCGTTCATCGCATAACGCGCGACGCCGATCAGCCGTTCGCGGCCGCTGGCACAGATTGTCGCGATCACCGCGCCTTCCCGCCGGCGGTCGATGCGGGTCCATCGAACCATCTCGTCTTCGGTCGGCTTGCGCGCCGACATCAATCGCATGTAGCGGCTCTGGCTCGACAGCCGGTCGACCAGATCGCGTTCGATCTCGAGATCGCTGTGCTCGATCGCACGCAGGAGCACCGGCGTTCCGTCCCTCGCCTCCCGGATGCGCCGGATGCTGAGGGCCGGCGCGTCCGGCATGGCCTTGCGGTACGGGGCCGGTTCGATCTCGGTCGTGCCCATCCTTACCTCCGCATGGTTTTCGCGCTGCCCGGCGTGCGTCCGGAATTCGTTCGACACGGAAAGCGACGCCGCCTTCGGCTGGCGCTTCATCATGCAATCAGTCTAGCGATACACCCGCCTCTACCCCAAGCGTGCCGGGTCAAAGCGGTTTTCCAATCGGATCAATAATGCCGAACGACAAACGGCGTGAGCCCGACGGCCCGGCGGCACCCTACGACCCGGTTACGCGCGGCCTTCTCCACCGTTCGTTGCCGCTTGCGGCACCCGCATCCCGGTGCGCCGATTATTGACCGATCCGGAATGCCGCATTCATCGCCGCCCTCTTACACCGCGTCGTAACGTTTCATATAGTGGCGTCAAGCCCGAACGACCACCCATCAGCGGCGCCGCCCGGATCTCTCCTCCCGCGCATCGGATACGTCCATGGACCAGCAGCTTTTCTACTTCGACGATTTCACGATCGGCGACACCTTCGTCGGCGCTACGCACGAGGTCACCGCCGCCGACATCAAGCGATTCGCCGCGGAATTCGATCCGCAGCCGTTCCATCTCGACGACGAAGCCGCGCGCGACACGATATTCGGCGGCCTGGCTGCGAGCGGCTGGCATACCGCGGCGATCACGATGCGGCTGCTCGTTGCGAGCGGGCCGAAGCTGGCGAACGGAATACTCGGCGCCGGCGCCGACATCGAATGGAAGCAGCCGACGCGCGCGGGCGACGTGCTGCGCGTCGAGAGCGAAGTCGTGGAGCTGACGCCGTCCCGGTCACGCCCGCAGTACGGGATGCTCACGCTGCGAACCAGGACGGTCAATCAACGCGGCGAAGTCGTGCAAATCCTGACCGCCAGGCTGATGGTCGCTCGTCGTCCTGCATGACGCGTATCGCCCCGAACCGCGCGAACCAAGAAGACACAACGTGATCGTCGATCCCTCCACCCAGGACGCCGCCGCGAACGACAAGCTGCGGATCGGCTCGATGCTGTCGTGCGCCATCGCATGGGTCAGCACGCTTGCCGCAGGCAGCGTCGCGAATCTCGCCCCGATCTCGTTCTTCAGCTAGCGAGACGCAGCCGGATTGCGGTTTAATGGCGACTCCACCCCCGACCGGAGTCGCGTACATGGACCGCATTGCTGCGATGAATGCATTCGTCCGCGTCGTGGAAGCCGGGACCTTCACGAAAGCGGCCGATACGCTCGACATGCCGAATGCGACGGTGACGCGGTTGATCCAGAAACTCGAGGAAGACCTGCAGGTGCGCTTGCTGCATCGCACCACGCGATCGGTGACGGTTACGCCCGAAGGAGCGATCTACTACGAGCGCGTCGTGCAGCTGCTCGCCGATCTCGCGGACATCGAATCGTCGACGACCCATGCGCGCGCCAAGCCGTCCGGCAGGATTCGCGTGGATACCGCCGCGGCGATCGGCACGCTCGTCCTCGTGCCCGCACTCGCGGAATTCTATGACGCGTACCCCGACGTCGAGATCGAACTCGATATCGGCAACAAGCGTACCGACCTGATCGCCGAAGGCATCGACTGCGCGATACGCGCGGGCGAAGTCGACGAGCAGTCGCTGGTCGCGCGGCAGATCGGCAGCTTCGGCTTCACGACCTGCGCGACACCCGCGTTCCTCGACGCGCACGGCATGCCGGCGTCGCCGGACGCGCTGCGCGAGTTTCCGACCGTTGGCATGATTCCGTCGCGCGGCGGCCGCTCGTTGCCTTTCCAGTTTTCGAACGGCGACAAAAGAAGCGATCTCGCCCTCAATCATCGTCTCGTCGTGAACGATACGAACGCCTACCTCGCCGCGGGTCATGCGAACCTCGGCATCATCCAGGCGCCGTCCTATTCGGTTCGCGACGCAATCGCCGCCGGCACGCTCGTGCCGATCCTCGAGGGCTGGACGCACCACGCCAATCCTGTCTACGTGATCTACGCGCCCAACCGCTACCTGAGCGCAAAAGTGCGCGTGTTCATCGACTGGGTTATCGCACTGTTCGAGCGCGACGAACATCTCAGGCGCCGCTGACGCCGGGTCTGGCCGATCGGATTGGCCGCGACGCGCGCGCGGCCGTCTGATGCGTTGACCGCTGACATTCGCGCGCAGTCCGCAAACCCGGGCGATCAACCGTACGCAGATTCGGCCTCGTCCGCGCCGCGTATTGCGCGTTGAAGCCGGTCGATGCCGGCGTCCTGGAGACCGAGGCGCGTCAACGCCTGCACGGTCGAATCGAAGTAGTCGCGCGACGAGCCGAGCGGGCCGCGGCCGGTGCGGATCAGGTGCGCGACGCGGTCGAGCGTGTATCCGCCGAGGTAACGATCGTGCGACCGGTTGACGACGAAAGTCAGCGCGCGGATCGATTGGCCGTCGCCCCGTGCCGCGACCCATCGCGGTTCGTACGAATCGGCCAGCATTTCGCGTCGCCACAGCAAGCGCAATTCGGCTTCGACCTTGGCCGCGTCGATCCGGTACAGCACGCCGTCGCACCTGCCGCCGCGGTCGAGCGCGAGCATCGCGCCCGGCTGCTGGGGCGTGCCGCGCGCGATGACGAGCCGCAGACAGAACGCCCGGTGCCAGCCGTCGACGCGCGCAACCGACGAACCGGCGACATCGAGTGCCGGATTCCACATCAGCGAACCGTACGCGAATACGTGCAGATCGCGACCGGGTGCGTGGCGGTCGAGCGTGGCCCGCAACGTGCGTTCGAGTTCCGCATCGCTTCGCACCGTCATGCCTGCCGGCGGGTCCGCGCGCAGCGCCTGCAGCAGCGTGCCTTGAGCCAGGCGCTCGCGCGTCATTGCGTAGACGGAGTCGATGGTGCGTCGATCGTCGGACATGGCCGGAAGCGATTGCGCGTCGTGATGGTGAGACGACTGTATGTCGTGCCGCCGTCGCGAGGAATCCGGGTGCAAACAATGCGCTTTTGTCGCGAATGAAAAAGCGGACGCGATGCGGTCGATGGGTCGTCGGTGGCCCTTCTCGCCGGGCGGCACGATTGCTCAAGCACTTTTGTTCCAACTGGAACGTTGAATTGGAGCGGCGGGCATTTATCGCGACGTCGTTCGATCCTAACCTCCACTCGACGACTGAAACACAAGTCGCTTCGCTCAATCTTCCGGAGGTGGTCATCATGAAATCCCTGATTCGTTTACTGGTCGTTGCATCCGCACTCGCCGCGCCGGCCATCACGTTCGCGCAGGAAACCCAGCCGCTGACGCGCGCGCAGGTTCGCAATGAGCTCATCGAGCTCGAGCAGGCTGGTTACGACCCGATGGCCTACGACTATGCGAAAAGCCTGCAGGATGCCGAAGCGAAAATCGCGCGCCAGCACGAGCGTGACGCACAATCAGAATCCGGCAGCAAGCAGGTCATGTCCGAGGCCGACACACATTCGCCGCTGAACGTCACGCGGAAATGACGGCTCGCGGTGCACGGGCATCGGCTTCCCGTGCACCGTGACTCGGCGTCTCTTCGCAATTCCTGCGGAGGCCCGTGCTAGCGCTGCCAGCGCTCCGGCTCCAGCCATATCGGGAACGACAGGATCACCGCCAATCCGTGCTCCTCGATGCCGGCCGCGACCTCGACCGCCCCGCCGTGAGATTCGGCGATTCCCCGCGTTGCGGATCACGCAGATGGATGCGGCCCAGCTCGGCATGACGGGTGACTTCTTCGGCGGGGAGCGTGCACGTGTTATTGTGAGAGGATTGCCACTCGTCGCGATGCCGGTCGAACAGGCCGTCGCGATCGTTCACTGCGCCTTCGCGCGCCACCTGGCTGCCGGTGGCGCGTTCTATCCATTCACGTATGTGCCGCGCTGCCCGATCCCGGCGCGTTATCTGGAGGCCATGCGCATTCGCGCAGTCCGAGTCGGCATCGCGTGGATGAACTTCCCGCCTGCGATCGTGTATCGCTTCGAACGCCGAATCGATGCGGCCGGCCATCAGCGGCCTGGCGCGCGGCCTCCGTCGGAGGTGGTCGCGCAAGCCACTACTTCATACAGCCTCGACACAACCCGATTTTCCCGTACTCCATCACTCGACTCGAGCGGCGCCGGGCAGTCAACAGACGGAAGTCCATCATCATGAACGCTCTCGGGTATTGGCTGCTGTTCGGCCTCCTACGGTTCCTTTCTCTTCTTCCGTACTCGCTGGTCGCGAGAACCGGCAGCAGCATCGGCGCTGCGCTTTACCGCATACCGAGCCGACGCAAACACGTGGTGCATGTCAACCTGCAACTCTGCTTTCCGCTGAAGACCGACGAGGAACGCGACGTTCTCGCGCGTGCCCATTTCGAACATGTGGTCCGGAGCTACCTGGAGCGCGGTTTCCAGTGGTTCGGCAGCGCGCGGTCGATCAATCGCCTGGTCGAGCTGGACAGCCACATCGATCTCCACGACCCGGATGCGCCGCCGACGATCTTCATGGGTTTTCACTTCGTCGGCATCGAGGTGGGCTGCATGCTCTATTCGTCGACGCTGCCCGTGGCGGCACTCTACACGCGCATGTCGAGCCGCCGCATGTGCGATCTCGCCAAACGTCAGCGCGGACGCTTCGGGGCCGAGATGATCGAACGCAGCGCGAGCGCGAAACACCTCGTCAGACTGCTGCGCTCGGGCACCCCGGTGATGCTCGCCGCGGACATGGATCACGGCACGACAGGGTCGGTGTTTGCGCCGTTGTTCGGCGTGCAGGCCTGCACGTTGACGTCGGTATCGCGGCTGGCGAAGCTGAGCGGCGCGCGGGTCGTACCGTTCGTGACCGAAGTGCTCCCGGAATTCCGCGGCTACAAGCTGACCATCTTCGAGCCGCTCGACAGCTATCCGACCGATAGCGAGTCGTTCGACGCGCGCAGGATGAATTCCTTTCTCGAAGCGCAGATCCTTCGATTTCCCGAGCAGTACTACTGGGTGCACCGACGGTTCAAGCATCGTCCGGCAGGCGAGCCAGGCGTCTATTGACGGCTGCGTGAGTGGCGGAACACGGCGCATTTATCGTGTCGTAACGGGGCGATCGCTCTCCGCTCTACGAATGGGGCGGCAAATCCGGTGACGGCCGCTATCACCCGTTGTTCTTGCCGATCAGCGGGCGTTCGCTTCAAGACCGTCGCCGGCCGGGGCGGCCGCGCTTTTACGACCGCTTCCCTGCCCTCGAATCGATGACGAATCGCATGCGAGCGGTCTGGACAGTGACGTCAGGCACGTTTCTGAAATGGCGAGTTTTTATTCATAATAGTGGTGTTGTGATAAGAAAAGTTATCCAGATAAGTGCATGGATTTATCCAACTGCGAGTTCCGTGACAGACAAATCGGCTCGTCAAGCCGCGAAAAAGTGGGGCCCTGGGTGAGATCGCGCCAGGCTCCAACACTCGTGTGCAGCGCGTCGAGGCGCTTGCGCAAGACGTCGAGCGCCGATTTGCGCCGCTTGCATCCGTGTCTCGACAGGCCGTTCTGACCGGAGACAACCCGCCCTCCCCCTTCATTTGTTCCCGCGACGCAAGACTGTTGCTCCACGGCGGGTGTTCGAAATCGCGATCGACGCGCCTACAGTTTGCCCATCGGATTCATCGATCCGGTCGGCACTGAAGCCGAACACCATTCACCTGTCGAGGCAAGTCATGAGCACATCCAAAGTCATCATCGTCACCGGCGCATCGCAAGGCATCGGCGCGGAAACGGTCAACGCGTTCCGGGCACGCGGCCATCGCGTCGTCGCGACTTCCCGTTCGATCGGGCCGTCGAACGATCCCGATCTCGTCACCGTCGCGGGCGACATCGGCGATCCGGCCGTCGCGCGTCGCGTGGTCGACGCGGCAATCGAACGCTTCGGCCGCGTCGACACGCTCGTCAACAACGCCGGCATATTCATCGCGAAGCCGTTCACGCAATACACCGCGGACGACTACGCGCAGATCACGAACGTCAACCTGAACGGTTTCTTCCACGTCACGCAGCGCGCGATCGCGGTGATGCAGCAGCACGGCAGCGGGCACGTGGTCAGCATCACGACGAGCCTGATCGACCACGCGAACAGCAACGTGCCGTCGGTGCTCGCATCGCTGACGAAAGGCGGATTGAATGCGGCGACGAAGTCGCTCGCGATCGAATATGCGAAGGCCGGCATCCGCGTCAATGCGGTAGCGCCGGGCGTCATCAAGTCGCCGATGCATGCACCCGAAACGCATGCGACGCTCGCGTCGCTGCACCCGGTCGGCCGCATGGGCGAGATGAGCGACATCGTCGACGCGATCCTGTATCTCGACTCGGCGCCGTTCGTCACCGGCGAGATCCTGCACGTCGACGGCGGCCAGAGCGCCGGGCATTGAGCCGCCGTGTCGAAAACGAGCCGGCGTGCCTAGCGCGATGCGGCGGCGCGTTTGGTGCGTGTGCCGCTCGCCTTCTTGGCGGGCGCGCGCGCCAGATGCTCGACGAGAAAGTCGACAAACACGCGCACGCGCGACGACAGAAAGCGCGCATGCGGATACAGCAGCATGAACGGCCGCGACCGGCCGCCAAGGCCGGGCAGCACCTCCACGAGCGTGCCGGCGCGCAGATCCTGTTCGACGATGAAGCGGTAGGTCTGGAACAAGCCCGCGCCGCTGCGCGCGAGCGTCACGCCGGCGAGGACGTCGCCCGACGTACTGTAGTTGCCGGTCGTCGCGATATCGATCTCGTCCGATCCGTCGTCGAACAGCCAGGGAATCGGCCGCCCGCTGCTCGGCAGCTCGAACTGGATGCATTCGTGCGCATGCAGATCGTCGATGGCGGTCGGCGTGCCCGCACGCTTCAGGTAGCCGGGCGTCGCGACGATCACGAGCTCGGCATCTTCCAGCTTGCGCGCGACCAGGTTCGAATCGGCCGGCGCGCGGCCGCGGATCGCGAGATCGAAGCCTTCCTCGGCGAAGTCGATGTTGCGGTTGCTCAGGTGGGTTTCGACGCGCACGTCCGGATAGCGCTCGCGAAATGCGGGCAGCAGCGGCAGCACGCGATAGTGCCCGTACGGCGTCGGCATGCTGATCCGGAGCACGCCGGCGGGCGTGGCCTGCTGGCCGGTCGCTTCGCGTTCCGCGTCGACGAGCTGCGACAGCGCATCGCGGCATTGCTCGAAGTAGCGCCGGCCGGAATCGGTCAGGCGGATCTGCCGCGTCGTGCGCACGAACAGCCGCACGCCGAGACGCTCCTCGAGCCGCGCCACCGACCGGCTGACCGCGGCCGGCGTGACGCTCGCCGCGGTTGCCGCCAGCGTGAAGCTGCCGAGTTCGGCGGCGAGACAGAACAGCTCGATGCTGCCCAGCAGCAGGTCGTCGAATTGTCGTTGCATGGGGCGGTTCCTGCCGTCTCCGGTGTGGAGCGCGAGATGAAGCAACGAGTGTGCATGAATATCGCACGGGAAACCAGCCAGCGTGGGTGGCGCGATTCGTTACATCGCGTCCCGAATCAATTGCGCCGCTGACATTTACCGGCTTCGGCCGCATGACTAGATTGACTGACAGGCAATACCGATCGCCCGATCCATTTTCCCGCAAGGAGAACGACATGACCGTCGAACACAAGCTGGCCGAACTCGGCCTCGCGTTACCCGAACCGCCGAACCCGCTGGGCAGCTACACGGCCGCAAGCGAAGCCGGCAACCTGCTGTTCGTGTCGGGACAACTGCCGCTCGTCGATGGCAGGATTGCCTATACCGGCCGCGTCGGCGAGCAGTTGAGCGTCGACGAAGGCCAGCATGCGGCCCGGCTTGCGGCGCTGAACGTGCTCGCGCAGATCCGCAAGCACCTGGGCGGGTTCGACCGCCTGCGCAAGATCGTGCGCGTCGAAGGGCACGTGAGCTCGGCCGACGGTTTTTACGGGCAGCCCGCCGTAATCGACGGCGCGTCGGACCTGTTTGCCGCCGTGCTCGGCGACAAGGCGGGACACGCGCGTTCGGCATTCTCCCAGCGCCAGTTGCCGGCCGACGCGGCCGTCATTCTCGTCGTGATTGCCGAGATCGACCCAGCGTGACGTATCGGCCGCCCCGCGAGGCGGTAACCCATTCCCGCAGACGTTTCCGCCCGCCCTACCCGGGATTGGTCGCCTGCCCCGTTACCGTGGATATCGGGGCTCGACCGCCCGAGAGCTTTGTCCAGCAAAGCCCGGCGCATTCCAGATACATTGAAATACAAAATATCGCATGCGATTGAATCGAATGCGCTTGACTAGGGTGATCGGTTCAACGAAACTGCATCGCATGCGATCGAATCGCGTCTGAGAAAAACCTGCCAAGCCAACTGACGGAGCAAATGATGAGCAAGATCGAAAAAGTGCTGTACACGGGCAAGACACATACGACTTCGGGCGGCCGTGACGGCACGGCGCGCAGTTCCGACGGCCGCCTCGACATCCAGTTGTCGTCGCCGGGCAGCGTCGGCACCGGCACCAACCCGGAACAACTGTTCGCGGCCGGCTGGTCGGCCTGTTTCATCGGTGCGATGCAGCTTGCGGCGCGTGCCGCGAAGGTGACGCTGCCGGCCGATCTCGCCGTCGACGCCGAAGTGGATCTCGGCACGGCCGGCAACGCGTACTTCCTGCAGGCCCGGCTGAACGTGAACGTGCCCGGGCTCGATCGCGACGTCGCGCAGCGCATCGTCGATGCCGCGCACCAGACCTGCCCGTATTCGAAGGCGACGCGCGGCAACATCGACGTCGAAATCCGTATCGCCTGAACGTTGCATCGGGCGGCCGAGCGCCGCCCTTCCGAATTCCCGACTCTTTTCCTATCGAGGCAAATGATGAATACCCGACTGATCGCCGCCCTTCTCGTCGCTGTTTCGGCCACTGTTGCCGCACCGGCGTTTGCCGGTGAAATCACCGTCACACGTGCGCAGGTGCGTGCCGAACTCGCGCAGCTTCAAACGGCCGGTTATCCGCTGAATCGCGCCGCCGACGCGACCTATCCGGACAATCTGCAGGCCGCGCTGACGCAGGTTCATGTGGTCGATGCCGTCGCGGCCAACGAGCAGGCATCCGGCTACGGCAGCAACGGCGATGCCGCGACGCAATCGGGCCGCCGGCACGCCGTCAGCGTGGCGGACCGCTCGGTGTATTTCGGTCATTGAGCGCCGATACGCGAACCCTGAATCCTTTCTATCCCTGACTGTCGAGGTAAATGATGAAAAACCAACTGATCGCTGCCGTTCTCGTGGCCGTTTCGACCGCCGTTGCCGCCCCGGCGTTTGCCAACGAAACCACCGTGTCCCGCGCGCAAGTGCGTGCCGAACTCGTGCAGCTCGAACAAGCCGGCTATCGGCCGGGCCGCGCGAACGATCCGCACTATCCGGACGACCTGCAGGCCGCACTGACGCGCGTTCACGCGAACGACGCCGTGACCGCCGATGCGTCGGCATCCGGTTATGGCCGCGACGCCGTCGCCGCCACGCAGTCGGGCAGCCGGCCCGCGACGCGCATCGTCGAGCGCTCGATCTATTTCGGTCATTGAACGAAACCGCGAACGGCGCCGGTTGACGGCGTGCGGTGCGCAACCCCTGAATTCCCTTTTTCTTGCCGAGGTAAATGATGAAGACCCAACTGATTGCCGCCCTCCTCGTTGCCGTGTCGGCCGCCGTCGCCGCACCGGCGAACGCCAGCGAAAGCACCGTGACGCGTGCGCAGGTGCGCGCGGAACTGGCCGCACTGCAGCAGGCCGGCTACCTGCCGAACCGCCCCAACGATCCGAACTACCCGGACAATCTCCAGGCGGCGCTGCGCCGGATTCACGGCAACGGTGCCGGCGCGGCCGATACGATGGCGTCCGGTTACGGCAACGATGCCGACGGCGCGACGCAGTCCGGCAGCCGCAGCGCGGTTCGCACGGCCGAGCGCTCGATCTATTTCGGTCATTGAGCATTGCACGACGGATTCGGCCGTCCACGTCCGCCATATAAAGCGCATGCGATGTAATCGCGTGCGCTTTTCTATTGGTGACGCCCGGATTTGCAAAGACGTTTTCCGGCTATGGATCGTCGGGAACGAAGAAGGTCTGCGATGCGCGCCAGGCCAATGACGCGATCCATGTCGTTACGGTGCTACCCGCTCGGCCGATCCGGTCTATTCTGTGCGACACGAAATCTTCAATCGAGGAGCCGCCGATGCCGGAAGCCACGACCGGAAACACGACAGGCGTTGCACACCCGCTCGACCACGTCGTCTGGAATGCGCTCACGGGCAAGCAGCGCCGCTTTGCGCTCGGCAGCGACCGCGCGCTGCGGTTTCCGGCGGCCATTGCGCCGTTCGCCGCGATCGCGGACGCGAGCCCGGCATCGTTCGACGCGTTGCGCGAATTGATTGCCGCGCACGGGCCGGCGGCGCTGGTCACGCCGGACGAACTCCGGCCGCCGGCGGGATTGTCGGTGATCCGGCGCGCGACGTTGCTTCAAATGATCTGGCAAGGGACGCCCGACCCGGCGTATGCATCGGAGCATGTCACGCTCGCCGAAACCGATGTGCCTGACATGCTTGCGCTGACCACGGCCGCGCAGCCCGGCCCGTTCGGCCCGCGCACGATCGAGCTTGGCGACTATATCGGCGTACGCAGCGAAGGCCGGCTGGCCGCGATGGCCGGCGAACGGATGCAGGTCGACGGGTATACCGAGATCAGCGCCGTCTGCGTGGATGCCGCGTTTCGACGGCAAGGGCTTGCGGCGCGGCTGATCCGGTCGTTGATCGCGGCCATCGGCGCACGATCGGAAACGCCTTTCCTGCACGTGCTCACGTCGAACCAGGTCGCGATCGAGCGCTACCTCGCGCTTGGTTTTGCCGTCCGTCGCGAGATGAACCTGCTGGTGCTGGGCGACGCGCACGCATGACGACGCGGCCGACGCGATATGCGCGTCGGCCGCCGGTTGCCACCGTGTTTATTCTTCGGTCGACTGGATCAGGTTGCCGCGCAGCGTGACGATTGCCTTCTGCACCTTCGCAAATTCGTCCGGCTTCAACCCGGTGGCGTCGACCAGATTCATGTCGAGCCCCTTCTCGCGTAAGCGGCGGCCACCCTTCGTCAGGCTGACGAGCACCTGGCGTTCGTCCGACGGATCGCGGTGCCGCTCCAGGTAACCCATCGCCTCGAGCTTCTTCAGGATCGGCGTCAGCGTATTGGATTCGAGGAACAGCTTCTCGCCGAGCTGGCCGACCGTCTGGTTGTCCTGCTCCCACAGCGCAATGATCGTGATGTATTGCGTATAGGTGAGGCCGAGTTCGTCGAGGATCGGCTTGTACGCCTTGCCGAACGCGAGGTTGGCCGAGTAGATCGCAAAACACAGGAACTCGGACAGCTTCGGCGCGGCGGGCGATGGTGCTTCGGTCGGTTTCATGGGCTTCCTCCAGCGACGCGAGCGGCCGCAGATGAACGCATTATATATCGCGTGCGATCTTATCGGAAGCATGATAATCGGCCTCGATGAACCGGCGGGATGGCGAAACCTAGCCGGATCGCCGCCGTCAGTCCTGCCTGCGGCGCTTGCCGGTCTGCAACCGGCTTACCGACAGCAGCGAGCATTGCACCGGATGCGCGATTTCGGTCGCGAGCCCGCCTGCGGCAAACAGCAGGATCATCAGCCAGCGTTTCATGCGTCCTCCACGATCGAGAGGCTTGCGCCGTCGGCGACCGTCGCGTCGAGCGCATACGGATCGACGCCGTCGAGGCAGCCGAGATTGACGCGCCAGCATGCGGGGTCCTTGCGCGTCTGATGGAACGGATAGACGCCGCAACGGCTGCAGAAATAGTGACGGGCCGTGCGCGTGTTGAAGCGGTAGCACGTCAGTGCGCCCTCGCCTTCGACGATCTTCAGGTGGTCAGCGGGGAACATCGGGCTCATCAGCGCGCCGCGCCGGCGGCACAGGCTGCAGTTGCAGCGGACCGCCGGCGTAATAGCCGCTGTCACTTCGAATTTGACGGCCCCGCAATGGCAGGACCCTTTGAACCAGGTTGCAGACATGATGTGCTCTCGAAGAAGTCATGCCTGCTTTATAGCGGACGCCCGAACACGCGTTGTATCACGCTGTATCCGCGGTCCGCGCTGATACAGAACATTGCAAATCGGCGGCCGGTGGCGCACGTTCGGCGCGGCGATCTGCAGCACGGATCGCCGGCACGCGCGTGCGGCTTGCGGGCCGGGCGCAATCAGTCCAGCGCGTGCTGCAGGCGCTCGATCGCGGCCCGCGTTTCGCGTTCGAGCGTCGCGAACAGTTCGGCGGCCGGCAGCGATCGGACGAGCGGCGCCGCCTGCCCGGCCCACTGCGCGCCGTAGCCGAATTCGCCCTGCGCCTTCGCGGCCGCATGCAGCGCCTTGCCCGCGTCGTACGCGATCGGATACGCGGGCGTGGCCGGCGCGTGCGGGTCGTCGCCGAGCGCGGTCAGCCGGTTCGCGAGGCCGCGTGCGATCCGGCCCGAGATCGCGGACGTGAACGTCGTGCGGCGTGCCGCATCGCCGAGGATCGCGCGGCGATAACCGTCGTCGATCGACGTCTCCGGGCATGCGACGAACGCGGTGCCAAGCTGCGCGGCCTGCGCGCCGAGCGCCAGCGCGGCGGCAATGCCTGCGCCGTCCATGATGCCGCCGGCCGCGATCACGGGCAGCGCGCATTCGCGCACGATCAGGCGCGTCAGCGCGAACGTGCCGAGGCGATCGTCCTGGGCGGTCGAATCGAACACGCCGCGGTGCCCGCCGGCTTCGATGCCCTGTGCGACGATCGCGTCGATGCCGGCGGCGGCGATCTGCCGCGCTTCGTCGAGATTCGTCGCGGCCGCGAACAGCGTGATGCCCGCGCGCTTCAGCGCGGCGATCACGTCCGCGGACGGCAGCCCGAAATGGAAGCTGACGACGGCCGGCCTTTCTTCGGCGAGCATCGCCTGCATCGCGTCGTCCGCGACGAAACTCGTATAGATCTCCGACAGCGATGCGGGCGGCGTCGCACCGTATGCGCGGAACACCGGTGCGAGCCAGTCGAGCCACGCGCGTTCGACGGCCGCATCGGCGCGGGCCGGACGATGGCAGAACACGTTGATGTTGAACGGCCGGTCGGTGAGCGCGCGCGTGTCGCGGATCATCTTGCGTGCGCCGTCGGCGTTCGTCGCGCCGACGCCGAGCGAGCCGAGCCCACCCGCGTTCGACACGGCGGCAGCGAGCGCCGGCGTGCTGACGCCGGCCATCGGCGCCTGGACGATCGGCGCGCGAATGCCGAGCGTGCGCAACAGCGTCCGGTTATCGGTCGAGTGATTCATGGTGCTTGCCTCCTGCACGATCCGTAATCGACATGCTTCGGCCGCATGCCGGCCGAAGCGCGTTGGTCGGGCCCGGCACGACGCGTTCTTCGCGCGCAGCCGGTCATGTGAATGTGAAAGCGGCGTCCAAGACGATAGGCGGCCTCGAGGTGCTGCGTCCGGAACGCGTGGCGAAGGTGTGCGTTGTCGCCGCTTCCGGGCGCGGCACCCGCAACTGCGCCCATCCTACGCCAGGCCCCGAGCCGCGGGCCAGCCGCTAACGGCCGCGCGCCCAGTGCGCGAGCACCGCACAGGCCGCCAGCAGCGCGCCCGTCGCGAAGAACACCGAATGCAGGCCGAGCGCGACGCCGATCTGCCCGCCGATCACCGGGCCGATCACCTGCCCGCTGAACTGGGCGGACTGCAGGTAGCCGAGCATCTGCCCCGTCGCGCGTTCGTCGACCGATTGCCGCACGAGCTTGCCGATCGACGGCAGCAATCCCGCGAGCGTCATGCCCATCAGCACGCGCAGCGCGGCAAGCTGCCACCAGTGCGTGACGAATGCCTGCGGCACCATCGCGAGCGCGGTCAGCAGCAGGCAGCCGACGATCACGTTCCAGCTGCCGATCCGGTCGGCCAGCGCGCCGAGCCGTGCGGCGGTCAGCATGCTGCCGAGCGCCGAACACGCCATCACGACGCCGGCAACGCGTGCGAGGTGATCGCCGCCTACCCCGAGGCCGCCGATATAGACCGTGATGATCGGCTCGATCGACATGTTCGCGAGCAGCACCATCGTCGCGGTCACCAGCAGTGCGGCGACCGCCGCACGATGCGTGCCGTGCGCCGCGCCTGTGGCCGCACCGGAGGTGCGCGTTTTCGCGTCGGTGTCCGCGTGGAAGTCCTCTTTCACGACGAAGATCGTCAGCAGCGCGGCGACGGCGATCATCGCGCCACCCGCGAAAAACGTGCCGCGAATGCCGAGCCAGCCCGGCAGCAGCCCGCCGACGAGCGGCCCGACGAGATTGCCGGCGAGCGCGCCGGTCGACAGGATGCCGAGCGCCCAGCCCGCGCGTTCGCGCGGCGCCTGCGTGCCGACCATCACGGTCGACGCCGACGCGTAGCCGCCGACGAGCCCCGCGATCAGTCGCAGTGCGACGAGTTCGACCACGTTGTGCGCGATGCCGATCAGCGACATCACGATGGCCATCCCGATCGCCGCGCGCACGAGCATCGGCTTGCGGCCGAAGCGGTCCGCGAGGCGGCCCCACAACGGCGCGGTGACAGCCGTGCCGAGAAACGTCGCGCCGAACGCGATGCCCGACCACTGGATCACGGCCGACTGCGTATCGACGCCGAGTTGCCGTACGTACAGCGGCAGGAACGGCAGCAGCATGCTCAGGCTGACGAGCGTCGTGAACGATCCGAACACGCAGACGGCGAGATTGCGCCGCCAGTAGCGCGCGTTGCGTTCGGCATAACTGGCGGCCGGCCGTTCGGCGAGCGCGGCGACCGGCACGTGTGCGGTCGTGCTCATCGCGCCCTCGCCATCGCGATCGAACCGACCGGGAACGCCGGCGCGCCCGCGACGCGTGCACCGTCCGAATACCCGCCGGGGTTCGCCGTGCCGAAAGACGCGGCCGTCGATGCCGGAAACCCGTGCGCGGCGATGATCGCCGGCAGCAGCATGAACACGACACCTGCCAGGCCGATGCCGGCCGGGCTGGCGGCGGACACCGTGCCGCGCATCACGTTGGACGCACGTGCGTGGGGCCGGTCGGGAAGCGCTTGATGCATGTTGACCTCCATTCGCTGGACGGGCGCCACGTGCGTCCGTCGGTTGAAGAAAGTCTAGATTGAGTCGAATGTCGAGAGAATCGCCGTCATGCGAAAGCCATTCTTCCGTGATCCGGTTCAATCGCCGTCGGTGATGGCCGCCAGCTGCGCGAAATGTTCACGCAGGCGCGGCGCCGCGAAATCGACGAACGCGCGTACCTTCGGAACCGACAGCCGTCCGTAAGGGGTGACGAGATGGATCGGCAGCGGCGCATGCTCGCTGTCGCGCAGCACGATCCGCAGCGCACCGTCGCGCACCTGTTCGGCGACGTGATACGAAAAGAGCCGCGTGACGCCGTGGCCGGCGACGGCCGACGCGACAGCCCCGCGGATCGTGTTGACGATGAAGCGCGGCGCGAACTGGACGACCTGCGGCAGCGCTGTCGGCCCGGACGGCGGGAAGCTCCATGAGTCGAGCCCGAAGTGCGTCATCGAGATGATCCGGTGCTGCGCGAGATCGGCCGGCGCATCGATCGCCGGATGTTTCGCCAGATAGCCGGGCGACGCCACGACGACGCGCCGCACCGTGCCGACCGGAATCGCGACGAGCGTGGAATCGGACAGATGCGCGATACGCAGCGCGACGTCGATCCCTTCGTCGATCAGGCTGACGGGCCGGTCGAGCAGTTGCAGGCGGATCGACACGGCCGGATGGCGTTCGATGAATTCGTCGAGCAGCGCGCGCAGCACGTCCTCGCCCGCGGCGACCGGCGCGGTGATCGTCAACATGCCGCGCGGTGCCGAGCGTTCGTCGGCGACCAGCATGTCGGCTTCCTCGAGATCGGACAGGATGCGGCGGCACGCGGCCGCATAACGTTCGCCGGCCTCGCTCAAGCGGATCGTCCGGGTGGTCCGGTACAGCAGCGCGGTGCCCGTGTGCTCCTCGAGAAACGCGATCGCGCGGCTGACCGCCGCCGGCGACCGGCCGAGCCGCCGGCTCGCGCCCGCGAGGCTGCCTTCGTCCAGCGTGGCGACGAACACCTTCATCGCATCGATTCGATCCATGGCGTGTGTGGGGGCGCGAGCGGTCGTGTGATTGGCGGCGGGCAAGCGAGCCTGCAGTCTATCGCACGCGGGCGCGGCGCTTCGCCGGGGGGATGCGGCGGTGGCGGTTTTGGCCCTACAATGCCCAGGCGAAGAAACCGCATGAAGGGCCGTCACGACGCCGCGTTCATCGAACGCTGGGTCCGACATTCAAGCGGTTCCGCTTAATAACGAACAACAACCTGTACAGCACTCATGAAAAGAAGAACATTTCTCGCGCTGCCCGCCGTGGCAGCGTCCGGCATGCTTGCCGGCTGCACCGATTTCGGCCCCGTCACCAATCGCATGATGAAGGACCCGGAATACCGGGAAACGCTCTCGGCGTTTCTGATCAGCGCGGACGGGAAGAAGCTCGTCGTGATCGGCAAGCGGTATCACTATATTTTCGATGTGCCGCCGGCCCTCGCCGTCAACCTCACGGCGCCCTATCGCCCCAAGTTGTATACCGATTTCGACGACTTCGAGGCGCGCGGCGACAAGATCACCGGGCGTTACGTGTTGCGACTTGCGCGCGAGGACGCACCGCCCGGCTCCGAGCTTCGCGAGCGTGCGCTCGCGGACGGTTTCACGGACCAGCGCTTCGAACTGACGGAGCACGGCACGATCAGCGGTACGCGTTACCAGCCGAACGACGTCACGCCTTCGTCGATCCCGCAAGCATTCAATCACGAGTACGACGTCAAGGTGATCGAGCGGCCGTCGGTGCTCGGCAAAGGGGTAAAGCTTGCGTTGTCGCCGATCACGATGGCGGCCGACGGCGCACTCGGCCTGCTGGGCGTTGCGCTGGCCCCGATCGCGCTCACCACGCTCATCGTCTTGGCCCGCTAAGACCGTCGCATCGCGATGCTTGCCGCAATGCGACGGCGCGGAGATGGCCGATCTGTTCGAGAAGCTGGGCAAGACGGAGCTCGTCACGGCACTGCGCGCTTGCGCGACGCAGCAGAATCCGGGACTGAAGTGAATCGACCGGCACGCATCGGACGCGCGCCGGCAGCGGCGGATGCAGCATTTCACGCTGGAGCGCGGTAACCCCGTTCGCGTGTTTCATGGGGTGGCGTTCGTGCCGGCCGATTGAGCGCGACAGCGTGGCCGCCGGCAGCTGTTGCGCTGGCGGCCACGCAACGGGTCTCATGGTTTTCCCGCCCCGCCTGGTTGCGGGAGCACCATCGACTCCAACGTCCGACCGCGCGTCGCAGCATGCCGCACCGCCCTGCTGCGCACATACCGCCCGCCGTGCGTTCCGTACCCTTTCTGCGCAGGAAAGGACGCTTGAAACATCCGCAATTATCGCGTGCCGCAGATTCGCCCACCATGTGTCGGACGATCGGCGCAGCCCGCGTAGCCGGCCCTTCCACGGGCCTTGCGGTGCGTGCCGCCCTATCGTGCGACCGGACGCGTCATGCCGGCCGCAAACGCCCAGGCCGTGCGCCACGGCATATCGATAATCAGGAGACACGATGAACAGCCAATCCCTCGATCTGGGCGGCAACGCGGGCGGCCCCGCGTCCGCACGACCGCCGGCCGCATCCGCCGGCGTCGGCGCCGATGTGGCGGCGCTGCCCGCGCGCCGCGTCACGCTCGGCGCTTTCATGGACGACCTCCCGGTCGGTGCGTTGCACCGGTTCGTCGTGTGGGTGATCGGCATCGGGCTGTTCTTCGACATGTACGAGATCTTCCTCGTCAGCACGATCGGTTCAGCGTTGCAGAACGAATACGGGCTGAGCCGGCAGAGCACCGATTTCAAGCTGCTGCTGGCATCGGCGTTCATCGGGATGTTCGTCGGCGCGATGTGCCTCGGCAGCCTCGCCGACCGCATCGGCCGGCGCAAGGCGTTCCTGCTGACGCTCGTGTGGTACAGCGCGTTCTCGCTGGTCGGCGCGTTCTCGGTGAATGCCGACATGCTCGTCGCGTGCCGCTTCCTGACGGGCATCGGCGTCGGCGCGATCTATCCGGTCGCCGACAGCTTCCTGTCCGAAATCCTGCCGAAGGAAAAGCGCGGGCGGCTCGCCGCATGGGCCTATACGACTTCCTATGTCGCGGTGCCGCTCGTCGGTTTCCTCGCGCTGTGGCTGAACCCGCTGCATGTGGCCGGCGTGGCCGGCTGGCGCATCATCCTCGCGATCGGCAGCCTCGGCGCCGTGTACGTGCTGCTCGTCCAGCACCGTCTGCCGGAGAGCCCGCGCTGGCTGCTCGCGCAAGGCCGCACCGCCGACGCGCACGCTGCGCTGCGGCGCTTCGCGGAAGGCACCGGCGTGCGCGTGCCGGAGCACTTCGCGGAATCGGCCGAGCCGCAACGGCCGCTCGGCCTCGGCGAGCGCATCGCGTTGCTGCGCCGCGAACCCTACGGCGCGCGCTACCTGATGCTCGCGATCTTTCACCTGTTCCAGGGCTTCGGCTACTACGGCTTCGGCACGCTGGCCGGCACGGTCGTGAAGAGCCGCGGCTTCGACGTGACGGACAGCACGCTGTTCATCGCGCTGTCGTTCGTCGGTTATCCGATCGGCTCGCTGCTGTCGATTCCGCTGCTCAACTGGATCGAACGCCGCACGCTCGTGATCGCGTCGATCCTGTCGATCGCCGTATTCGGGCTGTGCTTCGCGTATTCGGGCAATACCGTGCTGATCGTCGGTTTCGGATTGCTGACGACCTGCGCGTCGAACGTGTTCAGCAACGCGTATCACGTGTACCAGGCCGAGATTTTCCCGGCGCGCGTGCGCTCGACGGCAATCGGCAGTACGTATTCGCTGTCGCGCATCGTCAGCGGTGTACTGCCGTTCGTGTTGTTGCCGGTGCTCGGCAGCTACGGCGCGGGTGCAATGTTCGGCGTGATCTCGATCGCGCTCGGCATCGTCGCCATCACGCTGCGCGTGCTCGGGCCGCTGACCACGCGGCGCAGCCAGGACGAAATCAATCCGGTGTAATGCCGGGACCGGCACGGGGCGCACGCAGGCGTGCCCCGTGCGTCGCCGCTTCGGCGCACTCAGCGCGCCGACATGAAATCGAACAGCTTCGCGATGTCGGTCGTCAGCACGGTGCCGGCCTTGACGCCGACCCACAGCGTGCGCGTCGCCCACGCGTCGTCGAGTTTTACGACACCGAGCCGCGCCGCGCGCTCGCCGGTCACCGCATCGCGCGGCAGCACGCCGATGCCGAGCCCGGCCTCGATCATCCGGCTCACGCCGTCGAAATTCGATACCTGGATCCGCACTTTCAGCGAGCGCTCGGCCGCGAATGCGGCGTCGGTCATGCGCGCGAGCAGCGAGCTGCCGTCGCTCAGGCCGACGTAATCCTCGTCGAGCGTTTCCGCGAAGCGGATGCTGTCGCGTGCGGCGAAGCGATGCGCGCGCGGTACGAGCAGCACGAGTTCGTCGCGCCGGTACAGCCGCCGTTCGATGCCGGGCGCCGGCACGTTGTCGGCGAACACGCCGAGATCGGCCTTGCCCGACCCGAGCGCATCGACGATCTCGTGGCTCAACCGCTCCTCGAGACTCACCTTGATGCCCGGGTTGTCGGTGAGGAACGCGGCGAGATCGGCGGGCAGGAACTGGACGATCGCGGACGTATTGGTCCACACGTGGATATGGCCGCGCACGCCGGCGACGTAATCGCTCATCTCGTGCGCCATCCGGTTGACCTGCTCGATCACCTTCGCCGCATGGTCGAGCAGCGCGCGGCCCGCGGGCGTCAGCTCGACGCCGCGCGCATGCCGGACGAACAGTGCGCTACCGGTCACGCTTTCGAGCTCGGCGATGCGCTTGCTGACCGCGGACAGCGTGAGCTGGCCGTGTTCGGCCGCCTTCGTCAGGCTGCCGTGTTCGGCGACGAGCGCGAACACGCGCAGCGACTGCAGATCGAAATGAAGCGGGTTCACCATGTCGGGGGTCCTGGGAAGGCCGTACGGCGCGCGCCATCATCGCGGCGGCCTGACGCCGATCATACGCCCGGCCATGCAGGCGCGATACGGCGCGGCTAGCGCGGCGCGAGCGCCTGCAACGCGGCGAGCATCGCACCGTCCGGCTTCGCGAGATCGTCGAGCACCGCGAAGTGCTGCATGCCGGGCAGCCAGGTGCGCGCGATCCGTTCGCCGGCCGCTTCGCACGCCGCCGCGTATTCATGCGCTTGCCGGATGAGTTCGGGCAGTTCGGCATCGCCGACCGCGACGACGGTCGGCGCGCCGGGCCCGATGTGGCGCAGCGGGCTGTACGCGTCGACTTCTTGCGCGGTGAGCTGCAGCTTGTCGTTCAGGCAGCACAGCGAGATCGGTTCGAGATCGACGAGCGGGCTGATCGCGAGCGCTGAAACAACGGCCGGATGCGCGCGATGCATGGCCGTCAGGTGGCCGCCGGCCGAATGGCCGCTCAGGTGGATCGGCCGCTGCGCGGTGCCGAGACCGTCGGGATCGTTGGCGAGGTGGTCGAGCAGCGCGCCGATCTCGCCGACGATGTCGGTCATCGTCGCGACCGGCGCGAGTGTGTATTCGGCGAGCACGACGTCGAAGCCGCGCGCGAGCGGGCCGCTCGCCGCGTACGCGAAATCCTCTTTCGTGCAGTGTTGCCAGTAGCCGCCGTGAATGAACACGAACAGCGGCGCGTCGGGCTGCCCGCACGGCAGCCAGTCGAAGCGCTGCGCGGGTTGCGCGCCGTAACGCAGGTCGCGGCGGCCGGGTGTCGCGTCGTAAAGCGCCGCACTGCGCGCCTGGCACGATGCGAGCAATGCAGGGAAATCGGGAACAACTCTCGTGTTCAGGTAGGCGGCGTCGAGTGCCGCGCGGTCCATGCCGCGATAGAGGATCGTCATTCGGGGAGTGTCCGGGGCGGGTTGCGGATCAGCGAGGCAGGTTCGCCCTGCCCGCTGCGAAGGCGACGGCGGAACCGACACCTTCGCACCATTATCCGCAGCGCGACCGGGTCAGGCTATCCGGATTCGGCGGGTGCGGCGCGTGCCTGTCCGCTTTCGGCGAAAGACTCGCGACGTCGTGTGCGCATCGTGCCTGTGCTTTCGCGACCGGGCGGATCGATGTGCCGAAGCAGCGAGACCGGCCGGCCGCCGCCGGTCAGATCAACTCGGAGATCTCGATCAGGTTCAGGTCGGGGTCGCGCACGTAGACAGAACGGATCTTCTGCGTCGCGCCCGTGCGTTCGACGGGCCCTTCGACGATCGGCCATTCGACCCGCTTCAGGTGCGCGATCACGTCGTCGAGCGGCACCGACGCGATGAAGCACAGGTCGAGTGCGCCGGGCACCGGCACATGCGCTTTCGGTTCGAACTCCGCGCCGCGCACGTGCAGGTTGATCTTCTGGTTGCCGAAACGGAACGCCAGCCGGCCGGCGCCGAAGGTTTCGAGCTGCATCTGCAGCACCTCGGTGTAGAAATGCTTCGTCCTGTCGGGATCGACGCAGGTCAGCACGAGATGGTCGAGGTGATCGATCAGCGCCATGGAATTCGCTCCTGTTTTCCTGTTCATGAGAATGCGCGTTGCGCGGGCATGTCGCCGGCGTCGGCGCGCGGTGGCGGATGAAGATCCGAGCGGCGCCCGGCCTTCAGGATCTGGCTCGGCACGTCATGCCCGATCAGCGCGGGCAGCCGTGCCGAAGCGGCGAGCACGGCCGCGAGATCGATGCCCGTATCGTAGCCGTCCAGTTCGAGCATGTGCACGAGCTCCTCGGTACACGCGTTGCCGGTCGCGCCCGGCGCGTACGGGCAGCCGCCGAGCCCGCCGAGCGATGCGTCGAAGCGGTCGATGCCCGCGTCGAGCGCCGCGAGCGTATTCGCGAGCGCCATCCCGCGCGTATTGTGAAAATGCAGCGTGAGCTGCAGCGCGCCGAAGCGCTCGCGTGCCTGTTCGGCCAACGCATGCACCTGCGACGGAAACGCCATGCCGGTCGTATCGCACAGCGTGAAGCCATGTACGCCGAGCTCCGCGAAGCGCTGCATCCACGCGAGCACGGCTTCGGCCGGCACGTCGCCTTCCATCGGGCAGCCCATCGCGGTCGACAGCGACACGTTGATCGCGACACCCGTGCCGCGCACCGTGTCGATCACGTCGCGCAACTGCGCGAACGACTGCTCGCGCGTCATCCGCAGGTTCGCGCGGTTGTGGCTCTCGCTCGTCGACATCACGAGGTTCACTTCGTCGACGCCGCACGACAGCGCGCGCTCGGCGCCGCGCACGTTCGGCACGAGCACCGTATAGACGACGCCCGCTGCGCGCGCGATGCCGTGCATCACGGCCTCCGCGTCGCGCAATGCGGGGATTGCCTTCGGCGACGTGAACGACGTGACTTCGATCTTCGCGTAGCCGCAGGCGCTCAATGCATCGACGAGCGCGATCTTGTCGTCGGTATCGATGAATGCCGCTTCGTTCTGGAAACCGTCGCGCGTCGCGACTTCGTGGATGTAGAGCCGTTTGCGTGGCTTGCTCATGATGTTTCTTCCTGTCTCCTGTGGCCGGTTCAGATCACGCCGCGCGTGCGCCAGTCGCCGCGCGTCGCCGCATCGATGCCGATCGATTCGAGCACCGCATCGGTATCCGCGCCGAGCGCGGGCGCCGCGCGCTCGATGCGCCCGGGCGTCGCGCCGAGTTTCGGCACGATGCCCGGCACGAGCACGGGCGTGCCGTCGGGCAGCGCGGCGTCGACGATCATGTCGCGCGCGCGGTAATGCGGATCGGCTGCGATGTCGGCCACGTCGTAGATGCGCCCTGACGGAATGCGCGCTTCGTTCAGCGCGGCCAGCACGTCGTCGAGATCGTGACGCGCGCTCCACTCGCCGATCGCCGCATCGATGCGCTCGACCTGCGCGACGCGCCCGTCGTTGTGCGCGAGCGCGGGATCGTTGCCGAGATCGGGCCGGCCGATCAGCTCCATCAGCCGACGGAAGATGCTGTCGCCGTTGCCGGCGATCAGCGCATACCTGCCGTCGCGGCAGCGGTACGCGTTGGTCGGCGCGATGCCGGGCAGGCTGCTGCCGGCCGCCTCGCGCACCGCGCCGAACGCCGAGTATTCGGGCAGCAGGCTTTCCATCATGTTGAACACCGATTCGTACAGCGCGACGTCGACGACCTGCCCCTTGCCGCCCTGCTGTTCGCGATGCCGCAGCGCGAGCAGCACGCCGATCACGCCGTGCAGCGCCGACAGCGAATCGCCGAGCGAGATGCCGACGCGCACCGGCGTGCGGCCGGGCTCGCCGGTCAGGTGCCGCAGGCCGCCCATCGCCTCGGCGATCACGCCGAAGCCGGGACGGTCGCGGTACGGGCCGGTCTGCCCGAAGCCCGACACGCGCAGCATCACGAGCCCCGGATTGATCTCGGACAGCGCGTCCCAGCCGAGCCCCCACCCTTCGAGCGTGCCGGGCCGGAAGTTCTCGATCAGCACGTCGGTCTCGGCGACGAGGCGGCGCACGACGTCCTGCCCTTCGGGCGTGCGCAGGTCGAGCGTGAGCGAGGTCTTGTTGCGCGACTGCGCGGCCCACCAGACCGACGTGCCGTCGTGCAGCAGCCGCCATTTGCGCAGCGGATCGCCGAGGCCGGGCGGCTCGACCTTGATCACGTCCGCGCCGAATTCGGCGAGCATCCGGCCCGCGAACGGCCCGGCGATCAGTTGGCCGAGTTCCAGCACGCGGATGCCGTCCAGGGGGCGTGTCATGGCTGTCTCCGATGAAATCGTGTTGTCGATGACAGTGATCATGACGGCGTTCGCGCACCGCGAAAATCGATCGATGCTCAACCAGCCTTTCCGAAACGGAAAGGTGCGCGTCGACGCGATCGCTGCATTCGTTCCCGCGTGGTGTGCGTCCGCCTTTCCTTCCGGGAAAGCGCGCTCGCGCAACGGTCAAACGACGCCGTGCGCGCCGCCGGCAGAATCGAAGCCGTTCCGCGCCCGCCGGGCGCCTGTCACTGTCAGCGAGACCCGCCATGTTTTCCGTTTCTTCTCCCGCGACGATCGTGTTTCTCGATCGCGCGACGCTGTCGCCGCAAACCGTGCTGAAGCCGTTCCCGTTTCCGCACGTGTTGCAGACCTTCGACCGGACGGCCGCGCATGAGGTGGCCGCGCGCATCGGCGACGCGGACATCGTCGTGACCAACAAGGTGCGGCTCGACGCGGCGGCACTCGCCGCTGCGCGCCATCTGCGGATGATCGCGATCGCCGCGACCGGCACCGACATCGTCGATCTCGACGCGTGCGCGTCGCGTGGAATCGTCGTGAGCAACATTCGCGGCTATGCGGTCCGCACGGTGCCTGAGCATACGTTCGCGCTGATTTTCGCGCTGCGTCGCAGCCTCGTGGCTTACCGGGACGCGGTGCGCGCCGGGCGCTGGCTCGACAGCGGCCAGTTCTGCTTTTTCGACCATCCGATCCGCGACCTGGCCGGCTCGACGCTCGGGATCGTCGGCGACGGCGTGCTCGGGCGCGCGGTGGCCGGCATCGCGCGTGCGCTCGACATGCGCGTGCTGTTCGCGGCGCACGGCGATGCCGCAGGTGACGATTACGCGACGCTCGACACGCTGCTGCGCGACAGCGACGCGATCACGCTGCACTGCCCGCTCACGCCCGCGACACGACACCTGATCGATGCGGCCGCGTTCGCGCGGATGGCGCGCCGGCCGCTGCTGATCAATACCGCGCGCGGCGGGCTCGTGGACGAAAACGCACTGGTCGACGCATTGCAGTCGGGGCAGATCGCGGGCGCGGGGTTCGATGTGGTCACGCAGGAGCCGCTGCCGGCCGCGCATCCGTTCCACGCGATCCTGTCGCATCCGGCATTCATCCTGACGCCGCACGTCGCGTGGGCAAGCGACGAGGCGATGCAGGCGCTGGCCGATCAGCTCGTCGACAACGTCGCCGCGTTTGTCGGCGGCGAGCCGCGGCATGTCGTGTGATTCGCGCCGCAGCGGCAAATCGATTCACGCACGCAAACAGAAAGGCCCCGCTCGATTGCTCGAAGCGGGGCCGACTGAATGAGGGGCTGCTTACGCCAGCGACTCGGCACGTGACGGGTTCGTGCATCCGCCCTATCTTGCGGCCGGTTTCTGAATTCCTGATGAGCGCTACTTTAAGGAATTCAGGCCGACAACGCTGTAGGGCCAGTCTGAAACTGAATCGGACGAGTCATGAAAAACGTCTGGTCCGGCTGCAGCGCACCGCTCGACGCAAATTTCAGTATGCGGACATCTCGACGCAGGGATCGACCTTGGACGGCGAGCAGATGACCGAATACTTGGCGCTCTCGCGCATCAGCGCTTCGCCTTCGTGCAGCGCGATCTTGATCTCGGGGTGACGCTCGTACGCGAGGAATGCCGAGCACATGACCGCGGACATCACGACGAGGGAAAACACAAATTTTTCAAGGGTTTGGAAACGTTCAGGCATGGTTCGACCTTTCTCTCAGCCGGTGATTATACCCTGAGATAAGGGTTTTCCCTATAACCCGGCCCGCATGCCGAGGATGCGCTCAACCGATGACAGACCGCGCGCTCGTGCCCTTTTTCTCCGTTAATCCGCGCTTCAGCGCCGGTCGAACAAGAACGACAGACCGTGCACCGCCGGAAGGAAGAGAACAGCCTGCCGCCGGCGCGTTACTTCGGCGCCGACGCTGCGCTGGCCGCGTCGCCATGCCACGCCTTGCCGATCTGGTCGATCAGCGACTTCGCGGTGCCCGTCGCAAGCGCTGCGTCGACCCCCGACGTCTGCCACGAGCCGTCGGCAGCCTTCACGAAGGTCAGGTTCGCACGGGACGGCGAGTAATCGGCATTGCGCCACGTGACCACGACGTCGCACGAGTACGTGCGATCGCCGAGCTTCTTGCAGTCGCCGTCCGGTTTCGCCGATACGACATCGGCCGACACGGGCAGCGGCTGGCCGAACAGCGCGTTCAGGCCGCCGTGGTTTTCCGCTTCGAGCGCGCGGCGCACCGCGGCGTCGACGTCGCTTGATCCGGGACCGTCGTGGAGCAGGTTGCAGGCGGCCAGCAGCGTCGAGGCACAGCCGAGTGTCAGCAGCGTTTGAAACTTCATGGATATCCGTTGTCGGGTGAACACGTCGGGTGGCGCGCGGCGACGTGCAGGAACGCGTTCGCCGGGCCGGTATGCCGCGTAGTCTGCAACGTCCGCGGGTCGTTCGCGGTATCCATTTGTAACCAATTGCACGGACGCGCGGCGGCACGGCGCGTCCGTGTAACGCCCTCTCTTACTGCCGCTCCTGCTTCACGCGGCTGACGAGCTGCGTCGGGCTCACGAACTGCAGCGCGATCACGACCCATACGAGCGTGATGGCCATATAGATCATCGCCATCGCGTCGATCGACTGCGGCGCGCGCACGCCGGTCGAGAACACCGCGTAATACAGCGCGACGACCAGCGTCTGCGTGCTCGGGCCCGCGGTGAAGAACGTCAGCTCGAACATCCCGATCGTGCGCACCAGCACGAGCAACCCGGCCGCGAGCATGCCGGGCACGAGCAGCGGCAGCAGCACGTAGCGGAAATAGCGCCACGTGTTCGCGCCGAAGATGCGCGCGGCGGCTTCGAGATTCGGATCGATCTGCTCGATGAACGGCGTCATCACGAGGATCACGAACGGCAGCGCCGGCACCAGGTTCGCGAGGATCACACCCGGCAGCGTGCCCGCGAGCCCGACCTTGTACATCACGGTCGCCATCGGGATCCCGTACGTGACGGGCGGCACCATCAGCGGCAGCAGGAACACCAGCAGCGCGAAGCGCTTGCCGCGAAACCGCACGCGCGCGAGCGCATAGGCGGCCGGCACGCCGAGCGCGATCGACAGCAGCACGACCGCGCCGACGACCTCGACGGTCACCCACAGCACGCTCGCGAGCTGGAAATCCTCCCACGCCTTCGCATACCAGCGCAGCGTGAAGCCCTGCGGCAGCGGCGTGCCGAACCAGCGTGTCGCGATCGAGTTCACCGCGACGGTCGCGATCAGCAGCATCACGTTCAGCAGGAAGAACGCCATCAGCCCCCAGACGAGCGCCTTCCAGGCGCGGCCGGCGAGGTTGCTTCTCATCTTTTGCGGTCGCCTCGCGTTGACGGGCCGTGCATCGGGCGCGCCCTGCTTCGGCGGCCAGGCCGGCGCGGCATGATTGTCGGTCGCCATCAGCCCTTGCCCCCCGTCACCGGCCCCGTGTAGAAGAAACGGCGCGCGCCGAGCATCGATGCGACCACCAGCAACTGCACGAAGCCCATCACGATCGCGATCGCCGACGCGAGCGAATAGTCGTAGCTCTCGAACGCGGCTTCGGCCGCCGCGATCGAGATCACGCGCGTCGGCCCGGCCGGCGCGCCGAGCAGCACGGCCGACGGGAACACCGAGAACGCCTGCACGAACGACAGGCACGCGGCCATCGTAAGCCCCGGCACGAGCAGCGGCAGGTAGATCTGCCGGAACTGCTGCCACGGGTTCGCGCCGAGCGTCGCCGCTGCGCGCGCGAGCGTCGGGTCGATGCCGCTGATGTACGACAGCATCAGCAGGAACGCGAACGGAAAGCCCGACACGATCAGCGACAGCAGCACGCCCCAGTAGTTGTGCGTGAGCCGCACTTCATCGGTGTACAGGTGCAGCCCCTGCAGCGCCTGCGGGAACCAGCCGTTCGGCCCGAAGTACGTGAGCATCCCATCGGCGACGAGCACCGTGCCGAGCGTGACGGGAATCACGAGCAGCGTCGTGACGAACTTCTGATACGGCGAATTGCGGCGCAGCGCGAACGCGACAGGCACCGAGACGCCGACGTTGATCAGCGTGGCCGGCACCGCGAGCTTCAGCGTGACGAGCACGGTCGGCCACATCGCGGTATCGGTGAAGAACTGCACGTAGTTCGCGAGCGCGCCGCCGCCGTTCATCGGCTGGAACGACAGCACGAGGCCGTACGCGAACGGATAGATGAACAGCGCGACGATGAACGCGAGCGCGGGCGTGACGAGCCAGGCCTTCGCGTCGCGCGGCGTGCCGGCCGAGAGCGTGCTCATGCGGCCTCCCGGCGCGACGGCGCGGCGGTCGAGCCGCTCATGCCGGCGCTCCCGGATAGACGAGCGTGCGCGACGGCGCGACGCGCAGCCGCAATCGTTCGCCTTCCGAGAATTCGCCGGCCACGCGCGCCCAGATCGGGCCGAACGGTGCGACCGCGCGGATCAGCGAATCGCGGCCGCCGTACTCGACCGTTTCGACCGTCGCGTCGAACGTGTTGTCGCCAGCGTCGTCCGCGCGCTCGATGTCGTCGGGACGCAGCGCGACCACGACGTCCTTCGTGTCGAAGCCGGCCATCGGCACGCCCGCGACGCGCACGCCGCCAGCCGTGACGTTCACGTAATCGCCGGCCATCCCTTCGAGCGTGAACGGCAGTACGTTGCGATAGCCCATGAAGCGCGCGACATGCAGGTTGTGCGGGCGCGTGTAGACGTCCTTCGGCGACGCGACCTGCTGCACGACGCCCTCCTTCATCACGACGATGCGGTCGGCCATCGACAGTGCCTCGTCCTGGTCGTGCGTCACGTAGATCGTCGCGCGTTCGAGCTGCGTGTGGATGCGGCGGATCTCCGCGCGCATCTCGATGCGCAGCTTCGTGTCGAGGTTCGACAGCGGCTCGTCCATCAGCACGAGCGGCGGCTCGATGACGATCGCGCGCGCGATCGCGACGCGCTGCTGCTGCCCGCCCGACAGTTGCCCGGGCAGCTTGCCCTCGTGGCCGACGAGCTGCACGAGTTCGAGCGCCTGCTGCGCGAGGCGCCGCGTTTCCTGCTTGGGCACGCCGCGCATCTTGAGGCCGAAGCCGACGTTGTCGAGCACCGACATGTGCGGAAACAGCGCGTAGTTCTGGAACACCATCCCGAAGCCGCGGCGCTCGGGCGGCAGCACGTCGATGCGCGTGTCGTCGAGCCAGATGCCGCCGCTCGTGAGCGGCTGCAGCCCCGCGATGCAGTTCAGCGCGGTCGACTTGCCGCAGCCCGACGGGCCGAGCAGCGCGATGAACTCGCCGCGCCGGATCTCGAGGTCGAGCCCGTCCAGCGCGGCGACCTGCGCCCCCTCCGCATTGGTGAAGCTGCGGCACACGCCGTCGAGCCGCAGCCGTTCGAAACTGTGCTTCATTACGCGAACTCCATGGACGCGGGCGCCGCGGCGCCCGCCGGTTCAAGCGTCACTTCGACTTCTGCGAACCGATCTCGCGATCCCACTTCTGGAACGCGGCGACCATCGCCTGCGCGTTGAGCGGCTGCACGTGCGGGCGATCCGCGAGCAGCTTCGCGTATTCGGGGCGGCCGAACTTGCGGATCACCTCCTGGCTGTGCGCGGGCGCCATCTCGAGCGTCACGCCCTTCACCGCCGGGCCCGGATAGAAATAACCGTCGTCGTAGGTCATCGCCTGCTGCGCCGGTTCGAGCAGGAAGTTCATCAGCTTGAACAGCACGTCGAGCTTTTCCTTCGGCACGCCCTTCGGAATCACCATGTAGTGCGCGTCGTTGACCCACGTCATGTTGTCGAACGCCTGGACCCTGAACTCGGCCGGCACGATGCCGAGCGCGCGCGGGTTGAGGTCCCAGCCGGTGACGGTCACGGTCATGTCGCGCGTGCCCTCGCCGAGCTCCTTCATCACGGCCGACGTGCCGCCCGGGTAGTACGGCACGCAGTCGTTCAACGCCTTCAGGAACGCCCAGGTCTTGTCCCAGCCGTTGATCGGGTCCTGCGGATTCTTGTCGCCGAGCACGTACGGCAGCCCCATCAGGAACGTGCGGCCGGGGCCCGAGTTCGCCGGGCGCGCGTAGATCAGCTTGTTCGGGTGCGCCTTGCACCACGCGAGCAACTGGTCGGGTGTCTTCGGCGGGTCGCTGACTTTCGCCGGGTTGTATTCGAGCAGCGGGCCGGCCGGCATGTAGGTGACTGCGAGGCCGAAGCCCTGCGCGAGATCCTGCATCTTGCGCGGGCCGGGCGCGTACCTGTCGAGCACGCCGGGGAACGCGGCCGCGTTGTCGGGCAGGAGTTTCTGCCACAGGTTCTGTTCGATGCCGGCGGCCAGCGCGTCGGTGCCCGTCAGCACGAGGTCGATGTCCGAGCGCCCGGCCGCCTGCATCGCCTTGATCTTGCCCGGCAACTGCGGCGCCGGCGCATTCGTGAACGTGACGTTCGATACGAGGTTCGGGTTCTTGTCCTTGAACGCTTCGATGGCCTTCTGCGTGAGCTGCAGGTTGCCCGCGACGTCGACGATGTTCAGCGACACGGGCGCTGCAACGGCTGTGGCGGCCCCCGCCGCCGTCAGCGTGAAGCCCAACGCCACGGCAATCCGGCGGGCACGGCGCGCGATCGTGGTTGTGTTCATGTCTCCTCACTTCGGTCGGTGGATGGGACCTTTCTTTTCAGGAAATCATGACGGCGTTATACGATGTCGGTCAACAAAAAACCACGGCGCACGGGGCGGGACTTTCCCTGACAAAAACCTTCCGGCGGTTGACGATTTGCGTGCTGACCGATTTTGTGGAACGTCGCGGCATCGATTGCTCGGTGTGTTAGGACGTCGTATATCAGCGAGCGGAGAATTGGAATCGGTTCAGGGCAGCGCGGCGGCCCGACGGTGACGGGTGTTCGCGCCGGAACCGGATCGGGCCCGGCGCGTTGCGGATGGACGCGCCGGATGTTCAGGAGGCGCCGAGCGCCACGACCTCGCCGATCAACCGTTCCGCGTCATGCCACTCGCCATACCCGGACGCGGGGTTCAGGTGCCCGACCTCGCCGAGATCGACGAGCTTGCTGCCCCACCCCGCTGCGAGCACCTCGATGCGCTCGAAGCGCGCGAGCGGATCGTTGCGGCTCGCGGCGACGAGGCTCGGGAACGGCAGCCGTGCAGTCGGCACGGGCGTCCAGCCGTGCGCGTCGATCGCATCAGGTGTTGGATAGCCGGCGGGCATCGGCGTATCGAGATCGGCCGGCGCCGCAAGCAGCGCGCCGTGGATCGCGCGCGTGGCCTGCTGCGCCCAGTGCACGGCGATCATCACGCCCGCGCTATGCGCGACGAGGATCACGGGGCCGTCGATCGCGGCCAGCGCCGCGTCGAGCGCCGCGACGCGCGCGGCGCGGCTCAGTTTGTCGGCTTCCAGCGGGGCGACGGACCGTGCGTTCGGCAAGCGCCGTTCGAGGTGCGTCTGCCAGTGGTCTTCGACGTGATCGCGCAAGCCAGGCACGATCAGGATGGTGGGCGTGGTCGCCAGGGTCATGCAGCCTCCGGGAGGGTTCAGGAAAGGTGTGTCGCGCGCTGTTCGCGTTCGGCGCGCGCGAGATCGGCCGCGTAGCTCGCGCGTCCGATCGCGAACAGCACGGCGGCCGCGAGCGGCACGACGGGAATCCATTGCAGTGCGCCGACGAGCCCGGCGCGATCGGCGACCCACCCCGTCAGCAGCGGGCCCGGCGCCATGCCGAGCAGGTTGTTCGCGAGCGTGAGCGTCGCGAATGCCGATGCGTGGATCGCGGCCGGCGTCAGGTTCGCGACCATCGCGCCCGATGCGCCGGACGCGCCCGCGCCGACCAGCATGCCCGCGCAGATCAGCACGAGCTGCAGCGGCCCGGGCGGCAGCCGGAACGCGACCGCGAGGCAGACGCCCGTAATCAGGCAATAGGCGATCGCGGTCAGCCATTTGCGCGAACCGTCGGCGCGGCCGACGCGGTCGGTGACGATGCCGCAGCCGACCATCCCGACGCCCGCGAGCAGCACGAAGCCGGCCGCGAGCACCGCGGCGCGGTCGGGCGCCATCGCGTAGTAGCGGTTCAGGTAGCTCGGCAGCCACGCGAACAGCGCGCCCGGCACGAACAGGTGCAGCCCGCTGCCGAGATACGCGCAGATCACCGAACGCGACGCGAACAGCCCCGACATCAGCGCGCGCACGCTGCCGCGCAGGTCGCGCGGTGCGTCGGCATCGCGCCGGCACGGTTCGACGCGGCACGCGGCGAGCCGCCGTTCGGTCACCGCGCAGCGATACGCGACGAGCAGTACGATGCCGAGCGCGGCCATCACGCCGAACGACCAGCGCCAGCCGAGGTGTGCGCCGACCAGCCCGCCGAGCGCCATCCCGAACACGGAGCCGAACGCGCCGCCGGCCATGAACGCGCCGGTCAGCGTCGCGCGCAGCCGGGCCGGAAAGATGCTGAGGATCAGCGCGACGCCGACGCTGCCGTACGCGGCTTCGCCGAGCCCGACGAGGCCGCGCGCCACGAGCATTTCGCCGTAGTTGGTCGACAGCGCGCAGCCGAGCGTCGCGACGCTCCACAACGCGGCCATCAGCACGATGCTGCGCACGCGCCCGAAGCGGTCGGCGAGCACCGACAGCGGAAACGTGAGCAGGCCGACCAGCAGCGCGACGACGCCGCTCAACGAGCCGAGCTGCGTGTCCGACAACTGCCACGCGTGCTTGAGCAGCGGAAACACGGCGTTCAGCACCTGCCGCGACATGTAGTCCGACAGCAGCAGGCCGACGGTCAGCCCGAACACCAGCCACGCATACGCAGGCGCGCGCCGCTCGGTGGCCGTCAGATTCTGTAGCGACGGCTCGACATGATGAATCAACATGCGTGTCTCCTCCGGCACCGGTGCGATAACGCGCCGGCGCGGCTTGCGCGGCCCCGCTCCGTTCGGCGGAGCTTGCCTCGCGCGCTGCGCGAGGGTGGGTGCCGCACCACATCGATCGGCGGGCGGCGTTCGCGGGCCGCCCGGGTGCGCGGCGCGTCAGGCCGCGCGCAGCGGCACGCTCACCTGGCCCGGCCGGCGGTTCGGCGCCATCCCGAGCTGTGCGAGCGTTTCGTCGACGCCGTCGTACTGCACGCCGATCCGGTAGATCGCCTTCGCCTCCTTGCCGGTCGCGATGTCGCGGCCGAGTTCGCGCGCGATGCGCGCGCACTGCTCGACCTGCTGCACCGACGTCATCCGGTTGCCCTTCTGGTCGATGATCGTGTCCTCGATCCCGCAGCGCGGATGCAGGCCCAGCGCCATCGCGACCGTGTTGATCGGCAGCACGTTCTTCATCAGCGATTCGAGCGTGATGCACGCGCCGTCCGGGCAACGCCGCACGAATTCCATGAAGTTGTACGGATTCGGGCCGTCGAAGCCGCCGCCGATGCCGACCCACGTGACGTTCAGCGGGCCGCAATAGACGCCGCGGCGGATGATCCGTTCGAGCGTTTCGAGCGCGTGCATGCCGGTGAGCTGGAAATGCGGCTGGATGCCGGCCGCCTGCAGGCGGCGCAGGTGTTCGTCGACCCAGCCGGGGCCGGCCGGCACGGTCATCTCGCGGTACGCGTCCCAGTACGCGGTTTCGTTCAGCGACGTGCCGGCGATGTCCTGACGGTTCATCAGTTCGGTGATGTTCATCTGCACGGTGTTGATCGCGACCGTCACCTGGTCGGGCTTGGGCGTCAGCTCGGCGAGCATGTGCCGCGTGTCGTCGGACAGCCATTTCGCTTCCGCGCCGTCGCCTTCCGGCGCGAACGAGATCGAGCCGCCGACCTGCAGGATCATGTCGGGCACGGCCTCGCGCAGCCGGCCGAGCAGTTCGTTGAACTTCGACAGCCGCTTGCTGCCCTTGCCGTCGAGTTCGCGCACATGCAGGTGCAGCACCGTCGCGCCCGCGTTGTAGCAGTCGACGGCCTTCTGCACGTGCTCGTCCATCGTCACCGGAATGTCTTCCGGGAAATCCGCGGGCATCCATTCGGGGCCGTACGGCGCGACCGTGATGACTACCTTGTCCTGGTTTTCCGGGTGCAGCGAATCGTCGAGAAATTGCATGTCGTCCTCCAGTGGGAATCGTTGTATTCGGGTTGTATTCGGGCGTACGGGCGTGCGTATCCCGCCGCGCCGGGCGGCGGGCCCGGCGCGTTGCATGGGGTGGCGAATCGGTTACGGTGCGGGCGCGCTCAGAACGGCACGTCGCCGACGATGCCCGCGCGCTCCATCCTGCGCACGCACGGCGGGTAATCCATCACCGCGTAGTGCTGGGTGCTGCGGTTGTCCCAGATAGCGACGCTGTTTTTCTTCCAGCGCCAGCGCACCTGGTATTCGGGGATCATGGCCTGACTGATCAGGTAGTGCAGCAACTGGCCGGCGCCGGGGTTCGCGTCCTGCCCGAAGCGCACGCGCTCCGGCGTGTGGAAGTTCGTGAAATGTGTCGTGAACGCATTCACGTACAGCACTTTCTCGCCGGTTTCGGGATGCGTGCGCACGACCGGATGCTCGGCGTCCGGATACTGCGCCTTCAGCGCGAGGCGCTTGTCGATCGGCATCGCCGCGCCGAAGCTCGCCTCGATGCTGTGGCGGGCGCGCAGCCCGTCGATCTGCTGCTTCACGTGTTCCGGCAGGTTGTCGTATGCGAGCACCATGTTCGCCCACATCGTGTCGCCGCCAACCGGCGGACCCTCGACGCAGCGCAGCACGCAGCCGAACGGCGGCGCCACGCGCCAGCTCGCATCGCTGTGCCACGCATTCTCGTAGCGGTCGTTCGGCTGGTCGGGCGACTTGTAGATCCGCACGAGCCCCGGGTGCTCGGGATCGCTGCCGGCGACCGGATGATCCTCGAGCTCGCCGAAGCGCCGCGCGAATGCGACGTGCTCGGCGCGCGTGATGTCCTGGTCACGCAGGAACAGCACGCGATGCCGGAGCAACTGCGCGCGGATCTCGGCGAACAGGCCGTCGTCGTGCACGGCGTCGGCGAGGCTCACGTCCAGCAGTTCCGCGCCGATCGCGCAGGTCAGGGGTTCGACTCGCATGCGCGCCTCCTCAGACGATGAACACCGACGAACCGGTCGTCTTGCGCGATTCGAGATCGCGGTGTGCCTGCGCGGCGTCCTGCAGCGCATAACGCTGGTTGATCTCGATCCGGATGCGGCCGGCGGCCACATGCGCGAACAGTTCGCCGGCCAGGTCGTTCTTCTCGGCCGGGTCGGCGATGTAGTCGGCCAGCGCCGGGCGCGTCAGGTACAACGAGCCCTTCATCGCGAGGCGTTGCGGATCGAACGGCGGGATCGGGCCCGACGCGGTGCCGACGCACACCATCAGCCCGCGCCGCTTCAGCGAATCGAGCGAACCTTCGAAGGTGTCCTTGCCGACACTGTCGAACACGACGTCGACGCCCGCGCCGTCCGTCAGTTCGCGCACGCGATTCGCGACATCCTCGCGGCTGTAGTCGATCGTATGGTCGCAGCCGTGCGCGCGGGCGATGTCGGCCTTGTGTCCGCTGGATACGGTGCCGATCACCTTGAGCCCGAGCAGCTTCGCCCATTGCGACACGATCAGCCCGACGCCGCCGGCGGCCGCGTGCAGCAGCAGCGTGTCGCCCGGCGCGAACGCGTGGATGCGGCGCAGCAGGTAGGCCGACGTCAGCCCGCGCATCGTCATCGCCGCCGCGGTGTCGCACGCGATGCCGTCCGGCAGCCGGATCAGCGGCGCGGCCGGGATCAGCCGCTCGGTGCTGTACGCGCCGAGCGTGTTGATGAAACCGGTGTAGGTCACGCGATCGCCGGCGGCGACGTTCGTCACGCCGGGGCCGACGGCCTCGACCACGCCGGCCGCCTCGACGCCGATCCCGGACGGCAGCGGAACCGGATACAGGCCGCTGCGGAAATAGGTATCGGCGAAGTTCAGGCCGACCGCCTCGTGCCGCAGGCGCACCTGGCCGGGGCCCGGGTCGCCGACGTCGACCTCCTCCCAGCGCAGCACGTCGGGGCCGCCGGTTTCGTGGAATCGCACTGCATGTGCCATCTTGTTCTCCGTAGGGTGTCAGTCGGATGCGCGTCGCGCATCGTCAGGTTCGTTCGCGCCCGGCAGCGTCGCGGCTGCGCCGCCCGCCGGGGGCTCGTCCAGTTCGGCCCAGTCGGCGTCGCCCAGGTAGCGCCGCGCGGCCGGGAAAATCACGCCTTCCATCCGCCCCATCTGCTCGAACGCGCCATGTGCATAGCGCGCGAGCGCTGTGTCGAATTCGGCCGACGGCAACCCATCCACGGCGATTCGCGCCAGTGCGTCGAGCGCTCGCGCGTCGCGCTGCCGCTGGCGGTCGAGTTCGTCCAGTTCGGCCGCGACGCACTCGGCACGGGCACGCAATGCCGCGAACAGCCGCGCTTCGGCGGCCGTGCCGAAGCGCGCGTTCTGCAGCGCGGCGAGCGAGGCCAGCGCACCGCGCGCATCGACCGCTTGCCGCTGCGGCCCGTTCGCGCGTTCGCCGCACGCCATCAGCGCTTGCAGCAGCACGCCGACCGCGCGATGCGCATCGAGACAGCGCGCCATCACGCGCGCCTCGGCCGACGAACGCTGCGACGGGCACACGAGCACCGGCACGCCGCTCGTCGCGAGCAGGTGCTGCCGCTGCTTGCAGGTTGCCGCATCGGCATCGTGCGGCAGCGCCGCGACGCCGATCAGGTCGCAGCCGAGTTCGCCGGCGAGCATGCCGGGCGACGTGTCGCCGGCAGCCGGGTGGCCGGCCCCCGGATGGCCGGCCCCCGGATGGCCGGCCCCCGCGATCGCATGGGACAAACCCTGCGCCCGCGCGGCGGCTTCCACTTTCGCACCGTGTTCCGGCAGCCGCGCTCCGGACAAACGCGAGTCCGGCGCGGTGCCGGGCAGCACGAACGTGACCCGCGCGCCGACCGCACGGGCCAGTTCGAGTGCATGGCCGATCGCGTCGATGCCGCCGGGCGCGCCGTCGACCGTCACGAGCAGATGGCGGTACATCGTGCCGCTCCGCTTATCCGGCGGTCGGCGCGCTGCGCCGCGCGCCGGTCGATACGATCTTCATGGGTGCCCTCCTCGTGGTGTTCGTCATGCATCGGAACCCATGCTATCGGCGCGGCGCCGGTGCGGCCCCACTCGTCGCGGGGGGGATTGACGCGCGAACGCGGTTCGACCGATCCTTCCCCCCACGCCCACCCCGGACGCTGGCCCGCACGGCACCGCCGGATTCCGACTGCTGCCCCGATGGCCCACCCACCCGATCGCGCCGACGCGCCCCCCACCGAACTGGTCCTGAAGACGACCGCGCCGCGCGTGCCGGCGCAGTTGCTCGCCCGCGCGCGGCTGAGCCTCGCCGCGCCGGCATTCGACGGCCGTCCGGTCACGCTCGTGCAGGCGCCGGCCGGCTACGGCAAGACGTCGCTGCTCGCGCAATGGCGGCGCGAGTATCTCGCGCTCGGCGGTGCGGTCGTGTGGCTGTCGGCCGACGAGCGCGACGACGCGCCGCGGCTGCTGCAGGGGCTCGTGCAGGCGGTGCGCACCGGCTGCGCGCGGCCCGGCTTCGGGCGCCTGATCCCGGACGGCGCGTCCCGCGCGCTGGACGGCCTGACCGCGTGGCTGGCCGAGGTCGCGCAACTGTCGATCGACGCACTGCTGATCGTCGACGACGCGGAGCGCCTGCCTGCCGCCGGCCTCGACGCGCTGACCTATGTGCTGCACAACGCGCCGCAAAACCTGCATGTCGTCGTCGCGGCGCGGCGCGGGCTCGATCACGCGGCCGGCGACCTGCTCGCCAGCGGGCAATGCACGCTCGCGGGCCCCGACTGGCTGCGCTTCACGCTCGACGAGACGATCGCGCTGGTCGGCGCGCGCTTTGCGCAGCGCGTCGACGCCGACGCGTGCGCGCGGCTGTTCGAACGCGTCGACGGCTGGCCGCTCGGGCTGCAGCTCGCGATGGCCGCGATGGCGCGCTCGGCCGATCCGCGCCAGGCGGTCGACGCGCTCGCCGCGCGCGTGGACGGCACGCGCGACCGGCTCGTCGAGTTGCTGCTCGCGAACTTGTCGGCCGACGACACCGCGTTCCTGACACGGACGAGCGTCGCCGATCGGTTGCATCCGTCGCTGTGTGCCGCACTGCTCGACGACGCGGATGCGCCCGACCGGCTCGCGCGGCTCGCGCGCGACACGCCGCTGTTCATTGCATCGGACGATTCGGACTGGTGCCGGCTGCATCCGCTCGTGCGCGACACGCTGCGCGACCGCCTGGCCGCGGGCCCGGACGCCGAGCGCAGCGTGCTGCATGCGCGCGCGGCGGCCTGGCTCGACGCGCACGGGATGACCGAGGAAGCCGCGCGCCACGCGTATGCGGCCGGCCAGGTCGAGACCGCGTACGCGCTCGCGCAGCGTTGCCTCGAGGATGCGATCAAGCAAGGTCGCATCAACGACGTGCTCGACTGGCTCGCGCTGCTGCCCGACGCGGAGCTCGACAAGCGCCCGACGCTGCGGGTCGCGGTCGCCTGGGCGCTGGCGCTCGGCGAGCGCCATGTCGAGGCGCAGCGCCAGATCGCGGGCATCCTGGCCGACCCCGGCACGCCGGCCGCGATGCGCTACGAATGCGCGCTGATTCTCAGCGCGGCCGCGTATTACGCCGATGAAATCGATCGCTTCGTCGAACTGTTCGAACCGTGGGCCGACTTCGCGCCGCCGGCGGCGACATGGCTCGCGCAGATGCACGCGAACCGGCTGTCGGCGCGCGCGATCATCGTCGGCGAACCGGCGCGGGCGCGCCGCTTCCAGCAGGCCGCGCCGCGCGGCGAGACGGCGGCCGGGTTCGGCTACGTCGCGCGCTGGGGCGAGCTGATCACGGGCCTGAGCTACCTGCGCGAAGGCCAGATCCGGCTCGCGGACGACGCGCTGTCGCCGGCACTGGCGCGTGCGGAAGCCGATCTCGGGCGCCGCCATCCGCTGACCTGCATGCTCGCGGCAATGTGCGCGGCGATCGCGTACGAGGCCGACCGCGTCGACCAGGCCGCCGCGCTGCTCGCGAACCGGCTCGACGTGCTCGAACATGCGGGCACGCCCGACACCGTGCTGCTCGGCTATCGCACCGCCGCGCGCATCGCGCTGCTGCGCGGCGTCGAGCATCGGGCGATCGACCTGCTCGAGGCGCTCGACGCGATGGGCGTCGCGCGCCGGCTGCCGCGCCTGTCGGTCGCGAGTCTCGCCGAGCAGGTGCGGATTCACGCGGCGCGTTATCGCGAGGCGACCTGCCATGCGCTCGTCGAGCGGATCGATGCGATCGCCGCGGCCGAGTTTCCGTCGCACGGGCCGCTGTGGCGGCGGCCCGTCGTGCTGCTGCAGGCGACCGCGCATGCGGGTGCGGCGCTCGCCGCGCGCCGCTGGGACGACGCGAGCGCCGCGCTCGACGAAGCGGCGGTGCTGGCCCGCGAAATGAGCATGGGACGCGAGCGCATCGAGATCATGGCGCTCAGCGCGTTCGCGCTCGAACAGTCGGGGCACGGCGGCCGCGCGCTGCTCGACGAGGCGATGAACCTCGCGGACATGTTCGGGCTCACGCGCACGCTCGCCGACGCGCATCCGGCCGTCGCCGACTGGGCGCGCCGCGTCGGCGACGAGGCGGCCGCCGGCGACGGCCCCGCGCGGCACGCGCTGCCGCAGCCGCGCATCGTGCCGCCCGCGCCGCGCGGCGCACCCAGTCCGCGCGCGGTGCCGAGCGTCGTGCTGACGCCGAAGGAGCGCGCGATTCTCGAACTGCTCGCGCGCAACCTGTCGAACAAGGAGATCGCGGTCGCGCTCGCCGTCGGCGAGGAAACCGTGAAGTGGCACCTGAAGAACCTGTTCGGCAAGCTCGACGCCAGCTCGCGCAAGCATGCGGTGCGCCGCGCGCTGGTGCTCGGGCTGCTCGAAAGCGCGCCTTGATGCCGACTTGAAACGGCCTGTTCCGCCCGCATTGCGGCGTCGTTCGTCGTTGCAATAGCTGCGGCCATTGCGCCTCCTCTCTCCTTGCACGCGCCCAAGGGAAATCCCCTTGAGGGACGGGCGGAAAGGCGCGTTCGCCAGCCCGTTATCAGCGTGAACAAGCCCTGACCCCCTTCGATTCTCCGCAACCCTGCCCCCCGCGCATGGGGGGGAGCGGCCGCCCGCCGTTGCGTAGTCTTTCCGCACGGCTCGCACCGGCGTCGCATCCCGCGCGTTCCCGCCTGCCCCGATGCTTCCCCGCTTCACCCGGCCGGGCTCGATCCCGTCCGGTCCAATACGACCCTGGAGACTTCATGAAGACGAAACTGGCCGCGCTCGCGGCGCTTGCCGGCTGTTCGGCGCTCGCTCACGCGCAATCCTCCGTCACCCTCTACGGCGTGATCGACACGGGCCTGCTGTACCAGAGCACGTCGGCCGCGTCGTTCAGCCCGACCGCGCCGAATACCGGCAAGGTGTTCCGCATGAAGGACGGCGGCATCTATTCGAGCTTCTGGGGCATCAAGGGGAGCGAGGACATCGGCGGCGGCTACAAGGTCAACTTCAAGCTGCAGGGTTCGTTCGACAGCGGCACCGGCAAGCTGCAACTGAGCGACACGCCGGGTGCCGTCGCGATCTTCAACCAGGTCGCGTCGCTCGGCGTGTCGGGCCCGTTCGGCACGTTCACGGCCGGCCGCCAGATCGTGCCGATGATCTACGCGATGGCCGACACCGACGTGCGCAACGCGCAGTTCTTCGGCAGCGTGCTGACCGCGTGGCTCGGCCTGAACACCGCGGCCGGCTGGCCGGGGACCAGCACCAACGGTGCGATCGGCGCGCTGTACGACAGCAATGCGCTCGTCTACCAGTCGCCGACGTTCGCGGGCGCGTCGATCGCGCTCGAATACGCGCCGGGCGGCGTCGCCGGGCAGTTCCAGGGCGGCACGCGCGAATCGGTCGTGCTCAAGTACTCGAACTACGGGCTGAACGTGTCGGCGCTCTACTACAACGGCCACGACACGAACCCGGCGCCGGGGGTCGCGCCGACCGGCGTCGACAACAACCGCTTCATGTACTTCGGCGCGAAATACACGATCCGCGATTTCTCGGTGTCGGCGTCGTACGGCAACGGCAGGAATCCTGCGCATGCCGACAAGGTGAACCTCGACATGCTGTCGGCCGGCGTCGGCTATCGCTTCACACCCGCGCTGCAGGTGACCTCCGCCGTGTACTACCTGAAGGACCGCAATCGTTCCGAGAACCGGTCGACGGCGGTCGTGCTCGCGGCCGACTACAGCCTGTCGAAGCGGACGATGGTCTATGCGCAGGTCGGCCACGTGAACAACCGCGGCACGATGGACCAGATGCTCGTCTACGGGCAGCCGGTCGCGCCGGGCGTCGGTACGACGGCCGCGATGATCGGGCTGCGGCACAACTTCTGACGATGCGTTTGACCTGACGCGGAACGGGCGTCGCGGCGCTCGGGGGCGAATCCCGGCCGCCGCCTGCATCGATTCCGGGGATCGGCTACAGTGGGCGTTTTTCGGCGCGCTCCGGCGCCATCGCCGCGCCGCGGACCGTGCGCGAGCGCGGCGGCACGGCGGAGCGCGAATCACCCACCTCGTCGACGAGCGAACCTCCATGCCCGACCTGTCCGCCTTCCCGATCACGCAAAAGTGGCCGGCCCAGCATCCCGACCGTCTCCAGCTCTATTCGCTGCCGACGCCGAACGGCGTCAAGGTGTCGATCATGCTCGAGGAAACCGGCCTGCCGTACGAGCCGCACCTCGTGCGTTTCGACACGAACGACCAGTTGTCGCCCGCGTTCCTGTCGCTGAACCCGAACAACAAGATCCCGGCGATCATCGATCCGAACGGCCCCGACGGCAAGCCGCTGCCGCTGTTCGAATCGGGCGCGATCCTGATCTATCTCGCGGACAAGACCGGCCAGTTGATCCCGAAGGATCTCGCCGGCCGCTACGAGACGATCCAGTGGGTGATGTTCCAGATGGGCGGCATCGGCCCGATGTTCGGCCAGGTCGGCTTCTTCCACAAGTTCGCCGGCCGCGACTACGAGGACAAGCGTCCGCGCGACCGCTACGTCGACGAGTCGAAGCGCCTGCTCGCCGTGCTCGACGCGCATCTCGCGAACCGCAAGTGGGTGATGGGCGACACGTACACGATCGCCGACATCGCGATCTTCCCGTGGGTGCGCAACCTCGTCGGCTTCTACGAAGCGGGCGACCTGGTCGGCTTCAGCGAATTCCGGCACGTCGCGCGGGCGCTCGACGCGTTCGTCACACGTCCGGCCGTCGCGCGCGGGCTCACTATCCCGGCACGCAACTGATCGACAACGCGGGCGCGCAGTGCGCCGCCCGCGATCCGCGCAGCCCGCCGCCTTGCGCGGCGGGTGCGCCTCCTTCGGCCCGGCGCGTTCGCGCCCGTCGTTCGCTGTTTGCCGATGCTACTTCCCGCCCGGCCCTTAAAGCCCTTCCGGCGCTCCATCGGCCAGCCCCGCCAGCAACTTTCCCAGCAATTGCGACAACTGCGCCTGTTCCGCGTCCGACAGCGCGGCCAGCAGCGCGCGCTGGTTGTCGATGTGCGCGACGACGGCTTCGTCGATCAGCGCGCGGCCGGTTTCCGTCAGCGCGACGAGCGTGCCGCGCCCGTCGGCCGGGTTCGGCCGGCGCTCGACCCAGCCGGCCTTCTGCAGCCGGTCGATGCGCGCGGTCATCCCGCCCGACGACATCATCAGCGCGTCGTACAGCGCCGTCGGCGTCAGCGCGAACGGCGCACCGCCGCGCCGCAGCGTCGCGAGCACGTCGAATTCGCCCGGCTGCATCCCGTAGCGCGCAAACAGCGGATTGAGACGGTCGCGCGCGATTACGAGCGCGGCTTCCTGCAGCCGCCCCATCACGACCATCGACGACGCGTCGAGATCCGGACGCTCGGCGCGCCATTGCGCGAGCGCATGCGCGGCTCGATCCATTAACCCTCCTCGGCTCACCAGTTATCTTGACGTCGAGATAAATCGACGTTTATCTTGATGTCGAGATACTTTACCTGAAAACGCGCGGCACCCGGATGGATGCCGTGCACCGATACCGAGGGCCTGTCGATGAATCGTTTCACTTCCCCCGGATGGCGGCTTGCCGCCATCGTGCTCGTCGGGCTGAACCTGCGGCCGGCGCTCGCCGCGGTCGGCCCGCTGCTCGACATGATCCAGCGCGCGACCGGCATCGGCGACGGCGCGGCCAGCCTGCTGACGACAATCCCGATCCTGCTGATGGGGCTCGGTGCGCTGAGTGCGCGGCGCCTGCAGCGCGTGACGGGCATCGCGGGCGGCGTATGGCTCGGCGTTGCGCTGATCGGGCTGGCGTGCGTGTCGCGCATCGGCGCGCAACACGCGTGGCTGCTGCTCGCGAGCGCCTGCTGCGCGGGCGTCGGGATCGCGATGGTGCAGGCGCTGCTGCCCGGTTTCGTGAAGGCGCATTTCGCGACGCGCGTCGGCGGCGCGATGGGCGTCTATTCGACGTCGATTATGGGCGGTGCGGTACTCGCGAGCGTCGTCGCGCCGTTTGTCGCGGCGCGCTGGGGCTGGCTCGCCGCGCTCGCGGGCTGGGCGCTGCCGGCCGCGGTGGCCGCGCTCGCGTGGCCGCTGGCCAGTCGCGGCGGCGATGCGCTCGCCGCCGGGCCGGCTTCGGCATCGACTGCGCAGCCGTCGCGCTCGCCGCGCGCATGGCGGCTCGCGCTGTTCTTCGGGATCGCGACGGGCGCGTATACGCTCGTGCTCGCGTGGCTGCCGCCGTACTACATGCGGCTCGGCTGGTCACCGACGGCGGCCGGCAGCCTGCTCGGCGGCGTGACGCTCGCGGAAGTCGTCGCGGGGCTGACGATCTCGGCGACGATCGACCGCCTGCCCGATCGCCGGCCCGCGCTGCATGCGGCGATCGCGTCGCTGTTCGTCGGCTTGCTGGTGATGCTGGCCGCGCCGGAGACGCTCGCGCTGCCGGCCGCGCTGCTGCTCGGTGCGGGGATCGGCGCGCTGTTTCCGCTGTCGCTGATCGTCACGGTCGACCATGCGGCGACGCCGGCGGACGCCGCATCGCTGACGGGGTTCGTGCAGGGTGTCGGCTACCTGGTCGCCGGGTTGTTCCCGTTCGCGGCCGGCGTCGTGCGCCAGCATCTCGCGGACCTGACGCCCGCGTGGGTGGTCATGGCGTGCCTGTGCGTCGTGCTGTTCGCGCTGGCGGCGGGTTTTGCGCCGCGGCTCGCGCGGCGTGTTGCGAGTGCTTAGGCAGAGGGCCGCGCGTCAGCCGCCCGTTTCCCGCTCCGACGGCAACCGTCGATAGGCATGTTCGGACGGACGTCGCCGCAAATCGCACGGTCATCGTTGCACAGTAGGCACACCCGGATCGCGGGCTGCACGTCGTCGGCCAGTACGCCGATCAGTTGCTCGCAGATCGGCATGAGGCATGGGTTGCGCACACGGTTCGACCGTCACCGTGCACGTGATGTCCGTGATCGCCGATCCGCGCGCACGATCAGCCTGCGCTCGCGTACAGCGTCGAATCCGCGAACCCTTCGGCGTCGAGCACGCGCCCGACCAGGATCAGCGCGGTGCGCTCGATCTGCGTGCCCTGCACCTTGCCGACGATGTCGGCGAGCGTGCCGGTCACGCGTTCCTCGTCGGGCCAGCTCGCGCGATAGATCACCGCGACCGGGCAATCGGCGCCGTAATGCGGCAGCACTTCGTCGACGATGCGCGCGAGATGGCGCACGCCGAGATGGATCCCGAGCGTCGCGCGGTGCGCGGCGAGCGCGCCGAGCGCTTCGCCTTCCGGCATCGTCGTCTTGCCCGCGAAGCGCGTGAGGATCACCGTCTGCGCGACGCCGGGCAGCGTCAGCTCGACACCGAGCGTTGCCGCGCACGCGGCCGTGGCCGTCACGCCCGGCACGATTTCGTACGGAATCCCGAGTACCCTCAGCCGGCGGATCTGCTCGCCGATCGCGCCGTACAACGACGGATCGCCCGAATGCACGCGCGCGACGTCCTGCCCTTTCGCATGCGCGGCGGCGAGCAGCGCGACGATCGCGTCGAGGTCGAGCTCGGCCGTATTGACGACCTGCTCCGCGCGATGGCCGTCGAGCACGGCCGCCGGCACCAGCGAGCCCGCATACAGGATCACCGGGCAGCTGCGCACGAGGCGCTGGCCCTTCACCGTGATCAGCTCCGGGTCGCCGGGGCCCGCGCCGATGAAATACACCGTCATCGAAAAATCTCCGTTTATTCGTTGGATGATCGGCCGCGCGGCGTCACGCGCGGGCGGCCGGATCGAGTGCGTCGAGCAGCGCGGCGGCCGAGTCGAACGCGCGGTCGGCGTCGGGCAGCGGCGGCCGGCGCAGCATCACGACCGGCAGCCGGCGTTCGCGTGCGACGTCGAGCTTGGCCTCGGTGGCCGCACCGCCGCTGTTCTTGCTGACGACGACGTCGATCCCCATCAGCGCGAACAGTGCGCGCTCGCCGTCGAGCGTGAACGGCCCGCGCGCGGCGACGATCTGCGCGTGCGCGTTGCCGGGGTGCGCATCGAGGCAGCGCACGAGCCAGAACTGGTGCGGCGGGATCGCGTCGAGATGCGCGAGCGGCTCGCGGCCGAGCGTGAAAAGCGGCCGCCGGAACGGCGCGAGCGCGGCCTCGATGCCGGCCCAGTCGTCGACCATCCGCCAGTCGTCGCCGGGTTGCGGCGCCCAAGGCGCGCGGCGCAGCGCCCACAGCGGCACGCCCGCGTCGCGCGTCGCGGCAGCGGCATTCGCGCTGATTTGCGCGGCATACGGATGGGTCGCGTCGATCACGAGGCCGATGCCGGCGCTGCGCAGATACGCGGCCAATCCGGCGGCGCCGCCAAAACCGCCGACGCGCACGTCGCAGCGCAGGTCGTCGGGTACCTTGCCGAGGCCGGCCAGGCTATACACGTGGTGCGGACCGAGTGCGCGCGCGATTTTCAGCGCGTCGCCGGTGCCGCCGAGCAGCAGGATGCGCGTGCTCATCGCGCTTGCCCGACGAAGCGGCCCTGCCGGTCGATCGCGAACATCTCGACGGCGACCGATGGCGGCACGATATCGCGTGCGACGCGCAGCGCCTCCGCGCAGACGAGATCGCCGAGCGGCACGCCGGCGGCCAGCGCGAGCTTCAGCGCTTCCTGGCTCGTGTTCGCGGCGCGCATCGCTGCCTGCAGCGCATCGCTCGCGCCGGCCTCCGCCGCCCACTGCGCGAGCAGCGGCAGGTCGATGCTCGAATGGCGGCTGTGCAGGTCGAGGTGGCCGGCCGCGAGTTTGCTGAGCTTGCCGAAGCCGCCGCACATCGACAGCCGCGCGATCGGTGCGCGCCGCAGGTGCTTGAGCACCGCGCCCGCGAAATCGCCCATCTCGACCAGCGCCATGTCGGGCAGGTGGTAGTGCGCACGCATCGCGTCTTCGCTCGTATTGCCCGTGCACGCGGCGATATGCTGGATGCCGTTTGCGCGCGCGACGTCGATGCCCTGGTGGATCGAAGCGATATACGCCGAGCACGAGAACGGCCGCACGATGCCGGTCGTCCCGAGAATCGACAGCCCGCCGACGATACCCAGGCGCGGGTTCATCGTCTTCAGCGCGAGCGCTTCGCCGCCTTCCACGCCGATCGTCACGTCGAAGCCGCCCATGTAGCCATGCTCGGCCGCCAGCGCGTCGAGGTGCGTCGTCATCATCTGGCGCGGCACCGGGTTGATCGCCGGTTCACCGACCGCCAGCGTCAGCCCCGCACGCGTGACCGTGCCGACGCCCGGCCCCGCGTGAAAACGCACGCCGGGCGCCGCCGCAAGCGCAACGCGCGCGAAGATCAGCGCGCCGTGCGTGACGTCCGGATCGTCGCCGGCATCCTTGATCGTGCCGGCTTCGGCGCCGTCGGCCGTGGTCCGGCAGAACTCGAGCCGCATCATCACGCGCTGCCCCTTCGGCAGCACGATCTCGACGGCATCGTCCGCGTGGCCCGCGAGCAGCAGGCGCGCGGCTGCGAGCGATGTCGCGGTCGCGCAGCTGCCGGTCGTATAGCCGAAGCGCAGCGGAGCGTGCTGTTCGGGGGTTTCGTCGCGCATCACGCGTCCGTTTCGTTCGTCAGGTTCGACGGTCCGGCCATGGCGGCCGCGTCGGGCTTGCGAACATCGTACAGCGTGACCGGCAACGGCTGCCGCCATGTGTCAAAGCGGCCGAGCGGCTCTGCATGCGCGAGCGACACGCGCGTGAGTGTGCCGCCGTGCGCGTCGCGCCATGCGGCAAGCGCCATCTCGCCCTGCAGCGTGACCGCGTTCGCGACCAGCCGGCCGCCAGGCTTCAGCGACGACCAGCACGCGTCGAGCACGCCGGGCGCCGTCGCACCGCCGCCGATGAAGACCGCGTCCGGCGCGGCGAGCCCGGCGAGCGCATCGGGCGCGCGGCCCGCGACGAGTTGCAGGCCCGGCACGCCGAGCGCGTCGCGGTTGTGCTCGATGAAGCGCTGCCGCTCCGCATGCGCTTCGATCGCGATCGCCTGGCATGACGGATGCGCGCGCATCCATTCGATGCCGATCGAGCCGCTGCCGGCGCCGACGTCCCACAGCAGCTCGCCGGGCGCGGGCGCGAGGCGTCCGAGCGTCATCGCGCGCAGGTCGCGCTTGGTGAGCTGGCCGTCGTGGCGGTACGCATCGTCGGGCAAGCCGGGCGTGAGCGCGCGGCGCGGCGCATCCGGGCCGGCCTGGCAGTCGAGCGCGACGAGATTGAGCGCGGCCGTTTCGTCGACGTTCCAGTCTTGCGCGAGGCCGTCGAGGCGCCGCTCGAGCGGGCCGCCCAGATGTTCGAATACGCTGATGCGCGTCGGCCCGAAGCCGCGTGCGGCGAGTTCGGCCGCGACGGCGGCCGGCGTGCGGCCGTCGGCGCTCAGCACGAACAGGCGCCGGCCCGGCAGCAGGTGACGCGCGAGCGTCGCGAGCGGACGGCCGACGAGCGATACCGCACCGACGTCCTGCAGCGCCCAACCGAGGCGCGCGGCCGCGAGCGACAGCGACGACGGCGCGGGCAGTACGCGCCATTCGTCGGGGGAAAGCTGGCGCGCGAGCGTGGCGCCGACGCCGAACAGCATCGGGTCGCCGCTCGCGAGCACGCAGACGGGCGACGGGCGGCGGGCGAGCACGCCCGCGATGTCGAACGGCGACGGCCACGTTTCGCGCGCGGCCGGCAGCCGCGCGGGCAGCATGTCGAGATGCCGCGTCGCGCCGACGACGAGCGTCGCGTCGAGCAACGCGCGCCGCGCGCTGCGGCCGAGCCCCGCGTAACCGTCGTCGCCGATGCCCACTACCGTCAGCCACGCCGTCATGCACCCTTCCCCATCGTTCGATTCCATCGTGTCGCCGCGCAGCCGTAAAAGGGCCGGCGCAGCCGTCCGCATTGCGAAAGACGGCATGGTACCGTGTTCCATCCCGCGTTTCATCTGCCGGCTCGCCGGCGCCGGGCCGTCGTCCGTTTCGCCCGTCGCGAACGGCTTTCCGGTCGCGAACCGCAGTCGAAATCGGGTATCCTACGGCCGTTCGTTCGCCGGTGCCCCTCGGGGCCGAAGAGGGAACACAGGGCGCGCCGCGCGCCGCTGTGGCTGCCCCCGCAACTGTAGACAGCGAGCCGATTTCCCCCCTCACGCCACTGGTTCGACCGGGAAGGCCGGGAGCCGGCGCCGACCTGTCAGCCAGGAGACCTGCCGGCCAGAAAGTGCGTGCGTGCCAGTCGGCGTCGGGCGGGGTGTACCGATGCGTTGGCCGCGGCGCGACACTGTCCCGGTACCCCGTTGAGTTCCGCCCCCGATTCGATTCCTGCGTCGCCTGTCGTGCGCCCTTCGGCCTGCCCGGGGCTCATGCGCGTCGTTGCGGCCGCCGACGGCGGGCTGTGCCGGATCAAGCTGCCGGGCGGCCGGCTCGACGCGGGCCAGGCACGCGCGATCGCCGCCGCCGCGCGCGCATACGGCTCCGGCGCGATCGACGCGACCAATCGTGCGAATCTCCAGCTGCGCGGCATTCGCGACGGCGCGGCCGACGCGCTGACACGCGCGTTGCTCGACGCGGGGCTTGGCCCGCGCGCCGATGCCACCGCGAACTCGACCGCGGATTCAACTGCCAATGCGGCCGCGCTCGCCGCGAGCGACGACGTCCGCAACGTGATGCTCAGCCCGCTCGCCGGGCACGACCCCGCCGCGCTCGTCGACAGCCGCGCGCTCGCCGTTCCGCTGCTCGACATGCTGGCAAGCGAGCCGCGTCGCGGCGAACTGTCGCCGAAATTCTCGATCCAGCTCGACGGCGGCGAATCGGTCGCGGCGCTCGATCATCCGCACGACATCTGGCTTGCCGCATGGCGCCGCGACGACGGCGCGGTGCGCATCGCGGCCGGGCTGGCCGGCTGCCCGCCGATTGCATTCGACGATACGCCTGCTGCGGTCGATGTGTCGCCCGACCAGAGCGTTGCGCTCGTCCGCGGACTGCTGCTTGCGTTCCTCGATCTCGCGCCGGCCGACGTCACGCGGATGCGTGCGCTGCTCGCGACGGCGACGTGCGGCGAACGCGTGTTGCTCGAACGCGCGCAGCACTACCTGCCCTTTCCGCTCGCGGCCGATCCCGCGCTCGCCGGCTGGCGGCGCATGCATTCCGATTCCGCACTGCGTTTCGGCGCGCGTCCGTCGCTCGACGCAGCGCGTTGCAGCATCGGCGCGCAATTCGCGCTCGGGCGGCTCGACGCGACGCAACTGGAACGGCTCGCCGCATTGGCTGAAACAGACGGCGACGGCACGCTGTCGATGACGCCGTGGCAAGGCGTGTTCATCCACGGCGTGTCGCACGCACGCGCACCGGCCACGCTCGATGCGCTCGCATCGCTCGGCCTCGTGTGTACATCGTCGGACCCGCTTGCGACGCTCGTCGCGTGCACCGGCAGCGCGGGCTGCGCGAAAGCGCACGCGGACACGAAACACGACGCGCTCGCGCTTGCCGCGCGCCTCGGCCATCCGGTCGACGTGCACCTGACCGGCTGCGAGCGCCATTGCGCGCTGCCGCATCCCGCGACGCACACGCTCGTCGCGGTTGCGCCCGCGCACTACGACCTTTACCGGCGCGACGCCGCCGCGGGCCTCGGCGCCCCGCTCGCGCGCCATCTGACGATTGACCAGGCCGCGGCCCGCCTCACGGGCGCACGGCATAGCCAGGACACCACCACCGATGCTTGACTACATTCGCGACGGACAGGAAATCTACCGCCAGTCGTTCGCGACGATCCGCGCCGAGGCCGACCTGTCGCAGGTCCCGCCCGATCTCGAGAAACTCGCGGTGCGCGTGATCCACGCGTGCGGGATGGTCGATGTCGTCTACGACCTGCGCTTCTCGGCCGGCGCCGGCACTGCGGGCCGCACGGCGCTCGCGGCCGGCGCGCCGATCCTGTGCGATGCGAAGATGGTTGCCGAAGGCATCACGCGCGCACGGCTGCCGGCGGGCAATCCCGTGATCTGCACGCTCGGCGAGCCGGAGGTGCCCGATCTTGCGCGGCATCTCGGCAACACGCGCTCGGCCGCCGCGCTCGAACTGTGGCGCCCGCATCTCACGGGCAGCGTCGTCGTGATCGGCAACGCGCCGACCGCGCTGTTCCACCTGCTCGACATGATCGATGCCGGCGCGCCGCGCCCCGCGCTGATCCTCGGGTTCCCGGTCGGCTTCATCGGCGCGGCCGAATCGAAGGCGATGCTCGACGCCGACAGCCGCGGCGTGCCGTACGTCGCGCTGCTCGGCCGGCGCGGCGGCAGCGCGATGGCCGCCGCCGCGGTCAACGCGCTCGCGACGGAGGTCGAATGACGACCGCGCGTGGACGCCTGTTCGGGGTCGGCGTCGGCCCCGGCGACCCTGAACTGATGACGATCAAGGCGCTGCGCGTGCTGCAGGCCGCACCCGTGGTCGCGTATTTCGTCGCGAAGGGCAAGAAAGGCAATGCGTACGGCATCGTCGAAGCACACCTGCTCGACACGCAGACGCAACTGCCGCTCGTCTATCCGGTGACGACCGAAGCGCTGCCGCCGCCGCTTTGCTACGAGACGGTGATCGCCGACTTCTACGATACGGCCGCCGAAATCGTCGCGGCACATCTCGACGCGGGCCGCGACGTCGCGGTGATCTGCGAGGGCGATCCGTTCTTCTACGGCTCGTACATGTACCTGCACGACCGCCTCGCGCCGCGCTACGACACCGAGGTCATCCCGGGCGTGTGTTCGATGCTCGGCGGCGCGGCCGTGCTCGGCCAGCCGCTCGTCTATCGCAACCAGAGCCTGTCGGTGCTGTCGGGCGTGCTGCCCGAGCACGAGCTGCGCGCGCGGCTCGCGCAGGCCGACGCGGCCGTCGTGATGAAGCTCGGCCGCAATTTCGACAAGGTGCGGCGCGTGCTCGACGAACTCGGGCTCGCGAAGCGCGCGCTGTACGTCGAGCGCGCGACGATGGCGAGCCAGCGTATCGTGCCGCTCGACGAAGTCGACCCGATGGCGTCGCCGTATTTCTCGCTGCTCGTCGTGCCGGGGGAAAAATGGCAAGGATGACGACTCCGCCTGCGATCGTGATTCTCGGCGCCGGTGCGCTCGACACTGCGCGGCGCATCCAGGCCCGCTACTCGGGCGCCCGCGTGCACGGGCTCGCGTCGCGCGTCGATGCCGACGAGCCATTCGACGAACTCGGCGCACACCTGCGCGAACTGTATGCGCGCGGCTTGCCGATCGTCGCGCTGTGCGCAGCCGGCATCGTGATTCGCTGCCTCGCGCCCGCGCTGGCCGACAAGGGCGTGGAGCCGCCGGTGCTCGCGGTCGCGGAGGACGGTTCGGCCGTCGTGCCGCTGCTCGGCGGGCTGACGGGCGTCAACGTGATCGCGCGCGAACTGGCCGATTGGCTCGGCGTCGCGCCGGCGATCACGACGAGCGGCGAACTGCGCTTCGGCGCGTGCGTGCTCAATCCGCCCGAAGGTTATGCGCTCGCGGATCTCGCGCAGGGCAAGCGTTTCGTGTCCGACCTGCTCGCGGGCGCGTCGACGCGCATCGACGGCGCGGCGCCGTGGCTCGACGATGTCGCGCTGCCGCGCGACGACGCGGCAGCGCATGCGATCCGCGTGACGCCCGATGCCTGGCGCGGCACGCAAGACGAACTCGTGATCCATCCGCGCAGCGTCGTGGTCGGCGTCGATGCGCAAACCGTGCACGCGGACGACGCGCTCGCCGCGCGCATCGAAGCCGCGCTCGACGCACAAGGCCTCGCGCGGCTGGCGCTCGCGGCCATCGTTGCGCCGGCATCGGAGATTGGCGAAGCAGCGCTGGAGGAAACGTCGCAAACGCTCGGCGTGCCGCTGCGCTTCGTCGATGTCGATCCTCACGCGGAAGCCGATGCGGCCACGCTGCTCGGCCGCGCATTGCGCGTCGCGCACACGTTGCGCGCAGCATCGAACGGCCTCGCGTGCGCGGTCGCGTCGCATCCGGTCGATCCCGCCACGCTCGGCCGTGCGCGCGGCCGCCTGACGGTGCTCGGCCTCGGCCCGGGCGGCGCCGCGTGGCTCACGCCGGCCGCGCGCGCCGCGCTCGCGCAAGCAACCGACATCCTCGGCTACACGACCTACGTGAACATGGCCGGCCCGTTCCGGGCGGACCAGCGCGTGCACGGCACCGACAATCGCGAAGAGATGCAGCGCGCGCGCCATGCGTTCGAGCTCGCGGCCGAAGGCCGCCGCGTCGCGGTCGTGTCGTCGGGGGACCCCGGCGTGTTCGCGATGGCCGCGGCCGTGCTCGAAGCGCTCGACGAAGCGCGCGACCCGCAATGGGCGAAAGTCGACCTGCGCGTGGAACCCGGCATATCGGCGTCGCTCGCGACGGCCGCGCAAGCCGGCGCACCGCTCGGCCACGACTTCTGCGCGATCTCGCTGTCGGACAACCTGAAGCCGTGGGACGTGATCGAGACGCGCCTGCGGCATGCGGCGCAAGCCGATCTCGTGATGGCGTTCTACAACCCGATTTCGCGTGCGCGGCCGTGGCAGCTCGACCGTGCGCTCGATGTCGTGCGCGCGCATCGTGCGGCCGATACGGTGGTCGTGCTCGGTCGCGACATCGGCCGGCCGGGCGCGACGCTCGCGACGACGACGCTCGGCGCGCTGCGCAGCGACCAGGTCGACATGCGCACGATGGTGATCGTCGGCTCGTCGACCACACGGCGTTTCGCGATCGACGGCGGACGCGAGTGGGTCTATACGCCGCGCTGGTATCGCTGAACGCGGTCAGCGCGTGAACCGGGCGCCGCGCACGTCGGCATGCCCGGTGCCGGCCGCGCTACCGGTTCGCCAGAACCGGTACACGAGCACGCCGACGATGGCCTGCGCCACGACGACGAACGCGACGCAGCCGGCCCATCCCCAACGATGCCAGCCGGACACCGGCAGGATCGACCCGAGACTGCCGCCGAAGTAATAGCAGGACAGGTAGATGCCGATCGCCGTCGAGCGTGCCGTCGCAGCGGCCTGCGAGATGAACGCGTTGGCCGATGCCTGTTCGACAAACACGGCGGTCGAACTGAGCGCGAGGCCGGCCAGGATCACCGGCACGTTGTCGGACAGCGTCAGCAATGCACCGCCGATCGCGAATGCAGTGGCCGCGAGCCCCGGTGTGCGCGGGCCGCGATGCCGCGCGACGCGCCCCGCGAGCGGCGTGACGACGACGGCCACCAGGAAGACCGCATAGATCGCGCCGATCCCGACCGTGCCGAAGCCGAACGGCGCGCGGGCAAGCCGCAAGCCGACGAACGTGAACGTCGCGACCTGCGACGCAAGCACGCACGCGCCGATCGCGAACGACGCAAGCAGCGGGCCGCGCGTGACGATGCGCCATGGCGGCCCCGTGTCGGCCTCGTTGCCGGAAGGCCGCGCAATCGCGCCGGCCGCCGGCAGGCTCGCGTAAATCGCGACGCCCGTGACGAGACACAGCGCCGCGACGATATCGAGCGCGTGCCGCCAGCCCCACATCGACGTCAGCAGGTTGGTCGCGAAGCGCCCCGCGAAACCGCCGAGCGTCGTACCGGCGACGAACAGCGCGCCGATCTCGGCCGACGTGCCGCGATCGAAGCGCTCGCCGATCGTCGCGATCGACAGCGCGAAGATGAACGGCATCAGCAGCCCGGCGGCAAAACGCGCACCGAGAAACGACGCGAAACTTGCCGCATGTGCGGACCACACGACCGGCAGCGCGACCGCCACCGCCGCGAGCGAAATCGCGATGCGCCGCTCGATGCGCGCAGCCAGCATGCCGACGAACGGCGCGATAATGGCGACGGCCGTCGTGGTCGCGCTCACGCCCTGCCCCGCGCGTTCCGCGCTGACGCCGAAGGTCGCCGCGAGTTCGTGCAGGATGCCCTGCGTCGAATAGAGATTGAGAAACGCGGCGAAGCCGCAAAGAAAGAACGCGACACGCGTGATCCTGTCGTTCATCGGAGTTGCCCTGTCATCGATGCCGACAGTCTGACGAACGCGCCACACGCACGCCAATACCGTTTTCATCGCCATTGATACCGGAACGACAACAATGCTCGACCTGCGCCGCCTTCGCTATTTCGTGGTCGTCGCCGACGAACTGCACTTCGGCCGCGCGGCATTGCGCCTGCGTGTCGCGCAGCCGCCGCTGACGCGCCATATCGCCGCGCTCGAAAGCGAGCTCGGCGTTCGGCTGTTCGAGCGTTCGACGCGTGCGGTGCGGCTGACGCCGGAAGGCACGCTGTTTCTCGAGCATGCGCGCAACGTCGTCAGCGCGGCCGCCGAGGCGGAGACGAGCGCACGCAAGATCGCGCAAGGCGTCGCGGGGCGCATCGTGATCGGCTATGCGAGTTCGATCCCGATGTCCGACACGTTCCCGGACGTGATCCGCGCCGCAAGCCGGACGATGCCCGACGTCGAGCTCGCATTCCGCGAAGCGGCGACTGCCAGCCAGCGCCGGCAGATCGCGGACGGCACGATGGACATCGGCTTCGGCTGGGCGTGGGACGGCGCGCCTGGCGTAGCGGTTGCGTCGCTCGTCGCGTCGCGCGAACCGCTGGTCGCGGCCGTGCCGGCCGGCAATCCGCGCGCGGGCCGCGCGAGCATCGACGTGGCGGAACTCGCGGACGAAACCTTCGTGACCTTTCCGCCCGGTTACGGTTCGGCGTTGGCCGCAGCGCTGGACGACCTGTGCGCGCAAGCCGGATTCGCACCGCGGATCGGCGCGACCGCGGCGCAGATCACGACGCTCGTGTCGCTGGTGGCCGCCGAACGCGGCATCGCGATCGTGCCGGGTTTCACCGCGACGTTGCAGCGTCCGGGCGTCGTCTATGTACCGCTCGCCGGCGCGCGCGCGGTCGAGCAGATCGTGTCGTGGAGCGAGCCGTTTGCGTCGGCGTGCGTCGAACGCTTCGTCGCACTGGCACGTTCGCTCGTGCAACCTGCATCGGCGTAATGCGACGTTAGCGACGCGCATCGGGCGTCGCGCGATCGGCACGATCGATCGGGAAAATCGTCCGCCCGATGCGTTGCACAACGGTGTCGAATCGGCAAGATCGTTACGTATCGGGAATCAAATAACAAAAAGAACTCCTGACTATTCACTATTCGGCGCGAATCCTCCAAGATGGGCACGCCGCCGGCCGGGCATGCCCGGTCGTCCGCCCGGCGGCGATACGCGGGCCAGCGTATCCCTCTTCCACTTGGAGAACACAATGAACAACAATGTGTTGCCGCGTTTCATCCCGCGCGCGCTTGCCGCGGGCTGTCTGCTCGCCGCCGCGAGCGTGTCGCAGGGTGCCGGCGTCTATGCGCCGTTTGTCGACGTGACGCTCTACCCGACGCCGCTCGTCGACCAGATCGGCGTCCGGCAAGGCATCCAGCAGTTCACGCTCGCGTTCGTGGTCGCGGGCAACGGCTGCGCGCCGTCGTGGGGCGGCGTGCAGCCGATCGGCAGCGGCGCGAGCGGCGGCCTGCTGACCGCGCTGTCGACGTCGATCGCGAGCTACCGCGCGAAAGGCGGCGAAGTCGCCGTGTCGTTCGGCGGCGCGAACGGCACGCCGCTGATGCAGGCCTGCTCGACGGTTCCCGCGCTGAAGACCGCGTACCAGACCGTGATCGACACGTACGGCCTCACGCATATCGACTTCGATATCGAAGGCGCGTCGCAGCAGGACACCGCCTCGGTCGCGCGCAACTTCCAGGCCGTCGCGCAACTGCAGTCCGACTATGCGGCGAAGGGCACGCCGCTGCACGTCACGCTGACGCTGCCGACGATGCCGACCGGGCTCACGCAGGACGGCGTGAACGTCGTCAACGCGGCGATCGCGAACAAGTCGACGTTCGACGCGGTGAACCTGATGACGATGGACTACGGCCCCGCGAACATCGACATGGGCGCGGCCGCCATCAGCGCCGCGCAGGCGCTGTACGCGCAGCTCGACACGGCGTTCAAGTCGGCGGGCCAGCCGAAGACCGGCGCGCAGCTCTGGCAGATGGTGGGGGTGACGCCGATGATCGGCGTCAACGACGTGCAGGGCGAGACCTTCACGCTCGCGAACGCGCAAAGCGTGCTGAACGCGGCGGTCAACAACGGCTACGGGTTCTTCGGCAACTGGTCGGTTGGCCGCGACCAGCCGTGCCCGAACAACGGCGCGTATGCGTCGCCGACCTGCTCGGGCGTCGCGCAGCAGCCGTACGCGTTCGCAGCGATCTTCCGCAAGCTCGACGGCAAGTGGGGCGCGGGCGTCACGCAGGACCCGAACTACGGCGGCGGCTCGGACGGCGGCACGCCGCAGCCGGGCGCGCCCTGGGTGGCCGGCCAGGTCTATACGGCCGGCGCGACGGTCACCTACCAGGGCACGACGTATCAGGCGCAATGGTGGACGCAGGGCGACGTGCCCGGCCAGGCGGCGGTGTGGAAGCCGGTCGGCGGCGGCTCGCCCGTGTGGTCGGCCACGACCGCCTACCAGGGCGGCACGTGCGTGATGTACCAGGGCGCGAAATACTGCGCGAAATGGTGGACCCAGGGCGACAACCCGAGTGCCGGCGGCGTGTGGGTGAAGTCGTGATGGTGCAGCGCGTCTGCGCATGACGCGCGGGCCGTTTCCGGTGCGGGAGGATCGAGCACCGGCGAACGGCCCGCTTTACAGGGGGCGTTGACCGGCTCGCTGTGGCAGGCAAGTCGAACGCCCGCTTCGAACACTCAGAACACTCGGAACACCCGGAACACAAGGCCGCTGCCGGCCGTCGCGCATCGCTGCCCTACCCGCGCGCGTGCTCGGCCAGCAGCCGCGCCTTCGCGTCGACGAGCAGCGCCGCATGCATGTCGCGATGCTGGCGGATCCGCTCGGTCGGCCCGACGACCGACAGACCGTACCAGTCGCCGTCGAGCGTCAGCGCGACCGCGATCGCCGACAGCTCGGGCGCGCTTTCGCCGAAGTTCTCGGCCCAGCCGAGTTCGCGAAACCGCGCGGTTTGCGCAACGAGCGCCGGCAGGTCCGCCACCGTCGCGTCGGTGAAGCGCTCGAACGGCAACTGCGCGCCGAGCGCCTGCTGCGCATCGTCGGCGAGTTCCGCGAAGATCGCCTTGCCGATCGAATTCGCGTGCAGCGGGCGCAGTTCGCCCGGCTGGCGCGTATAGCGGATCGCCTGCTCCGACTCGACGACGTCGAGGTAGGTCACCGACGGCCCCTGGATCTTGCCGAGCACGGCCGTCTCGCGGCTCGCGTCGCGCAGCGCGACGAGATGCGGATGGACGATGTCGACGACGGGATCGGTCGCGTCGATCGCGGCGGCGATCGTCTGCAGGCGCCGCGTCGGGTAGTAGCCGCCGCGCTTGCGCACTTCGTACAGGTAGCCGCGGCTCACGAGCGTGCGCGCCATCGCGAGGCAGCTCGACGCCGGCACATTGAGCAGGCGCGCGAGTTCGGTGAGCGGCAGCGGCCGCCGTTCGGCGGCGAACAGCTCGAACAGGTCGAGCGTGCGGGCAACGAGTTTGACGTCCATGACGAGCGCTTGATTCGAAACGGGAAACCGCGCGCCGGCGGGCTGCCGCGCGTCAGTACGACTTCGGCAGCCCGAGCACCTTCTCCGCGATGTAGCACAGGATCAGTTGCGGACTCACGGGCGCGAGCCTCGGAATCATACACTCGCGCAGGTAGCGCTCGACATGGTATTCCTTCGCGTAGCCCATCCCGCCGTGCGTCGCGATCGCCGTCTGGCAGGCCTGGAACGCGGCTTCCGCGCCGAGGTATTTCGCCGCGTTCGCCTCCGCGCCGCACGACTGCCCTGCGTCGTAGCGCGTCGCGGCCTTCATCACCATCAGCCACGCGGCCTCGAGTTGCATCCACGCCAGCGCGAGCGGATGCTGGATCGACTGGTTCTGCCCGATCGGCCGGCCGAACACGACGCGCTCGCACGCATACTGCGTCGCGCGGCGCAGCGCGGCCTGCCCGAGTCCGATCGCCTCCGCGGCGATCAGGATCCGTTCGGGATTCAGCCCGTGCAGCAGATAGCGAAAGCCGTCGCCTTCGTTGCCGATCAGGTCGTCGCGCGACACGCGCAGGTTGTCGATGAACAGCATGTTCGAATCGACGGCCTTGCGGCCCATCTTCTCGATCTCGCGCACCTCGACGCGCGAACGGTCGAGATCGGTATAGAACAGGCTCAGCCCGTCGGTCGGCTTCGCGACCTGGTCGAGCGGCGTCGTGCGCGCGATGATCAGCATCTTGTTCGCGACCTGTGCGGTCGAGATCCAGATCTTGCGCCCGCTCAGCACGTAGTGATCGCCGTCGCGGCGCGCCTGCGTGGTCAGGTGCGTGGTGTCGAGGCCCGCGTCGGGTTCCGTCACCGCGAAGCAAGCCTTGTCGCGCCCGGCGATCAGCGGCGGCAGGAAGCGCGCCTTCTGCGCGTCGTTGCCGAACACCTGCACCGGGTTCAGCCCGAAGATGTTCATGTGGACGGCCGACGCGCCGGACAGGCCGGCGCCCGACGCGCTGATCGTGCGCATCATCAGCGCGGCCTCGGTCATCCCGAGCCCGGCGCCGCCGTGGGCCGGGTCCATCGCGATGCCGAGCCAGCCGGCCTCGGCGAGCGCCGCGTGGAAATCGGCCGGAAACCCGCCCGCGCGATCGCGTTCGAGCCAGTAGTCGTCGCCGAAGCGCGCGCAGATTTTCTCGATCGCGCTTTCGATCGCGCGCTGGTCGTCGGTCAGGTCGAACTGCATGGACTGCTCTCCCGGAAAAGGTGAACGGCCGCGCCGTTCTCAAGAAAACGCCGAGCCGCCCCGAGATATCCGCCCCGAAGGAAGTTACCTCGGAGAGCCTGGCGCGAAGCGACGGGCCTGCGGGCGCTCATAACGGAAACACGCCCGTCGCGACCGCGGCGAAGACCATCAGCACGGTGGCAGCGAACAGGAACGGAATCGTGAATTTCTGGTGTTCGGCGAGCTCGACGCCGGTCAGGCCGACGATCAGGAACGTCGCAGGCGTGAGCGGGCTCACCGGGAAGCCCGTTGTCATCTGGCCAAGCAGCGCGGCCTGCGCCATCTGGATCGGCGGCACGCCGAGCAGCTTGCCGCTTTCCGCGAGCACCGGCAGCACGCCGAAGTAGAACGAATCGGGATCGAACAGCAGGCTGAGCGGCATCGACAACAGCCCGAGCACGAACGGCATGTGGCGCGCATGCTCGATCGGCACATGGGCGACGACGACTTCCGCCATCGCCTTCAGCATCCCGGTGCCGGACATGATGCCGGTGAACGCGCCGGCCGCGAGCAGCACGCTCGCCATCATCAGCGCGGCCTTCGCATGCGCATCGATCCGCTCGCGCTGGGCCTGCACGTCCGGGTAGTTGATCACGAGCGCGGCGACCGTGCCGAGCATGAACATCACCATCGGGTCGACGATGCCCGACACCAGCGTGACGAGCACGACGAGCGTCAGCGCGAGATTGATGCGGAAGCGGTCCGGCCGGCGCAGCGCGCGTTCGGCGTCGGTCAGCTCGCGCGGTGCGACCGCGAGCGACGCCGCGCCGGCGCGATCGAGCCCGAGCCGTTTCGCCTCGCGCGCGCCGAGTACGTACGCGGTGCCGAACACGAACACGAGCCCGACGATCTGCACCGGAATCATCGGCATGAAGATCGTCGAGCCGGGAATGTGCAGCGCCGCGGACGCGCGCAGCATCGGCCCGACCCACGGCAGGAAGTTGACGCCGGCCGCCATCGATGCAACGCACGCGAGGATGCGTCGATCCATCCCGAGCCGCGTATAGAGCGGCATCATCGCGGGCAGCGTGACGAGAAACGTGACGGCGCCCGAGCCGTCGAGATGGATCAGCAGCGCGAGCAGCGCCGAGCCCATCACGATGCGCGGCGGATGGCAGCCGATCACGCGCAGCACGCCCGCGATGATCGGGTCGAGCATTCCCGCGTCGGTGAGGATTCCGAAAAATAGAATCGCAAAAACGAACATCCCGGCGATCGGGCCGATGTTCTGTACGCCGTGCACGATGAACTTGCCGGTCGTCAACCCGAAACCGGCCGCAAGCGACGCGGCCACCGGCACGACGATCAGCGCCAAGAGCGGCGACAGCCGCTTCGTGATGATCAGGCCGAACAGCGCGACGATGGCGATCGCGCCGATCCATGCGAGCATGATGCGTCTCCTCTTCAGCCGGTGCATCCGTGCGCGGGCCGGCGTGGTGTTCGAATGTCGTGTGCGACCCGCGCGGCCGTGTGTCGCCGTCGGGCGCACGGCACGGGGGCGCCGGCCGCGATGCCGGTCAGTCCCGGCGGGTGTCGCTGTCGTTATCGGCGCTGGCAAAAACCTGCGCCGCATGTTCGTTCAGCGCGGGCGGCGGCCGCCGGTACGTGGCCGGCGTGCGGCCGAGCTTGATCGGCGACGCGATGCCGCGATGCCGGCCCAGCTCGACCTTCATCCCCCGATGCGCGACATGCGGGTGGTCGAGCGCCGCGTCGAGCCCGAGCACGGGCGCGCACGGCACGCCGCGGCGCATCAGTTGCTCGGCGAGCGCCGCGCCGTCGTGTCCGGCCAGTGCCGTTTCGAGCAGCACGCGCAGTGCGGCGCGGTTCGCGCTGCGCGCGCGGTTGTCCGCGAAACGCGGATCGCCGGGCCACTCGCGCGTGCCGAGCACGTCGCACAGCGCCGCGAACTGCCCGTTGTTGCCGACCGCCAGAAAGATGTCGACGGTGGCCGTCGGAAAGCTGTCGTACGGCGTGATGTTCGGATGCGCGTTGCCGGTGCGCACGGGCGCGTTGCCCGAATGGAAGTAGTTCGGCGTATGCGGATGCAGGATCGACAGCGCGCAGTCGAACAGCGTCGCTTCGACGAACTGGCCGCGGCCGCTCGCATCGCGCTCGCGCAGCGCCATCAGCACGCCGAGCGCCGCGTTCAGCCCGGTGACCAGGTCGACGATCGGCACGCCGACACGCAGCGGCGCGCCGCCGGCTTCGCCGTTTACGCTCATCAGCCCCGCGAGCGCCTGCACGGCCGCGTCGTAGCCGGGCAGCCCGCCGAGCGGGCCGTCCGCGCCGAAGCCCGATACGCGGCAATAGACGAGGCGAGGGAACCGCGCATGCAGCGCGTCGAAACCGAGCCCCCAGCGCTCCATCGTGCCGATCTTGAAGTTCTCGACGACTGCATCGGCATGTTCGAGCAGGCCGAGCAGCCGCTCGCGGTCGTCCGGTTGCGACAGGTCGAGCGCGACGCCGAGCTTGTTGCGGTTCACGCCGAGGAAGTACGACGCGGTGTCGCCGTCGAACGGCGGGCCCCATGTGCGCGTCTCGTCGCCGGACGGCGGTTCGACCTTGATCACTTCCGCGCCGTGATCGGCGAGGATCTGCGTCGCGTACGGGCCGCCCAGCACCCGCGACAGATCGACGATGCGCAATCCCGCCAGCGCGCCCTGCTGCTCCCGTTCCGCCATGCGTCTCGCTCCTGGTTCCGGTTGATCGGACTGCCGGTTCCGGCGGCCGGCGCCTGCGGCGCGACTTTCCGGATTCGGCAAATAATTCTTGTGTGTGAATTTATATTCACACTCAGGAATTATGTTGTCAAGCCCGGATGCACCCGGCCGACGCGCGGATAACGCCGCTGGACGCAAGTTGGGACGAAACCGAACACGGGCCGGTTGCCGCGTCGCCCCGCCGTTCGTTAAGCTGACGAAAATCGTTCATCTCGAAAAAATCAGGCGGAATATTCATGAAACGGATCTTGCTGGCAGCCTTCATGCTGGCGTCGACGCTGGGCGTCGGACACGCGCAAACCCAGACTTTCCATTTCGGCGAAGGACAGACGGGGACCCCGGACGCACGGCCCGCGCCCGCGCACCGGCACGCGCCGCCGCCTCACCGGCGCGCCGTCCACAAGCGCCGCCAGCCGCGCCACGCGAAGCCGACGCGCAACGGGATCTACACGCACGCGTAACCCGGCGCGGGCGGCGCCTGGCCGTGCACGGAACTGTCACGAACGGCCGGTAAGATCGCTGCGGCAGTCTGCATGCCATCGCGGCCCGCTGCCGGATCACGCACCGCCTACGCGCCATTTCTCCACGATTCAGCACCTGTTTTGCCGAACATGAGTACCGGGCCGGATACCCTCGCCGTCATCAAGGAACGCGCCACGATCGTGTGCCGCCAGCGCAGCAGCGTGCTGCTGGTCGCCCGCACCGCGTCGCGCTGGTCGCTGCCGGGCGGTACGATCCGGCGCGGCGAGACGCCGCTCGAGGCCGCGCAGCGGGAGCTCGCGGAGGAAACGCGGCTCGAGGGGCTTGCGCTCGACTACGCGGTGCAATTCGGCGGATTGACGAAGCTGCATCACGTGTTCGTGGCCGACGTGCCGGCGCACCTGACGCCGCGCGCGAGCAACGAGATCGCCCGCTGCAAGTGGTTCACCGTCGACCGGCTCGACACGCTCCGTGCGAGCGTGCCGACGCGCAAGATCATCGAGCTGCTGCGCCTCGACTGTTTTTCAGCGATGGAGAACGGCCCGCTGCGCTGACGCCGATGTCGGTTGCGGCGGTCACGCGCGCAGGAACGGGCCGGCCTTGCGTTCGAGCAGCGCGACGAGTTCGGGCTGCATGAACGCGTAACGGTCGGGGATGTCGAGGCAGACGATCTTCTTGTGCTTCAGGTGAGCGCCGAATTGCGCCGACAACCTCGCCTTGTGCGCGCGCTCCATCACGAAGACGATGTCGGCCCAATCGAGTTGCTCGGCGCACAGCCGCGTATCCGCGTCGGGCGCGAGGCCCGCGGAGTCGGTTTCGACGCCCGGCCACGCGGCGAATACCGCTTCGGCCGTCGGGCTGCGCAGCCGGTTGCGGCTGCAGATGAACAGTGCCCGCGTCATGCCGCTTCGCGGCCAGTTGGCCCGCTCACCACTTACCACTTACCCTTGCGGAATCGTGCCGGGCCGCACGTACGCGAGCATGTGCGGCACGTAGTCGGCCTTGCCGAGTTCGACGCCGTGATGGCGCAGGATCGCGTACGCGGCGATCGCGTGGAAGTAGAACTGCGGCAGCGCCCAGTCGCGCGCGTATTGTTCGCCCGTCATGTCGAACGCGACTCCGTTCGGCATGTCGAGCGCGATCGGCTGCGCGGCGCCGCCATCGAGCGCATCCGGTGCGAGTTCGCCGAGAAACGCGAGCGTGCCCGCGATGATCGCCTGCGCATCGCTCAGCGAGCCGGGCTGCGCATCCGCATTCCATCCGGCTTCGCGCAATGCCAGCAGCGCATCCGGCAGCGGCTCGCCGCGCAGCCGGTAGACCGGCTCCATCGCCTGGAAGCACGAGAAGCGCACCTGTGCGGCAAGCGGATACATGTCGGCCGCCAGCTTCAGTGCCATCGCCGCATCGGGCTCGTCGCCCGCGGCCTGCCGGTGCGCGACAGCCTTGTCGAGCCACGCGGACTGTGCGCGCAGCATATGGGTAAACGTCGGAACGAGAAGTTGGGTCGGTGACACGCGTGCGCTCCTGTGTAGTGGTTCGCGCCACGATAGCAGCGTCGGCGAAAACCTGCATCCCGACCAGGGTGACGCACACGATCCGATGCGGACCCGGCGCATGGCCGAGTGGCGCGTGCGAGCGTTTCCGCATGCGGGACCATCGATGGCGGATGGCCACCGACACACGGCGTCACGGCTTGCCGTGTCGCGCCAGGAACCGGTCGAGTTGCGACGCAAACGTCTTGCCGTCGCGCGCGCTGAACGGCGCCGGCCCGCCCGTGTCGATGCCCGCGCTGCGCAACTGATCCATCATCGCGCGCGTCGACAGGCGTTCCTCGATGTTCTCGCGGCTGAACCAGTTGCCGCGCGGGTCGAGCGCGTGCGCGCCCTTGTCGAGGACGGCGGCAGCCAGCGGGATGTCGGCGGTGATCACGAGGTCGCCGGCCTCGGCCAGCTCGACGATGCGCGCGTCAGCGACGTCGAAGCCGGCCGGCACCTGCACCGCCTTGATGAACGGCGACGGCGGCGTGCGCAAAAACTGGTTCGCGACCAGCGTCACGCAGATTTCGGCACGACGCGCGGCGCGAAACAGCATGTCCTTGATGACGGCGGGACACGCATCGGCATCGACCAGTACTTGCATGGCGGGTTTTCCAAAGGGGAGAAGCAGAAGCGGCGATCATATCGCACCGTCGGCCATGGCCTTGCGCCGGCACGCGGCCCGATCAGCCTGCGAGGTCCGTGCAAAGCGCATCGGCCATCACCCACTGCGCACCCCACGCATCGGCCAGTCGTGCGCCCTGCCCGATCCGCACGGCCGCATCGTCGAAGTCGACGAACACGACGTGATCGGCCGCCGCGGGTTTCGCCGGCATCTCGCGCGTGCGCCCGTCGGACAGCACCCATAACCAGCGCTGCTTGTCGGGCGTGCGCCGCGCATCGCGCGCGAGCAGGTTCGCGGCGGCCGCGATGCCGTCGGCAAGCGGCGTGCCGCCGCCGCCGTCGACCGGTTCGAGCCAGCGCGCATTCCACCAGCGCGGCACGGCCGGGCCGAAGCGCCGCGCGGCGCCGTTGCCGCCGAAGCAGATCAGTGCGGTTTCGGCGCGGTCGCGCGCCGCGCGATCGAAATACGCGACGATCAACCCCTTCGCCAGCGCGAGCCGATCGTGCGACAGCATCGACGCCGAACAATCGAGCACGAAGCAATGCAGCGCGTTCGGCGTGCCGGCCCGTTTCCGGAAGCGCAGATGGCCGTGGTGCAGCGAATCGCCGCGTTTCGCGGCGAGCGTCGCCGGCCACGCAACGGCCGTGCCGGCACGCACCGTGCCCGGCACGCGCACAGTTGCGCCTGATTGCCATCGAGGACCGCGAACGGCGTTCGCGGCGGCGTCTGCTCGATGGCTCAGCGTTTTTTTAGCGGCAGCGGCACGACGCTTTTCACGTCGCGCAGGCCAGCGGGTTCGGGCGGCAGGTAGCCCCAGTCGCCCTGCGGTGCCGTGGTGTCGTTCCTTGTCGCTCCCGGTTGGTCATCGGGCTGCCGGCGCGCATCCGGCGGCGAACGATCGTTGCGATCGTCACGTTCGCCGCCCGGCTGCGACGCGCCGGACGATGGCGGCGTACCCGCATGGCGCCGGTGCCGCAGCACTGCTTCGGCCACGCGTTCCACATGCGAGACCGTCACCGCATCGGCCTGTTCCAGCGCGGCGAGCGCGCGCGCGGCGCGCAGCATCACGAGATCGGCGCGCAGCCCGTCGACGGCCGCGTCGATGCATAGCGCGCTGACGCGCGCATGCACCGCATCGTCGAAATCGAGCATCGCCAACCGCGCTCGCGCCGCATGAATCCGCTCGCCGAGTTCGCGCTGCGCGGATGCATGACGTGCGCGGAACGCATCCGGATCGAGATCGAATGCAAGCCGCGCCTTCACGATCCGCTCGCGCTGCGCGGCATCGAAACAGTTCTCGAGCTCGACCATCAGCCCGAAGCGGTCGAGCAACTGCGGGCGCAGCTCGCCCTCCTCGGGATTCATCGTGCCGACCAGCACGAAGCGCGCGTCGTGCGCATGCGATACGCCATCGCGCTCGACGATGTTCACGCCGCTCGCGGCGACGTCGAGCAGCGTATCGACGAGGCCGTCGGCGAGCAGGTTCACTTCGTCGACATACAACACGCCGAGATGCGCGCGAGCCAGCAGGCCCGGCCGGAAACGCACGCCGTTTTCGGCCAGCGCATGCGCAAGATCGAGCGTGCCCGTCACCTGTTCGTCGCTCGCCGACAGCGGCAGCGTGACGAACTGCCCTTCGGGCAGCAGCTCCGCGAGGCCGCGCGCGGCGGTCGATTTCGCGGTGCCGCGCGGCCCGCTCACCAGCACGCCGCCGAGCGACGGATCGATCGCGGCGAGCAGCAGCGCCTGCTGCAATGCGTCCTGCGCGACGAGCGCCGCAAACGGAAAGACCGCGCGGGCGAGGTGCATCGTCGGATCGGTCATCGCCGTCCCCCTTCCCGGAGTTGTTCGCTTGCGAGCCAGACCGCTTCGATCCGTTCGCGATAGTCGCCCGGCTGCTGCCACAGGCCGCGCTGCATCGCCTCGACGAAACGTTCGCAGATGCCGTGCAGCGCCTTCGGGTTGTGCCGTTCGACGAATGCGCGCGTGTCGTCGTCGAACAGGTAGGCGTCGGCGACGAGCGCGTACTGGTGGTCGGACAGCACGCGCGCGGTCGCGTCATAGCCGTACAGGTAGTCGACGGTCGCGGCCAGCTCGGCCGCGCCCTTGTAACCATGGCGCTTCACGCCGTCGAGCCATTTCGGGTTGACGACGCGCGAACGGATCACGCGCGCGATCTCCTCGCGCAGCGTGCGCATCTTCGGCGCGACCGGGTTCGCATGGTCGCCGTGATAGATGCTCGGCTGCTGCCCGGACAGGTGCCGCACGGCCGCCGTCATCCCGCCCTGGAACTGGTAGTAGTCGTTCGAATCGAGGATGTCGTGCTCGCGGCTGTCCTGGTTCTGCACGACGACGTCGATCGTCGCCAGCCGCTCGCCGAACACGTCGGGCGCGGCGTCGCCCGCGCTGTTCTGTGCGTAAGCATGGCCGCCCCACTGGCGGTATGCCTCCGCGAGATCGGCGTCGCCCTGCCAGCGGCGCTGGTCGATCAGGTCCTGCAGGCCCGCGCCGTAGCTGCCCGGCCGCGCGCCGAACACGCGCCAGCCGGCGCGGCGCCGCGCTTCGTCGGGCGGCACGCCCTGCGCGATCCATTTCGCGCGTTCGCGCTCGATGCGTGCGCGGATCGGGTTCAGCTCCTCGGGTTCGTCGAGTGCCGCGACGGCCTGCACAGCCGCGTCGAACAGGTGCATCAGGTTCGGGAACGCGTCGCGGAAGAAGCCCGACACGCGCAGCGTCACGTCGATGCGCGGCCGATCGAAAATCTCGATCGGCAGGATCTCGAAGTCGGTCACGCGATGGCTGCCGTGCGCCCATTTCGGCCGCACGCCGAGCAGCGCGAACGCCTGCGCGATGTCGTCGCCGCCCGTGCGCATCGTCGCCGTGCCCCACACGGACAGGCCGATCGCGCGCGGATAGTCGCCGTGATCCTGCAGATGCCGCTCGATCAGTTGCTGCGCGGATTTCAGGCCGAGCGACCACGCGGCCTGCGTCGGCACCGCGCGCGTGTCGACCGAGTAGAAGTTGCGGCCGGTCGGCAGCACGTCGGGACGGCCGCGCGACGGCGAGCCGCTCGGCCCCGGCGGCACGAAGCGGCCGTCGAGCCCGCGCAGCAGCTGGCGCATTTCCTCGCCGCCGCATGCGTCGAGCGCGGGCATCAGCGTCGAGCGGACACGTTCGATCACCGCGAGCGTATGCGGCCATTCGCCGGGCGGCGTCGCGTCGGTGCCGGGGTTGCCGCCGGCGGCTGCGCACAGCCCGTCGAGCCATTGCTGCGCGAGCCGTTCGAGCCGCTCGCGCGTATCGCCCGCATGACGCCACGGCGATGCGTCGAGCGCCTGCAGGATCGCCGGCCGCGGGCCGGCCCACGGCGCGGCCCAGTCGGCCGACAGCGGATCGAAATCGTCGCCGGGCATCAGGTCGCGCGCGAGCGCGCCGATCAGCCCCGCGCGTGCGCCCTTGCCGTCGCCGACCGGAAAGCGCGCGAGCGCGAGCAGCGTGTCGCGCCGCTGACGACCGGCCGGCGATACGCCGAACACATGCAGCCCGTCGCGAATCTGCGCTTCCTTCAGTTCGCACAGCCATGCGTCGACGCGCGTCAGCAGCGCATCCTCGTCGCCCGCGTCGCGCGGCGGCGATACGCTCAGTTCGTCGTGCAGCCGGTGTTCGGCGATCGTCGCGAGAATCGTCTTCCTCAGCAGCTTCGCACGCCGCGCATCGACCATCAGCGCTTCGTAGTATTCGTCGACCTGCCGCTCGAGATCCTGCAGCGGGCCGTAGTTTTCCGCGCGCGTGAGCGGCGGCATCAGGTGATCGACGATCACCGCCTGCGCGCGCCGCTTCGCCTGGCTGCCCTCGCCCGGATCGTTGACGATGAACGGATACAGATGCGGCAGCGGCCCGAGCGTCAGGTCGGGCCAGCACGCGTCGGACAGCGCGACGCTCTTGCCCGGCAGCCATTCGAGGTTGCCGTGCTTGCCGAGATGGATGATCGCGTCGATGCGATACGCATCGCGCAGCCAGAAATAGAACGCGAGATACGCATGCGGCGGCACGAGATCCGCGTCGTGGTAGCTCGCGTAGTCGTTCTCGTCGCGCGAGCGCGACGGCTGGATCCCGACGAACACGTTGCCCGCGCGCCAGCCCGCGATAGTGAAACGCCCGTGGCGCAGCGTCGGATCGGCTTCGGGCGGGCCCCAGCGCGCGTTCAGCGCGTCGCGCACGGCCGCCGGCAGCCGCGCGAAACGCGCGACGTAATCGGCCAGCGCGAAACTCTGGAACGCCGGGCGCAGCGCATGCACGGCCGCGTCGTTGGTCACGCCTTCGGTGAGCCGCGCGATCAGCGCGTCGCCGTCGGGCGGCAGGTCGGCCAGCGCGTAACCCGCGTCGCGCAGCGCCGCGAGCACGCGCAGCGCGGACGCCGGCGTGTCGAGCCCGACGCCGTTGCCGATCCGCCCTTCGCTTTGCGGATAGTTCGCGAGGATCAGCGCGACGCGCTTGCTCGCGTTGTCGAGCGTGCGCAGCCGGCACCAGCCGCGCGCGAGCGCCGCGACGAACGCGATCCGCTCCGCGTCCGGCTGGTAGCGCACGACGTCGACCTCGGTATGCGGGCAGCGATACGCGAGCCCCTTGAAACTCACCGCGCGCGTGACGATGCGCCCGTCGACCTCGGGCAGCGCGATATGCATCGCGATGTCGCGCGCGTGCAGGCCCTGGTTGTCGGCGACCCACGCGTCGCGATTGCCGCCGGACAGGATCACCTGCAGCACCGGCGCGTCGCCGGCGAGCACGTCCGGCTCGGCGGCATCGATCGCGCCGGCCGCGAACGCGGTCGTGTTCAGCACGAGCGCGACGCCGTGCGTGTCGCACAGCTGCGTGATGACCTCGCGGCTCACCGCGTCCTTCAGCGATGTCACCGCGATCGGCAGCGGATTCAGCCCTTCCTGAACGAGCGCGTCGGCCAGCGCATCGAACACGGCCGTGTTCGCGGCCTGCCAGTGCGCGCGATAGAACAGGATCGCGACGACCGGCGCGCCGGGCGTCCAGCGCGGCCGCCAGTCGTCGACGCTCGCGCGGTCGCGCGCCGGGTGATACAGCGCGGCGGCCGGCAGCGGGCGCGGCAGCTCGGGTTCGTCGCCGAAGCCGAGCGTATGGAATGCGATGCTGCGCAGCAGCGCCTCGGCGTTGTGCACGCCGCCTTCGCGCAGGTAGCGCCACCACATCCGGCACAGGTCCGGCGCGACCGTGCTTTTCGCGACGAGGTTCGGATCTTCCTGCAGGTCGCCCGAGAACATCGCGAGCTGCTGGGCGCGCTTCGACGCAAGCGACACGGCCTGCTCGATCCCGTACGGCCAGTACGCTTCGCCGCCGAGATGATCGATCACGACCGTCTTCGCGTGGCGCAGCACGTCGTCGACATAGAAATCGACGGACGCCGGCTGCCGCAGGAACGTGACGTTCGCGAGCCGCACGCTCGGGAAGCCGGCCGGCAATTGCGGCACGACGCTCGCGAGCAGCGACAGCGTCGTGTCGGCCGAACTCAGGATCACGATGTCGGCCGGTTGCTGGTCGATCCGGACGACACCCTGCGTATCGTCGACGAAGCCGCCCGGCGTGGTGCGCAGCAGATGCATCGTGCGTTACGCCTGTTGCGGTTCGGCCGCGCACGCGGCGTCGAACGCGCGTTGCAGCGCGGCCGCGTCGAGATCCTCGCCGATCAGCACGAAGCGGCTCGCGCGCGTTTCGCCGTCCTGCCAGCGACGGTCGAAGTAGCTGTCGAAGCGGCGGCCGACGCCCTGGATCACGAGCCGCATCGGCGCGCCGGGCAGCGCGGCGAAGCCTTTCGCGCGGTAGATCGTGTGCGCTTCGACGACACGCTGCAGCGCGGCGATCGTCGCTTCGCGCGAGCCCGCGTCGCCCGACACGACCACCGAGTCGAAGTCGTCGTGATGGTGGTCGTGATCGCCGTCGTCGGCCGAGCCGTGATGGTCGTGGCGCAGGTGGATCGTTTCCTCCGACGCCGATTCGAGCCCGAGCAGCATGGCGAGGTCGAGCTCGCCGCGCGTCGCGCGCACGATCTTCACCTGCGGCGGGATCTCGTCGCGGATCGCGGTTTCGATCTGCGCGAACTGCGCGTCGCCGACGAGATCGGCCTTGTTCACGATCACGAGGTCGGCGGACGACAGCTGGTCGGCGAACAGTTCGTGCAGCGGCGATTCGTGGTCGAGGTTCGGATCGGCGCGGCGTTGCGCGTCGACGGCCTGCGGGTTTTCCGCGAACTGGCCGCTCGCGGCGGCCGGCCCGTCGACGACGGTCACAACCGCGTCGACCGTGAAGCTGTTGCGGATCGTCGGCCAGTTGAACGCCTGCACGAGCGGCTTCGGCAGCGCGAGCCCCGATGTCTCGATCAGCACGTGGTCGATGTCCGCGCGGCGCTCGACGAGCGCTTCCATCACCGGATAGAACTCTTCCTGCACGGTGCAGCACAGGCAGCCGTTCGCGAGTTCGTAAAGCTGGCCCGACGCTTCGTCCTGCGCGCCTTCTGTCTCCTCGCAGCCGATGCCGCAGCCCTTGAGGATTTCGCCGTCGATGCCGAGTTCGCCGAACTCGTTGACGATCACCGCGATGCGGCGGCCTTCGGCGTGCTGCAGGATGTGGCGCATCAGCGTCGTCTTGCCGCTGCCGAGAAAGCCCGTGACGATCGTGACGGGCAGCTTGCGTAGGGTCATGGAATATCCAGGTTCGTAAGGGGAGTCAGGCAGAGATCGTCACGTCGATCTCGTCGTAGCGCTTTAACCGGTAGATCAGGGCCGACACGAGCCAGCATGCGAGGAACAGGCCGATCACGACATAGCCGAGCATGCCGAAGTGCGACGCCACCATCGACGCGAAGTCCCACACCGGGCCCTGCAGCGACAGCTTGTCCGCGAGCAGCGCGAGCACCTCGATGCCGCCGATCAGCGCGGCGACCAGCACCGACACGAAGGTGATCGTCATGTTGTAGTAGATCTTGCGGATCGGCCGCACGTACGCCCAGCGATACGCGCCCATCATCAGGATGCCGTCGGTCGTGTCGACCAGCGTCATGCCGGCGGTGAACAGCATCGGCAGCGCCATCACGGACCAGAACGACAGACCGCCCTGCACCTGTGCCGCCGAGATGCCGAACAGCGCGATCTCGGTCGCCGTGTCGAAGCCGAAACCGAACAGGAACCCGACCGGATACAGGTGCCAGCTGCGCGACACGAGCCGGAACAGCGGACGGAACAGGCGCGCGAGCACGCCGCGCTGGTTCAGCAGCAGGTCGAGATCGGCGTCGACGATCGGTTCGCCGCGCTGCGCGGCGCGAAACGTCCGGTAGACGGAAATCAGGATCAGCAGGTTCGCGATCGCGAGCACCAGCAGGAAGAACGCCGACACGCTCGTGCTGATCACGCCGCCCCACGCTTTCATGCTCTCGAAGCGCGCAAGCGACGCGGCCGTGAGCGTGACCACGACCGACATCACGATCACCACCGTCGAATGGCCGAGCGAGAAGAACAGGCCGGCGCCGAGCGGGCTGCGGCCCTCCTGCATCAGCTTGCGCGTAACGTTGTCGATGGCCGCGATGTGGTCGGCGTCGACCGCATGGCGCAGCCCGAACACGTACGCGAGCAGCGCCGTGCCGAGCAGCACGGGCTGGCCGTGGAAGGCGGCGAACGCCCAGATCCACGCGCCTGCGTTGAAGGCGATCAACAACGAATAGATGGCGATGATCTTGCCGCGCAGCCCGGACGGACTGTCGTTGAACAGGCGAAACAGCGAATCGAGCATGACGCTCCCTTGCGAACGGTCGACATGAAGAATGCCAACACGGCCGTCGCTGCGCGGCCCCGCGCGGTCCGGCCCTTCATCGCGCCGGATCATGCGCACTCGCGCAGGCGGTCGGACGACGGGAATCGGGAAACGCTCGGGTGTCGGGCACGCTGCGGCCGTGGACGATGCGCCGCCTCCCCGCGGCGCTGAACCCCAACGTTTAGGCCGGTATCCGGGCTGGCGAACACGCCGCTTCGCCTTCCCGGATGCGCAGGACATCCAGTGGCGGTCGTCCGCATGCGCGCGGCATGCGGCGAAGCGGCGCTGCATCGCGGCGGGCACGATGCGTTCGCTTACCGTTGCGGGGGCAGCACAGGTTGGCTCGACTGCGACGCAGGCAGGCTCCCTGTTTCCCGTTTAACTGCGCGCGCCGGAGGGCACGCGCGAGCACCAAAACGCGTGCGAGTGTAGGCGCCGGGGGCGGGAGCGTCAAGGCGGCTCGGGCGGCCGAACGGCGTCTTGCATGGCCGCCGCGCCACGCCGGAGGCCGCTTCCGGCATCGGCGAAGCGGGTTCGCGCGGGCGGATCGCTGTGCTATCGTAGCGCCGCGTTCGGTGCTCGCATGCGCATTCCGCGCATGCAGTTAAACGGGAAACAGGAGGCGGACGACCGCCCGGCCTGTGCTGTCCCCGCAACGGTACGCCGCCCGCGCGACGCGCTTCCCCGCGCACGCGCCCATGCCGCCCACGATGCCACTGCCCGTCAGCCGGGCGGGAAGGCTGCGGCCTGGCAAGCGGCCAGCCCGGATACCGGCCGACGCAAGGGGCGAGCCCGACGCTCGCCGAACGCCCGATCCGCGGGGGACGGATGGGGTGCGCATTCCGCCCGCGTTCGCGCGGGCTTCGCCCGATCCGTTATGCGTTGCCTGTTCGACGGCCGCCGATGTGCCGCCCGCCTGCCCCTTCCCACTGTTTCGACACGGTGCGCGCCGTGCCGCGCGCAATGAGCCGCGCCTGGCTCATCGGCGCCGGCCCCGGCGACGCCGACCTGCTGACGCTCAAGGCCGTGCGCGCGATCGGCGCGGCGGACGTGCTGCTCGTCGACGATCTCGTGAACCCCGACGTGCTGCGCCATGCGCGCGCCGACCCGCACATCGAGCATGTCGGCAAGCGCGGCGGTCATGCGTCGACGCCGCAGGAAGCGATCGTCGCCGCGATGCTCGCGCACCTGCGCGCCGGCCGCAGCGTCGCGCGGCTCAAGGGCGGCGATCCGTTCGTGTTCGGCCGCGGCGGCGAGGAACTGGCCGCGCTCGGCGCGGCCGGTTTTCCGGTCGAGGTCGTGAACGGCATCACCGCGGGCATTGCCGCACCGGCCGCGCTCGGCATTCCGGTCACGCAGCGCGGCGCCGCGCAGGGCGTGATCTTCGTCACGGGCCACGGCGCGGGCGCCGACGAACCCGACTGGCGCGCGCTGGCGGCCACGCGCATGACGATCGTGATCTACATGGGCATCCGCCGGCTCGACGCGATCGCGGCGGCGCTGCGTGATGGCGGCCTGCCCGGCGATACGCCGTGCGCGGCGATCGAGAACGCGACGCGCCCCGAACAGCGGCACGTGCTCGCGACGCTCGACACCGTCGTCGAACGCGTCGGCGCGACCGGCATCGGTTCGCCGGCGATCGTCGTGATCGGCCGCGTCGCGGCGCTGGCCGGCGATCCCACGGTGCGTGCCGCGCTCGGCGGCGGCGCATGATGCGCGTCGCGCTCGGCGTCGGTTTCCGCGCGGGCGTGACGGCCGCGCAACTCGATGCTGCGATCCGTGCGGCGCTGGCGCTTTATTCGGCCGCCGAACCCGCGCTCGTCGCGACACTCGCCGACAAGGCGCGTGCCCGCGCGCTGCGCACGCTGTGCGCGCGACGCGGCTGGCCGCTCGTCGCGTTCGACGCGACGCAGCTTGCGAGCCGCCCGGAACTGGCCGCGAGCGGCCCGTCGGACGCCGCGCTCGCGCGCTTCGGCGTCGCGGGCGTGGCCGAGCCGTGCGCGCAGCTCGCGGCGCCGCACGGCCGGCTGCTGGGCCCCAAATCCATCCGGGACGGCGTGACGGTCGCACTCGCCGGCCCGCTCTGAACCTTTTGTTTCGCTTTCGACAGGACGATTCCCGATGAAGACCGATTCCGAATCCCATCAGCGGATGGCCGAACGCCGCCGTGCCGGCCACGAGAAGAAACAGGCCGCCGCCACCCATGAAAAAGGCCTGCTGATCGTCCACACCGGTAACGGCAAGGGCAAGAGCACGGCCGCGTTCGGCATGGCCGTACGCGTGCTCGGCCACGGCATGCGGCTCGGCGTCGTGCAGTTCATCAAGGGCGCGCTGCACACGTCCGAGCGCGACTTCCTCGGCGCGGTCGCGGAATGCGACTTCGTGACGATGGGCGACGGCTATACGTGGAACACGCAGAACCGCGACGCCGACATCGCGACCGCGCGCAAGGGCTGGGACGAAGCGCGCCGGATGATCGAAAGCGGCGACTACCGGATGGTGATCCTCGACGAGCTGAACACCGTGCTGAAGTACGAATACCTGCCGCTCGACGAAGTGCTCGCGACGCTCGTCGCGCGTCCGGAGTCGGTGCATGTGGTCGTCACCGGGCGGCACGCGCCCGATGCGCTGATCGATGCGGCCGATCTCGTCACCGAAATGCGGCTGGTCAAGCATCCGTACAAGGAGCAAGGCGTGAAGGCGCAGCGCGGCGTGGAGTTCTGAGCGTGTCGTCCTGCCCCGCACTGTTCGTCAGCGCGCCCGCGTCCGGCCAGGGCAAGACGTCGGTGACGGCCGGCCTCGCGCGGCTGCACCGCCGGCTCGGCCGCCGCGTGCGCGTGTTCAAGACCGGGCCCGATTTTCTCGATCCGATGCTGCTCGAACGCGCGAGCGGCGCGCCCGTGCATGCGCTCGACCTCGGGATGGTCGGCGAGGCTGGCTGCCGCGCGCTGCTGGCCGATGCCGCGCGCGATGCGGACCTGATCCTGATCGAGGGCGTGATGGGGCTGTTCGACGGCACGCCGAGCAGTGCCGACCTCGCGGCCGCGTTCGGCGTGCCGGTGGTCGCGGTGATTTCCGCGAAGGCGATGGCGCAGACCTTCGCGGCGATCGCGTTCGGGCTTGCGCGGTTCCGGCCGGGGTTGCCGTTTCACGGCGTGCTGGCGAACCGCGTCGGCTCGGCCCGGCATGCGGAATTGCTGCAACAGGCGCTGCCTGCCGACCTGCGCTGGCTCGGGCACGTGCCGGCCGATGCGGGCATCGCGTTGCCGGAGCGGCATCTCGGCCTGCACCAGCCGGCCGACATCGACGACCTCGATGCGCGGCTCGAGCGCGCGGCCGACGTGCTCGCGCAGACGGCGCTCGCCGAATTGCCGCCTGCCGTCGCGTTCGCGGAACCGGACGTCGCGGCGCCGCTGCCGCGTGCGCTCGCCGGCAAGCGGATCGCGGTCGCGCGCGATGGGGCGTTCTCGTTCATCTATCCGGCGAATCTCGCACTGCTCGATGCGCTCGGTGCGCAGTTGCGGTTCTTCTCGCCGCTCGCCGACGAACAGGTGCCGGACGATTGCGACGCGCTGTTCCTGCCCGGCGGCTATCCGGAACTGCATGCGGCGACGCTCGCGGCGAATGCCGAAACCGCGCGGACGATTCGTGCGCATGCGGCGGCAGGCCGGCCGATCGTCGCGGAATGCGGGGGGATGGTGTATCTGGGTGAATCGCTGACCGACGTGGACGGCACGACGACGCCGATGCTCGGCCTGCTGCCTGGCCAGGCGACGATGCAGCGCCGGTTCGCGGCGCTCGGCATGCAGCAGCTCGATACGCGCACCGGGCCGATGCGCGGCCATACGTTCCACTATTCGCGGCTCACGACGCCGCTGGAACCGGTCGCGAACGCGGTGCGCCCCGACGGCGCGCCGGGCAGCGGCGAAGCCGTCTATCGCCACGGCGCGATCGTCGCGACGTACATGCACATGTACTGGCCGTCGAATCCGGATGCGGTCGTGGCGTTGTTCAGCGGGGAAGCGTTCTAGATTGATCGATACCGTGCTCGGCTCGAGACGGCACGAGTCATGCCCGGATTGCGGATCACTTTGCAACGATCGCGTTGCTCGACGTGCGCGGCTACAGATGTCGTTCGATATCCATCCGCTGATGCAGGACCCGAATCACATCGATCGTGTCATCCGTTTCGCGATAGAACACGACGTGAGAGCCAACTGCGTACCGAAAATACCCATCCCGAACAATGCAAGTCCGACCAGCCTTCTTGCCGCGTGCCAGCGCTTCCATCGTCCCGATCAGATCCCGGTGGTAGTGGTCTGCCTGTTCGAGTGACCAATGCTCGACGGTATAACGCCAAATGTCTTCGAGATCGAGTTCGGCCAGCGGTGTCAGCCGAAGCCGTCTGCCTTTAACCGCCATGCGTGGCCCGCATGCGGACCAGGAAGGCCTCGCTGTCGAATGGCTTGGGCTCCCCTGATGCCTCACCGGCCTTCAACGCTTCCTGCAACGCCCGCATTTGCGTTTCGTGCGACTCGAGGAGCCGCAAACCGGCGCGCACGACGTCGCTTGCGGAACCGTATCGCCCCGATTGCACTTGAGCGTCGACGAATTCGGCAAAGTGGTCGCCCAGGGAAACGGATGTGTTTCGCGACATGAGTCACCTCCTTTTCGATGCGATGATCATATACCAAAATTTGGTACATCTCGCATTCAGACGCACTGGTGACCTTGCCGAGGTCCGGCCCCGCGCCGCATGCGTTGCTTCCTTCGTCGGGTCAGGGTTTTTCGCGGCCCGGCGCTTCCGAACGCGACGTCCGAACCACAGTGCCGTCGGGCGAGAAATGTGCGTTGAACATCGCATCGCCCGATACGCCACCCTCGGCCCAGTGCCAGCTCCACACTTCTTCATGGCTCAACGCGTATTGCGCGACCTCGGTCGGCTTGCCGAGCAGTTGCCGCACGTCGTCCTTCGACATGCCGGGCACGACCTTCGCGATGTTCGCCGCCGACAGCGCCTGCGTGATCGACACGAGCCGGCCGTCGGGCCCGAAATCGAGCATGTAGGTGCTCGTGCCGTACGGGCCGCGCGGATACTCGAACCGCTGCGAGCCGTCTTCGCCCTGCCTGACCATCTCGGGCTTGCCGGCCTGGCGGAGCACGTCCTCGACCGTCGAGATGCCCGGCTGCAGCTTGCCGAACGCCATCGGATCGGGCTTGATCGCATTGACCGCATCGGCCACCTTCTGGTCGTCGCACCCGGCCGCCAGAACGCCGACCGCACAGGCCGTCAGCACGGTCAGAAACTGTTTTCGCATGTCGTCCACACCTGTATTCATCGAGCCGATCCGGCGTCGCGCGCAGCGTAGCACGCGCGCCTGTTCCGCCGATGTCAAGGAGCGTCAAATCAACGTGGAACGTACTGCAGAGCGCGCGCGTCCGATTTCGTGGACGTGGACGTGGACGTGGACGTGGACGTGGACGCGCATGCGCACACCGGACGGCGGCTGCCACGCCGCCGCGCCGCTGCGTCAAACCAGGAACGCCTCGGCCAGCTTGACCCAGTACGACGCGCCCGTCGGCAACGCAGCGTCGTTGAAGTCGTAGCCCGGGTTGTGCACCATGCAGCCGCCCTCCCCATCGCCGTTGCCGATGATCAGGTAACAGCCCGGCCGCTTCTCGAGCAGGAATGCGAAATCCTCGCTGCCGGTGAGCGGCACCATCGCGTCGATCAGGTTCGCATCGCCCACCCACTCGCGCGCGACGTTGCGCGCGAACGTGGTCATCTCCGCGTCGTTGACGAGCACCGGGTAGCGGCGCTGGTAGTCGATCGTCGCGGTCGCGCCGAACACGGCCGCCTGCGCATGCACGACTTCCTTGATGCGGGTTTCGAGCAGGTCGCGCACCTCGGGTTTCAGCGCGCGCACCGACAGGCGCATCTGCGCGCGATCGGGAATCACGTTCGGCGCCTCGCCCGCGTGGATCGCGCCGACCGTAACGATCGCCATGTCGAGCGGTGACACGTTGCGCGACACGATCGTCTGGAGCGCAATGACGATCTGCGCGCAGACGACCACCGAATCGACCGCCTTGTGCGGCACCGCGCCGTGGCCGCCACGGCCCTGCACGTCGACGATCACCGTATCCGACGACGCCATGAACGGCCCCGGCAGGAAGCCGAATTTGCCGGTCGGGAAACCCGGCATGTTGTGCATCGCGAAGATCGCGTCGCACGGGAACAGCTCGAACAGCCCTTCGTCGAGCATCTTCTTCGCGCCGCCGAGCCCTTCCTCGGCCGGCTGGAATATCAGGTTCAGCGTGCCGGAGAAGCAGCGCTCGCGCGCGAGATGCTTCGCGGCCGCGAGCAGCATCGCCGTGTGGCCGTCGTGGCCGCACGCGTGCATCTTGCCGGCGATCTTGCTCTCGTACGGCAGGCCCGTGGCCTCGTGGATCGGCAGCGCATCCATGTCGGCGCGCAGGCCGAGGCGCTGCGTGCCGGTGCCGACCTTCAACTGCGCGACGACGCCGGTGCCGCCGAGCCCGCGATGCACCGTGTAGCCCCACGACTGCAGTTGCTCGGCGACGAGGTCGCTCGTCGCGAATTCCTCGAAGCCTAGCTCGGGGTGCGCATGGATGCGGTGCCGGATCTCGATCATTTCGTCGGCGAGGCCTGCGGGAATCACGCTGTGCGTCACGGTGTCGTCTCCTGTCCTTGGGGGGAATGTGCTGGCAAGAATAGTCGGTTCGCAGGCAACCGGGCAGACGGAAAGTCGTCGCGGTAGCAACTGATGGTTGCCGTGCCGGGCACCGCGCACGGTATAGGCAAACCGGCCATCCGGATGACTGCCGCACGCGGCCCGGGCACGTGAAACTGTGGGTTCCACATCGAATTGATGAGCACCGGGATTCGACGATGACCGTTCAAGCATCCGGAATAACTCCAATACATCAACGTGTTGCGGACGTTTGTTCATTTTTTGACGTTTGTACATTTTTTGTGTACGCTGACAAAGAAGTGAACAAGCGATCGCCTCCGATGCCCGAGAACGCCCCCCTCCCAATGTCGGAACAACACGTGCTCGACGAAGCCTGCGCCGCGTTCGAACGCGCGACCCGGCGCTTCAGGGCGCGGCCCGTGCGCGTGCCGACCGCGTACACCGGGCAAGCCGACGCGATGATCCGCTTCGACGTTGCCGGGCACGTATTCGAGATGCCGGCCGCCGTGAGCCTGCGCGTCGAATCGCTGCCGGGCGCGCTCGCGGAATTGCGCCGCCGCGGCGGTGCTGCCCCGACGCCAGGCGAGCGGCCGCTGATGCTGATCGCGCCGTATCTTTCGGCCGAACTGGCCGCCGGCCTGACCGACCAGGGCATTCCGTTTCTCGACACCGCAGGCAACGCATGCCTGATTCAGCCGGAGGCGACCGTGATGATCGCGGGCCGGCCGAAGCCCGCACGCGCACCACGCCGGCAGGCGTCGCGTGCGACGACGCCGAAGGGGCTGGCCGTGATGTTCGCGCTCGCGACACAGCCGGGCCTCGTCGCGCAGCCGTATCGGGGGATTGCCGCCGCGTCGGGCGTCGCGCTCGGCACGGTCAATCTCGCGATGGACGATCTGATCGCGCGCGGCCTCGTCGGGCAGCGCCGCAACGGCGAGCGCCTGATTCCAGACTGGCCGCGCTTCGTGCAGGAATGGGTCGCACTGTACCCGAGCCGCTTGCGCGCGAAGCTGCCGAGCCGCCGGTTTGCCGGCCTCGCGCCCGACTGGTGGCGCGGTTTCGATTTCGCGTCGTTCGATGCGCGGCTCGGCGGCGAGCCGGCGGCCGACCTGCTGACGCACGATCTGAAGCCGGCCGCGGTCACCGTCTATACGCACGGCGCGGTGCCGAACCGCCTGCTGCTCCAGGCTCGCCTGCGTCCGGACGAGCGCGGCGACGTCGAAATCCTCGAAGCGTTCTGGCCGCGCTCGCCTGCGCTCGACTGGCGCGAGCAGGATGTGCCACTCGTGCCGCCGCTCCTGATCTACGCGGATCTCGTCTCGTCCGGGGACAGCCGCAATCTTGTCGCAGCCGAACAGATCCATGACCGATACCTCGCCCACCCGCCCGCTTGAAGTCGACGCGCGCCGGCCGCTCGAGCCCGCCGCGGTCGCGCTGCTGCAAGCGGTCGGCCTGGCCTGCGCGCGCCTCGATGCGGCGTTCGTCGTCGCCGGCGCAACCGCGCGCGACATCCTGATGTGGCACGTCCACGGCATCCGGCCGGTGCGCGCGACGCGGGACGTCGACGTCGCGGTGTGTGCGGTGAGCTGGCCGTTTCACGAGCAGCTCGTCGATGCGCTGGTCGCGACCGGGCAATTCACGCGCGCGCCGAAACAGCAACAGAAACTGCTGTTCGATAGCGGAACGCACGGCTTTCACACCGAGCTCGATCTTGTGCCGTTCGGGCCGCTCGAAACGCCGCCGGGCGAGATCGCGTGGCCGCCGGGCGGCGAATTCGTGCTGAACGTGCTCGGGTTCCAGGAAGCGGTCGACACGGCGCAGCCGGTGTCGATCGATGCACGCACTGTGGTACCGGTGGCCAGCCTGCCGGCGCTCGCGCTGCTGAAGTTGCTCGCATGGAAGGACCGGCGCGCGCGCCAGAGCAGCGACGCGTACGACCTGCTGTTCCTGCTGCGCAATTTTCACGATGCCGGCAACCGCGAACGCATCTGGGATGCCGCGCCGGACCTGCTCGAGACGCATGCGTTCCAGCCGGGCCTCGCCGCCGCTGCGCTGCTCGCGCGGGATGCGAAGCGGATTGCTTCGCCGCAAACGCGCGACGCCATCCGCGCGCTGTTGTCCGACGAAGCGACTTACGCGGCGCTCGGCCAGGATCTGCTGGCACGCGCGTTCGCGCTGTTGCCGGGAGAATTCATCGATGACGCCGACCGGTATCTCGACGCGTTCCGCAACGCCTTTCTCGTTGATCCGCCCGCGCCGCACGCGTGACGCGCCGCTGCGAAGCAACAACGTCATCGCGCTTTTGCCGCACTGCGCTCAGGCCGCCCAGTCTTCGAGCAACAACCCGGCGACACGGCCGAATTCCCGCCCGTTGTTCGTGACGAGCACCGCGCCGGCCGCGATCGCATGCCCGGCGATCGACGCATCGTTCGTGCCGATCGGCGTGCCGCGCGCGGCAAGATCCACGCGAATCGCGGCCGTTGCATCGACGGCCGCCGTATCCCACGACAGCACGCCGTCCAGCCGCGAAACAAAGGCCGTCACGAGTTCCGCGTGCTTCGGCGACGCCTTCCTGCCCACGGCCCCGAACCGCATCTCGGCATAGGTAATCGCCGACACGACGATCCGGTGCTGCGCGTTCACGCATGACTGCAACCGCGACAGCACCACGGGCGGCCGCTCGCGCATGATGAACGAACAGATGTTCGTATCGAGCATATAGAGTGTCGTCACCGGCCGGACTCCGTCGACTCGGCGGCATCGCCGGACAGGTCGAAGCGGCCAGACTCGATGACGGCCGGGCGTTCGGCGAGGAAGTCGGTGTCGGCCAGCGGTTCGTTCGCGAACGAGAGCCACGTGGGGCGCACCGGCCGCAGCAGCAGCGTGTCGCCCTCGCGGCGGATCTCGAGTTCCGTCACGCCCTCGAACTCCATGTCCTTCGGGATGCGGATTGCCTGGTTACGGGCGTTCTTGAAAATGGAAACGGTGCGCATGAGCCACTCCACGGGAGTACGATGCGCCCATTCTAGGCATATGCCGGCATATGTCAATATTGGGGGGCGCGAATCGGACGTCGCGTCCCATGCTGTAGCGGGTGTTTTTGCCATGTCGTCGTGCCTGCCGTCGATGAGGAGAGCGATCCATTCTTCACGACGCAGGCCGTGCGGTCCATATCCCGAACGGCCGATGCAGGCGCGATGCATGGCCGCGCGCAACGTCGTACCGACGCTGCGCACCCATCCCGTCACGGCAACCGGAAAGTGTCGAAGAATGTGTCGCGCTCGATCACGGTGAGCGCCGCGCGCTTGTGCGGGAAGTCGAATTCCTTCAGCGTGTGGAACCCGAGCCGGTGCATGTACGCGATATGTCGCACGTGATCGACGCGCGGCTCGCCGACAAGCCGCTGCGTGCGCGGTTCGTCGACGAACATGTAGTGCAGCACCCCGCTCCACCACGCATGCAGCTTGCCCGCGCTCTGGAAGCGCGAGTCGCCGATCAGCAGGTGCAGCCCGCGATCGTAGTCGTGCGCGTCGTAGAACGGCGCGAGGCGGTCCTCCTTCGCCCAGTAGAACTCGAAATAACCGAACGGCGTGTCGTCGAAATAGCCGATCATCGGATGCATGTGCGGATCGGCAAGCCGCTCGGCGAGATACGCCGCATGCTCGTCGCGCGTGCCGCGCTGGTCCCAGAACTGCGCGACGCGATCGAGGTTCATCCAGCCGCTGAACAGGTCCGCGTGCGCGTCGATATCGACGGTGCGCAGGCTGAACGTCATCCCGACCTGCGGCATGGTGCGCGCATAGATCTCGCCGGCCGACGACGGCGGCCGCACCGGGTGCCGGTGGCCGTTCGTGATCGCGTAGCGCAGCGGCATCCCGCCCGATGCGGGCGTCTTCAGCCACGGCCGCGGGTTCTGCCAGAACGTCGTGCGCGACACGTTCAGGCGCAGCGTGTCGCCGGCGACCTGCGCGCCGTCGATCACGCCCTCGCGCACCGCGCGCGCGACGTACGACTCGACGGCCGCCGCACTGGCGCCGCCAAGCGGCACCGAGATCGTTGCCGCGTCGTGCCGCGTATCGGTATTGAACAGCTCGACGAACGCAGCGAGCAGTACGTCCGGCGAGTCGTCGGGATGCCATGCGTCGAGCGTGCGCTCGGCGACCGGCGCCGCCTGCCCGTGCGCGGTGCCGTCGAGCGCAGCCGCCACCTCGCCTTCGACGGCGTCCGCGGCTCCGGCCGGTTTCGTCAGCGTGTCTTCCATCAAAGTGCTCCCGCGTCGTGGCGGTCGGCGAGGACGTGAAGCCCCCGCTCGAGTGCCGGAAACAGGCTGCGCTGGAAGTTGTTCCAGCGCAGTTCGAGAATCGTGTCGTCCGGCGCGATCGGCGTGTCGAGCACGTCGCAGATCACCTCGCCGGAATCGATGCCGTTGTCGACGTAGTGGAACGACGCGCCCGTCATCGTCACGGGCTCGACGGACGACGTCGCGCCGCTCGCCCAGTCGACCCGTTCGCCGCGCGCGCCATGCAGCGCGTCGAGCGTCGCCCACGCGCCGCGCCGCTGATACGGCGAATCGTCGGCCGTGATGCCCGGGTGGATGTTCGCGATGCGCCGGTGAAAGCGCGCGCCGGGCCGCACGAGTTCGTCGAGGATCACGAGCAGCCCGTCGAGCACGACGACCTCCGCGTCGAGTTCGAGCAGGCGCTCGAGCAGGCGGCGCTCGAACGCCTGTTTGGCCGCAGCGCGCTCGCGCGCGTCGCGCGGCAGCCGCCGGTACGTCGACGGAATCGAGCAGAACAGTTCGTCGACCGGCCGGCCCTGCACCGTCAACCCGTCCGGCAGGATCCACGGCCGGCCCGGCGTGCGCGCGAAGCCGTAGTCGGCCACCTTCGCGCGGTCGGCCGGCGAACCGTCGTCGTCGTCGACGATCACGCCCTGGAGCGTGTAGCGCTCGCCGAGCGGCGAGTCGTTCAGGCGCTCGACGATGAATTCGAGCGGCGCCTTCATGTAGCGCGTGCCGCCCTGATAAGCGACCGGCTGGCCGGCGCGATCGGCCGCGCCGTTGCGCAGCGACTGGATGTAGACGAGATTTTTCTTCGGCATGGATGCGTCGTGGAAAAGCGGACGAAGGCGCCGCGGCCGACCCGCGCCGGCCACGAAGGTCGGCAGGCCGCGGCGCGCAACGTCACCAGTTGTATTTCGCGGTCGCGATCACCGTGCGGTCGGTGCCGAAAACGCAGACGTTCATCGACTGGCAACCGCTGATGTAGTGGCGGTTGGCCAGGTTCGTCCCGTTCACGGCGAAGCGCCAGTTGCGCGTGTCGTAATGCACACCCGCGTCGAACAGCGTCACGCTCGACACCGTCAGCGAGTTGTCGGCCGCACCGGCCGACGCGCTCTGGTAGCGAACGCCGCCGCCGAGGCCGAAGCCGGCGAGCGGCCCCGTGTGCCACGTCCAGTCGGCCCACATCGACGCCATCTGGCGCGGGCGCGGAATGTCGACCGGCCAGTTGTTCAGCGATACGTCGTTCGCCTTCACGTTCTTCACGTCCTGGTACACGTACGACGCGATCAGCGACAGGTTCCGCGTGACCTTGCCGGTCGCGCTCAGCTCGATCCCGCGCGAACGCACCTCGCCCGTCTGCACCGACTTCGTACCGCCAGGGTCCTGACTCGGCAGCGCCGACGTGAGCACATTGGTCTGGTTGATCTGGTAGATCGCCGCGTTCAGCATCAGGTTCTTGCCGGGCGGCTGCCAGCGCAGGCCGGCCTCGATCTGCTTGCCGCGGGTCGGCTGCGGCAGCCCGCCGCCGAGCAGGTTCACGCCGATCAGCGGATTGAACGACGTCGCGTAGCTGATGTACGGCGACAGCCCGTAATCGCCCTGGTACGTCAGGCCGACGCGGCCGGTGAACGCCGTCACGTCCGCCTTCGTCGACGTACCGCCCGCGCGATCGTCCATCCGCATGTTGACCCAGTCCTCGCGGCCGCCGAGCGTCAGCGTCCAGCGGTTCCACTTGATCTGGTCCTGCGCGTACAGGCCGAACGTGTTCAGCGTCGTGTACGTGTTGGTGCGGGACGTGGTGTCCGGATTCGAGAACACCGCCGTCGTCACCGGCGTGTACACCGGGTTGTAGATGTTCAGCGGCGGCGCGGCGGCGAGCCATTCGCTGTCGGTCGCGGTCTGGCGGTTGTACTGGAAGCCGAGCAGCAGCGTGTGCTGGAGCGGGCCCGTCGCGAAACGGCCTTCCACGTTGTTGTCGATGTCGAAGCGGCTGTAGTTCATCTGGAACACGCCGGCCCAGCGCGACACGTCGGTCGTGCTGCCGTCGACGAAGCCGTTGCCGAACACCGAGCCGTTGTCGAGCGACAGGTGCATCAGGCGCACGTTCTGCCGGAACTTCCACGCCGGGGTCAGGTTCTGCTCGAACTGGTAACCGACCGACCACTGCTTCTTGCGGTAGTAGTTGAAGTTCGGGTCGCCTTCATAGACGTCCTTGTTGATCTGCCCGTTCGGGTTCGGCAGCACCGTGCCCACCGCCGGCAGGAAGTTCGACGAGATGTCGCCCCAGTCCTGCAGGTACGTCGCGGACAGCGTCAACGACGTATCCGCGTTCGGGCGCCAGCGGAACGACGGCGCGAGTGCGACGCGCTGGTCGTTGTTCGGGCCGGTCAGCGCATTGCCGTCGCGCGCGACGCCGACGAAGCGGTACGCGTACTTGCCGTCGGCGTCGAGCTTGTCGCCGACGTCGATCATGAACTGCTTGCGCGCGTAGTTGCCGATCTGCACGCCGGCCTCGCGCACGCGCTCGCCGTCGGCGAGCTTGGTCTGCACGTCGATGATCGCGCCGGGGTCGCCCGCGCCGTACAGCACCGACGTCGGCCCGCGCAGCACGTTGATGCTGTCGATCATGTACGGATCGACGCGCCAGCTCGCAAGGTTGATCGTGTTCGGCACCTGCAGCCCGTTCACGTAGGCGGTCGGCGTGAAGCCGCGCAGCGCCGCGTACCAGTCCGAACGGTTGTCCGAACCGTACGACGAGAAGCCCGGCACGTAGCGCAGCGCCGCATTCACGTCGGTCGCGCCGGTCATCTCGATCTGCTGCGCGGTGACGACGTTGATCGTCTGCGGGATCTCGTTGATCGGCGTGTCGGTTTTCGTGCCGGTCCTGCTGCGCTTCGCGACGAGCCCGACCGTGCCGTCGCCTTCCGAGGCCGCGTTGACGGTGATCGCCGGCAGCGTGCCGCTCTGCGCGCCGTTCGTCGTGCCATTTTTTGCGCCGGTCGACGCACTCGCCGCCGCACTCGCCGCCGCACCGTTCTGCGCACTGCTGGCCGACGCCGCGGCGCCGGCGTTGACGGCCGGCGCCGTCTGGGCGTAAACCTGCCCCGCCGCCGCACCGAACGCCACGCTCGCCGCGGCTGCGATCGCACGCAAACGCGTGCCTGTTGCCCACTCCATCTTTCTCTGCTCCACTTTTTTCATGCGGTCTCCGACCGCGCCTTTGTCAAAGAGCGAAAGCCATCCGGCCCGCGCTCACCCCGTTTTCCTGTCGTTTTTCGTGCGGTGCCCGGGCCGCGCCATCGTCATGGGCGGGCGCGATCCCGTCTTCGAGCGACGCGCAGATCTCGTCCGCGCGGCGCGCCAGTACCGACAGCAGCGTGTCGGACAATCCGTGGCTGTCTTCGCAGCAGCCTTGCAGGTAGATGCGCGGCGCGAAGTGCTCGGGCGTCGCGAGCAGGTAGTCGCGCGTCACGTCGCCGCGCGTGAGCGCATCGCCCAGGTGCGGCGCGAGCCCATCGAGCAGCGCGGAATGCGTGTCGCGGCGATAGCCGGTCGCGAGCACGAGCGCGTCGAAGCGTTCGACGCGCGTGGCGCCGCTCATCCGGTCGCGCAGCGTCAGCTCGATGCGGCCGTCGCCGGTGCGCACCGCGGCCTCGATCGCGCTGTTCGCGAGCAGCGCATGACGCGGCGTGCCGTCGATGCGCTGCAGGTACAGCATTTCGTAGATCTGCTCGATCAGCGGCCGGTCGACCACTGCGTAGTTCGTATCGCGATAGCGTTCGAGCAGCGCGCGGCGCGCGTCGTGCGGCTGCGCATAGACGACATCGGTGAACTCCGGGCTGAAGATCTCGTTGACGAACGGGCTGTCGTCGGCCGGCTTCAGCGCCCCTGCGCGCATCACGAGGCTCGCGTCGACGTGCGGGAAGCGGCGCGCGAGATCGATGAACACCTCGGCCGCGCTCTGCCCCGCGCCGATCACCGCGACGCGGCGGCGCTCGCCGCCCGGCGACGCGACGAGCCGGTCGATGTCGGTCAGATACGACGACGAATGGATCACGCGGTCGCGGCCGAGCGCGGCGAACGCATCCGGAATCGCGGGCGTGCCGCCGACGCCGACCGACAGCGCGCGCGTGACGCGCTGGCGCTCGTGGCCTGCGGCGTCGCGCGACAGCACGCGCAGCGCGTCGATTCGCGCGCCGTCGCCGTGCACCGGCTCGATCGCCAGCACGGTCTCGCTGTAATGAACGCGATCGTCGAACGCATCGGCGACCCAGCTCAGGTAGTCGTGGAATTCGACGCGGGTCGGATAGAAGTTCTTCAGGTTGACGAATTCGTTCAGCCGGCCGCGTTCGAACAGGTAGTTGATGAACGTGTAGCGGCTTTTCGGATCGCGCATCGTGACGAGATCCTTCAGAAACGAGATCTGCATCCGGCAGTCGTCGAGCAGCATCCCGCGATGCCAGCCGAATTCCGGCTGGCGCTCGACGAAGCAATGGGCGAACGTGCGTGCGCCGCTGCGCTCCGCGAGGCGAATGGCCAGCGCCAGATTCGACGGCCCGAAGCCGACGCCGATCAGGTCGAATACGGTTTCTCTCTGCATGTCTCAGGTCCCTTGTCAGTGATTCCGGCCCGTCAGACGTGACGGCCGGAGAAGAACGTCTCGCGCAGCGTGCGCATCCACAGCGGCTGCGCGTCGGCCAGCGCGAGACGGCGCTGCCGCGCGAAGCCATGCCGCGCGAAGCCATGCCGCGCGAGATGGTCGGCAACCCGCGCGTGGCCGGCCGGAACGGCACAGCCGACCGCTTCGGTACGCGGGTCGTCGAGAAACAGGTAATGAACGACGGACGGCAGCCAGCCCGCCACGCAATGCGGGCCGCGCCAGCGCGACTCGCCGACCAGCATCCGCAGCCCGCGGTCGTAGTCGCGCGCCGCGACGTGCGGCGCGAGCGCGTCTTCCTTCAGCCAGACCGCCTCGAAGTACGCGAACGGCTCGCCGTCGAAACAGCCGACGAGCGGCGTCACGTGCGGATCGGCGTCCGGTGCGGCACCGTCCGCGCCGGGCTGCGTGCCCGGCCAGCCGTCGCGCACGCGCGGCTCGTCGAACCAGCGCGCGAGCCGCCCGGCATCCTCCGCCGGCTGCCAGCCGCGCAGCGTGAAGCGCACGCCGAGCGCCGGCAGATCACGTGCGTAGACGTCGCCACGCGGCGCCGGCGGCCGGCGCGGATGACGCCGGCCGGCGGTGAGCATCGGCAGCGTCGCGCACGGCAGGTGGGTGCCGACGAGCCATAGATCGGCCTGCTGCGCCCAGCCGTCGCGCATGCAGCGGCCGCCGTCGGCGAGCACGCCGCTCGCGCGCAGCGCATCGAGCGCGACCGCCGGCCACGCGGCCGGGTCGAGCCGGATCGCCGCATGGTGTGCGCCGTCCGAAAACGCCGCGGACAGCGCGGCCAGCAGCGCGCGCCGCTGGTCGGCAGGCGCCGCGCGATGGTTGTACGCGACAAGGCGCAGCGTGCCGTCGTCGGCGAGTTGCGCGCGCAGCAACTGCGCGCCGATGCCGACGCCCTGCGCGACGCGGATCTCCGTGCCGTCGCGCGCGGCGAACAGGCCGTCCGCGAACGCGAGGCGGCACGTATCGGGCATCGTGAATCCGTCCGGACGCACTTCAGCCAGCATGGCGTTCCTCCTGTCCTGTTTCTGTTTCCGCTTGCGCATCGAGCCGCGCGCCAAGCGCCGCGAGCGTCGGCGACGCGAATACGTCGGCGACCGTCAGCGCATGACCGGCACGGCCGGCCGCGTCGACGAAACGCACGACGTCGAACGACGTCGCGCCGGCTTCGAACAGGTCCGCACCGGGCTCGGGCGCGGCCGTCGCGAACGCGTCCGACCACAGTGCCGCGAGCGCGGCAGCCGCGTGCGACGGCGCGTCGGCCGATGCTTCCTCGCTTGCTCGTGCAATGAAGTCCGCCTGCGCGACGGCACGCGTATCGGGTGCGCCGAGCGCCGCTTCCGACGCGCCGGCAAAGCGTGCGACTTCGTCGTGATAGACGTCGACCAGCGCATCGACGAAGCCGCGGTCGAGCAGTTCGTCCGCATACGAGAACGCGGCGCTCACGCGGCCGTCCGGATGCTCGACGACGTCCAGCTCCAGCGTGAACACGACGCGATGGCGCGCGTCGTCGAATTCGGCCAGCGACAGGCCGGCCCAGTCGCGTGCGGCCGCGCCCGTCGGGCGCAAGTAGTTGAACATCACCTGGAACAGCGGATTGGCCTGTGCGGTACGCGGCGCGCGCAGCGCCGCGACGACGTCGGCGAACGGCACGTCGGCATGCGCATACGCGGCGAGCGCCGTGTCGCGCACCTGTGCGAGCACGTCCGCGCGACGCGCGGCCGGGTCGATCCGCGTACGCACGACGACCGAATTGATGAACAGGCCGAGCGCATCGCGTGCCGCGTCGCCCGTCAGCGCGCGCGTCGACGCGAGCACGCCGACCGGCTGGTCGGCCGCACCCGTCGCGCGGAACAGCGCGGTGTTGAGCGCCGCGTGCAGCAGCATCGGCAGCGTCGCGTGCGCGGCCGACGCGGCATCGCGTGCGGCGCGGATCAGCGACGTGTCGAATTCGAACGCGATGCGTGCCGCGCGCCATTGCGGCGCGGCCGGCGCATCCGCGCGCTGCGGCAGCACGCGCGACGGCAGATCGGCCAGCGCGTCACGCCAGTACGCGACGCGGGCCGGATGGCACGGTGCGGGCAGCACGAGCGGTAGGACCAGTTGGGCGACCGGTTGGGCGGTCTCTTCCGCCGGCACGGCGTTGCCGCGTACGCGAGCGACATAGCGCGCACGAACCGCATCGAGCCACAGCTCGATCGATTCGCCATCCGACACGATGTGATGGATCGTCACCGACAACACGTGGTCGTCCGTGCCGAGCCGCAGCACGCGTGCGCGCCACAGCGGCGCATCGGCGGCAAGGTCGAATGGCGCGAGCGCATCGTCGTCGGTCAGCGCCGACGCGCGGGCGAGCGCATCGGGTTGCGCCGACAGGTCGAAGACCGGCAGCGCGACCGGCTCCGCCGCGTCGATCCGCTGGCCCGGCAGCGCGCCGTCGCGAGCGACGAGTCGCGCACGCAGCGCCGGATGCACGGCAGCCACATCGGAGAACGCGGCGCGCAGCGCATCGATGTCGAGCGGGCCGCGCACGCGTAGCGCGACCGGGATGTTGTACGCGGCGCTGTTCGGCTGCGCGCGCCACTGGAACCACAGGCCGAGCTGCGCGGGCGACAGCGGCCACACGCCGTTAGCGTCGGGTTTGGCCACCGCAACACCCGGCGCCGCAGTCCCGCCGTGCGCGCCATGCGCGGCGCGCGGCGCGTCGGCGACCTGCAGCGCGTACTGTGCGAGCACCGGCGCCTCGAACAGCGCGCGCACCGGCACGTCGCGGCCGAGCCGTTCGGCCACGCGCGTCGCGACGCGCACCGCGGCGAGCGAATGGCCGCCGAGATCGAAGAAATGGTCGCCGCGGCCGACGCGCTCGAGATTCAGCACGTCGCACCAGATCGCCGCGAGCGCGGCTTCATCGCCGTCGTGCGGCGCCTCGTACGCACGTTCGACGCGCACCGGCGCCGGCAGCCGCGCGCGGTCGACCTTGCTGTTCGCATTGCGCGGCAGCGCGTCGAGCACGATCAGTTGTGCGGGCACCATGTAGTCGGGCAGCGTGCGGCGCAGGTGCGCGTCGAGCGTCGCGGCTTCGACGGGCTGCGCGGCCGCCCGTGCATCGGCGGTCAGTTCGACATACGCGACGAGCTGCGCAAGCGCGCCCTGCCCGTGCACGACCGCGCACGCTTCGCGCACCGCATCGTGCGCGGCAAGCTGCGCCTCGATTTCGCCGAGTTCGATGCGCAGCCCGCGCAGCTTCACCTGATGATCGACGCGGCCGATGAAGTCGAACACGCCGTCCGCGCGGCGCCGCACCAGGTCGCCCGTGCGGTACAGCCGCGCGCCCGGCGCGCCATACGGATCGGGCACGAAACGCTCGGCGGTCAGCGCCGGGCGGTCGAGATAACCGCGCGCGACGCCGATCCCCTCGCCGCCCAGGTACAGCTCGCCGATCACGCCGACCGGCAGCGGATGCAGCCGCTCGTCGAGCACGTGCGCGGTACGTGCGCCGACCAGCGTGCCGATCGGCAGATACGCGGCGTCGCCGAGCGCCGCGAGATCGTCGCCGGGCCGGAACATCCACAGCGTCGGCGTGATGACCGTCTCGGTCGGGCCGTAGCCGTTGACCACGCGCACGTTCGGCAGCGCGCGGCGCAGCATCGCGAACGCCTCGCGCGACGTCGCCTCGCCGCCGACGGTCAGCGAACGCAGCGTCGGCGGTGCGCCGTGCGCGAGCGCCCATTCGGCGAGCTGCGCGGCGCAGCCGGGCGGCACGTAGGTCATCGTCACGCCGTCGCGGACCATCATCGCGCAGGTCTGCGCGGGCGGCCACAGCACGTCGGCCGTCACCGACACGGCGGCGCCCGACATGTATTGCGAAAACCAGCCTTCGTGCGCGCCGTCGAAGTTGACCGACTGGAACAGCAGGAACACGTCCTGCTCGCCCGCGCCGTAGCGCTCGGCAATCGCCGCGCAATGCAGCGCGAACGACGCATGGTCGACGATCACGCCCTTCGGCTTGCCGGTCGAACCCGACGTGTAGATCGCGTAGGCGGCATGACCGGGCAGCACGTCCGGCAGCGCGACGTCCGCGGCTTCGTCGAATGCATCGATTTCATCGGCGCGCCACACGCGCAGTTCGGGCAACTCGGGCAACGACGCGACGCTCACGCCATCGGTCAGCACGTGGGCAATGCTGGCGTCGCCGACGATCTGCGCGAGCCGTTCGCGCGGATGGGCCGGATCGAGCGGCACGAACGCGGCACCGGACTTCAGCACCGCGATCAGTGCGACGAGCAGGTCGACCGAGCGCTGCAGCGCGACGCCGACGCGCATCTCGGGCCGCACGCCGGCCGCCACCAGATGACGCGCCAGGCGCGCCGCGCGTGCATCGACTTCGCCGCGCGTCAGCGCGCGATCGATATCGGCGACGCCGCGTGCATCGGGCCGCGCGTACGCATGCGCGGCGATGCGCGCATGCACGGGCACGAACGGTTCGGCTTCGGTCGCGCCCGCCGGCGCGTTCCATGCAAAGAGCTGTGCGCGCTCGCCGGCGGGCAACCAGTCGAGATCGCCGACCGGCATGTCGGGTCGCGCGAGCGCATCGGCGAGCAGCGTGACGAAGCGTGCGGCCAGTCGTGCGATCGCGTCGGCATCGAACAGGTCGAGCGCGTAGATGAACGCGGCGTCGAACGTACCATCGGGCGTTGCCTCGACGGCGAGCGTGAGATCGAATTTCGCGGACGGCGTACCGGACGGCAGCAACGCGGCCGCTGCCGCGCCGAGCGCCGGCAGCGCGCGGCGTTCGCCGTACGCGGCCATCACCTGGAACAGCGGATGGTGGCTCGCGCTGCGCGGCACGCCGAGCGCATCGACCACCTGCTCGAACGGCACGTCCTGGTGCATCTGCGCGTCGACGAGCGCGCGCTGCGTGCGTGCGACCAGCGACGAGAAATCGCCGTGCGCTGGCACGTCTACGTCGATTGCGAGCGTGTTGACGAAGAAGCCGATCAGGCCGGCGACTTCCGCACGTTCGCGGTTCGCGGCCGGCACGCCGACGCAGATCCGCGCGTCGCCGGTCGCGCGCGCGAGCAGCGCATCGAGCGCGGCGAGCAACACGGCGAACGGCGTTGCGCCCGACGCGGCCGCGAACGCACGCAGTTGCGCGCCGATGCGCGCGTCGAGCGAAAACACATGACGCGCGCCGCGCGCACTGCGGCGCGCCGGTCGTGCGGCCGCCCCCGGCAGCGTCAGCACGCCACGCTGCGGATCGAGCCGGGCGCGCCAGAACGCGAGCTGGCGATCGCGTTCGCCGGCGTCGAGCCAGCGGCGCTGCCACAGCGCGTAGTCGGCGTACTGGATCGGCAGCGGCGCGAGCGGCACCGGTTCCCCCGACGCATACGCGCGATAGAACGCCGCGAGTTCGAACAGCATCACGTCCGACGACCAGCCGTCCGACACGATGTGATGAACGGTCAGCGCGAGCCAGTGATGCGTCGCGTCGAAGCGGATCAGGTGGGCGCGCACGAGCGGCGCCTGGCCGAGATCGAACGCGTCGGCTTCGTCGGCCGTCGCAATGGCCTCCGCGCGCGCGGTGCGCTGCGCGTCCGGCAGCGCTTCGAGATCGGTTTCGCGCCACGGGCAGCGCAACGGCGCGTGGATCGTTTGCGCGACACCGTCCTGCGCTTCGTCGAATGTCGTGCGCAACGCTTCGTGGCGCGCGATCAACGCGTCGCACGCGAGACGCAGCGCATGCGCGTCGAGCGGGCCCGTCAGCGCAAGCCGCTCGGTGATGTGATACGCGTCGGGCGCATCGATCAGCCGCGCGTGCAGCCACAGCCGCGTCTGCGCGAACGACGCCGGCACGCGGTCGCTGCGCGGCGTGCGCGGCGGAATCGGCAGCACGCGGAAGTCGATGCCGGCCGCGCCGAGCTTGTCGATGAAGACCGCGCGCTGCACGTCGGGCAGTTGCGCGAAACGCGTCGCGAGCGCGAGCCAGTCGGGTTGAATCTTCGTCATCCGTCGTCCTTATTGGGTTTCCAGTTCGCCGAGCAGCGCGTCGATCGCGCTCGCCGCATCGGTCGCGCCACGCGCCGCGCAGGCCGCGTCGATCGCTTCCGCGCAGCGCGCGAGCGTGCGCGTGTCGAACAGCGTGCGCAGCGGCAGCGCGAGCCCCCAGTTCAGGTTCGCCTGCGCGTGGGCCTGCGTCGCGAGCAGCGAATGGCCGCCAAGCAGGAAGAAATCGCCGTCGCGGCCGATCGCGTCGACGTGCAGCACGCGTTGCCAGATCTCCGCGAGCGCACGTTCGGTATCGGTTGCGAGTTCGACGGCTTCGGCCGCTTCGCGCACCGGCGCGGGCAACGCGTGGCGGTCGCACTTGCCGTTCGGCGTGACGGGCAGCGCGTCGAGCTCGATCAGTTGCGACGGCACCATGTAGGCCGGCAGTTGCGCGCGCAACGCATCGAGCAGCGCCGCGCGGTCGAGCGGGCCTGCGTCGCCGCGTGCGACATAGCCGATCAGTTGTTCGTCGCGCACGATCACGACCGCATCGTTCACGCCGGGCGCCGCGCGCAGCAGCGCCTCGATCTCGCCCGGCTCGATCCGCTGGCCGCGCAGCTTCACCTGCGTGTCAACGCGGCCGAGGTAGTCGAGCGCACCGTCGACGCGCCGGCGTGCGAGGTCGCCCGTGCGGTACATGCGTGCGCCCGGCACGAACGGATCGGGCACGAAGCGCTCGGCGGTCAGCGCCGGGCGGTCGAGATAACCGCGCGCCAGGCCCGCGCCCGCGAGATACAGTTCGCCGGTCGCGCCGGCCGGCACCGGTTGCCATGCGGCATCGAGCACGTGCAGTTGCAGGTTCGCGATCGGATGGCCGATCGGCACCGCGACCGCATTCGCGTCGTCGGGGCCGCAGGTCCAGTGCGACACGTCGATCGCGGCTTCGGTCGGCCCGTACAGGTTCACGAGCGTCGCGTTCGGCAGCAGCCGCGCCATCTTCGCGACGAGTTCGGGCGCAAGTGCCTCGCCGCTCGCGACGATCAGGCGCACGCTGTCGCATTGCGCGGCGGCCGAGAAATCGTCGAGATACGCGGCGAATGCGGCGAGCATCGACGGCACGTAATGCAGCACCGTCACGCCATGTGCATGGATCGCGGCCGCGAGACGCGCCGGATCGCGATGGTCGCCGGGCGCGGCGATCGCGAGCTTCGCGCCGATCGCCAGCGGCCACACGAATTCCCAGACCGACACGTCGAAGCCGAACGGCGTCTTGTGCAGTACGACGTCGTCGCGCGTCAGACGGTATGCGTGCTGCATCCACGCGATCCGGTTCGCGAGCGCGCCGTGCGTGTTGCCGGCGCCCTTCGGCTTGCCGGTCGAGCCCGAGGTGTAGATCAGGTATGCGAGTTGGGCGTCGTCGATGGCGATGTCTGCGGGCACCGCTTCACGTTCGCCGCCTTCATCGGCGAGCAGGTCCGCAACCGTCAGCAACTGCGTCGTAGCATCGTCACCCAAAGCAGCCTCGACCTGCTCGCGCAGATGGGCCTGCGTGATCGCGACGGCCGGTCGCGCATCGCGCAGCAGGTATGCGATGCGCTCGGCCGGATAGTCGGGATCGACCGGCAGATACGCGGCACCGGCCTTCAGCACGCCGACGAGCGCCATCACCATGTCGAACGAACGCTCGACGCACAGCGCGACCGGCGTGTCGGGCCGCACGCCGCGCCGGCGCAGCGCGGCCGCGATGCGCGACGTGCCGATGTCGAGTTCGCGATAGGTCGCGCGATGCACGCCGCCGTGGACGTCCGCGTATTCGAGCGCGATCGCGTCGGGCGTCGCGTGCGCCGCATCGACGAACTGCAGATGCAGCGGCTGCCGTTGCGAAGCCGGCCATGAGCGCGCCGTGTCCTGCGCACGCGCCAGTGCGTCGCGGGTTGCGTCGTCGACGATCGACAGCGCGCCGAGCAGCGCATCCGGCGTGCGGGCCAGCGCATCGAGCGCGCACGCGAACGCGCGGTGCCAGGTCTCGACCTGCCGCGCATCGATGCGCGCGGTGTCGTAGCCGTAGTCGATCGTCAGTTCGGCACCGCTCTCGATCACGAGCGTCAGCGCGAAATCGGTCGCTTCGATGCTGCGCACGCCGCTCAGCGCAAGCGCGCGCGGATCGGCGTCGCGCGCCGTGTCGTCCACCGGGTAGTTCTCGAACACGACCAGCGTGTCGAACAGTGCGCCGCCCGCGCCGCGCGCCCAGCGCTGGATGTCGGCAAGCGGCGTGTGCGCATGCTCGGCGGCGGCCGCATTCTCGCGCTGCAGCGTTTGCAGCCAGTCGGCCGCGCGTTGCTGCGGCGCAGGTGCGGTGATGACCGGCAGCGTGTTGATGAACAGGCCGAGCACCGTGTCGACGTCCGCCAGCGCATCGGGACGCCCCGCGACGGTCGCGCCGAACGCGACGGCCGGCTGGTGCGTCATCCGTTGCAGCGCGAGCGCCCACGCGCCCTGCACCAGCGTGTTGATTGTCAGCTTCAGTGCGCGCGCCGTCTGCGCGACGCGCGTCATCGCGTCTGCATCGATCGTCGCGCGCCACGTGACCATCTCGGCGTCCGCGCGGTCGGCTGTGCGTTCGGCGATCAGCGTCGGCGCGTCGAGCCGTGCGAGGCGTTCGGTCCAGAAGCGTTCGTCGGCATCGCGGTCGCGCGTGCCGAGCCATGCGATGAAGTCGCGATAGCGCAGCGTCGGACGGCTTGCGAACGGCGACACGGCGTCCGGGTCGCGATAGTCGCGCAGCACGTCGGCGAGCAGGCGCGCGGTGCTCCAGCCGTCGAGCAGCACGTGGTGACGCGTCCATACGACGCGCCAGGCATCGTCCGTCACGCGGATCAGCGTGAGCCGCATCAGCGGCGGCTCGCGCCAGTCGAACCCGCGTGCGCGGTCGGCCGCGAGCCATGCGTCGAAATCGGCGTCGAGCGTGTCGCCGCGCGTGCGCCAGTCGAGCTGTTCGACCGGCATGTGTGCGTGGCGATGCACGCACTGCAGCGGCGCGGCTTCGTCGGGCATCACGCTCGTGCGCAGGATGTCGTGGCGTGCGACCGACGCGTCGAACGCAGCCGCGAGGCGGTCGGCATCGAGCGCGGTCGCGGTCGCGACGAGCTGGTTCACGTAGCTCGCGTGGCCCGGCGCGAACAGCGCATGGAACAGGATGCCCTGCTGCATCGGCGACAACGGATACACGTCATCGATCGCGCGCCAGTCGAGCGGCGTGCGTTCGATCGCTGCTTGCGTGAGACCGGCGGCCTGCGCGAGCGGGAAATCGCCCGGCGTCGCGCCACCGCCGCGATGCGCGATGCGCGACGCACAGGCGTCGACCAGCTCGCGCAGCGCCACCGCGAAGCGTTCGGCGAACGCGTCGATCGTCGCGCGCTCGAACTGCGGCGCGCCATACACCCAGTGCACTTTCAGCGTGCGCGCGCCGTCGCGGTCCGTATCGAGGTACGCGTGAATCGCGAGCGTATTGCCGAGCGGCCCTTGCGGGTCGCGTTCGACGCCGGTGCCGCCGAAACGCGGCACGAGCGTTGCGTCGCGCGGCGCGTCGAACTGGCCGAGATAGTTGAACGTGACGCGCGGACGCGGCACGGCGGCCAGCGCCGCGCGCGTCGCCGCATCGCCGTAGTGCGCGAGCACGCCGAAGCCGAGCCCCTTGTGCGGCACCGCGCGCAGCGTGTCCTTGACTGCGCACAGCGTGTCGCTCGCGGTCGCTTCGACCGGCAACGTCACCGGGTAGTGGCTGGTCAGCCAGCCGATCGTGCGGCTCGCGTCCGCATCGTCGAACAATGCCTCGCGGCCATGCCCTTCCAGTTCGATGCGGCACGATGCCGAGCCACGCACGCCGGCCAATGCCAGCGCGAGCGCCGCGCCCAGCAGTTCGATCGTCTGCGTGCGATACGCCGCATGCGCATCGGTCAGCGCCGCACGCGTCAATGCCGCATCGATCGTCTGCACGACGACGGCTGCATCGGCATTCGTCGCCATTGCGCCGGGGTGATCGGACACGAGGTCGTCGCCCTGCGCCATGCCGGCCCAGTATGCTGCCTCGGCCGCGAACGGCGATGCCGGTTCCGTCGCGGCGCGTGCGAGCCGTGCGGCCCATGCGTCCGCGCTCAGGCCCGGCTGCGACAGCCGGACCGGCGTGCGTTCGCATGCGGCGCGGTAAGCCGAGTCGAGGTCATCGAGCAGGATGCGCCACGACACGCCGTCGACGATCGCGTGGTGAATCGCCAGATAGAGCTGAGTCGAACCGTCCGGCAGCCGTGCCGCGCACGCGCATGCGAGCGGCCCGCGGCCAAGGTCGAGACGGCGCTGCAACGCGTCGAAGCGCGCGAGCGCGTCGGCTTCGTCGCGTGCGGCGACTTCGACGAACGGCAGCGCATCGTACGGCTTCGCGGCAGCGCTGGCGTGCCACGTGCCGTCCGTACCGCGCGCGAAGCGCTGGCGGAACGCGTCGTGATGCGTCAGCAACGCATCGAATGCGCGCGCGAACGCGTCCGCGTCGAACGGCCCGCGCACGTCGAACGCGACCGACTGGTTCCAGTGGCCGCGCTGCGGAACGTCGAGCGCGAAGAAGCGTTGCTGCGCAGGCGTCAGGATTGGCGTGGCGGCCGGCGTCGCTGCTGCGGTCGCGGTTGCGATGGCAGGCTGAGCAGCAGCGGTCACGTCTTCGGTTTTCGCGATGCGTGCGAGTTCGGCCACCGTCGGACCGTCGAACAGTTGCTTCGGCGTGAAGCGCACGCCGCGCTTGCGCGCACGGGCGATCACCTGCAGCACGAGAATCGAATCGCCGCCGAGTTCGAAGAAGTTGTCGTCGCGGCCCACATGCGGCGCCTTCAGCACGGCCTGCCAGACTTCGGCGAGTACCGTTTCGACCGCACCCTGCGGCGCGTCGCCGGACGCGAGCGCGACCGGCGCGGCCGCCCGTTCGCGCAGCGCCGCACGATCGATCTTGCCGTTCACGGTCACCGGCAGGCGCGCGAGCGCGACGAATTGCGCCGGCACCATGTAGTCGGGCAGCTTCGCGGCGAGCGCCGCGCGCATGGCGGCCTCGTCGAATGCCGCACCGTCGCGCATCACGACGAAGGTCGCGAGCCGCAGGCGGCCGTCATGCTCGATCGCGAGCGTTTCGGCTTGCGCAACCGGACCGGCCGCGCGCACGGCCGCACTCACCTCGCCCGGTTCGACGCGGTAACCGCGAATCTTCACCTGGTCGTCGATGCGGCCGAGGAACGCGAGACGGCCGTCCGCGCGCAAGCGCACGCGGTCGCCGGTGCGATACAGGCGCGCGCCGGACGTGAACGGATCGGGCACGAAGCGTTCGGCGGTCTGCGCCGGACGCCCGAGGTAGCCGCGCGCGACGCCCGGCCCGCCCAGATACAACTCGCCCGTCGCGCCGGCCGGCACGCATGCGCCGAACGCGTCGAGCACGAGCGCGCGCGCATTCGGTAGCGGCAAGCCGAGCGGCACGCCGCTCGCGGGATCGCGCGCCTCGGCGGCGATCGACGCCGTGTCGCACGCGATCGCGCCGACCGTCGCTTCGGTCGGCCCGTAATGGTTGATCACGCGGCAGGCCGGCGCGAGCGCGGCCAGGCGCGCCACGAGCGCCCACGTGAGCGTTTCGCCGCCCGTCACGAGCGCGTGGCGCGGCAGCACGTCGGCCGGCACGCGCGCGTCGAGCAGCGCCTGCAGGTGGCTCGGCACGATCTTCAGCACGCCGACGTCGCGGCGGCGCATCTCGTCCGCGAACAGGTCCGGATCGAACGCGCATGCGGCCGGCAGCAGGTGCAGCGTGCGGCCCGCGCACAGCGCGCCGAACAGCGTCGTGTGGCCGAGATCGGCGGCGACGGTCGACACCATCGCGAACGACGCGTCCGGTGCGAACGCGAGTTCGTCGAGCATCCCCTGCACGTAGTCGGCCAGTGCACCGTGCGACACGACGACGCCCTTCGGCGTGCCGGTCGAACCCGACGTATAGATCAGGTATGCGCCCTGTTCCGGATGCGGTGCGACGCGCACGCCGGCCGCATGCGCGAGCATCGCGTCCTGTGCGAGCGTATCGACGTCGAGCGGCTGCGCGTCGATGTCGGCGGGCCATGCGGCCGTGTCCGCGACGAGCGCCCAGCGCGCGCCGCAGTCGGTCGCCGCCGCGGCGAGTCGTGCGGCAGGTTGCGCGGGATCGACCAACACGGCGAGCGCACCGGCCTTCAGCGCGCCGAGCAGGCCGACGACGAAGCGTGCGGACCGTTCGATGCAGATGACGACCGGTGCTTCTGCCGTCGCGCCACGCTGCTTCAGCGCATGCGCGATGCGGTTCGACGCATCGTCGAGTTCGGCGAACGTCAGCGACGCCGACGCATCGGCGAGCGCGACGCGATGCGGATACGCGGCCGCCTGCCGCGCGAACGCGGCGACAATATCGCTATGTTCGACACGCAGCGTGCGACCGTCGCGCGGCTGGCGCGATGCGGCCGATGCGTCGCACGGCAGCGCGGCCGTCGTGCGCTGCGGATCGTGCGCGGCCGCGCCGACGAGCGCCGCATAGCTGTCGAGCCACGCGCGTGCGGTATCGGTGTCGATGCAGTCGGTCGCATAGGCCGCGACCAGTTCGATTCCGCTCACGTCGTCGGTGAAATCCAGCGCGAAGTCGAAACGCGCGGCGAGATCCGGGCCCGGCGTTGCAACCGCCGTCGCACCCGGCAGCACGCTGTCGTGCCGCGCGTCGAACTGCTGCGCGAATTTCACGCGCAGCCATTCGTCGCCGCGCTTGACCGGCGGCTTCACCGCATCGACGACACGCTCGAACGGCACGTCCTGGTGCGCGACCGCGTCGAGCGCCGCCGTGCGCGCCGCGTCGACGAGCGTGCGGAACGGCAGCGTCGGCGCCACGCGCACGCGCAGCGCGACCGTATTCAGGAACAGCCCCAGCAACGCGCGCGTTTCAGGCCGCTGGCGATGCGCGACCGGCACCGCGACCACGACGTCCGTTTCGCCGGTCAGGCGCGACAGCCATGCGTCGAGCGCAGCCAGCAGCACCGTGAAGACGGTGGCCTGCGCGTCGCGCGCGAGCTGTCGTACGTCGGCCGCAACCATGTCGGGCAGACGCACCGACACGCGCGCGCCCTGCAGCGTGCGCGCGGCGCCCGGCTGCCGGTCGACCGGCAGCGCGATCGGGCCCGGCACGTCGTGCAATGCGCCGCGCCAGTAGTCGAGCTGGCGTTCGCCCTCGCCGCCGGCCAGCATGTCGCGCTGCCAGTCCGCGTAGTCGGCGTACTGGATCGGCAGATCGGGCAACGACGGTTCGCGGCCTTCGGCATACGCGCGGTACGCGGCCGACAGTTCGTCGAATGCACAGTGCGAGCTCCAGCCGTCGGTGATCGCGTGATGCGCTGTCAGCAGCAGGCGGTGACGATCGTCGGCGAGCGCGACGAGCGTCGCGCGCAGCAGCGGGCCGCGTGCGAGGTCGAACGGTTCGGCCGCGTCGCGCTCGGCGAGTCGTGCGGCTTGCGCGTCGCGCGCGGCCGGCGGCTGGTCGCGCAGGTCGATGTCGGCGATCGACACCGGCAGATGCGCATGAATCCGCTGCATCACGACGCCGTCGTCGTTGTCGACGAGCGTCGTGCGCCACGCTTCGTGCCGGCCGATCACGTGATCGAGCGCACGCTGCAGCGCGTCGCGCTCGAGCATGCCGTCGATCGTCCAGTGCGCGGCGATGTGATACGCGGCGCTCGCATCGCGCGTTTGCGCGAGCACCCAGAAACGTTGCTGCGCGAGCGATGCCGCACGGTCGACATGCGGCGCGCCCGATGCGGCTGCGTCGGCCGTCGCGCGGCGTGCGGAAATGACGGCCAGCGGCTCGCCGGTCTCGCGTTCCGAACGATCGACCGTTTCGGCCAGTTCGGCGAGCGCCGGGTCGGCGAACAGCGCATCGAGCCGCAGGTTCGCGCGCGATGCGGCGCGAATCGCGGCCTGCAACTGCATCACGGCGAGCGAATCGGCGCCCAGCGCAAAGAAATGGTCGTCGCGCGACGGCGCGGCGTCGAGACCGAGCAGCGTTTGCCAGAGGCCGGCGAGTTGCTGCTCGGTCGGCGTGCGCGGCGCGTCGCCGGCACCTTGCGTCGTGTCGCGCGCGGCGGCAATCCGCTCACGCAGCGCGGCGCGATCGACCTTGCCGTTCAGCGTATACGGCAGCGCATCGCAGCGTACGAACCGGTGCGGCTGCCATGCCGCCGGCAATTGCGCTCCCACGTGCGCCTTCAGCGCTGCATCGTCGGCCGCCGCGCGCAGCGCAACGCACGCGATCAGCCGCGTCGGCCCGTTGCCGGTTTCGGCAACCACGGCCGCATCGGCCACGGCCGGATGCGAGCGCAGGCACGCAGCGATTTCCGCGGGCTCCACGCGCACGCCGCGCACCTGGACCTGGTCGTCGAGACGGCCGAGATAGTCATATGCACCGTCGTCGCGCAGGCGTGCGAGATCGCCGGTGCGGTAAACGCGTGCGCCGGGCTCGCCGTCCGGATCGGGAATGAAGCGTTCTGCCGTCAGCGCCGGGCGGCCGTGATAGCCGCGCGCGATACAGACGCCGCCGAGCAGCAACTCGCCGCCTTCGCCCGACTCGCCGTCGATACGCGCGACGCGCGGGCCGATCACGCGGCCGATCGGCAGCGACGCATATGCGTCGTTAGCGGCCAGCACGGGCGTCTCGCCCGGCTCGACCGGCCACAGCATCGGCGAGATCACGGCCTCGGTCGGCCCGTAACCGTTGATCAGACGCACCGCCGGGAACGTGCGGCGCACGAATTCGAATGCCTGCTGCGGCAGCGCTTCGCCGCCGAATGCGAGTACGCGCAATGCCGGCGGCACGCCGTCGCGCGCGGCGACAGCCGCGAACTCGCGCAGGTATGCGGGCGGAAATGCGGCGACGTTGACCGATTCGCGCACCAGCAGCGCATGAGCGGCGTCGGGCGCGAACGGCTGCGGCGGCGCCACAACGATACTGGCACCGATCGCGAGCGGTGCGAGCCAGCACTCATGAGCGGCGTCGAAATTGACCGACGCGAAATGCAGCAGACGGTCGCCGGCCTCGATCGGCAGCGCTGCCGCGAGCGCGTCGCAGTGCGCGGCGAGCGGCCCGTGCTCGACGACGACCGCCTTCGGCGTGCCGGTCGAGCCCGACGTATAGATCATGTAGGCGGCCGAACGCGGGTGTACGGGCGCCGGTTCGTCATCGGCAGCGACGTTCTGCTCGCCCGCGGCTTCCGCTGCCACGTCGAACGTATGGTCGAACGGCATGCCGAGCGCCGCGCGGCCGGCTTCGTCGACGATGCCGTGCCGCAGTTGCGCATCCTGGACGATCCAGTCGAGGCGCGCGGCCGGATGACGCGGATCGAGCGGCACGAACACGCCGCCCGCCTTCAGCACGGCCAGCAGCGCGACGAACAGCTCGCACGAGCGCTCGACGCAGACGCCGACCCGCACTTCCGCGCCGACGCCGGCCGCGCGCAGTTGCCGGGCGAGCCGCGACGCACGCGCGTCGAGCGCGCCGCGCGACAGGCGCAAATCGTTCTGGAAAGGTACCGCGATGGCGGGCGCGTCGGGCGCGACGCGCGCCAGTTCGCGGATTCGGTGATGCAGCGCAGTCGGGAAACTCGTCATGTGCGTGAAGTCCTTCGGTCCGGCCGCTTCGGCCAAGTCTCGGGGCCGCTTGGGGCGGCTTCACTGGTGTGACGAACGGCGCGGCCGATTTTTTACCGTTTTGTGCTCAAAGCATGCGTGGTCGTCTTTTTTTTGCGCGCCGCTAAATATTTGCGCGGCCCGTTCGTCTATCAGTGAGGAAAGCCGGAACGGGCGTACCCCGCCCGCCGCTTTCGCATCACCTTTTCCGTTTCCGCGTTTTGCGTTTCCGCGTATTCGCTTGCCTTCCCTTTACCGACGTTGCCGATGACTGCTGCCCACGAGCCTGCTTCCCCGCCGTCCCTCGACGCCTCGCCCGCCCGCCCCGCGGCGCGCCTGATCCTCGCGCTGCTGCGCGAAAGCCGTACGTCGCTCGCGCTGGCGCTCACCGCGTGCGTGCTGAACGGCGTCGCGAGCGTGCTGCTCGTCGCGACGCTGAACCGCGCGCTCGCGCAACCGGGCGCCGCCGATGCGTCGCTCGCGTGGCGCTTCGCGCTGTGCGCGGTGATCGCGCTCGTCACGCGGATCGTGTCAGGCACGCTGTTCGCGCGCCTGTCGCAGGACACGATGGCGCGGCTGCGCGTGCATCTCGCGCGGCGCGTCGGCGCCGCCGAGCTGCGCGACATCGAGCGGATCGGCGCGGCGCCCGTGCAATCGGTGCTGACCGACGATGCGACCAACGTGTCGATGCTGTTCTTCGCGCTGCCGAACCTGGTCATGCACGGCTCGATCGTGTTCGGCTGCCTCGGTTATCTCGCGTGGCTGTCGTGGCCCGTGTGCGTGCTGGCGCTGGCCGCGATCATCGCCGGCTCGCTCGGTTATCACACCGGCGACCGCCGCGCGATCGCGTCGCTCGAAGCGGCCGGCCAGGCGCAGGACCGCCTGTTCGGTTATCTCGGCGCGCTGTTTTCCGGCGCGAAGGAACTGAAGCTGCACGATGCGCGCGCACGCCAGTTCGTCGACGGCCAGCTCGGCGCCGCGATCGGCGAGGTGCGCGACCACCGCCGCCGCGCGTTCAGTGCGTACGCGGTTGGCGTCGGCTGGATCATCTTCCTGTTCTACGTGTTCCTCGGCGTCGCGTCGTTCTGGCCGCAGCTCGGCGTGCATGCCGATCCGGGCGCGGCGGCCGGCTACGTCGTCGTGTTCCTGTTCATGCTCGTGCCGCTCGACGGGCTGCTGAACAACCTGCCGACCGTCAACGCGGCACGCGTGTCGCTGACGCGGATCGAAGGCGTGATGGCCGAGTTCGGCGCGCTGCGCACGGTGCCGCCCGCGACCGACGCGCCCGACGTACCGCCGGCCGGCGCCGTCACATTGCGCGGCGTCACGCACGCGTATTTCCACGAGCGCGACGAACGGATGTTCAGCATCGGGCCGATCGACATGACGATCAAGCCGGGCGAGCTCGTGTTCATCGTCGGCGGCAACGGCAGCGGCAAGACGACGCTCGCGAAGGTGCTGACCGGGCTCTACGAGCCCGAGGAAGGCACGATCGAGGTCGACGGCCGCACGATCGGCTGGCGCGAGCGGGCAGCGTATCGGCAGCGCTTCAGCGCGGTGTTCAACGATTTCCACCTGTTCGATGCGCTGCTCGGCATCGTCGATCCCGACGATCCGGCCCGCGCGCAGGCCGATGCGCGGGCGAATGCGCTCGTCGCGAAGCTGGCGCTGGACCACAAGGTGAAAGTGGTCGACGGCGCGTTCTCGACCCGTGCGCTGTCGACCGGGCAGCGCAAGCGGCTCGCGCTCGTCGTCGCGTACCTGGAAGACCGGCCGTTCTACCTGTTCGACGAATGGGCGGCCGACCAGGATCCGTCGTTCAAGGCCGTGTTCTACGAGCAACTGCTGCCCGAGCTGCGCGCACGCGGCAAGGCCGTGATCGTGATCACGCACGACGACCGCTATTTCGATCTCGCCGACCGGCTGCTGAAGCTCGACAACGGGCGCATCGTCAGCGACACGATGCCCGCGCGTTCGCGTGCGCAGGACGGCGTCGATGCGCTGAGTGTGTAAGCCATTGATGGATCGATCGCCGACGCGCCGCAATGGCAGCGCGTCGGCGATGTTCGGTTCAGAAGGGAATGTTGCCGGAGCGTGGCGACAAGGAAAGGCCGGGGCATTGACCGTCAAGCCGATTACAACGCCCTGCCCGTCAAAACAGCGTTATCGATGCCCGGCAACCCTCCGCGCGCTCAACGCGCGGCCGGCAGCTTCAGCATCGTATCGGTCATCACGTCGGCCAGCTTCAACGCCGACATCGGCCCGCCGAACCCCCAGATATTGCGTTCGATGAGCGCGGTCCTGTGATTGCGCAGCGCGGGCACGAAGCGCCACACCGGCGAATCGAGTTTCGCCGCCAGCGGCACGTCCATCCCCGACGCGGTCACGAACAGCACGGCCAGGTCGCGCTGCGTGAGCAGGTCGGCCGACGTCACGTACAGCGTGCCTTCCCGCGTCGGTTTCTTCGGCCACGGATCGAGCCCGAGCGCACGCGCGAGGCCGGCCGACGTGCTGTTGCCCGTATAGGCCCAGTAGCGGTCGGGCAAGCCGAGATCCTGCAGCAGCGCGATGCGCTCGCCCTTTCTGCCCGCCGCAGCGAGGCGTGCCGCATTGCGCGCGATCCCCGCGTCGAGTTGCGCGTCGACGGCCTGCGCGCGCGCGTCGCGCCCCGTCACCGCACCGATCGTCCGGAAGATCTGCCGCATCCAGTCGAGCTGCGTGACGGGCACGCCGTCCTCGGCAACATTCGGGCTGAACTGGAACAGGATCGTCGGCGCGATCCGGTCGAGCGCATCGAAGATCGGCGCATGCCGGAAGCCGACGCCGATGATCAGATCGGGCTTGACCGCGGCGATCGCCTCGAGCCCCGGCTCCTGCCGCGAGCCGATGTCGGTCACGTGCGCGAGCCGGTCGCTCCGGTAGCCGAGCCAGCCCGGATAAAACGCCGTATCGGCCATCCCGACCGGCACGATGTCGAGCGCGATCACGCTTTCCGCGAACATGAAGTCGAGCGCGACCACGCGCTGCGGTCGCACGGGCATCGTCGCGCTCGCCTGCGACACGACCGGGTTGCCGGCCAGCGACACGGCGCCCGGCGTGCGGTTGCCGCCGCCGGCAACGGCAACCGCACCGGCCGACGCGGAAAACACGCCGCAGCACGCAGCACCGAGCGCGGCGAATGCGCCCAACGCGTGCCGACGGCCCGCGTCGTGCGTCACCGGATCGCGTCCTGCCCGGCCAGCGCCGCGTCGTCCATCGTCAGTAGCAGGGGGCAGCTTCCACACAGTTGCGTTTCTCCAGGAATTTCGTAGCGCAGGCAGCACACGCGACGCGCGCGAAACGGTGTCGGCAGCAGCGGCGAGCGCGGCACGGCATCGCGCACCGGCATGCGCAGCGGATTCGGTTCGCAGGCAAAGCACGTCGCGCCGAACAGCCAGCCCGCATCGCGCACGGGATCGGCTGCGCAACGCAGCGACCGGCAGGTGTCGAGCAGATAGTCGAGCAGATTGCCCGCGTTGCTCCACAGCACGCGCGGCGTGACGCGGCCCATCGCGGCGAGCAGGTCGATCACCGCGCCGAGATGCGCGACGAGCCCTGCATAGCGAAGCGCGGGATCGTCGCACGGCGCGCCGAGCGCGTCCGCCGCGAAATACAGCGCAACAGGCATCCCGTCGTCGAGCGCGACGAACGTGCGCTCGGGCGTCATGTCGAGCGGCCGGCCGAGCGTCAGCGCAGCGACGACGCCGGCCGGCACCGCACGGCCGAAATAGTATTTGCTCCATTGCGACATCAGCGCGCGCGCATGCTGTGCCGGATCGCCGCCGTAATGGCGGACCATCGCATCGAGCACTGCGTCGCGATGCTCGGGCAACGCGCTGACGGGCACGACGATGCGGCCCGGCGCGTGCGCGTCGTCAGGCATGCCGAGCCAGACGACGTCGAGATGCTCGGCGAACGGTTCGGGCGCGAACGCCGAGAAGCGCGTGGCGCGCGCGCCGTCGAGCGACGGCGTCATCGCCCCGCGCGCCGGGCGCGGCGCCCCTCGAGAATCAGCAGCCCGAGCAGGTACGGCGCGCCGATCAGCGCGGTCAGCACGCCGGCCGGCACTTCGCGCGGCGCGACGACCGTGCGCGCCGCGAGATCCGCGACGCCGAGGATCAGCGCGCCGCACGCGGCCGCGAGCCACAGCCGCGTGCGATGCCGACGCGCGCCGAGCATCGTCGCGACGTGCGGCGCCATCAACCCGATGAAACCGACCGGCCCGACCGCCGCGACGGCCGCGCATGCGGCGAGCGTCGCGATCGTCAGCGCGAGCGGCCGCAGCGCGGCCACCGGCAAGCCGAGCGCGGCCGCCTGGTCGTCGCCGAGCGCGAGCATGTCGAGCGGTCGCGCGAGCCACGCGAACACGGGCACCGCGAGCACGCACCACGGCAGCAGCATCGACACCTCGCCCCAACTCCGGCCATAGGTGCCGCCGACGAGCCACACGACGAAGCGCGCGGGCTGCACGCTTTCCTGCGTGATCAGCCATTGCGCGAGCGTGGTCCACAGCGCGCCGATCGCGATACCCGTCAGCGCCACCGCGAGCGGCGCATAACGATGCCGGTGATTCAGCGCGAGCGTGATCGCGAGCGACAGTCCGCCGCCGATCAGCGCGGCCGCCGCGAGCGTCACGTGACCCATCAACGGCCACGTCGACAATGCGAACAGCGTAACGAGCCCCGCGCCCTGCGTGACGCCGAGCACTTCGGGGCCCGCGAGCGGATTACGCACGACGCTCTGCATCGCGACGCCGCTCGCGGCCAGCAGCGCGCCCGCGAGCAGTGCACACAGCAGGCGCGGCATGCGCAGGTCGATCAGCATCCGCGCGAGCGCATCGTGGCCGGACAGCGCGGCGGACCAACGCGCGGGCGACAGCCACTCGGGGCCGGCCGACACGCCGCCCCACACCACCAGCGCGCCGACCACGAAGCACAACGCCGTGCGCAGCGGCCAGCCGAGCCGTTCGAGCCAGCCGACGAGCCGCGTCGAGCCGCCGCCCGCCGCGCGTTCGCCATCCGCATGCAGCACGCCCGACCACGCGGCGCCGCGCCGGATCATCGCGAGCATCAGCGGCGTGCCGACCAGTGCGATCGCGACGCCGGTCGACAGCGTCGCGTCGAGGCCCGACACGAGCACCGCGCTGTCGGTGACGAGCACCAGCGCGCCACCGGCAAGCGCCGACAGCGGCACCAGCACGCCGAGCCGCGCCGCGCGCGCGCCGCGCACCTGGCGCAACAGGTTCGGCGCGACGAGACCGACATACGACAGCGGCCCCGCGATACTGACGGCCACGCTCGTGAACGCGACCGCGACGAGCGTCGCGGCGAGCCGCGTCGCATCGACGCGCACGCCGGCCGCGGCCGCCGCATCGTCGCCGAGCGTGAGCGGATTCAGCGGCCGGATCACGAACGGCAGCGCGACCAGCGGCACGACGAGCCAGCGCGCGGCGAGCGCGAGGCCCGTCGCGCCCGGCTGGTAAAGACTGCCGTTGGTCCACAGCGCGGCGCCCGCGATATTCTGCTCGAAGAACGCGAGCACGAGCGTCGACAGCGCGGCGAACAGCAGCATGCACACGCTGCCCGCGAGCACGAGCCGCAACGGCGTCGCGCGCCAGCCGCCGGCCGCAACGATCGCGCACGCGGCGGCGGCCAGCCCGCACACGAACAGCAGCGGCACCGATGCGACGCCCGCCAGTGCCGGCACGAGCATCGCCGCGAGCAGGCCGAGCTGCGCGCCGCCCGTCACGCCGAGCAGGTCGGGCGACGCGAGCGGATTGCGCGTGAGCGACTGGAACAGCGCGCCCGCGATGCCGAGGCAGCCGCCCGCGACGAGCGCGGCCGCGACACGCGGCAGGTTGAGGTCGAACAGGAACACGTGTGCGAGCGCGGCACCGTCGCTGCCGGGCGCCGCCGCCCACCACACGCGCACATCGGGTGCGACGCGCAGCGCCGCGAGTATCGCGATCAGCGCGACGAGGCCGATCGCGATCGTGCCTGCCCGGCCGGACGTCGCGCCCTTCCCCGTCGCCGCGAGGCGCTTGCGCATCGCGAACGTCGTCATACGGCGAGATCCCGATCGAAGACGCCGGCCGCCTCCGGCATGCCGGCGCTCGACGGCCCGTAGGCCGGCACGCACATCGGCGCGCCCGTCTGCGGATGCGCGAGTTTCAGCATCTCGACGCCGAACGCCGCGCGTAGCCGCGCCGGATCGAGCATCGCGTCGGGCGAGCCCTGCGCGACGAGGCGGCCCGCGCGCATCAGCACGATCTCGTCGCTGTATGCGGCCGCCTGGTTCAGGTCGTGCAGCACCCACACGATCGTCAGCCCGCGCGCGCGGTTCAGCGCGCGCAGCGCATCGAGGATATCGAGCTGGTGATGGATGTCGAGATAGGTCGTCGGTTCGTCGAGCAGCACGATCGGCGCCTGCTGCGCGAGTGCCATCGCGATCCACGCACGCTGCCGTTCGCCGCCCGACAGCGCGCCGACGTCGCGGCCCGCGTCGTCGGCAAGGCCGCTCGTCTCGAGCGCCTCGTCGATCGCCGCATGGTCGGCCCGCGACAGGCCGCGCAGGAAGCCGCCGTACGCATAGCGCCCGTACGCGACGAGCTCGCGCACCGTGAGGCCCGACGGAATCTGGTTGAACTGCGCGAGCATCGTCAGCTCGCGCGCGAGCGCGCGACGGCGAAACGACGCGAGCGGCTTGCCGTTCACTTCGACATGGCCGGCACGCGCAGGCTGCAGGCCCGCGAGCGTGCGCAGCAGCGTGCTCTTGCCGCAGCCGTTCGGCCCGCACAGCGCGGTCACGCGGCCGGCCGCGATCGACAGGTCCAGCCCGTCGATCACGACATGGTCGCGATAACCCACCGTCAACCCGCGCGCGGCAAGCGCGGCGGTACTACGCGTCACCGGTCCTCCGTTCGGTCGCGCGCGGGACCGTACAACTCTGCGCCATCGCGACGACGACCTTGCGCGGCCCCTCGAACGGGTCGCGCGCATGCGCGGTCAGCATGTTGTCGAGCATCAGCACGTCGCCCGTGCGCCACGGGAACACGATGCGCTGCTGGTCGAGTACGCCGCGGATCTGCGCGAGCGCATCGGCCTCGAGCGGCTCGCCGTCGCCGTAGTACACGTTGCGCGGCACGTTCTCGAGCCCCACCGCATCGACGAGCGCTTCCTGCATGTCGTCGTCGAGCGCGGACAGGTGAAACAGGTTCGCCTGGTTGAACCACACGCGATCGCCGGTGCGCGGATGGCGCGCGACGGCCTGGCAGCGTTCGCGCGTGCGCAGCAGCAATTCGCCGTCGTCGTCGGTGCGCCATGCGGATTCGATGCCGCGCGCCGCGCACATCCGCTCGACCTCGGCCGGCTCGTCGGTGCCGAACGACTGCTGCCACGGCAGGTCGAGCCCCTGCCCGAAATTGCGCACGTACAGCAGCTCGCGCCGCTCGAAGCGCGCGATCAGCGCCGGATCGAGCGCGCGGTACACGGCGCGGCTGTCCGCGATCGGCGTCGCACCGCCCTTGGGCGCCGCGAGCGCGCAGTGGAACCAGATCCGCAGCGGCCATTCGCGCGTATACGACTGCTCGTTGTGCAGCGGAATCGCGCGGTGCGGCGGGTATTCGGTCGACGTGTAGACGGCGCCTTCGACCTGGCTGCGCGGCGTCGACGCGTATTCATAGCCGATCAGCGGATCGCCGAACGATGCCGCGAACTGCTGGAACGCATCGATCGACGGCACGTGAAAGCCCGTGAATAGCACGCCGCCCGCCCGTTCGAGCGTGTCGGCCGCGATCTCGCGCGCCAGCGGCGCGACGTCGTCGATCGACATCCCGTCGCTGCCGCGCGGCGACACGACGGTGGGCAGCCCCGGCTCGATACGCAGGTCGTCGAGCGTCGGCAACGAAAGCAGGGTCATGCAACGTCCTCTTCAGGTGGCGCGCCGGATCACGGCGCAGCGGGTCACGATGCGCGCGACGCGCGCTCGCCGTCCATCGCGCGGCGCAGGCTCGCGGGGCGCATGTCGGTCCAGACGGTCTCGATGTGCGCGAGACAGTCGGCCTTCGGGCCGCTTACGCCGACCTCGCGCCAGCCGGCCGGCACGGGCCGGAACGTCGGCCAGATCGAATACTGTTCTTCGTCGTTGATGACGACCGTGTAGACGAGATCGTCGGTGTCGGCGGAAGGCGTCGTGGCTTGCGTCATGATCGGAAAAAAACGGGAGACGGTTGAAGGATGCGAAGCGGCGGATTTCGCCGCTCCTGTCTGATAGACGATTGGCCGGCGTGTTTTTTTACCGCCGCCGCGCGCGACCGCCCAGGAACACCGGGCACGCGACGCCGCGATGGCACGCGTCGAGGCATTCCGCGCAGTGGCGCTCCGCGTCGCGCACCATGAAATGCACGAGCGTCTGCGATACGTTCAGCGCGCGCGCGGTGGTCTGCAGTGTCTCCTCGCGCAGCCGCACCATCTCGAATGCCGCGCGGCTGCGCGCCGGCAGGTCGTCGAGCGCGGCCGAGACGCGCCGCAGCGTATCGCGCGTCATCAGCGCGGCTTCCGGCGTCGGCTCGGGCGACGGCACGTCGAAGCCGTCGTCTTCTTCCGTGTGATAGACGTTCTCGAGGCTCTGCCGGCGGCATGCGTCGATCGACGCATTGCGCACCATCCGCGTCACGTACGCGACCGGTTGGCGCACCGCGTCCTGGTTCGGGAAATCGACGAGCTTCACGAATACGTCGTGCACGACATCCTCGGCACGGCTCGCACAGCCGACGAAGCCGCGCGCGACATTGACGAGCATCGCGCGATGCGAGATCAGCACGTCGAGCAGTGCGCCCTGCGCGCGGGGCTCCGCGGCACGGCGCGCACGCGGCGCGGCGCGCGGCGGCAGGTCCGGATAACTGCCGAGGAACGGGTTCGCCGCTGCCGTCGCCGGTCGGTCGAGCACTTCCGCCATGGCCATCGATCTGCTCCGTCAGATTTCGAGATAGAGAAATTTAACGTAAACGCAAATCATTCTCAATACGATTCCCGAATACCCCTTTCAGTTGTCAGGATTTGTCTGAACAATTGGCGAGATCGTTGTTCGAGCGGACGGGGTTCGCTTCGTCGATCGCAGTGTGTGGCGAGCTTTCGGCGGTGATTCGAGCTTCAACGACAATGACTTCAACATGAAAACGCGACTGAAATCGCTCGCCGCCGCCGCCGTGCTCGCACCGGCCATCGCCGCAGCGCATCCGCATCGCGTATGCCACGTCAACCATCGCCATCACAAGGTTTGTCGCCGGGTGCGGCAAGCCTCGCGCAGCAGATGCGGAAAAGCGCCGGCTGGCCGGCGCTTTTCCATGGCTGGATGACAACACGCGCAGTCGCGCCCGCGTCCGTCAGTAGATAAACAACCGGATCGTCGCCGTCGCATCGAACCGCCCGATCTTCGGCGGCCCGAACGACTTCAGCACGGCGTCCATCAATACGCTTTGGTTCATGACGTTGGACGGGAATTGAGCCAGGTTGAACTGTTGGTTGAACGGAATCGCCTTGCCCTGGCTGTCTTCGATGCCGATACCGAAATTGCTGTCCTTCGCGGGCACCAGCAAACCGTTCTGAACCGGATAGCTCGTTTCGAAGTACCCGTCGACACGTACCGCAACGTTGCATTGCTTGGTCAACGACAACGAGAATCGCTTGCGCGGCACCGCCGGCAGGAAGCCGTTGCCGACCGCTTGCACCTGTCCGAAATTGACGATGCCCGGTTCGGGCGTCACGAGCACGTCGACGAAGCACGGCGTCGGCTTGAGGTTGCGCAGGCCGCTCAGGCGGTACTGGAAGCTCGTGCCGAATGCATTCAGCCCGAACTCGCCGTCGAACTGGAACACCGTATAGATATCGCTCGGCGGCTGGACCCAGTTGCCCTTCTTGCGCACGACGACCTGATAGTCGATGCTGATGCGCGTCTGCTGGCAACGCCCGCGGTTGAAGTCGTACCGGCTGCACGGCGGCACCGAATACCCGGTAAACACCCCGCCGCCGCGATTGCTGGTCTTGTCGAAATAGTCGACGCCCTTGTAGCGGATGCCGATCTCGAGCCCCCATGCGGCAGGGCTCGTGCGATTCGGATTCGCGTAGAAGTAAATGTTGTCGACGACCTTCAGGCTGCCGTCGTCCCCCAGGTCCTTGTAGCAATACCCCGACGTGGTGCGCACCGGCGACACCCAGATCACGTAGCCGTCCGGCGCGTCGGTCGGATACGACGCAACGCCGCCGATCGGCTCGGTCAACGAAGTCGCGCCGCTGTTGGTCAGGCAGCGCAGTGCCCATGCGGGCTGCACGGCCGCGACCAGCAGCACGAGTACGATCCAGCGCAACCAGGCCGCCGGCGATTCCCGATGACGCATTCCCCCGCTCATTTCTTCACGCTCTTGCACGCACCCGCATCGCACGCATACTCGACCGCCACCTGGCCGCCGTAATCGTCGATATGCGTGATGAACAGCGTCGACGGCGTCGCGGCCTTGAACGGCACATCGGCCGTGCTCATCGGGCTCACCATCACCGGCTCGATCGGCACCGGCGTCTTCTGTGCACCCGCGCTCACGTCGACCACCGTTACGTGGTACGGCGTCGGGTTGTCGAACACCAGCTTGTGCGCGGCCGCGTCGACGCGCAGCGTCATCGGCAGCGTCCAGTCCTCGTCGCGCGCGGGCTGCACGGCCTTCGGCCGGTAGAACAGCTTCATCTGCGTATGCAGCGCGATCTGCAGCGTGTTCGGCGTATCGGTCTTCGGCGGCACTTCGCGGATGTTCAGGTAGAACACCGATTCGCGATCCGCCGGCAGCGCCGTGCCCGGCAGCTTCGCGATCCGCAGCACGTTGCGCTCGTTCGCCTCGACGCGCTGCAGCGGCGGCACGACCATCAGCGGCGACGTGATCTTGTTGCCCTTCGCGTCCTCGAGCCACGACTGCACGAGATACGGATACGTCGTGCTCTTGTTGGTGATCGTGACGATCGCGGCCTGCTCGCCTTCGTTGAAGATCACGCGCGTGCGGTCCGGCACGATCGCCGCGTGCGCGGCGCCCGCGAGCAGCGCACCGGCGGTCGCGAGCACGCACGACGCGCGGCGCAGGAAGGACAGGAAAAGAGAATTTTTCATCGCAGGATCCGTGGATTCATCGTTCGACCCGCGCGGCCGCTGCGTGCGACTCGCCGGGCGTCTGGCACGTCACCGGGATCGGCGTGCCTTCGAGTTGGAGCTGGTTCGGCAGCGCATCGACCGCGCAGAGCGTGCGTTCGCCCGCGCGCACCGCGAGCGACGACTTCGGCTGAACCTGCGTCAGGAACGCCGCACCGCCCTCGCCGACGATGCCGAGCTCCTTGCCGTTCGCCGCGTCCTGCACCGACGCACCGAACGGCAGCGGCTTGCCGGCCGCGTCGATCAGCGTCAGGTACAGGTTGCTGCCGCGCGCGGCGGAGAACTTCACGAAGCCGATCGCGCCGTCGGTCAGCACCATGCGCTGGATCGGGTTCGACACCTGCACTTCGAGCGGCAGCTTCTCGACGTTGACGGTCGCGTCGTACACGTTGTACGGCGAGATGCCGTCGAGCACCGCATAGCCGCGCGAATCGGTATGCGTGAGCGTGCCGGACAGCGGCACGTCACGCACGCCGTCGGTCGACACCAGCAGCCGCGTGTCGCCCGCGTTGCCGTTCGCGTGCGCGGACACGCCGTACTGCGTCGCGACGAACGAACCGTCGACTTCCAGCGACGCCGCCGCATACGCATTGGCGAGCGTCGACGCCTGCGCCGTGAGCTGGTACGCCGACGTGCGCTGGCGGAAGCTCGCGTTCGCCGACGCGCGGCCGTCGGTCTCGCCGGCGTTGACCTGGTAGGTGCGGCCGTCCGGATCGTCGTAGATATAGCCCGCGTTCACGCTCGTGCTGCCGCTGCCCGTCGTCAGGTTCGACGTGACGGTGTGGCGGCCGCCGATCGGCAGCGTCGCGGTGATCGAGAACTGGTTGCCGCTCGCGCCCGCGCTCTGTGTGCGAAATGCCGACACGCTGACGTTCAGGTTGCGCAGCGTGCCGACCGAGAACGCGCGCGTCAGCGTGAGACCGACGCGCTGCTCGGACGAACGCGCCCAGTAGGTCGTCTGGTCGTACGAGAAATAGGTCGACGTATCGCCGAAGCGCTTCGACATCGTCGCCGAGTAGCGCTGCTTGCTGTTGGCGAGGCCGTATGCGGTCGGGTCGCCCGTGAACTGCGCGAAGTTCGTGTATTCGCGCTCCGAAAACCGGTAGCCGAAGAAGCGCACGTCGGCGTCGAGCCCGTCGAAGTGCTTCGAATAGTTGACGCGGTACGAGTTGCCGTTGCGCGTCGCGCCGTTCCACCACAGGCGCGCCCGCGCATGCGTGACGTCGGCCGACACGGCGCCGAAGGTGCCGAAATCGCGGCCGACGCCGAGCGCGATCGACGTATAGCCCGATGCGGCGATGAAGCCGCCGTACACCGTGACGTCGAACGGCAGGCCGTACGCGATTTCGCCGAAGCCGAAGAACGGCGTGATGCCGGCGCCGCCGAACAGGCGCGGCTTGCCGACGGCGGCCTTGTAGCGCAACTGCCCGGTGCGCGCCAGGAACGGCACGGCGGCCGTCGTCACCTGGAAGCGCTGCACGCTGCCGTCCTCTTCCTCTACCGCGACGTCGAGCGTGCCCTGCACGCTCGTGTTGATGTTCTGCAGCGCGAACGCGCCCGGCGACACGCGCGTCACGTACAGCACGCGGCCCGCCTGCGACACGGTCACGGTCGCGTTGGTGCGTGCGACGCCCGCGATCAGCGGCGCATAACCGCGCAGCGAAGGCGGCAGCATGCGGTCGTCGCTGCGGATCGACGCGCCCGTCAGCGCGAACGTGTCGAAAATGTCGGAGCTCAGGTAGTCGTCGCCGATCGTCGCCGTCGACTGGATCGACGGCAGCGCGCGAAATGCGTAAAGCCGGCTGAAGCGGAACGTGCGGTCCGCGTACGCCGTGTTGCCCACGTTCGACTGCGCCTGGTAGTCGCCGCGAAAGCGCCATGCATCCCAGTTCGCGCCGATCGTCCCGTAGGCCTGGATCGCATTCGTCTGCCGGCCGCCCGCACCGAAGTTGCGGTTCGTGTTCGCGATCACGCGATAGTCGAGCATCGCGCCGGGGATCCCTTCGGACCAGCGCTCGGGCGGCAGGTAGGTCGAATCGCTGAATTCGAGCGCGGCCTGCGGAATCGTGATCTTGAGCCGCCCGTCGCTCTTCAGGTAACGCACGGTCGCCCCCTCGATCGCGCCGAGGTCGACGCAGCGTCCGCCCTGGAAGCGCGGCAGGTCCTTCGCGAGCGAAGGCTTCAGCCCGAACTGCGCGACGAGCTCCGGCCGCAGGCACGGCTTGCCCGCGCCGGACGCGTCGACGGCAATGAACTCGATCGACTGCAGCCCGTAGAACAGGTCGTTGACCTGCACGTCGAGCATGTACTCGCCCGGCAGCGTGAAGTCGGCCTGCGAGAACTGCGACAGGTCGACATTGCTCGTTCCGTCGATGTCGAGGAACGACGAATTGAATTCCGTCGCATGGCTCTGGCTGCCGACGACCAGCACGGAGACGCAAAGGAAGGAATGTCTGATTCGCACGCGGCGCTACCGGAAGTCCGAGGAAAGGAAAAACGGGAGGAAAAATGAACGAGGAAGGGTGCGCGCACCCTTCCCCGGTACGGCGGCTTACTGGTAGCGGACCGTGAAGTTCGCGACGCCGTCGGCGGTACCCGGCGTCACGCCGGCTGCCGTCGCTTCGTACATCGCTGCGAAGCGGGCGATGTTCGTGCCGTTTTGCAGCACGGTCGGCGCCTTCTGCTCGGCGCCGTTGTCGAGGTATTCACCCGACGCAGCCTGCAGGCGGATGCCGACATTGGTTGCCGAACCGATCGTGGCGAGCAGCTTCGGCTGGCCCGCGCTCGACGTGCCCGTGAACGTGAAGTACGCGTTCTGCGCGATGCTCGTGTCGCAGTCGGTCAGCTTGATGTCGAAGTTGGTCGGCGTGGACTTGTCGCCTGCCTGCTTGAACACGTTGGTCGGCACCTTGCCGAGGTTCACGGTCTGGTTGACCGAGCCCGAATCGATGCCGCATGCGCCCGCGACGATCTCGCCGGTGAAGTTGATCGTGCCGGTGCCCGCTGCGAAGGCCGAGGTCGACAGGGCCGCGAGTGCGACAGCGGTCAGGAGGGATTTTTTCATGACGTTTCCGTGAGAATTGCAAAGGGAATGGACGACGTGGCGGATACAAAAGGCAGCGTGTGGTTGGCTCCCGTCCGTCACGAGGCGGCATTATCGAGATAATCGTGAAAGTTTTTTGTAAATGATTGTTAAATGTCTCTGACAATGTTCGATTTGCGCCCCATCGATCGCATTCTTTCCCGGTAATTTCCAATTCGGACATTTTCATCCGCAGTCCTTTTTTGTTTCTCGCAACTGATTGAAGATTAAAGACATTTCTTTCCGGTAATCGTCGCAACCCCGCTTACCCTTGCTGGAATTGGCTCACGCCAATTCATCCCCGGAAAAGACAAAACATTGTCAAATGCCGCCACCGTTGGCAGATGGCAACGCCAGCATCAAATTATTTTCAACTGTCAGGAAATGAACCGCGCTTTCCATCAATCCTGATTTATTACGCAAACGATTGCGAATTGAATACAAACGTTTTACCGCGACACTTTGCCGCCCTCATTAATTTCAATGCACGGATTAATCCGACCGTCAATTCCATTTCGGGAATCAGACAATTGCGCCGCAGTCGGAACGAGACATGCAGGCCTGAATGGACGAGATGAAAATGGAAGATGCACGGCACACGTTTGCGCCGGGTGGCGACACGATCGGTCGCCGGATGCGGGCCGTTCCGGAAGATGCGCTTCCGCCCTGCCGCGGGATGAAAAACGGTCTGGATGACTTGCCCGGCAGCGGAAGGTCTCGCCGATAGCGATCGGCGATACAGCGGGCGACGATGTCGATCGAAGCGACGGCCGCACGACGAATCGTGCGGCCACCGTCTGGTTGCCCGACGCGCTGCGGCGTCAGGCGAAGTGCATCACATCACGCGGAAGCCGCGACCTCCGCCGACGCCGAGGCCGGCGCCCAGCCGCCGCCGAGCGCGCGATACAGCGCGATCGCGTTCGCGAGCCTGAGCTGCTTGAGCCGGATCAGCTCCTGCCCCGACTCGTAGGTGCTGCGCTGCGCGTCGAGCAGTTCGAGATACGTCGCGACGCCGCCCGCGTAACGACGCTCCGCGAGCTTCAGCCGCGCGCCGTCCGCCGTGTAGACGTCCTGCTGCGCCGCGAGCTGGCGATCGATCCAGTCGCGCGCGGCGAACGCGTCGGCCACTTCGCGGAACGCGGTCTGCACGGTCTTCTCGTATTCGGCGACCGCGATGTGCTTGCGCGCGTTCGCGACGTCGAGGTTCGCGCGATTGCGTCCGCCCGCGAAGATCGGCAGCGTGATGCGCGGCGCGAACGTCCACACGCTCGTGCCGCCCGCGAACAGGCTCGAGAACGCGTCGCTGACCGAACCGTAGTCGGTCGTCAGCGCGATGCGCGGGAAGAACGCCGCGCGTGCGGCGCCGATCTGCGCGTTCGCGGCCTTGAGCCGCGCTTCAGCCTGCCGGATGTCCGGCCGCCGTTCGAGCAGCGCGCTCGGTGCGCCGGGCGCCACGGGCGCGATCGACAACGTGTCGAGCGCGGTCGCGTCGCCGGGCACGTTGCGCGCGAAATCGCCCACGAGCAATTGCAGCGCCCGCACGGCCTGCGCATGCTCGCGCTGCAGCGCGGCCTGCGACGCACGCGCGGACGCCACCAGCATCTCGGCCGAACGCAGCTCGATCGCGTCGCTCGTGCCGGCCGCGTAGCGGCGCTGCGTGAGCGCGGCCATGCGCACGCGCGCGTCGAGCGTGCGCTGCGCCAGCGCAAGCTGTTCGTGCAGCGAGCGCTCCGATACATACGCACCCGCCACTTCGGCGATCACGCCGATGCGGACCGTGCGCTGCGCGTCGGCCGTCGCGAAATATTCGGCGAGCGCCGCGTCGGACAGGCTGCGCACGCGGCCGAACAGGTCGAGTTCGTAGGCGCTCACGCCGACGCCCGCGCGATACAGCCCGCTGATCGCGCTTTCGCGCACGACCGGGTCGTACTGGCGCGTGCGTTCATAGCCGAGATTCGCATCGACCGACGGCATCAGGTCCGCGCGCTGCACGCCGTACAGCGCGCGCGCCTCCTCGAGCCGGCCGGCCGCGATCCGCAGGTCGCGGTTGTTCGCGAGCGCCGCGTCGATCCACGCCTGCAGCGCCGGATCGGTGAAATACGCATGCCAGTCATCGAGCAGCGCGGCGGCGGCAGGCGTCGCATCAGACGCCGCCGCCGGCTCCAGGCTTTCGTCGACCGGCGCATAGGTAGCCGGCACCGGCGCCGCCGGACGCTCGTAGCGCGGCGCGAGCGAGCAGCCGGCGAGCGCGAGCGCGGCGGCCAGCGCGAGCTGCGCCCGCAGCGCAGCGCGTGCATTCAGCGCAAACATCATTGCGATCCCTCCATCGTCGCCGGCTGCGTCCCGCCGCGCCGGCGCGGGCCGACGTCGAACAGGCGGCCGACGATCACGAAAAACAGCGGGACGAGGAACACCGCGAGCACCGTCGCGGTGATCACGCCGCCGAGCACGCCGGTGCCGATCGCCATCTGCGCGCCGGACGCGGCGCCCGACGCAAACGCGAGCGGCAGCACGCCGACGCCGAACGCGAGCGACGTCATCACGATCGGCCGCAGCCGCAGGCGCGCGGCCTCGAGCGCGGCGTCGACGAGCGACATGCGCTGCGCGACCAGGTCCTTCGCGACTTCGACGATCAGGATCGCGTTCTTCGCCGACAGCCCGATCGTCGCGATCAACCCCACCTTGAAATAGATGTCGTTCGGCATCATCCGCAGCGTGACGCCGAGCACCGCGCCGATCACGCCGAGCGGGACGACCAGCATCACCGCGAACGGGATCGACCAGCTCTCGTAAAGCGCCGCGAGCGCGAGGAACACGACGAGCACCGACAACGCGAACAGCATCGGCGCCTGCGCACCCGACAGCCGCTCCTCGAACGATTGCCCCGACCACGAATAGCCGATGCCGGCCGGCAGCTTCGCGGCAATCCGCTCGATCGCGGCCATCGCCTCGCCGCTGCTGTGGCCTTCCGCGGCCGAACCGTTGATCGTGAACGACGGATAGCCGTTGTAGCGCGTGAGCTGCGGCGGCCCCATCGTCCAGTGCAGCGTCGTGAACGCCGCGAGCGGCACCATCTCGCCGCGCGCGTTGCGCACGCGCAGCTTCTTCACGTCGTCCGGATCGAGCCGGTGCAGCCCGTCGGCCTGCACGACCACGCGCCGCACCTGCGTGCCGTGCATGAAGTCGCCGATATAGTCCGAGCCGAACATCACCGCGAGCGTCGTGTTGATCTCGTCCATCGACACGCCGAGCGCCGAGGCCTTCGCGCGATCGATGTCGAGCTTCAGTTGCGGCGCGTCCTGCGTGCCCGCGAACATCAGGTCGGTGAGCGCGCGGTCCTTGCCGCCCGCCGCGAGCAGTTGCTCGCGCGCGGCGCTGAACGTCGCGTAGTCGAGCCCGCCGCGGTTCTGCAGCCGGAAGTCGAAGCCGCTCGACGAGCCGAGATCGGGCAGCGCCGGCGAGTTCATCGCGAACACCGTCGTGTTCGGCGTGCCCGCGAAGCGTTCGTTGATGCGCGCGACGATCGACTGCACATGATCGCGCTCGGCCTTGCGCTCCTTCCAGTTCTTCAGCGTGACGAAGATCATCCCGCCGTTCGGCCCTTCGCCGTACAGGTTGAAGCCGCCGAGCGCGAACGTATACGCGGCCGGCTCGTCGTGGCGGATGTACGACTCGACCTCGCGCACGCTCTGCATCGTTTCCGCGAGCGGTGTGCCCTGCGGCCGGATCACCATCACCATGAAGTTGCCCTGGTCCTCGTCCGGCAGGAACGCGGTCGGCAGTTGCGTGAGCATCAGCGCGGCGGCCGCGGTCAGCGCGCCGTACACGACGAGCCAGCGCAACGGCTTCTTCAGCATCGCGCCGACACGCGTCGCGTAGCGCTGCGTCGCACGTGCGACGAAACGGTTGAACCAGCCGAAGAAGCCGCGCTTCTCGTGATGGTCGCCGGACACGGGCTTGAGCAGCGTCGCGCACAGCGCGGGCGTCAGCGACAGCGCGAGGAATGCCGAGAAGCCGATCGACACCGCGAGCGACAGCGCGAACTGCCGGTAGATGTTGCCCACCGCGCCGCCGAAGAACGCCATCGGCACGAACACCGACGTCAGCACCACGGTGATCCCGACGATCGCGCCGCTGATCTGCTTCATCGCCTTGACGGTCGCGTCGTAGGGCCCAAGCCCTTCCTCGACCATCAGCCGCTCGACGTTCTCGACCACGACGATCGCATCGTCGACGAGGATGCCGATCGCGAGCACCATCCCGAACATCGTCAGCACGTTGATCGAGAAGCCGGCCGCGACCATCACGCCGAACGTACCCGCGAGCGCGACCGGCACGACGAGCGTCGGGATCAGCGTCGCACGCAGGTTCTGCATGAACAGGAACATCACGAGGAACACGAGCACGCCGGCCTCGATCAGCGTCGTGACGACCTTGTTCATCGACACGCGCACGAACGACGACGTCTCGTACGGGATCTGGTACTTCACGCCCGGCGGGAAATACGCGGACAGCTCGTCCATCGTCGCGCGCACGCGCTTCTCGGTGGACACCGCGTTCGAACCCGGCGCGAGCTTGATGCCCATCCCGGTCGCGACCTTGCCGTTCACGTACGACGGATAGTTGTAGTCGTTGCCGCCGAACTCGACGCGTGCGACGTCGCGCAGGGTCAGCGCGGAGCCGTCGGCCTGCGTGCGCAGCGCGATCGCGCCGAAATCGGCCGGCGTCTTCAGCGGCGCGTCGGCGAACACGGTCGCCGCGATCGGCGCGCTGGCCGGCACCGCGCTGCGGCCGATATCGCCGATCGTCACGCGCGCGTTGTGTGCGCGCACCGCCGACGCGATGTCAGACGCGGTGAGGCCGTGCCCGGCCATCTTCACCGGGTCGGGCCAGATCCGCATCGCATATTCGGCGCCCCAGAACTGCACCCTGCCGACACCGTCGACGCGACGCAGCGCCTGCACGACGTTCGCCGACGCATATTCGCCGAGCTGCACGTCGGTCATCCGGCCGTCGTCCGACGTCAGCGACACGACGAGCTGGATGTTGTCGGCGGCCTTCTCGACCTGGATGCCGTCGCGGCGCACGGGCTCGGGCAGCCGCGCCTCGACCGTCTTCAGCCGGTTCTGCACTTCGACGGCCGCGAGATCGGCGTTCACGCCCTGCTTGAACGTGAGATACAGCGACGCCGCGCCGGCGCTGCTCGTCGCGGACGTATACATCAGCCCCGGCGCGCCGTTCATTTCGCGCTCGATCAGCGCGGTCACCGATTCCTCGACGACCTGCGCGGACGCGCCCGGGTACGTCGCATAGATGCTGACGACGGGCGGCGCAATGTCCGGGTACTGCGCAACGGGCAGCGCGCGGATCGCGAACACGCCGACCAGCATGATGAAGATTGCGATCACCCACGCGAAGACGGGGCGATCGATGAAGAAACGTGCCATGTTGGTTTGAACCGGTCAGGTTTGACGGGCGGCCGCGTGCGAAGCGGCCGCTGCCGGCGCCGCCTTCGACGGCGGCGCCTTCTCGACGGGATTGACGGCCGTATCGGGCGCGAACTGCGCGGCGTTGTCGACGATCACGCGCTCGCCGCCCGTCAGGCCGCGCGTGATGCGCCAGTCATGGCCGCTCATCTGGTCGGCCGCGACCTCGACGTCCTTGACCTTGCCGTTCGCGCCGACGACACGCACCGACGTGCGATCGGTGGTGCGCAGCAACGCGTCGCGCGGCACGAGGATCGCCCGCTGGTCGACCGCCGTGTCGAGCGCGATCCGCACATACGCGCCCGGCAGCAGTTCGCGCTCGGGATTCGGGAACAGCGCGCGCATCGCGACGGTGTCGGTGGTCGGATCGACCGCGAGATCGCTGAACAGCAGCTTGCCTTTCAGCGGATACGCGGTGCCGTCGGCGCGCAACAGCGTCACCGCGATGTCGTGCTGCGCGATGCCCGTCGCGCGCCCGCTCTTCACCGCGCGGCGCAGCGCGTCGACATCGGCGGCCGGCTGCGAGAAGTTCACGTAGATCGGATCGAGCTGCTCGACGGTCGTGAGCGGCGTCGCCTGGTCCTGGCCGACGAGCGCGCCTTCGGTCACGAGCGCGCGCCGGGCGCGGCCCGCGATCGGCGCGGTGACGGTCGCATAGTCGAGCTGCAGTTGCGCACGCGCGAGCTCGGCCTTCGCGGACGCGACCTCGGCCTTCGCCTGCGTGTCGCCGGCGACGGCCTCGGTATGGTCGCGCTCGCTGACCGCGCGATCGCGCACGAGATCGTCGTAACGGCGGCGCTTGTCGCTCGCCGCGAGCAAAGCGGCCTGCGCCTTCGCGAGCGCGCCCTGCGCGGCGTCGCGCGCGGCCTTCAGCGGCGCGGGATCGATGCGGAACAGCACCGCGCCCTGCTTCACTTCCTGGCCTTCCTCGTAGGTGCGCGCGGTGACGATGCCCGCGACCCGCGCGCGCACTTCCGCCTGCCGGTACGCGTCGAGCCGGCCCGGCAATTCGACGGACATCGGCACGGCCGTCGGGCGCACCGTCACGACGGTCGCCTGCTTCGCGGTCTCTTTCTCCGCGCCCTGCTCGCCCTTGCCGCATCCGGCCACGACGAGCGCAGCCGCCAGCGTGAATGGCGCCAGCCGGCGGCAGCGCGACAGGAAGCACTTGTTGTTATTCATGTGTGACCTCGGATCGTTCGCCGCCGATAAAATGCGGCGGCTCAGGGTGGCCGATTATAATCAGTCACGACTGATTAAATAAACGCTGTTTCAATCTGACCGCCACACTGTCTCAATAAAACGACAGCGAATTGTAAGGAAACTCACGACATGGCCCGCAAGACCCGGGAAGAATCGCTCGCCATCAAGCACCGGATCCTCGACGCCGCCGAGCTCGTGCTGCTCGAGAAAGGCGTCGCGCTAACCGCGATGGCGGATCTCGCCGAGGCCGCCGGGATGTCGCGGGGCGCCGTCTACGGCCACTACCGCAACAAGATGGAAGTGTGTCTCGCGATGTGCGACCGCGCGTTCGCGCGCACGTCGGAAGGCTTCGACGCGGGCGACGGCCTGCCGCCGCTCGCCACGCTGCGGCGCGCCGCGTCGCACTACCTGCAGGAATGCGGCGAGCCGGGCCCGATGCAGCGCGTGCTCGTGATCCTCTATACGAAGTGCGAGCAGAGCGAGGAAAACGGCGCACTGCAGCGCCGCCGCATGCTGCTCGAGCTGCAGATGCTGCGGATCACGAAGGCGCTGCTGCGCCGCGCGATCGCGGCCGGCGAACTTGCCGCCGATCTCGACGTGCATCTGGCCGCCGTCTATCTCGTGTCGCTGCTCGAAGGCGTGTTCGCGTCGATGATCTGGACCAACCGTCTGCGCGGCAACCTGTGGAACGACGCCGAAGCGATGCTCGACGCCGGCTTCGATGCCGTCCGCACGTCCGCCGCGCTGCGCGGCCGCGCGCACAAATTGCCGGACTGACGAAATTTGTCGTAACAAATGCTGATTTAACCCGATTTACCGCACTGCGAAACGAATGAGCTGACCCCCTTTAAAATTTTTAACGTTTCGCGGAACATCGGTAGACTGACGCTGTCATCTTTCTTTAGCGTCTTCGTGATAACCGGGTTCGACCCGGTATGCACGCCGCCGTTCGAAGCGGGCCCGCCCCGCGCGTTGGGTCGAACGGAAACGACACAGGCCCCTGCCGGGGCCTGTTTTGTTGCACGCCCGCCGCCCGCCCCGTCGCCATCCGACGGCTGTGCCGCCGACGGCCCCTGCCCACACCCCTTTGAACCGCTTTCCTGGATGTGGACACCTTGGTCAAGCCTGCCGCAACCCCTGATGCTTTCGCGCCCGGCCGCGCGCAGCGCGTCGCGCGCGCGCTCGTGCCGGCCGCCGTGCTCGGCGCCCTCGCCGCACTCGGCCTTGCCGCCGCACTGCCGGCCGTGTCGCAACTGCCCGGCGCCGTCGATTCCGGCACGGCCGCGCTGCCGCAACGCGTGCTGTCCGACACGCCGTTTCCCACCGCGCAGCATTTCGTGACGAGCGAGCTCGCCCGCACGCTCGGCGAGCGCAATGAATACGGCGAACGCAACGACCGCAGCCAGCAGCCGGGCCTGTTCGCGCCGCTCAGTGCGCACCGCAACGACATGCTCGGCTATGCGAGCCTGTTCCAGTTAGCGCCGCCCGAAAACCAGCACGGGATGCGCGCGGGCGACATCGAGCTCACGCTCTCCGATACGCTGAACCGGCTCGACGTGCCGCCCGAGGTGCGCATCCAGCTCGGCGATCTCGTCACCGGCAAGGTCGCGATGCGTGCGAGTGCGCAGCGCGGCGACTATTACCGCGTCGCGTACGACACGAACGACGGCACGCCGCGCCTCACCGCGCTCGAACTGCGCGTCGCCGGCCGCACGTTCGGCGCGATCTGGTTCCGCGCGCCGGGCGCCGAGCACGGCGCGTACTACAACACGCTCGACGGCTCGCCGCTCGAAGCCGCCGCATTCACGATGCCGGTCAAGTGGACGCGCATCAGCTCGTTCTTCGGCGAGCGCATCCATCCGCTGTCGCAGGCGATGGCGTTCCATACGGGCGTCGATCTCGCCGCGCCGTCCGGCACGCCCGTCGACGCGGCGGCCGACGGCGTCGTGTCGTTCGTCGGCACCGATCCGGGCGGCTACGGCCGCTACGTGATCGTCGATCACGCGGACGGCTACTCGACCTACTACGCGCACCTGTCCGCGTTCGCGCACGGGCTCAAGACCGGCGAAACCGTGAAGCAGGGCCAGCGGCTCGGCTCGGTCGGGATGACCGGCGCCGCAACGGGCCCGCACCTGCATTTCGAGGTGCGCGTCGCGAACGATCCGGTCGACCCGCTGGTCACACTCGCCAACGCGCAGACGGCGCTGTCCGACATGCAGCTCACCGCGTTCCGCCAAGAGGCGGCGCAATGGCGCCTCCGCCTCGCGTCGATCAATACGGCGCCGTTCGCGTTCGCGCAGAACGACGGACCGCTGTGGGGCGATTTCGCGACCGACACATCGACGCTGCGCGCGGTCTTCAACGCGCACTACTCGGCGTCGTGATGCGCGTGCCGCCCGCCGTCGCGCTGTAAGCGGCGGCGCGGGCGGCCGGCCATCTATCGTTCATGTCCGTACTGCATACCGGGCCCGACCTGCCCGGTGTGCTGTCCGCTGCGGATATTCACCAGCGTTTCCTCACCGGCAGCTCACCACGGCCGCGGCACCCCCTCACCGCGCGGGTTCCGTGCACTCGGCCGTCGCCCGCTCGGCCGTCGCCCGCTCGACGCGTTCCGCGCGCGAGCCGCGCGACAGCAGCCAGCGTGCCGCGCCGTCGAGCGACGTGCACAGCACCAGATAGATCATCGCGACGAACAGGAAGATCGGCGCCGGATACACCATCAGCCGGTTGTTCACCTGCGTCGCGACGAACGACAGTTCCGGCACGCCGACGATATACGCGAGCGACGTGTCCTTCACGAGCGCGACCCACTGGTTGACGAACGACGGCGTCATGATCCGGATCGCCTGCGGCAGCAGCACATGGCGCACCGTCTGCCAGCGCGTGAGCCCGAGCGACAGCCCGGCCTGCCATTGTCCGTCGCCCGCGGCGACGATGCCGGCATGCACCGCATGCGCAAGATACGCGCCGCCGACGAGCGCGAGCGCGCAGACGACCGTCGCGAGCCCCGGCACATCCATGTGCAGCAGCACGGGCATCAGGAAGTACGTCCAGAAGATCAGCATCAGCACGGGAATCGCGCGGAAGAAGCCGATGAACGCGAGCAGCAGCACGCGTACCGGGCCGCGCGCGAGCGCCATCGCGACGCCGAGCGCGATGCCGAGCGCCGCCGATGCAACCGCCGACGCGATCGCAAGCACCAGCGACAGTGCGGCGCCGCCGAGCGGGCCGTCCGGGAACGCGCCGACGAGCAGGTACGGCAGGTTGGCGAGCAGCAGCGAAAAGTCCATCGTCAACGCCCCGCCCCAAGCCGGTCGCGCCATTGCGTGGCCGCGTACGCACCGGCCTCGATCGCGGCCACTGCCGCGACGTACAGCAAGGTCGCGACGCCGAACGCGGCGAAGGTCTTGAACGTTTCCGTTTCGACCTGCCGGGACGCATACGACAGCTCGGCCACGCCGATCGCCATCGCGAGCGACGAGTTCTTCACGAGATTCATGTATTGGCCGAACAGCGGCGGCAACGCGATGCGCACGGCCTGCGGCAGCACCACGTAGCGCAGCGACTGCATCGGCGTGAGGCCGAGCGCCGCCGCCGCGTCATGCTGCGCGCGGCGCACGCCGCGCAAGCCGGCTTCGCACTCCTCGGCGACGAACGCGGCCGTATACGCGCTCAACCCGATCCAGCCCGCGACGAATTCGAACGACGGCCATGCGAGCGTGAGCGGGCCCGCGCTCACTTCATGGCGCGCGTTCAGCCATGCGATCCACGTGTCGGGCAGCAACGACGCAACGCCGAAATACCAGAACAGCAACTGCACGAGCAGCGGCGTGTTGCGAAACGCGACGACATACGCGGACGCCGTCATGCGCAGCGCCGTGCCGCGCGCATGCCGCATGACCGCGAGCAGCAGCCCGCCGGCGGTCGCGACGACGGCCGACGCGGCCGCGAGGCCGAGTGTCAGCAGGAAACCCTGCCAGAGCCAGGACAGATATTTGGGAGCCAACCCGAGCATGCCGAGGTACGTGCGCGAAACACGCGATCGAAAAATGAAACGGAAAGCGCCGCGCTGCCGATGTTCCGGCAGCTCGCGGCGCGCGTGCGGCGTAGATCAGGTCTTGTCGCCGATGCGGAAGATGCGCGTGAGCGGCGTCTTCGTCGTCGGCCCGAACCACGCGTCGTAGATCTGCGTGGCGCGGCCGTTCGACTCGAGCCCCTTCAGCGTGTCGTTGACGAAGCCCAGCAGGCGCGTCTCGCCCTTCGGCACGCCGACGCCCATGTAGTCGTTCGAGATCGTGAAGGCAGGGATCTCGTAGTTCTGCTTGTCGGGCACGTTCGCGAGCAGGCCGATCAGTTTCGGGCCGTCCTGCGTGATCGCCTGCACGTTGCCGGCGCGCAGCGCGGCGAACGCGAACGGCGTGTCGTCGTACGCGACGATCGTCGCCTTCGGGAATTTCTCGCGCAGCGTGATCTCGTTCGTCGTGCCCTTGTCCGCGCCGACGCGCAGGCCGTTCAACTGGTCGGCCGATTTCAGCACGCCCCTCTTCGCGAGAAACTGCTGGCCCGACGAGAAATACGGAATGCTGAAGTCGACCTGCTTCGCGCGCTCGTCGGTAATCGTGAAGTTCGCGAGCACGAGATCGACCTTGCCGGACGCCAGGAACGGAATGCGGTTCGCCGGGTTGGTCGGCTGGAGCTGCAGCTTCACGCCGAGCTTGTCGGCGAGCGCCTTCGCATAGTCGACGTCGAGACCGACGATATGGTTGTTCTTCGCATCGACATAACCGAACGGCGGATTGCTGTCGAACGTTGCAACGCGCAGCACGCCGGCCTTCTTGATGTCGTCGAGACGGTCCGCATGCGCGACGGTGCCTGCGGTAACGAGCGCAGCCCCGACGAGCCACGTAGCGAGAGTGTGGATTTTCATGAGCACGACCTGATTTGTTATGAAGGCCGCCGCGGATCGCGCGGCGGCCCGGTTCGAGGAACATCGCGACGCGTGTGGGGTCGCGAAGCCGCTAACGTATCAGCGCGCGCGGCGAATCCGAACCAACAAATGGTGCTTTGCTCAGCGGGTTTCGTGATGAGCGATGCCGGCCGCGGGCGCGAATCGCGGCCAGGAATGCGTATCGTGCACCACGGATTCGGCGTCCTGGAAACGGCCTATCGCGCCGCGCATCGGGCCATGACGACCGCTTCGGTCGTCACGGAAACGTGAACGTGAATTCCGCCGCGCCGCCCGCATAGCCGGCCTTGAGTTCGGTATCGACGCCGGTCCGGATGTACTGCGCGCTCAACGGCATCACGGCCGTATCGCCGATGCGTTTCATCGGATATTGCTTCGCCGTGTCCGGTTCGTCGTAGGCGATCCGCTCGCCGGTCAGGCCGTTCGTCATCACGATGTTGAAGCCGCGTGCGACCGCAGTGCCCTCAGGCGCGCTCAGTTGCAGCAGCGTCTTGTCCGCATTCGGCTGGACCGCCTTGTCGCGGAAGCTGATCGTCGGCTTCGCCGCGGCCGCGCACCGGCTGAGCGCGATGTTGAAGTCGACCGGCTGAGACGTTGCATGCAGGCTCGGGAACTGGCCGAGCGATGCTTTACCGAGATTGACCGGGACAATCATGTTCGACTCGACTTCGCATTGTTTCGGCACCTCGATCCCGCCACCGCCGCCGATCGTCAGGTTGCCGACGCCGGTATAGGTGATCGATTGCTTGCAGTGGTGCGACGGAATGTGAAGCTCGGGTAGTCTCACGTCAGTGCCGAGCGACGCAGTGCCTTTCGGCAAGTTAATCGCGTACAGCGCGATGCTCGGCGTCCCGAGCAGATCGCTCACGACGATATCGCCTTCCGGCAACGAGGTCGCCGCTTTGGTCAACACGAGGTCCTGAAGAAAATAGACCATGATCACATTGCCGATGGACGGCGAGCCTCCCTCAACCTCGACGACCTCGGATTTCGCAACGGCAGCCGGATAAGCGTTCTGCACCAGCGTGCGCGCTTCACCGTCGCTGTCGACGCCCGCCCAGCGTAGCGCGATGCCATCCACGTTCGTTCGTGCGAGGCCATCGGTAATGATCGTTCCCAGGTTCCAGTGCCCGGCACTGACCAACTCGTACGTGCCGGGCGCGCCGACGTACTTATACGACACCATGAGCGACACCTGGCGCTGATAGAGCACGGCACCGATCGGTGTGCTGTTCGTCAATCGCGTGACCTGCCTCCAGGACGTCGCCTGGACATTGCTGAACGTGCAATCGCCCGCAGCAGCCGGTCGGCCCGTTCCAGCCGTTGCCGCACCGGCATGGCATACGCACGCTGCGGACAAGACCGCTCCGAGCATGCGCACGGACGCACGCCCCCATCGATATACACGCTGCAGTATCGTTGTCATGCTGTCTCCCGTTGAATCGGCGACGGACGCCGCAACGCCCGCCGCCGAATACCTTACTTCTCGATCACGCCCAGGTTGACACCCGCGAGTTGCTGCTGCGCAGCCGCACCGACCGCATAGCTCCACCGGAACGTGCCGCGATTCACGCCGACCAGACCACCGTAAACCTGCCGCCACGATGACGAAGTGCTGTTGTTGACGCGACCGCTCGCCACCGAATTCTCGACGAGCCCCGCATTCAGCCCGATGAGACCGCCGAGCGTTGCCTGGCAGCCGCCGCTGACCGCGCCCGATGCCGACGAGCCGAAGACTGCGCCCAGGTTGTCGCCGACGAGCCCGCCGACGACGCTGGACGTGCTCCCATACACGTTGCCGGTTGCCGATGCAACGGCAAGCGTGCCCGACATCGCGTTGGTACCGGCAAAGCCCCCGGCCGACGCGTACTGGCCGGCCGAGACGTCGCCGCTCGCATCGTTGTCGGCCAACCGGCTCGCGTTGTAGCCGGCGAAGCCGCCTGTCTTGCTGGTGTTGCCGCCCGTCGTCTTGCCGCGCGCGACCGAATGCGCGATCGTCCCGCCGAGATGGCTGCCAACGAAGCCGCCGTTGTTGCCTTGCCCGCCGGACACGGCGCCGTAAGCCTCGGCGTTGTCGACCAACGCATCGCCGCCTTGATTGACGCCGACAAAGCCGCCCGTTGCCCCCGAAGACGCACTGGAAACCGCACCCAGCGCCTTGCTGCCGGTCACGGAGCCCTGGTTCAACCCGACGAACCCGCCGATCGCCTGAGCGGACTTGCCGTCGACCACGCCGCTTGCAATCGAATCGACGATCGTGCCGCCGTTGTATCCGGCAAAGCCGCCCGCCGTACCGGCCGTGCCGCCCGTCGTACGGCCCGAGGCCGTCCCCTGCACGGTCCCGTCCCGCAGGTTCGCGCCGACCAGACCGCCGACGTTCACACCCGACAGCCCATAGGCAGACGTCGCGCCGAGGCTCGTCCCGTTGCTGATCGTGCCGCGATTCACGCCGACGAGGCCGCCGAGCGATGCCGTGTTCGATGCACCGCCCGATACGGTAGCGTTCGCCGTGCTGTCGGATATCTGTGCGTATCTGGCGTTCTCGCCGACGAGACCGCCGGCAGCGTACGTCATGCCGTTACCCTCCACCTTGCCGGTAAACGACGACTGCGCCACGTTGCCGAAGTTGATGCCGACGAGACCGCCGAGCACGTTGCTGCGACTGGCGCCCACACGCACCTGCATGTTGTCCGACACGGTCACGTTCGAGATCACGCCCCGGTTCTCGCCCGCCAGTGCGCCGATCGCGACCGGTCCGGGGCCGGAGATGGCGCCGACGCTCGACGATTTCAACGCAAGGTTCGCGATGCTGCCCGTGTTGAGTCCGAACAGGCCCGCGTAGGGGCTGCCGCTCGTAATCGACAGCTTGCTGATCGAATGACCGAGGCCATCGAACGTGCCGGAGAATGGCGCATCGGTACCGATCGTCCTGAACGCGGTGTTGTAATAGCCGCCGGCGATATCGTTGCCGAGCACGTACAGGCCACCCAGGTTCGCGTCGACGGCCTGCAACTGCGCAAGGTTCTGAATCACGGTATGGAGAAAGCCGTTCGATTCGAATCCGGCGCCGATGCCCGACAGCGTGACCGACGCGCCATTGCCGAGCGAATACGCACTGCCGTAATCGAGCTTGAACCTGGTATTCGCGCCGGTCAGCGCGATCGGCGCGTTGATCCGTGCGCCGTTCGCCGCGCTGACGGTCACACCGGCGTTCGCGCCCGTTGCACGCAACGCGCCGTTCACCACGACGTCGCCCTGCCGGCTCGTCAGCGTCATCTGATTGCCCGTCGCCCAGCTCACCGGGCCGTCGACCGACAGGTTGCCGCGCTCGGCGACGAGCTCGATATCCGTCGTCGCGAGGTTGCGCGCAAGCGTATCGGCAACGATCGTCTGTTGCCGGTTCGCACCCGGCGCGACCGACAGATCGGACGACGCGATGCGCCACATGCCGCCGCGCCCGTTGGTGGCGCGGGTATCGACCATCGCGCCGAGCGCGACCTTGACGTCCGCGCCGCGCGTGTCGATCGTGCCGGCATTGCCTGGCGTCGTCGCGCTGGCGTTCAGGGCACCGGCAACATTGACCGTGCCGGCGTCGTAACCATCCAGCGTAATCCGTCCGGCGGAATTCCTGAGTGTGCGCGCCTCTATGGCGCCCTGGTTGTTGACCACGGTCTGAAACAGCGTATTGGCGGTTCGCGCGCTCATCAGCACCTGCCCGCCATCGGCCTTCAACAATCGCTCGTTGCTGACCAGCGCGTCGACGGCACGCCCGTCGACTTGCACGCTGAGCAGCTTGCTGCCGTCGAAGTTCAGCGTGACGTCACTGCCCGCGGCAAGCGCGACGGTGCCCATTTGCGCCTGGACGAGGCCGCGGTTCTTCACCTGGGCGCCGAGCAGCGCAATCGCGCCGCCTTCGCTCGCGACGAGATTGCCGTGGGTAAGCACAACGCTCGGTGATGATCCGGCGAACCGATAGCGGCCGGCGGCGAAGTCGGCGTTGCTGATATCGAGCGTCGATGCCACCAGGCCACCGACGTTGACCTGCGCACCGCTGCCGAACAGGATCCCGTTCGGGTTGACGAGAAACACGCGGCCGTTCGCGTCGATGCTGCCATGAATCGCGCTGGCTCCCTGCCCCGTGATCCGGTTCAGCGCGATCGACGACGCGGACGGCTGGTTGAACGTCACGCGCTGCCCCGCATCGACGTTGAACGACGTCCATTCTGTCAACAGCTTGTCGCTATGCTGGTTGATCGACATCTGCCGACCGTTGTCGTATCGCAGGATGTCGGCCTTGCCGGACACGACGCTCTCGCCGACCGGCAATGCATGCGCCGACGTCAATGCGCCGCCGGCAAGCCATGCGATCGCGACGACTTTCCGCGCGCGCGTCGACGCCTTGCCGCGGCGACGGGCCCGTTCGCCTGCCACCTGCCAGACGCCCTGCCTGCTGTTCCATACCAGTGCGTAGGTTTTGTTCACTGTTGCTTTTCCTTGTAATGATTGAAACCCTGCCGATTTCCCCCGGCAGGACGGGTACTGCATCCGTTGTCGGGCGCGGCGTGGGACGCCCGCCGCCGCGCGTCGACGTTGCACGCACTCGACGATCAACGCGGTTCGAGCCGCCCCCGGTGTTCGCGCGAACGGCCGCCGTCGTCGACCGCATCGAAGACGATGTCGCCCTCGGGAATGCCGGGCTGCGCGTCAAGAGGAATCTCGCTACGACCGAACGGCGCGACATCCACCGCACCGCCGGCCAGCGCAACAGCCCGCCCTTGCACGACGACCCGCGTCAGCGTCACGTAATACGGCGTCGGGTTGACCGGCACGAGGACCGGACGCGGTCGGCTGTCCGCATACGTCCACTGCAGGCGATCCGGTGCATCACGCGGCTCGCCCGCGATGCCCTGCGGCCGGTACAACAGCTTCATGCGCAGCCGGTATGCAATTCGCAGCGTGTTCTCCGCCGGTCCGGCGGGCGGAACTTCGAGCAGGTTGATCCAGAAGCGCGATTCCCGGTCCGGCGCCAGTTCGTCGCCCACCGCGCGCACGCGAACTGCCAGCGTCTGCTGCGGTTCGAGCCGCGCGAGCGGCGGCGCGACGACGAAGGGCACGCGCAGCCCGCTCGGATCGGCGTTCGCGTTGCCGTCGTCGAGCCAGATCTGGACGAGGATCGGCGCGCTGCCGAGATTGCGGGCGGTGATCGTCTGCGCACGCGCGGCACCCGGATAGACGAAGCGGGTCCCGACGACCGACAGCGCCGCGCGGGCGGGGATGGAAACGATGGACAGCGCGACGGCGAAGATCGCGAGACGTGCCGTGCGGGTCGCTCGAAACGTCGAGCGTCGCTTGCACGGCGCGCGCGGCTGCAGGACTGTGAATGACACGAAATCGTCGACGGCGCGCCGCATCGGATTACGGCCTCCCGACGGACGTCGCCGCGGCCTGCGGCAGCATCTTCGAAGGTGAGCGGCACACGCGCGTGAGCGTCACGTAGCCGGTACCCGCGCGCTGCTCGGCCGGCACCGCATAGTCGATCGTGCATCGCTGATCCGCCCGCGTGCCCCACTCGACGCGAATCTGCCCGTCATGCGCGCCGCTGCGCACGAACAGGCGACTGCCCTGACCGACCGCCCCGAGCGGTGCACCCGTCCGTGCATCGAGCGCGCGCGCGGCGAACGGCAGCGGACGACCGTCTTCGGTCGTCGCATCGATCAGCAGCGCGCGCGCCTTCAGCGTGTCGTACGACAGCATCACGACTGCGCCGGCGCGCGGTGCGACGCTGCGCGAGACCGTCGTCATCTCGACGTCGTCCGGAATATCCTTCGGATCGATGTCGACCCGGTTGAGCTGATAAGGAACGAGGCTCGGGATGACCGCGTAGCCGAACCGGTCGACCCGCGCATCCGTATTGCCGACCGACGCGCCTCGCGCGTCCGGTGCGCGCACGACGCCGACCGTTTCGCCCAGCGTCGGCCCCGGCGTCACGCCGCCCGGATGCACCACCAGCCCGCCCGACGCGCTGAGCGACGCCTGCTGGTAGCCGCTGCCCATGCCGAAATTGCCCGCGAGCGACACCGCCGGCAGTCGGTACCCGGCGCCGAAACTGCCCGACGACGCCCGGTTGCTGCCGTCGTAGGTTCCCGACAGCGAGTACGAGCCGTTGCCTTGTTCGCCGAAACGCCCGGACAGGCCTGCCATCGTGCTCGTGCCCGCGCTGCTGTCGTGCGTCACCAGCGTATTGAAAGTCGGCGCGCGACGGGCGTTCCGGTCGAGCGGAATCGACACGCTCACGCTCGCGAGCGTATTGCCTGCCGGGCGCCCGAACGACGACATGCCGGCAGACATGTTGCGCACCCGCTGCACCGACGCGGTCATGGTCACATCGCGCCACTGCTTGCTGTAGCCGAGCGTGAAACTGAGCGTTTGGCCGCGCCCAGCCCAATAGCTGAGCGACGAGCCGTTCAGATAGATGTTGCCGCCACGTCCGAACTGCTGGCTGATGTTGACGTCGACGCGATTGCGCAAACGCGGGAACGCGTCCGTCGACAAACCCTGGGCTGCCCTGCCGGCCAGTTGCAGCGCGTCGCTCAGGCCGAGATAGCCTTTCGTCGAATAGCGATACGCGAGCAGCGAGAAGTTCGTACCGCTGTTCGGCAAATTCTTGCTGTACGACACGCGAATGCTGGACCCATTCATCCGCTCCCCACCAGGCGGCTGCACGCGCGCGACCGTGACGTCGGTCGCAATGCCGCCGACCGGCGTGTTGAACGCGACGCCCATCAGCACCGACTGGTAGTGCTCCGTGAACGCGCCGCCGCCATATGCGGTCACCAGGTTGTTGATCCCGCGCTGCACGGTGAACTGGCCGACATATTGCGTTCCGCCGCCGGAACCGAAATCGATGGCGCGCCCCGCCATCGCGCTGAAGCGCGTGACACCCGGCCGCAGCAACTGGACCGTCGTCGCGAACGGCACGGTGAAACTGTGCGTGTCACCGTTCGCTTCGGTCACCGTCACGTTCAGGTCACCGCCGTAACTCATCGCCTGCAGGTCGTCGATCTCGAACGGACCCGGCGCGACCGTCGTTTCGTGTACGAGATAACCGCGCTGGTGGATCGTCACGCGCGCATTGGACTGCGCGACGCCGCGCACGACGGGCGCGTAATAGCGCAGCGTGTCGGGCAGCATCCGGTCGTCGCTCGATATCTGGACACCGCGAAACGACACGGCGTCGAACAGATCGCCGCTCGTCGAGCTTTCCCCGACGCGCAACTGAGCTCGCCATGCGGGCAGATCCGTCTGCGCGTATACGTTGCCGCGCTGATACCGCACGACACCGCGCTGCGACCACGTGAAATTGCCCGTATGGCGAATCCGGAACGGCCCGGCGTTTGCACCCATCGTCAGCCCCGTATAGAGCTGCGCAAATTCGTAACCGCTTGAGCGCGTCGTGAATGCGTTCGCGTTGTAGTTCAGGACCGCGGCCGGCACGCCGTTCGTCCAGGTCGAAGGATCGACGAAATTGCTTCGACTCGCGAGCCGCATGTAGAACTGCGGAACGACCAGATACAACTTCTGTTCGTCCTGATCGAACGAAAGTTCCGCGCCGGGGACATAGCGGGAGACCGGCTCGCAAGTCAGCCCGTCGGGCAGCGGATCGGGCGGTGCGTCACGATCCTGGCCCCGCTCGCTGCGCGCCAGGTCGACCCCCGAGCGTTGCAGCATCGCGCGGTCGTAGCACGGCCGCACGCGGCCGTCGCCGGCGCGCCGGAACGAAACCTCCTCCACCCCGCGCCACTGGCCGTTGACGACGATATCCACGCGTCGCTGCCCTTCCGTCAGGACGTTCTGACGTTCATAGGGCGTCGTGTCGATCGGCGTGGCGCCGGAACCATGCATCAGCATCGATGCGTCGAAACGGATCGCGTCGCCGGTCGACGGGGCGGATTCCGTGGGAGCCGGCACACCGTGGCCGGCATCGTCGTACGAGCGCGCGTCGGGGGCCGCGACCGCGCGCTCCACGAGCATGCCGGCGCTCGCGACCGTGATCGCGAACGGCGTGAGCACCGATGCGACTGCTCGCAGGCGCGAGCGAGGCCGGTTACACGATACTGATGCGCGCTCGCACGGAAAAGGGAGTGTCGATGGGATCTGCATGGGAAATCATGTTGTTTCGCATGCCGAATCTATTGAACGCCATCTTGACGTGGCGAAACGGTATGCTGAATCGTGCCTCGATGTTGCGCGGCCTGACGGCCCGGTCAGTCCGCCAGCTTTTTCGTTATCGTGGCGCGGCCGCCGTAGTCGTCGATGACCATGTAGCGCACGATTGCCGGTTTGTGAGGCGATGCGACGCTTCCCGGCAGCTCAAACCTCGCGCTGCCGAACGGCTCGACCATTCCACCGCCGGCGGACACGAATGTGCCACCAGGATCGCTCTCCACCTTGCCGAACGAAACGTAGTACGGTGTCGGATTGGTAACTTCGAGCATGAACTCGCGTTTGCCCCCGCCCGACGTTGCCGCGACCGCTTTCCAGACCAACTGATCGGGCGCGGCGTCCGCGCCGTCGGCAAGCGCCGTCGGTCGGAAAAACAACTTGATGCGCGTCCGGAAGCCGAAACGCAGTTGATTGTCGCTATCCTTTTGACTGGCGGGCACCTCGAGGACATTCAACCAGTAAACCGATTCGCGATCGCCGGGCAACGCAGCAGGCGTGTGCGTGATACGCAGCACGGCGCCGCGGCCAGGTTCGACGCGCTTCAGCGACGGGGCGACGACGAATGGCACCTGCAATTGCTCGGGCGGCACGTCGATGCGACCGTCGTCGATCCAGCTTTGTGCGAGCACCGGCTGCTCCGACGTGTTTTCGACGCGAACGGTCACATCACGCTCGCGTTCCGGGAAGACAACACGCGTGCCGTTCAGAACAAGCGCTGCCTGCGCCGGCACGGCGCAGGCAGTCCATGCCACGACGCAACACGCCACCACATAATTAAGAGTACGAAATGACAAGATCATGGCATGGGACACGTACTACAACGATCAGTAATAGGCCAGCGTATAGCGGATGAACGAATTGCCCGACCCGGTCTTGATCGCCGCCTGATCGACCGTCGACACGTAGGCGGCCGAATAGGCCAGGGTCGCCGTATTGTTCTTCACGGTCGCGACCTGTGCATCCGCCAGGTTCTGCGGCTTGCCGAGCCAGATCTTCCCGGCCTTGCCGTTGCCGGCATCGCTGACCTGAATCTCGATGCCTTCGGCCGGCTTCGTCCCGACGAGTTTCAGGTTGCCGGTCACCGGATTGACGTTGGCCGACGCCGGATCGAAATCGATCACGACTTTCGTATCGTCGGTACAACCCGCGTTGCCGCCGATATTCAGCGCGAACGGCACGGCGGTCGACGTCGAGCCGGCCGTGGCGAACGTGCTCGGGTTGATATGGTCGCCCAGCGGCACTTCGCGGATGTTGTCCACGCCCGGCGCCTGTCCGTTGATGTTGCACGTGACATCCGAGATGCTTCCCTCGAACTTGATTGTCCCGTCATATGCGTGGGCGACCGTCGGAGCCAGTACTGCGCCTGCAATACCGGCCGCAACCCAGCACCGAAGAAGATTCATCTTCATTTCCACCTTCCTATGAGATTGATTGGCTTGTGGCATGCCGCTCGTTCCGCGTCATGCCGTTTACTTCAACGGCCTGACGCGAAATACCGGCCGCATCGTCAATCCTGGAGGCATGGCATTTGCCGTGCACTTCGAATATTGACGATCCCGCAATTCTATTTACTCGGACTTGAAATTAATATCGTACAAGTAAGAAATTGATAAAGCCGCAAGCATGCGTGGAGGAACGGATTCGGGCGGTTTATTGATGCGGCCGCCGCTGGAGCGACTTTTCTGGAAGAAAGGCTGCCTTGAGATGCCCGCCCGGCAGTCGATTCGACGATATACGCAAGCATGAACAGACGTGCGCGTCAATACCCCAGATGATAGATACGCATATCATCTATGGAAATCCTAATTCAATACACGACACCGGGATAAAACCTAATTCGACTACTGAAATCGCTGAAGAAAATAGAAATCGGAACGATCAGGCCAAGAAAGAATATGTTTATGTTCGATTTTTCGTGATTCTTGATAGCTGCGGTACATCGCGAGAACACGCGTTGTCCATTACCGACAATCTGCAGGACCAGGACCGGAGCGGAGGATATGTCGAGCGCAGGCATGGCTCATGCATGCGTCGGTCAGGCAAGCGTGCGAATGGATGTACGCGGTGTACGCGCCGGCAAGCGCACATTGATCGTGTCGCCGTCGCGCGGGGCGAGCGCCAAAAAAGACGCCCGCTGCAAGCAGCGGGCGCGAATCCCAGTCAAGGAGGTGTCACACGAACTACGGGTTCAGATTAAGCAAATCGCGCGTCACGGACAACGAATCGATTTCGATATCGATATGACGGCACACGCTCATGCCGGCACTTCCCGCGTCGAGCAGTGGATGCCGCCGCCGCCCGACGCGATGCCGAGGATGTCGACCTGCACGATCGCCCGGTTCCCCGCATACGGGCGGACCGCGGCGACCGCGGCCGCGTCGGCAGCCGCGTCGTTGAACTTCGGCATCACGATCGCGCCGTTGCACGTGTAGAAATTGATGTAGCCGGCCGCGAAATGCGACATCTGCCGGTCGTTCAGTGTGGTGCCGGCCGACGAGCCGAAATTGACCGGCGGCACGAGCTCGACGATCTGCAGCGGCCGGCCGTTCGCATCGGTCTGCCCCGCGAGGCGTTGCCGGTTCGCATCCGTCAATGCGCGTTCGCCGGTCGAATTCGACGCGTCGTAGCAGCACGCAACCACACCCGGCGCGAGAAACCGCGCGTAGAAATCGACGTGGCCGTTCGTGATGTCGCTCTCGCCGGCCGGCGTCGCCGCACCGCCCGCGCCACCCACGCCGGCACCGCGCGGATAAGTCGCCGTGCCCGGCAGCCAGATGATCTTGCGCACGCCGAGCGTGCGCCGCAGTTCGGCGAGCACGGAGTCTTTCGCCGTCGGCAGCAGCGTCGCGTTGGCGATGACGCCATTAGGGAGGTCGAACAGTTGCGGATTCCGGTTCACGTGCAGCACGGCCGACTCGGTGAGGATCGCTGTTGCGTCGCCATCGAATTCGATCGCGCCGCCTTCGAGCGTCAACGTGCTGCGGATCAGGTTCGCGCCTTTCGTCTGCGCCATCCAGCCCGCCAGCGTGCTGTCGCGGCCGAACGGCTGGAAGAACTTGCCTGCCTTCGACCGGTTGCTCGCGGCCGCAACCGCCGGCGGGACCGCCGCGCCGACGCCGTCGGTGTTCGCATTGCCCCAGCCGTTGAAATTGAAGCCGACCGCACTCAGCGCATTGCCGTTCGCGGTGTCGCGGACGAACACGCAGCCCGTGTCGCGCACCCAGAAATCGTCGAAGCCGTCGGCGAGCGCCACGAGGTTGATCCCGCCCACGCCCGCCGGACGCGCCGCATAACGTGCATGCAGGTCGGGATTCGCGACGCTCGCGCTCGCAAGCAGCACGCGGGCCGCTTCCAGGTCGGCCGGCAGCACCAGCAGGTCGACCGGTTCGGTTGCGCCGATCGCCTTCGCGACGTCCATCAGATCCGCTCGAACCCGGTCGATGCCGGCATCCGTGCTCTGCGGCGTGACCGGCATCCAGATGCCTTCCGTGCCGGACGCGAAAGCCATGTAGGTCGACGCATGCGGCGCCTCTTCGGCGGGCAGCCGGTACGCGGCCTGCCGCGCCGACGGCGTCACGCGCGGCGCGGCAGTCGCGTCGGACGCGCCGTCACCGCCACCGCATGCAGCCAGGCTGCCCAGCAGAGGCATGCCGAGCCACGCGGCCGAACAGCGGATGAATCCGCGCCGGCCGGTATCCGGCATGTGCCGCACGAGTTTGTCCACGCTTGCGCGGGTCCCTTTTTTCGTCATGTGTTCACTCCATTGCGCAACCGGCGCGCGTGCGCGCATGCCGGCTTCCGTCCACCGGGACGGATTCCGCGTTGTTTTTCAGTAGTCCGGAACGACCGGCAAATGTCGGAAGCCGTGCGAACCGGTCACGCAGACCGGCCCGCGGCCGCACTCAGGCCGGCTGCTGTTGCGTGGTGCAGTGGATGCCGCCGCCGCCCGCCGCGATGCCGTCGATGTTCAGTTGAATCACGTCGCGGCCGGGAAACAGGTCGACGAGCGTGTCCCGCGTATTGCGGTCGGCCCGGCTATCGCCGAACTGCGGCGCGATCACCGCGCGGTTGCACACGTAGAAGTTGATGTAGCCGGCCGCGAACTCCGCGTTCTCGTAGGTGTGCCGGACGGTTTTCGGGCCCGGCAGCACGACAACCTTCAACGGGCGCCCCTTCGCATCGGTGGATTTCCGCAGGATTTCCAGATGCTGCCGCGTCACCGCGTGGTCGTACGAGGACGGATCCGTGTCGAGTCCGGCCACCACGACGCCCGGGCTCGTGAAGCGCGCGTAGAAGTCGGTATGCCCGTCGGTGATGTCCTTGCCCGCGATGCCCGGCAACCAGATGATCTTCTTCAGCCCGAGCAGGCGGCTCAGCTCCGCCTCGCACTGCGCCTGGCTGACGCCCGGATTGCGGTTCGGATTCAGCACGCAGCTGCGCGTGATGATCGCCGTCCCCTCGCCGTCCACTTCGATGCCGCCGCCTTCCAGCACCAGCCGCGTGTCGATCAGCCGCGCACCGGCGCGCTCGGCGACGAACGGTGCGACTTCGGCATCCTGATCGTGTTCCTGCTTGTTGCCCCAGCCGTTGAAATTGAAGCTCACGCCGCCGAGCTGACCCGACCCGTTCCTCACGAACACGGGCCCCGTGTCGCGCATCCACAGATCGTCGACCGGATGCTGGACCAGCTCGACCGACGAACCGCACAGCCGCGACGCGATCGCATAGTCCTGCTCCCGCACCAGCATCTTCAGCGGCTCGTGCGCGGCGATCGCCTTCGCGACCGCGGCCAGGTTCTCGCGCACCACGGGCAACAGCCGCGCGCCCCAGATGTCCTCGCTCGGGCCGAATGCCATCCAGGTCGCCGTGTGCGACGCACCCTCGTCCGGCATGTGCCAGCCTGCGCCCTGCTGCGCGTGCGCGGCACGGCCCAGCAATCCGCCCAGCGCGCTGGCGGCCAGCGCCGCGCCCGATACGGACAGGCCGCGTTTCAACAGTTGACGTCTCGTTGTCATGGCATTCCTCTTTCGCTTGCCGGTTGCTTCAATGGTGTGTTGGTGTGCCGTCACGGCCGTGCCGTCTTGAAACCGAGCCAGGTTCGGCCTTCAAGACGCATCACGGCCGGCGATTCGGCGATCGGCGTAAATAACGTGCGTCGCGTCGACTCGTCCGGATAGATGCCCGGATTGCGGACCAGCGCCGGGTCCATCAGCTTCAGTGCGCCCTGGTTCGCGTTCGCGTAGCGCGTCGCATTCGAGATCTTCGCGATCACGTCCGGACGCAGGATGTAGTTGATGAACGCATGCGCGTTGTCCGGATGCTTCGCGGACGCCGGAATGACCATCGCGTCGAACCACATCAGGCTGCCGATGCGCGGGATGTCGTACACGATGTCACGCTTCGGATCGCGCCCCTTCGCCTTCTGCGCGGCCAGGTTGATCGCACCGGAGAAGCCGACCGTCACGCACAGCTCCCCTTCGATCAGCTCGTTCGCATCGGACGATCCGACGAACTGGCGGATGAACGGCCGGACCTTCATCAGCATCGCCTGCGCGGCCGCGTAATCCTGCGCGGACGGATGCATCGGATCGCGGCCGATGTAACGCAGCGCCAGCGGCAGCACCGTGCTCGCGGAGTCCTGCAGGCCCAACCCGCATTTCGCGGCGACGCGCGCCGCGATCGCCGGGTCGAACAGCAGGTCGAGGCTGTCGGCCGGCATGTCCTTGCCGAGGATCGCGCGCACTTTCGCGCGGTCGTAGCCGACGCCCACGGTGCCCCACATGTACGGCACGCCGTACTGGTTGCCGGGATCCGACTGCGCCATCTGTTTCAGCAGCGACGGGTCGAGATACTTCAGGTTCGGCAGCCGGCGCTTGTCGAGCTTGCGAAACACGCCGGCCTGGATCTGCCTGGCCATGAAGTCGTTGGTCGGCCACACGAGGTCGTAGCCGCTGTTGCCGGTCAGCAGCTTCGATTGCAGCGTCTCGTCGCTGTCGTACGCGTCGTAGCGGACCTTGATGCCGGTTTCCTTCTCGAACGCGGACACGGTATCCGGCGCGAAGTAATTGCTCCAGTTATACAGGTTCAGCACCTTCTCTTCGTCGGCGCGGGCCGTGCCGGCCAGCACGCACAGCACGAGGCCCGGCACCGCGACGCGCAGCCATCCTTTCCGTTTCATCGGGCATTCCTCATCGATAGCAGGACGACACGCCGTCGCTGGTCAGCAACGTGCGATACATCTCCGGGCGGCGATCGCGGAAAAAGCCCCACGATTGCCGGTCGGCGCGAATCGCGTCGAGGTCGAACGTGTGCACGAGCACGGCTTCGTCGGTGCGGTTCGCCTCGGCCCGCTTCTCGCCGGTGTGATCCGCGATGAAGCTCGACCCGTAGAACACGCCCGTGAGCGCCTGCTGCTGCGGATTGCCGTTGCCGAAGCCGACCTCGCGGCCGATCCGGTTGGCGGCCACCACCGGCACCATGTTCGCGGCCGCATGGCCCTGCATCGTGCGCTGCCAGTGGCCGGCCGAATCGAACTCGCTGCTGAACGGCTCCGAGCCGATGATGGTCGGAAAACACAGGATCTCGGCGCCCAACAGCGCGAGGCAACGCGCCGTCTCCGGATACCACTGGTCCCAGCAGATGCCGATGCCGATCCGGCCGAAACGCGTGTCCCACACCTTGAATCCGGTGTCGCCGGGCGTGAAATAGAACTTCTCCGTATACCCCGGCCCGTCCGGGATATGCGTCTTGCGGTAGACGCCCAGCACGCGTCCGTCGGCGTCCGCCACGGCGATCGAGTTGTACGCGGCATTGCCCGCGCGCTCGAAGAAGCCGATCGGCAGCACGATGCCGAGTTCGCCGGCCAGTGCCGCAAAACGGGCGATTTGCGCGTTGCCTTCGAACGGCTGCGCGAGTTCGAGATGACGCACGTTCTGGTCGACGCAGAAATACGGCATCGCGAACAGCTCCGGGCACAGCACGAGATTCGCGCCCTGCGCGGCGGCTACGCGGATCAGGCGCTCCGCGGTGGCCATGTTGTCTTCGAGGTTCCAGCTGCCCGACGCCATCTGCACGGCGGCGACGGTGATGTGTTTGGACGGCATTGCAATTGCTCCTCGTGGGATCGATACCTGCTGGTCAGGCGTCGCTCAACTCGCGACGGAAGGCTGCTGTTGCGTCGAACAATGGATGCTGCCGCCGCCGATCGACAGCGTCGGGATCGGCAACATCTCCACGTTACGCCCCGGGAACGCGCGACTGAAGACCTCGCGTGCGGCCTGATCCTGCTCGACGCCGAACGCGGGCACGATCACCGCGCCGTTCACCAGGATGTAGTTCGCGTAACAATCGCAGTAGCGGTCGGAGCCGAAGCGTTCGCTGACGATCGGCGACGGCAGGTCGAGCAGCTCGAAACGGCGCCCGGCCGCGTCGGTCGCGAGTTCCAGTGCGCGGCGGTTTTCGCGCATCACGCGGAAATAGTCGCCCTGCTCCGGCAGCGCGGCCTGGCACAGCATCCGGCCGGGCGCGATGAACGACGCGATACCGTCCACGTGCCCGTTCGTCTCCACTTCGTCGGGATTGCCGGGCAGCCACACGATCTTCTCGACACCCAGCATGCGGCGAAGCTCCGCGTCGATCTCCGCGCGGCTCAGGTGCGGGTTGCGATTGGGATGCAGCAGGCAGCTCTCGGTGGTGACCAGCGTGCCCTGCCCGTCGACGTAGAACGAGCCGCCCTCCAGCACCATGTGCGAATTGAAGATCTCGGCACCGGCCGCGCGCGCGATGTCCTGCCCGGCCTGCTGGCAACCGTCGTACGGCTGGTACTTCTCGCCCCAGCAGTTGAAGCGGAACACGGCCGCGCCGAGCTCGCGCTGCTCGCTGACGAGGAAGATCGGCCCGCAATCGCGCAGCCAGTTGTCCTCGGCCGCGACCGGCAACACGTCGACACTCGCGCCCACCAGCACGCGCGCGGCGTCGGCCTGGCTGTGGTGGACGGCCACCACGCAGCGCTGGTAGCGGGCGATGGTCCGCGCGACCAGTGCGAATTCGCGGCACACCTGCGCGTAATGAACGCCCCACAGGTCTTCGCGACCGTCGAGAACCGGCCATCCGAGCCACGTGGCATCCATGGACTCCCATTCGGCGGGCATCCGGTAACCGCGCTGGCGAGCATCAAAGCGACCCATCGATCAGCCTCCGTTGTGATTGATGGCCGATTGTGCGACAGGTTAAACTTGATGAATATTGATATTTTTTGACCGAATCAATCAATTCACCTCATATCTTGATGCAACGCGTTCCGTCCCTGAAACTGCTGACCGGCTTCGAAGCCGCGGCCCGGCTGGGCAATTTCTCGCGCGCGGCCGACGATCTGCACCTGTCGCAATCGGCGATCAGCCATCAGATCCAGCAGCTGGAAGCACAACTCGGGCAGCCGCTGTTCCGCCGGCGCGGCCGCGGTGTCGAACTGACCATCGCCGGCGAAGTCCTGCAGCGCAGCGTGCAGCGCGCGATGGACACGTTACGCGGTGGGCTCGACCGCATCGCGACCTACCTGAACCCGGGGCTCGTCGTGCTGGTGTGCCCCGCGCCGTTGCTGCACGGCTGGCTGCAGCCGCGCCTCGAACAGTTGCAGCAGGTGCTGCCGGACCTGTGCCCGCTGCTGTCGACCGACGAAACCGCGCGTTACGTCGACGAGATCGACGTCGACATGACGATCGGCACGCGGCCGATGCTGCAGCCCGGCCTGCTGGATATCCCGTTCATGCGGGACGAGTGGGTGACGGTATGCGCGACGCCGCTGGCGGCGCAGCTCGAACGCGTGCCGCGCGGCGCGCACCCGCGGCATGCGGGGCTTATCTGCCTCGAAGCGAGCCTGACCGACGAGCGCCTGGCGACGGCGTTTCGCGAGCAGCTGTCGGATTTCCGGATGCACGCGATCTACGACGATCAGCGGCTCGTGCTGGACGCCGTGCTGCGCGGCCGCGGCATCGCGTGCCTGCCGCGCCTCGTCGCGCAGGCCGGCCTCGACCAGCGCGCGCTGACCGTGCTCGCCGACTACCCGCGCCTGCCCGGCACCACGTGGTGGCTGTCGCGCATCGACGGCCCGTCGCGCTCGCCGATCGTCGAGCGGATGTTCGAATGGCTGGTCGAGCAAGGCCGGCAGTCGGGCGTGCCCGATCCGGCGGCCGCTCCCATGCCGCCGCCCGCGTAATCGCGCGCCGCAAAAAAAACGTCCCGCCAGTTGGCGGGACGTTCGTCACGATGCAAATGCGCGCGCTGCGCAATCGATCACGGTTCGTGGCGCAGGTACCCTTCCTTGCTCGGATCGCGCATCCGCCACGACACGATCAGCGAGATCGCGCACAGCACGGTCACGTACCAGTAGAAGGTTTCCTCGCTGCCGATCGACTTGAACCACAGCGCGACGTACTCGGCCGAGCCGCCGAAGATCGCGTTCGCGACCGCATACGACAGGCCGACGCCCATCGCGCGCACTTCCGGCGGGAACATCTCGGCCTTGATGAGACCGCTGATCGACGTGTAGAAGCTGACGATCGCCAGCGCGACCGTGATCAGCACGAACGCGGCCACCGGGCTCGTGACGTCCTTCAGCGCATGCATCAGCGGCACCGTGCCGATCACCGCGAACGAGCCGAACAGGATCATCGACGTACGGCGGCCGATCCTGTCGGACAGCGCGCCGAACACCGGCTGAATCAGCATGTAGACGAGCAGCGCGACGGTCATCACGTTGCTGGCCGTCTTCGCGTGCATGCCGGCCGTGTTCACGAGGTACTTCTGCATGTATGTGGTGAACGTGTAGAAGATCAGCGAGCCGCCGGCCGTGAAGCCGACCACCGTGAAGAACGCGCCCTTGTGCTGCCACACGCCGCGGATCGTGCCGGCGTCCTTCTTGTCGCGCGACGCGCTGGTCGACGTCTCGTCGAGCGATTTCCGCAGGTACAGCGAGATCAGCGCGGCCGCCGCGCCGACGACGAACGGGATGCGCCAGCCCCAGGCCTTCAGTTCGTCGGTCGACAGCGTCTGCTGCAGGATCACGAGCACCAGCAGCGCACACAGCTGGCCGCCGATCAGCGTCACGTACTGGAACGACGCGAAGAAGCCGCGCCGGCCCTTCAACGCGACCTCGCTCATGTAGGTCGCGCTCGTCCCGTATTCGCCGCCCACCGACAGCCCCTGGAACAGGCGCGCGACCAGCAGCAGCGCCGGCGCGAGCGCGCCGATCTGTGCATAGGTCGGCAGCACCGCGATCACGAGCGAGCCGCCGCACATCATCAGCACCGAGATCATCATCGCAGCACGCCGGCCGTGACGATCGGCGATGCGGCCGAACAGCCAGCCGCCGATCGGACGCATCAGGAAGCCGGCCGCGAACACACCGGCCGTGTTCAGCAGCTGCGTCGTCGTGTTGCCGCTCGGGAAGAACGCCGGCGCGAAGTACAGCGCGCAGAACGAGTAGATGTAGAAGTCGAACCACTCGACGAGGTTGCCCGATGAGGCGCCGACGATGGCGAACACGCGCCGCCGGGTGTCATGCGCGGACAGCGCAGCTTGGTCGGTCTGGACGTCCATGGATTGGTCTGTTCCTTTTAGTGCTTTCTGGGCGAGACGGCTGGGGGCCGCCGCGTGCGGTCGCACGTGGCACCGGTTCCGGCGGCACGGCGCTACGGGATTTTAGCGAAATGTAAAGTAACAGGCTTTCCGGGTTCGTCCGGATGTAGAAGATTTTTCTCCTGCCACGCGTTCGTCATATGAAAACGCCAGCCCGCGGGCTGGCGTCCGATGCAAACATTCTTGAAGCCGACGATCAAACGCGCACCTCCGGCGGCACGTAGCGGCACTCGTAGCGCTTGCGCACGGTGCCGGCCTCGTCGACGCTTTCCAGGTACACGTCGAACTGCCAGAGCCGCGCCATGTGCTTGAGCACCTCGTCGCTGTCGTTCGACAGGTGGCGGTTGTCGGTCATGAAGTGACGCAGCGTGAGGCTGCGGTCGCCGCGCGTGTTCACCGCCCACACCTGGATGTTCGGCTCGCGGTGGTGGATGTCGTACTGCCGCGACAACGCCTGCCGCACGTACTGGTAACCGGAATCGTCGTGGATCGCCGACACCTCGAGCGAATCGCGCATGTCGTCGTCGAGCACCGAGAAGAGCCGCATCTCGCGGATCAGGTTCGGCGACAGGTATTGCGCGATGAAGCTCTCGTCCTTGAAGTTGCGCATCGCATAGTGCATCGCCGGCAGCCACGGGGTGCCCGCGATCTCCGGAAACCACTTGTAGTCCTCTTCCGTCGGTGCTTCGCAGATCCGCCGGATGTCGCTCATCATCGAGAAACCGAGCGCATACGGGTTGATCCCGCTGTAGTACGGCTTCGTGACGGGCGGCTGGTAGACCACGTTGCTGTGCGAATGCAGGAACTCCATCATGAAGCCGTCTTCCAGCTTGCCCTGGTTGTACAGCGTGTTCAGCAGCGTGTAATGCCAGAACGTCGCCCAGCCTTCGTTCATCACCTGCGTCTGCCGCTGCGGGTAGAAATACTGGCCGATCTTGCGCACGATGCGGATCACTTCCCGCTCCCACGGTTCGAGCAGCGGCGCGTTCTTCTCCGCGAAATACAGCAGGTTCTCCTGCGGCTCGGGCGGATAGCGGCCTTCCTGCTCCTCCATCAGCTCCGGCTTCTTGCCCGGCAGCGTGCGCCACAGTTCATTCACCTGCGACTGCAGGTACGCCTCGCGCTCGCGCCGCAGCGCCGCTTCCTTCGACAGCGACGGCTTCTGCGGCCGCTTGTAGCGGTCGACGCCGTAGTTCATCAGCGCATGGCACGAATCGAGCAGTTCCTCGACCCGATCGAGCCCGTAGCGCTCCTCGCATTCCGCGACGTAGTTCTTCGCGTACACGAGATAGTCGATGATCGCGTGCGCGTCGGTCCACAGCCGGAACAGGTAGTTGCCCTTGAAGAACGAGTTGTGCCCGTACGCCGCGTGCGCGATGACGAGCGCCTGCATCGTCATCGTGTTCTCTTCCATCAGATACGCGATGCACGGATTCGAATTGATGACGATTTCGTACGCGAGGCCCATCTGGCCGCGGCGGTAGCTCTTCTCGGTCGCGAGGAAGTGCTTGCCGAACGACCAGTGGCGGTAGTTGACGGGCATCCCGACCGACGCATACGCATCCATCATCTGTTCGGCGCTGATCAGTTCGAGCTGGATCGGGTAGATGTCGAGCTCGTATTGTTCGGCGACCTGCGAGATGTGCGTGTCGTATTCCTCGAGCAGTTCGAACGTCCAGTCGGACGGGCACGGCAGCGGCTTGCGTTCGGCAACGTTCATACGCGCTTCCTTTTGCCCGGAGCCGGGCAAGTCGGCGGCCGGCGGCGGCGGTTCGGCCTGCGCGCGTTGCTGCGATGCGGCAGAGCCGGCCGTGTCGTCGCCGGAGGGGCGCGGCTCGTAGCCGCGCGACTCGTTGTGCAGATGGCGGGTCGTCATGACATTTCCACCTGCTTTTCGAACAATTCGCGAAACACCGGGTAAATCTCGGCAGCCGATTCCACTTTTTTCATCGCGAGATGCGGCTGCGACAGCGCGAGCTGCGCGTACTCCAGCCACAGATTCTGCTCTTCCGGCGCGACCTGGATATACGCGAAGTAACGCGTCTTCGTGAGGATATCCTCTTCCAGGATTTTGCGACACTTGGGCGAATCGTCGGTCCAGTTGTCGCCGTCGGACGCCTGCGCGCCGTAGATGTTCCACTCGGTCGGCGAGTAGCGCTCGTTCTGCACCTTGCGCATCAGTTCGAGCGCGCTCGACACGACCGTGCCGCCGCTCTCGGTCGAATGGAAGAAGGTATCCTCGTCGACTTCCTCGGCACGCGTATGGTGACGGATGAACACGACCTCGATGCGCTCGTAGTTGCGCTTGAGGAACAGGTAAAGCAGGATGAAGAAGCGCTTCGCGAGATCCTTGCGCTGCTCGTCCATCGAGCCCGACACGTCCATCAGGCAGAACATCACGGCCTGGCTCGACGGCTGCGGCTGCTTCACGCGGTTGATGTAGCGCAGGTCGAACGGATCGATGAACGGAATCCGCCAGATGCGCCCCTTCAGGTGATGGATCTCGGCCTCGAGCGTCGCGATGTCCTCGCGGCGGTCTTCCGGATCGCTCTTCATCAATTCGAGCTGCGCCTCGAGTTCGCGCAACTCGTTGACGAGCGGCGAGCCGAGCGCGATGCGCCGGCCGAGCGCGCTGCGCAGCGAACGCACCACGTCGATGTTGTTCGGCGTGCCTTCCGCCGACCAGCCCGCGCGCACGTTCTTCCAGCTCGGCACCGTCAGCAGGTGCGTCTTCACGAGGCGCGGCAGTTCGAGATCGTCGAAGAAGTACTGCATGAACTCGTCGCGCGACAGCTCGAACACGAAGTCGTCCTGCCCTTCGCCTTCGTTGCTGGCCTGACTGCCGCCGCCGCCCGAGCCGCCCTGCGGACGCGGGATCTTGTCGCCGCGCACGTAGTCCTCGTTGCCGGGGTGCACGTATTCACGACGCCCGCCCGGCCCGTGCCGGAAATTCGGCTCCGCGATGTCCTTGCGCGGGATCGTGATGCTCTGCGTGCTCTGGATATCCTTGATGCTACGGTCGCGCACCGCGTCGGACACGGCACGACGAATGTAGTTCTTGACGCGACGCAGAAAGCGTTCGCGGTTGGCGATGCTCTTGTTCTTGCCGGCCAGCCTGCGGTCGATGATTTGATGAAGCACTGCCGGTCTCCCGCTCGAAAGTCGATATGCCGGGACGCTCGCCGCACATGCCGTCTCCCGTCATGCGGGCGGCGTCTCTGAAAGCGCCCGTACGGACGCGCCGTACGGGCTCGGTACCGCGCGCGTCATGACGACTTGCGCACGCGCAGATACCAGTCGCAAAGCAGCCTCACCTGCTTCGGCGTATAGCCCTTCGCGACCATCCGGTTCACAAAGTCCTCATGCTTGCGCTGCTCCTCCGCCGAACCCTTTGCGTTGAACGAAATCACCGGCAACAGCTCCTCGGTGTTCGAGAACATCTTCTTCTCGATCACGACGCGCAACTTCTCGTAGCTCGTCCACACGGGGTTCTTGCCGGCGTTCGCCGCCCGTGCACGCAACACGAAGTTCACGATCTCGTTGCGGTAATCCTTCGGATTGCTGATGCCGGCCGGTTTCTCGATCTTCTCCAGCTCCGCGTTCAACGCGGCGCGATCGAAGCTCTCGCCCGTGTCGTGATCGCGGAATTCCTGGTCCTGGATCCAGAAGTCGGCATACGTGACGTAGCGGTCGAAGATGTTCTGGCCGTACTCCGAATACGACTCGAGATAGGCCGTCTGGATCTCCTTGCCGATGAAATCCGCGTAACGCGACGCGAGCACGTCCTTCACGAAGGACAGGTACTTCTGCTCGGTTTCCGGCGGGAACTGCTCGCGTTCGATCTGCTGTTCGAGCACGTACATCAGGTGCACGGGGTTGGCCGCGACCTCGCTCGAATCGAAGTTGAACACGCGCGACAGGATCTTGAACGCGAAGCGTGTCGACACGCCCGTCATCCCTTCGTCCACGCCCGCGTAGTCGCGGTACTCCTGATACGACTTCGCCTTCGGATCGGTGTCCTTCAGGTTTTCGCCGTCATACACCTGCATCTTCGAGAACAGGCTCGAATTCTCCGGCTCGTGCAGACGCGACAGCACCGAGAACTGCGACATCATCTTCAGCGTGCCCGGCGCGCATACGGCCTCGGCAAGCGACGAGTTGCGGATCAGCTTCTCGTAGATCTTGGTCTCTTCCGACACGCGCAGGCAGTACGGCACCTTCACGACGAAGATCCGGTCGAGCAGTGCCTCGTTGTTGCGGTTGTTGCGGAACGCCTTCCACTCCGACTCGTTCGAGTGCGCGAGGATGATCCCGTCGAACGGAATCGCGCCGAAGCCCTCGGTGCCCTTGAAGTTGCCTTCCTGCGTGGCGGTCAGCAGCGGGTGCAGCACCTTGATCGGCGCCTTGAACATTTCGACGAATTCGAGCAGGCCCTGGTTCGCGAGGCACAGGCCGCCCGAGTAGCTGTACGCATCGGCATCGTCCTGCGCATACTGTTCGAGCTTGCGGATGTCGACCTTGCCGACCAGCGACGAGATGTCCTGATTGTTCTCGTCGCCCGGCTCCGTCTTCGCGATGCCGACCTGCCGCAGGATCGACGGATAACGGCGCACGACGCGGAACTGGCGGATGTCGCCGTTGTATTCGTGCAGGCGTTTGACGGCCCACGGACTCAGGATGTTTTTCAGGTAGCGGCGCGGAATGCCGTACTGTTCCTCGAGGATCGGGCCGTCTTCGTCGTAGTCGAACAGCCCGAGCGGCGATTCGTTGACGGGCGAGCCCTTCAGCGAATAGAACGGCACGCGCTCCATCAGTTGCTTCAGACGCTCGGCGATCGACGACTTGCCGCCGCCCACCGGGCCGAGCAGGTAGAGGATCTGCTTCTTCTCTTCGAGCCCTTGCGCAGCGTGGCGGAAATACGCGACCACCTGCTCGATCACTTCCTCCATTCCGTAGAACTCACGAAACGCCGGATAGACCTTGATGACCTTGTTCGCGAAGATCCGCGACAGGCGCGGCTCGTTGCGGGTATCGATGTGTTCAGGTTCCCCGATTGCTGCCAGCATGCGTTCACCAGCCGTCGCGTACGCGGATGGATCGTTCTTGCAGAGCGCGAGATACTCCTCCAGCGAGAGCTCTTCCTCTCGCGTTTTTTCGAAGCGGTTCGCGAAGCTGCTGTAAATATCCATGCTACCTCCCTCGCCTGAGTCTGAAGACGTGCCTGCCTTCGTACGACTGCGCAGAAGCAAGCGCGTTCGAATTCATCCTAAACCCTTTCTTATTTTTTTTCACGAACTCTTCGTATGAAGTTCGTTATTCTCGACAACACCGCTTGGACAACACATTTCGCCGTTTTACAATCGATCTCCCGAGCCGCAGAATCTGCATCCGCCGCGTCTTGTCGAACGACGGAACGTCTTGTGCGTTGGACACATCCGACGTCGTCGCTTCTCCCCTTCATCCCTATACGTTCGAGCGGCCGTTTACGACGACACGCTTCGCGCACCGTTACAATTTTTTTGCGCAGCGCCCTTACGGAGATACCCGTACGACAGTTGCGGGCATACGACGCGCATCGTTGCGTGTATCCGCCGGGACGGGTCGCGCGATGCACGCAACGATGCACGATCGTTCATGCGCACTGTCACATTTTGTCTGCCGCCGAAACGACGACGCCCGCATGTCGCGGGCGTCGTTCGTCACCAAATGGGGATAGATACGCGGCATGCGCGAATCAGAAGGTCTCCCAGTCGTCGGCGCCGGCGGCCGCAGCGACCGGCGCCGCTGCGGATGCCGCGGATGCAGTCACGGGCTTGCGAGCCGGCGTCGCCGCAGCCGTGCGCTTCGGCGGGGCATCGCGATCGTCGCGCGCAGCAGCCTGTTGTGCCGGCACCGCAACCGCCGTCGCGGGGGCACGCGACGCGTGACGCGCCGCAACCGGCGCGACGGCGCCCGGGCGTGCCGCTTCGTCGTCGAGCTGGAACACCGACGCCGTTTCGCGCAAGCGCGCAGCCTGTTCGTCGAGCGACTGCGCGGCGGCCGCGGCTTCCTCGACGAGCGCCGCATTCTGCTGCGTGACCTCATCCATCTGCGCGACCGCGCGCGCCACCTGGTCGATCCCGCCGCTCTGTTCCTCGGATGCCGCGGCGATTTCGCCCATGATGTCCGTCACGCGCTGCACCGCACCGATCACGTCGCTCATCGTGCGCCCCGCTTCGTCGACCAGTGTCGAACCCGACCGGATGCGCTCCACCGATGCGTCGATCAGCGCCTTGATCTCCTTGGCCGCGGTCGACGAACGCTGTGCGAGGCTGCGCACCTCGCCCGCGACGACCGCGAAGCCGCGGCCTTCCTCGCCCGCGCGCGCGGCTTCGACGGCCGCATTCAGCGCAAGAATGTTGGTCTGGAATGCGATTCCTTCGATGATCGCAATGATGTCCGCGATCTTTGCCGAGCTGTCGTTGATCTCGCCCATCGTGCCGACCACCTGGCCGACCACCGTATTGCCCTTGTTTGCAATCTCCGATGCGTTCGCGGCCAGCGAACTTGCCTGTCGCGCATTGTCCGCGTTCTGTTTCACGGTGCCGGTCAGCTGTTCCATGCTCGACGCGGTTTCCTGCAGCGCAGCGGCCTGTTCCTCGGTGCGCGACGACAGGTCGATGTTGCCGGCCGCGATCTGGCGGGCCGCGGTCGCGATCGACTCGCTGCCGCCGCGCACGGTGCGCACCGTGTCGACGAGCCCGCGCTGCATCTTCGCGAGGCCGTCGAGAAGCTGGCCCATTTCGTCTCGCCGGTGCACGACGATCGGCCGGCGCAGGTCGCCTGCGGAGATCGCGTCGAAATGCGCGAGCGCGTCCGCGATCGGGCGGCCGATCGCGCGGCTCAGCGTCAGCCACGACAGCAACGCGGCGCCGAAGCCAGCCGCGAGCGCGACGATCGACAGCACGCGCAGCGTGTCGAACACCGTTTCCGCACGTTCGAAGTTCGCCTTCGCATCGGTGAACTGAAAGTTGCGCAACGCTTCGCTCGCCACCGAGAGATCGTTGTAGAGCGCCTGGAGCTGCTTGGCGCCGTCGCCGATGCGATCGCGCTGGTCCGCCCCGACGATGCTCGCGAACGCGTCACAGCTGCGTTGCAGCGCCAGCCGCTTCGCGGCGACATCCTGCGCGAGCCGATCCTCCTCCGGCCCGCGCGGCAGCGCGAGATACTTCTGCCACCACGCGTCGGACTGCGTGCGCATCGCACGGCTGCGCTCGATGGCGGCCGCCGAATCGGGCGTGCCGGACAGCAGCGCCGCGCGGTCGAGCGCGAGGCGCTCGCGCGCAGAGAACATCTCCGCGACCGCCACGTCGACCGCACTCGGCATCTGGTTCGTGAAAATATCGCGCGTCGAGTCGTTCGAACGCGTCATCCCGTACAGTCCGAGCACGCCGGTTACGCCCAGCAGCACCGCCAGAAACGCCATCGTCAAACCGATGCGCGCACGAATCGTCAGATTCCTGAACACCATCATCCATCCTGTGTTGCGTCGTCATGAACGGGCCAGGCCCGTTGGCTCGAAGCATTGCTTCACTCCGTGCATTTACGACCGTGTAGTGCACAACTTGATGGTTTTCCAGCAATTTTTTCGAATTATTAGTCTGTTTATTACAGACGGCTGAATAATTGGCGGGAAATCCGGCGGGTTCGCCGAACCGGATGGGAGAAAGCCCGCGGGGCGCCGGCCGGTGGCCGGTGGCTGATGACAGGCGGTACGGCCGGCCGTCGCATGTGACGGGCCGGCCGCGATGCGGAATCGGCGATCGGGCCCTATTCGGCCAGTTCGGCGAGCGTCGGAATCGACGGCTGCGCGCCTGCTCGCGTGACCGACAGCGCCGCCGCGCGTTGCGCGAAGCGGATGGCCGTGTCGACGTCCGCGCCGGCCGCGATCCGCGCGGAAAAGCCGCCGATGAAGGTGTCGCCGGCTGCCGTCGTGTCGACGGCCTGCACGGCCGGCGCCGGATAATGCCGCGCGATGCCGTCGGCCGTCAGCGCGAGCACGCCGCGCGCGCCGAGCGTGACCAGCACGTTGCGCGCGCCGCCGGCCTGCAGCGCACGCGCGGCGGCTTCCGCATCGGCCGGATCGCGCACCGGCAGCGCGGTCAGCGCGGCCGCCTCGACTTCGTTGGGGATCAGGTAATCGACCAGCGGCAGCCAGCCGTCCGGCAGCGGCGCGACCGCCGGGGCCGGATTGAGCACCACCGTGCGGCCGAGCCGCCGCCCGGCCGACAGCGCCGCGAACACCGCATCGGGCGGCGTCTCGAGCTGGCAGATCAGCACGTCCGCCGATGTCAGCGCGGCTTCGTGGCGCGCGACCGTGTCGGTCGCGACCTCGCCGTTGCCGCCCGCGACGATCACGATCGCGTTCTGGCTCGCATCGTCGACGACGATCAGCGCGACGCCGGTCGACGCCGACGCGCTCGTCGCCAGCCCCGTGCAGTCGATGCCCTCGGCTTCGAGGCCCGCGCGCAGCGCAGCGCCGTGCGCATCCGCGCCGACGCAGCCGATCATCGCGACCTGCGCGCCGAGCCGTGCGGCGGCGACGGCCTGGTTGCCGCCCTTGCCGCCCGCCGCCTGCGCGAATGCATGCCCGGCGAGCGTTTCGCCCGGCAGCGGCAGCCGCGGCGCACGCACGACGAGATCCATGTTCAGGCTGCCGACCACCGTCACGCGGCCGGCGCCCGCAGCGGCCGCCGTCATGCGCGACCGCCGGAGGCGGGCGGCTCGCGGTAGATCGCCGTCGATTCGCGCAGCACGAGGCGCGGCGACACGACGCGACGGCGGCTCGGCACGGCCGTCGAGCCGCCGCCGATCCGCTCGATCAGCGTCTGCGCGGCCATTTCGCCGAGCGCGCGCACCGACTGGCCGACCGTCGACAGCGCCGGATACGTGTAGCGGGAAAATTCGATGTCGTCGAAACCGATGATCGAGCAGTCGTCGGGCACGCGCAGCCCGCGCTCGGCCGCCGCGCGGAGCGCGCCGACGCCCATCAGGTCGTTGCCCGCGAAGATCGCGCTCGGCCGCACCGTTTCGAACAGCCGCGCCGCCGCGTGATAGCCGCCGAGGCACGAGAAATCGCTTTCCGCGATCGCACCCGGCACGATGTCGACCCCGCGCTCGGCCATCGCGCGGATGAAACCGTGCACGCGCATCGCGCTGACGGCCGTATCGGTCGGCCCGGTGATGCAGCCGATCTTCGCGTGCCCGAGTTCGAGCAGGTGGCGCGTCGCCAGGTACGCGCCGCGCTCGTGGTCGATCTGCACGAGGTCGGCCGCGAGCCCCTCGATGTTGCGGTCGACGACGACGAGCGGCGCATGGATGTCCGCGAGCGTCTGCGCCAGCACCGCATCCTCGCCCGCCGATGCGACGATCAGCCCGTCGATACGCTTTTCCTGCAGCACGCGCAGGTAGTTGCGCTGCTTCACGGGATCGTCGTCCGAGTTGCAGAAGAACACGCAATAGCCGTTGGCCGCGCACTGATCCTCGATGCCGCGCGCAAGCTCCGCGAAGTACGGATTCGTGCTGTTCGGCACGACGAGGCCGATGGTTGCCGTCGCCCGCGCCTTCAGCGAGCGCGCCACGGCCGATGGCACGTAGTTCAGCTCGCGGATTGCGCCCTCGACCTTCGCACGCACGTCCGCGGACACCGGCCGCGAATTGTTCACGACGTGCGAGACGGTCGTAAACGACACGCCCGCCATGGCCGCCACATCCTTGATCGTCGCCATTTCCCGTTTCTCTCTGGTCTGTTCTGTCTGTCTTTCTACCGAACGCGCGCGCGCCGGCTGCGATACGTATCGAGCACGACCGCCACCACGATCACCGCGCCGGTGATGATCCGTTTCGTCGGCTCGTTCGCGCCGATCTGCGCCAGCCCCGCGGCCAGCACGGAGATGATCAACACGCCGAAAAACGTGCTGATCACCGAGCCGCGCCCGCCCATCAGGCTCGTGCCGCCGATCACGACGGCCGCGATTACCTGCAGTTCGAGGCCCACGCCCGCGTTCGGGTCGGCCGCCTCGAGCCGCGAAATCTGGAACAGCGACGCGAGCCCCGCGAGCGCGCCCATCAATGCGAATACGAGGATTTTATACGGTCGCGGGTTAACCCCCGCAAGTCGGACGGCTTCCTCGTTCGTGCCGATCCCGACGAGATAGCGCCCGAACACGGTGCGCGTGAGCCCGAACTGGGCCGCGATCATCACCGCGACCGCGATCAGGAACGCCGGCGAGATGCCGAGCGCGATCGGGTTCGACAGGAAATCGAACGCATCGCCGATATAGGCCGTGCGCGAATTCGTCAGCTGATACGCGAGGCCGCGCGCGGCCTCCAGCACGCCGAGCGACACGATGAACGACGGGATCCGCCAGCCGACCGTGACCGCGCCGGTCAGCGCGCCGGTGGCGGTCGCGACCGCGATCCCGATCAGCGCGGCGGGCAGCGGCCCCCACTGCCATTTCAGCGCGGCGACGCTGACCATCGACGCGGCGAGCGCGAGCACCGAGCCGACCGACAGGTCGATCCCGGCAATGATCAGCACGAAGGTCATCCCGACCGACATCACGACGAGATCGGGAATCTGGTTCGCGATCGTGCTGAACGTGTCGTAGGTCAGGAAATGCGAGCTCAGCACCGAAAACAGCGCGATCATCGCGGCCAGCGCGCCGGCGAGCCCGAGATAGTTCGACAGGCCGAGCCGCGTGCCGGACAGCGTGCGCGCGCGGCGCCCGGTCACGTCCTGCTGCGCGCCTGCGTCGGTCGGGGATACGGGAGGCTGGGTCATTGCTGTCGTCCTGTCGTCGAAGTGCCGGGAGCGGCGCCCTGCGCCGGCCCCGCGTCCGGATGCTGCGCGCCGCCCGGCGGCGTCTCGCGGCCGAAGCCGGCGAACGCCGCGGCCAGCAGCGCATCCTGGGTCCAGTTGCCGCGCTCGAACACGGCGGTCATGCGCCCGGCCGACATCACGCCGATCCGGTCGCAGATCAGCATCAGCTCGCGCAGGTCGCTCGACACGACGACGAGCGCGCGGCCTTCGCGCGCGAGCGCGCCCATCAAAGTGTAGATCTCGAATTTGGCGCCGACGTCGATGCCGCGCGTCGGCTCGTCGAACAGCAGCACGCCCATGTCGCGCGCGAGCCAGCGGCCGATCACGACCTTCTGCTGGTTGCCGCCCGACAACTCGCCGACCGCCTGCGTCGCGCCGTGCGTGCGGATCCGCAGCGCGTCGATCTGCCGCTCGGCGAGCGCCGTTTCGCGCGCGGTGTCGACGATGCCGCCGCGCGCAAGCCGGTCGAGCTGGCCGAGCGACACGTTCGCGGTGACCGACTGCGACAGCAGCAGCCCCTCACCCTTTCGATCCTCGGTAATCAGCGCGATGCCGTGCTTCACCGCATCGACGGGCGAATCGATCCGCGCCGGTTTCAGCGGCTGGCCGACCGCGATCATCCCGGCATCCGGCGCATCGGCACCGTAGATCAGCCGCAGCAGCTCGGTGCGCCCCGCGCCGATCAGCCCCGAGATGCCGAAGATCTCGCCCGCACGCACCTCGAGCGACACGTCCTGCACGGCCGACCCGCGCGTGAGGCCCGACACGACGAGCCGCGGCGCGCCGATATGGCGCTCGCCGAGATCGATGTGCTCGCCGATCTCGCGCCCGACCATCAGCGTGACGAGCCCGTCGGATGTCGTCGCCGCCATGTCGCCGGCATGCACGAGCCGGCCGTCGCGCAGCACCGCGACGCGTTCGGCGACGCGCGCGAGTTCCTCGAGCCGGTGCGAGATGTAGACGATCGCGACACCGCGCGACTTCAGCCGATCGATCTGCTCGAACAGCAGCGCGACTTCGCGCGCGGTCAGCATCGCGGTCGGCTCGTCGAGAATCAGCACGCGGCAATCGCCGATCAGATTGCGCGCGATCTCGACCATCTGTTGATGGCCGATGCCGAGCGCACCGACGGGCGTATCGGGATCGACCATGTCGAGCCCGACCTGCGCCATCGCAGCACGCGCGTCGTCGCGCAGCCGCGCGCGATCGATGATCCCGAAGCGCCGCGGCAGGCGGTTCAGAAACAGGTTTTCGGCGATCGTCAGCGTCGGCAGCAGGTTCAACTCCTGCATCACCATGCGCACGCCGAGCGCCTCGGCCTGCGTGCGGCTCGCCGGCGCATACGCGTGGCCGCCGAGCTGCATCGTGCCGGCGGTCGGTTCGACGAGCCCGCCGATGATCTTCGACAGCGTGCTCTTGCCGGCGCCGTTCTCGCCCGTCAGCGCGAGCGCCTGGCCCGCCGCAAGCGACAGCGTGACGTCAGCGAGCACGGGTTCCGCATAGGTCTTGCCGATGCCGGAAACGGACAGCACCGGGCCGGCTGAACGGGAGGGTTGGAAGGTCGGTTCCATCGCGATCCTGGTTGCGGCCGCGCGCACGCGGCGCGCGGGTGTGACGCTCACTAGTGCATGTGAATGCAGTGGCCGTGATCGCGCTCACTCCGGATAACGGCCGCCGCGCCGGATTCTTGAGGGCGGCGGCCGCACCGGCGCGGCGTTACTTCGTCACGAGATCCACCGGCGTCTCGACCACGCCGGACATGTCGGCCTGCTTGCGATGCTCGGCGATCGCCTTGAGCGCCGTGTCGATACCGAACACGGCCTGCTTCGCCGCGTACTGGTCGGCGGTCGCGAGCACGCGGCCGTCCTTCAGCATCGGCTTGATCGCGTTGATGTTGTCGTAGCCGACCACGGCCACCTTGCCCTGTTTGCCGGCCGCGCGCACGGCCGACACGGCGCCGATCGCCATGTTGTCGTTGCCGCACAGCAGCGCCTTCAGGTTCGGGTATTCGTTGAGCATCGCGGCAGCCACCGCATTGCCCTTGTCGATCTCCCATTCGCCGGACTGCACCGACACGACCTTCATCCCGCCCGCCTTCATCGCGTCCTGGAAGCCGGCCGTGCGCTGCTGCGCATTGGTCGTCGTCGACACGCCTTCGACGATGCCGACCTGGTCGCCCGCCTTCAGCTTCTTCTCGAGGTAATCGCCGATCTTGCGCGCGCCCTTGCGGTTGTCCGGGCCGACGAACGGCACGTTCAGGTTCTTCGACTTCAGCACGTCGGGATCGAGCCGGTTGTCGATGTTCACGACGATGACGCCCGCGTCGACGGCCTTCTTCACGACCGGCACGAGCGCCTTCGAATCGGCCGGCGCGAGCACGATCGCGTCGACCTTCGACACGATCATCTGCTCGACGATGCGGATCTGGTTCGCGGTGTCGGTCTCGTCCTTGATGCCATTGGTGATCAGGTCGAACTGATTCGCGTTGTGTTTCTGGTATTCCTTCGCGCCGGTTTCCATGGTCAGGAAGAACTCGTTGGCGAGCGACTTCATCACGAGCGCGACCTTCGGCTTGGCCGCAGATTGCGCGTGGACAGCCGGTGCGGCGGCGACCGCGACGGCGGCAAGCGCGGCGGTCAGAAAGCGACGGCGAAAGCGGACATTCATACACATCTCCTGGCGACTGGCCCGAAGGGCCGGACTGTTGTTTTAATGTGAGCAAACGTTTGCGCCACACTACCCGAGCAATGGCCATCGATGCTGCTGTCGGTACCACGGAATGGAAGCGAGGCAGACGGCCGACTGCCTGGCGCGTGCTGTCGTTGACGCGCCACCGCCGGCTGGAAGCCGGCGGAGTGAAAGCTATGCTGTACCGATTCGTGTCGACGCGCAACCTGTCTGATCAATATTTAAGGGTTTTTTCGGAGTGCGCGATCGTGCGTCGCGACGCGCAAAAACCACACTTGCGGAGGCCGCAGCGCGTCACGCCGGGTCCTGCGGCGCCGGCTCGTCTTCGTCGGCCGACGGCGGCGCGCCGAAGCGGTTCGCATGCGGCGTGCCGGCGATGAAGCCGTTCATCACGAACAGCGCAATCGCGCCGACGATCGGTACGAAGAGCAGCAGCATCCACCACCCCGACTTGTCGATGTCGTGCAGCCGCTTCACGCCGACGGCAATCGACGACCACACCGCGACGACCGCGATCGCGAACAGCACGAGCATCGCCAGCAGCGGCAGATCGTCATTCGACGAACCGCGGGAACCTGCGTCGAAAAACGCGCTGACCAACGCGGAAACCAGCGCGTAGATCCACCACGGCATGCGCCCGATCCGGCCTTCGAAGGAAAAGAGAAACCATTTGAGATTCATTGTTTACCTCTTCTTCGTGCGTGCTGCGTGCTGCGTGCTGCGTGTTGCGTGTTGCGTGTTGCGTGTTGCGTGTTGCGTGTTGCGTGTTGCGTGTTGCGTGTTGCGTGTTGCGTGCTGCGTGTTGCGTGCTGCGTGCTGCGCAATGTGTCGTCGACTGTGTCGGAGGCGACCTTCCGCGCGCGTATTTTTCTGGATGCGGATTGCCTGCCAGTTTCGCTTTCCGCGCCTCGTCCTGGCGGCGTGAGTTGCGTGTTGCATTGCAGATGCTGGCCGGCCGGTCGGGATGACGACCGAGGAGCGGCTCGAATGCCCGTCATCCGGCATTCACGCGCATTGAATCATATCTTCCGAAAAATGGCCCGTTCGGCCTGGCCGAGTGGCCGAAACGAAGCGTTCGGATGTGCCGTCTCGTTTTTCTGCTGACAGGCGAACGCGTGTCGATCGCCGCGTGCGGCGAATCGGACTGGAAAGATTGAAAACCGCGACTGCGGTCGATGGGTCGATGAATCGGCCAACCATGATGGCGGCACCGCCCCTGCCGCCGCGCTGCGCATCGCATCGGGCGAACGCACGCCGCGCCGTCCGGGGCAACAGCCTGGACGGCGCGAGAACTGCTGCCGTCAGACGGCTTCGCGCAACAGCGCCGAGATTTCCGCTTCGTTCAGGTGCGGCGCGAACATCTCGATCAGCCGGTACGCATACGCGCGCAGGAACGCGCCCTTGCGCAGCCCGACCCGCGTCGTGCTCGCTTCGAACAGGTGCTGCGTATCGAGCGCGACGAGGCCCGTGTCACGCTGCGGATCGTAAGCCATCGCCGCGACGACGCCGATCCCCATCCCGAGCTCGACATAAGTCTTGATCACGTCCGCGTCGATCGCGGTCAGCACGACGTCGGGCACGGCACCTGCCGCCGTGAACGCCTGGTCGATGTGCGAGCGGCCCGTGAAGTCCTGGTCGTACGTGATGATCGGATACTCGGCGATTTCCTCGAGCGTCAGGTTCTCGCGGCCGACCAGCGGATGCCCCTTCGGCACGACGACCGTGTGGTGCCACGAATAGCACGGGAACGTGACGATGTCCGGATAGCGGTCGAGCGCCTCGGTCGAGATGCCGAGATCGGCCTCGCCGTTCAGGATCATCTGCGCGATCTGCTGCGGGCTGCCCTGACGGAGCGCGAGATGCACCTTCGGGAACACGTCGGTGAACTGCCGGATCACCTTCGGCAGCGCATAGCGCGCCTGCGTGTGCGTCGTCGCGACGACGAGGTGGCCGCTGTCCTGGTCCGCGAACTGGCGTGCGACGCGGCGCAGGTTCTCGGCGTCGAGCAGCATCCGCTCGATCAACTGGTGCACGGCCTTGCCGGGCTCCGTGAGGCCCGTCAGCCGCTTGCCGCGTCGAATGAAGATGTCGACGCCCAGTTCATCCTCGAGATCCTTGATCTGCTTCGACACGCCCGACTGGGACGTGTACAGCACGTTCGCGACTTCCGTCAGGTTCATGTTCTGGCGCACCGCTTCGCGCACGAACCGCAATTGCTGAAAATTCATGGGTATGCCTCTTAGGCTGTCGTTGTTTGATTGTCGAATCGGAGCGAATTCCGCCCCCTGCCCTGCATTCTCGCTTCAACGCGCGGGAAACACGCGCACCGCGCGCGGCACGGCCGTCGCGCCGTCGCCGACCTGCAGCGAGAGCGCACGCCACGCGTCGCGATCGAGTTCCGCCTCGAGCGCACCGCCCGCGCGCGCCTCGAGCTCGACGCGCACCGAACCGCCGAGCGGGATCACGCGGCGCACGTCCACCGCAATGCCGTCCCGGTGCCCTTCGCCTGCCGGCCAAAGCTGCAGGTCGTGCGGGCGCACGTACGCGTTCGCAGGGCCCGCGAAATCGGCGTCGACCTCGATCGGCGCAGCAGCGCCCTCGGCGACGAAGCCGCGCCCGGCGACCGTGCCCGGCAGCCGGTTCGCCGCGCCGAGGAACTCGTACACGAACGCGCTCTGCGGATGATCGTAGACGTCCTGCGGGCTGCCGACCTGCTCGACGTGGCCGCGGTTCAGCACGACGATTCGATCGGCCACTTCCAGCGCCTCCTCCTGGTCGTGCGTGACGAAGATCGTCGAGATGTGCAGGTCGTCGTGCAGACGGCGCAGCCAGCCGCGCAGTTCCTTGCGGACCTTCGCGTCGAGCGCGCCGAACGGTTCGTCGAGCAGCAGCACCTTCGGCTCGACCGCGAGCGCGCGGGCGAGCGCGATGCGCTGGCGCTGGCCGCCCGACAACTCGGACGGATAGCGCTGCGCGAGCCAGTCGAGCTGCACGAGCTTCAGCAATTCGTGCACCTTGTCGCGGATTACGGCTTCCGACGGCCGCTCGCGGCGCGGCTTCACGCGCAGCCCGAACGCAACGTTCTCGAACACCGTCATGTGACGGAACAGCGCGTAGTGCTGGAACACGAAACCGACCTGGCGGTCGCGCGCACCGACCGACGCGACGTCGAGCCCCTGCAGCACGACCTGGCCGGCGTCCGCGTGCTCGAGGCCCGCGATCACGCGCAACAGCGTGGTCTTGCCGCAGCCGGACGGCCCGAGCAGCGCGACCAGCTCGCCGGGCGGAAAGTCGAGCGAGACGTTGTCGAGCGCCGTGAAGTCGCCGAAGCGCTTCTGAAGGTTACGGACGGTGATACCCATTCTGGTTGCCTCTTTACGATTTCGACGAAACGGCGGCGACAGGGCCGGCATGTGCGGGAACGGCGTCGCGCGCGCCGGCCAGTTCGGCGGCGAGATGACGCTCGGCGAGCAGCTTCAGCGCGAGCGTGACGAGCGCGAGCAGCGCCAGCACCGACGCCACCGCGAACGCCGCCGCGAAGTTGTATTCGTTGTACAGGATCTCGACGTGCAGCGGCATCGTGTCGGTCACGCCGCGGATGTGGCCCGACACGACCGATACCGCGCCGAACTCGCCCATCGCGCGCGCATTGCACAGGATCACGCCGTACAGCAGGCCCCACCTCACGTTCGGCAGCGTCACGCGGCGGAAGATCTGCCAGCCCGACGCGCCGAGCACGCGCGCGGCCTCTTCCTCGTCGGTGCCCTGCGCCTGCATCAGCGGAATCAGCTCGCGCGCGACGAACGGGAACGTGACGAAGATCGTCGCGAGCACGATGCCCGGCACCGCGAAGATGATCTGCACGTCGTGATCCTGCAGCCACGGCCCGAGCCAGCCCTGCGCGCCGAACAGCAGCACGTACACGAGGCCGGAGATCACCGGCGACACGGAGAACGGCAGGTCGATCAGCGTCGTCAGCAGCGCCTTGCCGCGGAATTCGAACTTCGCGATCGCCCACGACGCGCACACGCCGAACACGAGGTTCAGCGGCACGGCGATCGCGGCGACGGTCAGCGTCAGCTTGATCGCCGCCCATGCGTCGGGATCGGCCAGCGATTCGAGATAGAAGCCGACGCCCTTGCGCAGCGCCTCGACGAACACCGCGGCGAGCGGCACGACGAGGAAGAACGCGAGGAACGTCAGCGCGATGCCCGTGAGCAGCCAGCGCACGACGCGCGACTCGCTGACGGGGTCGAGCCGATTCGCGGCGCGCCCTTGCGCGGCCGACGACGGGGTTTTCAGCACGACGGTGGCCTCCTGGCTCATTGCTGGCCTCCTGCTGCGGTTGCGGTAACGGTCGCGGGCGCGGGGCCGCTTGCACCCTTGCTCGTCCTGCGCTGCAAATACCATTGCAGCGTGTTGATCAGCAGCAGCATCAGGAACGACACGACCAGCATCACGACCGCGAGCGCGGTCGCGCCCGCGTAGTCGTACTGCTCGAGCTTCGTGATGATGAGCAGCGACGTGATCTCGGATTTCATCGGCACGTTGCCGGCGATGAAGATCACCGACCCGTATTCGCCGAGCGCGCGTGCGAATGCCAGCGCGAAACCGGTCAGCAGCGCCGGCAGCACGGCCGGCAGCACGACGCGGCGGAACGTCAGCCAGCGCGACGCGCCGAGGCACGCAGCGGCCTCTTCCTGCTCGCGCTCGAAATCCTCGAGCACCGGCTGCACGGTGCGCACGACGAACGGCAGCCCGATGAAGGTCAGCGCGACCAGCACGCCGGCCGGCGTGAACGCGATCTTGATGCCGAGCGGCGCGAGATACTGGCCGACCCAGCCGTTGGTCGCGTAAACGGCCGCGAGCGAGATGCCGGCGACCGACGTCGGCAGCGCGAACGGCAGGTCGACGATCGCATCGACGAGGCGCTTGAACGGGAACGTGTAGCGCACGAGCACCCACGCGACGAGGAAGCCGAACACGGCGTTGATCAGCGCGCCGCCGAGCGCGGCCGAGAACGTCAGCCGGTACGACGCGAGCACGCGCGGCGACGTGACGGCGGTGACGAACTGGTCCCACGACAGCGTCGCGGTCTTCAGGAACGTGGCGGCGAGCGGAATCAGCACCACGAGGCTCAAATAGGCCACCGTGATGCCGAGCGTCACGCCGAAACCGGGCAGCGCGCTCGGCTTGCGAAAGGTGTACGTCGTCATCGGATGCTCTTGCTGGGTCGATGCTGCTCATGGGTCCGACGCAAACGCCGGCGCGATGAATTGCGCCGGCGGCCCGTCGGGGATGCGGCGCGCTGTCGTGGCGCACCGCTGTCGTTATGGCGTTACTGCGGCTTGTAGATCGAATCGAACACGCCGCCGTCCGCGAAATGCGTCTTCTGCGCATTCGTCCAGCCGCCGAACGTGTCGTCGACCGTGTACAGCTTCAGCTTCGGGAACTGCTTGGTCAGTTCCGCCGGCACGTTCTTCGAACGCGGCCGGTAGTAGTTGCGCGCCGCGATCTCCTGGCCCTGCGGGCTGTACAGGAAGTTCAGGTACGCGTCGGCCAGCTTGCGCGTGCCCTTCTTGTCGACCACCTTGTCGACCACCGCGACGGGCGGCTCGGCCAGGATGCTCACCGACGGCACGACGATCTCGAACTTGTCGGTGCCGAACTCCTTGACCGACAGGAATGCCTCGTTTTCCCATGCGATCAGCACGTCGCCGATCCCGCGCTGCACGAAGCTCGTGGTCGCGCCGCGCGCGCCGGAATCGAGCACGCCCGCGTTCTTGTACAGCTTCGTGACGAATTCCTTCGCCGTCTGCTCGTTGCCGCCCGGCTTGTGCACCGCATATGCCCACGCGGCCAGGTAGTTCCAGCGCGCGCCGCCCGACGTCTTCGGGTTCGGCGTGACGATCGAGATGCCCGGCTTGGTCAGGTCGTCCCAATCCTTGATCCCCTTCGGATTGCCCTTGCGCACGAGGAACACGATCGTCGACGTGTACGGCGACGCGTTGTCGGGCAGGCGCTTCTGCCAGTCCTTGTTGACGAGCCCCTTGTTCGCGAGCGCGTCGATGTCGTACGCGAGCGCCAGCGTGACGACGTCGGCCTGCAGGCCGTCGAGCACCGAGCGCGCCTGCGCGCCCGAGCCGCCGTGCGACTGCTTGAAGTTGACGGTCTCGCCCGTCTTCGCCTTCCACTCCTTGCCGAACGCCTGGTTGAAATCCTGATACAGCTCGCGCGTCGGGTCGTACGACACGTTCAGGAAGGTCGTATCGGCCTGCGCGTGCGTCGCAACGCCCAGCGTCGCCGCCGCGCCCAGCGCGAGTGTTGCGATCAGGCGGCCCACTCCGCCCACCAGCCCCGTATTGCGCTTCGCCATCCTTGGTTCTCCAGTGTTGTCGGTATTGCGATGTCGGGCCAGTCTAACGAACGGGTTACATGATTAAAAATAATCGTTCTTCATTTTTTAATACTCAAAAGTGCTAACGCATACGGGATGGACGGTTGCGGCAGATGAACCGGCGTCCGAACGTCACGAAATCACGCCGGAACCGGCGTGATCGCGTCGAACCTCAAGTAACACTTGAAATTCGCGAAGTACTGTATAAAAATACAGCTCACTGTCTATCCATACAGTTGAGCCATGACCAAACTCACCGCCCGTCAGCAGCAAGTGTTCGACTTGATCCGTCGCGCGATCGAGCGCTCCGGATTCCCGCCCACCCGTGCCGAGATCGCGGCCGAACTGGGCTTCAGCTCGCCGAATGCGGCCGAGGAGCATCTGCGCGCACTGGCGCGCAAGGGCGTGATCGAGCTGGCCGCCGGCGCATCGCGCGGCATCCGCCTGCTCGGCCTCGAAGATTCCCCGCACCAGTTCACGCTGCCGCACGCCAGCCTGATGCAACTGTCGCTGCCGCTCGTCGGCCGCGTCGCGGCCGGTAGCCCGATCCTCGCGCAGGAGCACATCTCGCAGCATTACGCGTGCGATCCCGCGCTGTTCTCCAGCAAGCCCGATTACCTGCTGAAGGTGCGCGGCCTGTCGATGCGCGATGCCGGCATTCTCGATGGCGACCTCCTCGCCGTGCAGAAGCGCACGGAGGCAAAGGACGGCCAGATCATCGTCGCGCGTCTCGGCGACGACGTCACGGTCAAGCGCCTGATGCGCCGGCCGGGCGGTCTCGAGCTGATCGCGGAGAACCCGGATTACGAAAACATCTTCGTCAAGGCCGGCAGCGCGGAATTCGCGCTGGAAGGCATCGCCGTCGGGCTGATCCGCTCGGGCGAACTCTGACATTCCGTCTCGCTTAGGAGAACATCATGGAACGCCTTGCCCGCCTGCTGCCTTTCCGTCAATTCGGTCGCCTGCGTCATCTGCGCGGCCGCACGCCTTGCGCGCCGCTGTCCGCGGCAGCGCCTGTGAAAGAAGAAGTCGCAGTCGAACGGCAGGCGTCCCTGCTGCCATCGGCGCTCCCCGCTTTCGCGCGGGTATCGCTGAACGCCGGCCTGAATCATGCGGAACCCGCGCGCCGCGCCCCGGTGCGCGTCTATCACGGCCGGTCGCGCCTGATCATGGTCGGCACGATCGATGCCGTGTGCCGGATGATCGATCACTGCATCGCGGAGGAACGATCGGCCGCGCAAGGCGGTCTCTGATTGCGGAGCATTCCCGCACCGGAGGCAACGTGACTGGATCCTCGGGCCGCACATGGCGGCTCAAGCCACTGCTGATCGTCGTGCTGGCCGTCGCCGTCATTGCGGCGATCGGCTACGCATACGCATCGCCGTACGTCGCGCTCGGTCGCCTGAAATCGGCGATCGATGCACGCGATGCGCAGGCCATCAGTGAATATGTCGATTTTCCGTCGTTGCGCATCAGCCTGAAGCAGCAGGTTACGGAAGAGTTGATGCGCCGGATCGACGCGGTGAAGAAAGACAATCCGTTCGCGGTGATCGGTGCGTTGATCGGGTCCGCGCTGATCGGCCCGCTGGTCGATGCGTACGCGACTCCGGAGGGCGTGGCCGCGCTGATGAGCGGATTGCCGCCACGCGGCAATCCGGGCGAGCGCCCGCCCGAATGGTCGAATCTGCCGCAAGGCAATGCACCGGGCAGTGCACCGGCCGCACCACCCGCCAATCCGGCTCCGGCGAGCGCAGCCGTTCCGGGCAGCAACGCAGCCGCCGCGGCTGCGTCATCGCCGGCGCCGGCCGCCGCCGCACCGGCCAGCGCGAACGATGCAACGCACACGCCGCATCAGCAGCAAACCAGCGCGGGCTACCGGAATGTCGACGATTTCGTCGTGACCTACCAGCGCAGTGCCGACGGCACGCGCTATGCGGCGATATTCCACCGCTTCGGCCTGTTCTCGTGGAAGCTGTCCGCGATCGACCTGCATGCGTAGCCGGCCGCGGTCAACGCCCGCGCCGCTGATGCGGCGCGGCGCCTGACCGGCGCGCATCGCCGGTCAGGCCGTCATTGCGTCATCAGATCATTTGCCGCTCGCCGTGGCCGCTTCACGCTCGCGCGCGATTTCGGCCTTCTGCTCTTCCGCCGACGAACACGCAACCAGAATGCTGCAGTTCACGCGATCGAGCAGTTGCGTATTGCCCGACCCCATCCACCATCTCGACAGCCCGCTGCGGCACCGGTGGCCGACGACGACGAGGTCGACCTTCAGCTCCGACGCGAGATTCGCGATTTCGTCGATCGGGTAACCGAACGCAAAATGGCCTTCGGCCTGCACGCCGCGCTCGCGCAGCCAGTTCACGCCTTCCTGCAGGATTTCGCGCGCGGTTTCCTCGAAGCGGCCACACGCGACATCGGTCAGCAGCCCTGCGCTTTGCGCAATGCTCGATCGCATGTCGACGACCGACAGCAAGTGCGTTTCGGCCTTCAGGTCCATTGCCAGATTGGCGCCGCAACGCAGTGCCTTGCGCCCTTCGAGCGAGCCGTCGTAACACAGCAAAATCTTGTTGTAGCTAGCCATGAAACCTCCCTATCGCGACAACGAGCCTACGCATTCATCATGGTGCGCCGCAATTCAGGACGCAAGGGATGGAAAACGCTGATTCGCCCCGCTCGGCGCGTGCGCGATGATGCGGTGCACGATCGGTGCGCACATGCATCGCATCGTGCAGGCATGCGCTGAAGAGACGCAGCCGATGCACTAGAATGGCCCGTTCGTACCCCAGCGGTTCGTGACGCGCCGGCGTCGTGCGCTTCGGTCATGCCCATGTGACACGCGTTCGCCCGATCCGTTCGCCAACCGGCCACGCATCGGGCGGCGGAAAGCGCCCGCTTACAACGACAACATACCCATGTCCGTCGCACCGATCGATCTCCGCAACGTCGAAAAGCGCTATGGCGACAAGCTCGTCGTCAACGGCCTGTCCTTCAACGTGCAGGCCGGCGAATGCTACGGCCTGCTCGGGCCGAACGGCGCCGGCAAGACCACCACGCTGAAGATGCTGCTCGGCCTCGCGTATCCTGATGCGGGCACCATTTCGCTGTGCGGCGAACCGGTTCCATCGCGTGCACGGCTTGCGCGCCAACGCGTCGGCGTCGTCCCGCAGTTCGACAATCTCGACCCCGATTTCACCGTGCGCGAAAACCTGCTCGTGTTCAGCCGCTATTTCGGGATGTCGGCGCAGGCTGCGCGCGCGCTCGTGCAGCCGCTGCTCGAGTTCGCGAAGCTCGAGAACAAAGCCGATGCAAAGGTCGGCGAGCTGTCCGGCGGCATGAAGCGCCGCCTCACGCTCGCCCGCGCGCTCGTCAACGATCCCGACGTGCTGGTGCTCGACGAGCCGACGACCGGCCTCGATCCGCAAGCGCGGCACCTGATGTGGGAGCGGCTGCGTTCGCTGCTCGCGCGCGGCAAGACGATCCTGATCACCACGCATTTCATGGAAGAAGCCGAACGTCTGTGCGACCGCCTGTGCGTCATCGAGGAAGGCCGGAAGATCGCCGAAGGCGCGCCGCATGCGCTGATCGAATCGGAGATCGGCTGCGACGTGATCGAGATCTACGGGCCCGACCCGGCCGCGTTGCGCGACGAGTTGTCGGCGTTCGCGAAGCACACCGAGATCAGCGGCGAGACGCTGTTCTGCTACGTGAGCGACCCGGAGCCGCTCAGCGCGCGGATCAAGGGTCGTACGGGGTTGCGCTATCTGCATCGCCCGGCCAATCTGGAGGATGTGTTCCTGCGGCTCACGGGCCGCGAAATGCAGGACTGATCGATCATGGATGTCCGCAACTATTCCGCCGCCGCACCTTCGGCCCCGCCGCGCGAGTCACGCTTCGCGATCGCGATGCCGGCGAACGCAACCAACTGGGTCGCCGTTTGGCGGCGCAACTATCTCGTCTGGCGCAAGCTCGCGCTCGCGTCGATGTTCGGCAATCTTGCCGATCCGATGATCTATCTGTTCGGGCTCGGTTTCGGGCTCGGCCTGATGCTCGGCCATGTCGACGGCGTGTCGTATATCGCGTTCCTCGCGGCCGGCACGGTCGGGTCGAGCGTGATGATGTCCGCGAGCTTCGAATCGATGTATTCGGGCTTCTCGCGGATGCACGTGCAGCGCACCTGGGAGGCGATCATGCATACGCCGCTCGCACTCGGCGACATCGTGCTCGGCGAAATTGTCTGGGGGGCCAGCAAGGCAATGCTGTCGGGTGTCGCGATCATGCTCGTCGCGGGCGCGCTCGGCTACGCGCAGTTTCCGTCGATGCTCGTGGCGCTGCCCGTGATCGCGCTCGCGGGCCTCGCGTTTGCCAGCGTCGCGATGATCGTCACGGCGCTCGCGCCGTCCTACGATTTCTTCATGTTCTATCAGACGCTCGTGCTGACGCCGATGCTGCTGCTGTCGGGCGTGTTTTTCCCGATCACGCAGTTGCCGCCGGTCGCGCAGCACGCCGCGCATGCGCTGCCGCTCGCGAACGCGGTCGAGCTGATCCGGCCCGCGATGCTCGGCCGGCCGGCGACGGACGTTGCGTTGCACGTTGCAGTGCTCGCCGGCTACGCGGTCGGCGGATTCCTGCTGTCCGCGTGGCTGTTCCGGCGGCGGATGATGCGCTGACGGCCGGCGCGCACGGCGCCGGCTTCATGACGACGTTACTCGTCGTCGTCGCTCCACGGAATCTCGACGTCGGTCAGGAACGCGACGGTCGCGAGCGGGCCGCCTTCCTGGCGGCCGAGCTTGCCGTCCGCACGATGCCATTCGACGCGGAACTGCGTGCCCGGATCGTCGGCGACCAGAAAGACCGAGCGCAGCTCGTCCTTGTCGGCCTCGTCCACCGGGCCGTCGAACGACACCAGCATCTTCTGCGGCCACAGGCCGTTGACGGGATCGTAAATGCGGTCGCCCTGCGGAATGTCGATGCTGGCGTCGACGCCGATCGTTGCGGAGGCCTCGATGATCATCGTGCCGAGTGCGTTCAGCACGGCAGTCGCCCGCGCGGAATTGGCCTGGCGGATCGCGAGATCGCCGCGCGTCAGCGCCTTTTCGAGTCGAGGATGAATCTTCGGTTGGGTCATGCGTTTTCCTGTTTGCTTCTTGTAAAGGGCGCCGCACGCGTGCAACGGCGGCGCCGGATGAATACGACGATCGCGCCCGCCCGGCGCGCCGCTCGCGCGCGTCAGAACCCGAACGCGACCGCGAGCAAGCCGCTCGCGATCCCGAACACGACGACGAGCGTCGCGACGATCGCCAGCATGTAAGGCTTGAACGAACGCGCGAGCATCGCGAGCGACGGCACGCTGATCGGCGGCAGCGTCAGCAGCAGCGCGGCGGCCGGGCCGACGCCCATGCCGAGCGACAGCATCGCCTGGATGATCGGCACCTCGCCGGCCGTCGGGATCACGAACAGCATGCCTGCGACCGCGAACGCGACGATCCAGCCGAGATGATTGCCGATGTCCGGGCCGATATGCGGGAACAGCCATGCCCGCGCGGCGCCGAGCAGCAGCACGAGCACGATGTATTCGGGCACGAGCCGCACGGCCATGCGGGCAAGCAGCTTCATCCAGCGGACGAACGGATTGCCGGCCGAGGCCTGCTCGGCCGCCAGCGCGGCGAGCTGCGCGTCGTCGATGCTGCGGTCTTCAGGGCGAGCAATGCGGTTCAGCAGATAGCCGATCCCGAACACCATCGCGATGCCGAGCACGAGGCGCAGCGCGCTCCAGTGCCAGCCGAGCACGAAGCCCATGAACACCAGCGCCGCCGGGTTCAGCACCGTGTTGCCGAGCCAGAATGCGACCGCGCCGCCCGGCGACGCATGGCGCGCACGCAGCCCCGCGACGACCGGCGCCGCGCAGCACGTGCACATCATCCCGGGCAGCGACAGCAGCCCGCCGGCGGCGACACTGCCGAAGCCCGTGCGACCGAGCACGCGTGCGACCCAGTGCGCAGGCAGCAGCGCCTGAACGGCCGAACCCAGCAGCAGGCCGAGCACCATCGCCTGCCAGATCGCCTTGCCGTACGCCCACGCGTAGTCGAGCGCGGCCTTCAGCGACGGCTCGGGCGCAGCCGCCGACGTGCCCATCAGGATCGACTGGCCGATCGAATGGTGCTCGGCGGCAACGAACGCCTTGTTGTAGTACGGAAACCATTTCACATAGAACAGTCCCGCGACCGCGATCAGCAGGAAAGTCATCCAGCCGAGGGCCGGATTGGGTTGGGTGCGTGTGGTCGTCATCGTGTGGTCGTGGTTTGGTCTTTATCGGTTGCAGATCCCGCGCCCGCCGCAAGTGCGGCCGATGCGGACAGCCCGGCCTGCGCGAGTTGGGCCAGCAGCGTCTGTGCCTGATCGCGCGCGTCGGCCGCGTTGGGCCGGAACGCGAACGTCAGTACCCGGTTCGGCTTGTTGTATGCCGCGCGATAAGTGCGCGCATAGGCGGGATCGTAATGCTTGTCGATCAGCGTGGTGAACAGTTCGGCCCGTGCGTTCGCATCGATCAATGCTTTCCAGTTCGTCACCTCATCGCGGCTGTGCAGCCCGATCAGCCGATGGAGCTGCGCCTTGAACGCAGCCGGGTCGTCGAACAGGTGGCCGTAATCGTCGAGCAGGAACGCGATGCGCTCGTCGTGTGCCGCTTCGACCTGCACCCACGGCCCCGCGTGAAACGCTTCGACCAGCGCGATCGGCAACTGCACGAGCCCGATCCTGCGGCTTTCCGATTCGACGAATACCGGCCATTCGGGGTCGAAACGTCCGAGCGTTTCGACGAGCCCCGAATCGAACCCCTTCTGCGATGGCTGCGGCGTGCCCGGCAGCGCGCCGAGCAGCGAGCCGCGATGGCACGCGAGCGCCTCGAGATCGAGCGTCTGCGCACCCGCGTCGCGCAGCGCGTTCAGCAGGCGCGTCTTGCCGCAGCCCGTGTGGCCAACGAGCGCGATATAGCGAAAGCGCGTCGGCAGCGTGTCGAGCGTCGCGCACACCGAGCGGCGATACGCCTTGTAGCCGCCGTCGAGCTGGCGCGCCTGCCAGCCGATCAGGTTGAACCAGGTCGTCATCGAGCCGGAGCGCTTGCCGCCGCGCCAGCAATAGATCAGCGGCCGCCAGTTGCGCGGACGGTCGGCGAACGTCGTGTCGAGATGGCGCGCAATGTTGCGCGCGACCATCGCGGCGCCGACGCGGGTCGCCTCGTACGGCGACACCTGCCGGTACATCGTACCGACGAGCACGCGTTCATCGTTGCTGAGCACGGGCGCGTTCAGCGCGCCGGGAATATGGTCCTCGGCGAACTCGAGCGGCGTGCGCACGTCGATGATCTCGTCGAACTCGCCGGCGCGATCGAGGGTGACAATCAGGTTCTTCAATTTGGCGTCGAACAGGGGCGATGCGGCTCGGTGAGCCGCATGGGCGCGGAAGGCGGATTGCCGATTATCTCACGGGCCGGCGTCTCGGGCCGCGCGCGGCGGCCGGCGGCGACGAAGCGATCTGCATCGCGTCGATCAGATGATCGCGAAACGCCCGTACCGACGCGGGCAGATCGCGCCCCGCCATCGTCTGCACCTGAATGCTGCGTTCGCGAAGCTGCGGGTTCGTCACGGGCACGACGACGAAGCCGTCCGCGTCGCAGCGGTCGCGCACCGACAACAGCCCCGTGAACATCACCGCGCCCGTGCGCCGCGCGTAGCCGTACATTGCCGCCGTGTTGTTGCTCGTCAATTCGGGCTCGAGCAGCAGCCCGTCGAGCGCGCACGCGATGTCGATCAACTGGCGCACCGTCGTGCCGGCCTCGGGTAGCACGTGCGGATGCCGCGCGACATCGGCGAGCGACACCGCGTCGCGCGTCGCGAGCGGATGGTCGCGTCGCACCAGCGCGAAGATCGGCGCGCGCTCGGTGTGCTCGACGCGCACGCCCTTCTCCGGCGCGAGGCTGAAGGTCAGCGCGATGTCCACATCGCCATCGCGCACGCGCCGCGTCGCGTCCGCCGGCGACACGACCCACACGGAGAAATCGACGCCCGGGTGACGCGCCTTGAAGCTCGCGAGCGCGCCGGGCAGGAAATCGATCGCGAACCCCTCCGAGCACGCGATCTTCAGCAGGCTGCCGTGCAGCGCGTCGAGCCCGCCGATGTCCTTCATCACATGCTCGGCCTCCAGCAGGCTGCGCTGCGCGAAGGCCAGCAGCCGCTCGCCGGCCTCCGACAGCGTCATCCCGCGCGGCCGGCGCTCGAACAGCGGCGCGCCGAGCTCGCTCTCAAGCTTCGCGATCTGGCGGCTGATCGCCGACACCGCCACGTGCAGCCGCGCGGACGCGTCGCTGATCGAGCCGGTGCGCGCCACCTCGACGAAATACCGCAGCGCCAGGCCATGCAGGAAAGCCGCCATCGTTCTGTCTCCGCGCCGTTCCCGGCCGCGCTGCTTTGCCTTTTCGGCAAAGGAAGGTTCGAAATTCGATCATTGTGACAAAAAAAACGGCTTTCTAGAATCGATCGCACTTCACGCTGCACGCGCGATCCGCGCACGCCGCCAGCCCGACAGAGGAGACCCGACTTGAGCCGTACCGCCGCCATCCAGCATGCGCTGAACCAGTTCGAATCCGGTGCGTTCTTCACGACCCTGAGCCGCCGCGTCGGCCTGCGCACCGAAAGCCAGGAAAGCGGCACCGAAGCCGCGCTGCGCGCCTACCTGACCGACGAGATCGCGCCCGAGGCCGCGCGCCTCGGCTTCACGTCGCGGATCGTCGACAATCCCGTCGACGGCGGCGGCCCGTTCCTGCTCGCGTCGCGCCACGAAGACGACGCGCTGCCGACCGTGCTGATCTACGGTCACGGCGACGTCGTGCGCGGCTACGACGCGCAGTGGCGCGCGCCGCTGTCGCCGTGGACGCTGACGGCCGACGGCGACCGCTGGTATGGCCGCGGCAGCGCCGACAACAAGGGGCAGCACACGATCAACCTGGCCGCGCTGGCGAGCGTGCTCGACGCACGCGGCGGCCGGCTCGGCTTCAATGCGAAGCTGCTGATCGAGATGGGCGAGGAAACGGGTTCGCCGGGCCTCGACGCGCTGTGCCGCCAGGAGCGCGACGCGCTCGCGGCCGACGTGCTGATCGCGTCCGACGGCCCGCGTATCGCCGCCGCACGCCCGACCGTGTTCCTCGGCTCGCGCGGCGCGGTCAACTTCAAGCTGAGCCTGCGCGCCCGCGACGGCGCGCATCACTCCGGCAACTGGGGCGGGCTGCTGCGCAATCCGGCGATCGTGCTCGCACATGCGCTCGCGAGCCTCGTCGATGCGCGCGGCGCGATTCGCGTCGCGGGACTGCGCCCGCCGCCGATCCCGGCCGCCGTGCGCGCCGCGCTCGCCGATCTTTCCGTCGGCGGCGGCCCCGGCGATCCGGCGCTCGACGCCGACTGGGGCGAGCCTGGCCTGTCCGCGGCCGAGCGCGTGTTCGGCTGGAACACGTTCGAGATCCTCGCGTTCAAGGCCGGCAATCCCGAGCACCCCGTCAATGCGATCCCGCCCGTCGCGTATGCGCACTGTCAACTGCGCTTCGTCGTCGGCACCGACTGGCAAGCGCTGCACACGCACCTGCGCGCGCACCTCGATGCGCACGGTTTCGGCGACATCGAGATCGACATCGAGCGCGGCGCACCGGCAACGCGCGTGCCGCCGGACGATCCGTGGGTCCGCTGGGCCGTCGCGTCGCTTGCGCGAACCACCGGCAAAAAGCCCGCGATCCTGCCGAATCTCGGCGGCACGCTGCCGAACGAAGTGTTCGCCGACACGCTCGGGCTGCCGACACTGTGGGTGCCGCACTCGTACCCGGCGTGCTCGCAGCACGCGCCCGACGAGCACCTGCTCGCGAGCGTCGTCAGCGAGGGGCTGCAGATGATGGCCGGCCTCTTCTGGGATCTCGGCGACGACGCGCCGCCCGTTCGCCGCGCGGCACCCGCCGCGGCCGGCGCCGCCCTGTAACGCGCTTAGCCCCTTTCTCGGGACCTGCACACACGATGAATACGACCACCCTAACCGCGCAGGACGCCGCGCGCCCCAGCGCCGCAAAGATCCGGCGCATCATCTTCGCGGCGTCGATCGGCAACGCGCTCGAATGGTTCGACCTGATCGTCTACGGCTTCTTCGCGGTGACGATCGCCAAGCTGTTCTTCCCCGCGACGAGCGAAGCGACGTCGCTGATGCTGACGCTCGGCACGTTCGGGCTGTCCTACCTGATCCGGCCGATCGGCGGCTTCGTGCTCGGCGCGTACGCGGATCGCGCGGGCCGCAAGGCGTCGCTGCTGCTGTCGATCGCGATGATGATGGCCGGCACGCTGCTGATCGCGCTGATGCCGACCTACGCATCGATCGGCATTCTCGCGCCGCTCGGGATCATGCTGTCGCGGCTGATGCAGGGCTTTTCCGCGGGCGGCGAATTCGCGAGCTCGACCGCGTTCCTCGTCGAGCATGCACCGCAGCGGCGCGGTTTCATGTCGAGCTGGCAGTTCGCGAGCCAGGGCCTTGCGACGCTGCTCGCGTCAGGCTTCGGCGCGCTGCTGACGTCCACGCTGACACCCGCGCAACTCGAAAGCTGGGGCTGGCGCGTGCCGTTCCTGTTCGGTCTCGCGATCGGCCCGGTCGGGCTGTACATCCGCCGCTACGTCGACGAGGGCGTCGAGTTCAAGACGCAGGCACGCTCCGAAGCGCCGGTGCGCGAGCTGTTCGCGGACCAGAAACTGCGGCTGCTGCTGTCGATCGGCGCGCTGGTGATCTCGACCGCGATCAACTACATGATCCTGTACATGCCGACCTATGCGATCAAGCAGCTCGGGCTGCCCGCGTCGACGGGCTTTGCGGCGACGCTCGCGACCGGCTTCGTGCTGACGCTCGTCACGCCGGTCGTCGGCCACCTGTCCGATCGCACCGGGCGGATCCGCATGATGGCGGTCGCGGCCGTCATCATGCTAGTCACCGTGTGGCCGACGTTCGCGTGGCTCACGCGCCAAGCGTCGTTCGCGACGATGCTCGCCGCGCTGGTCTGGATCGGTGCGCTGAAGGCGATGTACTGCGGCGCGCTGCCGGCGCTGATGGCCGAGCTGTTCCCGTCGCAGACGCGTGCGACGGGTCTCGCGGTCAGCTACAACACGGGCGTCACGCTGTTCGGCGGCTTCGCGCCGTTCGTCATCACCTGGCTGATCAGCACGACCGGCAACCGGCTGTCGCCGGCGCTCTACCTGATGGGTTGCGCGCTGCTGAGCCTCGCCGCACTGTTCGTCGCGCGCACGCGGCTCAAGATGCGGTAACGCAACCGACGACGGCGCACCAGTGCGCCGCCGATGCGGCCCGTCGCGGCATCGCTGCCGCGCGGGCCGCACGCCGTTTACGGCGCCGGGTTCGGCTGCAGTTCGTGCAGCGCGTCGATCTCGGCGAGAATCTCGTCGGACAGCGTCACGTCGATGCTGCCGATGTTCTCCTTCAACTGCTCGAGCGACGTCGCACCGACCAGGTTGCTGCGCACGAACGGCCGGCTGTTGACGAACGCCAGCGCAAGCTGCGCGGGCGACAGCCCGTGACGCTGCGCGAGCGCGACGTAACGCGACGTCGCCTCGACAGCCTGCGGCTTGCTGTAGCGCTGGAAGCGCTCGAACAGCGTGATGCGCGCGCCGGCCGGGCGTGCACCGTTCTCGTACTTCCCGGACAGCCAGCCGAATGCGAGCGGCGAATACGCGAGCAGGCCGACGCCGTCGCGATGCGTGAATTCCGACAGCCCGTTCTCGAACGTGCGGTTCAGCAGGCTGTACGGATTCTGGATGCTCGCGATGCGCGGCAGCCCGAGCTTCTCGGCCGCGCGCAGGAACTGCGCGACACCCCACGGCGTTTCGTTCGACACGCCGATCGCGCGCACCTTGCCGGCTTTCACGAATTCCGCGAGCACGCCGAGGGTTTCCTCGATCGGCACCGTGTACGCGTCGTCGACCCACGGATACGCGGGGCGGCCGAACGTCGTCGTGCTGCGGTCGGGCCAGTGCAACTGGTAAAGATCGACGTAGTCGGTCTGCAACCGCTTGAGGCTGCCGTCGAGCGCCTCGGTCAGGTTCTTGCGGTCGAACTGGTTGCCCTCGCCGCGAATATGGCGCGGGTTGTGCGGCTGCCGCGCCGGGCCCGCGATCTTCGTCGCAAGCACGATCCGGTCGCGCTGCGCGCGATGCTGCGCGAGCCAGGTGCCGATGTACTGCTCGGTGCGCCCCTGCGTGTCGGGCTTCGGCGGCACCGGATACATCTCCGCGGCGTCGATCAGCGTCACGCCCTGCGCAACCGCATAGTCGATCTGCTCGTGCGCGTCGCGCTCCGAATTCTGCTCGCCCCACGTCATCGTGCCGAGACCGACCAGGCTGACCTCGATGCCCGAATCGCCGAGTGTGCGGTATTCCATGCTGTTCCTGTCGCGTCGGTGGAAAGCAGGAACGCTATCACATTGAAGCGACCGCTTCAGACGTGCGCCACGGACGCTTACAGGCGGCCTTCGATGCCGCCTTCGATACTCGGGCGACGGCGTTGCAACCTGCATCGCCGGTACGCGGCATCCTCCCGCACCCGGCCCCGCTTGCCACGGTTCGTTACTGAGGCCGCTGAATGAAGCAGGTCGCCGACGCATGCGCGACGATCTTGTCGTCCGGCGTCTTCAGCGTGCCCTCCGCGACGCCCAGCGAACGCGACAGGTGAATCACGCGCCCTTCCGCGATCAGGTCGACGTCGCGCGGCACGGGCCGCAGCATCTTCACATGCAGATCGACCGTGCCGTAGCCGACACCCGCGTCGAGCATCGAATGCACCGCGCAACCCGTGACCGAATCGAGCACCGTCGCGGCGAACCCGCCGTGCACGCCGCCCAGCGGATTCAGGTGCCGACCATCCGCGCGCGCCGAAAACTTCACATAGCCGAGTTCGACATCCAGCGGACGCATCGGGATCGTCTCCGAAATCGACGCAAGCGGCGCATCGCCCACCGCCGCGGCACGCAACAGATCGAGACCAGACTGGGAAAGCGGATTCATCGGGTTGTCTCCGGGTTGAAAGCGCGTCGCCGCGCGAGTAAGTTCTAAATTGGAACTTATTATTGTCAGCGATGCCGGCCGTTGTCAACGCAGCCGCGCCCGTTGCAACCGAAGGCGGGTTCTATAATCGAACCCGCTATTTCGCTGAACCGCCGCAAGACGCAAGAGACTCGACGATGAAATGGGATGACATCGGCACGCTGAACTGTTCGGTCGCGCGCACGCTTGCCGTGCTCGGCGACCGCTGGACCATGCTGATCCTCCGCAACGCGTTCCTCGGCTGCCGTCGCTTCGACGCGTTCCAGGCACAGCTTGGCCTCACGCGCCATGTGCTGGCCGAACGCCTCGCTCGGCTCGTCGACGAAGGTGTGCTGGTCAAGCACGCGTATCAGGAGCGCCCGCCGCGTTTCGAATACCGCCTGACGGAAAAAGGCCTCGACCTGTACCCGGCCCTGCTCGCGCTGATGGCGTGGGGCGACCGCTGGAAGGACGACGGCCAGGGGCCGCCGGTGCAATTGCGTCACCGGACCTGCGGCCAGTTGATGCATGCAGTTACCGTGTGCTCGGCCTGCGGCGAACCGCTCGATGCACGCGACGTGCAGCCGGAGCCTGGGCCCGGATGGATCGCGCCCGTCGAAGCCGAGGCGCCTGCCGCCAAGGATTGACGCGCGGCGCGCGCATGACCGTCTGACTCTCGCGCACCAGTTTTTGCACGCTTGCCTCTGTCACGGGCCACACCGAGCCCGCTCGACTGCCCTCGCGCATTGCTTGCACGCCGATATCCCGCAGCAGCATACGCAATCGCACACTGTCGTCAGCAACATCCCCCCATCGACCTGATCGCACACGCGGATGCCACGAACGCAACTTTGCGTCATCGCCCCCGCTTCCGACGATCATCGCGCGAGCAATCCATTCGCATCCGCACGTGACCGCGCCGCCGCGTCTGCGTTACACTCACGGCCCGCTGTCTCGAAATTGTTCGCTGTCCAAGATGTTGTCGCGCAATCGCCTCGCCGCTGCCTGCCTCGCCGCTTCTCTCCTCGCCACACCGTTCGCCGCCTTCGGCAAGACGCAAAGTGAATCGCTGCTCCAGCAGGCGATCGACTTCGTGTCGCGATGGCTGCCGGCGCCCACCCACGAAGCACCCGCGACGCAGGTGGTCGAATCGGCGTTCTCGCCCGACGGCGGCGCCGAGGCGCTCGTGCTGAAAGCGATCGGCGCCGCGCGCAGCTCGATTCGCGTCGCCGCGTATTCGTTCACGTCGCCGCCCGTCACGCGCGCGCTGCTCGCCGCAAAGCGACGCGGCGTCAACGTCGCCGTGGTTGTCGACGACAAGGGCAACCGCGCGAAGAGCAGCAAGCAGGCGCTAAACCTGCTCGTCAACGCCGGCATCCCGACGCGCACGATCGACGCCTATGCGATCCATCACGACAAGTACCTCGTGATCGACGCCGAACATGTCGAAACCGGTTCGTTCAACTACAGCGCGTCGGCGGCCAGCCGCAATTCCGAGAACGTCGTCGTGGTGTGGAACAATCCGCAACTCGCATCTCGCTACCTCACGCACTGGCAAAGCCGCTTCGACCAGGGCACGCCGTACCGCTCCAGCTACTGACGCACGCCGCGCGCTTTCGCACGACCTTCGACACCTCGCATTCGATCCGCCGTGTTACCGATGATCGCCGAGTGTGGCGCGGGTATCAACTCGGCCGAATGGCCAGCACGCCGCCTCGCGCATCGAACGACACACGCAATGGTCCGCGCGCGCTCAATGGATTTCAGGCAACCGCGCGGTCGCGGCACCGACCTGTGTGGTCGGCGCACAGCGGTTCGCGTGCCCGTCGACGCCGCTTGCCGACGACGTCGACAAGCCGTGGGCGCCGCCCGGCAGCGCGCTGCTCACGCAATCCGTGCTGAATGCCAGTGTGTTCTGAACCATCGGGTAAAGGAGATACAGCGCAAACGCGAGATACCCCGCGTACAGGATTCGAACCATGGTGCGATAGGATGCGATGAACGATTGGACTCGTCCTGTTTACGGCACGGCGACGAGCACCTTGAGGCATCGCGCGGCCAATTCCAAATCGGGGCCCCTTGCGCCCGCTTCTCGCCGCATCTGCATCAATCCGCACCGGCGGCTTGGCGACCCGCCGAATAGTGCGCATTCTGTCCGACATACGTTCCGAGTCCCGGCCTTGCAGCCGGGACTCGAGACAAGGCCCGTGCAAATCGCACCGAAACCGTCCGACGAGGCGGCCCGGTTCGATACACTTCATTCGCTCTCGATTCTCGACACACCGCCCGAAGAACACTTCGACGGCCTGACGCGTCTTGCGCGCCATCACGTCGTCGCCGACCTGCTCGCATCGGCCGATCACCGGATGTACGAGGACAAGCAGCGCGGCAAGACGGCCGGCACATAACCGCGCAAAAACTTGCGCGTGTGGATGCCACCGCGCAACCGTTCAACCGCGGTTGCCTGGCTGTGTCAACTCCCGCACGGCGGCGCGCTGGCCATTGCCTCCGCGATCTGCTCGGGCGTCAGGTCGCGCTGATGCGTCGCGAGCGACCAGCGATGCCCGAACGGATCCTCGACCTGCCCATAGCGATCGCCCCAGAACATGTCGGCGGCCGGTATCGTGACCGTCGCGCCGGCCGCGACAGCCTTCGCGATCGCCGCATCGGTGTCCGGCACGTACAGGTGCAGGCAGACGGCAGTGCCTTTCAGCGCCTTCGGCCCGAGCGCGCCGTGCTCGGGCATTTCATCCACCAGCATCAGTGTCGAATCGCCAATCGCGAGGCACGCGTGCGCGAGCCTGCCGTCAGGCATCGCAAGGCGAAACTGCTCGCTCGCATTGAATGCGCGCTTGTAGAAGTCGATGGCTGCGGCTGCGCCGGCGCAGATCAGGTGCGGCGTCAGCGTGCGCATCCCTTCCGGGATCGGTTTGACGGACGTGGACATGGGGTGTCGCTCCTTCAGTCGGTTGTCGTATCGGAAACGGGACGGACGCGCGATGCGCACGCCTCCGATGCTACGACGGACGAACCCGACGGAAATCGACACGGCACCCGACATTTTTTTGTTTTCTTGCGTGCCGGGGCGCTCCGGTCACGCTAATCGGGCGCCATCAGCCCGTTCGGTCGGCCCGGTCGCCCTGCCCGCCGAACTGCCGGCGGCATGCTTCCAGCAATCCGGCCACCGCGTCGAGCGGAAGATCGGCAAACCGGGCGACCGGCAGCATCACGCCGCCCGGCACCTTGATGCGCGACGAATGCGCCGAGAACTGGTAGCCGATGTAGCGATTTCCGGCAACGCTGATGATCCGGGGCGATGACAGGTCTGGACATGGTCTCGTGCGCGTATGCGCTATTCGCTTTTGCCACCGGCTCGCCACACATCGCGTGACCCGTCAAACCGTTCGGTGCGATCGGCAATGCAGCAAGGCAGTTTGTCCGATACTACGCCTCGCGATCGACGTTGTGCGAGCGGCCTCCCGGCCACGTGTCGCAATCGATGCTGCTGCGAACGCTGCCGGCAGTGCGTTGCCTGATCCGGTCAGATCTGCGGAAGATCCCGCAACGTGCGCGATTCGCTCGTCGCATCGATGTCGAGCTCGATGCCTTCCGACGCATCGCGGTACAGCACGCGTTTCAGCCTCGGCCCGACCGCGGTAGCGTCCGACTCCGAGAAGATCGCGCGGACGTCGTTACCGGACGCGAGTGCGCGCGCCACTTCCGCCACCGGCGCCTCGCTCGGCATCGCCGCCCACGACCGGTCGACCGGATTCACGGCCGCCCAGCGCACGTGCGTCACGCGCGCGCTGAGCGGATCGATTCGGACACCATTCACCGCAAACATCGACATCGGAATCTCCTTCGAATTTTTCTGCGGCCCGCCGCACAAATGCGCCGGGTCACGGACAGCCCCAAATCTCGCATACGTTACCCGCAGGGTCCGCCACAGAAATCGCCATCGTGCCATCGCCGTAGTCCCAGGCGTTCAAGATGCCGACGCCGTGCGACTCAAGTCGCGCAACGGCTTCCGAGACGTGCGCCACTTCGATTGCCAGCGCGATTCCATGGCCGGTCGGACGAAATTCCGGATACGGAAACTCGCCGCCCTTGCCCGTATGAACGGTCAGCGTCGCGCCCTGCACGACAAAGCGATGCCACGGATTCCCCGCGGCCGATACACCGTCGGAATGCATCGGAAGCGCGAGCGCCCGACGATAGAAATCAACCACCGCCCGATAGCGATGGTCTTCGACCGGTACCAGAATGCCCTGACTCGCAATCATGTGCGCTTCTCCGGCGAACGCGATTTTCGATGATACATTGGGACGCTTTGCAACCGTCAACAGACAATCGTGTACGGGAGAAACACATGACCGACGCCTGGGGAACCTTCCCTGCCAGAATGGGCGACCATCAGGCTTTCATCAGCTTCAACCACAGCTTCGCGGAAATCGCCGAAGGCGATCCGCGCACATCGCTGCTCAGCGTGCGCGTCCCCTTTGCGCATCCGACGCCTGAAGGCCTGCCGTCCGGCGACGAATTCGCCGACCTCGCGAAGATCGAGGATCTGCTGGACGCCACGATCACCGCGAAAGGCGGCGTGCAGGTCGGCCGCATCACCGTCGACGGCAACCGCGATTTCCTTTTCTACGTGCCGTTCGACGAAGAGGCAGCAGCCGAGATCGTCGACTCGCTGGCCGAACAGACGACCTACGCACTTCAATTCGCACACCAGGACGATCCGGACAAGGAAGCGTACTGGCAGACCCTTTACCCGACCGACGACGACTGGCAGATCATGCGCGACATGCGCGTGCTGGATGCGCTGCGGCAGAAAGGCGACGCCAGCGACGTGAGCCGGCGCGTGATGCACTGGGCGTACTTCCAGGACCCGAGCGACGCACACCAGTTCGCGGACTGGGCCGAAGCGAAAGGCTATCCGGTCGAATCGGTCGCGCCGACCGAAGACGGCAAGTCTGCCGTACGGTTTTCGCACGAAGGCACCATGGCGCTGGCCGACATCACGCGCCATACGATCGCGATCAATCGCGAGGTACGTTCGCTCGGCGGTGAATACGACGGATGGGAAACCAGCGTCGAACAGGCTGGCTGAGCGGATCGACATGCCCGCTGCGCGCGATGTGATGCGATGCATTCGGCGCAAAAAACATCCCGGCAGCGCGGCTGCACGCCGCCGGGATCAAGGCATCGCCAGCCGAAGCCGGCGATGGGCCTGAGGGTTCGCTCAGGCACGAGGAAAGCGATTCGTGCGGACCAGGCGAACGGATGCCGGAGTGCGCGTGGTGCAATTGCGCAGCCTGCCGAACGCCTGTCCGGTTCCGCCGACGCAACTCTGCGGCGTCGGTCGGTCAAAAAGCCCCCGCTCCTGCGCGAGCGAGCGGGGAAATGGTTGACCGGGCCGGGGAAGAACGGTCAACCGGCCAAATTGTGATCGCGGGTCGCGCGACGGTCTGTGCGGCAACTCACCCTTTGGTGACACTGTGGCGGCCTCAGGGAGGTCCGCGAGCCGCCTGGCGTCACGGTCCTGGCGCAAGACCGGCGGACGGCGCGAGCATCACCACGATGACGGGGAACAACACCACTGCCCCGATCATCATCACGCCATCGGCCGCGAGCGTGACGGGTGTCGCGAGCACGCGAACGGCCTTGCCCGCCGTCAGCAGCGTTAATCTTTTCATGTTTGGTGTTCTATTTTGTTTTAGTTCTGGCGGATGTTTTTCAGACCCGACCCAGTTTCCGGTAAGTCGCGGGTGATGTCAAAGCAGGGTTATTCTATTTTTTCGAATGATTTGATTTCGGCTTAATTTTCTGTACCGAATTTCGTGAAACCATGTTTCGCGAATGCAATAACCTGCGTCAGGGAACCCCGGTTTCGTCATCAGGGCGAGCCGCTGGAAAACCAGTCGACGACCATGTCGATCCAGTCGACATCGCTGACGATTTCGATAACGGTTTCGCCGACGATTTCGGCAGTCGATGGGTCTGCTGCCGCCACCGCCCCTGTCGAGGCAACCGCGCTTGCCTTCGCAATTTCGGCCGACGCGCCGGACCTCGGGTCGGCAAGCCGCTCCAGCCAGTCGACGATATTTGCACGCGCATCCTCTTCGTCGGCGAAGTCATTCCGCTCGAGAAAGCGGTCGAACACGATCCACGGAGCGTCTTGCTTCGCGAAGCGGATTCCAGTTTCCAGTCGATAACGCCTGTCCGGCCGGACTCCCTGATTTCGAGCGTCGCTGTGAAACAGTAATCGAGATATTCGATTTCAAGTTTCGACGACATGGTTTTCACCGGTCAATCTGCCCTCTCTGTTCTTTTGACGATCCGCGCCTGCCCGGCTTCGCGACGCTGCATGAAGCCTGCATGAATTCCGCGCCGCGCGTCCTTTCCGCTGGCAGTATCGCGATATTCCCGCAACCTGCCGATATCGACCACCGACGCGTGACAGCATCCGCTTTGCCAAACGTTCCTTCTGCGCTTCCGGTTCCGCAGTGAATCGTTCCGTTTCCCTATTTCCGGTATCGATTTGCTCCGTTGTTGCAATCGCGCTGCTAAACTCCGGCCACGAAGACCGCTTGCGCCACCAAAGGAAATAATGACGCTCGCCCGCGCACAACAGAACGGCGTAGATGTCTGGATTATCCAGCTTCCCGGGCACGCCCCCTATGCCTATACGCACCTCAAGCGGGTATTCGCGTCCGACGACTCGCGACATCGGGTCGTGACGATCGACCTGAAGAAATTGCTGACCTGCGCCGACCGCGACACGACCGACTACGTGCTGCCGTCAGTGCAGTACTGGGCGCCTGGAAAAGCGGCAGGTATTCGCGAATTCCTCGATCCGGACCAGGACAGAATTCCGGACATGCCGTTCATCACGTTTCGCGAAGCGAGAACGCGAACACTGCTCGGCATTCCCGGCCTGTCGAAAGTCGGTGTCGCGTCGTTCCGCAACGGCCAGCATCGCGCACGCTACCTTGCCTATGCAGGCGCGACAACGATACCCGTCGAGATCCACGAGACAGAGGCCGATTTGCTCGTGCGGTATTGCGGCGAGTAACGACGGAACATATTCCGCTTTCGCCCGGCGTGACATCGTAGCGGTCGGAAGTGGCGGCCTGTCGCGAGATCGCTCGTCCGGATGCCCGCAAGCCTTTACGCCTGTATCGCATAGATCCGATCGGTAACCTCCGTCTGGCCGATCCGGCTCGTTTCGATACCGGCCAATTGCCAGCCGTTGTGCTCATAGAAGCCGATCGCACGGACGTTACCTTCCAGCACCTGCAGATGGACCTTGTCCGCGCAGATCGTCCGGGCCCACGCGCGAACGGCTTCGATCATGCGTTTGCCCGTACCGCTGCCGTGATGCGAAGGATGGACGTGCAGGCAGTCGAGCAGCACGCCGAGCGCCGGATCGACAGGACGTTCGGCACTGACGAAGCCGACGGGCTCGCCATGCGACTCGGCGATCAGCACGAGACCCCACTCATCTTCATTGCGGTCGAGATATTTCCGCCACCGGATCGCGTGCTCCGTCGGCACCTCGTCAGCCAGATACGCCGCCGGAAGGATATGGCTGTATGCGGTTTGCCAACTCAGGGTGTGCAGGCGAGCGATGAGGGGCGCGTCGTGCGTTATCGCGACGCGAAGCGTGGCCCGGGTTTCCGGCATGGGTGCGTGACTCCTTCTGCTTGCTCTCTTGATCGGCATGTCTCGTCGCAAAATACACCGTTCTTTGCGGGATGCGAAGTTCGCCACGAACCCGATGCAGTCGTGCGGCGTGAGTGCGATGTCGCCGTCGATGCAATCGCATCAATGCGCATCAGTCGAACTCGGCGACGAAATCGCATGTTGTGACGGCTCGCGTTCGGGATATCGGCGCGCAGGCAAAAAAAATCCCGACACCTTCACTGGTCGTCGGGATCGAACGGCCCTCCAAAGCATGAGGGCACGAGGAACGCATACATTACATCAATGTAAGAGTGTTGCGCTTTGTCGGTTCGCGCCAACGTCCTGCTCTATTCCGCCAAGTTTTCAGTCCGCAGTCGCCGTAAACGAAAAAAGCCTGCTCGCGCGAAACGCGAGCAGGCAAGAAAACGGATCAGCATTCGAGGCACGAGGGCTGTCCTAGGAAGATAACGGCACGGCGCGCGCGAACCTTAGCCGAGAATGCCGCGTCGCTCGCGGATTGCGGTGAGTGTGTAGTCAACGAAGCGCCAAGGAAAGACAACGCACATCGGGTCCTGGCTCGTCGACGGATTTGCGATCCGCGCCGGCGACGCCGCAAACACGAAAAGAAGCGGTGCTATACGCGCTATACAGCCCGTCGTCGAAGAGGCTTTGACGAAAACCGGCTACACGATGTGTTATACGGACGCCAGAAAGCAAAAAGCCCGGTTCGATGAACCGGGCTTTTTGCTTGAATTTTTGGGGTGGCTGATGGGACTCGAACCCACGACGACAGGAATCACAATCCTGGACTCTACCAACTGAGCTACAGCCACCACTGATACTGCTTTCTGCTCTTCGCTGTTTTTGTTTCAGCAGCGAAGAAGCAAGATTATACGAAGTCTTTTGAATCTTGCAAAGCCTTTTTTTCAAAAAATTCTTCGGCTTCGTTCAGATGCGCACGCGCCTCGTCGAACACGGCCAGATCGCCGCGCGCGAGCTTCTTGTTGTCGGACAGCACGCGACGCCAGCCGCGTGCACCGGGCATGCCGCGATACAGCCCGAGCGCATGCCGCACGATCGCACCGAGGTAGGTCCCGCGCTTCAGCTCAGCCGCGCAGTATTCGATCAGTTGCGCTTCCGCTTCTTCACGCGTCGGCACCGCGCCCGTCGATCCGTAGAAGCGCGCATCGACCTCCGCGAGCACGTACGGGTTGTGATACGCCTCGCGGCCGAGCATCACGCCATCGACATGCTCGAGATGCTGCGCAACCTCGTCCAGCGTCGTGATGCCGCCGTTGATGACGATCTCCAGCGACGGAAAATCGCGCTTCAACTGATACGCATAGTCGTACTTGAGCGGCGGAATCTCGCGATTCTCCTTCGGCGACAGTCCCTTCAGGATCGCATTGCGGGCATGCACGACGAACGTTTCGCAGCCGGCCTCGGCCACCGTGCCGACGAAGTCGCGCACGAACGCGTAGTCTTCCACTGCATCGACACCGATCCGGTGCTTTACCGTGACCGGCACCGACACCGCATCGCGCATCGCCTTCACGCAGTCGGCAACGAGCTGCGGCTCGTTCATCAGGCACGCGCCGAACGCGCCGCGCTGCACACGCTCGGACGGACATCCACAGTTCAGGTTGATCTCGTCGTAGCCCCACTGCTCGCCGAGCTTCGCGGCACGCGCGAGATCGTCGCGTTCGCTGCCGCCAAGCTGCAGCGCGACCGGCGATTCGTTCGGCGTGAACGCGAGATGCCGCTGGGCATCGCCGAACAGTAGCGCACCCGTCGTGATCATCTCCGTATACAGCCACGTATCGCGCGTCAGCGTTCTGTGGAACGACCGGCAATGGCGGTCGGTCCAGTCGAGCATGGGCGCGACGGATACGCGGCGGGGAGGAAGCGAGGACGGTACGGGCATGGAATTCGGGCAACAGGCCAGTCGGCGCGGAAACAACCGAACATTTTACCGCAACATGGGCCATACCTGCCCGGCGCCTGCGCTAGTCGCCCTCACCCAACTCCGCATCGACCGCCCGCCGCGCCTCGTCGAACACACGCTCGATCACGCGCCGTTCGGTCAGCAGCAGCCCGTCGACCTTGACGAGCCGCCAGTCGATCCGCACCGCATCGCCCTGCAGCACGCGGTAGTGCGCATGCTCGCCGTCCCAGACCTGCTCGGTCTTCACCTCGATCTCGAAGCCGCGGTACGGCTCGCTGAAATCGCCGAGGTCGCTGCCTCTCGGTTCCATCGCACGCTCCGTGGCGACGCGGCGCCAGGCCGCCCGTGCAGCCGGCGCCGTGCGCTCAATCGTATTCGTCGGATAAAAAGGATTTGCCATCGGCAGTCAGGTCGACCCGGTCGGCCGCCGCCTGATAGATCAGCCCCTCGTTCAGCAACGCATAGACGACGTCGTCGAACGCAGCGGGAACCGGCCGGCTGTCGCCGAACTGGTCGATCCACTTCAGCGCCTCGATGGCTTCGGGGGAAAGGATGGGGGTCATGCGTTGGCCTCCGGCATCGGTATCGTTCCATCCTAACACTTCATCCGGGCGTCGAATACCGAGGCAAACGCGGTGCGGGAATGCCGGACGACGCCGACGGGCAGGCTGCCCGCCGGCGCCGTACTGGCGCAGGAAGCGCGGTCAGAGACGCGCGATCGATACTTCGGTCGACTTCACGAGCGCGACGACTTCCGCACCGACCTTCAGCTCGAGTTCGTCGACCGAGCGGGTCGTGATCACCGACGTGACGATGCCGAACGGCGTCTCGACGTCGACCTCGGACACCACCGGCCCGCGAATGATCTCCTTCACCTTGCCCTTGAACTGGTTACGCACGTTGATTGCAGTGATGCTCATCGGGTTGATCGCTCCGAAGAAAAAAGTCTCAGAACGGGCGGCCGGAGCCGCCCGGATTAAACGGCCCAGCGGATCTGCCCGACCGGTCGAACGTTGTCTGCTTCATGCACCGCGCCCTGTTCTGCCGCGCCAGGCCCGCCGGCGAGCACGCGCTTCAGCACGCGATCTTCCAGCGCCGCAAACGCCGCCGATGCGCGGGCGCGCGGCCGGTCGAGCGGTACGGCCTGGTCGAGCGCCACGCGCCCCTGCTCGATGAGCAGGATGCGGTCGCCGAGCGCGACAGCCTCCTGCACGTCGTGCGTGACGAGCAGCGCGGTGAACCGATGCTCGCGCCACAACCGCTCGATCAGCGCATGCATCTCGATGCGGGTCAGCGCGTCGAGCGCGCCGAGCGGCTCGTCGAGCAGCAGCAGTTGCGGCCGGTGCACGAGCGCGCGCGCCAGTGACACACGCTGCCGCTGGCCGCCCGACAGTTGCGCGGGCCAGTCGTTCGCCCGCTCCAGCAGGCCGACTTCGTCGAGCACCGCACGTGCGTCGTCGCGCGCGCCGCGCCCGAGGCCGAGCATCACGTTCTGCAGCACGGTTTTCCACGGCAGCAGGCGTGCATCCTGGAACATGATCCGCGTATCGAGCGCGCCGCCGCCCTCGCCGCGCGTCACGAGCGCGCCGCTGCTCGGCTGCTCGAGTCCCGCGACGAGCCGCAGCAGCGTCGACTTGCCGCAACCGCTGCGGCCGACGATCGCGACGAAGCTGCCGCGCGCGATGCCGAGTTCGACGTTGTCGAGCACCGTGCGCGCGCCGAAGCGCTTGCTGACGCCCGACAGCGTCACCGCGTCGTCGGGTGCCGGGCTTCCCGCGCGCCGCCGCGCGAGCGGAACGACGGATGCGCTGCCGTCACGATCGAGAATCGCCGCGTCTCGCGCGTCGCCGTCCGCGACGCGCGCCTGCGCGAGCTCGACCTCGAGGTCTGCGCCGGCGAGCGGGCCGTAGGCGGCCGCCGAAGTCGTCGCATTCATGCCTTTGCTCCTGATTGGTAAGCGGGGTGCCAGCGCAGCGTCACGCGCTCGAGCCATTTCGCCAGCACATCCGCCAGCTTGCCGAGCACCGCGTACAGCAGGATGCCGACCACCACCACATCGGTTTGCAGGAATTCACGCGCGTTCATCGTCATGTAGCCGATGCCCGACTGCGCGGAGATGGTTTCCGCGACGATCAGCATCACCCACATCAGCCCGAGCGCGAAACGCACGCCGACGAGGATCGACGGCAACGCACCGGGCAGAATCACGTCGCGGTACAGCGCGAAGCCGCGCACGCCGTAACTCTTCGCCATCTCGATCAGGTTCGCGTCGACCGAGCGGATCCCGTGATACGTGTTGATGTAGACCGGGAAGAACACCCCGAGCGCGACGAGGAACAGCTTCGCCTTCTCGTCGATGCCGAACCACAGGATCACGAGCGGAATCATCGCAAGCGCCGGGATGTTGCGGATCATCTGGATCGTCGAATCGAGCGCGACCTCGGCGGCCTTCGACAGACCGGTCGCAAGCCCCAGTGCGAGACCGACGCCGCCGCCGATTGCAAAACCGAACAGCGCGCGCCACGTGCTCACCTTCACGTTCGCCCACATTTCGCCCGACGTCACGAGCGACCACGCCGCCCGCACGACCGCAACCGGCTCAGGCAGCACGCGGGTCGACAGCCAGCCGGTCCGCGCGCCGACTTCCCACGCGACCAGCAGTGCAAGCGGCACGAGCCACGGCGCGACGCCGCGCCATGCGCGGGCGGCCACGACGGCACCCGTCGTCGACGTTTTCGTTGTCATAGCAGGCCTCCGTTCGCTCAGCTCTGGCTTGCCTTCGGCAGATAGCTGTTGCCGACGATCTCGCCGAACGGCCCCGACAGCGGGCCGGCCGGCCGCTCCGCGCCCTTGCCCTTGATCAGCGGGAACACGAGTTCGGCGAAGCGATACGACTCCTCGAGGTGCGGGTAGCCGGACAGGATGAACGTCTCGATGCCGAGATCCGCGTATTCGCGCATGCGTTCGGCGACCTGCTCGGGATTGCCGACGAGTGCCGTGCCCGCGCCGCCGCGCACGAGGCCGACGCCGGCCCACAGGTTCGGATACACCTCGAGCGCCTCGCGGCCGCCGCGCTTGCCGCCGTGCAGCGCGGCCATCCGACGCTGGCCTTCGGAATCCATGTTCGCGAATGCCTTCTGCGCACGAGCGATCGTCTCGTCGTCGAGGCGGCTGATCAGGCGCTCGGCGTCACGCCATGCTTCGTCCTCGGTCTCGCGCACGATCACGTGCAGTCGAATGCCGAATTTGATCTTGCGGCCGCGCGCCTCCGCGCGGGCGCGGATGTCGGCGATCTTCTTCGCGACGGCCTCGGGCGGCTCGCCCCAGGTCAGATAGGTATCGATGTGATCGGCTGCGATCTCGTGCGCGGCCGGCGACGAGCCGCCGAACCACAGCGGCGGATGCGGGCGCTGCACGGGCGGATAAAGCGCCTTGCCGCCCTTCGACTGCAAATGCTTGCCGATGTAGTCGAAGCCGCCGTTGTCGTGCGACGCGGCAAGCAGCCCGCGCCAGATGTTCAGGAAGTCGTCGGTGATCTCGTATCGCGTATCGTGATCGGCGAACAGGCCGTCGCCTTCGAGTTCGGCCGCATCGCCGCCCGTCACGACGTTGATCAGCAGGCGGCCGCCCGACAGGCGGTCGAACGTCGCGGCCATGCGCGCCGACAACCCCGGCGACGCGATGCCGGGACGGATTGCAACCAGGAACTTCAGGCGCTGCGTTGCCGGAATGAGGCTCGACGCAACGACCCACGCATCTTCGCAGGAACGGCCGGTCGGCAGCAGCACGCCTTCGTACCCAAGCGTGTCGGCCGCGACGGCGACCTGCTTGAAATAGTCGTAACCCGCGGCGCGCGCGCCTTCGGCCGTGCCGAGGTAGCGGCTGTCGCCATGCGTGGGGATAAACCAGAACACATTCATCTGCTGCTCCTGCTTGACTGTTCTTGCCGAAATTTGGGAAAAACCTCGCGCTGCTCGCGTCGCGGATGAGCGGCGCATGCATGGTGTGCGTTCGAATCGGGATGGTTCGCCGGTCAGGCCGTGCGGCGGGCGAATACGCGATTGCACGGCTGTTTCTGGGAAATCAGTCTAGGGATCGGTGCAAGGCTTTGGAACGATTTTTTTGAGCTTAGGTTTTCCGCTTTCGTGATTAGCACGACGCTGGAGCGAATATCGCGGCGGCCGGGCCCTATAATGACGCACCTATCCGAATAACTCCGCGCGTACGGCCCCGGCCGGGCGCGCCTGCGGTGCACTCATCGATGCAGAAAGTCATCCTGCCGTTCCTGTCCGGCTTCCTTGCCGCCCTGTTCTTTCGCGAGGCCACGCTCGCACTCCTTCACACAGCGGACCTGATCGCCGCGGCCGGCTTCTCGACGCAGCCGTTCGCGCCGCTCGGCATTCCTGAATTTGTCGCGAACGCGCTGATCAGCGCGTGCTGCGCGATCCCGATGGCATGGCTGTTGCGCGTGTCGCCGGAACGCGAAGCGTCGTGGATCGGCGCACTCATGTTCGGCGGCATCGTGCTGACTGCAGCACGCGTGTTCGCGATCGATCCGCTGCGCGGCATCTGGCCGTCGGGCAACATGATGCCCGTGCTCGCGGCCGGCTTCGCAGCGAATGCGGTGTGGGGCTTCGGCGCACTCGTGTTCATGCGCGCGTTCATGTCGGACGACGCGTGCGACGCGTAACACCGGAACGGGCTCGGCGCCCTTCGAACGCAGGCCGATCGACATCCATAAACGAAAAGGCCGCCTGCATGTGTGCAGGCGGCCTTTTTCGTTTCTGTCTCGCGCTTTGGTCAGTCCTTCAGGCGCCGCAGCGGATGCGTGTCGGGCGTCCACGGGCTGTCGAACATCGCGAGCACGTCTGCGCGATCGATGTCGGCGGCCGACCTGAAGCGCCAGACCGGCTGTTGATCCTTGTCGACGATCAGCGCACGCACGCCTTCGATCACGTCGCCGCGCGCGAACGTCGAGCGCGTGAGATCGAGATCGCGTCGCAGGCAATCGGCCATCGTCGCGCCGCGTGCGCGTTCGACGACCTCGAGCGACACGGCCATCGACAGCGGCGACAGTTGGCCGCGCATCGCGTGGGTCGCCTTCTCGATCCATCCGTCGACGGCCGCGCAATCCGGCTCGGCATCGAGCGATGCGAGGATCGCGTTGATGTCGGGCTGCGCGAAATGCCGGTCGATCCCGGCGCGCGCATCGGCCAGCGCCGACGTGTCCGGTGTCGGCACGACCTTGTGCGCGGCAGCCGCATCGGCCACGCAGGCGACGGCCTGCGCACCGCTGTCGATGCGCGCGCTGCGCAGCGTGTCGAGCAGCGCCGGCAGCGCGGCATCGGGCAGATAGACATCGGCGAGCTGCGCGTACAGCGCACCGGCCGCATCGAGCGTCGCACCCGTCACGGCGAGATAGCGGCCGAGCGCGCCGGGCGTGCGCGCGAGAAACCAGCTCATCCCGACGTCCGGGAACAGACCGATGCGCGTTTCGGGCATCGCCATCTTCGTCGAATCGGTCACGACGCGCAGGCCGCCCGTATGCCGCGCTGCCTGCGAAATACCCATGCCGCCGCCCATCACGACGCCGTGCATCAGCGCGATATAAGGCTTCGGAAACGTGAAGATCGCATGGTTCAGCGTGTATTCGTCGATGAAGAACGTGTCGACCGCATCGCGGTCGCCGCGCTGCCACGCCTCGTGGAAGAAGCGCACGTCGCCGCCCGCGCAGAAAGCGCGCGGGTGCGGACTGTGCACGACGACCGCGACGACCTCCGGATCGTCGCGCCACGCGTCGAGCGCCTGGTGCATCAGCCGGATCATGCCGACCGACAACGCGTTCAGCGCCTTCGGCCGGTTCAGTTCGAGAAAGCCGATGCGGTTCGCGACATAGGCGCGCACGTCGGGCTGGGCGGATTCGGCGGAGACGGCAGCGGAAGTGGAATCGGTCATGAGGGCCATCCGGCAAATGGCAGTCGCACGTTCAGTGCGCCTGCATCTTCGAGAACAGGTTCAGCACCACGACGCCCGCGACGATCAACCCGAGGCCGATCACTGCCGGTACGTCCGGCACCTGGCGATAGAGCAGCATCGCGACGAGCGTGATCAGCACGATGCCGGCGCCCGACCAGACTGCATAGATGATGCCGACGGGCATCGTGCGCAGCGTCAGCGACAGGCAGTAGAACGCGATGCCGTAACCGGCGACGACGAGCGCCGACGGCCAGAAGCGCGTGAAGCCGTCCGCCGCGCGCAGCGCGGACGTGCCGATCACTTCCGCGACGATCGCGATCGCGAGCCAGGCGTATCCGGGAAGCTGCATCGCTCAGCTCCTCGCGAGGGCCAGCACGGCGTAGTCCTGGCCGAGCTCGGCACACAGCGCCTCGACGACGAATTCGTGGTCCGCGCGCTGCGGCAGCCCCGACGCGGTGATCGAGCCGATCACGCCGGCGCCCGCGACGGTCAGCGGAAACGAACCTCCATGCGGCGAATATTCGGCGATCGGCAACCCGTGCTTGTCCGCCAGCGTGGCGCCGGCCTGCTGCATGCGCAGCCCGATCGCATACGAGCTGCGCCGGAAATGCGCGACGACGTTGCGCTTGCGGCGCACCCAGTCGGCGTTGTCGGGCGTCGCACCGGCGAGCGCCGCGTAGAACAGCGGCTGGCCGAACGTGACGATGTCGATCGCGATGGCATGGCCGCGCGACGTCGCGAGCGCATGCATCCGGTTGCCGAGCGCCCACGCGCGTGCCGGGTCGAAATGGGGAAACACGAGCGCCTGTTCCTGCGCGCCGATCGATTGAAGATCGTGAGCGATGTCCATGAATCCGTCGATGCAATAAGGTGAGTTGCAACGGTGCCGATGCGATCGCGCACGGCGCTGCTGCCGAAGAGACGAAACAAACCGCTCGATTCTAGCGCACGCACCCACCGTGCCGTCCCCACGAGACGCGACACGCGATTGTCAGAAAGTGCTTGCACGCGATCGGGGAACTCCTTATAATTCATTTCTTCGACGGACGCGGGGTGGAGCAGTCTGGCAGCTCGTCGGGCTCATAACCCGAAGGTCGTAGGTTCAAATCCTACCCCCGCAACCAACCCGTCCAGATTCATGCAAAAAGCCCGGTCTCGTACCGGGCTTTTTGTTTTTCCGCACCCGATCCCCGCCCCTTCTTCGCGCACGCACGCCGCTTCGCGCGGCACGCCGCCCGCATGCGCAGGCGTTCAAGAATGCCGCGCCCCGGTGATACACTCGCATCACCTCGTCCCTTCCACTCGACATGAAATTCTGCTCCGTCTGCGGTCACGAAGTCATCGCGCGCATTCCTCCCGGCGACAACCGCGAGCGATTCGTCTGCGATCACTGCGGCACGATCCATTACCAGAATCCGCGCAACGTCGTCGGCACGGTCCCGGTCTGGGGCGATCAGATCCTGCTGTGCCGCCGCGCGATCGAACCGCGCTACGGGTTCTGGACGCTGCCCGCGGGCTTCATGGAAATGGGCGAGACGACGGCCGAAGCCGCCGCGCGCGAAACGCTCGAGGAAGCCGGCGCGCGCGTCGAGGTGCAGAACCTGTTCACGCTGCTCAACGTGCCGCACGTGCATCAGGTCCACCTGTTCTACCTCGCGCGGCTCACCGATCCGGGTTTCGAAGCCGGCGAGGAAAGCCTCGAGGTGAAGCTGTTCGACGAGGCCGACATTCCGTGGGACGAAATCGCGTTCCCGACCGTCAGCCAGACCCTGCGATTCTTCTTCGCCGATCGCGCCGCGGGCGACTACGGCGTGCACACCGGCGATATCTTCCGCTCGCTGCGCAACGGCTGAGCCCGCCCCCATGGTCCCCTGGCTCGGCCCGGACGAACCGTTTCCGCCCATCGAACGCGCGCTCGGTCCCGCGACCGGCGCGCCCGGGCTGCTCGCCGCGAGCGCCGACCTGCTGCCGTCGCGCCTCATCGACGCATACCTGCGCGGCATCTTCCCGTGGTATTCGGACGGCCAGCCGGTGCTGTGGTGGAGCCCCGACCCGCGCATGATCCTCGTGCCGACCGAATTCAAAGTGTCGCCGTCGCTGCGCAAGACGCTGAAGCGCGTGCTGCGCGACCCTGCATGGGAAGTGCGCGTCGATCACGACTTCGCGGGCGTGATGCGCGCCTGCGCGCAGGCGCCGCGCCGCGGGCAGCGCGGCACGTGGATCACGGCCGAGATCATCGACGCCTATACCACGCTCTACCGCTCCGGCAACGCACACAGCATCGAGACGTGGCACGACGGGCGCCGTGTCGGCGGCCTGTACGGCGTGTCGTTCGGGCGGATGTTTTTCGGCGAGTCGATGTATGCGGATGCCACCGACGCATCGAAAATCGCGCTGGCCACGCTCGTCGCCCACCTTCGCGACCAGGGGCTGGAGATGATAGACTGCCAGCAGAATACGTCGCATCTAGCGTCGCTCGGCGGCCGCGAGATCGCACGCAAGGCCTTTGTCGCTCACGTGCGCAGCGCGGTAGCCGAACCGCCGATTCCGTGGCAGTTCGACAAGCGCGTGCTCGCCGCGCTGACGGGCCCCGCCGAAACGGCGGCGCCCTCCGGGATCGAGCGCTAGCGCGGCACTCCTTCCCTGCATCGAGAGCTGCCCATGACTCACCCGACTGAGCTGCCGCTTTCACCGCTTTCGGCGCTGCAATTCTATGCAACGGCGCCCTATCCGTGCAGCTATCTGGACGGCCGTATCGCGCGCTCGCAAGTCGCGACACCGAGCCACCTGATCAACTCCGACATCTACACCGAACTCGTGAAGGCCGGCTTCCGCCGCTCGGGCGTCTTCACGTATCGCCCGTACTGCGACGGCTGCCGCGCCTGCGTGCCGGTGCGCGTGCCTATCGACGCGTTCGTGCCGTCGCGTACGCAGCGCAGGATGTGGAAGCGGCACCGCGCGCTCGTCGCAACGGTCTCGCCGCTGCACTACGACGAAGAGCACTACGCGCTGTACATGCGCTACCAGTCCGCGCGCCACGCGGGCGGCGGAATGGATCGCGACAGCCGCGACCAGTACGAGCAGTTCCTGCTGCAGAGCCGGATCAACTCGCGCCTCGTCGAATTCCGCGATCTCGACGCGCCGGGCGGCGAGCCCGGCAAGCTGCGCATGGTCAGCATGATCGACATCCTCGGCGACGGGCTGTCGTCGGTCTATACATTCTTCGAGCCCGACGACCGGCACACGAGCTACGGCACCTACAACATCCTGTGGCAGATCGAGCAGGCCAAGAGTCTCGGGCTGCCGTACGTGTACCTCGGCTACTGGATCCGCGAGAGCCCGAAGATGGCGTACAAGGCGAACTTCCATCCGCTCGAGGGGTTGATCGACGGGCGCTGGAAGATACTCGATCCGGATCGGGTCGACCTGCCGCCCGTTGACGCGGCGCTGGCCCGCGCGCCGTTGCCGGGCGGGCATTCCGGCTCGGGCTGACGTGCGCCGCGGGGGCGACGAAGCAAAGCACGCCCCTGCCGCGCAACTCCCGGTAAAATAGCGGGTTGTCATTCATTCCGGCTGTCCGCCCAATTCCCGTGTTCAGTTCCCTTTATCCGCTGGCCCGCGCATCCCTGTTCAAGATGGATGCGGAAGACGCTCACCACCTCACGCTGCGCGCGCTCGGCGCGGCCGGCCGCACCGGCCTCGCCTGCGCGCTGTCGGCCCGCGTGCCCGACGCGCCGCGCACCGTGATGGGGCTCACGTTCCGCAACCCGGTCGGCCTCGCGGCCGGCCTCGACAAGGACGGCGCGGCCATCGACGGCCTCGCGGCGCTCGGTTTCGGCTTCATCGAGGTCGGCACGGTCACGCCGCGCGCGCAGCCCGGCAACCCGCGCCCGCGGATGTTCCGCCTGCCGCAGGCCGAAGCGCTGATCAACCGGATGGGCTTCAACAACCACGGCGTCGACCAGTTCGTGAAGAACGTCCAGGCCGCCCGCTATCGCGGCATCCTCGGCCTGAACATCGGCAAGAATGCCGATACGCCGATCGAGCGCGCCGCCGAGGACTACCTGTACTGCCTCGAGCGCGTGTATCCGTTCGCGAGCTACGTGACGATCAACATCTCGTCGCCGAACACGAAGAACCTGCGCCAGCTGCAGGGCGCGGGCGAGCTCGACGCACTGCTCGCCGCGCTGAAGGACAAGCAGCAGCGTCTCGCCGACCTGCACGGCAAGCTCGTGCCGCTCGCGCTGAAGATCGCACCCGATCTCGACGACGAACAGGTCAAGGAAATCGGCGACACGCTGCTGCGCCACAAGATCGAAGCGGTGATCGCCACCAACACGACGCTCTCGCGCGCGGCCGTCCAGGGCTTGCCGCATGCGGACGAAGCCGGCGGCCTGTCGGGTCGCCCGGTGTTCGACGCGTCGAACGAAGTGATCCGCAAGCTGCACGCCGAAGTCGGCAGCGAAGTGCCGATCATCGGCGTCGGCGGCATTTTCTCGGGCGAGGACGCCCGGGCGAAGCTCGCGGCCGGTGCGTCGCTGGTCCAGCTTTATACGGGCTTCATCTACCGCGGCCCCGCGCTCGTCTCGGAATGCGTGAAGGCGATCGCCCGCGAGCGCACCGCATAAGTAATATAGGCATAAACAAACGATATTTATCGATCGATTGCGTTTTTGCTATCATCGGTCGCACTATCAGAATCATTGACCCGGACAGGGCAAGGAAACACACGATGAAATTTTCGCTGCTGAAGAAGCTGCTGGTTGCCGGCCTGATCGGCACGTCGTTCGCCGCCGCCACCGCGCATGCGGCCGACCTCCTCGAGCAGGTGAAGCAACGCGGCACGCTGCGGGTCGGTCTCGAAGGTACGTTCCCGCCGTTCAACTCGAAGAACCCGCAAGGCGAACTTGTCGGCTTCGACGTCGACATCGCGAAGGCCGTCGCAGCGAAGCTCGGCGTGAAAGCCGAGTTCGTGACGACCGAATGGAGCGGCATCATCGCGGGCCTGCAGGCCGGCAAGTTCGACGTGATCGCCAACCAGGTCGGCATCACCGACAAGCGCAAGGAAACGCTCGACTTCTCGCCGGCATACACGTACTCGTCCGCGCAACTGATCCAGCGCAAGGACGACTCGCGTGACTTCAAGTCGCTGGACGACCTGAAGGGCAAGAAGCTCGGCGTCGCGCTCGGCACGAACTACATGGACATGGCGAAATCGGTGCCCGGCATCGACGTGAAGACGTACCCGGGTGCGCCCGAGTACCTGCGCGATCTCGCGGCCGGCCGTCTCGACGCAGCGCTCAACGATCGCCTGATGCTCGCGTACCTGACGAAGAATTCGCAGCTGCCGCTGCGCCCGGGCGCGAACGTCGGTTCGGCGAACCCGTCGGGCATCCCGTTCAAGAAGGGCAACCCGAAGTTCCAGAAGGCGATCGACGACGCGATGGCGCAACTCGCGGCCGACGGCACGTTCACGAAGATCTCGGACAAATGGTTCGGCATCGACGTCACGAAACCGATCAAGTAAGCACGCCTGCATTTCCCGCCTGACGGCGGGCCGGACAGGGCGGCATCCGCAACGATGCCGCCCTTTGTTTTATTCGTCCGGTTTATGATTGCGCTTTCGCGCTCGCATTCGATTCGTATTCCATGTCGACAACGTCCCTGCTCGTCCAATCGCTGCCGGTGCTCGCCCAGGGCGCCGTACTGACCGTCAAGTTCGCCGTACTGTCGATGGTGTTCGGCCTGCTCGGCGCCGTCGTGCTCGCGATGATGGGCATCCGGCAAAGCGAGCCGCTCGACGGCTTCGAACGCATCTGGGTCAACGCGCTCGCAGGGCTCGCGCGCGCGTACGTGAGCCTGATGCGCGGCACGCCGCTGCTCGTGCAGATCTTCGTCATCTACTACGGGCTGCCGAGCCTCGGCATCTCGCTCGACCCGACGCCGGCCGGCGTCATCGCGCTGTCCGCGAACGTCGCGGCTTACATGTCCGAAAGCATGCGCGGCGCGATCAACGGCATTCACCGCGGCCAATGGCTCGCGTCATACAGCCTGGGGCTGTCGTGGGGGCAAACGCTGCGCTACGTGATCGGCCCGCAGGCGCTGCGCATCGCGGTGCCGAGCCTGTCGAACAGCCTGATCAGCCTGATCAAGGACACGTCGCTCGTGTCCGTGATCACCGTGACCGAACTGCTGCGCAGCGCGCAGGAGGTGATCGCGGCGACTTACCAGCCGCTGCCGCTCTATCTGGCCGCCGCGGCCGTGTACTGGATCCTGTGCCAGATCCTCGAATGGGCGCAGCGTTGGTACGAAAAGCGCCTGTCGCTGCCGTCGCGGCACTGAGCGCACGCCATCCGCCGGGCCGCGCACGCGGGCCCGGCACCTTCCCGCCTATTCGCCCGAATAGCGCACGCCGAGCGCGGCACGCGCGGCATCGGTCATCGCGATCATCTGCCGCGAATGTTCGTGCGTCATGATCGGGCTCTCGGTTTTGCCCGCGCGCAGCAGGTCGCAGAAATGCGCGGTCTCGTAGTTCAGCCCGCCGCCGTCGACCGGCGCGTCGAGTTCGACGGTGCGCCCGTCCGCATAGCGGATCGTCGCGCGCGAGGGGTTCCACCACTTTTCGTGAATCGTCACGTGCCCGCCGGCCGCGGCGATCAGCGCGTCGCCGCGCCCCATCACGTCGAGCCCGCAAAAGAGCTGCGCGATCCCGCCGTTCGCATGCAGGCTGTTCAGGCTCGCGAACATGTCGACACCCGTCGTGCCGACGCGGCCGAGCGTCTGCACGTCGAGCGCCGCGCCGAGCCAGTCGACCGCGAGAAACGCCTCGTAGATCCCGATATCGAGCAGCGCGCCGCCCGCGCGATCGAGGCGATAGACGGAATGGTCGCCGGGTACCGACGACGATGCGCACCCCGCGCGCACGAGCCGGATCTCGCCGATCGGATCGTCATGCAGGCGCGCACGCAACTGACGGTACAGCGGAAAGAACGGCGGCTTCATCGCTTCCATGAAGAGCCGCCCGGCGTCGCGTGCCGCACGCAGCACGGTGTCGAGTTGCGCCGCGTTCAGCGTCGCGGGTTTTTCGCACAGCACGGCCTTGCCGGCGGCGAGCGCGGCCAGCGTGTACTGCGCGTGACTGTCATGGAGCGTCGCGATGTAGATCGCGTCGAGATCGCTCGCGAGGAGCGCTTCGAGGCTCGCGGCAGGCGTGCCGCCGCATGTCTCGCAAAAGGCTGCCGCTGCGTCGGCGCGGCGGGCCCAGGCGCCGGCGAGCGTGGCGCCCGGCACGTGTGCGAGGCTTTGCGCGAAGCGGCGCGCAATGCTGCCTGCACCGACGATGCCGAAGCGCACCGGGCGATGGTCGTTGTCGTTCATCCTGATCTTCCGTGTCGGTCGTATGACGGTGGCCGGCACGCTGCCGACCGGCCGTCATGATAAACGGCTCGCCGGCACACGGATGAGCGACACGAGCAGCGTCAGGCGCGCACGGGCACGTCGACGGAGAAATCGCGCGAAATCTCGTCGGCGCTGAAATCGATCAGCGCGAGCGAGGCCGCTTCGGCTTCGCGCGGATCGCGCCGCTCGATCGCGTCGACGACACGCGCATGCGCTTTGACGACGATTTCGTGTGCGCCCTCCTTCTTCACGACACGCGGATTCACGAGGCGCACCGCACCGCGCACGATCGCCGCCATCTGCTGGAAGAACTGGTTGCCGCTCGCCTGCACGATCCGCGTGTGCAACAGTTCGTCCGCCGTGTCGTAGCCGGGGTCTCCCGGATGCAGCACCTTGAACGCATCGAATGCTTCGCGAATGCCCGCGATGTCGGCGGCCGTCGCGCGCACGGCCGCCTGCGCAGTCGCGCGCGGTTCGATCAGCATCCGGAATTCGATGACGTCGCGCATGAACTGTGGATCGGGTTTTGCCCGGAACCGCCAGCTCACGACGTCTTCGTCGATCATGCGCCAGTCGCGCATCGACCGCACGCGCGTGCCGACTTTCGGCCGCACGTCCAGCATGTCGCGCGCAAGCAACATCGACAACGCTTCCCGCATCACAGTGCGACTCACGTCGAACTCTTTCGACAGCACGTCCTGCGGCGGCAAGATGCCGCCGTACTTGTCTTCGACGATACCCGAGACAAGCCCATCCATCACTTTGGCGACCAGTGACCGGTCTTTGCCCTGCTCCATGACACCTCCCCGTGCGTCGATTTGCGAACACCTGCTCCGCAGTTCCGCCGGCCCTGGTTACTACTGTTCTTATGATCTATAAGTTGATGAGTTCGAGGATATTTCGCTATCTGGTAAACACCTGACAGGGTTATCCCTCTTTTTGACGGGGTGATTTATAAGGCTACAAAAAAGGCCCGGGAAGCGCGCTGCGCCTGCCGGGCCTTGATTTCCACAAGATTTAAACATGCAATCCATTACGGGTCCCTGACACCGTTACGGACTGCTTCTCATTCAATTCGATTCGGCCGAATAAACGATCGTTTCAACGCCGTTTTCCGTGCCGAGCAAGCACAGATTCGCGCCGCGCTCGGCAAACAGGCCGACCGTCACGACGCCCGGCCATGCATTCACCTGCGCTTCGAAACCGCGCGGATCGGCGATCTGCAGCCCCTTCACGTCGATGATCTCGTTACCGTTGTCGGTGATGTAGGGTGCGCCGTCCTTCGTCACGCGCAGCACGGGCACGCCGCCGAGCGCAGTCACACGCCGGCCGATCGCCGTGCGCGCCATCGGCACGACCTCGATGGGCAGCGGGAACGCGCCGAGCACCGGCACGCGCTTGCTGGCATCGGCGATGCAGACGAACGTGTCGGCCACCGACGCGACGATCTTCTCGCGCGTCAGCGCGCCGCCGCCGCCCTTGATCATCGCGCCGCTCGCGTCGATCTCGTCGGCGCCGTCGACGTACACCTGCAGCGAGTCGACCTCGTTCAGGTCGAACACCTTGATGCCGTGCGATTTCAGGCGTTCGGTCGTGGCGACGGAGCTCGACACGGCGCCGCGATAGCGCGACTTGACGACGGCGAGCGCGTCGATGAAGCAGTTGGCGGTCGAGCCGGTGCCGACGCCGATCACGGCGCCTTCCGGCACGTTCTGGATCACATAATCGGCGGCGGCCTGGCCGACGAGGCGTTTGAGTTCGTCTTGAGTCATGGCGTAGTAATGCTGCTGGATTGCGGAAAACCGCCAGTTTACCGGACTCGGATGACGGCCCGCGTTTTTCGGCGCGCGGTGCGCCGTGCGTTCAGGGTGCGCCCGCCGCGGGCGCGTGGTCCGCCGGTTGCGTGCCGGGGAAGTATTTGTCGAGCAACGCCTGCGCGATCGCGTCGCTTTCGGCGTCCGGATTGCCCGCATAGTCGGACGGACGGAAATGCATCTGGAACGCCGCGAATACACGCCGCGTGCGTGCGTCGAGCACGCCGTCGGTCGGCACTTCGTAACCGTAGCGCGCGAGCTTGAGCTGCAGTTCGCGCACGTCGACCAGTGCGTGCGGATCGTGGCCGCCGAGCCGTGCGGCCACGGTCGCATCGTCCGGCCATGCACCGACACCGGCCAGTGCGAGCGCGTGCCACGGGAACAGCGGACCCGGATCGATCTTGCGTTGCGGCGCGATGTCGCTGTGCCCGACCACGCGCGTCGGCGGGATCGCGTGGCGTGCGACGATGTCCTTCGACAGGCGAATCAACGCATCGACCTGTTCGGGCGGATACGGCTGCCAGGTGCGATTCTGCGGATCGAGCGGGCCACGGTTCACGTTCTCGATGCCGATCGACGCCGCGTTCAGCTCCGTCGTGCCCTGCCACTCGCTGACGCCCGCGTGCCATGCGCGTTTCGATTCCGGAACGAGCTGGTAGACGACGGGCATCCCGTGCTCGATGCGCGGCTGCGGCAGCACGACGTAATGCACGCTGACCGAATCGCCTGTCAGCGTGCGCAGCGATTTCGCTTCGTCGCTTTCGGTGTAATGCATCACGAGAAAGCGGATCCGCGAATCGGCACCGCGTGCGTGCAGGCTCGTGTCGGCGTAGTAGGCGCTGCGTTCGACGAGCGACGGCGACGTGCAGGCAGCCAGCAGGCATAGCACGGCGCATGATGCGCCGAGGCGAAACAGGGTCATCGGTCGCGAGTTCCGCAGAGCCGCGTGCCGCATCGCGTCGCGGCACGCGTCGTTCGGGTCATCCCGGGCCCGCGCACATCGCGCGAGACAGGTTGCGTCAGCCCTTCACGCGCCGCTGTCGCACGGCTTCGTACAGGCACACGCCGCTGGCAACCGACACGTTCAGGCTTTCCACGCTGCCGGCCATCGGGATGCTCATCACGTCGTCGCAGGTGTCGCGCGTGAGCCGGCGCATGCCTTCGCCTTCCGCGCCCATCACGAGCGCGACGGGGCCGTCGAGCTTCGTATCGTAGAGCGTCGACGACGCCTCGTCCGACGTGCCGATGATCCACACGCCGGCTTCCTTCAGCTCGCGCAGCGCGCGCGCGAGGTTCGTCACCGTGATGTACGGCACCGTATCGGCCGCGCCGCTCGCCACCTTGGCCGCGGTCGCGTTCAGGCCGACCGCACGGTCGCGCGGCGCGATCACCGCGTGCGCGCCGGCCGAATCGGCAACGCGCAGGCACGCGCCGAGGTTGTGCGGATCGGTGACGCCGTCGAGCACGAGCAGCAGCGCGGGCCCCTGGATGCCGTCGAGCAGCTCGGACAGGTTCTGCGCGAGCGGCACGTCCTCGACACGCGCGACGACGCCCTGGTGGCGCTCGGTATGGGCGAGGCCCCACAGGCGCGTTTCGTCGGCCGCGATCAGCCGCACGCCCGCTTCTTTCGCGGTGTGCAGGAAGTCCTGCATGCGGCGGTCGCGGCGCGTCTGGTCGTACAGCACCTCCGCAACCGTCGATGCATCGTGCCGCAAACGTGCGGTCACCGCATGAAAACCGTAAAGAACCTTCAGACGTGACATGACTGGAACAACCTTCGATCAAACGTGCGGCCGCGCGACGCGCGCAGCCGCGATCCATGGAAAAGGAAAGCGCCGCGTTGCCGGCCGATGACCGGTGACGCGGCGTCTCTCGATACTGCAGGGCGTGCGCATGCGCCGCCCCGAATGCTCAATACTTCTTGCGGGCGCGCGGCTTCTTCGCGGTCGGTTTCGCCGTCGCGCCGCCACTGCCACCGCCGCTCTTCTTCTTCGCGGCGGCACGCGCAGCCTGCGCTTCCTTCACCGCGGCGCTCGGCGCGCTCGCGGCCTTCTTGCGACGCGGCGCGAACTCCTCCGCCGGCGGCAACGCGCGTACGCGCGGGCCGTTGCGATCGGCACCGGCGCCTGCGGCAGCCGGCGCGGGCGCCGGGCGCGGCGCCTTCACCGGCGTATCGCGCACGAGGCGGAAATCGATCTTGCGCGCGTCGAGATCGACGCGGCTCACCTGCACGCGTACGCGGTCCGACAGGCGATAGCGGATGCCCGTCCGTTCGCCGCGCAGCTCGTTCTTGATCTCGTCGTACTGGAAATAGTCCGAGCCGAGTTCCGTGACGTGCACGAGCCCTTCGATGAACAGCGTGTCGAGCTGCACGAAGATGCCGAACGACGTGACGCCGTTCACCATCCCGCCGTACTCCTCGCCGAGCTTGTCGCGCATGAAATAGCACTTGAGCCATGCTTCGACATCGCGCGACGCTTCGTCCGCACGCCGCTCGTTCGCCGAGCAGTGCAGGCCGAGCTCTTCCCAGATCGCCGTGTTCGAGCGCGAGCGATTGCGCGCCTCGTCGTCGGCCTGCTGCATCGCGCGGGCGCGCGGCGACAGCGCGGTGTTCAGTTCGAAGCCTTCCGGCGCCTTCGGCACATACTTCTTGCCGGACAGGATCGAGTAGATCGCGCGGTGCGTGAGCAGGTCGGGATAACGGCGGATCGGGCTCGTGAAGTGCGCGTACGCCTCGTACGCGAGACCGAAGTGGCCGATGTTGTCCGGGCTGTAGACGGCCTGCTGCATCGAACGCAGCAGCATCGGCTGCAGCATCTGCGCGTCGGGCCGGTCGCGGATCTGCGCCATCAGCGCCGCGTAGTCGCTCGCATGCGGCTTGTCGCCGCCGCCGAGCGACAGGCCCATGCCGCGCAGGAACGCGCGCAGGTTCTCGAGCTTTTCCGGCGTCGGCCCCGCGTGCACGCGGTACAGGCCCGGATGCTTGTTGCGCTTCAGGAAGTCGGCCGCGCAGACGTTCGCGGCCAGCATGCATTCCTCGATCAGCTTGTGCGCATCGTTGCGCTGACGCGGCACGATCTGCTCGATCTTGCCCTGCGAGTTGCAGACGATGTAGGTCTCGGTCGTGTCGAAGTCGATCGCGCCGCGCTTCTGCCGTGCGGCGAACAGCGACTTGTAGACGCCGTACAGGTTCTGCAGGTGCGGCAGCAGGTCCGCGCGGCGCGCGGCCTCCGGCCCCTTCGTGTTCGACAGCACGGCCGCGACTTCGGTGTACGTGAGGCGCGCAGCCGAATGGATCACGGCCGGATAGAACTGGTACGCCTTGATCTCGCCGCGCGCGGTGATCACCATGTCGCACGCGAGCACGCAGCGATCGACCTGCGGGTTCAGCGAGCACAGGCCGTTCGACAGTTTCTCCGGCAGCATCGGGATCACGCGGCGCGGGAAATACACCGACGTGCTGCGTTCGAGCGCGTCGGCATCGAGCCCGTTGCCCGGCTGTACGTAGTACGACACGTCGGCGATCGCGACGATCAGCCGGAAGCCGTCGCCGCGGCCGACCTTGACCGGTTCGCAGTAGACGGCGTCGTCGAAGTCGCGTGCGTCCTCGCCGTCGATCGTCACGAGCGGTACGTCGCGCAGGTCGACGCGGAATCGCAGGTCGGCCGGCCGTACCTTGTCGGGCAGCGCGGCGGCTTCGTCGAGCGCCGGCTGGCTGAATTCATGCGGCACGCCGTACTTGCGCACCGCGATTTCGATTTCCATGCCCGGATCGTCGATGTCGCCGAGCACTTCGACGACACGGCCGAGCGGCTGCGAATGACGGCTCGGGAAATCGGTCAGCTCGACGACGACGACCTGCCCGACCTTCGCCTTCTTCACGTTCTGCGTGATCAGGATGTCGTGGCCGATGCGCTTGTCTTCCGGCGCGACGATCAGTGCTCCGTTCTCGTTGAGCAGGCGGCCGATCACGCGCTTGTTCGCGCGCTCGGTGACTTCGACGACATGCCCTTCCGGCCGGCCGCGGCGATCGTAGCCGACGATTCGCGCGAGCACGCGATCGTTGTGCATCACCTTCTGCATTTCGCCGTTCGGCAAGAACAGGTCGTCCTGGCCGTCGTCGCGGATCACGAACCCGTAGCCATCGCGATGCCCCTGCACGCGCCCGGCGACGAAGTTCGACGGATGGGTCAACTGGTAGTGGCCGCGCTTGTCGAGTCGGATCTGGCCGTCGCGCTCCATCGCGGCGACACGCCGGAAGAACCCCTCGCGCTCCTGCCGCTTGATCGACAGTGCTTCGGCGATGTCGTTGGCAGCCAGCGGCGCGTCGCTCGTACGCAGCACGCCGAGAATTTCTTCACGGCTCGGAATGGGGTACGGATATTTGCTCAAGGGTTTGTCGATGATTGTTCTCGTTGCGTTGACTGATGGTGCACGGCATCAACATAGAGGTGTCCGTCAGACAGTTCTATATTGACGGCGGCGGGTCATTCTATCATCCGGCTGTGTCGCCAAATGACGGGAATGCCGCGGGTAGCCGCGACGGCGGCCGGTTTGCGATGCATCGCAAAAAAGTGTTGACACGAATAATTGGGGCGCTATAATTTCGCTTCTTTGCAGCAAGCAGCTACTGCAAAACGTGCCCAGGTGGCGGAATTGGTAGACGCACTAGGTTCAGGTCCTAGCGGTGGCAACATCGTGGAGGTTCGAGTCCTCTCCTGGGCACCATCTGTTTTCAAAAAAAGGTCGGCTTTTGCCGGCCTTTTTTCATTTCAAGCCCAGGAAGCAAAGCGCCTGCGCGCTTTGCGTGAGGACTCGAAAGGCTGCGCTTGCAAGCGCAGCCGGGGTCGCGCTCGTGTGACCGAGTCCTCTCCTGGGCACCATCTGTTTTCAAAAAAGGTCGGCTTTTGCCGGCCTTTTTTCATTTCCGGCCCGGAAAAAGGCGCGACTTACTCGCCGATGAACTTGCGCAGCAACCGGCACAGTTCGTCGAACCCGGCCTTCGTAAATTTCCGCAGAAGGCATTGAGCACCTTCGGTGCGATCTCCGGAATCCGCGCGGCGACAGCCTGCCCCGCTTCCGTCGGCGCGAGGTTCACAGCCCGCCGATCGCTCATGCTGCGCGAACGATCGACGAGCCCCTTGCTCTCCAGTTTGTCGAGCAGGCGCGTCATCAACCCCGTGTCGACCCAGAGCAACTTCGACAACTCGAAAGGCGTCGTCGTGCTGCCAGTCCGCATCGACAGCAGGACGCCCATCTGCTGAGTCGTGATGTCGAGATCCTTCCATGCCGCATACCGTCGCGCCTTGATACCGGCGGGTATCCGCCTCCTTATGCCCGCCAGTCGGATTGATAGCAGAATTTATCGGTTATCGTCTGCCCTTCCCGTTGGTACGTTTGCCGACTCGATTCACCGCAACGAACCCGACGAGGAACAAGACTCATGACGCCGATGAACCGTCGCGTGTTCACGCGCGCAATGCTGGCCGCTGGCCTCACTGTCGCGGGCGTCCGAACGCACGCCGAGAACGCGCCTGCCGCACTGCGCATCGGCTACCAGAAATCGTCGACGCTCATCACGCTGCTCAAGACGCGCGGCACGCTCGAGCAGGCGCTTGCGCCGCTCGGCCTGCGCGTGTCGTGGCATGAGTTCGCGAGCGGGCTGCCGCTCACCGAAGCGCTCAACGTCGGCGCCGTCGATTTCAGCGCCGACGTCGCCGACACGGTCCCGGTCTTTGCGCAAGCCGCGCGTGCACGTTTCGTGTACGTCGCGCAGGAAGCGCCGTCGCCGAAAGCACAGGCGATCGTCGTCAAGCAGGACAGCGCACTGCGCACGCTCGCCGATCTCAAGGGCAAGCGCATCGCGGTCACGAAGGCCGCCGGCAGCCACTACCTGCTGCTCGCCGCGCTCGCCCGCGCGAAGCTCGCACCCGCCGACGCGGCGATCCACTACCTGACGCCCGCGGACGGCCGCGCGGCGTTCGAGCGCGGCAGCGTGGATGCATGGATCACATGGGATCCCTACGTCGCGTCGGTCGACCGGAATCCCGACGTGCGGATTCTGGCCGACGGCAACGGACTCGCGTCGTACCAGCGCTACTACCTCGCATCGAGCAGTTTTGCCGCCGCGCGGCCCGACGTCGTGCCAATCCTGTTCGACCAGTTGTCGCAGGCCGGCACGTGGCTACGCGATCACCAACAGGAGGCCGCGAATACGCTCGCGCCGATCTGGGGGCTCGACGCGGCGACGATCGTGCGCGCGAACGCGCGACGCAGCTACCTCGTCCGCGCAGTCGTCGCGCAAAACTTCGGCGAACAACAGAAAATCGCCGACACGTTCCTCGTGGCCGGACTGCTGCCGGCCCGCGTCGATACGGGACAGGCGCTGCGCTGGAATTTCGCGGCGAAACGCGCGGATCCGGTCGGCGCGTGAGCCCCCGTCGCACAAGAGCGCCATATTTTTATCGTTTCGGATGAAATTGTGTTGACAGTCTCCGAAGACACGCTATAATAGCGGTCTTCGCATCGCAGCAAGCGAAACGTGCCCAGGTGGCGGAATTGGTAGACGCACTAGGTTCAGGTCCTAGCGGTGGCAACATCGTGGAGGTTCGAGTCCTCTCCTGGGCACCATCTGTTTTCAAAAAAGGTCGGCTTTTGCCGGCCTTTTTTCATTTCAAGCCCAGGAAGCAAAGCGCCTGCGCGCTTTGCGTGAGGACTCGAAAGGCTGCGCTTGCAAGCGCAGCCGGGGTCGCGCTCGTGTGACCGAGTCCTCTCCTGGGCACCACTTATTTAAAAAGGTCGGCTTCTAGCCGGCCTTTTTTCATTTCCAGCCCGGAACACCAAGCGCGATCCGGGCCGCGAATTCGAGATATTCAACGAACGTAGCCGGCACGCGTCAAGCACTTCGATCACGCATCGGCCCCACCCATCTGCCAGCCTGACAACCATCAAGACACGGCCGCCCGGCCATCGATTTCAGGCGCCGTTCCAGCGTTTCGCGGCAATCGCGACGCGCTCGCCCAGCAGTTCGGCCGTCTTTTGATCGCTATCGAGAATCGCATCGCCACCCTCGTCCGCATTCGCCTGCGCCATCGCACCGAGGAACGACCCGAGCCGATTCAGATCGTTGACCGAACCCTTGCTGTTGTTGTTGCCGGGCATCAGGCCGAGGCTGACCCACAGCATCTGATGCTGGGCAGCGAAGATAGCCAGCTGCTGCAGTGTCGCCAGCTTGTCGCCGCTTTGCGATGCCGACACCGTAAAGCCGGCCGCCAGCTTGTCTCGCCACTTGCCCCAATGCTTCGACGATGCATCCATGAAGCCCTTGAACTGCGCGGACGCGCTGCCCATGTAGGTCGGCGAACCGAAGACGATCGCCTTGGCGTCGCGCTCCAGGTACTCCCAGTGTTCGTCGATCGCGTCGACGGGGATCAGCTTGACCGACGCTCCATCGACTTTCTCGACACCACGAGCGACTGCGTCCGCAATGACGGCCGCATGGCCGTAGCCGCTATGAAAAACCACTGCGATTTCAGACATGAGGAACTCCTTGGCGCGGACCATTCCGCAAAAACGTTACTGCGATGGTAACAGAAATAATCACGATGCAAATGACTTCGCTTGCATGTGCCGCGCGCTCCATTGCGGCCGGCGAATACACGATGCGCATGGTGTCGCCAAGCAAGCGGACAATTGCGGCGCCCGCTGCCTGCATTCGCGAGTCGGCGCGGCACGACAGGCACCCACCGACGATAACTTCTCCGGCAACGGACTTGAACATGCGTTCTGGAAATTCGCTCGTTCGTCTCCGGCGGTAATCCTTCGCATCGGGATCGACCCGGCGGCGATATCCAAACAGGCGCATCAAGCACGCACCTCTTTCTCGCATCTCCCCAAAAGCCGCGCAAAATCTGTTGACAAGCCGTTCGGGCACGCTATAATTGCGGTCTTTCGCATCGCAGCAAGCGAAACGTGCCCAGGTGGCGGAATTGGTAGACGCACTAGGTTCAGGTCCTAGCGGTGGCAACATCGTGGAGGTTCGAGTCCTCTCCTGGGCACCATCTGTTTTCAAAAAAGGTCGGCTTTTGCCGGCCTTTTTTCATTTCAAGCCCAGGAAGCAAAGCGCCTGCGCGCTTTGCGTGAGGACTCGAAAGGCTGCGCTTGCAAGCGCAGCCGGGGTCGCGCATGTGTGACCGAGTCCTCTCCTGGGCACCACTTATTTAAAAAGGTCGGCTTTTGCCGGCCTTTTTTCATTTCCGGTCCTGCATCATTCCCACCGCCCCGTTGATCCAACGGTGTGACATCCCCCTTCCCTCGCCATCTTCCGGATGGACAAATCGTCGTCGCTTCCCCGGCGAACGCACGCCCACCCGGCGAATTCCAAAGGTTTCTCCCCCGGCATCAGCGACCCGTCCCCGTTTCCCAAGGCCCGCACCGCCCCCTTCACCCACGGCAAGAACCGGGATTTCCCTAGGCTGACATGCCGGCGCTCACGCGGTTAAATAAATCAACGTGATTTATTTAATGCGCCGCCGCATGGCGCAACATGGAAGGAGACGCCATGAGAAGCCCGCACATCGGCCAGGGAAGCAATTCGGCCAACGTGCGCCGTTACAACGAGCGCCTGCTGCTGAAGACGCTGCGCCGCGCAGGCAGCGCGTCGAAGGCCGACCTTGCGCGTCTCGCGAGCATGACGGGCACGGCGGTCGGCAGCATCATCGCGTCGCTCGCCGACGCGAAGCTGATCGAATTCGCGGGCCGCACCGAAGGCCAGCGCGGCCAGCCGGCGTCGTTGATCCGCCTCGACCCGCGCGGTGCATTCGGCATCGGCGTCCATCTCGACCGGATGCGCATCGAGACCGCGCTCGTCAACTTCGCGGGCGACGTGCTCGGCCGCCGCTCGCACGACACGCTTCTGCCCCCGCCCGCCGACGTGCTCGAGATCGTGCGTCACGACATCGAAGCGATGCAGGCCCTGCTCCCCGACCACGAACGCGCCCGCCTGACCGGCATCGGCGTCGCGCAGCCTTACAACCTCGGCGCGTGGATGCGCGAACTCGGCCTCGCGCCCGACACGTTCCGCGCGTGGGAAGACGTCGATTTCGCGAGCGATCTCGGTCGCGCGCTGTCGCTGCCCGTGTTCGGCGAAAACGACGGCAACGCGGCCGCGATCGCCGAACTGTTCTACGGATACGGCCGGCAGTGCGACGACTTCGTCTACCTGTTCATCGGGCCGGCAATCGGCGGCGGCATCGCGATCGACGGCGACTGCCTGCGCGGCGTGACCGGCAATGCAGGCGACATCGCCGTGATTCCGGTACCGCCAAGCCGGCTGGCATCCGCGCCGCCGCCGCGCGGCCCGTGGGACATCCTGCTCGCGCGCGCCTCGCTGCATGCGCTCGTGCGCCATCTGCGCCATCACGGCGAGACGGTCGAGAACCGCGCCGATCTCGAAGCGTGCATCGCCCGCGGCCTGCCGGCCGTCGACGAATGGATCGACGACTGCGTCGACGCGCTCGCGCCGGCCTTGCGCGCGGTGCTGTGCGTGGTCGATGCGCCGGTGGTCGTGATCGACGCCGATACCGACGCCGGCCTGCTCGACGCGGTCACGACGCGCCTGCGCTCGGCGCTGGTTGCCACCGCACCCGAAGCGCGCGGCACGCCGACGCTCGTGCGCGGCACGTTCGGCGCCGACGCCGGCGCAATCGGCGCGGCCACGCTGCCGATGTACTTCAACTTCTCCCCGCGGGCCGGCATCCTCAAGGGCGCCCGCACCGATTCGCAGGAGGTCAACCATGTCGCGATCTGAGTCGCCCCGCCCGCTGCTCGAAATGCGCCGGATCAGCAAGACGTTCCCGGCCGTGCGCGCGCTCGACAACGTCAGCCTGACCGTCTACCCGGGCGAGATTCATTCGCTGATGGGCGAGAACGGCGCCGGTAAATCGACATTGATGAAGATCCTGTCGGGCGCGTACCGCGCCGACGCCGGCGGCGAAATCCTGATCGACGGCGAACGCATCGACATCGACGGCCCGCTCGCCGCGCGCGACGCCGGTGTCGCGGTGATCTACCAGGAGCTGTGCCTCTCGCCGAACCTGACCGTCGCGGAAAACATCTACGTCGGCCGCGAACTTCGGCGCGGCAACCGGCGCTGGGGCACGATCGACCGCGCGGCGATGGCGCGCGGCTGCCAGGACGTGCTCGCGCGCCTCGGCGCATCGTTCGGGCCCGAAACACTCGTCGACACGCTGTCGATCGCCGAACAGCAGCTCGTCGAGATCGCGCGCGCCGTGCACACCCGCGCACGCATCCTCGTGATGGACGAGCCGACGACGCCGCTGTCGTCGCGCGAGACCGAACACCTGTTCCGCCTGATCCGCCAATTACGCGAGGAAGGTCTGGCGATCATCTACATCAGCCACCGGATGGCGGAGATCTACGAACTGTCCGACCGCGTATCGGTGCTGCGCGACGGCGCGTACGTCGGCACGCTCGAACGCGAATCGCTGTCGGCGGAGCGTCTCGTCTCGATGATGGTCGGCCGCGACATCTCCGGCTTCTACAAGAAGGAACATGCGCCGTACGACCCCGGCCACCTGCTGCTGTCGGTGCGCGACATCGCCGACGGCGCGCGCGTGCGCGGCTGCAGTCTCGACCTGCATGCCGGCGAGGTGCTCGGCATCGCCGGGCTCGTCGGCGCGGGCCGCACCGAACTCGCACGGCTGATCTTCGGCGCCGAACCGCGCGTGCGCGGCGACGTGAAGCTGGGCGACCGCACGTTCGGTTCGCACTCGCCGCGCGACGCGATCGACGCGGGCCTCGTCTACCTGACCGAAGACCGCAAGCGCCAGGGCCTGTTCCTCGACATGAGCGTGCGCGACAACATCAACATCTCGGTGTGCAACCGCGATGCACGGCTCGGCGCGCTCGACCTCATGCGCGGCGCCGAACGTGCGCGCGACGCGATTGCGTCGCTGTCGATCCGCGTGCCCAACGCGAACGTCAACGTCGGCGCGCTGTCGGGCGGCAACCAGCAGAAAGTGCTGCTGTCGCGCCTGCTGGAGACGAAGCCGCGCGTGCTGATCCTCGACGAACCGACGCGCGGCGTCGACATCGGCGCGAAATCCGAGATCTACCGGATCATCAACGAACTGGCCCGTGCCGGCGTGGGCGTGATCGTGATCTCGAGCGAGCTGCCGGAAATCATCGGCGTCGCCGACCGCGTGCTCGTGATGCGCGAAGGCGAGATCGCGGGCGAACTCGGCGGCCACACGCATACCCCCATCACGCAGGAAGCCATCATCGCGCTCGCGACCGGCTCGCAGGCCGAACTCGCCGACGCGCACTGAGCCGCGCTCTTTCACTCGACTCTTACATTCAGGTTACCGAAATGATCAACCCGACCAAGCAGCGGAATCTCGCTTCCGCGACAGCCCATCCGGTGGGCGATCGTACGCCTCAGGTGCGCGCCGCCGATCATCGCGCACGCATGCAGTCGCTGATACGCACCGCCGGCATGCTGCCGGTGCTGCTGGTTCTGTGCATCGGCTTCGGCTTCCTGACCGACGGCTTCTTCACGCTGCAGAACCTGTCGATCGTCACGCAGCAGGCGTCGATCAACATCGTGCTCGCCGCCGGCATGACCTTCGTGATCCTGACGGGCGGCATCGACCTGTCGGTCGGCTCGGTGCTCGCCGCCGCGGCCGTCGCCGCGCTGCTGGCCTCGACCATCCCCGGCTGGGGCTGGCTCGGCGTGCCCTTCGCGCTCGTCGTCGGCCTCGTGTTCGGCGCGATCAACGGCGGCCTGATCTCGTTCCTGCGCCTGCCGCCGTTCATCGTCACGCTCGGTGCGATGACGGCCGTGCGCGGCGTCGCGCGCCTGATCGGCAACGACACGACCATCTTCAATCCGCAGTTGCCATTCGCGTTCATCGGCAACGGCACGATCCTCGGTGTGCCGTGGCTCGTCGTGATCGCGTGCGCGGTGATCGCGATCTCGTGGTTCATCCTGCGCCGTACCGTGCTCGGGATGCGGATCTATTCGGTCGGCGGCAATCCGGAAGCCGCACGCCTGTCGGGCATCAACGTGCGGGCGATCCAGATGTTCGTGTATGCGGCGTCGGGGCTGCTCGCGGGCCTCGGCGCAGTGATGTCGGCCGCGCGGCTCTATGCGGCCAACGGCCTGCAACTCGGCCAGTCGTACGAACTCGATGCGATCGCCGCGGTGATCCTCGGCGGCACGAGTTTCGTCGGCGGCGTCGGCTCGATCGTCGGCACGCTGATCGGCGCGCTGATCATCGCAGTACTGACAAACGGCCTCGTGCTGCTCGGCGTGTCCGACATCTGGCAATACATCATCAAGGGGCTCGTGATCATCGGCGCCGTCGCGCTCGATCGCTACCGCCAGCGCGATTCGGCGCGCACCTGACCCCTTCCCGTCCATTCAACCTTGCGGCGCAGGCCGGTCCTCCTGCGCCCGTTTGCCCACAGACCTCACGGAGACACAACGACATGTTCAAGCACAAAGCCGCCCTGACCGCCATCGCCTGCGCGCTCGCATTCGGCGCTTCCGCCGCACACGCAGCCGACAAGCCGCTCAAATCGATCGGCGTCACGGTCGGTTCGCTCGGCAACCCGTACTTCGTCACGATCGTCAAGGGTGCCGAAGCGCGCGCCAAGCAGCTCAACCCGAACGCGAAAGTCACGGCCGTGTCGGCCGACTACGACCTGAACAAGCAGTTCACGCAGATCGACAACTTCATCTCCGCACACGTCGACATGATCCTGCTCAACGCGACCGACCCGAAGGCGATCGAGCCGGCGGTGAAGAAGGCGCAAGCGGCCGGCATCACGGTCGTCGCGGTCGACGTCGCGGCAGCCGGCGCGAACGCGACCGTGCAGACCAACAACGTGAAGGCCGGCGAGCTGGCGTGCGACTACATCGCGAAAAAACTCAACGGCAAGGGCAACGTGATCATCGAGAACGGCCCGCAGGTGTCGGCCGTGATCGATCGCGTCAACGGCTGCAAGACCGTGCTCGCGAAAAACGCGGGCATCAAGCTGCTGTCGAGCGACCAGGACGGCAAGGGCTCGCGCGAAGGCGGGATGAACGCGATGCAGGGCTACCTGACGCGCTTTCCGAAGCTCGATGCGGTGTTCACGATCAACGACCCGCAGGCGATCGGCAGCGATCTCGCCGCGAAACAGCTGAACCGTCCGGGCATCGTGATCACGTCGGTCGACGGCGCGCCCGACATCGAGGTCGCGCTCAAGTCCGACACGCTCGTGCAGGCGTCGTCGAGCCAGGACCCGTGGGCGATGGCGCAGCAGGCCGTCAACGTCGGCTACGGGATCATGAACGGCCAGAAGCCGGCCAATCCGATGATCCTGATCGAGCCGACGCTCATCACGCGCGACAACGTGAAGACCTACAAGGGCTGGAGCTCCCCGCGCTGATCGCGCCGATCGCTCTACTCGCCCACCGAACCGGGCGGTGCCGGGCCACGTCGCCGCGCGCGACGGCCGGCGCCGCCCGCCCGCTCACTTCAACCGCTGCACGGCCGCGCCACAAGGTTTCAACATGACGACGACGCTCCCCCGCCTGATCGTATTCGGCGAAGCGCTGACCGATTTCATCCGCGACGACGCGCAACGCTGGCACAGCGTCGCCGGCGGCTCATGCTGGAACGTCGCACGCGTCGGCGCGCGACTCGGCGTGCCGACGGCATTCGCCGGCACGGTCAGCCGCGACATCTTCGGCGACGAACTGATGCGCAAGAGCGCCGACGCGGGGCTCGACATGCGCTTCATCCGGCAGGTCGACCGCGCGCCGCTGCTCGCGATGGTCGTGTCGAAGCAGCCGCCCCACTATTTCTTCATCGGCGAGAACAGCGCCGATCTCGCGTTCGATCCGGCAGATCTGCCCGCCGGCGCGCTCGACGCCGCCGAGATCGTGCACATCGGCTCGCTCGGCGTCGTGCGCGAACCGCTCGCGTCGCGCCTGATCGAGGTGGCGCAGGCCGCGCGCGCGGCCGGCAAGCGAATCTCGTTCGATCCGAACTACCGTGCGCCGATGGCCGCGCCGTCGTATCGCGACACGCTGCGCCGGCTGGCCGGGCTCGCCGACTGGATCAAGGTATCCGACGAAGATCTTCACGGGCTGTTTCCCGAACTCGACGAAGCGGCCGCACTCGCGCAACTGCGCGCGTGGGCGCCCGACGCGACGATGCTCGTCACGCGCGGTGCATCCGGCATGCAGCTCCTGCATCGCGACACCGTGCTGTTCCAGCCCGCGTTCCCGACCGAGGTCGCCGACACGGTCGGCTGCGGCGACGCCAGCATCGGCGGCTGGCTCGCGAGCCAGCTTGCGAGGCCCGATGCATCGGCCGCCGAGCATCTGCGCTACGCGGCCGCGTGCGCGGCCGTCGCCTGTGCGCACGCAGGCGCCTATGCGCCGACGGCCGCGGAAGTGGCCGACATGATCGATCGCGCTGCCGACACCGTGCTTTCGCAATAGCCCGCGGCGACGCGCCGCCTCGTCACGCGGCGGTCGTTCCGTCGCTGCCGCCCGGCGGCATGCCGGCCTGCAGCAGTTGCAGGCTCTCGTCGACGCTCAGTTCGGACATCCCTTCGTCGTGCAGCGTATCGTCCGCCGCGCGGCGCAACGCATGCAGCGCGTGCACCTTGAGCCGCACGATCGCGAGCCGCAGCCCGCGCGCCGTGCATTCGGCCGCGAAGGTGCGCAGAGATTCAATCGTCGTACCGTCGACATCCGGCGTTTCCTCGAGGCTCAGCAGCACGGTATGCGTATCCGGCGCGGCCTTCATCAGCGTGCGCACGCGATTCAGCATCCGGTCCGCGTTCGCGAAGAACAGTTGCGCCTCGGGCCGCACGATCAGCACGCCCGGCACCGGCTTCGCTTCGGCATGGCTCGCGACGTCGACGAAGTCATGGCTGTCGCGCAGCCGGCCGAGCACGCTGACGTTCGGCTCGGACAGCTTGCGCAGCGTCAGCAGCAGGCTGACGCCGATGGCCGCGAGCAGCCCGTGCAGCACGCCGAGCACGAGCACCGCGAGCAATGCGGCGATCACGACGAGCCGGTCGCGATGCCAGGCCCAGTACGGCTTGAATACGGACGGATGCAGCGAGTGGCTGACCGCGAAGATCACGATCGCCGCGAGCACGGGCTCCGGTGTGCGCGCGAGCTGCGGCAGCAACAGCCAGACGATCAACGCGACCACGCCCGCTGCCCACAAGCCGGCAAAGCGCGACTGCGCGCCGGCCGCTTCGTTCGCCGAGGTCGCCGAATAACCGGCGCCAACCGGCATCCCGTGCAGCAGGCCCGACACGAGGTTCGCGCAGCCGAGCGCGACGAGGTCGCGGTTCGGCGATACGCTGTCGCCGTGCTTCAGCGCGAAGTTGCGGATCGACCCGTACGACTCCGCGTACAGGATCAGCATCAGCGCGAACGCGAGCTCGACTGTCTGCATCCACGCATTGCGGTCGAGATCCGGCAAGCCGAATTCGAGGTGCCGAAAGTCGATATGGCCGACGATCGCGATCCCGTATCGCTGCCAGTCGATCGCATAGCCGGCCGCGATCGACAGCACGATCACGACAAGCGTCGCGGGCACGCGCGAGCGGCGCCCGAGCACGAACAGCAGCGCCAGCGCGGTCGCGCCGACCACGGCACTCGCGAGGTTCGCATGCGGCGCACCGGTGACCAGGTCGAGCGCGACATGCGGCGCATCGCTGTGCTGCACCGAAATCGCAAGAATCTTCGGCAACTGCTTGATGACGATCGTCAGCGCAAGGCCGAACGTGAAGCCGCGCAGCACGGGCCGCGCGACGAAATCCGACATGCCGCCGAGCCGCGCGGCGCCCGCCAGGATGAACAGCACGCCCGTCATCGCAACCAGCGCCGCCGCAAGCGCGAGTTGCGCGGCCAACGCCATCCCCGATTCGGCGAGCACGGTCGCCGCGAGCACGGCGGCCGACGACGACGTCGACGACACGATCGCGAAGCGGCTGCTGCCCGTGAGCGCATAGACGACGAGCCCCGACAGCAGCGCGATGAGACCGGCCTGCGGCGGCAGGTTGGCCAGCCCCGCATACGCGACCGCCTCGGGAATCAGCAACCCGGCGATCGACAGGCCGGCCAGCGCATCGAGGCCGATGCGCCGCGTGGGCGGCGGCGGGGCCGCATCGAGCGCGGAGAAATGGTCGGCATGCTGCAGGCCGGCGTCGGGGCGGATCGGGGCGCTCGTCATGAGGCGGTCGGTGCCGGTCAGGGTTTGACGGCGATGACGCCGGACCAGCCGGGCAAGTAGCGCGCATCCTGCTCGTGCGCGCGATGCAGCGCGACGTCGAGCGCCTTCGCGAAGTTTTTGCGGATCTGGTCGAGCGACACGTGCTGGCGCAGGTAATCGGCCCACAGGAATTCGCTGAACGGCGTCGCGTCCTTCGCGTAGCCGCCCGCCGTACGCAGTTCGCCCGCGAGGCTGCGGTACGGATCGTCCTCGAGCCCGGTCAGCACCTTCGGCAAATTCGCATAGTCGCGGCGCGTCCCGTCCGCGCCGAACGGATGCACCCACTGGTTGTGCTCCATCATCCGCCAGAAGATCGTGTCGTCGAGCCACGACAGATCCTTCAGCAGCATCGCGTTCACGCGCGACTCGCCCTCCTCGATCAGCGCGAGGCCGAGATGATGGTGATCGGTGATGTAATGCAGCCCGTCCGGGCCGAGGACGGCCGGGAACCAGTGCGATTCGATCGCGGCCTTGCGCGCGCGCTTGTCGAGCGCTTTCCAGTGCTTGCGCTTCGCCTTGACTTCGCGATAGCCCACCGTCATTTGCGTCGGACGCAGCGCGTCGAGCCTGACGGGAATGAGATGAACGTCGGTGCCGAGTGCCATGGTCGTACCCCATGTTGCGAAATTCTGGCAACGATACTCCTGATCGCACGAGCCGTTAATACGTCATGACCTCGATACGCCGGCGATTGACGATCTCTGACAACCGCCCGCACGCGCGCACCACGCGACACTAGGCGCGCAGATCGTTGCGCTCGAGACGATGACGAATGTAAGGAATGCCGTCGTGCACGACGCTCACGCGACGCATTCCGAGCTTGCGCGCGACGTTCAGCGACCCGCTGTTGGCCTCGGCGATATCGGCGATCACGCGCGGCAGGCGCACGGTATCGAATGCGTGACGCACGACAGCGGCCGCGGCCTCGCTCGCGATGCCGCGCCCCCATGTCGTGCGCACGAGCCGCCAGCCGATCTCGACGTCGCGCGCACCGTCCGCATAGTCTGGGATCAGCAGGACCCAGCCGATGAACGCATCGGGCGCAGTCTTCTCGAAGATCGACCAGTAGCCGAGGCCCGGCGGGTAGTCGCGCGTGATCCGGTGCGTGACGAAGCGGCCATGCTCGTCGGGATCGTGCCACGGGCCCGCGATGTGCCGCGTGACCTCGGGATCCCGATCCATCGCGACGCATGCATCGAGATCGGCCAGCACGCGCGGACGCAGCCACAGCCTGGCGGTTTCGAGCACCGGCAGCGCAGCGGCGGAACGTTCGTTCATCGGGACTCCTGATTCGGTGACGATGCGCATCGAGCGCATTACAGAACAAATACAAAAACCTTCCGGAATGATACAGATGCCTGTCGCCGGTCCGGCGCGGCGCCGTTTCAGTTTCCGAAACAGTTCATTTCGTAGGGATTATTCCCGATTCGGCGTTATCGCGCCCCACATCGCACGGCGCCGCGGCCTACACTCGATCCGTGCCCCCGCACCGCGCGCGCAAGCCGGGCCGGCATCCGCATGCACATGCGTGAGCGCGCAAGCCAACGAGGAGACTTCGGACATGAGCTGGACCCGCGAACAACGCAACGTCACGATCGCCGCCTACCTGGGCTGGACGCTCGATGCGTTCGATTTTTTCCTGATGGTTTTCGTGCTGAAGGACATCGCCGCCGAATTCGCGTCGACGATCCCCGCCGTTGCGTTCGCGCTCACGCTGACGCTCGCGATGCGGCCGCTCGGCGCGCTGATCTTCGGCCGGCTCGCCGACCGCTTCGGCCGCCGCCCGACGCTGATGGTCAACATCGCATGTTATTCGCTGCTCGAGCTCGCGTCGGGTTTCGCGCCGAGCCTGACCGCGCTGCTGGTGCTGCGCGCGTTGTTCGGCATCGCGATGGGCGGCGAATGGGGCGTCGGCTCCGCGCTGACGATGGAAACCGTGCCGACCCATGCGCGCGGCTTCGTATCGGGATTGCTGCAGGCAGGTTATCCGAGCGGCTATCTGCTCGCGTCCGTCGTGTTCGGCCTCTTCTACCAGTACATCGGCTGGCGCGGGATGTTCATGATCGGCGTGCTGCCGGCGCTGCTCGTGTTGTACGTGCGCACGCACGTGCCCGAATCGCCCGCGTGGAAACAGATGGAGAAGCGGCCGCGCCCCAGCCTCGGAGCCATGCTGAAGCAGAACTGGAAGCTCACGATCTACGCGATCGTGCTGATGACGGCGTTCAACTTCTTCTCGCACGGCACGCAGGATCTTTATCCGACGTTCCTGCGCGAACAGCATCACTTCGATCCGCATACCGTGTCATGGATCACGATCGTGCTGAACATCGGCGCGATCGTCGGCGGGCTGTCGTTCGGCACGATCTCGGAGCGGATCGGCCGGCGTCGCACGATCTTCATCGCCGCGCTGATCGCGCTGCCCGTGCTGCCGCTGTGGGCGTTCTCGAGCGGCCCGCTTGCCCTCGCCGCTGGCGCGTTCCTGATGCAGATCTCGGTACAGGGTGCGTGGGGCGTGATTCCGGTTCACCTGAACGAGATCTCGCCCGACGAGATCCGCGCGACCTTCCCCGGCGTCGTCTACCAGCTCGGCAACCTGCTCGCGTCCGGTAACGCGACGATGCAGGCCTCGCTCGCCGTTTCGCACGGCAACAATTACAGCTTGGCGCTCGCGCTCGTGGCCGGCACCGTCGCCATCGTGATCGCCGTGCTGATCCCGTTCAGCCGCGAGCGGCGCGGCATCGACATGACGCAATCGGTCAATACGCGTAGCGCGGTCGGCTAAACCTGCGCATTGCCGCATCGCACCATCGCGCGTGCCCCGTCCCGCCGGGGCCGCGCGCCATACTTTCCGCATTCGCACATCGAACTAGAGGAATTTGTCCAGATTCCCCGCTTGCCCGCTCGGCCCGCGATTTTTTATCTTAATAAAAACGACTGTTTGAATCAGATAATCAAATCACCTGTTCGCGGCCGGGCGACCGGCATGGGAGGCGGAACATGGCAGTAAGTCAGGAGGGGCGGCCGTCCGCGGGACGGCCGTCCGGGGCACGGTCATCCGGCACTCGGCAGACCGGCGGGACGAAGGCGCGCATCCTCGATGCGGCCGAGGACCTGTTCATCGAGCATGGCTTCGAGGCGATGTCGATGCGGCAGATCACGTCGCGCGCGGCGGTCAACCTCGCGGCGGTCAACTACCACTTCGGCAGCAAGGAAGCGCTGATCCACGCGATGCTGTCGCGCCGGCTCGATCAGCTCAACCAGGAGCGCCTCGGCATCCTCGACCGCTTCGATGCGCAGCTCGGCTCGCACATCACCTGCGAGCACGTGCTCGGCGCGATGTTCATTCCCGCGCTGAAGGCATCGCGCAACCCGGACCGCGGCGGGCCCGGGTTCCTCCGGCTGATCGGCCGCGCGTACACCGATCCGTCGCCGTTCGTGCGCAACTTCCTGACCGCGCACTACGCGAGCGTCGCGGGCCGCTTCTTCGACGCGTTCCAGCGCGCGTTGCCGCACCTGCCGCGCACGGAGCTCGGCTGGCGGCTGCACTTCGCGATCGGCGCGCTGTCCGGCGCGCTCGCGGGGGCCGAGACGGAAAGCCTGATCGACGAGTTCTCGCAAGGCCGCACGATGAACGACGTGCAGATGATCGCGCGGCTGTCATCGCTGATCGTCGCCGCGCTGAAGGCGCCAATGCCCGACAGCGCGCAACTGTCGATCTTCGCGGCGGTACTCGACGACGCGGGAGCAAGCGAAGCGTTCGGGCTGCCGTCGGGTGCGGCCGCCGCCGATACGGCGACGCTGCATTCCGCGAACTGAGCGCACGAGGCCACGCGCGACTTCCTGTTCACGAATCGATTTGTACGCGGGGTCATGCGGCGCGTCGAGGCGCCCGTGTCGATCGCGCGTGAAGCATGGGGCGCGGGCAGGCGTTGAAGCGCCTGCCCGCGCCGAAAGCAAAGACCGGAGACACGTCATGTCATCTTCCGCAGCAACCGCAGCGCCCCAGGTTCCGCCGAACACCGACGGCATCTGGTACGCGTCATACCCGCCCGGCGTACCGCACGAAATCGACGTCGCGCAATACGCGTCGCTCGTGCAGTTCTTCGACGAATGCACGACACGCTTCGCCGGGCGCGTTGCCTACGTGAGCGCAGGCGCATCGATGACCTATCGCACGCTCGCGCAGAAAGTCGACGCGTTCGCGTCGTATCTGCAAAGCCTCGGCGTGAAACCCGGCGACCGCGTCGCGATCATGCTGCCGAACACGTTCCAGTATCCGGTTGCGCTGTTCGGCACGCTGAAGGCCGGCGCGATCGTCGTCAACGTCAACCCGCTCTACACCGCGCGCGAACTCGCGCACCAGTTGAAGGACAGCGGCGCGCAGACGATCGTCGTGTTCGAGAACTTCGCGAGCACGCTGCAGGAGGCGCTGCCGGAAACGCAGGTGAAGAACATCGTCGTCACCGCGCTCGGCGACCTGCTCGCCGACGGCTTCAATGCGAAAGGACGCCTGATCAATTTCGTGCTGAAGCACGTGAAGAAGCTCGTGCCGGCCTACCACCTGCCGCAGGCGATCCGGCTGCGCTCCGCTCTCGCGCTCGGCGCGCGCGGCAAACCGCAGCCCGTGCAGACGACGCGCGACGACCTCGCGTTCCTGCAATACACGGGCGGCACGACCGGCGTCGCGAAAGGCGCGATGCTCACGCACGGCAACCTGATCGCGAACCTGCTGCAGGCGAAGGCGTGGATCGCCGACCAGGTCTCGGGCGACGTCGAAACCGTGCTCACGCCGCTGCCGCTCTATCACATCTATTCGCTGACGGTGAACGCGTTCATCTTCATGGGGCTCGGCGGGCGCAACATCCTGATCGCGAACCCGCGCGACATGAAGATGGTGATGAAGATCATCCGCAACGAAACGTTTACGGGGATCACCGGCATCAACACGCTGTACAACGCGTTCCTCGACAACGAGGAATTCCGCAAGCGCGACTTCTCGAAGCTCAAGCTCGCGATGGCGGGCGGGATGGCGATGCAGCGCGCGGTCGCGGAGCGCTTCCAGCAGGTGACGGGCCGGCCGGTGGTCGAAGGCTACGGCCTCACCGAATGCTCGCCGATCGTCACGATGAACCCCGTGAACCTGAACGACATGGCCTCGTTCAGCGGTTCGATCGGCCTGCCCGCCCCGTCCACCGTCGTGCGCTTTCGCCGCGAGGACGGCACCTGGGCCGCTATCGGCGAGCCGGGCGAGCTGTGCGTGCATGGTCCGCAGGTGATGCGCGGCTACTGGCAGCGTCCCGACGAGACCGCCAAGGTGATCGACGCCGACGGCTGGCTCGGCACCGGCGACATCGGCGTGATGGACGAACGCGGCTTCATTCGCCTCATCGACCGCAAGAAGGACATGATCCTCGTATCCGGCTTCAACGTGTATCCGAACGAGATCGAGGAAGTGCTCGTGATGCATCCGGGCATCAGCGAGGCCGCCGCGATCGGCATTCCGGACGAGGTGCAGGGCGAGCGGATCAAGGTGTTCGTCGTGCGCCGCGACCCGTCGCTCACGGCCGACGACGTGCTCGCGCACTGCCGCAAGAACCTGACCGGCTACAAGATGCCGAAACTCGTCGAGTTCCGCGACGCGCTGCCGCAGACGAACGTCGGCAAGATCCTGCGCCGCGCGCTGCGCGACGAGGAACTCGCCAGGATCAAGGCCGCGAAGCAAGGCTGAACGCTCCATCGCTCCGGGAGATGCTGTCGATGAACGAAGGAAAGAAGCGCAGCGCGCGGCATGCCGCCGCCGCGGCAGTCGCATGCATGTTGTCGCTCGCGCAGCCGGGCCTGCATGCGCAGGAAACGACCGAGGCCGCAAGCGCGGCACCGGAAGTCGCACTGCCGGCCGACCTGGCGAAAGTCACGCGCGAGCCGGTCGCGCAACAGGCGCACTGGTTGCGCACGGCCGCGCAACGCGGGACGCTCGCGCAGCTGGATGACGCGACGCTCACGACGCTCTTCAAGGCGCTCGATCCGCTCGCCGTGCCGCTCTACATCCGTAATGGTCCTAACGGCTATCCGGCGTACCAGTTCACGATGGTGCGTCAGGAGCGCATCAGCGGGAAATGGTCCGACACCCCCGACCGCATGCTCGTGAAAACCACGCGCGAGCCGCTGCGGGTGTATGCGAAATGGCTGCCGGGCGGCGCGCATGCCGGACAGGAGACGATCTACGACACGACGCAGCGCAAGGACGAGATGTATGGCCATCTCGGCGGCCTGCTCGGCAAGATTCCGTTGTGGACGGCGCTCGACGGCGCGCTCGCGCGCGCCCAGTCGAATCACCAGGTGAAGGATCTCGGCACCGAGTTCATCACGAACCTGTACCTGACCGAAGGGAAGAAATACGTGGAAGCCGGCGTGCAGCGGCCGACCCAGGTGGAGGCAAAAACGATCGGCGGCGTGCGCGTCGTCGCGCTCACCTACGAAACGCCGACCGGCCGGCCGCAGTTCTACGCGAAGAAGGAAGTCCTCGGGCTCGACCTGCACACCCCCTATTTCCGGACCGTCGAGTCCTACGACAACGACGGCAGGATCTTCGAGCGGATCGTCATCGAGAAAATCGCGCCGGCGACGCTCGACGACACCGCATTCGACCCGAAAAACCCCGACTACGCGTTCTGATTCGCGCCGGCGGGGCCGGCCCCGGGATCAATCGTCATCGTCGTCGCCGTGGTGCTTGTGCCAATGCTTGTAGTAGTGCTTGCGCCACTTGCGATACCGATCGTCGTCGTCATCGCCGTAGTAGCCGTATCCGTAGCCCGGATAGGCGACCACGGCCGGCTGCGGCGCCACATAGACCGGCGCCGGCTCGACATAGACCGGCGCGACCGGTACGCCGATGCCGACCGACAGGTCGACATGCCCCGCCATTGCACTGCCGGAAGCCAGCAACGCCACGCCGCCGACCCACCCTGCCCATCGCCTCTTGTTCATGTTCTGGATCCCTGATATGCCGGCCCATCCGGCTCGCGCGAGTAATGTAGGCGCAGCGCGCGCACCAAGGTGATACGGCGCTGCGAGAGTCGTAACGCGACGTAACGAAACAGTCCTGGCCGTTCGGCCGAATCGCGAAAATGCGCTGGAACGTCTATAGTGGGTTACGGTTCGACACAATCACGACTGCGCGCTTCCTCATCGAACAGGGTAGAATTCCGCCAAACGCCTTGTGGACGAACCCGTCACACACACGCACAACATATTCTCTGACGCAGGCTCCTGCCGCACCTCAATGGCCAATCCCGCAGAATCCCATCCGCAAAACGACTTCATCAATTCGGCGCGCAAGGAACGTAAGCGCGTTGAAATCTATCTCGTCAACGGTATTCGTCTGACGGGGTGTATCGAGTCGTTCGACCAGTATCTGGTGATGCTGCGCACCCCCGTGGGTCTGCAAGGCATCTACAAGCGCGCGATTTCCACGATCCAGCTCGACACGGGCGGCTCGCGCCCGGGCGGCGGCGGCCCCCGCGGGCCGCGCACCGGCGGGCGCCCCGGCGGCCGTGAAGGCGGCGGTCACAGCCCGTACGGCTCGCACGGCGGCCCGCGCGAATCGCGTGGCGACGGTGGCGGCTACGGTTCCCGCGAACCGCGTGAAGGCTATGGCTCCCGCGAGCCGCGCGAGGGTTACGGCTCGCGTGAACCGCGCGAAGGCTACGGCGCACCGCGCGAACCCCGTGAACCGCGCGAAAGCTACGGCGCGCCGCGCGACACCGGCGACGCATCCGGCAACGCGTCGCCGTCGGATGCACGCGGCGGCAACGGGCCGGTGATCGTTACGCGCCGCCGGCGAATCGTGCCGGACGGCCAGTAAAACAAAAGGGCAAGCCAACTGGCTTGCCCTTTTTTCTTGTGCGGCCGGCGCGGCATGTCGCCGCACACCGCCACTCTCCGCTCAGCGTGCCGCCGTCGGCAGGCCCGCGTTGGCCTCGCGCTGCAGCGAACGCACCTGCTGCTGCAACGCGCGCAGTTGCGACTGGAGCTCGGCCTGTTGCGCCTGCAACGCGGCCGTCTCGCTGCGTACGCTCTTCTGGCGATCCGTGACCGCTGCCTGCTGCTGGCGTGCGATCGAGATATCGGCCTGCAAGCGCCGCGCGCGGTCCTGCGTGACTTCGATCTGCTTGTCCATTTGCGCCTTCTGCGATTCCAGCTTCGCCGCGCGCAGTTCGTTGACGGCCAGCCGCTCCGCCTGGCGCGAGAAATCGCGATAGATCGCTTCCGCGCGCGTTTCGTCGTAAGTCTTGATCACGCGCCAGAACGCCTTCTGCTGGAACAGCGCGACGAAGTACGCCCCGTCCTTCACGTTGAACAGCAGGCTCGCACCGTAGCTGCCGTTGTAGCTCGTGCGCATTTCCGTCAGCGAGTGCGCCTGGATCTGGCGCTGCAGATCGTCGACCGTGCTCGGCCCGGTCGTCTCGCCCGCCTGCGGCTGCACCGACGTCTGGACCTGCGAATCGATCACCGGGATCGCGGCCACCGACGCCGATGCCTGCTGCACCGCCGGCGAATCGCTGGCTGCCAGCCCCTGCGCGTTAGCGCCCTGCATGCCTCCCACCACTGCGAGCAACACGCACGCCCGCCCCAACCCCGTCATATGGCTCATGAAGTTTTATTCCCGCCCGTGTCGTTGTAATTCTGCGCGATTTTATCTCATTAATTACTCGCTTTCGCGTGTCTCGGGCTCTTCGTCGAAGATCTGATACTTGCGCATTTTTTCCCACAATACCTTGCGGCTGATGCCGAGCTGCTGCGCCGTGTCCTGACGCCGCCAACCATTTGCGTCGAGCGCCGCGATGACGCGGTTGCGCTCGTTCATGTCCCACTTGCTGCGATCGACGAAGACCTCGGCCGCACTCTCCGCCGGCACCGGCTGTGCCGAGTTGCGCGCGTGCGCAATCAGCCGCTGCAGCCGCGCGGCGTCCCACCCGCCCGTCTGCCGCACCGTCACGCCGACCCGCTCCGCGAGGTTGCGCAGTTCGCGCACGTTGCCGGGGAAATAGCTGTCCGCGACCGAATCCGTCAGCCAGTACGGCAGATCGGACAACTCGGCGAGCCGGTTCTCGCCGACGACCTGTGCGACGAACGACTTGAACAGCGCGATCTTGTCGACCGCGCCGCGCTCCTCCAGAGACGGAATGCTCAGCTCGATCACCGCGAGCCGGTAGTAGAGATCGGCGCGGAACAGGCCGTCCTTCACGAGTTGCGGCAGCTTCTTGTTGCTCGCCGCGACCAGGCGGAAATCGACCTTGACCGATGTCGCCGCGCCGACGCGCAGCACCGCGCCGTCCTCGAGCACGCGCAGCAGCTTGACCTGCTGGTACAGCGGCAGATCGCCGACTTCGTCGAGGAACAGTGTGCCGCCCGCCGCCTGCTCGAAATACCCTTTATGCGCAACAACCGCGCCCGTGAACGACCCTTTCGCATGGCCGAAGAACAGCGATTCGAACAGGCCGTCGGGAATCGCGCCGCAGTTCACCGGCACGAATTCGCCGTGCCGGTAGCGCGAATGCTTTTCGTGCAGCAGTTGCGCGATGCGCTCCTTGCCGACGCCGGTTTCGCCGTGCAGCAGCACGTTGGTGTCGCAGTCGGCGAACGTATCGACTTCATGCAGCAGCGCCTGCATCGATTCCGAGTGCGCGACGAGTTCGGACGGCTGTAGCGTTTCGGCCGCGTGCGCACGCAGTTGCGTGACGAGCTTGCCGATCATGCCGCGCAGCTCGGCGCACGTGAAGTCGAGCGGCAGGATGTGCGAATACTCGGGCGGATACTGCGACGAGTCGTGGTCGCGCGCCGCGCCGACCCAGACGACCGGCATGCCGATGTTGGCCTGCCAGTCGCGCAGGAACGCCGCGCCGGTTTCGATCATCGATACGCTGATGATCGCCAGCGACGGCCGCAACGCGGCGCGCTCGGGCGAGATCTCCGCGTTGTCGGCACGGATCACTTCGACGTCGAAGCTCGCCATGCACCGGGCGACACGGTCGACGATGTCGGCCTTGCCTTCCCAGACGTACAGGTCGAGCTCTTCGATTGCGGGCGTGGTTCTCATGATTCGGGTGCGGCTTCAGTAATTGACGAGTTGCTCGGCATTGCAGGCCCGTGACCGGTTGCGGGCGGCAACGACGCCGCCTGCTTCGATAACGGAACGTTCAGGCATTCATTGAACAAGCATGGGATTGCCGCATTTGATCGAGTCCGGTGTGTTCGTGACATAGGCGTTCCCCAGGCTCAGGCCGAGCAGGCCCGTGACCGAGGTCAGGAGCGAATCGATCGGTTGCAGGAGTAGCGGAACGAGTGTGGTCGCCAGCGCGGACAAGATCGGCCCGGTTACGACGCTCAGTATGGGATTCACTAAGACGCCCAGCCACGAGAGCACACCGCTGTTCGCCGACAGTTGCAACGACAGGCCGCTGTTCAAGATACCTTGAACGGCGGGCGACAGGAATTGATCCGTTCCCGTGCTCAGCATGTACGGCGACGTCGGGCTCGGCGAAGCGGACGACCCGGGCCCGGGATACGTGAACACCAACGGTGTCGGACTTTGATTGGCGACGGGAACCGTCAGCTGTCCGGGCAACAGGTTGATGTTGATCGAGATATCGGTCAGGTCGACGATCCCGAGCGTCAGCGTTTTGACCAACGTCGTTAGCCCGGAAACCAATCCGCCGAGGTTCAACAGATTGAGCAGGCTTTGCAGATTGACAGACACCAGCGTAATCGGTGCTGCGCTGCCGTCGGGAACATAACCGCTGGGCGCATTGAGATTGATCGGCGTATTCGCCGCGCCGCCGATGTAGACGGCCACGACCCCGGTCTGCACGTTGACCTGCGCGCTTTTCGTGCCGTCCGCGGTACAGGTGACGGACCTCAGGCCCGCCTTCGCCGGCGCCACATACGCGGTAATCGGCAGATGAACGGCTGTCAGCGGCGTCGCGTTGCCGGACGGGCAACTGCCCCCCGGAAAGACCAGCGAGCCGTTGGAGCACGTCGACAGCAGCGAGATCGACGTATTGAGGAACACGTTCCCCTGCGCGGTCGACGTGTTGGTCGTGCAATCGGACGTCCCGCAACTCGCCGGTCCGGGCGGACCGCTCGCGGTGGACGGCGGATTCGCCCCCAGCTTCACGGAACCCGACACGGTCGCATTCAGCAGCGGCGCGAGCGCGGTCGGCGTCTGGACCGTGACACTGGGAATGCTGACCGAATTCGTACCGTTCGCGATCTGCAACGCCGTCGACAACAATCCAAGCGCATTGACGCTGGCATTGACGGCGGAGCTTCCCGTAGCGGTTGCAGCGGAAACCAGCTGGCCAAGCGCGATCTGCGGCCCACCACAGATGCCGTTCGAGCAAAGCGCCACGACGATCGCGTTCAGCACGTTCAGGTTCGCCCCGACCAGATTCTGCTGCGTCGCCGCCTGTACTGTCGCGTTGGCCAGTTGGCCAAGCGTCACGGTGCCATTCAGCACGGACGTGCTCGTGCCGACCGGCAGATTGGCGAGAATACCGGCCAGCTTCAGGTTGACCTGCGCGAGCCCCTGATAATCGACGGCCTGCAGACTCAGCGCATTGGGCGAACCCGTCAGCACCTTGAGCAACTGATTGGCCAGTCCACCGTTCAACGCCGCAAGCGACGTGCTCAGCGTAAAGGTATCGGTCGGTACGCTCTTGGCAATGGCCGACGCGCTGATCGTTACTCCATTGATGAAAAGCCCGGTCACGGGTTCGGAGACGGTGACGCAAACGGCGTTGACCGATTGACCGTTGCTGACGACTCCGCCCGACAAGCCAGCACATTGATTATTGGCGGGCAGCGGTGCGCCCGACGTGCGAGTGAACTGTGCGCTGCCGCCGCTGGTTTGCGGCGCGGTCCAGATGCCGCACGTCACGGTAGCGGACGGTTTTCCCGATAGCAGGCTCGCCGGCACGTTTGTGACTTGATTGACCGCAGTCGTTGCCGCGGTGCAAGTGGCGTCGCCGGCAACCTGCGTAACAGCGGAAAGCGCGGCCGCATCGGCGGCCGCCTGCATATGGCGTCGTTCGGCATAGTAGCGGCCGATATCGGTCGCGCCCAGCACGATGACCGCGATCGCCAGGAAGATCGTCACCATGATCGCAGCGCCGCCACGCTGGTAACGTCTCCGTGAGCAGCCGGCTCGGCGCCGCCAAGCCGCATGTGATTGATCTGTGCGCATCGCCGCCTCGCCTACTGCTGCGCACCTTGCCCGCCACCCGACATGCCGCTGGCAGAACCGAGCTGCGAATTCATCGTGTCCGGAATCTTGTTCTTGAACGAGTCGAGATAGCGCTGATAGACGAGCGTCGCAACCTCTCCGAGCATCGGCTGCGTCGGCGCCGCCGCGCGATTGTCGCGCTGCATTGCGAGCCAATCCTTTGCAGAGCGCCCGACGTCGGATGCGCGAGGTGCGTCAACATCTTGCGCGTATGCGACAGTCGAGCCCGCTACCAGCAAGACGATCGCGCCCAGCACCGCAATCCGGCCGACGTGCATGTTTCGATCATGTTTGTTGTTCATGTCGTTCCCCGGATGTCTGTTCATTGTGCAAAGCGCTGCAACAGCGGCACGGTCTGGTCGTAGCCGAAGTTGTTCGCCATCGGTGTAATCGGGATCGTAGCGGCACGGCGCGACACCACTGGCGGCGTCGCAACCGCGCGCTGCTGCGCACGCGCCGCCGCGACAATCTTCGCGGCGTCGCCATTGATGTCCTTGCGGATATCCGCCGGCAGATGCTGCTGGTTCATCAACCGTTGCGCATCCTGTGCGCGCCCCGCCGCAATCAGGTAAAGGGCGAGATTGCTGACGATCTTGGGATTGCGTTGATCCAGTTCGGCCGCCTTCATCAACGGTACCCGCGCACCGACGACGTCGCCGCTGCGCAGCTTCGCGTACGCGAGATCGGACAGCAGCGACGCATCGGTCGGCGCGAGATCCGACGCCTGCGCAAGCACCTGCGCCGCACGATCGAAATCGCCTGCCGCGCCCGCGATCAATCCGAGCCCGCGATAGCCTCGCGCGGCAAGCGGCGTTTTCAGCAGTTGCGTGTAGGCGGCCGCACTCGCGGCCGCCTGGTCGGTCATTCGCAGTGCGTCCGCGCGCAACAGGATCGACTCCGGGATCGCTCCATATGTCTTGTCGTATGAGTCGATGTGCGCGAGCGACGCAAAGTAGAGGCCCTGCGCCTGCATCCGCTGGATCAGGCCCAGATACATCCCCGGTGTATCCGGGACGGACTGCTTCTGATCGGCCGCCTGCATCAGCGACGCGCGCTCGGTCTGCGCGCTGACGCCGTACCCGTTATCCTTGGTCGCGCAGGCGCCGAGCAGCAGCACCGCTGCCGCCACGCCCGCTTGCACTGCCATTTCGCTGATCCGCTTCATCGTCTTTCCTTCCACCGTCAATGACGCGACGACAGCGCGTGCGTCACCGCCAACAAGCCCGGCCCGGCCGTCACGATCAGCAATGCGGGCAGCAACGTCAGCACCATCACCCCGGTCATCTTCACGGTCAACCGGCCGATCCGTTCGCGCAGCATCGCACGACGTGTCTCGCGCAACCGGTCGCCGAACTGCTTGAGCGGCTCCTGCACCGCGCCGCCATGCTTGTCGACCTGGACCATCAATCGCACGATCGCGCGCAAATCCTCATTGTCGAATCCGCCGGATAGCCGCTGCAACGACTGTTCGCGCGTCCGGCCCGCCGCGAACTGGCGCTGCGCAATCCCCATCTCCGACGACAGTACCGGCATCATCCCGCGAAAATCGTTCGTCACGACCTGCAGGCTCTGATCGAGCGACAAGCCGACGCCTTGCAGCAAGCGCAACATGTCGACGAACAACGGGAGTTCATCGACCACGCTCTGCCGCCGCGCCGTCGCACGGCGCTGCACGTAGAGCTTCGGCAACATGAAGCCGAGCCCGAACGCGGCGAACATGCCGATCGTCCAGATACCGCCCTTCATGCGCCCGCTCGCGAAGATCGCGAACAGCAGCGGCAGCCCGATCCCGCACGCGACGCGCGCGCTGAGGAACAACCCGCGCGTGCGCGCGTCGACATAACCGCATTGCTCGAGCAGGCGGCGATCCTCCTCCGCGACAACGTATTTGCCGAGCCCGGTATCGAGCCACCGCACGCCCGCCGCCGACAGCCGGTCGAGAAAACGTTCGACACGCTGCCTGCCGCGCACGTCGGGCTTCGCGGGCGCATCGCCATCCGGCGCAGTCCGCGCTTTCGCTGCCTCGAGCGCAGCCATGCGCCGGTTCAGCGCATCGACAAGCGCGCGCTCGGCACGCGTCGCGGCACTCGCACGCAACAACGCGATCATGCCGAACAGCAGCACGCCGAGTGCGCCGCTCGCCAGGGCAATCGCTCCGATCTGAGTCGCTGTCATAGCATCACCTGAGCCGAGCCATTCGATACAGCCAGACACTGCCGGCCAATTGCAACAGGAACGCGAACATGAGCAGCGTCCGTCCACCCGGATCGTTCCACATGCCGTGCAGATATTTCGGATTGTTGACGACGATAAAGCTGCCGATCGCGATCGGCAACATCACGAGCACAAACGCCGACAACCGTGTCTCGGCCGACATCGCGGTCAGCTCGCGCTCCGCCTGTTCGAGATCGCGCATGAACACGGCCATGCGTTCGAGCATCACGTCCGCGCGGCCGCCATACTTGACCGACAAACGCAACACGGAGCCGACAAGTTCGAACTCCTCGGTTCGGTAGATCTTCGCGATGTGGACCATTGCGCGATCGATTTCGACACCGCCGCGCAGCATCCGCGACACGAGGTCGAGACAACCGCGCAGCGGCTCCTCGGTCGTCAGCAACGCCGACTGGAATGCCGCCGGCACGCTATTGCCAAGCGTCACGAGACGCACGATCCCGTCGAGGAACGACGGGATCTGCCGCACAATCTTCAGCCTGCGCCGCTGAATTCGCGACGCGAGCCAGACGCCGAGTATCGAGCTGCCACACGCGAGCGCGGCGAAGCACGCAAGCGCGCCACCGCGACTGCCCGCGAATCCCGCGACAACCACCAGCACGACGAGTGCGACGAGCGTCTTGCCCCGCGCATCCTCGATCCCCGCGCGACTCGCGAGGTTCGTCAGATACTCGGATGCCGTCGCATACCAGTGCGCCCAAAATGCGTCGGACGATACATTCCGTGCCGCGCCCGGTTGCGGCACGGCACGCGCCGCACCGGCCGCGGACTGCCGTGCCGGCTGCGCAGCGGCACCGGCACGTGCGCCGGGTTCGAGCCGGCTGTCGATAAAACGCTTTGCGTCGGTCCGCACGCGCCGGGTCTCCGCGTGACGCCACAGCATCATCGCCGCCGCGACGCACAGCATCGCGCACGCCAGCGCCCACACCATCGCGCTATACATTGAAGCCCCCGCCGCCGCGGCCGAACCCGCCACCGCCGAAGCCGCCGCCAAACCCGCCATCGCTGAATCCGCCGCTCGTCAGCGTCTGGCGGAAGCGCGCAAGCTTCGGCGAATGCGGATGAATGCCCAGCGTTTCCCAGTGGTCGACCTCCTCGCCCTCCGGCGTCACGCGCGCTTCGTAGCGATAAAGCTCCTGCGTCGCGATGATGTTGTCGGACAGCCCGGTCACTTCGGTGATCGACAGGATCCGCCGCCGCCCGTTCGACAGGCGCCCGATCTGCACGATGAAGTCGATCGCGTTCGCGATCTGCCGGCGCAGGCTCGACTCGGTCCCCTGGAAGCCCGCGAAGCCCGCCAGCATCTCGAGACGGTACAGGCACTCGCGCGGCGAACTCGCGTGCACGGTGCCCATCGAACCGTCGTGACCGGTGTTCATCGCCTGCAGCATTTCCAGCACTTCGCCGCCGCGCACTTCGCCGACGATAATCCGGTCCGGGCGCATCCGCAGCGTATTGCGAAGCAGGTCGCGAATCGACACGACGCCGGTGCCGTCGAAGCCGCCCGGCCGGCTCTCCAGCCGCACGACGTGCGGGTGGTTCAGCGACAGTTCCGCCGTATCCTCGATCGTCACGACACGCTCGATCTCGGGAATGTGGAACGCCAGCGCGTTGAGCAGCGACGTCTTGCCGGAACTCGTCCCGCCCGACACGAGAATGTTGCAGCGCGCCTCGACCGCCGCCTGGAGCAGCGTGTTGATCTCTTCGTTGAAGGTCCCGTTGCCGAGCAGGTCGGACGGCTTCAGCGGATCCTTGCGGAATTTCCGGATCGATACGACCGGACCGTCGATCGACAGCGGCTCGATCACGACGTTCACGCGGCCACCATCGGGCAGCCGCGCATCGACCATCGGGTTCGACTCGTCGAGACGGCGGCCGATCGGCGCGAGGATGCGACGCACGATCCGCAACAGGTGCGCGTTGTCGGTGAAACGCACCGGCAACTTCGCGAGGATCCCGTGACGCGATACGTACACGTCGTTGTAGCCGTTGATCAGGATGTCCTCGACAGCAGGGTCCGCGAGCAGGTCCTCGATCGGCCCGAAGCCCGCGAGCTCCTTCGTCAGCGCCTCGGCGATCGCACGCACCTCGGTCTCGTTGAGCGGGATGCGGCGCAGGCGTACGAAACTGTCGATCTCGAGATCGACGAACTGGTTGATCGCCTGGCGGGACCACCGGCCGAATTCGGCGCCCAGTTCTTCGATGCGTGTCAGCAAGTGCTCGTGCGCGGCATTCTTGATGTCGTGGAATTGCTGCGTCTGGGAGAACGGCGCTGCGCCGTCGGCGAATTGAATGTCGTGTGCCATCGCTTACGACCGCTTGGACGAGGGTTGAATGAAACGCTTCAGCGCAGACAGGCCGGACGCCGGACGCGGTGCCGCCGATCTGACCGACACGCCTGGCAGCCGCGCGGCGAGCGACTCGAGTGCGCGCACGTACGGGTCGCGCTCCGCCATATCGACGATGAGCCGGCCCTGGTTCGCCGCACGGCCGATCGCGACACGGCGCGACGGCAAGGTACCGACCAGCGACAAGCCGAGGCGCTCGGTGATCTGCGCGGGTGTCAGGTCGAGTGCGGGGTCGTACTGGTTGACGACGAGCCGTACGCGATCGGTATCGACGCCCGCATCGCGCAGCCCGGTAAGCAGATCGGCCGCCGACACGATCGACGCGACGCCCTGATCGCAGACGAGCCACGCTTCGTCGGCCGAGCTTGCGATCTGGGCGACGAACTCGCGGTTCGAAAAACCGCCGAGATCGACGATCTGCTGATCGAAGAATGCGCGAAACCGGTTCAGCAAACCGGCACACGACGCGTACGAGACGTCGCGCAGCCCGCCGAGATCGGCCGGCAGCGTCGTCAATGCGACGCCGCTCTCATGCCGGGTCAGTGCGGTATTCACGAAGGTGCGGTCGATGCGGCGCAGGTTGTGAACCGCATCGATGAAATGGAATTCGCAGCGGGTATTCAGGAACAGCGCGCCATCGCCTGCCGGCAGCCCCAGGTCGACGAGCGCGGTCTGGCGACCGGCCGGTGTGCCGCCATTCGGCACGCCGCCCGCCCCCGGGCTCGCCGCGCGCTTCTGCAGCCATACGGCGAGATTCGCCGCGAGCGTGCTCACGCCCATTCCGGCGCGCGCACCCAGCAACGCGACGAGCTTGCCGTGGCGGCTCGCCGGCTCGGCGACGTTCGCAAGCAGCCCGCGCGTCGTGCGCAACGCTTCCTCGGCCGGTGCCGACACGTCGATGAAATCGCGAACGCCGGCGCGCAATGCGGCGAGCGTACTCTCCGGCTGTGCGAGCGAACCGAGCGCGACGATCGGCAACCCCGGATGCGTAGCGCGGACTGCGGCGGCGGCAATGCTCGCGGCCGTGCTGCCGTCCGAGAAATCGATGAAGACGAGCGCCGGATTGAGGCCCGTGATGCGCTGTGCAAGCACGCCCGGTTCGAGCGATGCGGCCTCGACCGCACCGGCCGACACGAGCGTATCGGCCAGCCAGCGGACATGCGCCTCCTGTTGAGATGCGCAAACGAAATAGTCGGTCACGGCGGGTTCACACAATGATTGGATTCGCGCGTTCATGCTGAACACCCCCGATTACGCAAGGTGTGCCGATGCACCGCAACACGCGATGCTTCGCACTCATTTCGAAAAACCCGGTGCGGCGTCCGGCGACGCGGCACCGCCCAGATACGACTGCCATACCGGCCCGTTGCGCTGTTCGGACAGCTCACCCGGCGTAGCAGGCAGCACCGCACCCTTCGCAATTGGCGCGACGAGATGCGGCGTCACGATGATCAGCAGTTCCTTGTCGTTCTGCTGATAACTCAGATTCTTGAAGAAGGTGCCGATGATCGGCAGATCGCCGAGCAACGGCACCTTGCTCACGTTCGACATCGTCTGACGATCGATCAGGCCGCCGATTACGAAGCTCTCGCCGTCGCCGAGTTCGACGGTCGTGTCCGCGCGGCGAGTCGTGATGCCGGGCACCGCGACGCCGCTGATCGTCACGCTGTTCACGAAATCGAGCTGGCTCGACTCGGGTGCGACCTTCAGCGCGATCCGGCTGGGACTCAGGACCGTCGGCGTCAGCGAAAGCCCGACGCCGTACTGCTTCCACTGGATCGCGGTCGAACCGAGCCCTTGCGGGGACGGCACCGGAATCTCGCCGCCCGCAAGAAAGCTCGCGCTCTGCCCCGACAGCGCGACCAGCGTCGGCTCCGCCAGCACGCGCGCGAGATTGTTCGCCTCGAGCAGCGACAGGTCGGCAAAGATGCCGCGTCCCGCAGCATTGACGACCAGGTTGAACGCGGATGCGACGGGCGACCCGAGCGTCGGAATGTAACCCGCGGTACCGGGGCCCGACCCGCCGCTATAAGACTGCACGCCGCCCGGCGAAAACGATCCGAACGAGAAGCCGTTGCTCTGCTTGAAGAAATTGAACCCGACCTGTTTGAGCACCGAGCGGCTGAATTCGACAACCCGCACGTCGACCTGTACGACATTCTTGCCGGTGACCGTCGAACGGTCGATCACGACGCCCTTCCCGCTCATGTTCTTGCCGACCGCGGCTGCGCGCGCATGCGCATCGAGCGACGCCGCCGATCCCTGCAACACCGCCGTGCCGCCATATGCATTCACGCGCGGCGTGGAGCCATCGAGCACCGCTTGCGCTGCAGCGTCGACGACTGCGACGTTCCACACCGTCGGTTCGTCATGACCCCGCTCCCACAGCATCACGTTCGTCGCGCCAGGCGCCTTCGCGGTCAGCAACACGGTACCCGAGCGGCTGCCTTTCATGATCAGCACGTCGGCAATCGCCGGATCGCCGACCGCGACGCGCTGCAGCGTGCGGCCCGCCGAAATCTGCCGTTGCGCGCCGACCGCGAGCTCGATCGTGCCGCTCGCACTCGCGAACGATGCGAAAGTCATGGTGCAGATAGCAATCGCGAATGCAATCAGTGTGTTTTTCATTGTTTGGTAGACCGTCGCGCGGCCCTTTACTTGTCGTCGCTGATATCGATGGCCGTCGATGTCGTTCAATAGGCAACCGTTTCCGACCGGCCGCCGCGGATCACCTCGATGCCGCCGCCGCCCCCGCTCGGCCGCACCGCCGGCGGCAGACGCGACGGCAACGGCGGCACGTTCACGTTGGCCACCGGCGTTCTCGGTGTGCCGGACAACTGTTGCAGCGAGACGCCGGCGGCGGCAATTGCCGACGGCGACAGCTTGTTGTCCGTACGCACCGCGACCGTCTGTATCGCAAGCTCGTCGTCGCGCGGATTTCGCAACGCGAAGGTCAGGCGGCCGCTCGCCTCGCCGAGCGTCAACGCATCGACCTGCGCGGTCGGCACCGCGAGCACCGCGATGCGGGCGCCGGACGCTTGACCGTTGTTGCCGGTGTTGTTATTGCCGCTGTCGCGATCGGGTGTCGCATCGCCGAACGACAGCACCCGCACCCTCGACAACAGTAGCCGCGCCTGCGTCTGCGACACTTCGCCGTCAAGCATCGTGCCGCCTTCGCGCTTCAGGTTCAGGAACACATCGACGAAATTGCCGGGCCGCAGCCGGTTGCCGACCGCATTGGTTTCATCGACACGCACCGCGACCGCACGCTCGCCCGGTTGCACATCCTCGGCAAGCCCCGAGACCAGCGCGCCCGCGACGACCGGCGACGATGCCGGAATGTCCGCCGCCGGCACCCGTCCAACGAGCGTGGACGGATCGGTGAATGCGCCCGTCGGCGCCGGCGTGGTCGGCTGAATCTTCAGCGCGTCGGCCGTGATCGGCTGGCCGACGGGCAACACACGCGTCGCGACCACGACCGGAACCGGACTGGCCGCAACGGTTTGTTGGACCGGCACGGGATTCGGCGTACTGCGTCCGAGCATCCATGCGTAGATTCCGAGCAATACGGCGATCGCAATCAGCAGCCCCGCGATGATCTTCGTTAAATTGTTGGCCATGTTGTCGTATGGATGCCGGAATAAAAGTCCGATAAGTTCTTTTTGCCCGATTCGCGAGTCAGCGTGCCCGTCGCGTCACGATGCGTACTTCACAGGATCGACTGCGGAATTTGCACGACCGCCGTGCTCGTCAACGGTTGAGTCAGTATGGATCCCAAAAATGGCATGCTCGTTATCCAGCTCTGGGGGGTGTAGTTCACCGTGACCGACAGGCAGTACAGCGACGGCGGAGTCGACTTGTCATAACTGCATTGGGGCGCCACGACCTGTGGCGTGCCGACATTCAGCCAGGCCACGACGCTCTGTGCAGTCGTCGTTGCGTTCGTCATGCGTGCGGCAAGACTTGGGGCGTAACTCAACCCGGCCCGTGCGCCCTCACTGGCAGCAAACGTCAGGCTCTGCTGGATCGTGAAAATCATCCCGAAACTGAGGATGCCGTAGAAAATCACGAACAACAGCGGAAATACGATCGCAAACTCGACCGCCGTCGCGCCACGCTGCCGCCGGCGTCCACGCGGCTGCCTCTGTCGTGTCATCGCACGCCCCCCGTTGCGACAAGAAAGACAACCCATGCAGCAGCCGGTGCCGCGAGGCATGCCGCATAGGGTGTTGCCCGGTATCCGCCGAGCGCCATCGCCGGTTTGCCCCGCCGCCACAACGCGCCGATCGACGTGCGCGACAACAGCATCAGCGCAAGGGCATGAATACCGGCGACGAGACTGGCGGCAACCCAGATCCACAGCAGCGCATTCGCGCCGCACCACACGCCGATCACGGCAAAGATCTTGACGTCCGCCGCGCCCATGACGCGAAGCAAAAAAAGCGGGAAAAAGGCGACCAACCCGACCAGCAGACCGATCATCGCCTGCGCCGGGAGAATGCCGAACGGACTGGCGTTCAAGTACGCTCCGCTCAAGCCACAGGCCAACCCCGCCAGGACGAGCGAATTCGAAACGCGCCGAAAGCGGATGTCGCTGGTCGCGACGAACGCAGCCCAGACCAGGAACACCCCGCTGAAAATGAAATGTGCCATCGCACCGCAACCCGCCAAAAATGTCGCGATGGGCGGACTACCAAGGGTAATCCGCCCACCACAACACCAAGACGACCCCGTGTTTCGAGGTCGTACCAATTAACGCCAGGTGGGTTACGTAAAGATTTTGGCAACCGTGCAGTTCGCGCCGCCCGGGGTGGTGATACATGACCCGAGATTCGTGAACATATTGCCAAGACTGGTGCCGATCGACGAAGCACCAGCCAGGATCGCGACAGCGATAAGACCCGCAATCAGACCGTACTCGATCGCGGTAACCCCGTTGTTTTCCCTAAGGAAACGCTTGATGATTGCTTTCATTTTATTCCTCGTGCCTGTATTTACGTTCTTTGGCCTTTTATACGTGTACATCCCCGCATATCGGCCCTTGCCCCATGCCGTTCGCCACATCTTCTGCAGCGACAACCGGGTGCGCTTTCTTTATATATCGCCCCGAAGGGAATGCCTCACCATTTGATGCAAGTTAACATTCGCGATAGTGACCCTCCTCGAACGTTGTGTACCGAACCGTACATTTGCTTACATCTGCTCCGGATTCTATATCCGATCCTATTTACTTTCCAACCTCTTTTAACAGCTCGGATCGAAAAAAATGACCGGGAGCACGACGTATTTGTACGGCGTTTCGGTACGTCTTACACATAGGATTTACGATAGGTTAGATGTGCACACCTAATCCACCAGTAAAACAATTGCCTCGTCCACCAAGCCTCCGCGCACCCCACGTTACGCCGTACGCGTAACGCCAATGTTGTGACGTTACGTTACGAAACGGCCGAAACCGTTCTCATTCGTCTGCACTTAAACAGATTCAACAATCTTTCAATTGCCATAACTTCCTTTTCCGACAAGGAATTGCCTCGTTTAAAACCTGTTGTCGAACCGTCGGGCATCGAAATGGCACGACAGTTGCAGAGTAGTCCTCGCACCACTCAACACAACGCAGTTCACAACACATTTTTAATGCGAGGAAGAAATGGACATTAAGGTTATCCCTCATGGCGTGTTCCGGACGACTCTGATCGCGGCCACCGTTGCAGCCATGCTTTCCCTCTCCGCGTGCGGCGGCTCCGGTTCCATCAGCCAGGGGCTCGGCAGTGGCCACACGAGCTCGGGCGGCGGCGATTCGATCTCGACGTCGGGCGGCGGCACCTCGGGCGGCACGTCGGGTTCGACGAGCGGCAGCACGTCGGGCAGCACCAGCGGCTCGACCAGCGGCAGCACGAGCGGTTCGACGAGCGGCAGCACCAGCGGATCGACGAGTGGAACGACCAGCGGCACGAGCGGCACCTCGGGTGTGTCGTCGAACGCGGTGGGAAATGTCCTCGCAAACGGCAGCAATCTCGTTACGGGCGTCGGCGGAACCGTCTCGGGTCTCGGCTCCGTCATCGCCAGCCAGTCGCTGCCGGGCGTGAACCCGGCCACCACGCAAGCGGCGGGCGGCATCGTGCAAAACGTAGGCGGTGCGGTGACCGCACTCGGCAACGGCCTCGGCAATGGTCTCGGCCAGCTCGGCGCAACGAAGGATCCGATCGGCACCACGGTCGCCAGCACGGGCGGCGTGGTCAATCAGCTCGGCGGTGCAGTCACGCAGACCGGCAACCTGGTCACGAGCCTCGGCAGCGGCCCGCTGTCGCCGCTCGCCCCGGTCACGGGCGCCGTCGGCGGCCTCGTGTCGACGCTCGGCGGCGCCGTGTCGAACGGCGGCACCACCCTCACCAACGCGCTGTCGACCGGCCCGATCCAGCAGGTCACGCAGACGGTCAGCTCGGCCATCACGCCGATCACGACGATGGTCGGCCAGACGACCCAGACGATCGGCACGGCGACCGGCCTCGGCGCACCCGTCAACACGCTGCTCGGTACGGTCGGCAACGGCCTGAACCAGGCCGGCGCGCTGCTCGCGTCTGCAGGCGGCAACCCCGTCACGACGGGCCTCGGCAACACCGTCTCGGCGACGGGCAATACCGTGAAGGCCGTCGGCGGCCTGCTCACGGGCGGCACCGGCGGCGTGACCAACCCGCTCGCACCGCTCACGGGCCTCGTCTCCACGGTCACCGGCGCACTCGGTGGCGCAACGGGTGGCGGCAGCGGCCCGCTCGCCCCGGTCACCGGTCTCGTCTCCACGGTTACCGGCGCACTCGGTGGCGCAACGGGTGGCGGCAGCGGCCCGCTCGCCCCGGTCACCGGTCTCGTCTCCACGGTTACCGGCGCACTCGGTGGCGCGACGGGTGGCGGCAGCGGTCCGCTTGCTCCGGTCACCGGCCTCGTCTCCACGGTCACCGGCGCACTCGGTGGCGCAACGGGTGGCGGCAGCGGCCCGCTCGCTCCGGTCACCGGCCTCGTCTCGACGGTCACCGGCGCACTCGGTGGCGCTGCAGGCGGCAGCGGCGGCCCGCTCGCCCCAGTCACCGGCCTCGTCTCGACGGTTACCGGCGCACTCGGTGGCGCTGCAGGCGGCAGCGGCAGCCCGCTCGCACCGGTCACAGGCCTCGTCTCGACTGTCACGGGCGCGCTCGGCGGTGCAACGGGCGGTACGAGCGGCGGCCCCCTCGCGCCGGTCACGGGTCTCCTCGGTGCAGTCACGGGCGCACTCGGCGGCGCGACGGGCGGCGCAGGCGGCAGCAGCCCGCTCGCCCCGGTAACGAATGCCGTGTCCACGGTCACCAGCACGGTCGGCGTACCGGCACTGAGCGGCGGCACGGGTGCCGTCACGAACTCGGGCTCGTCGTCGAATCCGCTCGCGCCTGTCACGTCGCTGATCGGCGGCCTGCTCGGCGGCACGCACGGCAAGTAAGCCAAATTCCATTCATCGACAAGACAGCGAGGAGTCCTTCATGTCCCAGCAACGTTCTCTCACGACGGCCGCCCTGCGCCAGTGGCGCGCGCCCCTCACCGCCTTCGCCGCAGCCTGCCTGCTGGCCGCCTGCGGCGGCGGCGGCGTCAGCTCGCCACCGACCAGCGCCAACAACAGCGGCTCGTCCAGCGGCACGAGCGGTACGTCCGGCACGAGCGGCACCAGCGGCACGCCCACCGGCACCAAAGGTGTCGTCAGCACGGTCGGCCAGACGGCCACCGACCTCGGCAACACGGTCGGCAACGTCAGCCTGCCGGGCCTCGGCGACGGCGTGACGAAGGGCGTCGGCAGCACGCTCTCCAGCACCGGCACGATCGTCGGCGCAGCCGCCGATGCCGTAAGCAACGGGCTGGGACAGATCGGCTCGACGAAGGATCCGGTCGGCACGACAGTTGCCGGTCTCGGTAATGTCGTCGGCGCGACGAGCAACACGGTGTCCGGCCTGAGCTCGACGGTCAAGGCGCTCGGCACGGGCCCGCTCGCGCCGCTCGCGCCCGTCACGACCCCGGTCGGCACCGTGCTCGACACCGTCGCCAACGGCCTGACGGCCGCCGGCACGACGATCGGCTCGACGCTGTCGTCGGGTGCCGTGCAACAGGTCACGCAGCCGCTCAGCTCGGCGATCACGCCGCTCGTGATCACCGCCGGCCAGGTCACGCAACAGGTCGGCACGACGACCGGCCTCGGCCAACCCGTCTCGGGCCTGCTCGGCCAGGTCGGCGGCGCGATCAGCTCGGCTGGCAAGCAGGTCGGCAGCACGTCGAACCAGCCGCTCGTCGGCGATGTCGGTCAACTCGTGACCGCGGTCGGCAACACCGTGACCAACGCGGGCGGTCTCGTCAACCCGAACGGCCCGAACGGTGCCGCACCGATCCCCGGCCTGATCACGAGCCTCGTCGGCGGCTCGACAGCTGGCGTCCAGAACGGCACGTCGTCGGGCTCCGGTTCGACGAACCCGCTCGGCGGCCTGCTGTCGGGTCTCGGCTCGACGCCGCTCGGCTCGCTCGCGGGCGCACTCGGCGGCGCAACCGGTGGCACGAGCAGCGGCCCGCTCGCTCCCGTCACCGGCCTCGTCTCGACGGTCACCGGCGCACTCGGTGGCGCGGCAGGCGGCAGCGGCGGCCCGCTCGCCCCGGTCACGAATCTCGTGTCGACGGTCACGGGCACGCTCGGCGGCGCAACGGGTGGCGCAGGCAGTGCAAACCCTCTCACACCTGTCACCGGTTTGCTGAATACTGTCACCGGAGCGGTCGGCGGCGCAGCAGGAACCGGGGGCTCGAGCCCGCTCGCACCGATCACGTCTCTGGTCGGCGGCGTGTCGGGTACCGCATCGTCGGGCGGTGGCTCGACGGGTCTGCTGGCACCGGTAACGGGGTTGCTGGGTACGCTGGGTAGCGTTGGCAAGTAAGAAGGACGGTCGCACCTTCGCAGCCGGAGCGGATGGCGCGGCCGTACGAATACAACCGGCATTGCGGCACGCGGCGCGCGACACCCTGGTGTCGCGCGCCTGCATTAGAAAGAAGATGAAAAGCAAGGCCTACGAGGAAGAACAATGAAATCCAGACTCGACAGATGGATGATGCTGCTCGCCATCGCGGCAGCAAGCACGGCACATGCACAAACGCGCGTCGCGGGTAACCCGCTCGACTCCCTTCCCCAGATCAACGCACCGAAGACGGGCCCTAACGTCACCGTGCAGGTCGCCTCCCAGGCGCCGCAACTGCAGGAGCTGCTGTCGCGACACCTGACGCCGACGACGTTCCAGGTCGAAGGCGTGAAGTCGGTGCCGTTCGAGGAAATCTCGCAGCGCTTCACGCCCCTCGTCGGCAAGGACATCACGATCGGCCAGTTGATCGAAACCGCCAACGGCGTGACGAAGCTGTACCAGGATCGCGGCTTCGCGCTGTCGTTCGCGTTCGTTCCCGCGCAGGCGTTCGAGAATGGCGTCGTGCGTATCACGGTTGTCGAAGGCTATGTGTCGGACGTCAAGGTCACCGGCAAACCCGGAGCGATGGAATCGAAGATTCGCGCGATCGCCGCGCATATCACGGCCGACCGCCCGCTGCGCCGCGCGACGTTCGAGCGCTACGTGAATACCTTCGGCCTGCTGCCCGGCCTCACGGTGAAAGCGAATGTGCCGCCGCCGCAAACCACCGACGGGGCCACGACGCTCGAACTCGCGGTCGACCGCAAGCCGTTCAACGTCAGCACCGGTATCGACTTCAATCACCCGGGTGTCCAGGGCCTCATCACCGCGACCGAAAACGGCCTGACGTCGTTCGGCGAGCAACTCAGTATCTCAGCACTGGCGCCGCCGGGGCGTGACAAGCAGACCTACTTCGCGTTCAGCGGCGCGGTACCCGTCGGCAGCAGCGGCCTGATCACGCGCCTCGACGCAAGCACGTATCGCGGCAAGCCGACCGACAACCCGGGTTTGCCGTCGACCGTCGAGCGGACCGTCAAGAACGAAAAACTCGGTCTTTCGGCATCCTATCCGTTGCTGCTGAACAACCAGCGCAGCCTGCTCGGCACCGTGTCGGGTTATGCATCGCACAACGAAGACCGTTACCAGAACAAGATCAACGGCGCGACCCTCGATAACCGATCGCAAGTGCGCGTGATGCAACTGCAACTCGACTACACGAGCGTCGAGCCGAAGCAGGTACGGAAACTGAGTGTCAACGTCGCCAAGGCATTCGACATCCTCGGTGCGTCAAAATCGCAGATCGGCACGAATGGCGGCACCACGACTACCTATGCAGACCCGATTTCGCTGACCTTCGTCCGCACCGGCGCGACCTTCACGCAAACCAACGAATGGCCGTTCCGGATCGGCACGTCGGTTTCGCTGACCGGGCAATACAGCCCCGACTCGCTGCCGACGTCCGAGCAGATCTCGTTCGGCTCGACCCGCTACGCGCTCGGCTACCAGCCCGGCGAAACGTCGGGCGACTCGGGCTGGGGGATGTCGCTGGAGGTCAACCGCGGCTTCACACCGGGCTGGACGTATCTGAAATCCGTCACGCCGTATATCGCATACGACATGGCGCGCGTGTACCTGCACGCGGGCACGCCGTCGCCGAACCGCCTGTCGTCGGTCGGCATCGGCGTGCGGTTCACGGACAGCCGCTACTACAGTCTCGACCTGAACGTCGCGAAACCGGTGGGCGACGCACCGGTCGAAAGCGCATCGCGCAGCCCGCGCATCAACGCCGCATTCTCGTATCAGCTCAACTGATCGGTCGGCAAACAGCCCGCGTCACGCGGGCTGTTTCGATTAGAGTCCCCTCTATCAAACGTGGCGCGCGGATTCACGTATTCTGGTGAAGCTCGCAACATGCCCGCCCCATGCAGACGGTCGTGCGAGCGAATCGAACACGACATGCAAAACAAGGAGGATGACAATGATTCAACTGACCCGCCCGTTGCGTGCAATGGCCATCGCCGGCGCACTGCTCGCCTGCGCAGCACCCACGTTCGCTCAAGCCGACAGCCCGCTCGGCATGTGGCAGACGATCGACGACAACACCCATCAACCGAAGGCACTCGTGCAGATCGCCGAGGACGGCGACGGTGCGCTGACGGGCAAGGTCGTCAAGGGTCTCGGCGCGAACGACACGCCCGATCGCCGCTGCACCGCCTGCACGGACGAGCGCAAGGATCAGCTCATCAAGGGCATGACGATCATCAAGGCGATGAAGAAGGAAGGCGACCACTGGGACGGCGGCAACATTCTCGACCCGGAGAACGGTAAGGTCTACAAGTGCAAGATGACGCTTGAAGACGGCGGCCAGAAGCTCGTCGTGCGCGGTTACATCGGCGTGTCGCTGCTCGGCCGTTCGCAGACGTGGGTTCGCCAGCAATAACGCAGCACGCGCCGAAACGCGCGACTCAATGAAAAAATCGGCCTGCGACGGAGTCGTCAGGCCGATTCTCTTTTGGTGCGTGCGTAGAAGCAAACGACGGACATCATGCCGCGTGCTTCAGCGCGTCCGGCGCATAGCCGCCCGGTGTGCGACTCGCGGGCGCCACGCTGCTACGCGCCTCCGCTGCCTTCGATTGTGCGTGCTTGCGCATCCGTGTGGACAATTCGTTGCACAGACTCACGCCCGAATCGCCATAGAGCTCACGCATCACGTTCAACAACGTGCCCGTCTCGTGCCAGACCTTGAAGCGGCGATGACATGTCTGATACGAAGGGTAACGGCGCGGCATGGCGGACCACGTTGCGCCGCTGTAGATCACCCAGAGCACGCCGTTCAGTACGGCACGCGTATTGGCTAGCGGTCGGCCGCGCAACTCCGTGCGCGGCTGCATTTCGGGCAGAAGCGGCGCGACGCAGCGCCACTCGTGGTCGGTCAGATCGCGATACGGTGTCATGGACATCTCCAGCCTTGGTAACCATGACACAACGATATCGGCTCACCTCAACGATGAATATAAGACAAATCCGAAAATACCCCGAGATTGCATGGATTTGACCGGAATTGACGTTTGAATCGCGCCAATTACCGAGAATCGCAATCAGGTCAGCGAAGTATCGACGATACGGCGCGGCGTTTCAAGATACTCCTTCGACTGCATCTCGACGATACGCGAGACCGTGCGCGCAAATTCGTTGGCCATCGGGCCTTCGACGTACAACTGCTCCGCCGGCACCGCCGCGGACATCAGCAGCTTGACCTTGTGGTCGTACAGCACGTCGATGAGCCAGGTGAAGCGACGCGCCTCGGACGCCATCCGCGGCGACATCTGCGGCACCTCGGACAGCACGATCGCGTGGAAGCGGCTTGCGAGTTCGAGATAGTCGTTCTGCGATCGCGGGCCGCCGCACAGCGTCGCGAAGTCGAACCATACGACGCCGTCCGCCTTGCGCAGCGCCTTCAGTTCGCGCTTCTCGATATGCAGGATCGGGCTCTCGTCGGGTACCGCGGCGAGCTTCGCGAATGCATGACGCAGTTCGCGATCGGCGTCGGCGCCGAGCGGCGTGTGATACATCTTCACCTGCGCGAGCGTACGCTGGCGATAGTCGACGCCCGCGTCGACGTTGAGCACGTCGAGCTTGTCCTTGATCAGCGCGATCGCCGGCAGCATGCGGTCGCGATGCAGCCCGTCCGGATACAGGTCGTCGGGATCGTAGTTGGACGTCATCACGAACTGCACGCCGTTGTTGAACAGGCGATCGAGCAGACGGTACAGGATCATCGCGTCGGCAATGTCCGACACGTGGAACTCGTCGAAGCAGATCAGCCGGTAGCGCTTCGCGATGCGCCGCGCGAGTTCGTCGAGCGGATCGGCCTGCCCTTTCAGCTCCTCGAGCTCGCGGTGCACTTCGCGCATGAATTCGTGGAAATGCAGGCGCGTCTTGCGCTGCACGGGTACGACCGCGTAGAAGCTGTCCATCAGGAAGCTCTTGCCGCGACCGACGCCGCCCCACATGTAGACGCCGCGCGGGAGGTCCGGATGAATGATGAGCTTCTTGAACGCGTTCGAGCGGCGCGCCTTGTATTCGACCCACTCGTCGAAACAGCGCTGCAGGCGATCGACGGCCGCGCGCTGCGCGGGATCGGACTGATAGCCGCGCGTGGTCAGTTCGCGCGTGTAGTATTCGGTGACGTTCATCGGGCAAACCGGAAAGAACGAAGGCGAGCGGGAAACCCCGCCCGCCTTCGTCATCAAACGGCGGCGCCGGCCGGACGCCGGCCGGCGCGATACCGCGCTTAGCTGTTCAGCGAGCGCTTGTCGACGGCGAGCGCCGCTTCGCGCATCACTTCCGACATCGACGGGTGCGGATGGCAAATGCGGGCGATGTCTTCCGACGCCGCCTTGAATTCCATCGCCACCACGGCTTCCGCGATCAGGTCCGACGCGTTCGCAGCGATCACGTGCACGCCGAGCAGTTCGTCGGTCTTCGCGTCCGCGATCATCTTCACGAAGCCGTCCGGTGCGTTCATGCCGAGCGCGCGGCCGTTGATCGAGAACGGGAACTTGCCCGTCTTGATCTCGCGACCTTCCGCCTTCAGTTGCTGCTCCGTCTTGCCGACCCACGCGATTTCCGGGTACGTGTAGATCACCCACGGAATGCAGTTGTAGTCGATGTGCGGCTTCTGGCCGTCGATCACTTCCGCGACCAGCACGCCTTCGTCTTCCGCCTTGTGCGCGAGCATCGGGCCGCGCACCACGTCGCCGATCGCATACACGTTCGGCACCGCCGTGCGGCAGTGGTCGTCGACGTCGATGAAGCCACGTTCGTTCGCCTTCAGGCCGATCGCCTCGAGGCCGAGGTTGTCGGTGTTCGGCACGCGGCCGACCGACACGATCAGGCGGTCGGCGTCGAGCGTCTGCGCGTTGCCGTCCTTGTCCGTGTAGGCGATCGACACGCTGTCCGCGGTCGTCTTCACTTCGCCGATCTTGACGCCGAGATGGATGTCGAGGCCTTGTTTCTTGAACAGCTTGGCCGCTTCCTTCGCGAGCGCTTCGTCGGCTGCGCCGAGGAACGCCGGCAGCGCTTCGAGCACCGTCACTTCGGCGCCCAGGCGACGCCACACCGAGCCGAGTTCGAGGCCGATCACGCCTGCGCCGATCACGGCGAGCTTCTTCGGCACCGAGTCGAACGTCAGTGCGCCTTCGTTGTCCGACACGATCTTGTTGTCGACCGGGACGCCCGGCAGGTGACGCGCCTTCGAGCCCGTCGCGATGATCACGTTCTTCGCGGTGACGACTTCGGTTTCACCCTCGCCGCTCACTTCGATCTGCACGCCGGCGTCGGTCTTGCCGGTGAACTTGCCATGGCCCTTCAGCCAGGTGATCTTGTTCTTCTTGAACAGGAACTCGATCCCGCTCGTCATCTTCTCGACGATCGCATCCTTGCGGCCGAGCATCTTCGCGATGTCGAGCTTCACGCCTTCGACTTCGATGCCGTGGTCGGCCAGGTGATGCGACGTGTTCTCGAACTCTTCCGACGATGCGAGCAGCGCCTTCGACGGGATGCAACCGACGTTCAGGCAGGTGCCGCCGAGCTTCAGCGCGCCGGCCGGGTTCTTCCACTTCTCGATACAGGCAACGGTCTTGCCGAGCTGTGCGGCGCGGATCGCTGCGATGTAGCCGCCGGGGCCGGCGCCGATCACGACGACGTCAAATTCCTTGGACATGACAATCCTTTCTTCTTGTGCATCCGCGCGGGCGCGCGTTTCGCGCACCCGTGCGGAGCGGGTCAATGCAGTGAACCTGGCTTACAGATCGAGCAGCAGGCGTGCCGGATCCTCGAGCGCATCCTTCATCGCGACGAGCGACAGCACGGCTTCGCGGCCGTCGATGATCCGGTGGTCGTACGACAGCGCGAGGTAGTTGATCGGACGGATCACGATCTGGCCGTTTTCGACGACCGGACGCTCCTTCGTCGCGTGCACGCCGAGGATGGCCGACTGCGGCGGGTTGATGATCGGGGTCGACAGCATCGAGCCGAACACGCCGCCGTTCGAGATCGAGAACGTACCGCCCGTCATTTCCTCGATCGACAGCTTGCCGTCCTTCGCCTTCTGGCCGAACTCGGCGATCTTCTTCTCGATGTCGGCGAGGCTCAGTTGATCCGCGTTGCGCAGGATCGGCACCACGAGGCCGCGCGGCGAGCCAACGGCGATACCGATGTCGAAATAGCCGTGGTAGACGATGTCGTTACCGTCGATCGACGCGTTCACGAGCGGGAACTTCTTCAGCGCATGCACGGCCGCCTTCACGAAGAACGACATGAAGCCGAGCTTCACGCCATGTTCCTTCTCGAACTTGTCCTTGTACTTGTTGCGCAGCTCCATGACCGGAGCCATGTTGACTTCGTTGAACGTCGTCAGGATCGCGTTGGTCTGCTGCGATTCGAGCAGACGCTCGGCGATACGCGCACGCAGGCGCGACATCGGCACGCGCTGTTCCGGACGGTCGTTCAGCCAGGTCGTCGCCGACGCCGGCACCTTCACGTCCGGCAGCGACGGCTTCGCAGCGGCCTTGGCCGGTGCGGCGGCCGGTGCGGCCTTCGGTGCGCTGCCTGCAGCCAGCGCGTCGCCCTTCGTGACACGGCCGTCGCGGCCCGAACCTGCGACGTCGCCCGCCGACAGGCCCTTCTCGGCCAGCAGCTTCGACGCGGCCGGCGATGCGGTGGCCGACGATGCCGCTGCGGCGACCGGCTGTGCTGCCGGCGCGGCTGCAGCAGGCGCTGCTGCCGGCTGGACTTCGGCGGCGCCCGCCGCTGCTTCGGCGGCGCCTGCCTTCGCTTCGGTGTCGATCGTCGCGATCAGCTGATCGGCAACCACCGTGTCACCGTCGTTCTGCAGCACTTGCGCGAGCACGCCCGCGGCCGGTGCCGGCACTTCGAGCACGACCTTGTCGGTCTCGAGTTCGATCAGGATTTCGTCTTGCGCAACTGCTTCGCCCGGCTTCTTCTTCCACTGCAGCATGGTGGCTTCCGAAACCGACTCCGAAAGCTGGGGGACTTTGACTTCTACGATAGCCATGTGATTTTCCTGGATGCTTAATCTGGGGTGTGACGAGGTTCGTGCGATTCCTTCGGCCGGTGCGGCGCGCGACGCGCCCGGCGGGCCAAAAGAGACGGGAAAGCGCAGCGCGCCTTCCCGTTTCGCTTCCGTCGGTTATTTCGCGATCGATGCGCTCTTCAGGCGGCCGAAAGCACCTTCGATCAGTGCCTTCTGCTGCTCGTAGTGCTTCGCGTAGTAGCCAACCGCCGGCGAGGCCGAAGCCGGACGGCCGCTGTATGCCAGCTTCTGCCCTTCCTTCATGCCTTCCTTCAGATGGTGCTCGACGTAGAACCAGGGGCCCTGGTTCTGCGGCTCGTCCTGCACCCAGACCACTTCAGTCGCGTTCTCGTACTTCTTCATTTCGGCTTCGAACTGCTTGTGCGCGAACGGATACAGCTGCTCGATACGGATGATCGCGACGTCGTTCGCCTTCGCTTCGCGGCGATGTGCGACGAGGTCGTAATACACGCGGCCCGAGCATGCCAGCACGCGCTTGACCTTCTTCGCGTCGATGCCGCCGTCGGTTTCGCCCAGCACCGGCTGGAACGAACCCTTCGCCAGTTCCGACAGGTCCGACACCGCTTCCTTGTGACGCAGCAGCGACTTCGGCGTTGCGACGATCAGCGGCTTGCGGAACAGGCGGATCATCTGGCGACGCAGCAGGTGGAAGATCTGCGCCGGCGTCGTCGGCTGGACGACCTGCATGTTGTGATCCGCGCACAGTTGCAGGAAACGCTCGATACGGGTCGACGAGTGCTCCGGACCCTGGCCTTCGTAGCCGTGCGGCAGCAGCATCGTGAGACCCGACACGCGGCCCCACTTCACTTCGCCCGACGAGATGAACTGGTCGATCACGACCTGCGCGCCGTTGACGAAGTCGCCGAACTGCGCTTCCCACAGCACGAGCGTGTTCGGTTCGGCGGTCGAGTAACCGTATTCGAAGCCGAGCACCGCTTCTTCCGACAGCACCGAGTCGATCACCGTGAACTTCGCCTGGCCTTCGGCGATGTTCTGCAGCGGCACGTACGTGCCGTCGTTCCAGCGCTCGCGGTTCTGGTCGTGCAGCACCGCGTGACGGTGCGTGAACGTGCCACGGCCCGAGTCCTGGCCCGTCAGGCGCACCGAGTAGCCCGATGCGACGAGCGACGCGAACGCGAGGTGCTCGCCCATGCCCCAGTCGAGCGGCTGGTCGCCGCGCGCCATGTTGCGGCGGTCGTTGATCACGCGCTCGACGAGCGGGTGGACCTTGAAGTTTTCCGGGACCGTCGTGATGCGTTCGCCGAGGCGCTTCAGTTCGGCGAGCGGCACGGCCGTGTCGGCTGCATCCGTCCACTTGCGGTTCAGGAACGGAACCCAGTCGACCGCGTACTTGCTCTTGTAGTTCGACAGGACCGGGTCGACCGTGTGGTGACCGTCGTCCATTGCCTTGCGGTACGCCTTCACGAAGTTGTCGGCGTCTTCCGCGGTGATCACGCCCTGCTGCACGAGCTTCTCGGCGTACAGCGCACGGGTGCCCGGGTGCTGCGCGATCTTCTTGTACATCAGCGGCTGCGTGACGGCCGGCGTGTCCTGCTCGTTGTGACCCAGCTTGCGGAAGCAGACGATGTCGATCACGACATCCTTGTGGAACTGCATCCGGTAATCGATCGCGATCTGCGTCGCGAGGATCACGGCTTCCGGATCGTCGCCGTTCACGTGCAGCACCGGCGCCTCGATCATCTTGACGACGTCGGTACAGTACAGCGTCGAACGCGCATCGCGCGGGTCGGACGTCGTGAAGCCGATCTGGTTGTTGATGACGATGTGCAGCGTGCCGTGCGTGCCGTAACCGCGCGTCTGTGCGAGGTTCAGCGTTTCCATCACGACGCCCTGGCCCGCGAAGGCCGCGTCGCCGTGGATCTGCACCGGCAGCACCTGCAGGCCGTCTTCGTCGCCGCGACGGTCCATCCGCGCCTTCGCGGAACCTTCGACCACCGGGTTCACGATTTCGAGGTGCGACGGGTTGAACGCGAGCGACAGGTGGACCGGGCCGCCTTGCGTCGACACGTCCGACGAGAAGCCCTTGTGGTACTTCACGTCGCCGGCCGGCAGGTCGTCGACGTGCTTGCCTTCGAATTCGGCGAACAGGTCGGCCGGCATCTTGCCCAGCGTGTTGACCAGCACGTTCAGACGGCCGCGGTGGGCCATGCCGATGATGATTTCCTGCACGCCGCGCTTGCCCGCGTGCTGGACGACTTCGTCCATCGACGCGATGAAGCTTTCGCCGCCTTCGAGCGAGAAGCGCTTCTGGCCGACGTACTTGGTGTGCAGGTAGCGCTCGAGGCCTTCAGCGGCCGTCAGGCGATTCAGGATGTGCTTCTTCTCGCCTGCCGAGAAATTCGGCGTCGCGCGGGTCGATTCCAGGCGCTCCTGCCACCAGCGCTTCTGCTCCGGATCGCTGATGTACATGTACTCGGCGCCGATCGTGCCGCAATACGTGTCGCGCAGACCCTTGACGATGTCGCGCAGCGAAGCCTGGTCGAAACCGAAATACAGGTTGCTCGCGCTGTACGTCTGGTCGAGGTCGCCTTCCGAGAAGTCGTAGAACGCGGGTTCGAGTTCGGGAATGGCGGGACGTTCACGACGCTTCAGCGGATCCAGATTGGCCCATTGCGAACCAAGGAAGCGATATGCGCTGATGAGGGACTGGACGTGAACCTGCTTGCGCGCCGCAGCCAGATTGGTGCCGCTTTCGCGCGGGATGAAGGCATTGGCCTTCGCACGCTCGGCAAACGACTCGACGATCGGGAAATGCGCGACGTCATTGGCATTCGAACCGTCCGTTGCAGGCACATTCTGCAACGCGTCGAAATACTCTCGCCAGTTCTCTGGCACTGACGCCGGATTGTTGAGGTATGCATCGTACAGTTCTTCAACGTACGAAGCATTGCCGCCGAACAGATAGGAGTTCAGCTGAAACTGCTTCATTACATCTGACATTTTACGCTCACCTTTCTTCGAGCTTCTCGAGAAATAGCGGGTTGCTCAACCTTCCGCGACACGGCCTGACCGTTTAGCGGATTGCGAATCAAGTCTTGCTTGGAAGGACCTAAAACTTGCGTGCGCGCAGCATATCACAGAACCGATACCAAAGTTCACGGCGAAATCTGCCTGAAAGCACCGCGTGGCGGGGTTTTGCCGGATTGCCACAACCCGTGGGAACAGTGTTTTGCAGACAGCCCGATTGCGCATCGCGCAGATGCAAAAAAGGCCGCCCCAAGGCAGCCTTTTCCGTGATGCATGGGAACGGTCGAAACACTCAGTCGACCGCGCCTTCGCGGCTCGCGCGGCGACGCTCGTGCTCCTTCAGGTGGCGCTTGCGCAGACGGATCGACTGCGGTGTCACTTCGACCAGTTCGTCGTCATCGATGAATTCGACTGCGTATTCCAGCGACATCTGGACCGGCGGCACCAGACGCACGGCTTCGTCGGTGCCCGACGCACGCACGTTGGTCAGCTGCTTGCCCTTGATCGGGTTCACGACGAGGTCGTTGTCGCGGCTGTGGATGCCGATGATCATGCCCTCATACAGCGCGTCGCCCGGCTTCACGAACATGCGGCCGCGGTCCTGCAGCTTCCACAGTGCGTACGCCACGGCTGCGCCGTCGTCCTGCGAGATCAGCACGCCGTTGCGGCGCTCGAAGACCGAGCCTTCCTTGACCGGTGCGTACGAGTCGAAGATGTGGCTCATCAGGCCCGTACCGCGCGTGAGCGTCAGGAATTCGCTCTGGAAGCCGATCAGGCCGCGCGCCGAGATCCGGTATTCCAGACGCGTACGGCCACGGCCGTCCGACGCCATGTCGAGCATTTCGCCCTTGCGGCGACCAAGTTCTTCCATCACGCCGCCCTGGTGCTCGTCTTCGACGTCGACCGTCAGCAGCTCGTACGGCTCGTTCTTCACGCCGTCGATTTCCTGCATCACGACGCGCGGACGCGACACGGCCAGCTCGTAGCCTTCGCGGCGCATGTTCTCGACGAGAATCGTCAGGTGCAGTTCGCCGCGCCCAGACACTTCGAACACCGTTTCATCGCCGGTGTCCTTCACGCGCAGCGCGACGTTGTGGTTCAGTTCCTTCATCAGGCGGTCGCGAATCTGGCGGCTCGTCACGAACTTGCCTTCGCGACCGGCGAGCGGCGACGAGTTGACGAGGAAGTTCATCGTCAGCGTCGGCTCGTCGACGGTGATCATCGGCAGCGCTTCCGGCGTATCCACCGCACAGATCGTCGCGCCGATGCCGACATCTTCAATACCGTTGATCAGCACGATGTCGCCCGCTTCGGCCGACTCGACCTGCACGCGCTCGAGGCCCGTGAACGACAGCACCTGGTTGATCTTGCGGTTCAGCACATCGCCTTCCGGGCCGAAGCGCATCACGACCGGCTGGCCCGGCTTGATGCGACCGCGCGTGATGCGGCCGACGCCGATCCGGCCGACGTACGTCGAATAGTCGAGCGACGTGATCTGGAGCTGCAGCGGCGCTTCCGGATCGGCCGGGCGGACCGGCACGTGCTCGAGGACCGCCTCGAACAGCGGGCGCATGTCGCCCTCGCGCGCAGCCGGGTCGAGCGACGCATAGCCGTTCAGGCCCGATGCGTAGACGATCGGGAAGTCGAGCTGCTCTTCGGTTGCGCCAAGCTTGTCGAACAGGTCGAACGTCTGGTTGATGACCCAGTCGATCCGCGCGCCCGGACGATCGATCTTGTTGACGATGACGATCGGCTTCAGGCCGAGCGCGAGCGCCTTCTTCGTGACGAAGCGCGTCTGCGGCATCGGGCCCTCGACCGCGTCGACGAGCAGCAGCACCGAGTCGACCATCGACAGCACGCGCTCCACCTCGCCACCGAAGTCCGCGTGCCCCGGCGTGTCGACGATGTTGATGTGCGTGCCTTCGTACTCGACCGCGCAGTTCTTCGCGAGAATCGTGATCCCGCGCTCCTTTTCGATGTCGTTCGAATCCATCACCCGCTCCGCAATCTGCTGGTTCTCGCGGAAGGTGCCGGACTGGCGGAGCAGTTGGTCGACGAGCGTAGTCTTGCCGTGGTCGACGTGGGCGATGATGGCGATGTTGCGAAGGGCGCGGGTCATAGAAACCTGGAAATCGTTTGAACGCGCAAACGCGCCCGCTCGTTTTTCACGGGCGCGCGCATTGCAGCTTGGAAAGCCACAAATTATAGCACGTGAGAGTGACGAGAGCTGACCGGCCCGTTGCGACGCAGCAAACCGGGCAGACCCGCCCTCCCCGCGAACGCACACATCGGCCGACGGCCCTGTCGCCGGCAGGCCGAAAAACCTTATCGGCACAAGGGATTCTTGCAACACGAAGCGCGCGCCTTGTCGTTCGATTAACATTTGCCGCGGCAAGCAATTGTGCCTATACTGCTGCCTAGTCAACTATTGCAGCTTCAGGGTTTTATGTCGGATTCTCCTACTCAACCGCCCGTTTCACCGCTGTCCACCTATCAGATGAACGACAGCGTCGGTTATCTGATGTCGCGCGTGAAGTCCGTGATGACCAACCTCGTCACGCAACGCACGCAGGAAGAGCTCGGCATCACGGGCACGCAGGCGAGCATGCTGTTCATGATCGCGGTCGGCAAGTGCTCGACGGCCGCCGAGCTCGCGCGCGAATACGGGATCGACGCGAGCGCGGTCACGCGCCTGCTCGACCGGGTCGAGAAACGCGGCCTGCTGTCCCGCGTGCGCAGCATCGAGGATCGGCGGGTCGTGCGCCTCGAACTGACCGACGAAGGCCGCGCGCTGGCCGAGCGGCTGCCGCCCATTTTCCGCAGCGTGCTCGACCAGGTGCTCGACGGGTTTACGCCGGAAGAAGTCGGGTTCCTGAAGAGCATGCTGCGCCGCATTCTCAGCAACTATTGCGAGACGGCCGGCGGCAGCATCACGTAATAGTTGCCATAACAATTACTTTTGACAGATTAATGTAAGGAAATCCTTGCAGTGTCCATCATTCATTCCGAGTCAGGGGTCAGCGCGATGAAATCCTCCCCGTTGTCCGTGCACGCCGGGTCGTGCCGCGCTGCCGTCGCCGCGGCGGTCACCGCACTGGCGCTGGCGGGCTGCGCAAATTACATCGGCATCAAGAGCGACAAGCAGATCGCCCCCGCGTCGCAATTCGAATCCGCGCAGAGCCTGCCGGCCCAGGGCGGCCAGTGGCCGGCGCTCGACTGGGCCAACCAGTTCGGCGATCCGCAATTGCCCAAGCTGATCGACGAGGCCCTCCAGGGCAATCCGTCGATCGCGCAGGCGCAGGCGCGTATCGCGAAGGCATCGTCGTACATCGAATCGTCGCGTTCGAACCTGTTGCCGAAGGCCGAAGCCAGCTATTCGTGGACGCGCGAGCTGTATTCGTCGAACGCGCTGTTCCCGCCCCCGTTCGGCGGCCAGTGGTACAGCGAGAACAACGCGCTTGCGAGCGCATCGTGGGAACTCGACCTGTGGGGCAAGAACCGCGAACGCCTGCACACCGCCGTGTCGCAGGCAAAGGCCGCCGAAGCCGACATGCAGCAGGCACGTATCACGCTCGCGTCGTCGGTCGCGCGTACCTATAACTCGCTCGCGCAACTCTATGCGCTGCGCGACATCGCGCAACACGAGATCTCCAACCGCGAGACGGTCGGCAAGATCACCGACGGCCGCGTCTCGGCCGGCCTCGACACCAACGTCGAACGCCAGACGGCGCGCGGCAATATCGCGACGACGCAGGCTTCGCTGTCGGATCTCGACGGCCAGATCACGACGGTGCGCTACCAGCTCGCCGCGCTGCTCGGCAAGGGTCCGGATCGCGGGTTGCAGATCGCGGCACCCGTGATGAACCCGAGCGGCGAGGTCGCACTGCCCGGCAACCTGCCGGCCGATCTCGTCTCGCGCCGCCCCGACATCGTCACCGCGCGCTGGCAAGTCGAGGCCGCGATGCACGACGTGAAGGAAGCGAAGGCCGAGTTCTACCCCGACGTGAACCTCGCGGCCGGCTTCGGCTTCGACGCGTTCGGCTGGGGCAAATTCCTGAACTTCGCGAGCCGCCAGGCACAGTTCGGCCCGGCGATCCACCTGCCGATCTTCGACGGCGGCGCGCTGCGCGCCCAGCTCAAGGGCCGCTATGCGGACTTCGACCTGTCGGTGGCGAACTACAACCAGACGCTGATCAGCGCGCTGAACGACGTCGCGACGCAGGTCGCGTCGATCCGCGCGGTCGATCGCCAGATGGGCGACGCGCAACGCGCGCTCGACGCGTCGACGCGCGCGTACGACCTCGCCGTGATCCGCTACAAGGCCGGCCTGTCGCCGCAACTGCAGGTGCTGACCGCGGACAGCAACCGCCTCGCATCGGAGCAGACGGTGACCAACCTGAAGATGCGCCGGCGCGACATGCAGCTCGCGCTGATCAAGGCGCTGGGCGGCGGATTCGACGCGACCGGCACGCCGCTCGCCGCACCCGACGCCGACAAGCCGACAAAACAGGCCGCCAACTGAACCGGCGCCACCACTACGCAGACACTCGAAATAACGGACGGAGAAAATCGCCATGAGCGACCCTCAACAAAACGCCGCCAGCGCGCAGTCGCAAAGCAACGGGAAGCGCAAACGGATGATGACGCTGCTCGTCGCGGTCATCGTGATCGCGGCCATCGCGTACGGCCTGTACTACTTCCTCGTTGCCCGCTTCCATGAAGGGACCGACGATGCGTACGTGAACGGCAACGTCGTGCAGATCACGCCGCAGGTCACCGGCACCGTGATCGCCGTGAAGGCCGACGATACGCAGACGGTCAAGGCCGGCGACCCGCTGGTCGTGCTCGACCCGGCCGATTCGCAGGTCGCGCTGCAGCAGGCGGAAGCCAACCTCGCGCAGACCGTGCGCCAGGTGCGCGGCCTGTTCGTCAACGACGACCAGTACCGCGCGCAGGTCGCGCTGCGCCAGTCCGACCTGTCGAAGGCCGACGACGACCTGCGCCGCCGCATGGCCGTCGCGCAGACGGGCGCGGTATCGCAGGAAGAAATCTCGCACGCACGCGACGCCGTGAAGGCCGCGCAGGCGTCGCTCGATGGCGCGCAGCAGCAGCTCGCATCGAACCGTGCGCTGACCGCGAACACGACGATCGCATCGCACCCGAACGTGCTCGCCGCAGCCGCGAAGGTTCGCGACGCCTACCTCGCGAATGCGCGTAACGTGCTGCCCGCGCCGGTCACCGGCTATGTCGCGAAGCGCTCGGTGCAGGTCGGCCAGCGCGTGTCGCCGGGCACGCCGCTGATGTCGGTGGTGCCGCTGAATGCCGTGTGGGTCGACGCGAACTTCAAGGAAGTCCAGCTCAAGCACATGCGCATCGGCCAGCCGGTCGAACTGACGGCCGACATCTACGGCTCGTCGGCCGTGTACCACGGCAAGGTCGTCGGCTTCTCGGCCGGCACGGGCTCGGCGTTCTCGCTGCTGCCGGCGCAGAACGCGACCGGCAACTGGATCAAGGTCGTGCAGCGCCTGCCGGTGCGTATCGAACTCGATCCGAAGGATCTCGACAAGCATCCGCTGCGCATCGGTCTGTCGATGCAGGTCGACGTGGACATCAAGGACGAACGCGGCAACCAGCTCGTCAACGCACCGAACACCGTCTACGAGACCAGCGTGTTCGCAAAGTACGGCGACGAAGCCGACGCCGAAATCGCGCGCATCATCGCCGAAAACGCAGGCGGCAATGCGTCGGCGCCGGTCGCGGCGAAGCAAGGCAGCGCCGCGAAGATGATGTAACCGCTCCGACTCCGGAAAAACAACCGACATGGCACAAGCTCCTGTCTCCTACCCGCCCTTGCAGGGCGGGCAACTCGTGCTCGGGACGATCGCCGTGTCGCTCGCGGTGTTCATGAACGTGCTCGACACGTCCATCGCGAACGTCGCGATCCCGACCATCTCGGGCGACCTCGGCGTGTCATCCGACCAGGGCACGTGGGTCATCACGTCGTTCGCGGTCGCGAACGCGATCTCGGTGCCGCTGACGGGCTGGCTGACCGACCGCTTCGGGCAGGTCCGCCTGTTCCTCGCGTCGATCATCCTGTTCGTCATCTCGTCTTGGATGTGCGGGCTCGCGCCGAGCCTGCCGTTCCTGCTCGCGTCGCGTGTCCTCCAGGGAGCGGTCGCGGGGCCGATGATTCCGCTATCGCAGTCGCTGCTGCTGTCGAGCTATCCGCGCGCGAAGGCGCCGATGGCGCTCGCGCTATGGTCGATGACAACACTGATCGCGCCGGTCGCGGGCCCGATCCTCGGCGGCTGGATATCGGACAACTACTCGTGGCCGTGGATCTTCTACGTGAACATCCCGGTCGGCATCGCCGCCGCGCTCGCCACGTGGTCGATCTATCGCACGCGCGAATCGACGGTGCGCCGCGCGCCGATCGACGGCGTCGGCCTTGCGCTGCTCGTGCTGTGGGTCGGCTCGCTGCAGATCATGCTCGACAAGGGCAAGGATCTGGACTGGTTCGCATCGACGACGATCGTCGCGCTCGCGTTGATCGCCATCATCTCGTTCGCGTTCTTCGTGATCTGGGAACTGACCGCCGAGCACCCCGTCGTCGACCTGTCGCTGTTCCGCCGGCGCAACTTCACGGGCGGCACGATCGCGCTGGCGGTCGGTTACGGGCTCTACTTCGGCAACCTCGTGCTGCTGCCACTGTGGCTGCAGACCCAGATCGGCTACACGGCGACCGACGCAGGCCTCGTGATGGCGCCGGTCGGGCTGTTCGCGATCCTGCTGTCGCCGCTGACCGGCAAGTTCCTGCCGCGCACCGACCCGCGCTACATCGCGACCGCCGCGTTTCTCATATTCGCACTGTGCTTCTGGATGCGATCGGGCTACACGACGGGCGTCGACGAGTGGTCGCTCACGCTGCCGACGCTCGTGCAGGGTGTCGCGATGGCCGGCTTCTTCATTCCGCTCGTGTCGATCACACTGTCCGGCCTCCCCGGCCACCGCATTCCGGCGGCGTCCGGTCTGTCGAACTTCGTGCGGATCATGTGCGGCGGCATCGGCACGTCGATCTTCCAGACTGCGTGGGATCATCGCAACAACTTCCACCACGCGCAGCTGGTCGAGCAGACGAACGTGTACAACCCGACGTTCAACCAGGCCGTCACGCAGATGGGCAATCTCGGGCTGACGCAGGACCAGGCGCATGGCCTCATCAACAACCTGGCCACGCAGCAGGCGGCGCAGCTCGGCGTAAACGACCTGTTCTACATCTCGGCGGCGATCTTCGTGCTGCTGATTGCGCTGATCTGGATCACGAAGCCCGAACGCGCGGGCGGCGGCGATGCCGGTGCGGCGGCATCGGCGGCGCACTGAGCGCCACCCGACACCGCGCCACCGCGCGCCAAACAAAAAGCCCGGTCGAAATCGACCGGGCTTTTTCTTGCTCCGACGGCGCGCTCGCGCCGCTGCATCAGGCGGCCGTCACGACGAGCCGTTCCGGCGCAAGCACACCGTTTGCCTTGCGCGCCACGCCGAGCAGCCGCGTCGCGTCGTAGACGCGCACGCGCTCGCCGTCGGCCGCATCGATCGGGCTAAGCTCCGACAGCGGCAGGCGCTGGCCGTGCAGGAACCGCTTCGCGCCCGCGTCGTCGAGACGAACCGACGGAAACGTCGACAGCAATGCATCGACCGGCTGAAGCCACGCATCGCGCGCCGATTCGTCGGCGTCCGACAGCGCATCGAGCGTCACCGCATGCTCGAGCGTCAGCGCGCCGACGCCCGTGCGGCGCAGCATCGTCAGATGCGCACCGCAACCGAGCGCCTCGCCGATATCCTCTGCCAGCGTGCGCACATAAGTGCCCTTGCTGCAGGTCACGCGAAACGTCACGTCGGGCAGTTCGCAGGCGAGCAGGTCGAGCCCATGGATCGTCACGTTGCGGCCTTCGCGCTCGACGGTCTGGCCTGCGCGCGCATATTCGTACAGCGGCTTGCCGTCGCGCTTGAGCGCCGAATACATCGGCGGCACCTGCACGATCTCGCCGGTGAAGCGCACGAGCGCGGCTTCCACCGCTGCGCGGTCGCATTCGACCGGCCGCATGTCGACCACTTCGCCTTCCGCGTCGCCGGTGGTCGTGCGCAGGCCGAGACGCATCGTCGCTTCGTAGGTCTTGTCGGCCTCGAGCAGATCCTGCGAAAACTTCGTCGCCTCGCCGAAACACAGCGGCAGCAGGCCCGAAGCCAGCGGGTCGAGCGTGCCGGTGTGGCCGGCTTTCTTCGCGAGAAGCAGCCGCTTCGCGCGAATCAGCGCGTCGTTGCTCGACAGGCCGATCGGCTTGTCGAGCAGTAGGACACCGTCCAGCGTGCGCCGGGGCACGCGCGGACGTTGGGATGCTGCATTCGTCATAGGCCGGTCGAGCTCAGTCGTCCTTGGTGGGCGCGTCGGCCTCGTCGTCGTCCTTCGCACGCGTCGAGTTCGCTTCCTTGATCAGGCGCGACATTTCCACGGCCTTCTCGATCGTCTGGTCGTAGTGGAAATGCAGCGTCGGCACCGTGTGAATGTGCAGGCGCTTGAACAACAGGTTGTGCAGGTGACCGGACGCATGGTTCAGCGCCTCCTGCGTCTTTTCCGGATCGCCGGTGAGCGCCGTGAAGTAGACCTTCGCATGTGCGTAGTCCGGCGTGAGCTCCACGCTCTGGATGGTCACGATGCCGATGCGCGGGTCTTTGACCTCGCGCATGATGAGTTCGGACAGATCTCGCTGAATCTGGTCGGCGATCTGAACGTTGCGATTGGGGGAAGTACGTTTCCTGGACATGATCGATCCCTGATTCGTTTATCAGGATAATGCGGCCGCCTTTTGGCGGACCGCCATGAAAAATGGGCGGGACAAGCCCAAGCCTGCCCCGCCCATGAGCCGATACGCGACGATTACAGCGTACGCGCGACTTCGGTCACTTCGAAGACTTCGAACTGGTCGCCTTCCACGATGTCGTTGAAGTTCTTCACCGACATGCCGCACTCGAAGCCTTGCTTGACTTCCTTCACGTCGTCCTTGAAGCGCTTCAGCGATTCGAGCTCGCCCGTGAAGATCACGACGTTGTTGCGCAGCACGCGAACCGACGACGAGCGCTTGACGATACCGTCCGTGACCATACAGCCGGCGACCGCGCCGATCTTCGGCACCTTGAACACCTGGCGCACCTCGACCGTACCGGTGATGACTTCGCGCTTCTCCGGCGCCAGCATGCCCGACATCGCCGCCTTCACCTCATCCACTGCGTCATAGATGATGTTGTAGTAGCGGATATCGACACCATTGGCTTCCGCGAGCTTGCGCGCCTGCGCATCCGCACGCGTGTTGAAGCCGATGATGACAGCCTTCGATGCCGTTGCAAGGTTGACGTCGTTTTCGCTGATACCACCCACCGCGCCGTGCACGATCTGCACGCGCACTTCGTCGGTCGACAGCTTGAGCAGCGACTGCACGAGTGCTTCCTGCGAGCCTTGCACGTCGGCCTTGACGATAAGCGGCAGGTTCTGCACTTCGCCTTCGCCCATCTGCTCGAGCATGCTTTCCAGCTTCGCGGCCTGCTGCTTCGCGAGCTTCACGTCACGGAACTTGCCCTGACGGAACAGCGCGATTTCACGTGCCTTGCGCTCGTCCGGCAGCACGATCACTTCCTCGCCCGCGCCCGGCACTTCCGACAGACCCTGGATTTCGACCGGGATCGACGGGCCGGCTTCCTTCGTCGGCTTGCCGTTCTCGTCGAGCATCGCGCGCACGCGGCCGTAGGCCGAGCCCGCGAGCACGATGTCGCCACGATTCAGCGTACCGGACTGCACCAGGATCGTCGCGACCGGGCCCTTGCCCTTGTCCAGCTTCGCTTCGATCACGATGCCCTTGGCCGGCGCTTCGACCGGTGCCTTCAGTTCCAGCACTTCGGCCTGCAGCAGCACGTTCTCGAGCAGATCGTCGATGCCCGCACCCGTCTTCGCCGACACCGGCACGAACGGCGAATCGCCACCGTACTCTTCAGGCACGACGCCTTCCGCGACCAGCTCCTGCTTGACGCGATCGGGGTTCGCTTCCGGCTTGTCGATCTTGTTGATCGCAACGACGATCGGCACGCCACCCGCCTTCGCGTGGGCGATTGCTTCCTTCGTCTGCGGCATCACGCCGTCGTCGGCCGCCACCACCAGCACCACGATGTCGGTCGCCTTCGCGCCGCGTGCACGCATTGCCGTGAACGCTTCGTGACCCGGCGTATCGAGGAACGTGATGACGCCGCGCGGCGTATCGACGTGATACGCGCCGATGTGCTGCGTAATGCCGCCCGCTTCGCCCGCCGCAACCTTCGCGCGGCGGATGTGGTCGAGCAGCGAGGTCTTGCCGTGGTCGACGTGACCCATCACCGTGACGACCGGCGGACGCGGCAGTTGCTCCGCATCGGTGGTCGTTTCGCCTTCGACGAGCAGCGCTTCCGGATCGTCCAGCTTCGCGGCAACCGCGCGGTGGCCCAGTTCCTCGACGACGATCATCGCCGTTTCCTGGTCCAGCACCTGGTTGATCGTGACCATCTGGCCCATCTTCATCATCACCTTGATGACTTCGGAGGCCTTGATCGACATCTTGTGCGCGAGATCGGCAACCGACACGGTTTCCGGCACGTGCACTTCACGCACGATCGGCTCGGTCGGCGCCTGGAACGACGATGCGCTGTCCTGATGACGGCCGCGACCCTTCGGGCCACCGCGCCAGCCGCGGTCGACGCCGCCGCTCGAATCGCCGCGCGTCTTGATGCCGCGACGCTTCGCCGCGTCGTCCTGCCAGCCGCCCTTGCCTGCGCCCGGCTTCTTGTTGCGGTCGCCCGCGCCTGCCGGTGCCTGCGTCGTTGCCGGAGCAGCAGCGCCGGCCGGCTTCTTCACCGCCGGACGCGCCTGCGCGCCTTCCGGCTTCGCCGGCTTGTGCAGCGTGCCCTTCGCTTCAGCCGGCTTCGGCGGCTCGACCGGCTTCGGCGGCTCGACTGCCTTGACCACGGCCTTGCGGGGCGTGTTCATCATTTCGCGGATCGCGCGCGCTTCGGCCTCGGCGGCCGCACGGCGCTTGCTGATCTCTTCCTGCTCGGCGCGTGCCTTGTCCGCCGCCTCGCGGGCAGCATCCTCGGCCTTCTTCGCCGCTTCGCGCTGCGCCGCACGTTCGGCAGCCGCGCGGGCTTCGGCGGCCGCGCGCGCTTCGTCCTGCGCGGACTGCGCACTCGGCGCTTCCGGCTCGGCCGCGGCGGCCTGCTGCGCTGCCACCTGCTGCTGCGCCGCAGCGGCTTCGGCAGCGGCACGCTTCGCCGCCGCTTCTTCCTCGGCGCGACGGCGCTCGGCTTCAGCCGCTTCCTCGCGGGCGCGGCGCTCGGCTTCCTCGCGTTCGAGGCGCTCCTGGCGCTCGCGCAGTTCCTGCGCCTGCTTCTCGAGCAGCTCGGCCTCGCGGCGCGCTTCTTCCTCGCGACGCTTCAGTTCTGCATCGTCGTCCGCTTCGGCGACCTGCGCCTGACCCTGTTCCGCACCATCGCTCACGTCGTCGCGCTTGACGAACGTGCGCTTCTTGCGGACCTCGACCTGAATGGTGCGAGCCTTGCCCGTCGCGTCAGATTGCTTGATCTCCGACGTATGCTTGCGGGTCAGCGTGATCTTGCGCTTGTCGCCGTCGGTTGCGCCGTGCGACTTGCGCAAATGATCGAGCAGACGCGCCTTGTCCGCTTCGGACAGCGCATCGTCTTCACTCGCTTTCTGGACGCCCGCTGCCTGCAGCTGTTCGAGCAGCACACCAGCAGGCATTTTCAGTTCCGCGGCAAATTGGGCTACGTTGTTACTCGCCATTCATTCCTCTTAGTGCAAGGACCGATTCCTTGCGGTTAGCATCGGGTCAGGCCATACGGCCGCCATCAAATCAGTGCGCCATGGTCATTTCTCACTGGAACCAGTGTTCACGTGCTTTCATGATCAACGCCTTAGCGGCATCCTCTTCCATCCCGGTCAGGTCGACCAGTTCATCCACTGCAAGCTCCGCGAGATCGTCTCGCGTCTGCACGCCGTGTTCGGCCAGCTTCGCGAGCAACTCCGGCGTGATGCCGTCGAGGCTCTTCAGATCCAGCGCTGCGTTCTCTACCTTTTCTTCGTTCGCGATGGCCATCGTCAGCAGCGCGTCGCGTGCGCGGTTGCGCAGCTCATGCACGGTGTCCTCGTCGAACGCCTCGATTTCGAGCATTTCGTTGAGCGGCACGTAAGCGATCTCTTCGAGGCTCGTGAAGCCTTCGTCGATCAGGATGTCGGCAACTTCTTCGTCGACGTCGAGACGCGCCATGAACAGCGCACGCAGCCGGTCGCGCTCTTCACCCTGCTTCAGGGCGGATTCGTCCGGCGTCATGATGTTGATCTGCCAGCCGGTCAGTTCGCCGGCAAGGCGAACGTTCTGACCGCTGCGGCCAATCGCGACAGCCAGCTCGTTCTCGTCGACGACGACGTCCATCGAGTGCTTTTCTTCATCGACGACGATCGACTGGACTGCGGCCGGCGCGAGCGCGCCGATCACGAACTGGGCGGGATCCTCCGACCATAGCACGATGTCGATGTTTTCGCCACCGAGCTCGTTGCGCACGGCCTGCACGCGCGAGCCGCGAATGCCGACACAGGTGCCGATCGGATCGATCCGCTTGTCGTACGCGATGACGCCGATCTTCGCGCGCACGCCCGGGTCGCGGGCTGCCGCCTTGATCTCGAGCAGGCCCTGCTCGATTTCCGGCACTTCCATCTCGAACAACTTCATCAGGAACTCGGGAGCCGTGCGCGACAGCTCGATCTGCGGGCCGCGCGCGGTGCGGTCGACCTTCGCGATGTACGCGCGCACGCGGTCGCCCACGCGCAGGTTTTCCTTCGGGATCAGTTGGTCGCGGCGCAGCAGCGCCTCGACACGGCCCGATTCGACGATGAAGTTGCCCTTGTCGAGGCGCTTCACCGTACCCGTCATGATCTTTTCGCCGCGCTCGAGGTAGTCGTTCAGGATCTGCTCGCGCTCCGCGTCGCGCACCTTCTGCAGGATCACCTGCTTCGCGGCCTGCGCGCCGATGCGACCGAACTCGATCGACGGAACGGGTTCCTCGACATATTCGCCGACTTCGACGTCGGGCTTCTGCTCACGTGCTTCGAACAGCAGGATCTCGCGATCCGGCTCCTGCAAGCCAGCCTCATCGGGTACGACGAGCCAGCGACGGAAGGTTTCGTGCTCGCCGCTTTCGCGATCGATATGGACGCGGATTTCGGCGCCTTCGTCGAACAGCTTCTTGGAAGCGGACGCGAGCGCAGCCTCGAGGGCGCCCAGCACCACATCCTTGTCGACGTTTTTCTCGCGCGCCAGCGCATCCACCAGCATCAACACTTCGCGACTCATTATTTGCGGCTCCTAAAGTCAACTTGCGGAATCAGGCGGGCTTTATCGATATCGGCCAGCGTGAAATCCAGCATGGCTGCCTCGCCCTTCTTCCCCTCAAATTCCAAACCGATCGTTTCGCCATTCGGCGCGTGCAGAATGCCCCGGTACGTCTTGCGCCCGTCCAGCGGCTTTTTCAAGGTCACGGAAACTTCGCTGCCGGCGAAGCGCTCGAAGTCGGCCAGCTTCTTCAACGGGCGGTCGAGCCCCGGGGACGAGACTTCGAGCCGTTCGTAATCGATGTTTTCGACCGTCAAGACGTGCTGGAGCTGACGCGTGACCTTTTCGCAATCTTCGAGCGAGATGCCGGCAGGCTGATCGATATAGATGCAAAGCATGCCGCGCCCGGTGCGCTCGAGATCCACCAGCTCGTAGCCGAGCCCGGTGACCGTGGTTTCTATCAGTTCCGTCAGTTGCACTGTGTCCTCTCAGGTGTTCGCGCCCGCCGCTCGCGATTACACCCGCGGGCGCGCGCCTTAGCCGGCGCAGGAAGCGCTACCCGAGATGCCTAACCGTTTCAGCAAAAAAAAATGGGCGGAACGCCCATCTTCTTACTGGTGGTCGCACCTGAGCCGCACATTGAATCCGTACGCCCAGCGACTCCGCGATTATAGCGATTTTTGGCGCAAACGCCAAGCCAGCCGGTAAAAGCAGCGCGTCGCCTGCCTTTACGGACCGAAAATGCGAAATCGGACTGCCCGATCGACCGGCGCCATCCTGCCGCGCCGGAAATCGGCCATGCCGGCGGCCATCCAGCGGCACGCGGCATATATATACAGTCGAAAGCAATCAACGCGACGCGTCGTGCCGACAAAAAGCGGACCGATGCCGATCCTGCCGGCACGCCGGCGGCCTTGCGCCACCGCGTGCCCGAACGCTCAGCGGCTGCGCGTGCGACTGCGTTGCGGACGCTGGCCGCCACGCGGGCCGCCGCTGTTGCCGCCGCCTTCCGGACGATTGCCGTTCGGATTACGATTGCCGCCCTTGGCACCGCCGCGCTTGACGCCCGCGCTCTCGCGCTTGGGGCCTGCGCCGTATGACGCGCGGTTGCCATCGACATCACGGCCGCCGCCAGCGCGGTTCCCATCTCGGCCGCCGCCGCCCGAGCGGTTGCCATCGCGGGCGCCGCCAGCACGGTTGCCATAGCCCGACGGCGCGACCGGCAGGCTGCCGTAGCCGCTCAGGCCCGGCAGGCCCGGCCCGCCGCGACGGCCACCGCCGCGACGCGGCTGGTCGAGCTGCCCGTGCGTCGTCAGCACCGGCTCGCGGCCGATGAAGCCCATCGACGTCTGCATCGGATCGGGCTGGCGACGCTCGGCCTGGTCGGCACCGCCTCGCTTGCCCTTCTCCTCGGACGGCGCCTTCAGGCCGACGGTCGCCATCAGCTTGCGCACCTGCGCATCGTCGAGCTCCTCCCAGCGGCCGCGCTTCAGGCCGCGAGGCAGCGGGATCGGGCCGTGACGCGTACGGATCAGCCGGCTCACCATCAGGCCGGCCGCTTCGAACATCCGGCGCACTTCGCGGTTGCGGCCTTCGGCCAGCGCGACGTGATACCAGTGATTCGTGCCTTCGCCACCGCCGTCGCGGATGCGCAGGAAGTTAGCCGGACCGTCATCCAGCTCGACGCCGTGCAGCAGCTTTTGCCGGTTGCCTTCAGTAAGCTCGCCGACAACCCGCACCGCGTACTCGCGCTCCACGCTGTAGCGCGGATGCATGAAGCGGTTCGCGAGGTCACCCGAAGTCGTCAGCATCAGCAGACCTTCGGTATTGAAGTCAAGGCGACCCACCGCAAGCCATTTCGCCGTCTTCATCGGCGGCAGGCGGTCGAACACCGACGGACGGCCTTCCGGATCCGCGTGACTGACGATTTCACCCGTCGGCTTGTGGTACAGCAGCACGCGCGGCGGCTTGTTCGGCAGCTTGCGCTTGACCGGCTTGCCATTGATCCGCACCTGGTCGGTCGGCATGATGCGCTGGCCGATGTGCGCGGGCTCGCCGTTCACCGACACGCGGCCGGCGACGATCAGCTCTTCCATTTCGCGACGCGAGCCCATGCCCGCTTCCGCCAGCACCTTGTGCAGCTTCGGTGCGTCGTCGTCCGGCGACAGCACGCGCTTGTTCGCCGGCTGGCTGCGGCCGCGACGCAGCATCGGCGCACGCACGCCGCTACCGCCAGCGGAGTTGTCCGCGTCGAATGCGGGCGACGTCACGTATGCGAACAGTTCATCCTGGGACGCATCGCCTTCCGCCTTCGCCGGACCACCTTCAGACTTCGGCGCGCCGCCACGGCGGCCTTGGCCGCCCTGCGCACCCTGGGCGGCGCCCTTGGCCGCGCCTTCGCGCTTGCCGGCCGGCTTGCGGCCGCCCTTGGCCGCACCTTCCTTGCGCGGCGCGCGCGCGGGCTGCGCTTCGGCGGCCTCGGCCGGCTGGGCGTCCGCGCCCTCACCGCCCTGCGACTCGCCTTCGGCGCCCTTCGACTTGGCCGCCGCGCGACGCCGCGCGATCAGGCTACGCGGGCCTCGCCGCAGACCGCGGCGGGGACGCTCGTCGCCACCCTCGGCCGAAGCATCCTGCTCCGGTGCATCGTCGGCACGCGCTGCCTGCACGGCAGGCGCGGACGATTCAATATCGTGGATATCTGTCAAAACAACCTCAAAATGTCAGGTCTCGCGCCCGGCGCGGGCGCGGCAAGAAGTTGGCCGCGTTCAGGCGCGACGCTGTTCGGGTTCTGCTTCGTCGTCCGGCAGCGCGTCGGCGCCGATCGGCGCACTGGCGCTTCGTACGGCATCGGCGAGACTGTCGGACGTGTCGTCCAGCATCTCGCCGTCCGCGGGACGGGAACGGAAGGCGTCGGCCTGGCCAGCCTCGCCGGACATGTCGCCGGCCGCTTCCGCTCCGTCTCCGGCAGCCACTTCGGCGGCCGGCTTGCGATCTTCCTCGCTCCAATCCGCGCGCAGCGGCTCGGGCTGCACATTGGTCGGCACTGCTTCGGCACCAACCTGTTCCGTTTGTTCCGCTTGCCCGAGATCACCATCGAGCGTAGCGCGGTTCGGCATTTCCTGCATCGACGCGGCATCGCCCGGCAATCCGGCGGATGCTTCATCCGCGTGCGCTTGCGGCACGTCAGCCGCTGCGTCGCCGGCTTGCGGCGCGTCGTCGGCAACCGGTACGTCGCCGCCGAAGTCCATTGCCTGCTGCGCAAGCAGCGCGGCCTCGATATTCGCGGCCGGCTCTTCTAGCGCAGGCAGGTCGTCGAGCGCCTTCAGGCCGAGATCGTCGAGGAACTGCTTGGTCGTCGCATACAGCGCCGGACGTCCGGGCACGTCACGATGACCGATCACTTCGATCCAGCTGCGATCCTCGAGCTGCTTGACCACCTGCGTATTGACCGTGACGCCGCGAATCTCTTCGATGTCGCCGCGCGTGACGGGCTGCCGGTACGCGATGATCGCGAGCGTTTCGAGCACCGCGCGCGAATATTTCGGCGGCTTCTCGGGATGCAGGCGATCCAGATAGTGACGCATCGCCGGCTTGCTCTGGAAGCGCCATCCGGTCGCCAGCGCCACCAGTTCGACGCCGCGGCCGGACCAATCCTGTTTCAGATCTTCGAGCAACGTGCGGACCGTGTCAGCCGACACGCCGTCGGCAAAGAGCTTGCGCAAATCGCCGAGCTTCAGCGGTTCCTGCGCGCAGATCAAAGCAGTCTCGAGGACGATCTTCGCCTCTTGGGTATTCATGCAGCTAGGCCAGACCCTGTGGTCAAACGAACCGGATCAACAAACAGACGAAAGGAACGGAAGACGCGCTCGCCCGATTCTGATCGGTCATATTGATGGGAGCACGAACCGGGGGCGGCGAACCAACTTCAGGCCAGGCCCAAACCGGACGGAACAGCACGGCTCAACGACGGAACCGCGTGACTGAGCGCCATATTACGCAAAATTGCCCGGTGCGTAAAGATGAGCAGATTGGCTCGCCGCCAGTGCGCCGCGCCCGCTCCGGCCCCGCTTCAGCGGGCGGCCGCGCCGAGCGCGAGAAACCGGCGCAGCCGCTCGACGCCCGCATCGAGTCGCGCCGGATCGCATGCGTAGCACCAGCGCACGAATCCTTCCCCCTCCGGGCCGAATGCCCGCCCGGGCGCAAGCCCGAGCCCTGCGTCGCGCACCAGCGTCTTGCAGAACGCGAGACTGTCGGCCGCACCCGGCAATCGCAGGAACAGGTACATCGCGCCCGGCGGGGGTGGCACCTCGACGCCCGGCAGCGTCCGCAGCGCGGCGACCAGGTGATCGCGCGCGTCGCGCAGCGCCGCGACGAACGACCGTACGAACGGTTCGCCGTCGCGCAGTGCGACTTCGCCCGCGGCCTGCACGAAGCCGGGTGCACACGACGTGTTGTATTCGACGAGCTTCGACAGGTCGCCCATCACCGATGCCGGCGCAACGAGCCACCCCAGCCGCCAGCCCGTCATCGCCCATGCCTTCGAGAACGAATTCACGACAACGACCCGCTCGTCTCGCGAGGCGATATCGAGGAACGACGGCGCGCCGCCCTCGCCGAACGCGAGCCGTTCGTACACCTCGTCGGCTACCAGCCAGATGCCGTGACGGCGGCAATGGGCGAGCACCGCCTGCTGATCGTCGCGCGACATCGTCCAGCCGGTCGGATTGTTCGGTGAGTTGACCAGCAGCATCCGCGTTTCGGGCGTCAGCGCGGCGAGCAGTTGCTCGACATCGAGCCGCCAGCCGGCGTCGCCATAACCGAGCGGCACGCATTCGACCTGCGCGCCGAGGATTTTCGGAATCTCGACGAGATTCGGCCAGAGCGGCGTGACCGCGACGACGCGCTCGCCCGGGCCGACCAGCATCTGCGCGGCCAGCATCAGCGCGTTCACGCCCGAACTCGTCACGGCCACCGTGTCGGCCGCGGTCGCACCGTGACGCTCGCTCACGTAGGCTGCAATCGCATCGCGCAGCGGCGCCGTGCCGAGGTTGTGTGTGTAGAAGGTCGCACCATCGCGCAGCGCCGCCGTTGCCGCATCGCGGATGAAGTCCGGTGTCACGCGGTCCGACTCGCCGAACCAGAACGGCAGCATGTCCGGCACGCCGAAGCCGGCGTTCGCCACCTCCCGGATCAGCGACGGCCGCAGCGCGTGCACCGCGGCGCGCGCCGCCGGCTCGCCGGTCGCCAAGGAAAAATCTGAGGAATGCACCATCGAGAACCACCGTCGAGGAACACGATCCGCATAGTGTACCGACCCGCAAGCCGGGCAGTCGCACGTCCTCGCGCGTCAGTCGAGGTCTTCCGCCCTCGCCGGCATCTGCCGCACCAGCTCCCAGATCGCCTGCGCCGCAGGCGACAACGACCTGTCGCGGCGGCGCACCAGTTCGACGGTGCGCTCGGTACGCGGCGTGAGCGGCCGCGCGACGAGTGTCGAGCCGGCCGGCAGCGGCAATGACAGCCACGGCTGCACGCTCACGCCGACGCCGGCCTCGACGAGCCCGAACACGGTCGCCGAATGCCCGAGTTCCTGCATGACCGTTGCGTTGACGTGGTGGGCGGCCAGCGCGGCATCGATCAGCGGCCGGCTGCCCGACGCATGATCGAGGAGCACGAGGCGCTCGCCGTCCAGCGCCGTCCACGGCACCTCGGCACGCGCCGCGAGCGGATGGTCGGCACGCGCGACGAGGCAGAACGAATCGGTCATCAGCGGCTCGCAGACGAGATCGGCGACCATCAGCGGCCCGATCACGACGCCGAAATCGACTTCGCTCGACTTCACCTTGCGCAGCACGTCACTCTGCACGTCGTCGCGCAGGCCGAGCGTCACGAACGGAAACTGGCGCTCGCACGATGCCACCACGCGCGGCATCAGCCGGCAGGCGATCGTCGGGCTCGCCGCGACGATCACGCGCCCGCGGCGCTGCTCGCCGATCTCGCGAATCTCGCGCAGCGTGTCGTCCAGATCGTCGATCAGACGCGACACGCTCGCGATCAGGTTCGCGCCGACGTCGGTCAGTTGCACGTCGCGCGTCGTGCGGTCGATCAGCTTCAGCCCGAGCTCGGCCTCGAGCTCGCGTACGCAGCGGCTGACCGCGGACTGCGTGAGCCCGATCTCGTCACCCGCGCGACTGAAGCTCTTGAGCCGCGCTACCTCGATGAATACGCGAAGCTGGCGCAGCGTGACGTTCATCCCCTGACCTCATCAATCGTCGATATCGATTCGTAATTTTAATGCGTGAATCCGGCTTTGATGCGCGAATCCGGCACTGGCCGCACATGTTTCGCTGCGGTGCAATACACACGCAAACGCACGTAGCGCGGGCGAACTGCACAAGATTGGTGATTGTCCCGATTTGCTGGCGGGTTATTTTGGCGTCTTATACGCCCCTAGCTGACTTAGCCGTTAGCTCGCTGCCAAGCGGCTCTCGAGGGATTCGCCTCCGACATGGCACGCTTCGTGCGTTACCTGTCGTACAGGGCGCAGGTTTCGTCGGATGGAAAGGCAAAAACGCCGCTGCCGGCCAACCGGACGCCCCCACCCGGCACTCGACGATCGAGTGCTTGAAGAGTGCGCGGCGCAGGGCAGCGCACCGGAGTTAGCTTCGCTGAGGTGAGGACATGATGCTGTTCGACGATTTGAGAGATAACGAGTGGGCGCTGGTCGAGGGTCTGTTTTGCTCGGAACCCGCACGGAGTGAGCGGCGCGGCCGTCCCCGCGTGGAAGCCCGCTCGGTGGTGAACGCCGTGTTGTGGGTGCTGTCGACGGGTGAAGGCTGGTCGAAGCTGCCGGGCCGCTATCCGTCACCGCCGACCTGCCGCCGTCGCTTCGACGAATGGCAGGCGGACGGCACGCTCGCCGAAATCGTGAAGCGACTCGGCACGAGCGGCCGGCAAATCTCGCTGCGCGGGCGCATCGGCGCGAGCGCCGCGAAGCCGCCCGCACCGCCGAGCCGCGACCGGTTGCGCGGCGCCTTCTGGACCAATCCGGAATCCTGGCGCGCGCCCGTCAAGATGGCGTAACGAATGCTCGATCGGGCGGCTTCGGCCGCCCGGTTTCTTTCTGCGACGCGATCTTTTCGCGACGCCTGCGTTGCCGTCGATTACCGCTGTCGTGCCGCGATACATCTATTTACCAATATTTACAGCAAGCCTGCACTCCCGCGCTTACCTTAGCGATATATCAACAGGCCGCATCGACGGCTTGAAGGGAGCCCCCGCCATGAAACCAATGTCACTGCTCGTCGCATGCGGCATTGTCATTTCCCTGGCGCTGACCGCTCCAGCTCACGCCGACGATCGCACGAAACCACCCCATCGCCAGCAGGATCACGGCAACACGCTCCGTCAGCCGCCGTCTGCCGCCCAGTCCGGCCGGCAGACCGTGCCGCGCGGCGACCTGCGCGGCGACATCGCCAGCAATGCGCGTGCGCGCATCGGCTCGCAGCCGTCCGACATGCCGCGTCATCCTTAGTCCTGCCAATTTCAGGATTTCGTCAAAGAAAATGCCCGCTTTCGGGAACTGCGCCGCATGCGGCGAGTCACATCGTTGCCATGAGCACAGCGTGGCAACAGCAAAAGTATCCGGTATGCCCGTATCCTCGCGATACGGGCTTTTTTTTGGTGTCGCCGGCTCGCGCGGCGACACACCAGGCGGGATGGCCAGCCGCTACAGGCGGCTTTCGAGAATCGCCACGGCGCTCGCTTCGCTCAATGCGTAGTCGTCCATACGGCGATCGGTCCAGGAAAGTAATTTCTCGTCGCGCTCGAGGCGGGAAAATTCGGCTCGACCGCTGTCGGTCAGCACCGCGATATCCACCGGTGCGTGGAAACCCGGTGCGGGGGCAACGGTCTTCTGCCTGACCGTGTCCATCAGCCCGAGCGAACGGAGATACTCGAACACGCCCGGGCGGCGTGCCCACGGTACCTGGCGGTACTGCACTCGTCTCAATGCGTCGAGCACCGCTTCGTTGGAATACGTGGCCATCTCGATTCTTTCTTAAAGTGCAGCGACAATGCGAAGCGGCGCGCCGGGCAGGGTCTCCGCCCGCCGATACCGCCACCGATTCTGGAGGCCGACGTTCGGCGTCGCTTCAGGGCCGGATCGTCAGCCGTCCATAAAAAGACACCATACCCCAATCAAATTGATTCTGTTCGATTCATTTGTACTTCTCTTCATCTGTTTCATGCTCTGCCGCAAGCGGCGACGATTCATCGCGATCGCCGCCGTTGCGGTGTTCTGGCTGCTCGCGACAGGCTGGCTCGCCGCACCGCTGATCGCGTGGACCGAGGCAGGCGTCGTGCCGGTCGAGCACCCCGACATGCATGGGCGGACCACGCTGATTCTCATCGGCGCCGGCACGCATCGCACCGACTCCGGGCTGCAGCCGCCACCCGATGGCGTCGCGCGCATCCACAAGGTTGCGGCGCTCTATCGCGCGTGCCGGCAGCAGGCCGAACGCTGCACCGTGGTGATGTCGGGCGGCGACCCGCAGCATCACGGCGAAACCGAGGCGGCCGTATATGGACGCCAGCTCGTCGCGGAAGGCGTCGCCCCCGGCGACCTCGTTCTTGAACCGAACAGCCGCACAACCTACGAAAACGCGAAATTCACTGCGTCTATACTACGCCCACAGTATGACGACGCACGCATTCTCGTCACCTCGTCCTATCAGATGCGCCGCGCCCTGCTGGATTTCCGCCGATTCGGCGTCGATCCGCAGCCCGTTTATGCGAATCGCCGGCGCGCGCAAACGGGCTGGCTGCCACGCTGGCGCAATGTGGTCAACGCCGAGCAGGCGCTGCACGAACTGGTCGGCATCGCGCAATTCCACGTCTACCGATGGCTCGGGTGGTTCTGACGGCCGCGCGGAAACAGGAGCGAAATGGCAGCGCCGCCCGGGATGGCAGGCGCGTGACGAAGTGCGCGAAGTGTTGCGCGACTTCAACGCGGCCTTGCGTTGCGCCAAGATCCGGTGCACATTGATCCGTCACTTTTGTTACACTCGACACGCACTCGTTTGCAGTCGCCAGACAAAACGGCAACATTCGGGTTCATCACCACTTAGCGGAGGTAAAGCAATGAAGAAGACGTCCCTGGCTATCCTGGTAGCGATGTCGGCGCTGACTGGCGCAGCGTATGCGCAAGAGAGCACGGAAATCAAGACCATTACCGATCCGGCCAAGATCTCCGAGATCGAACAGCGCGCACAGGCGCTGCAGCAGCAGCAAGCGGCCGAAGCCGCTCAGCCGGCGATGCAGGAAGAGCATCACCACGGCAAGAAGGCTGCTCACCACAAGGCTGCTGCGAAGAAGGCCGGCAAGAAGGCTGCCAAGGCCGCAGACGCCGCCAGCCAGTAAGTTCGGCCGCACCGCACAAGTAAAAAGCCGAATCCGGGCAACCGGGTTCGGCTTTTTTGGTTGCGGCGCCCGCGCGCTGTGCTAAAGTCGCGCACCGAAATTTTCCACCCGTGCGCACCCCGGTGCGGAGGACAGCATGAGCAACATTCAACTCGACATCGAGTGGACCGAAGCCGCCACTCGCCAGATCAAGCAACTGATGCCCCGCGGCTCGGCCGACGCGTTTCTCGCGCTGCCGCCGATCGAGTGCCTGCCGATGGAGGGCGACGTGCTTTTCCTCGGCCCGCAAGGCAAGCAGCAACCGTTCATCGTCGCCGAGCGCCAGTATCATCACGACGGCGACGCCGACTGGACGATCATCCTGATCCTCGACGTACCCAGCACGTCGCACTGACGCGCCGCTGCGACCGGACACGTCCGGTCGCCCCACCCTGCTCAGACGAGCTTCGACAGCACGCGGATTTCGGAACTTTCGATCCAGTTCGCGGCTGCTTCCCGATACGCGAGAATGTGCGCGGAACGCGCATGGGCGGCCAGCGCCTCCTCGCTCTCCCAGCGCTCGACGAATACGAATCGCGCGGGCTCCTTCAGGTCCCGGTGCAGGTCGTACTGCAACGCACCGGCTTCGTTGCGGGTCGGCTCGACGATCCCTTCAAGCATGGTGCGCAGCTTTTCCTCGGCGCCCGGCTTCGCGACGATCAGCGCCACGACTGCAATTTCCGCCATTCCCGACTCCTTCATCCAGAAAAGTCCGAGAATACGCGAATCACGCATCGCCCGCGCCGATGCGACACTGCACGACGGCCCCAAAAAAATAGCCCGCGCTTCACAGAAGCGCGGGCGAAACCGTCGCCCTACGAGGATAGGCGACGGGGCCATCGAGATCCGCACGCTGGCGCGGATCGTCATCAGTTGCGCCAGCGCTTGTCGCGCCGGCATTTGAAGACGTCGATACCGTTGATCGGGCGCTCACGGCGCACCCCCCGGTATCTGACGCCAGCCTCCCTGTTCCAACAATTCCAACCTATAAAGCAGTTTGCGTGCCAGGCATCGGACGTCAATCACTTCATTGATTTATAAGGACAATTTTTTCGTCGTCGACAATGTGACACGCGTTCTGCCGCCGTAACGCACGGATGTTACGTAACGTCACGAGGAGGGACCGAATCTTTCGCACATGCGCGCGCAAGCTGCTCGCAAGCGAGCGGCCATGAAAAAAGCCCGCCGAATGGCGGGCTTTTCACTGATACGGAGAAACGTCGGGATCAGCGAAGCTGATTCACGAGCAGCCCCATGATCTGGCGAGCCGGCGACGACGAGTCGATCGCGCCCGAATCGTCGACGACCGCGACGCGCGTCTGGTCCGCCGTGAGCGCCTTCACGTTGACACGGTACTGCTTCGCCTGCTTTTCCTTCTTTCCGTGGAACAACTGGCTCCAGAAGCCCTGCTCGGCCGAGCTCAGATCCTTCGGATCGACGTAGCGCACGAAATACACGCCCTTCGAGCGATCGCGATCATCGACCGTGAAGTTCGCACGATCGAGCGCGAGACCGACGTGCAGCCACGACCGGTCGTACGGCTCGCCAAGCGTGACTTCGGACGGCACTGCCGCATCGGCCGCATCATTGCCTTGCGCCGACGTGCGCGAGACGTTCTGCGCGGCGATCGCGGCGGCAGCCTTCGACGATGCGTCGGTGTCGGCCTTCTTGTCCTTCGGCACCGCGTTGTCCTTGATGTTCGCGATCGGCGGCTCGCCGTTCTTCGCACGCTGCTCGTTCTGAGCGAGCACGGCCATCAGCCGCTTCAGGTATTCGGTCTCGAGCGCCGGATCGTTCGGCTTCGCCTCCCACTTGCTCGAATCGTTGTTCGAGCCGGTGATCGCCTCGCGCATCCCCTTCTGGCTGATGAACACGTAGGTGCCGCCGTTCGGCGCCGAGTCGAGACGCGTGCGGTACTTGTTGCGCTCGGCCGTCACGTACGAGTTGCCCATCGCCTTCGAGATCACGCTACGGATCAGGCCGTCGTTGATCTGCGGATGGGTTTCGTTCCAGTCGGTTTCCATCACGCCCTTGTCGCGCTGGTCGACGACGAGCAGGAAGCCCTGCTCCTGCCAGAAACGACGCACCTGCGGCCAGATGTCGGCCGGCTGCCTGCCGTCGATCACGAGCCAGCTTTCGGTGCCGTCGCGCTGGATATGCATGCCGGCCACGGCCGGAGCGACGGTGTCCAGCGCAGGCGCCGCCTGCTGGACCTGCTGAAGCGCAGACAGTGAAGTCGCGCCGCCCTGGGGCGGCAGCGAACGCTGATCGGCCGTCTCGTCGAGCATGTTGGGCGGCACTGCGAGCGACGCTTCCTTCGATTTCGAATCGCTCTTGTAGTCCACTTTCGTGGGCGACGACGTACCGCAACCGGCGACGAGCGCGCCGGTGGCGAGCACTGCAGCGAACCGCATGGTAAGACGAAGATCAGTCATGTTCGGGGAATCCTCTTCCGCTAAATCACGGCGCTTTCCGTGGATCAACCTTGCATTTTACCGGGGCCGCGCCGCGATGTGCAAAAAAGCGACCGGCAAGAAAAAACCCGCGTCAGCTCAAGCTGACGCGGGTTCTTGTCTGGTCGGGGCGAGAGGATTTGAACCTCCGACCACCTGCACCCCATGCAGGTACGCTACCAGGCTGCGCTACGCCCCGAAAGAAGAAAAGTATAACAGACACTTTTCAGATTTAGAATCGGGTCGCATGCATTTTGTGAATGTTCTTGTGAAATTTTTTGGCGCTACGGCACCGATACGGGTGGCAACGCACATCCCGGCACAATTCGCGCCCCGACCACACGGCGCCCGCATCGCATTCACCGCTTGCGCGCAACGCAGATGACCGTCAGGCCGACAACGCGATTGAACCGGAACATCGGCAACTCGACGCGACAGATCGCCTTGAGCAAGCCGTTGACGAGCGGATGGTGCCGGCGCAATTGCGACGCCGGCTCGCGCGGATGCCGACGCACCCGCTCGCCCAGCCGCAGAGCCGCCGCGAGCGGAAACGTGAGGCCGAAGTAATAGGCGCCGCGCTCGACGTCGAGCCCTGCACGACGAACCACATCCTCGAGACCGCCGATCGTATACCTGCGTTTGTGCTCGAGAAAATCGTCATGGCCGCTCCAGAGGAACTGGAACGCGGGAACCGTGATCAGGAACCGGCTGCCCGGAGGCGCCCCCTTCACGTACTGCGCCAGCAGCCCGACATCGTCGTCGACATGCTCGAGCACGTCCATCAGCAGAACGAGATCGGCATCGAATCGCTCGACGGACCGCCGAAAGTGGATGGGCTTGCCGGCCGTCTCCTCATCGGCATCGTCGGCGTAGCTCGTATCGACGCACCACGCTTCCGTCGCCTGCGTGCGTTCGAGCAAGTGCTTCGAGAAGAAACCGGAGCCTGCACCGACGTCGAGTATCCGGTTCGCACCCGACGCGCCCAGGAACCGACGGATCGCGCTCGCCTTCGACGCGTAGTACCAGTGATCGCCCACACCCGCACCCAATACGTCGACTTCCTTCAGATCCATGACGCTTCCCCGTGATGGCCAAGTGTTTTGATCCATACAGCCATGACGCCGATCTTACCTCGCCGTCGCCATCGATCGTACTTGTCGACGCAGCACGGCCCGCACCGGCAACCCGCATTCCTCCCTAATCGAAAAGGACGATGGCCGTTTCGCCGCGGATCGCTACCGTGCGGTAACCCGGCGCGAGATTGATGCGCACGGCGAACCGTCCGACTGCATGCCGATCGACCCGGGCCACCCCGGCTGTGCCGCGTCGCCCGCGATGCAGCAGGCGGCTCCGGTCACCAACGCGGTCGCGACGTCTTGTACCCGTCTCCGACACAGGGCATCGAATGCATCAGAAAAACGAAATATCCCGTCGACATTTTCTCCGGTTGGGCGCCGGCACCATAGGCATGGCACTGGGGAGCGCATCGCTTCTGTCGGCATGCGGCGGCGACTCGATTTCGGTCGCGCCGGTCATGACACCGCGGCTGGGTTCAGCGTCGAACTTTCGCGACACTGGCGGACCGGACGGAACCGGCTACGTGACGACCAGCGGCGCGGCGATGAAGAAGGGCATGATCTATCGCTCGTCCGCGCTCGCATTGTCCGCCGCGGACGTCGCGACCGTCGGCACGCTGGGCATCAGGCAGGTCTGCGATATGCGCACGCCCGCCGAGATCAACGCGCAGCCGGATGTGCCGCTGGCCGGCGCCACCTGGCAAAACCTCAACGTGCTCGGGGCCGCCAGTATCGGCCCGATTCCGACCACCGGCGCGACCGCAACCGCATTCATGCTGAGCATGTACCGGGCGTTCGTGACGTCGGACACCGCGCATGCAAGCTATCGCGCGTTGTTCACCGGCTTCGCCGATGCCGGAGAAAACCTGGTCCTGCACTGCACGGCCGGGAAGGATCGCACCGGCTGGGCGACCGCCATTCTGCACACGATCCTCGGCCTCTCTCAGCAAACGATTTTCGCGGACTACCTGCTGACCAACGTATATAGCGCATCCGGAATTGCCGCATCAGTCGCCCAGGCGCAAAAAGCCGGCGGGCAAAATGCGGCAGACATGATGACCGCGCTGCAAGGCGCGCACGCCGATTATCTGCAGGCGGCATTCGATCAGGTCACCGCGTCGTACGGCTCGATGACGTCGTACATCGTGAACGGCCTGCAACTCGACCAGGCGACGCTGAACGCCATCCGGCAGCACATGCTGGTCTGATCGGCCCCGCGGGCGGCCACGACGGAGCCCGGTCGCACGCTCGTTCCGACCGCATCGGCCGCGGCATCGCGAATCCGGTGAAACCCGCGCCGGCCAAGGCTGGCAGCGGGTTGGCCCGTTCACCGGAAAACACGTTGGCCGAGGGCCCGCACAAACCAAACGACCGTTTGATCCGGCCGCCCCGCCACCCCGAATCCGTTGTCCCGCAGCCCGCCGGCGCGCCGTGCCCGGACGCCCGTTGTTTGGTAACGCCGCTCTAGCGCGCTATGACACACTGCACGGCATCGACGCTCGCGCCGTGCAGTGGCGCGCGCCGCCGTCGATCACGACAAGACATGGAGACAGACGATGCGGAATGCGGTCCGGCGCGGCCATCGCTCGCCTTTGGCAATTTCCGACTGGATTTCCGGCCCGCGACGCGCGGCCGCCCCGGTCTCGCACAAGACATCCCGCGTGTTCGGCTGCGGCGCGCTGGCGCTCGCGTTGCTCTGCACCGGCTGTGCGGAATCGTCCGCGCAGCGCGACGGCAACGCGTCGGTCGCGTCGACGAAGATCGAGCGCACCAAAGCCGAACGCCTCGCCCGCGAGCAGCAGATCGCGCGCGCCGTGCCGTCGCTCGCATCGATCAGCCTCACGCAACCGCGCCCGTTCACGCTGCGCGACTCGGGCCAGAACGGCGCGATGACGTTCCTGCGCGACGTCGACTTCCGCATCGTCAACAACCTCGGCTTCTTCATCCATCAGTTGTCGGCCACGCTCGTGCCGACGCAGGCCGGCGCGCCGATCGTGTTCGACGATCCGACGAGCTTCGAGATCGACGTGCACGAAGGCACGGTCACGCTCGACAACGCGAAGCTGACCGCCCTCTTCAACACCTACATCTTCGGCTATCGCAATGCGCCGCTGCGCAAGCTTGCCGTGTCGGCCGGCGACGGCGTGATCCACCTGCAGGGCGAAATGCAGCGCGACGGCTGGGTGCCGTTCTCGCTGACCGGCACGCTCACGAGCCGCGGCGGCAGCCAGCTCGTGTTCCACCCGACCGGCGTGCGCGTGTCGGGCATCAACGCGCAGCCGGTGATGCACGCGGCCAACGTGAAGATGGCCGACCTGTTGAAGGTCCAGACGCCGATCGCGCAGCTCGCCGGCGACGATCTCGTGATGTCGGTCGACAAGCTGATGCCGCCGCCGCGCCTGAAGCTCACGATCACCGCGCTGCGCGTGACGCCGGCCGGCCTCGACCTCACGCTCGACGACGGCACGCATGCCGGCTTCGCGATGCCTGCGAACGCGCCGCAGCAGGCGATGGTCATCCGCGGCGGCGACGTGAAGTTCATGCGCTCGATGCCGATGAACGCGGACATCCTGATCGGGCCGGTCGATTCGACGAAGCGCGACCAGAATTTCGTGTTCGACCTGTATCACTATCGCGACCAGGTGTCGGCCGGTTATTTCAATTTCGACGAAAGCGGTGCGATGGCAATCCGCATGCCTTCGTACACGGGCCCGGCCAGCGGCGCGCTGCTCGGCAATGCGGCCGCGCGCCTGAACGACAGCTTCCTCGCCGCGCAGCAGAATGCGCTGCGCGACGTGCGCCAGCACTGGGAAGCCTACGCGCTCGCGGCGGACACGGCGCGACCCGGCATGCAGAAGGTCGCGATGCGGCGCACGTCGACGACGCCGTTCAACGAGCGGCACGTGTCGAACCGCAACCCGACGATCCATCTGCGCAACGTCGACTTCAACCTGTCCGGCGATATCGGCTTCCATGTCGAGGATCTCGACGTCGAGCTCGTGTCGAAGCGTCCCGGCGAGCCCATCGATCTCGACGATCCGAACCAGTACGACATCCGCATCCTCGGCGGCACGGTCGTCGAGTCGTGGAAGGCGATGTCCGCGCTCTTCAACAACTATTTGCTCGACTACTCGCCGCGCTCGCTGAACGACCTGCAGCTCAGCGCGGATGGCCAGGACCTGCGCGTCCAGGGCGGCATCAAGCTGTGGAATCATGTGCCGGGCGTCTGGCTGCCGACCGACATGAAGGGCTCGCTGACGGTGCTGGACGACCGGCACCTCGCGTTCAAGCCGTCCCAGGTGTCGGTGCTCGGCATTCCGCAGGCGAAGCTGCTGCGCTCGCTCGGCATCGAGCTCGCCTCGTTGACGCCGCTGCAGCGGCGCGGCGCGGAACTGCGCGGCGACACGCTCGTGCTCGACCAGTACACCGTATTCCCGCCGCCGGTGCTGAACGGCAAGCTCGGGCAGGCAACGGTCGAGCGCGACGGGCTGCGCCTCACGTTCCGGCGTGCGGCGGGCGCGCCCGCGCCGAAGCGGCCGCAGATCGATGCGCCGAGCTACATGTGGATGGAAGGCGGCGACATGAAGATGTTCAACGTGCTCGAACTGAACGTGCGCGCGCTGATCCGGAATTCGGCCGAGGCCGGCCCGATGCGCTTCGACCTGTACGGCTACCGCAACCAGGTCGCGCAGGGCTCGGTGCGAATGCTGCCGGACGGCACGCTGGTCGTCGACATGGGACAGAAGAATCCGCTCGCGTCGCGCTGATCCGTGTGCGCATCATGCATGAAAAAAGCCCGGTGGCACTTCGCCAACCGGGCTTGTCATTTCATCCTTCGCGCTGTGCGCTCAGTCGTGCTTCAGTCCGTCGATCACGTCGAGCAGCGCCTGCCGCAACGCGAAGACGTCGACGGTTGCGCCCGGCTTGCCCGGCACACGCGCGTCGGCGGCCTGCACCTCGGGTTCGACCGGCTCTGCCGCGGCCCGCTCGCCGCCCGGCGAATCGAGCCGGTTGCGCGCGCCGTTGATCGTGAACCCCTGCTCGTACAGCAGCTCGCGAATCCGCCGGATCAGCAGCACTTCGTGATGCTGGTAATACCGACGATTGCCGCGCCGCTTCACCGGCCGAAGCTGAGTGAATTCCTGTTCCCAGTAACGCAGCACATGCGGCTTGACCCCGCACAGTTCGCTGACTTCACCGATCGTGAAGTAGCGCTTCGCGGGAATCGGAGGCAAAACGACTTTCTCAACCGTGGTGGTCATCGTCGGTTAACCGTCGGTAAGGGTGCGCGGCGGCCGCGCGGGGACGTCAGCGCGCGGGACGTTACTCCGTGCCGTTTTCGACCAGCGCCTTCAGCTTCTGGCTCGCGTGGAAGGTTACTACCCGGCGGGCCGCGATCGGAATCGCCTCGCCCGTCTTCGGGTTGCGGCCCGGACGCTGCGGCTTGTCGCGCAACTGGAAATTGCCGAATCCCGACAGCTTGACGCTTTCGCCGTTTTCGAGCGCGTCGCGGATCACTTCGAAAAACGCCTCGACCATGTCCTTCGCTTCACGCTTGTTCAGCCCGACGCTGTCGAACAGCAGCTCCGCCAGTTCCGCTTTCGTCAGCGTGGGCGTCTCGGTGGACACCGGCGCAGAAGCGTCGCGGTTCATGGCGCTGCGTTGCGCCGTCAGGAGGGCTTCGAATTCACTCGAGGTCATGTCGTTCATATCTGCCATACAGCGCGTTGAATCAAAACTTACGATCGGAAAAAGCCGCCCGCGAGCGGGCGGACCCTCTCCTTAGCCGCGCAGGCGCGCACCGGCGCGAGCCATCCGCTCGACCAGCGTCTGGATCGCCTGATCGACGACCTCGTCCTGTAGCGTGCCAGCCGCGTCCTGCAGCGTCACGCGGAAGGCAAGGCTCTTCTCGTGCGCGGCAAGACCACCGGAAGTATTTGATTTTGCACGAAATTCGTCGAAGAGTACAACCTTCTGAACGAATCGGCAGGCCTCTTCTGCAAGCGCCTTCTTCATTTCGTCGAAAAGTGCCTGAACCTCGACCGCCTGATCGACGACAACGGCGATATCGCGACGTACCGGCGGGAATTTCGACACGTCGGTCGGCGCGGGCAGCGCACGCGCAATCAGCGCATCCGCATCGATCTCGAACATCACCGGCGCGTGCGGCAGCTCGTACTTCTGCATCAGGCGCGGGTGCAGCTCGCCGATCCAGCCGACCGCGCGGCCATCGACCTCGATCCGCGCGCTGCGGCCCGGATGGAGGGCCGGATGCTCTGCCTTCACGAAACGTGCGGCCGCGGGCGCGAACAGTGCCTCGAGATCGCCCTTCACGTCGAAGAAATCGACCGCGCGAGTCGCTGCGCCCCACTGCTCGTCGAGTACCGGACCGTACGCGAGCGCGCCGACACGCTTCGGCTGCGCATGACCCTCGACAGCCAGCTCGCCGGCCTTCACCGACGGATCGGCGAGGAACACGCGGCCCGACTCGAACACGCGCACGCGATCGGCGCGGCGGTTCAGGTTGTGGCGCAGCACGGCGATCAGGCTGCCGAACAGCGTCGTGCGCATCACCGAAAGCTGGCTCGCGATCGGGTTCAGCAGCCGGATCGGGTTGTCGTTGCCCGCGAAATCGTGCTCCCACTCCGCATCGACGAAGCTGAAGTTGACGGTTTCCGCATAGTCGCGCGCGGCAAGCGCGTGACGGATGTCGTGGATCGAGCGCCGCGTCTCGTTGGTCGCACGCATTTCGCTCGTCGCGACCGGCGGACGCGCGGGGATCTTCTCGAAGCCGTAGATACGCGCCACTTCCTCGATCAGGTCTTCCTCGATCTCGATGTCGAAGCGGTGCGACGGCGGCGTGACGAGGAACGCGTCGTCTTCACGCTCGAACGACAGGCCGAGGCGCGTGAAGATGCTGGCGATTTCGTCGGCGCCGATCTTCACGCCGATGATGCGGTTCGCGCGCGACACGCGCATCTTCACCGGCGCGCGCTGCGGCAGGTTCACGGACTGATCGTCGACCGGGCCGGCCTTGCCGCCGCAGATCTCGAGAATCAGTTGCGCGATGCGTTCGACGTGCTCGACGGTCGTCGCGTAATCGACACCGCGCTCGAAGCGATGGGCCGCATCGGTCGAGAAGTTGTACTTGCGCGCACGGCCGCGAATGCTGTCCGGCCACCAGAACGCGGCTTCCAGGTAGATGTTGGTCGTGTCGAGCGTGACGGCGGTGCTGTCGCCACCCATGATGCCGGCCAGGCTTTCGACCTGGCGGTCATCCGAAATCACGCCGACCGTTTCGTCCAGTTCGACCGTGTTGCCATTGAGCAGCTTCAGCGATTCGCCGCGCTTGCCCCAGCGCACCTCGATGCCGCCGTGGATCTTGTCGAGATCGAACACGTGCGACGGGCGGCCGAGCTCGAACATCACGTAGTTCGAGATGTCGACGAGCGCGGACACGCTGCGCTGGCCCGAACGCTCGAGGCGCTCGACCATCCACTGCGGCGTCTTCGCGTGCGCGTTCACGCCACGGATCACGCGACCCGAGAAACGGCCGCACAGATCCGGAGCCGCAATGCGCACCGGCAGCGTTTCGTCGAGCTCGACGCGCGCCGGACGGATGTCGACCGGCGTCAGCGGCGCGCCGGTGATCGCGGCCGTTTCGCGCGCGATACCGAACACGGACAGGCAGTCGGCCTTGTTCGGCGTCAGCTTGATTTCGAAGATCGTGTCGTCGAGATTGAGCGTCTCGCGGATGTCCTGACCGACCGGCGTGTCTTCCGGCAGGATCAGCAGGCCGCTGTGGTCCTCGGACAGCTTCAGCTCGCGCGCCGAGCACAGCATCCCCTGGCTCTCCACGCCGCGCAGCTTCGACAGCTTGATCGCGAACGGCTTGCCGCCCTCTTCTGCCGGCGGCAGTTCTGCGCCGACCAGCGCGACCGGCACCTTGATGCCGGGCGCCACGTTCGGCGCACCGCAGACGATATTCAGCGTCGCGCCAGTGCCGGCGTCGACCTGGCAGACATTGAGCTTGTCCGCATCCGGATGCTTGACGACTTCGAGCACGCGGCCGACGACGATCTTCGACGTCGGCGGCGCAGCCTTGCTCAGCGATTCGACTTCGAGCCCCGCCATCGTCAGCGCATGCGACAGTTCGTCGGTCGTGAGCTGCGGGTCGACAAAGGTTCTCAACCAGGATTCAGGGAATTGCATGGATGTCTACGTTCGAAACAGGTTAGATCGACGCCCGGGCCCCATCGGATCGTCCGTCGGGGCGTGCGCGGGCACAGGTCGGCGCGGCGAGCGGCGTTATGCGAACTGGCGCAGGAAACGCAGGTCGTTCTCGAAGAACAGCCGGAGATCCTGGACGCCGTAGCGCAGCATCGTCAGGCGCTCGAGGCCGCTGCCGAACGCGAAGCCGATGTAGCGCTCGGGATCGAGGCCCATGTTGCGAATCACGGTCGGATGTACCTGCCCCGAGCCGGAGATCTCGAGCCACTTGCCGGCGTTCTTGCCTTGCTCGAACATCATGTCGATTTCGGCCGACGGTTCCGTAAACGGGAAATACGACGGACGGAAGCGCACGAGGATGTCGTCGCGCTCGAAGAATTTTTTCAGGAAGTCGGTATAGACGCCCTTGAGGTCGGCGAAGCTGATGTTTTCGTCGATCCACAGCCCCTCGACCTGATTGAACATCGGCGAGTGGGTCGCATCGCTGTCGACGCGATACGTGCGGCCCGGCGCGATCACCTTGATCGGCGGACGGTTCATGCGCGCGTAGCGCACCTGCATCGGGCTCGTGTGCGTGCGCAGCAGCAACTGGCGGCCGTCGGCGTCCTTGCCTTCGACATAGAAGGTGTCCTGCATCGAACGCGCCGGATGGTTCTCCGGGCTGTTCAGCGACGTGAAGTTGTACCAGTCGGTCTCGATTTCGGGACCGTCGGCCACGTCGAAACCGATCGAGCCGAAAATCTGTTCGACGCGCTCCCACGTGCGCATTACGGGGTGCAGGCTGCCTGCACCGGCGCCGCGGCCCGGCAACGTCACGTCGATCGCCTCGGTGGCGAGACGCTGGTTCAACAGCGCATCGGCCAGCGCCTGGCGACGTGCGGTCAGCGCGGCTTCGACCTGCTGCTTCACGACGTTGATGCGTGCGCCTTCGGTCTTGCGTGCTTCGGGATCGAGCTTGCCGAGGCCTTTCAGCAACTCGGTCAGCGCACCCGACTTGCCGAGAAATCGTGCTTTCTCGTTTTCGAGCGTGGTGATGTCGGCAGCCTGTTCGAAGGACTGCTGCGCGTCGGCGACAATCTGGTCCAGATCCATAGATCCCATCATTTCCAACGTCATTCGGTCTTGGTGAGCGAAATCGCCCATCCAAACAAAAAAGGGGCTCGGAAGAGCCCCGTTTTCGCTGCAGCGGCCGAGACTACCGGATCATCGCTGCAACTAACCACGCAGTGCTAATTTCGCAATTAGGCTGCAACGGCGGCTTTCACCTGCTTGACGATCGCAGCAAAAGCAGCCTTGTCGAACACCGCCATGTCGGCCAGTACCTTACGGTCGAGTTCGATCGACGCCTTCTTCAGGCCGTTGATGAACACGCTGTAGGTCATGTCGTGCTGGCGAACTGCCGCGTTGATACGCGTGATCCACAGTGCGCGGAACACACGCTTCTTGTTGCGGCGATCGCGGTACGCGTACTGACCAGCGCGCATCACCGCCTGCTTGGCGATGCGGTAGACGTTATTGCGGCGGCCGCGATAACCCTTGGCCAGGTTGATGATCTTCTTGTGGCGGGCCCGTGCGGTTACCCCACGTTTGACTCGAGGCATGTTTCTCTCCTTTGAGTATCGATTGAGGGGTTACGCGAACGGGAGCATCGCGCGGACGGAGTTCAGATCGGAATCATGAACTGCCGTGGCGCCGCGCAGATGACGCTTGTTCTTCGTGGTTTTCTTGGTCAGGATGTGGCGCTTGAAGGCTTGACCGCGCTTGACGGTACCGCCCGGACGCACCACGAAGCGCTTTGCAGCGCTCTTCTTGGTCTTCATCTTAGGCATGACGAACAACTCCAGTTTATTAGATGGCGATGGGTGTGCGGTTGGCTTGCGCCCTTGACCCGCCCTTCGAAACCCAGTCCACTTGTGTACGGCGAACCGCTTGCGCAGCCGCCGTCATTGCTGGCGCGCCGCCCTGACCGGGCAACGCGCCGAACCACTGTCGAACCTGCGCGCGAAGCGCGCGGGCCCGTTACTTCTTTTTCTTCGGCGAGAGCACCATGATCATCTGGCGCCCTTCCATCTTCGGCATCTGCTCGACCTGGCCGACTTCCTCGAGATCCGTGCGCAGACGCTCAAGCATCCGCATACCGATTTCCTGGTGGGCCATTTCACGGCCGCGGAAACGCAACGTGATCTTCGTCTTGTCGCCCTCTTCGAGGAAGCGCACGAGATTGCGGAGCTTGACGTTGTAATCCCCGTCATCGGTACCCGGGCGGAACTTGACTTCCTTGACCTGGATGACCTTCTGCTTCAGCTTCGCTTCGTGCTGCTTCTTCGATTCCTGGTACTTGAACTTGCCGTAATCCATCAGACGGCAAACCGGGGGAACCGCTTGCGGCGCGATTTCCACCAGGTCAACATCCAGTTCTTCCGATTTACGGAAAGCATCAGCGAGTTTTACGATACCGAGCGGTTCGTTCTCGATCCCGACCAGACGCACTTCCGGCGCAGTGATTTCACCGTTGATGCGATGCGACGACTTATCAGTAGCGATGTTACGTTTCCTCTAAAAATTAAAAAAACGAGCCGCGCTGCCAGGGCGGTTACTTGAACGAGCGCAGGTCTTCCTGCAGACGCTCAACGAAGGCATCGACCGGCATCACGCCAAGATCGACGCCGCCACGGGCACGCACGGCTACCGTTTGCGCATCACGCTCCTTATCGCCCACGACGAGGAGATAAGGCACCTTTTCCAGCGTGTGCTCGCGTATTTTATAGCTAATCTTCTCGTTGCGCAAATCGGCCGTCACTCTAACCCCTTGTTTTTGCAACGATTGGGCCAGAGATTGCGCATATTCGACCTGACTTTCGGCGATATTGAGCACAACAGCCTGCATCGGCGCGAGCCAGACCGGCATTGCCCCAGCATGGTGCTCGATCAAAATGCCGAGGAATCGCTCCATCGAACCGACGATCGCACGGTGCAGCATCACGGGCCGGCGACGGCTGTTGTCTTCCGCCACGTACTCGGCGCCGAGGCGCTCCGGCAGCATCATGTCGAGCTGCAGCGTGCCGCACTGCCACGAACGGCCGAGCGCGTCCTTGATGTGGTATTCGATCTTCGGACCGTAGAACGCACCCTCGCCCGGCAGCTCTTCCCACTGGAGGCCGCACGCCGTCAGCGCTTCACGCAGGCCCTGCTCGGCACGGTCCCACGTTTCGTCGGAACCCATGCGCTGCTCCGGACGCAGCGACAGCTTGATGTCGATGTGGTCGAAGCCGAAATCGCCGTACACGCTCATCGCGAGCTTGTTGAACGCGATCGACTCGGCAATGATCTGGTCTTCCGTACAGAAGATGTGCGCATCGTCCTGCACGAAGCCGCGCACGCGCATCAGGCCGTGCAGCGCACCCGACGCCTCGTTGCGGTGGCACGAGCCGAATTCCGCGTAACGCAGCGGCAAGTCGCGGTACGAACGCAGGCCGTGCTTGAACACCTGGACGTGCCCCGGGCAGTTCATCGGCTTGATCGCGTAATCGCGCTTCTCCGACTCCGTCGTGAACATGTTCTCGCGGTAGTTCTGCCAGTGGCCGGACGCTTCCCACAGCGAGCGGTCCATGATCATCGGCGTCTTGATCTCGAGGTAGCCGGCTTCGTTCACGCGGCGGCGCATGTACTGCTCGACCTGCTGCCACAGCGCCCAGCCCTTCGGATGCCAGAACACCATGCCCGGCGACTCTTCCTGCATGTGGAACAAGTCGAGTTGCTTGCCGAGCTTGCGGTGGTCGCGCTTTTCCGCTTCCTCGAGCATGTGCAGGTACTGGTCCTGGTCTTCCTTCTTCGTCCAGGCCGTGCCGTAGATGCGCTGCAGCTGCTCGTTCTTCGAATCGCCGCGCCAGTACGCGCCTGCGACCTTCATCAGCTTGAACACCTTCAGCTTGCCGGTCGACGGCACGTGCGGGCCACGGCACAGGTCGGTGAAGCCACCGTGCGAATACAGCTTGATGTCGTCGCTCTGCGGAATCGATTCGATGATCTCGGCCTTGTACTTCTCGCCGAGGCTGCGGAAATAACCTGCAGCCTCGTCGCGCGACACGACGCGGCGCGTAACGGGCTCGTCCTTCTTCACGAGTTCCTGCATGCGCTTTTCGATCTTTTCCAGATCTTCCGGCGTAAACGGACGGTTATACGAGAAGTCGTAATAGAAGCCGTTGTCGATCACGGGGCCGATCGTCACCTGCGCATCCGGATACAGTTCCTTCACTGCGTACGCGAGCAAGTGCGCGGTCGAGTGGCGGATGATGTCGAGGCCGTCGGCATCCTTGTCCGTGACAATGGCGAGCGACGCGTCGCGGTCGATCACCGTGGACGTATCGACGAGCTCGCCGTCGAGCTTGCCACCAAGCGCAGCCTTCGCAAGGCCGGGACCGATCGAGGCTGCAACCTCGGCAACTGTCACCGGATGCTCGTATTGTCGAACTGAGCCGTCAGGCAAGCGTATCGAAACCATAGCAATCTCCGTGATGCCGACAGTGGGCGGCAGACCAGGCACGCGATGTAAAAGTCACGCGCGGAATTTTCGCGACAAAAAAAATGCGGCCCCGCTTTCGAGGGGCCGCATTCGATACTTCACTCAAACTGAAAGGGCGAAAACGTTCCTCGACTAGCGTCGCTCCGAAGTGGTTTCGGTCAACGTTCGCGGTGTCATAACCGTATTCGCCTTGTTTGCGTTGAGCTATTTACTGCATCGAACACCCGGAGACCGGGCATTCTCAATTCGTTGGTAGGCTCGATTGGACTCGAACCAACGACCCCCACCATGTCAAGGTGGTGCTCTAACCAGCTGAGCTACGAGCCTAGAGAAGCTGAAATTATATGGAGCCGCTATCGGTTTGGCAAGCGTTTTTATGCGGTCGCAGCAAAATAACGGTGTTCCAACCCCATCACGCCTTGCGTCCGGCCCGCACGACGCCCTGCACCTCGCCGAGCAGCGTGCAGGCACGCTGGACTTGCGCCGAGTTCGACACCTCGACCGTGAATTGCATGAATGCCGCATTGCGGCGGCTCTGCGTCTTCACGCCCACGACGTTGATCTTTTCGCGTGCGAACACTTCGGAGATGTCGCGCAGCAACCCTTGCCGGTCGCTCGCCTCGATCATCAGGTCGACCGGATAAACGGACGCGCCGCGCCCGCCCAGCACGTCGGCCGACCAGGTCGTCTGCAGCACGCGCTCCGGTGCGCGCTCGACCATCCGGCGAAACGTCGGGCAGTCGCTGCGGTGGATCGACATCCCCTTGCCGCGTGTGACGAAGCCGCTGATCGGATCGGGCGGCGCCGGCCGGCAGCAACGCGCGAGCTGCGTCAGCAGCGCGTCGACGCCCACCACCAGCACGCCGGTCGACGCGCCGTGCGCGACGCTCGCGCCGCTGCTGCGCTTCTCGAAATCGGCAGGCGCCTCGGGCGTCGGCTCAGGCGGCGGCGCATCGGACAGCGCGTGCTCGACATTGCGCAGGCTGAATTCTTCCTTGCCGACGACCGAGAACAACTCCTCGGGCGACTTGAAGCCGAGCTTCGCGGCCAGGTTGTCCAGGTTGACCGACGTCTTGCCTTCGCGCTGCAGCGTCTTTTCGACAAGCGCCCGGCCGTGCGCGACGTTTTCCTCCTGCTCGATCGAGTTGAACCACGCCCGCACCTTCTGACGTGCGCGTGAGCTCTTCAGGTAACCGAGCTGCAGGTTCAGCCAGTCGCGCGATGGCCCGCCCTCCTTCACCGCGACGATCTCGACCGTCTGGCCGTTCGCGAGCGGCGTGTTCAGCGGCACCATCGCGCCGTCGACGCGCGCGCCGCGGCAACGATGACCGAGCTCGCTGTGCAGGTGGTACGCGAAATCGACCGGCGTCGCGCCCTGCGGCAACGCGATCACGCGCGCCTGCGGCGTCAGCACGTAGATGTGGTCGTCGTCGAGCGACGTCTCGCGCAATTGCGCCCACGCCTGGTCGCCCGATACCCCGGGGCCGTCCTCGACGTCGTCCTTCCACGCGAGCAACTGGCGCAGCCACGCGATCTTCTCGTCGTACTTGTCGCTCGCCGAGAACTGGCCGCCATAACCGCGCGCGCCGGCCTCCTTGTAGCGCCAGTGCGCGGCAACGCCGTACTCGGCGAAGCGATGCATCTCCTGCGTGCGGATCTGCACTTCGAACGCCCGGCCGTCGTCACCGATCACGACCGTATGCAGCGACTTGTAGCCGTTCGGCTTCGGTCGCGAGATGTAGTCGTCGAACTCCTTCGGCACCGGCTGCCACAGGTGATGCACGATGCCGAGCACCGTGTAGCAATCCTTGATGTCGGGCACGATCACCCGAAACGCGCGGACGTCGTACAGCTCGGAGAAATCGAGCTCCTTGCCGCGCATCTTGCGCCAGATGCTGTAGATATGCTTCGGCCGGCCGCTCACGTCGGCCTGGATGTTCGCGTCCGCCAGCTCGTGCTGCAGCCGCGCGATCGCCTGCGTGACGTACGCCTCGCGTTCGATGCGCTTCTCGTCGAGCAGCTTCGCGATCCGCTTGTAGGTGACGGGATCCTCGAAGCGGAACGCGAGATCCTCGAGCTCCCACTTCAGTTGCCAGATCCCGAGACGGTTCGCGAGCGGCGCATAGATCTCGAGCGTCTCGCGCGCGACGTCGGGCGGCGGGTCGATCTTCGCGGCCGCGTAGTAGCGCAGCGACTGCAACCGCGACGCGAGCCGGATCAGCACCACGCGGATGTCCTGCGCGAACGCGAGGAGCATCTTGCGCAGCGCCTCGATCTGCGTGCGCCGCTCTTCCGCCGCGTCGCGCCCCGCGTCGGGCACCGCATTCTGTGCGGCACGCAGGCTGACGGTGCCGAGCCGCAACAGCTTGCGCACGTCGGATACGAGCCGCGCCACTTCGTCGCCGAAACGCTCGGTGAGCTCGCGCTCGGGATTGCTCAGGTGCGGCGTCAGTACGAACAGCGCGGCGGCCTGCATCGCAGACGGATCGACGTTCAGCGTACGCATGATCGACGCCGTGCCCGCCGAATGATCGGCAAGCAGTTCGCCGGACGACAGGCGCGCGTCGCCGGCCCGCTCGCGCACGAACGCAAGCACGTCGTCGAACGACGGTGCCGCGACGGGGGAAGTGGAAACGGACTCGGTCATTGCACGGTCTGACGGAATGCGGTCATCGTCGGTTAATGCTTTGCCCCGCTCAGCTCCGCTGCGCGGCGACGACCACGATCTCGACGAGCAGCGCCGGATCCGCGAGCTTCGCCTCGACGGTGGCGCGCGGCGGCGTGTTGCCCTGCGCGACCCACGCGTCCCACTCCGCATTCATGCCGTCGAAGTTCGCCAGATCCGAGATGTAGATCTGCACCGACAGCAGATGCGCCTTGTCGCTGTTCGCTTCGGCGAGCAGGCGGTCGATGTGGCCGAGCACTTCGCGCGTCTGGCCCTTGATGTCCTGGGTGGTGTCTTCGGCGATCTGGCCTGCCAGATACACGGTACCGTTGTGGATCGCGGTTTCGGAGAGACGGGCCCCGACGTGGTGACGAATGACTGCCATGGAATGTTCCGGTCGTGAGTGGGTGAAGAATCGGACGGCGACACGGCCCGCGTGCCGCCGAACCGCACATTATGACGCGTTTATGCGTCGCCTTCGACGAAAAACCGCCGTGCGAGCGCAATCTGGTCGGCGCCGATGAACGCCGGCGCGTGGCCCGCACCCGGAATCTCGGCCTGCGTCACATGCCGGCCGCGGCGCATCATGTCGGCCACCGTCTCGCGCGACAGCAGGTCGGACGTCTCGCCGCGCACGACGAGCATCGACGCGTCCGTCGTCTCGATGGCGCGCCACAGCGCGGCCTCGCCGCGCGCGGCCAGTTCGGGCGTCGTCGCCTTGAACGGCTCCGCGATGCGCGGATCGTAGCGCATCGTCCAGCTACCTTCGGGCAGCTCGCGCAGCAGCGGCCCGTTGATCTCGCGCCACTCGTCGGCGGTCAGCGCGCCGAACGGCAGCGACAGCGACGTCAGATAGTCGATCCCTTCCTGCTCGGTCGCGAAGCGCGGCTGCACGCCGAGATATTCGCCGATGCGCGTCAGCGAATCGGGCTCGATGCGCGGGCCGACGTCGTTGACGATCATCCGGCGCAGCGGCGAACCGGGCAGCCCCGCAAGCGCCATGCCGATCAGGCCGCCCATCGACGTGCCGAACCAGTCGACCGATTCGACGTCGAGCCGTGCGATCAGCGTCACCATATCGGCCACGTATTGCGGAATCGCATAGAGCCGCGGATCGGCAAGCCAGTCCGACCGGCCGCGCCCGACGACATCGGGGCAAACGACGTGATACGTATCGGACAGCGCGGCAGCGAGCCGGTCGAAATCGCGCCCGGAACGGGTCAGGCCATGCACGCAGACCAGCACGCGCGGGTTGGCGGGATCGCCCCACTCGGTATAGGCGATGTGGTGCAGGCCGGCAGCGCTCGCACACTGCACGCGCCGCTGGCGAGGAACCGCCGGATTCGCTGGGGTCGTTGGCATCGTTGGCATCCTGTCGAACGGGGGCGACGCGCGGGGCAACGCTTGCGACGCCCGATGCAAACGATTGTAAACCGCTTCCGTCGTGCGGGTCGGCTCACCGGGCACCGAACAGGCGGCACGATCGCCTTCAACGACAAACGCCCCGCATGCCGTCGTGCGGCATGCGGGGCGTCGAAACCGCGCCGATGCGCGGCGAACTTATGCGACCGCGCTGACGTCGAGCGGCGCGCCCGTCTTCGCCTGGATCTCGTCGGCGCTCACGCCGTCGGCGAGCTCGAGGACCTTCAGGCCGGCCGGCGTCACTTCGATCACGCCGAGATCGGTGATGATCAGGTCGACCACACCGACACCCGTCAACGGCAGGTTGCACTCGCCGAGGATCTTGTGCTGGTCGCCCTTCGCGACGTGCTCCATCAGCACGACGACGCGCTTCACGCCGGCGACGAGGTCCATCGCACCGCCCATGCCCTTGATCATCTTGCCGGGGATCATCCAGTTCGCGAGGTCGCCCTGCTTGCTGACCTGCATCGCACCGAGGATCGCGAGGTTGATGTGACCGCCGCGAATCATCGCGAACGAGTCGGCCGACGAGAAGATCGACGAGCCCGGCAGCGTCGTGACGGTCTGCTTGCCGGCGTTGATGAGATCGGCGTCGACCTCGTCTTCGGTCGGCGACGGACCGATGCCCAGCAGGCCGTTCTCCGATTGCAGCCACACCTCGACGCCTTCCGGCACGTGGTTCGCGACGAGCGTCGGCAGGCCGATGCCGAGGTTCACGTAGAAGCCGTCCTGCAGTTCCTTCGCCGCGCGCGCGGCCATCTGGTCACGATTCCAGGCCATGTCAGTCTCCTTTCGCGCGTACGACGCGTTGTTCGATGCGTTTTTCCGGCGTCGCGTTCAGCACGATGCGCTGCACGAAAATCCCCGGCGTATGGACCTGGTCCGGATCGAGTGTGCCGTTCTCGACGATCTCCTCGACCTCCACCACGGTGATCTTGCCGGCCATCGCGCACATCGGGTTGAAGTTGCGCGCGGTGCGGCGATAGATCAGGTTCCCGGACTTGTCGGCCTTCCACGCCTTCACGAGCGCGACGTCGGCCGTCAGCGACGGCTCGAGCACGTAGTGGCGATCGCCGAACTGGCGCGTTTCCTTGCCTTCCGCGATCACGGTGCCGTAGCCGGTATTCGTGAAGAACGCGGGGATGCCCGCGCCGCCCGCGCGCAGCTTTTCGGCCAGCGTGCCTTGCGGCGTGAATTCGAGCTCGAGTTCCCCGGCCAGGTACTGGCGCTCGAACTCCTTGTTCTCGCCGACGTACGACGAGATCATCTTCTTGATCTGGCGCGTTTCCAGCAACAGGCCGAGACCGAAACCGTCGACGCCTGCGTTGTTGCTGATGCACGTGATGCCCTTGACGGCCGAATCGCGCAACGCCGCGATCAGCGCCTCCGGAATCCCGCACAGGCCGAAGCCGCCCACCGCGAAGGTCTGTCCGTCGCGGACGATCCCTTCCAGCGCGGCAGCCGCGCTTGGATAGACTTTGTTCATCTGTTGTCCCTTCCTTTATGGAAACCAGCGAAACCGGTTCACGCGCCCATGTGGGCCGCAAGCCCGCCGCATCATTCTATGCATGCGCGGCGATGCGTGCGTCGAGGCGCGCTGTTTTTATGCCGCGGCAAAGCCGCGAGATGCCCGAAAGGGTACGATGCGGCGCGGATGCGGCACAATACGCAAAAATACATAAGCGTTTGCCTCCGGTTGCCTGCGCCATGCCCGCTCTCGATTACCAGACTGCCTTCCACCTCGCGCCGCTCGGCCTCGTGATGTCGCGCGACCGCGTAATCGAGGACTGCAACGACGCGCTCGCGTCGATCTTCCGCTGCGCGCGGGCCGACCTGATCGGGAAATCGTACGAGGTGCTCTACCCGTCGACGGACGAATTCCAGCGAATCGGCGAGCGCATCTCGCGCGTGATGGCCGCGAACGGCATCTACTCGGATGACAGAATCATGAAACGGGCCGACGGCGAGCTGTTCTGGTGCCACGTGACGGGCCGCGCGCTCGACCGCACCGCGCCGCTCGCCGCCGGCGTCTGGACCTTCGAGGATTTGAGCGCGACGCGCCGCGTCGCCGTCGAGCTGACTCCGCGCGAGCGCGAGATCGCCGCACAACTCGCGACCGGCAAGACCAGCAAGCAGATCGGGCGCGTGCTCGACATCAGCTCGCGCACGGTCGACATCTACCGCGCACGGCTGATGCGCAAGTACGGGACGAACAACACGCCGGAGCTGCTGCAGCGCCTGCTCGGGCAGTGAACGGGCAACAAACGGCAGCGCCCGGATGACAATCGGCCGCGCATGGCGGCCGATTCGGGTAACAACAACGGGCATCGCGACTCACCGGCGCGCCGGCGCCGGCCTCGCCGTATCGGCGCTCAGCCGATTTTCGTCGCGAGCGCGCGCTCGATCGTGTCGCGCAACAGTTGCGGCAGCGGCACCGACTTGCCGAGCGCATAGTCGACCCATACGCAGCGCGCGTTGCCGCGCGCATAGACGTGCTGCGGATCGTCTGCACGCGTGAGTTCGAAACCGGTATCGAAGCTGCTTCGGCCGGGTTTCGCGGCCGACATCTTGGCAATCACGTCGCCCGGATAGTGCAGTTGCTTGAGGAACTCCATCGACGCCGTGACGATGACGGGCCCCTGCCCCTCGCCGTTGCCGCCGGCGATGCCGAGTTCCTCGAACCACGAGATCCGCGCCTGCTCCATGTAGCGGAAATAGACCGTGTTGTTCACGTGGCCGAACGCGTCCATGTCGCCCCAGCGGATCGGCATCGACATCTCAAAAACGGGTGAGTAATCGCTTGTTACGCTCATTGCAATCTTCTTTGTTGCTGTATGTCGTCCGCTCAGGCGAGGCCGAAGCCGTCGTCGGCGGAGATAATCGAGCCATTGATGAACTGCGACTCGTCGGCCGCGAGCAGCAACAACAGCCCGTCGAGATCCTGCGGCTTGCCGACGCGCCGGCGCGGCAGCATCGACTGCAGCTTCTGGCCCTGCTCGGTTTCCCACAGGTAATGATTGATTTCGGTATCGATATAGCCCGGACAGATCGCGTTGACGTTGATCCCGTGGCGCCCCCATTCGAGCGCCATCGCGCGCGTCATCTGCACGACCGCGGACTTGCTCATCGCGTACAGCCCGATCTGCGGGAACACGCGCAGGCCGGCCACCGACGCGATGTTGATGATCCGGCACGGCGGCTTGCCGTTACCGCTGCCGTTCGCGCGCATGATCATCCGCTTCGCGACTTCCTGCGCAACGAAAAACGCGCCGCGCGTATTGGTATCGAACACGAATTCGAAATCGGCCGGCGTCACGTCGACGAGCTTCTGCATCGTCGAAACGCCCGAATTGTTCACGAGGATGTCGATCGTGCCGGCTTCCGTCTCCGCGTGCGCGACCGCCGCCTTGATGCTCTGAACGTCCGTGACGTCGAGCGACACCACGTGCGCGGCGCCCCCCTCCGCCTCGATCTCCGCGCGCAGCTCCTTCAGGCGCTCGACGCGGCGGCTCGCCAGCACGACCTTCGCACCGGCCTGCGACAGTACCTGCGCAAAGCGTTGCCCGAGACCGCTCGACGCGCCCGTGACCAGCGCAACCTTGCCTTCCAGATTGATCGACCGACCCATTGCACACCCCTTTCGATATCGTTTCGCCGCCCCGGACAGCGCAGCCCGTGCGGCATAACCCTAGCATAAAAATAGAACGATCGTGCTAATCTAGCCACCTGCTGTTGCGGCAAGCGTTTCGTTTCGCAGACAATACGCTCCCGAATAAAAGCATTCTAACGGTTAGAGGAACGCCAATGACCCCCGCAAGCCTCATCGAGCAATACGGCCCGCGCGAATCGATGGAATACGACGTCGTGATCGTCGGCGGCGGCCCCGCCGGGCTGTCGGCGGCGATCCGGCTCAAGCAGTTGGCCGCCGAGAAAGGCACCGAGATCGGCGTGTGCGTGCTCGAGAAGGGTTCCGAGATCGGCGCGCACATCCTGTCGGGCGCGGTGATGGACCCGCGCGCGATCACCGAACTGTTCCCCGACTGGAAGGAGCAGGGCGCGCCGCTCAGCGTCGAGGTGACGGAAGACCGCTTCCTGTTCCTGTCCGAGAAGAGCGCGGTGACGACGCCGAACTGGGCGTTGCCCGAGAACTTCAAGAACCACGGCAACTACGTGATCTCGCTGGGCAACGTCACGCGCTGGCTGGGCCAGCAGGCGGAAGCGCTGGGCGTCGAGATCTTCCCGGGCTTCCCGGCTGCCGAGATTCTCTATAACGACGACGGCTCCGTGAAGGGCGTCGCGACCGGCAACATGGGCGTGGGCAAGGACGGCGAGCCGACCGAGAACTTCCAGCTCGGCATGGAGCTGCACGCGAAGTACACGCTGTTCGCCGAAGGCTGCCGCGGCCACCTCGGCCGCCAGTTGATCTCGAAGTTCAAGCTCGACGCGAACGCCGATCCGCAGGCGTACGGGATCGGCATCAAGGAACTGTGGGAAATCGATCCGGCCAAGCACAAGCCGGGCCTCGTGATTCACACGGCCGGCTGGCCGCTGAAGTCGGATACCTACGGCGGCTCGTTCCTGTATCACATGGACAACAACCAGGTCGTGGTCGGCTTCGTGGTGGGCCTCGGCTACACGAACCCGTACCTGTCGCCGTTCGAGGAATTCCAGCGCTACAAGACGCATCCGTCGATCCGCGCGTTCCTGGAAGGCGGCAAGCGCGTGTCGTACGGCGCGCGCGCGATCACCGCGGGCGGGCTGCTGTCGCTGCCGAAGACGGTGTTCCCGGGCGGCGCGCTGATCGGCGACGACGCGGGCTTCCTGAACGCATCGCGGATCAAGGGCAGCCACGCGGCGATCAAGACCGGCATGCTGGCGGCCGACGCCGCGTTCGACGCGCTGCAGGCCGGCCGTCAGAGCGACGAGCTCAATGCGTACCCGGACGCCTTCAAGCAGTCGTGGCTGTACACGGAGCTGTACCGCGCGCGCAACTTCAAGCAGTGGATGGCCAAGGGGCTGTACCTGGGCACGCTGATGGTCGGGCTCGAGCAGAAGGTGATGGGCGGCAACGTGCCGTGGACGCTGCATCACCAGCACGCGGACCACGAGATGCTGAAGCCGGCGTCGCAGTGCGAGCCGATCGAGTATCCGAAGCCGGACGACAAGCTGACGTTCGACCGGCTGTCGTCGGTGTTCATCTCGAACACGAACCACGAGGAGAACCAGCCGGCGCACCTGACGCTGAAGGATGCGAGCGTGCCGGTGAACGTGAACCTGCGCACGTACGCGGGGCCGGAGGCGCGCTTCTGCCCGGCGGCGGTGTACGAGTTCATGAAGAACGACGACGGCAGCGATCGGCTGGTGATCAACGCGCAGAACTGCGTGCACTGCAAGACCTGCGACATCAAGGACCCGACGCAGAACATCGTGTGGGTCACGCCGGAAGGCGGCGGCGGGCCGAATTACCCGAACATGTAACCTGCCGGAACGCGCCGCCACGAGCGGCGCGTTTTTTGCCCGGCCACGCTGCAATCTGCTGCAAACGAAACGGGGCGCTGCATCAAGCAGCGCCCCGTTTGCATTCATCGCTCGACGGTCGAGACGAGGCGCCCGGCGCCCCGCCCGCTTGCGTCAGGTCGCACTGCCCGCGATCTTCGGCGTCGGCGTCTCGACGTCGCCGCACTGCGCGCGATGGCGCAGCGCATGATCGATCAACACCAGTGCGAGCATCGACTCGGCGATCGGCGTGGCACGAATGCCGACGCACGGATCGTGGCGGCCGAAGGTTTCCACCGTGGCCTCCTCGCCGGCCTTCGTGATCGAGCGACGCGGCGTGCGGATGCTCGACGTCGGCTTGATCGCGATCGACACGGTGATGTCCTGCCCCGTCGAAATCCCGCCGAGCACGCCGCCCGCATGGTTGCCAACGAAACCGCCCGGCGTCAGCTCGTCGCCGTGCACCGAGCCGCGTTGTGCGACGCTGTCGAAGCCCGCGCCGATCTCGACGCCCTTCACCGCGTTGATGCTCATCATTGCCTTCGCGATATCCGCATCGAGGCGGTCGAACACGGGTTCGCCCCAGCCGACCGGCACCCCCGACGCGACGACGTCGATGCGCGCGCCGATCGAATCGCCGTCCTTGCGCAGCGCATCCATGTAGGCCTCGAGCTCCGGAACGACCGCCGCGTTCGGCGAGAAGAACGGGTTCTCGCGCACATGCGACCAGTCGACGAACGGCACGTCGATCTCGCCGAGGCCGCTCATGTAGCCGCGCACCTCGACGCCGAAGCGCTCGCGCAGCCACTTCTTCGCGACCGCACCCGCGCCGACGATCGGCGCGGTCAGGCGCGCGGACGAGCGGCCGCCGCCGCGGTAGTCGCGGATGCCGTACTTCTGCCAGTAGGTGTAATCGGCATGGCCGGGACGGAACGTCTCGACGATGTTGCCGTAGTCCTTGCTGCGCTGGTCGGTATTGCGGATCAGCAGCGCGATCGGCGTGCCGGTCGTCACGCCTTCGAACACGCCCGACAGGATCTCGACCTCGTCAGCCTCCTGCCGTTGCGTCACGTGCCGCGACGTGCCGGGCTTGCGGCGATCGAGCTCGACCTGGATGTCGGCTTCGGTCAGCCCCATCCCCGGCGGGCAGCCGTCGATCACGCAGCCGATCGCGGGACCGTGCGATTCGCCGAAGGTCGTGACAGTGAAAAGCGTGCCGAGGGTATTGCCGGACATGATGGAACCGCCCAAAGAGAAATGGGCAAACCGATGCGCTGCCCGGGCCGCAGGCAGGTCGATCGTTTGCCGGTCGAGAAAAGAGGTAAACCGCTATTATGCCAGCCGTCCCGGGCCGGCGGGCCGCATGAAACGCCGGCCAGGCGCACGGTGCGCGCGTACGCGGCCCGGATGGGGCGGCCGGAAGCCCGTTCAGGCCGGCTTGCAGCCGAATGCCTGCCCGCGCCGTGCCCGCAGGCGCCTGCCTACTTCCGCGCGCCGCGCAGTTCGGTCACCGCGGCCTGCAGCGACTCGGGCGTTGCAACCGACGCCGGGATCGGCTCGCCGACCGCCAGCGTCAGCCGGCTCATCACGCCGCGCTTGATGGGCCGCGGCATCCGCGCATCGGAATGCCGTGAGAAATAGCTGCCCCAAAGCCCGCGCAGCGCCATCGGAATCACCGGCGCCGGCGTGCGGCTCAGGATCTCGGTGATGCCGTGATGGAACGTATTGATGTCGCCCGTCTTCGTCAGCTTGCCCTCCGGGAAGATGCACACGAGTTCGCCATCCTTCAGCGCGGCCTCGCACGCGTCGTACGCGCGCGTGAGCATCTCGGGATCCTCGTGGCGCGGCGCGATCGGGATCGCCTTTGCATGCCGGAACACCCAGCTCGCGAAGCGCGTCTTGAAGATCCGGTGATCCATCACGAAACGGATCGGGCGCGGGCTCGCGGCGGCCAGCACAAGCGCATCGACATAGCTGACATGGTTGCAGACGAGCACGGCCGCCCCTTCCGCCGGGATCCGCTCCGCGTGCACGAGGCGAATCCGGTAGAAGGTATGCACGAGCACCCACGCGACGAAGCGCAGCAGGAACTCGGGCACCAGCAGGTAGATATACGTCGCGACGATCACGTTCAGCAGCGCGGTGACGAGGAACAGGCCCGGGATGTCGACGCCGGCCTTGGTCAGCCCCATCGCCATCACGGCCGACAGGATCATGAACAGCGCGTTCAGGATGTTGTTCGCGGCGATAATCCGCGCGCGGTGCGTCGGCGCGCTGCGGCTCTGGATCAGCGCGTACAGCGGCACGCTGTAGAAGCCGCCGAACATCGCGAGCAGGAACAGGTCGGCGAGGATGCGCCAGTGGCGCGCGCCGGCCAGGAATTCGCCGACCGACAGCAGATGGCCGGGCGCCGGCAGCGCGTGGCTCGCGAAATACAGCTCGATCGCGAACACGCTGATGCCGATCGAGCCGAGCGGCACGAGGCCGATCTCGACGCGCCGCTGCGACAGGCGTTCGCACAGCAGCGAGCCGAGGCCGATGCCGACCGAGAACGTCGCGAGCAGGATCGTGACGACGTCGGGGCTCGCGGACAGCACGTCCTTCGCAAAATTGAAGAACGACGTGAGGAACGTCGCGCCGACGAACCACAGCCACGAGATGCCGAGCAGGCTCAGGAACACGGTGCGGTTCTGCCGCGCGAGCCCGAGGTTGCGCCAGGTCTCGCTGAACGGATTCCAGTTGATCACGAGATCGGGCTGCGGCGCCGGCGTGGACGGCACGCGCTGCGAGACGAGCCGCCCCGCGATCGCGATGACGACGACGCTCACCGCGAGCACGCGCTCGCCGCTGCCTTCGATGCCCGCGGCCGCGCCGCCGATGATGGTGCCGATCAGGATCGCGATGAACGTGCCCATCTCGACGAGGCCATTGCCGCCGACCAGTTCGTGCTCGCCGAGATGCTGCGGCAGGTACGAATACTTGACGGGCCCGAACAGCGTCGAGTGCATCCCCATCATGAACGTGCACAGATACAGCAGGGTCGCGCTGTGCGTGACGAAGCCGGCCGCGCCGACCAGCATCAGCACGATCTCGAAGGTCTTCACGAAGCGCGTGAGGGTCGCCTTGTCGTACTTGTCGGCGATCTGGCCGGACGTCGCCGAGAACAGCACGAACGGCAGGATGAAGATCGCGGAAATCAGGAATGCGGCAGTCTTCGCGTCGACGCCGGAGAACCGCGCGGTGTGATAGGTGACGAGCGACGTGAAGCCGATCTTGAAGACGTTGTCGTTCAGCGCGCCGAGGAACTGAGTCGTGAAGAACGGTGCGAAACGGCGCTCGCGCAGCAGGTCGAACTGCGACGCGTGGGCGCGCCGTTCGTCGCGCTGCCCCGAAGTGGCTTGCGTTTGGTCGCTCATGCGGAATACGCGCGCGTCGTCTTGGCGAAGCTGCGCGGGCCTTGTCGTGTTGTCGTTGAAAAAACGGCGGCGCAGGACAAACCTGCGCCGCCGCGTGCCGGATGGCGGCGCCTGCGCATCATGACGCAAGGCGCGGCGTGGTTCACGGCTTGTGCGCTTCGGCTTCCGATTCCGGCCAGTCGCGGATGTACGCCTTCAGCATCCGGTTCTCGAAGCTCTGCGCCTCGACGACCGTCTTCGCGACATCGTAGAACGAAATGACGCCCATCAGCACCTTCTTGTCGAGCACGGGCATGTAGCGCGCGTGGCGCTCGAGCATCATCCGGCGCACTTCGTTGACGTCCGTTTCGGGCGTGCACGTGAGCGGCTCGTCCATCACCTTGCGCACCTGCACGTCGCCGAGCGCGCCGCCGTTGACGTGCAAACGCAAGATGATCTCGCGGAACGTCAGCATCCCGACGAGATCGCCGTACTCCATCACGACCAGCGAACCGATGTCGTGCTCGGCCATCGTATCGACCGCTTCGCGCAGCGGTTTATCGGGCGTCACCGTAAACAACGTGTTGCCCTTCACTTTCAGAATATCGCTGACGCGCATCGTAGTCCCCTCATGCTTGAATGCAAAACCTCTTTCGATCCTATCGGAAAGCCTGTCAAAAGGAAAGCGCGGGCCGGCGCGGCGGGCCGCCCCCGCTTGCGGACACCGGCCGCCGGCCGCACAATGGCCCCATGAACAGCGGCCCGAGGAGATGGCCATGGCGCATACGCATTCGGAGCAATTCGCCAGCTTCGCTGATTTCTACCCGTATTACCTGAACGAACACCAGAACCTGACGTCGCGGCGGCTGCACTTCATCGGCTCGCTCGGCGTGATCGGCTGCGTCGCGATGGCGATCGCGACCGGCCACTGGCTGTGGCTGCCGGCGGCTGTCGTCTGCGGCTACGGGTTCGCATGGGTCGGACACTTCTTCTTCGAGAAGAATCGCCCGGCCACGTTCCGGCACCCGATCTACAGCCTGATGGGCGACTGGGTGATGTTCAAGGACATCTGCACCGGCAAGATTCCGCTGTAGTCACAGGGTGGCCGGGCGCCGCATTCACGCGGGCCGCGGCGGCCGCGCGTGCGGGTCGGGCACGCCTTCCGGCGCCTGCCCCGGGATACCCGTCGGCTGTGCGCCCGCAAGCCGGTGCGCGGCGATCAGCGACGCGAGCGACACGTCGAACCGCTCGTTCGACAGCACCTCGAGCAGCGCCGCGCCATCGACATGGCTGCGCCGCCGCTGCAACTGATAGGTCAGTTCCGTGCGGTCGATCACCAGCACGTCGAACAGTTGCGCGAGCGTCAGTTGCTCCGGGTTCGCGAGCAGGACGTAGCGCGGCGCGGCATCGCCGCCGGCGTCCAGCCGCGCAATCCATTCCCGCTCCTCCATCGTCGTCAGCAACCGCTGCGCGGTTTCCATGTCGCACCGCAGCATGGTCGCAAGCCGCACCGCCGCGTACCCGGGCTTGCCGGCCGCGCGTGCCTCGGCAAGCCGCGCGAGCAGTTCGAGCGCATCGAGCAGGTCGCTGCCCGGATAGTGGATGCGATGGAACTGACCGACGCGGATCGCCGGCAGCGCGGACGCCACCATCGCGCCGAGCAGCGCGACGAACCAGCTGAGGTACACCCACAGCAGGAACACCGGCAGCGCCGCGAACGCGCCATAGACGGCCGTATAGGTCGGAATGCGCCGCACGTAGTAGCCGAAACCGCGTTTCGCGAACTCGAACGCGACGGCCGCGAAGAGTCCGCCGATCACCGCGTCGCGCCATGCGACCGTGCAGTTCGGCAGGTACACGTACAGCAGCGTGAACGCGAGCACCGTCAGCGGCAGCGACGCGAGCGCGAGCAGCCACTCGACGATCGACGTGGACGGCCCCGCGCCGGTGAACGCGAGCGACTGCGTGAACAGGTACGACGAGATCGACAGGCTCACGCCGAACAGCAAGGGCCCAAGCGTGATCAGCGCCCAGTACGCGAGCACGCGCTGCGCGAACGGCCGCGGCTTGCGCACGCGCCAGATCAGGTTGAAGGCCGATTCGATCGTCATCATCGTCATCACCGACGTGACGACGAGCACGATCAGGCCGGCCGTCGTCAGCCCCTTGGCCTTCGACGCGAACTGGTTCAGGTACTTGAAGATCTGGGTGTTGAACTGCGCGGGCATCAGGTGATCCGCGAGGAACCCCTGCAGCGAGATCTGGAACGACGCGAACATCGGGAACGCGGTGAACAGCGCGAACGCGACCGTCACGAGCGGCACGAGCGCCAGCATCGTCGTGAAAGTCAGACTGCCCGCCACTTGCGGGATGCGATCCTCGGCGCTGCGCCGGGCAGCGAACTGCGCGAGGCGCTTGAGGGTGTCGAGATCGACGCTCAACTTCGGCAAACGGCTTCTCCTTCTTGATGCCGCGCGCCTCACGGCGCGCCGCCGCCGCGCTGCGCGACGGCTTCAGCCCCTATAATAGCCGCTCGATCCAGCAGGGGCCGACTGCACCGGGCACGCGCGCGGCCGCACGCGGCTCCGTAGCCCATGAAAGACATCCTCGTCCTCTATTACAGCCGTCACGGCGCCACGCGCGATCTCGCGCTCGCCATCGCCAACGGCATCGACAGCGTGCCGGGCATGCAGGCACGCATCCGCACCGTGCCGTCCGTGTCGACCGTCTGCGAAGCCAGCGCCCCCGACATCCCCGCCGACGGCCCGCCCTATGCGGAACTGCGCGACCTCGAGGAATGCGCGGGCCTCGCGCTCGGCTCGCCGACCCGTTTCGGCAACATGGCCGCCTCGCTCAAGTATTTCCTCGACGGCACGACGCCGCAATGGCTGTCGGGCGCGCTGACCGGCAAGCCGGCGAGCGTGTTCACGTCGACGGGCAGCCTGCACGGCGGCCAGGAATCGACGCTGCTGTCGATGATGCTGCCGCTGCTTCATCACGGGATGATGATCGTCGGGATCCCGTACACCGAATCCGCACTCAGCACGACGCGCACCGGCGGCACGCCGTACGGCGCGTCGCACGTCTCGCAGCACGATCGTGCTGCGCCCGGCGGGCTGTCGGCGGACGAAAAGGCGCTCGCGGCCGCGCTCGGCGTGCGGCTCGCACGCGCGGCGGCCGCCCTCTCCGACGCCCAGGCCGCCGACGCCGCATGAACGCGCCCGCCCGCCCCGCCGTTGCCGCCCGGCCGCGCTACGCGCTGGCCGCCGCCGCGTGCCTCGTCGCGCTGATCGCGCTGTCGCTTGCGTGGGAGCTGTGGCTCGCGCCGCTGCGCCCGGGCGGCTCCGCACTGATGCTCAAGGCTGTGCCGCTCGCGCTCGCACTGCCCGGCGTCTGGCGGCGTAACATCTATACGATGCAGTGGGCGAGCATGCTGATTCTCGTCTATTGCGCCGAAGGCATCGTGCGCGGTATGTCCGATCGCGGGTTGTCCGCAACGCTCGGCTGGTGCGAGACCGCGCTCGCCGTCGGTTTTTTCGTGGCGGCGCTGGCGTACGTCGCGCCGTTCAAGCGCGCGGCAAAAAGGTCGCGCGCCGCGTCCTGACCCTTACGCGACAAGGTGATGATGTCCTCCGAAGCTTTCGTTTCCGCGTGCCGTGACGCGATCGGCGCCGACCACGTGCTGACCGACCCGCACGATACCGAACCGTTCCTGACCGACTGGCGCCGCCGTTACAAGGGTGCCGCGTGCGCGGTGCTGAAACCCGCGAACACGGCCGAAGTCGCCGCACTCGTCAAGCTGGCCAACGCGCACGGCATCGCGCTCGTACCGCAAGGCGGCAACACGGGCCTCGCCGGCGGCGCGACGCCCGACGCGAGCGGCAGCCAGGCCGTGCTGAGCGTCGCGCGGCTGAACCGCGTGCGTGCGCTCGATCCGCACAACAACACGATTACCGTCGAAGCCGGCGTGATCCTCGCCGATGTGCAGGCGCGCGCCCGCGAAAGCGGCCGGCTGTTCGCGCTGAGCCTCGCGGCGGAAGGCAGTTGCACGATCGGCGGCAACTTGTCGACCAATGCGGGCGGTACCGCGGTGCTGCGCTACGGCAACGCGCGCGAGCTGTGCCTGGGGCTCGAGGTCGTAACGCCGCAGGGCGAGATCTGGGAGGGCCTGCGCGGGCTGCGCAAGGACAACACGGGCTACGACCTGCGCGACCTGTTCATCGGCGCGGAAGGCACGCTCGGGATCATCACCGCTGCAGTGATGAAGCTGCATCCGCTGCCGGCTGCACAGGTCACGGCACTGGCCGCGCTCGAATCGCCGCACGCGGCGCTCGACTTCCTCGCGCTCGCGCAGCGCGCGGCCGGGCCGTTGCTGACCGGCTTCGAGCTGATGTCGGATTTCTGCATGCAACTCGTCGGCAAGCACTACCCGCAACTGCGCTACCCGTTCGCGCAGACGCATTCGCAGACGGTGCTGCTCGAACTGTCCGACAACGAAAGCGAAACGCATGCGCGCGCGCTGTTCGAGAAACTGATGGAAGAAGCGTTCGAAGCCGGGCTCGTGGTCGACGCGGTGGTCGCGGAGAATCTCGCGCAGTCGCGCGCGTTCTGGGACCTGCGCGAACACATCCCGCTCGCCCAGGCCGACGAGGGGCTCAACATCAAGCACGACATCGCGGTGCCGATCTCGTCGGTCGCGCGCTTCATCGACGAGACCGACGCGGCGATCCAGCAGGCCGCGCCGGGTGCGCGGATGGTCACGTTCGGCCACCTCGGCGACGGCAACCTCCACTACAACGTGCAGATGCCCGAAGGCGGCGATTCGAAGGCGTTCCTCGCCGCATTTCAGGCGCCGATCAACCGGATCGTCTACGACAACGTGCATCGCCACCACGGCACGATCAGCGCGGAACACGGGATCGGCCAGTTGAAGATCGACGATGCGCAGCGCTACAAGTCGCCGGTCGAAACGACGCTGATGCGCACGCTGAAGACCGCGCTCGACCCGCGCGGCCTGATGAATCCCGGCAAGGTCCTGCGCTGAAGCCGCCCACTCCGGAGCGAAGCCCGTGAAAGTCCGCGTCCTGTCCGACCTGCATCTCGAAAGCAACCAGCCCGACGTGATCGCGCATGCCGACGCGAATCTCGTCGTGCTGGCCGGCGACATCCACAATCACGCGGAAGGCCTGCGCTGGGCCGCCGAGACGTTCGACCCGGCTGTACCGGTGATCTACGTGCCGGGCAACCACGAGTACTACGACGGGGAATTCGGCGCGCTGGAGACGGCGATGCGCGACGCGGCGCATGCGCTCGACAACGTGCATTACCTGAACAACGGCGTCTACGTCGATCCCGAGCAGCGTTTCCGCGTACTCGGCACGACGCTCTGGACCGATTTCTCGCTGTTCGGCAGCGACGAAGCCAGCATCGCCACCTCAATCGAAGCCGCGCTGCACGTGATGCTCGATTTCAAGGGGTTGATCCAGGTGACCTGGCCGCACGACGCGGCGCTGCATGCGGCACCGGGCACGGCGGAACGGGATTTCTCGCCGGCCGATGCGATCGCGCTGCATCGGCAAAGCCGTGCGTGGCTGGAAGCGCAGCTCGCGGTGCCGTTCGCGGGGCGGACGATCGTCGTCACCCACCACGCGCCGCATCGGCGCTCGCTGGCGGAACGCTATGCGGAAGACCTCGCGTCGGCGGGGTTCGTCACGGATATGGCGGAACTCGTGCGGCCGCCGGTGGATCTGTGGATCCACGGCCACACGCATACGTCATTCGACTACGTGGCGGACGGCGGCACACGCGTGGTGTGCAATCCGCGCGGCTATATCCACCGGCGCACCGGCGAACTGGAAAATACCGCGTTCGCGTGGAACAAGGTCGTCGAGCTCGGCTGAACGCCGGCCCGCCCGGCCGCATTGCGCGGCCTTCTCCGACCCGGGCTGATATGACCCGATCAGCGGTCGTTGCGGCGCGCGCCATGCTGGGCCGCGCGCACGCGCACCGGCACCGGCTTCATCTGCGCCTTCGCCTTCATCGCACGCAGCAGGTCGCGGGTCGCCGCGGCGGCAGCGGCCGCGCCAAGCAGGACGCCAAGGCCGATCATCAGGTGCGTATCCATTGCTACTCCGGTGTGACGTATCTCGATTACTCTAACAGTATCAAACTGTCCGACACGCGTTCGTAAAAAAATGTTGCGTGAAGGACAAATCTCGTCAGATTGCGGTCAACCGCGCTGTCATGTCGCACGCGTGTACTGCGCGAGCGCGGCTTCGTCGGCTTCGAGCGTGGCCGGCAGTTCGTCGCGCAGGAAATCGACCCAGGTGCGGATTTTCGCGTCGAGGTACTGGCGCGACGGATACAGCGCGTAGATGTTCATCACGTGCGACCGGTACTCGGGCATCACGCGCACGAAGTACCCGCTGCGCAGCCCGCCGATCGCCGAATAGAGCGGCAGCCCGCCGATCCCCATCCCCTCCCGCACGGCCACCGCGAGCGCTTCCGCAACGTTCACGCGAAACGGCGGCGCCGCGATCGGAACGACCTCGTCGCCATTCGGCCCCGACAGCGTCCAGTCGTCGTAGTGAAAGCCCGGCGTGACCATCCCGAGGCACACGTGCTGCGCGAGATCCGCCGGCCGCCGCGGCACGCCATGCGCCTCGACGTAGCCGGGCGATGCGCACACGACGCTGTAGCTCTCGCCGAGCCGCTGCGATACGAGCCCCGAATCGGGCAGGTCGCGGCCGACGACGATCGCGACGTCGTACCCCTCGTCGAGCAGGTCGGGCATCCGCTGCGCGAGCGTCAGCTCGACGTGCACGTCCGGATAGCGCTCGCGATAGCGCGCGATGGCCGGCACCAGGTAGTGCTGGCCGAGGCTCGTGAAGCAATGGACCTTCAGCTTGCCCGACGGGCGCGCGTGCGCGTCGCCGGCCTCGGCTTCGGCCTGCTCGACATACGCGAGGATCTGCTCGCAGCGCTGCAGGTAGCGCTCGCCGGCTTCGGTCAGCGCGATCCGCCGCGTGGTGCGGTTCAGCAGGCGCGTGCGCAGGTGCGCCTCGAGATCCGAGACCGCGCGCGACGCATAGGCGGTGGTCGAATTCATCTGCTGGGCGGCCGCGGTAAAGCTTCCCGCGTCGACCACGCGGACGAATACCCGCATGTTTTGTAACGTATCCATCCCATTACCCGTTTGAATCCGGACGGATTGTTGCACAGAGGCGAACAAGTATTGTCTCAGGATTCGTAAAAATGACTTGCACCGTTGTCCATTTATTCAGGAATCACTGAAAAATATAATCGCATCCGACTCATCTATATCCGAAAGGGAGAAAATCGTGCAGTCTCCGGCGACAAAAGGGACGCTCGCACTGGCGGTTCTTGCAGTCTCATTAATAATGGCCGGATGCGCGAGCATGGGCGACAACAAGCCGCAGTCGGCCCGTATCGAAGCGAATGCGCTCGATGCCGGCGCCGCGATCCGCGCGGCCGACCGCGACGCGGGCTGGCCCGCGGCCGACTGGTGGCGCGCCTACCGCGATCCGCAACTCGATTCGTGGATCGCCGCCGCCCAGGCCGGCAACCCGACACTCGCGGCCGCCGAGGCGCGCGTACGCGAAGCGCAGGCAATGGCGCGCGTCGCCCGCTCGGCCGAACTGCCGCAGATCAACGGCAATCTTTCGCTGATGCGCGAGCACTGGCCCGACAACGTGTTCTACGGCCCGGGCCCGCTCGCGAACGCCGATACCTGGAACAACACCGGCACGCTCGGCCTGTCGTATCACCTCGACCTGTGGGGCAAGGACAAGAACGCAACCGAGCGCGCGCTCGACACCGCCCATGCGACCGCCGCCGACGCGCGCGCGGCGAAGCTCGAGCTCGAAGTCAACGTCGTGCGTGCGTATGTCGGAATGTCGATGAACTATGCGCTGCTCGACCTCGCGCACGCAACGTTCGAACGCCAGCGCTCGCTCGCCGATCTCGCGCGCAAGCGGCTGCAGGCCGGCCTCGGCACGCAGCTCGAAGTGAGCCAGGCGGAATCGACGCTGCCCGATTACGAGCGCCAGATCGACAGCTATGAAGAAGCGATCCAGCTCGCGCGCCACCAGCTCGCCGCGCTGGCCGGCAAGGGCCCGGGCGCCGGCGACGCGATCAAGCGGCCGCAGCTTTCGCTCGACGCGCCGGCCGGCCTGCCGTCGGCGCTGCCGGCCGACCTGCTCGGCCGCCGCCCCGATGTGGTCGCGGCGCGCTGGACGGTCGACGCGCAGGCGCGCGGCATCGATGTCGCAAAGGCCTCGTTCTACCCGAACATCGACCTGCTCGCGACGGTCGGCGGCTTCGGCGTGACCGCGCCGTTTACCGACTTCCTGCGCGCGATGAACGGCGGCTGGACGGCCGGCCCCGCGCTGTCGCTGCCGATCTTCGAAGGCGGCCGGCTGCGCGCGCAGCTCGGCGCCGCGAATGCCGGCTACGACCAGGCGGTCGAGCACTACAACCAGACGATCGTCGGCGCGCTCAAGGACATCGCCGACCAGGTCGTGCGAATCCGCTCGCTCGATACGCAGAAAAAGGACGCCGCGCGCTCGGTGGCCGCCAACGACCGCAGCTACCAGTTGTCGCGCGAAGGCTTCCGCCGTGGGCTGACCGATTACGTGAACGTGCTGATTGCGCAACAGCAGTTGCTGCGCGCGCAGGAGACGGCGGCCCGCATCGACGCGGAACGCCTCGCCGCGCACGCGCAGTTGATGGCCGCGCTCGGCGGCGGCGTCGAGACGGGCAAGGACGTTCCCGCCGACGACGTACCCGCCGCGGGCGCCGCCGCGTCGGACGCGAAGCCCGTGGCGGCGGTCGCCCGCCCAGCGCAGGTCGCCGCCGTCGGCGCGTCCGGCGTGCCGGCCTTACGGTAACGCGGAGCGCCCGCCATGTCAGCCTCCTCCCCCGCTTCCAGGCACGCCGGCGGTCCGCTCGCGGCCTGGTCCGCCGCGTTCGGCGACTGGGCCCGCAGCGACGGCGCTGCGTGGCTCTACTTGTTCAAGGCGCTGCTCGCCGCATTCATCGCGACCGGCGTGTCGATGCGGCTCGACCTGCCCGCGCCGAAAACGGCGATGACCACGGTGTTCATCGTGATGCAGCCGCAAAGCGGCGCGGTGCTCGCGAAAAGCTTCTACCGCGTCGCCGGCACGATCTTCGGGCTCATCGCGACGCTCACGTTCGTCGGGCTGTTCCCGCAGCAGCCGCAGCTGTTCCTGCTGGCGGTCGCGCTGTGGGTCGCGCTGTGCACGGCCGGCGCCGCGCGCAATCGCAACTTCCGCAGCTACGGCTTCCTGCTGGCCGGCTATACGACCGCGCTGATCGGGCTGCCCGCTGCGCTGCATCCGGACAGCGCATTCATGAGCGCGATGACGCGCGTTGCCGAAATCATGGTCGGGATCGTGTCGGCCGGCGTGGTCAGCGCGCTCGTGTTTCCGCAATACACGGGCGAGCAGATGCGCACGACGGTGCGCAAGCGCTTCGGCAGCTTCGTCGACTATGTTGCTTCGGCGCTGTCGGGCAAGCTCGACCGCGCGCATATCGAAACCATCCATACGCGCTTCGTCGCCGACGTGGTCGGGTTCGAGGCCGCGCGCAGCATGGCCGTGTTCGAGGATCCGGACACGCGGATGCGCAGCGGCCGCCTCGCGCGACTGAACAGCGAGTTCATGAGCGCGTCGAGCCGGTTCCATGCGCTGCACCAGCTGATGAACCGGCTGCATGCGGCCGGCGCGCAGGCCGCGATCGACGCGATCGAGCCGTACTTCCGCGAGATCGCGCCGCTGCTGATGACGCGCGCCGGCGAACCCGTGCGCACGTCGGCCGACGCGGGGCATGCGGCCGAGCAACTGCTCGCATGGCGCGACGCGCTGCCGCGCCGCATCCGCGCGACGCGCGCGGCGCTCGAAACGCAGCCGGACTTTCCGCTGCTCGACTTCGATACGGCCGCCGAGCTGCTGTACCGCTTCATCACCGACCTGCACGAGTACGCGGCGACCTACGCGTCGCTGTCGACCGCGACGCACGAACGCGAACGCTGGATCGAACGCTACGAGCCGCGCACCAACATGACGGCGATGGTGATCGCGGCGATCCGCACCGCGACCGTGATCCTCCTGCTCGGCTGGTTCTGGATCGAGACCGCGTGGCCGAGCGGCGTGACGATGACGCTGACGGCGGCGGCCACCTGCGCGCTCGCGTCGTCGACGCCGCGCCCGACCGCGATGTCCGCGCAGATGGGCATGGGGACGGCGCTCGCCGTCTGCACGGGTTTCCTGCTGACGTTCGGCATCTATCCGTACATCGACGGCTTCCCGCTGCTGTGCGTCGCACTCGCGCCGCTGCTCGCGATCGGCATCTTCATGACGCTGAAGCCGAAGCTCGCGGGCTACGGGATGGGCTACCTGATTTTCTTCAGCTTCCTCGCCGGCCCGGACAACATCACGCACTACGACCCGACCAGCTTCATGAACGACGCGCTCGCGCTCGTGCTGTCGATGCTGGTGTCGGCGATCGCGTTCGCGGTGCTGTTCCCGCCGACCGCGCCGTGGCTCAAGAAGCGGCTGTTCGCCGACCTGCGCCACCAGGCCGTCGCGGCCGGCCATGCGCGGCTCGCCGGCTTGCGCACGCGCTTCGAGAGCGGCGCGCGCGACCTGATGTACCAGGCCCATACGCTGTCGGCCGACCAGCCCGACGTGCAGCGCGACGCGCTGCGCTGGATGTTCGCGGTGCTCGAAACCGGCAACGCGACGATCGACCTGCGCCACGAGCTGGCGACGCTGCCGCCCGACCCGCGCTATGCGCCGTCGATGCCGTGGCGTCGTGCGATCGAGACGATGCGCTCAGCCCTTTCCGCGCTGTTCACGAAACCGACCGCCGACCGTTTCGATGCGACGCTCGCCGCGACCAATGCGGCAATCGACGCGACCCGGCAAGCGCTCGACGTGTTCGCACCGACGCGCGACGAGCGCCACCGGCTGCAGCGCATCCTGAGCCATCTGCATTTCGTGCGCACGGCGCTGCTCGATCCGGAATCGCCGCTCGAGCCGCTCAACCGCAACCGCCCCGTGCGTCCCCAACCAGGAGCCTCGTCATGATGCCGCGTGAAATCGCCATTCTCGATGCCTACATGCCCACGGTGGTGCTGATGTTCGTCCTCGGCGCGCTCGCGACCTGGGCCGTCGACCGCCTGCTCGCCTACACGGGCCTCTACCGTCTCGTCTGGCACCCGTCGCTGTTCCGGGCCTGCCTTCTCGTCTGCATTTGCGGCGGACTGAGTCTTGCCGTTTACCGTTGATTCCGAACCATCATGATTCTCAGAAAACTCTTCGGCTTCGTCGCGACCGCCGTCATCCTTCTCGTCGCGATCCTGATCGGGCGCTCGCTGTGGGTGCACTACATGGACGATCCGTGGACGCGCGACGGGCGCGTGCGCGCCGAGATCGTCAACGTCGCGCCGGACGTGTCGGGCGCGATCGTCGAGCTGCCCGTGCATGACAACCAGCTCGTGAAAAAGGGCGACCTGATCATGCAGATCGACCCGTCGCACTACCAGATCGCGGTCGAGCAGGCGCAGGCGGCCGTCGCCGCCCGCCGTGCGGAACTGCAGATGCGCCGCGACGACGCGGCCCGCCGCGCCGATCTCGATGCGCTGGTCGTGTCGAAGGAAAACCGCGAGAACGCGGCGCACAGCGCGTCGAGCGCCGATGCGCAGTACCAGCAGGCGATCGCCGCGCTCGACGCCGCGAAGCTCAATCTCGAGCGCACGCGCGTCGTCGCGCCGGTCGACGGCTACATCACGAACCTGCAGACGTTCAAGGGCAATTACGCGGTGGCCGGCCAGGCGAAGCTCGCGATCGTCGACAGCCATTCGTTCTGGGTCTACGGCTACTTCGAGGAAACCAAGCTGCCGCGCGTGAAGATCGGCGCGCCGGCCGAAATGCGGCTGATGAGCGGCGGCGTGATGAAGGGCCACGTCGAAAGCATCTCGCGCGGCATCTACGATCGCGACAACCCGCAAAGCCGCGATCTCGTCGCGGACGTGAACCCGACCTTCAACTGGGTGCGCCTCGCGCAGCGCGTGCCGGTGCGCATCCGGATCGACGAAGTGCCGGCCGACGTGGTGCTGTCGGCGGGCACGACCTGCACGGTCATCATCGATCCGGACAAGCAGAAGAAGTCGTAAGCGTGGAGCGGCCGGGCGGCACCCCGCCCGGCCGCGTCACTCCCAGAAGAACCGGTAAGGCAGGAACGGCGACGGGCCGAGCCCGGATTCGCCGATCATGTTGCGCAACCGCATCGCGAAGCCGATGGCGCCGATCACGACGAGTGCGGCGATCACGTAGCGGCGCCGTATACCCGGCACGCGCTGCAGCGGTACGAACTGGCAGCTCATCGCGAACAGCACGAGCCACTGGAAACGCAGCCCCGCATAGCTGACTCGCGCGAGCGCGAAGCTCGCGATCTCGCAGACGAACAGAAAGCCGAGCGTGCGCGGAATGCGCGCGAGCAGCACCGCGCCGGCCGCGAGCGTCAGCAGCGCGAGCACGAGCGGCGCAATGCCCGACATCTGCGCCGGCGGCGTGAACGCTGCATAGAGGCCGACCTTGGCGAGCAGCGCGTCATGATGCATTGCGAACAGCGCGCCGCCGATAGCGACTGCCAGCCCCGCATAGCGCAGCAGGCGCAGCCGCCGGACCTGCAGCAGCACGACAAGCAGCGCCGCGGACACATGCATGCTGGCCGCCGCGGCCGCCAACGTGAACGATGCGCCGCGCCGCCGGTGCGCCCATTCGTCCGACGCGATCTTGGCCACGCAAAATGCAAGGCCATAGCGCAGCCCGCTCATCGCCATGTCGTAGAAGAACAGCGGAAAGATCAGCGTGGCGAACACGCACGCGTCCTCGGCGGTCCGCCCGAACGCGACAACACACGTGATGACGATCAGCAGCGACAGGATCGCCGTCGCGATGCGCGGATCGTGGCCGGCCCATTCGAGCGCGTGCACGAGCCACACGAAGCCGGGCTCGAGCGTGCGCGGCACGACTTTCAGGTTGCCGCTCCAGATGCCGGCCACGATGCTCTGGTAAATCGCCGTGTCGGTGCCCGTCCGGCCGCGCAGCACGGCGAACGCGGCGGCCGGTGCGATGCCCGCCGCGAGCCAACGCCACGCGTCCATGCGCTTGCGCATGCCGATCGCGGCGGAGACGAGCATGCACAGGTATCCGCTCAGGTAAATCGATACTGTCATTGTTATGAATGACCCGCTCGGTGCGCCGGCGCATCGGTGTCGATGCGCGCGCGGCGAGTTCTGGCCCCTACTGTGTGGACGCGCATTGTAGGGGATTGCGCGCCGCGCAACCGCGGATTTCGTAATCGATCGGCGGGTGGCCGGCGGGAAGCGCGCGTCGCGGGGGCGGCCGGCCCGCGACCGCGCGGCGCTCAGGCCGCGATGCGAAAACGCCCGACCAGCGACTTCAACGCCTGGGCCTGTTCATCGAGTGCGTTCGCGGCGGCAGCAGCCTGTTCGACGAGCGCCGCATTCTGCTGCGTGCCGGCGTCCATCTGCGTGACCGCGCGGCCGATCTCTTCGATCCCGGCGCTCTGCTCGTCCGATGCCGCCGAAATCTCGCCGATGATGTCGGTCACGCGCTTGACCGCGCGCACGACGTCGCCCATCGTGCGGCCCGCGTCGTGCGCGAGCGCCGCGCCGTTCGCGACGCGCTCGACCGAAGCGCCGATCAGCGCGCGGATCTCCTTCGCCGCGGTCGCCGCGCGCTGCGCGAGCAGGCGCACCTCGCCCGCGACCACCGAGAAGCCGCGCCCCTGTTCGCCGGCGCGCGCGGCCTCGACCGCCGCATTCAACGCGAGAATGTTGGTCTGGAACGCGATCCCTTCGATCGTGCCGATGATCTCGCGAATGTTCTTCGCGCTGTCGTCGATCTCGCTCATCGTCGCGACCACGCGCCCGACGACTTCCCCGCCCGTTTCCGCTACGGCCGACGCATTGGCCGCGAGCGTGCTCGCCTGCCGCGCGTTTTCGGCGTTCTGCCGCACGGTCGACGTGAGCTGCTCCATGCTGGCGGCGGTGCGTTCGAGCGCGACGGCCTGCTGCTCGGTGCGCCGCGACAGGTCGAGATTGCCGGTCGAGATCTCCCCGGACGCGGCCGCGATGGCCTCGGCGCTGACGGCGATCTCGCCGACGGTCGCCGCGAGCCCCGTCTGCATGTCGGCCAGCGCGCGCACCATGCTGTCGCGGTCGTGGCGGCCGAGCGCGATCGGCCGCGTCAGGTCGCCGCGCGCGATGTCGGCGGCAATCGCCTTCGCGTGCGCGGGCTCGCCGCCGAGCTGCGACGCGAGGCGCCGCACGACACGCTCGGCGATCATGATCGCGAGCACGATCAGCGCGGCCGTCATGACCGCGATCATCGCAAACGACGACGAGAAGATGGTTGCAGATGCATCGAGCGTCGCCTTCGACTTCTCGCCGCGCGTCTTCACAAGTATGGCGACGAGCTTTTCGAGCTTGCCGGTTTCGACCAGCAGCGACACGTCCTGCGTGCCGACCTGCCAGTTCATCTGCGACAGGTCGAGCGGCTGCGCGCGCACGAGCGCGACGAAATCGCGCAGATGCGCGCTCCACGTGCCGACGGCCGTCGAGAACGCACGCAGCCGCGCCGAATCGTCGGCGTCGGCCGGATCCGCGTAACGCTGCAGCGTGCCGAGCGCCTGGCCGATCGACGCGAGCCCCGCGCCGACCTCGGCGCCCAGCTCGTCGCGCTCCTTCGCGGTGGTCGCGGTCAGCAGCATCTTCTGTGCGCGGCTCGCCCGCAGCACCTCGGCCCGGACTTCCTGCGCCGCGCGGCTCGCGACGTGGCCCTGCTCGTAGACCGATGAGATCGACGCGTTCAGCCGGCTGATCTGCCACAGCGAAAACACGCCGATCGCCAGCGTGCCGGCCAGCAGGATCGCGAACGCGGCGCGCAAGGTCGCCTTGACGGTCCACGGCCGGCGCTCGTGACGCGCCGCGCGCGGACGCGGTGCGGCGCGACCGGCGGCAACGTCGGGTGCGGCGGCGGCCGCACCTGGCTGCGGATGCAATGATGCTGCTTTCATCGATATATCCCCGTATGGATCACGCTGCCGGAAAGGTCGGTCCCGGCGGTCCGCGATGGCAGGCCATGCCGTGCGTCCTGCGCCTGCACGGCGGGTAGCCGGTGCCGGGCGCGGCGCACCTGTGGTCATTGGGTCGTTCTACGGCCGCCACCGCCGTTTCTTGAGTCCGGTAAAACACGCACCGGGCCCGGCGCGGCCCCGCTGACAGGCAGACGCGCCGCCAGCGTTATACCCAGTCAAAAAAACGGGCAACGGCCGATCGGTCGGACGAATGTCCGATTCGCGATAAAACTTGGCCTGACATTCCCGATGCGCCACATTACACTTCTTTGACGCATCAACGATTCAAAACGCGCCGATCCCCATCAGAGCGCGCCCGCCACCTCAACTCGTTCAGCTCACATGGAAACCAGCCTCGACACCGGAGCCGCCGGCGCAGCCGCCGTGCAGCCGTCCGCGCCCCCCGCATCGCGCACCGTCTATCCGGTGCTCGGCGCGATCAGCTTCTCGCACATGCTCAACGACATGATCCAGTCGTTGATCCTCGCGATCTATCCGATGCTCAAGAGCCAGTTCGCGCTGTCGTTCGCGCAGATCGGCCTGATCACGCTCACCTACCAGATCACCGCGTCGCTGCTGCAGCCGCTCGTCGGCCTCTATACCGACAAGCGTCCGAAGCCCTATTCGCTGCCGGTCGGCATGGGCTTCACGCTTGCGGGGCTGCTGCTGATGTCGGTCGCGCCGAGCTTCCCCGTGCTGCTGGTGGCCGCGGCGCTGGTCGGCTGCGGCTCGTCGGTGTTCCATCCTGAATCGTCGCGCGTCGCGCGGATGGCGTCGGGCGGCCAGCACGGGCTCGCGCAGTCGGTGTTCCAGGTCGGCGGCAACGCGGGTTCCGCGCTCGGGCCGCTGCTCGCCGCGCTCGTGATCATTCCGCACGGCCAGCACAGCATTGCGTGGTTCTCCGCGGCCGCGCTCGTCGCGATGGTCGTGCTCACGCAGATCGGCCACTGGTACAAGAAGCATCCGTCGATGAAGAAGAAGGCCGCGGCGGCCGGCCACCCGACGCTGTCGCGCAGCCGCGTGATCGGTGCGATGGGCGTGCTGGTGCTGCTCGTGTTCTCGAAGTACTTCTACCTCGCGAGCATCAACAGCTATTTCACGTTCTACCTGATCGACAAGTTCCACCTGTCGGTGCAGGCCGCGCAGATCCACCTGTTCGTGTTCCTCGCGGCCGTGGCGGCCGGCACGCTGATCGGCGGGCCGGTCGGCGACCGGATCGGCCGCAAGTACGTGATCTGGGTGTCGATCCTCGGCGTCGCGCCGTTCACGCTGCTGCTGCCGTACGCGAACCTGTTCTGGACGAGCGTGCTGACCGTGATCATCGGCATCGTGCTGGCGTCGGCGTTCGCTGCGATCCTCGTCTATGCGACGGAACTGATGCCCGGCAAGGTCGGGATGGTCGCTGGCCTGTTCTTCGGCTTCGCGTTCGGCCTCGGCGGCGTCGGCGCGGCCGTGCTCGGCCAGCTCGCCGACGCGACGAGCATCACGTTCGTCTACAAGGTGTGTTCGTTCCTGCCGCTGATCGGCGTGCTGACGGTGTTCCTGCCGAACCTCGAAAGCAGCCGGCGCAAGAAGGCGTGACGAGCCGGCCGCGGCGTGCGCGCCGCGGCCGGTCGACCGGCTCGAATGGAGAAAACGACGGCGGCTTCAGGCCGCCGTCGTCGCATGCAGCGTCAGGAAACGCTTGAGGATGCCGGACGAATAGCTGCTCGCGATCGCCGACAGGAAGTGCGAGAACGACTGCGTCGCGTGATCGTCGGCCGTATCGGAAATCGTGCGGACGAGTGCGAACGGCACGTCGTGCTCCGCGCACACCTGCGCGATCGCGGCGCCTTCCATTTCGACCGCGAGCGCGTCCGGCAGCGCGTCGCGCAGCGCGACGACCTCGCGCTCGCTCGACACGAAGCGGTCGCCGCTGATGATGAGCCCTGCGTGCAGCGCCGCGCCGGCGAGCCCGAAGCGCTCGGCGAACAACGCGCCCTCTTCCGCGACGAATTGCGTGCAAGCATCCCTGAGACGGGCCGTCAGTGCCGCGTCGGTCGCGAAACGCGTGATGCCGAGCAGCGGTACCTCGTAGCGCGGAAAGAGCGGCGACGCGTCGAGATCGTGCTGCAGCAGCGTATCGGCCACGACGACATCGCCGACGCGCACCGTGCGCGACACGCCGCCCGCGACGCCGGTAAACACGACGCCCGCCACGCCGAACACGTGGATCAGCGCGCTGACCGTCGCGGCGGCAGCAACCTTGCCGACCCGTGCGAGCGTGACCACGCAGGCCGCGCCGTGCACGGTGCCGACGTGGTAATCGCGGCGGCCGAGCGTGACGGTCTTCATCGCGCCGTCGGCGCGCATCGCGGCGATCAGGTCGCCGAGTTCCTCGGGCAGCGCGGCCAGAATGCCGAGCGGGCGAGTCGAAGGCGTGGCAACCATGTCGATGCCCATCATTCCACCGCCTGCAGTTTCGCGACCGCGAGCGCGAGCCACTTCTCGCCGTGCCGCTTGAACTTCACCTGCGCCTTCGCATCGGTGCCGTTGCCTTCGAGCGCGGTGACCGTGCCTTCGCCGAACTTGGTATGGAACACCTGCTGGCCGACCCGGAAACCGGCATCGGCCGCGCGCTGCTTGTTCGCGAACGCGGGCAGCGGCGCGGTCACGGCCGCGTCGACGATCTGCTCGCGGCTGCCGCCGCCCGGCCGCGCGAACCAGTCGCGCCCGTACCCGGCGTTGTCCGAACGCCCGCCCCAGCGCGAACCGGCCTCGACCTTCGGCGTCAGCCACTTCAGCACGTGCTCCGGCAACTCGTCGAAGAAGCGCGAGCGCACGTTGTAGCGCGTCTGGCCGTGCAGCATCCGGCTCTGCGCGAACGACAGGTAGAGCCGCTCCTTCGCGCGCGTGATCGCGACGTACATCAGCCGGCGCTCCTCCTCGAGGCCGTCCGATTCGAGCACGCTGTTTTCGTGCGGGAACAGCCCTTCCTCGAGGCCCGTAATGAACACGGCCGAGAATTCGAGACCCTTCGCCGCGTGCACCGTCATCAGCTGCACGGCGTCCTGCCCGGCCTGCGCCTGGTTGTCGCCGGCCTCCAGCGACGCATGCGACAGGAAACCGGCGAGCGGCGTCATCGTGTCGGGGTTCTGCGCGGGATCGGCGAGCGGCGCCGGATCGAGCACGTCGACCGCCGGATCGTCCGTCGCGGCGCCAAGCTCGGGCGCCGCGATCGCGCCCGCGCGCAGCGGGATCGACCGGGCCGGCGTATCAAGCCCGTAGCCTTCCTCGGCGACGAACGCGGTGGCCGCGTTCACGAGTTCCTGCAAGTTCTCGAGGCGGTCCTGGCCTTCGCGCTCGCCCTGGTAGAAATCGGCGAGGCCGCTCGCGCGCACGACGTACTCGACCGTGTCCGGCAAATTCATCTGCTGCGTCTCGGCGCGCATCTTCGCGACCAGGTTCGCGAACCCGCCCAGGCTCGTGCCGGCCTTGCCCGTCACGTACGGGATCGCGGCCGCCATCGAGCAATCGTAGAGGCGCGCCGCATCGGCGAGCTGTTCGATCGAGCGCGCACCGATCCCGCGGGTCGGGAAGTTCACGACCCGCACGAACGCCGTGTCGTCGTTCGGGTTGTCGATCAGGCGCAGGTACGCGAGCGCATGCTTCACTTCCTGCCGCTCGAAGAAGCGCAGGCCGCCGTACACGCGGTACGGGATGCCCGACGACATCAGCGTGTGCTCGATCGAGCGCGACTGCGCGTTGCTGCGGTACAGGACGGCCACTTCGCTGCGCGCCATCCCGGTGTTGATCAGCGAGCGGATTTCTTCGACGATCCAGCCGGCTTCCTGCGAATCGGTGCTCGCTTCGTACACGCGCACCGGCTCGCCGTGGCCCGCGTCGGTGCGCAGGTTCTTGCCGAGGCGGTGCGCGTTGTTCGAGATCAGCTGGTTCGCCGCGTCGAGGATGTTGCCGTGCGACCGATAGTTCTGCTCGAGCTTGATCAGGTTGCGCACGCGGAATTCGTCTTCGAAGTCGCGCATGTTGCCGACGTTCGCGCCGCGGAACGCGTAGATCGACTGGTCGTCGTCGCCGACCGCGAAGATCGCGTTCTGGCCGCCCGCGAGCATCTTGAGCCACGCGTACTGCAGCTTGTTGGTGTCCTGGAACTCGTCGACGAGGATGTGCTTGAAGCGCGCCTGGTAATGCGCGCGCAGCGGCGCGTTGTACGCGAGCAGCTCGTAGCAGCGCAGCAGCAGCTCGGGGAAATCGACGACGCCTTCGCGCTGGCACTGCTGGTCGTACGCCTGGTACAGCTCGACGAACTTGCGGTTGAAGCTGTCGGTCGCGTCGACCTTGTCGGGACGCAGCCCCTGCTCCTTCGCGTTGTTGATGAAGTACTGGACGTTCTTCGGCGGGTACTTCTCGTCGTCGACGTTCGCCGCCTTCATCAGCCGCTTGATCGCGGACAGCTGGTCGGCCGTATCGAGGATCTGGAAGGTCTGCGGCAGGCCGGCGTCGCGCCAGTGCGTGCGCAGCATCCGGTTGCACAGGCCGTGGAACGTGCCGATCCACATCCCGCGCGTGTCGATCGGCATCATCGCCGACAGGCGCGCCATCATCTCGCGCGCAGCCTTGTTCGTGAAGGTGACGGCGAGCACGGTGGGCGGCGACGCGTAGCCCTGCTGGATCAGCCACGCGATGCGCGTGATCAGCACGCGGGTCTTGCCGCTGCCCGCCCCTGCGAGGATCAGCGCCGGTTCGTTCGGCAACGTGACGGCGGCGTGTTGTTCGGGGTTCAGATTGGCGAGCAGATCGGGCATGGAGCGGCAGCGGGCGGGCGTAAGAAAAGCGGACCCGACATTATAAGTCGGCCGCGCGATGCCGTTCCCGATCCGTTCGGACACCCGTCGCAAGCACGTTGCGGCCGCGTTGCGACGGGCCCGCGCCGGCAACGCGATGGCTGGCCGATGGGCATCCATTTATAATTGTCGGATTCGGCATCCAATTCACGCATTTTTCGGCAGATTTCCAACATGAGCGACAACACGCTTGCGAAGAGCTTCGAGCCCCACACCATCGAGTCCCAATGGGGGCCGGAGTGGGAAAAACGCGGCTATGCCGCCCCGGCAATCGACCCGTCCCGCCCCGATTTCGCGATCCAGTTGCCGCCGCCGAACGTGACCGGCACGCTGCACATGGGCCACGCGTTCAACCAGACGATCATGGACGGCCTCGCCCGCTATCACCGGATGCTCGGCGAGAACACGCTGTGGGTGCCCGGCACCGACCACGCGGGGATCGCCACCCAGATCGTCGTCGAACGCCAGCTCGACGCGCAGGGCGTGTCGCGCCACGACCTCGGCCGCGAAAAGTTCGTCGAGCGCGTGTGGGAATGGAAGCAGCAGTCCGGTTCGACGATCACGGGCCAGGTGCGCCGTCTCGGCGCGTCGACCGACTGGTCGCGCGAATACTTCACGATGGACGACAAGATGTCGGCCGCCGTGCGCGACGTGTTCGTCACGCTCTATGAACAGGGCCTGATCTACCGCGGCAAGCGCCTCGTCAACTGGGATCCGGTGCTGCTGACCGCCGTGTCGGATCTCGAAGTCGCGAGCGAAGAGGAAAACGGCCACCTGTGGCACATCCGCTACCCGCTCGTCGACGGCTCTGGCTCGCTGACCGTCGCGACCACTCGCCCGGAGACGATGCTCGGCGACGTCGCGCTGATGGTGCATCCGGAAGACGAGCGCTACGCGAACCTGATCGGCAAGCTCGTCACGCTGCCGCTGACGGGCCGCGAGATCCCGGTGATCGCCGACGACTACGTCGACCGCGAGTTCGGCACGGGCGTCGTGAAGGTCACGCCCGCGCACGACTTCAACGACTACCAGGTCGGCCTGCGCCACAACCTCGCACCGATCGAGATCCTGACGCTCGACGCGAAGATCAACGACAACGGCCCCGAGCAGTATCGCGGCCTCGACCGCTTCGATGCGCGCAAGGCGATCGTCGCCGATCTCGACGCGCTGGGTTTCCTCGACTCCGTGAAGCCGCACAAGCTGATGGTGCCGCGCGGCGACCGCACCGGCGTCGTGATCGAGCCGATGCTGACCGACCAGTGGTTCGTCGCGATGACGAAGGCGGCGCCGGAAGGCACGTTCAATCCCGGCAAGTCGATCACCGAGACGTCGCTCGACGTCGTGCGCAGCGGCCAGATCAAGTTCGTCCCGGAAAACTGGACGACCACCTACTACCAGTGGCTCGAGAACATCCAGGACTGGTGCATCTCGCGCCAGCTGTGGTGGGGCCACCAGATTCCCGCGTGGTATGGCGAGAACGGCGAGGTGTTCGTCGCGCGCAACGAGGAAGAAGCGCGCGCGCAGGCCGCCGCGAAGGGTTACGCCGGTGCGCTGAAGCGCGACGAAGACGTGCTCGACACGTGGTTCTCGTCGGCACTCGTGCCGTTCTCGTCGCTCGGCTGGCCGAACGAAACGCCTGAACTGAAGCACTTCCTGCCGTCGTCGGTGCTCGTCACGGGCTTCGACATCATCTTCTTCTGGGTCGCCCGGATGGTGATGATGACCACGCACTTCACCGGCAAAGTGCCGTTCCACACCGTCTACGTGCACGGCCTCGTGCGCGACGCGGAAGGCCAGAAGATGTCGAAGAGCAAGGGCAACACGCTCGACCCGATCGACATCGTCGACGGCATCGATCTCGAGACGCTGGTCGCCAAGCGCACGACGGGCCTGATGAACCCGAAGCAGGCCGCGACGATCGAGAAGAAGACGCGCAAGGAATTCCCGGACGGCATCGCCGCGTTCGGCACCGACGCGCTGCGCTTCACGATGGCGTCGATGGCAACGCTCGGCCGCAACGTGAACTTCGACCTCGCGCGCTGCGAAGGCTATCGCAACTTCTGCAACAAGCTGTGGAACGCGACCCGCTTCGTGCTGATGAACTGCGAAGGCCACGACTGCGGCAGCGACAAGCCGGAAGTCTGCGGCGCGGGCGACTGCGGCCCGGGCGGCTACCTCGACTTCTCGGCGGCCGACCGCTGGATCGTGTCGCTGCTGCAGCGCACCGAGGCCGACATCGCGAAGGGCTTCGCCGATTACCGCTTCGACAACGTCGCGACCAGCATCTACAAGTTCGTGTGGGACGAGTACTGCGACTGGTATCTCGAACTCGCGAAGGTGCAGATCCAGAACGGCACGCCGGAACAGCAGCGCGCCACGCGCCGCACGCTGCTGCGCGTGCTCGAAACGGTGCTGCGCCTCGCGCACCCGGTCATCCCGTTCATTACCGAAGCGCTCTGGCAGAAGGTCGCGCCGCTCGCGGGCCGCTATCCGCAGGGCCAGGCCGAGGGCGAAGCGTCGCTGATGACGCAGGCGTATCCGGTCGCCAACCTGCAGAAGATCGACGAGGCGTCCGAGCAGTGGGCGGCCGACCTGAAGGCGATCGTCGACGCATGCCGCAACCTGCGCGGCGAGATGAACCTGTCGCCGGCGACGAAGGTGCCGCTGCTTGCGGCCGGCGACGCCGAGCGCCTGCGCTCGTTCGCGCCGTACGTCCAGGCGCTTGCGCGCCTGTCGGAAGTGCAGATCCTCGCGGACGAAGCGACGCTCGACAAGGAAGCGCACGGCGCGCCGATCGCGATCGTCGGCCCGAACAAGCTGGTGCTGAAGGTGGAAATCGACGTCGCGGCCGAACGCGAGCGCCTGTCGAAGGAAATCGCGCGCCTGACGGGCGAGATCGCGAAGTGCAACGCGAAGCTCGGCAACGAGGCTTTCGTCGCGAAAGCGCCGCCGGCCGTGGTCGAACAGGAGCAAAAGCGCGTCGCCGAATTCCAGAGCACGCTCGAGAAACTGCGTGCGCAGCTCGATCGGTTGCCTGCGTAACAATCGGTAAGGCCGTTTGCGTTCACTATAATGCGAACGTGAACATAGACCGTCTGACAAGTCGATTACAGGAATAAAGGTTCGATCATGTTGAAAGTCACCAAGGCGGTATTCCCCGTCGCCGGCCTCGGCACGCGGTTCCTCCCGGCAACGAAGGCGAGCCCGAAGGAAATGCTGCCGGTCGTCGACAAGCCGTTGATCCAGTACGCGGTCGAGGAAGCGATCGCCGCGGGCATCACCGAGATGATCTTCGTCACCGGGCGCAGCAAGCGCGCGATCGAGGATCACTTCGACAAGTCGTACGAGGTCGAGGCGGAACTCGAGGCGCGCGGCAAGGAAAAGCTGCTCGAGCTCGTACGCAGCATCAAGCCGAGCCATGTCGACTGTTTCTACGTGCGCCAGCCGGAAGCGCTCGGCCTCGGCCATGCGGTGCTGTGCGCGGAGAAGCTCGTGGCGGACAACCCGTTCGCGGTGATCCTCGCGGACGACCTGCTCGACGGCAACCCGCCCGTGATGAAGCAGATGGTCGACGTGTTCGACCACTATCACAGCTCGGTGATCGGCGTCGAAGAGATCCCGCCGTCGGAGACGAAGTCGTACGGGATCGTCGACGGCAAGGAGTGGGAAGAGTCGATCGTCAAGATGTCGGCGATCGTCGAGAAGCCGGCGCCGGAAGTCGCGCCGTCGAACCTCGGCGTGGTCGGCCGGTACATCCTGAAGCCGCGGATCTTCCAGCACCTGCGCGCGCTGAAGCCGGGTGCGGGCGGCGAGCTGCAGCTCACCGACGCGATCCAGGCGCTGCTCGCCGATGAACAGGTGCTGGCCTACAAGTACCAGGGCACGCGCTACGACTGCGGCAGCAAGCTCGGTTACCTGAAGGCGACGGTCGAATTCGCGCTGCGCCATCCGGAAGTCGCCACGGAATTCGACGAATACCTGCGCACGCGCGGCGGCGCGCATCCGGCCGCCTGAACGCGGCAAGGGCTCGCCCCGGCGGGCCCGCCCTCACCTTGCCGGCCGGCGCTCAGCGCGCTTCGGCCGGCTTCACCGAGACGACGCCCGGCATCCCGCCCGCGTCGTCTTTTTTCGTCTTGACGAGCCAGCCGTCGCCCGCGTCGAACGGCACCTTCGCGAGCGCGCTCTTCACGAGCGCCGGCGCGGCCTGCTGCGTGCCCGGTTCGCGATCGCGCAGCGCGGCCGTCACGCGATAGACGTCGGCGCCCGAGTTCGCATCGACGAAACGCAGCGTCAGCACGTGGCGGTACAGCTTGCCCACGAACGGCAGCGCGAGCGGCGACGGCCCGTCGACCGTCACGCACGCGCTGCTCGCGGCGCCGCACTGGTCGGCCACGGCCGCGACCGCCGCCGGCTGCGTCGCGTACGCGATCGACAGCCGGTAGCGCGCGTCCTTGAGCGGCTGCGCGTCGAAACCGCGGCGCGCGAGCTCGTCGCGCACGAGCGTCTCGATCTGCCGGTATTCGGCGTCGTCGGCCTGCGCGGCCGTCTGGACGAAATCGTAGCCGTGCGCGCCGGATGCAAACGCATTCGGCTGCCCGACCGCACTCACGCCGCTCGTCACGCCGGCGCAGCCCGTCAACAGCGACGCCGCAAGCGCGGCCGCTGCCCATTCCTTTCTCATGGCTTTCCCCAGATGCCTGCCGTCGTGCCCGGCCCTGTCAGGCGGACGGCTCGTCGATCGCGGGCAGCGACACCGTCACCGCGGTGCCGACACCCACTTCGCTGTCGACCGACACGCTGCCCCCATGGCGCGTGACGACCGTCTTCACGAATGCCATGCCGAGCCCGGAACCCGAGATCTCGGGCCGCTCGCCGGCATGGAATCGCTTGAAACGCTCGAACAGATGCCGCTGATCTTCCGGCGCGATGCCGTACCCCTGATCGCGAATCGTACAGAACATCCGCTTCGACGCGTGCTCGACCGTCAGCGTACACGCGATCGCGGTATCGGACGGACTGTATTTGACCGCGTTGTTCAGCAGGTTCACGAACGCGCGCGTGATCAGCGAGCGATCCGCGCGCACCCAGCACATGTCGGTGCCGACCTCGGTATCGATGCGGATGTGCTTCGCCTGCGCCTGCGGCCATACCTCGTCGCTCGCATCGATCAGCACGTCGACGAGGCTCGTCGCCTCGAGCTGGTACGCCTGCGACTCCGCGCGCGCCAACTGCACGAACTCGTCGGCCAGCGACAGCGCGCGGTGCGCGTAGCGCTCGATCCGCGCGAGCAGCGCGCGCATCGCGTCGGTCTCGACGCGGTCACGCTCGATCTCGACGAGCGCGAGGATCGACGACTGCGGCGAGCGCATGTCGTGCGACAGCAGGTGCAGCGCTTCCTCGCGATGCCGCTCGGCCGCATGCAGTTCGGTCACGTCGACGAGGCCGGCAATCCAGCCCGTCACGCGGCCCTGCGCGTTCGTGCAAGCGGCGTAGCGTAACAGATGGTCGAGCCCGTCGCGATCGCGCACCTCGATGCCGCGCGCCATTGCATCGTGCTCGTCCTCGAGCGTCGGGTCGAGCACGGCCGGCCAGTGCTCGCGGATCGCCGCGTCGTGTTCGGCATTGCCGTCGACGGTCTTCATGAACGTCAGTTCGCCGAGCGCGGCGCGCAGCGGCCGCCCTTCCGGCAGCGGCAGCGCGAGCCGCGACCCGTAGCGCTTCGCCGCATGGTTCGCGATCAGCACGGTGCCGGCCAGGTCGGTCACGAAGATCGGTTCGGGCATGCTGTCGAGGCTGTCCCACACGAAGCGCTTCATGTCCTGCACGCGCTGCGCGGCTTGCGCCATCAGCGCCATCTGGCGCTCGAGCACGTCGCCGCCGACGCTGCGCGTGCGCGGCGCCTCGGGCAGCAGGTGCGGCTCGTCGGCGAGCCGCTGCAGCTCGCGGCGCAGGTACGACATCGTCATTTCGAGGCGCCGCCAGTTCCAGATCGGGTAGACGGCGATCAGCCCGAAGATCGCCGGCGCCGGCGACAGCCAGATGCGCACCTCGAACAGCAGCGCCATGCTCGCGACGACGGCAAGCGCGGCGAGGCTCATCGTCAGCAGCAGTGCGCGCCACGGCGACAGCATCAGGAAGCCGCCCAGCAGCGCGGCGAGCGGCAGCAGCGACGCGGCGAACAGCCCCGCGCGCGACGCAGGCGAGATTGCGCTGCCGGTCGCCAGCATGTCGAGCACGTTGGCGTGGATATACACGCCGGCGAGCGGGCCGAAATCGCCGGATACGGGGGTCGCGAAGCGGTCGTACAGCCCCGAAGCGGTCACGCCGACGACGACGATCTTGCCGCGCAGCGCGTCGGGCTTCACGCGCCCCTCGAGCACGTCGTCGAACGACACCGTCGGATAAGCGGGCGTGTTGCGGCTGAACGGGATCAGGTAGCGGCCCTCGCCGTTCGCGTCGCGCGACAGGTCGTGCGCATTCGCGCCCGGCTCGCCGCCGACCGGATGCAGCCGGCCGGCCTGGATCGCGCGGTACACGGGCACCATCAGTTGCGGCCAGCGCACGCGGCCGTCGCTTTCGAACAGCGCGACGCTGCGCACGATGCCATCGCGATCGACTTCGAGGTTGATGTGACCGAGCCCTGTCGCGCGCGCCGCGAGCGCGGCCACCGGCGGATCGACGGTACGCGAGCCGTCCGCCTGCTCGGGGCTCAGCAGCACGGGCAGGAAGGTCGGCACGTGGCTCATCGCGTCCGCGAACGCGCGATCCTCCGGCGATGGTTCGGTGAACAGGACGTCGTAGACGACGGCGGCCGGCTGCGCGCGCGCCAGCGTGTCGAGCAGCCGCGCATGCACGTCGCGCGACCACGGCCAGCGGCCGAGCGCCGACACGCTCTGGTTGTCGATGTCGACGACGACCACGTCGGGCGACAGCGGCAGGCTGCGCAGCATCAGCAGCCGGTCGTAGATCAGCCCGTCGACGCTCGACGACAGGCGGCCGAGCGCACACGCGAGGATGACCGCGATCCCGAGGCAGCCGATCGCGATCCATTCGATCAGGAAGCGGCGGCCGAGATGCCGCCGTGGGGAAACGGAGTCGGGTTTCATGCGCCGCGGGTCAGCGCGACAGCGTGAACGCGCTGACCGGACTGGTCTTCTCGTAGAACTTGCCGCCTTCGAACTCTTCGACGGTCACTGCCCAGAAATAATCGCCCGGCGGCAAGTGCGCGACGGTGATCTTGCGTGCCTGCAGGCCGACCTGGTCGACGACCGGCGCGCTCAGGTCCTTCGAGCGCGACAGCACGAACCGGTAGCGCGCATCCTTGCCCGAACCGTTCGGCGTCCAGCGGAATTCGTAGCCGCCCGCGCCGGGCGACGCGCTTGCGTCGAGCCCCATCACGCGGCGTTCGAACGCATAGGTGCGCGGCAGCCCCTCGAGGCCGTTGGCATCGATCGCGGCAATCCGCACGAAGTAGTTCCCGTTCGGCACGTCGCGGAAGACCGCGCGCGGCGAATCGGTGCGCGTTTCGCGGAACAGGTCGAGCAGCCCCGCATCGTGCGCGAGCTGCATGCGGTACGCGTGCGCGTTCTCCTCGGGCGAAACGTCGAACGCGACGTCGGGCTCGTCCTGCACCTTGTCGGGATGCACGAGCGCCGGTGCTGCCAGCAGCTCGACGGGCGCACCGACCGCGCCGGACGACGTCGCGACGCTGCCGAAGTTCGCATGCACGAGCGTCGGGCCGGCCGGCTGCCGGTTGCCCGCGACGCCGACGGTACCGTCGAGCACTTCGACGCGCGTCGACGCATTGCCGGCCGCGTCGTAGTTCACGCGAAAGCGCGTGCCGCGCACGCCGGCCACGACCGACGGCGAGCGGATCAGGAAGCGGTCGTCGCGTTTCTTCAGATGGGTGACTTCGCTGTCGACCGAGCCGCGCGTGAGTTCGAACTGGCGATCGAGCGTGCCGGTCAGCACGGTACGGCGCAGCGCCTTCAGGTCGAGCTGGCTGTCGGGCGGCAGGCTCATGTGCGTGCCGTCGGCAAGCTCGAGCGTCACGAAGCCGTTCGCGCCGGTGCGCACGCGGTCACCCTCGGCGAGCGTCGCATCGTTCGCCAGCGGCACGTAAGCGTCGCCGGACGCGCGCTCGGCCGTGCCCTGCACCGCGACGACGCGCGCGGTCAGCTTTTCCTTGCGCAGGCGCGCAACCGGCAGCTTCAGCGCGACGCCGGGCTGCAGGTGCTTCGGTGCCGGAACGCCGTTGATCTGCTGGAGCAGTTGCCAGTCGTCCGCGCCTTGCAGGTAGCGCGCGGCGACGTCGTACAGCGTGTCGCCGGCCTGCGTGCGGTAGACGACCATCTTGCCCGCGGCAGCGGGCGGCTGTGCTGCCGCATGCTGCGCGGCGAACGCAAACGCGACCGCGCAGGCCGTGCGCAGCGCGATCGTGCGCAGATTCGCCGTGCGCTGCGTGATACCCGTGGTCACTCCGGTTCCCCCTGGCCGACCCGTTCGAGCCGGTAGCCGTAGCCGTAGATCGGCGCGAGGCGATAGCCGTTTTCGGGCCGCAGGCCGAGCTTGGTGCGCAGCATCGAGATGTGCGTATCCATCGTGCGCGACGGGATGTCGGTCGCCTGCTTCCACACGAGATCGAGAATGTGTGCGCGCGACAGCGGCCGGTCGAGATGCTGGAACAGCAGCAGCGCGAGTTCGAATTCCTTCTGCGTCAGGCTCACGGGCTTGTCGCCGACGTAGGCCTGCTTCAGGTTCACGTCGAAACGGAACTGGTCGAATTCGCGAACCGTCGCCTCGGCATTGACCGGATACGCGCGGCGCAGCAGCGAGCCGATGCGTGCGCGCAGGATCGGGCCCGACACGGGCTTGACCACGTAGTCGTCGGCGCCGGCGTTGAGGATCTGCGTGATCCCCGCCTCGTCGTCGCGGCTCGTCATGAAGATGATCGGCAGGCTGTGCTCGGTCTGGTTGGCGCGCACCCACTTGAGCACTTCCTCGCCGGACATGTCGGGCACGTTCCAGTCGAGCACCAGCAGATCGAACGTCTCGCGCTGCAGACGCTTCTTCAGGGCCTTGCCTTCCTTGAACGCATAGCACGTATGGCCAACGGCAGTCAGCGTTTGACTGACGAAATCCGTCTGGGCCGGATCGTCATCCAGTACAGCAATTCTCATAGCACCCCGCAAATCGAAAGCGATTCGTCCAGTTCAGCTCCCCGCACCCACCCCGCCGCGCTGCGCGCACGCGGCTTCCGGATACCGGCCGGCGAGCTGTCGTTCGCCGCTCGCGCCACCTGCGCAAACCGGCGACCCCGGCCAAATATCTCAAAAACGGGGCGCGGACGAACCGGCGATTTCATCATAGTAGTATGAAATTCGCCAAAAAATTGCGCGGACTACCGTCCTTTTTCGAATAATCCTTCCTGTCGCGCAGTCGGACGCCTAGTCGGCGCCCGCCATGCCGACCACCGGCTCGGCGAATTCATCGGCCGGCAGATGCTGCAACAGCGGTTGCGACGGCGCCGGTTGCGCAAGCATCCGCTGCAACTGTCCGCGCACGCGCTCCCACGCGGTGGCCGCGTAGTCGGGCTGGCCCGCCGCCCATGCCTGCGCCAGATCGAACACGCGCTCGATCGTCGCACCGCAGTAGGTCGGGCCCGAGCCGTCGTCCTGCGCAGCGTCGCGCAGCCGTTCGTCGAGCCACTCGGCCAGCCACGGCATCTCGGCCGCGGCTGAATCCGCATACGCCTCCAGCGCGGCACGCGCGTGGCGGTCCTGTCGCGGATCGAGCTCGATACGGCTCAATTCCGACGCACGCTCGGGCGCAATGCATTCCGCTCCGGACGGACTTCGAAGGGTCCCTGGTCTGAAGGACATGTCCTTTCCCCGTTGTACGACGGTAGCGTCAGGCATGGCCCCCGTGCCCGCCGTGCGACGTACCGTGGCCGGTGCTTCCGCTGGGAGCGGACGACCGGCCGGGTCAGTATACGCAGCCGGTCGCGAAGCGAGGTTTAAGAATTGTCAGAGGCTCGACCGGCCGGCGCCGGGCGTTGCCGGCCCGCTCACCGCGAGCGGACGCCGCGGCCGGGCGCGCGACGCGGGCCGTCAGCGGCGGCGCATCAGGAACACGTAGGTCTTGTCCTGCGTCGTCGATTCGACGATCTCGTTGCCCGTCTGCTTCGCGAACGCGGCGAAATCGCGCTGCGAGCCGGGATCGGTCGCGAGCACCTTGAGGATCTGCCCGCTTTCCATATCGGCAAGCGCTTTCTTGGCACGCAGGATCGGCAACGGGCAATTGAGCCCGCGCGCGTCCACTTCCTTGTGAATCTGCATCGGCTGTCGACCTTCGAATGTCGCGCCACACGAGGCGCGGGAGGAAGCCGCGATTTTACCGCAGCGCCGCGGCGCCCGCCCAGGCACGCCGCGGCCCGGCGCCGCGGGCGCCGGCGTCACGCGCCGGAGAAACCGCCCGCGAGCCGTTCGCGCAGGTGCCGCACGAGCGCGCGCACCGCGCTCGGCACGACCGGGCTGTACGGGCGGATCGCGAAGATGTGGTCGCCGAACGCGCCCGACGGCCGCCAGCCGTCGAGCAGCGCGACGAGCCGGCCGGCGTCGAGATCGCGTCGCGCGCTGAAATCGGGCAGCAGCGCGATGCCGAGCCCGCCGAGCGCGGCCTCGCGCATCGCCTCGCTGTTGTTCGCCGCGAAACTGCCGCGCACCGGCACGCTCACGCGCTGGCGCCGCCGGCCGTCCGGCTCGAAGCTCCACGCGGCCGGTTCGTTGTCGCGCAGGTAGCACAGGCAGCTGTGGTCGACGAGTTCGCTCGGGTGCCGCGGCGCGCCGCGCGCGTCGAGGTAGTCGCGGCTCGCGACGAGCAGCGAGCGCGTGTCGCACAGCTTCCACGCGACGTGGGTCTGCGGCGCGGTGGTCGTATGGCGGATCGCGAGGTCGAAGCCCTCCTGCGTCAGCGAATGCAGCCGGTCCGACAGGTCGAGCTCGATGTGCACGCCCGGATGCTGCCGCAGGAAATCGGGCAGGTGCGGCACGACCTGCTGGCGTCCGAGCGCGACCGGCGCCGTCACGCGCAGCAGGCCGCGCGGCTCGCCGGCCAGGTCCTTCACGCGCGCGAAATGCTGCCCGATCGACTCGAACGCGTCGCGCGTGCTGTCGACGAGCGTCTGGCCCGCATCGGTGAGCCGCACGCTGCGCGTCGTGCGGCGCACGAGCGGCACGCCGGCCGCCTTTTCGAGATCGGCGATGCGCTGGCTCATCGCGGCCTTGCTGATGCCGAGCCGCTGCGCGGCGGCCGTGAAACTGCCGGCCGCGGCCAGTACCGTCAGCGAATGGATATGCGGCCAGAGCGCCTGGACATTTTGCTGATTCATTCGTCGATTATTCAGAATTCTGAACAGTGAATCAAGTTGCGCGGCCTTCTCCCGCCCCGCCGGTTTCCCTAGACTAGGTTCCGTTCCCCCTCATTCCCAGGAGACACGATGAATCCGGTTCCCGCGTACACGTCCGACGCCGACGTCGGCCACTATGTCGACGGCGCGCCCGTTGCCGGCCGCAGCGGCCGCTTCCAGGACGTCCTGAACCCGGCACTCGGCCGCGCGGTGCGCCGCGTGGCGCTCGCGGACAACAGCGAAGTGCAGCAGGCCGTCGCGTCCGCCCACGCCGCGTTCCCGGCCTGGGCCGAGACGCCGCCGATCCGCCGCGCGCGCGTGCTGCACCGCTTCCTGCAACTGATGAACGAGCACCGCGACACGCTCGCGGCGATCATCACGGCCGAGCACGGCAAGGTGTTCTCCGACGCGCAGGGCGAAGTCGCGCGCGGCATCGACATCATCGAATTCGCATGCGGCGTGCCGCAGCTCCTGAAGGGCGACTTCACCGACCAGGTCAGCACCGGCATCGACAACTGGACGATGCGCCAGCCGCTCGGCGTCGTCGCGGGCATCACGCCGTTCAACTTCCCGTGCATGGTGCCGTGCTGGATGTTCCCGGTCGCGATCGCGACGGGCAACACGTTCGTGCTGAAGCCGAGCGAGCGCGATCCGTCGGCGGCGCTGTTCATCGCCGACCTGCTCACGCAGGCCGGGCTGCCGGCCGGCGTGTTCAACGTCGTGCAGGGCAACAAGGACGCGGTCGACGCATTGCTCGACCACCCGGACGTGCAGGCCGTCAGCTTCGTCGGCTCGACGCCGATCGCAGCCTACGTGCAGCAGCGCGCGGTGCAGTCCGGCAAGCGCGTGCAGGCGCTCGGCGGCGCGAAGAACCATCTCGTCGTGATGCCCGACGCGAACATCGAGCAGGCGGTCGACGCGCTGATCGGCGCTGCATACGGCTCGGCCGGCGAACGCTGCATGGCGATCAGCATCGCGGTGCTGGTCGGCGACGTGGCCGACCGGATCGTGCCGGCGGTTGCCGAGCGCGCGCGCAAGCTGGTGATCGGCGACGGCATGCAGCCGGAAGTCGAGATGGGCCCGATCGTCACCGGCGAAGCGCTGAAGCGCATCGAAGGCTATATCGAGCAAGGCGTGAACGAAGGCGCGCAACTGGTGGTCGACGGGCGCGGGCTGCGCGTGCCGGGCCGCGAGGCAGGCTTCTTCACCGGCGGCACGCTGTTCGATCACGTGACGCCCGACATGCGGATCTACCAGGAGGAAATCTTCGGGCCCGTGCTCGGCTGCGTGCGCGTGAAGGATTTCGGCGCAGCGGTCGACCTGATCAACGCGCACGAGTTCGGCAATGGCGTGTCGTGCTTCACGAGCGACGGCGGCATCGCGCGCGAATTCGCGCGGCGCATCCAGGTCGGGATGGTCGGCATCAACGTGCCGATTCCGGTGCCGATGGCGTGGCACGGCTTCGGCGGCTGGAAAAAGAGCCTGTTCGGCGACATGCACGCATACGGCGAGGAAGGCGTGCGCTTCTACACGCGCCAGAAGTCGGTGATGCAGCGCTGGTCGTCGAGCATCGGCAAGGGTGCCGAATTCGCGATGCCGACCGCGAAGTAAGCCGGCCGGTGCGCCGCCCGTCGGCCCAGGGCCTGTTCACAAGCCCGTTATTAGCGGGAACAGGCCCTGGCGGGCGGTGCGCCTGCAGAACGCGTCAGCCGGCTTTCGTGCCGTGCGCGCCGTCGGCGGTCGGCAGGTACGACAGTTCGAGCCGGTACGCGAGCGCGACGAACAGGCTCTGCGCGAGGCCCATCGTGGCCGTCAGCGCGCGGAACCCGAACGTCTCGCTGTCCTGCACCATCAGCGTCACCTCGGCCTCCCGCGCGAGCGGGCTCATCCGGCTGTCGGTGATCGCGATCAGGCGCGCGCCGCGCTGCACGGCCTGCTGCGCGACCTGCACCGTCTCGTCCGCATACGGCATGAACGAGATGACGATCATCACGTCGCCCTTGCGCACCGACCGGATCTGCCCGAGATGCATGCTGCCGAGCGCGCTGAACAGCCCGATGCGCTTGTCGGTGTGCTGCAGCGCATAGTCGAGATACACGGCGATCGGAAACGCGCGCCGCGAACCGGCGATCCAGATCGCCTGCGTGTCGGCGAGCAGGTCGACGGCCTGCGCGAGCGCCTGCGGGTCGAGCGTCTGCCGCAACTGCTGCATCCCGGCAATGCTGCCCTTGATGAATTCGTCGGCGATCTGCTCGGGCTGCAGGCTCGACGAACCCGATTCGATCACGTCGCGCAGCCGCAGGTTGTACGCACGCCCCGGCGCGATCTGCTGCGCGAGCCCTTCGCGGAACAGCCGCTGCATCTCGGAGAAGCCGGAGAAGCCGAAATGCTTCGCGAAGCGCACGACCGCCGACGGCTGCACGCCGCACGCCTCCGCCAGCGACTGGATGCCTTCCAGGCCAAGCTGGTCCCGATGCGTTTCCACGTGACGCGCAATGACCTTCAGGCGATTGCTGAGGCCGTCGTATTCCTGCGTCAGGTGCTGCAGGAACTGCTCGACGGTAGCGGGAGGTTTCTCGGATGAACTCATCGGATTGCGCGAAGTTGACGGCCCCGGTGCACGCGCGATGCTGACGGACGCGGCCCGAAGCTCACCTGGAACATGCATGAAGGGCGAATTTAATCACGTTTGCGGCACGGCCCGCGCCGCGCGTATCGCTCCCACGCGCTCGATCATCACCTGCACACGCTCCACGGCAAGACTGGAAACGATTGTCCAACGCTCTCGCGGCGTCGTAAAGATTAGGGTGTCTACCGAGCCTACCGAGGCCGGCGGCCAGTGCGAAGCGGCGCGTGGCGCACCGCTTCCGGCCTGCCCTGCTCAGCGATAGTCGACCCACACGCTGCCCGCGTCGGCGGAACGCACGCAGTTCTCGACCCATCGGACGCCCTCGACGCCCGCGTGAACGTCCGGAAAGCGGATGCCCTTCAGCGCGGCGGCGTCGCCGCGATCGGCCGCATCCATTGCGAGCGCGAAGCGCGCGTAGAGATTCGACCACGCCTCGAACAGCCCTTCCGGATGCCCGGCGCCGATGCGATCCTCGCGCAATGCGTTCGGATGCAGATAACCCATCCCGCGATCGAGCACTTGCGCGGGCTGCCCCTGCACTTCGTAGCGCAACTGGTTCGGATGCTCGTCCCACCATTCGACGCTCGCCTTCGAACCGATCACGCGCACCTTCTGGCCATGCATCGAACCCGCGTTCACCGCGCTCGACCACACGTAGCCGACCGCGCCCGTGTCGTATTCCATGATCGTGAACGCGTTGTCTTCCAGCGGCGCGCGGCTCTTCACGAAGCTCTGCCGCGAACACATCAGCCGCCGGATCTTCAGCTCGGGCGCCATCACCTCGGAGATGTACAGCGGATGCGTGCCGATGTCGCCGAGCACGTAGCTCGGGCCCGCGAACTTCGGGTCGACGCGCCAGCGCGCGGCCGCGCTCGCGGCCTCGACGCCTTCACTGTGAAACCCGTGCGCGAACTGCATCTGCACGATGCGGATCTCGCCGAGATCGCCGCGCGCGATCATCTCGCGCGCCTGTTCGATCATCTGGTGACCCGAATAGCCGTATGCGACGCCGACGATCCGGTTCTTCTCGACCGACAGGCGCTGCAACGTCTCGGCCTCCTCGGTCGTGAAGCACAGCGGCTTCTCGCAGACCACGTGCAGCCCCGCGTTCAGCGCGGCGCGGCAGATCTCGAAGTGCGTGTTGTTCGGCGTCGCGATCGACACCGCGCGAATTCCGTCCGGGCGGCGCGCCTCGGCGTCGAACATCGTCGCGTAGTCGGGATAGCAGCGATCCGCCGCGACGCCGAGCTTAACGCCGAACTGGCGGCCGCGTTCGGGATCGATGTCGAACGCGCCGGCGACCAGCTCGAAGCTGCCGTCGCGCAGCGCGGCCGACCGGTGGCTGTAGCCGATCTGGCTGCCGAGCCCGCCGCCGACCATGCCCCAGCGAATCGAGTGTCCAAGCAGAATCTGTCCGTCAATCATGATGGTGGTGTTCCTGGTCCGTGTTCAGGTGTTCGGTGGTTCGGGCGTTCATGCGAAGTTCATGCGAAGCCGGCCGACGCGAGAAACGCGCGGCTCGCGGCAACGTCGCGCAGGCTCGTGCCGGCATTGCGCGGATCGCGCTCCTGTTCGATCGTGATATAGCCCGCGTAGCCGATGTCGTCGAGCGCGTGCCTGATCGCCCGGTAGTCGAGCACGCCGGTGCCGATCGGGCACATCACGCCGCGCGCGCACGCGGCGAAGAATGCGATGTGCTCGCCCATCACCGCGTCGTACACGGCTGCGTCGATATCCTTGAAATGCACGTAGTCGAGACGCGCCGCATGACGGCGCAGCCAGGTCTCCGGATCCATGCCCGAGTAATGCAGGTGACCCGTGTCGAGGCAGAGGCCGGCCGTGTCGGCTGGAATATCGGCGACGATCCGGTCGATCTCGTCCGCGAACTCGATGTAGCCGCCCGCGTGCGGATGAATTACCGCGCGCACGCCGAACTCGTCGCGCGCGATCGTCGCGATCTGCCGGATGTGCTCGACCATGTGCGCCCAGCGTTCGCCGGACAGCCGCGGCGCGCGATCGGCGTGGCCAGCCGCGTAATCGCGTTCTTCGTGCCCCCAATCCATCACGACCAGGTACGGCGCCGCGTAGCGTTGCCCGTCCTGCGTCGGCAGCTTCGGCAGCCGCGTGATCAGCGCGCAGATCTCGCGCGTCTGGCGCAACAGGTTCGGCAGGTTCTCCGGCGACACGAGATCGTCGAAGATCGTGCCTGCGGTAATGCTCAGGCGCTGCCGCTCGAGCTCGGCGCTCACCACGTCGAGTTCGAGCGGGATATAGCCGTACGGGCCGAGCTCGATGCCCGAATAGCCGGCCTGCGCGGCCTCGGCAAGCACGTGCCGCCACGGCGGCAGGTGCGGGTTCTTCACGTCGTCGACACCCCAACAGCACGGTGCGCAACCAATCTTCATCGTCATGTCGGTCAGTCCGGCAGGTACGCGGCACGCGGCCGCACGAGTCGTGGCAATGCGGCCGCGGTTCAGCCGCGGTAGAACGCGGGGCGGTCGGCCATCGCGATCGGTTCGACCGCACCGCTCTTTTGTGCACGCACGCATGCGTCGGCCGCGACCGCCGCCGCGTAGCCGTCCCATGCCGACGGGCCCGTCAGCGCACCCTGCCGCACGCCGTCGATGAACGCCTGCAGCTCGACGTCGTACGACGCGATGAAGCGCTCCTTCCAGTCGGTCATGATGTCGACCGACTGCCGCGCTGCGCGCTTGAGCCCCACGGCCGGCGGATCGGGCAGCTTCGCGATGCCCTGCTCGCCGACCACTTCGCACTGGATGTCATAGCCGTACTGGCAGTTCACGAAGATCTCGACGTCGATGCGCACGCCGCTCGCGGTTTCCAGCAGCACGATCTGCGGATCGGCGAGATGCGCGGACGCGTGGCGCGTTTTCTTCGGATAGACGACCTGCGCGCTCGCGTAATCCTCGCCGAGCAGCCAGCGCAGCACGTCGAGCTCGTGGATCAGCGTGTCGGTGATCGCCATGTCGGTCGTGTAGCGCTCGCCGACCGCCTGGTTGCGGTGCGCGCAATGCAGCATCAGCGGCGCGCCGATCTCGCCGCTGTCGATCACGCGCTTCAGCGCGCGATAACCTTCGTCGTACGGCCGCATGAAGCCGACCTGCACGAGCCGTTTGCCGTGCGCGACTTCCGCTTCGACGATCCGCATGCAGCCGTCGGCCGTGACGGCAAGCGGCTTCTCGCAGAACACGGGCTTGCCGTGCGCGATCGCGTCGAGCACGAACGCTTCGTGCGTCGGCCCCCACGACGTGACGAGCACGGCCTGCACGTCGGCGGCCGCAACCACGTCATGGCCGTCGCCGTAGATCTCGGCGTCGAGCCCGTATTTCGACACCGCATCGCGCGCCTGCTGCGGATCGATGTCGTTGACGGCCACGACGCGCGCACCGGACAGCGTGCGGGTCAATCTGCGGATATGGTCCTGGCCGATCGCGCCGCAGCCGATCACGCCGATTTGCAAGGTCATCTGGGAGTCTCCAGTCGTTCATCAGCGGCGCGGCCCGTGCCGCGCCGGTCAGTAATCGGTCAGCGCATCGTGCGATCGAAATGACGATCGACGTAGCGCTGGATCGTGTCGCGCATGTAGCGCGACGATGCTTCGGCGCGGTCCTCCCACGCGAACACGCACGACGACATCACGCCGTCGAAGCCCGCGGCGCCGAGCGCGCGGAAAAACACGTCCCAGTCGATCTCGCCCTGCCCGATGTCGAGATGCTGGTGCACGCGGATCTGGGTCGAACCCGGCGGGTTCACGATGTAGCGAAGCTGGCTGCTCTTGCGGTGGTCGAAGGTGTCGGCCACGCGCACGTGCGCGAGGATCGGTGCGGCCTGCGCGATCATCGCGGCGATGTCGTCGCCGTAGTAAAACGTGTGCGGCGCGATATACGACAGCTTCAGCGACGGCGAGCCGAGGTTCGTCACGATGTCGATCGCCGGTTGCAACTGCTCGATCCAGTCCTCCGGATGCGGTTCGACCGACAGCACGATGCCCTCGCGTTCGAGAATCGGCAGCAGCTCGTCCATCGACCGGAACCACGCGGCTTCGCACAGCTCCTTCGGGTTCGCGCCCGGCCGCTCGCCGACCGAGCGCTCGGGCGACGCACCGCGCCCGAACTCGGACACCATCAGCGCGCACTCCATCTCGACCGCGACCTCGATCGCCTTCTTCCAGCAGCGCACGGCCCATAACCGCTCGTCCTCGAACGGGCTGGCCCAGCGGTACATCGGCTGCAGCGACGCGAGGCCGACGCCGCTCGCGCGCATCGCCTGGCGGAATGCGGCCATGCGCTCGCGCGTCGCGCGCGGCATCACCCACCAGTCGAGGAAATCGCTGCGCGGCGACAGCTCGATCTGGTCGTAGCCGAGCTCGGCCACCGCGTGCGGCAGCCGGTCGAGCGGCAGGTGGCGAATCATGTAAGGGTCGAGCGCGATCTTCATCAGGCATCCTTGGCGATATCGGATTCCAGTCGGACAGGCAGGGTCAGCGACGCTTCTTCTTGTTGCGATACTGGTCGGCGATCACGGCCGCGACGATGATCGCGCCCTTGACCATCTCCTGGTAATACGCGTCGATGCGGATGAACGTGAAGCCCGACGTCATCACGCCGAGGATCAGCACGCCGATCACCGTACCCGTCACGCGGCCGAGGCCGCCCGACAGCGACGTGCCGCCGATCACGACCGCGGCGATCGCATCGAGCTCGTACATCACGCCCATGCCCGACTGGCCCGAGATCGCGCGCGCGGCCGTCACGGTGCCGGCGATCCCGCTCAGCAGGCCCGCGATCGCATAGACGAACACCAGGTGACGCGTGACGTTGATGCCCGAGACGACCGCCGCATGACGGTTCGCGCCGATCGCATAGGTGTACTTGCCGAAGCGCGTGTAGCGCAGCACGACGTGGAAGATCGCGGCGATCACGAGAAAGATGATCACCGGATTGGCGCCCGCGCCGATGGCCGCGAACGGGTCGGTCAGCATCGACACCGGCATCCCGTTGGTGAACCACTTCGCGAACCCGCGCGCGGCCACCATCGTGCCGAGCGTCGCGATGAACGGCGGGATGCCCGTCATCGCGATCAGCGAACCGTTCAGCAGGCCGACCAGCAGCCCGACGCACACGCCGGCCAGCACCGGCCAGATGATCGGCAGGTCGGTCAGGTGCGGAAACACCGCGCGCGGGAAATCGGACACCTGCGCGAGGCTCGCCGACACGACGGCCGCGGCGGCCACGACCGACCCCGACGACAGGTCGATCCCGCTGGTGATGATCACGAGGTTCACGCCGACCGCGATGATGCCGATCACGGCCATCTGCAGCACGATGATCTCGAGCCGCTCGGCATTGAACAGGAAGCTCTGGCCGACGACGATCCAGCCGACGATCTCGAAGAACAGGCTGATGCCGACCAGCACGAGAAAGATGCTCAGCTCGGGCGGCCACTTCGTGTGCCGCGGCTTGATGGTCATGGTCTGCGCATCCGCGACCGGATTCAGGTTGCCCATTTCATTTGTCTCCAATCTTGTTTCGGCTCAACGCGACGCGAGATCCATGATGCGGACCTGGTCGGCGTCCTTGCGTTCGACGATGCCGGTCATGCGCCCTTCGTGCATCACCATCACGCGGTCGCTCATCCCCAGCACCTCCGGCATCTCCGACGAGATCATCAGCACCGCGACGCCCTTGCCGGCGAGCGCGCTGACGAGCCGGTGAATCTCGGCCTTCGCGCCGACGTCGATGCCGCGCGTCGGTTCGTCGAGGATCAGGATGCGCGGCTGCGTGAGCAGCCAGCGCCCGATCAGCACCTTCTGCTGGTTGCCGCCCGACAGGTTCTGGATCTCCTCGTGCAGCCCCGGCGATTTCACGCGCAGCATCCGGCTCATTTCCTCGCAGTCGCGCTTCAACTGCGCCTGCCGCACGAAATTGAACTTCACGTAGCGGTTGCTGAGCACGGCCGCTTCCATGTTCGCGAGCAGGTCGAGATTCAGGAAGCAGCCGGTATCCTTGCGGTCCTCGGTCAGGAACGCCATCCCGTGCTTCATCGCCTGCGCGGGCGTCGCGATCCGCACCGGCTTGCCGTCGATCCGGATCTCGCCCGACGTGGCCGGCACGACGCCGAACAACGCCTCCGCGACGTTCGAGCGCCCCGAGCCGACCAGGCCCGCGACGCCGAGGATCTCGCCCGCGCGCAGCTCGAAGCTCACGTCGCGGAACACGCCGTCGACGCCGAGGTTCTTCACCGACAGCACGACGTCGCCGATCGGCACCTCCTCCTTCGGGAACATCTGCGTGATCTCGCGGCCGACCATCATACGGATGATGTCGTCGCGCGTGACGTCGCTCGATGCGTGCGTGCCGATGTACTTGCCGTCGCGGAACACCGAGAACTCGTCGGCGATTTCGAACAGCTCGTTCATCTTGTGCGTGATGTAGACGATGCCCTTGCCCTGCTCGCGCAGCTGGCGAATGATCCGGAACAGGTGCGTGACTTCCTTGTCGGTCAGCGCCGACGTCGGCTCGTCCATGATCAGCACGTCCGAGTCGAACGACACGGCCTTCGCGATCTCGACCATCTGCCGGCTCGCGACCGTCAGCGTGCGCACGTCGGTTTCCGGATCGATGTCGATCGACAGCCGCTCGAACAGCTCGGCCGTGCGGCGGCGCAGCGCCGCGTGATCGATCAGGCCGAAGCGGTTCTTCGGTTCGCGGCGAATCCAGATGTTCTCCGCGACCGTCATGTACGGCATCAGGTTGAGTTCCTGATGGATCATCGCGATCCCGCGGTCGAGCGCATCGAGCGGCCCGTTCAGCACGACGGGTTCGCCGTTGATCAGGATCTCGCCCTGATCGGGCGTGTAGACGCCCGCGATGATCTTCATCAGCGTCGACTTGCCCGCGCCGTTCTCGCCCATCAGCGCATGGACGGTGCCGCGGCGCACGCGGAACTGCACGCCGTCGAGCGCGACGACGCCGGGAAAGGACTTGCCGACGCCGCGCACCTCGAGCACGCAGTCGGCCGCGGCAGAAGCCGGCGACCCGGACGATCCGGATGCGCCGGGCGCTCCGCCGGATGAAGCGGCCGGCGCGTCGACGCCGGCCATCGGGCGCGCGATCCTGGCTGTAAACATGGACGTTCCTCGACAAGTCGCGCGCGAACCCGGCCAGGCCGGGCCCGCGCAGTTCAACGGATCGCCGCTCAGTGCTTGGCGTACTGGTTCATGTTTTCGGGCGTCACGAGCTCGAACGGCACGTTCACGAAGCGGTCGACGGGCTGCTTCTTCGCGAGCTTCAGCGCGGCGGCAACCGACTGCGCGCCCTGCCCGGCCGCGTTCTGGTACACGGACACCTTCAGCTCGCCGCTCTTCATCGCCGCCAGGCCGTCCGGCGTCGCGTCGATGCCGGCGACGACGGTTTTCGGCGTCAACTTGCGCGCGGCCTTCAGCGCGTTGATCGCGCCGATCGCCATTTCGTCGTTGTTCGACACGATCGCGTCGAACTTCGTCCCGGAACTCAGCCAGTTCATCGTGATGTCCTGGCCCTGCGTGCGGCTCCACTTGCCTTCGCGCTTGTCGACGATCTTCATGCCCGAGCAGTCCTTCGTCGCGATGACTTCCTCGATGTCCTTGGTGCGGGCGCGCGCCGATTCGTTCGACAGCTCGCCCATCAGCACGAGGAGGTCGCCCTTGCCGCCGAGCAGCTTGCACACCTGGCGCGCCTGCAGCGTGCCCGACTGCTTCTCGTCGGACGCGACGACCGCGACGCCGGCCGGCAGCTTGTCGAAATCGACCGGCTTGCGGTTCACGTAGACGAGCGGGATCTTCGCCGCCGTCACCATCTTCGTGATCTTCGGCGTCGCGTCGGTGTCGACCGCGTTCACGATGATCGCGTCGACCTTCTGCGCGATCATGTTCTGGACCTGGCTCAACTGCTTGCCGACGTCGTTGCCGCCGTCCTCGATCTGCACCGTCGCACCGTCCTTCTTCGCTGCGTCGGTAATGCTGTTGCGCAGGATGGTCAGGAACGTGTCGTCGAACGACGCCATCGTCACGCCGATCTTCTCGGCATGCGCGAGCGGCGCAGCCAGGATCGCGGCGGCCGCGACGGCCATCAGCTTGGTCTTCATGATCACTTTGTCTCCTCATCTCCGGGGGGCGGAAGACGGCGCGTTGCGCGCCGCCGGGCCGAGTCCGATACGGACTGAAGCATCCGGATGAAACTGTAGATCACTTCCTCGAAAATTTGGAAATTTATTTCTACGTGATTTCACCTAGGGAACTGGATTTCCAAAAAGTCTAGACTGCGTCCGTAGCCCGATTCCTTGCGGCAGGCAGCCTCGCGTCGTGCAGCGCACGTTGCGGACCGTCGCCGGCGGATCGGTCCCCTAATCTGCCGGCACCGCCGAACGCCGGCCGCGAGCGTGACACGTGATATGAGCCTGCTGAACTTTCCGAGTGACCGCCCCATCGATCTCGCCTGCCTCGGCCGCGTGGCCGTGGATCTCTATGCGCAGCAGTACGGCAGCGGCCTGGAGGACGCGCGCAGCTTCCAGATGTATCTCGGCGGCTCGTCGGGCAACGTCGCGTTCGGCGTCGCCCGGCTCGGGCTGAAGACCGCGATGATCTCGCGCGTCGGCGACGAGCAGATGGGCCGCTTCCTGCGCGAGACGCTCGAGCGCGAAGGCTGCGACACGAGCCAGCTGCAGACCGACCGCGAGCGCCTGACCGCGCTGGTACTGCTCGGGCTGAAGGATCGCGACACGTTCCCGCTGCTGTTCGTGCGCGAGAACTGCGCGGACATGGCCGTGCGCGCCGACGAGATCCGCGAGGACTTCATCGCCGGCTGCCGTGCGCTTGCGATCACCGGTACGCATCTTTCGACGCCGGCCACGCGCGAAGCGTCGCTGACCGCGCTCGGCTACGCGCGCCGCCACGGCGTCGTGCGGATCCTCGACATCGACTACCGGCCCGTGCTGTGGGGGCTGACCGCGCGCGGCGCGGGCGAGAACCGCTACGTGCCGGACGCGCAGGTGACGCAGCAACTGCAGCAGGTGCTCGGCGAATTCGACCTGCTGGTCGGCACCGAAGAGGAATTCCTGATCGCGGGCGGCGTGCCGCACGACCTGATCGGTTCGTTGCAGGCGGTGCGCGGGATCACGAACGCCACGCTGGTCGTCAAGCGCGGCGCGCTCGGCTGCTGCGTGATCGAAGGCGACATCCCCGCGCGCATCGACGATGCGCCGACGTTTCTCGGCGAACGCGTCGAGGTGCTCAACGTGCTCGGCGCGGGCGACGCGTTCCTGTCGGGCCTGCTGTCGGGGCTGCTGCGCGGCCGCGACTGGGCCGAATCGACGCGCATCGCGAACGCATGCGGCGCAATTGTCGTATCGCGCCACGCGTGCTCGGCCGCGATGCCGACGCCGGCCGAACTCGCGCACTGGTTCGACGGCAGCCGCAATCCCGTGGTCGACGCGGACCGCACGCTCGCGCACCTGCATCGCGTCACGGTGCCGCGCCGCGAATGGGACGACCTGTGCGTGATGGCGTTCGACCATCGCAGCCAGTTCTACGAACTCGCGGTGCAGGCCGGCGCGGACGAAGCGCGGATCAAGACGCTGAAGCGCCTGCTCGTGCGCGCGGCCGAACAGGTCGAGCGCGATCGTCATATCGAAGGCCACGTCGGTGTGCTGATCGACGGCGGCGCGTACGGCAGCGACGCGCTCGCGTCGGCCACCGGGCGCGGCTGGTGGGTCGGCCGCCCGGTCGAGCTGCCGGGCTCGCGGCCGCTGCGCTTCGACGAGACGCGCTCGGTCGGCTCGTCGCTCACGCACTGGCCGACCGAGCAGGTCGTGAAGTGCCTGGTCCACTACCACCCGGACGACGACGTCGACCTGCGCGTCGAGCAGGAGCAGCGCGTGCTGGAGCTGTGGGAAGCCACGCGCGCCAGCGGCAACGAGCTGCTGCTGGAAGTCATTCCGCCGCGCGCGGTCACGCCGGCCGGCACCGAGGACGATGCGGTGCTGCGCGCGGTCGCGCGCTTCTACAACCTCGGCGTGATGCCCGAATGGTGGAAGCTCACGCCGCTGAGCGCCGACGGCTGGGCGCGGCTCGCTACGCTGATCGCCGAGCGCGACCCCCATTGCCGAGGCGCGGTGATCCTCGGGCTGAACCAGCCGCTGCAATATCTCGTCGACAGCTTCCGCTCGGCGACCAACCCGATCGTCAAGGGCTTCATGGTCGGGCGCACGCTGTGGGCCGATGCGTCGCTGAACTGGCTCGCCGGCCGGATCGACGACCAGGCACTGATCGACGAAGTCGCCGGCAACTTCGCGCAGCTCGTCGACGCGTGGCTCGGCCGCCGGGGCGCCGCGCGCGCCGCCGCCGCGGCCTGATGCGCGCGCCCGTCATGACCGATCCGATCCTTCTTCACCGACCGACGATGCCCCCTACCGTGAGACTGACCGTCAGCCAGGCGCTCGTGCGCTACCTGGCCGCCCTGCGCACCGAAGTCGTCCAGCCCGACGGCCGCACCGAGATCCTGCCGTACTGCGGCGGCGTGTTCGCGATCTTCGGCCACGGCAACGTGGCCGGGCTCGGCGAAGCGTTGCATGCAGAAAAAGACCGGCTGCCGACGTTCCGCGCGCATAACGAGCAAGGGATGGCCAACGCGGCCGTCGCGTTCGCGAAAGCGAATTTCCGCCAGCGGATGATGGCGGCGACGTCGAGCATCGGCCCCGGCGCGACCAACATGCTGACGTCGGCCGCGCTCGCGCACGTCGGCCGGCTGCCGCTGTTGCTGCTGCCCGGCGACGTGTTCGTGTCGCGGCTTCCCGACCCCGTGCTGCAGCAGGTCGAGGATTTCGAACAGGGCGACGTCAGTGCGAACGACTGCTTCCGCCCCGTCACGCGCTACTTCGACCGGATCACGTCGCCCGAGCAGTTGCTCGTCGCGCTGCCGCGCGCGATCCAGGTGATGACCGACCCCGCGCAATGCGGCCCCGTGTGTCTCGCGCTGCCGCAGGACGTGCAGACCTTCGCGTACGACTGGCCCGAGGATTTCTTCGCGCCGCCGGTGATCCGGATGCGCCGGCCGCCGGCCGACGCGCTCGAACTCGCCGATGCGCTCGACGTGCTGAAGGCCGCGAAAAAACCGCTGATCGTCGCCGGCGGCGGCGTGCTGTACAGCCAGGCGTGGGACGCGCTGCGCGCGTTCGCCGACACGCACGGCGTGCCGGTCGCCGAATCGCAGGCCGGCAAGGGCAGCCTCGCGTGGGATCACCCGCTGAACCTCGGCTCGATCGGCGTGACCGGCTCGCCCGCCGCGAATCGCGCGGCCGCGCAGGCCGACGTCGTGCTCGCGGTCGGCACGCGGCTGCAGGACTTCACGACCGGCTCGCACGCGCTCTACGGCGACGCCACGCTGCTGAGCCTGAACGTGCAGCCGTTCGACACCGGCAAGAAACGCGGCCGGCAACTGGTTGCCGATGCGCGCACGGGCCTCGGCCAGTTGTCGGCCGCGCTGGCCGGCTGGCGCGCCGACGCGGCATGGACGGCCGCCAACCGCGACCAGGCCGCGGCATGGAACGCGCGCGTGACCGAGCTGACGACGCGCGTGCCGAAGGACACGCTGCCGTACGATGCGGACGTGATCGGCGCGGTGCGCGATTCGGCGGCCGACGCGGGGTGCGACAGCGCGCGCGACGACCTCGTCGTGTGCGCCGCCGGCACGCTGCCGGCCGAGCTGCACAAGCTGTGGCGCAGCGGCGTGCCGGGCAACTACCACATGGACTATGCGTATTCGTGCATGGGCTACGAAGTCGCGGGCGGCCTCGGCGCGAAGCTCGCGCGGCCCGAACGCGAAGTGATCGTGATCGTCGGCGACGGCTCGTACATGATGCTCAACGCCGAGCTCGCCACTTCCGTGATGCTCGGCCGCAAGCTCATCGTCGTGATCCTCGACAACCGCGGCTACGGCTGCATCGAGCGGCTGCAACTGAATTGCGGCGGCGCAAGCTTCAACAACATGCTCGACGACTGCGTGCCGGAAGGCGGCGAGCGCTCGACGATCGACTTCGCAATGCATGCGCGCGCAATGGGCGCCGACGCCGTGCATGTGCGCGACGTCGGCGAGCTGCGCAGCGAAATGAAGCGCGCTCGCGCGGCGAAGACGAGCCAGGTGCTCGTGATCGACACCACGCACCAGCGCACGACCGACGACGGCGGCGCGTGGTGGGAAGTCGCGGTGCCGCAGGTATCCGAGCGTGCCGGCGTCGAGCAAGCGCACCGCGCGTATCTCGACGCAAAGACCCGGCAGCGGCGCTGATGCCGCGCGCTGCCCACCCACCCGCCCCGCGAAAAACCCATTCGAACCAAGGAAGCACGCCATGAGCTGGAACGTCCGCATCGGTATCAATCCCCTGTCGTGGATGAACGACGACCTGCCGTCGCTCGGCGGCGAGACGCCGCTCGAAACGGCGCTGAAGGAAGGCGCAGAAATCGGCTACGCGGGCTTCGAGCTCGGCAACAAGTTTCCGAAAACGGGCCCCGAGCTGAAGGCGAAGCTCGCCGAGTTCGGGCTCGTGTGCGTATCGGGCTGGTATTCGGGTTTCCTCGCGGAAGTCGAACCGGGCATGAGCGACGCCGATGCGGTCGCCGCGGAAATCGAACGCTGCCGCGCGCACCTGACGAAGCTGCAGTACAACGACGTGAAGGTCGTCGTCTACGGCGAATGCGCGGGGACGATCCAGGGGAACATCGACACGCCGGTCGCGAAGCGGCCACGCTTCGTCGACGACGCAGCGTGGCACCGCTACGCGGCGCGCCTCGACGCATTCGGCGCGCACCTGCTCGCGACCTACGGTATCAAGCTCGCCTACCATCACCACATGGGCGCATACGTCGAATCGCCCGACGACGTCGACCGGCTGATGGCGCTGACCGATCCGGCCAAGGTGTTCCTGCTGTTCGACACCGGCCACGCGTATTTCGGCGGCGCGGCCGACCCGGTGACGCTGCTGAAGAAACATGTGTCGCGCGTGGTCCACGTGCATTGCAAGGACGTGCGGGCGCAGGTCGTCACGCAGGCGCGCAACGACGGCTGGAGCTTCCTGAACGGTGTGATCAACGGCACCTTCACGGTGCCGGGCGACGGCGCGCTCGACTACGACGCGACGCTGCGCACGCTGAAGGACGCCGGCTACGAAGGCTGGCTCGTCGTCGAGGCCGAGCAGGATCCGGCCGTCGCGCCGAGCTACGCGTATGCGAAGAAGGGTTACGAGTCGCTGCGCGCGATCGTCGACCGGTTGAGCGCGTGAGCATGCAAGTGCTCGAATGCTTGAGCCCTACCCTATTGCGGAGCCCCACCCCATGACGATTTCTCCCCTGCTGGTCAAGGCATCCGCCGACCGCGAAATCTGCAACGTCACGCCCGAGTCGGCCGGCTGGAAGCATGTCGGTTTTCGTGCGCTGCGCCTGAAGGCCGGCGATACCGAAACGCTCGACACCGGCGCGCGCGAGCTGTGCATCGTCGTGCTGACGGGCACGGTGCGCGCGGAGGTCGACGGCGAAACCTACGATGCGCTCGGCAAGCGCGACAGCGTGTTCGAGGACGTTTCACCGGACGCGCTGTACGTGCCGGGCGGCAAGAGCGTCACGCTGGTCGCGACGCGCGATGCTGAAATCGCGCTGTGCACCGCGCCGTACGCGAGCGGCGACAAGCCGGTGCGGCGCCTCGATGGCGAACGGATGCGCCGCTCGGTGCGCGGGCAAGGCACCAACACGCGCTACGTGTGCGACATCCTGATGGGCGACAACCCTGCTGCCGACCGGCTGCTGGTCGTCGAGGTCGTCACGCCGGCCAGCCATTCGAGCAGCTATCCGCCGCACAAGCACGACCGCGACGCGGCACCCGACGAAACCTCGCTCGAGGAAACCTATTACCACCGGATCGATCCGCCGCAGGGTTTCGCGTTCCAGCGCGTGTACACGGACGACCGCAGCCTCGACGAAGCATGCGCGGTCGAGAACCACGACGTCGTGATGGTGCCGCGCGGCTACCACCCGGTCGTCGCGCCGCACGGCTACAACCTGTACTACCTGAACGTGATGGCCGGGCCGAGCCGCGCGTGGGCGTTCAAGAACGATCCTGCGCACGAATGGATGCTCGACGCGGCGCCGAAGCGCTGAACGAACCACGGGCAAGCGCGCGGCCCGTGACGAGGCGACGCCGGCGCGCGAACCCGACTTGCGACGATACGGAGCCGCCATGGTGACGACCTTCCTGCGCATCGATCACGCGCCCTTCGACGACGACGCGCCGGACATGGCGCTGCCACGCTTCAATGCCGACGTCGCGCGCCGGCTCGGGGAAATCGCGGTCAATATCGCATCGCGCCGCGGGCTGCCGATCGCGGTCGGCATCGTCGGCGAAGCGGCACCGCTGTTCTATTGCGCGCTCGACGGCAGCCGTGCGGAAGACAGCGATGCGATTCGCCGCCGGCAGAACACGGTGCTCCGTTTCGGCCTGAGTTCGCTCGAGGTCGGCACGCAGTTTCGCCGCGCCGGCTGGTCGCTGCGGTCGCAGGGCCTGTCGGACGACGACTATGCGCTCGACGGTGGCGGCGTGCCGCTGCGAATCGCCGGTGCCGGCCTCGTCGGTGCGATGACGATCGCGGGGCTCGACTCCGAACGCAATCACGCGCTCGTCGTCGAGAGCCTGCGCTGGCACGTCGGCGCGAACGCGCTGGCGATGATCGCGTAACGACGCAATCGGCACGACCGGCGCACGCGCGCCGATGGTGCCGATTTGCCGTATCGCTCGATCAGTTCAACCCGCCGCTCACGACGAGGTGTTCGCCGGTCATCCAGCGCGCATCGTCCGATGCGAGGAACACGGCGACCGACGCGATATCGTCCGGCTCGCCGAGGCGGCCGAGCGGCGTCTCGCTGCGCACCTGCTTGTCGAGATCGGAACCGATGATGCCCGCGCTGTGCGTGCCCTCGGTCACGATCATGCCCGGGTTGATCGCGTTCACGCGGATCTTGCGCGGGCCGAGTTCGAGCGCGAGCACGCCGGTGATCGCGTCGACCGCGCCCTTGGTGCCGCTGTACACCGCGCTGGCGGGCGGCGTGATGCTGGTGACCACCGAGCTGATGTTGATGATGCTCGCGCCTTCGCCGAGATGCTTGACGGCCGCCTGCGTCACGAGCAGCACGCCGAACACGTTCGTGTCGAACTGCCGGCGGTAGTGTTCTTCGGTGATCGCTTCGATCGGCGAGAATTCGTACACGCCGGAATTGTTGACGAGCACGTCGAGACGGCCGTACGTGTCGACCGCCGTATCGACGATGCGCTGCGCGTCGGCTGCCTTCGACACGTCGCCGCCGACCGCGACCGCGCGGCCGCCGGCTTCGACGATCGCGCTCACGACCGCATCGGCGCCCGCCTTGCTGCTCGCATAGTTGACGACGACCGACGCGCCTTCCGCGGCCAGCGCCCTCGCGATCGCGGCACCGATGCCCTTCGATCCGCCCGTGACGATCGCTACCTTGCCTGCCAGCTTGCTCATGATTTCATTCCTCAGTCAGATGACTATCGATGGATGGCGCCGGGCGCCGCGTCGATGCGGCGGCCCGGCATGACTGGCAATTTAAGGTGCGGCGCGGCGGCGATAAAGCGGCTCGACGCGAATTGTCTGGCGGGGCCAGCCGAACAATCGGGTCGGCGCCGTCAACCGGCGCTCAGCCACGCGTTGGCGACATCGCCGCCCAGGCCGTCGAGCGCGCCGTCGTAGACGATCCGTCCGCGCCCCATGACCGCGACGCGCCGCGCGAGCCGCGGCGCGAACTGCAGCCGCTGCTCGATCAGCACGATCGCGACGCCGTCGGCCTGCAGCGTGGCGAGGCACGCACCGACTTCGTCGACCGCGAGCGGCGCGAGCCCTTCGGCCGGTTCGTCGACGATCAGCACGCGCGGGCTGCCGGCGAGCGCACGGACCAGCGCGAGCACCTGCTGCTCGCCACCCGACAGCCGCCCTGCCTTCACGTCCGCGCGCGCGGCCAGCAGCGGAAAGCGGTCGAACAGGCGTTCGAGCGCCGCGCGTTCGGCCGCGCCACGCATGCCGCGCAACCCGAGCGTCAGGTTGTCGCGCACGGTCAGCAACGGAAACACGTCGCGGCTTTCGGCAACGTAAGCGACGCCGCGCCGCGCGATCTCGAACGTGCGAGCGCCCGCGCATTCGGCGCCGGCGATGCGCACCGAGCCGGCCGTGCGCACGAGCCCCATCACGGCCTTCGCGAGCGTCGAGCGCCCCGAGCCGTTGCGGCCGAGCAGCGCGAGCGTCTCGCCCGGCGCGAGTGCGAGATCGACACCGTCGAGCACGGGCTGCATCCCGTACCACGCGCGCAGGTCGCGAATGTCGAGCAGTGCGTTCGTCATGCGCTGCCCTCCCCGAGATACGCGGCGCGCACGGCCGGATCGGCGCGGATCGCATCGGGCTCGCCGGTCGCCACCACCGAGCCGCGCACGAGCACCGTGATGCGTTCGGCGAAGCCGAACACCGCATCCATGTCGTGCTCGATCATCAATACCGTACGGCCCTGCGTCGTCGCGCGGATCAGCGCGATCATCCGCGCCGCCTGCGCGCGGCTCATGCCGGCCGTCGGCTCGTCGAGCAGCAGCGTGCGCGCGCCGCTCGCGAGCGCGATCCCGAGATCGAGCGCGCGCTGCTCCGCATAGCTCAGTTCGGCGGCCGGCGTGTCGCGCCGCGCGTCGAGGCCGATGTCGTGCAGCACGCGCGCGGCCGCGAGATCGACCGACGCCGATTCGCGCAGCCGGTTCCACCAGCGCCGCCGCTCGGCCGGCGCATGCAGCGCCGCGCAGCGCAGGTTGTCGAATACGGTCAGCCGCGCGAACGCACTCGTCTGCTGGAAACTGCGGCCGACGCCGAGGCGGCTCGCGACGACCGGCCCGCGCCCGCGCAGCTCGACGCCATGCAGCACGACGCGCCCGCGGGTCGGCCGCGTCGCACCCGCGATCACGCCGAACAGCGTCGACTTGCCTGCGCCGTTCGGCCCGATCAGCGCATGGCGCTCGCCGGCCGCGATGCTCAACTCGATGCCGTCGAGCACGGTCTGCGCACCGAAACGCTGCGTGATGCCGTGGAGCGCGATCGCGTTGCCGTTCATCGCCCGTCCTCCCGCTTGCCGGACCGCGTGCCCTGCACGAGCCGCGCGCGCCAGCCCCACAGCAGCGTGCCGATGCCCGCCGCCGAGCACGCGACGGCCCAGCCGGCCGGCGTATCGGCGTCGATGCCCCAGGCGCCGAACGCGAGGCCCGTGCCGTCGTCCTGCGCGAAGCGCCACGCATAACCGAGCTCGGCCGCGCAGACGATCGCGACGCCCCAGAACACGCACGCGCCGACGCCGCACAGCATGCGCCACCGCTCGGCTGCCGGCGCGCCGCGGCGCAACGCCTGCGCGAGCGCTTGCGCGATGCCCGCGATCCCGCGCGGCGCGGCCATGACGATCACGACGAACAGCACGCCGAGATACAGCGCCCACGCGCGCGACACGCCCGCGACGACGATGCTCAGCGCCGTCAGCACGGCCGCGCCCGCCGCCGGCCCGAAGAACGCGCCGGTGCCGCCGATCACCGCGGCGATCAGCACGGTCGCCGAGCGCGCCATCGACATGCTGTCGGGTGTCGCTATTTCGACGTCGATCAGCGTCAGCGTGCCGGCGATGCCCGCGAAGAACGACGCACAGGTGACCATCGCGAGCCGCACGCGGCGCGGATCGGTGCCGAGCGCGGCGACGCGCGCCGGGTTGTCGCGCACCGCGTTCGCGAGCCGCGCGAGCGGCGTGCGCGTCAGCGCATGCATCGCGAACGCCGACACGACGCACCACGCGGCAATCACCGCATATGCGTGCGCCGGCGCGCCGAAATGCCAGCCGCCCCACGGCGTGCCGCTCGCGCGGTCGATCGGCACGCCGCCGATGCCGCCGAACCACGCGGGCACGCTCCACGCGGCGGCCGCGACGCATTCGCCGAGCCCGAGCGTGATCATCGCGAACGCGGTGCCCGAACGGCGCGTCGCGAGCAGCCCGGCGACGAAACCGAAGCCCGCGCCGGCCATGCCGCCGACGAGCGGCAGCAGCGGCAGCGGCCCGCCGAAGCGGTTGAACCAGTGCGCGGCAGCGAAGGCGCCGAGGCCCGCGAACGCCGCATGCCCGAACGACAGCAGCCCGGTCGTGCCGAGCTGCAGGTTGTACGACAGCGCGAGCACGACGAGCGCGGCCGTCTGCGCGAGATAACCGAGCACCGCGCCGTGCGGCCACAGCCACGCGGGCAGCGCGACGCACGCGGCGAACAGCGCCCAGCGCGCGAGGCCGGCGAGCGCGCGGCTACGCATCGGCACGCTCGCCGAACAGCCCGCGCGGCCGCGCGACCAGCACCGCGACGAGCAGCAGGTACGGCACCAACGGCGCAAGCTGCGCGATCGACACCGCGGCCACGCTGTCGGGCAGCGCGACGCCGGCCCATAACGCGAGGTCGCGCAACGACGTGTCGCTCGCGGCCGCGAAAGTCTGCGCGAACCCGACCGCGAGCGACGCGGCGAACGCGCCGCCGAGCGAGCCGAGCCCGCCGATCACGACGACCGCGAACACGACCGATCCGACGGTCTCGGCGAGCGCGGGCTCGATCACCGCGAGCGGCGCGCCGATCACGCCGGCCAGCGCCGCGAGCGCGGTGCCCGCGCCGAACAGCGCCGTCATCACGCGCGGCACGTCGTAGCCGAGCGCCTCGACGGCCGCGCGATGCGTCAGCGCCGCACGCACGACGAGCCCGATGCGCGACACGCGCAGCAGCGCGCCGAGCGCGACCAGCATCGCCGTGGACATCCCCATCATGAACAGCCGGTAACGCGGCAACGCGAGGCCGAACACGGTCACGGGCGCGCCGTCGAACAGCGGCGGCACGGGCGCCGGCAGCGGCGCGAGGCCCCACAGCAGTTTCGCGCCCTCGCCGATCAGGTAGGCAAGGCCGAAGGTCAGCAGCAGCTCGCTCGTATGGCCGCGTGCCTGCACGCGGCGCAGCAGCCCGCGTTCGCAGCCGGCGCCGAGCAGCCCGACCGCGAGCGGCGCGAGCACGAGCGCAGGCCAGAAACCCGCGCGGGCCGCGATGCTGTAGCCGACATACGCGCCGAGCATGTAGAAGCTCGCATGCGCGAAGTTGAGCACGCCCTGCACGCTGAAGATCAGCGTGAGGCCCGCCGACAGCATGAACAGCAGCAAACCGTAGCTGAGGCCGTTGAAGGCCTGGAGCGCGAACGCGTGCACCGCCGCGCGTTCCGTCAGGCCGCGAGCGGGTCGAGCGCCGCGCGCAGCGCGTCGGGCAGCGGCACCGGGCGGCGCGTGCCGCGATCGACGTACACGTGCACGAAATGCCCCTGCGCGGCGGGCGATGCGTCGCCTTGCGCGAACAGCCCGACCTCGTAGCGCACGCTCGACGTGCCGAGCTTGACGACGCGCAGCCCCGCGTCGACCGACTGCGGAAACACGAGCGGCGCGAAGTAGTTGCATTGCGTCTCGACCACCAGCCCGATCGTCTGCCCGTGCTCGACGTCGAGCACGCCCGCGCGGATCAGGTACGCGTTCACGACGGTGTCGAAGTAGCTGTAGTAGACGACGTTGTTCACGTGCCCGTAGACGTCGTTGTCCATCCAGCGGGTCGTGATCGGCAGGAAGTGGCGGTAGGCGTCGCGCGGACGCGGCTGCGGCTTGTCGGACATGGCGATGGCGGTCAGGACGATGGGGGCGATGAAGACGAAGCGCGGCGGCCGTACGGCACGGCTCGCCGGCAAGAAGCGAAGCGCCGCGTCGCGATCGCGCGCGGCACGGCGGATGAAACCCTGCGGACGGGCCGGCCCGTCACTGCCCCGGCCGGTCGACGAATTCGAAATCGAGGCCGCGCGCGCGCATCCAGTCGGCGAGCGCGATGCCCGTGCCGGCGCGCCACGGGCGCAGCAGCGGCGGATCGACGAGCTTGTATTCCAGCAGTTCCGGCGACAGCGCGACCGTGCCCGACGCGCGCACGTGATACGCGATGATCAGCTCGTTCTTGCGGATGAATTCGTAGACGCCGACGAGCGACACGTGCTCGGCCTTCAGCGCCGTTTCCTCGAACACCTCGCGCGCGATGCCGTCCTCGGGCGTTTCGCCGTTTTCGAGGAAGCCGGTGATCAGCGCGAACATCCCTTCGGGCCAGGCCGCGTTGCGCGCGAGCAGGATCTTGCCGTCGAGCTCGACGATCGCGGCGACGACGGGCAGCGGGTTGTTCCAGTGCACGTAGCCGCAGGTGTCATCGGGGCACGCCTGGCGGACGCGACCGCCTTCGTGGTCGGAATCGGCGCGCTCGGTCAGCGGGCTCGCGCAGCGCGGGCAAAAACGGTAGTCGGCGGTGGTCATCGGTGGAGACATGGCGAACGGGGCCGCCTGCAGCGGCGGCCCCGTTCGCGCTCGGCGCGGGAAAGTCTCGATTCTAGCGAGTTTGCGCCGCGGCGAGGCTTTCAGCGACGACAGGACGAGCCGGCCGGAACGGCGCGGGCGATGCGATTCGCCCGCGTTCGCCCCGGCCGGGTGACGCACCGGCACGCACGCAGGTGCACGCGCCCGGCGCGCCGCGCCCCGCCGGCATGCAGCGGCCTGCCGTCCCGCTCAGGCCGCCGCCGGCGTCCGGATGGCCGGCATCCGGACGCCGGCCGGTCGGTCAGACCGTAGCCGGCGCGGGCGGCGCCGGTCAGTCGCGGATGCTGCCGTAGTTGATACCGGCGAGCGGCATTCCGGTGTTGTTGCCGGTCGTGCTGCTGCCGGTCACGTTGCCGAAGTTCAGGCCCACGAGCGCGCCGGACTGCTGCGCGTACCCCGGCGTCAGCGCGACGCGGGTTTTCGTCGTCGAGCTGTCGATCCAGCCGAAGTTCGCGCCCGCCAGGCCGCCGAGCCGCGCGTAGTAGCCGCCGGAAACCGTGCCGGCCGACGTCGACGATGCGATCGCCCCGCTGTTGAAGCCGACCAGGCCGCCGACCGAGCTGTAGTGGCCGCCGCTTGCCGAACCGGTCGCGCTGGACGCTTCGATCGACGCACCCATGTAGTTCTCGCCGATCAGGCCGCCGACATAGCCGGACGAGCCGGCTGCGACTTCGCCGGACGCGCTCGACGCGGATACGCGGCCGGCGTTGAAACCGATCAGGCCGCCCGCCTTGCCCGCGCCCACCACGGTGACCGCACCCTTCGCGTCGGACTTGAGCACCGACCCCGTGTTGCGGCCGACCAGCCCGCCGGCGATGCTGTCGAATGCGGTCCAGACCTCGCCCGATGCCGACGATCCGTCGACGACGCCGCTGTTGGTCGCCACGAGGCCGCCGACGACGCTCGAGATGTCGCCCGCCACCAAACCCGTCGCATCGGATGCCTGCACGGTGCCCGCATTGACACCGACCAGCCCGCCGGCTTGCCCGGACATGCCTGCCACCACGGTGCCGCTCGACGACGACGCGCGGATCGTACCGTCGTTCACGCCGACGACGCCGCCCGCCGTTGCGTAGTCGCGTGCGAAGACGTTGCCGCTCGCGGACGACGCGAGCACTTCGCCGGTCGCCGCATTGCGGCCGGCAAGCCCGCCCGCGATACCCTTCGCGCCCGCCGCGACGTAACCGGTCGCGCTCGACGCATCGATCTTGCCGGCGTTGTGGCCGACCAGCCCGCCGGCCACGCCGGCAATGCCGGCTTCCACGCCGACGCTCGACGTCGATTCGAGAACGCTCGCGAAGTTGGCGCCGACGAGGCCGCCGACGTTCGACGCACCGGCCATCACGCGGCCGGCTGCCTTCGACGCGTTGACGACGCCACGGTTTTCACCGACCAGCCCGCCCACGCGAGCACTGTCGCCCGCCGCCACGATGCCCTTGAACCCGGACGCATCCACCCGGCCCGCGTTGTGGCCGACCAGACCACCCACCGATGCGCTGCGTGCGGCCCGTACATCCGCTGCGGCCGTCGATGCGTTGACCACGCCGCCGCTGTTGGTGCCGACCAGGCCGCCGACGCGGGCGCCGGTGCCAAGCGCCGTCACGGTGCCCGTGACCGTCGACGCATCGACCATCCCACGGTTGTCTCCGACCAGCCCGCCTGCGCTGCCGCTCGACGAACTGACGACCTGGACGTCGGCACGGCTGTTGCGGATCGACGCGTCGTCGAATGAGAAGAACGAGATGTTTTCACCGACCAGGCCGCCGACGTTCAGCGCATCCCTGCCGCCGTTGACGCGCCCCACCACGGATGCGCGCTCGATCGCGCCGCCGAAGTTGCTGCCGACGAGGCCGCCGACGATCGTGCGTCCGTCGCCGCTCACGGAGACGTTCGTCGCCTTCACGTCCGAGATGGTGCCCATGTTGTAGCCGGCCAGCGTGCCGACGCTGACGGGCGACCAGTAGGACGGCACGACCGCGCGCGTCGTTACCTTGTCCAGGCCGAGGTTGGCGATGCGGCCCGCGTTGAACGCGAACAGGCCGACGGCGTTGCCGCCCTGATTGGAGATCGACAGATCGCCGATGGTGTTGCCGAGACCGTCGAACACGCCGTCGAACGAACCGTACGCGCCGATGCTCCGGAACGCCGCGCCCTGGCCGTCGATCGCGTTGCCGAGCACGTAGCGGCCCCTCAGGTTGCGGTCGACATTGCGCAGGCCCGCGACGTCGTGGATCACTTGATACGTTTCGCCGTTCGACGAGAACGACGCATCGCGGCCCGACAGCGTCGCCGATGCGTTGTCCTGCGTGAACCGGTGGCCCTTCGTCGCGTTCAGTTCGAGTCGTGCCTGCTCGCCCGTCAGTGCCAGTTTGTCGCCTACGCGGATCTCGCCTGCCGCGTTCGCCGATACGCTCGCCTTCGCACCGCTCGCCGTCAGTGCCTCCTTCAGCACGACATCACCCTGTTTCGACGTCAGCGTCAGCGCATGATCGTTCGTCCAGTTCACCGCGCTGTCCACCGTCAGGTCACCCGACGTGTTCGTCAGCGCGACGTTCGTCGTGCCCAGCGTGCGCGACAGCGTCTGTCCGTTCAGCGCGCCGTCTGCTTCGGCGACGTTCGCGTTCGCCGATTCGATCGTCCACGTACCCGTGCGACCCGACGCGCTACGCGTATCGACCTGCGCGTCGCTCGACACGCGAACCTGTTCACCGCGCGTCGTCACTTCGCCGCCTGCGGCGTTCAACTTGCCGGCAACCTGCACCAGCCCGCCATCCAGCACGATCTTCCCGTCGCGCTTGCTCAACCCCTGCGCTTCGATCGTCCCGCTGTTGTTCACCACCGCGTTCAGCAGGCCATTCGCCGCGCGCGCCGTCATCAGCACCTCGCCGCCATCCGCCTTCAGTAGACCGCCGTTGTGCGCCTGCGCGTCCATCGCGCCGCCTTCAACCTGCAGGTTCAGCAGGCCGTTGCCGTCGAAGTTCACGGTAAACGCATCGCCCGCGCCCAGCGCCACGCGGCCCGCCTGCGCACGAATCACCCCCGTGTTCGACACCCGCGCACCCAGCAGCGCGACGCTGCCGCCCTCGGCCGCCGTGACCGTCCCCGCGTTCTCCACCGACTTGCCCGATGCGCCCGCGAACCTGTAGTTGCCTGCGAGGAAATCCTTGTCCGACACGTCCTTCGTCGACGCCACCAGACCGCCCACGTTCACCTGTGCGCCCGCACCGAACACCACGCCATTCGGGTTCACCACGAACACCTTGCCGTTCGCATCGATCTGACCGTGGATCTGGCTGCCGTTCGCCCCGATCACGCGGTTCAGCGCGATCGACTGCTGCGTCGGCTGCTGGAACGACACGCGCTCGCCGCCGCCCACGCTGAAGTCCTGCCAGTTCGTGATCAGCTTGTCCGTGTGCTGGTTGATCGACATCGTCTTGCCGTCCGCCGACGTCGCGATGTCCGCCAGCCCCGATGCAACCGCGCCGCCCGTCGGCAGCGCGTATGCGTTCGTTGCCGCCAGACCCAGCAGCGACACCCCCGCCGCCAGCAGGCGCTTGCCGCCCGCCTTGCCGCGGCGACGCGCGGTTTCGCTCACCGCACACCAGCCGCCCTGCGCTTCGTTCCATACCAGCGAGTAGGCCTTATTCATTTGAAATCCTCTTTAATTTACGTTTCAACCGGTCCGCCTTCGACGGACCTCCGATCACGCCACCCGGCAACGCCGGGCAGCCTGAACCCATGCGCCCGACAGGCAAGCCTGTCGGCCCCGCGCGTCGCCAAACGGATACGCGCAGGGATCGACCCGGCATAGCCATTCGATTTGCATACCTGAATGAATTCTGAAATGGAGGGTGGCAAGAAGCGATTCGCGGCCTGCCTCGCGGATGTCGACACCACACGTGCCCGGCACGCCGGCATCGCTTCGTTCGACACGGGAAAGCCGGCCCATCGTGAACGGGTCGGCCGCGACTCGGTTGCAGTCCTCGGAGAGCGGGATGGGCGGGCGGCGGCACCGGGCCGCGCGATTGCCGCCCGGCGCCGTGCACAACGCCACACCCCGCGTTGGTGCGAATTAACGCTTGCCGTCGATCAACCCGATATTGATACCGGTGAACGGTTCAGCCGATGCCGCACCCGTCGTCTGGCTCGATTCGATGATTCCGGCGTTGATCGCAGCGAAACCGCCGATAAACTGCGGCCGTTCGTGCGCCAGGTATTCGACCTTCGAGCTCGTCCACGACGAACGAATCGTGCCGCCGTTACCACCCACGAAACCGCCGCCCCACGAAGCCTTGCTCGACACGGTGCCCGACGATTCCGAATCGGTGATCAACCCGTCGTTCCACCCGACAAACCCGCCGAGGTTTCGCGCACCGACAACCGCCACGTTGCCGAGCGCCTTCGAGTCGCTCACGACGGATTTGCGGCCCTTGTTGTAGCCAACCAAGCCGCCCGCGTTGCTGTCGCGCTCTGCGGAAACGTTCGACGTCGAGCTCGACGATGCAATCGTGCCGCGGTTCTCGCCGACGAGCCCGCCAATACGGTTGTCCAGACCGCCGCGCACCGCCCCGCTCGACCGCGAAGCTTCGATCTTCCCGTCGTTGATGGCCACGAGCCCGCCAACGATGCTCCCATTGCCCGCGCTCGCGTTGCCTTCCGCCACACCCTGGCGAATCGCGCCGGCGTTTCTGCCGACCAGACCGCCGACGACGCCATTCGCGGCATCGGTCACTCGGCCCTTCGCCGATACGTCCGCGAGGACACCGCCGACGTTCTCGCCCGCGAAGCCGCCAACCGCGGCCGCACCTTTTCCGGTCACGTTGCCGGACGCATGCGATCCGCTGATCTCGCCGCCATCGTTGCTGCCGACGAACCCGCCGATCGTGCTGCCTGCCGCCGCGACGACCTGGCCACTTGCCGCCGCATCGCGAATGATGCCGTCGTTGCCGCCGACCAGACCGCCGACCTTTGCCCCGGACGCCGCGCTGACGTTGCCGCTCGCCGATCCATCGTGGATGGTGCCGCCGTTGTTGCCGACCAGACCACCGACCATCGCCCCGGACGTTGCGCTGACGCTGCCGCTTGCCGACACGTTCGACAACGCACCGACGTTCCAGCCGACCGCGCCCCCGATATAGCCCGCTTTCCCGGCCGATACGGCCATCGACGCATTCGAGCGATCGATCGCGCCGCCGGCCGTGAAGCCGGCCAGGCCGCCCGCGAACGTGTTGTCGCTCACCGACAGTTTCCCGCTGCTGGACGAATTCGTGACGATCGAGTCCCAGTTCATGCCGACGAGCCCGCCCACCATGTACATGCCGAACGACGACGACCCCTTGCTCGCGATCTCCGCGTCGACGCGGCTGTTCGCGATCCGCGCACCGGCGACGTTCTGGCCGGCTATCCCGCCGATCGCTGTTGCCCTGCTGTAGCCAGTGATACGCCCCTGGAAACGTGCGCCGTCGATGACGCCACCGTCGTTGAGGCCGACGAGACCTCCGACATGGTTCTGGCCCCGGTCTGCGGACGACGACGAGACGTTCATCCGCGTCGCGCGAACGTTCGAGATCGTCCCTCGGTTGTGACCGGTCAGGCTGCCGACCATCGAAACGCGGGCGTTCGACGCGCTGCCGACGGTAAACGAGTCGAGCGCGAGATTGGCGATGCGGCCGCGGTTCTCCGCAAACAGCCCGACGGACGGGGTGATCCCGGTGACATACAGTCGGGAAATCGTATTGCCCAGGCCGTCGAATACGCCGTCGAACGACTCGTCCAGACCGATGCTCTGGAACGCGACGCCCTTGCCGTCGATCGCGTTGCCGAGCACGTAGCGGCCCTTCAGGTCGCGGTCCACCCTGCGCAAGCCCAACACGTCGTGGATCACCTGATATGCTTCACCGTTCGACGAGAACGACGCATCGCGGCCCGACAGCGTCGCCGATGCGTTGTCCTGCGTGAAGCGGTGGCCCTTCGTCGAGTTCAGTTCCAGCCGTGCCTGCTCGCCCGTCAGTGCCAGTTTGTCGTTCACGCGAATTTCACCTGCCGCGTTCGCCACCACGCCCGCCTTCGCACCGCTCGCCGTCAGTGCCTGCTTCAGTGCGACGTCGCCCTGTTTCGACGTCAGCGTCAGCGCGTGATCGCTCGTCCAGTTCACCGCACCATCCACCGTCAGGTCGCCCGACGTGTTCGTCAGCGCGACGTTCGTCGTGCCCAGCGTGCGCGACAGCGTTGCCGCGCCGATCGCAGCATCCGCGCTATCGACGTTCGCGTTCGCCGATTCGATCGTCCACGTACCCGTGCGACCCGACGCGCTACGCGTATCGACCTGTGCATCGCTCGACACGCGAACCTGCTCGCCGCGCGTCGTCACTTCGCCGCCTGCGGCGTTCAACTTGCCGGCAACCTGCACCAGCCCGCCATCCAGCGTGATCTTCCCGTTGCGCGCGCTCAACCCTTGCGCTTCGATCGTCCCGCTGTTGTTCACCACCGCGTTCAGCAGGCCGGTCGCCGCACGCGCCGTCATCACCACTTCACCGCCATCCGCCTTCAGCAAGCCACCGTTATGCGCCTGCGCGTCCATCGCACCGCCTTCCACCTGCAGGTTCAGCAGGCCGTTGCCGTCGAAGTTCACGGTGAACGCATCACCGGCGCCCAGCGCCACGCGGCCCGCCTGCGCACGGATCACCCCCGTGCTCGACACCCGCGCACCCAGCAGCGCCACGCTGCCGCCTTCGGCCGTCGCGATTGTCCCCGCGTTCTCCACCGACTGGCCCGATACGCCCGCGAACCGGTAGTTGCCTGCGAGAAAATCCTTGTCCGACACGTCCTTCGTCGACGCCACCAGACCGCCCACGTTCACCTGTGCGCCCGCACCGAACACCACGCCATTCGGGTTCACCACGAACACCTTGCCGTTCGCGTCGATCTGGCCGTGGATCCGGCTGCCGTTCGTCCCGATCACGCGGTTCAGCGCGATCGACTGCTCCGTCAGTTGATGGAACGACACGCGCTCGCCACCGCCCACGCTGAAGTCCTGCCAGTTCGTGATCAGCTTGTCCGTATGCTGGTTGATCGACATCGTCTTGCCGTCCGCCGACGTCGCAATGTCGGCTTGCCCCGACGCCACCGTGCCGCCCGTCGGCAGCGCATACGCACTTGACGCCGCCAGACCCAGCAGCGACACCCCCGCTGCCAGCAGGCGCTTGCCGCCCGCCTTGCCTCGACGGCGCGCCGTTTCGCTCACCGCGCACCAACCGCCCTGCGCTTCGTTCCATACCAGTGAATAGGCCTTATTCATTTGGAATCCTCTTTATTTGATTCTTGAACGCTCGCGGGAAACGAGCACCCGATCACGCACGCTCAGAAATACTGGGCGGCCTGAACCCATACGCTCGGCGAACGGGTCGGCGAATCGCTTCCCCGGCCGAGCGGCAATGCGGCCGTCAGCGTGACTTGCCGCTTCGCGCCATACCAGCTCGCGCCGACACCCGCAGCCTGCATGTGCTGCGTATTCCGTTCGCGCTTCCACGGATGCCGGTTGATCTGTACGCGGCCTGCGTCGACGAACGTGCTGACCTGCCATCCGGGCGCGACGAGATAACGCAGCTCGGCGCTGGCCTGCCAGCCCTGATCGCCGCTGCCTTCACCCAGCGCATACGCGCGCACGCCATAAGGGCCGCCCAGGCTGAATTTCTCGGACGAATCGAGATTGCGCGAAGCGAGCTGTGCGCCGATTTGCGCATACACCTGGAACCGGCTGCCGACGGCCTGAATCCGCTGCACGTTCAGGTTCAGCTTCGTGAAGCTGCCGATCGCCTTCGTCAGTTCGTTCGCCGCGAACGCGTCGCTGCTGCGCAACCGTCCCACGCCGAACATCACCGAGAAGCCGTTGCGGCCGCCGCCCAGCCAGCCGTCCTGGCTGTTGCCGCTGAGCCCGAAGGTCCACAGGCCGACGTTCTTGTCGTTGCGGAGCTCGAACGCGCCGTATTCGTCGTGCAGGTTCTTGTTTTCGTATTGCACCTGCGCGGTGAGGCTGAAATCACGTGCACGCACAAGCGGCTGTGCGACGTAAGCGGTCTGCACGCTGGCGCGCCCGCTCATCTCGAGATCGGAAAAACTCCCTGCGACCCGGTAATGCAACGACGAATACGCGACGCCGACCCGCGTGGACACCGGCCCGACCGGCACCTGATACGCGGCGCGGTAGTAGCGTTGCCGTTCGTCGCTGACGAGCCCGCGCAGGCTCAGCCGATCGCCGAGCCGAAACGGCGCATTGACGTCGACGCTGCCGCCGACGCGGTAGCGCCCCGTCGATACCACGCCGAAGTTGTCGAATTCGAGCGACCCGGACGCGAGCGGCGCGCGATCGGCATCGACGACGAGATCGGTGGTGCCGGGCGCTTCGCCGGGGCGCAGCGTGCCGCGCGCGCCGACGCCCGCCAGATCGTCGAGCAGCAGCAGGCTGCGCTCGAGACTGGAGCCGCGCACGACATCGCCCGAATGCAATGCGGAAGGCGGCTGCCGCAGCACGGCGTCGACTACGCGGGAATGGTTCTGGATCTCGATCTTGCCGTAGCGTCCTTCGGCGACTTCGATGCGCACGACACCATCCTCGATGTCCTGCTTCGGCAAATAGGCGCGCGCAAGCACGTAGCCGCTCTCGCGATAGTAGGCGGTGATCCGCTCGGCCGCGCGCTGCAGGTCGGCGAACCCGAGCGTGTCGCCGGCGAGCCCGGCGACGAGTGCCTGCAGCGTTGCGCTGTCGAATACGGTGTTGCCGCCGACCTCGAACGCGCGCACGACGATGCGCGGCCCGGCTTCCGGTGACGGCTGCGCGGCGCTTTCGGACGGGACGATCTCGAGATCGGGTGCGGCTTCCTGCGGCAGGGCCGGCCGCGACGTTTCGACGTCGCGCATCGCCGCTCCGGCGTTCGGCACTTGCGCGTGCGCCTGTCCGGGAACACCCGCGGCGCCCGCGCCCCACAACAGCGACAGGCACAGCGCAAGGCTGCCTCCTCTGATTGTGTGTCGCACGCCGCCGGCTTCGACGGCCACGGCCCGCGAGCCGGCCACGCGAGGATCGGCGACGAGGAAACCGCCGATGTCGTCACGGAAACGGACGACGATTCTTGTTTGAACTTGATCTGCCCACATACGCCACAGCATCCGAAGTCGAGCCGCCGGAACACTCCGGCGATCAATTTATTCGGCGGATGCTACAGACAGACATTCCGGATGTATGTAGATCAGGTACGAAATTTACGCGGCAACTTTCGTTCAAATGCGGTCGCGTACCAAGCCGCGCCGAAGAACAATAGCAATCCTATTAATTTATCCTGTTCGAATCGACATCATCCGTAGACGGCTCGCGCGTTTGCGGTGAAAGCCGGTTGCGCACCGCCCTTCGATGCGGCACGCGGTCCGACGACGTCGACCGTCGGTTTCACGCGCGCCGATGCGCGACGGCGACCACCGCGATCGCCGCGAATCCGGCCGCCCCTGCCAGCAGCGCCGCGGCCGCCACCCACAGCGCGGGTGTGAACGATCCATATCGCGAGACCAGCGGCGCCGCCACGAGCGGCCCCGCGATCTGCCCGACGCCGTACGAAGCGGTCGCATAGCCCATCAGCCCCGCCGCGCGTTCGCCATGCAGGCGGCGCGCCTCGCGCATCGCGAACAGCGTGATCGCGGTGAACGGCAAGCCGAGCAGCACGCAGCCGAGCGAAAAACCCGCCGCGCTGGGCCAGACGATACCGGCCGCGATGCCCAGCGCCTGCGTCGCGCAGCCGAGCGCAAGCAGCAACCGGTTGTCCCAGTGCCCGGGCAGCCGCGCGGCGGCGAGCGCGCCGACAATCAGCGCCGCACCGAACATCGGCCAGAACAGGTCGGGCCACGGCGAGCCGGCCGGCAGCGCCGCGCGCGCGATCACCGGCAGGAAGGTCGCCGTGATGATGTAGCCGAAGCCCGGCATCCCGTACAGCACGACGAGCCACGCGGCATCCGCACGATGGCGGCGCGAGGTATCCGGCGCGGCCACGGCCGCTGCAGGTGGCGCGGCGCGGGAAGGCGGCTGGCCCACCGCAGGCGTCACGGCGAACGCGCGCCAGATCGCGACCGACAGCACGGCCGACAGCGCCGCGAAGCCGAACCAGCCGAGCGCAGCGCGATGACCGGCCAGCGCGCTGCCGATCAACCCCGTCAGCACGATGCCGGCACCCGGCCCCGCGTAGATCACCCCGCTCCACTCCGGCGCGTGCAGTTCCGAGAGCCGGCGCAGCCCCCATTGCGATACGAACACGAACGTCCACGCGCTAATGACGCCGGCAACGAAGCGCACCGCAAGCCACAAGGGCAGCAGATGGCCGGCGCCCATCGCGGCCGTGAGCAGCACGGTGGCCGCGAGCCCGAAGCGGACCATCCGCGCGGGCGCGACGCGCAGCGCCGCGCAACTGACCGCGCCGGCGAAGTAGCCCGCGTAATTCGCCGACGCAAGCCAACTGCCGGCCTTCAGGCCGATCGAGCCGTCGGCGAGCATCAGCGGCAGCAGCGGCGTGAACGCGAAGCGGCCGACGCCGAGCGCGACGGCCAGCCCGATCATGCAGGCCAGCGCGGCCGCACGGGCGCGGCGGTCGGCTTCGTCTGACGAAAGCGCATGGGCGGCGGGTGGTGCATCGAAACGGGACATGGCGGCAGCTCGGGCCGCCGCATGCGATGCGCCAGCCGGACGAAGATCAGGATGGCGACATCGTAGCTTGACCAAACGTTCTCGAAAAATGAATAATTGAGAATCCAGTCATCCCTTGGAGAGAATCATGGATCTGGCGGCGCTGGCGATTTTCCGGGCGGTCGTGCGCGAGAACGGGGTGACACGCGCAGCGGCCAAGCTCAATCGTGTGCAGTCGAACGTGACGACGCGTATCAAGCAGCTCGAGGAAGAACTTGGCGCGGCGCTGTTCGTGCGCGACGGCCGCCGGCTCGTGCTGACGCCGGCCGGGCACACGCTGCTGCCGTACGCGGAGCGCCTGCTCGCGCTCGCCGACGAAGCGCGCGACGCGGTGCGCGAGGACACGCCGCGCGGGCGGCTGCGGCTCGGCACGATGGAGAGCACGGCCGCGAGCCGGCTGCCGACCGTGCTCGCGCGCTATCACCATGCGTGGCCCGACGTGTCGCTCGAGCTCGTGACGGGCACGACGGGCTGGCTGATCGGCAAGGTGCGCGACTTCGAGATCGACGCCGCGCTGTTCGCGCGCCCGCCGGCACCGGACACGCTGCCCGACACGTTCGAGACGGTGCCGGTCTTCCGCGAGGAGCTCGTGTTGCTCACGCCGCGCGGCCATCCGCCGGTGCGCACGCCGCGCGACGTGATCCTGCCGACGCTGATCGCGTTCGAGCGCGGCTGCACGTATCGGAAGTACGTCGAGCAGTGGTATGCGGCGCACGGGATGAAGCCGGCACGCGTGCTCGAACTCGGCTCGTATCACGCGATCGTCGCGTGCGTCGCGGCCGGCGCGGGCATCGCGGTCGCGCCGCGCTCGGTGCTCGACCTGCAGCCGGAAACCGACCACGTCACCGCGCATGCGATTCCGGAATTCGAAGGAATCGATACGCTGTTGGCGTGGCGGCAAGGTTATGCGTCGGCGGCGCTCGCCGCGCTGCGCGACGCGCTTGGGGAGGCCGGGCGGCAGCCGGACTCAGTACGGAAACCGCGCATGGCGCTGCCGGCCTGACGCGATCCGCCAACGGACGCGCGACGGCGAACTCGCGCACCGTCCGTTTGCGTGCCGGGCAACCGTCCGTGCGTCACGCATGGTGGCGGATCGCCCCCTCGCACCGCGCGTAAACGCAAAACGACCCGGCCGGCACCCATGCCGATCGGGTCGTTTCATGCGATTCCGTCGAAAGAACCGCGCGGTGCCGGCCGGTGCGCCGCCCTAGCGGGCGCCGCGCCGGCCAGGCCCGATCAAAGACGCTCTTCGACCCAGCCCTTCACGCCAGCCAGCGCGCCCGGCAGGTTCGCCGGCTCGGTGCCGCCTGCCTGCGCCATGTCCGGACGGCCGCCGCCCTTGCCGCCGACCTGCTGCGCGACGAAGTTCACGAGCTCGCCGGCCTTGACCTTCTTGCTCGCGTCGGGCGTGACGCCCGCGATCAGGCTGACCTTGCCGCCTTCGACGGCCGCCAGCACGATCGCCGCGCTCTTCAGCTTGTCCTTCAGCTTGTCGACCGTTTCGCGCAGCGTCTTCGCGTCGGCGCCGTCGAGCGTCGCGGCCAGCACATACACGCCGCCGATCTCGACAGCTTGCTGCGCGAGCTCGTCGCCCTGGCTCGATGCGAGCTTCGACTTCAGCGCGCCCAGTTCCTTCTCGAGCGACTTCACCTGGTCCTGCACCTGCGCGATACGCTGCGTGAGCTCCGACGGCTGCGCCTTCAGCGCGGCCGCCGCTTCGTTCACGCGTGCGTCGAGATCCTGCACGAAGCGCACCGCGTTGTCGCCGGTGATCGCCTCGACGCGGCGGATGCCGGCCGCGACGCCGCCTTCGACGACGATCTTGAAGAAGCCGATGTCGCCGGTGCGGTGCACGTGCGTGCCGCCGCACAGTTCGCGCGAGAAGCCGAGATCGAGCACGCGCACTTCATCGCCGTACTTCTCGCCGAACAGCGCCATCGCGCCGCCCTTCACCGCTTCGTCGTACGGCATCACGCGCACGATGCCCGGCGCGTTCGCGAGGATTTCGTTGTTGACGATCTGCTCGACGCGACGGATTTCGTCGTCCGTCATCGGCGCGTTGTGCGCGAAGTCGAAACGGGTCTTGTCGGCGTCGACCAGCGAACCCTTCTGCTGCACGTGCGCGCCGAGCACTTCGCGCAGCGCCTTGTGCATCAGGTGGGTGGCCGAGTGGTTGCGCTGCGTGCGCGCACGACGATGCGCATCGATTTCCGCGCGCAGCACGTCGCCGACCTTCAGCGTGCCCTGCTCGAGCGAGCCGTGGTGGCCGACCACGTCGGCCTGCACCTTCAGCGTGTCGGCCACCGCGAAGCGCGTCGACGCATTCGCGAGCACGCCCTGGTCGCCGACCTGGCCACCCGATTCCGCGTAGAACGGCGTGTGGTCGAGCACGACGACGGCATCCTGGCCGGCCTTCACTTCGCTGACCGACGAGCCGTCGACGTACAGCGCGACGACCTTCGCGTCGTCGAATGCGATTTCTTCATAGCCGTGGAAGGTGGTCTTCGCGCCCGTGTATTCGAGGCCCTGCGTGGCCTTGAACTTGCCGGCCGCGCGCGCCTGCTCGCGCTGGCGCGCCATCGCATCGTCGAATGCCGGCTCGTCGACCGTCATGCCGCGCTCGCGGCACACGTCGGCCGTGAGGTCGAGCGGGAAGCCGTAGGTATCGTGCAGCTTGAACGCGAGTTCGCCGTCGAGCACCTTGCCGCCCTTCGCTTCGACGTCGGCCAACGCGCCCTCGAGGATCGACATCCCGTGCTCGATCGTCTCGAAGAAGCGTTCTTCTTCCTGGCGCAGCACGTCGGTCACGCGCTGTTCGGCTTCCTTCAGCTCCGGATACGCGACGCCCATCTCGGCGACGAGGTCGGCCACCAGCTTGTGGAAGAACGAACCCTTGCGGCCGAGCTTGTAGCCGTGGCGGATCGCGCGGCGCACGATCCGGCGCAGCACGTAGCCGCGGCCTTCGTTGCCGGGAATCACGCCGTCGACGATCAGGAACGAGCATGCGCGAATGTGATCGGCGATCACCTTCAGCGAGTTGTTGGTGAGGTCGCTGATCTCGGTCACGCGCGCGGCGGCCTTGATCAGGTTCTGGAACAGGTCGATCTCGTAGTTGCTGTGCACGTGCTGCAGCACCGCGGCGAGGCGCTCGAGGCCCATGCCGGTGTCGACCGACTGCTTCGGCAGGCGCGTCATGTTGCCCTGCGCGTCGCGGTTGAACTGCATGAACACGAGGTTCCAGATCTCGATGTAGCGGTCGCCGTCTTCTTCAGGCGACCCCGGCGGGCCGCCCCACACGTCCGGGCCGTGATCGTAGAAGATTTCCGTGCACGGGCCGCACGGGCCCGTGTCGCCCATCGTCCAGAAGTTGTCCGACGCGTAGCGCGCGCCCTTGTTGTCGCCGATCCGGATGATGCGCTCGGCCGGCACGCCGACTTCCTTCGCCCAGATGTCGTATGCCTCGTCGTCTTCCTGGTAGACCGTGACCCACAGCTTTTCCTTCGGCAGCTGGTAGACCGTGGTCAGCAGCTCCCACGCGAAGCGGATCGCGTCGTGCTTGAAGTAGTCGCCGAACGAGAAGTTGCCGAGCATCTCGAAGAACGTGTGGTGGCGCGCCGTGTAGCCGACGTTTTCGAGATCGTTGTGCTTGCCGCCCGCGCGCACGCTGCGCTGCGCCGTCGTGGCGCGCGAATACGGGCGCGGGTCCGTGCCGAGGAAGACGTCCTTGAACTGGACCATGCCCGAGTTCGTGAACATCAGCGTGGGGTCGTTACCGGGCACGAGGCTCGACGAACGGACGATCGTGTGGCCCTTCGATTCGAAGAATTTGAGGAATTTCTCGCGGATTTCGGCAGCTTTCATGGCGTGCGGGGACAGTCTGGCAAAGACGGCTTCAAACGCCGGCGCCCTTGGCGGGGCGCGCGGCGGCATGGATTCGGAAACGATCGATTATACGGGATCGGGGCCGGCTTCCGGGCAAAGCGCCGGCAAAGCGGCTCGCCCATCCGGCCGGCCCGGTCGGAGCCCGTTCCCGCTGATAACAGGCTCCAGGCCACCCGCGCGGCCGATTCGCCTTAAGATGCTCGGCATGCCAATCGGCCTTGCCGAGCAACGGAGGCCAGCCATGAAAGGAGACGATTCGACGATGGGTGCCCTGAGCCATATCCGCGTGCTGGACCTCACCCGCGTGCTCGCGGGCCCGTGGTGCGCGCAGACCCTTGCCGATTTCGGCGCGGACGTGATCAAGGTCGAGCGCCCGGGCGCCGGCGACGACACGCGCCACTGGGGGCCGCCGTACCTGAAGGACGCGGACGGCGCGGATACCGCCGAGGCCGCGTACTACCTCGCGGCGAACCGCAACAAGCGCTCGGTGACGATCGACATCGCGACGCCCGAAGGCCAGCAGATCGTGCGCGAACTCGCCGCGCGAAGCGACGTCGTGCTCGAGAACTACAAGGTCGGCCAGTTGAAGAAATACGGGCTCGATTACGAATCGCTGCGCGCGGTGAAGCCCGATCTCGTCTACTGCTCGGTCACCGGCTTCGGCCAGACCGGCCCGTACGCGCACCGCGCGGGCTACGACTTCATCGTGCAGGGGATCGGCGGCTTCATGAGCATCACCGGCGAGCGCGACAGCGAGCCGGGCGGCGGCCCGCAGAAGGCCGGCGTCGCGATCGCCGATCTCGCGACCGGCCTCTACTCGACGATCGCCGTGCTCGCCGCGCTCGCGCACCGCGACCGTACCGGCGAAGGGCAGTACATCGACATGGCACTGCTCGACGTGCAGGTCGCGCTGCTCGCGAACATGAACACCAACTTCCTCGCGAGCGGCAAGCCGCCGGTGCGCTGGGGCAACGCGCACCCGAACATCGTGCCGTACCAGACGTTCCAGACCAGCGACGGGTGGATCATCGTCGCGGTCGGCAACGACGGGCAGTTCCGCAAGTTCGTCGAGGCCGGCGGCCGGCCCGAACTGGCCGACGACGAGCGCTTCGCGACCAACCCGTCGCGCGTGCGCCACCGCGACACGCTGGTGCCGATCCTCGCGGAGATGGTGAAGGCGCGCGGCAAGGCCGACTGGATCGGCGTGCTCGAAGCGGCCGGCGTGCCGTGCGGGCCGATCAACGATCTCGACGAGGTGTTCGACAACGAGCAGGTCGTCGCGCGCGGGATGCAGGTGTCGCTGCCGCACCCGTGCGGCGCGGACGTGCAACTCGTGCGCAACCCGATCCGGATGAGCGCGACGCCGCCCGACGCGCGCACGGCCCCGCCGTTGCTCGGCGCGCAAACCGACGACGTGCTGCGCGACATGCTCGGATACGACGACGCGCGGATTGCGGCGTTGAAAGCGAAGCAGGCGATCTGACGCGCAGCCGCTTCAACGGCTCGCGCGGCGGCGGCTACCCGACCGGCGACTACCGCGCGAGCGCGTCCAGCCAGCCACGTGCGGCCGGCCAGTCGCCGAGCCCGCTGTCCGCGTTGATGTGGCCGCGCGGGCCGATGTCGCGAAATTCACTGCCCCACGCGTGCGCGCAACCGCGCGCAAACGCGAGCGAGCCGTACGGATCGTCGCTGCTCGCGACCACGCAAGTCGGAAACGGCAGCCGCTCGTGCGGCACGGGCCCGAAACCGTGCGCGTCGGCCGGAAACGCCGGGCCGCCGGGATCGGGCAGCGCAACGAGCAGCGCGCCGCGCACTTTCGCGAGCGCGGCCGGGCGCGCATAGCGCGTCGCCCACCACGCGGTGGTCAGCGTGCCGAGGCTGTGGCCGGCGATCAGCACGGGCCCGCGCGCGGCTTCGACCGCACGATCGAGCGCGAGGCACCAGCCATTGCGGAACGCACGGTCCCAGTCGGGCATCGCGACGCGCGAGAAGCGCGCATCGGCGCGCTCCCAGCGGCTCTGCCAGTGCAGCGGGCCCGAATTGGCGTAGCCCGGCAGGACAAAAACGAGGGGGTCGCTCATGAAAGGATTCGTCGACGAATGGTGTCGTTATGTGATGTCGACGAAGTGTCGCACACCCTCCTCTCCCTGATGCTGCCTGTCAAAATACCGGAAGGGTGTGCAGTGGAACGTGACGTGTTCAGGACGATGTCACGACCGGCCGGCGCTCAGGCGCGCCGGCTTCGATCAGCGTACGCCGGCGCCGACCAGGCCGCCTGCTGCTGCGCCGGCAACCGTGCCGACCGGGCCGCCCGTGATCAGGTAGCCGAGCGCGCCGCCCGCGGCCGCGCCGATACCGGCATTGCGTTGCGTATGCGTCATCGCGCAGGCGCCGAGTTGCGACAGCGCCGCGACGATCACCGCGGTACGAACGAGAAAAGTGGTCTTCTTCATCATGGTTATTGGCTTCCTCCCGCCACGCGATGACGCGAACGGCGGCATTGAATCGGTAAAGCCATCATAGGAAAACCCGAACGGCGCGGGCAATCCGATTTACGTCGTGTTACAGCCGACACACTATCGAGATATTGCGGTACACATCGCGAACACACCGGCCCTCACCCGCAACCCGCGCGGGACGGACCCCGGTCAGGTAGAATTACAGGATTAAACCGGCGCGACGCGCCGACACAACCTGACGCCAACCGCATGAGCACCGAACGCAACGACGCCCCCGCGGCTTCCAATTTCATCCGCAACATCATCGACGACGACAACCGCACCGGCAAATGGGGCGGCCGCGTCGAAACGCGCTTCCCGCCCGAGCCGAACGGCTATCTGCACATCGGCCACGCGAAGAGCATCTGCCTGAACTTCAGCGTCGCGCGCGACTACGGCGGCGTGTGCCACCTGCGCTTCGACGACACGAACCCGGAAAAGGAAAGCGTCGAGTACGTCGACTCGATCGTCGACGCGGTGCGCTGGCTCGGTTTCGACTGGCGCAAGGACGCGGTCGATCACCAGTATTTCGCGAGCGACTACTACGACAAGCTGTACGAATTCGCCGAGCTGCTGATCAAGCGCGGCAAGGCCTACGTCGACAGCCAGAGCGCCGATGAAATGCGCGCGAACCGCGGCTCGCTGACGGAAGGCGGCAAGCCGTCGCCGTTCCGCGAACGCACGCCCGACGAAAACCTCGACCTGTTCCGCCGCATGAAGGCCGGCGAGTTCAAGGAAGGCGAGCACGTGCTGCGCGCGAAGATCGACATGGCTTCGCCGAACATGAACATGCGCGACCCGGTGATCTACCGGATCCGCTACGCGCACCACTACCGCACCGGCGACGCATGGTGCGTGTATCCGATGTACGACTACACGCACTGCATCTCGGATGCGCTCGAAGGCATCACGCATTCGCTGTGCACGCTCGAGTTCGAGGATCACCGCCCGCTGTACGACTGGGTGCTGAACGAACTCGCGGAAGCCGGCATGTTCACGCGCCCGCTGCCGCAACAGATCGAATTCTCGCGGCTGAACCTCACGTACGCGATCACCAGCAAGCGCAAGCTGCTGCAGCTCGTGACCGAAGGCCACGTCGACGGCTGGGACGATCCGCGGATGCCGACGATCGTCGGCGTGCGCCGCCGCGGCTTCACGCCGGAGAGCATCCACCTGTTCTGCGAGCGGATCGGCGTGACGAAGATCGATTCGTGGATCGACATGAGCATCTTCGAAGGCGCGCTGCGCGACGACCTCGACGACAAGGCCGCGCGCACGGTCGCGGTGCTCGATCCGCTGAAGCTCGTGATCGACAACTATCCGGAAGGCCAGGAAGAAGCGTGCACGGCGCCCGTGCATCCGCATCACCCGGAGCGCGGCGTGCGCACGTTCCCGATCTCGCGCGAGCTGTGGATCGAGCGCGAGGATTTCGTCGAGAACCCGCCGAAGGGTTACTTCCGCCTGTTCCCGGGCAACAAGGTGCGCCTGCGCTACGGCTACGTGATCGAGTGCACGGGCTTCGACAAGGATGCCGACGGCAACGTGACGGCCGTGCACTGCAACTACTTCCCGGACAGCAAGTCGGGCACCGACGGCGCGAACACGTACAAGGTCAAGGGCAACATCCACTGGGTCAGCGCGAAGCATGCGCAGCCGGCCGAAGTGCGGATCTACGACCGCCTGTTCAAGGAGCCGCATCCGGACGCGGGCGGCGCGAACTTCCTCGAAGCGCTGAACCCCGATTCGAAGAAGATCGTGCAAGCGTACGTCGAACCGGGCAACAGCGACATCGCGCCGGAAACGCGCCTGCAGTTCGAGCGGCACGGCTACTTCGTTGCCGACCGGGTCGATTCGAAGCCGGGCAAGCCGGTGTTCAACCGGATCGTCGGGCTGCGCGACAGCTGGGGCAAGCCGGCCTGACGGCCTGCTCCGCGCGCGGCGCGCGGCCTCGGGCCGACGTCGTGCGATCATAAAAAAACCGGCTCGATAGCCGGTTTTTTATTGCGCGGATCGAAGCGAAGCCGCCGCGTTGATTCACGCGCCCGACAGCCGCCGATGCAGTTCCGCCAGCGACAGCTTCGTGCGAAACAGCCGCGCGAGGCTGCGGCTCGCATACGCGTCGATCTCGGCCGGCACGGTCCAGCGGTACGCATCCATCTCGGGAATCATCGAGCCGTCGCGACGGCTCGGGAACAGCGACGTGCACGTGCACAGCGCGGGATCGATCTCGCCGTCCGCCACCTGCACCGCGAACAGGTGCAGGTCCTTGTCGTGCCGGTACGCGAAGCGGCCGAGATCGAGCAGCCGCGCCGGCGCGAATTCGATGCCGGTTTCCTCGAGCAGCTCGCGCAGCGCGGCGTCGGCCGGCGTCTCGCCGGGCTCGCCCTGCCCCTTCGGGATGTCCCAGTGCGTGGTGTCCGTTGCGTGCGCGAGGAACACGCGGCCCGCCGCATCGAGGATCACGACACCGCACGACACCGTGCGCGGCGCGCCGCCCCGCTTTATCACACGCGTGCTCAGCGCTTCTGCAACTGCCACTTGCCCGCGGACGTCTTGCAGTAGACGGGCTTGAGCGTCATCGCCTGGCCCTTCGCGGTGATGTCGGTCGTGATTTCACGGCAGGTCTTGCCGTCCGTCTCGGTCGTGGTCGGCGTGAGCTTCGCTTCGATCTGCGTACGGCCGCCGCTGTTCTGCCACGGCGTCGTCTCGCCGTCCTTGCCTTCGTCGCGCACCTTCGCGACGGCCTTCGACAGCGATGCCGTGTCGGCCTTGCTGAAATAGCTGAGCGGCGTGTCGTTCAGGAAATTCAGGTTGTTCTGCGCGTGGGCGGGCAGCATCGCGGCTGCGCACGCAGCGCCGGCCAGCACACGCGTGACGATGGAAAGGGATGCACGCATCGACATGTTGTTCTCCTTGGATGTTCGATCGAACGGCGCGGTGCATGCCGGCGAACCGGCACGCGCCACGCCCGTCAGCGAGCGAGCATAGCATGCGTGCCGCGTGCGAGCTTTTAGCGGGCCGCCTGCGTCGCCCCGGGTTGATATCCGTCAGTCAGCGTGCCCAGGAACGCGATCACGTCCTTGATCTCGGCCGCGTTCAGCGCCGGCTGCTCGCCGCGCTTGCGGTCGAACGGCGGTTCGCGGTTGATGTTCGGCCAGTAGCGCTTCGGCAGGTCGTCGTAGATCTGCACCTTGCCGTGCACGACCGGGTAGAACTTCTCCGGATGAATGTCGCGCTCGACGTAGAAGCGCATCACGTCCTCGAGCGAGTGATACACGCCGTTGTGGAAGAACGTCTTGCGCAGCGCGACGTTACGCAGCGACGGCGTACGGAACAGCCCGCAGAATTCGTCGCGGCCCTTCAGGTCGGTGCGCTCGGGGCCGCACGCGCCGAGATCGTGGAAGCGCGGGTCGCGGTTGACGGGCAGCGCGCGGTTGCGCGGCACCGCAATCGCGATCAGCCCGAAATCGCTGAACTGCGGCGGGCCGCCTTCAAGCGTGCGCTGGCTGATGTGGCAGCTCGCGCAATTGCCCTTCTTCTCGTCGTTGAACAGTTGCAGCCCGTGCAACTCGGCGGGCGTGAGCTGCGCGCGGCCGGCCAGGTACGCGTCGTACTTGCTCGTGTACGGATCGAACAGCGCAGGCTGCTGCTGGAACGCATCGAGCGCACGCAACACCGCGTCGAAGATCGCCTGATCGTCGCCGAGCACCCGCTCGCCGAACGCGTTGCGGAACGCATCCGCATACGGTGCCGCGCGCACCGCCTGCGCGACCCGCGCCGGCGAGCTGCTCATCTCGAACGGCGACAGGAGCGGAATGCGTGCCTGCGCGTCGCGGGTGTCGACGCGGCCATCCCAGGTCAGCCCGCCGGTCGGGCCCGCGTCGATGCTTTCGTCGCCCTCGTCGGGCGAATCGTGGAAGTGCTCGCTGAACGGCGGGATGCCGCGCACGTACTTCAGCGACGGTACCGCGCGAAAACCGGTGCGATGCATGTCGTCGCCGCCGAGCTGCACCGACAGCGCGTTCGGCGGCCCGAACGCATGGTCGGCGCTGTGGCACGACGCGCACGCGAGCTTGCCGGAGCCCGACAGCGACGGATCGAAGAACAGTTGCTTGCCGAGCGCCGTCATCTGCTTCACGCCCTCGAACACCTGCGCGCGCGTCTGCGGCTGGCTGGCCGGTGCGACCGCGGGCGCGGCCGGCGCGGCCTGGGCGGCCGGCACGACGGACGCGGCCGGCGAATTCGCGCCGGGATTTGCATCGCAACCGGCGAGCGCCACGAGCCCGGCAGCCAGCGCCAGGGCCGCCGCGGCACGGATCAACGATCGCGCGGATGCAGAGGATTTCGGGGAGGTGGGCATCGTCGTTCTATCGGTAGCGGTGGGCAATCGGCCGGAGCTTATGTCAGTTCCGTGACCGTCGCATGACGTTCAACCGACAGTCAATTGAAAGCACCCCTACACCCGCCTGTCAAATGGGTTCCAGATAATGCGCGCAGCCGGTCGGCGCCTGCCGCGCCGGCCCCAAGCCAACCCGGTTCCCACACGCGACCAACGACGAAAGAGAGAACATCGCATGAAGAAGCACGCCTGGATTCGCTACACGCCGATCGCCCTCGCGGCCGCGCTCAGCCTGACCGCCTGCGGCGGCGACGACGTCACGCAACAGGGCCTGTCGTCCGTCAAGAACGTTGTCGTGATCTATGCGGAAAACCGCAGCTTCGACAACCTGTACGGCAACTTCCCGGGCGCGAACGGCCTGCAGAACGCAACGGCCGCAAACTCGGTGCAGAAGGATCGCGACGGCTCGACGATGGCGACGCTGCCGAAGGTCTGGGGCGGCCTGACCGCGACCGGCATCACGCCGGCCGTCAGCGAGGCGATGACGGCGAACCTGCCGAACGCGCCGTTCGCGATCGACGATCCGAACGGCTTCAACCAGTCGATGAGCATCGCGACGCGCGACATCGTGCACCGCTTCTACCAGGACCAGATGCAGATCAACGGCGGCAAGAACGACATGTATGCCGCGTGGACCGATGCGGGCGGCCTGACGATGGGCCACTACACGCCGGACCCGTCGAAGCTGCCGCTGTGGAAGATCGCGCAGCAGTACGTGCTCGCCGACAACTTCTTCATGGGCGCGTTCGGCGGCTCGTTCCTGAACCACCAGTACCTGATCTGCGCGTGCGCGCCGTTCTACGCGAACGCGAACACGAGCCCCGCGGCCGGCAAGATCGCCGCGTTGAACGCGGACGGCAAGTCGCTGAAGGTCGCCACGAACTCGCCCACGTCCGCGCTGAGCGGCCCGCCGAAGTTCGTCAACGACGGCGCGATCACGCCTGACTTCTTCGCGGTCAACACGATGCAGCCGCCGTATCAGCCGAGCGGCAACAAGGCCGCCACGGGCGGCGACCCGCTGCTCGCCGACCCGGCCAACGCGTCGACGATGCCGGCTCAAACGGCGACCAATATCGGCGACCTGCTGACCAGTGCGAACGTGACGTGGGCATGGTATGGCGGCGCGTGGGGCCAGGCGCTGCAGGCGAGCCAGAACGGCACGTCGAACGTGATCTACGGCCCCGACCTGTCGACGCCGAACTTCCAGCCGCACCACCAGCCGTTCAACTACTTCGCGAACCAGGCGCCGGGCACCGCGAGCCGCGCGCAGCACCTGCTCGACGGCGGCGCGAACGGCGCCGAGTTCATCAAGGCGATCGACGCGGGCACGCTGCCGGCGGTGGCGTTCTACAAGCCGCAGGGCAACCTGAACGAGCACCCGGGCTATACGGACGTCACCTCCGGGGACCAGCACATCGCCGACGTGATCGCGCACCTGCAGGCGAGCCCGCAGTGGAAGAACATGGTCGTGGTCGTCACGTACGACGAAAACGGCGGCTTCTGGGATCACGCCGCGCCGCCGACCGCCGACCGCTGGGGTCCAGGCACGCGCATTCCGGCGCTGATCGTGTCGCCGTATGCGAAGAAGGGCTTCGTCGACCACACGCAGTACGACACGGGCTCGATCCTGCGCTTCATCACGCGCCGCTTCTCGCTGCCGCGCCTCGCGGGCCTGCAACAGCGCGACGACGCGCTGAAGGCCAACGGCGCGCAGCCGATGGGCGACCTGACGAACGCGCTCGCGCTGTCGCCGAACCTGTAACGGCATCGCGACGCACGGGCCGGCGGCGTTGCCGGCCCGGACGAACGAAGGGCGGCCACTCGGCCGCCCTTTGTCATGGATGCGCGTTGCCGCGCCCGTTCGTCACCAGCCGTATTTGAGCTCGACGCCGACATAGTCGGCGTTGTGCCCGCCCGCCTGCCGGATCGCGTCGCCGACCTGGAAATGCACGGCCTCGACCGCGCCGATCAGGTTCGCGGCGATCGTCCAGTCCGCACGCAACTGCACGTACATCCCCGTCCACAACCCGCCCTTGCCGGCCGTGCCCGGCACCACGGCATTGCCCTGCTGGTAGACGGCGTCGCCGGTCGTCTCGCGCCACTGGAAACCGAGCGCGCCGAGCAGCGACAGATTCGACGACGGCTTCAGCGTCACCGACGGCTTCACGTGGATCAGGTTCGAGTAACCGGTGAAGCCCGCGAGCGTGAAGTAATAGCCGTTCGGAAACAGCGGATTGAAGGTGCCGACGCGGCCGTCGTGCGGATGCCGGTCGCCCGACGCCGCGTCGACCTGCAGCGCGACGCGCGGCGACCACGGCGCGTCGAGTCGATAACCGGCGATCGATCCGACGGCCCATGCGCGGATCGAACTGCTGCCGACCGTGCCCGTCTGCAGCATCGTTTCGAGATCCCAATCGAAGCGGCCCTGCGTGCCCGTGTAGCGCACGTCCCACACGTCGCGGCGCTCGGCGCCGCTCGCGTCGAGAAAACGCGCGTTGCTGCGGTTGTAGCGCGACCAGTAGCCCGACAGGTCGCCGGGCCCGACCGACTGCCGCTCGATGCGCACGCCGCTGAACGTGAGGTCGCGGTTCGACACGTCGTCGAATACGGACACGGTGCGGTTCTGCACGGGCTGCGTCGCATACGCGATGAAGCGCCACTTTTGATACTCGTAGTCGGCCCACACCGCATCGAACGCCTGCCGCACGTTCGGGCCGTCGCGCGCGGCGATGAAGCGCTGCAAATCGAACGCCATCTCCTGCCGGCCGACGCGGAACTTGAACGTGCCGCCGCCGAGCGCACCCGTGTAGGTCGCGAACGCCTGTTCGAGATCGAGCGGGTTCCTGTCGACCGGCGAGATCGTGTTCTTGCCGAACGCGCGGTCGTCCTGCAACTGCACGAAAAACTGCCAGTGCTGACCGAGATGCGCATCGGCATGCACTTCGACGCGCTGGATCAGGTACGTGTCCGATTGCGCGGAGCCGATGCCGAACAGCGGCGCGTCGTTGGTCTCCAGACGCTCGCGCAGGTTCACGCCGAGCGACAGATAGGAGGCCGGATCGTTGCCGAGCGGGATGTATTTCAATCCGTCGAGCGGCGCGCGCGGCACGCACGGATTCGCGAGCACCGACCAGTCTTCCTGCCAGCGGTTGAACAGCACGGTCGGCCGCTTGGCCGTGCACGTCGATGCCGGCGCGCTGTCGGCTGCCGCCGGCACCGTCGTCGTGTCCGCGAACGCCGCATCGGCACCCGCGAGCAGCAGCCCCGCGACAACCGACGCGCGGGCAACCCGGTCGAAGCGGCGGCCTCGTGCCGTCGCGGTACGCTGTCCGCTTGTCGCGGCCGTCCGTTCGCGACCACGTGCATCGGTCCGGCCCGCTCGCCCCGCGCGGTCGCGACGCGCCCCTCCACGCCACACGATCATGCATGCTCCTGCGTAACGGTACGGGCGGACATCCCCGCGCATGCCGCCAGCACAGCGAGCGCACCGGCGGGCACCAGCAGCGCCCAGAACCCGACATGGCGAAAACCCAGCGCGCCGCATATCGCGCCGAGCGCGAACGCGACGATCGCCGGCAGCATCTTCGCGAAGCGCGCGCGTGCCGTCGCGCGCACGCTGTCGGCCGTGCCGGCGGACAGCATGTCGACGACGTCGAGGATCGCCTGCGTGACATTGCCGGTCATCACCGTGTTCGGCACGCCGGCGCGCGCGATCACGCGCGGATGCGCGTTCTGCACGCCCATCGCGAACGTGCCGACGATGCCGGCCAGCAGCACCGGCAGGCTGTCGGATTGCGTTACGGGCGTCGCCCATACGCCGGCCGCGCAGAATCCGAGCAGCAGCACGGCCTGTACCGCATGCAGCGCGCGCGTGCCCTGCCACGCGGGCCGCCCGGAAAGCGCGCGCGCAATCAGGCTGCTCGCGACGACGCCGCACACGAACGCAGGAAACACGCTGAGCTTCAGCAGGATGCCCTGCCCGAACCCCGCGAGACCCGCGCCGATCAGCACGAAGTTGCCGGTCACGTGCGCGGTGAACAGCCCGAACAGCGCGACGAAGCTCAGCGTGTCGACGAAGCCGGCCACCGCGGCGAGGATCGTGTCTTCGTGCTTCATCGTGCCGCGCTCGCGTGGATCTCGGCGACGTAGCCGCCCGGGAACCGGACCACCGCCGCGTCGCGCCCGTCCGCGGTGTACGACGGCACGAGCACGTTCACGCCCGCGGCCTGCGCCTGCTTCAGCGTCGCGGCCAGGTCCGGCACTTCATAGCCGGTCATCTCGCGGCCGAACGGGTACGGCAGTTGGCCGTCCGTCACGAGCACGGTCATCTTGCCGAAGCCCGACGTGATTCGAATGCGGCGATAGGTATCGTTCGGCCGGCCGATCTCGATGCCGGGCGCCTTGAGGTTGTCGGACACCACCTTGCCGTTCGAGAACTTGACGAAATCGTGGACGAACTTGCGCACGCTCTGGGGCGACACATACACGCGATTCTCGGGGATGGTCTGCAGCGCCTCGTAGTTCGGCGCCTGCGTGTGCCAGTAGAGCTGCATCTTCACACCGCCCGTCCACGCAATCACCGCATCGCGGCCGATCGGATCGGGGAACGTGTCGACGATCACTTCCGCGCCATGCTCGCGCGCCACCTTCATCGCCGCGTCCATGTCGGTGACGAGGTAACCCGTGCGCTCCGCACCGAACGGCCAGGGCACCGGCGTCTTGAAACCGAACACGGAGATCGTGCCGGACGGCGTAAAAACGAGTTGCGACATCGTCTGGCTCGGGGTTGGCGTGACCTGGAACACGCCCTGCTTCGACTTGCTGCCGCCGAACGTCGCGACGAAGCTGTCGGTGAAGCGATCGAAATCCTCGGGTGCCACGTACACGTGCGTCGTGTCGTATTGCGGCCCGACGGCAAGCGTCGGCGTGGCCGCCGGCGGCACGGGCGGCTTCGCGTACGACGCCGGCGCCACGACGAGGCCGGCGGCGACCGCAAGCGCGAGCAAGGCGGAACGAATCGTTTTCATGACTGGATTTCCTTGTTGTTTCATCGTCATCGAGTGATGCGACCGTCGCCGGCCGGATGCTTCGCATCGGCGAGCAGCGTCGCGAGCACGAGTGCGGCGATCAGCCCGAGATGCTCGAAAAAGCTGTTGAGCGCCATGAAATGCTCGGCGCCCGTGCGGTTCCAGAAATCGTTCGCCACTGCCATCGCGACGAGCGTCAGCATGCCGAGGCTGCCGGCGCCGAGCCACGTGAAGCGGCGAAACACCACGCACAGCGAGCCGGCGATCTCGATCGCGATCGCAAGCGCCGCCCAGAGCGCGGCCGGATGCAGGCCGAAATGCGCCTGTTCGGCGACCGCACCGTCGAAATCCAGCGCCTTCGCGACGCCGCCGATCAAGTAGGCGGACACCAGCGCGACGCGCACGAGCGGCAGGCCCCACGGCCGCGCCAGCAACGCGCGGACCCACGCCGGATTGTCGAAGCCGCCGGAGTTGGTCGAGGCCGCCATGTCAGACCGCCCAGCACGAACAGCCGAACGCGCCCCAGAAGCCCTTCGTATCCGACGTCGGCAACGCGCGGCCCCATGCGCTCGCATGCGCATGCTCGTGTACGTTGCACGCGCTCGCACAGCCGCACATCGCCGCAGCGGCAGCGGCCGCACGCTGCAACGGTGCACCGTTGCGCTGCGTCGCACCCCAGCCGCCATAACCGCCGTACTCGCGCACGGGCGACCAATCCGGCATCGCGGGCGGAATCGGCGCATCGTGCGACGCGAACGGCCCCGCACCCCATACGATCTTTCCGCCAACTACCGTCAGCAACGCTGTCGTGTCGACGATATCGTCCTCCGCACATGTGAAGAAATCGCGATCCGGGACCATCAGGTCGGCGAGCTGCCCGACCGCGATGCGCCCTTTCTTCCCTTCCTCGTTCGAGAACCACGTCACGTATTCGGTCCACATCCGCAGCGCGGTCTCGCGATCGAGCAGATTGCGCTGCGGGTACATGCGCAAGCCGCCGACCGTCTTGCCCGTCACGAGCCACGCGAGCGACACCCACGGGTTGTACGACGCAACACGCGTCGCGTCGGTGCCGGCAGAGACCTTGAGCCCCTTGTCGAGCATCTTCGCAACGGGCGGCGTCGCTTCGGCCGCCTGCGCGCCGTAGCGCTCGACGAAGTATTCGCCCTGGTACGCCATCCGGTGCTGCACCGCCACACCACCGCCCAACGCGGCGATGCGGTCCATCGATTGTTCGGAGATCGTTTCCGCGTGGTCGAAGAACCAGTTCAGGCCGGCAAGCGGGATGTCCTTGTCGACCTTTTCGAACACGTCGAGCGCGCGGCTGATCGTTTCATCATAGGTCGCATGCATGCGCCACGGCCAGCGGTTCTGTGCGAGCACGCGCACGACGCCCTCGAGATCGTCTTCCATCTGCGCCGGCAGGTCCGGGCGCGCAACGCGGAAGTCCTCGAAATCGGCCGCCGAGAACACCAGCATCTCGCCCGCGCCGTTGTTGCGAAAATAGTCGGTGCCGTCGTGATACTTGACGCTTTTCGTCCAGTTCACGAAGTCTTCCTTCTCCGCATTCGGCTTCTGCGTGAACAGGTTGTACGCGATCCGGATCGTCATCTCGCCCGCGTCGTGCAGCTTGCGGATCACTTCGTAATCGTCGGGATAATTCTGCGACCCGCCACCCGCATCGATCACGCCCGTCACGCCGAGACGGTTCAGTTCGCGCATGAAGTGGCGCGTCGAGTTGTACTGGTATTCGAACGGCAGCTTGGGCCCCTTCGCGAGCGTCGCGTAAAGGATCGTCGCGTTCGGGTTCGCGAGCAGCAACCCGGTCGGGTTGCCCGCGGCGTCGCGCAGGATCGTGCCGCCCGGCGGCTCGGGCGTGTCCTTCGTGTAGCCCACCACGCGCAGCGCGGCCGCGTTCAGCAGCGCGCGGTCGTACAAGTGCAGGATGAACACCGGCGTGTCGGGCGCGGCTGCGTTGAGTTCATCGATCGTCGGCAGCCGCTTCTCGGCGAACTGGTGCTCGGTGAAACCGCCGACCACGCGCACCCACTGCGGCGCGGGCGTGATCGCGACCTGCCGCCTGAGCATCTCCATCGCAACGGCAAGCGAACGCACGCCATCCCAGCGCAGCTCCATGTTGTAGTTCAGGCCGCCGCGAATCACGTGCGTATGGTTGTCGATCAGGCCCGGCAGCACGGTACGGCCGTCGAGGTCGACGACCTTCGTCGCGCGGCCCGCGAGCGGCACGATGTCCGCGTTGCCGCCGACCGCGACGAAGCGGCCGTCCTTGATCGCAACGGCGGTGGCGACGGGGTTCGCACGATCGAGCGTCGTGATGCGCCCGTTGTGCAGAATGAGATCGGGTTGAGTGTCGGTTGCGCTCATCAATTGAGTCCTCGATGCAATCAGAAGCCGAGCCAGTGACGGACCGGTGCGATGGCCCCTGCGCCGATCAGCATGCCGGCCAGGCCGACCAGCGCAATCAGCGGCGGTGCGGGCGAACGCACCTTGATCACGCTGTACACGACGCCGATCAACACGCCGGCGCCCAATGAAACGAGATACGATTCCATGCGATCCCTCCCGACTGGATTAGAATGACCCGCATTGCCGCCCGCTGGGCGCCGTGCGCCGGCGGCGCGATCCGCTGCCGCCGAATCCGCTTCGCTTCCCTGCCACGCCTTCCAGCCATGCAACATCTTCCCGATCTCGAAGCCTGGGCCATCTTCGCGCGTGTCGCGGAGACCGGATCGTTCGCCAAGGCCGCCGAGCTGCTCGGCATATCGCAGCCGACCGTATCGAAAGCGATCGCGCGCCTCGAAAAACGCCTCGGCTCGATGCTGCTGTACCGCACGTCGCGCAAGCTGTCGCTCACGCCGACCGGCGAACTGCTGCGCGATCGCGCGATCCGGCTGCTCGCCGACGCCGAGCTGATCGAGGGTGAAGCGTGCGCGCATGCGCTCGAACCGCACGGCCTGCTGCGTGTGAACGCGCCGATGTCCTACGGCCTGTGCAATCTCGCGCCGCTGCTGCCCGCGTTTCTCGAGCGCTATCCGCGCGTCGACGTCGACCTCGTGCTCACCGACAACTTCGTCGACATCGTGTCCGGCGGCTTCGACGTCGCCATCCGGATCGCCGAACTGAACGATTCGTCGCTGCGCGCGCGCCGCCTCTGCGCGGTGCGCCGGCCGCTCGTCGCATCGCCCGCGTATCTCGACCGGCGCGGCCGGCCGACCCATCCGAGCGAACTCGACCAGCACGTGTGCCTGACCTACACGAACATCCCGACACCCGAGTACTGGCGCTTTCGCCACACGGCGTCGGGCGACGAATTCGGCGTGCCCGTGCGCGGGCGCATCCGCGCCAACAACGCCGACGTTCTCTGTCCCGCGCTGATTGCCGGCCACGGGCTCGCGCTGCAACCGGCGTTCCTGGTGTGGGATGCGCTGCAAAGCGGCGAGCTCGAGGAAGTGATGCACGACTGGAAAATCCCCGACATCAACGTCAACCTCGTCACGCCGCCCGGCATGCTGCGAGCGGCGCGCGTGACGGCCCTGCTCGACTTCCTCGTCGAGCATTTGACACACGCGCCGTGGGCATTGCCGCCCGTCTGAACGTGCAGCGGCGGCATGCCGTACGTTACTTCGCCGGCACCGGCGCAAGCGACTCATGCGGCGTCGCGGTGCGCTGTTCGGCCTTGTGAACCATCGTGTACGCGTAGTCGACACCCATCCCGTACGCGCCCGAGTGCTCCTTCGCGATCGCCATCACGGCGTTGTAGGTGTCGCGGCGTGCCCAGTCGCGCTGCCACTCGAGCGCGACCTGCTGCCACGTGACGGGCACGACGCCGGCCTGGATCATCCGTTGCATCGCGAAGTCGTGCGCGTCCTTCGACGTGCCGCCCGATGCATCGGCCACCATGTAGATCTCGTAGTCGCCTTCGAGCATCGCGCAGAGCGCGAACGTCGTATTGCAGACTTCGGTCCACAGGCCCGACACGATCACCTTCTTGCGGCCGTTCGCAGCCAGCGCGTCGCGCACCTTCTGGTCGTCCCACGAGTTCATCGACGTGCGTTCGAGCGTCTTCTGGTTCGGGAATACGTCGAGCAGTTCGGGATAGGTGTAACCCGAGAAACTGTCGGATTCCACCGTCGTGATCGTGGTCGGAATGTTGAATGCCTTCGCGGCCTTCGCGAGCCCGACGACGTTGTTCTTCAGCGTCTGGCGATCGATCGATTGCACGCCGAACGCCATCTGCGGCTGCTGGTCGATGAAGATCAACTGGCTGTTCTCGGGAGTGAGGACTTCAAGCTTGGGGTTGCTCATGGCGCGAATCATCCTTTGGACAGGAAACGTTAAGGCTTGCCTCGACCGCGAAAGCACGAGGAGCCGACTGTGCGTTGCCCCGGATCTGCGTCTTCCGGTTGCAGCCATTTAATCGGAAAAGTCGCGGCGAGAACATCCAAGAAACGGAATCGATCGAATTCCGAAAGAGGGGTGTCTCCAAGGGCTATCCGCCCTTTTGTTCCGCACGTAAACCCGATACGCTTCCAGCACATTGAAGGCGCGCCATTCGCCCCCGACCAGCCTATCACGAGAGGTTTTCATCATGAAACCGTATTTCCTGTCGCTGCTCGCCGGCATCCTCGCCGGTATCATCTACGGCGCGCTCGGCGTGAATTCGCCGGCGCCGCCGATCATCGCGCTCACCGGCCTGCTCGGCATGCTGGCCGGCGAACAGATCCTGCCCGTCGCGCGCCGGATGCTTTCCGGACACCGGCTGAATACCGCGTGGCGCGACGCGCAATGCAGCCAGCACATGTTCGGCGCGCTGCCGGGCGGCGCCGCGAACGACCGCAAGCCGTCGTGATGCACGCCATCGCCGCCGGCCGCGCATGACCAACGTCGAGCTGTTCCACTACCTGCTGCTGTTGATCTGCGGCGCGGGCGCGCTCACGTGGCTCGCCGAACGGATCTCGATTCCGCCGGCCGTCGTGCTGCTGCTCGGCGGCTGCGCGGTGGCGATCGCCGGCAAGCGCGTGCCCGACATGGACCCCGCGCTGCTGCTTGCGGCCGTGCTGCCGCCGCTGCTGATGTCGAGCGGGTTCTATACCGCGTGGAAGGAGTTCCGGCAGGAGCTGGCATCGATCGCATCGCTCGCGCTCGGCGCGGTCGCGTTCACGACCGTCGCGGTCGCGGTGGCCGTGCATACCGCGAACCCGGCGCTGCCGTGGGCCGCGTGCTTCACGCTCGGCGCGATCGTGTCGCCGCCCGACGCGGTCGCCGCGAAGGCGATCCTGCAGCGCTACCCGCTGCCTGCGCGGCTCGTCGCGGTGCTCGAAGGCGAAAGCCTCGTCAACGATGCGTCGGGCCTGCTGCTGTACCAGATGGCCGTGTCGGCCGCGCTCGCCGTGTCGATCACGGCCGCGAGCGCCACCGGCCTGTTCTTCTCGCTCACGCTGATCGGTATCGCGGTCGGCCTCGCATGCGGCCATGCGATGTGCTGGGTGCTGCCGCGCCTGCGCGACCCGATGCTCGGCATCGTCGTGACCTTCGCGATGGCATGGGGCAGCTACGGGATCGCGGAAGCCGTCGACGGCTCGGGCGTGCTGTCGGTGGTGACCTGCGGCCTCGTGCTCGGCGTGCGCCAGCATCGCGTGTTCGACGCCGACATGCGGATCAAGGCGAAGGCGACGTGGGAAGCGATCGTGTTCGTGCTCGATGCACTCGTGTTCATCCTGATCGGTCTCGCGCTGCACGCGATCCTCGCGCGCGTGAACCACGAAGGCGCGGTGCTGATGGCCGGCCTGCGCGTCGCGCTGCCCGCCACCGCCGCCGCGATCGGTGCGCGCGTCGTGTGGGTGTTCGTCGCGATGTGGCTGCCGGGCCGCCTGCGCGCGCCGCGCGCGGGCCACGCACCGTGGTCGTGGCGCGAGGCCGTCGTGCTCGGCTGGTCGGGCATGCGCGGCGTCGTGAGCCTCGCGGCCGCGATCGCGCTGCCGAGCACCTTCCCCGGCCGCGACCTGATCCTGTTCAGCACGTTCCTGCTGATCATCGCGACGCTCGTCGTGCAGGGCGGCACGCTCGCACCGCTGATCCGCGTGCTGAAGCTGCGGCCCGCCGCGCGGCACACGATGTCCGAGCACGCGGTGCGCGCGCACACGTTCGGCGCGGCGCTCGCCGAACTCGACGCACTTGAGCAGCGCGGGTCGACCCTCGAGCGCCCTTCGCTCGACCGCCTGCTCGCCGAATACCGGAACCGCGTCGCGTTCAACGAACGCGCGCATCGGCACGGCGCCGAACCGGCCGACATGCGCGCGCGGATGCTGCGCGTCGAACTCGAACTCGTCGGCGTGTCGCGCCAGGCGCTGCTCGACCTGCATCGCGACGGCAAGGTCGACGACACGGTGCTGCACCGGATCGAATCGGAGCTCGATTTCGAGGAACTGCGGCTGCAGCGGCTGCTCGAACCGTAACGTCCGGCCACGCCGCCGGCCTTCACCCTTTCACTTATGGAACTGCAATGAGCGAACTGTCCGTCGAAGCGAGCATCGGCTCGGTCGATTATCTCGTCCACTTCAGCGATGGCGTCCACCAGTGGCGCGCCGACGAACCGGCGTCGCTCGGTGGCGGCGATGCGGCGCCGACGCCCGTCGCGCTGCTGCTGTCGAGCCTCGGCGCGTGCACCGCGATCACGCTGAAGATGTACGCGCAACGCAAGGGCTGGCCGCTCGCCGAAGTGCACGTGAAGCTCGCGCACGAATCGGGCAGCGCGGGCAGCACGATCGTGCGCCGCATCACGCTCGAAGGCGACCTGTCCAGCGAACAGCGCGAGCGCCTGCTGCAGATCGCGAACGCGTGTCCGGTACACAAGATCCTCACGCATCCGATCACGATCGACACGGCGATCGCCTGATCGCTTACGACTACGAGTTCCCTACCATGTCCGCATCGATCAAGACCCTGCTCACGCCGCGCGAAAGCGACATCGGCAACCTCGTCGTGCGCCGCGTGCTGCCCGCGCGCGCCGCGCGCCTCGTCGGCCCGTTCATCTTCTTCGACGAGATGGGCCCGGCCGTCCTGCCGGTCGGCCGCGGCATCGACGTGCTGCCGCATCCGCATATCGGGCTCGCGACCGTCACCTACCTGTTCGACGGTTCGCTGATGCATCACGACAGCCTCGGCTTCCGGCAGAAGATCGTGCCCGGCGACGTGAACTGGATGACGGCCGGCCGCGGCATCGTGCATTCGGAGCGTTCGCCCGACGAAGACCGCCCGCACGAGCAGCCGGTCCACGGGATCCAGACCTGGGTCGCGCTGCCGGTCGAGCACGAAGACACCGCGCCCGCGTTCGTCCATCATTCGGCCGACACGCTGCCGTCGTTCGCGCGCGACGGCGCGCGCGTGCGCGTGATCGCGGGCACCGCGTTCGGGCTCACGTCGCCGGTCGCCGTGTTCTCGCCGACGCTCTACGCGTATGCCGAATTCGCGTCGGGCGGGCAGCTCGCGCTCGACGCGGAGCACGACGAGCGTGGCGTGTATCTCGTCGACGGCGACCTCGCCATCGACGGCACGCCGCTCGCCCCCGCGACGATGGCCGTGCTCGAACCGGGCGCGACCGTGGCGCTCGCCAGCACGAACGGCGCGCGCGTGATGCTGCTTGGCGGCGCACACCTGCCGGGCGAGCGTTATATCGAATGGAATTTCGTGTCGAGCGAGCACGCTAAGATCGAAGCGGCGCGCGCGGCGTGGGCCGCGCAGACCTTCGGCAAGGTGCCGGGCGAGGAGAACGAATGGACGCGCCAGCCGGAACGCAAGGTGCGGCCAGCGGAATAAGCGGATTCGCACGCAAGCAAGCGAAAGACGGCCGGCGCATGCCGGCCGTCTTTCGTTTATCGCTTCAATCCCATCAGTTTCGCAAGCGTCGGCCAGCGGTCGAGCGACTCGATGAACGCGCGGCGCGCCTGCTCGTCGACATAACGTTCAGGATCGAGCGCGGGCAGATGCCGCGCGAGGCCGAGCACGTCGTTCGGCTGCGACAGGCGATCGTCGTCGCCTTCGCCGGGAAGGATTACTGTTCGTCGATCCATACGCCGTCCGGAGTTTTCACCGCGTAACCCGCGGCCGTCTGCATCGTCACCGTGCCCTCGTTCTCGCCGACCATCCGCGTGCGCGGCAGGTCCGCCGCATATTGCGCGAGCGTCGCACCCGGCTTGAACGGGCTGTTCGACACGAGGTTCGACAGCAGCTGCGCGAGCGCGAGGAAGCTGGCCGGCTGCTCGACCACGGTCGTCGCACCGTGGTTGCCGGCAAAGCCGACGAGCCGCACGCCGACCGGCCCGTGCACGATGCGCGGCGTCGGGATCTCGCGCAGCCCCGCGACCTGGTCCTTGTCGCCGCGCAACGCGGCGCCGTGCTCGGGCACGAACACGATCACCGCGCGGCGGCCCGATTGCGCGATCAGGTCGGCGAGACGATCGAAATCGCTCATCAGCTTCGTTACGCGCTGCGGATACGAGTCGATGCTCGTCAGCGAACTGCCGACCACGCGGTTGCCGTCGTGCAGGCTGATCGTGTTGTAGTACAGCGCGACGGGCCCCTGCACCGACGCGCGCTGCGCATACCAGTTCGCGAGCGTGCCGTAGTCGTCCTTGATCGCGGAGCCGTCGAACGCATGCATCGCGACCGGCGCGGCCGCGTTCGAGATCATCGGCGCGCCGGCCGCGCCGATGTTGTCGTGAATCACCTGCAGGAAGTTGTCGAAGTGGCCGTCGTGGTTCAGCAGCGACTGCACCGTATAGCCGGCACCCGCGAGTTGCGCGAACAACTGGCACTGCTGCGGCGCGGGCTTGTACAGGTCCGCGTGCGCCTCCTGTCCGCAGCTCGCGCGCAGCACGCGGATCGCCGCCGGGCCGCTGTAGCTCGCGGCGGTGCTGAAGTTCGTGAACAGGTAGTCGAAGTGGCTCAGCATCGGGTGGTTGCGCACCTTCGCGGCATCGAGGTCGTCCCACGACAGCGAGCAGATGTGCAGCACGATCACGTCGAACTGCGCGGCCGGATCGTTGCCGAGATGGCCGAACGCGACCTGCCGCTGCGACTCCTGTGCGCGGAACGTCGCGAGCGCGGCGTTGTGGTCCTCGGGCCGGTCGGCGCGCCCCATCGTCGTGGTGCCCGGCGCGTCCGCCTGCTGCGCGGCCGGTGCGACCACGCGCGCCATCAAGCCGCTGCCCGCTTGCCACAGCGGCATCACGATCAGCGCGGCCAGCACGAACGTCGCAACGCGCAGCCAGCGGTTGACGATGAAATAGACGATCAGCGCGCCGACCACCGTCAGCACCAGCACGGGCGGCAGCAGGCGCGGCAGCAGTTCCATCCAGTAGTCGACGCGGAACGTGCTCATTTCGCGCGCGGCCTCGACGAGGCGTGCCAGCGGCGGCGCATGCATCTCGCGTGCGAGCAGCGGCACCGCGATCGCGATCGCGGCGACCTGCCGGACGATACGCCACGCACGCTGCCGGAGCCGCGCGCTCGCCGCGAGCACCACCGCGAACGCGAGGTTCGCGAGCCACATCGGCTGCAGGTGCCCGGTCCCGAACAGCGCGAACTTCAGGATGAAATACAGATTCCAGAACGTCATCTAACCCACTCCATGATGAGCGCCGCGTCAGTCGCGCGCCCGATCGAGTTTCGGCGCCAGCATGGCCTGCAAGCCGCGCGCCGCACCCTTCCACATCCGTACATAACCGTTCACGCCGATGCGCAGCACTTCCTTCAGCCCGCCGAGCGGCGTGTCGGCGCGCGTGCCTTCGTGCCAGTCGAGCCACGCATCCGCGCGGCCGAACGTGCATTGCACGAGCTGGCGCTCCTGTTCGAGCGTCAGTTCCTCGAAGCTCACGCCGACGTGGGTCGGCGTCACGCGGGTCACGCGCACGGGGAACGGGAACGGCCGGTCGCCGCGCGTCACGCACACCGTCAGCATGTCGCCGACGGCGAGCGGCAGCCCCGGCACGGCTTCCAGGCCGAGGCCGCCGGTCGAATAGTCGCTCGTGAAGCATGCGGCGGTCGAGCCGTCGGCGAGCAGCAGCGTGGCCGGCACGCGCATCGCGATCCGGTGCGTGACGCGCACCTGCTTGGTCTCGCGCGCGACGGCCAGCGCCGCGCCGAGCATCGCGAGGTTGTACACGGTCCAGCCGAGTGTGATCAGGATCGTCGACGCCTCGTCGCCCTGGTCGGCCACCAGCCGCCACAGGCCCGCGACGATCGCGAGCACGTTCAGCGCGAACATCACGAGATACGGCTTCGACGTCGACCAGTCGACGTAGCCTTCGTCGATCTTGCCGCCCTTGTCGGTCACGTTGAACTTGCCGTGCTTCGGGCTGAAGAACGCGACGGTGGTCGGCAGTGCGATGTACCACGCGAGCACCGATTCGTAGACCTCGGCCCAGAACGAATGGCGGTAGCGCCCCTGCATCCGCGAGTTCGCGACGTTCGCGAGCACGAGATACGGGATCACGTAGCTCGCGAGCGCGAGCGCCGACGCGTTGATGAAGTACAGGTGGAAGAACAGGTACGCGAGCGGGATCGTCAGGAACACCAGCCGCGGAATCCCGTAGAAGAAGTGCAGCATCGCGTTGCCGTAGCAGATCCGCTGGATGAAGCCGAGCCCGCGCCCGAGGAACGGGTTGTCGATGCGGAAGATCTGCGCCATCCCGCGCGCCCAGCGCGTGCGCTGCTTCACGTGGCCCGCGAGGCTTTCGGTCGCGAGGCCGGCCGCCTGCACGGTCGGCAGGTACGCCGACGTATAGCCGCGCCGGTGCAGCTTGAGCGCCGTGTGCGCATCCTCGGTCACGGTTTCCACCGCGACGCCGCCGACCTCTTCGAGCGCGCTGCGCTTGAGCACCGCGCACGATCCGCAGAAGAACGTCGCGTTCCACAGGTCGTTGCCCGACTGCACGAGGCCGTAGAACAGGTTGCCCTCGTTCGGGATCTCGCGGAACGTGCCGAGGTTGCGCTCGAACGGATCGGGCGAGAAGAAATGGTGCGGCGTCTGCACGAGCGCGCACTTCGGGTCGCGCAGGAACACGCCCATCGTCGTCTGCAGGAACGAGCGCGTCGGCACGTGATCGCAGTCGAAGATCGCGATGTATTCGCCGTGCGTCTTCGGCAGCGCGCGGTTGATGTTGCCGGCCTTCGCGTGGAGGTTGTCGTCGCGCGTCAGGTATTCGATGCCGGCCTCGGCCGCGAACGCCGCGAACTCGGGGCGCCGGCCGTCGTCGAGCAGGTAGACGCGCAGCTTCGCCGTCGGCCAGTCGATGCTCTGCGCGGCGAATACCGTCGGCTTCACGACCGACAGCGGCTCGTTGTAGGTCGGGATGTAGAGGTCGACGGTCGGCCAGGTGTCGGGATCGTCGGGCAGCGGCACGATCGGCCGGTCGAGCGGCCACGCGGTCTGCACGAAACCGAGCAGCAGGATCATCCACGTATAGGCTTCGGCGCCGTACAGCAGATAGCCGGCGATCGCTTCGACCGGGCCGCGGAAGTCGAGTGTCTGCGTCGTGCGCCACCACACGTAGCGCACCGTCGAGAGCAGTGCGAGCGACGCGAGCGCGAGCGTCGGCAGATGGCCCGGCAGGCGGCGCAGCGCGAGCGCCAGCACCGCGACGATCGCGAAGAACGCGAACTGCGCGCCGGGCATCAGCGGCGACATCCCGGCCGCGGCCCACAGCAGCGCGCCGGCCACGAGCAGCAGCGGCGCGAGCCAGCGGCGCCGGCCGACGCCGTTCGCGCGTGCATCGAGCCAGCCGCCCCAGCGCGTCCACGGCAGGCGTTCGAGCAGCGCGTCGATGCGGCGGCCGACGGCCCGCCCGGCCACGTAGACGGGCACGACGAACGTGTCGAACCACGCGAGCGGATCGCGCGCGGGCCGGCCGTCGGCCGCGCGCGGCGCGCGCACGATCGCGCGCCACAGCCATTCGCGCGGGCTCAGCGGCTGCAGCACGCCCCACTCGTGCGCGAGCCGCAGGAACGCGGCGCGCACCCAGCGGCGCACGTGATCGGGCCGGCCGGGCGGCGGCGCATGGAAGAACAGCCGCACGAGCCAGTCGAGCAGCGTGCGCTCCGCCGGCAGCCCGATGCCGCGCGCGAACCAGTCGGCCGCACGGCGGCCGAGTGCGCGCAGCCGCGCCGCGACGGCGGCCTTCATCGCGCCGCTCCGGTGCGACCGGCAGCGGCCGCCGCCAGCCACGCATCGACCCAGTTCGCGACGCCGTTCAGGTCGTGCGACGCCTGCGAATACGGTGCGTCGTCGAAGATCCAGCTGCCGCGCGCGAGCGCTTCGGGCACGGCCGCGTCGACGTGGATCCGCTGCTCGAGCATCGACGCCGGTCCGGCAACCGCGCGCAGCATCGCGATCGCGTCGCGCTGCATGTCGCGTGCCGGATTCAGCCGGTTCACGACGATCTGCAGTTCGCCGCCGCCGGCGCGCAGCGCGCCGAGCCGCGCGGCCACCGTCGCGCAGGCGATCGGTTCGGGCGGCACGACGACGAGCGTCAGGTCCGCGCGGCGAATCGCCTGCTCGGCCTGTGGCGACGGATAACGCGCGGTGTCGACCAGCACGACGCCGTCGGCCGGCAGCGCGATCTCGTCGAGCGCGCGCGACAGCCACGCCGGGTCGGCCGTGAGCCGCGCATCGCACGCGGCCGCGCCGGCCGCGTCGACCTGCCCGTACGGCACGAACAGCACGCCGTCGGCGTTGCGCCACGTATGCGCATGCCACGGCTCGGCGCCGCCGAGCACGCTCTGCGCGAGGCCGTGTTCGGCCAGCGTGTCGAGGCCGAGCGTCGCGCCCATCAGGTTCTGCGCATCGAATTCGACGGCGACGACCGGCCGGCCGCGGCGCGCGAGCAGCACCGCGAGCGCGGCGGCGAGCGTCGTGCGGCCCGCGCCGCCCGTCGTCGACGTGATGGCGATCGTCTTCATCGGGCCGCCTCGTCGCTGCGCTCGGCATCGGGCAGCAAGCGCCCGCGCAGCGCGACCGGCACGAGTTCGCACGGCACCGCGTCGCGCCGGTCGATCCCGCGCGGCGCATGAAAGCCGCGGCCGATGCCGAGATGTTGCGCGACGATCCAGACCGGCACCGCGATCACGATGCCGACGACGAAACCGATGACGAGTTCGGCGATCATGCACCCTCCGTCTTGCGCAGCGGCATCGCGCTGCGGATGGCGCCGCGCTTGCGCTCGGCGGGAATGACGGGTTCCGGCGCCGATGCGTCAGCGGCCGCGGCCGCTGGCGTCGCACCGAGCGCCTCGAGCGCGATGATCGTATCGATTGCATCGACCGCATCGCTCACCTCGCTCGCGTCAGGCAACGCCGCGCCGAAATCGGCGCGCGCAGCCGATGTGCGCTCGGCACCGGCCGGCTGCGTGGCCGCGAACAGGTCGCTGTAGTCGGCGATCGGCGCGCGCCGGTTCTCGGCCTTCAGCGCATCGAGCTCCGTGTCGATGCTGCCGTGCCCGAGACACACGACGCGGTCGGACAGCGTGTCGACCGGCACGTCGAAGATCCGCGCCAGCGCGTCGTCTGCATCGACCGGCTCGCACGCGAACAGGAACACGTACAGGTGCCCGGGGTCGGCCGTCACGACGTCGCCTGCGCGGCGCGGCCGGCAGTGCCGCAGCGCGTCGACGTGCGACACGCCCGGCAGCAGCGTGATCTTCGCGAGCGTGTGCGGCAGCGCGAGCACGGCGCCGCGATCGAGCACCGCCCGAGTCCGCAGGCAGAACGCGCCGACCGGCAGATAGCCGAGCACCGAATCGCCTAGCGCGGCGGCCAGCGCCGCGCGATAGTCGGCCGCGACGGGCCGCGCATAGAGCTGGCCGCGCAGCGCGTGCACGGCGGCCTGCATCCGCGACACCGGCAGGTCGCGCGCGACGACGCGGTTCGCGCCGACGCTCAGCAGGAGCATCTCGAACTGCTGGCGCAGCACCTCGCCGCGCTCGACGATCGCGATCTTCAACGCGCCGCCGCACTGCCGGCGCAGCGCGTGCACGTCCGCGCACAACGCTTCGAGCTGCGCGTGCGAGCGGAACACGAGCACCGCGGTCGCGGCCTGGGCCTGCGCGCAGGCCGCAACGACGGCCGCGTTGTCGTCGACGATTTCCCAGTCGTCCGGCACGCGGTTCGCACCGTCGAGCACCGCGCGGCTGACGACGACGCGATCCTCGTCGGTCGCGAGCTTCATCCGGCGCGCCGGCTCGGTCGCGCCGCCATCGACGCTCGCCGACAGCCGGCCGCCCGGCGCAAAGCGCAGCGGCCGCACCTCGCCGGCCGCGAGCGTATCGCCCGCGCGCCAGAAATCGACGATCCACAACAGTTCGCCGTGCGTGCGCTGCATCTGCGCGACGCCCGAGCACACGCCGTGGAAACCGCTGCGCGGCGTGCGATCGGCATCGCGCACGAGCGGCGGATCGTCGGTGCGCACATCGGTACCCGCACGGGCCGCTTCGGGATCGAGCAGCAGCACGAGTGCGATGCGGCGCGTGCGACACCAGTCGGCAAGTGCGTGCGCTTCTTCCGCGAGCGCGACCGGATCGTCCCAGCTGAACCAGCGCTGCGCGCCTTCGACGAAATACAGCGAACGCGCACGAAAACCGTAGCGCTTCATCGCACGCAAGCCGCCGGTCAACCGCGCGAACGGGCCCGGCGACGCGCTGCGCGGCGCGTCGCCGGTCGCGCCGACGCCGTCGGCCGCCGCCGGCATCGCCAGCACACTCAGGTTGCGCGGCCAGCCGGTCGGCTGCGCGCCGCCCGCGAAGCCGCGCGCCTGCATCTGTTCGGCGATGCGTGCCGCATCGCGTGCGAGCACGACCGTGACGTCGCGCGTACGCGCCTGCCGCGTGCTCTCCCACACGAGCGCGTCGCACGCCGGCGTGCCGCCGGCCGCGTAGATCGCGTACAGGCCGCCCGCTTCCAGTTGCGTCCAGGCGTCGGGCAGGCCGTCGATCGCGAGCCGGCTCAGCGTGCCGATGCGGCCGCCGGCCGGCCCCGCGCGCAACAGCGCACGCAGGCGGCCCAGCAGGCCGGCGGTGCCGAGCGCGGGACGGGTGGCATCGATTTCCGTATTCACGACGTTCCCCTAGTAATCCGAATAAAGCCGCACCGGCGTCGGCGTAACGAGCCAGTTGCGCGGCGCGCGCGCATCGAACGCGTAGCGCAGGTACACGAGTGCCGAACTCGGCGCATAGTCATGCGAACGATCGATATGCAGCTGCGCACCGACGCTCAGGTGCGGGTTCACGCGGTACTCGACGATACCGTTCACGCCATACGAGAACGACACGCCGCGTGTCGAGCTGCCCGCGTACACGAACCCGGCCGCCACCTGCGCGGCCCGCTGATCCGAGAACGTCGGGTAAAACAGCGAATCCTTCTCGTAGCTGTTCGAGATCCCGCCCGTGAAGGTCAGGTCCCACGACAGCGCGTCGTGCCGCCCCGCCCATTCGATCGGCACGCCGAGCGACAGGTAGCGCTGCGGGCTGTAGTAACCGCCCTGTCCGTACGTGTAGTAGCGCAGGTTCTGCGCGTAGTGCCACGCATTGCCGACGAGCCCGGTGCTGACCTTCATCGTCGCGCGCTCGTACACGGGCACCGTGAACCCGGTGCGCAGCGTCACCTCCGCGTTGCGTTCGACGTTGCGGCCGGACAGCACGCCCGCGCCGAGTTCCGCGAACAGGTTCGTGGGGCCGACGTCGACCGACGCGCGCAGGTTCACGCCGTCGCGGCGCACGCCGCCCCAGACCGCGCCCGTCCACGGGTCGCGCATCCCCGCGTACGACAACACGCTGCTCGTTTCCGGCCGCCGCGACGCATTCACGCTGAAGCTCGCCGGGCCCGCGTCGAAGCGGTAGCGCACGCCGCCGACGAGGTAATGCACGGGGAAACCGAGCGGCGACGTGCCGAGATCGAAGCGCCATGCATCCGTGCGATAGCCTGCGCCGAGCGCGACACCTGTCGTCGACTGGTGCAGCGAGCCCGGCGGATTCGCAATCAGCGCGGCGGCCTGCTGATTCGACGGGAACGGGGGCGGCAGCCCGATCTGTGCCCTGAGCGCCGCATAGGTCCCGAACGTCTTCAGCGAGTAGGCGTTCGGGTCGCTCGTATCGAGCGTGCCCGGATCCAGATGCACGGTGTCGATCTGCGCGAACACATGCCCGTCGTAGCGGATCGGCATCTGCATGTAGATCGGCACCTGCTGCGCGCGATACGACGAAACGCCTTCGTCGCCCGACTTGTACGCCGGCGTCCAGCCGGTCTCGATCTCGGGGTTGCGCCGCTGTTCGAGATCCGCGAACGCAACCTGCGCAGGCGTCAGGCCGTCACGGCCCGGGCTCACGCCCGCCGTGCGTTCCTGCGACCGCGACAACCGGTACAACGACGCCGCGTCGTCATAGCGGCCCTGTGCTTCGGCCACGCGCCCGGCCGCGACCGTCACGTCCGCACGCGCCGGATACGCGGCCTGCAGCCGGTCGGTCACCTGCGCGGCTTCGTCCGGGCGGCGCAGCGCGTTCAGGCGACGCACGGCCGACAGTTGCGTGTCGACGTCGTCGTCCGGCGTGCGCGCGAGCACGGCCTGCACGCGCGCGAGCGCGGCCGCGCGGTTGCCGCTGTCCTCGTCGATTCGTGCAAGCGCGAGCTGCGTGTCGGCATCGTCCGGCGTGCGTGCGACGACGGGAGCGAGCGCGTCGCGCGCCGCGTCGTAACGGCCCTGCGCGCGTTCGAGATCGGCCAGTTCGAGCGCATGGCGCTTGTCGGCGCGGCCGGCCGGGCTCGCGCGATCGAGCAGCGTGCGCGCCTGCGCGTAGTCCTGCCGCGCGATCGCATCGTCCGTCTGCCGCAGCACGAGCCGCAGCGACTGGTCCTCGAGCCTCGCCGTCTGCGCGGGCGTCAGCGACGGTTCGCGGCGCAGCGTGTCCAGCCACGCGGCGAGCGCGTCGTCGCGCCCCGCGCGGCCGAGCAGGTCGCCGTAGCGCAGCCGCACGTCCGCATCGGCTTCGCGCGGATGCGCGGCGATCCAGTCGCGCAACGGCGCGAGGCCGCGTTCGGGCTCGTCCGCATCGATCCACTGCGCGCCGATCGCGGCGAGCATGTCGGGATCGTCCGGCGCGCTCGCCTGCGCATGCGCAAGCGATGCGGCGAATGCCGCGCGGTCGCCGCGCCCGAGCGCGCCGCGCGCGTCGGCCAGCGTGCTTTCGGCGTCGAGCTTGCGCGCGAGCGCGCGCATCCCGTCCGAGCGATGCGCGTCGTCGACGGGTGCGAGCGCGGCCTGCGCGCCCGCGATATCGTCGAGCGAATTGCGGTACAGCGCCGTTGCATAGCGCATCTCGGGCGTATCGCTTTGCGCGAGCCCGTCGTCCATCACCGTGCGGCCGAGCTGCGGCAGCCCCATGTCGCGGTACAGGCGCGCGAGCGCGAAGCGCGTCCACGCCGCGTCGGGCGCCGCGCGCACGGCCGCCTCGTAGCGTTGCGCGGCGGGCCCGCGTTCGCCCTTGTCCGCGAGCGCGCGCGCCTGGTTCGCGAGCAGGTCGGCGCGCAGGCCGTCGAGCGCGCGGCGATCGTCGCGGCCCGTCACGCGTCCTTGCAGCGCGTCGAGCAGCGGGCCGATCCGGTCCCCGCGGCCGGTGTTTTCATACAGCATCGCGGTGCCGCGCACGGCCAGCAGGCTCGGCGAACGCGCGGCCAGCAACTCGCGCAGCAACGGCTCCGCACGCGCCCAGTCGCGCTGCGCGAGCAGCGCATCGGCAAGCTGCAGCTTCGCGTCCGGGCTGTTCGGCTGCATCGCGAGCGCCGCACGCGCCGCGCGCTCGGCATCCTGAGGACGCCCCGCGGCGGCGGCCGCGCGGCCTTGCGCGAGCAGCCCCCAGAACTGCGCGGTGCGCGCCAGACCCTGCCATTTGCCGCGCTGGTCGGTCGCGAGCGTCGCGGCCCGCGCGAACAGCGCGCGCGCTTCGTCGTGCCGGCCTTCGCGCAGACGCAACAGACCGAGCCCGCCGACCGCGTCGGCGTCGTCGGCCCGCGCACGCGCGGCGCGCGCGAGCAACGGATCGGCCGCCGCCAGGTCGCCGCGCGCGAGCGCCTGCAGGCCGCGCTGCTGCGCGACGTAGTCGGGATCGCGTTCGAGCCGGCGCTGCGCATCGCGCCGGCTGTCCAGTTCGGCAACGCGGCCGCGGAATTCGGTGTCGTCCGGCACAAGCGCGAGATACGCATGCACCGCATCGAAATAGGCGGGATCGTTGCCGGCCGCCTGCAGCACCCGCCGCCACAGCGACATCGCCTCCGCATGGTCGGCGTCGTCCCGCTTCGCGAGCGACCATGCGATCCGGTTCGCCTCCGCGCGCGTGTCGCCATGCTGGTTCAGCAGCCGCGCCAGCGCCAGCGCCGCGCCGGTGTCCTGCGAATCGGCGGCGATCCTGCGGCGCAGCGCGGCGATTGCCGACGCGCGCCCGCCCGGCGCATTCGCGAGGATCTCGTAATACTCGGCGCCGAGCGCGCCTGACGGCGCACCGTTCGGAAACAGCGCGACGATCCGCCGGGCCGCCTCGTCGGCGCGGCCGCTGCGCGCGAGCAGGCGGATCTGCGCCATCTCGCCGCGCCCGCTCGTCGCGACGCGGTATTCGTCGGCCACCCGCCGTGTGACGGGCGCATTCGGCGACTGCGCCTGCAGGCGCGCGAGCGCGGCCTGCGCGCCTTGCGCGTCGCCGAGCCGCAGCAGCACGCTCACTTGCTCGGCAAGCAGTTCGGGATCGCCCGGCGCGATCAGCAGCCCCTTGCGCAGCGCGTCGCGCGCGAGGTCGTCGCGATGCTTGACGCCCCACATCCGCGCGGTATCGAGCTGACGCTGCGCGTCGGCGGAAGCGGACGCCGCCGGCGCGGCGGTTTTCGGCATCGCCGCGTCGGCTGCGGTGCCGGGCGCCGCCGCACACACCGACGACGCGAGCCACGCGAACCCCGCGACATGCGGCGCGGCGCGCTTCAGCGGGCGGCGCACGAACGGCCTCCCCAGCGGGCGTCGAGCGTGCCGTCCGCGCCGAACCTGTAGCGTCCGTCGCGCCAGCCGAGGCCGAACAGCGTCAGCACGCTCGTGTAATAGCCGGGCGCCGACTGGCGCGCGAGCGTGTCGACGCGGGCCGCCTGCGCATCGGCGAGCGAATGCTGGCCGCGCGCGTCGAGCAATGGCACGGCCGCCGCGGAGAACCCGCCGTTGCCGTCGTTCGGCCCCGCGACGCCCGTCGTCGTATCGACCTTCTCCGGCGGCGCGCCATGCGCGGCGATATGGTCGGCGAACGGCGCGAAACGCGCGAGCAGCGGCGCGGCGAGCGGATCGGCGCGGTCGAGCATGCCGGCCCACAGGTACACGCGGATCGCGTTGTACGCGCTCTCCGCCTGCGTCTGCGGATCGGGCCCGAAGCCCGTGCCGGCGCGATACAGCGCCCAGTCGGGCGAAAAGCCCTTCGGCGCCGTGTCGAGCAGCACGCGCCCGGTGCCGGATGCCAGCGCGGCCCAGCGCCGGTCGTCGGGCAGGCGCGCGCCGAGCGCGCGGATCACCTGCGGCGGCGAATAACTCGGGTTCACGCGCCACTGGCCGTTGGGCAGCTTGAACCCGGTCGGCCCGGGCAGCAGCGTGACGCCGAGGCCCGGCACGGTCGCCGTTTCCTCGTCGAGCACGCGCTTCGCGAGCAGCGCACCGCGCGCGGTGTAGCTGCGCTCGTGCCACAGCCGCCCGGCCTCGACGAGCGCGTACGCGATCCACAGGTCGGCGTCCGACGCCGCGTTCGCGTCGAGCACGCGCCACGCGCCGTCCGGCGCACGGCCCCACAGCCACGCCGGCAGGTGCGCGCTCAGGTCGCCCTGCGCGAGGTTGTTCTCGGTCCATGCGAGGATCGTGTCGAACATGCGCCGGTCGTTCGCGACCAGCGCGAAGAAAAGCCCATACGCCTGCCCCTCCGACACCGTGCGTGAATCGGCCGAGCCCACGTCGATCACGCGGCCGTCGGCCGAGATGAAATCGCGCTTGAACGCGTCCCAGCGCGGCCACGCCGCGCTGCATCCGGCGTCGGCCGCATCGGTCGCGTTGGCGCCCGCGGCCTGCGCGCACCCGGCCATGCCGGTTGCCGCGCACGTCATCGCAACCGCCAGCGCGAGTACCGCGCCGACGCGCCGCGCCGGCCGCGTTGCCCGTCGCTTCGCCATAACCCGCGCCATCCGTTACATCCCCCGTCGACGCGCGGCGATTCTCTGCAGCACGCTGAACACGCCGAGCGCGAGCAGCAGCCCCGCGACGACGCCGACCGCGCCAAGCACGACCGGATGCCGCGCCGCTTGCGTCCAGACGCGCGCATACCACGGCACGAAGCCAACCACGTAAGGCTCGCCGACGCGCAGGCTGTCGACCTGTCCCGGCCGCACCAACGCGAGGTCGCCCTGCAACTGCGACACGAGGCCGGCGTTCTCGAACACGTTCAGCAGATCGCCGAGGCGCGGCTGGTCGGTCGCCGTCAGCGCGATGACGCTGCGGCCGCGGCTGCCCGGCAGTTCGAACCCGGCAAGCGCCGCGAGCGAGCCCGTCTGTTCGATATGCGCGCCGCCGTCGGCCAGGCCGACGCCGTTGCGCCAGCGCTCCTTCACTGTGAACGCGACACGCGTCGCGCCGTCGCCGCCCGCACCGCCCTGCTCGCCGATCGCGAGCGGCAGCGCCGAGCGCCAGCGCGCGAGCAGCGGCGACGCGGGCGAGCCGTCGATCACGAGCAGATCCTTGCTGCCCGACAGCGCGGCGACGTCGCCGGGCCGCGCGACCTGCACGCGCAGTGCCGGGAAGCCCGTCCACTCGCCCATGTGGCCGAGCATCGTCAGGTAGGCCTCGAGCTCCTGCGGCGACGGCCGGTCGGGCATCACGACGGCCGTCTGCGACAGGTCGGCGAAGCGCGTGAACGGAAAGCCGCTGTTCGCGAAGAACGCGAGGTTCGGCAATTGCGCGTAATGGACGAAGTGCGAGAAGTCGATCGTCGAATCGGGATCGATCGCCGCGCGCTGCGGCTCGGCGGCCGCGCTCGAGCACAGGCCCGTCTTCTGCGAGTCGAGCGTGAAGCGGAACTGCAACTGGTTGCCACTGCCGACGCGGAACGCCGGGATGTCGACATCGCTCGTCACGCGCCCTTCCGGCACCGACAGCAGCGGCAACTGCATGCGGCCGCGCGCATCCTCGGCATGGGCCGGCCCGAGCCGGTACGACTTCACGAGCTGGTCGTTGATCTCGACGGCGAGCGTCGAGTTGTCCTGCACGGTCGGCGCCGTATAGCGATAGCGCAGCGTGATCGGCACGCCCGCGCCGTTCCATGAATGGAGATCGGCCGGCACGCGCAGGTTCAGGCGGATCGCGTCGGGCGTCGTGCCGCGCGCTTCCAGTTCGCGCGGATCGGACACGAGTTCGCGAAACGTGATCGGCCGGTTCACCGGCAGCCAGCGCGGCGCGTCGTACGGCTTGCGCGGCGCGCCGAGATCGACGTGCGCGACCGTCGCCGCCGGCCCCGACAGCGCCGCGCGGCCGAGCACGAGGGTCGCGACCGCGTCGTCGACCTCGGCCGCCGTGCGGCCCGTGACGACCAGCAGCTTGCGTCCCGGCGCGGCCGGGTTGTCGGCGACCGCGAGCAGCGGGCCGCTGACCGACGGCAGCGCGAGGCCGGCCGGCAGCGTCGCGGCCGTGCCGACCACCACCGCCTGGTCGTCGGCCGGCAGCGCGGACGACACCGGGAAGCGCGTATGCCGGTAGTCGGCCAGCGCGCCGAACCACGACGCGAGCACGCCCGCGCTGCGCAGCGTCGCCGAATCGGGCGACACCGGCAGCACGAACGGCAGCCGCACGCGGCCGTTGTCGCGCCGGTCGAAGAACGGTGCGGGCAGCAGCGCGAGATCGTTCGGCAGGCGGACCGGCGATTCGTCGAGGATCAGCTCGCTCGTCGGGCTCACATCGGCCCACAGCGCCGAGTTGGCCGGATCCTCGCAATGGTCGAGCGTGTAGTGCGCGATCAGGCGCAGGCCGATCTGGTTGAAGTCCGAGAAGTAGCGCGGATCGATCGGAATGTCCTGCGTGACCGCACGGCCCGCGCGCGCGGCGTCGAACGGGACGGTCGCGATGACCTCGCCGTTCACCGATACCTTCAGGTGCGACAGCGGGAACACGAGCGACGGCGAATACGCGTAGGTCAGGCGCAGCCGCGCGCCCGTGACCACGCGGTCGAGCCGCACGCCCGCGTTGATCGTGCGCGCGTCGTCGGCGCCGCGCAGGCGCAACGGATCGAACGCGCCGAGCGACGCGAACGGCAGGTGCACGGTCGTCGCCGGCAGCCCGGCGGACGGCGCACTGGCCGCCGTCGGCGCAGCGGCGAGCACCGGCGCCGGCGCGTTGCCGGGCGACGCCGCATGACCGACACCGGGCGCCGTAGCGGCTGCAGGCACCGCCGGCATCGGAGCGGCCGACAGCGCGGCCGCGTGGAAAGCGCCGACCATGGCAACCGACAGGACGAACAGCGACGCGGCCGGCTTCATGCGCCGCTCCGTTTCGTCTGAGTCATCCGGCCATCCGTCGCGTCGAAACCGACGCGCGCAAAGCAGCTATGCCCGTGAGTGAACATCCCCACTGCTTCCCCTCATATAGCTAACTGACCTGATTCATTTATCGAAACGAAGCGGCCCATTCTTTAATCGGCTGTCGTCGTGCGTGTTCGCGCACCTGGCACCGGCGCACGTCCATTCGTCACACTATCTCAAAAATAGAACAAAACTTACCGCGATTCGCGACGATGAAGCGAAAAAAACCTCAATCCGGTCGGAAATGCTGCGCGAGAGGCATGAATGGTAAGAATTGCGCCGTTGTCGCCGGACGGGCCGAACGGCATACTGCCGGCGCGGTGCGGGGCTGGCCGGCGGCGGTCCGTTGCAGACCACCCGGAACGCACTGCCGCGGGGCGGCGCGTATGCTACCGCAATCCCGCGACGCCGAACGTGGTTTCTTTCGTGGAAAACTGACTTGTATCAAATCGCCGACACTGCCACTCCGTCCCCCGATACGCTGCTGCGCATCATCGCGGCGCAAACCGAGATCGCGAAACTCGGACTCGACCTCGGCAGCGTGATGGCCTATGTGACCGAGCAGGTGCCGCTGCTCACCGGCGCGAGCGCCGCGGCGGTCGAGTTCGCCGAAGGCGACGACATGGTGTACCGCGCGGCGTCGGGCACGGCCGCCGGGATGCTCGGCCTGCGGCTGCGGCGCTCGGGCAGCCTGTCGGGCCTGTGCGTGCAGCGCGGCGAGTTGCTGCACTGCACCGATTCGGAAACCGATCCGCGCGTCGATCGCGACGCATGCCGCCGGGTCGGCCTGCGCTCGATGCTCGTGATGCCGCTCACGCATGCCGACACGACGGTCGGCGTGCTGAAGGTGATGTCGCCGGACGTCGACGGCTTCTCGCAGGCCGACGCCGGCACGCTGCGGCTGACGGCCGGCATGATCGCCGCCGCGATGTTCCACGCGGCGCGCAACGAGGCGAACGAGTTGTACCTGCGCGCGACGCACGACGCGCTGACGGGCCTGCCGAACCGCGCGCTGTTCTACGACCGGCTGCGGCAATCGATGCATACGGCGCTGCGCGCGAACGGCCGGCTCGGCATCCTCAACATCGACATGGACGGGTTGAAGCCGATCAACGACGGTTTCGGCCATCGTGCGGGAGATGCCGCGCTGCGCGAGATCGCCACGCGGATGCAGGGTGCGGTGCGGCGCTCGGATACGGTCGCGCGCGTCGGCGGCGACGAATTCGCGGTGATCCTGCCGAACCTCGGCAACCGCGACGACGCGCACGCGCAAAGCACGCGGCTCGCGCGGCAGGTCGGCGAACCGTTCGAATTCGAGGGACACGCGCTGCGGCTCGGCGTCAGCGTCGGGATTGCGATGTTGCCCGAAGACGGCACCGATATGAACGCACTGATCGAGCATGCGGATCAGGCGATGTACGAAGTCAAGCGGACGCGATCGCGGCGTGCGGTGCACGCGTAGCGCGCGCCCGAAGGAAGTTCTGTCGGGGAGCGGGCGCAAAGGCCCGCCCGCGACTGGCGTGAACAGGCGTTAGCCGATCTGCGGAATCGCAATCGCGAACCCGACCACGAGCCACTGCACGACCGCGACGAGCACGCCCGCGCGGCACAGCCCGACCGCGCCGCGCACGCGCGCGTCGAGCGTGCGCCCGGCCTTCGCCGCGTCGGTCCAGCCGAGATCGGCAAGCGCACGGTCGAGCGCCGCGAGCCCGTCGTCGACCGGCGCATCGCCCGCGGCCGCCCGCGCCAGCGCGGCGAACAGCCGGCGGTCGATCTCGATGCGCACCGCGTACCACAGCGCCGCGATCCCCGCCCCCGTGCTGACGACCGCCAGCAGTACGCGCCCGATCGTCGCCGGCGCCCAGCCCGACGCAATCCACCAGCCCGCGCCGGCCGCGGCCAGCGCGGCCGCGATCGCCCACGCGCCCGCATCGAGCGCGCCGCGCGCGGCGGCAATCCGGAACGGCGCAGACGAATCGTGCATCACGCGCCTCCCGCACCGCGGCGACGATCGATCCAGTGCTGCAGTACGGCCACGCCATCGTCCGACCACACCGCGTGCGGCCGCACCGCGCGCACCGCGGCAAGCGCGTCGCGCGCATCGCCGAGCCCGCGCCGCGCGGCGAGCCACGCAGCCGCGCACAGCACGCTGCGCCCATAACCGAGCGCGCAGCAGACCAGCACGTCGCGCCCCTCGCCGTGCAGGCGTTCGAGCGCCGCGACAGCCTGCGCGAGCTGCGTGGCCGTCGGCGCGACGAGGTCGAGCTGCGGCACGGCCGCATACGCGAGCGACGCATCGGCCGCTGCCCAGCGCGGCATCTCGGCGGTCAGGTCGACCAGCGCCGTGAAGCCGTGGCGCCGCACGTCGCGCGTCGTCGGCGTACGGCCGATCGACACGCGCTCGTCGATCCGCACCGGCGCCGGCTGCCGGAACGTCCACAGCCGCGAATTGACGAATGCGCCGGCGATCGTCGGCGCGAGCAGCCAGCGGATGACTACCGGGAAACGCCCGTGCGCATCCTTCTGGAAGGCACCGGGTGCGCCGCGCCGGTAGGCCCACGCGACGCACGCGAGCGCCAGCGCGACCCACCCCGCTGCCAGCGCCCAGCCCGGCGCACGCGGCACGCACCACAGCGCCGCGAGCGCGACCAGCGCCGCACCGAACGCATAACGGCGCGCGAGCGCGCGACCGGCCGCGCCCGGCGCCGCATCGGCGCCCGGCAGCCGGCCCGCGGCATCGCGCAACGGAAACAGGAACAGCGCGAGACAGCCGACGGCCGCGCCGGTCGGCACGTCGATCGCGTGATGCTGGTAGGTCGTCAGCACCGACACGCCGATCGCCGCGAACCACAGATGCAGCACGACGCGCGCGACCGTGCCGCGCAGGTGCTTCGCATAGACGGCCCACAGCACGACGAGCAACCCGATGTGCAGCGACGGCGCCTGGTTGAACGGCTTGTCGAAACCCATCAGCAGCGTGAACAGCGCGCCGGCCACGCCGCCCGCGTCGGGCCGCTCGAACCCGAAGCGCAGCGGCCATGCGATGAAGCACGCGACCGACACCAGTTGCACGGTGAGCAGGCGCTTCACGTGATCGAGCAGATCGGCACGACGCGTCCAGAAGAAGAACGACAGCGCATACAGAAGATCGATCGACCAGTACGGCACGATCGTCCACGGCACGAACGGGATCGCGTGCTCCCAGCCGAACGCGAACGTCGGCACCGCCGCGCGGCGCGCGGCGAGCCAGTTCGCGAAGCCGTACGTCGAGAAGAACACGGCGCCCATCGCCGCGAGCCAGCCGAAGCGCAGCGCGAACGACGCGTCGCGCGCGCCGGCCGCCGACGCCTGCGCCGCAAGGCCGCGCGCGTCGCCGCCGAATTCGCTCATGACGCGTCGACCCGCTGCGCGAGGCTCACCGTGAAAATGCCCATCTCGTCGATCCGCTGGTCGAGCTTGCGGAAGCCCGCGCGCGCGACGAGTTCGTCCATCTCGGCCTGCGAGCGGCGGCGCATCACCCAGGTCGCCTCGCCGCGGTGATTGTTCAGCGCGCGCGCGATGAATTCGAGCTGCGGATGCCACGGCTGCCCCGTATAGACGAGATAGCCGCCGGGCGGCACGGCCTGCGCGAGCCCGCGCAGCGAACGTTCGATCAGCGCGTTCTCGCCGAACAGTTCATAGAGACCCGACACGATCGCGAGCGTCGGACGCGGCTCGAGTGTCGCGAGCGACGTCTCGTCGAACGCGTCGCCGCGCTCGAAGCGCGCGATCGGCTCGAGCCCGCGCTGTGCGATCAGCACGCGCCCGGCCTCGACGTTCGGCGGGCTGTAGTCGCGCAGCGTGATGTCGTCGGGCGCCGCGCCGTCGCGCTCGGCGGCCGTCGCGATCGCGTCGAGCACATAGCGCCCGTGGCCGGCCGCGATGTCGACGATCCGCACCGGCGTGCCACGGCCGCGCAGGCGGCCGATCGCCGTGCCGATCAGTTCCTGCAGATGCACCTTGCGCTGGCGGATGCCGACCCAGCCTGGCGAATCGAGATACGTGCGGTCGATCAGCGCGCCGACGCCGAGCCGCCCTTGCGCGCGGTTGCGGTACACGTAATCGAGCGTCGAGCCCGAATCGAAGCCGAGCCGCAGCCCGAGCGCGATGCCGTCCGACAGCGCGCCGCCCGCTTTCAGGCCGGCGCGCGTGAGCGCCCAGTACGCCCGCGCGAACACGTTCGCGGGCGGGCGGCCGAGCGCCGCGTATTCGTCGTGGAACGCACCGCGCCGGTCGGCATCGGCGAGCGACACGCGCGGGCTCGGCGCATCGAACTCGCGCAGCACGAACGCGCGCAGCGGCGCGAGCGCCTGCGCACGGTCGCGCTCGCCGAGCGTGTCGTGATAGAAGCCCGGCAGCACGATGCGCTCCTTGCGCGCGGAGCCGAGCCGTTCGAAGAAGCGGTCCTGCGGGCCGCGATGCACGACCCAGTCGGCGCCCGAGATCAGCAGCTGCGTCGGCACGGTGATCGCGGCCGCATCGGCGACGATCCGCTGCGCGGTGTCGTGCAGGTCGAGCAGCATGTTGACCGCGATCGGCCGCGTGATCAGCGGATCGGACGCGTAGCTCGCGATCCGCTCCGGATCGCGCGTGAGGAATTTCGGCTTCACGTAGCTGTTCACGTAGAACAGCCCGCGCAGCTTGTGCATCAGCCGCAGCCCCGGCCGCGCGAACGGTACGTAGAGCTTGATATGGAACGCCGGCGACGCGACGACGAGGCAGCGGATCGGCGGCGCGTAATCGTGCGCCCAGGTCGCCGCGAGCACGGCGCCGACGCTCTGGCCGACCACGGCCATGTCCTCGATCGCGATGCCGTGCGTGTCGCGGATATGCTCGACGAAGGTCTGCAGGTCGCGCACCGACGCGGCCGCGCTCGGGCTGTAGCCGCGCGCGCCGGGCGAACGGCCGTGGCCGCGCGCATCCCATGCGAAAAATGCGAAATCCGGCAGGTCGAGCTCGTCGACGAGGTGCGCGACGCGCGCCGAATGCTCGTGGCCGCGATGCAGCAGCACGATGGCGCCGCGGCAGCGCGGGCCCGTCGCGGGCCAGTGACGATAGAACAGCGTTTCGCCGTCGTGCGTGATGAAGTCGGCCTCACGGGCCATGCGTGCGCTCATGCGATCTCTCTCGTTTCGTTATTCGAATCATGTGGCGCCGCCCTCCGGCGCCTCGTCGGTCAACCGCCCTTTTCGGCGATGCCGGCCCGCACGCGCCGCACCACCGTCACGATCGACAGCACGATCAGCAGGCGCCACAGCCATGCGGCGATACTGCCGACCGGCAGGCCGAAGCCGATCCACAGCGCGAATGCGCCGAGGGCCAGCGCGCGGTCGCTCTTGCCGAACGGGCCGTCGTAGCGGCGCGTTGCGCCGACGAGCGGCCCGATCAGCCCCGCGCATTCGACGATCACCGCCGTCAGCGCGAACAGCCAGACGTCCGCCGGAGCGAACGCCGAAATGGCGAGGAACGGCAGCACGAGCGCGACATCGGACACGATGTCGCCCAGCTCGTTCAGGTACGCACCGAGCGTGCTCTTCTGCCCGTGTTCGCGTGCGAGCATGCCGTCGATCGCGTTGAGCGCCATCCGCGCGAACAGCCACAGCGGAATCAGCAGGAACAGCACGCGGGCGAATACGCCGAGCCCGGCGAGCGCGCCGACGACGATCGAGCCGCCGGCCGCGAACAGCGTGACCTGGTTGGCAGTGACGCCGCGTTCGGCGAGCGAATTCGCGAACGGGCGCAGACGGTCCTGGAATTTGGGTTTGAGTGCGTAGAGGCTCATCGTTTCGTATTCGTATTGTTCGCGCGGCACAGTCGGACACGTTTCCCGCCGCGATGCCCCGGGCGGCGAAACGGCCTTCGTCGGCCTTCAATGGACGGCCCCCATCGTCGCCGAGCGGCCTCGATGCGTCAAGCGTGCGCCCGGCCCGCCCGCACGGCGCCAATCTGGCGTTTTTGACGGAAACTCGCGATAATCCGCTGGCCCGATCGCAGCGAAGATCCATTCGAACTGCAAACGGGCGCTCGTGCAACAGCCGATCATCACGCCGCCGACCGGCGCTTCGCCGCTATGCAACGTGGTGTGACGGCGAACCGTCCGATTATCACGGACCTGCGACAGGCAGCCACGAACTTGAAAAAATTTAAACAAGGGCCGTCCGGCGCGCATCCTGCCGCGCCGGCATTCCGGGATCCCGTCCGCCGCACCCGCGGCCGGGCATGCAGGCAGGAGGCACCGCGCCGATGAACATCGTCAACGTCTGGCAGCGCGACTTCCTGCTGTCCATCGTGCGGCTCGTCGCCGGCGCGTATCCGGTCTGGCATCAGGCGCCACCGTCCCCGACGCAGAAAATCTATTTCTCGAACCATACGAGCCACATCGACACGCTCGCGATCCTCGCCGCGCTGCCGCGCAACGTGCGCGCGGTTGTACGGCCGGTCGCCGCGCGCGACTACTGGGACAGCAGCGACACGAAGCGCCACATCGCGCAGAATCTGCTGAACGTCGTGCTGATCGACCGTCACCGCGAATCCGGCGGCGACCCGCTCGAACCCGTGCGCGACGCATTGCGGCAAGGCCACTCGATCATCATCTTCCCGGAAGGCACGCGCGGCGCCGACGTGCTGCCGCAGCCGTTCAAGAGCGGGCTGTTCCATCTCGCGACCGAGTTCCCGAACGTCGCGCTCGCGCCCGTCTACCTCGAGAACCTGCAGCGCATCATGCCGAAGGGCGCGATCTGGCCCGTGCCGCTGATCTGCAAGGTGCACTTCGGCGCGAACGAAGCGCTCGGCGACCAGGAAGAAAAACCGACGTTCCTCGCCCGCATGCACGACGCGGTCGTCGCGCTCGCGCCGCCGCAGCGGCCGGCCGGCTGAACGCGGCGCTCTCCTTTCCTTTTCCGGATATCTCCATGCGAACTCTCTTCTGGGAACTGGTCGCGGGCGTCACGGGCGTGCTCGTCGTCGCCACCGTGATCGGCGCGATCCTCGGCGCGCGCAGCGGCGGCACGAGCTCGACCATCGTCAACCTGAACCAGCGCATCCGCGCGTGGTGGGCGATGATCGCGATCATGGCCATCGCGATCGGCCTCGGCAACAATGTCACGTATCTCGTGTTCGCGCTGCTGTCGTACCTGACGCTGCGCGAATTCATTACGCTCACGCCGACCACCGCGAGCGACCACACGACGCTGTTCATCGCGTTCTTCGTCGCGATTCCCGTGCAGTACCTGCTGCTCGGGATCAACTGGTACGGGATGTATTCGATCTTCGTGCCCGTGCACCTGTTCTTCGCGATGTCGCTCGTGTCCGCGCTCACGCAGGACACGCGCGAATTCCTGAGCCGCAACGCGAAAATCAACTGGGCGCTGATGGTGTGCGTGTACGGGTTGAGCCACGCGCCGGCCGTGCTGATTCTCGACATTCCCCACTACGCGGGGCAGAACGCGCTGCTGCTGTTCTTCTTCCTGGTCGTCGTGCAGATCAGCGACGTGCTGCAGTACGTCGTCGGCAAGCTGTTCGGGCGCCGCAAGATCGCACCGCAGCTGTCACCGTCGAAGACGATCGAAGGCTTCGTCGGCGGCGGCCTGCTCGCGACGCTGTGCGGCGCGTCGCTGTATCGCGTGACGCCGTTCAGCTTCGGCGCGGCGTTCGGGATCTCGCTCGCGATCGTGATCGCGGGCTTCGTCGGCGGGCTCGTGCTGTCGGCCGTCAAGCGCTCGCTCGGCACGAAGGACTGGGGCTCGATGATCGCGGGCCACGGCGGGATGCTCGATCGCGTCGACTCGATCTGCTTCGCCGCGCCGGTATTCTTCCACCTCGTGCGCTACCTGTACGTGTGATGCGCGGGTGGCGCAACGCCGCCCGTTCCGGCGCGCGGACGCTCAATACCCTTCGCGCAGCGCCTTCGGCACGATGTAGCGGCCGCGCTCAGCGTCGAACTTCACCGTGTAGCGCGCCCGGACCGCGCGGTCGCCGCGCGTGCCGGTTTCGGTCACGATGAGCGGGTAGACGTCGCCGGTGCCGGCCATGTCCGGCGCGATCTCGAAGCGGCGCTCCTCGCAGCGCGCCCGGGCGTTCGCGCATTCGGTCGACTCCGCATTGTCGAGTGCCTCGTTGATGCGCGCCGCCGCCAGCACCAGCGCATCGCCGTGCGGCAGCCAGATCGAGCGGAGGCGTTGCGTATAGCCTTGCCGCGTATCGTCGTCGCCGATGACGAAACCGAACCGGTGCGGCCCGAGCCGCTGGATGCTCACCGTACCCGGTTCGCCGCGCTTGCCCGACGCGATGCCCGTCTTCTTCAGCACCGGTTCGAGCGTCTTGCCGTCCGGCGAAGGCTGCAGCACGTACAGATCGACCGTGCCCGGCGTGGCGTCAGCATCCATGCCCGGCATCCCGTTCTGCACGGCCTCTTCAGTCTCGCCGCACATCGCGAGCAGATACCGCGGGCCGTCGGCGGTCGCGACGCGCAGCGAGCCGCACGGCGAATAGACGAAGTCGCCTGCGTCCGACTGCCAGCCATTGCGGTCCGCGCGCCACTTGCCGTAGCTGTCGTGGATGAACGTCTGCAACTGACGGTCGGGATGGATCGGAACGGCCGCGTAGACAGGCGACAACGCGGAGAGCGCGGTGAGCGCGGTGAGCATCGTGAGTGCGGCAAGCGACGCTGTGAACGGCTTGCGGCGTTTATTCCGGTGCAGGTCAGTCATGACGGGCGTTCGGTCGGTTCGAATTGGAAAGACGTTCAGCGGAGGGTTGCAGGTGCGCACGATCAGTTGCGTCAACCGGTCGTTGCACGACGCCGGCGGCGCGGCCACGGCCGCCTGTGCGGCCAGCGCACCCACGCACGGCAACGGCCGCGAACCGGCAGCACCGCCCGGCCTCGCCATTCGTGCCGGCCGGCGTTACGATCTCGTTCTTCATTGCAGGATCCGGTCGAAACGCGCGGCCCGTGCCGCGCGCGCGGGCATGCACCCGCGAGCCCGTAGCGTACACGCACGGCGCGGCATCGCAAGCGCGCATCGACCGGCCCCATACAGGACTGACGGGACCGACGCATGAACCTGACCTTGCAGGACGTCGCATGGCACCGGTCGGTCGGACGGCTCATCGAGTCGCTCGACCAGCCGGGCTTCTGGCTGTCGCTGATCCGGCTGATCGACGAATACGTCGCGGTCGACAGCTGGGTCGCGCTGATGTTCGACGACGGCCGCCCGCAGGTCTTCGCCGAATGCCCGTACGAAGGCGATGGCCCCGACCCGCTGTTCCGCGACTATGTGCAGGGCCTGTACCTGCTGGACCCGTTCTACATCGCGAACCGCGATGCGCCGAAGAGCGGCCTGTTCCGGTTGTCCGACGTCGCGCCCGAGTGCTTTCGCGACACCGAGTACTACACGCTCTATTTCACGCACAACGTCGTCGAGGACGAGGTGCAGTTCAACGTCGTGCTCGACGACACGCGCACGCTGTGCCTGTCGCTCGGCAGCAAGCAGCGCTTCAGCCCCGAACAGGTTGCGCTGCTCGACCTGGTCCGGCCGTGGGTGGCCGGGCTGATGCGCCAGCGCCTCGCGTTCGAGCAGAAGCCCGCCGACGCCGAACCCGCGCCGCCGCGCCGGGCCGGACCCGATGGGCGGAACGGCTTCGAGCATGCGATGGCGCGGCTCGGTACGCCACTCACCGCGCGCGAACTCGACGTGATCCGGCTGATCCTGAGCGGCCGCTCGAACAAGGAAGTCGCGAACAAGCTGTCGATTTCCGCGGAAACGGTCAAGGTGCACCGGCGCAATATCTACGCGAAGCTCGCGATCAATTCGCAGTCGGAGCTGTTTTCGCTGTTCCTGAAGGCGCAGACGGACGGATAGCGCGCGGCGCCCGTTCCGCCGGCCCGTTCTCGCCGCCTTCGAGCAACCTTCCTGCAACCTTCGGCGGCCGCGGCCGGATCAAACCGATACCGTCTCGGCCCGATGCGAACTCGCGAGCTTGAATTCGCCGACCGTCTGCGCGAGCTGCGCCGCCTGCTCGCGCAACAGCGCCGCGGCGGCAGCCGACTCCTCGACGAGCGCCGCGTTCTGCTGCGTCGAGTGATCGAGCTGCGACACGGCCTGGTTCACCTGCGTGAGCCCGGTGCTCTGCTCGTTCGCCGCGACGGTCATTTCCGCGATCACGCTCGTGATGCCGCGCACGCCCTCGACGATCTCGTCCATCGTCGCACCGGCCGTCTTCACGAGCCCCGAACCGCCCTCGATCTTCTCGACGGACGACTGGATCAACTGCTTGATTTCCCTGGCCGCCACCGCGCTGCGTTGCGCGAGCGTGCGCACCTCGCCCGCGACGACCGCGAAGCCCCGCCCGTGCTCGTGCGCGCGCGCCGCCTCGACGGCCGCATTCAGCGCGAGGATGTTGGTCTGGAACGCGATGCCGTCGATCACGCCGATGATGTTCGAGATCTCGGCCGACGCCTTCGTGATCTCGCCCATCGTCGCGACCACCTCGCTCACCACCTCGCCGCCGCGCACGGCGACGCCCGACGCCGATTCCGCCAGCTGGCTCACCTGCATGGCCGCATCGGCCGAGTTGCGCGCCGTGCCGGCGATCTCCTCGAGCGCCGCCGCCGTTTCCTGCAGGCTCGATGCCGCATGTTCGGTGCGGCTCGACAGATCCTGGTTGCCCTGCGCGATCTCCGCGCTCGCCACGCTCACGGATTCGCTGAAGCCGCGAATCTGCAGCAGGATCGCACTGATCTTTTCGGCGAACAGGTTGAAGGCGCGCGCGATCTGCGCGGCTTCATCGCTGCCGTCGGCCGGCAGCCGTTTCGTCAGGTCCCCGCTCCCGCTCGCGACGTCGGTCAGTGCGTCGCGCACCAGCAGCACGCGCTTGAACGCAGCATTCGTCAGCGCGCCGACGAGCGCTGCCGCGACGCAGGCGACGACGAGGATCGCAATGAGCGTCGTCGTCGCAACGGCCCGCATGCCGGCCGTCACGTCCGACCGGTCGAGCGCCATGACGAGCGACCAGTCCGTCCCGGCGATCGGGCGCGCGCGCAGCAGCTTGGTGACACCGTCCACGTCGATCGCCACCGGTTCGGTCGCCGCCTGCAGGCCGGCGAGGCGCTCCGGCGTCAGTTCGGGCGACAGTTCGACGGCCGGCTTCATGATCAGATCGGTCTTCGCGCCCGCGATCAGGCGCCCGCTCTTGTCGACCAGGAATGCGAAGCTCGACGGCGTCGGGTGCATCGATGCCACGATCGCGCTCGCGCGCTCCATGTAGAGGCTCGCCGCGAGCACGCCCTTCAGCGTGCCGCCGCGAACGATCGGCGCGGCGAACGCAAAGGCGGGCTTGCCGGTCGATGCGTCGCGGTACAACGCCGTGACGACGAGCCGGCCGGCCTCGACCGCCTGCTTGAACCACGGGCGCGCGGTCGGATCGTAGCCGGCCGCGAGCGGGACGTTCGAGAACGCCGTGCGGTCCGGCAGGCCGAGCGTGAGCACCTGGAAGCCGCCCGATTTGCCGAGCAGCGTCAGCGCCGGCAGCGGGTCGCCTTCGCCCGGCGCCAGCGTGTCCGCGAGCGCCTGGGTCTGCTGCGCGCGGCTCGCGACCCACTCGTCGAGCGCGAGCGCGTGGCCCGTCAGGACGGACTGCAGGTTCTGATCGATGGTTGCGTCGTTGTGTTGCTTGACGACGTAGTACACAAGGCCGCCTGTCACGGCCAGGGCCGTGACCACAATGGCGACGCAGGTCGCCAGAATCCGGGCGCGAATCAATGACAGCATGATGACAGTGATCTCCGGTTGCCGCGTTGTTGTCGATGGGTCAAATGGGCACTCAATCGTCCTTATCGACCGCGCGAGACGCAACTTGAGGTTCGACTGGTCAGACCGGTGAAAAAAATAGCGAAACCGGGCCGGCGAACGCACGCGAGATCAATACCCCCGACGGGTTAACACGCCGGCGGGATGGGAAAACCGGCGGTTCGGCGCATACTCGGGCGTTCCGACATCCACCGTTGCGGGGCCGGCCGCGCCGGTCCCGCCCACCGAAATCGCCCATGAAACTGAAGCTCGACATCGTCCAGCTCGCCGGCCGCGACGGCGACACGCACTACAACCTGCAGCGCACGCTCGACGCGATCGCGACCTGCGCGCCCGGCACCGACATCGTGATGTTTCCGGAAGCGCAGCTCACCGGCTTCCTCGATCCGTCGAATCTCGCCGAGGTCGCCGAGCCGCTCGACGGCCCGAGCATCGGCGCGGTGATCGCGGCCGCGCGTGCGCGAGACGTCGCCGTCGTGGTCGGGCTGATCGAGAACGACGGCGGCCGCGTCTACAACACGACCGTGTTCGTCACGCCGGACGGCATCGCGCTGCGCTACCGCAAGACGCATCTGTGGGTGAGCGAGCACGGTGTCGTGCTGCCCGGCGATCGCTACACGACGGTCGAATGGCGCGGCGTGCGGATCGGCCTGCTGATCTGCTACGACAGCGAATTCCCGGAAACCGGCCGCGCGCTCGCCGCGCTCGGCGCGCAATTGATCCTCATCACCGACGGCAACATGGAACCGTACCGTTACGTCCACCGCACGTCGGCGTCGGCACGCGCGATGGAAAACCAGGTGTTCGCGGTGGTCGCCAACCGCGTCGGCGACAGCGCGCACGACGTCGTGTTCGCGGGCGGCAGCCTCGCGGTCGATCCGTTCGGCAACGTGATCTTCGAAGCCGGCAGCACCGAATCGCGTCACGCGGTCGAACTCGATTTCGACCAGCTCGCCGCGTCGCGCGCGGTCTACGACTATCGACAGGACCAGCGCCTGCCCATCGCCGGCGAGCGCATCGAGCACGCGGACGGGCGTCGCGAGCTGCTGATTCCGTGACCTGATGCCCGCACCCCGGCGGCGGCGGCCATCACGCCGGGTCGGGCACGTCGATCGCCAGCAGCGCCGAACTGACCGACTTGCCGTGCGCATCGAGCGCGAGCGAGCGCGTCACGCCGCCGCCGAGCGCATCGCGCAGCACGAAGTTGAACGCGCCCAGCGCCGGCAATTCGTAACGCACGACGTCGCCGTGCACGATGCCCGCGAGCCACGCCTTCACCTTGTCGGCATCCAGATGCGTGCGCAGATGGTCGTAATGACGCGGATCGCGGCAGATGACCGACACGTTCAGCGTATTGCCCTTGTCGCCGGTGCGCGCATGCGCGAGTTCACGCAGTTGCATCATGCCTCCACGAATGAAAACGACGGCGTCACCACCGCGCGCGGCAGCAGCACCGACTGCACGGCGATCACCTCGCGCGTCGACTTGAACGCACCGCCGCCGCCGGCCGGCCCGTTCGTATAGAGCGTCTCGACTTCATTGCCGATCCGCGCCGCTTCATTGGCGCTCGCGGCGCGGCCGGCCACCCGCACACGCACTTCGGCCGGCTCGCCGCGCACGGCCGGCGTCGCGTCGCCATACAGCGAATCGACGCCGATCAGGTCGAAGCGCAATTCGGTCGCGGCGACGCCGGTCAGCGCCAGCCGCTCGCGGACGATGTCGAGGGCGAGACGCGCGCGTTCGAACGCGCCCGGGCCGCCGTACGAGATCTGGCCTTCGCCGATGTAGCCGTCGATGTACGCCACCGACACCTTCAGCGTATCGGGCCGCGCGGTGCCGCGCCCACCCGTCACGCGCACGCGATCCGTCGCCTCCTCGGCAACCGCGATACCCGTGAAATCCGCGACGACGTCCGGCTGCAGATACCGCGCCGGATCGTGAATCTCGTACAGCAGTTGTTCCTTGCAGGTCGCCGCGCTCACGCGGCCGCCAGCATGTGCCACCTTCGTGATGACGACCGAGCCGTCGGCCGCGACTTCGCCGATCGGGAACCCGAGCCGCGCGAGATCCGGCACGTCCTTGTAGCCGGGATCGGCGAAATAGCCGCCCGTCACCTGCCCCGCGCATTCGAGCAGATGGCCGACGACGGTCGCCTGCCCGAGCGTGTCCCAGTCGTCCATCCGCCAGCCGAACGCGTGGATCAGCGGCGCGGCGAACAGCGACGGATCGGCGACACGCCCGGTCAGCACGACGTCCGCGCCGGCCGCGAGCGCGTCGACAATCGGCGCGGCGCCGAGGTATGCGTTCGCGGACACGATGCGGTCGCGATACGCGGCGACTTCGTCGCCCGATTCCTCGAAACGGAACGTGCCGCGCAGCACGACGTCGAGCACGTCGTCGCCTTCGACCGCCGCGACCTTCAGCCCCGCGATGCCGAGCGATTGCGCGATCCGAGCCGTACGCTGCGCGGCCGCACGCGGGTTCGCCGCGCCCATGTTCGACACGATGCGCACGCCCTTCGGTACGGCAACCGGCAGCACGGCGCGCATCCGCGCGTCGAGCAGCGGATCGTAGCCGAGCGCCGGGTCCTTGCGGCGCGCCTGCTGCGCGATGGCGATCGTGCGCTCGGCCAGGCATTCGAAGACGAGATAGTCGAGCTGCCCGTGTTCGGCCAGTTCGACCGCGGGCTCGATCCGGTCGCCCGAGTAGCCGGCGCCCGCGCCGATGCGCACGCGCCGTTCAGGTTGCTTTGCTGTCATGTCCGTACCGTCGTCCGGCGGGTTTCGCCGCCGGGAAAAATCAAAAGATGCCCAGCACGACGCACGCGATCGTCATCACGATCGAGGCGCCGAACAGCAGCGGGAACGTGAATTTCTGATGCTCGGCCAGCTCGATGCCGCACAGGCCGACGACGAGGAACGTCGCGGGCGTCAGCGGGCTGACCGGAAACCCGGTCGTCATCTGGCCGAGCAACGCAGCCTGCCCGACCTGCACGGCCGGCACGCCGAGCTGGCCGGCCACCTCCGCGATCACCGGCAGCACGCCGAAGTAAAACGAATCGGGATCGAACAGCATGCTGAGCGGCATCGACGCGAAACCGAGCACCACCGGAATGTGGCCGGCCATCGACGGTGGCACGAAGCCGACCGCGGCCTGCGCCATCGCCTTCAGCATCCCGCTGCCCTGCATGATCCCCGTGAACACGCCGGCCGCGAGCAGGATGCCGGCCATCATCAGCGCCGCGCGCGCATGCGCGTCGACGCGCTTCCGCTGCATGTCGACGTCCGGGTAATTCACCATCAGCGCAATGCACAGCCCGACCATGAACATGATCGCGGGCGGGATCTTCTCGCCCATCACGACCATCGTGCCGAGCACGACGAGCGTCAGCACGAGGTTGAACCAGAACAGGTGCGGGCGGCGCAGCGCCTGCTCGTCGGGCGTCAGTTCGCGCGTCGGCAGCGGGATCGACGCATCGTGGCGCGACAGGCCGAGCCGCTTCTCCTCGCGACGCCCGAGCCAGTACGCGACGCCGAACACGAACACGAGCCCGATCGCCTGGACCGGAATCAGCGGGTTGAACAGCGCCGACACCGGCAGGTGCAGCGACGCCGACGCGCGGATCATCGGCCCCGTCCATGGCAGGAAGTTGATGCCGGCGGCCATCGACACGGCCGCGGCCAGCACGCGCCGGTCCATTTTCAGCCGGTCGTACAGCGGCAGCACGGCCGGAATCGTCACGAGAAAACAGACGGCGCCGGAGCCGTCGAGATGGATCAGCAGCGCGAGCAGCGTCGTGCCCATCACGATGCGCGTCGGCCGCGTGCCGACCGCGCGCAGGATGCGGTCGATGATCGGGTCGAGCGTGCCGGCGTCGGTGATCGTCCCGAAATACAGGATCGCGAACACGAACATCCCGACGACGGGCGCGAGGCCCTTCAGTCCGTCGATGACGAACTTGCTGGTGTGCAGCCCGAAGCCGCCGATCAGCGACGCCGCGATCGGCACGACGATCAACGCGACGAGCGGCGACATCCGCTTCGACAGAATCGCGGCCAGCAGCACGACGATCGTGCCAAGCCCGAGTAACGGCAGCATCCGTGTCTCCTACCTTGTCTTTTGTTGGAGACGAGCGTAAGGTCGGCGCAGCGATAGCACAATTGAAATGAATTGATCGCAGCAATCACGAATCGTTATGGATCTGAATCTTCGCGACATCCGCGCGTTCGTCACCGTCGCGCACGCCGGCAACTTCACGCGCGCGGCCGCGCGGCTGCACCTGTCGCAGCCGGCGCTGACCGTGCAGATCCGCCGGCTCGAGGAAATCGTCGGCGCGCGGCTGTTCGACCGCAACAGCCGCAGCGTCGCGCTCACGCAGACCGGGCGCGAGCTGCTGCCGCTGCTGCAGCGCTCGCTCGACGACATGGAGCGCGTGCTGCGCGATGCGCGCGCGCTCGGCGAAGGCACGAGCGGTACGGTGCGGCTCGCATGCCTGCCGACGTTCGCATCCAGCGTGCTGCCGGAGCTGATCCAGTCGTTCCGGCGCGACGTGCCGCGCGCGGGCTTCGAGATCCGCGACGGCGTCGCGAGCCTCGTCACCGCACTCGTGCGCAACGAGGAAGCCGATCTTGGATTGACGGGCGGCGACACGTTCGATGCGTCGCTGGAAGTGTTGTACGCAGGCGCCGACCGGCTCGTCGTCGTGTGCCCGAAAGATCATCCGCTCGCGCGCAAGCGCCGCGTGAGCACCGCCGACGTCGCCAGCGTGCCGCTCGTGCTGACCGCGCAGGGCACGAGCGTGCGCAGCGTCGTCGATGCCGCGCTGGAGGCGGCCGGCTGCACGCCCGACATCGCATGCGAGCCGACCTACATGATGACGGCCGTCGCGATGGTGCGCGGCGGCCTCGGCGTGACGATCCTGCCCGCGACCGCGCGCGAGGTGCGCGCCGAGCCCGAGCTGGTCGCGAAGCCGATCGACGATCCCGCGTTCGTGCGACCGATCGCGCTCGTCACGAAGCGCGGGCGCACGCTGCCGCGCGTCGCGCAGGCATTCGCCGAAGCAATGCTGGCGGAATTGAAAAAGCGCGCGTGAGCCGCGCGCCCGGATCGGGAAAGAAGGCCCGCTCTATGCTTATTGCGCGTCCGGATCGACGTGCAGCGATTCGCCGATCGCATAGAAATTGCCGCCCGCAATGTAATGCAGGCTGCGCAGCGCGGGATCGGCCGATTCGAAATACCAGTGGCCGTCGCGGAACACGCGCGTGTCGGACCACGCATCGACCACTTCACCGATGAACAGATCGTAGGTCTGCTGATTGTGCGGCTCGGGAATCAGCTTGCACGCGAGCCAGCCCGAACAGCCGGCGACGAACGGCAGATCATGGCCGTCGACGTCGAACAGCGTGACGCCCGCTTCGCGCAGCTTGTCCGGCCGCTCGGCGAGACTGTGGCTGCCGACCGCGTGCGTGAGTTGCAGCTGCGCGGCCGTCGGCACCTGGATCACGAACGTGCCGCTGCGCTCGACGAGCTCGCGCGTCTTCGCGGACTTGTCGAGCACGACGGTCAGCTTCGGCGGCAGGAAGTCCAGCGCGCACGCCCACGCGGCGGCCATCACGTTGTCGACGCCGTCGTGGCGGGCCGACACGAGCACGGTCGGGCCGTGATTGAGGAGTCGGTAGGCTTTCTTCAGCTCCACTGGAGCGATATGACTGTCCATACGGGTTCCTTGGAGAACGTCGCGCACGGACGGATGCCGTGCGGCGCGGCGCAGGCCGACGCGCCTGCGCGCGGCCCGGCCGGAGGCCGCATTCTCGCACCCATTTTCAATCGGCGCAGACTCGCCGGATCCGTCACTTCGCGAACAGTTGCCCGATGTCGCGGAACGCCTTGAACTCGAGCGCGTTGCCGCACGGATCGAACAGGAACATCGTCGCCTGTTCGCCGACCTGCCCCTTGAACCGCACGTATGGTTCGATCGCGAAGGTCACGCCGAACGATTTCAACCGCTCGGCCAGCGCTTCCCAGCTCGCCCAGTCGAGCACGATCCCGAAATGCGGCACCGGCACGTCGTGACCGTCGACGGCATTCGTATGCGCGCCTTCCTGCGATGCAGTCTTCGGGTGCTCGTGAATCACGAGCTGGTGCCCGTAGAAGTCGAAGTCGACCCATTGCGCGCTCGAACGCCCCTCTTCCAGCCCGAACACGCGGCCGTAGAAATCGCGCGCGGCCGGCAGGTCGTAGACGGGAATCGCCAGATGAAACGGGGAAAGACTCATGGTTGCCTCGTGAAGGAACGCTCGCGTGGCGCGAGAATCGCATCATGGTAGACAACGCCGAGCAAAAATTAAATCAATATTCCCGGCATCACCGCTTTCTTCCGGTATATCAGTCGCAATTTGTCTTACCCTCGGATTACGTGCCACGCGGGTCCCCAGCGCGCGCCGGCTACAGCGATGTCCGTTTTGCTCAGCGTCCAATGCTAATTTATTGACACGGTAAGACTAATGCCTACGGCACGCCGCCGTCATCCTCGCTGCCTAGCGGCGCGGAGGGGGACCTGTTGGCAACGTTACGGGTCGTGGCCGAGCCGAGCACAAGAATGACGCCGTCGTGGCAGATACGAAATGCCACGTTGCGGCCTTCGATCGATAGACCGTGACCATTGCGCAGATGCAGGTAGCCGAATACGCCATTCCCCACCAAATGCACGGTATGCGAGATCGTGTCGTGAACCTGTACGACCTCGTGACGTACGACCTGGCTCAGATCGTCGATTTGCACACGGCGGATCGCCGGGACGTTACCACTCATATTGCCCGACTCCGAGACGAGCACCTGCTCGCCATGGGGACCTTCGAACACGTAGCTGCCGTCCGGAAAATCCATGCGCTTGTAGCCGAAGATATCGGTGTCCGGTGAACCCGAGGCCCCGGACGACGGCTTACCAGCCGATGACTGATCGTCGCCCTTCATCGCTACTCCTTGCCTACGCCATCGCGAGGCGAAATCCATCTTCCGTAGACATCGATGGCAGCCGCCGATCGCGACTGCTCTCGCCAGCGGCAGTCACTCCACCAACCATCCGGTCTCGCCCTCGACCAGGATGCCACCATGGCTGGTGGTATCACCCTGGCGCGCCGCCGGCCGACCTTCGATCTCCGTGCCGGGCGAACCGGTTTGAATCTCCGCGCCGCAACTGATGCGGTCGCCGACGCGCGCGATCGCTCGGCCGTTGATGGCGGCAAGCTCAGCGCCGCTGACGACGGTGCCGTCGCCATGGATGGGACAGCTGTGTCGATGACCGACGAGTACGATGGGTCGCATATCAAACTCCTTGGGTTTAGGATAACGATGCTTGACTCATGGGTAAGCGCATTGATGCCCGCACTACCCGCTTCATTCACCAATTATCGGTACGGTAAAGCCTTGTGTTGCAGTGGTTGCAGATGAAGATGCGGCACGGATCATCACCTCCCTTAAGGCCCCAGTTCCTGATACTCATCGACTGACAGACGGCACACTGAATGCCGCGTGGCGTCCTGCACTGCGGGTACTTCTGCAGATACTGCGCCAGCGTCAGGGTGCGTTCGGCGACGCGGCTGCCCTCGGTAACATGGTCGCGTATCCTTCCGTATAGCCATCGCAGGAACAGAAAGGCCAACGCTAAAAATCCGAGATTGGTGACGAGTAGTTTCAGAAATTCCATGGCGTTCTCTCTTCGGGCATCCGCTACTTGGGTCTCGCTGCTGGGGAACGCCCACCGTCGTGCCGGCACCGCTCCCTACGACGAGCAGATAACCTTCTAAAACGCATCGCGGGCTCAATCCTCCGGCGCTTCCATCCGGTTTGGCGTGCCCTACTCAAGGTGCCGTCCTCGACTCGTGGTCCATGTCTGCTGGCCACTTCACTTTCGGCGCCAGTCGCAGCGCAAGGTTGTACTCGGGCACGTCGTTCAGGTCGCGCGGCGATTCAATGGGCGGCAGTGCCGAGGGGCCTTGCTGCATGTAGGTGCAGATGTAAGCCCAGGCAAACTCGTTGGGACCCATGGTGCTCAGGGGGAAACGGTCGATAACCTTGTTGGTGCCCGGTTCGACGATGGACAGCACCACACCCCACTTGATAATGACGGCGCCTTGCGCAGTGGCGCCGCGCTTCTTCCAACCTTCGGCACGGACCTGCGACCAGTCGTAGGCGACCGGAACGACCCGCCAGCGTTCGAAGGGGTTCCACCAGCGGTACGTGAAGTTGTAGGCGTAGATGCGCTGGCGCGCCCGGTTGAAGCGGATGGGTTCACTACGTGGAGGGGATATATCGAGCCGCATTCCCATCGCAGCCATCCATAAACAAATCGCGAAGACCAGCAATTTGATAAGCATCCACGAGTAACGACCCGCTTCCCAGCTGTCAAAAACGAGGGACGGTGCATAGATAAGCAAGATAACCGAGGGCAAGCTGACCAGCGCAAGAACTCCCCGGACGGCAAAGACATTCCTAGGAATTTCCAGGTAGACATCATCTTGATGACTAGGCGCCTGATGCCCCATGGTCGCCTCCACGTTCGGTGACGCGTAGGGACCCGGCAAATCCAGTTGCCATCCAGAACAAGGGGGATTGAGCTGCGCTTGTTTCAAGGTGCCGTCCTCGACTCGTGGTCCATGTCTGCTGGCCACTTCACTTTCGGCGCCAGTCGCAGCGCGAGGTTGTACTCGGGCACGTCGTTCAGGTCGCGCGGCGATTCAATGGGCGGCAGTGCCGAGGGGCCTTGCTGCATGTAGGTGCAGATGTAAGCCCAGGCAAACTCGTTGGGACCCATGGTGCTCAGGGGGAAACGGTCGATGACCTTGTTGGTGCCCGGTTCGACGATGGATAGCACCACACCCCACTTGATAATGACGGCGCCTTGCGCTGTGGCGCCGCGCTTCTTCCAACCTTCGGCACGGACTTGCGACCAGTCGTAGGCGACCGGGACGACCCGCCAGCGCTCGAAGGGGTTCCACCAGCGATACGTGAAGTTGTAGGCGTAGATGCGCTGGCGCACCCGGTTGAAGCGGATGGGTTCACTACGCGGGGGGGATATATCGAGCCGCCATGCGATTACGACCATCCATACGCTAATCGCAATAGCTAGCGATGCAAGTAACATCAACGGGTATTCACCCACTTCCCAAGCTTCCACCACGAGTGTTCGTGACCAGATCAACCAGATGATCGATGGCAAGCTGACCAGCAAAAGAATTCCGCGGATGGTGAACGCGTTCCTTGGTATTTCTAAATAGACATCATCTTGATAACTGGGCTCCTGATGCCCCATGGTCGCCTCCACGTTCGGCGGCGCGTAGGGACCAGGCAGATCCAGTTGCCATCCAGAACAAGGGGGATGAAGTTGCGGTGCGGTCAACGGGAACCTCCCTTCTTCGAACGATCCATTTTGTCTTCCTTGGCTATCAGCCGGGCATAGCCGTTCTCATCGCTCTTGTCTGGCCAGTACGAGACGTTTAACTCTACGGCATGAATGCTGTGGTTACCCATGTCACGCGAACATCGAGAAACAGCTCAGGTCGGCGGAAAATTTTTTCGCAGCGCTCACGAACGGGCCGGCACGACCGTCGCCCAGTAGCGCGTCAGGTAGTCGACGTCGATCGGCAGTGTCGCCTTCAGCGTGTCGAGCACGCGCGCGGGATCGTCGAGCGGATAGGTGCCCGACACGCGCAGGCCGGCCACGGCCGCATCGCAGCGCAGGCTGCCGCGGCGATAGCGGTCGAGTTCGGCGACGAGGTCGGCCAGCCGCATGCGCGACGCGACGAGCATGCCGTCCGTCCACGCGGACGCATACGCATCGAGCGGTGCCGGCTCGCCGATTGCATCTCTCGTGAAATCAGCGCCCTCTCCCGCCGCGATCACGCGCGTGCCGGCCGTCGCGTCGACCGGCTGCACGCGCACCGCGCCGGCGAACACCTCGATGCGCGTCGCGCCGTCGCGCTGCCGTACCGCGAAGCGCGTGCCGAGCGGCTGCAGCTTGCCCTGCGCGGTCGCGACGACGAGCGGCCGTACGGGCACGCGATCGTCGTGGCCGCTCGTCACCATGATCGTGCCGCGCAGCAGGCGCAGGTGACGCGCGGTGTCGTCGAAGCGCACGTCGAGCGCCGTATCGGTATCAAGCACGACGACCGTGCGATCAGCGAGCGTCACCGTGCGCCGCTCGCCGACCGCCGTTCGCAGATCGGCCGGCCAGATCGCCGCGCGCCGCGCCGGCTCGGCCATCCATGCGGCGCCGCCCGCGAACAGCAGCACGGCCAGCGCCTTCACGGCCGCGCGGCGGCGGCCCGCACGCGGCGGCAGCAGCGCCGCGTGCGCGGCCTGCGTATCGAGCCCGGCCGCGAGCCGGCCGAACCTGCGCTGCATCGTTTCGATATGACGCCATGCCGCGTCGTGCACCGGATCCTCGGCTCGCCAGCGCGCGAGCGCGGCGTCGAATGCGTCGTCGGTGCGGCCGGCCTGCCGGTCGACCCACCATTCGACTGCGCGACGCGCGACGTGCGGCGGCACCGCCGGCGCTCCCGGGGCGGCCATCGGTCAGGCCGCCATCGCGAAGAAGCACTGCGTGCCGGCCTTCACGAGATAGCGCTTCACCGTCGCGAGCGACACGCCGAGTTCGCGCGCGATCTCGGCCTGCGTGAGGCCATCGAGCTGCGCGAGCAGGAACGCGCGCTTCGCAGCGAGCGGCAGGCCGTCGAGCAGCCGGTCGATTTCGAGCAGCGTCTCGAGCACGACCGCCCGCTCTTCCGGCGACGGCGCATACGCTTCCGGACGCTGCGCGAGCACGTCGAGATAGGCGCGCTCGATCTGCTCGCGCCGCCAGTGGTTGCTCAGCACGCGCTGCGCGACCGTCGTCAGGAACGCGCGCGGCTCGTCGGCGCCGATCGGCTCGTCGCGCACGAGCAGGCGCATGAACGTGTCGTGCGCCAGGTCGGCCGCGCGGTGCGCGCAACCGAGCTTCCGGCTCAGCCAGCCGCGCAACCACGCGTGATGGCCGGCATAGAGGGCGTCGATTTCTCGATGGAGAGACAGCTTGTCAGCGGACATGGCCGGGTTCCGGGGTGGGCAGGCGGCGGCAATTTTGTAAATGAGAATGATTATTATATACAAATGCGGACAGGCAGCTACCGGAGAGAAGCACGGGCCCAATCGGACATGGAAAACCACACGCGATACACCGCGCGGCGCGCGCGTAACAAGACGGCCATTTTTACCGGTCGAACTTCATCGCGACCCGCGATCCGACGCGATAAAAATGCGCGACGAGCGCATGGGCAAATGCAAAGGAAAGTTTGACGCGAGCCATTTGTCTGCTCGCTATGGCACACTTCGCGTCTCGCGTAATTTCCTTGCACCGGGCGGCCGGATTCCGCCCCATCCTGCCATGCCGTGTCAGACAACCCGTTCGATCAGCCGCGAAACGCTGAAGGTCGCCTCGACGATTGCGATGTCGTGCGTGCTGCACGGCGTCGCGCGCGCCGATTGCCTCGACGACGCGGCCGCGTTCCAGCACGTGAGCGTCAGCCTGATGCGCGGTATCGCGCAGGTCGAATCGGGGATGAATCCGAACGCCGTCAATAAGAATACGAACGGCACGTTCGACATCGGCCTGATGCAGATCAACAGCACGTGGCTGCCGACGCTCGCGCGCGAAGGCATCACGCAGCAGAGCCTGTTCGATCCGTGCACGAACGCGTATGTCGGCGCGTGGATCCTGTCGCAGAACATCCGCCAGCTCGGTCCCAACTGGAACGCGATCGGCGCGTACAACTCCGCGTCGCCCGACAAGCGCCTCGCGTATGCGCGCAAGGTCTATGATGCAATCCGGACCATGCCGGATTCGCCGGATACTCCCATGCCCATCCTTCCACCGTCCTTTACGCCGCCGCAACAGCAACAGGCGTACAACCCGTTCGCGAGCCTGAGCGTCGCGGCGCCGCAGGTCACGCGCCCGCGCACGGTATCGCCGGCCGCGCCGCCGCCGCAGGGCGGCCCCGCCGGCCCGGCCGGTACGTACAACTTCGGATGGTCGGTCACGGGCGCGGACCAGGCGAAGCCGACCCAGGTCTTCGACGACGGTGCGCGGATCTACGTGCAGTTCAGCGACATGAAGCACATGCCGGCGATCTTCACCGAAACGTCGTCGGGCCGCGTGCTGATGTCGTGGGAGCTGCAGTTTCCGTATGCCGTTCTGACGCGTCCCGCGCAAACGTTAATCTTTCAGCTCGGGCCGTTCGAGGCGCGCGCGCAGCGTGGCGCGGCCGGCGACGCGGGCATGACCGCGCAGACGGGTACGGCTACGCAGCGGCCGGGTGCGGCAACGGCGGCTGCTTCGAATTCGAAGAAGCCCGCCGATGCCGCAGCGACTACGGCGGCCAATCCGGCGACGAAACGCACGGCCTCGGCCGATGCGCTCTGGTATCTGAACACGCCGTCGACGTCGGGGTCGGCGGCGGCATCGCCATCGACATCGAATATTCCCGCCACGCTGCCGACGGCCGTGACGTCGAACACGCCGCCGGCCGCACCGGCTCAGGCACCGGCTACCGCCGCTCAGCCTTCGCGCGTCAGCACCGATGCGCTGTGGTACATCTCGAAATAACGCGCACTCGATCGCACGCGTGTCGCGGCGATCATTTCTCGCGGGTCGGCGGCAGTTCGGGTGCGTTCATGTCGTCCACCCACTGCAGTTCGGCCGTGCCGTTCTTCCGGAAATACACGCGCAGATAACGCGACGTCGACGATTCCGGCTGCGGAATCGTCACGTCGATCGTCCGGTGCTCCGCCGGGACGCCACGCTGGATGTCGGCCAGCGGTTGCGCGAACACCCATGACAGTTTCACCGTCTGCTTCGGCCTGACCTTGCAGCCGCATGCGAACCCGCCGCCACCGCCAAATGCCTCGCCCGCATCCCGCGCCGAAGGATTGCCGAAGCATCCCGACTTGTGTTCGTTGTCGAGCCAGAACTCGTGGAGCTTGCGGTCGTACTCGTTATATCCGGTGATGCACACCGCACGCGATTGTGTCGATGCTTCGCCGTCATGCCGCCCGCATCCGACGAGCACGCCCAGTATCGCCAACGCCAAAGCGTATGCACCGGCCTTGAGTGTCATCGATACCCTCTCGCCAACGCGGCAATGCCGGGCACCGCATGCACATCAACGACACTCGCTTGCGCATTCGCGCGCGTCAATCCGGCGCAATCCATCACCCGCGCCGCACCCAGATCACCTTCCCGTCGCGAATGCCGAGATTGCGGCGCTCCTGCCGGTAATCCATCGTGCCCGGCAACGCCTTGCCGTCGCGCTCGAGCACACGCCACAGGCAGCCGTCGAGTTGCGCGGCCGCATCGGCCTCGGTCTTGCCGACCAGCGCATCGTCCTGCCCCGCGTCCGCCTTGCATGCCTGCGACGCGCCCGCCTGCCCGCCATTCGCCGGCGTGCTGCCCGCGCTCGTGATTGTCGTGTTCATGTCCGCACATCCCGCAAACGTTGCGCCCGCAACCAGCGCCATCATCATCGCGATCGTCTTCTTCATCGATTTCTCCCTTTCGCGCCCGGCGGAGCAGATGCGGCGTTCCTCGCCGACCGGGCGTTGCATGCATGAGCGGTTCCGCGCGTCGCCAGCCGTTTCCCGAGGATGCCGGCCAGCGAATCGCGGCCTCGCGCGCCCCGTCCGCGCCGATTCGGCGTACCGGAGTCGCGGGCCCGGCCCAACGCCGGAGCCGCCTGCATGTTACCGCACGCGATCAGCCGCTACGGCGCGGCACCGACGCATCGCGCGGTGCGCGCGGATCGATCGCACCGGCCCATGCACGCCAACGCAACGCGGCATTCGGGATCGATGTCGGCGGCCCGTTCAGAACGTGTAGGTCACGCCCGCCATGCCGAAGTAGTTGCTGCGCGACTGGACGATCGGGCTGTCGCCGTAGCGGCCGAGCAGCCGCGTCACGCCGCCAGTCGCGAGCACCGACCAGTGCTGCGACAGGTTCCAGTTCCACGCGACCGCCATCGACGCGCTGTCGATCCCGCCGCTGGTCGAATACGGCCGGAACCGGCTCGTCATCGACTGTGCGTCGGTCACACCGTAGAACGTCTGCGTATAGCGTCCCGAACCCGCGTGAACGGTGCCCGTCACGACGATCTCGTGCTGCGCGGTCTTGAACACGGGCACCGCGAGATCCATGTGCCCCGACACGCCGCGCGACGTGTGTGTCACGGGTGTATCGATCGTGACGCTCAGTTCGGCCGCATTGAAGAGCGTCACGCCCGCGCGCACGCCGACCAGCACCGAGCCCGGGATCCGGCCCATGCCCTTCAGGTAGTCGGAACCCGGCAGGTCGAAACGGTTCTCGTCCGTGCGGCCCGCATCGTAGCTCACCGCCGCCGACACGAACACGCCGTGCGGCAGATCCAGCCGGTAGCCGGCGCCCTGCGTAGCGTCGATGAAGAAGCCGTTGCCGAACGTGGCGGAAAACGACGGCGCGACGACGCCGCGATACTGGTTGCTGCCCTGGTAGCGCGGCGCAACACCGCCGCCGAGCGAGATCGAGTACTGGTTTTCCGCGTGAGCGGCGGCGGCGAGGGTCAGGCCGGCGAGCGGCATGCAATAGCGGTAGCGGCGGAGTATTGGGCGCACAATATTGAGATAGGAGTGACGGAGCCCGCAGTCTAGGTGCCGCCCTGCGCCGAGACTGTCCTGAATCTGCGTCGAATCTGTGCGCAATTGTGTTCGATTGTTCGAGATTGTCGTACCGCCGCCCGGGCCGCCGGTACGCCGGATAGAATTCGCGTGCCGCGCCGCATCCCGGCTTGCCGGGGTACGAGATCGCGCGCGCATCCTGAGGAGCCCATGAACGACAATCCGCTCAAATACCGTGTACTGCTGATCGAGGACGACGACCGCCTCGCGCAGCTCGTCCGCGAATACCTCGACGGTTATGAATTCGCGGTGACGGTCGTGCGGCGCGGCGACCTCGCCGTCGCGGCGGTACGCGAGCACCAGCCGGCCCTCGTGATACTCGACCTGATGCTGCCGAACCTCGACGGCATGGAAGTCTGCCGGCGCATCCGTGCGTTCACCAACCTCCCCGTGCTGATCCTGACCGCGCGCGCGGACGTCTACGACCAGGTCGCCGGCCTCGAGACGGGCGCCGACGACTACGTGACGAAGCCGATCGAGCCGCGCGTGCTCGTCGCACGCGCTCGCGCGCTGCTGCGCCGCGTGCAGCCGGCCGCCGCGGAAGCGCCGGTTGCCGCACCCGAAGCGCTCGTGTTCGGCGAACTGTCGATCTCGCCGCCGAACCGCACCGTCACGTGGCGCGGCGAGCCGGTCGACCTGAAGACCGCCGAATTCAACCTGCTGCTGATCCTCGCGCGCGCGGCCGGCACCGTGCTGAGCCGCGACGACATCCTGAAGCAGTTGCGCGGAATCGAGTTCGACGGGCTCGACCGCTCGGTCGATTCCGGCATCTCGAAGCTGCGCCGCCGCTTCGAGGATGCTTCATCGGAGCCGCACAAGATCAAGACGATCTGGGGCCGCGGCTACCTGTTCAGCCCTTCCGCGTGGGACGAATAAATGCTGCGTCCGTTGATCAGGCTGTACCTCGTCGTGATCCTGTTCGTCGCCGCGTCGATCGTGTTCATCCAGCTGTCGTTCGACCGGATCTTCTACGAGCGCGGCGCGCAGGCGCAGCGCGACTCGTTGACGACCTACTCGTTCGTGCTCAACGACTACCTCGAACGCCATCCGGGCGGGCAGCGCCTGCTCGCGCTGCGCGAGCTCGCGAAACACGGCAATGAAGGGTTCGGATTCATGTCGATGGCCGACGCCCGTGCGCAATTGAGCGGCGCGCCGCTGCGCGATCTCGATGCCGGCAGGATCGCGATCAGCTACAACGGCAAGGATTACTACATGCCGCTCGCGGACGGCTCGGTGCTGCACGCGCGTCCCATCGAAGCCTCCGATCTCGACATCAAGATCTATGCGTACCTGCTGCTCGCGCTCGCCACGCTGTTCGCGGTGGTGCTGTGGATTCACTATCACTGGCGCGACCTGCGCAAGCTGCAGGAGGCCGCACGCGCATTCGGCGCCGGCACGCTGTCGACGCGCGTGAAGCTGTCGGGCAAGTCGAACATCGACGAGCTGTCGCAGCAGTTCAACGACATGGCCGAACGCATCGAGGCGTCGATCAAGCAGCAGCGCGAAATGATGCACGGCATCTCGCATGAACTGAAGACGCCGCTCGCGCGGCTCGAATTCGGGCTCGCGCTGCTCGCCGAACCCGATGAGACGGAACGGATGCGCGAACGCCGCGACGCGCTGCGGCGCGACGTGCGCGAACTCGACGAGCTCGTCACCGAGCTGCTGACGATCGGCCGGCTCGAACAGGGCGCGAGCCAGCTCGCGCCGATGGAGGTCGTCGTCGATGCGCTGATCGACAGCGTCGCCGGCAACGTCGCGAACGACCTCGCCGATCTCGGGATTGCACTCGACGTGTCGACGCTCGATGCGCCCGCGACCCACGTATGCGATCCGAAGCTCGTCGCCCGCGCACTGCTGAACCTGATCCGCAACGGCGCGCGCTACGCGCAGCGCAAGGTGCTGCTGGCCGCTGCCGGCGACGGGTCCGGCGCGCTCGTGCTGAGCGTCGACGACGACGGCCCCGGCATTCCGGCCGCCGAGCGCGCCCGCGTGTTCGAACCGTTCCAGCGGCTCGACTCCAGCCGCGACCGGCAGACCGGCGGCTTCGGGCTCGGGCTCGCGATCGTGCGGCGCGTTGCGCTGGTGCATGGCGGCGAAGTGCGGCTCGAGGATTCGCCGCTTGGCGGCGCACGCTTCGTGATCACCCTGCCCGCGCGAACCCTGCCGGACAGCTTCCTCGACGCGGCGGGAGACCTCGCCCACGCCGACGCGCCCGGCGACAGCACGAGCACGGCCACACCGCCGCGCTGAAGCGCACGACGAGGCACCGCCCCGCCCTCGCCTGACGGTGTGCCCGCTACCGCTCAGCGGCGGCGCAGCAACGCGACGAAGAACAGGCTGCCGAACAGCGCGGTCACGATGCCGATCGGCAAATCCTCCGGCGCCGCGAGCGTGCGGGCCGCGACATCGGCCCACACGAGCAGGATCGCGCCCGTCAGCGCGGCGACCGGCAGCAGCCTGCCGTGCTCGGCGCCGACGACGCGACGGCACAGATGCGGCGTCACGAGCCCGACGAAGCCGATCGCGCCACTCACCGCGACCATCGCGCCCGTCGCGAACGACGCGACGACAAACACCTCGCGCCGCATCCGCGCGCTCGGCACGCCGAGCGCGGCCGCCGCGACATCGCCCGACATCAGCGCATTCAGTTCGCGCCGTCGCGCATACAGCACGCCGCCGGCGAGTGCCGCGCACACGGCCGGCACCGGCAGCAGATCCCAGCGCGCGAGGCCGACGCCGCCGAGCATCCAGAACAGCACCGACGATGCGGCGCGTTGATCGCCGAGATACAGCAGCAGGTTGCCGAACGCGGCCATCATGAACGACACCGATACGCCCGCGAGCAGCAAGCGATCCGATTCGAGCCGGCCGCGCCGGTAAGCGAGCGCGATGACGCACGCGGTTGCCGCGAGCGCGCCCGCGAATGCAGCGGCCGACAACGTGAACGGGCCGAACGCCGCGCCGGCCACCACCGTGACCGCGACGGCGCCGAGCATCGCGCCCGCGCTCACGCCGAGCAGGTGCGGATCGGCGAGGCGGTTCGCGGTCGCCGCCTGCAACGCGACGCCGACCGCCGCCAGCGTTGCGCCGACAATCGCGGCCAGCAGCGCACGCGGCATCCGGATCAGCCACACGATGCTGTCGTCGCCGGCGCCCGCAACGACGGCGCCCGCAGCACCGAACGCCGACGCGATATGCGTGGCGACGATCCGCGCTGCGACCGGCATCGCGATCGGCGCGGGACCGAACGCAGCCGACACGACGATCGACACGATCAGCAGCCCGGCCAGCGCCGGCAGCACCGCGCGCATGCCGGGCCGCGACGCATGCACGGCCGCGCTCATCGCGCCGGCCCGGCGAACGCGGCCGGATACAGCGCGCGCGCGAGCATCTCGACGGCCGCGACGTTCTCGGGGCCCGGCGTCGCCGCGTCGTACGGAATCACGACGAAGCGCCGGTCGCGAATCGCGGCCACGCGCGCGAGCGCCGGCTGGCTCAGCAGGAACTGTTGCTTCTGCGCGGCCGTCACCGCCGAATAGTCGACGATCACGATCACCTGCGGATCGCGCGCCACCACGCTCTCCCAGTTCACCTGCGTCCAGCTGCGCGGCACGTCGTCCATCACGTTGCGCGCGCCCGCCGCCGCCAGCAACGCGGTCGGCATCGCGAGCGCGCCCGCCGTCATCGGCTTGTCGGTGCCGCTGTCGTAGACGAACACACGCAGCGGCGCCGGGCGCCCGATCGTGCGCGACACGGTCGCGAGACGTGCGCGCATCGCGGTAACGACCTGCACGGCGCGCGCCTCGACACCGAAGATCCGGCCGAGATTGTGCAGGTCGCGGAACACGTCGTCGAACGACGCGGCCGATTGCTTCATCACGTGCGAGCACGATTCGGTCAATTCATACGTGCGGATGCCGAACGGCGCGAGCGTCGCGGGCGTCACCGCGCCGCCGACATGCATCCCGTAGTTCCAGCCCGCGAGATAGAAGTCGGTGCGCGCGGCGGCCAGCACCTCGAGCGACGGATACTGGCTCGCCAGTTCGGGCACGCCGCGCAATGCGTCGCGCACGCGCGCGGTGCCCGTCTTCCAGCCGCCGATGCCCGTATAGCCGACGAGCCGGTCCTTCAGGCCGAGTACGAGCATCATCTCGGTCAGGTTCACGTCGTTGCTCACCGCGCGCGTCGGCGCGCGCTCGAACGTCACGTCGCGATCGCAACTGCGCACGGTGACGGGATAGGCGAGCGCGTGAACGGCCGCGCAGCCGAGCACGGCGGCGGCAGCCAACCGGCGGGAGACGAAGGACAACGCAGGTAATGGCATGACGGTCATTCCGGATGAAGCGGCGTGATGCGCGGCCGGCCCGTGACGGGATGGCGATCGACGAGCGCGGCGACGCCGAACACGTCGCGCAGCAGCGCTTCGGTCAGCACGTCGTCCGGCGCGCCGGACGCAACGACCCGGCCGTGCGCGAGCACATGGAGCCGGTCGCAATACGCGGCCGCGAGATTGAGGTCGTGAATCGTCGCGAGCGTCGCGATGCCGAGGCGCCGCACGCGCGCAAGCAGTTCGAGCTGGTGACGCAGGTCGAGATGGTTGGTCGGTTCGTCGAGCAGCAGCAGTTCCGGTTGCTGCGCGAGCGCACGGGCCAGCAGCGCGCGCTGCTTCTCGCCGCCCGACAGCGACGCGAAGCGTTGCGCGCGGCGTGCGGCGAGGCCGACGTCGTGCAACGCGGATTCGACGATCCGGCGATCGTCGGCCGACTCCGCATCGAACGGCCGCTTGTGCGGCGTGCGGCCCATGCCGACCAGTTCGTCGACCGTCAGCCCGAAATCGTCCGGCGTCTCCTGCTGCAGCACCGCGATGCGCTGCGCGACCGCACGCGGCCGCATGCGCCACACGTCCTGCGCATCGAGCGCGACAGCGCCCGCATCGGGCCGCGCGTAACGGAACACACAGCGCAGCAGGCTCGTCTTGCCGCTGCCGTTCGGGCCGACCAGCCCGACGAACTCGCCTTCGGCAACGCTCAGCGTGACCGAATCGAGCACGGTAATCGCACCGCCGGGAGACCAGCTCACGCGATCGATGTCGAGCATGTGCGTCACGGGAGGCTCGCCGCGCCGCACTAGAAACGCATCGTCGCGACGAGCTCCGCCGAACGCGACGGACCGAGCAGCCACTGCTCGCCGCCGTTCGACGTCGTCACCGCGTACGTGCGATTCGCGAGATTGCGCAGATACAGCGCCAGCTCGGTGCGCGCAGTCGGCCGCCAGCGCAGCGACGCATCGAACACCGTGTACGACGGCACCTGCAGGCGGTTCGCATCGTCGCCGTACGTCGCGCCGACATGGCGCACGCCCGCATTCGCCTGCCAGCGCTCGGCGAACGCCCAGCCGAGCCACAGGTTCGCCGTCTGCTGCGGCACGCTGGACGGCACGTTGCCGGCCCGCGACACCGTCGCGCCGCCTGCCACCTGGTTGAACGCGTCGTAGCGTGCGCGCAGCAGCGCGACGTTCGCATCGATCGTCCAGCCGTGCGGCAGCCGCGCGCCGCCCGTCAGCTCGATACCGCGCGACGATTGCCGGCCGACCTGCCGGCGCAGCGCGGGATTGACCGGATCGGTGCTGAGCAGGTTGCGCTTCGTGATGTCGTACACGGCAAACGTCCAGTACGCACGTCCGTCGAGCAGCGTCTGCTTGAGCCCGGCTTCCCACTGTTCGCCGGTCGCGAGCCGGTAGTTCGCCTGCGACGCGGGCAGCGTCACGAGCGAACCGAGGCCCTCCGCGCCGGTCGTGTACTGCGCGTATGCGCTGAGCGTCGGCGCGACTTCGAACACGAAACCGGTACGCCAGCCGACGTTGGCGAAGCGCTTGTCGAAACCCGCGCCGGTCGCCGCCTGTTCCCGGCTGAACGCGATGTGGTCGTATCGCAGGCCGCTCACCCACGCGAGTCGCGGCAGCATGTCGAGCCGGTTCTCGGCGAACACCGCGACCTGCCGCGCCCGCGTGCTGAACTGCGGCACCGTCGGGTCGGGGCTCGTGAACACGCCGGGATCGAAGCCGTGCGCGGCCACCGTCGATTCGCCGCCGTACGGCGAATTGTTGGTGCCGTCGAACGTGATCTGGCTGAACTCCGTGCCGACGACGAAACGGTTCGCGCGGCCGAACAGCGTGCCGTCGAAACGCGCGCTCAGCCGGTTGCCGATCTGCCGCTGATGGTGGCCGATGTCGAGATAATCGCCGCGCGTCACAAGCCCGGTCGCACGATCGAGCACATACGATTCGGCGTTGCGCCAGTGGCGGTTCGACGTCAGGTAGTAGAGCTGGTTGTCGATCGTCACGCCGGCCGTGGGACGGTAGCGGGCCGACAGGCGGGTCCACTGGTCGTAGTAGGAAATCGTCGCGTCGCCGACGTTGTAGTTGAGCTTGCGCAGCGACGGATCGAGCACGCCGTTCGGCGCGGGCACGCCATGGTACGTCGCCGGCATCTGGCGGCCGTAGTCGTAGTCGAGCGTCAGCGTGAGTTGCGGGCTCACGTCGAACTTCAGCGCGCCGCCGATCGCCGTCGTATGCGTATCGGCCCGCTCGGCGAGACCGTTCGCGCGTGCATCGCTCGCGTAGAAGCGGTACGACAGCCGCGGGCCGAGCGCGCCCGTCGTATCGAACGCGACACGCTTCGCGCCGTCGAGGCCGATGCCGACCTGCAGCGTCGTCTCGCGCGTGCGCTGCGGCCGCTTCGGCACGACGTTCACGACGCCGCCGATCGCCCCTTCGCCGTACAGCACCGACGCCGGGCCGCGCAGCACGTCGATGCGCTCGACCGACCACGTATCGAAAGGAAACGTGATCGTGCCGGCCGCCGGCATCAGCCGCACGCCGTCGAGCAGCGTCATCACCGATTCCTGCCCGCTGAAGCCGCGCACGCTCAACGCGGTGCCGCCGTTGCCGGGCGCCATCGCACTCGAGAAACCAGCCGTACGCGTGACCGCATCGAGCACGGTGCGATCGCCGCGCGCTTCGATCGTATCGGCCGTGACCGTCTCGACGCTCGCGGGTGTGTCGAGGCTCGCCAGCCCGAGCCGCGAGCCCGTTTCGAGCGGCTGCGTCAACGGGTCGGCCGGCGCCGGACGCGCAGTGACGCTGATCGCCGGCAACGCGTGCCGGTCGTCCGGTGCGCGGGCTGCCGCTTCGGCGGCCAATGCGCCGGAGGTCGCCATCGCGCAACCCAGCAGGGTCGTGCAGCCGCGCGCCGCGCGTGCGCGCCAGGCGCCGGTGTTCCGGCGCGACACGGCATGGTGCCGCTCCCCGCGCGCCGGGTTGTTTCTGGATTTCGTCACGTCGTATCGATCTTCGTGTGGTGTCGTCGCCGGCCGGGCTGCCCGCACGGCCGGCCGGCGACGAAAACGTCAGATGATACAATATATCAATTCATTTCGTCAGGGTTTTGTCAGCTTGCGTCGCCCCTCGCTCCCACGGCGCACCTGCAGCGGAAAACCGAACCGCACCCACAGCGTGTCGCCCTGCTGCCGGTTGCGCACCGCGAACGACGGCGAGCACACGATCTACAACCATGCGTCCGCGCGCACCACGTTCGTCTGCGACTGGTTCGTCGAGCGGCTGGCGCGCGCGGGCAGTGTGTGACGATGCATGCGTGGGCGACCGCAAGGCCGGTCGCCCACGCCCCAGTCACGCCAGGACTTTGCGCCGTCGCCCCGCAATCGCGCGGCTCAGCCGCCGACCTTGAACGCCGGCAACTGCTGCCCGAGCCGCGCGCCCATTTCCGCGCCGAGCGCTTGCAATGCATTGAACGGCCGGATCATGACCTCGAATTCGACGATCCGCCCGTCGTCGTCGAAGCGAATCATGTCGATCCCCTTCAGCGCCTTGTCGCCGACGCTCGCGCTGAACTCCAGCACCACGTTCTTGCCGTCGTCGGCGACGAACTGGCGGTGATAGGTGAAATTCTCGAGGATCGTGATCACCGTGCGCAGCGCCATCAACAGCGCGGGCGCCGGTCCGTACGGCTTGAACGCCATCGGCGAACGGAACACGGCGTCCGGATGGACGATCGACTCCAGCGCGCCGAGATCCTTGCTCTCGATCAGCGCATGCCAAGTGTCGAGCGATTTCGCGACAGCGGGTTGAACATGCAGCGGTGAATGCCTCATCGAAGACTCCTGTATCGTCGGGCGGAAAGGGAACGCATCGGTCTCACAGGGCCGCGGCAAGCGTCGTGCCCTGGTGAATCGCGCGCTTCGCGTCGAGCTCGGCGGCTTCATGCGCGCCGCCGATCACGTGAACCTTGCATCCTGCGGCTTCCAGTTGCACCGCCAGCTCGCGCAACGGCTCCTGTCCGGCGCAGATCACTACGTTGTCCACCGGCAGCGTCTGTTCGACGCCGTCGATCGTCACGTGAAATCCGTCGTCGTCGATGCGACGGTACGTCACCGCCGACGACATCCCGACGCCGCGCGCCTTCAGCGCCGTGCGGTGGATCCATCCGGTGGTCTTGCCGAGCCCGTCGCCGACCTTCGACGCCTTGCGCTGCAGCAGATGCACCTGCCGCGCCGCCGGTTCGGGCTGCGCATTGCGCAAGCCGCCGGCGTTTGCATACGACCGGTCGACGCCCCATTCGGCGAAAAACCGCTCGGCGTCGACGCGCGTGCCGTCGCCGCGATGGACGAGGAATTCCGCCACGTCGAAGCCGATACCGCCGGCGCCGACGATCGCGACGTTGCGGCCGACGGCCTTGCCGTCGCGCAGCACATCGAGATAGCCGAGCGTCTTCGGGTGCCCGACGCCGTCGATCGGCGGCATGCGCGGCACGATGCCCGTCGCGATCACCACTTCGTCGAATTCGCCCTGCAGCAGCATCTCGGCGGTCGCGCGCGTATTGACGTGAAGCGTCACGCCGCGCAGTTCGATCTGCCGGCGGAAGTAGCGCAGCGTTTCGTTGAACTCTTCCTTGCCGGGCACCTGCTTCGCGATATTGAACTGGCCGCCGATCTCGGCGCCGGCTTCGTACAGCGTCACCGCGTGACCGCGTTCGGCCGCCGTGACCGCGAAGCCAAGGCCCGCCGGGCCGGCGCCGACCACCGCGATCCGCTTGCGCTGCCGCGCGGGGCGGATCACGAGTTCGGTTTCATGGCACGCGCGCGGATTCACGAGACAGGACGTGATCCTGCCGCTGAATGTATGGTCGAGGCACGCCTGATTGCAGCCGATGCACGTGTTGATTTCGTCCGCGCGCCCTTCCCGCGCCTTGCGGACGAACTCGGCATCGGCGAGGAACGGCCGCGCCATCGACACCATGTCGCAATAGCCGTCGGCGAGCAGTTGCTCGGCGACTTCCGGCGTATTGATCCGGTTGGTCGCGACGAGCGGAATGCCAACCTTGCCCATCAGTTGCCGCGTCACCCATGCGTACGCGGCGCGCGGCACCTTGGTCGCGATGGTCGGAATGCGCGCTTCGTGCCAGCCGATGCCGGTATTGAGGATCGTCGCGCCGGCCGCCTCGATCGCCTGCGCGAGCCGGATCACCTCGTCGAGCGTCGAGCCGCCCTCGACGAGATCGAGCATCGACAGCCGGTAGATGACGATGAAATTCGTGCCGACCCGCTCGCGCACGCGCCGCACGATCTCGACCGCGAAGCGGATGCGGTGCTCGTATGCGCCGCCCCACGCGTCGTCGCGATGGTTGGTGCGCGCGGCGATGAATTCGTTGATCAGGTAGCCCTCGGAACCCATGATCTCGACGCCGTCGTAGCCCGCATGCTGCGCGAGCGCCGCGCATCGCACGAAATCGGCGATCGTCTCGTCGACTTCGTCGCTGCTCAACGCGTGCGGCGTGAACGGATTGATCGGCGCCTTCAGCGCGCTGGGCGCGACGAGCGCCGGCTGATACGCGTAGCGCCCGAAATGCAGGATCTGCAGCGCGATCCTGCCGCCTTCCGCATGCACCGCGCGCGTCACGACGCGATGACGCTCGGCGTCCGCTTCGGTCGTCAGCATCGCGCCGCCCGGCGCCGGACGTCCGCGCTCGTTCGGTGCGAATCCGCCCGTGACGATCAGGCCGGCCTCGCCGCGCGCGCGTTCCGCATAGAACGCCGCCATCCGCTCGAAACCGTTCGGCGCTTCCTCGAGGCCGACGTGCATCGACCCCATCAATACGCGATTCCTGAGCGACGTGAAGCCGAGTTCGAGCGGGGTCGTCAAATGCGGATAACGGGGCGTCATCGGATGTCTCCATTTTTATGCAACAAGTTGCACAGATGGTAGTCCGCCGTTTTCGTTTATGCAACCTGTTGCACAAACAGGGGCACCCGCTTGTACCGTGGCCCCGATATGGCAAGATGCGGTTCATTCCTCGGCCTCCTCCGATCCGACATGTCCCTGCCTCACGCGCTCCTCACCGCTCTCGCCGAACGCCCCGGTTCCGGCTCCGAACTCGCCGACCGTTTCGATCGCTCGATCGGCTATTTCTGGCAGGCGACGCACCAGCAGATCTATCGCGAACTGGGGCGTCTCGAGGAAACGGGCTGGATCGAATCGCTGCCCGCCGAATCGGGGCGCGGCCGCAAGCGCGCGTACCGGATCCTGCCGGCCGGCAAGAAGGAACTGCGACGCTGGATCGCCGAACAGGAAGACCCGACACCGCTGCGCGAAGCGTTGATGGTGCGCCTGCGCGCGGAAGCGGTGCTCGGTCCGGCCGGGCTCGAGGATGAAATCACGCGGCGCATCGCGCTTCACCAGGAGAAGCTCGATGTGTATCTGCAGATCGAGGCGCGCGATTTTTCGGAGCCCAACGAATCGCGCACGAAGCGCCTGCAGCATCTGGTGCTGCAGGCCGGCATTGCGAACGAGCGGTTCTGGGTCGAGTTTTCGCAGAACGCACTCGACGTGCTGCGTTTGCCGAAGGACTGATCCGCGTTCGCATCGTCCGGATCGAGCGGATGCATCACGACATGCTCCTGCCGCCCGCCGTCGTTCGACACGTCGTTCATCGTCAGCCGTTCCGAATCGGCAAATGATGGAGTGCGGCTGCCCCGCCAAGCCGACGGCGGGCGACCGTCAATCGAACAGCTTGTTCGCGGTGCGCGCGATCAGTTCGCCCTGATGACGCGCACCGGCCAGCTCGATCGCGCTCGGCACGCGCTGCCCCTGCCCGCCCGCGATCGTGGTCGCGCCATACGGCGCGCCGCCGACGATTTCGTCGAGCGTCATTTGCCCCTGGTGGCTGTACGGCAGCCCGACGATCGTCATGCCGAAATGCAGCAGGTTGGTGATGATCGAGAACAGCGTGGTTTCCTGGCCGCCGTGCTGGCTTGCGCTCGACGTGAACGCCCCGCCGACCTTGCCGTTCAGCGCACCGCTCAGCCACAGGCCGCCGGCCTGATCCAGGAACGCCGCCATTTGCGACGAGATGCGGCCGAAGCGGGTCGGCGTGCCGACGATGATCGCGTCGTAGTTGGCCAGTTCGGCCACCGTCGCAACCGGCGCCTGCTGGGCGAGCTTGAAGTGCGCGGCCTGCGCGACTGCCTCCGGCACCGTTTCCGGCACCCGCTTGACGTCGACCGTGGCGCCCGCCGCGCGTGCGCCTTCGGCCATCGCATCCGCCAGCGCCTCGATATGACCGTACGACGAGTAATACAGCACAAGAACCTTGGACATTTTGAACTCCTTATGAGCATCGCGACGATGTCGCGATGGAATCGGCGCGCGCCAAGCGACGCACGCTGCGTTGCATGACCGGATGGATGCCTGAATACCCCGAGCGTGATCCCGACGTGACGACCGGGCCGGCCACGCGCCCGGCCGCCCCGGAGGATCGGCCCGTTCGGCTCACGCGGCCGGTGCGATTCGCAATGCCGCGCCCCCGATCCGCGCATCGAGGCTGAATGCACCCGCGCCGAAGTACGCGATCTGCAGCAGGCCGCCGGCCATCATCACGTTCTTCAGAAAGTGAATCATCTGGTTCTGGTCGGCGAAGTTGTGGTGGAAGAACACCGCGGTCACCACACTGAACAGCGCCATCGCCAGCGCCACCGGACGGGCCCGATAACCCGACATCAGCAGCAGGCCGCCGCCCGCCTCGACGAGCACCGCGACCACGAACGCGAGCGATGGCGCCGGCAGGCCGACGGAGGCGATGTAGCCGACGGTTGCCGCATGCGCGGCCAGCTTGCTCAACCCGCTCATCAGAAACGGCGCGCCGATCAGAATGCGGCCCAGAAGCGGAAGATACGTGTAACGATCCATGATGAACTCCTGAAATTGAATGAATTGATTCGGTGGACTGGGAAATAAAGGCACTCAGCCGGCGTCCACCATCACCAGCTCGGAATCTTCGACCGCGACAATATCGAGCGCGGCCTCGTTCGTGATCGCGACGCCATCGAGCGGCCCCACGCGTTCTCCGTTCACGTCGACGCGCCCCGACGCCGCGACAAGATACGCGCGGCGCGAAACGCCCAGCGCCTGTCGGACCCGCTCGCCCGCCTTCAGCGTCGCGCCGAGCACACGGGCATCGGCACGGATCGGCAGCGCGCCGGCGTCGCCGGCAAAGCCGCTCGCCAGCACGACGAAACGCCCGGACCGGTCGCCCTTGGGGAACTGCTTCGTATCCCACCCGGGTACCCCGCCGCTTGCGCGTGGCAGCAGCCAGATCTGATAGACCTTGAGCGGCAGGTCGCCCCGGTTGAACTCGGCATGACGGATACCCGTGCCGGCACTCATCACCTGGACGTCGCCCGCACCGATCGTTCCTTCGGATCCCAAAGTGTCTCGATGGCCGAGCACGCCTTGCCGCACATACGTGATGATTTCCATGTCGCGGTGCCCGTGCATCGGGAACCCGCTGCCGACTGCGATCTCGTCGTCGTTCCAGACGATCAGCGGGCCCAGCGGCGCGTGCTCGGGCGTGCCGTCGGCCGTGACCGCGAAATGGTATTTCGCGCGCAGCCAGCCATGATTCGCCGCATCCAGTGATTCCCAACGCCGATGAACCAACATGTCCGCATCCTTTTTCCTGCTGCCCGCACGACGGGCGGTTGCCTGGCGGCGCCTCGCCGGAATCTGCGAAGCACCGAACGTTGGATGAATGCTAATTTCGCAAAGATCGCTCGCATATCTCCTGAATCGCAACGTATCATTGCTTCCAGTAGAACGATCTCGTCGAACGGAACCGTCGTCATGAACTCAATCGCCGATCTGAACGATCTCCGGCTCTTTGCAGAAGTGGTCGAACACGGGAGCTTCACGGCCGCCGCCCGCAGCCTCGGCGCGCAAACGTCGAAGCTCAGCCGGCGCATTCGCGCGCTCGAGGAGGAGCTCGGCGTGCGGCTGCTCAATCGCACGAGCCGGAGCCTGTCGCTGACGGAAACCGGGCGGCAGTTCCATCAGCATTGCGTCGCGCTGGTTGCGGAATCGAAGGCCGCGAAGGACATCGTGGATCGCACGCGCACGCAGCCGCAAGGCACCGTGCGCATCAGCTGCCCCGTCGGGTTGCTGAGTTCCGGTGTCGCGGAGATTCTGGCGCGGTACATCGAGGACAATCCGCAGGTCCAGGTGCTGCTCGATGCGACCAACCGGCGCGTGGATGTGGTCGAGGAAGGGCTGGATTTCGCGATCCGCGTCAGGGTTCCGCCGCTGGAGAACACCGATCTCGCGGTTCGACAACTGGGGCTGTCGTTCCGGATTCTCGTCGCGAGCCCGGCGCTGGCCGCACGTTATCCTGCGCCCGAGTCGATCGACAGCCTGAAGGACTGGCCAACGGTTTCAACGTCCAGCAGCGGCGACCGTTTCGTGTGGAGTCTGACGGACGCCGACGGGCGCGCGATCTCCTTCGCCCATCGGCCGCGGCTGGCAACCGACGATCTGGCGAGCCTGCGGCTTGCCGCGCTCGGCGGCATCGGCGTCGCCGAATTGCCGCGCGAACTGGTGAGCGCCGATCTTCAGGCCGGCCGGCTGCTCCACCTGCTGCCCGCGCTGTGGGCACCGACGGCGCTCGTTCACGCGATCTTCCCGACGCGCCGCGGCATGGTGCCCGCCGTTCGCCATCTGCTCGACGCGCTCGTCGCGGGCTTCGAGGAACTGAACCGGATCGGGTAGCGGCCGTCGGCACGGCCGCAAACGCGTCGCGACGACGCGTGCCGTCACGACGCACGCGGCGCGCATCGCGCCGCCGCACACCGGCCCCGGATCATGCGTCCGGCAGGATCACCACCTTGCCCTTCACCTGCCGGTTCGCCATTCGCGCAATCGCGTCGGCCGCGCCGGCCAGCGACACGCGCTCGGTGATCGCGGGCCGCACCTTGCCGACCGCGAACCATTCGGCGACCAGGCGCATGTTCGCGACATGCTGCGCAGGGTCGCGGCGCACCGCGTCACCCCAGAACACGCCGAGAATATCGCGCTCCTTGAGCAGCGCAAGATTCAGCGCGATCTTCGGGATCTCGCCGGCCGCGAAACCGACCACGAGGAAGCGGCCGTGCCACGCGGTCGCGCGCAGCGCCGCCTCGCTGTAGGCGCCGCCCACCGGGTCGTAGACGACGTCGGCGCCACGCCCGCCGGTCAGTTCGTCGACGCGGCGGCGCAGGTCTTCGGTCGAGTAGTCGATCGTCTCGTCGGCGCCCGCGGTGCGGCACAGCGCCAGCTTGTCCGCGCTCGACGCCGCCGCGATCACGCGCGCGCCGAGCGCCTTCGCGATCTCGATCGCCGCGAGCCCGACGCCGCCCGCCGCGCCCAGCACGAGCAGCGTCTCGCCCGGTTGCAGGCGCGCGCGCTGCTGCAATGCGTGCAGCGACGTGCCGTAGGCGAGCACGAGTGCCGCGCCCTGCTCGAACGTCATGCCCGGCGGCAGCGCGGCGATCTGGTGCACGTCGGCCACGCACTGTTCCGCGAACCCGCCGTGCCCGGTGAACGCGACCACCGAATCGCCGGGCCGCCACGCGGTCACACCTTCGCCGACTGCATCGATCACGCCGGCAAACTCGGCACCCGGCGAGAACGGCAGCGCCGGCTTCACCTGATACAACCCCTGGACGATCAGCGCGTCGGGGAAATTGAGCGACGCCGCCTTCACCTGAATCCGGACCTGGCCCGCGGCCGGTTCGGGAATCGCGACGTCCTCGATGCGCAAGCGGTCGATCGGGCCGAATGCGGTACACAACAGGGCTTTCATGGTCTCCTCTCTCCTTGCGCGGCGTGGCCGGGCATCGGTACGGTCTGCGGGATACGCCCGCACGGCCGGTTCACGACGAATCCGCGGCGGCCGGCAGGACCGGCATTCGCCACATCGTCAGCATTCCGGAATGTCAGCGTGGCAACGTTCAGAACCACGCGTCGTGCATGTCGAGCGTCGTCGTGTCGACACTCGCCAGCAGATCGAGCTGCGCATCCACCTTCGGCAATTCCCAGCGGAAAAAGTAACGGGCCGCCGCACGCTTGCCGTCGTGGAAATCGCCGTCACGTCCGTGCGCGGCGAGCGTCACGTCGAGCCACAGCCACGCAACGACGAGATGGCCGAACGCTTCGAGATAGACGCTCGCATTCGCGAGCCGCGTCTGCGGATCGCCGATCGCGCCCAACTGCTGCGTGAGCTCGCACAGCCGCGCCCAGCGCTGCGCCAGCGCATCGGCCTGCTCGCGCGTGCCGGCATCCAGCGCCCGCGCGCATTCGACGGTCGCGCGGATCCGCTCGTCGAGCGCGTGCAGCAATGCGCCGTCGTCCTGCGCGACCTTGCGGCCCAGCAGGTCGAGTGCCTGGATCCCGTGCGTGCCTTCGTGAATCGGATTGAGACGATTGTCGCGATAGAGCCGCTCGACCACGTAGTCGCGCGTGTAGCCGTAGCCGCCGTGCACCTGGATCGCGAGATCGTTCGCCACGAGACACCACTGCGACGGCCAGCTTTTCGCAATCGGCGTCAGGATGTCGAGCAGGCGCGTGGCATGGGCGCGCACCGCCGCATCTTCATGCGCGCGCCCTTCGTCGACCAGCTTCGCGCAATACAGGATCAGCGCGAGGCCGCCTTCGACATAGGCCTTCTGCGCAAGCAGCATCCGCCGCACGTCCGGATGCGCGACGATCGGTGCCTGCGGCGCGGCCGCATCCTTGCCGGCCGGCCCGAGCGGACGCCCCTGCGGCCGGTTGCGCGCGTAGTCGAGCGCGTGCAGATAACCCGTGTAGCCGAGCGCCACCGCGCCTGCACCGACTCCGATACGCGCCTCGTTCATCATGTGGAACATGTATGCAAGGCCGTGATTCGGCCGGCCGACCAGATAGCCGATCGCGCCCGCACGCCCTTCCGGGCGATAGCGCGTGCCTTCCCCGAAATTCAGCAGGCAGTTGGTCGTGCCGCGATAGCCCATCTTGTGGTTCAGGCCGGCGAGCACGACATCGTTGTGTTCGCCGGCTGCGCCGCCGTCGGTTCCCGGCAGGTACTTCGGCACGATGAACAGCGAGATGCCGCGCGTGCCGGGCTGCAAGCGGCCGTGTTCGTCGGGAATCTTCGCGAGCACGAGGTGGACGATGTTCTCCGCCAGCTCGTGTTCGCCGCCGGAAATCCACATCTTGTTGCCGGTCAGCCGGTAGCGCGGGCCCAGCGGCGAATCGCGTTCGAAATCCGCGCGCGTCGCGATGTCGGACAGCGACGAACCGGCTTGCGGTTCCGACAGGCACATCGTGCCGAGGAAACGCCCTTCCAGTTCCGGGCGCACGAACGCGTCGATCTGTGCGGGGCTACCGTGCGCGACGAGCAGGTTCGCGTTGGCGACGGTCAGGAACGGATAGGCGGCCGTCGCAATATTTGCGGCCTGGAAGAACAGGAACGATGCGGCTTCGACCAGCTTCGGCAACCGCATGCCGCCGAGCGCTTCGTCGTGACCCGCGGCGATCAGCCCGGCGTCCGCAAACGCACGCACGGCCGGCTCGACTTCCGGGATCAGCGTCACGCGTTCGCCGTCGAAATGCGGCTCCTCGCGGTCGCCGCGCGCTGCGTGCGGCGCGAACAGGTCGGTCGCAATCCGCTCGCTGGTGTCGAGCACCGCATCGAAGGTCTCGCGGCTGTGCTCCGCATAACGCGGCAGCGCGACGAGCGCTTCGGCATCGAGCCAGTCGTATAACAGGAACGCAAGATCGCGTCGCGACATCAACAGGCTCATCGTGCTGCCTCCCGGGTGCCGGCCTTGTCAGCCGAATGAATGGATCCGTGGTTGCAAGTGCTGGCAGGAATTTAGCACGGTCGTTCGCAAACAACAACGACAGGCGCGCTACTCGGCGTATCCGGGATTACGTCGATCGAGCCGGCGCAGCAGCCCGGGCCAGACGAGCGCCCCGGCGCCCATCCCTCTCGTGACCGCGGCGATCTGCTGCTTGATGCCGTCGAGAATCGGTTGCGCGATCGGCAGCAGCGCCGAGCCGCCGGCCTGTGCGCGGACCTGGATCATGCACGCCGCTTCGAAGAAGTACATCGCGACGAACGCGTCGGCCGGCGTGGCGCCGACGGTCAACAGCCCGTGATTGCGCAGCATCAGGTACGTGTTGCCGCCCAGGTCGCGCACGAGGCGGGATTTCTCGCCCTCGTTGAGCGCGATGCCCTCGTAGTCGTGATAACCGAGCGATGCCAGCACGCCGAGCGACTGCTGCGACAGCGGCAACAAGCCCGCTTCCTGTGCCGACACGGCGACGCCGTTGATCGAATGCGTATGCATCACGCACAGCGCGTCGTCGCGTGCCGCATGCACCGCGCTATGAATGGTGAAGCCGGCCGGATTGATCTCGTACGGCGACTCGGACACCTTGCGCCCGTCGAGGTCGACCTTGAGCAGCGATGACGCCGTGATCTCGTCGAACATCATGCCGTACGGGTTGATCAGGAAATGGTGCTCCGGGCCGGGCACGCGCGCGGAAATATGCGTGAACACCAGATCGTCCCAGCCGAACAGCGCGGTGAGGCGATAGGCCGCCGCCAGGTTGACTCGCGCATCCCATTCGGCGGGAGAGACCGCCTGCTTCTGGCTGACATCGGTTGAGGCCACGTCGACACTCCTTGTTCAGGGATTCGTGGACCGTGTCGCGTGCGGACACGATCGGGCCGATGCCGCAAACGAGGCCGTCGTCCGGTTGCCTTCGCAACATGTCGAGGACATCCCGGTCAACCGCTCGTCCGCATGGATCGCCGCTCGCATTATCGAACCATTTCGGATTTGCCATCGGATCGAGGCGATTCGGGAATTTCAGGCAATCGGTGACGGAGTACGCGGTCGATTGAACCACCGCGGAGAAGCGCGACGCGCCGGACTTCGACGAGATTTCAGGAAGATGCGGAGCGGGCATTCCCCGGCGTATCCATGCGCGGCACGACATCGGGAAGCGGGCATTCAAAAAAAAAAGCGCTTTTGTGTGCGCGCGGAAATGCGCGCTGGTTCGCCGCGGTGTGGCGCGCGGCAACGCGCGATGCGATCACGCGCGAAACATGCCGGTCCGGCGTGGTCGCGCAAATGCGAAGGTCCGGCCGGCCTCCCGGCCGGACGGCCCCTCTCACGATCGCATCGAACGGTCCGGACTCTGCCGCACCGCCACGTTCAACGCGAGCGCAACGCCTGCAACCCCAGCGTGAGCGCGTTATACGGCATCTCCGCGGCCCCCATCGAAAAGCTCGTCGTCTTCGTGGTCACCCCCGGCGTACGCATCAGCGCGCGAACGATCCGCTCGCTCGCGTGGCCGTCGCCATATGGATTGCTCGCGCGCGACATCTCCTCGTATGCACTGTCGCTGTCGAACAGCCGCGACGCCTCCCAGACGATCCGCTCCTGATCGGTGCCAACGAGCCGCGCGGTGCCTGCCTGGATCGCTTCAGGCCGCTCCGTCGTATCGCGCGTGACAAGCACCGGCTTGCCCAGCGCCGGCCCTTCCTCCTGAATGCCGCCCGAATCGGTGATGATGAAATGCGCGCGCGACATCAGGAATACGAACGACAGATATTCCTGCGGTTCGATCAGGTATATGTTCGGCACGCCACCGAGCCGCGCACGCGCCGGCTCCCGCACGTTCGGATTCATGTGCAGCGGATAGACGAACTGCGCGTCGCGATAGCGTTCCGCGAGCGTGCACAACGCCTCGCAAAAATTCTGAAACGGCTCGCCGAAGCTCTCGCGGCGATGGCCGGTGATGAGCACCACGCGCCGCGACGGTTCGAGAAACGGAAAATTCGCGGCAACCTTTTCCGTAAGCTCGGCGTTGTGGTCCAGCATGCGCTTGACCTCCTGCAACGCATCGATCACGGTATTGCCGGTCAGCACGACCCCGCCCCCCGGCACGCCCTCGCTGAGCAGGTTGTCGCGTGCCTTCCCGGTCGGCGCGAAATGCCACGACGATACCGCGTCGGTCACGCGGCGATTCAGTTCCTCCGGCCACGGCGACCAGACGTCGCCGCTGCGCAAACCGGCCTCCACGTGCCCGACCGGCAGATAGCGGTAGAACGCCGCGAGACTGACCGCGAGCGTGGTCGTCGTATCGCCGTGCACCAGCACGACGTCCGGACGCAATTCGTCGAAGACCACGCCGATCTCCTGAAGAATGCCGGTCGTCACGTCGGTCAGCGTCTGGCTTTGCCGCATCAGGTTGAGATCGTAGTCTGGCTTGATGTCGAACAGCGTCAGCACCTGATCGAGCATTTCACGATGCTGCGCGGTCACGCATACCCTGGCGTCGACACCCGTTTGCGCCTTCAGCGCACGCACCAGCGGCGCCATTTTGATGGCCTCCGGCCGAGTCCCGAACACAAGCAAGATCTTTTTCATCGATATCCTCGTTTAGCCTCCTTGCACCGAACGACCCCGTAAGTGGCGCAAAGCATGTATTCAGGCGGCGCCTCCCGTACTCGCACGCGGTCCACACGTCGCTGTGTCGCGGAGCGAGCGCGCCGTCCTGTCCGCGCGGTCTGGGCCACGCGAATCGTCGTAATACCGGCGTCCCGTTGCACTTGATCCGTCACGTCATGTGTCGTTCCTCGCTGCGTCGAGCGTCACGTCTGTTCGTCACGCCACTTCCACTACAGCAATAATCAAACCAGCCGCCCTGCGACCGGGTCCGGTTCGCGCCGCACACACTGCGTACATGCCGTGCGTAGCGGAATGTTTCACAACTGCTACGAGCGCTGTATCGCCGGGCGAGCGCGATACGCACAAACCTCCGGCCGTTCGCGCGATCCGTCCGACGACGTCGTCCGATGAATGGCGAATTCACGTCGCGTGCGGATTACGGATCGAACATCACGCATCTTTCGAAACGCTTTATGTCGTCTCGATTTGCAACTTTTGTCTGTGCAGCGAACGGTATGCAATCGACTGCCGGACACGGTCATGCACGAAGGGTTTCCCCGACACGCAGCGTCTGTCGCGTCGTACGAATCGAAGGATGCGAAATGTTGCGAATCTGTAACGAAGTTCCGGCACATGGCGATTACATCGGAGTCCGGTCCATTCGGACCATGTGGCGGCCGGGACTAACCCGCCGTCCCGGCGATGCACACGCAACGAACGACGGCGACGCACCGACAATGCAAAGCCGCGCCCGGCAAGGCGGCACGGGTTCGGCGGACAAATCGCTCGTCGCATGACGCGTGCGCGCCGCGACGCCGACCGCGCGCGGTCGCGACGCTTGCGCGAAAACTGATTCGCCGGTGAATCAAAACACGCAGCCGCCACCCGGACCGCTCTCGAAGCCGGCCCCCCCGCCCCTTGCTGCACGAGGCATCGCGGCCGATGGCTCACGCCTTGCTTAATTCAGGACAAGTGCGTCCCGCAACGCTTGCACGACAGCGGACAGACCCGGACGCCAAAGCAATCAACCGGGCGGCGACGCGTCCGCGTGGGGCGAAAGACATCCGTCCCTGCGCGGCGAACTCGCCGCCGCTTCCCGTTGATATCCGCGCGATCCGCGGGCCGCGTTCAAGCGCTCATGCGACGAACCCGCTCGCGAGCGCGAGTGGCGGCACCAGCCTCAAGCTCACCCGCGTCCGGGTGCACTGAGCCACAACGTCGACACGCTCGCCCGGCGCGACGCGACCAACGCCGCGCCCGGCGACGATTGCGAAGGAACACCGCGCAGGAGCCCCCGACCATGAACCGGCCCGCGCTTTTCCCGGCCGCCCGCGTACGCGCGGCCGCCGGCCGGCTGCGCCGCCTGTGGCGCGTCTTGTGCTGTGTGGCTGCGACCGGCTTCGCGCTGCACGCGGGCGCCGCCGAACTCCAGCTCAACGGACAGTACCAACGCCCTGACGGAGCGATCACCGTGCGCGTGAACGGCGCCGGCGTCGATCCTTATTTCGCGGCGAAGGCACTGCTCGCCGCCTCCGACGCGCAACTCGACGCGCATCAGGCCGCGCTCGCCTGGATCGCATGGCTGCTGCCGCGCCAGCGTCCGGGCGGCGGCTTCGATCGCTACTGTGTGAAGAACGGCCAGTACAGCGCATGCGCCGAAGCGGACGCCGACGACGCGATGATGGCGACGTGGATCGAACTGCTCGCCCGCTTCGCGCCACCCGACGGCATGCCCGCGACATGGGAACTCAGCCTGAACCGCGCAGGCACGCATCTGGACACCCTGCTCGACAAGCCTGCCGGCGTCTACGAGACCTCATCGTCGCAGCACGTCGCGCTGCTGATGGACAACGTCGAGGTACACAGCGCGTTCCAGGCGATCGCGGCGTACTACGTCCGGCGCGCCGACTACACACACGCGGGCCCGTGGAGCCAGCGTGCCGACCGGCTCGCGTCGGCGATCCTGAAGGTGTTCTGGCGTGGCGCGCAATCCGGCTTTCGCGCCAGCACGCAGCGAATCGCCGACACGAGCTTTTATCCGGCGAAAGTCGCACAGATCTTCCCGCTCCTTTCCGGCATTCAGGTTCCCGAACGATCCAGCGAGACGATCTATGCGCAGTGGATGCAGAAATACGGCAAGACCTGGCTGCAACTTGCCGGCACCGATTTTCCGTGGGGCTTGATCGCGTTGATCGCGTTCAGGATGAACGACTGGAGCACGGTCGCCTGCTGGCATGCGCGATCGGGCCCGTACCGCCACGGCACGCACTGGAACGTACTGGAGGAGTCGCTTTATCTGGCATTCGAAAGCCGGACGGCTGATCCCGTCGCGCCCGCTCGATGCGGATTCACGACGGCGTCGGCAACGGCAACCGCGTCGCGATGACACAAGGTGCGCGCGGTCCATGATGATTGAACAGGAAGGAGACGTGTCATGTGTGGCATCGTCGGCGCGGTCGCGCAACGGGACATCGTCCCGATTCTGATTGAAGGTTTGCGCCGCCTCGAATATCGCGGCTACGATTCATGCGGCGTCGCAACGGTCGTCAACGGCCAGGCGCGTCGCGAGCGCAGCGTGTCGCGTGTCGCCGATCTCGACGCACACGTGCGCAGCGCCGGCCTGACCGGCAGCACCGGCATCGCGCATACGCGCTGGGCAACGCATGGTGCTCCTGCAACCTGCAACGCACATCCGATCTTCTCGCGCGATGAAATCGCACTCGTGCACAACGGCATCATCGAGAATCACGAAACGTTGCGCAAGCAACTTTCAGACGAGCACTACGAATTCGACGGACAGACCGACACCGAAGTCGTCGCCCACCTGATCCACAGCAAGTATCGCGGCGATCTTCTCGCCGCCGTGCGAGACGCGACGTCTCAGCTTCACGGCGCCTACGCGATCGCAGTGTTCAGCAAACACGAGCCGCAGCGGCTGATCGGCGCGCGGGTCGGCTCACCGCTCGTTGTCGGCGTGAAGGACGGCGAATGCTTTCTCGCGTCCGACGCGCTCGCGCTCGCCGGCATCACTGACCGCTTCATCTTTCTCGAGGAAGGCGACATCGTCGAGTTGACGCCGGGCGGCGTGCGCGTGCTCGATCGCTGCGGCACACCGGTCGAGCGTGCGGTCCAGACCGTCTCCTCTGCACAGGGCGTGGTCGAACTCGGGCCGTACCGGCACTTCATGCAGAAGGAGATTTTCGAGCAACCGCAGTCCGTGGCTGCGACCATCCCGGATGCAGGGCTGTTCGATCCGGCGATATTCGGCCCGGACGCCGCGCGGGCGTTCGAGCAGATCGACAACGTGCTGATTCTCGCGTGCGGCACGAGTCACTATTCCGGACTGACCGCGCGCCGCTGGCTCGAAACGATCGCACGCGTGCCGGCGCAGGTCGAGATCGCGAGCGAATACCGTTACAGCGACGCGCTCGCGACACCGAACACGCTCGTGGTAAGCGTGTCGCAATCCGGCGAGACCGCCGACACGCTCGCCGCGCTCAAGTACGCACAGGCGCTCGGCCATATCGACACGCTGGCGATCTGCAACGTTCCGACCAGCGCGATGATGCGTCAGACCGGCCTGCGGTTCCTGACGCGGGCCGGCCCGGAAATCGGCGTCGCGTCGACCAAGGCGTTCACGACGCAGCTCGTCGCGCTGTTCATCCTCGCCGTGACGCTCGGGCGGCTGCGCGGCTATGTCGACAACGCGCAGCTCGCGCGCTATTCGACGCAGTTGCGGCGGCTGCCCGGCGCGCTCGAAGACGTGCTCGGGCTGGAGCCGCAAATCAAGCGCTGGGCGGCGGAATTTGCGCAACACGAAAATGCGCTGTTTCTCGGGCGCGGGCTGCATTACCCGATCGCGCTCGAAGGCGCGCTGAAGCTGAAGGAGATTTCGTATATCCATGCGGAAGCGTATCCGGCGGGCGAGCTGAAGCACGGGCCGCTGGCGCTCGTGACCCACACGATGCCCGTCGCGACGATCGCACCGAACGACGCGCTGCTCGAAAAACTGAAGTCGAACATGCAGGAAGTGAGGGCGCGCGGCGGGCAGCTTTACGTATTCGCCGATGCCGATACGCGGATAGACAATAGCGAAGGCGTGTCGGTGCTGCGGATGCCGGATTACTACGGGCTGTTGTCGCCGATCCTGCATGTGGTGCCGTTGCAGCTGCTTGCGTATCACGCGGCGTGTTTGCGCGGCGCGGATATCGACAAGCCGAGGAACCTGGCTAAATCGGTGACGGTGGAGTGATGGGGTTGGCCCGCGAAGGTCTTCAACGGATCTGACTGGCCCGCCCTACACGATTCGAACGTGTGACCTACGGCTTAGAAGGCCGTTGCTCTATCCAACTGAGCTAAGGGCGGTCGAGGAGAAAAGACACGGCCTGACGCGGACCGCATTGGGCACGGGGCTTTGAGTAACAGCAGCAACTGCACCGCCACCCAACTCAACGCCCCGAAACAAAACGGGCCCGGCATGAAACCGAGCCCGAAATTATACCCGATCATCGCATCACATCACGCGAGAGCGGCTATCGCGGCATCAAACCGGCTGCGGATGCAGCATGAACCAGCCGAGACAGAACACGCCGGCGATCACGCAATACACGCCGAACGACGCGAGCCGGCCGCGCCCTTCGAAATAGCGCATCAGGAACCGCACGCTCAGGTACGCGGCGATTGCCGTCAGCACGCCGCCGAGCAGCGCATCGGCGAGCTGGTCGCGCGCATGGAACAGCTTCGGCAGTTCGAGCACGCCCGCCGCGAAGATGATCGGCGTGCCGAGCAGGAACGAGAACTCCGCCGCCTTCTCCGCCGTCAACCCGGCGGCATTGCCGGCGATCATCGTCAGCCCGCTGCGCGAGAAGCCCGGAATCAGCGCGCCGATCTGCGCGAGGCCCACGAAGAACGCCTGCTTGAACGTCATCTTCTCGGGCGCCTGATGCGCGCGGCTGCGCTGGATGCGATCGCCGAGCCACAGCAGCACGCCGTTCACGATCAGCGCGATCGCGACGATCCGCAAGTCGTGAAACACGCGTTCGATGCGCTTCTCGAGGAGCAGCCCGACGATGCCGGTCGGGATCGTCCCGATGATCAGCGCCCACATCAGGTGCCCGTCGTCGTTCTTGCGGCCGCCGAGCTGCGCGAAGAAGCCGCCGATCAGCGCGATCCAGCGCGCGCGGAAGTACCACAGCAGCGCCAGCGCGGTGCCGAGGTGGAGCGCGACGAGGAACGGCAGCAGTTGCGGCGCGTGCTTGTCGATATGCATGCCGAACAGCGCCGGCACGAGCAGCGTATGGCCCAGGCTGCTGACGGGGAAGAGTTCGGTGACGCCCTGCAGGACGCTCAGGAATACCAGAAACCAGAGACTCACGCGTCGGTCCTTTTAGTGAAGATTAAGCGGGAAGAAAGACGGACCACGCGATGCGCGTCCGAAAAAACGCGCCCCGATTATGCCGAGCCAGGATTACTGCGCCAAGGCATTTGGCCGGATATTGCGGCATTGCACACAAACGCTTGCAATTTGTAAGCGCACAGAAAGCAAAAAGCCCGCCATTTGCATGGCGGGCCTTTCGACTTCGGCAGTAATTGCCGTCAGCGGCCGAGCTGATAGAAAAATAATACCGTGCTGCCGGTGAACATGCCGAACAGGGCGATACCCATTGCCATTGCCAGATCCATGGCCCCTCCACGAAGTGTCATGACCCGGCAACATCACCGGTTTAGACGCATTATCCAGACCGCTGACAATGTTAAAAACTCGCAATTTCCCCAGAAGGGTTTTCCCCGACCGGCCGCGGCCCGATAATGGAGCGCGCCGTGTCCCGTCCACCCGCCCAACCCGATTCGCCATGCCGACCTTCCAGCAACACGACATTCACGAACTTCACGCCGGCCCGTCGCTCGTCCGGGTCGCCCCGCAATTCGGCGGCCGCCTGCTGTCATGGCACGTCGACGGCGAACCGGTCATCTTCTGGCCGGAAACGGCCGACTGGAGCAACCTCGCGCGCGTGCGCGGCGGCAACCCGCTGCTGTTCCCGTTCCTCGGTCGCCACCGCGTCGACGGCGAACTCGGCCGCTGGCGCGATGCGGCCGGCGTGGTCCGCGACCTGCCGATGCATGGCTTCGCGCGCGATCTGCCGTTCGCCGCGCACCCGTCGGCCGACGGCGCCGCCTTGTCGATGACGCTCGACGCGAACGACGCGCTGCGCGCGAGCTACCCGTTCGATTTCCGGTTCGAAACGACCTACCGGCTGGCCGACGCGCACACGCTCGAAGTCGCGCTCACGACGACCAATCGCGGCGACACGCCGCTGCCCTACTACGCCGGCCACCACTTCTATTTCGCGTTGCCGCACGGCGAACGCGCCGAAACCACGCTCGAGCTGCCGCCCACGCGCCGCTGCGCGCAGCGCGCGGACGGTTCGATCAGCACGCCCGAGCCGGGCGAAGCCCGTTACCGCCTCGACAATCCGGACATTCTCGATCGCTTCCACTGCCTCGACGGCCAGCCGTCGACGCCGGTGCGCATCGTGATGCCGGGCCGCCGCCGCACGATCGAGATCGCGCTCGACGTGCCGGGATCGATCCCGTGGTACACAGTCACGACCTGGACCGAAAAACCGGAGTCGGACTTCTACTGCGTCGAGCCGTGGCTCGGTCTGCCGGATGCGATCCACAACGGCCTCGGGCTGCGCATGCTCGCGCCGGGCGCGACCGAAACGGCCACGCTGCGAATCCGCGTGATCCCGCTCGCAGGCTGACAACGGGCGCGCCAACAAGGTGCGCGATAGCCTCGACCAAGGCCCCAAACTGCGGTGCACGGGTCGAACCCGTTAAAATCGGACGTTTTGTGTTGCCTGTCGCGTCGTGCGCGGCAGGGTTTTGCGAGGTTCAATGTTCGGAACAACAACGAAGCGACTCTTCGCAGCCGCCTGCGCCGCCTTGCTCGTCGCGTGCGGCTCCGCGCCTGTCGGCCCCGGGTTCTACCGCGTCGAGCGCGGCGACACGCTCTACAAGATCGCGCGCGACAACCGCACGTCGGTACAGAACATCGTGCGCTGGAACCAGATGACGAACCCCGATGCGATCGAAGTCGGCCAGGTGTTGCGCGTCGCGCCGCCGCCCGGCACGACCACCGCATCGACGCCGTCGACCACCGGCACCGGCAGCGCGGGCCGCGCCCGCCCCGCGCCTTCCGCGCCGGTCGAATCGGCCGTCAAGCCGGCCTCGAGCATTTCGCTGGTCTGGCCGGCGGCCGGCAATGTGGTCCGCACGTTCGACGGCTCGAAATCCAAGGGTATCGACATCGCGAACTCGCCGGGCACGCCGGTGATTGCGGCCGCGCCGGGCGTCGTGGTCTACGCGGGTAACGGGCTGCGCGGCTACGGCAACCTGATCATCCTGAAGCACAACGCCGACTACCTGACCGCATACGCGCACAATCGCGCGCTGCTGGTGAAGGAAGGCCAGTCGGTCACGCAGGGGCAATCGATCGCGGAAATGGGCAACAGCGACAGCGATCGCGTCGCGCTGCATTTCGAATTGCGCTACGGCGGCCGCTCGATCGATCCGTCACGCTACCTGCCGGCGCGCTGAACGCGCGACAGCCGGCACGCGATGCGGTGCGCATCGCGTGCCGTCTCGGGCAAAATCGGGAAGGTTGAATCAGCGCTTGCGCAGACGGCCGGTAAACCGGCCGGACAGCGGATCGACGTGGCGGGCAAACGCCACCAGCACGCCGATTCCGATCAGGCTGAACCCCGCAGCAATCAGAAGCAAATCCATGGTCCTATCACTGTTGTGTCGTGATCTTATGCGTCATTGTGAAATCGTGCACTGAGCCGCCGCGATCGGACGAGCCCGAACATTCCCTATCCGCAGACACCATTGTGGATTCGTCTGCGTGAAACCCTGATGTAAGCCGTTCGCCCGACGCCACGTTCGACACCCAGGAGACCCGCGATGCTGCCCGCCGCCGACCGCTACGATGACCTGCTCTCCCGCTTCCGGTGGGCCGTTCCGGCCCGCTACAACATCGGCGTGGACGTCTGCGACAAATGGGCCGACGGCAGCGGGCGCCTCGCGCTGATCCACGAAACGGCGCAAGGCGACGTGTTCCGCATCACGTTCGACGATCTGAAGAATGCTTCTAACCGGCTCGCGAACAGCTTTGCGCGCGCCGGCCTGCGGCGCGGCGACCGGATCGCCATCTTTCTCGCGCAAGGCCCCGAAACGGCCATTGCGCATCTCGCCGCGTACAAGCTCGGCGCGATTGCGGTGCCGCTCTTCACGCTGTTCGGCGTCGATGCGCTGGAATACCGGCTCGCGAACAGCGAAGCATCCGCACTCGTCACCGACGCGGCCGGCTACGCGAAAATCGCGCCGTTGCGCGCGCAACTGCCGGCACTGCATACCGTCTACTGCATCGGCGACGATGGACCCGACGCGCCGGGCGTGCTGCGCTACGACGCAGCGCTCGCCGCCGAAACGCCCGACTTCGTGCCGGTCGATACGGCCGCCGACGATCCGGCAGTGATCATCTACACGTCCGGCACGACCGGCAAACCGAAAGGTGCGCTGCACGCGCATCGCGTGCTGCTGGGCCACCTGCCGGGCGTCGAGATGTCGCAGCAATGCTTCCCGCGCGACGCGCGCCTGTTCTGGACGCCGGCCGACTGGGCGTGGATCGGCGGCCTGCTCGACGTGCTGCTGCCGTCCTGGCATCACGGCGTGCCCGTGCTCGCCCGCCGTTTCGAGAAATTCGACGGCGACGCGGCGTTCGCGCTGATGGCTCGGCACGGCGTCACGCACGCGTTCCTGCCGCCCACCGCGCTGAAGCTGATGCGCGTCGTGGAGCGGCCGCGCGAACGGTACGCGCTGTCGCTGAAATCGGTCGCGAGCGGTGGCGAATCGCTCGGCACCGAGCTGACGGCGTGGGGACGCGACGCGCTCGGCGTGACGATCAACGAGTTCTACGGGCAAACCGAGTGCAACATGGTGCTGTCGTCGTGCGCGGCACTGTTCGATGCGCAGCCGGGTGCGATCGGCAAGGCCGTGCCCGGTCATGCGGTCGCGATCGTCGACGCGGACGGCACGCCGCTGCCGCCCGGCGTCGAAGGACGCATCGCGGTGCGCCGCCCCGACCCGGTGATGTTCGTTGAATACTGGCGCAATCCCGGCGCGACACGCGACAAGTTCGCGGGCGACTACCTGCTCACCGGCGATACGGGCACGATCGACGCCGACGGCTTCGTGCGCTTCGTCGGCCGCGACGACGACGTGATCACGAGCGCCGGCTACCGGATCGGCCCGGGCCCGATCGAGGACTGCCTGCTCACGCATCCGGCGGTGCGGATGGCAGCCGTCGTCGGCGTCCCCGACGCGACGCGCACCGAGATCGTCAAGGCGTTCGTCGTGCTGAACCCCGGCCATGTCGGCGACGACGCGCTCGTCAGCGCGTTGCAGGCACATGTGCGCACGCGGCTCGCCGCGCACGAGTATCCGCGCGCGATCGCGTTCGTCGACAGCCTGCCGATGACCGCCACCGGCAAGATCGTGCGCCGCGCGCTGCGCGACGCGTGAGCCGCCCACCGCCCGCTCGGCCCGCCCGGCCGGATGGTTTATAGTGGCGCCACGCAGTCTTTCCAAGAAACCGATGTCCTCCGAACACCAATCCGCCACGGGCGCGTCGCACAGCCCGCTCTACGCCAAACTCCTCGGCGAGACCGCCAAGATCGACTGGTGCGATCTCGAGCGCTTCTTCGCGCAGGGCAAGCTGCTGTCCGTCGCGCGCGACCTCGATCTCGTCAGCGTCGCGGAAGCGATCGCCGGCGACGAAGCCGAACAGGTCACGCGCTGGCTGTCGGCCGGCCTCGTCGCGCGCATGCCGGCCGAGACCGCCGCCGACTACGCGGCGCGCAACCCGGAGCTGTGGGCGGTCGTCGTATCGCCGTGGGTCTGCGTGCAGGAACGCGCCTGACGCGTCCGCCATGTCCGAATCCGCGTTACCGCACGGGGCCGGCACCGGCTCGGCCACCGTCACGCACCGGCGCGTCCTCGCGCTCGCCTTCCCGATCGTCCTTGCGAACCTGACCCAGCCGATCCTCGGTGCCGTCGACACGGCCGTCGCCGGCCACCTCGACGGCGCGCAGTATCTCGGCGGCGTCGCGCTCGGCGGGCTGTTCTTCAATTTCGTGTTCTGGGGCTTCGGCTTCCTGCGGATGGGAACAACCGGCCTCGTCGCGCAGGCGCACGGCGCCGGCGATGATGCCGGCATCCGCCTGAACCTGTTGCGTGCGCTGATCGTCTCGTTCGCGCTCGGCGCCGCGGTGCTCGCGCTGCAGGTGCCGCTGCTGTCGTTCGCGCTGACCGCGCTCGGCGGCAGCGATGCCGTCCGCGCGACGGCGCTCGCATACAGCCACGCGCGGATCTGGAGCGCACCGTTCGCGCTCGCGAACTACGTCGTGCTCGGCTACCTGCTCGGCGTGCAACGGGTCCGGCTTGCGCTCGTCGCGCAGGTGTTCATCAACGCGACGAACATCGGCGCCGTGCTGCTCTACGTGTATGGCTTCGGCTGGGGCATCGCCGGCATCGGCGCCGCGACCGCCACCGCGGACGCGTGCGGCTTCGCGCTCGGCGCGTGGATGCTGTGGCGGCTGCGCCCGCGCGGCCTCGGGCCGATTGCCGCCCGTGCGCTCGCCGACCGCGTGGCGCTCAAGCGGCTGATCGTACTCAATCGCGACATCTTCCTGCGCACGCTGTGCCTGCTCGGCGCATTCGGCTGGTTCGCGCACCTCGGCGCGAAACAGGGCGATGCGACGCTCGCGGCGAACGCGCTGCTGCTGAATTTCCAGACCTTCATGGCGTACGGCCTCGACGGTTTCGCGCATGCGGCCGAGGCGCTCGTCGGCGCGGCGGCCGGCGCGCGCGACCGCAACGCATTCCGGCAAGCCGTACGCGTCACGCTGTTCTGGTCGGCGCTCGGCGCGCTGCTGTTCGCGCTGGTTTACTGGGCCGCCGGCGGCTGGATCGTCGCGCGCCTGACCGATCAGGCGGAGATCCGCGCGGTCGCGCTGCGCTACCTGCCGTGGGCCGCGATCTCGCCGATCGTGTCCGTCTGGGGCTTCCTGCTTGACGGCGTGTTCATCGGCGCCACGCAGACGCAATCGCTGATGCGCGCGATGGTCGTGTCGTTCTCGATCTTCATCGCGGCCACGCTCGCCGCCGTCGGCACGTTCGGCAATCACGGCCTCTGGTTCGCGCTGCTGCTGTTCATGGCCGCGCGCGGCGCGACGCTCGCGCGCTACCTGCCGGGGCTGCTGCGGCGCATTGGCACCGACGCGCACGCCGCACCCGCGGCACGCGCCTGACGGCCGGCCAGGCCGCCCTTTACTGCACGGGCTTCGGCGGCGGTGCGTCGAGCATCGACGGCGGCGTCATGTCGGTCGGCACGCCGTGATAGTCGGCCGGATCTTCCGGCGGGTGGCCGCGGCGGGCCTGACGAGGATCGCTGGTGCAGCCGGCGAGAAGCGCTGCGGCCAGCACGGCCAGCATGAAACGGGGCATCGGATATGGCTCCGGAAATCGGCGCGCCCATCGCGCCAGGACCGCGCCGAGTCTAGCGGAAATCCGGTTTCGGGGTCGCGCTGCGCATGTCCTACTATGTACGCATGGCGCTGTGCCGAGGAAAGGAGGCTGCCATGTCGTCTGAGGAAATTGCGGGCCTGATCGGTCTGTTCATCGGTCTGATGGTGCTGGTCGCGCTGTCGTACTTCGAGGCACGCGAATACAAGCGGAGCCATGACGGTGAAGGGATGATCCACCACTGGATGGCGGAACACCACCTGCTCGACTGGCGGCGCAAGCACTGAGCGAGCCGCCCCGCCGTCCGGCCAGTGTCGAACCCGGGCCGTTCGTGAACGTGCCATCCCGTGGCACGGCAGGAACCGCGTTTCGTCGAAATTAACAGGGCCGGATACACGCAGCACGTTGACTGAATGCACGAACGCCGTCGCGCGGCAGGCTGCCGCGCGACGGCGTTCGCTTGTGTGCGTCCGGAACGGGTGCGACGCGATTCAGACGGCTCAGCCCAGGAAGTGGCGGGCGTAGCGCGCGTTGATGTCCGACAGCCGGAACAGCGTCAGGAAATCCGCGCAGTTGAAGTCGGGATCCCAGGCCGGCGCGCCGCAGATCTTCGCGCCGAGACGCAGGTAACCCTTGATCAGCGGCGGCGGCGCCACGACGGTGCCCGTCTGCAGTTCGTCGACCGGCAGTGCCGTGTGCGGGAATGCGCGGTACTCGGGCGCCGTCAGCGAGCTCGCCGACAGCGACTGGTACAGGTTCGCCGCATAGTGGCCGCCGTCGGCCATCGACACGCTCGCACAACCGAGCATCGTCTCGTAGCCGTTCTGCATCATGTACGCGCCGAGGCCACCCCACAGCGCCATGATGACGGCGCCGCTGCGGTAGTCGCTGTGCACGCACGAGCGGCCGACCTCGACCATCTTGCCGCGCAGGTGCGTGAGGCGCGACAGGTCGAATTCGCCTTCGGCGTACAGGCGGCCGACACGCGCCGCCTGGTGCGGCGGCAGCACGCGATACGTGCCGACGACCTTCAGCGTATCAAGATCGCGAACCAGCAGGTGGTCGCAGTACGCGTCGAACGGATCGACGTCGAGACCGGAGGGGCCGCTGACGTGCGCGCCCATCTCTTCGGCGAACACGCTGTAACGCAGGCGCTGCGCTTCGCGCAATTCGTCTTCCGTGCGCGCCCACGCGGCGCGCAGGCGATACTCCGATGTGACGGTTTCAGCAGCGCGCGGCAGGTGGCGCCGCGACGTATCGAGGGGCAGCGAGGCAAAGGGGAGCGTAGGCGTCGGCAGTTCTCGCATTAGGCTTTCCTGGTCGTAAGGAATAGGACGACATGCCCGCCAATGTAGTAATCGGCCGTGACCGTTATGTGGCACGACCGTGTCCTTTCAATGACGTGTCGCCGAATTGACTTTAGCAGAAAGCCTGCGAAACCGTCTGATCAATCCCTCCAACCCCCTTCTGGCCGGCCTCACGCCAGGTCTGGCGTCAATACCGCTCGCAGCACGGCCTGCCTGCTGCCATCACGCGTGCGGCTCGCGAGCCACACGATTCCGCCCTTCTTGATGCTCCAGCTATCGTCGCTGTCGGCGATCAGTTGCGCGGCGACGCTGCCGAGCGTCGGCTGGTGCCCGACGATGACGACCGTCGGCGCGATGCCTTCCGGCCAGCCGGCCGCCGCCAGCACCTCGTCGACGCTGCCGCCCGGCGCGAGCGCGTCGACGGTCCGATACTGGTCGGTCAGCGCCTCGGCGGTCTGCACGGTGCGTGCCGCCGGGCTCGCGAGGATCACGGCGTTCGTCTCGAGCCGGCCACGCAGCCATTTGGCCATCGCCTGCGCGTCCTTGCGGCCACGGACGGTCAGTTGGCGCGCGAGATCGCTCGTCGCGTAGTCTTCGGCTTCGGCGTGGCGCCACAGGATCAGGTTCATCATGATGTTCTCCTTGCTTCGGCAAGCGCCCGCGCGCATGTGCGTCCGGGCCGGCCGATCATCGTGCGAATTGTCGCAAATCGCGGCCGGTTCACCGTCGCGGCATTTTTCCGCATATCGCGATTGACCAAATCGGTAATTCAACGATACAATCTTTGGCTCGTCGGAGCGTAGCGCAGCCTGGTAGCGCATCTGATTTGGGATCAGAGGGTCGTAGGTTCGAATCCTATCGCTCCGACCAAAGGAATCAAGGGGTTAGCGAAAGCTAACCCCTTTTTCTTTGGCGCGCCGCCGGGGCATTGCTACCATCTGGTTCGATTCCCATAAGGGAACTACACCCGATGGCAGGCGATTCCACCTCAGCGCCTCGCTACCAATAAACCAAAATGGTGGGGCTTCCAGCATCACGACATCGGCCCAGTGTCGGGTACGGAGAACTACATGACGCCGTTGTTCGCGCCCGCTGATCTGGTCGGTACTGTCCCCCGCCTGGGCAATTCCGCCTACCGTTTGTTTTGTCGCCCTTCTCAAGGTTGTACCGTCGCATCAGTCCCGCTCAATCAGACAGCATCCGGCCTAAGCTGAAGACTGTTCCGGAACGTATCCCCTCTTCTCACACGTCGACATACGATACCGACTGCGACGCCACCAGCTTCGGCGGCGCTGGACATGCGCATCGGCAGATGTCGTCACTTAACGCCGACTGTCGACCATCCGGTCCGGTGCTCGAATGACGTGGGCCGTCGCACTCGATCACGCCGAGTGTCTTGCACACCGGGCACCACACCGGATCGAGTTCATACGCTTGTTCGCGGTCGTGCAGAATGTCTTGTCCGTCACCACCCTGCATCGTCGTGTCGCCTTTCACGATGTCATAGCGCTTCATACGGCTCTCCGCTCAGACAGCGCCCGGTCTCAACCGTAAACTGTTCAAGAGCGCATCCCACGTTTGCAGCGCCCCTGCCTCATCTACCGGCGATGTTGCCTCTTCCGGCTTCAAGTCGGGACTGCTCGCGCCAAGCAGCAATTGAATAGCCGTATGCGGCTTCGCCAGCGTGCTCGAATCGCCCGGCGCAAGTAGATAAAAGCGGAACGAGGTGATGTCGCCTTCCTTCAGTTCGAACAACACTTCCTCGGCATCCATCCCTGCAACCGTTCGCTTGCCCTGTCGCAGGATTCGATAATGGCCGGACATCCGGTCCATCTGCGCACGTAACTGTGGCAACGTCTTAGTCAGTGACTCTTTCTGATTCGAACCCACAGCATCACGCATCTGAACAACCAGTAACGCCGGTCGGCCCGGCATCAATGCGAACGACTGGCTAACTTCCTCGGTATAGGTCGATGAACCCGTGACAATCCCGCCGTCGAAGCAGAATCCCGATTCGGCGGGAATCGCCCAGTTGTCTCGCGCCTTAATACGACGAATCGTGTCGTTATAGATTTCCTCCGCTCGATCAATAGCAGTTGCACCGATCATCCCCTTCGTGCGGACCACTCTTTCATCAACGAAAACGTAACCCTCAGTTTCAAAAGGAAGTTTTTCGACCTTTGCCACTGCGTCTTCAAATACAAAAACCCGAGAATTTGGTAGCGGCGAAAAAGCCTTCTCCAACCATGCGAGACCTGTCTTTTCTTTCAAGTTGACCGGATTAACGCGCCGCTTAGTCTGCAGATCTTTTTCCCGCGCAGCAATTTCAGCTTGGTATGTCGCCGACGAGACGTTGTACTGGGTTGTCAACTTCTCCCCTCGAAACTCATATCGCTGATTCGAAATCTCGCTCGCCGCTGGCCGGTCGAATACGAAACGGCCGATACACCACGGGCGCGGCTTGGATAGCAAGGAATTAGTCATCGTCGGTTCCCCGGAAAACACAGTCGTACAGGCGCACATGCCCACCACAAACAATAGGAACTTCTGTAAACCCTTCAACATGACGGCTCCGGCGCATCCTGCGCGATCTGTACAATGCTGTAGAGTAATGTCCATCGGGTCCATGGATGGTCATAGCTCCCTTGGTGATCGTAGCCCCCTGCAGAAACGCCAATTGCACACCTTGGGCCGGATCGTCCTTTACCCCCGGCTTCAGGTCACGCCGGCGCTTCTGCTGACCATGCGGGCACCGTACCATCACCCGGAATAATGCCGTTCTTATCCGGATCAGGCACCGTCGCCGCGTTGGGTAACTTCGCGACCTTTTGAACCTCAAAAACACCCGATGTGGGATCAGAGGGTCGAAGGTTCGAATCCTTTCGCGCCGACTAAAGGAATCAAGTGGTTACGGTTAATGCCGCAGCCTCTTTTCCGTTTCTGGATCCGTGAAGCAACCGCCCGGTTCGCGGCACTCCGATTCATTGCAGGGATCAATTGGGGCGTCGATTCGACAACGCGCCGGCCTCTGCCGCATCCGAACGCCCACGTCGCGTCGCTTCAACTGCAGGCACTGCGGATCGCGACCGCAAGTCGGGCTGCCGACGACACACGCATGCCAACCGTGGCCCGCAGCCCGCGCGCGACACTTCCGGGAACACGCGATAATGCGCGTGAACAATCCGCATCCGCGCATGAAAAACAACTTTCTCAACACCGCCCTCTGCGCATCGCTGCTCGCGCTTGCGACCGCCGGCACCGCATCCGCCAAGGCGCTCGACGACGCGCTCGACTGTCATTCGACCGGCCACAAGTTCGTCGCGCCGCTGCTTGCCGCCGGCGACATCCAGTCGGAGCCGATGCACGTCGAATCGAACTCGGTCAACGCGTTCCGCACGAACCGCTCGCTGACGGCGTACGGCTTCGGCGTCTATGTCGTGCTCGGTTACCAGGCGAACGACCCGATCTTCCGTCTGGGCGACGGCACGCCGATCGGCGACTGGGCGTACGGCGTCGTCGTGCGCGGCACGAAGAGTTCGGTGGAGGAAGCCGTGCGCAAGGCCGGCAGCGACGCGACCGTCAAACAGGCGTTTCCGTTCCTGACCGCGATCGTCTGTTCGTCGGATTGAGCGGGCGTCAGCGCGATCAGGCGGCCCGCCAAGGGGGTGCCGCCACACCGATCCCGCCCGGCCCTTCCAGGCCCCTCAATCGACCATTTATGCGCCGGTATACACCACGCGATACGGGATACCGACCTTCTCCCACTCGGCAGCCTCCTGGCTGAGGCTGTAGTCGGTCAACGGGTTCTGCTCGACCCACGCGCTCGGCAGGCGCACTTCATACCCGCCCTTCTTCATCTGCGAAACGGAGATGTCCGGCAGCCCCGCATCGGTCCGGCGCCGGCACAGCAGTGCCGCAAGCCGCAGGCAGAACAGCAGCGGCCACTCGACGTCGCGCGCCTGCGACAGCTTGCCGAGCTTGCCTGCGTGACCGAGCACGAGCGCGGCGAGCCGCGCCTGGTCCGTGCGCGAAAAACCCGGCATGTCCGCGTTGCTCGCGATATAGGCCGAATGCTTGTGATACGCGCTGTGCGAGATCGACAGGCCGATCTCGTGCAACGCGGCCGCCCAGCCGAGGAACATCCGGCCTTCCTCGCGCGCCTCGTCGTCGGCTTCATCGAGTTCGTCGTAGAAACGCGCCGCGAGCGCGCCGATTCGCTCGGCCTGCGCACGATCGACGCCGTAGCGGCGCGTGAAGCCCTCGACGGTCACCGCGCGCATGTCTTCGTGCTGCGTCCGGCCGAGCAAGTCGTACAGCACGCCGAGACGCAGCGCACCGTCGGTCGTATCGACATAGTCGACGCCGAGTTCCTCGAACACCGCGAGCATGATCGCGAGGCCGCCCGCGAGCACCGGCACGCGGTCGGGCTTCAGCGCGATCAGCTTCAGCCGGTTGACGTTCTCCGCCTTGATCAGCGCGCGCTTCAGGCGCTCGAGGCCGCCGCGCGAAATGCCGTGCGTGATGCCCGAATCATTGAAGCCGTTCGCCTCGACGAGCTCCGCGAGCGCCCGCGCGGTGCCGGATGAACCGATCGCCTGGTCCCACCCGGCCTTCTTGTACTCGCTCGAAATGATCTGGATCTCGCGCTTGGCCGCGAGTTCGGCCTGCCGCATCGTGTATTCGTCGACGTTGCCGGCCGGAAAGAACGCGCGGCTGTGGCTCACGCAGCCGATATAGAGACTCTCCATCACGATCGGCGTGTAGTGCGAGCCGATGATGAATTCGGTCGAGCCGCCGCCGATGTCGACGACGAGCCGCTTGCCGGCGCTCGCCGGCACCGAGTGCGCGGCGCCTGCATAGATCAGCCGCGCTTCTTCGCGGCCCGCGATCACTTCGATCGGGAAACCGAGCGCCGCTTCGGCTTCGCCGAGAAATTCGGCCGCGTTCTTCGCGACGCGCAGCGTGTTGGTCGCCACCGCGCGCACATGATCGGGATGGAAATCGCGCAGGCGCTCGCCGAACCGCTTGAGCGCCTCCCAGCCACGCTCCTGCGACGCGCGATCGAGCATCTTGTCGCTCGACAGGCCGGCGGCCAGCCGAACGGGCTCGCGCAGCGCATCGACGGGATAGATCTGGCTGCCCGCCGGCGTTTCCTCGACGCGACCGACGATCAGCCGGAAGCTGTTCGAGCCGAGATCCACGGCAGCCAGCAAGTGGGGGGTTGTAACCATCAGAATGGGGCTCCGTGCGCGTTCCCCCGCGGCAGCCGGTCCGGCAACACGGGGCGATCAATCAAAGGCGACATTTTAAGCGTGGAACGCTTGCCGTTACCACGCTTCACGGGCATACACACTGCTCGATTGCATATAGCCGAAACATTTATGAGACAAATCGGTTACAGCGTAGAATTTGCCGATATAAAACCATTATCGTCATCAGCACGTCATCGTACCGTGAGAGTTTCCGAGCGTCCTTTCGAATCATCGCCTGAATCACCCCCTACTCTGCCGATGTCCGTCCGTTACCCGCTTCTCAATCGTGAACTCGGCATCCTCGGTTTCAACGAGCGCGTGCTGGCCCAAGCAGCCGATCCGCAGGTTCCGTTGCTCGAGCGTCTTCGCTTCATCTGCATCACCAGCAGCAACCTCGACGAATTCTTCGAAGTCCGGATGGCCGGCATTCAGGAGCAGATCCGCGACAATCCCGGCGCGCTGACGCCCGACGGCATGTCGTTACAGCATGCTTACGATCTCGTCGTCGAACGCGCGCAACGGCTCGTCCATCGACAGTACACGATGCTGCACGAAACCGTGCTGCCCGCGCTCGAACAGGAAGGCATCTACTTCCATGCGAGCGACACGTGGAACGACGAGCAGCTCGAATGGGCGCGACGCTACTTCCTCGACGAACTGTTGCCCGTGCTGACGCCGATCGGCCTCGATCCGGCCCACCCGTTCCCGCGCGTGCTGAACAAGAGCCTGAACTTCGTCGTCGAGCTCGAAGGCCGCGACGCGTTCGGCCGCCAGGCCGTGATGGGCATCGTGCAGGCGCCGCGCGCGCTGCCGCGCGTGGTGCGCATGCCGCATGCGCTGTCGGGCTTCGAGCACGGCTTCGTGCTGCTGAGCTCGTTCATGCAGCGCTTCGTCGGCGAACTCTTCCCGCAACTCGTCGTGAAGAGCTGCAACCAGTTCCGCATCACGCGCAACAGCGAACTGTTCGTCGACGAGGACGAAATCACCAACCTGCGCGTCGCACTGCAGGGCGAACTGCCCGCACGTCACCTCGGCAACGCGGTGCGCCTCGAGGTGTCGGCCGACACGCCGACGCACATCGTGCGACGCCTGCTCGAGGAAAGCGAACTCGGCGACAAGGACTGCTATCGCGTGACCGGGTCGGTGAACCTCGTGCGCCTGATGCAGATTCCCGATCTCGTCGACCGCCCCGACCTGAAATTCGCGCCGTTCACCGCATCGACCCCGCCCGCGATTGCGAACGCGCCGACGATGTTCGATGCGATCGACGACGGCGACATCCTACTGCACCACCCGTACGAGAGCTTCCAGCCCGTGCTCGAACTGCTGCAGGAGGCCGCGAAGGACCCGAGCGTCGTCGCGATCAAGCAGACGATCTACCGCACCGGCACCGATTCGCCGCTGATGGACGCGCTGATGGAAGCCGCGCGCAACGGCAAGGAAGTGACCGTCGTTGTCGAGCTGCTCGCACGCTTCGACGAGGAAACCAACATCAACTGGGCGTCGCAGCTCGAAGCCGTCGGCGCGCACGTCGTGTACGGCGTGGTCGGTCACAAGTGCCACGCGAAGATGATGCTGATCGTGCGGCGCGTCGTGCAGGCCGGCAAGGCGACGCTGCGCCGCTACGTGCACCTCGGCACCGGCAACTACCACCCGCGCACGGCGCGCCTCTACACCGACTTCGGGCTGATGACGGCCGACCAGAAGATCTGCGAGGACGTCCATCACGTATTCCAGCAGTTGACCGGGATCGGCGGCGAACTCACGCTGCACGAGCTGTGGCAGTCGCCGTTCACGCTGCATCCGCGCATCATCGAAGCGATCCGCGCGGAGATCGACAATGCGCGTGCCGGCAAGCGCGCGCGCGTCGTCGCGAAAATGAACGCGCTGCTGGAGCCGACGGTGATCGCCGCGCTGTACGAAGCGTCGCAGGCCGGCGTGAAGGTCGACCTGATCGTGCGCGGCGTCTGCGCACTGAAGCCCGGCGTGCCGGGGCTGTCGGAAAACATCACGGTGCGCTCGATCGTCGGCCGCTTCCTCGAGCATCACCGGATCTACTATTTCCACGCGGGCGGTGCGGAAGACGTCTATCTGTCGAGCGCCGACTGGATGGACCGCAACCTGTTCCGCCGCGTCGAAGTCGCGTTCCCGATCCGCGAGCGCAAGCTCAAGCGGCGCGTGATCGCCGAAGGCCTGTCGGTATGTCTCGGCGACAACCAGTCGGCCTGGCAGATGCTCAGCGATGGTCATTACCGCCGGCGCCGCGCAGGCAAGACGATCCGCAACGCGCAGCTCGGGTTGCTCGCAAAGTTCTGCTCGTGAGCCTGCGGCGCGGCGCGAGTCGTGCGCCGCACGGCCAATAAAAAACGCAGCTCCGGCTGCGTTTTTTTGGACCTTGCATGCCGCCGCCCGCCGAACGGGCGACGACTGCCGTTACACGATCATGCCTCGTACGTGGCCGGCCGGATCGCGATGATGCGCGAGCCCGGGAACCGCGCGGTGAACGTGCTGCCGCGCCCTTCTTCGCTCTGCACGTACAGGTGCGCGTCGTGCCGCTGCAGCACGTGCTTGACGATCGCAAGCCCGAGCCCCGTGCCGCCCGTATCGCGCGAGCGGCTGCGGTCGACGCGATAGAAGCGCTCGGTCAGCCGCGGCAGGTCGGCGGCCGGAATACCGAAGCCGCTGTCCGTGACGGAAAACACGCCCTGCGCGCCTTCGCGGCGCCACGTCACGACGATCTTGCCGCCGTCCGGCGTATAGCGGATCGCGTTCGTGACGAGATTCGCGAACGCGCTGAACAACTCCGTCTGCGCGCCCGTGACGCCGAGCGTCTCGTCGATCGAGAACGCGATGTCGTGATGCCCGTTCGACAGCGTCTGCGCATCCTCCCTCAGATGGTCGAACACGGCGCGCATGTCGATCGCGCGATCGGCCGGAGGCTTGCTCTCGCCCTCCAGCTTCGCGAGCACCAGCAGGTCGGTCACGATGTGCCGCATCCGCGATGCCTGCTGCTCCATCATGTCGAGATAGCGCGCGCGGTCTTCCTCGTTCAGCGGCAGCTCGCGCATCGTCTCGAGGAAGCCCGACAGCACGGTGAGCGGCGTCTTCAATTCATGCGACACGTTCGCGACGAAGTCGCGCCGCATCGCATCGGTACGCTCGAGCTCGGTGATGTCCTGCGTCAGCAGCAGCTTGCGGTTCTCGCCGTACGGAAACACCTGCACGGCCAGCACGTTCTGCCGCGAGCCGCCCATGCCGCGCATCACGAGCGTCTCGTCGTAATGCTGCGCATTCAGGTAGCGGACGAATTCGGGATGGCGCACCAGGTTCGTGATGTGCTGGCGCAGGTCGCGCTTCGCATCGAGGCCGAAATGAACCTCCGCAATCTCGTTGCACCACTCGATCTGGTCGTGGTCGTCGAGCATCGCGACGCCGTTCGGCGAGGCCTGGATCGCCTGGATGAAACGCGAATGCTGCTGTTCGACCTGCCGCACCTGCGCATGCCACTGCTTCGCGAGCTTGTGCAGCCGGTAGTAGATCTCGCCCCAGATGCCCGGCGCGCTCGGCACTTCACCGTAGACGGGCGCATCGAGCAGCCGCCACAGACGCTGCGTATGGAAGGTACTGAAAAAGCCCTGTGCGATCAGCATCACGGCCACGAACACGAGGCCCGCGGTCGGGCCGGCGAAGACGCCGACCAATACGCCGATCAGCACGAGCAGCACGAGCGACACCAGAAAGCGCGCCCAGATGATGTTCATGATTCAGCGCCCGAAAGAATGAGCGGCATGCCGTGGCACACGGCATGTCCGGATACGTTACGCGTGCTTGGCGAGCCGGTAGCCGCTGCCGCGCACGGTCTCGATCATCGCATCGCAGCCTGCCGGTTTCAAGGCCGCGCGCAATCGTTTGATGTGCACGTCGACGGTTCGCTCTTCGACGAACACGTGGTCGCCCCACACCTGGTCGAGCAGTTGCGTGCGGCTGTGCACACGCTCCGGATGCGTCATGAAGAAATGCAGCAGGCGGAATTCGGTCGGGCCGAGATCGAGCTTGATCTCGCTGCCTTCCGCATGCGCGGCGACCCGATGCGTGGCCGGGTCGAGGCGCAGCCCGTTGATCGACACGACATCCTCGGTCAATTGCGGCGCGCGACGGCGCAGCACGGCCTTGATGCGCGCCATCAGTTCCTTCGGCGAGAACGGCTTCGTCACGTAGTCGTCCGCACCGATCTCGAGGCCGAGCACCTTGTCCTGCTCGTCGCCGCGTGCGGTCAGCATGATGATCGGGATGTGTTTGGTCCGTTCGTTGTTGCGCAGGTCGCGCGCGAACGCGATACCGGACTTGCCCGGCAGCATCCAGTCGAGCAGCACGAGATCGGGCAGCACGTCGCTGATCAGGTTCTGCGCCTGTTCGGCGTTGTACGCGCGGATCGGGCAGTGACCGGCGTGCTGGAGATTCACCGAGATCAGTTCGGAAATCGCGGGCTCATCTTCAACGACGAGAATGTTGCTGGGCATCGGCACCTCTTTTCTTCCTGTACGTGGTGGCGTTAACTGTTGGCTTCGCGATCGAGCGTGTCGCGCGGCTGGTGCCGGACGTCCGTGCCCTTCACGATGTAGATGATGAATTCGGCGATGTTCTTCGCGTGGTCGCCGATCCGTTCGATCGCCTTCGCGATGAACAGGTATTCGAGGCCGACCGAGATCGTGCGCGGATCTTCCTGCATGTACGACACGAGCTTGCGCACGAACGCGCGGAATTCCAGGTCGATTTCCTTGTCGTCCTTGACGATCTGCGCGGCGGCCACCGTGTCGAGGCGCGCGAACGCGTCGAGCGCGCGGCGCAGGATCGTCACGGCCATCTCGCCCGACACCTTGATCTCGGCGATGTTGACCGTGCGTGCGGCCGGCTCGTCGACCAGGCGGCGCACGCGCTTCGCGATCTTCTCGGCTTCGTCGCCGGCGCGTTCGAGGTTCGTAATCGTTTTCGAAATCGACATCAAAAGACGCAGGTCGCGCGCGGCAGGCTGCCTCCGCGCGATGATGTTGCCGCATTCCTGGTCGATGTCGACTTCCATCGCGTTCAGCGTTTCCTCGGCCGTGATCACCTTCTCGGCCGCTTCGCGATCGAATTCGTTGAGTGCGTGCATCGCGCCGACGATCTGCGACTCGACGAGCCCGCCCATTTCCAGCACTTTCGACGACACGGCATTCAGGTCCGCGTCGAACTGGCTCGACAGATGTTTATCCGACATGGCTGTTGTTCTCCGTCATCAGCCGAAGCGGCCGGTGATGTAGTCTTCCGTTTCCTTGCGCACCGGCTTGATGAAGATCTTTTCGGTTTCGCCGAACTCGATCAGCTCGCCCAGGTACATGTAGGCCGTGTAATCCGAGCAGCGTGCGGCCTGCTGCATGTTGTGCGTGACGATCACGACCGTGTAGTCGCTCTTCAGCTCCGCGATCAGTTCCTCGATGCGGCCCGTCGAGATCGGGTCGAGCGCCGAGCACGGTTCGTCGAGCAGCAGCACTTCCGGACGGATCGCGATGCCGCGCGCGATGCACAGACGCTGCTGCTGGCCGCCCGACAGGCCGTAGCCGCTCTGGCCCAGCTTGTCCTTCACTTCGTTCCACAGCGCGGCCTTCGTGAGCGCCCACTCGACGCGGTCGTCCATTTCCGAGCGCGTGAGCTTTTCGAACATCTTCACGCCGAACGCGATGTTGTCGTAGATCGACATCGGGAACGGGGTCGGCTTCTGGAACACCATGCCGATGCGCGCGCGCAGCAGCGAGATGTCGCGCTTCGTCGTCAGCAGGTTCTCGCCGTCCATCAGGATTTCGCCTTCGGCGCGCTGCTCCGGATAGAGCGCGAACATCTTGTTGAACGTGCGCAGCAGCGTCGACTTGCCGCAGCCCGACGGGCCGATGAACGCCGTCACCTTCCCGTCGGGAATGCGCAGGTTGATGTTCTTCAGCGCATGGAACTTGTTGTAGAAGAAGTTGAGGTTATTGACCTCGATCTTCGCGTTCAGCGGCGCGAGCGGGCGGCCGTGCGCCGCGTCTTGCGTGCCGGCGGGCGCTGCGGTGCGCTCGACGGGGTTCAGGTGGCTTTCTGCCATATTCATCGGATCGCTCCGCCGTTACTTTTTCGAGAAGATCGAGCGCGCCAGGATGTTGAGTCCGAGCACCCCGAGCGTAATCAGGAACACGCCCGCCCACGCGAGCGACTGCCATTCCGCGAACGGGCTCATCGCGAACTTGTAGATCGTGACGGGCAGGTTCGCCATCGGCTGGCTCATGTCCCACGAGAAGAACTGGTTCGACAGCGCGGTGAACAGTAGCGGCGCCGTTTCGCCGGCGATCCGCGCAACCGCCAGCAGCACGCCCGTGATGATGCCGCCCACCGAGGCGCGCAGCGTGATCTTCAGCACCATTCGCCACTTCGGCGTGCCGAGCGCGAAGGCTGCTTCGCGCAGCGCGTTCGGCACGAGCTTCAGCATGTTCTCGGTCGTGCGGATCACGATCGGAATCTGCAGCAGCGCGAGCGCGATCACGCCGGCCCAGCCCGAGAAGCGCCCCGACTTCGCGACGACAAGCGCGTACACGAACAGGCCGATGACGATCGACGGCGCGGACAGCAGGATGTCGTTGATGAAGCGGATCGTGCTCGCCAGCAGGTTCTTCTGCCCGTACTCGGCCAGATAGACGCCCGCAAGGATGCCGATCGGCGTGCCGACCAGCGTGCCGAAACCGCACAGCAGCAGGCTGCCGACGATCGCGTTCGCGAGACCGCCGCCTTCGGTGTTCGGTGCCGGCGTCGATTCGGTGAACAGCTGCAGCGACAGGCCGCCGATACCGAGGTGCAGCGTCGTGTACAGGATCCACACGAGCCACACCAGGCCGAATGCCATTGCGCCGAGCGATGCGGCGAGCGCGATCGCGTTGACGACCTTGCGCTTGCGCTGCAGGCGCTCGCGCATCGCTTCGAGCACGGCGCCGTTCGGCCCCGGGAAATTCATGATGGGCTCGCTCATTTCTTGCCCTCTCCCTTCTCGAGACGAAGCAGCAGCAGTTTGGAGATGGACAGCACGATGAACGTGATCACGAACAGGATCAGGCCCAGTTCCATCAGCGCGGACGTATGCAGGCCCGGTTGCGCTTCCGCGAATTCGTTCGCGAGCGCCGACGTGATGCTGTTGCCCGGCGCGAACAGCGACACGCTGTCGAGCAGGTTCGTGTTGCCGATCACGAACGTCACGGCCATCGTTTCGCCGAGTGCGCGGCCGAGGCCGAGCATCACGCCGCCGATCACGCCGGTCTTCGTATAGGGCAGCACGACCTTCCACATCACTTCCCAGGTCGTGCAGCCGATCCCGTATGCCGATTCCTTCAGCAGCACGGGCGTGACCTCGAACACGTCGCGCATCACCGATGCGATGTACGGGATGATCATGATCGCGAGAATCACGCCGGCCGCGAGGATGCCGATGCCGATCGGCGGGCCGGACGTCAGCGGCCCGAGCACCCACACGTCCTTGAGCAGATGGCCGAGCGGCTTCTGGAAGTATTCGGCGAAGATCGGCGCGAACACGAGCAGCCCCCACATGCCGTACACGATCGACGGAATCGCGGCGAGCAACTCGATCGCGATGCCGAGCGGACGGCGCAGCCACACGGGCGACAATTCGGTGAGGAACAGTGCGATGCCGAAACTGACGGGCACCGCGATGACGAGCGCAATGACCGACGTCACGATCGTGCCGTAGATCGGCACGAGTGCGCCGTAGATGTCCGAGTTGGGATCCCACTCGGATTGCCACAGGAAGCCGAGGCCGAACTTCTGGATGGTCGGCATCGACGCAATGATCAGGGAAACGATGATCCCGCCCAGCAGCAGCAGGGTCACGATCGCGGCGAGCCGTGCGAGGCCGCCGAACACAACGTCCCCGAGACGGCTCGGCGCGCGTTGCGATGAACCGTCGGCAGACCGTGAGGACGTATAGGAAATATCAGACATGGGTGCCTGCTTTTGAGTGCCGGGCGCCGTAACGCCCGGCTTTACCGCACACACTGCCCGACCGGCGCGGCCGGGCAGCGAACCGCTGCAATGCTTACTCGGCGGCGACCGGCTTGCCCGATGCGTCCGTCACCTTCGCCTTCCACTGCTTGCGGATTTCCGTCTCGACCGTCGACGGCAGCGAGATGTAGTCGAGGCTGTCGGCTGCCTTCTCGCCATTCTTGAACGCCCAGCTGAAGAACTTCAGCGTTTCCGCGCCCTGCTCCGGCTTCTCCTGCTTCGCGTGCAGCAGCACGAACGTCGCGCCGACGACCGGCCATGCTTCCTTGCCCGGCTGGTTCGTCAGGATCTGGTAGAACGACTTCGACCAGTTCGCGCCGGCGGCTGCAGCCTTGAACGTTTCCGCCTTCGGCTCGACCACCGTGCCCGTCGAGTTCTTCAGCGCGGTGTAGGTCATGTTGTTCTTCTTCGCGTACGCCCATTCGACGTAGCCGATCGCGCCCGGCAGGCGCTGCACGAAGGCTGCGACGCCGTCGTTGCCCTTGCCGCCCGTGCCCGTCGGCCAGTTGACCGTCGTGCCTTCGCCGATCTTCGACTTCCACTCGTCGTTGACCTTCGACAGGTAGTTCGTCCAGATGAAGCTCGTGCCCGAGCCGTCAGCGCGGCGAACCACGGCGATGTCCGTATCCGGCAGCTTGACCTTCGGGTTCAGCGCGGCGATCGCCGGGTCGTTCCACTTCTTGATCTTGCCGAGGTAGATGTCGCCGAGCACCGGGCCCGACAGCGTCAGTTCACCGGCCTTCACGCCCGGGACGTTGACGACCGGCACCACGCCGCCCACCACCGTCGGGAACTGGAACAGGCCTTCCTTCGCGAGCTCGTCATCCTTCAGCGGAGCGTCCGAACCGGCAAAATCGACCGTCTTCGCGACGATCTGCTTCAGGCCGCCCGACGAACCGATACCCTGGTAGTTGACCTTCGAACCGCCGGACTGCTGGTAGTCGGCAGCCCATTTCGTATAGATCGGCATCGCGAACGTGCTGCCTGCGCCCGTGATGTCGGCAGCTTGCGCGGCAACGGCGAAAAGCGCGCCAGCCAGGCCGGCAATCGCGGTTTGCATCAATTTCATGAGACCTCCAGTGTGTGAGCGGATGACTACGGCACCGCGAAGGTTAGGGGCTCCTCATGACGGTAATGTGACAATCGATGAAACTGGCGTGACAGTAACATGACTGGTTGAAAGGGAGTATTGGGTGCGGCGCGGGCGGTGCCCGGGCGGCACCGGAACGGCGTTGGCGGCAAGAATTGCCGGCCTGGCGAGGACGGGGCAGACACCCGTTTTCGGGTGCGCCGGCGGATCGTAGCGCAGCGTCTACGGCACGGGAAGCCCCTGCCCACGATGGGCGCAATATCGGGGGTCGGAAGAAATCTTCGGTCAGGCGATGCGTGGTCGACGCGACACGCTATAGGTATCGCAAACCTTTGCGTCTGACGAAATTGCGGCGCCCCGAAGGCGCCGCATGCCGGTTCACCGGAGAGCCGGCGCGCGGGCGGCAGGACCGCCGCGCGCCGATACTATGCGTCAGGTCGTCGCCGCGCGCACCGCGTCGGCAATCGTCTCCGCATGGCGGACTGCATCGGCCGCCTGCTCCGCTTCGACCATCACGCGCAGCACGGGCTCGGTGCCCGATGCGCGGATCAGCACGCGGCCGCTGCCGGCGAGCGCGGCTTCGGCTGCATCGATCGCAGCGCGAATCGACGTGCTGCCCTTCCAGTCGGCGCCCGGCTTCATCCGCACGTTGATCAGCTTCTGCGGGAACAGCGTGACGCCATCGAGCATCTGCGCGAGCGTTCGGCCGCTGCGCTTCAGCGCGGCGAGCACGAGCAGCGCCGACACGATGCCGTCGCCGGTCGAGTGCCGGTCGAGCGACAGGATGTGGCCCGAGCCTTCCGCGCCGAGCTGCCAGCCGTGCTCGCGCAACTGCTCGAGCACGTAGCGGTCGCCGACTGCTGCGCGGACGAACTTCACGCCGTCGCGCTGCAGCGCGACTTCGACGGCGAGGTTCGTCATCAGCGTGCCGACCGCGCCTTCGACCTTGCCGTCGGTCGCGATCCGGTCCTTCACGAGTACATAGAGGAGCTCGTCGCCGTTGTACAGGCGCCCGGTCGCATCGACGACCTGCAGGCGGTCCGCATCGCCGTCGAGCGCAATGCCGAGATCGGCGTGGTTCGCACGCACCGCGCGCACCAGTGCGTCGGGCGCCGTCGCGCCAACGCCGTCGTTGATGTTGAAGCCGTTCGGCGCGACGCCGATCGGAATCACGTCCGCGCCGAGTTCGTGGAACACGTGCGGTGCGATCTGGTACGCGGCACCATGCGCGCAATCGATCACGAGCTTCAGCCCGCGCAGGTCGAACGCGGCCGGGAACGTGCTCTTGCAGAACTCGATGTAGCGGCCGGCTGCGTCGTCGAGGCGGCGCGCCTTGCCGAGGCCGTCGGACGACGCGCATTCGAGCGGCTTGTCGAGCCACGCTTCGATCGCGGCTTCGGTGTCGTCGGGCAGCTTGTTGCCGTCAGCGGAGAAAAACTTGATCCCGTTGTCGTGATACGGGTTGTGCGACGCGCTGATCACGACACCGGCCGACAGGCGCAGCGCGCGCGTCAGATACGCGACGCCCGGCGTCGGCATCGGGCCGGCCAGCATCACGTCGACGCCGGCCGCCGAGAAACCGGCCTCGAGCGCGGCTTCGAGCATGTAGCCCGACACGCGCGTGTCCTTGCCGATCAGCACAGTCGGACGCGAGCCTGCCGCGACGTCGGCCGAGCTGGTCAGCACCTTGCCGGCCGCGTAGCCGAGGCGCAATACGAAATCCGGCGTGATGGGCGCCTCGCCCACCGTGCCGCGAATGCCGTCCGTGCCGAAATATCGACGTCCCATAGCGAATCTTCCTCCTTCGTCTTCTGACTTATCGTTGCCGCGCGGCTTCGCGCACGGCATTCCACACTTTCAGTGCATCGACCGTCGCCGCGACGTCGTGCACGCGCACGATCGCCGCACCGCGCTCGACCGCGCACAACGCGGCTGCCACGCTCGCCGCGACGCGCTCCATCGGCGGCTTGCCGCCGATCACCGCGCCGAGCATCGACTTGCGCGACATGCCCGCGAGAATCGGATAAGCGCGCCCGTCGGGCCGCGCGGGCGTCGTGTCCGGCAACGCGGCCAGCAGCGCATAGTTGTCTTCGACGACCGCCTTGCCGAACCCGAATCCGGGATCCACGCAGATCCGCTCCGGCGCAACGCCCGCGTCGCGCAGTGCCTGCGCGCGCGCGGCGAGAAACTCGCGCACGTCGGTCACGACGTCGTCGTAGTCGGGCTCGCCGACCTGCATCGTCTGCGGCTCGCCGAGCATGTGCATCGCGCACAACCCGCAGTTGCCGTCGCGCACCGCGTCGATCGCGCCCGGCTGGCGGAACCCCCAGATGTCGTTGATCAGGTCCGCGCCGGCGGCCAGCGCCGCGCGCATCACGGCCGGCTTGTAGGTGTCGATCGACAGCGGCACGTTCAGCGGTCGCAGCGCCTCGACGAGCGGAATCACGCGCGCCAGTTCCTCGTCGAGCGGCACGGGTGGCGCGCCGGGGCGCGTCGATTCGCCACCGATATCGAGGAGGTCCGCGCCCTCGGCGATCATCCGCTCGGCCTGGCGCAGCGCATCGTCACGCGCGAGGAAGCGGCCGCCGTCGGAGAACGAATCGGGCGTGGCGTTGAGAATGCCCATCACGAGCGGGCGCTCGAACGTCAGTGCGAAGCGGCCGCACTGGAGCGGCGCGGGAATGGATGGAGAAACAGCAGAATCGGACACGAGCGACTGACGTGGATGAATGCAAAACGGGCCGGTGTGAAGCCACACCAGCCCGTGAACGGTGCTAAAGCGGAGGTTATGCCGCCGGCGAAGCAGGCGCCGGCGCGGTGCCGGGCTTGACCTCGGCGCTGCTGCCACCGCCCGACGAATCGCCGCCGACTGCCGGCGAGCTCTTCGGCGAGCGCGGCGGACGGCCTTCCATGATGTCGTTGATCTGATCGGCGTCGATCGTCTCCCACTCCATCAGCGCGGCCGTCATCGCTTCGACCTTGTCGCGGTTTTCGTCCAGCAGGCGCCGCGCGAGGTTGTACTGATCGTCCAGCACGCGGCGGATTTCCGAATCGACCTTCTGCTGCGTCGCTTCCGAAATCGTGCGCGTGAAGCCGCGGCCGAACGGCGACGCATCGTTTTCGTCGTCGACGTAGACCATCGGTCCGAGCGCATCGGTCATGCCGAAGCGGGCGACCATCGCGCGCGCCGTCTGCGTTGCCTTGTTGAAGTCGTCCGATGCGCCGGTGCTGACGAGATTCATGAACAGCTCTTCCGCCACCCGGCCACCGAACAGGATCGCGAGGCGGTCCAGCAGGTAGTCCTTCGAGTACGTTTCGTTGTCATGCTCCGGCAACTGCCACGTGACACCCAGTGCTCGGCCGCGCGGGATGATCGTGACCTTGTGCACGGGGTCGGCCTTCGGCAGCAGCTTCGCGACCACCGCGTGGCCCGACTCGTGGTAAGCGGTCGCGCGCTTCGCTTCTTCGCGGATCACGGCCGACTTGCGCTCCGGACCCATGAAGATCTTGTCCTTCGCGTCCTCGAAATCCTGCATCTCGACGATGCGCTTGCCGCGGCGTGCGGCGAACAGCGCAGCCTCGTTCACGAGGTTCGCGAGATCGGCGCCCGAGAAGCCCGGCGTGCCGCGTGCGATGACTGCCGCGTCGACGTCGTTCGCGATCGGTACCTTGCGCAGGTGCACGCGCATGATCTGTTCGCGGCCGCGGATGTCCGGCAGACCGACGTAGACCTGGCGGTCGAAACGGCCCGGACGCAGCAGCGCCTTGTCGAGCACGTCGGAACGGTTGGTCGCGGCGATCACGATCACGCCCGAGTTCGCCTCGAAGCCGTCCATCTCGACGAGCATCTGGTTCAGCGTCTGCTCGCGTTCGTCGTTGCCGCCGCCCATGCCGGCGCCGCGATGACGGCCGACCGCGTCGATTTCGTCGATGAACACGATGCACGGTGCATGCTTCTTCGCCTGCTCGAACATGTCGCGCACACGGGCCGCGCCGACGCCGACGAACATTTCGACGAAGTCAGAACCCGAGATGCTGAAGAACGGCACCTTCGCTTCACCCGCGATCGCGCGAGCGAGCAGCGTCTTACCGGTACCCGGCGGGCCGACGAGCAGCACGCCGCGCGGAATGCGGCCACCCAGCTTCTGGAATTTCTGCGGATCGCGCAGGAAGTCGACCAGCTCGGACACTTCTTCCTTCGCTTCGTCGCAGCCCGCGACGTCGGAGAAGTTCACCGCGTTGTTGTTCTCGTCGATCAGCCGCGCTCGCGACTTGCCGAACGAGAAGGCACCGCCTTTGCCGCCGCCCTGCATCTGCCTCATCATGTAGAACCAGAACACGATGATCAGGATCGTCGGCCCGAGGTAGTACAGCGCGGACATCAGCGCGTTCGGCTCGTCGTCGGCCTTGCCGCTGACCTGCACGCCGTACTTCATCAGATCGCCGACCATCCAGATGTCGCCGGGCGACACGATCTGGTATTTCTGGCCATCAGCCGGAGTGACGGTGAGGTTGCGCCCCTGAACGATGACGTTCTTGACCTTGCCGTTCTTGGCGTCGTCCATGAACTGCGAATAGGACACGCCTTCCTGAACGCGGGGCTTGTCGAACTGCTTGAACACCGTAAACAGCACCAGTGCGATCACTAGCCACACCGCTGCCTTCGAAAACATATTGTTGTTCAAAGCACCACTCCTTCACTCGTAGACGAGCGCCTACATTTTCCTTGCGGCGCCCCTCGGTCATTCTAATCCAGTCCGACCACCCTCGCCATAAGCATTGACAACCGCCGCGATAGCGCTTCGCTTGTCTGGCAAGGGCCGGAGCCCGTTTCCGGCACTCCGCTCCGCGTCAGCGCGGATGCTTCAGATGCCGACCCAAAATGAACGTTTCGGACGATTTGTCGCGGGACGCCTTGGGCTTGCGCGGCGCGACGGTCTTAAACTGCTGTTTGAATTTCTCGACGATCTGGCTGTAGCCGCTGCCGTGAAAGCATTTCACGAGCAACGCACCGTCCGGCTTCAGATGGTTCTGCGCGAATTCGAGCGCCAGATCGCAGAGATGCTCGATGCGCGCCGCGTCCGCCGAGGCCACGCCGGAGAGGTTGGGGGCCATGTCCGAAATAACAAGGTCTACCGCGCGCCCTTCGAGCACTTCCTCGAGCTGGTGCAGGACTTCGTCCTCGCGGAAGTCGCCCTGGATGAAGTGGACGTCGGCGATGGGCTCCATCGGCAGCAGGTCGAGCGCGATGATCGTGCCGTCGATGCCGCCTTCGCGCTCGGTGTCGCGCTTCTTGCCCTGCGCGAGCTTGTTGCGGGCATACTGGCTCCAGCTGCCCGGCGTCGCGCCGAGATCGACGATCACCTGGCCCGGACGGACCAGCTTGTCCTGCTCGTCGATTTCCTTCAGCTTGTACGCGGCACGCGCGCGATAGCCCTCCCGCTGCGCCATTTTGACGTACGGGTCGTTGATGTGGTCGTGCAGCCAGTGCTGGTTAAAGCGGTTTTTTGCCATTCGAGAGAGAGATTGCTGCCATTTGCTTCGTGAAGCCGCGCTTTTAGCGGATAATACGCGTCTTCTTCGCGCGGCTGCGGCCCCTTTTCAGGCCCAAGCCGCGATTTTACGTGGTTTCGGCGCACGGCTGACGCGGTAACTTCCCGCGATCGTTTTTCAGGCCGCGTGCCCCTATTTAGATTTCGACATTTCCATGCCCGCCCTTTCGCTTTCTCCCGCCGAGCGCTCCGCGCTGCGCTCCCAGGCCCATGCGCTCAAGCCCGTCGTGCTGATCGGCGCCGAAGGGCTGACCGACGCCGTGCTGAAGGAAATCAAGGTGCACCTCGCCGCGCACCAGCTCATCAAGATCCGCGTGTTCGGCGACGAACGCGACGAGCGCGTCGCGATCTACGACGAGATCTGCGACCGCCTGAGCGCGGCGCCGATCCAGCACATCGGCAAGCTGCTGGTGATCTGGAAACCCGAGGCCGCCGCGGCGGCTCCGGCCCGCGGCCGTCGCGCCGGCACGCTGCCGAGCGCGGCCGAAGCCGTCGACGACAGGAAAGGCCGCGCACCGCGCACGGTCAAGGTCGTCAAGGTGTCGCCGAACGCGAGCCCCGTGCGTCGCCCGAAGCCGACGAAGGTCGTCGTGCGCGGCAACGAGCGCGTGACGGCGGGCGGCAACGTGAAGCGCGCGAAAAAGCGCCAGGCAAGCACCAAGCGGCCGTTCCAGGACAAGTAAAACGCGTCCGCGGCACGGGTCACACCGTGCCGCGCTGCCCGCTCGGCGCTCAGGCGTCGCGCGCCGGCAGACGCCAGATCAGCATCAGCCCCAGCACGCTCTCGACGAGATAGAACACGCTCGAGACGCCGTGCAGCATCCCGAAGCGGCTCGCATATGGCGAGTTCGCGATATCGGTGCCCGCCTCCATCGCGGCCACCCGCAGCGCGTTCATGAACGGCTGCAGCGCGAAATACCCGACCAGCACGCACACGACCATCGCGGCGACGATCCAGCGCACGCGGCGATATTCGCTGCTGCCGCGCCGCACCTGCTGGTTCGACAACGCGAGCAGCAGCACGCCGCACACGACACCGAGGATCGCCTCGATACGAAACAGCTGGGCGGCGACCGAACCGGCCGTCATCCGCTCCAGCGTCTTGAACAGCACGGGCGCGACCGCATACCCGATCGTCAGCAGGCTGCCGACCCACACGGCCGACAGCAGACGGAACACGCGATGCGGCATCACGTCGCCCCGCTTCAGATGTAGCTGACCGAGATGATTTCGTATTCGCGCACGCCGCTCGGCGCCTGCACGGCCGCGACGTCGCCTTCCGACTTGCCGATCAGTGCGCGCGCGATCGGCGAGCTGACCGAGATCAGGCCGTGGTCGATATCGGCTTCGTCGTCGCCGACGATCTGGTACTTGACGGTGTCGCCCGACTCGAGATCCTCGAGTTCGACCGTCGCGGCAAACACCACGCGGCCATCGGCGTCGAGCACCGTGGGATCGATGATTTGCGCGGCGGACAGCTTCGATTCGAGTTCTGCGATGCGACCCTCGATGAAGCCCTGCTTTTCCTTCGCGGCATCGTATTCGGCGTTTTCGGACAGATCGCCCTGTGCGCGGGCCTCCGCGATCGCGTTGATCACGGCCGGCCGCTCGACGGACTTGAGGCGCTGCAATTCATCGCGCAGTTGCCCCGCGCCACGCTTTGTCAACGGAATGGTGCTCATATACGGCTCAATCGCTAAAAACGGCTTTAAAAAAAATCACCGCGATTAAGCGCGTTTCCGATGAACCGGAAACACCGCCTAATCGCGGCACGTATTGCTTCAACAGGAAACTGACTGCTTAGTTTAGGCGAGCGTGAAGACCTTGTAAATCATAGACTTCCAGATCCTTCAGGTAGCGCAAGCCTTCGACAGCCGCGCGCGCGCCCGACATCGTCGTGTAGTACGTGACCTTGTGCGCCTGCGCGCTCATGCGGATCGAACGCGAATCGGCGATCGCCTGGCGCGTCTCGTCGACCGTCGTGAACACGAGTGCGATCTCGCCGTTCTTGATCATGTCGACGATGTGCGGACGGCCGTCCTTCACCTTGTTCACGACCTTCACCGGCACGCCGGCCGCTTCGATCGCGGCAGCCGTGCCCTTGGTCGCGACGATCGGGTAGCCGAGGTCGTGTAGCATGCGCGCGACTTCGACCGCCTTCGGCTTGTCGGCGTCCATCACGGTCAGCAGCACCGTGCCCGACTCCGGCAGGCGCGAACCGGCCGCGAGCTGCGACTTGAACAGCGCTTCGCCGAACGTCTGGCCCACGCCCATCACTTCGCCGGTCGAGCGCATTTCAGGCCCGAGGACCGGATCGACGGTCGGGAACTTCACGAACGGGAACACGGCTTCCTTCACGCTGAAGTACGGCGGCTCGACTTCCTTCGTCACGCCCTGCTGCGCGAGCTTCTGGCCGACCATCGCGCGCGCCGCGATCTTCGCGAGCGGCAGGCTGGTCGCCTTCGACACGTACGGCACCGTGCGCGATGCGCGCGGGTTCACTTCGAGCACGTAGATGATGTCCTGCTTCGAACCGTCCGCCTGCGGCACCTGCTGGATCGCGAACTGCACGTTCATCAGGCCGACCACGTTCAGCGCCTTCGCCATCGCGCCCGTCTGGCGCTTCAGCTCGGCCACGGTTTCCTTCGACAGCGAGTACGGCGGCAGCGAGCATGCCGAGTCGCCCGAGTGGACGCCCGCCTGCTCGATGTGCTCCATCACGCCGCCGATGAACACGGCTTCGCCGTCGCAGATGCAGTCGACGTCGCACTCGATCGCGTCGTTCAGGAAGCGGTCGAGCAGCACCGGCGAATCGTTCGACACCTTCACGGCCTCGCGCATGTAGCGCTCGAGGTCGCGCGGCTCGTGGACGATTTCCATCGCGCGGCCGCCCAGCACGTACGACGGGCGCACGACCAGCGGATAGCCGATTTCCTCGGCGAGCTTGAGCGCTTCGTCTTCGGCGCGCGCGGTGCGGTTCGGCGGCTGGCGCAGGCCGAGGTCCTGCAGCAGCTTCTGGAAGCGTTCGCGGTCTTCGGCCGCGTCGATCATGTCCGGCGACGTGCCGACGATCGGCACGCCGTGCGCCTCGAGGTCGAGCGCGAGCTTCAGCGGCGTCTGGCCGCCGTACTGGACGATCACGCCGACCGGCTTTTCCTTGTCGACGATCTCGAGCACGTCTTCGAGCGTCAGCGGTTCGAAGTACAGGCGGTCGGACGTGTCATAGTCGGTCGACACCGTTTCCGGGTTGCAGTTGACCATGATCGTTTCGTAGCCGTCCTCGCGCATCGCGAGCGCCGCGTGCACGCAGCAGTAGTCGAACTCGATGCCCTGGCCGATCCGGTTCGGGCCGCCGCCCAGCACCATGATCTTCTTGTTGGTGGTCGGCTGCGCCTCGCACTCTTCCTCGTAGGTCGAGTACATGTACGCGGTTTTCGTCGCGAACTCGGCCGCGCAGGTGTCGACGCGCTTGTAGACCGGGCGCACGTTCAACTCGACGCGGCGCTTGCGCACGTCTTCCGGCGTCGCGCCGAGCAGCTTCGCGAGGCGGCGGTCGGAGAAACCGCTCTGCTTCACGTAGCGTAGCTCGTCGAACGTCAGCGACGCGAGCGTGCGGCCCGTAAGCGCCTTTTCCTTCAGGATGATCTGCTCGATCTGCTCGAGGAACCACGGGTCGATCGCGGTTTCCGCGAAGATTTCCTGGGCCGTCATGCCGATGCGGAATGCATCGCCCACGTACCAGATCCGATCCGGGCCCGGCTCGTGGATCTCGATCGCGATCTCGTCGCGGTTGGTCGACTTCTCGTCGAGACCGTCGACGCCGACTTCGAGGCCGCGCAGCGCCTTCTGGAACGATTCCTGGAACGTGCGGCCGATCGCCATCACTTCGCCGACCGATTTCATCTGCGTGGTCAGGCGCGAATCGGCTTCACGGAACTTCTCGAACGCGAAGCGCGGGATCTTCGTGACGACGTAGTCGATCGTCGGCTCGAACGATGCCGGCGTCTGGCCGCCGGTGATTTCGTTCTTCAGCTCGTCGAGCGTGTAGCCGACCGCCAGCTTCGCGGCGACCTTCGCGATCGGGAAGCCGGTTGCCTTCGATGCGAGCGCCGACGAACGCGACACGCGCGGGTTCATTTCGATGACGACCATGCGGCCGTCCTTCGGGTTGATCGAGAACTGCACGTTCGAGCCGCCCGTGTCGACGCCGATCTCGCGCAGCACCGCGAGCGATGCGTTACGCAGGATCTGGTATTCCTTGTCGGTGAGCGTCTGTGCCGGCGCGACCGTGATCGAGTCGCCGGTGTGCACGCCCATCGGGTCGAGGTTTTCGATCGAGCAGACGATGATGCAGTTGTCGGCGCGGTCGCGCACGACTTCCATCTCGTATTCCTTCCAGCCGAGCAGCGATTCCTCGATCAGCAGCTCGCGCGTGGGCGACAGGTCGAGACCGCGCCTGCAGATTTCCTCGAACTCTTCGCGGTTGTACGCGATGCCGCCGCCCGAGCCGCCGAGCGTGAACGACGGACGGATCACGACCGGGTAGCCGCTGCCGCCGGTGCCGGCCATGATCTCGGCGTGCACCTGGGTCGCTTCTTCCATCGAGTGCGCGATGCCCGACTTCGCGGAACCGAGACCGATCTTGGTCATCGCTTCCTTGAACTTCTGGCGGTCTTCCGCCTTGTCGATCGCCTCCGGCGACGCGCCGATCAGTTCGACGCCGAACTTCTCGAGCACGCCGTGGTGATGCAGGTCGAGCGCGCAGTTCAGCGCGGTCTGGCCGCCCATCGTCGGCAGGATCGCGTCCGGGCGCTCCTTCTCGATGATGCGCGCGACGACTTCCCACGTGATCGGCTCGATGTAGGTCACGTCGGCCGTATTCGGGTCGGTCATGATCGTCGCCGGGTTGCTGTTGACGAGAACGACCTTGTAGCCCTCCTCACGCAACGCCTTGCAAGCCTGCGCGCCCGAATAGTCGAACTCGCACGCCTGGCCGATGATGATCGGGCCGGCGCCGATGATGAGGATGCTTTTGATGTCTGTGCGTTTTGGCATGGCTTGTGAATTCAATAAGTAATCGTTGTCGTGGGTCGGCCGGCAGCGCTCAGCTCATGGTCGCGAGCGCGAGCTTCACCGAAAAACCGATGAACAGGCCGCCCACGCTGCTCGCCGCGCCTGCCGCAAGCTTGCGGCGGCGACGAAAGTGCTCGGCGAGCCGCGCCCCCGCGAAGATCAGCGTGCTCAGGTACAGGAAGCTCGCGCATTGCGCGATCGCCCCGAGCACGACGAACGACAGCGCGGGATGCGGGAATGCCGGGTCGACGAACTGGATGAAGAACGAGATGAAGAACAGGATCGCCTTCGGATTCAGCAGGCTCACGATCAGCGCCTTGCGGAAAGGCCGCTCGCCGTCGACCGCCTGCGGCGCCTCGGCGGGCGCGCCCGCCGGCGCGCGCAGCTTGCGCCACGCGCCGCGCAGCATGCCCGCGCCGATGTAGAGCAGATACGCGGCGCCGCCGTACTTGACGACGGAGAACAGCAGCGGATTCGCCTTCAGCAGCGACGCGACGCCCGCGGCGGACAGCACCATCAGCACCGTATCGCCGACGAACACGCCGCAGGCCGCGCGATAGCCGGCCTTCACGCCGCGCTGCGCCGCAAGCGACAGCACGTACATCGAGTTCGGCCCCGGCAGCAGGATGATGAAGATCACGCCGAACACGTAGGTCCAGATATCCGTGATGCCGAGTGCGTGGCCGAACATGATGCGAATCTCCCGTCCTTCGGTTGCGTCAGTTGCGTTAAGCGTTGCGCTGCTTCGCCGCGTCCATCAGCGCGGTGAAACGGTCGAACAGATAGCCGATGTCGTGCGGGCCCGGCGACGCTTCCGGGTGACCCTGGAAGCAGAACGCCGGCTTGTCGGTCAGCTCGAAGCCCTGCAGCGTGCCGTCGAACAGCGAGACGTGCGTCACGCGTGCGTTGGCCGGCAGTGAATCCGCGTCGACCGCGAAGCCGTGGTTCTGCGACGTGATCACGACCCGGCCGTCGCCGAGATCCTTCACCGGGTGGTTCGCGCCGTGGTGGCCCGTCTTCATCTTCAGCGTCTTCGCGCCGACCGCGAGGCCCATGATCTGGTGGCCGAGGCAGATGCCGAAGGTCGGCACGCCGAGCTCGATGAATTCCTTCGTGGCCGCGATCGCGTAATCGCACGGCTCCGGATCGCCGGGGCCGTTCGACAGGAAGATGCCGTCCGGATTCAGCGCGAGCGCATCGGCCGCGCTCGCCTGCGCGGGCAGCACCGTCACGTGGCAGCCGCGTTCCGCGAGCATGCGCAGGATGTTGTACTTGACGCCGAAGTCGTACGCGACGACGCGGTACTTCGGCGCTTCCTGCATGCCGTAGCCGCCTTCGAGGCGCCATTCCGTCTGCTTCCACTCGAACGGCTTGGTGGTCGACACGACCTTCGCGAGATCCATGCCCGCAAGGCCCGGGAACGAGCGCGCGAGTTCGATCGCCTTCGCCTCGTCGTCGGAACCGGCCAGGATGCAGCCGTTCTGCGCGCCCTTGTCGCGCAGGATGCGGGTCAGCTTGCGGGTATCGATCCCGGCGATCGCGACGACGCCTTCGTCGCGCAGGTAATCGCCGAGCGTGCGGTCCATGCGGAAGTTCGATGCGAGCGTGGGCAGATCACGGATGATCAGGCCGGCGGCATGGACTTTCGTGGCTTCGACGTCTTCGGCGTTGACGCCGACGTTGCCGATATGCGGGTAGGTGAGCGTAACGATCTGGCGCGCGTAGCTCGGATCAGTCAGGATTTCCTGATAGCCGGTGATCGCGGTATTGAACACGACTTCGCCGATCGTGTGGCCTTCGGCCCCGATCGAATAACCACGAAAGACCGTGCCGTCGGCGAGTGCAAGCAAGGCGGGAGAAAAAGACGGCAACACGGGAGGCTCCTTGGGGAACACCCTGCTGCCGACCTGTTTACCCTGCCGCGCGAGCGCCGCGCTGCGTGGGCGCGCGTGGTCGCTAGCTGGACGCGACCTGTGCTGTCGAGACGCGAACCCGGCGCGTGGCGCACGAGGCTTCGCGGCATCGCCCGGCAGGCGGCGTGCGGCGGATGAACGGGATGAAAGAGGTAGGCGCTAGGGTGCGAGGTTGATCAGCACAAACTTTCAAATTATAGCCCGAAAATGGCCTTATCTTCAATCGATATGGCCGTCCGACCATGCGCGCGCCGCCACCGGCAGCGCGGTACGGCAGCACGCGCGACGTGCTGCGGCCCCGTTTCCGCGGCCGCCCTGCCCCCAGCGTACCGCCGGATCAGTGCGCTTGACCAGCGCCGCGCGAGGGCCACACGTACCAGACTGCGCTCGCGAGCTGCAGCGCAAGCAGCACGCCCCACGCGGTGAAGTGCGCGGCAGACGGATAACGGCCGTCGACGGCGGGCCAGTGCGACAGCACCGCGCCGACACCGATCTGGAACGCAAAGATCAGCAGGAAGATCACCAGCGTGAGCGTCGTGTTCGCGCGGCCGATCAGATGAGCGGGAAAGTGCCCGGCCATCACCGCATAGGTCAGGATGCCGACGCCACCGAACATCCCGTATGCAGCCCACAGCACGGCCGGCGGCAACGGCACGCGCGCGACGATCGCGACCTGCGTCGCGACGAACAGCGCCATGCCGACACCGCAGAACGCATAGACGGACACGCCGCGCCGCTCGAGCACGCGCGCCGCGGCGCCGAAGCCGACGCAGCCGGCCATCATCGCGAAGCCGAGCACCGACACGAGGCGCGCGGCATGCGGCGCATCGAACCCCGCGACATCGCGCAGGTACGGCCCGACCCACAGCGACTGCATCGCGTAGAACACGCCCTGCGTCACGACCGAGAGCGACGAAATCTTCCAGAACGCGCGGCTGCTCAGGATGTGCCACGTGCCCTTGAACTGGCTGACGAGCCCGCCCTGGTGGCGCACCTGCTTCGCTTCGGGCGCGCCGAAGCCGATCGAGGCCGCGACGATCACCGTCAGCACCGCAAGGCCGAAACAGATCGCGCGCCAGTTCGTCCAGCCAAGCAGCCAGGTCAGCGGCGAACCGACCACGACGCCGCCGAGGCCGCCAACGGCCATCACGAGGCCGTTGACGAGCGGCAGCCGGCCGACCGGGAAATGCTGCGCGAGCGCCTTGAACGCCGCGCCGAGACACACCGACACGCCGACGCCGATCAGCAGCCGGCCGATCATCATCGTGCCGAGGCTGTGCGCGGTGCCGAACACGGCGGCGCCGGCCGCCGCGAACAGCAGCATGCCGGCCGTCACGCGGCGCGGGCCGAAATGATCGAGCATCACGCCGGCCGGGATCTGCGCGCCCGCGAAGCCGAGGAAATAAAGACTGGTGAGCAGGCCGAGATCGGCGGCCGACAACCCGAGCTCATGCGTGACGAACGGCGCGAAGCCCAGATTGACGCCGCGAAACACATACGACACGAAATACCCGATCGAAAACAGTGCGAGCACCCTCACCTGCACCGACGACATCGCTTCCCCTTGTTATATGAAGACGCTCGAAGCGGCGCCCGAGCGCCGCGCACAAACGAAAACGCCGTCACCTCGGTGACGGCGTTTCGTCGCAATTCGTCGGATGATAACGCAATCGCGCGACCCGGACCGGCCGCCCGCTGCGCTTTGCAGCCGCGTTACTTCTTCTTGCTCTTGTGCGCGGCGGCCTTCGCGGGTGCAGCCTTCGCCGATTTGGCCGCCGGCTTTGCCGCACCGCGCTTCGCGCCGTGCGACTTGCCGCCCACCGCCAGGCTTGCGCGCTCGATGTGCGCACTGCCGACCGAGGTCGCGATCCGCTCCGGACCGGGTTCCGCCGGCACCGAACGGCCAACCGGCACGTGCAGCACGAGCGCCTGGCCCGGCATCGCGAGATCGCGGTGCGTGCGGTTCCATGCCTTGAGCTGGCCGACCGATACGCCGTAGCGGCCGGCGATCGCCGCCATCGACTGCTTGCGGCGCACGCGGATCAGCATCTTGCGCGTGTCGGGTACGTCCGGCTCCATCGCGAGCGCGCCGTTTTCGGCGACGTCGGCGCTGATGTCCTCGTCGTCGTCATCGCCGCGCGGCACGACGATCGTCGAGCCCGGCTTCAGGCGCATGCCGGCCGGAATCTTGTTGACCGACATCAGCGTATCGGCGTCCACGCCGATCTTCTCGGCGATCGCAGCCGGCCGCGCACGTTCGCTGACCGTGTAGGTGGTCCACGTCGAAAGCTGGCCGTTGTATGCCTTCAGGCTCTTCTCGAACGCGGACGCGTTGTCGAACGGCAGCAGGATCTGCGGCTCGGTCGCGCCGAGGATCACCGGCTTCGAGAACGACGGGTTCAGCGAACGGAATTCGTCGAGCGACAGGTTCGCGAGCTTCGCGGCGACCGCGACGTCGATGTCGCGCGACGTCGTGACCGTCACGAAATACGGGTGGTTCGGGATGTCCGGCAGCGTCAGCCCGTACTGCTTCGGGCTCGCGATGATGTTCTTCACCGCCTGCAGCTTCGGCACGTAGTTGCGCGTCTCGTTCGGCATCCGCAGGCTCTGGTAGTCGGTCGGCAGGCCGGCCGCCTGGTTGCGCGCGATCGCGCGCTGCACGTTGCCTTCGCCCCAGTTGTACGCGGCCAGCGCCAGATACCAGTCGCCGAACATGTCATGCAGGCGCGACAGGTAGTCGAGCGCGGCGCTCGTCGACGCGAGCACGTCGCGGCGCTCGTCCTGCCACATGTTGCGCTTCAGGTTGTACGTGCGGCCCGTGCCGGGCATGAACTGCCACATGCCGGCCGCCTTCGCGACCGACAGCGCCTGCGGGTTGAACGCCGACTCGATGAACGGCAGCAGCGCGAGCTCGGTCGGCATGTGACGCGCCTCGAGTTCCTCGACGATGTGGTACAGGTACTTCTGCGAGCGCTCGGTCATGCGCTGCACGTAATCGGGACGCTGCGTGTACCAGGTCGTCTGCATGTCGACGAGGTCGCTCTGCAGGTCGGGCATCTGGAAGCCGCGACGGATGCGCCCCCAGAGATCGGAGTCCGCACTGGTCAGGTCGCCGACGGATTGCTTGTCGACGTCGACGGTTTCTTTGGCGGTGGCTGATTTACGGAGGTAGTTGGACGTCGCCTGCGAATCGGCGGCGTTGTCGGCGACAGGGGCCTGGCTCGCACAAGCGGCGAGTAGCAGGACCACCATCGCACTCAATATAAGTCGCATGAAAATCTCGGCTTCCGACGGCTGGAAATTGCTGGCGATACTACGGAAGTGCGTGCTTCACGTCAATAAAAACACCGAAAACTCAGCGAAATCCTACATTTGGAGCAATTTTTACAGACTCCGCTTGAGCTTTGGAGTCCTCCGGAAATGATCATCGGAACCGGTTTTTCCACTCGCGCATCAGCGTGAACGCCGCCAGACGATCCGGCACCGTTTCGTGAAGCTCGGCTTCGAGCGTCGCATGAATGGCCGCGCTGTCCGCACGCATGAACGGGTTGACGGCACGCTCGTGCGCGATCGTAGTGGGCAGCGTCGGCACGCCGCGCGCGCGCAATGCCTGCGCTTCGTCGCGCCATGCGGCGAGCGCCGCGTTACCGGGTTCGCACGCGAGCGCAAAACGGATATTGGACAGCGTATATTCGTGTGCGCAATGCACGCGCGTGTCGCCCGGCAGCGCCGCGAGCGCATCGAGCGACGCGAGCATCTGCGCGGGCGTGCCTTCGAACAGACGGCCGCAGCCGCACGAGAACAGCGTGTCGCCGCAGAATACGTGCGGCACCGCGGCGCCCTGCCCGGCCGCCTGGAAATAGGCGATGTGACCGCGCGTATGACCGGGTACGTCGAGCACGTCGAACGCGACGGCCGGCGCGTCGAGCGTCACGCGATCGCCGCCCGAAAGCGGCCGCGTGACCGCGCCGATCGCCTCGGCCGCGGGGCCGTAAACGGTGAGCGGCACATCGGCCGGTTGGCTATTGCGCAGCGCCTCGACACCGCCGACATGGTCGGCGTGATGGTGCGTGAGTAAAATAGCGGTCAACCGCCAGCCTCGTTCGGCAAGAACCCGGCGTACGGGCGCGGCTTCACCCGGATCGACGGCGATCGCATCGCGGCCGTCCGAGACGAGCCAGATATAGTTGTCTTCGAATGCCGGAACCGGCACGTATTCCAGCTCGTTCATGGGCGCGCAATCATCGTTATGTCTGACCGTCAAATTATAGACTGGCCCGCCTGGACCGACTCGCCTCCCGGCCGCTACGTGCTGGGCTGGGAGCAGGCGCAGCTCGACCGGATCGTGTCCGACGTCTTCGGGTTCCACGCGCTGCAACTCGGCTTGCCGCAGCTCGACGCACTGCGCGAGAACCGCATGCCGTATCGCGGCCTCGTGCTCGATCCGGCAAGCGGCGCGAGCGCGCCGTACCAGTATCCGTGGGCGCGCGAAGCGCACGCGCCGGCGCACGCGCCCGCCGATCGCAGCACGACCTGGTGCGACCTGCTCGACCTGCCGTTCGAGTCGCAGAGCGTCGACCTGATCGTGATGCCGCACACGCTCGAGTTCACGTCCGACCCGCACCGCCTGCTGCGCGAGGCCGAGCGCGTGCTGATGCCGGAAGGCCAGCTCGTGATCACCGGCTTCAATTCGCTCAGCCTGTGGGGCATGCGGCAATCGTTCGGGCGCATGGCGAACCACCCGTTCGTGCCGGCGACGCGCGACCAGATCGCGTTCATCCGGCTCAAGGACTGGATCAAGCTGCTCGGCTTCGACCTCGAACGCGGCCGCTTCGGCTGCTACCGGCCGCCGCTCGTCACCGACAAGTGGCTGGCCCGCTACGGCTTCATGGAAGCCGCGGGCGACCGCTGGTGGCCGATCTTCGGCGCCGTCTACATGGTGACGGCCGTCAAGCGCGTGCGCGGCATGCACCTCGTCGGCCAGATCAAGATGAAGAAGCCCGTGCTCGCACCAGGCCTGACGCCCGCGGCCTCCCCGACTACCCATCAAGAACATTCATGACAACCGATACCATCGACATCTATACCGACGGCGCCTGCAAGGGCAACCCCGGCCCCGGCGGCTGGGGCGCACTGATGCGCTACGGCGACCGCGAAAAGGAGCTGTTCGGCGGCGAGCCCAACACGACCAACAACCGTATGGAGCTGATGGGCGTGATCGCCGCGCTCGAGGCGCTGAAGCGGCCGTGCCAGGTGATCGTGCATACCGATTCGCAATACGTGCAGAAAGGCATCAGCGAGTGGATCCACGGCTGGAAGAAGAAGGGCTGGGTCACCGCGGCAAAAACGCCCGTGAAGAACGCCGACCTGTGGAAGCGGCTCGACGCGCTCGTCGCGCAGCACGAGATCGAGTGGCGCTGGGTCAAGGGTCACGCGGGCCATCCGGAAAACGAGCGCGCGGACGCGCTCGCGAATCGCGGCGTCGAATCGCTCACGGCCTGAACGCCGGCCACTCTCCTGTTTCCTTTGCTTTTCCCGACATGCGCCAGATCATTCTCGATACCGAAACCACCGGCCTGAACGCCCGCACGGGCGACCGCCTCATCGAAATCGGCTGCGTCGAGCTGCTGAACCGGCGGCTCACCGGCAACAACCTGCACTTCTACGTGAACCCCGAGCGCGACAGCGATCCGGGCGCACTGGCGGTGCACGGCCTCACGACCGAATTCCTCAGCGACAAGCCGAAGTTCGCGGAAGTCGCCAGCCAGATCCTCGACTTCGTGAAGGACGCCGAGCTGATCATCCACAACGCGCCGTTCGACCTTGGCTTCCTCGACGCCGAATTCGCGCGGCTCGACCTGCCGCCGTTCACCGAACATTGCGGCGGCGTGATCGACACGCTCGTGCAAGCCAAGCAGATGTTCCCCGGCAAGCGCAACTCGCTCGACGCGCTGTGCGACCGCTTCGGCATCAGCAACGCGCACCGTACGCTGCACGGCGCACTGCTCGACTCGGAGCTGCTCGCCGAGGTGTATCTCGCGATGACGCGCGGCCAGGACAGCCTCGTGATCGACATGCTCGACGACGCGGGCGCCGACGGCGGCGCGGCAAACGGCCAGCGCGTGTCGCTCGCCGCGCTCGACCTGGCCGTGGTGGCCGCGAGCGCCGACGAACTCGCCGCGCACCAGGCGCAGCTCGACGAACTCGACAAGTCGGTCAAGGGCGCGTGCGTGTGGCGCAAGTCCGCCGACGCGGACGCCGCCGAAACGGCCTGACGTATCCGGCGCACGGCACGCGCCGCGGCCGCGCTTATGCGCGCGGCTGCAGCGCGATGACCGCCATCCCGCCGAGCGCGAGCACCGCGCCGGCCACATCCCAGCGGGTCAGCACGGCGCCGTCGACCACCCGCAGCCAGATCAGCGCAACCGCGATATACACGCCGCCGTACGCGGCATAGGTGCGGCCCGCGGCACTCGGGTGCAGCGTCAGCAGCCACGCGAACAGCGCGAGCGACAGCGCGGCCGGCACCAGCAGCCAGACCGGCCGGCCGCCCTTCAGCACGAGCCACGGCAGGTAGCAGCCGACGATTTCGGCCAGCGCGGTAGCGGCGAACAGCGCCGCGACCCTCATCAGTTCGGTCATCCGGTTCCTCGTGAATTCGCCCCCGTCTCCGGGGGCTGCACGGCCCCGCCGCGCGCCGCCGATCATACCCGAGCAGGCCGCGCCGGACGCCCCGCCAGACGGGCGTTTCCCGGCAATTTGCACGATCATCCGTCATCGTGCTATCATGTCCCCCGTTTCAACATTCAATCTCTGTCTATTCGATTTCGACAGAAGTCCGTCCGCGCGTTGCGGGCCGGCGCTTCGACCGAAATTGCACCCACAGGAAAGCCCGCCCGACAGGCCCGCTTTTCTCGTTTCGTTGCCCCTTTCGGGGCGCTTGCCGGAACGCCGGACCTTCGTCCGCACCGGCATCTGCCGCCAGCATCACGCGGCCCATTCTTCATGAGCGCACTGTCGCGACGGCCCATCGGGCCTGCGTCGAAGCAGCCCCTTACGGCCCTGTACCGCCTCTTGTGCAGTAAGTGCTTAATGGCCTGCCCCGACGCGCCGCACGCGACACCGCGCTTGCCGGCAAACCGTGTCGGACGGCCCACCCGTTCCGGCGCAGTCAAAGGAGTGCATGACCTTGACCGCAACACACGTCAGCCCGACCGCTGCTTCTTCCTCCACTTCGTCCGGCGACGCTCCGCTCGCCGCTGACGACATAACCGTCGTCGACCAGAGCCTGCTCAAACGCGCCGTCAGCGCGATGGCCATCGGCAATGCGATGGAATGGTTCGACTTCGGCGTCTACAGCTATATCGCCGTCACGCTCGGCAAGGTGTTCTTCCCGTCCAGCAGCCCGTCCGCGCAGTTGCTCGCGACCTTCGGCACGTTCGCAGCCGCGTTCCTCGTGCGTCCGCTCGGCGGCATGGTGTTCGGCCCGCTCGGCGACCGCATCGGCCGCCAGCGCGTGCTCGCCGCGACGATGATCATGATGGCGGTCGGCACCTTCGCGATCGGCCTGATCCCGAGCTACGCATCGATCGGCATCATGGCGCCTGTGCTGCTGCTCGTCGCGCGTCTCGTGCAGGGCTTCTCGACCGGCGGCGAATACGGCGGCGCAGCCACCTTCATCGCCGAATTCTCGACCGACAAGCGCCGCGGTTTCATGGGCAGCTTCCTCGAGTTCGGCACGCTGATCGGCTATGTGATGGGTGCGGGCGTCGTCGCACTGCTGACCGCGTCGCTGTCGCAGGAGGCGCTGCTGTCGTGGGGCTGGCGCGTGCCGTTCCTGATCGCCGGCCCGCTCGGCCTGATCGGGCTCTACATCAGGATGAAGCTCGAGGAAACGCCCGCGTTCAAGCGCCAGGCCGAAGAGCGCGAAGCGCAGGACAAGGCGGTGCCGAAGGCGCGCTTCCGCGAAACGCTGATGCGCAACTGGCGTGCGCTGCTGCTGTGCGTCGGACTCGTGCTGATCTTCAACGTGACCGACTACATGGTGCTGTCATACCTGCCGAGCTTCATGTCGTCGACGCTGCACTTCGACGAATCGCACAGCCTCGTGCTCGTGCTGATCGTGATGGTGCTGATGATGCCGATGACGCTCTACGCCGGCCGCCTGTCCGACACGATCGGCCGCAAGCCGGTGATGCTCACCGGCTGTGTCGGGCTGCTCGTGCTGTCGATCCCGTCGATGATACTGATCCATGCGGGCACTACCGCGTCGGTGTTCGCCGGCCTGCTGATCCTCGGCGTGCTGTTGTCGTGCTTCACCGGCGTGATGCCGTCGGCACTGCCGGCGCTGTTCCCGACCGAGATCCGCTACGGCGCGCTCGCGATCGGCTTCAACGTGTCGGTGTCGCTGTTCGGCGGCACGACGCCGCTGGTGACCGCGTGGCTCGTCGAAGTGACGCACAACCTGATGATGCCCGCGTATTACATGATGGGCGCCGCCGTGATCGGCATCGTGTCGGTGCTCGCGCTGGCGGAAACCGCGCGCCAGCCGCTGAAGGGCTCGCCGCCGGCCGTCGCGACGCGCCGCGAAGCGCACCAGCTCGCGCGCCAGTTGCGCGAAGAGGACGACTCGGAGATCTACGGCGTCGTGTCGCCGGCACGCGCCTGAGCGTCGCCCATGAAAAAGCCCCGGCCGAAGCCGGGGCCCGATCGAATCCGATCCGCCCGACCGGCTTGCGCCGGCCGGGCTTTTTTTCATCCTTCAGCCGCGAGCACCCTCACGCTTGCGCTTCGCAGTGACGGCAGAACAACAGCGCACGCGAACGCGACACCGCCGCCTGCGCACCGCGTGCCGCGACGATCAGCCCAATCTGGCCGAGATTGAAGTCGCGCTCGACCATCAACTGCGTCAGCGCGGCAAGCGGCAACACGACGGACGGGTGGTACAGGCTCGATTCGATCAGGGTTTTCATCATCGGCTCCATCTGGCAATGCGTGATTCGATGGAGTGGATTCTAGGGACCGGCCGCTTCCGGATAAACAGTGCGAATGCGAAGTCACTTGTCAGCCGCCGAGAACAATCGGCGAAGGCTTGCCGGGCGGGGCCGAGCGGGTGGCTGGCAACGGCGCGGGGCAGCCTCGCGCCCCGCCGTCAGGCCCTAGACGAGCGGCGTTTCGATGAAAGCCGGCAGCGCTTCCGCCCGCGCCGAATGCGCGGCAAGCGCCGGATAACGGGCCGGATCGATCCGCGCGAGCACCGGGTAATCGGCCGCCATGAACTGCGTGAAGCGCCACGCGACCGCAACCGTCACGTCGGACTGCAGCAGGCGCGCGCCGCCGAACCAGCCGTTCGCGGCCGCGACGAGCGGCTCCAGCTCGCCGTATGCGCCCTCGAGCTGGCTCAGCACACGCTCGATCCACGGCGCGTGCTGCTTGTCGAATGGGCGCAGCGCCTGCTCGTAGACGATCTGCACGGTCTTCTCGGCCGCCGCCAGCGCGAAACCGACCGGCACGAGCGTGCGCAGCCGTGCGTCGGCGGCGTCGGGCAGCAGGCGCCGCTCCGTCGCGACCAGGTGATCGAGATAATCGACGATCAGCGACGAATCGAGCAGCGTTGCGCCCTCGTCGGTCACGAGCGTCGGCGCCTTGACGACCGGGTTGACCGTCCTGAATTGCTCGAAATGACGGAACACCGAGATCGACTCGTGTTCGAACGGCAGGTCGAGCAGCTTCGCCGAAATGGCGACACGGCGTACGAACGGGGAATCCAGCATGCCGATCAGCTTCATCGCAAACGCTCCGCTTGAGGGGAATGGGACCGACGACTGTAGCAGCGCCACGAGTCGCCGCCTAGCGTGTTCGTGCGTTCGTCCGCTTGTTACGCATCGCCCGGCAGCGCACCGCCCCCCCGCTACCCGGCCACAGTGACCATAATGCAGATTCACGCCCCTTCCGTCCCAAGGTTCGCCATGTGGTATGCCCTCGTCGAGCAGCAGCGGGAATGGATGCGCGCCTGGCGCGAGGCGACGCGGCACGCGTTCGACGCATGGCCCGCGGCGACGCTGCCGCACGCCGCATCGTCGTGCTATGACGACCTGTTCGAGCCGCTGCTCGGGCAGCCGGTCGGACCGCCGCGCTTCGACATCGCGCGACCCGCGACCGGCGAGCGGGTCGCCGCGCGCACGCCGTTCTGCGACCTGCGGCACTTCACGCGCGCCGATGCGCAGCGCACGGTGCTGCTGTGCGCACCGCTCGCCGGGCACGCAGCCGTGATGATGCGTGAAACCGTCGAGACGCTGCTTGCCGACGGCGACGTGTGCGTGACCGACTGGCGCAACGCGCGCGACGTGCCGCTCGCGTCGGGCCGCTTCGGGCTCGACGAGTATGTCGCGACGCTCGACGGCTTCGTCGACGGGCTCGCGCTCGACGATCGGCCGCTGCACGTCGTCGCCGTGTGCCAGGCGACCGTGCCGGCGCTCGGCGCACTCGCGCTGCGCGCCGCGCGCGGCCTCGCGCCGCCCGCGAGCGTCACGCTGATCGGCGGCCCGCTCGACGCGCGCCTGAATCCGAGCGCGCTCGGCACCGCCGCGGCCACCCGCTCGCTCGACTGGTGCCGCCGCCACCTGATCGACATCGTGCCGCCCGGCTTCGCGGGGCACGGCCGTCACGTGTTCCCGACCTATCTTCAGCAGGGCGAAATCGCGCTGATGTACCCGCAACGCTTCATGTCGCTGATCGAGGCGTACGCGCTGGCCGCGTCGCGCTTCGACATGGCCGCGCTCGCCGGAGCGCGGCGCGCGCTGCTCGAATACACGGCGCTGCTCGACATGCCGGCCGAATATTTCCTCGACACGGTCGACATCGTGTTCCAGCGCATGTGCCTCGCGAACGGCACGTGGAACGTGGGCGGACGGCGCGTCGAGCCGGCCGCGCTGCGCGGCGTCACGCTGCTGACCGTCGAAGGCCGATGCGATGCGGTCACGGGCGCCGGCCAGACGCACGCGGCACTCGACATGTGCAGCGGCCTCGCGGCCGACGAGCGCTATCGCATCGATATCGACGATTGCGATCACTACGGGCTGTTTACCGGCGCGCACTGGCACGGCAATGTCCATCCGATGCTGCAGCGCGTGTTCGCGCTGGCCGAGGCCGGCCGCCCTCGCTCGCGCTCGCGCCGGATCACGCGGACGTGATGCCGCGTTACATGCGGGCCGCGTCGAGCAGCGTACGCACCTCGTCGTCGCTCGTTTGCTCGAAGCGCGCGTAGAACTGGCTGATCCCGAAGAACGGTCGCGGCTGCGATACCGTGACGAACGCGTCGGCCAGGTCGTCGAATGCATGCAGCGCGCCCGCCGGCGCGACCGGCGCAGCCGCGACGATCCGCGCCGGGTGGCGCTCGCGCAGCGCCTGCAGCGCGACGCGCATCGACGCGCCGGTCGCGACACCGTCGTCGACGACGATCGCGATGCGACCCTCGACCGGCAGCGGCGGCGCGGCGCCGCGATACAGCGCATCGCGGCGATGCAGTTCGGCCGTCTCGCGCACGATCACGTCGGCGAGCTGCGCGTCGGTCACGCCCATCGAGCGGATCACCGAACGTTGCAGATGCATCGCGCCGCCGGTTGCAATCGCACCCATCGCTAGCTCGGGGTCGTTCGGCACACCGAGCTTGCGCACAACCAACACGTCGAGCGGCGCGCGCAGCGCGCACGCGACCGGATACGCGACGGGCACGCCGCCGCGCGGCAACGCGAGTACGACGATATCGCTACGCCCCGCGTAGTCGCTCAGCGCGCCGGCCAACTGGCGGCCCGCATCGGCGCGATCGGCAAAACACTCGGTCACGATCGGCTCCCTGCCGTTGCGCCGGATGCGCGAAACCCGCGCCGGCGCCTGTCAACGAGCATGGTTCATCGGCAGCGCCGATGCAAGCAGGGTCACACCGGCGCGCGCGGGCGCCGAAGGAAGGGGTCAGAGGCCGCCGGCCTGCCGGTACAGCCGCCAGAACGACTGCGCGTAGGATTGCGCGAGCTCGGGCGCGCGCTGGAACACGTTGACCGTCTCCGCATGCACGGCCGCGCCGTCGGACAGCGTCGTCAGCGCGACGCTGTCGTCGACGATCACGAAGCGCGGCGCAGGATCGCCGTGCCGAGAATCGATCGCCACGTCGATGCCCGCGGATTTCAGATACCCCGCGCCGCTGGCCTTGCCCGCGCGCGGCGTGCGCACGAGCACGACGCGCACCTCGACGCCCCGCCCACGGGCCGCGCGCAGCGCGCTCGCGACGGCGGGCGGCACATGCGTATAGCCGGCCAGCAGCACGCGGCGCTGCGCCTGTTCGATCAGGTCGACGGTCGCGTCGGCCGCCGCGTTGTCATACGAAAAGTACGCGCCGACCGATGCGGCGTCGGACGGAATCTGGCTGGCGTGGGCACTCGCCGCGCAGCAAAGCGCGGCGAGAAGGAAGGCGGCTGGTCTCATGGCGGGCGCCATTGTAGCGACGCCAATTCGCGTGGCAAGCGCCGGCTGCGACGCTGCTGCGCCGGCGCAACACACAGTGCGGAACGGATGCCCGGCGGGTGCGTTTCCGGCCGTTTTTCGGGCCGCCGGTCAGCCGGCCGCGACGCGCGCGAGCCAGCTCGTCACACCGTCAACGGATCGGAAATCCGCGACGCTGCGCGCCGGCAGCGCGGGATACGCGCCGCTTGCCATCTCGGCCAGCGCGCGTCCGGGGCCGAGTTCGAGGAACGCGGTCGCGCCAGCCTCCACGCAGGCGGCAAGACAGGCCGCCCACTCGACCGGCTCGGCGATCTGCCGGGCAAGTTTGTCGAGGCCCGCGTCGACGTCGAGCACCGACGCGCCGTCGATGCCCGAGAACAACCGCGAACCGGGCAGCGGCCGGCGCGCGGGCACCGCGGCAAGCGACGCGCGAAACGCCGGCACGGCCGCTGCGAGCCGGCGCGTGTGCGACGCGATCCGCACGCACACGGGCGCGACGCGCAGCGCGCCGGCGCGCGCCGCGTCGTCGGCCACCGCATCGACATCGGTCTGCCGCCCCGCGACCACGAACGCGTCGCCGGGGTTCGCGATCGCGATCGCCGCGTCGCGGCCGTCGCACAACTGCGCAAGCTGCGCGCGCGTCAGGCCGCGCACGAACGCCATCCGCTCGTCGCCGCCGCTCGCCGCATCCATCGCGCGTGCGCGTGCGTCGGCCAGGTCGAGCGCGTCATGCGGATCGATCATCCCCGCGACGCTCCACGACGCGACCTCGCCGACGCTGTAGCCCGCGACGCAGCGCCGGCGCGGCCACACCGCGTCGAGCAGCGCGGCCGCCGCGAGCGCCTGGACCGTGCAGAGGATTTGCGCGGCGCGGTTCTCGCCCAGCGCGTCCAGTCCGGCTTGCCGGACCCACGCGCGCGGATCGTCGCCGAGGAGCCGGCCGGCGTGCGCGAACAATGCATCGGCCTGCGGCGCAGTCCCTGTCAGGTCGAACATGTCGGCGCGCTGCGCGCCTTGTCCCGAACAAAGGATCGCGAGCGTCATCGCGCGTCCCCGTCGGCTTCGAGCGCATCGACGAATACGCTCATTGCGAGCAGGTCAGCCGCGCCGCCCGGGCTCAGCCGGCGCGCAACGAACGCACGATGCGCGGCAGCCGCGCGCAGCCGCCAGTCGCGAGCGCGCACGCCGCCGCGTGCGACGAACGCACGTGCGGTCGCCCGCGCGAAATCGAGGCCGGCCTGCCCGCCCCGGTGCAGCAGGTTCGTATCGTCGAGCGCGGCGATCAGCGCGAAGCACGCTGCGACGCGCGCGGCTTCCGGGTCGTCGGGCAGGTCGCGCTTCGCACGGCGCAGCGCGGGCAGCCCGATCGCGTACACGGTCGTGAAACCGTCGGCCGCCTCGCGACGCGCGCCACCGACGCCGTAGCGTCGGTTCGCGCGCTCGCCGTGGCTGTCCGGCAAGCGCGGGCCGCCGAGAATATCGGTGCCCCAGCGGCGGGAAACGAACGCGCCGAGCGTCATTCCGCCCGGCACTGCCCCCGGTATCTCACGCCGGCCTGCGGCCGCGCACAGCAGCCCGAGCCCGAAGATCGCGCCGCGATGGGTATTGACGCCGCCGGTCGCGGCGAGCATCGCGTGCTCGGCACGCAGGCCGATCTTGCGCAGCACGGCCATGTCCGCGTCGCGTGCGCCCGCGTCGGCGAGTTCCGCGAAATACGGCCGCAGCACGGCGGCGCTGCGCGCGAACATCGCGGCATCCATGTCCGAATGACTGCCGGTGTCGACGTGGCTGACGAGCCCCGGTTTCGGATAGGTGTCGATCTCGAGCACGAGGCTGCGCTCGGCCAGCTCGGCGATGCGCTCGGCAGCGGACGGCGCCGGTACGCGGCAGGCAGCCCATGCGCTCATCGCGCGTCTCCGGTGAATGCGCCGGCAGGCATCAATTCGACGGCGATCGCGGTCTTGACCGCGACTTCGGGCAGCCGCGCGTGCAGTTCGCGCCAGTTCACGCCCGCGCCGTCGTCGCGCAGCAGTTCGCCGTCGATGCGCATCGACGCGCGCGCGTCGATCGCCGCGAGGCCGTCGAGCAGCGGTGCGAGCGACGCGGCATTCGGCAGCGGAAACACGATGTCGAGATCGGACGACGCGCCCACGTATCGCTCGCCCGTCAGCGCCTGCCACGCGAGGCTGCCGAACGCGCGGCCCTGAACGCCGCAGCGCGTGCCGAGCGCATCGAGCTCGCGCAACGGTGCGTGCCACGCATCGGGCGCGGCGGCAAGCACGTCGGCCAGCGCGGGCAGCGGGCCGACCGTCGCGAGCGCATCGGCGGCAACGTTCAGCGCGATGCGCCGCTTGCCGGCGGCAGGCGGCAGCGGCAGGCCGAGCGGCACGCGACCGGCATCGGCCTCGTCGGGCGACGCGCGGCGCACGATCAGCGGCCAGCCGCGTTCGGCCCACGCGTGCACGAGCGGATCGGCCGCGAGCGCGGGATCGCGCGCGAATGCCGCGCCCCACCCCGCCGCCGTCAGCGTGACGAGCGTGTGGCGGCGCAGCGGCATCTCAGCGTGCGGCACGCGCGAGTTCCTCGACGCGCCGCGCGACGTCGGTCGCGACCGGCCGGCCGCGCGCCGCGCGCCGGTCGATGCGATCGACCGGCTTGCCGAGCCATTCGCCGACCTGCGCATCGAGCGCGCGGGCCGGGTCGAGCACGGCGTCGACGGCGCCCATCTTCACGAGGTTGTCGAGCCCGGGCGCGAACACGGGCGTCGAGCGCGCCATCTCCTTCAGCACGTCGATCGGCAGCTTGGTCACGCGCGACATCGACGGCAGGTCCATCACCTCCGGCTCGGCGCCCGGCACCGCAAGCAGCGTGCGCGTCGCGAGCGCGGTCGCGATAAATGCGCCCGCGGCCGTGTGCCCGTACAGCACGCCGATCGTCCGGTGCCCGGCGAGATCCGCGTGCATCAGGCACTTCGCGAGATGCGACAGCCCTTCGTTCAGGCCGAGCAGTTCGTCGCGCTTGCTCATCCGCTGGCTGTCGCTGTCGACGAGCACGAGGATCGGCGTATCGCCTCCGCGCGCGATCGTGTCGAGCACGCGCGACGCGAGCGTCAGCGCCTCGTCGATCCCGAACGGCAACCGGTCGGCGACGCCGATCACGTCGACGCGCGTGCCGGCCAGTTCCGCGTGGCCCGTCAGCAGGCCGCCGGTGCGCGCGATCGAATGGCCTGTTGGAAACAGCGAATTCAGGACTTCATCGAGCGTCATGCTGGGGCTCCTGTAACTGGTCGGCGAGTTTCGCGAACGCATCGTCCGGCATTCCCGGAATCGCTTCCGGCGTGCTCGCACCGAGCGTGCGCCACACATCGAGCGCATCCCTGCATGCACCGAACCGTTCAACGCGTGCTTCGAGGCGCGCCTGTTCGGCACGCAGCATCGCCGCATCGAACTTCGGCGCGTGGCCGATCAGGTCGAGCGCCGCCGCGCGGAACGCGTCCGGCGTATCGGCGACATAGCGGTCCGCACCGCCGATCAGCCGCCGGTGCTTGCCACCCATCGTGCGCCAGATCAGCGCGCGGTCCTTCGCGTCGAATTCCTCGACGCCGCGATTCGTTTCGATCACTTCGGGGCCCGACACGCTGATGCGCCCCTGCTCCGACACCGCCAGCGCCGAACAGCATGCGGCGAGCAGCCCGCCGCCGCCGTAGCAGCCCGCGCGCCCGCCGATCAGCCCGATCACCGGCACGCCGGCCGCGCGCGCGTCGACGAGCGCACGCATGATCTCGGCGATCGCAAGCTCGCCCGCGTTCGCTTCCTGCAACCGCACGCCGCCCGTATCGAACAGGATCAGCACCGGCTTGCCGACTTCGCGCGCGGCACGCAGCAATCCGGTGAGCTTCGCGCCGTGCACTTCGCCGAACGCGCCGCCCATGAAGCGGCCTTCCTGCGCGGCGACGAACACCGGCTGGCCGTCGAGCCGGCCGTGGCCGACCACCATCCCGTCGTCGAACTGCTGCGGCAGGTCGAACAGCGGCAGGTGCGGGCTCGTCACGCGTTCGGCCGGCCCGAGGAATTCGCTGAAACTGCCCGCGTCGAGCAGCCCGTCGATGCGCTGCCGCGCCGACGCTTCGTACCAGCTCGCGCCGGTCGCGACGAACGCGGGCGCGTCGTGGATCACGTCGGTCATCATGCATCCCCCTCGATCGCGCGCACGGCCTGCGCGAGCCGCAGCGACACCATGTCGGGCCGCGCGCCGCCGTCGTTGATCGACAGCTTCAGGCCGCCCGGCGTGCGCCGCTCGACGAAGTCCGACACGACGGCCTGCCACACCGCGCCGAAGCCGACCGCCGCGGTGCGGATGTCGATCTCGCATTCGTTGCCCGGCAGCACGCGCTCGACGAGCACTTCGAGATTGCCGGACGCGACCACGCCGACGAGCGCCGCGGCCAGTTCGCCCTTCGCGCGCTCGCGCGCGGTGAAGCGATAGTTCAACTGTTCCATGCCCTCTTCCTCACCAGTTGCGGAACCGGGCCGGCGGTGCATAGAGCCCGCCCGACCAGTGCACGAGATCCTTGATCGAGCGCGCGGCGAGCCAGCGGCGGTCGGCGTCAAGCGGATCGATGCCGAGATCCTCCGGGCGGCGGATCACGCCGCGCTCGCGCAGCCGCTCGACCATCTTCCGGTCGCGGCCGCGGCCGACGTCCGTATAGCCGGCGACGCCGCGGATCGCGTGCTCGCGCTCGTCCTTGTCGCGGCACATCAGCAGGTTCGCGATCCCTTCCTCGGTGACGATGTGCGTGACGTCGTCGCCGTAGACCATGATCGGCGCGAGGTCGAGCTGCAGTTTGTCGGCCAGCTTCAGCGCATCGAGCTTCTCGACGAACATCGGCACGTTCTTGTCGCCGAAGGTCTCGCCGATCTGCACGACGAGCTTGCGGCCGCGCCTGAGCGCCGCCGGCGTGTCGGGGTCGGCTTCCGCACCGGCCTTCAGCCACGGCTCGCTCGGATGGCGCCGCCCGCGTGCATCGCTGCCCATGTTCGGCGCGCCGCCGAAGCCGGCGATCCGCTCGGCCGTGACCGTCGACGAATGGCCGGACAAATCGATCTGCAGCGTCGAGCCGATGAACATGTCGCACGCATAGAGGCCGGCCGTCTGGCAGAACGCGCGGTTCGAGCGCAGCGACCCGTCGGGGCCCGTGAACCATACGTCGGAACGCGCGCGGATGTAGTCGTCCATCCCGACCTCGGAGCCGAAGCAGTGGATCTGCTCGACCCAGCCCGACTCGATCGCGGGAATCAGCGTCGGGTGCGGATTGAGCGCCCAGTGCGTGCAGACCTTGCCCTTCAGCCCGAGCTTCGCGCCGTAGGTCGGCAGCAGCAGCTCGATCGCGGCGGTGTTGAAGCCGATCCCGTGGTTCAGGCGCTTGATGCCGTACGGTTCGTAGATGCCCTTGAGCGCGAGCATCGCGGTGAGGATCTGCGTTTCGGTGATCGCGGCCGGATCGCGCGTGAACAGCGGCTCGACGTAGAACGGCCGGCCGGCCTCGACGACGAAATGCACGCGGTCGCCGGGAATGTCGACGCGCGGCACCTTGTCGACGATGCGGTCGACCTGCGCGATCACGATGCCGTCCTTGAACGCGGTGGCCTCGACGACGGTCGGCGTGTCCTCGGTGTTCGGGCCCGTGTACAGGTTGCCGTCGCGGTCGGCGCTGACCGCGGCGATCAGCGCGACGTGCGGCGTGAGGTCGATGAAGTAGCGCGCGAACAGTTCGAGATAGGTGTGCACCGCGCCGAGCGCGATCTTGCCGCCAAACAGCAGCTTCGCGATCCGCTGCGACTGCGGGCCCGAATATGCGAAATCGAGACGCTTCGCGATGCCGCGCTCGAACACGTCGAGATGCTCGGGCAGCACGACGCCCGACTGCACCATGTGCAGGTCGTGCACCTTCGCGCTGTCGACGTCGGCGAGCGCCGTCGCGAGCAGGTCGGCCTGCTTCTGGTTGTCGCCTTCGAGGCAGACGCGGTCACCCGGCCGCAGCACCGCTTCGAGCAACGCGACGGTGTCGCGCGCATCGACCCGCTTGCCCTGCGCGTAAGCCGCGCCGGCCGCGAGGCGTGCATCGCGCGCCTGCCGCGCGTGATTCCATCCCGTCATGAACAGTTCTCCCGCTTCGATGGTTCAGCGGCATTCTAAGCCTGGCGCCGCCGCCGATTGATGATGTTGCCGAATGCGACTCAGAGGACGCCGCGATGGATGCGGCCCGCGTACGGGCCGCGTCGCATCGAGCTAGCCGCCGACCAGCGCGCGCGTCGTGAAGAACAGCACCGACGGGCCCAGCAGGCAGCCGACGCCCGTATGGAACGTCGCGACCAGCGCGCCGTACGGAACGAGCCGGCGATCGGTCGCGGCGAGCCCCGCGCTTACGCCGCTGACGGTGCCCGCAAGGCCGCCGAAGATCATCGCGGAACGCGGCGTCTTCAGGCCCATGAAGTTGGCCGCGACCGGCGTGCCGACCATCACGATGATCGCCTTCACGAGCCCCGTCGCGATGCTGAGCGCGATCACGTCGGAGCTCGCACCGATCGCCGCGCCCGTGACGGGCCCGACGATGTAGGTGACGGCGCCCGCGCCGATGGTCGTCATGCTGACTGCGTCGGTGTAGCCGAACGCGCGCGCGATGCACGCGCCGACGATGAACGGCAGCACGGTGCCGAGCAGCAATGACACGACACCGACGAGCCCGGCCTTGCGCGCCTCGGTCGGCTGCACTTCGAACGCGGTCGCGACGATCGCGAAATCGCGCAGCATCGCGCCGCCCATCAGGCCGACGCCCGCGAACAGCCGCACGTCGGCAATTCCCTTCTCGCCGCCGGTGAACGCGCCGCCGACATACGCGAGCACGAGACCGATCACGATCGCGATCGCGGAGCCGTGCACGCGGCCGAACGTGAGCTTGCGCGACGCGATCGACGACAGCCACATGATCAGGCCGACCAGCGCGAACGACGCGACGAGCCCGTTGTGGGCGACGACTTTTTCGAGCATCTGCAGCATGGCAGCCTCCGTTATTGTTCTTCGAATTGCGGCACGCCCGCGAAGGCCGTGTCGTCGCGCCCCGTGCGCACGAGTACCGCAATGCAGCATGCGCAGATCGCGACCGCACCGACGGCGGCCAGCAGCGCGACCGGCCCGCCCTTCAGCGCGGCGACGACGTTCTGGTTCGCGGCCATTGCGACGACGACCGGGATGTACATCGCGCCCCAGAAGCCGACGCCTGCCTCGGTCTCCTTCGGCAGCCAGCCGCGCCGGTGCAGCCACAGGCGCAGGCAGATCAGCAGCAGCATCGCGATGCCGACCCCGCCGACGTTGGTCTTCACGCCAATCGCGCTGCCCAGCAGGTCGCCGAGGAACAGTCCGGCCAGGTGGCAGAACGCCAGCAGCGCGGTTCCGTAGATGATCATGTGTCGTCTCCAGTCTCTTCGTGACGGGCGCCTGACGCGTGCAGAAAGCGGGCCCGCACGTCGATCCCGTGCGCGGACTGTCTCCTGCGGCGGTGCGCCGCGGCCCGGCGGCTCGTCGTGCGGGCGCGTTCTCGGGCGGTCGATGGGATGATGCGGTTTCGGGCCGGACGCCGGATGCCGTAGACTGACCGATGCAGCCGCCGGCACGACGCGGGCCACGCGTCCGGTTCGTCCCGTTACACGGGCCGCACCGGGGCGTGATCCGATACTAGCGCCGCAATATCCGGCCATTTATGAAGTTGTCGAAACCGATTCAGTGGATTTAGCAATGCGTCCGTTACCGCCCGAGCTGCTGCGCAGCTTCGTCGCCGTTGCCCAGTCCGGTAGTTTCACCGCCGCGTCCGAGCGCGTGAACCTGTCGCAGTCGACCGTCAGCCAGCACATCCGCCGCCTCGAGGAGCTGCTCGACCGGCCGCTCTTCGAGCGCGACACGCGCAACGTGCACCTGTCGCAGCACGGCGACGCGCTGTTCCGCTACGCGGTGCGCATCCTCGAACTGATGGACGAAGCCGTCACGTCGGTGTGCGGGCCGCCGCTGTCGGGCAAGGTGCGGCTCGCAATGTCGGAGGATTTCGCGTCGACGCACCTGACGTCCGCGCTCGCGAGCTTCGTGCAGCGCAACCCGGAAGTCGAACTGGCGATCTCGACCGGGCTGTCGGGCGACCTGTTCGACGCGCTCGACGAAGGCCGGCACGATCTGGTGTTCGCGAAGCGCATCGCGGGCAGCCGGCGCGGCCGCGTGATCCGCAGCGAGCCGCTGTACTGGTGCACCGGCCCCGATTCGCGGATCACCGGCCACGAGGCCGTGCTGCCGCTCGCACTGCATCCGGAGCCGAGCGTGTCGCGCCGCCGCGTGCTCGAAACGCTCGACGCGATCGGCCGGCCTTACCGGATCGCGGTGGTGAGCAGCAGCATCGCGGTCCTGCGCGCGGCCGCGAGCGCGGGGCTCGGCGTCAGCGCGTTCGCCGGCTACGTGATTCCGGCCGGGCTGGCGCGGCTCGACGCCGGGCTGCCCGAGCTCGGCGAACTCGAATACGTGATCGACCGGCCGGCCGCCGCGTCGCGCTCGACGCTCGCGCTCGAAGCCACGCTGGTCACGGCAGCGGCGGAGTTGTAACCGCACCGCGCGCGACGCACGAAGCGCAACCCCGCCCGCAACTGACAGCTTTGCCCGGAACGCGTCATCGTCCGCGCAGCACCCGCTCGCGACAATGGGCCCCATCGGAACGCACGGCAAGCCGCCGCGCGCATCCGGTGTCCCGTCCCCTTGATCGGAGCGCACCATGAACGTCTTGCGATTCGCCGTTGCGGCCACCGCAGCCGCCCTGCTGTCCCCCGCCTTTGCCCAGACCGATGCCGCGGCGCCCGAACCGGGCCTGACACGCGCGGAAGTCATCGCCCAGCTCAAGCAGGCCTATCTCGACGGCGAACTGCCGACGAACGACGGCAACTATCCGCCGAGCGCCGCGACGCGCGCGCGCAACCGCGAACTCGTGCAGGCCGCGAGCCCCGCGTGGCTTGCCCAGACGCCGCAGGCACCGCAAACGGCTGCGCAGCAGTAGCCGGGCGCGGCCCGACCGACACACTGCGCTACGACGCGGTCAGGGCAGAAAGCTGCGGCGCCGCGCGTCGATCAGCTCGACGAGCAGCCGGTCGCGCTCGGCCGCCAGTTCCTGCATCGAATGCTCGCCCTGGATCGCGCGCAATTCGTCGGTCAGCTTGCGGTCGACGTCCGGATCGAACGAAGGCGTGCCGAGGTCGTCCCACCAGCTCGTGATCGGCCCCGACAGGTGTTCGAGGAAGTGCGCGATCCCGCCCGCGCCGCCGCCGAGGTGATAGGTCAGGCACTGCCCCATCAGCCCCCAGCGCAAGCCCGGGCCCCATGCGACGGCCTTGTCCGCATCGGCCACGCTCACGACGCCTTCGCCGACGAGGTGATACACCTCGCGGAACAGCGCGGCCGCGAGCCGGTTCGCGACGTGGCCGGTCATCTCCTTGTTGAGAACGATCGTCTGCTTGCCGAGTGCATCGTAGAAATCCTTCACGCGCGCGATCACGTCCTGGTCGGTCGCGTCGCCGCCGACCAGCTCGACGAGCGGAATCAGGTGCGGCGGGTTGAACGGATGCGCGATCAGGCAGCGTTCCGGATGCTTCGCGCACGCGGTCTGGATGTCCGACATCTTCAGGCCCGACGAACTCGACGCGATCGGCACGTGTGCGGGCAGCACGTCGTCCATCTGCCGATACAGCGCGCGCTTCAGGTCGAGCCGCTCCGGGCCGTTCTCCTGCACGAAATCGACGCCGTCGAGCGCGCGCACGAGATCGGCGTCGAACGACAGCCGCGCGGAAAGTTCGGCGGCCCGGTCGCCGAGAAACGCGGCCAGCGCGTCGCGCAGCCGCGCATCGGCTTGCGGCGCCGGATCGGTCGCGACGACGTCGAAGCCATGCGTCAGATAGAAAGCTGCCCAGCTCGCGCCGATCACGCCAGCGCCGACGATCGCGATGCGTCGAATGTCCATGGTTGTCCCGTCTCGTTGGTCTGCCGATATCGCGGCGATTGTCGCATCGAATCGCACGGGCACGCGTTGACGCAGGTTGCAGGTTCCCTCTTGAAATACGTCGCGGCGGCCACTAATTACGCGTTGCCGGGCAGTGCTTCATGCAACGCACTGCCCCCGTTTCGACCCAGAGGAGCCACCCGTCGCGCCCGCCGCAGGCGTCGCGCCGTCGCGTCTCCCGCGTTCCCTGTTCCGGAGGACCATCATGAGCGGTATTCATTTCGGCAACGACCTGTTCGACGAATTCGCCCGCGTGCAGCGGCAGGTCGCGAACCTGTTCGGCGAACTCCCGTCCGGCATCCGCGCGGTGCGGCCAAGCGCGTTCCCTGCGCTCAACGTCGGCGCCACCGACGATGCGATCGAGATCGTTGCGTTCGCACCCGGCATGGCCGCAGCCGACTTCGACGTGTCGATCGACAAGGACCTGCTGACGATCAGCGGCGAGCGCAAGCCGGCTCCGCGCGGCGAAGGCGACGACGTGCGCACGTATGCGCAGGAGCGCTTTCACGGCACGTTCCGCCGCGTCGTCGAGTTGCCGCAGAATGCGGACGCCGACAACGTCAGCGCGCGTTACGAAAACGGCTGCCTGCTGATTCGCGTCGGCCGGCGCGAAGCATCGAAGCCGCGTGCGATCACCGTTCAGTAATCTTCAGGATACCGACATGAATACGAACCCGACCTTGGCCGAACGCCACACCGCCACTGCTCACCCGGCCGCCGCCGACGCCGCGCGCCGGCCCGCGATCACGCCGGCCGTCGACATCGTCGAGAACCATCTCGGCGTCACGCTGCGGGCCGACCTGCCCGGCGTGCCGCGCGAAAACCTCGACGTGAAGGTGCACGACAACACGCTGACGATCGAAGCCGATACGCAGATCGACACGCCGGCCGACCTGCGCGTGCGGCACGCCGAAGTCCGCGCGCCGCGTTATGCACGTACCTTCGTGCTGAGCCCCGATCTCGACACGTCGAGGATCGACGCGAACCTGCGCGACGGCGTGCTGACGCTGACAATTCCGCGCCGCAAGGAAACGCGCCCGCGCCGTATCGACGTGACGGCCGGCAACGCGTAAGCGTTGGCGCGCCACAGCGCGACATGTTTCGACACGCATGAAAAAGCCCCGCCGGGCGCGATGCCGGGCGGGGCTTTTATGCATCGGGCGACGCGCGAGCCTGCGCGCCGGATCCGGATTCAATCGAAATCGAACAGGTCGAACATCGATTTGCGGCGGCGCTGGCCGTCGTGCCGGTGACGGTCGTCGTGCGAGCGAGTGTCGCGCCCCCAGTTGTCGCGATCGCGCGGCGCGTGGGTGTGGGTGTCTCGCGAAGCAGCCGGCTCGTCGCGGCGCGCCGGCGCATCGCCGCCCTCGCGTGCGATCAGCTTGTCGAGTTCGCCGCGATCGAGCCACACGCCGCGGCACGTCGGGCAGTAGTCGATCTCGATCGACTGGCGCTCGGCCATCAGCAGGTCGGGCGTCTTGCAGACAGGGCATTTCATCGCGTTTCTCCTTTCCGTGCGAATTTCGTACGAATTCCGTATCAGGACGCGCGAGCCGGCGGCCTCGGCGGCCGCCGTCACGCGCGCTGGCTCAGTGGCCTTCCACCCGTGCCGTGCGCTTCGCCTTCGCGCGCCGCGCCAGCATGTTCATGCCCTCGACGAAAGCCGAGAACGCCATCGCCGCGTAGATGTAACCCTTCGGCACGTGCGACCCGAAGCCTTCGGCGATCAGCGTCATGCCGATCACGACCAGGAACGACAGCGCGAGCATCACGATGGTCGGGTTGCGGTCGATGAAGCGTGCGAGCGGCTGCGCAGCAAACAGCATCACGGCCACGGCGACGATCACCGCGACGAACATGATCGGGATGTGCTCGGTCATGCCGATCGCGGTCACGATGCTGTCGATCGAGAACACGATGTCGAGCATCACGATCTGGCCGATCGCGGCCCACACCGTCAGGCCGGCCGCGCCGCCGGAACCGCCCGAGCCGTCACCGTCATGCGACACGTGGTGATGAATCTCGGTGGTCGCCTTCCACACGAGGAACAGGCCACCCGACAGCAGGATCATGTCGCGCCACGAGAACGCGTGGTCGAAGAGCGTGAACACGGGTTCGGTGAGGCTCGCGATCCACGCGACGCTGCCGAGCAGCGCGAGGCGCATCACCAGCGCGAGCGCGATGCCGAGGCGCTGCGTGCGGGCACGCTGCGCTTCGGGCAGCTTGTTGCTGAGGATCGAGATGAAGATCAGGTTGTCGATGCCGAGCACGACTTCCATCACGACGAGCGTCAGGAGCGCAGCCCAGACGGCGGGATCGACGGCAAGCGTCAGCAGGTAGTCCATGAAATGGGCCGATGCGAAAGTGGAAAGCCCGATGATATGCCGCCCCGGACTTCGAAAAAATCAGCGAGAATCTGATTTTAGGTTCGGTTTTTTCGAAGTTTCGATCCGATGCTCAATTTCCGACATCTGTACTATTTCTGGGTCGTCGTGAAGGAAGGCGGCTTCGCGCGCGCAGCCGGGCGGCTCGACATGGCCGTGCAGACGATCAGCGCGCAGGTGCGCGAGCTCGAGAAATCGCTCGGGCACCAGTTGTTGCGCCCGGCCGGGCGCGGCGTCGCGATGACCGACGCCGGCCAGGCCGCGTATGCGCGCGCGGAGGTGATCTTCGAGATGGGGCGGCTGATTCCCGACGAAGTGCGCGCGGCGGCCAGCCAGCCGACCGTGCGGCTCGCGGTCGGCCTCGCGGACGGCATCTCCAAGCTCGCCGCGCATGCGATCCTCGCGCCCGTGCTCGATACGCCCACGCTGCGGCTGCTGTGCCACGAGGGCGAGCACGATGCGCTGCTCGCGGAACTCGCGCTGCATCATCTCGATCTCGTGCTGGCCGGCCAGGGCGCGCCGTCGGGGTCGAACCTGCGCGTGACGAGCGAGCGGCTGGTCGCGTCGCCGGTCGACTGGTATGGCCCCGCGGCGCTCGTCACGCCGGACGCGCGGCAGCGCTTCCCGCAATGCCTGGCCGACCTGCCCGTGCTGCTGCCGACCGCGCATTCGGCGCTGCGCGCGCGCCTCGACCTGTGGCTGGAACGCGAACGGATCGTGCCGCGCGTGGCCGGGGAATTCGAGGACAGCGCGCTGATGGCCGTGTTCGCGGCGCGCGGCCTCGGCGTGTTTCCGCTGAGCGAGCTCGGCGCGAACGACGCGTCGCTGCTGCGCGGTCTAAGGCGGCTCGGGCGCGCAGGCGACGTGACCGAGGAGATCCACGCGATCCGCTCGCGGCGCGGCGAACATCATCCGCTGACGTCGCAATTGCTGGCTTCCGCGCGGCCGTCGCCGGCCGGCTAGCGCCCTGTCGCGATTATTCTCGCCGGTAGCGGCTCGCCGAAGCTGTCATGGGCGGAAACAGCTCCGGAAGCGAGCGCGACATCAAACGAAACTATAATGGCGCCCCGGCCATCCGAGATTGCCATGCGCCCATTTCCGGCCCCGCCGTTGCGCGACGGCCGCCATCCGGTTGCCGCGCGACGCGCGCAACCCGGCGCTGCAGCTCGCCGAGCCTTCTGAAAGACGCCATGCACAACCGATTTCGCCTGTTTTCCGTTTCGTGCGCACTCGCGGCCGCGACCGTGCTGGCGGCGTGCTCGACGCCGCCCAAGCCGATCTACCAGCAGGAACAGTTCGATGCGGCGAGCAGCCCGTATGCGCACACGTTCCACTCGAAATCCGACGCGGCCTGCGAGGCCGCGCGGCGCGCGCTGTTGAGCCAGGGCTATGTGGTGTCGTCGTCGCGCAACGACGCGGTCGACGGCAGCAAGAATTTCCAGCCGAACAACGACATGCACGTCGTGATCGAGTTTCACGTCGTGTGCGCGGATGCGACCGCGGACGGCTCGTCGAGCATCGCGTACGTGAACGCGGTGCAGGACCGCTACACGCTGAAGAAGTCGAATACGTCGGCCAGCGTCGGCCTCAGCGTGTTCGGCTCGCTGTCGCTGCCGATCGGGTCGAGCGACGATGCGCTCGTCAAGACCGCGAGCGAGACGATTCCCGCCGGCGTGTTCTACGAGCGCTTCTTCAATCTCGTCGACCATTTCCTGAAGATCGACCCGGCCCGCCGCGACCGCGCCACCGTGAAGGCCGCCGAGAAGGAAGCCGTCACGCCGCTGCCCGAGCCCGCGCCGACGCCGCAAGGCGAACCGATGAAGATGACGACGCCGGTCGTGCCGACGCCGCCCGCGGCGCCGGTGCCGCTTTCGGTGCCGGGTGTCACGCCCGGGTCGGGCGCGATCGCCGTGCCGGCCGCGGCGTCGGCCGTCGTCGCGCCGGCTGCGATGCGTGCGGCCGCGCCGGTGGCGGCGTCTGGTTCGGTGGCGGCGTCGGCTTCCGCACCTGCGTCAGCTTCCGGTTCGGTGCCTGCATCGGCTCCCGCACCGGTCTCCGCGCCTGCACCTACCTCCAGCCCGGCGGCGTCGCCCGCCGTCGCGGCATCGACGCCCACCGTTTCGGGGCCGGCCGCCGCCACGCCGGCATCGGCCGTGCCGGCACCGGCACCTGCGTCCGCAACATCCGCAGCCGCATCGGCATCCGCGCCGTCGAGCGCATCGCCTGCGCCGGCGGACAAAACGCCCGCCCCCGCTGCTGCGAACCCCGTCGCATCGTCCGCGCCGTCCGGCGCGAGCGCACCGGCCGCGAACTGACCGGCCGTCCTGACTGGCGGTCCGACTGGCGGTCCGAGTGGCGGTCCGAGTGGCCGTCCGTATCGTCGCGCCCGGCCGCATCCGGCGCGGCGCGACGATACGTACCCCTTCCCCTTCATCCCCCGCAGGACTATCCGCACCTCCGGCTGCCTGCCGGCTGCGTTTCCGCCATTGCAACAACGGGAACGTGAGATCGACGCTTCGCGGCAAACCACGCGCAGCCAATGCCCGAGGGCGCCAAAATCGACGATCGTCCTTCCGTCACCCAACCAACCTGCGTGCCGGCTTCCCCGCTTACCGCAACGTCGCGCGCAGCGTCTGCACGCTTCGCGACAAGCCATGCGCAGCCAATGCCCGAGGGCGCCAAAATCGACGATCGTCCTTCCGTCACCCAACCAACCTGCGTGCCGGCTTCCCGTTTACCGCAACGTCGCGCGCAGCGTCTGCAGATGCTCGACGGTCGCCGTCACGCCGCCGCAGACGATCACGGCGATGTCCGATGCCGACGCGAGCACCGGCACCGGCCGCTCGAGCGCGGCCAGCGCGGCGCCGCACGCGGGCTCGACGACGATCCGATGCTCGTCGAGGAACCGCAGCGACGCGGCCACCGCGTCCGCATCGGACACGACGACGGGATGGATCTCGTGCCGCGTCGCCCATTCGACCGCCGTGTCGCACGGGCGCTTCGCGCCGAGCGACGTCGCGATGCTCGTGATCGCCGGCAACTCGACCGGGCGCCCCTGCGCGAGCGAGCGCGCATAGCAGTCGGCGCCTTCCGTTTCGGCCGCGACGACCGGCACGTCGTGCCAGCCGTTGCGCGCCAGCCCTTTAAGCACGCCGCACAGCAGCCCGCCGCCGCCGACCGCGAGCACGACCGCGTCGGGCTTCGGGCCGACGGCCGCCATCTCGTCGATCATCGTCGCGTGGCCCTGCCACAGCACGCGGTCGTCGAACGGATGCACGAACGCGTCGTGCTCGCCGAGCGCCGACTGCGCAAACGCGTTCGCCTCGGCCCAGCTCGCGCCGTGCACGACCAGCTCCGCGCCCTCGACGCGGATCAGCTCGCGCGCGCGGGCCGACGCGCTTTCCGGCACGACGACGCGCACCGGCACGCCGAGTTCGCGGCCGCAGTACGCGACCGCGATGCCCGCGTTACCGCCCGACGACGACACGAACCGCCGCGCGCCGGCCGCGTGCCGCGCTTCGCAAACGGCGCCGATACCGCGCAGCTTGAACGAGCCCGACGGCTGCAGCGCATCGAGCTTCAGCCGGATGGTCCTGCCGAGCCGGCGGGACGCGATTTGCGAGCGGATATAAGGGGTCGGGATATGAAGCGGCATGGGGCGGGACACGATCGGAACGGAGGGAACGCACGCGACTCGCGAACGAGTGCGGCAACGACGGTCATCGTACGGCACGCGCGTCATGCTTTCCAATACCATCGAATGGCGTTTGTTATGCTTCACAGGCATATCCACCCACCGAAACGGGCTCTGCATGCGCCAGATCGAACTGCGTCACCTGCGTTATTTCGTGGCCGTCGCGCAAGCCGGCAGCGTGATGGCCGGCGCCCGCGCGGCCGGCATCGTCCAGCCCGCGCTGTCGCGGCAGATCCGCGAACTCGAGGACGCGATCGGCACGCCGCTGCTGATCCGCCGCGCCACGGGCGTCACGCTCACCGCGGCCGGCACGAGCTTCCTGCAGGATGCGACCGGCCTGCTCGCGACACTGCAGGACAGCCGCGAACGCGCGTTGCGCAGCGCGACCGGCCAGCTCGGCGAACTGCGGCTCGGCGCGCTGCCGAACTGCCTGCCGCTACCCATCGTCGCGAAGGTCCTCAAGGCGTTTCGCGACGCGTGCCCGGACGTGAAGCTGTCGCTCGCGCCGATGCTGTCGGCCGAACAGGTGAGCGCGCTGGTGCGCGGCCAGCTCGACGCCGGGATCATGGCGTGGCGCCGCGAAGAGGCGCCGCACCTGTCGGGCGTGCGGCTGCTGAGCGACCGCTTCGTGCTCGCGATGCCCGCGCCGCCGGGCGGACGCTTCAACGCGCCGCGCACGCTGGCCGACGTTGCGAACGAGCCGTTCGTCTGGTTCGACGCGCAGCGCTCCGCCGCGCACCACCGGTTCCTGATGGCGCAATGCCAGCAGGCCGGCTTCACGCCGCGCATCGCGCAGGTCGGCAGCGATATCCCGACGCTGATCGGCCTCGTCGCGGCCGGGATGGGCTGTGCGTTCGTGCCGGAAAGCGCGTCGCCGACCTGCCCGCGCACGGTCCGGCTCGTCGCGCTCGACGAGCTTGCGAGCCGCTTCGACATCGAGTTCGTGTTCGACGGTGCGGCAGCGGTACCGTCGCCCGTCGTCGCACGGTTTCTCGCGGCCGTGCGCGATGCGGCCGGCGAACTGGAATGACCGGGCGCCGCGCGTCGGGCGCCGGGAGCGCGGCAAACGATCGAGCGATGCGATTCGCGCCGCCGGCTCACGAACGGATTCCGGCCTCCGTCAAATCGACGTTTCGGCCGTTGCGATGCGCTAAACAGCGGCATCGCCTCCACGAAAAATCTTTCAAGACGATGACGACGGACGCCCCGGCGCCCGCATTTTTAAATTGACACCAAAAACAGCCGTTTAACGCGATTTCGATTTGTCATGTGCCGAAATATACTTCGCGCGCATCCAACCCTCGTGCCAAAGAGAGGATGCGTTTCCGCCCCGGTCACGGTCCCCCTGTGGCCGGGGCTTTTTTTGCCCGCGCGTCGCGCCGGCAAAGGGTTTCAGGTCGCGCCGCAATGCCCGCGCCGGGTTGTAGCCGGCACATGAACGCCCCGTTCGATCCCCTGGGGCCACACGCTGCTGTGCAGTCGCCGGCAGGCTCCCGGATCGCAGCGCGGGACGATCGTCAATCCGTCGCGAACTACCGCCGGATCACGATCCCCCAACCGGAAGTCACGCCCTTCTTATTACACAAACCTTTCAAACAAGACACGATCGCGCTCGCGCTCCGCCGGAGCGCCGCCCGCGGGCCTCGCGCGCACGCCGGACGCGCTCCATATTGTTGACATGAAATCAAGATAATTTCGTCCGCACGCGGCTTTTTCCGCAAAAGTAATGCAGGCACACTTCGCCCTGTTTACAACGGCCCCGTGCCGTTGTCCGTCGATTACAGGAGCCCATCGCGTGAACGCCACGACTTCTTCTCCTTCCCGCCCAGGCGCCGCGCTGCCGTTGCTGGCGCTCGCCGCCGGTGCGTTCGGCATCGGCACGACCGAGTTCTCGCCGATGGGCCTGCTGCCCGTGATCGCCGACGGCGTGCACGTGTCGATCCCGCAGGCCGGCATGCTGATCAGCGCCTATGCGATCGGCGTGATGGTCGGCGCCCCGCTGATGACGCTGCTGCTCGCGCGCTGGTCGCGCCGCTCGGCGCTGATCGCGCTGATGTCGATCTTCACGATCGGCAACCTGCTGTCGGCGCTCGCGCCGGGCTACACGACGCTGCTGCTCGCCCGCCTCGTGACGAGCCTCAACCACGGCGCGTTCTTCGGGCTCGGCTCGGTGGTCGCGGCCAGCCTCGTGCCGCGCGACAAGCAGGCCAGCGCGGTCGCGACGATGTTCATGGGTCTCACGATCGCGAACGTCGGCGGCGTGCCGGCCGCGACCTGGCTCGGCCAGATCATCGGCTGGCGCATGTCGTTCGCGGCGACCGCGGGCCTCGGCCTGATCGCGATCGCCGGCCTGTTCGCCGCACTGCCGAAGGGCGAAGCCGGCAAGATGCCCGACCTGCGCGCCGAACTGTCGGTGCTGACGCGCCCGGTCGTGCTCGGCGCGCTCGGGACGACGGTGCTCGGCGCCGGTGCGATGTTCACGCTCTACACGTATGTCGTGCCGACGCTCGAACACTTGACCGGCGCAACACCCGGCTTCGTGACCGCGATGCTCGTGCTGATCGGCGTCGGTTTCTCGATCGGCAACATCGCGGGCGGCCGCCTGGCCGATCGCTCGCTCGACGGCACGCTGGTCGGTTTCCTGCTGCTGCTGATCGCGACGATGGCCGCGTTCCCGCTGCTCGCCAGCACGCATGCCGGCGCCGCCGTTACGCTGCTCGTGTGGGGTATCGCGACGTTCGCGGTCGTGCCGCCGCTGCAGATGCGCGTGATGCGTGCGGCCCACGAAGCGCCGGGTCTCGCGTCGGCCGTCAACATCGGCGCGTTCAATCTCGGCAACGCGGTCGGCGCGGCAGCCGGCGGCGCGGCGATCTCGGCCGGCTTCGGTTATGCGGCGGTGCCGCTCGTCGGCGGGCTGATCGCCACGGCCGGACTCGCGCTCGTCGTGCTGCAGATGACGCAGCGCCGCCGCGCACCGGCCACCGCGAATTCGTAACCGCTCGCGACCCGCACGGCGCCAATACGCGGCACCTGAATTGAGAAACGCCCGCACCGGATACCGGCGCGGGCGTTGTTCGCGACGGGCCGTGCATCGCGGCCGCCATGTCGCCGCGTCAGCGCGCGGCGGCGAACCCGCCGAAGAACGCACGCGCGTTCGCGTCGAGGCTGTCGAGGTGATAACCGCCTTCCTGCACGATCACCGTCGGCAGGCCCAGCGCGCCGATCGCGCCGCCGAGCCGCCCGAAGCCTTCGGTCGTGACGGCAACCTGCGATTGCGGATCGTCCTTGTAGATGTCGAAGCCGAGCGCGAGCACGAGCGCATCGGGCTGGAACCGCGCGAGCGCGCGCAGCGCGTCGTCGAGCCGCTCGAAGAACGTCGACTCCGGCGAGCCGTGCGGCATCGGCAGGTTGAGGTTGAAGCCGTCGCCCGCCCCCGCGCCCGTTTCTTCCTCGTAACCCGCGACGACCGGGTAGAAGTTGGTCGGATCGCCGTGGATCGATACGTACAGCACGTCGTCGCGGCCGTAGAAGATCTCCTGCACGCCCTGCCCGTGATGCATGTCGGTGTCGAGGATCGCGACCCGGCGATGGCGGCCGAGCAGCGACTGCGCGGCGATCGCCGCATTGTTCAGGTAGCAGAAGCCGCCGGCCGCGTCGCGGCGCGCATGATGGCCGGGCGGCCGGCACAGTGCATAGGCCTCGCGCGCGCCGTCGTTGACGTCGGCCGCAGCCGCGAGCGCGCCCTGCGCTGACCAGTACGCGGCGCGCCACGTGTTCGCGCCGACCGGGCAACTGCCGTCGGCAAGGTAGCGCGCGGCTTTCGCGAGCACGCCGCGCAGCGGGTTCGGATCGCGGACGAACACGTTCGACATCACTTCGTCGCCCCAGTCGTCGGGCATCTGCTTCCAGTCGCGGTGCGCGTCCTCGAGAAAGCGCAGATAGTTCATGTCGTGCACGGCCGCGATCGGTGCGGTGCCGCGATCGGCCGGCTCGCGCACGTCGAAGCCGAGCGACCGCACGGCCGCGACGAGCCGCGCCGCGCGCTCGGGCACTTCCTGCGGTTCGCGCATCTGCCCGCGCGACAGGTAGCTGCGCGGATGGTGCAGCAGTTGTTCGGGATGGAAATAGGTTTTCATCGTTCGTCCTCGTCGGTTCGCCGCGTCATGCACCGTGCGCAGTGGTCGCCGCTTCGACGGGCGCCACGACACCGGCGCGCGCCAGCACCGCATGGAGCAGCACGTTCGTGCCGCGCGTCACGTCGTCGGGCAGCGCATCCTCGGCTTCGTTGTGCGACAGGCCGTCGACGCACGGAATGAACACCATCGCGGTCGGGAAGCGGCGCGCGAGCAGGATCGCATCGTGGCCGGCGCCGCTGACGATCCGCTCGTTCGTGTAGCCGAACGCGGCCGCCGCCTGCGCGACCAGTTCGACGCAGTCGCGATCGAACGGCGTCGCCGGGCTGCGCCAGCAAGTATCGATCGCGACCTGCACGCCACGCGCGGCGGCGACGCGCGCGCATGCATCGCGCAGGTCGCGCTCCATCGCATCGACTTCGGCATCGTCGTGATGGCGCAGGTCGACCGTGAACGTCACGTCGCCGGCAATGGTATTGCGCGACGCGTTGCGGATGCCGACCTGCCCGATCGTCGCGAGCCCGCGCGGCGCGTAGCCGGCGACGATCCGTTCGAGTTCGAGCGCGATCTGCGCGCTCGCGAAATACGCGTCCTTGCGATACGGCATCGGCGTCGTGCCCGCGTGCGCGGCGACGCCCGTCACCGTCACGTCGAGCCAGCGGATCGCCTGCCCGCCCGTGACGATGCCGATCGTCGTGCCGTTCGCCTCGAGCACGGGCCCCTGCTCGATATGCGCCTCGAAATACGCATCGACCACGCCGCCCGTCGCGCGTGTGCCGCGATAGCCGCATGCGTCGAGTGCCGCGCCGAGCGTGATGCCGTCGGCGTCCTGCTTCGCGAGCGCGTCGGCGAGCGGCAACGCGCCCGTGAACACGGCCGAACCGAGCATCGCCGGCGCGAAGCGCGCGCCCTCCTCGTTGGTCCACGACACGATCTCCAGCGGCTTGTCGGTCACGATGCCCGCGTCGTTCAGCGTGCGCACGAGTTCGAGCGCGGCGAGCACGCCGTACACGCCGTCGAAGCGGCCGGCTTCGGGCTGCGTGTCGAGATGGCTGCCGATCAGCACCGGCGCGGCCTGCGCATCGGTGCCATCGCGCCGTGCGAACAGGTTGCCGGCTGCGTCGACGCTCACCGTCATCCCCGCGTCGCGGCACCATTGCGCGAACAGGTCGCGCCCGCGGCGGTCGTCGTCGGTGAGCGCGAGGCGCCGCACGCCGCCGCGCGGCGTCGCGCCGACGCGCGCCATGTCGGCCAAGCTCTGCCACAGACGCGCGCCGTCGATTTCCAACAGGTCTTTCATGTGCACTCCGGGTGAATTCGTTCGTAGAGGTTCAACGCGAGCCGAGCGCTTCGGCCGCGGCAGGCTGTGCGGCCCGGCGCGCGTCGAGCGCAACGATGCAAAGCAGCGAGATGCCGGCGAGGCACGTGTAGAACACCGCGAGCGGCCACCACTGGCCCGTGAAGCGATGCGCGAGCCACGTGCCGACGAGCGGCGTCAGGCCGCCGGCAATCGCACCGCAGATCTGATAAGCGAGCGAGATCGCCGAATAACGCACGTGCGCGGGAAACACGTCGCTCACGAAGCCCGCGATCACCGAATAGAAGCCGGCCATGCACACGACCGCGAGCGCGATGCCCGTGACGAGCGATGCGGACGTGCCGCCCTGCACGAGCATGAACATCGGATACGGCGACAGCATCGCGAGCAGCGCCGCGAGTTTCAGGAAGCGCGCGCCACCGATGCGCTCGGCGATCCATGCTGCGATCGGCTGCGCGACGAACTGGATGATCGCGACCGCGAACAGGCTGTCGAGGATCAGCGAACGCGATACGCCGACGTACTGCGTGGTGTACGCGATCATGAACGTGTTCGTGAAATAGACGCCCGCAATCCCGATCGTGTTCGCGCCGATGCAGAGCAGCACGAGCCCCGATGCGGAACGGAACACTTCGGCGACCGGCAGCTTCACGGTGCGGTTCGCTTCCTTCACGCGCGCGAATTCCGGCGACTCGTTCACGCCGAGCCGGATCAGGATGCCGACCACGAGCAGCACCGCGCTCGCGAGAAACGGCAGGCGCCAGCCCCACGCGAGGAAGTCGGCCTTGTCCATCGACGTGACCGCGCGGAACGCGATCAGCGACAGGATCAGCCCGGCCGGGCTGCCGAGCTGCGCGAACGACGCGAAGAACGTGCGGCGCCCCTGCGGCGCGTGCTCGCCCGCCATCAGCACCGCGCCGCCCCATTCGCCGCCGACCGCGATCCCCTGCACGACGCGCAGCACGACGAGCAGCACCGGCGCGAGCATGCCGACCTTCGAATAGTCGGGCAGCAGCCCGACGCAGACGGTCGCGACGCCCATCATCATCAGCGTCGTCATCAGCGCCTTCTTGCGGCCGATGCGATCGCCGAGATGGCCGAAGATGACACCGCCGAGCGGGCGCGCGAAGAAGCCGACCGCGAACGTCGCGAACGACGCCATCGTGCTGACGAACGGGTCGTGCGACGGGAAATAGAGTTCGCCGAACACGAGCGCGGCGGCGGTCGCGTAGATGTAGAAGTCGTACCACTCGATCATCGTGCCGATGAACGCGGCCGTCGCGGCGCGCGCTGGCTGGCGGGCGGAAGGAAGGGACTGGGTCATGCGGGCTCCTGTCGCGCGCCGCGTTGCGGGCGACGCGCACGATCGTGGTGACGGCCGTCTGTCGCGGCCTTGCGCCGCACGCTGCGGCACGCCTCCTTTATCGGCGACCGCAAATCATTAGTCAAATTTCAAGTTATTATTCGCCGTATAAATTCAACTAATGTCCACCCCGACGCCTCGCCCGGAGACCCGATGCGCCCCGACCTCGCCCCGTTCCTCAACGACCGTCTCGACTGGAACCTGCTGCGCACCTACCTGGTGATCATGCAGGAGCGCAGCGTGAGCCGCGCGGCCGCACGCCTGCACGTGACGCAGCCCGCCGTGAGTCAGGCACTGCGGCGGCTCGAGGACACACTCGAGCGCCGGCTGATCGAGCGCCGTGGCGCGCACTTCGCGCCGACGCCGGCCGGCGAAGCCGTGTACCGGATCGCGAGCGACATCTACGGCGGCATCTCGCGCCTCGAAACCGAAATCGACGACAGCACGGCCGACCTCACCGGTTCGATCCGGCTGCTGACGGTAAGCCGCATCGAGTCGCCCGTCTACGACGAGTTCCTCGCGGACTTCCATCGCGCGTACCCGCGCATCGACCTGCAGATCGAGGTGATGCGCTCGTCGGACATCCTGTCGTCGCTGCTGCAGAAGACGGCCACGGCCGGGCTCGGCCTGTGCCGCACGCCGCACGACAAGCTGGAGATGCGCTGCTTCCTGCGCCAGCGTTATGCGATCTACTGCGGCCGCCATCACCGGCTGTTCGGGCAGACGCAACTGCGGATGGACGATCTGCTCGCGGAGAATTTCGTGTCGTTCACGAGCGACCAGATCGGCGACAGCCTGTCGCCGCTCACCGTGTTCCGCGACCAGAAGGGGTTCACGGGGCGCATCGTCGCGTCGTCGCCGAGCCTCGAGGAAGTGCGGCGGCTGATCTTCGCGGGCTACGGGATCGGCTGCCTGCCCGAGCACATCGTGCGCGACGACATCGCGCAGCAGCGGCTGTGGCGGCTGCCGCCCGACGACGGGCTCGTCGACGTCGACGTATTCCTGCTGTGGCATCGCGACCGCAAGATGAACGCGGCCGAGCACGCGTTTCTCGATGCGATGGAGCGCTGCATGCAGCGCTATTCGCTCGCGGAGCGGCTGGGGAAGTAGCGGCGCGACGCGCCCGGGGAAAGCGCCGGGCGCACGCGGCCCGGCGCGTCGACGACGTCAGAAGCGATGCACGATGCCGAGCTGCACGCCGCGCGCATTCGCGCCCGGATATGCGAGCGGCAGGCCGGGGTTCGCCGCGCCGGCGAGCGTGTAGCCGGCCTGGTTGCGATTGCGCAGGTACGACAGCGCACCGTAGAAGCTCGTGCGCTTCGATAGGTCGTACTCGTACATCAGTCCGAGCTGGTCCGCGTTGTTGCCCTGCGACGACTGGTCGTGCAGATACGCGTAACCGAGCGCAACATAGTTCGCCGGGTTGAACTGGTACTTGACCGACAACCCGACCACGCGCGAATCGATTCCGAAGTCGGCCCACTTCACCGCGGAGAAACCGCCGTACACGGTTGCCTTGCCGATCGCGTACGACGCGCCGGCCATGATCGTGCGATCGGTCGTGGTCGCCGTCGCGTTCTTCAGCCACTGGCCCGCGACGAACGCCGCGAACGGCCCGTGTTCGTAGGTCAGGTCGAACTGCTGGCTGGAGCCTGCCGAGCGCACGCCGCCCGCATCGCCGAACCCGAAGTACACCCCGCCCTGGAAGCCGGCGATCTCCGGGCTCTGGTACGACAGCGTATTGCTGGTGCGGAACGCGAACACGGTCAGGTTGTCCATGCCGGATGCCTGCGTGACGCCGCCGAACGCATCCTGCCCGCCCTGGTCGTTGAACAGCGGCGAATTCTGCCGGCCCGCGCGCACCTTGCCCCACTGCCCCGCGATGCCGACCCACGCCTGCCGGTTGAACATGCTGCCCGAACTCGCCAGCGAGCCGTCGTTCGGGTTGAAGCCGTTTTCCAGCGCGAACTCGATCTTCTGCCCGCCGCCGATATCCTCGCCGCCCTTCAGCCCGAACCGGCTGCCCCACTGGCCGCCCGAGTTGATCGCCGCCGTATAGCCGTTGCCCGTATTCACGTATTGCGCGAATTCGTCGATCACGCCGTACAGCGTGACACCGTCCTGAGCGAGCGCGGCGCCCGCCCCTGCGAGGCACGCGGCCGCCACCGCCATGCGAAGACCGGCGTGCACCGGCCGTGCCCGGGAATCGCCGCCGCGGGCTTTCATGTGCTTAGTCATACTATTCAATGGAAAGAGAATGAAACGACGCCGGGTGCGGCGGTAATGCCGCACCGGCATCGCGGGAAAGGGAATGTGCAGGAGAGCCCGGCGCAGGCAGCGCCCGGCTCGACGCGACGCTCAGGCCGGCAGCCGGCCGGCCCGATGCGCGAGACGCGTCGTCAGTGGTGAACTTCGCCGCGTTCGAGCGGCAGGATCAGGCGTTCGGGGATGCTGCGTCGCGACGCCCGCGCGCCGATGTAATACAGCACGGCCGGCACGATCAGGCCGAGGATCCACGAGATGTCGGTGCCGCCGAGCGCGTCGACGAGCGGGCCGGTATAGATATGCGTCGACATGAACGGCAACTGCACGAGGATGCCGACCACGTAGATCGTGATCGCCATCACGTTCCAGCGGCCATAGCGGCCATCCGGATCGGACAGCGCCGGCACGTCGTAGCGCGAGCGCGTGAAGCAGTAGTAGTCGACCAGGTTGATCGCGCTCCACGGCGTGAAGAACGCGAGCAGGAACAGGATGAACGCGGTGAATTCCTTCAGGAACGAATGGCGGCCCGCGAGCGCAATCAGCGTCGACACGCAGATCATCCCGAAGATGTACACGAGGCGGCTCTTCGACGACACCGCGCCCTTGCCGCGAAAGCCGCTGACGATCGTCGCCATCGACATGAAGCTGCCGTACGCGTTGAGCGCCGTCACCGTCACCTTGCCGAACGCGATGCTGAAGTACAGCAACGCGGCCACGGCGCCCGTCGAGCCGAGGCCGACGATATACGCCACTTCATGGTGCGCGAACTGGCTGCCGGCCAGCGCGGCCGCGAACACGCCGAACACCATCGCCGCCTGCGCGCCGATCACCGAGCCCAGGCCGACCGCGAGAAACGTCGCGACCGATGACGTCGAGCGCGGCAGGTAGCGCGAATAGTCGGCGACGTACGGGCCGAACGCGATCTGCCACGACGCCGACAGCGACATCGACAGCAGGAAGCTCGCGAGCGAGAAATGCCGGTTCGCGAGCAGCGCGCCGACGTCGTGGTTCGCGAACAGCTGCGAGAACATGTAGACGAACGCGACGATGCCGACCACGCTCGCGATCCGGCCGACGAAGTGGATCGCGCGATAGCCGAACACGGTCAGCACGACGATCACGGCCGCAAACAGCAGGATGCCCGCCGCGTCGTCGACGTGCAGCAGTTGCGCGACGGCCTGCCCGGCCAGCACCGAGCCGCTTGCGGAAAAGCCGATATACATCAGGCACACGAGCACGATCGGGATCATCGCGCCGTACACGCCGAACTGCACGCGGCTCGAGATCATCTGCGGCAGCCCGAGCTGCGGCCCTTGCGCGCCATGCAGCGCCATGACCGCACCGCCGACGAGCTGGCCGAGCAGCAGCGCGACCAGCGACCAGAACACATCGCCGCCGAGCACGACGGCAAGCGCGCCCGTGACGATCGCCGTGATCTGCATGTTCGCCGACAGCCACAGCGTGAACTGGCTCAGCAGGCCGCCGTGGCGCTCGGCGTCGGGAATGAAGTCGATCGAGCGAACCTCGATCAGGCCGCCGGCTTTTCCACTGGGATTCGTTGACACGGGGGAAATCTCCAAAATACTCAGTACCGCAAATGGTTTGAACGAGACAGGTAACCTGCGAGCCGCCCTTTCGGCTCTTCGGATGCGGGGCGCCGTGGATCGCCGGCATGCGCCACGCACGCACGGTTTGCACGCTGGCGCGCAAGCGGCACGACGTGTGCCGACATTGCCAGCGGATGATCTTGTATATACAACTTACGAGATATCGGTGATTACCCGGAATCGGTAAACTTTCGAAATTGTCCGAACAATCGGGACGCGTCCGACCGGTTTGATCGCAAGTAAAACGTCGGAAAAATGAAAGGTCAGACGCTGGCGGGCGATACCTGATCGGGCGCGGCCGTCATGCCGCCGGCAGGGAGCAGGTTCAGCATGCTTCGCGCGGCTTCGATATCGCGCGCGTGCAGCCATTCGTCGTAGTCGTCGCGGCGCAGGATCACGACGCCCCGCTTCTCGTCGCCGGGCCGATGCATCCGCGCGAACAGCGGATGATCGTCGGCATTCACCGTGAGCATCGCCATGCCGATGCGTTCGCGGCCGTCGTCGCCTTCGTAGCGCCGCCAGATGCCGGCGACACAGTACGGCTGCCAGCCGTCGACGCCGATCCGGTGCCACACGTTGCGGCCGGTCTCGTAACACGGCTCGCAGATCCAGCGCACCGGAATCAGGCAGCGCTGGCCGTTGCGCCAGGCCTGACCGTAGAGCCGCGACGAGCCGACCGTTTCCGCGCGTGCGTTCACCGTATCGAGCTTCTTTCTTTTGCGGCCGTTCTCGTCGACCCGCTCGGGCTGCATGAATTTCGGCCAGAAGCCGAACACGGCCGCAACCACCGTGAGGCCGTCGCTGTCGGCACGCGCGATCGGCGCCACGTAGTCGGGATACACGTCGGGCGCCCACGGGTCGCGGCGGTACAGATCGCCGATGCCGATCTTCAGCTCGCTGATGCCCGGGTCTTCACCCGGGGCGCGGTAGTGAGTGCACACGGTTCGGAGGACGATGGAAGCAATGTTTCCATCGTAGGTCAGCGCGCGTGGCGCGAGCGCGCTATCGCTTTGTATGACGAAACAGTTTTACGAGTCGACGATGCGCGAGAATCCGGCAACGCATGCCGTCACCGCGCGCCGCGCCGCCGCGACGCATACAGGCAGATCAGTTCCAGCGCGATCGTCGCGCCGGCCAGCGACGTGATTTCCGCATGATCGTACGGCGGCGACACTTCGACCACATCCATGCCGACCAGGTTGATGCCTTCCAGGTGACGCAGGATCTCGAACGCCTGGTGGCTCGACAGCCCGCCCGCGACCGGTGTACCGGTGCCCGGCGCGAACGCCGGATCGAGACAGTCGATATCGAACGTCAGGTACACGGGATGATCGCCGACGCGCTCGCGAATGCGCGCGGCAACCGCGGCAGGCGTCGACGCATGCACGCAACGCGCATCCTGGATGTCGAATCCCATCGGCGCGTCGTTGGTCGTCCGGATGCCGATCTGCGCCGACCGTTCGGGCACGACCCACCCTTCCCGCGCCGCGTGATAGAACATCGTCCCGTGATCGATGCGCTTCACGTCGCGGTCGGGCCACGTGTCGGTATGCGCGTCGAAATGTACGAGCGACAGCGGCCCGTGCACCTTCGCATGCGCCTTCAGCAGCGGATACGTGATGAAGTGATCGCCGCCGAGCGTCAGCATCGCGCAACCGCGCGCGAGGATCGCATCGGCATGACGCTCGATCGCGCCCGGCACCGATTCCGGTTGCCCGAGATCGAACGCGCAATCGCCATAGTCGACCGCAGCCAACACGTCGAACGGATCGAATGACCACGGCCACGGGCGCTCCCACGCGATGCCCGTCGACGCGATCCGCAACCCGCGCGGGCCGAAGCGCGTGCCGGGCCGGTGCGATGCCGCGGCGTCGAACGGCACGCCGGTGATCGCAAGGTCGACGCCGTCGAGATCGCGGCTGAAACGCCGGCGCATGAAGCTCGTCGCGCCCGCGAATGTCGGTTCGGCCTGCGTGCCGTAAAGGCTGTCGCGCGTGAACGCGAGATCGTTGTGGCTCATCGTCGGATTCCTGGCTGAAGGGGAACACGGCCGCGCTTCTGCGCGACCTCGGGCCCGATTCTGCCGTCAGCGCATCCGACGAAAAATATGAACTAACATAAGCCGACTTCACGAAACGCGATGTATCGCCATGCTGACCCGACTGAGAGACATGGATTTGCAGTTGCTGCGTCTATTCCTGACGATCGTCGAAAGCGGCGGCTTCAGCGCCGCACAGGGCACGCTCGGGATGGCGCCTTCGACGATCAGCACGCAGATGGCCAAGCTCGAGACGCGCCTGGGGTTCCGGCTGTGCGACCGCGGCAAGAGCGGGTTCCGGCTGACGCCGAAAGGCGAACGCGTGCTGCAGTCGACGCGGCGGCTCCTGCAGGCGATGGACGTATTTACGCGCGATACGCAGCACGTGTCGGGCACGTTGCTCGGCGAACTGCGCATCGGCCTGTCCGAGCGGCTCGCGCCGGACATCGTCGAATCGATCGCGGCGGCCGTTGGACGCTTTCGCGAACAGGCGCCGGACGTGCTGATCGAGATGACCGCGGTCGCGCCCGACGAGCTGGAGCGCAGGCTGCTGAAAGGCGATCTGCAGCTCGCGATCGGCTACTTTTCCGGCCACCAGGCCGGCCTGCACTACGCACCGCTGTTCGTCGAACACCAGTCGCTCCACTGCGGCGCCCGGCATCCGCTGTTTGCGAAACGGACCGTGTCGGTCAACGACATCGCGCGCACCAGCAACGTCGCGCGGCTCTACAAGACGAACACGTCGGGTTCGGCGCTGCGCAACGCGCAGCCGACCGCGTTCTCGGAAAACGTCGATGCCGACGTGATCTTCATCCTGTCCGGCGCGCATGTCGGCTTCCTGCCCGACCACGTCGCGGCACCGTGGGTCGCGGCTGGAAAGATGCGCAGGCTGCTCGCGAGCAAGCTGAGCCATACGGTCGAATTCCAGCTCGCGACGCCGAGGAACTGCGACGGCAGCGAAGCGCTGGATGCATTCACGGCAGCGCTCGCCGAACAGTTCGGCGGGCTCGACGGATTCGCGGGCCAATAGCCGGTACGGGCCGCGCGGCGGCGCCGACGGTTCGCCGCGCGCCCCGCTTCAGACGAGCCGATCCGATGCGACGACCTGCACGCCCGGCCGCGCATCGATCGCGGCGTCGACCAGTGCGCGCGCAATCCGTGACGCGGGATTCACGCGCCACTTCGCCGGCAACACGGGTTCGGCGACGTTCAACGCGAACACCAGCAGCCGTTCGCCGAGCCTGAATTCGTCGCGGCTGCCGCCGATCAGGCCCGGCCGCACATAAGTGAGCGACGCGAACCCGACGCCGGCCAGCGCCTGTTCGACCTCGCCCTTGACGCGGTTGTAGAAGATGCGCGACGTCGGATCCGCGCCGAGCGCCGAATTCAGGACGCAGGCCGGCGTGCCGTGCCGGTGGGCGAGCCGCGCGACCGCGAGCGGATAGTCGTGATCGACGCGCCGGAATGCCGCCTGCGAACCGGCGGTGCGCATCGTGGTGCCGAGCGTACAGATCACCGCATCGGCCTGCCACCAGTCGGCCGCGTCGGGCAGATGATCGAAGTCGACCTCCAGTGCGTGCATCTTCGGATGCGGCGACAACGGCCGGCGCGCGAGGACGACCACGTGATCGACCCGCGCATCGGCCAGCGCGACTTCGAGGACGTGGCGCCCGACGAGTCCGGTCGCGCCGACGAGCAGCAGTTTCATGTCCGGTTCTTCCGTGTGGAGCCGGTGTTGGCGGGCCGGGAGCGGCCCGGTTTCCGGCTATCGACATGATGGTCGGCCGACGTGACGCCGGCAACCTTCCCGCATCTCGAAAAATTACAGACCGCACTCCGTGCATAGCTCGAATCGGCCGCGTCATGCGGCACCGGCGCCGTAACCGGAACGCCGCCGATGCGCACGTTGCCCACCGGCGGCTCCGTTTCAGGCCTGCACGTCAGACATGCAACGCATGCCCCAGCGCACGCAACGCCGCTTCCTGCAGCGCTTCACCCAGCGTCGGATGCGCGTGGATCGTGCCGCCGATGTCTTCCAGCCGCGCGCCCATCTCCAGCGACTGCGAGAACGCGGCAGCCAGCTCCGACACGCCGCGCCCGACGGCCTGCCAGCCGACGATCAGGTGGTTGTCGCGCCGCGCGACGACGCGCACGAAGCCGTCGGTCGCCTGCAGCGTCATCGCGCGCCCGTTCGCCGCGAACGGAAACGATGCGCTCAGACAATCGACGCCGGCCGCGCGTGCGTCGTCCGGCGACCAGCCGGCCGTCACGATCTCGGGATCGGTGAAGCACACGGCCGGGATCGATGCGGGCATGAACTTGCGGCGCCGCCCGGCGATCAGCTCGGCGACCATCTCGCCCTGCGCCATCGCGCGATGCGCGAGCATGGGTTCGCCGGCGACGTCGCCGATCGCCCACACGTTGCGCATCGACGTCCGGCATTCGTCGTCGATCCGCAGCGCGCGGCCGTTGCGGTCGAGCAGCAGTGTTTCGAGCCCGAAGCCGTCGACGCGCGGCCGGCGGCCGACCGCGACCAGCACGCGATCGGCCGGCAACGTCCGTTCCGCGCCATCGGCCGCCTGCACGCGCACCGCGCCGTCCTCGGCGAGCCCGAGCACCTTGTGGCCGAGGCATAACCCGACGCCGAGCCGCGCGAGCGAATCCGCGACCGGCCTCGCGAGTTCGGCATCGTACGCGGGCAACACGCGTTCCGCCGCTTCGACGACGCTGACCTCGACACCGAGCTTGCGATAGACGATCCCGAGTTCGAGCCCGATATACCCGGCCCCGACGACGACCAGCCGCTTCGGCAACGTCGTGGGCGACAGCGCCTCGGTGGACGACACGACATGCCCGCCGAACGGCATCGACGGCAGCTCGACCGGTTCGGAACCGGTCGCGAGCAACAGATGATCGCAGCCGATGTGCGCCGTGTGGCCGCCGGCGACGACTTCGACGGTCTTGCCGTCGATCACGCGCGCGTCGCCGTGCAGCACGCGCACGCCGTTCTTCTTGAGCAGCGCGCCGACACCGCGCGTCAGCCGGTCGACGATGCCGTCCTTCCACGCGACGCTTTGCGCGATGTCGATCTCGGGTGTGCGCACGCGAATCCCGAGCGCCGCTTCGCCGGCCTGGCCGCGGGCCTGTTCGAATGCGTCGGCCACGTGGATCAGCGCTTTCGACGGAATGCAGCCGATATTCAGGCACGTGCCGCCGAGCCGGTCGCGTTCGACCAGCACGGTCGGAATGCCGAGCTGGCCGGCGCGGATCGCGGCGACGTAGCCGCCCGGGCCGCCGCCGATCACGAGCAGCGTGGTGTGTTCGTTTTTCATCGGCGTCACTCCACGAACAGCAGTGCCGGGCGCTCGAGCACCCCGCGCACGGCCTGGATGAATTCGGCCGCGTCCGCGCCGTCGACGACGCGATGGTCGAACGACGACGACAGGTTCATCATCTTGCGCGCAACGACCGCGCCATCGCGGATCATCGGCCGCTCGACGATCCGGTTCACGCCGACGATGCCGACCTCCGGATGATTGATCACCGGCGTCGACACGATGCCGCCGAGCGCGCCGAGGCTCGAGATCGTGATCGTCGAGCCGCTCAACTCGTCGCGCTGCGCGCGGTTTGCTCGCACCGCATCGGCGAGCCGTGCGATTTCAGCGGAGATCGACCACACGTCGCGCGCTTCCGCATGGCGCAGCACGGGCACCGTGAGGCCGCCGTCCGTCTGCGTCGCGACGCCCATGTGCACCGCGCCGTAGCGCGTGACGACGCCCGCTTCGTCGTCGAAGCGCGCGTTGATCTGCGGGAAGTCGCGCAGCGCGATCACCATCGCGCGGATCAGCAGCGGCAGCGGCGTGAGCCGGCCGCGCGTGTCGCCGTAGCGGCGGTTCAGGTCGGCGCGCAACGATTCGAGCTCGGTGACGTCGATCTCCTCGACGTAGCTGAAGTGCGGAATGCGGCGCTTCGCTTCCTGCATCTTGCGCGCGATCGCGCGCCGCAAGCCGATCACCGGCACTTCGGTTTCGTCGTTGCGTTCGTCGTAGCCGTGCGCTTGCGACGCACGCGCCGCACTGCCGCTCGTCTTCGCATACGCATCGAGATCCGCGTGCATGATCCGCCCTGCTTCGCCCGTGCCGCGCACGTAGCGTAGCTCGATGCCCATGTCCCACGCGCGCTGACGCACGGCCGGCGACGCGAGCGGCCGTTCGCCCGGCGCGAGCGCCGCGCGCGGCTGCGCCGCAAGTTCGGCACGTTCCGCACGACGCGGCTCCGCGGCAGCACGTTTGGCCTCATGACGCGGCGCCGCCGGCCTTTCAGCCGGTACGTCGGCGACCGGCGTCGACGGCGCCGCCGCAACCGGTGCGGTTTCCACCTTTGTTTCTCGCACCGCCGCACCCGCCTTCAGGTTGCCGTCGCCTTCGACCTCGAGACGAATCAGCTCGCTGCCGACCGCCATCATCTCGCCGATCCGGCCGCCGAGTTCCAGCACCTTGCCCGACACCGGCGACGGAATCTCGACCGCCGCCTTGTCGGTCATCACGTCGGCGAGCGGCTGGTCTTCCTTGATCGTCTGTCCGACTTCCACATGCCAGGCCACCAGCTCGACCTCGGCGATCCCTTCGCCGATGTCCGGCATCTTGATGACATGAATCCCCATCTCACGCCTCCATCACGCGTCGCAACGCTTCACCGACCCGGGCCGGGCCCGGAAAGTACGCCCATTCCTGCGCATGCGGATACGGCGTGTCCCAGCCCGTCGTGCGCTCGACCGGCGCCTCGAGGTGGTAGAAGCAATGTTCCTGAACCAGCGACACCAGTTCCGCGCCGTAGCCGCAGGTGCGCGTCGCCTCGTGCACGACGACGCAGCGCCCGGTCTTGCGCACCGACGCGACGACCGTGTCGAGATCGAGCGGCCACAGTGTGCGCAGGTCGATCACCTCCGCATCGATGCCCGTCTCCTCGGCCGCGGCGAGCGACACGTGCACCGTCGTGCCGTACGTCAGCACCGTCACGTCGCTGCCGGGCCGCACCACGGCGGCCGAATCGAGCGGCACCGTGTAGTAGCCCTCGGGCACCGCGCTCGCCGGATGCTTGAGCCACGACGTGACGGGCCGTTCGTGATGGCCGTCGAACGGCCCGTTGTACAGCCGTTTCGGCTCGAGGAAGATCACCGGATCGTCGTTCTCGATCGACGCGATCAGCAGCCCTTTCGCGTCGTACGGATTCGACGGCATCACCGTGCGCAGCCCGCACACCTGCGTGAACATCGCCTCCGGGCTCTGGCTGTGCGTCTGGCCGCCGTAGATGCCGCCGCCGCACGGCATCCGGATCGTCATCGGCGCGATGAACTGGCCGGCCGAGCGATAGCGCAGCCGCGCGCCTTCCGACACGATCTGGTCGGAGGCCGGGTAGAAATAGTCGGCGAACTGGATCTCGCACACCGGGCGCAGCCCGTACGCACCCATCCCCACCGCCACGCCGACGATCCCGCCTTCCGAGATCGGCGCATCGAACACGCGCGACTTGCCGTATTTGTTCTGCAGTCCTTCGGTGCAGCGGAACACGCCGCCGAAATAACCGACGTCCTGCCCGAACACGACCACGTCGCTGTCGCGCCCGAGCATCACGTCCATCGCGGAGCGCAGCGCCTGGATCATCGTCATCGGCTGCGTCGCCGTGCCTGTCTCTTGGTGCGCCATGGTCATGCTCCCAGTTCCTGGCGCTGACGGCGCAGATGCGCAGGCAGCTCCTTGTACACGTCGTCGAACATCGAGGCCGGCGACGGAATCCGGTCGTCGGCCAGCGACCCGTATTTCTCCGCTTCCTTCTGCGCGGCGATCACCTCGGCCTCGAGCTCGGCCGTCAGCGCGTCGTGTGCGCTGTCGGACCAGATGCCCTTGACGATCAGGTGCTGCTTGAAGCGGGCAATCGGATCGCCGAGCGGGAAATGGGACCAGTCGTCGCTCGGCCGGTACTTGGTCGGATCGTCCGACGTCGAATGCGCGCCGGCGCGGTAGGTCACCCACTCGATCAGCGTCGGGCCGAGATTGCGGCGCGCGCGTTCGGCCGCCCAGCTCGACGCCGCGTAGATCGCGAGGAAGTCGTTGCCGTCGACGCGCAGCGACGCGATCCCGCAGCCAACGCCGCGCCCCGCGAACGTCGTGCCTTCGCCGCCCGCGATCGCCTGGAACGTCGAGATCGCCCACTGGTTGTTGACGACGTTCAGCACGACCGGCGCGCGGTACACGTGCGCGAACGTGAGCGCGGTATGGAAGTCGGCTTCTGCCGTCGCGCCGTCGCCGATCCACGCGGACGCGATCTTCGTGTCGCCCTTGATCGCCGACGCCATCCCCCAGCCGACCGCCTGGATGAACTGCGTCGCGAGATTGCCGGAAATCGAGAAGAATCCCGCGTCGCGATCCGAGTACATCACGGGGAGCTGGCGCCCTTTCAGCGGGTCGCCTTCGTTCGACATGAGCTGGCAGATCATCCGCTCGAGCGGCACGTCGCGCGCGATCAGGATGCTCTGCTGCCGGTAGGTCGGGAAGCACATGTCGCCGTCGCGCAGTGCCATCGCATGCGCGGTGCCAATCGCCTCCTCGCCGAGGCTCAGCATGTAGAACGAGATTTTCTTCTGGCGCTGCGCGATCATCATGCGCGCGTCGAAAATGCGGGTCTTGAGCATCGCGCGCAGCCCGGCGATCAGGCGCGCATCGTCGAGGTCCGGCGCCCACGGGCCGAGGGCGTTGCCGTGGTCGTCGAGCACGCGCACGAGGCTGCGGGCGAGATTGGCGGTGTCCGCCGCGGCAACGTCGATCGGCGGGCGGCGAACCGCGCCGGCCGGCGATAGATGCAGATAGGAAAAGTCCGTCTTGCAGCCCGGGCGCCCGGTGGGCTCCGGCACATGCAGACGCAATGGCTCTGACAGGCTCATCGTGTCGTCTCCACGCTCGATTGTGTCTCACGCTGATAGGAACGCGCGGCCGGTTGCCGGCCTGCGCGCGGGCTGGCGCGCGGATAAGCACGCCAACCTTGGAAATCTATGCAATGCCGCGCCGGCCGTCGATGACCAACCCGCTCGATCGCGGTGAGCATATTTGCCATGATAGGCGCGGGATGGCGGATCGGTATGCCTGTCGCGGCTGGCGGTCACGCGTTGCCGGGCCCGGGCGAACGGTGCCTGACGAGAATTCGCGGAGGCCCCCGCGATCGATGCCGAAACCGGGATCGGGTGCGCAGGACGGCGCCGTCATCCCGCCCTGAAGCAGGCGATTGCGAAGATCAGATGGAATGTCGATCGCGGAAGATCCCTGTCGATCGAGCGCGCGTCGCCTCGATCGGCGCGCGCGTGGCGGTCACGGCGAACCGGTCGCGCGCGCTTGCCGGGTGGATCCGGGGCGTATCCACCCGGCGACTTTCAGTTTCAGTTGCCTTGCTAGGGCGTGAATACCGACAGTTGCAGCGCCACGTGTCCCAAGCCGCCGATGCCGAGCACGGCGACCGTCTCATGCGGTTGCGGCGCCGCATCGCGCAGGCCGCTCCACGTCGTATAGCCGGCGCACATCATCGGCGCGGCATCGACATACGCCAGCCCGTCGGGCAACAACACCGTCCCTTCGGCTGCCACGGCGATGTACTCCGCATGTCCGCCCTGCGAAGCAAATCCGGTGGTGCGCGGTGCGTCGCCCGTGCCGCACATCCCGGACGCATGAACCTTCGCCAGCACCTGCCCCGGCCCGACTTTTGGAACCGGACCTGCCGGACTTCCCAGGGCCGATTGGCACCGGTCGTCACAACCGCCTTCATCTTCGTTGCCTGCTCCTTGTTCAACCGAACGCAGGGTTCATCGCCCAGTCCTTCAGCATATGCCGCCGCCCTGTCGTTTCCGCCGCAAACGGCCGTTGCGATGAAGAACACCCCGGCATTCATGTACGGCTGCGGTACGACCGAAGCCGCACAAACTGCAACACCGATCCAAGCACGAAGATACCCAGCCACGCGGTGAGCGATCCGCGCACGATGGGGGATTCGGGGCCGTTCGCAAGCGGGTGACCGATCGGCAGCCGTGTCAGCGTCTCGTTGATTCCGGGGACCAGCAACAGAAAGAAACTGAACGAGAAGGCGAACTGGGCCAGGTACGGCCGCGCACGCCCCAACGCTTCGATTCGCGGAACGAGGAGTCCGCCCGATGTCGCGATCAGCGCCAGGATGCCGAGTGCATGCCCGACATTGAAGCCGCCGGTGCTGGACAAGCCGAACGACGTGCACACCGATATCGCCATCCCTGCCAGGTAAATCCTGGCGGACCGGGTCGTGCTGTCGATCTTCTGATATCGGGCGAAGCTGTAGAGGCCCGCGGCGAACGTCACGAGGCTGACGATGGTGTGACCGGCACCCAGAGCGGAAATGGGATGAGGCATAAGACAACTCCTTCTGAAAATGTTGATCCCGATCGCCGCGACGCCGGCAACACCGGCGACACCCGCGGCACACGGAAGCATTCAAACGGTCTTGCGTTTCACTTGCTCCGCATGCAGCCAGATTGTCCCGATCGTCCGAGCTGTCCGGGATCGGTCAAATGACCGACCCCGGACAGCGTCACGCAGCGGGGCGCACACCCCCGTACCCTCGCGTATGATCGTTCGCTCGTCCCAGCGATTTTCCGAGCCGAGTCCGATGTTCGACGCCGAAGCCAGCCACGCCGCACTGCGCATATTCGATTCCGTGAGGGCCATCGCTTTCATCGGCGATCTGAGCATGGGACAACCGACCGACCATTCGCTTCGCACTGCGTGGCTGGGTGTACGACTCGCGGACGCGGCCGGACTGGGGGCATCGGCGTGCGATACGGTTCGCGAGGTGTCGCTGCTTCGCTGGTCGGGTTGCACGGCGAACGCAGCAGGTGTCGCGGAGGTGTTCGGCGACGACATCGCGATCCGCACGGCGATGCTCGAGAACAGGCCCGGCACGGCCGAGGCAATCGGAAGCGCCGGTGCATCGATGTTGCAACTCGCGCGAATCCACTGCGAAGTATCCGGCGAGGTCGCGCGAATACTGGGGCTTTCGATGGTGACCGAAACGGCGCTGCGTCACATTTTCGAAGCCTGGGACGGCACCGGCGTACCTGCGCAACTCGCACGCGAACAGGTGCCCGTCGCCGTGCCGGTCGTTGCGCTTGCCGGCGATCTGGAGGTGTGGAGTCGCACGTACGGCGTCGAGCGGGCACTGGGGCTGATCGAGCGGCGTGCCGACTCGCGGTACCCGGCGCACCTCGTCGAGACGACGATACGTCACGCAGAAGCCTGGCTGGCGGAACTGGAACGCACGTCGCCGGCCGACTTCGACATCGCGCTGGCGACGTCCGATATGCAGCGGATGACATCCGCGGAACTGATCGCCGACATCATCGACCTGAAATTGCCGTGGATGACGGGTTTTTCGCGTGCGGTCGCGGTGACGGCGGCCGGGTGTCATGCGCAACTCAAACCGGACGACGTCGGGCGCTCGCTCGTTTACCAGGCCGGACTGATTCACGGCATCGGCAGGGCCGCCGTACCCAACCATGTATGGAACCTGTCCACGACCTTGCCGGCAAGCGCGTGGGAGAAGGTGCGGCTGGTACCGTACTGGACGGAACGCGCCGGCAAACAGTCCGGCGCGCTGAGCCGGGCCGCCCTGCTTGCATCGTATGCGTACGAACGGCTGGACGGTTCGGGGTATTTCCGCGGCGCGCACGCCCCTGCGCTGACACTGGAGGCGCGCGTGCTGGCTGCGTCCGTCGCGTGGGTCGCGTTGCGATCGCCGCGCCCCTGGCGCGCCGCGCTGACCGACGAGGCGGCCGCCCACCTGCTGCGGGACGAGGCCGCAAATGGCCGGCTATGCGGCGAAGCGGTCGGTGTGCTGACGTCCGCAGGCATCCCCGTCGCCAGACGTGTATCCAGCAGCGCACCGTCCGGTACCGGCCTGTCCGCGCGAGAGATCGACGTGCTGCGCGTGATCTCGCGCGGAGCGAGCAACAAGGAGGCTGCGCGGGAATTGACCATCAGCCCGAGCACGGTACGCACGCACATCGAAAGCGTGTTTCGCAAGCTTGGATGTTCGACGCGCGCGGCAGCGACGCTCAAGGCGTCGGCAATGGGCCTGATCTGAAGGAATGGCGTTGCGCCGGTTTCCCCCGACGATACGATCCGCCCGAGCACGATGTCCGGTACACCGCTCGCCTGGACCATGATATGGACGACCTTCTCGTTCGTTTCGTTCTTGACGTGGTGAACGACGCCCGATCGATCGAATGACCGACCCGCCCCCGAAGGTGATCGTTACGAGTATCGAGTTGCAACGTGTACGGAAGAAGCATGCGTGCTGCATGCCCGCGGACCGCAAACGCATCCGATGCGGCGCCGCAAAAACAAAAAAACCGCGAGCGCTCGATCTCTCGCGGGTCTTCGTACCTTCATGGAATCGCGTGGAAGCAATCATGGTGCCGGGGACCGGACTTGAACCGGCAAGCCAATTAAGGCGGCGGATTTTCGTCACACTGCTTCTTTCAAAGCCGGTGTCGCGTGGGCGAAACCGTTCGTGCGCTGGACTATGCCTTCACCGTCGCGCGCGGGCGTGACCGCTGCCCGTGCGCCTTAGGCGCCCCCCGTCTAGTCTCTACACCTTCCTCGCGGGTGCCGCGAGGCTTGGCTCGGCGTTGCCTCGATGCGCGCATCAGGGGTTTCGCCGAATTTGAAGGGTTCTGCACCGACCGTTTCCGGCCGGGCACTCAATCGTTTAAGTCCGCTATGTTTACCAATTTCATCACCCCGGCAAGAGGGCGGACGGGATTCTACCATTGCTTGTGCATGCGTTCCCTTATTCCGGCGAGATGCATCGGGACGCATCGAACCTGCGCGCCCCATCGCCCGTCGACGCACCGCCGCATTGCACGCATTCATCCAGTGTAATCAGCGTCGATACGACACTGCCTGCGATTTCGTCCCGCGCCGCAACATCCGCCGATACAATCGAGTCCGCCTTGTCCGACGGGTCCAACCGTCTGACGTTTGTATCGTACTTATTGCGAAACAAGCGGCGCGGCGTCATCGCGAAGTCACAAACGTTTTCGATAATTCCCCGGCCGAAAACGTTTACATCGCGCTACTTCATGACCTCGACCATCAAGGATGTCGCTGCCCTCGCGGGCTTCTCGATCGCCACCGTCTCGCGCGCGATCAACTCGCCGCATACCGTCAGCCCCGCCACGCTGCAGACCATCCGCACCGCGATCGACACGCTGCAGTTCCGCCCGAGCCCGCTCGGCCGGCAACTGCGCGGCGAACGCACGCGGCTCGTCGGCGTCGTCGTGCCGACACTGTCGAACCCCGTGTTCGCCGACTGCCTGCAAGGCATCGACGAGCTCGCGACGGCGGCCGGCTTCAAGCTGATCGTGATGACGACCGAGTACGACGCGGCGCGCGAGCGTCACGCGATCGAGACGCTGCGCGAGCAGCGCGTCGAAGGGCTGATCCTCACCGTCGCCGACGCGGACACGCACCCGCTGCTCGACATGCTCGACCGCGACGGCCCGCATTACGTGCTGATGCACAACGACACGCAGCGCCGCCCGTCGGTGTCGGTCGACAACCGCAGCGCGGCCTATGACGGCGTGCGGATGCTGACCGCGCGCGGTCACCGCCGCGTGCTGATGCTGGCCGGTTCGCTCGCCGCGTCGGATCGCGCGCGCCAGCGCCATCTCGGTTATGCGCAGGCACTCGAGGAAAGCGGCGTCGCGACGCTGCCGCCGGTCGAAGTCGACTTCAACGCGCCCGAGCTGCCCGACGCGGTGCTCGCGCATCTGACCTCGCGCGCCACGCGCCCGACCGCCCTCTTCTGCAGCAACGACCTGCTCGCGATGGTCGTGATGCGCGGCCTGCGCCGCGCGGGTTTCTCGATCCCGGACGACCTGTCGGTGCTCGGCTTCGACGGAATCGCGATCGGCGAACTGCTCGCGCCGGCGCTCGCGAGCGTCGCGACGCCGAACCGCGACATCGGCCGCCACGCATGGCGGCGTCTCGTCGAATGCATCGGCGGCGCGACGATCGAACGCACGTCGCTGATCCTGCCGCATGCGGTGCGCGACGGTGCGACGATTGCGCCGCCGGCCACCGACCTGCAATTGCGCAAGGCCTGAACGCACAAGCCGCGCCACTACGCACGCCGACCACCACACCACCCCAGCGCCACACACTCGCCCGGAGACCCACCGTGTCCTTTCGCCTGACCTCGCTGCTGCGCGCGCTCGCCGCGCCGCTCGCCTGCGCCGCGCTCATCGCCGGCGCACCCGCTGCCCACGCCGACGAAACGGCGATCTGCTACAACTGCCCGCCCGAATGGGCCGACTGGGCCGCGCAGATCGCGGCGATCAAGCAGAAGACCGGCATCCGCGTGCCGTTCGACAACAAGAACTCGGGCCAGTCGATCGCGCAACTGATCGCCGAGCAGAAGAGCCCGGTTGCCGACGTCGTCTACCTCGGCGTGTCGTCGGCATTCCAGGCGAAGGACAAGGGCGTGATCGCGCCGTACAAGCCCGCGCACTGGAACGACATTCCCGCGAACCTGAAGGACCCGCAAGGCTACTGGTTCGCGATCCATTCGGGCACGCTCGGCTTCTTCGTGAACAAGGACGCGCTCGACGGCAAGCCGGTGCCGCGCTCGTGGGCCGATCTGCTGAAGCCCGAATACAAGGGCATGGTCGGCTATCTCGATCCGTCCAGCGCATTCGTCGGCTACGCGGGTGCGGTGGCCGTCAACCAGGCGCTCGGCGGCAGCCTCGACAACTTCAAGCCGGCGCTCGACTGGTTCCGCAAGCTGAAGACGAACGCGCCGATCGTGCCGAAGCAGACCGCGTATGCACGCGTGCTGTCCGGCGAGATTCCGATCCTGCTCGACTACGACTTCGACGCGTATCGCGCGAAATACAAGGACAACGCGAACGTCGAGTTCGTGATTCCGAAGGAAGGCACGATCGCGGTGCCGTACGTGATGAGCCTCGTGAAGGGCGCGCCGCACGACGCGAACGGCAAGAAGGTGCTCGATTTCGTGCTGTCGGACGAAGGCCAGAAACTGTGGGCCAACGCGTACCTGCGCCCGGTGCGCGCGCAGACGCTCGGCGCCGATATCGCCGCGAAGTTCCTGCCGGCGAGCGAGTATGCGCGTGCGAAGTCGGTCGACTTCGGCAAGATGGCGGCCGGCCAGCAGGCGTTCGGCCAGCAGTACCTGCAGGTGATGCAGTAAGCGGCGGGATACAACCGATGTTCGACCTGACTTTCCCGCTGCGCTGGCGCGTCGCGCTCGTCGCGCCGGCGCTCGCGGTGTTCGCCGCGTTCTGGCTGCTGCCGATGGCGGCGCTCGTGCGGGTGTCCGCCGACGGCGCGTTCTTCTCGCAGTACGCGGCGTTGCTCGGCAATGCGCGCTACATGAAGAGTCTCGGCGAGACCATCGCGCTGTCCGCGGGCGTTACGCTCGCGACGCTCGCGCTGTCGACGATCTCCGGCCTGCTGCTCGCGCGCCGCGAATTCTCCGGCAAGCGCGTGCTGCTCGCGCTGCTCACGTTTCCGCTTGCGTTCCCGGGCGTCGTCGTCGGCTTCATGGTGATCATGCTCGCCGGGCGTCAGGGGCTGATCGGCATGCTGTCCGCGAAGCTCACGGGCGACAAGTGGGTATTCGCGTATTCGGTCGCGGGCCTGTTCGTCGGCTACCTGTACTTCTCGATTCCGCGCGTGATCGTCACCGTGATCGCGGCCGCGTCGAAGCTCGACGCGTCGCTCGAGGAAGCCGCCCGCTCGCTCGGCGCATCGCCGTGGCGCATCTTCGTCGACATCGTGCTGCCCGCGCTCGCGCCGGGGCTGATCGCGGCCGGCGCGATCTGCTTCGCGACCGCGATGGGCGCATTCGGTACAGCGTTCACGCTGGCCACCGACCTGAACGTGCTGCCGATGACGATCTATACCGAGTTCACGCTGAACGCAAACATCGCGACGGCGGCCGGCCTGTCGATCGTGCTCGGCATCGTCACCTGGGCCGTGCTCGCGCTCGCGCGCCGCTTCACCGGCCAAACCGCCGCCGCCGCGGCCTGAGGATTCCTGCATGCAATCGCTTTCCGGCTCTTCCGCGCCGTCGCCCGCTCCCGCTCCCGCGCAGGCGAGCGGCGTCGCGCGGCGCGCGCCGCGCGTCACGGGTGCACGCGCGATCGCCACGCTGCAATGGGGTGTCACGCTGCTGCTGTGCGCATTCCTGATCGTGCCCGTCGTGATGTCGGTGCTCGCGGGCCTGACCGTCAACTACTTCCGCGGACTGTCGAGCGGCCTCACGCTGCGCTGGCTAGAACAGGTGTGGCAGCAGTATCACGGCTCGGTCGCGCTGTCGCTGTATGTCGCATTCGCGACGCTCGCGATCGTGCTCGCGGTCGGCGTGCCGGCCGGTTATGCGCTCGCGCGCAGCAAGAGCCGCATCGCGCGCGCGATCGAGGAAGCGCTCGTGCTGCCGGTCGCGCTGCCTGGCCTCGCGTCGGCGCTCGCGCTGCTGGTCGTGTACGGCGGCTTCACCGCGTTTCGGATGAGCCTGTGGTTCATCGTCGTCGGCCACGTCGTGTTCACGCTGCCGTTCATGGTGCGCGCGGTCGCGGCCGTCGCAGCCGGCGCCGACCTGCGCACGCTCGAGGAAGGCGCGGCCAGCCTCGGCGCGTCGTTCGTCACGCGCTTCGTCACGATCGTGCTGCCGAACCTGCGCCCCGGCATCGTCGCGGGCGCGCTCGCGGTGCTCACGCTGTCGATCGGCGAATTCAACCTCACGTGGATGCTGCACACGCCCGACACCAAGACGCTGCCCGTCGGCCTCGCCGATACCTATGCGTCGCTGCGCCTCGAAGTCGGCAGCGCATACACGATCCTGTTCCTGCTGATGACGTTGCCGCTCCTCGTCGCGATGCAATGGCTCGGCGTCGATCCGTCCGGCACGCGCGCGCTCAAGCGGCGCCCACGCTGATATTTTCGTTCCGATGAAACTCGATTCCACTCCCATCACCCTGACCGGCTGCGCGAAGACGTTCCGCGGCACGCGCGTGCTCGAACCGCTCGACCTGTCGATCGGCGCGGGCGAAACGCTCGTGCTGCTCGGGCCGTCGGGCTGCGGCAAGACGACGACGCTGCGCCTGATCGCCGGCCTCGACACGCCGGACGCCGGCGGCACGATCGCGTTCGGCAACGACGACGTGACCGCACTGCCGATCGAGCGCCGGCAGGTCGGCATGGTGTTCCAGAACTACGCGCTGTTTCCGAACCTGACGGTGCGCGGCAACGTCGGCTACGGGCTCAAGATCCGCAAGACCGAGCCGCGTGCGCTGCGCGAGCGCGTCGACGAACTGCTCGCGATGATGCGGCTCGACGCGCACGCCGACAAGCCGATCGATCAGCTCTCGGGCGGCCAGCGCCAGCGCGTCGCGCTGGCGCGCGCGCTCGCGGTGCGGCCGCGCGTGCTGCTGCTCGACGAGCCGCTGACGGCACTCGACGCGAAACTGCGCGACGTGCTGCGTCGCGAGATGAACGCGTTGCTGCGCGAGCTCGGTGTGACGACGGTCTACGTGACGCACGACCAGGCCGAGGCAATGGAGCTCGGCGACCGGATCGTCGTGATGGGCGCGGGCCGCATCGAACAGATCGGCACGCCGCGCGACATCTACTACCGGCCGGCCAATCGCACGGTCGCGCAGTTCATCGGCACGCTGAACCGGCTTCACGGACAATGGCGCGATGGCGCGCTGGTGACGACGGGCGGCGCGATCGTCACGCCGCATGCCGCCGACGAGTGGTTCTTCCGCCCCGAGGATGCGCAACTCGCCGATCCCGCGCATGCGCCGCTGCGCGGCACGGTCGGTGCATGTGCGTTCCTCGGCGAGCGCACACGGCTGACGATCGAGCACGCGGCGCCCGACGCGCTCGTGATCGACGTGCCGGGCCGCATCGCGCTCGCGCACGGCACGGCGGTCGGCATTACGATTGCACCGGAAGGCCTGATCGCGCTCGGCGCGTAATGCACTTCGAATGCAGCACCCATGCACCACCCCACCGCGGCGCATGACGCCGCACCTACAATAACCAGACGATTCCGAGAAACGACGATGCTGCTAGCTCAAATCAGCGATCTCCACATCAAGCGGCCGGGTCAGCTCGCGTACCGGCGCGTCGACACGGCGGCCGCGCTCACGCGCTGCATCGCGAAGCTGAACGCGCTCGTGCCGCGCCCCGACGCCGTGCTCGTCACCGGCGACCTGACCGACTTCGGCCACGACGACGAATACGGCAGCCTGCGCGACCTGCTCGCGCCGCTCGAGATTCCGTACTACCTGATGATCGGCAATCACGACGACCGCGCCGGGCTGCGCCGCGCGTTCGCCGATCGCCCGGAACTGCACGACGGCGAATTCGTGCAGTACGCGTTCGACGTCGGCGCGGTGCGCGTGCTCGCGCTCGATTCGCAGGTGCCCGGCGCGAGCCACGGCGACCTGTGCGACGCGCGACTTGCATGGCTCGCCGCGCAGCTCGACGCCGCGCGCGATCGCCCGGTGATCGTCGCGCTGCATCACCCGCCGTTCGCGTCGGGGATCGGCCACATGGACGCGCTGCGCCTCGCGCCCGCCGCCGCCGCGAAACTCGATGCGCTGCTGCGCGGTTATCCGAACGTCGAACGCGTGCTGTGCGGCCATGTGCACCGCATGATGTTTACGCGTTTCGGCGGCACGCTTGCATCGGCGGTGCCGGCGCCCGCACACCAGGTCGCGTTCGACCTGCGGGCCGATGCGCCGTCCGCGTTCCGGCTCGAACCGCCGGCGTTTGCGGTGCATCGTTATGAGCCGGATACGGGGATGACGTCGCACCACGTGTATGTGGACGAAGGCGCCGGGCCGTATCCGTTCTATGAGCCGACCGGGGAGCTGGTCGACTGACCGCGTGAAGCATATGCAATGACCGGGCGGCTGGTCACGCTGGTCACGCTGGTCACGCTGGTCACGCTGGTCACGCTGGTTGTGCTGGTTGTGCTGGTTGTGCTGGTTGTGCTGGTTGTGCTGGTTGTGCTGGTTGTGCTGGTTGTGCTGGTCACGCTGGTTGTGCTGGTCACGCTGGTCACGCTGGTTGTGCTGGTTGTGCTGGTTGTGCTGGTTGTGCTGGTTGTGCTGGTTGTGCTGGTTGTGCTGGTCACACCGGTTCGCCGCCCGCCCGGCAGGATTCACGAGGCTCCGGTATGATCGGCAGCCTCGGCCGGCGCCCGGCCCGCCTGCGCACCCGGCGCGTGCGCCGCGCGCCGCGCCGCCCAACCTCGCCCGCGCAGCCATGTCCACCGCCTCCACCGACCATCCGGCCGACGCCGCCTCGCCCCACTACTCGCGCAGCCTGTTGTTGCTGCTTGCGACGATCGCGGGCGTGTCCGTCGCGAACATCTACTACAACCAGCCGCTGCTCGACAGCTTCCGCTCGGCCTTTCCCGACGGCGCGTCGTGGATCGGCGCGGTGCCGACCGCGACACAGCTCGGCTATGCGGCCGGCATGTTCCTGCTCGCGCCGCTCGGCGACCGTTTCGACCGCCGCGGGCTGATCCTGATGCAGATCGCCGGCCTGTCGGTCGCGCTGATCGTCGCAGCTGCCGCGCCGTCGCTGGCCGTGCTCGCGGTCGCGAGCCTCGCGATCGGCGTGCTCGCGACCATCGCGCAACAGGCCGTGCCGTTCGCGGCCGAAATTGCGCCACCCGCCGAACGCGGGCACGCGGTCGGCACCGTGATGAGCGGCCTGCTGCTCGGCATCCTGCTTGCGCGCACGGCCGCCGGCTTCGTCGCCGAGTATTTCGGCTGGCGCGCGGTGTTCGCCGCGTCGGTCGCGGCGCTCGTCGCGCTGGCCGCGGTGATCGTGCTGCGGCTGCCGCGCAGCTCGCCGACGTCGACGTTGTCGTACGGCAAGCTGCTCGGCTCGATGTGGCATCTGGCGGTCGAACTGCGCGGGCTGCGCGAGGCATCGCTGACAGGCGCCGCGCTGTTCGCGGCGTTCAGCGCGTTCTGGCCCGTGCTCACGCTATTGCTCGCCGGCGCACCGTTCCATCTCGGCCCGCAGGCGGCCGGCCTGTTCGGGATCGTCGGTGCGGCGGGCGCGCTCGCGGCGCCCTATGCGGGCCGCTTCGCGGACACGCGCGGCCCGCGAGCGATCATTTCGCTTGCGATCGCGCTGCTCGCGCTGTCGTTCGTGATCTTTGCGCTGTCGGGCTCGAGCCTCGTCGGGCTCGTGATCGGCGTGATCGTGCTGGATGTCGGCGTGCAGGCCGCGCAGATCTCGAACCAGTCGCGCATTTATGCGTTGAAGCCCGAGGCGCGCAGCCGCGTCAACACGGTGTACATGGTGTGCTATTTCATCGGCGGCGCGCTCGGCTCGTCGGCCGGCGTCGCCGCCTGGCACGCGTTCGGCTGGACCGGCATGTGCGCGGCCGGGCTGCTGTTCACCGCACTCGCGGGCTGGTCCCACCATCGCGGCAGCCGGCACGGCTGAGCGCACCCGGCAGCGCCGGCGTCACGCGTCGGCGCGCGGCGCGACCGGTTCGTTGGCGGGCGGCCGTGCAAACGCCTGCGCCGGCTCCATGACGACTGCCGCCGGATCCATCACGGCAGCGGGTGTCGGTACCGCAAGCGGGACAGCGGAAGGCGCCAGGATGGGCGCCGCATCCGGCAGCGCGATCTGATCGGGTGCGGACGCAACGTCCGCAGCCGACGCGGCCGCCACGGTCGTCGAACCGACAGCCGCGGCACGTGCCGCGGGCCGGCGCGCCGGATCGAACACGAACGACAGCCCGACGCTGCCGAGGATCGCGACGGTCGCGACCACGGTCGCCATCGTCACGGGTTCGCCGAGCAGCAGCGCACCGAGCGCGACCGCGACGATCGGGTTCACATACATGCAGCTGCTCGCGATGATCGGGCTCGTGTGGCGGATCAGGTAGCCGTATGCGACATACGCGGCCATCGTGCAGAACACCATCAGGTACAGAAACGCGAACACCGGCCCCGCCATCACGTGTTCGATGCGTTCGCCGATCAGCCACGCGACGAGCGTCGAAATCAGGCCACCGAGGCCGATCTGCAGCGACGTCGACAGAAACAGGTCGGACGGCAGCTTGAGCCGCGTCGCGAGGTGCGCGCCGCCCGCCCAGAACAACGCGCCGGCCAGCACGCAGATCGTGCCGAGCGCCGAATTCTGCGCCGCCGCGCCGCCCGAATTCAGCACGACGATGCCGACCATCCCGAGCGCGACCGCCGCCCACTCGCCCTTCGTCACCGGCCGGCCGGCCACCGCCGCGATCACGGTCGCGAACAGCGGCACCGTGGCCACCATCACCGCGGCCGAGCCGCTGCTGACCGAGCTGATCCCGAGCGCGATCGTACCGGACGACAGCGCGACGAGCATCGTGCCGACGATGCCCGCATTGCGGATCTCCAGCAGCGTCGGCCATTCGGGCTTGCGCCGCAGCGCGAAGATGAACAGGCCGATCCCGCCGAGCAGGTTGCGCAGCCCCGACAGCAGCAGCGGCGGGAACGACTGCAGCGCGAAATGCAGGCCGCTGTAGGTCGAACCCCAGACGAAATAGATGAATACGAGCGCCAGCGCGACGCGGCCGCCGCGGCTTTGCGGCAGGCGGATCCGGAACGAAAGGCGGGAGAGGAAATCGAGCAGTCGATCGAGCGGGGTCATCGGGCAACCCGCCCGCACGTCGCGCCGCGTGCGCCGCTGAAAGACGCCGGCAATGCCGGCAAACGGTCCTGGCGGGACCGGGAAGGCAGAGCGAACGTGCGGAACGACATGGCAGTGCGAACGGCGACGAAAGAGAACCGGCAAGCGGCGACAGAGGGACAAAAAAACGCGCGCAACCGCTTCGGCTGCGCACGCTCGGCATTATGGCATCAAGGATTCGAAAGCATCGTCAGACCTGTCTGAAAGGATAAGGACTGACGTTTCGGCGCGACATTTTTCGGCCGACGGGCGGGTGAAATCCGGGGCCGGATGCACGTTGCCGGCGGCGCTGCCGCACGCAATCGATCGCAATCCGTAACGGTCGAACCAGACCTCGGCCGAACGGCCAGTCATGCGCGCCTGCCCTCGCTTCACGCTTATCGTGACGGACGGCATGCCCTCCTTGTGCCATCCGCAGCCTCCATTCGAAACCCGCACTGTCCATATAAAATTTTGTATAATTCGACCATTCTTCCGCCGAAGCCGGTCGTGTTCGTCGGCAGCGCGCTCGACGATCTTCGCGACTTTCCGCTGCCTGCGCGACGTGACGCCGGCCACCAGATCGACCAGGTGCAGCGCGGCCTCGCACCCGACGACTGGAAACCGATGCGCACCGTCGGCGTCGGCGTGCGGGAAATTCGCCTGCGCGATGCGAGCGGCGCGTTCCGGATCGTCTACGTCGCGACCTTCGCCGACGCCGTCTACGTGCTTCACTGCTTCCGGAAGCAAACGGCGCGCACGAACAAGACCGATATCGACCTGGCCGCCCGGCGTTATCGCTCGCTGATGATGGAGTTGAAACGATGACCAATGAACGTTACACGAACGTCTGGGACGCAATCGAGGGTCAGCCGGCCGAGGCCGAGAACATGAAGCTGCGCTCCGAACTGATGATCGCGCTCAAGCACCGCATCACGCAACTCGAGATCAGCCAGTCGGAAGCCGCGAAGCTGCTGGGCATCACGCAGCCGCGCGTGTCCGACCTGATGCGCGGCAAGATCAACCTGTTCGGGCTCGACGCCCTCGTCAACATGGCGACGGCGGCCGGCCTGCGCATCGAGATGCGCGTGCAGGAATCGGCGTGACGCGTGGCGCCCCGGCGCCCGATCCCCCCTTCGATGCCGATATGGCGCGTGATCTGCGCCGCGTGCGGCAATCCATGCGCAACCTTTCCGACAGTTCGCGTCCGGCATCACGACCCTACACATTCGAAAGCAATTTCGGCGCTTCCTGAAAGGCGGTTGACTGATGTTTTCTCGAGACATTGGTTTTTTGATCCAGTCGGTCCAATTTTCCTAATGTCCGGATTCGCGGCGCCGTATACCCGGCTATCAACCCTGCCCACATGATGGGATTTTCGTCTTGATGATCTGGCGAATGCCTCGATGCGGACACGGGACTTGACTGGTTTTCTCTTACATGGGTAGCGGGTATGAACAAGTTGACAGGCACCATCAAGCTCAAGATCGGGCTCGCGTTCGGCGCGTGCATTTTCGTCATGGTCGCGATCGGGCTGATGGGGATACGCGGGCTCGCGACATTGAGCTCCGACATGAGCTCGATGTACACGGACAGCACGGTGCCGCTCGAGGACCTGGCAGGCACCCAGGAGGGTGCGCTGCAGATGCGCCTCGGCCTGGAGCGGCTGGTCGCGACGCATGACGCGGCCGAGGCGAAGAACCTCGCCGGCCGCATCCGCGAGCGCGAGAAGAAGGTGCTGGCCGCGTGGAACGACTACTACCCGGCGAAGGTGACGGCCGCCGACGAGCGCAAGATCGCGGATCGGATCGCCGGCCAGCTCGGCGATTTTCGCGCACTCGCCTCGACCGCGCTCGGCGCGGCCGAATCGGGCAACGCCGACGCGACGGCAGCGGCGATCGACAAGATCCGCCCGGTCGGCGCCGCACTCGCCGACGGCATCGACGAGGACATCGTGATCAACGCGAAGCAGGTCAAGGATTCGGCCGACCAGGGCAACGACACGTTCCACACGCTGCTGTGGGTGTTGCTCGGTACCGTCGCGGTCGGCGTGGCCGCCGCGATCGGTGCATGGCTGTATCTGCAGCGCGCGATCACGCAGCCGCTCGGCATCGCGATGAACACCGCGCAACGCATCGCCGAAGGCCACCTCGAGAACGCGATCGAGATCCGCTCGAACGACGAGTTCGGCCGGCTGCTGGTCGCGCTGCGCCAGATGGACACGCAACTCGCGAACATCGTGCGCGACATCAAGGCGTCGAGCGAATCGATCTCGGTCGCGTCGAGCGAGATCGCGGCCGGCAACATGGACCTGTCGTCGCGCACCGAGGAACAGGCCGCGTCGCTCGAGGAAACCGCCGCGAGCATGGAAGAGCTGACCGCGACGGTCAAGCAGAACTCGGACAACGCGCGCCAGGCGACGACGCTCGCGACCAATGCGTCGCAGGTCGCCGACAACGGCAGCGAGGTCGTGCAGCAGATGCTCGCGACGATGACCGAGATCAGCACAAGCTCGGCGAAGATCGCCGACATCACGGGGCTGATCGAAAGCATCGCATTCCAGACCAACATCCTCGCGCTGAACGCGGCGGTCGAGGCCGCGCGCGCCGGCGAACAGGGGCGCGGCTTCGCGGTCGTCGCGGGCGAGGTGCGCAGCCTCGCGCAGCGCGCGTCGAGCGCCGCGAAGGAAATCAAGGAGCTGATCCAGCGCTCGGTCGAGACGGTCCGCGACGGCTCGGAGCAAGCAGAAGCCGTCGGCCGCACGATGGGCGACGTCCAGCAGGCGATCCGCCGCGTCGCGGACATCAACGCCGAGATTTCGGCCGCCTCCGAAGAGCAAAGCCGCGGGATCGAGCAGGTCAACATCGCGGTCGGCCAGATGGACGAAGTCACCCAACAAAACGCGGCGCTCGTCGAACAGGCGTCCGCCGCCGCGCAATCGCTCGAACAGCAGGCCGGGCAGCAGAAGCGCGCGGTGGCGGTGTTCAAGGTCGCCGACCGCGGCGCGCCCGCGCCGACAGCGGCAGCCAGGGCGCCCGCTCCCGCGCCCCGCGCGCCGGCCGCGCGTCCGGTCGCGCGGCGCGTTGCCGCCCGCCCGGCGCCTGCCACCGCGGCTGCGTCGGCTGCCACGGCACCGGCACTCGCGACAGCAGGCGGCGCGGACGACTGGGAAACCTTCTGACCGTCGCACGCCACACGCCGCACGCCGCGCGGCGTGCGGCGCTTGCCTACGATCCGCCGAACCAGTTGTATCCCTGATCGACCCAGTAGCCGCCCGGAAACGTGTCGGTCACGAAGATTTCCATGATGTGTTTCGGGTTCTTGTAGCCGAGCTTGGTCGGCATCCGCAGCTTCATCGGGAAACCGAATTCAGGCGGCAGGCGGCGGCCGTCGTACTCGAACGCGAGCAGCGTCTGCGGATGCAGCGCGGTCGGCATGTCGATGCTCTCGTAGTAGTCGTCCGCGCACTTGAAGCCGACGTATTTCGCATGCGTATCGGCGCCCGCGCGTGCGAGGAATGCGCCGAACGGCGTGCCGCCCCAGCGGCCGATCGCGCTCCACCCTTCCACGCAGATATGCCGCGTGATCTGCTCCGCGTGCGGCAGCGCGCGAAGCTCGTCGAGCGTCCACACGCGCTTGCCCGTCACGCGGCCGGACAGCACGAGCCGATAGGTCGATTCATCGACGTGCGGCACGTCGTCGATCCCGTAGTACGCGTTGAACGGGAATGGCCGCGTGATCTCGGCTTCGGTGTAGGTCGGCGCGAGCCGGTCGGGGCTGAACAGCCACGCCTGCACGCGATCGTTCATGCGCGACACCTTCTCGAGGAACGTGTTGACCGACGCGTCGTCCTGCAGTGTGCAGCCGGTCAGCATCGTCAGGCCGCCGAGCGTCAGCACGCGCCGGTTGAAGAGCCGCCGCGACGGCATCTCGAGCTCGCGGCGCACGTCGAGTTCGAGCGACTTCCGGTCGAGTGCCCAGCGCGGGCGGTCGCGCTTGTGTTCGGATTCGGACATGATGATTTCCTTCGGCACCTTCGTGCCGTTCAACGGCCGCGCAGCATCGCGAGCAGCGAGCGCGGCACCAGCAGCGCCATCGCGACGTGCACGACGAAGAACGCGACGAGCAGCGACATCGCCCAGAAATGCACGACACGCGCGTTGTCGTAACCGCCGAACAGTTCGCGCAGCAGCGGGAACTGCACGGATTTCCAGATCGCGAGCCCCGACAGCACCAGCACGACGAGATCGACGATCGCGGTCAGGTACGCCGCGCGCTGCACCGCGTTGTAGACGCTCAGGTCGGCATGCGACAGCCGCCCGCCGAGCGCCGCGCGCACGTCGCGCCACACGGATGCCGGCGTGACCGGCAGCATCTTGCGCACGAGGCGCCCGGTCGCAAGCGACATCGCCAGGTAGAACAGCCCGTTGCCGACGAGCAGCCACATCGCCGCGAAATGCCATTGCAGCGCGCCGCCGAGCCAGCCGCCGATGGTGATGCCGTGAGGAAACGTGAACGGCGGATAGATCGGCGACGCGTCGTAGATGCGCCAGCCGGACAGCGCCATCAGCACGGCCGCGAGCGCGTTGAGCCAGTGGCTCGCGCGCACCCACAGCGGATGGATCGGACGCGCGGGCGGCGTGGCGGCCGCGCGCCCGGTGGCGGGAACGGTTTGCATGATGAAAACTCCCGGAATGAGGCGACGGAGCGCGAGACGGGGGCCGGAGACCGGCCACGCAACGCATGCGCTGACGCACGGCGTGGCGCGTGCCCCGCGCGTCAGCCGGCACCGCGTACCGTCCCGGCACGCAGCGGCGACACGCGCGTCGGCCGCGCTCCGTCCGTTTCCGTCAGTTCGACGGGGCCATCTTGTCGTCCGATTTCGGCTTGCCCATCGAGTCGTGCGACATCCCGTCCTTCTTCATCGCGTGCTTCTTCATGGCGCCCTTCTTCATCGCGCCGTCCTTGGCCATCGCGTCGTCCTTCGCCATCGCGTCGTGGCCCATCGCGTCCTTCGACATCGACGAACCTTCCTTCGACATCGCGTCGTTCTGCGCATACGCGCCCGTTGCGACCATGGCGAAACCGGCGACACAGGCTGCGATCAGTACTTTTTTCATGACATCTCTCCGAAACATGGGTTTGAGGAGCCGAATAGACGGAGGACGTCGCGGGAAATGACAGCCGTTTCGAAAATATTTTTTTGGGGCTGCCGAAAATGCCGCAATGCTGCGCCGCGCCGTCGTTGTCAGCCGGGCTGCAGGGCCGTGCGGCGATGTCATGCAGCGCGGCTTGCGCGGCAGGCGCGCCGCCCGCAATGCTGCAACTGCACCGCGGCAACCGATCTGCCACCGGTTGAAACCGCCGCAAAGCCAGTGTATCGTGTGCGCTGCTAACGCGGGGGTCCTGCAATGCGCCCGGTCAACAAACCGGCATTGCGGGTGAGAAATACCCTTTGAACCTGATCTGGATAATGCCAGCGCAGGGAAGCGTACGGATTCCGCCGCCATCCTTCTGACGAAATCCGCCGCCTCACCAAGCCTCGTCTCCTGCTTAGCTCGAGCCCCACATTCGTCAAGGGCTCCGGGCAAGCGCCGCAGCGCCTGTCCGGCGCTCACACAGGAGATTGCATGAACGCCAATCCGAAGTTTCTGTCCGCCGACGCCCACGTCGATGCGGCTGCCGTCGCGCCGCTGCCGAATTCGCGGAAAGTCTATGTGACCGGCTCGCAGCCCGACATCCGCGTACCGATGCGCGAAATCACGCAGGCCGACACGCCGACCGGCTTCGGCGGCGAAAAGAATCCGCCGATCTACGTATACGACACGTCGGGCCCCTACACCGATCCGGAAGCCAGGATCGACATCCGCGCGGGCCTGCCCCCGCTGCGCCAGCGCTGGATCGAAGCGCGCGGCGACACCGAAGGGCTCTCCGGCCTGTCGAGCCAGTACGGCCTCGAGCGCGCGGCCGACCCGGCCACCGCCGACCTGCGTTTCCCGGGCCTGCACCGCAACCCGCGCCGCGCGCAGGCCGGCAAGAACGTCACGCAGATGCACTACGCGCGTCAGGGCATCATCACGCCGGAAATGGAATACATCGCGATCCGCGAGAACCAGCGCCGCGCCGAATACCTCGAGAGCCTGAAGTCGAGCGGCCCGAACGGCGCGAAGCTCGCCGCGATGATGGGCCGCCAGCACCCGGGCCAGGCGTTCGGCGCCGCGGCCTACGGCGCGAACGCGCTGGCCGAGATCACGCCCGAGTTCGTGCGCGACGAAATCGCGCGCGGCCGCGCGATCATTCCCGCGAACATCAACCACCCGGAATCCGAGCCGATGATCATCGGCCGCAACTTCCTCGTGAAGATCAACGCGAACATCGGCAACTCGGCCGTCACGTCGTCGATCGGCGAGGAAGTCGACAAGATGACGTGGGCGATCCGCTGGGGCGGCGACACGGTGATGGACCTGTCGACCGGCAAGCACATCCATGAAACGCGCGAGTGGATCATCCGCAACAGCCCGGTGCCGATCGGCACGGTGCCGATCTACCAGGCGCTCGAAAAGGTCAACGGCAAGGCCGAGGACCTGACCTGGGAAATCTTCCGCGACACGCTGATCGAGCAGGCCGAGCAAGGCGTCGACTACTTCACGATCCACGCGGGCGTGCGCCTGCAGTACGTGCCGCTCACCGCGAACCGGATGACGGGCATCGTGTCGCGCGGCGGCTCGATCATGGCGAAGTGGTGCCTCGCGCATCACAAGGAAAGCTTCCTGTACGAACACTTCGAAGAGATCTGCGAGATCATGAAGGCGTACGACGTGAGCTTCTCGCTCGGCGACGGCCTGCGCCCCGGCTCGATCTACGACGCGAACGACGAAGCGCAGCTCGGCGAACTGAAGACGCTCGGCGAACTCACGCAGATCGCGTGGAAGCACGACGTGCAGGTGATGATCGAAGGCCCCGGCCACGTGCCGATGCAGTTGATCAAGGAGAACATGGATCTCCAGCTCGACTGGTGCAAGGAAGCGCCGTTCTACACGCTCGGGCCGCTCACCACCGACATCGCGCCGGGCTACGACCACATCACGTCGGGCATCGGCGCCGCGATGATCGGCTGGTTCGGCACCGCGATGCTGTGCTACGTGACGCCGAAGGAGCACCTCGGCCTGCCGAACAAGGACGACGTGAAGGAAGGCATCATCACGTACAAGCTCGCCGCGCACGCGGCCGACCTGGCCAAGGGCCACCCGGGCGCGCAGGTGCGCGACAACGCGCTGTCGAAGGCGCGCTTCGAGTTCCGCTGGGAAGACCAGTTCAACATCGGTCTCGATCCGGACAAGGCGCGCGAATTCCACGACGAGACGCTGCCGAAGGATTCGGCGAAGGTCGCGCACTTCTGCTCGATGTGCGGCCCGCACTTCTGCTCGATGAAGATCACGCAGGACGTGCGCGAGTTCGCGGCGCAGCAGGGTGTGTCGGAATCCGAAGCGCTGAAGAAAGGGATGGAAGTGAAGGCGGTCGAATTCGTCAAGACCGGCGCCGAGATCTACCACCGTCAATAAGCGAACGCGGCGGTCCGCACTGGACACGCATCGCGATGCACGAAGCCCGCTTTCGAGCGGGCTTTTTTGCGTATGCCGCGTGCCTGCCGATGCACGGGAAACAATTGATTACGAAACCGCGCGCGGCTTAACAAGTGCTTACAGCAGCGTCGCGGGACGGCGCGTAGATTGGGTTCATGCGCGGCCGCCGGCCGGTCGCGCGTCCTTCCGCTCACGACTACAAGGACAACGATCATGACCTATTCGATTCGACGTATTGGGGTATGCGCGCTGCTCGTCGCGACGGTGGCCAGCCTGTCGGCCTGCGATTCGATGACGACGCGCCAGCGCGACACGGCAATCGGTGCGGGTATCGGCGGCGTCGCCGGCGCGGCGATCGGCGGCAACGCGCTGTCGACGCTGGGCGGCGCGGCGGCCGGCGGCATCATCGGCAACCAGGTCGGTAAATAAGCCGACCGGCTATCCGGCCGCCGCGCGAAGCGCGGCGAGTTCCGGCCTGACGGCGTTTTCGCACTGCGGAAGCGCCGTTTTTCGTATGCGGCGCCGCAGCACGCCGCAGCGGCCCGGAAATGATCCGTTACCGTTTTGCACACCCTGTCATCGGTGCGCGGCCTAAGCTTAAGCATCTGCCGATTGCCGGCTCCGCCGGAGAAACATCATGAACAGGTTCCTCGTCGCCGCGGCGCTCGCCTGCACGACGCTCGCCGGCTGCTACTACCCGTACGGCTATTATCCTGGCGGCTATTACGCGGCTGCACCGGTGCAGCCGGCACCCGTGTACGCCGATCCGGGCCCCGTCTACTACTATCCGGCGCCTGCGTACGCACCAGCGTGGGGCGGCTATTGGGGACCGGCGCTGTCGCTCAATTTCGGCTTCGGCGGACGCGGCGGACGCGGCGGCTGGCGCCATCACTGATCGAGCTGCCGGACGGCCGGCGGCCGGCCGTCCAGCGCCTGCAACCGGCGAATCTCCCGTTTCTTGCCGTTTCATCGAATCGTGAAACGACGGCGTGGTAACGCGGTGTAAGATCCACCGCATCCCGTCCCTCTCCCTCACGATCGATGTCACCCAAGAACGCCATCCTGCTGACCGTGCTCGCTGCCCTGTGGGGCGCGTCGTTCCTGTTCATCCGGGTCGGCGTCGTCGATTTCGGCGTCGCGCCGCTGATGGCGCTGCGCGTGGGCATCGGCGCGCTGTTTCTCACGGGCTTTGCGCTGACGCGCTTCAAGCCCGCCGATCTCGGCACGCGGCTGCGTCGTCATGCGTGGCCGTTGTTCGTCGTCGGCGCACTGAACTCGGGCATACCGTTCTGCCTGTTCGCGTTCGCCGAACTGACGCTGTCGGCCGGCCTGACGTCGGTGATCAACGCGACGACGCCGCTGTGGGGCGCGCTGGTCGCTTACCTGTGGCTGAAGGACAAGCTGTCGCTGCCGCGCGCGCTCGGCCTCGTGATCGGTTTTGCCGGCGTGCTCACGCTCGTGTGGAACCAGATCGCGAATGCGCACGGCGACACGGGCGCCAGCGCGACCGCGCTCGCCGCCGCCGCCGCGCTCGGCGCGACGCTGCTGTACGGCATCGCGGCCAATTACACGAAGCGCAAGCTCAGCGGCGTCGATCCGCTCGTCAACGCGGCCGGCAGCATGATCGGCTCGACCGTCCTGCTGCTGCCGTTCGCGATCGCCACCTGGCCGGCCGCGCCGGTCAGCGCGCACGCATGGGGCGCCGTGCTCGCCCTCGGCATCGCATGCACGGGCATCGCGTATTTCATCTTCTTCTACCTGATCGCGCATGTCGGCCCCGCCCGCGCGATTACCGTGACGTTCGTGATCCCGGTGTTCGGCCTGCTGTGGGGCGCGCTGTTCCTCGGCGAACATGTGTCGGCCGTGATGATCGAAGGCTGCGCGATCGTGCTCGTCGGCACCGCGCTCGCGACCGGCGTGATCAAGCGAATTCCCGGTCTGGGGCCGCGTGGCGGCGAAGCCACCTGACGATCCGGGCGCACGCCGCCGTCCGTCCTTCCTTCGTCGTGACTTGATCGCCGCCCGCTCCCCGTCGCGCTGAGGATAGCGCTGCAGCGCAACGGCATCCGTCTGACGGCGACATTCGGACGCGACCGCGACCGCGCCGGGCTTTCCCGCACCGCCATGCGCGCCATGCGGCCATGCCGCGGTTGATGCCGCGGTTGATGCCGCGGTTCATGCCGCGGGTGATGCCGCAGTTCATACCGCGGTTCATGCCGCGGTTGATGCCGCAGTTCATACCGCGGTTGATGCCGCAGTTCATACCGCGGATCATGCCGCCGGATTGTCATGTGCTTCTGCCGCACCTTTCACTGCGTGGCGGTCATGCACTGCACGCACTCCAGCGACGCCGATCACCGCTGCGCGCCGGCCAAGGCCGCGCCGTGTCCCGTTTGCGTCTGGAGTTTCCCTGATACGCGCGCCGCCGCATTCCCGTTACACTCGTAACATTCTTTCGCAGAAGGCGGTCACGATGCCTCACGTCCTTTCGCGTCCGCCTGCGCGTGCGACTGCTTTGGCGTGGCGGCGCGCCGCCGGCCCGCCGCTCGCCCCTGGGCACCGCTGACATGAAGCCCGCCCGCGACCTATCGCTCGATTCCCTGCTCGAACGCCTCACGCTGACGCCCGGCGGCTGGCACGCCACCTATCGCACCACGACGCTGCGCAGCGTATTCCAGCCCGTGCTGTCGATCACGCACAAGCGCGTCGTCGGGTACGAGGCGCTGCTGCGCGTCGTCGACGCGAACGGTGCGCTGATCTCGCCCACTGCCCTCTTCGACAAGACACGCGCCGACGCCGACGCGCTGCTGCTCGACCGGCTCGCGCGCTGCCTGCACACGGCCAATTTCGTCGCGCAGGGCATCGGCGACGGCTGGCTGTTCCTGAACGTGATGCCGCGCGTGCTCGATTCGGGCCTCGTGCAGCGCGAGTTCGTCGAGGCGCTGTGCCGGCATTTCGGGTTGCCGCCGAACCGCATCGTGCTGGAAGTCATCGAACAGCCGGCGCGCGACGAAGCCGCGCTCGCCCGCACGATCGACATGATCCAGCATCGCGACTTCCTGATCGCGATCGACGATTTCGGCACGGGATTCTCGAACTTCGACCGCGTGTGGCGCGCGCGGCCCGACATCGTCAAGCTCGATCGCTCGCTCGTCGAGCGCACGACCGGGTCGGCCGAGGACCGCCGCATCATGCATCACCTCGTGTCGATGCTGCACCAGGCCGGCGCGATGGTGCTTGCCGAAGGCGTCGAAAGCGACGACGCGCTGCAGGCGCTGATGGAGGCCGACATCGATTTCGTGCAGGGTTTCCAGTTCGGCCAGCCCGACACGTCGATCGCGCACGCGAGCGCGGCCGCGCCCGCGATGCTCGACGCCGCGTGGAAGCGCTTCATCGCGCGCCGGCACACACCGGTCGTCCCCGAGCAGCCGGGCTTCGACGCGATCGAGCGGCTCGTGCTCACCGGCGCGGCCGCGTTTTCCGCAAGCGGCAACCTGCAGGATGCCGCGCAACGCGTGTTCGCGGTGCCGGCCGCGCGCCGCGTGTTCGTCACCGACGAGATCGGCGAGCAGTTCCTGCCGTCGATCGGCGCACGCGCCGACGACGGCCAGGCCATCGCCACCCGCCTCTCGCCGCTGTTCCCGGAAACGCACAGCAACTGGTCGCGGCGCCCGTACTTCCAGCGCGCGATCGCCGCGCCGGGGCGCGTCGCGCTGATGGGCCCGCACTTCTCGCTGACCGAAGGCCGCGACTGCTATACGGCCGCCGTCGCGATCCGCGCGCAGAGCCGGCTCGTCGTGTTCTGCGTCGATTTCGTGCTCGACAGCGCAGGGACCGTGATGCGCTAGCCAGCTGGCGCGGCGGCAGGCATTCGCCCGCGATGCCCGTCGAGCGTGCGGCCCTCCGGCCATCCATTCGTCAGTCGTCCACCTTCCCTCTTCCCGATTTCACCGCGCTGCGGCGCGACTTGTGCTCGAGCCGTCGCTCCTTCGACGCGCGCGTCGGCCGCGTCGCGACCCGTGCGCGCGGCGTGAACGCGACGCCTGCGATCAGCGTGTCGAGTCGCGCCAGCGCGGCTTCGCGGTTCTTCTCCTGCGTGCGGTATTCCTGCGACTTGATCACGACGATGCCGTCGCGCGTGATGCGCTGGTCGGACAGTGCGAGGAGTCGCTCCTTGATGACCGGCGGCAACGACGACGCACGAATGTCGAACCGCAGGTGGATCGCGCTCGACACCTTGTTCACGTTCTGCCCGCCCGCGCCCTGCGCGCGCACGGCCGTCCATTCGACTTCCGCCGGATCGAGCGTATAGCGGATCATCATCGCGAAGCCTCCGTGCGTCGCCGTGCAATTGCCTCGTCGACGCGGGCCGCGAGCCCCGAATCGCGCTGCGTGCGCGTCGCGACCGCCTGCGCCAGCACGCGCCGCGGCCCGATCACCTGCACGCGCGTGCGTGCCCGCGTAACGGCCGTATAGACGAGTTCGCGCGTGAGCACGCGGCCGAACGATGCCGGCAGCACGAGCGCGGCTTCGTCGAATTCCGAGCCCTGCGATTTGTGGACCGTCAGCGCGAACGCCATTTCGTGCGGCGGCAGCGCGGCCGGCGACACCGCGCGCGCGGTGCCGTCCGCACGCCTGAACCACACGCGCAGCACGCCGTGCGCGTCGGGCAACGCGATGCCGATATCGCCGTTGAACAGCCCGAGCGCATAGTCGTTGCGCGTCACCATGATCGGCCGTCCGGTGAACCAGTGCGCGCCCACTGCAAGCGGCACGCGCGCCGCGTGCCGCACGTGCGCGGCCACGAGCGCGTTGACGTGTTCCGCGCCGCGCAAGCCGCTGCGCGTTGCGCACAGGATCCGGAAGCGGTTGAGCGCGTCGAACAGCGGCAGCGGATCGGGCACCGGCGCGGCCAGCACGTCGCGCAATGCATCGAGGTATGCGCCGAACCGCCGCGCGAGCCGCTCGACCGTCGACGACGCGAGCGACTCGCCCGCATCGTCGTGGAACGACGCGGCAGCCGCATCGTCCGCGGGCAGCGAGTCGAGCGCAGCCTGCACGTCACCGCTGCGGATCGCGAGCGACAGCCGCCCGATCGGCGAATCGAGGCCGAAGCGGTAATTGCGTTCGAGCCACACGACGCAGTCGGCGAGCGGTGCCGGTGCGGGCGTGGCGGGCGACGCGGCGGGTTCGCCGGGCAATGTCGACGCCACCGACGCAGGCGCCGCGTCGCCGGCATCGAACGGCGGCAGCTCGACGGCATCGAGCCACCTGAGTTCGTCGACCTCGATCCATGCAGGGGCACCACCCGCATCGCCGATATCGCCGATATCGCCGGCATCGGTCAATACCGGACCCGCGGACGGCAATGGCGCGACGTCGGGCGCGGCAACCGCGTCGTCCTGCGGTTCGTCGTCGAACAGCGACGCCTGTCGCGCATCGGCGCGCGGACGTGATGCCCGTTTGCGTGAAGCGACGGCAGATGCCGAAGCGGAAACCTGGGCCGGTGCCGCAGTGGACACCGGATTCGCAGCAGGCACCGTCGCCGTCGCGGCCTCGTCCGGCACCGGCAACGCCGCGACGAACGCCGCCTCGTCGATGCCGAGCGCCTGCGCGATGCGCGTGCGCGCCGCCGCGGTGAACGCCGGCCGTGCGCTCAGCTCCGCGAACACGGCACCCGCCTCGACCGCCGCCAGTTGATCCTTGTCGCCGAGCAGCACGAGCCGTGCGCCCGGCGCAAGCGCGTCGAGCAGATGCGCGGCGAGCGCGACGTCGATCATCGATGCCTCGTCGACGACGATCAGGTCGTAGGGCAGCGGATTGTCGCGATGATGCCGGAAGCCGGCCGCCCCGCCGCCACCCAGCAGACGATGCAGCGTGTACGACGTGTCGGGCAGGCGCGCCGCGAGTTCGGGCGGCAGGTCGCCGGCTCGTGCATGCAGCGCTTCCTGCATCCGCTGCGCGGCCTTGCCGGTCGGTGCGGCCAGCGCGATGCGCAGCCCCGGGTGCGCGTCGAGCAGACAGGCCAGCACGCCGACGACGGTCGTCGTCTTGCCGGTGCCGGGGCCGCCGCTGACGATCGTCACGCGGCCCGTCAGCGCGACGATCGCCGCGACGCGCTGCCAGTCGACGTCGCCGGTCGCGGGCCCGAAGTAACGCGCGAGGTTGTCGCGCAACCGGTCGGGCGACAGCCCTTCGTCCGGCGCGGCGACGCCGGCCTGCGCCACGAGCGCATCGGCCAGCCGCCGTTCGTAATCGAAATAGCGCGACAGGTACAGGTGGTCGTGCCGGTCGACGATCAGCGGCCGCTCGTCGCCGCGCGCGAGCGTGCCGAACGCGACCACGCCGCTCGCGGCGAGCGCCGCGCGGATATCGTCGAGCGGTTCTTCGTAGCGCTGCGCGAGCGCGCCGAGCGCGACGCACACGTGGCCGCCCGCAGTCGCGCGGCTGGTCGCGAACGCGGCGCGCGCGGCCCAGCGCGCGGCCGCGGCCGGTGCGCCGGCGCGCCGCGCGAGGTCGCCGATGCGGCGCGCGAAGCCTTCCGCGAGCGCAATGCCGAAATCGGCGGGCTCGGGCAGCCGCGCGACGAGGCCGCCGGTAAATTCGAGCGTGTCGTCGGACGCATTCATGCGCGGCCCCCTTCCATCATCCGGTCGAGTGCGTCGACGAGCGCGCGTCCGGGCCGCCGCGCATGCACGCCGGCCGGCTCGCCGCCGCTGCGCCAGTCGGGCCGCACGCCCCGCACGAACAGGTACAGGTAGCCCGCGATATGCGTGTCGTAGTCGTAATCGGGCAACCGCCCGCGCAGGTAGCGATGCAGCGCGACCGTGTAGAGCAGCGCCTGCAGGTGATACGCGTGATCGGCCATCGCGACGTCGAGCGCGCGCGGGCCGTACGCGTCCGGCGTCGTGCCGAGATGGTTCGACTTCCAGTCGACGATCCAGAAGCGGCCGTCGTGTTCGACGATCATGTCGATGAAACCCTTGATGAAACCGGCGAGCATGCCCGCCTCCAGTGCAACGTCCGGGTAGCCGTGCGCGACCAGCAGCCGGCGCAGCGCCGCCAGGTCGAGCGACGGCGCCGGGAACAGGAAACCCATTTCGTCGAGCCGCTTCGCGGGATCGAGATCGGCGAGCCGCATGCCCGGCACGAGCTCGGTGCGCACGACGTCGTCGACGAGCCGCGCCATCATCGCCGGCAGGCGTGTCGCGAGTTCGGGCTCGGCCTCGACCGGCCGGTCGTGCAGCGCACCGAGCGCGGCCTTGTGCCACGACTCCGGCTCCGTGAACCGGCTGAGTTCGAACAGCCGGTGCAGGCACTCGCCCGCCGCCGCGCCGCGCGGAAACACGAGGATGTCGTCAGGCGGTTCGGGCGCAACCGTATCGGCCAAGATGAACTCGCCGTCCGGCGCCACCTCGGCAAGCGCATCGTGGTCGGGCCGCAGTTCGTCGTCGGGCACGGCCGCGACGCCCGCTTCCTCGCGCGCCATCGACGCGGTCAGCGAGCTGAAGCTCGTCATCCGCCACGCATCGCGCAGCACGCGTGCCGCATGGCGCGCCGCGAGCGTCTGCGATGCGTCGTGCCCGGCCGCGAGACGCTCGCGGCGCGCGGGCACCGGCAGCGGCGCGACGCTCACGGGGCCGCCCGCGAGCGCAAGCCACGCGGCATCGAGCGCGGCTTCGTCGGGCGGCTCGTCGAGCCACGCATCGAACGCCTGGCCGGCGCCCGCGACGAGCCAGTTGAGCACGCTGCGCCGCGCTTCGCGCGTCGAACGCGACGACAGGTACGGCCCGGCGACGACGTAGCTGCGATAGACCGCGCGCGTGAGCGCCACGTAGACGAGCCGCGCGCGTTCCGCGGCCTGCTCGCGCAGCGCCTGCCGCGCCGCGTGCGCGGCCGCCTCGTCGTCGCATCCGTAATGCAGCACCGCGTCGCCCGCGTCGTCGTGATACTCGCGCGCATCGGGCAGCGCGGACGCGGGCGGCTCGCGCAACCCGCCGTCGTTCAGGAACGGACAGAACACGATCGCGTATTCAAGACCCTTCGACTTGTGCACGGTCACGATCTGCACGAGGTTGCGATCGGATTCGAGGCGCAACTGCGCTTCCTCGCCGCCGCCGTCGAGCCGTTGTGCAGCGAGCCAGCGCAGCGTCGGCGCGATGCCCGGCTGAGCGGATGCGCGCGCCTGCGTCAGCTCGGCCAGATGGTTGATGTCGGTCACGCGGCGTTCACCGTCCGCGCCGGCCATCAACCGCTCGGCGATCCGCAGCTCACGCGTGAACGTGCGCCACATCACCGCGAAACCGCGTTCGCGCCACAGCAGCCGATACCGCGAGAAACGCTCGACCCAGCTCATCGCGTCGGCACTGTCGGCCGCGGACGCTTCGTGCGACGCATCGCCGTCGCCTTGCTCCATCCGCCACAGCGCGCCGGCATCGAGGCCGAACCAGTCGGCCGCGAGCGCCGCGCGCAAGCGCCGCAAGTCGCCCGGCGCGTCGATCGCCGCCAGCACGCGTTCGAGCTGCTCGGCGTCGCCGGTCGAGAACACCGATGCCTGCGCCAGTTCGACGCTGCCGATGCCCCACGTGGCGAGCACACGTTTCACGAGACTGCCCTGCCGGTGCGTCTGCACGAGCACCGCGATGTTGCCCGGCGACAGCGGCGTGTCGCCCAGCCGCACGCGCCCTTCGCGCGCGCCGCGCATCAGCCGCGCGATCTCGGCCGCGCAGGCCTGGGCGGCCTGCGCCTGCGCATCGCGCTTGAGCAGCGTGCCTTCGCCGCCCGGCAGCGCCCAGACCCGGAAATCGCCGGCCGGGCCCGGATCGGTTTCGTCGACGAACGGCGCACGCACGCGCGTGCCGGCACGCACCGCGTAGTAGTCGAGCCCGTCGAGCACGAACGCGCGCGGATTCGACATGAAGAAGCGGTTGCACGCATCGACGATCGCGGGTGTCGAGCGCTGGTTGACCGCGAGCGTGTAGCACGCGCTCGCGCTCGCGCGTGCCGCAAGATAGGTATGCAGATCGGCCGCGCGGAAACTGTAGATCGCCTGCTTCGGATCGCCGACGAGGAAGAGCGGCCCGCCCGGCGCGAAGATGCGGTCGAAGATCGCGAACTGCAGCGGGTCGGTATCCTGGAACTCGTCGATCAGCGCCGCCGGATAACGCGCGCGCAGCGTCTCGGCGAGCCACGGATGCGCATGCAGCGCGTGGTACAGGTTCGCGAGCAGATCGTCGAACGAGACGACCCGCCGCGTACGCTTGCGCTCGGCCAGTTCGCCCGGCGCCATGTCGAGCCATTCGGCGATCAGCGCGAGCCAGCGTGCGCGCTGCGCGGCTTCGGCCGCGGCCACGGCCGCTTCGAGCGCGTCGGCCACGTCGAAGAACGCGTGTTCGGGTGTCGCGCCGCCTTTTTTCGTCGCTTTCGCAAGCGCGGTGCGCGTGAGCTTCAGTGCGGCCTTCGGCAACGCGGCCGTCGCTTCGCCCTGCGCGAAATGCGCGGCCCACGCGGCGAGTGCATCGGCAACCGCATCGGGCTTGTGCGAGCGCTGGTTGAGCGCGGGCTGCGCGGTGCACAGCAACGCATCGATCGCTTCACGCTCGGCGGCCCACATCCGCGCCGCCTCGGCGAAACATTCGGCCGCGGCGGCCTCGGCCGATTCGTCCGGCTCGGTCACGCCGTCCCAGCGCAGCGCGGCGAGCGGCTTCTTCAGCCGGCGCGCGAGCTGCGCATCGAGCGCGGCCGGGCCGGCGCCCGATTCGACGAGCCAGGTCGCGAAGCCCGGCCAGCGCGCGGCCGCCGGTTCGACGCGCGTGCGCCAGAAGTCCGCCGCGAGCTCGAAGCGCAGCGATGCGTCGTCGGCCTCCATGTCGAACGCGAACGGCATCGCGGCCGCGAACGGCGCTTCCTGCAGTGCGCGCTGGCAGAACGCGTGGATCGTATGGATCGCGGCCTGGTCGAACGCGCGCAGCGCGCGCCGGATCCGCTTCGCGGCCGTCTCGGGATCGAGCGCGCCGTCTTCGCCGAGCGTGGTGTCGAGCAGGCGCGCAATGAAAGGATCGCCACCGTCGTCGCCCGTGTCGAGCACGTGCGCGAGCTGCGCGAGCCGGCCGCGAATCCGCTCGTGCAACTCGGCCGTCGCCGCCTTCGTGAAGGTCACGACGAGGATTTCGTCCGCGCCCAGATCTTTTTCGAGCAGCAGGCGCACATACAGCGCGCAGATGTTCCAGGTCTTGCCGGTGCCGGCCGACGCCTCGATCTGGTTGACGCCGTCGAGCGGGCACGCGAACACGTCGAGTTCGAGCGCCGGCTGCGGCTGCGATACGGCGCTCATGCGACCTCCTTCAGATGTTCGACGAGCGGCTCGAACACGAGCCGCGCGAGCGTGCCGAACGGCTCGTCGAGCGATGCATGCGCGCCGCGCCACGCGATCGCGATGGCCGGATCGTCGGCTTCGCTCACGACGCGCTCATTGATCCAGACGCTCGCGGCCTTGGCGTCGCCGTCGGACACCCTCGCCCACGCGCTGCGCGGGAAGAACCGCAGCGGCATGCGCCGCCCTGCGCGAAACAGCGCGGCAAGCGGCGCGAGCCGTTCGAGCGGCGCCGCGACCGGCGTGAGTTCGAACGCGCCGCCGCTGCCGAACCACAGCGTGCGGCGCGGACCGCCCGGCTCGATCGCGCAGTAGACGAGATGCGCGAGCCACGCGGACAGGTAGTCGCGCGCGCTCGGCCGTGCATAGCGGTAGATGATCTGCCCGGCCGGCGTGAGCCGGTTCAGCGTGCCGTGCAGCTCGAGCGGCGCGCTCACCGCATCGCCCGACAGCATCGCGTCGTCGGCGCCGAACAGCGCCTGTTCCGTGTCGGGCCACGCAGGCACGATGACGAGCGAAAACGGCCGCCGCTCGATGCCGTCGGCCAGCGCGCGGCGCACGTTCGACGCAAGCTGCGCCATCGAGCCGAGCGCCTGGTCGCGCCACACGGCGCCCGTCGCGCCGCCCGGCAGTTCGGGGCTCGCATCGGCAATGCGCAACGCATGATCGTGCGCGGCCCCATCATCCGATTCGATCAGGAGCGGCAGCACGCGTTCGGCGAGCGCGTCGCTGCCGGCGAAGTCGAGCGTGAACGGCTCCCGGTCGAGCAATTCGGCCTGCGCGTCGGCGAGCACGATGCCGAGCCGTGCGCGCAGCAGCGCACGTGCGGGATGACGCCAGAAGCGTTCGAATTCGCTGAACGCGACGGGCTCGACCGGTTCGGCCGGCAGCGGCTGCGCGAAGAACGGCAGTTCGCGCGGCCCGTCGCGCGACGCATCGGCGGCCAGCAGCGACGCGAGCACCGCACGCTCGGCGTCATAGGAAACGAGCCCGCTGCCGGGCTGGAAATACGCGGCCGCGAACGGTTGCAGCGGATGCTCGACGATGAACGCGCGTCGCGCGGCATCGACGGCGTCCGGCGCCGGGTCGGGCCCGGCCGTGACGAGTGCGAGATGGTCGAGCAGTTCGTCGACGAGCGCCGCCGGCGGCAACGGTGCGTTGTCGCGGATGCTGCGGCCCGTGTACGCGATCAGCAGCCGATCGCGTGCGGCGAGCAGCAGGTCGAGAAACAGGTTGCGCTCGTCGTCGCGGCGCTGCCGGTCGCCGAGCTTCGGCAACACGGCCATCAGGTCGAATTCGTCCGCGCGCGCAAGGCTCGGCAGCACGCCGTCGTCCATCCCGAGCAGGCAGACGACGCGGTACGGCAGGCCACGCAAGCTCGTCAGCGACGAGAACGTGACGCCGCCCCACGGCACCCCGCCGCGCGCCGGATCGTCGAGCGCCGCGGTCAGCCCCGCACGGACGACGGCCGCGGGCAACGCTTCGTCGGGCGCACCCTCCGTCATCGCGGCCAGCATCGCGTCGAGCGCGTCGCGCACACCGGCAAGCGCGTCCGCATACGCGGCGCCCGAATCGAAGAAGCGCGCGAGCGTGTCGGCAAACAGCTCGCTCCAGCCGCGCGGCGTATGCGATTCGGCGAGCCGCCGCGCGAAGCCGTCGAGATCGTCGGTAAAGCGCGCGAGCCGGCCGAGCAGCTCGGCCTCGCTGCCCGTGGCGGCCTCGATCGGCAGCCACGCACCGACCGGCGCCGCGCCTTCGGGCATCGCATAACCGAGAAAGAGCCGCGCGAGCGCATCGGAGAACGTATGGCGCGGTGAAGGCACGGCTGCGTCGTCGCTCGCGAGCGGCGACAGCCCGCGCCGCGCGCCGGCAGCCGCGAGCCAGGTCTGCACCGTCTCGAGCGCGGCCGCATCGATGCCGTAGCGCGCAGCCACCGCGTCGACGCGCAGCCATTCGACCAGCTCCGGCGCGCCGACCTGCCGCTCCGGCAATGCGAGCCAGTCGAGCAGCACGCGCGCGACCGGGTTTGCCTGCGACGGCGGCAGGCCGGTGATCCGGTAAGGCACGCGCGCGCCGCCGGCGCCTGCCGTGCCGAACACGGCATCGATCAGCGGCCCGGCCGCCGCGAGGTCGGCCACCGCGACGAGCACGTCGGACGGCTGCAGGCTCGCGTCCGCGTCGAACCACGCGAGCAGCCGGTCATGCAGCACCTCGAGCTGGCGCGCGAGACTGTGGCACACGTGCACCTCGATCCCGCGTTCGGCCGGCGCATCGCCGGCTTCGGCCTCCGGCTGCAGTTCGAGGATCGCGTTCTGCACGCGTGCGAGCCACGTCGGCGCGGGATTCTCGACGAAACGCGCCGCATCGCCCGACGCGGCGCTTTCAGTCAGTTCGTGCAGCATGTGCAGTTGCGCCTGCGTCTGCCGGCCCCACTCGGCGAGCAGCGGATGGCCGACTTCCTGGTAGTCGAGCCGCCCGGCCGCATCGAGCGCCTCGGCATGCGCGGCGGTCACGATGTCGAACCAGAATTCCCGGCACGGGTTCAGCGCATAGACGCGCACGTCGATCCAGCGCGACAGTTCGCGCAGCAGCGCGACGTGCAGCGGCGGCATCGTCGGCAGTGCGAACACGCTGACCGATTCCGGCCAGTCGGCGCGCGCAACCGCATCGGCATCGAGATGGCGCGCTTCGACGAGGAAACGGTGCGCGGGCGGCGTGCCGCTGTCGCTCAGCTCCGCGAGCAGCGCGCGCCACAGCGCGGCCTGCCAGCGCTCGTCGTCGCGCGCGGCGTCGCTGATCCCGCGCGGTGCGCCGTCGCCCGCCAGCACGGATTCGCCGGCCTGCCACGCGGCCAGCCATTCGGGACGATAGGTCAGGTAATGATCGAGCACGGCCGCGACGCGGTGCGCGAGCTCGTAGCGCATCGCATCGTCGGACGCGGACAGATACGCGGCGAGCCGCGGCGACGCGAGCCACGGCGCGCCGCCGTCGGCCGCCTGCGCGAACAGCCGGTAGCAGCGCCACACGAGGCGGTCGGGCGCGAACGGCGAACGCTTGGGCACCTCCATCACGCGGCCGATCTGCGCCCACAGCCATTGCGCGAGATACGTGAACTCGACGTTCGCACACACGCCGTTGCGCGCGGCGATGTCGAGCTCGAGACGGCGGCGCAGCGCCGCGCTCGGCACGATGACCTGCTGCGGCGCCCACGGGCCGTTGCGGGCCGGGAACGCGGCCAGATCTTCGAGCAGCGCGTCGGCCAGCGTTTCGTGACGATTCGAATAGAAGAGATGGAGCATGAGGCAGGCGTCGGGACCTCGCGCCGGCCGGGCCGGGCGAACAGGGTCCCCAAGGATAGCAAATGGGCCGCCGCCGCGAGCCTCGTCCGGAAAGCCAGGTTTTGCGGACCGCGAAATACGATAGACTCGTCGCCAGTCAACATGCCGCCCCCGGGCCTCTTCGTCTGCCATTCAGCCCATCGATGCGCTATTCGGTCGAAATCAGAAAGTTTTTCTACAGCCAGTACTTTTTCGGCGGCCTGCGGATCGCGGTCGGCGTCTCGCTGCCGGCCGTGCTGTGCCTGATCGTGTTTCACAACCGGGAGCTCGGCTTCACGATCTCGACGGGCGCGCTCGGCGCGTGCGTCGTCGACATGCCGGGCCCGCTGAAGTACAAGCACAACGAAATGCTCGCGTGCAGCGTGATCGGTTTCCTCGCCGCGCTCGCCACCGGCCTCGCGACACCGCACATCTTCGCGCTGTGGCTCACGATCGTGCCGCTCACGTTCGTGCTGTCGCTGATCGTCGTCTACGGCAACCGCTGGCCGCAGATCAGCTTCGCGACGCTGTTCATGATGGTGATGACGCTCGAGGAGAAATTCACGCCGCTGCAGGCGTTCGTCAACGCCGGCTGGATTCTCGCGGGCGGCCTCTGGTATACGTACTGGGCCACGCTCGTGTCGCGATGGCAGGCGCGCCGGATCGAGCAGCAGGCGCTGGCCGAGAGCCTGTTCGCGTGCGCCGACTACCTGCTCGCGCGCGCGCAGTTCTACGATCTCGATGCCGATCTCGACGAGTGCTATCGCAATCTCGTCGCCCGGCAGATCACCGCGGTCGAAACGCAGGAAACCGCGCGCGACATCGTGCTGCGCAACCTGCCGAAGCTGCGGCGCGGCAAGCTCGATCCCGGCCGCACGACGATGTACAACCTGTTCATCAACAGCGTCGACCTGCACGAGCTGTTCGTCGGCGCGCACACCGACTACCCGCTCGTGCGCAACACGTTCGGCGGCTCCGATCTCATCATTTTCTACCGCGACCTGATCCGCAAGGCGGCCCGCGATCTCGAGGAAATCGGCCTCGCGGTGCTCGAGAATCGTGCGCCGCATTCGCGGATCAGCGTGAAGGCCGAACTGCGCGCGATCGAGTACGAGATCGAGCTGATGCGCAAGAAGAACTTCGCGGCCACCAACGCGGAAGCGTATGCGGCCGTGCTGTCGACGTTCCGGCGCATCTGGAGCGCGACGCGCCTGATCGAACGGATGCGCCGCAACCTGTCCGGCCACGCCGATCCGCAGCAAACCGAACTGAAGATCGACAAGGCGCTCACGCGCTTCCTGCAGCGCCGCCGGATGTCGCCGCTGCTGATCTTCTCGAACCTGAACATGCGCTCGCCGAGCTTCCGCCACGCGCTGCGCATGACGATCGCGGTGGCGGTCGGCTTCTGGCTCGGCCGGCTGCTGCCGCTCACGAACGCGTACTGGATCGTGATGACGACCATCATCATCCTGAAGCCCGGTTATTCGCTGACCAAGCAGCGCAACGCGCAGCGGATCGTCGGCACGCTGATCGGCTGCGCGGCGAGCATCGCGCTGATCTACACGGTGAAGGAGCCGCACCTGCTGATCGCGTTCATGTTCGGATCGATGGTGATGAGCTACAGCCTGCTGCTGTTCAACTACGCGGCGAGCGTCGTATTCACGTCGTCGTACGTGCTGCTGATGTTCCACCTGCTCGCGCCGGGCAGCATGCGGATCATCGGCGAGCGCGCGATCGACACGTTGGTCGGCTGCATGATCGCGATCGCCGCGAGCCGGCTGTTCCCGTACTGGGAATACCGGCTGATGGGCAAGCAGGTCGCCGACATGCTCGTGGCGACCCGCAAGTATTTCGAAGCCGTGTGGCGCGCCGGTCGCGGTGCGTCGTCGCCGCCCGTGCCCACCGCCGACGGCGCGGCCGTCGTGCCGGTCATCGCCGCGGCGGTCGAGACGCCGGCCACGAGCCTCGACGACGACTACCGCTACCGCCTCGCGCGCAAGGACGTGCATATCGCGTTCGCGAACCTCGGGCAGGCGTTCCAGCGGATGATGATCGAGCCGAAGGCGCATCAGCGTTTCGTGCCCGAGCTGAACGACCTGCTCGTGCAGACGCACGTGCTCGGCGCGCAGATCACGGCCGCCGCGCCGCTGATCCGCAACGCGTGCGCGGCCGACGACAGCCTCGTCCATGACGACGCGCTGCATCGCGGCCTCGCCGCCGTGCTCGACAATCTCGAGAAGGCCGAGGCCGGCGAGCCGCCGCCCGCCGATCAGCTCGAAGCGTCGAAGCAGATCACGCGCGATCTCGACGCGATGGTCGTGTCGGCGGAAAAATCCGATGCGGTCGGCGCCGAGCTCACGCACGACCTGAAGGTGCTCGCGCACCAGTGCAAGCAGATGCTCGCGTCGTCGCTGCTGATCCGCAAGGACGCGAGCGTGATTCGCCTGCCCGCCTGACCCTCCGACTGTTCCCGCCGGTGGCCGGCCCGCGCACGACGCGGCTCGGCCACCGGCGTTCCCCGATTCCACGATCCCCCGAAGCATGACCCGCCCGCTCCACGCCGACGGCGCGCGACCGCCCCACCCTCTATTCCGCTCGTCGCGCCAGTCAGGGAATACCCGATTCCGGTTACCGGGCCCGGCTTGTTATCATTCGTTCACATTCAAGTTGTATAGACAACTTGAGCCAATCGGACCGGCTCCGCTCGCCCGGTCCGTCGCATAACGATATCGGAGACTCGATGAAAAACTTGCAGCGCCACCTGAGCGCGCGGCACATCCGCTTTCTCGCGCTGGGCTCGGCGATCGGCACGGGCCTGTTCTACGGCTCGGCGTCCGCGATCCAGCTCGCGGGCCCGGCCGTGATCCTGGCGTATCTCCTCGGCGGTGCGGCCGTCTACATGGTGATGCGCGCGCTCGGCGAGATGGCCGTACGCGAACCCGTCGCCGGTTCGTTCGGCCACTACGCGACCGAGAACCTCGGCCCGTTCGCGGGATTCGTCACGGGCTGGACCTACACGCTCGAAATGGTGATCGTCGCGATCGCCGACATCACCGCGTTCGGCATCTACATGGGCTTCTGGTTTCCGGATGTCCCGCAATGGATCTGGGTGCTCGGGGTCGTCGCGATCATCTGCGGGCTGAACCTGTGCCACGTGAAGGTGTTCGGCGAGCTCGAGTTCTGGCTGTCGATCATCAAGGTCGGCGCGATCGTCGCGATGATCGGCGGCGGCGTTGCGATCCTGCTGACCGGCATGCACTTCGGCCATTCGGCCGACGTGCCGACGTTCGCGAACCTGTGGAACCATGGGGGCTTCCTGCCGAACGGTGTCGGCGGGCTGATCGCGTCGTTGTCGGTCGTGATCTTCGCGTACGGCGGGATCGAGGTGATCGGGATGAGCGCAGGCGAGGCGAAGGATCCGGAGCGCGTGATTCCGCGCGCGATCAACGCGGTGCCCGCGCGCATCCTGCTGTTCTACGTGCTGACGATGGTCGTGCTGATGTCGATCAGCCCGTGGACGGGCGTCGGCGGCGACGGCAGTCCGTTCGTGCAGATCTTCTCGGCGCTCGGCGTGAAATCGGCCGCGACGATCCTCAACCTGGTCGTGATCAGCGCGGCGATCTCGGCGATCAACAGCGACATCTTCGGCGCCGGCCGGATGATGTTCGGGATGGCGCGGCAGGGCCAGGCGCCGCGCGTGCTGATGACGACGTCGCGGCACGGCGTGCCGTGGGTCACGGTGCTCGTGATGGCGGGCGCGCTGCTGGTCGGCGTGCTGCTCAACTACCTGATGCCGAAGGACGTGTTCCTGATGGTCGCGGCGATCGCGACGTTCGCCACGGTGTGGGTGTGGCTGATGATCCTGCTGTCGCAGGTTGCGATGCGTCGCCGCCTGTCGAACGCCGAAGTCGCGGCGCTGAAATTCAAGGTGCCGTTGTGGCCGGTGGCGCCGGCACTGACGATCGCGTTCATGGGTTTCGTGATCGTGATGCTCGGCTGGTTCGAGGATACGCGTGTCGCGCTGTATGTCGGCGCGGCGTGGCTCGCGCTGCTCGCGGTCGTGTTCTACGCACGGATCCGCCCGAAGTTCGCACCTGCGTCACGTTGACGCACTGCTGACCTGCCTGCGCGGTGCGCCGGTTTCGGCGCCCGCTTCTTTCCCGGCTCCGCGCGGCGACTGCCGCGCCGGAAGCCGCGGATTTCCCCCTTTCGCATGCACGCCGTACGCGGCCCGGCCGGGCCGCGCACCGGCACGTCAGTGCGATGCCGCGTTCGCGGCCTCGGCCGGATGGGCCTCGTCGTACGCGCGTTTCTGCGAAACCGCGTTGTACAGGATCGTCCCGATCACGAGCAGCACGGCCACGACGATCAGGATGCTCACGTTGCGGACAGGGTTCTTCTTGCGCTGATCGTTCATGGTCGGTACGTCTCCGGTCAAATTCGTCGAAGCGGGCATTCTACGCGCTTGCGCCACCGCCGCGACGTCCCGTTTCCGATCCCCGTCCCTGCCTTCGCCACAGCTCGCCGCAAGCTTTCATTTGATAATCGTTCCCATTTCGATCTAGAATCCGGAGTCTTTCATTTTGTAATGCTCCGGGTCGCTCGGGCGGCAGGCGCGCCCCGGAACGCTCCCTCGTCCACCTGCCCCACCGGAGTCTTCATGTCGAATCCGCGCACCCGCCTGCTGCCGCTCGCCGGCGCCCTCGCCCTTGCCGCGGCCGCATTCGCGCCGCTGGCCCATGCAGCCGAGGAAGTGAGCCTGTACACCACCCGCGAGCCGAAGCTGATCCAGCCGCTCATCGACGCGTTCACGAAGCAGAGCGGCGTCAAGGTCAACACGGTGTTCGTGAAGGACGGCCTGCTCGAGCGCGTGAAGGCCGAAGGCGCGCAATCGCCGGCCGACGTGCTGATGACGGTCGACGTCGGCAACCTGCTCGATCTCGTCGACGGCGGGCTCACGCAGCCGGTGCGCTCGAAGGCGCTCGACGACGCGATTCCCGCGAACCTGCGCGGCGCGAACGGCGACTGGTATGCGCTGTCGCTGCGCGACCGCGTGCTGTACGTCGAAAAGGACCTGAAGGTCGACGCGTTCCGCTACGAGGATCTCGCCGATCCGAAATGGAAGGGCAAGGTGTGCATCCGCTCGGGCCAGCATCCGTACAACACGGCGCTCGTCGCCGCGATGATCGCGCACGACGGCGAAGCCGCCACCGAAAAGTGGCTGCGCGGCGTGAAGGCGAACCTCGCGCGCAAGGCGACGGGCGGCGACCGCGACGTCGCGCGCGACATCCTCGGCGGCATCTGCGACGTCGGTCTTGCGAACGCGTACTACGTCGGTCACATGAAGAATGCCGAGCCGGGCACCGACGCGCGCAAGTGGGGCGACGCGATCAAGGTCGTACGGCCGACGTTCGCGAACGCGAAGAGCGGCGGCACGCACGTGAACATCAGCGGCGCGACGGTCGCGAAACACGCGCCGCACAAGGCCAACGCGGTGAAGCTGCTCGAATACCTCGTGTCGCCGGAAGCGCAGGCGCTGTATGCGCAGGCGAACTACGAATACCCGGTGCGCGCGAACGTGAAGCTCGACCCGGTGATCGCGAGCTTCGGCGCGCTGAAGGTCGATTCGCTGCCGCTGGCGGACATCGCGAAGCATCGCAAGCAGGCGAGCCAGCTCGTCGACAAGGTCGGCTTTGACAACTGATGCATCGTCCGCCGGCGCGCGCCGCCAGCCGTACCGGCCGCGCCTGCGGCCGCGCGCGGGCAGCCTGTGGCTGCTCGCGGCGCTGGCGATCGCCGCGGCAGTCGCGGCGCCGCTCGCGGTGCTCGTGGCCGCCGCGTTCGACGCCGATCTCGCGCACTGGCGGCATCTCGCCGAATTCGTGCTGCCGCAGGCGCTCGTCAATACGCTGCTGCTGCTCGCGGGCGTCGGCGCGATCGTGTCGATCGTCGGCACGGGCTGCGCATGGCTCGTCACCGCCTACGACTTTCCCGGCCGCCGGATGCTGACGTGGGCGCTGCTGCTGCCGCTTGCGGTCCCCACCTATATCGTCGCGTTCGCGTACCTCGACCTGCTGCACCCGATCGGCCCCGTCCAGGGTGCGATCCGCTGGCTGCTCGGCTTCGACAGCCCGCGCCAGTTCCGGCTGCCCGACCTGCGTTCGCTGCCCGGCGCGATCTTCGTGCTCGGCTTCGTGCTGTATCCGTATGTGTACCTGAGCACGCGCGCGATGTTCGTCACGCAGTCCGCGAGCCTGCTCGAAGCCGCGCGCACGCTCGGCGCGGGGCGCATCGCGACGTTCTGGCGCGTCGTCGTGCCGCTCGCGCGGCCCGCGATTGCGGTCGGCGTGAGCCTCGCGCTGCTCGAAACGCTGAACGACATCGGCGCGTCGGAATTCCTCGGCGTGCAGACGCTGACCGTGTCCGTCTACACGACGTGGATCACGCGCTCCGATCTCGCCGGCGCCGCGCAGATCGCGCTCGCGATGCTCGCGATCGTCGTCGGCATGATCGTGCTCGAACGCTACGGACGCCGCCGCCAGCGCTACGCGCATGGCCGGCGCATGCGGCCGATCGCGCCGCACCGCCTGACGGGCGCGGCCGCGTTCGGCGCCGCCGTGCTCGGCTGGCTGCCCGTGCTGCTCGGCTTCGGCGCGCCGGCCGCGTACCTCGCGGTCGAGACCGGCAAGCGGCTGCATCTCGTCGGCGGCGTGTCCGCGCAGTTGATGACGGGGCTCGCGAACACGCTGACGATCGCCACCGCCGCGACCGCCGCGACGCTCGCGTGCGGGCTCGTCGTCGCATGGGCCGCGCGCGCGCAACGCGACAGCGCCCGCGCGGGCCCTGCCCGCGTCTGTGCACGGATCGCGAGCCTCGGCTACGCGGTGCCGGGCACCGTGCTCGCGATCGGCCTGCTGATCCCGTTCGCGGCGGCCGACCGGCTGTTCGGCACCCTGCTCGGCCGCGACGGACTGATGCTGATGGGCTCGGCGACCGCGCTCGTGATCGCGTACACGGTGCGCTTTCTCGCGATTCCGGCCGGCAGCATCGAGGCCGGCCTCGCGCGCATTCCGCCGTCGCTCGAACAGGCATCGCGCTCGCTCGGCGAGACGGCCGGCGGCACGCTGCGCCGCGTGCACCTGCCGCTGCTGCGGCCCGCGCTCACGACGAGCGCGCTGCTGGTGTTCGTCGACGCGATGAAGGAACTGCCGGCGACGCTGCTGCTGCGTCCGCTGAATTTCGACACGCTCGCGACCTGGCTGTATGCGGAAGCCGCGCGCGGCACTTATGAGGAAGGCGCGGTCGCCGCGCTCGCGATCGTGCTGGCCGGGCTCGTGCCCGTGATCCTGCTCGCCCGCACCCGCCACAAGATCGGAGCCTGAACCCGTGAACCTGCTCGAACTCGACGACCTCTGCGTCGCCTACGACACGCCGCAAGGCCGCCGCACGGTGGTCGACGGGCTGAGCCTCGCGCTGCCGCGCGGCGACATCGGCTGCCTGCTCGGCGCATCGGGCTGCGGAAAAACCACCGTGCTGCGCGCGATCGCCGGCTTCGAACCCGTGCGCATGGGGCGCATCGTGCTGGATGGCGCGCCCGTCGCCGCGCCGTCGCTCGACGTGCCGCCTGAGCGGCGGCGCATCGGCATGATGTTCCAGGACTATGCGCTGTTCCCGCACCTGAGCGCGGCCGACAACGTCGCGTTCGGCCTGCGTCGCATGCCGAAGGCCGAACGCCGTGCGCGCGTCGCGGACATGCTCGAACTCGTCGGCCTCGCCGAATCCGGCGGCGCCTATCCGCACGAACTGTCGGGCGGCCAGCAGCAACGTGTCGCACTCGCGCGTGCGCTCGCACCGTCGCCGGAGTTGCTGCTGCTCGACGAACCGTTCTCGAATCTCGACGTCGATACGCGCGAGCGGCTCGCGTTCGAGCTGCGCGACATCCTGAAGCGCACGGGCCATACCGCGATCCTCGTCACGCACAACCAGGCCGAAGCGTTTGCGATCGCCGACCGGATCGGCGTGATGAAGGACGGGCAACTCGCACAATGGGACACGCCGTATGCGCTGCATCACCATCCGGCCAGCCCGTTCGTCGCGGATTTCGTGCGCCGCGACGCGCTGGCCGACGAACGGGCGCGCGCACTGGCGCGCGGCCGCTGAACCGGCGCCGCCCGCGCGATCCGCAACGGTGCCGCGCTGTACCGCGTCAAGCCGGCTCGGCAAGATCGCGCACGGGCAGCGCGGTCGAATACTTGATCTGCTCCATCGCGAACGACGAGCTGACGTCGAACAGCGGCACCGCGCGAATCAGCTGCTTGTAGACGCGGTCGTAATCGTCGATGCCGGCGACGACGACGCGCAGCAGGTAATCGGTCTCGCCGCTCATCCGGTAGACCTCGACCACTTCCGGCATGTCGCGCACGGCCTGCGTGAAACGCTGCGCCCATTCCTCGGTGTGCTGGTTCGTGCGAATCGCGACGAACACGGTCGTGCCGACCCCGAGCTTGCGCGGATCGCACAGCGCAACCTGCGCGCGAATCGCGCCGGTTTCCTTCAGCCGCTGCACGCGCTTCCAGCACGGCGTCTGCGACAGGTTCACGCGCTGCGCCAGTTCCGCGATCGGCAGCGTGGCATCCGCCTGCAACAGCTCCAGCAGCTTGCGATCGATGGCGTCCATTTCTCCAGTCCCTCGTAGATAGAAATTTATTCTATGCATCCTGCACAACGGGGAACAATATGGAAACCGCCTGTCTGCGTCGACCGGTATAAATACCAATCCGGTACAAGAATCCGCTGCGCGCACGATCGCGCGCCGGCACGCGTCCGACCAAGCGAAAAAAGGCGACTCCACCCGTCAAGGTGGAATCGCCTCGAGTGCCGCCCGTTGCGGCTCGCGCGCCGCGGCCGGGTCGGGCTGGCGCCCACGCGGCGCCAGCCGCCAAATCGCTCAATACGCGACCGTCGCGATCTCGCGCACGAAGCTGCCTTGCTCGAGCGCATCGACGAACGCGACCGCGTAGTCTTCCGCCGAGATCTTGCTGTTGCCCTGCGCGTCCACGATCAGCGTGCCGACACCCGTGCGGAACGTGCCCGTGCGCTCGCCCGGCGCGATCATCGCGGCCGGCGCGAAGAACGTCCAGTCGAGATCGCCGGCCGTCTTCAGGTAGTCGAGCGCATCGCGGTGCGCGAGCGCGACCGCCTTGTACGCTTCCGGGAAGCCTTCGCTGTCGACCAGCTGCTTGCCGGGCGCGACTTCGAGCGAACCGGCGCCACCCACCACGACGAGCCGCTTCAGGCCCGCCTGACGCGTGCCGGCGACCAGCGCCTTGGCCACCGCGACGACCTTCGCCGCATCGTCCTGCTTCGGACCGTACGCGCTCGCGACGACGTCATGGCCCGGCAGCGCGGCCGCGATGCTGGCCGCGTCGAACAGGTCGGCCGCCTTCGCGATGATGCCGTTGCCGGCCGCGCCGGGGTTGCGCGACAGCGCGGTCACGCGATGGCCGCGCCGCGCGGCTTCCGCTGCGATGCGCGAGCCGATCATGCCGGTGGCGCCGAACAGCGCGATATTCAAGGTACGTTGCGTCATATCGATTCTCCACAAATAAAAAATATGTAACTTGATTGATTACACATAAGACCGAAAAAAACGGGGCAAATCCCCCGTTGCGCCGATCGCCGCGCCTGCGCGCCGCCCGGCTTCCTGCCCTGCCTGCCGCCGGTCACCCGCCGGCGCGCCCCGCGTGTTGCGTGCGCTGCTCCGAATCCAGCACGTCGGCCGTGACGTCGGCAAGCGTGCGCGTGGCGAGCGATGCCTCCATCGCGCGCTGCGCGTCGCCGATGTAGTCGATCAGCACGCCCTGGATGTGCCGCCCGACGAGACACGCGGGATTCGGCGCCTCGCGGTGCAGCGCGAACAATTGCGCATCGTCGACCGCGCGATACACGTCGAGCAGCGTGATCTCGCCGGGCTCGCGCGCCAGCAGCGCACCGCCGCCCGCGCCGAGCTGCGACGTGGTCAGCCCCGCGGCCGCCAGCATCGACAGCAACCGGCGGATCAGTGCCGGATTCGTGTTCACGCTGCCCGCAATGATGTCGGACGACAGCGGTACGCCTTCCTGCATCGACAGCAAGGCGAGCACGTGAACGGCAAACGCGAACCGGCTGCTGGTATTCATTCCTGACTCACTCGACGACGCCGGCCCATACTCCGGCCGGCGACAATGTGAAACTATGATAGTTACATTTTGCGGATTGTGCAAGCCCGCATCATTCTCCGCTTGCGGGCTTCGCGCCCGAAGCGTTCTGCTGGCTCCACTGCTGGAGTTTCTTGCCGGCTTCCGCGATCTTCGCACCGGCTTCCGACGCCGCATGCGCGACGACCGCGGAAGCCGCTGCGTCGATCTGCGCTTGCGCAGCCGATGCGAGGCCGCTCGCGGACAGCGGCGGCACGGCCGACGCCGCGGACGCGATACCGGCCTTCGCGGCGTTGAGCTGCTGGTTGACGGTGCTCGCGACCTGGTCGAGCGCCTTGGCCGCATTGTTCGCGGCATCGGCGGCCGCGCTCGCGGCCGTATCGGGTTGGGCGACCGGCGCGCCGGACTTCTCGCAGCCCGCGAGCAACAGCAGCGCACCGGCAGCCACGGCTGCCAGCGCGAACCCGGGCACGCGACGCGCCCGCGATGTCTTCATGTTCATCAGCAATCTCCGGCCGCGCATCGCACGGCCTCGTGGTTGGACCGACGTCGATGATACCGCCTGTGGAACAGGTCCAATGGCGACCCGCGATTAAAAATGCCTTTCAATTTCGGACTCGTCTGATTCAATCGCAGACGCGACGCCACTAAAGTGGGCACGCTTCAATCCGCTCCGGACGTGCCCCTTTTCTCATGGATTTCCTCGTCAACTGGCTCATCGCCCTGGCCGCGCTGCTCGCCGCCACCCTGTTCCTGTGCCTGCGCCGGCCGTCGGCGCGCCGCCTGGCCGAGGCCGGACGCCCGCGCCGCGTCGCGTCCGCGCGCCTGCTCACGCAGGCCGTGATCGGCTTCTGGACGGCCGCGCTGATCGTCGTGCAAGGCATCCTCGGCCCCGACGGCGACGGCCAGTCGCTCGCGGGCTTCGCGGCGCTCGCGTTCGCCGCGCTCGGGCTGACGACCGTCGCCGCGTACTGGTCGGCTTGCGCGTTGCGGCTGCGCCGGCCGCGCGAACTGTTCGCGCGCCACTGACGCGCCAGATCGGTGCGCAGCGGCACACACCGACGCACCACGACGCACCTGCCCGCACATCGCTCGCACCAGTTCCGCACGCACCGCACCACGCACGTGCACGAATTGCGCCCCCGGCTCGCGCCGCGCGTGCGCCGATACCGGGCGCGATTCACCGGAATGCCGCGCCGCATGGTGCCAGAGCACCAATTCCGCGCGACCGTTCACCAAGTTGGCTCGATACTTGCGTTCCTCGCCCGTTTTTTGCGCAAGGAAGCCTCGCCATGGTTGGTCTGAAATCCGGCGTCGACACACTGTTCCTGTTGATCGGCGCCGTCATGGTGCTCGCGATGCACGCGGGTTTCGCATTTCTCGAACTCGGCACGGTCCGCAAGAAGAACCAGGTCAACGCGCTCGTGAAGATCCTGGTCGACTTCTCGGTATCGACGCTCGCGTATTTCTTCATCGGCTACACGATCGCGTACGGCGTCGAGTTCTTCGACGACATCGGCACGCTGTCGCAGCACAACGGCTACGCGCTCGTGCGCTTCTTCTTCCTGCTGACCTTCGCGGCGGCCATTCCCGCGATCGTGTCCGGCGGCATCGCCGAGCGCGCGAAGTTCAACCCGCAGCTCGTCGCGACGCTGATCATCGTCGGCTTCATCTATCCGTTCTTCGAAGGGATCGCGTGGAACGAGCGCTACGGCGTGCAGGCCTGGCTCACGCATGCGTTCGGTGCGCCGTTCCACGATTTTGCGGGCTCGGTCGTCGTGCATGCGTTCGGCGGCTGGGTTGCGCTGCCGGCCGTGCTGCTGCTCGGCGCGCGCCACGGTCGTTATGCGAAGGACGGCCGGATCGCCGCGCACCCGCCGTCGAACATCCCGTTCCTCGCGCTCGGCGCATGGGTGCTCGCGGTCGGCTGGTTCGGCTTCAACGTGATGAGCGCGCAGACGCTCGACAAGATCAGCGGCCTCGTCGCGGTGAACTCGCTGATGGCGATGGTCGGCGGCACGCTCGCCGCGTGGATGGCCGGCCGCAACGACCCGGGCTTCACGTACAACGGGCCGCTCGCGGGCCTCGTCGCGGTGTGCGCGGGCTCCGACGTGATGCACCCGATCGGCGCGCTCGTCACGGGCGCGGCGGCCGGCGCGCTGTTCGTCGCGATGTTCACCTGCGTGCAGAACAAGTGGCGCATCGACGACGTGCTCGGCGTGTGGCCGCTGCACGGGATGTGCGGCGCGCTCGGCGGCATCGCGGCCGGCGTGTTCGGCCTGCCCGCGCTCGGCGGTCTCGGCGGCGTGTCGTTCCTGTCGCAGCTCGCCGGCACGCTCGGCGGCATCGCGATCGCCACCGCCGGCGGCACGCTCGTCTACGGCGCGCTGAAGGCGACCGTCGGGCTGCGCCTCGACCGCGAAGCCGAATTCGACGGCGCTGACCTGTCGATCCACCGCATCTCGGCAACGCCCGAACGCGACTGAGCACCTGACGGACGCCCGACACGTCATTACGTTTTCAATTCAAAAAACTTTCATCGAGCGTCCTTACACTTCCGTCCAGTTTTCAATTTGCCTTCGCGAAGCTTGCCGATCGCCTGCTTCCGTTTCGCGAAGGCCATTCTTCCAACAACTGAAACTGGACTCCACATGCCCGCGTTGCCCAATGCTGCCCGTCGTCAGGCCCTGAAGATCCTCGCCGGCGCGCCGATGCTGCCCCTTTCCGGCCTCGCGCTGCCGGCCTTGCTGACGGGCTGCGGCGGCGACGACAATCCGGCGTCGACGCCGGCCCCGGTCGCTGCCGCCTATACGTCGGCGGCGTTCTCGGCGATGGCCGCGCCCACGCTCGACAACGCGGCCGCGATGGCCACGACGACGGTCGGCTCGACGCTGTCGGTGTCGTTCTCGGACGGCTCGTCGCGCAACTTCAAGCTCGCGTACCGGCCGTTCTTCGTGACGGGCGACATGGTGCCGGACGGCAAGGGCGGCACGACGCTCGCGGGCGGCTACTACGACATCAACAACCAGCCGATCATCGACCGTTCGGTAGCCGGCAAGGAGCGCCAGTTCTATTCCGACTGCCCGGACGGCAACTCGCTGCTCACGCTGAAGAACGCCAACGTGCCCGGCGTGAAGGGCAACACGGTGTTCGCGGTCGTGCAGTTCGAATACACGACGCGCGACCAGGCGAGCGCATCGCAGTATGGCCAGTTGCCGTCGCCGATCGCGGTGCTCACGCTCGACCAGGATCCGGCCACCGGCGCGCTGAAGGTCGTCAAGTACCACAACGTCGACACGTCGAAGGCGCACGGCCTGTGGATCACCTGCGGCGCGAGCCTGTCGCCGTGGGGCACGCACCTGTCGAGCGAGGAGTACGAGCCGGACGCGACCAAGGCCGCGACCGACGCGCAGTTCAAGGCGTTCAGCAAGAACACCTTCGGCGACGAAACGAAGGCGAACCCCTACCACTACGGCCACCTCCCCGAGATCACCGTGAATCCGGACGGCACGGGCACCGTGAAGAAGCACTACTGCCTCGGCCGCATCTCGCACGAGCTGATCCAGGTGATGCCGGACCAGCGCACCGTGATGATGGGCGACGACGCAACCAACGGCGGCCTGTTCATGTTCGTCGCCGACAAGGCGGCCGACCTGTCGGCCGGCACGCTGTACGTCGCGAAGTGGACGCAGTCGTCGTCCGCCGGCGCGGGCACGGCGACGCTCACGTGGATCAGGATCGGCCACGCGACGAGCAGCGAGATCGAAGCGCTCGCGAACACGCTGAAGGCGTCGGACATCATGGACCTGACGACCACCGACCCGAACGATGCGAGCTACACGAAGGTCCACTTCGGCGGCAAGTTCAACTGGATGCGCGTGAAGCCGGGGATGGAAAAGGCGGCCGCGTTCCTCGAGACGCACCGCTACGCGGCGCTGCTCGGCGGCAGCATGGCGTTCACGAAGCTCGAAGGCACGACCGTCAACGCGAAGGACAAGATCGTCTACACGGCGATGTCGCGGATCGAGACGTCGATGGTCAAGGGCAACGCGGTGTCGCGCGACGTCGCGGTCGACAAGAAGATCGCCGCGGGCGCCGTCTACGCGCTGAACCTGAAGGGCAGCCAGCGCGACACGACGGGCAGCGCGATCGACAGCGAATGGGTGCCGGTCGACATGGGCGCGCCGGCCGCGCTCGTCGGCGAGGATCTCGCCGCGGCCGACGGGCTCGGCAACCTCGCGAACCCGGACAAGATCGCGAACCCGGACAACCTGAAGTTCTCCGAAAAGCTGCGCACGCTGTTCATCGGCGAAGATTCGGGCATGCACGTGAACAACTTCCTGTGGGCCTACAACGTCGACACGAAGTCGCTCGTGCGCGTGCTGTCGTGCCCGGCCGGCGCCGAATCGACGGGCTTGCACGCGGTCGACGAGATCAACGGCTGGACCTACATCATGAGCAACTTCCAGCACGCGGGCGACTGGGAATCGCCGCTGCACGACAAGGTCAAGCCGACGCTCGACCCGCTCGTGCGCGCGAACTTCAAGGACCGCTTCGGCGCCAGCGTCGGCTACCTGACGGCCGAGCAGACCGGCATCAAGCTCGCGAAGGCCTGATCGCTTCGCACGAGGGGGGGCTTGCTGCCCTGGCCGGGTGCGCCTCGCCGGCCGCCCCTAACCGGGCGTCCCTAGCCGGGCACCCCTAACCGGGCGTCCCTTTCTTCATCACCGTTCATTCGTCGGCGCTCCACGCCGGTTTGTGCGCGATGCCCAGTGCGGGCATCGCGCTTTTTTTGCGCGCACGCCGGGACGCGCGGCGACCGGCCGCCCGTCAACGCAGGCCGGACGGCGCCCGCCCCGGCAGGGAGCCGCCCGCGAACCCGGACAGGCTCGGGAAGCTCGCCGCCTGGGCAGGCGCGGCCGCGGACGCGGACACCGGCGCCGCGTCGCTGGCCGGCAGGATGAGGCCGGGTGCGAGGTACAGAAACTTCCACTTGCGGTAGGTCTCCTCGCCCTCGAAGTCCATGTACCGCAGCGGGAATCCCGCCCGCTTGACCGTCGCCTGATCCGAGTTGCTGTATACGCCATAGAAGCGATCGTCCCGCCACAGGAACGCCCAGTCGTTCTGTGCGGTAATCGGATCCGGATAGGCGCGGCGCAGATGATGCGCCGGCTTGACGAACCGGTTGTCGTCCAGCAGGTCATCGACCGTTTGCGGGTACACGCGCGCCAGACGGTAGTAGCGGACGATCGCCTTGCGGTACTGATCGCCGGCGAACAGCAGTTGCCGCTCCTCCTCGCGGCGCCGTTGCAGCGACCAGACATCCAGCGCCCCTGCCAGTGCGATCGACATCAGCATCAGTGCGATCAGCAGCGCCAGCAGCACGAGCCCGCGCTGACGCGCGGCACGCGGGCGGCCGCGCATCGCGCGCGCCGTCCGGCCGGCCCGGCTCATTTCGCCGCTCCGGCCGCGCTCGGCGGCGCACCCTGCGGGCTGCTCGCCGGCACCACGTCGTAGACGCCCGGCTTCGACTCGTCCGGCGACGCGACCGCCGCCCATTTGTCGTCGCCATTCACCGGATCGAGCGGGACCGAACGCAGATAGTGCTTCGCGACCAGTTCGTCGAGCGTGTCCGGGTACTGGCCGTTGTCGCCGTAGTACTGGTCGATCGCATTGCGCATCACCGCGATGTTCTGCTGCCGGACCTGTTCCTTCCCGCGCTCGATGCTGTGCATGTAGCGCGGCACGGCCAACGTCAGGAGCAGGCCGATGATGGCCATCACGACGACGATCTCGATCAGCGTGAATCCGCGGGACCTGCGCGTGCGAGCGTGTTTCATGTTGCACCGTCACCATTGTTTGTACGGGATGCCGTTGATGCCGACGACCGCGGATTTCGACGTCACGTCGAACACGTCCTTGCCGGCCTCGGTGCTCCCGGACGTATCGCCGGCCGGCGGACCGCCGGCCGCGGGATCCAGCGGCGTGCCGTAGGCGCGCACGTCCCAGGTCTCCTCGGCGGGCGTGTCGGGATCGCCTGCGAAGAACGGATCGCGCGGCACCCGACGCAGGAACATCAGCAGCCCGCCCTTCGGATCCCGGGCGTTCTTCACGCCGGTCACCAGCACGGCCAGCGACGGCGGATAACCGGACGCTTCCGCTTCCTTTTCGATCTGCCCCGCATCGCTTGCGTCCTTGTACGCGTCGAGCGCGGTGCGGATCTCGCGCAACGCGACGCTCAGCTCGTGCTCCTTCTGGCGCTGCACGACCAGTTCGGAAAACGGCATGACCGCGAGCGCGAGGATCGCCACGAGCGCGAGCGTGATCACCATCTCGATCAGCGTGAAGCCACGCTGCCCGGGACGGCCGGTGCAGCCGCTGCGCGTCGTGCCGGTCCGGGTAGCCACGGTTCAATTCCCGTTCTGAATCGGGTGAAGCGGGTTATCGCTCGGGATATCGCCCGCCGGCATCTGCAGCGTCGGAGGCGGCGTCGCTGGCGCTGCTGGCGCGGCCGGTGCAGCCGGTGCAGCCGGTGCAGCCGGCGCGGCAGCCTGCACGGCCGGCGACGCCACCGGCGTCACGGTCGTGCCCGGGGCCGGCGCTGCTTCGTTGCCCGCCGGCCCGGCCGCCTGCGCCGCACCATCCGCGGGTGCCGCGCCCGCCGCGGGCGCGGGCAGCGCGGGCTGCGGTCTCGCGAAACGCCCGCCGTACGGTTCGGGCGGCGGCGTCGTGCGAGGCGCGGCAGGCATCTGCCCGAACGCCCCGCTCTCCGGCGACGGCTGCGCGCGGGTCGCCGCCGCCTCCAGCGGCGACGGCGCCCTGCCGCCCGTGGTGCCGCCGCCCACGCTGCCGGGCACCGGCTTCGTCGCGGGCGTCGCGGCCGTTGCCGCGGCATCTTCCGCGTTCAGCGCCACCGGATCGAGCCGCAACTGGTCGGCGTGCACGTTGACGTCGGTGCCCGACCACACTTCCTGCGTGTCCGCATCCGCCGCGACCTGCGGCCGAACGATGTGCGGCGTGATCTGCAGCACGATCTCGGTCTTCTTGTGATCGCCTTCATGATCCGAGAACAGGCGGCCGAGCACCGGCAGTTGGCCGAGCCCCGGCACCTTGTTCGCGTTGCGGCGGTCCTCGTCCGAGATCAGCCCGCCCATGATCTGGGTTTCGCCGTCCCGCAGGCGCAGGCTCGTCGACGCGCTGCGCGTGCCGATCTGATACGCGAGCGAGTTCAGCCCTTGCGAATTGCTGCTCTGGATCGTATTGGTGATGTTGCTGACCTCGAGATTCAGCTTGATGCCGACGTCGCCGTCGCGATAGACCTGCGGCTCTACCTCGAGCTTGATGCCGACGTCGAGGTACTGGATCATCTGCGTGAACGACGGGCCGCTCGTGCTCGGCGTGCTCGAACTCGAGATCACCGGCACCTTGTCGCCGATCATGATGCGCGCCTTCTCCTTGTTGCGCGTGCGGATGCGCGGGCTCGCGAGCAGGTTCGCATCGGTGTCCGTCAGCTTGAAGTCCGCGGTGGCGGACAGGCCGCTGACATTCAGCGCATTGACCGGCAGATGGTGCAGCAGGCCCCAGGTATTCGCCGTGCTCGGCGTCGATACCGTGAACGAGTTCGGCCAGTTGATGCCGAGCTGCGACATCCGCTCGTGCGACACTTCCAGCACCTCGACCTCGAGCATCACCTCCGGCTCCGGCAGGTCCTGGGCCGCGATCATCTCGTCGGCGACCTTGATCATGTCCGGCGTGCCGCGGATCGTCACGGTGTTCGCGTGCTCGTCGATCACGGCCTCCTTCACCTTCAACAGGCTCTTCAGCAGCGACTGGACCTGCTTCGCGTCGACGTTCGACAGCTGGAACGTGCGCACCTTGAGCTCCTGGTATTCGAGCTCCTTCGCGGGCGTCGCCGGGTAGATGAACAGCGTGTTGGCGTTCATCTGCTTCTTGTCGAGCTGGTTCTGCAACAGGATCATGTCGACCGTGTCCTGCAGCGACGCGTTCTGCACGAAGATCGTCGTCTTCAGGTCGGCCCGCACGTCGCGGTCGAAGATGACGTTCAGCCCCGACGTCCGCGACAACGCCTCGAACACCATCCGCACGTTCGCGTCGCGGAACTGCAGCGACACCGGCGTGCGCATGATCGACGAAGCGGCGAGCTTGTCGTCCCGTTCCGAGTGCTGCTGCCGGCGCTTGTCGTCGAGTTCCGATTGCATCCGCTCGGCCATCGTATTGGACGGATCCTCGACCAGCACGCGATGCACGCGTTCGGCCGCCTGCGCGTACGAGCCGCGCTTCATCATGCGGTCCGCTTCCTGCAGGATCGCCAGATGCTTGCGGTCCTGCTCGATCATCGTGCCGATCCTGCGGGCGCGCTCGCTCGACGGATCGAGCTGGGTCGCCATGTAGTCGGACCGGGCCGCATCGTCGAACTGGTTCTGCTTGCGGAACTGGTCGGCGTTATCGAGCAACTGGTTGACTTCGGCGTCGCGCGCGTGCAACGCGTCGATCCTCACCTGCGCGTTGGTCGGATCGTCGTGAACGTTCGGCACATGCGCGCAGCCGCCGCACGCGAGCAGCGCCACGGCGATCGCCAGCGCGCGTTTCGTCGCGATCCGGCTCGCCGGCGCGTGCCGGAAATCGAACGGCGTGAAGGGCGAAAGGCATGTCGATGGGCCGCTGTCCCCGGCGCGGCACGCACCCCGTGTGCATGAGGTTTTCATCTACTTTTCCCTTGGAATGGCCACCACCTGCACCTGGTTCAGCGGCAGATAGGTCAGCACCACGTTCGACTCCGAAACCGACTCGACGCGATACTGGCCATCGATCACGTCACCTGGCGAAACGATCAGCAACTGATCGCCGTTGCTGAGAAACACATGCGGCTTCGCCGCCTTGGCGTCCTGCTCGCCGACATAGGTGAACGGGACCGGCGGCGCCGACGGCGGCGCCGGGCGCGTGTCGGGCAGCGTCGGCACTACGACGGGCGGCGGCGGCAGCCATGACGACGCGGTGAACGGGTCGTGCGCCGCTTCGATGGACACCGGCGCACGCAACGCGGCGAGCTTCTCCTGCGGCGTCGCCGCTGCCGCGCCGGCCGACGCAGGCCGTGGCGCGGACACGGACGCGGACGCGGGCACCGCGGCGTGCGCCGCAGCCGCATGCGCGGCGGTCCGCGCCGGCGGCGTATGCCCGCCGTCGCGATGCAGGCCGCCGAATGCCGGGACCGGCGCCGGCTGCTGCATCGCCGCGACCATCACGCGATACCCGGCGCCGGCAACGAGGACGCAGCACAGCGCCAGCGCGATGCGCCGGTGCGACGCGGGCTTCATGACGGCGGAAATCATGGCTGGGCGCTCCGGTAGATGAGCTCGAAGCGCACGCGCGCATCGAGGATGTTGCTGCCCACCGCAGGGCGCTCGACGTGGATTTCCTGCAGCGCCGCGTTCGGCACGTTGTTGAGCACCGACGCGAGAAATTGCCGGATCGCGCCGTACTGGTCCTTGACCGGCAGCAGCACCTGATAGCGCGCGAAGTGCGCGCCCGACTCGGTCGTCACCTGGTACTCGGCGGAACCGAGCGTCAGATGGCTGTCGCGCGCCTGCGCGAAGATCGACGCGATGTCGTCCGCGCTTTGCGAGAACCGCGGGAACAGCTCGGGCAACGTGTCGAGCGCCACCGCGTCCGCCTGCGCGCTGTGCACCGCGACCGGACGATGGCCGTGCGTCGCCCGCACGACCCCGGCCGGCGCCTGCATCGCGCGCGTATCGGCTTCCAGGCTGGCGATCGCCGCGACCGCGATGGCCGCCGCGCCGATCATCAGCAGGCCGACGAGTCCCGGCAGACCGAAGGCGCGCCGCAACTCGAAACGCAGCGTGGCCAGGCGGTCCGTCAACCGATCGGTTTTCATGACGTCCTCCAGACGGCCGTGATCTGGAAACGCACCGGCTTGCCCGGCACGTTGTCCTCGACGAGATGACCGTTGAGCACCGCTTCGCGCAGCACGACGCTCGTCTGCAGATACTTCAGGTACGCGATCATCGCGTCCGGATTCTTCGCTTCGGCCGTGATGCGGATCTGGCCTTGCGCCGGGTTCTGGTCGATGCCGATCAGCGCGACGTCATGGTCGGGATAGTCCTCGACGAGCGCGAACAGCGTCTGCCACGGCACGGTCAGTTCGCGCAGCACCGCCTGGCTCTGCTTTTCCGCGAGCTTCGCGGCCGCCGTCGGCGCCGGCTTCACGACGTGCCGCTGCGCGAGCGTCCGATGCTCGGCGGCCTCCGCGTTCGCCCGCGCGCGGTCGTTCTCCGCATAGGCATGCCACAGCCATGTGCCGCACGCGGCGCACAGCAGCACGGCGACGCCCAGCAGGATCACCCCGCTCGTCCCGGTGCGGGCACCGCGCCGGCAAAAGTCGATATCGAGCATCGGCATCATGGCGCGTACTCCATCAGCCGGCTCGCGGGCGAGCCGGCGAGCGCCGGCCCCGGCAGCCGTACCGCGGCCGCGAATCGCGCATCGAACGGCGCGAAGTCCGTGTCGATCCCGGTCAGATAGACCGGGCAGTCCTCGCACTTCAGGCCGGCCCGCGTTGCCGAACGTTCGAACAACTGCTCCGCGAGTTCGGCCAGCCGCGACGCGTCGCCGGACTCGCCGGGAAAGAGGCGTTGCGCATCGTAGGCGGCCCAGCCGCCTCGCTCGATCATGACCGCCTGCATCAACGCATCGGCGACGACAATCAGCAGCCCATCGGCGCCGGCTTTCACCGCGATGCGATTCAGCGTCTCCGGAAGACCCGATCTCAGGCTGCGGATGCGGACCCGGGCGGATGCCCCCGCGTCATGGATGCCGTCGTGCAGCGTGCGCGACAGCGCGCCGGCGAAAAGCGCGCGGCCGCCCTGCTGCACGCAGAAGCGCACGACCAGCGATGCACCGTCGATCCCGTATGTGTCGGAGAAATGGGCGAGCACGATTTCTTCGAGTTCGCGCATGCGCAACGCGCGGAAGTCGCCGCGCAATATCGCGTGGTGGCACCAGAAATCGTCGAGCACGACGTGCGCGCCGCGCGTCGGCGACCTTGGGCCGCGCGCCTGCCCTTGCGTGGCGGCGGCATCGGCCGCGCCGCCGGGTGTCGTGCCTGTCGCGGCCAGCGCGGCGCGCAGCGCGTCGAGCACGCCCGTCTCGCTGCCGAACTGCGCGTCGGGAATCGCGACGCTGACCGGATCGGCGGCGAACGCGCGCTTGCGCGGTCGCCACAGTGCGGGCGAACGGACGCCGACGACGATCTCGCGCGTCCCGACGCCGATCGCAAGCGGGTTATTCAACCATCGTGACACGATTGATCTCCTCGAGCGTCGTTTCGCCGCGCCGCACCAGCTCGATTGCCGCCGATCGCAACGTCGTCATCCCGTGGCGCAGCGCCGCCGCCTTGATGTGCCCGAGCGGCGCGCGCTCCGACAGCAGTTGCCTCAGCTCGTCGTTCATGCGCAGCGCCTCCGCGATCGCACGCCGGCCGCGATAGCCGCTGCCGCGGCACATCGCACACCCCGTGCCGCGACGAAACAGGTAGCTGCCGGCCGTACCCGGGTCGATGCCCGAGCGGGCGAGCGCATCCGCGTCCACCGCGTCCTCGGCCAGGCAATCCGGGCAGCACTGGCGCAGCAGCCGCTGCGCGATCACGCCGTTGAGCGCGGAGACGAAGCTGTACGGATCGACCTCCATGTTCGTGAAGCGGCCGATCACGTCGAACACGTTGTTCGCGTGCACGGTCGTGAACACCTGGTGGCCGGTCAGCGCGGCCTGCACGGCGATCTGCGCGGTTTCCGGATCGCGGATCTCGCCGACCATGATCTTGTCCGGGTCGTGCCGCAGGATCGACCGCAGCCCGCGCGCGAAGGTCAGGCCCTTCGCCTCGTTGACCGGAATCTGCAGGATTTCGCCGAGCTGGTATTCGACCGGATCCTCGATCGTCACGATCTTCTCGAGACCGTTGTTGATCTCGGTGAGGATCGCGTAAAGCGTCGTGGTCTTGCCGCTGCCGGTCGGCCCCGTGACGAGCAGCATCCCGTACGGCATCGACGCAACCGAGCGCATGAAGCGCGTGTCGCCCGGCTGGAAGCCCAATGCCTCGAGCGTCAGGCCGCCCGCGGCCTGGGACAGCTGGTAGCGATCGAGTATCCGCAACACCGCGTCCTCGCCGAACTGGTTCGGCATGATCGACACGCGGAAATCGATCTCGCGCCCGGCGTACATCGCCTTGAAGCGCCCGTCCTGCGGAACGCGGCGCTCCGCGATATCGAGCTCGGAGATCACCTTCACGCGGGACAGGACCTGGTCGGCGACATCCCGGCCCTCGACGCGGCCCACCACGGTGAGCACGCCGTCGACCCGGCACTTGATCATCAGGCCGTTCGCGCGGCATTCCAGGTGGATGTCGCTCGCGAGCATCTTGAGCGCGTCGTAGATCGTCGAATTGAGCAGGCGCACCACCGGACTGTCGTCGCTGCTGATGCCCTGCAGCGTCAGCGCGAGCGACGCCGGATCGGGCGCGTTCTGGATCGGATCGTCGAACGCGAGCGAGTCCATCGCGCGGATATCCTTCTCGCGCACGGTCAGATACGCGTTGAGGTCCCCGGCGCTCGCGAGCGCCCAGCCGTACGGTATCGCCGGCCGCGCGCGCATCCGGTGTTCGACCCAGCCGCGCGTGCGTGCATCGAGCGGATCGGCGATCGCGAACAACCGCGCATCGCCGCCGTCGGGATCGCGGAAGCACACGCACAGGCGCGCCGTCGCGTCGACGAACGGCACCGTGTCGAAATCCGGCTCGAGGCGGCCCAGCTCGCGCATCCCGATCGGCTTCATCCGGAATTGCGCGGCGAGCTGCGCGCGCATCTCGTCCGCGCCGAGCGCCGTCTGCGCCATCAGCACTTCGAGTGCGCGAATGCCGGAGCCGTGCTGTTTGCCGAGCGCGCGCAGGACGTCGCGCAACGCGGGGCCCGCGTCGGGGAAGTCTTCCGGTGGGGGGGTGACGGTATCCACGCGTGTCTCCAGTGCAGCCTACTGAATGCTCGACGCGATCTCGAAGATCGGCAGGTACATCAGCACGACGATGCCGCCGATCACCACGCCGATCACGATCATCATCGCGGGCTCGATCAGTCGCGAGATCAGATCGATCGTGCGCGACACCTGTGCTTCCTGGAACGCGGCGATCCGGTCGAGCACGGGCCCGAGGCCGCCGGTTTTTTCGGCGACCGTCAGCAGGCGGTAGCCGATCGCGTTCGCGAGGCCGGCCTGCTGGAACGCATCGGAGATCCGCGCGCCATTGCGGACCTGCTGCAGCGCGCCCGCGAGCGCGGCCTGGTCCGCGCGGCCTACCAGGCCGCGCGCCAGATCGAATGCGCGAACGGCGGGAATGCCGCCGTCGACCAGCATCGCCGTCGTGCGATAGAACTGGGACTGGCGAAACACGCGGAAATGCTGCCCGATGCCGGGCAGCGCCAGCAGGCGATCGGCGATCCAGATCCGCAGCGCCGGCCGGCGCAGCGCAACGCCGGTTGCCACGGCCAGCACCGCAAGCGCGGCCGCCAGCCCGGCGCCGTGCGCATGCACCATGCCGCCCCACGCCATCAGCAGGCGCGACATCAGCGGCAGTTCGCGGCCGCTGTGTTCGAGGAGCGACGCGAACCGCGGCACCACGAAGCCGAGCAGAAACAGCACGACGGCCGCGCCGACGAACAGCAGCACCGTCGGATAGATCGCCGCCGACACCACACGCGCGCGCAGCTCGTGGAGCGTCGCGCTATTGCGCGAGTAACGGGTCAGGCTGTCGGCAAGGCCGCCGGTCTGCTCGCTCGCCTTCACGCACGCGACCAGCACCGGCGGGAAGATCGGGCTCGCGTGCTCGAGCGCCGCCGACAGCGACTGCCCCTCCTCCAGTTGCCGCAGCAGGTCGCGATACACCTGCGCGGACGCTTCGCGCCGCACGTTGCCGCCGAGCGTGCGCAATGCGTCGACCACGCCGACGCCCGCGTCGAGCAGCGCCGCGAGCTCGCGCGCGAACATCGCGACGTCGAACCGCGCGCCCGGCATGCCGAACCGGCGCGCGCCGCGCCGCTGCCGCCGCGCGTCGGTGCTCACCGACACGACGCGCAGGCCGCGCGAGCGCGCGAGCGCCGCTGCGGTTGCCGGCGAATCGCTGTCGAGGCGAAGCGTCTGGACCGAGCCATTCGTATCGAAGACACGCAGCACGAACTTCACGTCGACTCTCCTTGCTGACTGCTCACGACAGGCACGGCCGCCGGGCCGCGCCGCCCTACCACGACGAGATCGTCACGTTCTCGCCGGTGCCGCCGCCGCGCCCGTCCTTGCCGAGCGAATACAGGTCGTAGTCGCCGTGCTCGCCGGGCGAGCGATACTGGTACGGACGGTCCCACGGATCCACCGGAACAGCCTTCTGCAGATACGGGCCGCTCCACCGCGGCGCGCTCTGCGGCTTGTTGACGAGCGCATCCAGCCCTTCCTCGGTCGTCGGATAGAAACCGACGTCGAGCCGATACTGATCGAGGGCCTGGCCGAGCGACACGATCTGCGCGCGGGCGATCTTCACGTTCGACTTGCCGACCTGTTCGAAATACCGTGGCGCGACGAGCCCCGCCAGCAACCCGATGATGACCATCACGACGAGCAGCTCGAGCAGCGTGAAGCCGCGGCTCGCGCGCATGCGGCGAGCGAGCCCGCCGCCCTGCCGTGGATGCTCCGGCACGCCGAGCCGGATCGAGGACAATTCGTCGCGCACGGCTTTCTCCCTGTATCGCCTGCCGCTTCAGCACCGCTGAAGCCGTTGATTGCATTCTTGTTCAGGGCGATACGCGTCAGAAGTAGGGAGGGCCGTCCATCGACATGGGTAGATCCCCCCCAGTTGCGCCATGGCGCGATGGAGGGTTTTCACACACGGTCGTCGTCGGTCAGCGCGAGCACGCCGATGTCGATCGCGAAGTGGACGAGGCCGGTCAGGTTCACGATGCCGAGCTTGCGCATCAGGTTCGCACGATGCTTTTCCACCGTTTTCGGGCTGAGCTGCAGGCACTCGCCGACCTGCCGGCTCGTGTGCCCCTCGACGACGAGGCGCAGCACCGTGCGCTCGCGGGTCGTCAGCGCACTCCACAGGCGCGCCTTGTGCGCGCTCGCCTCGCGCAGCCCCTGCAGGCCGGCGCGGGCCCGATACGCGTCCAGGCTGATCACGCACTTGCCCTGCATCACGAAGCGCATCTCGCGGACCAGGTCGGCGAACGACGAATCCTTGACGACGTAGCCGTCCGCACCGGACGCAAACGCCTCCCTGACGTTGTCTTCGCTGCGATGGACGGTGAGGACGATGATCCGCGTACGCGGCGCATCGCGCTTGATCGCGGCAATCGCTTCGAAGCCGCTGCCGCCCGGCATCGACAGATCCATCAGGATCAGGTCGGGCAGCGTCTGCGCGGCGAGACGGCAGGCCTCGAACCCGCCGCTCGCCTCGCCGACAATGCAGTAGTCGTCCAGCTCGGACACCATGTGGCTGAGACCGAGCCGCAGCAGATGCTGATCCTCGACGATCAGCACGCGATGCTTCTTGTCCAATTTCGACGCTCCCTGACGGATGCGTTGCACCTAGTGCAGTGTTCGGCGCTAATCGGCACTTATGTGCTGCGCCTTCGCGCCCGTGGCTGCGTTGCAAATCCTCGCGATGCCACTGGGCATCGCTGCGGTTTGCGCCTTGCCACTAGCACGAATCCGCGGGCACATCAGCACCGCTTGGCACCGGACATGCACTAGTTGGAAGCGACGACGTCGCGATAGGCCGCGAGCAGTTCGGTCGGCGTCGCGAAGCCGTCGATGCGCAGCCACGGCTGGCCGGGTGCGGCCCGCATGAACGTCACCGGCGTGTGAGCCATCTTGTCGCCGCGAAAGACGTTGAACGCGCGCTGCGCCGCGATGCTCGCCTCGACCGTGCCCGTGTAGTGCTGCCATTCGGGCCCGGCTTCGAAGTGCGCGGCATAGGCCTTGAGCCGCTCCGGCGTGTCCTGCTCCGGATCGATCGAGATCGACACGATGTGCACCTTGTCGCGGTCGGGGCCCAGCTCACCCTGCAGCCGCTCGAGCGTCTGGCTGATCATCGGACAGATGGTCGTGCAGGTGGTGTAGATGAACGTCAGGATCACCGGCCTGCCGTCGTCCACTTCCTTGACCAGCGATACGGTCTTGCCGTCGTCGCGCACGAGGTCGACCGTCGGCAGCGTGTATTGGGCCGTCGTGTGCATCGTGCCCGGCATCACGACGTGATGCATGTGCATGCCGGCTGCGGTCGCGGTCGCGGCGGTGCTTGGCGCGGTGCTTGGTGCGGTGTTTGGCGTGGCGTTTGGTGCGGTGTTTGGCGCGGCGTTTGGCGCGGTGTTTTCCGTGGCGTCCCCGGTGCTGCTTTCCGCGGCTTTTCCGGGCATGCTTTCGGGTGCGCTTTCGGCGGCATTCTCGACCGCGCTCCCGGCAGCGCCATGCGCGTCGTGCTCCATGACGTGCCCGACGGCGTCCGGCATCGCGTGGTCGCCGGCATTCATGGCAGCGCCCGGCATCGCGTTCTCGCCGGCATTCATGGCAGCGCCCGGCATCGCATTGTCGTCGGCGCTCGCGGCAGCATCCGGCATCGCCGGCATCGCATTTTCACCGACACTCGCGGCGGAATGTTCGCCAACGTGCTCGCTGACGTTCTCGCTCGCGCCCTCGGCGACGCTATCGACGGGCGCGCACCACGCTGCGGTCGCGGCGATCGTGACACCCGCCACCACGAATGCCCCCATCGTCGATCTGGCAATCCGTTTCATACCGACCTCCCCTGACGATAAACAAGACAATGGCCGTTTCCGTGCCTCGTCAGCGCAGTGTCTTGAATTCGGTCCCGAGCGTCATGGGATGACGCCCCCCAAAGGCCGGTAGGGTATGTCCGCTTGCTGGAATACCCGCCGGCGACTGCCGGGATATCCCTACGCTCCCGCGCGCATTCCCCTTGTTGCGACTTGCGTCGGACGCGTCCTAGAATGGCAGAAACCTTACGATTTCCTGAAACCTGCGCATCGGGAGCTCTCATGATTGAACGCCAGCCCGCCAGGCCACAAATCAGGCTGCTCGATCTGATCGATGCGATGCGCAAGCTTCGCGGTGCGGTGCGCGCGGACGATCGCGGCGCCGGCATCGTCACCGATGCACGCGGCGCCGCCCTTGCCGTTCTCACGGCCGACGGAACCTTCGTCTCTGCGAATCACAGCGCCGCGGCGCTGTTCGGCTATTCGAGCGCCGAGCTCGTCGGCAAGCATCTGTTCGACATGGCGCTCGACGATGCCCACGCCGAATTGGCAGACGAATTATCCAGAGGCGCCACCCTTCCCTGTCATTCGTTCACCACGATGCTCAGCGGTCGAACCGGCCATCCCGCGCAGTTCATGGTGCACCAGCAGGCGCTTCCCGCCACGCCAACCAGCGAGCGCCTGTTGCTGACGCTGTTCGAGGAACCGCCGGCCCTCGAGCCCGAGCCGCTCGATGCAGCCGCGGAGCACTACGCGGGCACGCCTGCCCGCCACGCCTATCTGCTGATGGGCCAGCAGAAGGAGCGCTACCGGCTTGCCGCGGAATTGCACGATGGGCTCGGTCAGGCGTTGACGCTCATCAAGCTGATGAATGAAGACGCGCTGATGCGCATTCGTCGCGGCGAAATCGACGAGGCGGCGAATCTGCTCGATTCGACGGTGCTCCGGATCCGCGAAACGATCGGCGAAGTACGGCAGATATGCGGTGAATTGCGGCCGCCGATGCTCGACAAGCTCGGCCTGTCGGCGGCCCTCGCTTCGCTGTGCCGGCGCATCGAGCGGGACGTGAACAAGCTGATGGTCGAGTTCAATTGCGATGTCGACGACGACGACATACCCGACCATCTGAAGGCGGACATGTTCAGGGTCGCGCAGGAGGCGCTCAACAACATCGTCAAGCATGCGGAGGCCACCGAGATCGTACTCGGCTTGCGCCACGACGCCGACGGCCTGCTGCTGACGATTCGCGACAACGGCATCGGCTACGAGCATCGCACGCTGACGACGGAAGACGCGCACACGGACGGGCTCGGCCTGATCGGCATGCAGCACCGCGTCGAGTCGCACGGCGGCACGTTCTCGATCCAGTCGTCGGCCGCCACGGGCACGCTCATCTCGGCGAGCTGGGCCTGCTGACGCGGGCGATCGCGGTCGGTCACGCAGTCAAGCCCGCGGTTAGTCCTTCACGCCGCCGAGCGGATAATCGTTCAGTCTCGCATGCGCGCCGGCATCTTCCGGGGCCCCGACGTCGTCGATCGAGTGAGTCGGCACGTCGTCCGCCTCCGGCTCCGCGCACTTCGCCGCGAGCGTGGTCAACAAACCCATGCTCATCGCGACCAGCACCAGTTCCGTCAGGTTCGCGAGATGGAGCTTGTGCATCATGCTCGCCCGATACTTCTCGATCGTCTTCGGGCTCAGATTCAGGTATTGGCCGACCTGTCGGTTGGTGCGCCCTTCGGCAATCAGCTTCAGCACGCTACGCTCGCGCGCGGTGAGGATGTCCCAGGCCTTTCTCGGCGCAGGCATTTCGCGGCCGGTCACGAACGAGTCGACCATGTAGCCGTACACGTCCGCGCTCAGATGCTTCTTCCCCTGCCTGACCATGCGCATCGCGAGCAGCAATTCGTCGAACGAAACGTCCTTGAGCACGTAACCGTCGACCCCCGCCCGCAGCGCCTCCCGCACATACTCCTCGCTCTGGTGAACCGTGAGCGCGATGATCCGGACCGTCGGCGTGCGCCGCTTGATCGTTGCGCTCGCATCGATGCCGTTCATCCCGCGCATCGACAGATCCATCAGGATCAGATCGGGAGCCAGCGCCAATGCCTGATGACACGCCTCCTTGCCGTCCCGTGCCTCGCCGACGACGTCATAGTCGCCTTGCGCGCACAGCATCGACCGCAGGCCATTTCTCAGCAGGTCATGGTCCTCTGCAATTACAACGCGACATTTGGTATTCACGACGATCCCCCGTTCCTCCATTCCTGCGCGGCGTGTCGCACCGACACATCCTGCGTAGTTCCGGAAACGCTCGCTGCGTGGTTTCCCCTGCCCGGATTGATGATCGAATTTCGCGGCAACCGACAGCCATGCGTGTCGCTACAGCAAGGATCGCGCCATCGCGCCACCAGCCTGCGGCGGCGGCGATCCGGATTCCGCCTGTCCGCGGCGCACCCACGCCGCCCTCCGGAAATGTTTCAGAACTGTATCGATTTCACGTTTTTCAGCGCGTCAGTGTGAATACCGATGGCGGGAATGTCACTCGCGTTTCAACATGGATGAAAACATTCCCGCCGCGACTACGCCAAATCGAGAAGAAACCAACGGCGCGTAGTAAGGATTGTTAATCTTCTCCGGTTACTGCCCATTACCCGCCGTTACGGGAGTAACAACTTTGCACCGTTTTTTGCGGCCGCCGTTTTGGTCGCCGTTTTGGCCTCGAAGTGTAGGGAGGTGCCCCATTGCCGGTCCGATTTCCCGTCGCCGACAATCCAGGTGCAGGAGACCTGGAAGATGCACCGCCGACCTTTATCCGGATTGGGAATCGCGATCGCTGCCGCATGCGTGGCACTCGGCTCGACGTGGACATGCGCCGCGAACGCGCAAATTTTCGGCACGGTCACCAGCAATGGCGCAATCGTCCTCACCAACGAACCCGGCACGGCCGGCCTGAAGGTGATCGTCGCGAGCACCGCGCCCGCCCCACCCGACATCAAGCGCGCCGCCTCGAAGCTGGCCGGCGGCGCGCTGTCCTCGTTCGCCGACGTGATCGAGGAAGCGAGCCGCGCGTTTCGCGTGCCACCCGAACTGTTGCGCGCGGTGATCGACGTCGAATCGGGATACAACCCGAAGGCGGTCTCGGACAAGGGCGCGCAAGGGCTCATGCAGTTGATGCCCGACACCGCGCGGCGTTTTTCGAGCGGAGACATGTTCAATCCGCGCGACAACGTGCTGGCCGGCGCGCGCTATCTGCGCTTCCTGCTCGACATGTTCAAGGACAACGTCGAACTCACGCTGGCCGCCTACAATGCCGGAGAAAATGCCGTGATTCGCGCCGGCTATCGCATTCCGTCGTCACCGCAAACGCGCGTGTATGTCCCGCGCGTGCTCGCGCGCTACAAGCGGCTCCTCGATTCGAGTTGATGTGTTCGGCTGATGTGTCCGGCTGATGTGTCCGGCTGATGTGTCCGGCTGATGTGTCCGGCTGATGTGTCCGGCTGATGTGCCCTGCTGATGTGCCCTGCTGATGTGCCCTGCTGATGTGCCCTGCTGATGTGCCCGGCAATCCGCGCCGCGGCGCCGCAGTCCGTGCAGCGCAGACGAACGTGTGGCCGGATATCGCGCTGCCGCGATGCCCGGCAACATGTGCCGACCCACGCCGGCCGGCCGACGGTTCAGGGAAAGGCGGGAACGGTCGGATCTTCGCCTTCGAGGTGCGCGTCCGCGTGGTGAAGCGTGATCAGGTGCTCGATCTCGTGGACCCGGTCCTTCGGAACGTCGAGGATCATCAGCAGCTCGCCGCGCTCGATGCCTTCCTCGAAACGCCTCAGGCGTGTACTCGGCACGTTGACGCCGATCATCGACGCCGCCCAGGCACCGAAGCCGGCGCCGGACAACGTGATCGTCACGAACGCGCCACCGGCGATCGGCAAGCCCGCGGGCGGGAACACCAGCGCGATCAGCCCCAGCAGCGCCCCGGTCGCGCAACCGACCATCGTGCCGCGCGCAAGCGACGGCAGCAAGTCGCTGCGCTGCGTCAGCGTGGCCTCCTGCAAACCATCGTGCACGACGCTGTGATTCGCGATGAAATGAATATGCCGCCACTCGATATGCAGCAACAGCAACTCGTCGACGATCGACAGCGCACTTTGCGGCGTCGGCAACAGAAAATAAATGCGTCTCATGGCGACTCCCCCATCTCACGTCAGGCATGCATCGGCCCCGCTGATGACATTCTTGTTCGGCGCGCACCCCGCTTGAAGTCGGAATGCCCACCGAAACACATGGGTAGAAAGCGGTAGGACATCATGCGTGCACATCAAAGTTTCCCGTAGCTGTGCAGCCCGGACAGGAACATGTTGACGCCGAGGAACGCGAACGTCGTCACGAGCAGGCCCGTGAGTGCCCACCAGGCGGCAACCGCGCCGCGCAGGCCCTTCATCATCCGCATGTGCAGCCACGCCGCGTAGTTCAGCCACACGATCAGCGCCCAGGTTTCCTTCGGGTCCCAGCTCCAGTAGCCGCCCCATGCCTCGGCTGCCCACAGCGCGCCGAGGATCGTCGCGATCGTGAAGAACGCGAAACCCACCGCGATCGACTTGTACATCACGTCGTCGAGCACCTCGAGCGTCGGCAGGCGATCGGCGAGCACGCCGCGCTCCTTCATCAGGTACGCGACCGACACCATCGCCGACAGCGCGAAGCTGCCGTAGCCGATGAAGTTCGCCGGCACGTGGATCTTCATCCACCAGCTCTGCAGCGCAGGCACGAGCGGCTGGATCTGCTGCGCATCGCGCGCGACCGAGTACCACATCAGGAAGCCGACCGCCGCGCTGATGACCAGCAGCACGAACGCGCCGAGCGAGCGCGTGCCGTAGTGGCCTTCGTAATACAGATAGAGCAGCGCGGTGATCAGGCTGAACAGGACGAACACCTCATAGAGGTTCGACACGGGGATATGCCCGACGTCGGCGCCGATCAGGTAGGACTCGTACCAGCGCACCATCAGCCCCGTGAAGCCCATCAGCACGGCGACCCACGTGAGCTTCTGGCCGATCGCGGCGCCGGTTTCCGAGCGCGCGAGCAAGCCGATCCAGTAGAAGCTCGTCGCGAGCACGAACAGCGCGCTCATCCACAGGATCGCCGACTGGCTCGACAGGAAGTACTTGAGGAAAAACGTCGCATCGGCGCGCGCGAGATCGCCCTGGTAGATCTGGATCGACAGCAGCGACAGCACGGCGATCGACGCCATCATCAGCCGGGCCGGTTTCCAGCGCCAGCCGAGCGTGACGAGCGCCGGCACGGTGCCGATCATCACCGCCTTGTCGTAGTCATCCATGTGCGCGTTGTAGTACACGAGCGCATAGCCCGCGCCCACCACGAGCGCCAGTGCGAACAGCCAGTCGATCAACGACAGGCGCGCGAGGAACGGACGATCGTCGCCCGGCTCGCACGCACGAACCGCGGCGGACGCGCGTTGTCGCCGATACGTCAGCCTGGCGACCGGCACCGCACCGTCGCGAGAGGATTGCATCGCTTTCATGGTAGTCACCGGACTGGAACCGCGCAGGGTTGGAAGAAAAAGAGGCGCCCCGCCCCGGGGAAGACGAGACACCTAAATGATCACTGCCGGCGCCGGTCGCCTGCCCGCCGCGCGGCACGTGCCGCATGCGATGCCGATTCGGCGGCGCTTGCTCATTGTTCGGCCGGCGGGCTCGCCGATGTACCGGTTTCCGGCGAGTTCGTCGGTGCACCGGCCTCCGGCGGGTTCATCGATGCACCGGTTTCCGCGGGGCTCGGCGACGCACCGACTTCCGGCGGGTTCAACGGTACGCCCACTTCCGGCGGGTTCACCGATACGCCCGCTTCCGGCGAGCTCGCCGGTACACCGGCTGCCGGAGGGTTCGCCGGTACGCCGGCTTCCGCCGGAAATGCCTCGACATAGGCCGCGACGGCGCGCATGTCCTGCTCCGTCATGTTCGCGCAAACCGACTTCATGATCGCGCCGCGTGGCCGTGTCTCGGTTTCCCGGAAAATCGTGAGCTGCTTCACCACGTAGTCCGCATGCTGACCGGCGAGACGGGGGAACCGGCTCATGCCCTCGCCATGCTGGCCATGACACCCGATACAGGCCGCAACGCCCTTGTCCGGCAGGCCCCCCACGAAAATCGCCTTGCCCGCGTCGAGCAGCATGCGATCGCCGGCTTCGCCCGGCTCCGCCGCCTGGCCTGAAAAATACGTGGCAAGCTCGTCGATCTGCCTGTCGGTCAGATGCGTGAAGCCCCACATGTACCGCTTCGCGTTCGGATCGGCACGCGCGTGGCTTTTGAAGTCGGTCAACTGATCGACGAGGTACTCCTTGCGCTGTCCGGCCAGCTTCGGAAACATCGGCGACACCGACACGCCGGTCGCGCCATGGCAGTTCGAGCACACCTGCAGCGCGATGGTCTTGCCCGGCACCGCCGGGTCGTCGACCTGCCGCGACCGCTCCAGGTCGTGGCAACCCGCCCCGGCCAGCACCATCGCGAGCGAGACGATATGGGCCACCTTGTTCATGTCAGACACCTCCTTGCCGCAACTTCCTTCGTCTGCCGAACCGATTCCGTTCGACAGGGATACGTGCCCGCATCGCGACGCGATGCGAGATGCGCGACACCCGCTCGCCGCGCGTGCTTCGGTCGGTCCGGTGTGCGGGAAACGCCGGACGGGATGTCAGAACGATGCGACCCATAGATAGAGAAACAACGTGTCGTTGTCCCTCGCATTGCGCCCCAGGCCGTCGTAGTTGGTCGCCGCGCCGAGGAACCGCGTGAAATGCGTGTACTGCAGGCCGACACGCACGTACTGGATCGGTATCCAGAAGATTTCCGGCGTCCAGCCCTGCGTGTTCGGATGGAAATTCGCGCTGCCCGCATACAGCGTGCTGTCCGGCGTGCCGGTCGTATTGAAGAACGACAGGCTCACGCCGTACTTGTTCTGGTAGATGTACGACGCCTTGAGCCGCAGCGAGTTGAGATTCGCCGACGGGCTGTCTCCCAGCACGAAGTTGTTCGGGTCGTGGATGTTCTCGCGCACGTAGCGCGCCTGCGCGGTAATCGTGTGCGGCTCCAGCAGGTACTGGTACTGCGCGTCGAAACCGTAGTCGCGATAACGCGTGACACCCGTGCCGAAGATCGGGAAATTGTTCGGGTCGTTCGGATAGATGTCGACGCTCAGCCCGAACGCGCCGACCATCAGGCTATGCGGGCCCCATTCGCGCGTCAGCGCGATGCGTGCATACGGGTTGTAGCCGCGCAGATAAACCTGCGGGTGGTCCGGATTCCCCGGCTTGTTCCCGTGACTCAGGAACGACCAGATGCCGTCGGCCGTACTGTAGGCGGTCAGCTCGGCATACACCGTCTTGTTCCAGTACACGTACCCGCCCACGCCGACGACCTGCATCGCGAGGCTTCCTTCGAGCACCGGCAGCGCCGGAATGCTGGCGGCCGGGCTGATCGTGGACGCAATGTACGGATAGCCCCAGGCCGGCGCGGTGTTGAAGACGTCCTGCACGGTCGGATTGTTGTGCACCGTCACGCCGAGGATCAGGTCGTTCGCGCTGGAGATGATCCGGTCGACGAAGCGGAAGTCGGTGTTGTCCGACGACCAGTGGCCTTTCCATTTGCCGCTATCGTCCTGATGATCGTAGTTCGTATAGGTGAACTGAGCGAATCCGCCGATCTTGTCGGTGATCTTCCCGGCAAGGAACACGCTCGCGAAATCGAAGATCGGCAGCGCGTTCTTCGGATTGATCTTGTTGCCGCTGGAGTCGGTGTTGCCGCGCGTCGTGCTCAGGTCGCCGATGGCCATCGCGGCGATCGGAATCGTGCGCTCGCCGAACGTATAGCCGTTCAGCTTGAACATGCGTCCGTACGGCGTGAGCTCCGGAAACTGTCCGCCGGCGTGACACGCGACGCAGCTCTGCCCGGTCTGGCGCGCGAAGATCGGCAGCGCCCGCGCGGCAGGCACCTGCAGCAACGCGAGCATCGCGAGCATCGCCATCCAGCCGCAATGCCTCCAGCGAGGACGCGCGCGATGGCCGATCAGGAACGTTGTCATGGCTGTTTCCCCCCATGCCGTGTGTCGCCACGTTCCGACGCGACATGCGCACGTCGGACGATGTCTTCATTGTGCGGAGTGCTCACGAAAACCGACATGGGGCGACTCCCTCTTTACGCGGTCTGATCCCTACTCCATCTCGACGCGCGCGGCCGCTCAGGGGACGATCCAACCCCCGTCGGCGGAGAGCTTCAGGCGATCCGGCCCGGCGAAGCGGACGATATAGCCGCCCTTCGACGCGAAGCGCTGCCCGGGCGCGAGCGTCAGGCGCGGGTAGTAGCCGGTCAGGATGCGGCGCTCGAGCATGTCCTGGATGCGCTCGACGAGATACTCGCGCACGAACGCATCGACCAGATGGCTGAGCGTCTCGGCGAGCAGGCCGCATGCGAGATACGTGTCCGCCTGCACCTGCGGCGCGACCATCGGAATCTGCCGGATCGAGAACCAGCCGAACGCATAGTCGACGCGCACGCGCCGCCCTTCGGGCAGGTCGAACGGATACGCGATGCGCGTCACGCCGCGCCAGCTCGTCGGCAGCGGCGTATTGTCGAGCCCGCCGAGCAACCCAGACATGAACACCGTGTCCGACGCGGGCGGCACATGCGCGAGCGCCGCGAGGTCCGGCGGCCGCAGCCACAGCACGAGCACGTCGTCGCGCGGCAGCCGGCGCAATGCGCGCGCGACGCTGTCGCCGGATCCAAGCGCGCGATTCGACACGGCGATGCCGTGCGCCTTCAGCGCGGCGGCCAGCGCGCGTGCGCCGCGCTCGCCGTTGTCGCCGGTGCGATAGACCTGCCAGACCGTCTTCACCGCTTGCGGCGGCGGCCGCGCGCCGGCTTCGTCCAGGATGCGCTTCGCGATCAGGTCCGACTCGAGCAGCACGCCGCGCGAGAAGTACACGGAATAGAAATCGTGGTCGGTTTCGACCGGCACCTCGACGTTCGGAAACAGGCAGGGCACGGCCTCCGCCTCGCAGAAGTCGTGGACCGGCGCCCAGTTCCTGCCGCCGAGCCCCGACACCACGGCCAGCACCGGCTGCCGGGCGAGAAACTGCGTCAATTGCGCACGCCACGTGTCCGGCGGGCCCTTCAGTTCCCACACATGCAGTTCCCAGCGGCGATTGACCATGAACATCATTCTTCGCGTGGAACGCAGCGGCGGCGTCGTGCCGAACGGAAACGTGTTCTTGTCCGCGAAGTAGTGCTGCAGGACGTCGAGCATGCCCGCCCGCTTCACCGGATCCGCGTCCGGTGTGACGATCGTCGCGAAATGCAGCACCGTGTCCGTCACGCCCGACTGCGTGTGGCGATCGAGACGCTTCAGATAGCCGGTCAGCGCGGCCATGTCGGCATCGCCGAGCGCGTATTGCGGCATCAGCCTGCCGAGCGGCCTGCCTTCCGGGTCGACCCCGTCGCGCAAGGCGCGCGCGAGACGCTCTTCCGTGTACGGCTCGCGGTCGGTGCGCATGCCGGGCACGTACGGGATGTCGAGATCCTCGGCGGTCTGCTCGCGTGGATGCACCAGGTAGCGCCACGTGATCGGCGGGATGGTGTTGTTGCCCTCCTTCGAGCCCAGCCCGCTGCGCCGATGGCAATTGATGCAGGCGGCGGCGGCGCCTTGCAGGCGCACGCCGTCCTGATGCACGGCTTCGAGCGGTGCGCCCGAACCGAGGATGCCGCGCTGGAAGATCGCTTCTCCGGCGTCCGCCGGCACGACGGGCGCCGCGGCCTCGTCGCCGAGCGCGTGGCCCGCGCTTGCGCACAACGCGGCCAGCACCACCCACCGCGCCAGCCACCCGCGCGAGGCCGGCGGGCGCGCCGCCGCGAGGGCGCGCAGTCGCCCCCGGATGCCGTTCATGGCCGTGCCGTCGGCCGGCCCGCGCCCGGCGGGGTCGGCGGCGCCGGAGACACGCGCGCATCGATCGACGCCGGACGGCGTCCGCCCGGCGATGCGGGCCGGGCGAACAGCGCATCGTCGAGCGGCGGATTCAGCGACACCTTGTCGATGATCAGCGTGTCCTTGGTCGGCGAGGCCGCCGTTCCGCTCTCGATCCTGAGCGGGATCTGCAGGCCGTCGATGCGCTTGAAGTTGCCGTAGTTCACCTCCACCGTGAGCGGGCCGCTCGGCCCGCGCACCTGGCGGTCGGCCTTCACGTCCAGGAACGTCCGCCCGTCGATCCACACATGCCGCACCGCGCCGGACGGCAACTTCACCGCAAGGCGGTACGCATCGCGCCCGCCGATCGGATCGACGCCGTCCAGCGTCACGCCGATGCCCTTCGCATCGTGGTCGATCAGCGGACCGTCGATCACCTGCTCGTCGCGCGCGGACATCAATTCGCCCGGCGTATACGGCCGCAGGCCGGCGCTGCCGCTCGCGGCCTGCTTCCAGCCTTCGCGACCGTCGAACACGCGCACGGCCTTCTGGTTCATCACGGTGATCTCGAAGCGCGTCTTGTTCGGCCGCTTCATCGCGAGGACGAACGGCATGTCGCGCACGGGCGCGTTCGGGCTATCCACATGGCCCGACCAGACCATCGTCTGGACCTTGCGCCACGCGTCGAGCCCGCCTCTCGCCGCGATATTCTTCTCGACGATCTGGTCCACGCCGAGGCCCTGCCCCGGCAATTGCTCGCACCCGCACAAGGCCGCCATCGCGCAGCCCGCGAGCACCCACGATCCGATCCGTCCCATGGTTGTCACCTCGTCCGGATCTCGGCCGGGTGACTCGGCGCCTTCGCGAAGGTGAGCGGCGGCTTGCCGAACATCGCGTCGTCGGCCGTCTCGTTGAGCGCGACATGCTCGATCGTGATCCGGTGCGTCTCCTTGACGCCGCTCACGACAGTCTCGAGCGTGTGCGGCATGACGAGCCCGTTCTCCTTCCTGTAATCGCGATAGAAGACCGTGACGCCGTGCGTCTTGCCGTCCAGCACGCGCGGCTCGCCTTCGATCTTCAGTTCGAGAAAGCTCGACGCGTCGACCCACAGGCGCCGCGCCGCGCCATCCTTCGACGTCAGCTTCAGCACATACGCGCGATGCCCTTCCACCTGCTCCGTGCCAAGCGCCTGGATCGTGGTGCCCTTGTTCGCGTAGTCGATCAGCGGACCGTCGAGTTCGGCGGATGACGCGGCGGACTTGAGTTGCGCCGGCGTATACGGCTCGACATCGTTGCGGCCGAGATACGGCCTGACCAGCCAGCCCTGCGAGCCGTCGTACACCTGCAGCGCGGTCTGCTGCTCGAACTGGATTTCGAGCCGGCTCTTGTGCGGGCGCTTCAACGTCAGCGTGAACGGCAGCCTGACGTTCTTCTTGCCGCCCGCATCGAGCTGCCCCGTCATCCTGATCGACGACACCGCCCGCCACGCCTGCAGCCCGCCACGGGCCGCGATATTGCGCTCGGCGATCTGCGCCGCGTCCATATGCGACGCCGACGCCGCCTGCGCATTCCCCGCCGCCGAGGCCGCGGATGCGACCTGGCCGCAAGTCAAAAAGCCGGCAGCGCACGCCGCCGAAATCGACTTGAAAAGAAACCGGTTCATGACTGCTCTCCCCGCATGCAGGCCGCCTGTTGTCGATGCGCGGCGGCATGCGTATGGTTGTGATTACTCGACCACCAGCCCGTCGATATGCAGCGAATCGATCAGGATGCTGACCCGTTCGCCGCGCTTGATCGGCCCTCCCTTGTTGGAAAACACCATCCAGTATTCGTGTCCGGTCTCCAGCTGACCGGTCTGCCGCAGCGCGCCGATCTGGTCCATCACCGGAATCACGAGCAATGCGTGGCTCGTTTCGCCGTACAGATAGACCGTCGCTTTCGTGTCGCCGAGCAGCCGCGCCTTCTCCGGATCGGTCACGCGGTAGCTGAAGCGGATCAGGTTGCCCGACGCGGTGCTGCGCACGTGCAGGTCGTCGACACCCTTCCCCATCTGGTAATAGGCCTTCGCCTGCCGCGGCAGGCTCACCGGCAGATAAGGCGAGTGCCGGCGGGCCGCCGGCTCGGCCGCCGCATCCTGCCCGGCCGCGGCCGGCTGAGGCCGGACCGCGGCGAGGCAGGCGACGCCCGCGAGCAGCAGCATCGATGCCGCACGGAAGGCCGCCGGCTTCATTGCAGCGCTCCCGCGAGCGGCGTGGGTGCCGCCGGTGCCGGGAGCCGCACGGGCGGCAGCGCGCGCGTTTGCGCAGGCGTCTGCGCAGGCGTTTGCGTGCGGGCACGCGGCGTCTGGGCCGGAGCCTGCAGCAACACTCCCGACGGCGGACGCGCCAGCGCCGGAGACTGCGTCAACGCGCCGGCCGGCCGCGCCGGCGGAGCCAGCCGCAGTGCGCCTGCCTGCGGCCGCCGCAGCGCCGGGGCGCGGATCTGCGCCGGCAGCACGACGCCGTTGAGCAGGCCCGCGATCCCGCCGAGGCCAGGCGGAACTAGTGCGGCCAGGCCGGTCGGCTGGCTGCCCAGCGCCAGCGGGTCGATCGGCGCACCGCCGCCGAGCAGACCGCCGAGCAGGCCAGGCGCCACGTACTCGACTGCGCCGATGTCATAGCCGTTGGCTTGCGGCCGGCGCGTGCCGAAGATGTCGTGATTCGGCGCGCCGGCGCCCGTGGCCGCCCCGATCGCCGGCGACGTGCCCTTGATCGAGTAGTTGCCCATCATCACGTTGTAACCCGCACTGCCCGGCGTGAGCGCCTCGTTGAACAGCGACAGCGGCCCGTACGACATGTTGATCCACTGGTTGCCTTCATCGGGCGTGGCCGTCGGCATCAGGCCGAACAGCGGATTCGGCAACACCGCATCGGCAATCCCGGGCGGCACGGCAAAGCCGTTTCCGCCGGCTTCCGGCGGCACCCGCGAACCGTTGCAGTACTGGCTCACCGTCTGCGGATTCGCCGCGATGTTGGTCGCGCCGTAGCCCGCCGTGCTGGTCATGATCGAATGCCGCGGGTTCATGGTCAGCCCGGACTGGTGATTGGCCGGCCCGGTGTCGCCGTACGCGCCGATGTCCCAATAGAACGGCGGGGTCGTGCCGCCCGTCACGCAGAAGCCTGTCGACTGCCCCTTCTGGTTCAGGACCGGGTTCAGCGTGACCGCGTTCTGCACCCCGGGTATGTTCGGGTTCGGCTGCGAACTCACCGAGATGTAGAACGAGCGGTTTTGCCAGAACAGGTTGTTGGTCAGCACCGGGTTCGAGAACTTCGTGCAGCTCGGCTCATTCGGGGGACAGCGGACTTGCCCCCTGAAATTCGCGGGCGGGACGAACGCCGCCAACAGGTTCTGCGTATGGCCCGCCGTCTCCAGCCCGGCCGGTTGCTGCGTCGATGTCTCGATGAAGCTCGTGCACGTCGAGTCCGCGCTGTTCGGGCTGCTCGTGCATCCCGGCGGCGGCACGTTCGACTGCGACGCGGCCGGCGTATTGAAGAGCACGCCCGCCGACGCCGTCGCATCGTTCGCGATCACCGTGTTGTTGATGAAGTTCACGCGCACCGCATCCTGCAGCGACACGCCGCCGCCCGACCAGCCGGCCACGTTGTCCGCGATGATGTTGTTGATCACGCGCACCTGGTACCACCTGTTCGGGTTGCCGAGGCTGCGTTGCACGTCCGTGCCGTTGACGTTCTGCAGCCGCAGGCCGCCGCCCTTCCCGCTTTCCGCCGTATTGCCCATGATCAGGTTGCCGTCGATCACGAGATCCGGGCCGACGCCGTCGGACAGCTGCGGCGCGCAATCGACGTCGACGAGCGAGTTCTCGCAGAACGTGCCGTCGGGCGGCACGCCCTGTGCGATGATCCCGCCGCCATACGTCGGCAGCGTCGGGTTGTTGCTCTGGTTGAACAACACCACGTTGTGCGACAGGTCACCGTTGTAGCTGAACCCGAAGTGCGCGACGCCGCCGCCGTCACCGCTGCTCATGTTGCCGCAGACCCAGTTGTAGTTGAAGTGGTAGTAGTCGGCGCCCGTGCAGAGCGTCACGCCGCCGGCCGACGATGGCGTGGTCGAGTTGATTTCGTCGCCGTACGACGCGTTTCCTGTGACGGCGTTGTGGTGGACGTTGACGAACGTGTTGTACAGGAACGGCAACTGCGTCACGCCGTCCGCGGCGATGTTGCCGTCCGGCACCTCCACCTGGCCGACCGTGATGCCGCCCGACAGTGTGCCGGCATTGCCGGTCACGCGGTTGTTCGATACCTCCGTGTAATGGTTCCAGCCGTGCAGGAAGATCCCGCCGCCGCCTTGCGAGCTGTTGGTGACCGTGATCCCGTCGATGCGCGACGGGTTGCACAGGAAGTTGCTGTAGTTCGGGTTGTTCGGGTCCGTCGTGCAGTCGTGCTTCGTGAGCAGCGTGCAGACGCCGTTCGCGGTGCAGTTCGTGCTCGGCTGCACGCCCTTGGCCAGCACCGTGATGCCCGCGCCTTCATACGCGCCCATCAGCGACGGCTCGATCAGCAACTCGCCGAGATTGCCGTTTTGCGTACTGTCCCAACCGATCGTCGGCTCGAACGGGATCGGATCCACGTGCCCCTGCATCTGCGTCGAGCATTGATAGGTGCCCGACGGGTCGTACGGGTTGTTGGTCGGCGAGATCGGCTTCGTCGGGTCGTACGCGGCCGAAATCTGCCCGCCGTCCAGCGACGTACCGAACAGGCACGCGATCAGCCTGCGCCACGGATCGAGCTTGCCGGACGGATGCGTGTTCGCATTGACCGTCACCGATGCGGCACCGACGCCTTGCAGCCGCACCGGCTTCCACATCACCAGCATCTCGTTGTACGTGCCCGGGCCGACGACGATCATGTCGCCCGCGCTCGCATTGTTGATCGCGGTCTGGAGCGCATTGCTCGCGCCGTTCTCGCCGCTCACGTAGGTCGGCGCCTTGCCGCCGATCGTCACCGTGATCGCATCGATCGACCGCTTGCCGTTGCCGGCCGTGATCACGAGCTCGCCGCACTGTGTCGCGGGTGCGCCCATCTGCTGGATCGTGCAGGTCGACGGCACCGTCAGCGACGGGAGCGACGGAATGCTCAGGTTGGGCGCGAGAACGACGATCTTCGAGTCGCTCCACGACACGACCGTCGCGTTGACCCCCGCGATCGTGACCGTGCCGGAGCCCTGCGTGTTGCCGAAACCGTAGTGGCGCGTGATGAACTTCTGGTTGAACGGCGCCGTGCTCTGACTCGGTCCCGTATACGCGTGGTTCTGCACCTGCTGGTCGCCCAGCGCGTTGATCGTCAATGGCTTGCCGGGCGCGCTGACCCACGGGCCCGCACCGGCGCCGATCGCATCGCCGGTCACGCTCGAGATCGCCGGCGTCGCATCCGGATACGCGCAGTCGGGCTGGTTATAGCCGTCGGCGAAGGCCTGCACGGGCACCACCGGCGTATCCATGTACTGCGTCTGTCCGGGCATGAACGGAATCTCGTAACAGAACTGGCTGTATGCCGGGTTGTACAGCGGGTCAGTGATCATCTTGCCGGGGTGCTGCGGATCAGGGATCGGGCCCGGATCGTTCATGCACGTGACCATCATCGTCGGCGCATAACCGGTCGGGTTCGGGGGGTTCACTTCCCAGGTCGAGAACGTCAGTCCGTTGTAGATGCCCCATTGATCCGAGTAGGTGCGCGAGATTTCGTTGCCGGAGAAATCCTTGAACGAGACCGGCACGTTCGGCACCGCGAACTTTTCGCCGAACTGCGGCGAATACGGATCGAATTCCGACGAGAAGTCGTCGAGCATGAAACCCGTGTAGTGCGCGCTGACGTGCGTCGAGCTGAAGATCCAGAACTTCGCGAGCACCGATTCCTCGTCGGTGAGCATCACCTCCTTGCGATCGCACAGATGCCGGGAAGCGCCCGCGAACGGTGCGACTTCCTTCGAGCCCGGGAACAGGCTGATGTAGTCCGGCACGATGCGCAACTCGCCGACGCACGGCCAGAACCGCTCGACGCTGCCGGTATCGCCTTCGCCATGCGGCGTCGAACCGAGGTCCGTGGTCATGTTCTGCGGGTTGTTCTTGTTGTACGTCGAGTTCACCGCGGCCTGGTCGGGGAGGATGAAGATCGCGCCGATCCCGCCGAACTGCTGCGTCACCGGGGCGATGTAGTTGTCGCCGATCAGGATGTTCTTGTCTTCCTCCTTCACCAGTTCGTAGCCCGGCGGCACGATGATCTCGACCACGTACTTGCCGGCAGGCAGCATCGGCGTGCCGTCGACGGGGTTCTTCCCGACGCAGACCGTGCAGTTCGACGCGACCGGCTTGCCGTTCGCATCCGTCGCCGTCACGCTCGGGAACTTGTACATCCCGTCATACGGCGCCGGCTGGATCTGGTTGAACACGTGCATGCCGTCGTAGCACTTGTACTGCGCGTTCGCGGGCAGCTGGCGATGTTGCTGATCGAGCCAGTTGGTGCTGTTCTTCAGCGTGAAGTAGAACGGGTCGTTCGGATCCTGGCCCGGGCAGTTCATGTTCGGCGTCACGCCGTCCGCGCGGAAGCCCTGCGCCCAGTCGTCCCAGCTCGCCGTCTTGGTCGTATCGACCAGCGTCAGGTTGGTGGTGCCGTCCGTCGCCGTGCCCTCCTGGTACAGGTTCACCGTGACGTTCGGCACGTTGGGGGTCCACTTCGTGTGGATCAGCAGCATCGGATCGTCGAACGGCCGCGTCGACGCATAGATCACCTCGCCGCGTATCCCGCCGTTCTCGCCCTTCCCGAACGGCGTCTTGCCGTACTCGATGAACGAGTTCTGGCCGGAGAAACCCTGCCATGCCTCCGTGCCCGCCCAGGGCGGATCGACCCGCCCGGTCGAGCCGTTGCCGGTCGACGCGCAGTCCGCGTCCGCGCAATACCGGGCACCCGGCACGTGCAGGTTCGACGGCAGCGGCACGGTTTCGACCGTGTTCGCGAAGTTCGCGGCCACCGTCGAGTTCCCGCTGCCGGGCATGCCGGTGCCGTCCACCGGACCGCCCGCGTCATACACCACGTGCGTGCCGGTCGACTTGAAGCGCGTCAGGTCGTCGTCGACCACATACCAGTTGAACAGCGGGAAGATCTCGTTGAACGGCGCATAGCCGTTGGCGTCGGTCGAATTGAAGTTCGAGAAGCTGCCGTCGCGGAACCGCATGTTGACCGACGCCAGCGCGATGCCCGGGTCGTCCGGATGCGAGATGCCGTCGCCGTGCAGGTCGATGAAGGTCCGCGTATAGAGGTTCGTATGCCACTGCAGCACGGACAGGTCGCCGACGTCGACCGTCGTGCTCCCGTTGGCCGCGGGCAACTGGACCGCCTTGGCCAGCCCGTCGACGATCTGGTCGTTCCATTGATCGAACACGGTGATGCGTGTCGTGCCGCTCGGCAGGCCGCTGATCGTGAACCGGCCCTGGCTATCGCATTTCGTGAAGCCGTAATCCTCGCTGTCCGGATCGCCGACGCTCACATAGCATTGCGAGAACGCCAGCGAATCGCGCGACCCGCTGCTGTACAGGTTCTCGTTCGGCGGGCGGCTGTAGTGCAGGTTCGTCACGCGGCCCGTGAGCGTGTTCGGGCACGGACCGGTGTCGCATATCCCGGTCTTGGTCGCGTTGGTCCTGCGCGCGTTGATGATCTTCGGATTCGCGAAGCCGATCGACACGTGATAGCCGGCCGGCCCGAACTCCTGGAAGTACGCGGGGCCGCCGACCTTGATGAACGCGTCGTGCGCCTTCTGTCCGTCGAGCGTGTTGGTCTGCAGCCATTCCTCGCCGCGGCCGATCCGGTCGGCCGCCGGCGTCGCGATCACGCCGTAGCGGCCCGGCATCAGGTTGGCGATGATGGCCTGGCCGACGAGCGGCGACAGCGTCTTGCCGTCCGATTCGTATTTCGGGCAGGTCGGAATCATGCCGACCAGGCCGTCGGTCGCCGTCGAGATCGGGCACGCATTGAGCCCGGTGAGCGGGTCGACGGTGCCCTGCAGCGAATTCGACAGCGGCATGTTGAACATGTCGTAAGTCATCTGCCCGGTCGGGTCGCCGGTGCCGCCGGCATCGTCCCAGAGCTTGATCTCGAATCCGCCGAGCCCCGGCTCGCGCGAGGTGCCGAATCCGTCGGACCCGCCGCTGACATCCACTTCGCCGTTCAGCGGCGCATCGTCCTCGAACACGAACACCGACAGCTTCGCGGTCTGGTACGGCGTTTCCGTCAGCAGCACGTTGAGCTGCCCGGCCTGTCCGGCGGCGACCTGCCCCGCCTTCGCGGCCGCGATCTGCGCGGGCGAAATCGGCGCGCCGCCCATGCTGTGGCCGCACTTGCCGGTGCCCGGCGCGAAATCCGCGCCGCTCGGGCCCGACGGGCAGTCGAGCGCGATGCTGAATTGCCGCGTGGTGTTGGGCGGCACGCCGCCGCCGTTCGTGAACGTGTTGCCGGCATCGCCGGGCAGGATCGAGATGTAGTAATGCTTGGTCGGATCGAGCGCCACGTACTTCGGATCGACCGGCGCCTGTTGCGTGACACTCGGGCCGGTGCGGCACACGCCGTTGCCGACGTCGCACACGGTCGCCAGGTGCGTGTTGGAGACCGGGTCATACACCGTCTGCCCGGATTCGCATGCCACGGTGCCGACACAGCCCGCCGCCACCACCGGCATGTAGCTCGTGTGGAAGTTCGTGCCGAGACTCGGGACCGGCAGCGGCGGGCAGTTCGCCGGCCGCGCCGTCGCCGAATTCACCTGGCAGGCCGGATCGATCTGCATCGTGCGGTCTTCCTCGATGATCCAGCGATAGTCGGTGAGCTTGACCGCCTTGTTCGGCGCGGTCGCATCCGGCGCCATGCTCGGCCCATCCATCACGTTCACGACCAGCCCGCTGCCGGGATTGAAGGTCACGGTCACCGTCCCTGCATTCGCGCTCGTCTGTTTCTGCGTATTGGTGACCTTGTACTGGAACGTCATCGTCTGCGCGGCCGCGCCATTGCCGGCCAGCGGCGCCGTCGTCGGCACCGCGGTAAACGATCCGTCCGGATTCAGCGTCACGGTGCCGTTCGTCGCGCTCGACGCGACGATTTGCGCGGTGAGCGGCAAACCGGCCGGATCGCTCGCGCTGGCGAGCACGCCGGGCGCGCCGACCTGAATCTGCGACGCGATGTTGCTCGCGAAACTCGCATTGCCCGCCGTGGGGACGGACAGGCACTTGTTGCTCGTGGTGCAGGCGGTCAACGTCACCTTCGCCGTCACCGGCGGCGTGCCGTTGGTCGACTGATAGACGAAGCTGTCGTTCGTCGCGCTGCTCGATAAATAGGTGAACGTACCGTCCGTTTTCAGCGTGAGCGTGCCGCTCGCGGGTTGCGTCTGGACCTTCACGCCGTACACGCCGGAGTCGTTCGCGATCACACCCTTGGCCGGATCCGACACGGTGAGCGTCGTGCCCGGTACGAAGTAGTAGTTCGCGCCCGCGGCGGTCGGCGTTTCGCCGATGCCGGCGGTCGCCGACGGTTGGGCGTTGTTGACCGCGATGTAGCCTTGCATCCCGCCATCGCGCAGGTTGTTGGTCGACAGGCTCAACTCGCGGTCGTACACCGGCATCGCACCCGCGGCCGGCGCGTTCACCATCACGTCGTAGGTCTTGCCGGCCGCCATGAACACGGCGTTCTGGATGCGCGCGGCGCCGGGTATCACGTTGCCGTCCTCGGCGATCAGCGTGACGCCGGGAACGGACGGATTGCCCGTTTGCGCGCCGACCACGGCCGGAACGTGCATGCGCAGCCCGGCGTTCACCAGGCGCACGAGCACCTGCCCGGTCGACGCCGCCACGGTCGCGCTCGGCGCAAAGGCCGACGCGTTCGGGTTGGTGCGATCGAAGGCCACGCCGTTGATCAGGTAATAGCGCGGATCGTAGTTCACCACCGGCGGATAGCAGGTGCCGAACGTGATCGACTTCGAGTCGCCGCATCCGCCGGGCTGACCCGACCACGCGGCGGTTTCGCTGAAGCCCTTGGTCGCGACGGCCGCGGCGACCGCGGCATTCTGCACCGGGTCGATCTCGCCCATCACGAGCGGCACGTCGGCGTCATAGCAGGACACCGATCTCGGATAGGCCTGGTTCGTCGATGCACACGTCGAACTGGGGACGCTCGGGCTCTTCACCACCAGCACCCCGTAGAGGCCCATCGGCCCCTGGATCGACGGGTGCGTGCCCGACTCGAGCAGGTAGGTGCCGGGCTTGAGATTGGCCCAGGTGAGCGTCGTGTGCGATTTCGGATCGGTCGACGGCGCCACCTCGGTCCCGAACGACTGGACGCGCGGCCCTTGCGCGGGCGGCACGAACGATGCCATCGGCGCGGTCGAGGTCGCCGTGACGATCGGCCAGGTCGTGGCGGTCTGCGTCGGATGGGCCGGGCTCGGCATGGTCGTCGGCTTGTCGCCCAAGCCGCCGCCCAACTGGCCGACGATGACGAGCGAGGTCGGCACGGGCGCCGGCAGGTTGTTCGTCAGGTTGATCTGCAACTGCCCGGCCGGCACGGTGACCACCACCGGCGACCAGTTCGCGCCGGCGGCCGGATTCGCCGCCGCGCAGGTGGCATTCGCGGCCGGCACCGTCGCGACGGCGGCCGGCGTGCAGCTGTAGCCCCACATCGGCACGGACTGCCCGTCCGGCATCAACGCCGTGGACGCCTTCGCCGTCAGATTGACGACCGCTTGCGCGAAACATGCTTCGCCTGCCGTCAGCAACATGGATGCCGCGACCCCCACCTTGAACAGATCAAGGAGCGTCGCCGTGAGCTTGGTGGATCTCATCGCCTTTCTCCCCACCCCTAATTGGATTCGTCGATCGGAAATACCGGAGGATCGACGAGCATCATCATCATCATTCCGCCGGGGAAGATGTTGTTCGTCGTGATCTCGCGCTCGTTATGCGAGTGCCACATGAACGCGAAACCTGCTTCCGTTGCTGCCGGGTTCAGCTGTACGCCGCTCGGCGGCGTCGTTCCCGTCGGGGACGTCGCTCGCGTCGTGGCGTCCGGACCGAGATACGGACTGCCGCCATACCAGGCGCCGTTGGTCAGGATGTTCGAGTCCGGCAGCGTGACCGGCCCGCCGCTGGCGACCTTGCCGAACGGCGCCTTCTCGAGCGCCTTGCCGTGGTCCTGGCACCACTCGTAGTAGTTCGGCGCGTTGCGCGGGGCCGGCGGATTCGACGCCGTCGTGTAGTAGCCGTTCGCGTCCGGCACGCACACCGAACCGTCGCCCGCGTAGTGCGCGTAGACGTCCCAGTTCAGGCCCCTGCCGGTCCAGTAGAAAATCCCGTCCATCGTGGCGCCCGGCGTCGTGGTGGTCGTGAACAGCAGCGGGCCGGCCGGCAGCCGCGGGTTCGCCGGGTGGCTCGGGTCGACCGGGCTGAGCAACAGGTTGCCGTCGCGCGCCAGCACGCGCACGTGATTGCCGTGCTCGTGGAACGGATGCTGCCAGCGGCCGGTGCCGATGATCCGCAGCAGCACCAGTTCGCCCGGATGCATGTGCGGGTTGCCGTTATACGGCTGGTGCGGGTACTGCGGCGCGTAGTTCGGATCCATGTCGTCCGGCATCGAACGGCCGTTGACCATGAAATAGGCCGGGTGATAAGGCTCGGTCTCGACGGTCATGCAGCCGGTCGGCTTGGTGCACGACGTATTCGCCGCGACCTGCTGTTCCGCCTGCTGATGGATGCGCGGATCCATTTCGGAGAACTGAAAAAGATACTCACGGTCATAGCACGCTGCGCTGTTGTCGAATGCCGCCACTGCGTTGCGGAAATCGTGCTGGCCGAACGGTCTGCCCGAATCCGGCAGCGCCATGCAGCCCGCCGTGTTGACCGCCGTATTCGGCAGCACGATGATCGCGCCGTACAGCCCCATCTCGATCTGCAGATCGCCCTGCGTGCCGCTGTAGTACGTATGCGTGCCCGGCGTCGCCGCGACGAACGTGTAGGTGACCGTCGCGCCGTGCTGCGCTTCCTGCGCCAGCAGCCCGGCCACGCCGGAGGTGCCGGTGCAGGTCTTGCCGTCCGGGCTCAGGGTCCCGGTGCACACGACGAAGCCGGGAAACAGCATCGACGTGTTGCCGGCCGCGGCCGGCAGGTTGTTGGTGAGCGTCACGGTGATGATGTCGCCCTGCCTGACGATCAGCGTCGGACCGGGAATCTGCATCGTCGGACAGGTTGCGCCGGTAATCGTCGCCGGCGAGAAGACGAGCGGCGTCGCGCTGGTCGCCGCGCAGCCGTAGCCCCACGAATAGACGCTCGTGCCATCGGGCTGCGTGATGCGCGCCTCCTGGGCAGTGAGGTTGAATACCTTGCCGGTGATGCCCGGCGCCGCAGCTTGCGCGTGCATCGACAGCAACGCGGCGAGCGTCGCGACGCCGACGCGGGCGAGCCGTCCAAGGCGGGCGAGCGTCGCGGTCCACGCATGGTGAGTGATGTGTCCCACGGCTTTTCTCCTCAGTGCAGGACTTCCCGGCCGGACCTGCCCGACGACTCGGGCAGGCCCCGGTCATCAAAGAGTGCAATGCTTCGTAATCGGATCCACCGCACTGCAGACGTGAACCTCGGTCATCAGGCCGCCGAAATTCTCCTGGTCGTTCGACAGGTGATCGAGGTTCGGCGTGTACAGGTAGAAAATCTGGCCCGAGTGGTATTTCGACTTGTCGCTGGCGTCGAGAATCAGGTCGAGCGACTCGCCGCCTCCGAGCGTGATCGAATTCGTGTCGTAGGCCATGTTGTTGCCGGCCATGTCGCGCAGCATGCGGGCATTGATCGCGACCACGTGCATCGGAATGCCGAGCGACGCCAGCGTCTGGTATTCGGTCACGTCGAGATCCGAGATCCGCAACAGCGCCCGGCCGCCGGCCGGGATGTTGATCAGCGTCGCCAGCGGCTGCGACGGATGCATCGAGCTGTCCGACGCGGGCGTCGACATCGCCCCTTCGGTCACCGTGTCCGGATAGCTGCGGCCGTTCAGCAGGAAGAACTTGTCCTTCATGTCGGTGAACGGCTCCGGATTGAACGTCATGCCGACGAAGTGGAAATTCGGATCGAAGCCGTGGATCTGGATCGGATACTCGACGTCGTACGCGGTCGAGCCGTCGCCGTCGTTGTATGCGTAGAGCGACAGCGTCTCCGGCACGGTCGGCGGGATGCTCGCGTTCGCCGCGCGCACCAGGCCGTTGTTCTGATGCGGCAGCGGCGTCGAGCACAGGATGTCGTTGCCGCAGCGCGTGCGCAGGTCCGACTGCTGCGTCACCAGCGACTGGTACAGCGAAAGGCCTTTCGGCACGCGGTCCTGGCGCGGCCGCACGTAGATCTGGCCGACCATGCCCATCTGCAGGTGTTCCGGCGGCGTGATGTGGCAGTGCCAGAAATAGGTGCCCGCATCCGGCGCGAGATAGTAGTAGGTGAAGCTCGCGCCGATGTTGATCGCGACCGACGCATCCGGCACGCCGTCATAGAACGACGACGCGTTCGGATAGCCGTGGAAGTGCACCGTGTGCCTTTCGAACAGGTCCGGGCGCATGATCATCCCGACGTTCGTGAGCGTGAGGAAGAACTCGTCGTCCTCGTCGATCGCCATCATCGGCGCCGGCTCGTTGCCGTTCATCACGCCGATGTCCATGATCGGGCGCGGATCGACGTGGCCGGTCAGCGCGCCGCCGGCATCCGGATCGGGGGCCAGGCCGACCGCGCCGTTGTAGGTCGGGTCGGTTCTGGGGTCGCCGACGGTGTTGAACACCGACGCGAGCTCCGTGCCTGGCAGGCCGGCCTGGATGTCCGCGAGCCCGGACAGCGGGCCGAACGCGAACAGGTAGGTCTGCACGCCGTTGGCCATCGTGGCGTAACCGTCGCCGCCCGAGATCTGCTGGCACTTGATCGCGCCGTTCACGGCGCCGGTCGACGTGGAATTCTGGCCCGTGAAGGACGGCTGCGTGTAGGCGGGCTCGCCGACGCCTGGCGCCAGCGCGGTCGGATGGGACGGCGTGGTGGGCGGGCACTGAACACGAAACGACTGGGCAAACGAAGGAACGGCGCACAGGAGGAGCAACAGTGCCGCCACACTGCTGCAATACGCGCGGGTACTGAACATATGACCTCCATCCTAGGGGTCAACCAGCGATACGCGCTGGACGTCATGCTGTGCTGCGGACGCGGGCTGGCGACCTCATCGCACTGACCCGTATCTGGATTCTGAAGATGCACGCGTCAGCCCGGCATGGGGCACCCCCCTACTTTTGCGTAGGGGGGCCCCGGCGAGCGGGTGCGTCATGCTCGGTACGGCGGCGGATGCGAGGCCCGCTGGTCGCGCCCGGCCGGCGCCAGTCGGGCGTGCGGCGGACCGGCGTCGTGCGCCGGAGCAGCGGGCGGATCCGGACGGATCGGGGCTACCTGGCGGACCTGCGATCGGTGTGCGTGCCGCGCGACGGATCATCGGGCGACAAGCGCCCGGACCGGGTCACGGCAGCGTGCGACGGAACATGAAGGGAGTCACGGCAGCCGTCGTCCACGCCGCCCGCCGACGGACTGGCGCGCGCGGTGCGGGGGGAAGGAAGATCGACGGCGTATTGTGGAAAACGTCCCGATAGCCGAAATTAATTAAAATCATGGGCCGGGCAAGGTCGGGCGCGTCGAACGGCGCGGACTTCGCTGCCGTGGAACGGTGTTGTTTCGATCCCGGCCGACTGGACTTTCACCGGACAACGGGCAAAAAAAAGCGCCACGGAGACCGTGGCGCTAAAAAAGTTCTAGCCATTCCGAGGGCCGTGCTAGAACCTGAGAGACTGCGCGAAACATCGTTGCCGGTTAAACTCTTGAAACGATGTTTCGAAAACGTGAGACATTCTTTCCGTTTCCGCCCGACAAGTCAAGCGGTATTTGCACCGGGTCATGCACTTTCCGGCAATGCGCATTTGAGCGTTTTCCTAATAAACCAAGGGTGAACCCGCAAAATCTCATCAAATGACCGGTTCGCCCGCAGAACATGCATCTTTTGACAATCGTCCTACAATACCAACAAAATTGAAATCGAGTTTCGGAAATAGAGAGAGTCCCTCGTGTCGACAACTGTAATCCCTCCCGCGTCGCGGGACCGTGAATCGTCGCCCGACGAGATCACAGCGCTCGCCCGCGGCCTTGCCGTGCTGCGCCGCATCGCGGCTGCCGACGCGCCCGTCAGCAACCGCGAGCTGACCGAACTGACCGGCATCCCGAAGCCGACGGTATCGCGCATCACCGCGACGCTCGTCAGCGCCGGCTTCCTGTTCCAGTTGCCCGACAGCGAGCGCTTCGTGCTCACCGCGTCGGTGCTCGAGCTGAGCCACGGCTTCCTGCGCAACTTCGACATTCGCGCGCGTTCGCGGCCGTTCATGATCGAGCTGGCCGAACGCACGTCGCTGTCCGTGCACCTCGCGGTGCGCGACCGGCTCGACATGGTCGCGATCGACGTGATCCGGCCGCGCTCGGCCGTGCTCGTCACGCGCCTCGAGATCGGCTCGCGGATGGACATCGCGCGCACGGCCGTCGGTCGCGCGTATCTCGCGGCACTCGAGGACGACGAGCGGCGCCTGCTGCTCGACTCGCTGCGCACGACGGCGGGCGACGACTGGCCGCATGTGTCCGCGAGGCTCAATCCCGCGCTCGACGAAGCGATGCGCGACGGCCACGCGATCGCGATCGGCGAATGGCGCGAGGGCCTGAATGCGGTCGCGGCCGGTTTCGTCGGCCCGTCCGGCCAGCGCTATTCGGTGAATTGCGGCGGCGCGTCGCACCAGTGTCCACCGGAATGGCTACAGGAACATGTCGTGCCCGCACTGCACGAATGCATCGCGAGAATCACCCGCGAGATCGGCGGCGCGCCGGCCCGGCGCATCAGCGTGTAATCGTTCCGTCATCGTCCTGTCGCGCTTTGTCGAGTTCTGTAACGACCGTAACCCGTTGAAAGATAGAGCGCTGGACTGTAACGGGGACGGGACGTAGGATCATGCCCATCGTCGCGCCGCATTCGCGGTGCGCACCGCTCTTTTCCCGCGCGGGTCGGGAGGGCCCCGGACCGAGCCGGGCTGCCCCTCCCGGCACCGCTCGCCCACGCGCAGCCATGAGCAGTCCGAATCCCGGCACGCCGCGCCGTCTTCCTGACAGAACCCGATGGATAACGAACAAAAGCCCACGCCCCCTTCGAAAGACCCCGCCTCCCCCACCGCACGGCGCCCGCGCCGCACGCTGATGATCGGGACGCTCGCGGCAGTCGTCATCGGCGGCCTGTTGTGGTGGCAACCGTGGAACCGCACGCCGGCGGCAGGCAGCGCAGCGGCCGGCGCAAGCGCCGGCAGTGCTGCCAGCAGCGGCGCCGGCGGCCATCGCGGCCGCGGCGGCCCCGCCGCGATGGCGAACGTTCCGCAGCCCGTGTCGGTCGCGACCGCGACGCAGGGTGAAATGCCGATCGTGCTGTCCGCGCTCGGCACCGTGACGCCGCTCGCGAACGTGACGGTGAAGACACAGTTGTCGGGCTACCTGCAGTCGGTGTCGTTCCAGGAAGGCCAGATCGTCAAGAAAGGCGACGTGCTCGCGCAGATCGACCCGCGCCCGTACCAGGTGTCGCTCGAGAACGCCGAAGGCACGCATGCGCGCGACTCGGCGTTGCTCGCGACGGCGCGCCTCGACCTGAAGCGCTACCAGACGCTGCTGTCGCAGGACTCGATCGCGTCGCAAACCGTCGATACGCAGGCTTCTCTCGTCAAGCAATACGAAGGGGCGGTGAAGACCGACCAGGCCGCGATCGATTCCGCGAAGCTGAACCTCACGTATGCACGCATCACGGCGCCCGTGTCGGGCCGCGTCGGCCTGCGCCAGGTCGACCCCGGCAACTACGTGACGCCGGGCGACAGCACCGGCATCGTCGTGATCACGCAGCTGCAGCCGATGAGCGTGATCTTCACGACGTCGGAAGACAACCTGCCGCAGATCCTCAAGCAGGTGAACGCGGGCCAGAAGCTGTCGGTCACCGCGTACAACCGCAACAACACGGTGCCGCTCGAGACGGGCTCGCTCGCGACGCTCGACAACCAGATCGACACCAGCACCGGCACGGTCAAGCTGCGCGCGAACTTCGATAACAAGGAAGGCATGCTGTTCCCGAATCAGTTCGTGAACACGCGGCTGCTCGTCGACGTGATGCGCAACGCGACGATCGTGCCGACGTCCGCGGTGCTGACGGGCTCGATCGGCCAGTTCGTCTACGTCGTGAAACCCGACAACACGGTGACGGTGCGCAAGGTCAAGATCGGCCCGGTCGACGGCGAGCGCACCAGCATCGTCAGCGGCATCGCGCTCGGCGAACGCGTCGTCACCGACGGCTCCGACCGCCTGCGCGAAGGCGCGACGATCTCGATCCCGGCCGACAAGCCGAAAGGCGCGTCGGGCGCGCGCGGCGCCGGCGCGGCGTCGGGTGCATCGGGCGCCGACGGCCATCGCGGCGAACACAAGCACGGTGCGTCGCAAGCAGCGGCCCAATAACGCGCGGGCCGCTCGATGAATCCGTCCCGCCTCTTCATTCTCCGGCCAGTCGGCACCGCCCTCCTGATGGCGGCGATCATGCTGGCCGGCCTGGTCGCGCTGCGCTTCCTGCCGCTCGCGGCGCTGCCCGAAGTCGACTATCCGACGATCCAGGTCCAGACCTTCTACCCGGGCGCGAGCCCGGAGGTGATGACCTCGTCGGTCACCGCGCCGCTCGAACGGCAGTTCGGGCAGATGCCGTCGCTGAACCAGATGTCGTCGCAAAGCTCGGCCGGCGCGTCGGTGATCACGCTGCAGTTCTCGCTCGACCTGCCGCTCGACATCGCCGAACAGGAAGTGCAGGCCGCCATCAACGCGGCCGGCAACCTGCTGCCGTCCGACCTCCCCGCCCCGCCGATCTACGCGAAGGTCAACCCGGCCGACGCGCCGGTGATCACGCTCGCCGTCACGTCCAGGACACTGCCGCTCACGCAGGTGCAGGATCTGGCCGACACGCGCCTCGCGATGAAGATCTCGCAGATCGCGGGCGTCGGCCTCGTCAGCCTGTCGGGCGGCAACCGCCCGGCCGTGCGGATCCAGGCGAACCCGACCGCGCTCGCGCAGTACGGGATGAACCTCGACGACCTGCGCACGACGATCTCGAACCTGAACGTGAACACGCCGAAGGGCAACTTCGACGGCCCGACGCGCGCCTACACGATCAACGCGAACGACCAGCTCACGAGCGCCGACCAGTACAACAGCGCCGTCGTCGCCTACAAGAACGGCCGCCCGGTGATGCTCACCGACGTCGCGACGGTCGTCGCCGGCTCGGAGAACACCAAGCTCGGCGCGTGGGTGAATTCGGAGCCCGCGATCATCCTGAACGTGCAGCGCCAGCCCGGCGCGAACGTGATCCAGACGGTGGACGCGATCAAGGCGCAGTTGCCGAAGCTGCAGGAAACGCTACCGGCCGCGCTCGACGTGCAGATCGTCACCGACCGCACGACGATGATCCGCGCGGCCGTGCGCGACGTGCAGTTCGAACTGCTGCTCGCGGTCGGGCTGGTCGTGCTGGTGATGTACCTGTTCCTCGCGAACGTCTACGCGACGATCATCCCGAGCCTGTCGGTGCCGCTGTCGCTGATCGGCACGCTCGCGGTGATGTACCTGGCCGGCTTCTCGCTGAACAACCTGTCGCTGATGGCGCTCACGATCGCGACCGGCTTCGTCGTCGACGACGCGATCGTGATGATCGAGAACATCGCGCGCTACGTCGAGGAAGGCGAATCGGGGCTCGAGGCCGCGCTGAAGGGCTCGAAGCAGATCGGCTTCACGATCATCTCGCTGACGGTGTCGCTGATCGCGGTGCTGATCCCGCTGCTGTTCATGGGCGACGTGGTCGGGCGCCTGTTCCACGAGTTCGCGATCACGCTCGCGGTGACGATCGTGATCTCGGCGATCGTGTCGCTCACGCTCGTGCCGATGATGTGCGCGAAGCTGCTGCGCCATTCGCCGCCGCCGGAGAGCCACCGCTTCGAGGCGCGCGTGCACCAGGCGATCGACTGGGTGATCGCGCGCTACGCGGTCGCGCTCGAATGGGTGCTGAACCGCCAGCGCTCGACGCTCGTCGTCGCGCTGCTGACGCTCGTGCTGACCGGCCTGCTCTACGTGTACATACCGAAGGGCTTCTTCCCCGCGCAGGATACCGGCGTGATCCAGGCGATCACGCAGGCGCCGCAATCCATCTCGTACGGCGCGATGGCCGAACGCCAGCAGGCGCTCGCGGCCGAGATCCTGAAGGACCCGAACGTCGAGAGCCTCACGTCGTTCATCGGCGTCGACGGCAGCAACATCACGCTGAACAGCGGCCGGATGCTGATCAACCTGAAGGCGCGCGACGCGCGCACCGAGACGGCCGCGCAGATCATCCGCGACCTGCAGCACCGCGTCGCGAACATCACGGGCATCTCGCTGTTCATGCAGTCGGTGCAGGACCTGACGATCGACTCGACCGTCAGCCCGACGCAATACCAGTTCATGCTGACGAGCCCGAATTCGGACGAATTCGCGACCTGGGTGCCGAAGCTCGTCGCGCGGCTGCAGCAGGAGCCGTCGCTCGCCGACGTCGCGACCGACCTGCAGAGCAACGGCCAGTCCGTCTACATCGAGATCGACCGCGCAAGCGCCGCGCGCTTCGGCATCACGCCGGCGACCGTCGACAACGCGCTGTACGACGCATTCGGCCAGCGCATCGTGTCGACCATCTTCACGCAGTCGAACCAGTACCGTGTGATTCTCGAGTCCGAGCCGAAGGAGCAGCACTACGCGCTATCGCTGAACGACATCTACCTGCCGTCGGCCGGCGGCGGCCAGGTGCCGCTGTCGTCGATCGCGTCGTTCCACGAGCGGCCGTCGCCGCTGCTGGTCGCGCACCTGTCGCAGTTCCCGTCGACGACGATCTCGTTCAACCTCGCGGCCGGCGCGTCGCTCGGCGAAGCCGTCAAGGCGATCGAGGCCGCCGAGAAGGACATCGACCTGCCCGCGTCGTTCCAGACGCGCTTCCAGGGCGCGGCACTCGCGTTCCAGGCATCGCTGTCGAACCAGGTTTTCCTGATCCTCGCGGCGATCATCACGATGTACATCGTGCTCGGCGTGCTGTACGAGAGCTACATCCACCCGATCACGATCCTGTCGACGCTGCCGTCGGCCGGCGTCGGCGCGCTGCTCGCGCTGATGATCACCGGGCACGATCTCGACATCATCGGGATCATCGGCATCGTGCTGCTGATCGGCATCGTGAAGAAGAACGCGATCATGATGATCGACTTCGCGCTCGAGGCCGAACGCGTCGAAGGCAAGCCGCCGCGCGAGGCGATCTTCCAGGCGTGCCTGCTGCGCTTCCGGCCGATCCTGATGACGACGCTCGCCGCGCTGCTCGGCGCGGTGCCGCTGATCGTCGGCTCCGGCGCGGGCTCCGAGCTGCGCCAGCCGCTCGGGATCGCGATCGCCGGCGGCCTGATCGTGTCGCAGGTGCTGACGCTGTTCACGACGCCCGTGATCTACCTCGGCTTCGACTCGCTCGCGCGCCGCGTGCGCGGCTGGTTCGAACGCCACGGCCCCGGTGCCGGCACGCGCACGGATGCGTAAATGAAACGACCCCCACGCTCACTTCGTTCGCGTGGGGGGGCGCAGCCCCCCCATCTCCCGAAAACGCATCCGTCGGAACACGCGGCGGCCCAGCGAGTGCCGACATGAACCTGTCGCGCCCCTTCATCACCCGCCCCGTCGCGACGACGCTGCTCGCGCTCGGCGTCGCGCTCGCGGGCCTGTTCGCGTTCATCAAGCTGCCGGTGTCGCCGCTGCCGCAGGTCGACTTCCCGACGATCTCGGTGCAGGCGTCGCTGCCGGGCGCGAGCCCCGAGACCGTCGCGACCAGCGTGACGAGCCCGCTCGAGCGGCACCTCGGCTCGATCGCCGACGTATCCGAAATGACGTCGACGAGCACGGTCGGCAACGCGCGGATCATCCTGCAGTTCGGCCTGAACCGCGACATCGACGGCGCCGCGCGCGACGTGCAGGCCGCGATCAACGCGGCGCGCGCCGACCTGCCCGCCGCGCTGAAGAGCAACCCGACCTACCGCAAGGTCAACCCGGCCGACTCGCCGATCATGATCGTGTCGCTGACGTCGGAGACCTCGTCTCCCGCGAAACTGTACGACGCCGCATCGACGGTGCTGCAGCAGTCGCTGTCGCAGATCGACGGGATCGGCCAGGTCTCGGTGAGCGGCTCCGCCAACCCGGCCGTGCGCGTCGAGCTCGAACCGCAGGCGCTGTTCCACTACGGGATCGGCCTCGAGGACGTGCGCGCGGCGCTCGCGTCCGCCAACGCCAACGCGCCGAAGGGCGCGATCGAATTCGGCCCGCAGCGCTACCAGCTCTATACGAACGACCAGGCCTCCGACGCGTCGCAGTACCGCGACCTCGTCGTCGCCTACCGCAACCGCGCGGCCGTGCGGCTGTCCGACCTGTCCGACGTCGTCGATTCGGTCGAGGACCTGCGCAACCTGGGCCTCGCGAACGGCAAGCGCGCGGTGCTCGTGATCCTCTACCGCTCGCCCGGCGCGAACATCATCGACACGATCGACCGCGTGCGCGCGGCGCTGCCGCAGCTCACCGCGTCGCTGCCGGCCGACATCACGGTCACGCCCGTGCTCGACCGGTCGACGACGATCCGCGCGTCGCTGAAGGACACCCAGCACACGCTGCTGATCGCGGTCAGCCTCGTCGTGATGGTCGTGTTCCTGTTCCTGCGCAACTGGCGCGCGACGCTGATCCCGAGCGTCGCGGTGCCGATCTCGATCATCGGCACGTTCGGCGCGATGTACCTGCTCGGCTTCTCGATCGACAACCTGTCGCTGATGGCGCTGATCGTCGCGACCGGCTTCGTCGTCGACGATGCGATCGTCGTGCTCGAGAACATCTCGCGGCACATCGAGAACGGCAAGTCGCGGAGGCAGGCCGCGTTCGACGGCGCGCGCGAGGTCGGTTTCACGGTGCTGTCGATGAGCATCTCGCTCGTCGCGGTGTTCCTGCCGATCCTGCTGATGGGCGGCATCGTCGGGCGCCTGTTCCGCGAGTTCGCGCTGACGCTGTCGCTCGCGATCGCCGTGTCGCTCGCGGTATCGCTCACCGTCACGCCGATGATGTGCGCGCGCCTGCTGTCCGAGTCGCACGACCCGCAAGACGAAGGCCGCTTCGGGCGCTTCCTCGAGCGCTGCTTCGCGCGCATGCAGCGCGGCTACGAACGCTCGCTGTCGTGGGCGCTGCGCCGGCCGCTGCTGATCCTGCTGACCCTGTTCGCGACGATCGGGCTGAACGTCTACCTGTACATCGTCGTGCCGAAGGGCTTCTTCCCGCAGCAGGACACCGGGCTGATGATCGGCGGCATCCAGGCCGACCAGTCGACGTCGTTCCAGGCGATGAAGCTGAAGTTCTCCGAGATGATGCGGATCGTGCAGGCGAACCCGAACGTGAAGAGCGTCGCGGGCTTCACCGGCGGCACGCAGACCAACTCGGGCTTCATGTTCGTCACGCTGAAGGACCGCACCGAGCGCAAGCTGTCGGCCGACCAGGTGATCCAGCGACTGCGCCCGCCGCTGGCGGACGTCGCGGGCGCGCGCACGTTCCTGCAGGCCGCGCAGGACATCCGCGTCGGCGGCCGGCAGAGCAACGCGCAGTACCAGTTCACGCTGCTCGGCGATTCGAGCGCCGACCTGTACAAGTGGGGGCCGATCCTGACCGAGGCGCTGCAAAAGCGCCCCGAACTGACCGACGTGAACTCCGACCAGCAGCAAGGCGGCCTCGAGGCGATGGTGACGATCGACCGCGCGACGGCCGCGCGGTTCGGCATCAAGCCCGCGCAGATCGACAACACGCTGTACGACGCGTTCGGCCAGCGCCAGGTCTCGACGATCTACAACCCGCTGAACCAGTACCACGTCGTGATGGAAGTCGCGCCGAAATACTGGCAGAGCCCCGAGATGCTGAACCAGGTGTGGATCAGCACGTCGGGCGGCAGCGCGAACGGCTCGCAGACCACCAACGCGGCGGCCGGCACTTACGTCGCGACGTCGGCCGGCACGTCGAGCGCCGGCACGGCCACGCAGAGCGCCGCGGCGATCGCGTCCGATTCCGCGCGCAACCAGGCGCTCAACTCGATCGCGGCCAGCGGCAAGTCGAGCGCGTCGTCGGGCGCGTCCGTGTCGACGTCGAAGTCGACGATGATCCCGCTGTCGTCGATCGCGACGTTCGGGCCGAGCACGACGCCGCTGTCGGTCAACCACCAGGGGCTGTTCGTCGCGACGACGATCTCGTTCAACCTGCCGCCCGGCGTATCGCTGTCGCAGGCGACGCAGGTGATCTACCAGACGATGGCGCAGGTCGGCGTCCCGCCGACGATCGTCGGCAGCTTCCAGGGCACCGCACAGGCGTTCCAGCAGTCGCTGAACAACCAGCCGATCCTGATCCTCGCCGCGCTGCTGGCCGTCTATATCGTGCTCGGGATCCTGTACGAGAGCTACATCCACCCGATCACGATCCTGTCGACGCTGCCGTCGGCCGGCGTCGGCGCGCTGCTCGCGCTGCTGCTGTTCAAGACCGAGTTCAGCATCATCGCGCTGATCGGCGTGATCCTGCTGATCGGCATCGTGAAGAAGAACGCGATCATGATGGTCGACTTCGCGATCGACCAGACGCGCAACAACCGGAAGTCGTCGTTCGACGCGATCCACGAGGCGTGCCTGCTGCGCTTCCGCCCGATCATGATGACGACGATGGCGGCGCTGCTCGGTGCGTTGCCGCTCGCGTTCGGCAGCGGCGACGGCGCCGAGCTGCGCGCGCCGCTCGGGATCGCGATCGCCGGCGGCCTGATCGTGTCGCAGGTGCTGACGCTCTATACGACGCCGGTCGTCTATCTGTACATGGACAGGCTGCGCGTGTGGGTCGAGAAACGGCGCAACCGCCGCGGGAATTCGGGCGGTCCGGCGATCGCCGGGGAATGATGGCAGCGGCCGCCCGTCAGGCGGCCGCTTTCCGCGCTTGAACGCCGGCTGCGATCGGCTATCGTGTTTCCATGCCCACCGCGGTGCCCGTCACGGGAACACGCCATGAATGTCCAGCTCAACCATACGATCGTCTGGTGCCGCGACAAGCGCGCGTCGAGCCGCTTTCTCACCGAGCTTCTGGAATTGCCGCCGCCGACGCCGTTCGGCGCGATGCTGGTCGTGCCGCTCGACAACGGCGTGTCGCTCGATTTTTACGAAAAGACGGGGGAGATCGCGGCGCAGCATTACGCGTTCCTGACCGACGAAGCCGGCTTCGATCGCGTGTTCGCGCGCATTCGCGAGCGCGGGCTGCCGCACTGGGCCGATCCGGCCAAGCGGCAACCCGGCGACATCTACCGCCACAACGGCGGCCGCGGCGTGTATTTCGACGATCCGGACGGCCACTTCCTCGAAGTGATGACGCGGCCGTATGCGCTGAACGGCTAGCAGGCTGTTGAAAAGCGCCTCGCTTTGGCGATCGGGGCACTGTTTAAAAGGGTTTCGTATGCGATTGGCCGCTGAGTTGCAGACGGATCGTGCCGGATGCCCCGCTGGCGAGCAGGCACGCGTTGCGCCGGCCGGTATTGCGCGGGCCGGGTGCCGCCGCGTTCTCGACGACCCCGGCCCGGCTGCGGTTACTCGGTAGCCGCGGCCGTCTTGCGCGGACGGCGCGCACGCGGTGCCGCCTTGCGGGCCGGCTTCTTCGGCTTGGCGGCGGCCGGTGCGTCGGCAGCCGATTCAGCAGCCGATTGAGCGGACGAATCTACCGGCGCCACGTCATGCGACGGCTGCGCGGCGGCAACCTCGGCGCCGGAATCGCCGGCTGCCGGCTCGGCGTGCGTCACCGCGGCATGCCGATCATCGCCGTGCTCCGCGTCGCGATGGGCGTCGTCGCCATGCTTGTCGTGCGCGTGCTTGTCGCCACCGTGCTTCGCCGCGCCATGCGCGGTGTCGTCCGGCTTCCCGGCCTCGTGACGGCCGGCGTTCTTCGCGGCGGCGCCCTTCTTCGCGCCGGTCTTCTTCGCCGCGCTCTTGCGTGCACGCTTGCGGCCGTCGTTCGCGTCGCCGTGCGGTTCGGCCACGTCGGCCGTGACGGCCGGCGCGACCGCCGCTGCGTCGGCGACTTCGGCAACGACCGCCTCTTCCGCCTCGACCTGCACGCTTTCGTGCACGACCGCTTCCGCCCGGTGCCCGCGACGTCGCGGCTCGCGCCCGGCCCGCGCCGGCTCGGCCGCCCGCTGGCCGTGGTGCGCGGCGGCGCCTTCACCGCCCGCCGCGAGCTGCTCCGCAGCCGCCGGCTGGCGTGCCCGCGACACGAACGCGCCCGACTTGTCGTCGCGCCCCACTTCGAGCAGGCCGCGCGCCTGCGCCTCGTCGAGCAGGTTGCCGAACGCGCGGAACCCGTAGTACGACTCGTTGAAATCGGGCTTGCGGCGCTTGATCGCGCTCTTGAGCACCGACGCCCAGATCTTGCCGACGTCGTCGCGCTCCGACGCGAGCGCGTCGAACGTTTCGACCGCCAGCGCGATCGCCTCGGCCTTGCGCGCGTCCATGTCGTGCTTGCGCGACGGCTCGTCGGGCCGCTTCGCACCACCGTTGCCGGCGCGCTGCTGTTGTTCGCGCTTCGCGAGCGTGCGCTGCTGCTCGCGCACCAGGTCGTCGTAGAAGATGAATTCGTCGCAGTTCGCGACCAGCAGGTCCGACGTCGATTTCTTCACGCCGACGCCGATCACCTTCTTCGCGTTCTCGCGCAGCTTCGACACGAGCGGCGAAAAGTCCGAATCGCCGCTGATGATCACGAACGTATCGACATGCGACTTCGTGTAGCAGAGGTCGAGCGCGTCCACCACGAGCCGGATGTCGGCCGAATTCTTGCCAGACTGGCGCACATGCGGAATCTCGATCAGCTCGAAGCTCGCCTCGTGCATCGACGCCTTGAAGCCCTTGTAGCGATCCCAGTCGCAATAGGCCTTCTTCACGACGATGCTGCCCTTCAGCAGCAAGCGCTCCAGCACGGGCTGGATGTCGAATTTCTCGTACTTCGCGTCGCGCACGCCGAGCGCGACGTTCTCGAAGTCGCAGAACACGGCCATGCTGACGTTGTCCAGGGGTAATGCCATGTGTACTCCAACCGGTTGGCCGACGCGTGATAGGGCGTAGCGGCGAAAAATGCATCGCGCACATGATAGCCGGTCGGCGCGTCATTCCCGAATCCGCGTGAACGAATGACCGCCTTAGCGTCCGCCATGTCGCCGGGGACCGTGCATCCGCGCCGGGAAGCTTTCGCCGGTATGCCCGCGCTGGTATGCCCCTTAATACTGTCCGCCATCGGACCAAATCGACATTACACTTGAGTTATTGGTCGTCCGTCCCTATCTGGAAGGATGACGCATCGAGCAAGGAGCAGTTTCATGACGACGAAGGTACTGCTGATTGGCGCGACCGGCCGCACGGGCCAGGCGTGCGCGGATCTGCTGCTCAAGCAGCCGGAGTTCGAGGTCACGGCGCTCGTGCGCCGGCACGGCTATGCGCTGGCGGGCGCGCGGGTCGTCGAGGCCGATCTGACGAACGATTTCTCGCACGCATTCCAGGGCATCACGCACGTGATCTATGCGGCCGGCTCGGCCGAAACGGACGGCGCGGCCGAAGAGGAACAGATCGACCGCGACGCGGTGGCCCGCGCGGCCGAATACACGCTGGCCTACAACGGGCAGAAGCTCGTGGTGATCAGCTCGCTGTCCGCGTACCAGCCCGAACAGGGCCCCGACGCGCTGCGTCACTATTCACAGATGAAGCGCGAAGGCGACGAGCGCGTGATCGCGTCGGGCGTCGACTACGTGATCCTGCGCCCCGGCCCGCTCGCGGATGGGCCGGGCGTCGGCAAGATCGCGCTGACCGACGCGTGGCTCGACCCCGCGCCGCCCGTGTCGCGCCAGGACGTTGCCTGGGCCGCGATCGAGGCGATCAAGCTCGGCATCTCGCGCAAGCTGGTCGGCTTCGTCGGTGGCGGCGTGCCGATCGAGCAGGCGCTGCGCGCGTAGCGCGGCTCCCCGTGCGCCGCCGCGCGGCGGCGCACGTGTTCCGCTGCCCGCGGCCCGCACGACGGGCCGCTTGGGTGCCAGGGCCGGCTGCTTACTGTTTCGGATGCGCGTCGGCCCATGCCTTCACGGCGGCCAGCGTGTTCTCGACGTGCTTGTCGGGCGACAGGCTCGTGTATTCGTAGAGAATCTTCCCTTCCGGCGAAATCACGTAGGACACGCGGTTCGCGCGGTCGAGCGCCGGCAGCTTCGCGTCGTATTCGCGGATGATCTTCGCGTCCGGGTCGGCCGCGACCGGGAACTTGCTCCGGCACTCGCTCACCGAGAACTTCGTCAGCGTGTCGATATTGTCTGCCGACAGGCCGATCACCGTCGCGCCGTAAGCCTTGTAACGGTCGACCGCATCCGCGAACGCATGCGCCTCGATCGTGCAGCCCTTCGTGAATGCAGCCGGGTAGAAATACAGCACGACCGGGCCCTGCTTCAGCGCGTCGGCGAGCGCGTACGTGTAAGTCTTGCCGCCCAGCGACGCCTGCGTCGTGAAGTCCGGCGCCGCAGCGCCCGGCTTCAGTTCCGCCTGCGCCAACAGCGCATGGCCGGCCACCAGCGCCGCCACGGCGCCCAGCAACAGTTTTCGCTTCATCTGTGTCCTCATTTCTTATAAAGTCAGCCTCAATGTAGGCCACGTCGGCGTTCGCCTGTCGAACGCACGTGCATGACCCGGTCCTGCGGCAGCGCCATCCGCGCCCGGCTCGTTAAAGATTCCGCACAGTCTGCCGTTATTCTTTCCGGACAACCGGTTCCAGCCCTTCACGTCAGCGAGAAACATGCAAGCCAACAGGAAACAGACGTCACGCAAGGGCTCCTGGCGCAGTGCCTTGCATACGCTGCGCCGCTTCGCCTGGTCGGGCGGCGCGCTGATGCCCGCGCGCGCCGGTGCGCCCCGCCGCGACGACTCGGTGCGCAACTGGCTGGAACAGACGGTCGGCACGGTGGATTTCCTTGCCCACGTCGACCGCGAGCTGCGCTTTCTGTACGTGTCCGACGCGAGCCTGCGCTTCATCGGCTACCACCGCGACTACCTGCACACGCTGACGCTGCGCGACCTGATCGCCGAACAGGATACCGCGGCGCTCGAAGGCCTGCTTGCGCGCGCCGCGCGTTCGAGCCAGGTCGAGAAGGCGACGATGTGCATCGTCAAGTCCCTCACCTATCCGCTGGACGTCGAGGTCCGCGCGTTCAAGAGCCGCCACCACGGCGTCGACGGCTTCGCGATCGCGGCGTTCGACGTATCGTCGTGGCGCGCGCTCGAGGCGCGCCTCACGTACGAAATGCACCACGACCCGATGACGGGGCTCGACAACCTGTCCGCGCTCGTGCCCGCACTGATGCGCGCGCAGCAGACCGCCGACGAGGACGGCACCTGCGCGGCGCTGCTGCTGCTCGACCTCGACGACTACCAGCGGATCAACCGCGCGCTCGGCTACGACGCGGGCGACACGCTGCTGCGCGAGACCGCGCAGCGGCTGAAGGCGCTCGTCACGCCGAACGAGCGGCTCGCCCGGGTCGCGAGCGACAAGTTCGCGGTCGTACTCGGCGCACCGGACCGCACGCAGGCGAGCAATGCCGCCGACGCGCTCGCGCGCCGGCTGCAGGCCGCGGTACGCGAGCCCTACGTGTACCAGGGGCAGACCGTGCACTTGTCCGCCAGCATCGGCATCGCGCTCTATCCGGACGAGCGCGCCGCGCCGCATCGTGCGCAGCACCACAGCCCGCTGCTGCGCCGCGCCGACCACGCGCTCGCGCAGGCGAAGGCATCGGGCGGCAACGCACTCGCGTTCCATGCGCCCGTCGACGATCCGGCCGACGCCGAACGGCTGAAGCTCGAGGCCGACCTGTACGACGGCGTGCGCAACGGCGAGTTTTCGCTCCATTTCCAGCCGATCACGCACAGCCAGTCGTGCGCGGTGGTCGGCGTCGAGGCGCTGATTCGCTGGCGCCATCCGGTGCACGGCCTCGTGCCGCCGGCAACTTTCATTCCGCTCGCCGAATCGATCGGCCTGATCAACTATCTCGGCAACTGGGTGCTCAAGGCCGCGTGCATGCAGCTCGTCGCATGGGACCGCCAGGGGCTCGCGCTGCAATACGTGGCAGTCAACGTATCGCCGCAGCAGTTCCGCGACCCGCGCTTCACGCAGAGCGTGCGCGAGGCGATCACGCTGACGGGCATCGACCCGCGCCGCATCGTGCTCGAAATCACCGAAAGCCTGCTGATGCACGACCCCGCGCAGGCGAAGGGGCTGCTCGAGGAGCTGACCGATCTCGGCATCCGTTTCGCGATCGACGACTTCGGCACCGGCTATTCGAGCCTCGCTTACCTGCAGCGCTTCCCGCTCGCGAAGCTGAAGATCGACCGCAGCTTCGTCGAGAACCTGCTGACGTCGCGCAACGACCGCGCGATCGTGTCGGCGGTGGTCGGCCTCGCGCAGACGCTCGATCTCGAGCTCGTCGCCGAAGGCGTCGAGACCGAGGCGCAGCGCGAACTGCTGACGGAGATGGGCTGCAATCACATCCAGGGCTGGCTCGTCTGCCAGGCGCTGCCGTCCGAGGAGCTCGCACGGCGCTTCGAGGCGCAGCAGCTGCACCTGCACGCCGCCGCCTGACGCGCGGCGAACCGGACAGATCCGTATGTCAATCACCGAACACCTGCCCCGCACCGCGTTGCTCGACAAGCTGTGGGCCCGGATGAACGAACGGGGCGACTTCCCGCTGCTGTCGGAATCGCTGCGCGCGACGATGGCCGCGATGAAGAACGACGACCTCGATTTCACCGCGCTCGTGCGCGTCGTACTGTCGGATTTCGCGCTCACGCAGAAAGTGCTGCGGCTCGCGAACTCCGCAATGTACATGGCGTTCGGCGGCAACATCACGACCGTCACCCGCGCGCTGATGGTGCTCGGCCTGGACGCGGTCGGCCATCTCGTCGTCGGGCTGAAGCTCGTCGACCATTTCCACCACAGCACGCCGCGGCGCATCGACGCGAAGCTCGAACTGAACCGCGCGCTGCTGTCCGGCTGCGTCGCGCGCAAGCTCACCGAGCACGCCGAGCTGCGCGGCGGCGAGGAAGCCGTCGTCTGCACGCTGATGCGCCAGGTCGGCAAGCTGCTGGTGGTCTGCTATCTCGACAGCGAATGGGACCGGATCCGCCGGCGCGCGGCCGAGCTGAACGGCGACGAATCGACCGCCTGCGTCGACGTGCTCGGCGTCGGCTTCGACGAGATCGGGCTCGAAGCGGCCGCGCGCTGGCGGCTGCCCGACGTGATCCGCGCGGGAATGGCCGACGACGGCGGCCACGCGGCCCACGGCGACGCGGACGACGAATACGACGACGGCCGCAACGCGGGCCATGCGGCCGATGACGGCCCGGCCGACCGTGTACGCTGGCTGCGCGCGGTGAGCCGCTGCTCGACCGACGTCGCGAGCGCGCTCGTGATGCCCGCGAGCCCGCAGCGCGACGCGCGCATTGCGACGCTCGCGCAGCACTACGGCGCCGAGCTCGACATGGAATCCGACGCGCTCGTCGAGATTGCCGACCGGCTCGCGCGCGAGGAAGCGAGCGACACCGTGATGCGCGAGATCGTCGAGTTGCGCGCGAACGCCGATGCGATCGCGCGCGCGCAGGCCGAGCCCGAGGCATGCCTCGAAGCCGGCCTCGCCGACCTGCGTGCGCTGCCGTCCGAGCACGTGCTGACGCCGGTGCTCGCGCTCGCGTCGGAAAGCCTGCTGGCCGGCCTCGCGTTCACGCGCACCGTAATGTTCGTGCGTCACGACGACGGCATGTTCGCCGCGCGCCTCGGCTTCGGCCCCGATGTCGATACGGCGCTCGACCGGCTGCGCTTCGACGAACGCTTCGAGCCGGACGTATTCCATCTCGCCATCACGAATTCGGTCGGCATCTTCATCGAGCAGGCGCAGGAACCGAAGATGCTCAAGCGCCTGCCCGCGTGGTATCTGGAGGCGTTCGACGACACGCGCGCGTTCGTGCTGCTGCCCGTGCGCGTCGGCACGACCACCGTCGCGCTGCTGTACGGCGACTGGGCCGGCGCGCAGCCCGCGCGCAAGATCACGCAGCAGGAGATGAGCGTGCTCAACGAGCTTGCGCGCGAACTGGGCCGGTTCTTTCCCGCGTAGCTCGGGAGCCGGCCGCCCCGCCCCCGCCGTTTCCCGCCTCCCGAAAGCAAACCGGCCGCATCAGCGGCCGGATTGCTTGCATCGTGCGATCGAACGAAACGCTTACTTGAGCGTCACGGGCACGCTGAAGTACTTCTTCGCGAGGTTGTCGATCGTACCGTCGGCCTTCAGGTCCTTCAGCGCCTGATCGAGCGCGGTCTTCAGCGCCGCGTCGTTCTTGCGCAGGCCGAAGCCGACGCCCGAACCGAGGATCTCGGTATCGCTGACCGTGCTGCCCGCGAACGCGAAGCCCTGGCCCTGCGGCTTCGTCAGGAAGCCCTTCGAACCGGCTTCCGAATCCTGGAATGTCGCGTCGAGACGGCCCGATTTCAGGTCGGCATAGGCCAGGTCCTGCGTCTGGTACGGCACGACTTCGACGCCGGCCGGCGCCCACTTCTTCTTCGCGTACGCTTCCTGGATCGTGCCCTGCAGCACGCCGACGCGCTTGCCCTTCAGCGATTGCGGGGTCGGCAGCAGGCCGCTGCCCTGCTTCGCGATCAGCTGGTTCGGAATCGTGTAGATCGGATCGGTGAACGCGATCGCGTGCTTGCGCTGGTCGGTGATCGTCATGTCCGAGTTGATCGCGTCGAACTTGCGCGCCTGCAGCGCGGGGATCAGGCCGTCGAAGTCGTTCTCGACCCACACGCACTTCGTCTTCAGCTTCGCGCACACCGCGTTGCCGATATCGATGTCGAAGCCGGTCAGCTTGCCGTCGGGCGTCTTGTATTCGAACGGTGCGTACGAGGCCTCGACGCCGAACCGGATCTCCTTCAGATCCGCGGCAAACGCGCTGCCTGCCGCCACCGCCGATGCCGCCACCACCGCATGCGCGGCTACTTTACGCCAATCCAACTTCATCAGGTGCTCTCCTCGATACTCGAATGTTCCGGAACTACGGGCGCTTGCATCGTTGCAGGGTCGGATGACCACGACAATCGCGATGCCGCGCCGTGATGCGGCGCAACAGCCGCAAGGCCGCGATTGTACCAATCCGCGCGGTCCGGTATGGCAAAGCGGGGGCAGACGCGCGATGCTGCGCTGCGTGCGCGGCGCCGGTCTGGCGATCCGCCGAACTTGCAAATCGGTGTCGCAAATACGCAAGCCGGGGGCCACCCGCCGTCCGCCCCGGCATGCAGGCGACGACGACGGGATACCGACAGGTTTCGGGTCAGGCGCGGGCCGCGTGCCGTCGCGGCCGCGCAATCGGTCGGGACGCGCGCTCAGACCAGCGCCGCGAGCGTCTCGCGCGTCGTGTCGACGACGAGCAGGCCCGCGCGCAGGCCCGGTTTCACGGTCGGGTTCGGAAACACGATCCGTTCCTCGTCGTGCGTCACCGTGTAGCGGTAGTCGCCGTCCTGCGCGAGCACCGTGCCGCGCGCAAACGCGGTGAAGTTCGCGACGTCGGCCGCGACGAACAGTTCGAGCGCGTCACTTTGCTTCGTGATCTGGTCGATCACCGTGAACACGCGCGGCAACGCGGCCCCGGCATCGCTCCGCGGATGGCCGCCCCGCGGATGGCCGCCCCGCGCACCCGATACGAGTCGACGCACGGCCAGGTCGACCGGCGCGAAGCGCGCCAGGTCGTTCTGGCCGAACGGCCGCACCTTGCCGAGTTCGAGCGTGCAGGCGAGCGCGCCGCAGTGCTCGGCCGTGAAATGCGAATACGTGTTGCCCTTCGCCGTATGCAGCAGCACGGCTGCGATACGCGCATCGCCGAGCCATTCGACCATCGTGCGCGTCGGCGGCGTACCCGTATGCGGCAGCAGCGCGAACTGCTCGAACACCGATGCGCGGATCGCCGTATGCATGTCGATGTGCCAGCGCACGCCGCCCGCCGGCGCCGCCGCGAAGAACGCGGCAGCGGCCGCTTCGAGCTGCGCGGCACGCGGCGCTTCGCGGCTCGCGGGCACCTGCGCGTGACGACCGCTGAACAGGCGGTTCAGGTCGTCGTCGAGATAGCGCTCGCCCGCACGCATCGCCGGCACGTTGCCGAGCACGACCAGCAGCCGGCACGCGAGCGGCAGCGCGCCCGATGCGAGATCGCGCACGAGCATCGACAGCAGCTCGATCGGCGCCGTCTCGTCGCCGTGCACGCCGGCCGACAAGAGCACGCTCGCGCGTGCCGCGCCGTCAGCGGCGGCCGGTTCGAGCGCGAGCAACCCGTCGCCGAGCCATAACCAGCGCACCGCCCCGCCCGCGCAGGCGCCGTCCGTCACGGCCGGCGTGCCGCCGGCAAGCGTGAACGCGAGAAAGTCGTCGAGCGGCGCGGCAGCGGACATCGGTGCCTCAGCGCTGGAAGTCATACAGCGAACCGACGCGCAGGATCTGCGTGAGCGCGTCGAGCGCCGTGCGCGATTCGTCGAGCAGCGCCGGATCGGCGAGGTCTTCCGGTGCGAGACGGTCGCGATAATGCTTGTCGATCCACGCGTCGAGCGACGCGAACAGCGTGTCGTTGATCCACACGTTCGACGTGACGGCCGCGCGCTCCGCTTCGTTCAGCACGACGCGCAGGCGCAGGCACGCGGGGCCGCCGCCGTTCTTCATGCTTTCGCGCAGGTCGAACACGAGCACGTCGTGAATCGGGCCGTTGCCGGCCGCGAGCTCGTCGAGATAAGCCGCGACGTTCGCGTTCTCGCGGCATTCCTGCGGCACGACGAGCACTTGCGAGCCGTCGGCGCGCGACAGCAGCTGGCTGTTGAACAGATACGACGTCACCGCGTCGTTCACGCTCACGGCAGCTTCCGGCACCTCGATCACGTTCAGGCGCGCGCCGCGTGCGTCGAGCGCGGCGGTCAGCGTGTCGTAGATCGCCTGCTTGTTGACGAACGCGCGCTCGTGCGTGAACAGCGTGTCGCGATTGCCGACCGAGATCACGTCGTTGTGGAACACGCCCGCGTCGATCACGTCCGGATCCTGCTGCGCATAGACCGTCGCTTCTTCGGCGAGCCCGTGGCGATGCGCGACCGCGCGGCTCGCCTCGAAGGTCTGGCGTGCCGGGAAACGCTTCGGCTCGGGGCCGCGGCGGTATTCCGCGCGGCCGTACACGAAGAACTCGATGCCCGGCTTGCCGTATTCGGCGCAGAAGCGCGTATGGTTCGCGGCGCCTTCGTCGCCGAGCGCCGGCGTGCCCGTCAGCGCCTCGTGCACCGCGAAGTGCGCGGGATCGGCGAACAGCGTCGACAGCGTGCGGCGCGTCGCGTCGTGCTCGATCGCGCGATGCAGCTTGCTGCACAGGTTCGCCGGCGTAAAGTGCACGCGGCCGTCGCTCGTATCGGCCGACGGGCTGACGGTGGCCGCGTTCGCGGTCCACATCGCCGACGCCGAGCTCGCCGCGGCGAGCAACTCGGGCGCCTGCTTCGCGGCCTTCGCGATCACGTCCGCGTCCTTGCCCGAGAAGCCGAGCTCGCGCAACAGGCGCAGCGACGGCCGCTCCTGCGGCGGCAGCACGCCCTGCGCGAAACCGAGATCCGCGAGCTGCTTCATCTTGCGCAGCCCCTGCTTCGCGGCAGCCTTCGGATTCGCGGCCGACTTCTCGTTGTTGAGCGACGCCACGTTGCCGAACGACAGCCCGGCGTAGTTGTGGGTCGGGCCGACGAGCCCGTCGAAATTGGCTTCTTGTGCGTTCATCGTCGTTCCCTCGATCAGAAATGCAGGCCCGGCGACAGGCTCGCGGGCAAGGTCAGTTGCGTGCTTTCCACCGACGCCATCGGATACGCGCAATAGTCGGCCGCGTAGTACGCGCTCGGGCGATGGTTGCCCGAGCGGCCCGTGCCGCCGAACGGCGCGGCGGACGATGCACCGTTGGTCGGCCGGTTCCAGTTGACGATCCCGGCGCGGATCGTGCGGCGGAAGTGCTCCCAGACACGCGCGTCGTCGGCCAGCAGGCCGGCGGACAGGCCGAACGCCGTGTCGTTCGCGCGCTCGATCGCTTCGTCGAACGTCGTGTAGCGGACGATCTGCGCGAGCGGGCCGAAATGTTCTTCATCGGGCAGGTTCGCCACGCCCGTCACGTCGACGATCGCCGCGTTCACGAAACCGAGGCGCGGATCGCGCTGCGTCATCGCGATGACCGGCTTCGCGCCCTGCTCGATCAGGCGCGACTGCGCGTCGACCAGCTTCGCCGCCGCGCGCGCCGAGATCACCGCGCCCATGAACGGCTGCGGATCGGCGTCGAACACGTCGGCCGTGATCTTCGACGTGACGTCGGCGAAACGCGCGAGGAAGCGGTCGCCGAACGCGCCCTGCGGCACGAAGATGCGGCGCGCGCACGTGCAGCGCTGGCCGGCCGACAGGAATGCCGACTGGATCGTGTGATGCACGGCCGCGTCGATGTCCTCGACCTCGCCGATCACGAGCGGGTTGTTGCCGCCCATCTCGAGCGCGAGCACGATCTCCGGACGGCCGCCGAACTGCTTGTGCAGCAGCGTGCCGGTATCCGAGCTGCCCGTGAAGAACAGCCCGTCGATCTGCCGATGGTTCGCGAGCGCGATGCCCGTGTCCTTCTCGCCCTGCACGAGGTTCAGCACGCCGTCCGGCAGCCCCGCTTCCTTCCACACTTCGACTGTCGCGCGCGCGACGCCCGGCGCAAGCTCCGACGGCTTGAACACGACCGTGTTGCCGGCGATCAGCGCGGGCACGATATGGCCGTTCGGCAAGTGGCCGGGGAAGTTGTACGGGCCGAACACTGCGACGACGCCGTGCGGGCGGTGGCGCAGCACCGCAACGCCGTCGGCCATGTCCTGGCGCTTCTCGCCCGTGCGTTCCTGGTAGGCCTGGATCGAGATGCCGACCTTCGCGGCCATCGATGCGACTTCAGTGCGCGCTTCCCACAGCGGCTTGCCCGTCTCGCGGCCGATGGCCGTCGCGATCGCTTCCTTGCGTTCGTTGAGCAATGCCGCGAAGCGCTTGACGATCGCGCAGCGCGATTCGAAGTCGAGCGCCGACCAGCCGGCGAACGCGCGGCGCGCGCTCGCGACCGCACGGTCGACGTCGGCCGCCGACGCGCTGTCGCCCTGCCATGCGATCTCGTCGGTGCCCGGGTTGCGCGAAGCGAAGACGGGGCCCGAGCCTGCGACCCAGGCGCCGTCGATGAAGAGTTCCGTCATGATTCGTTTATCCCTGTTTGACTTTGAGCGGCAGCACGCGGACCGGATCGCCGGCCTTCACGTCGAGCGCGACGGCATCGTCGGCCGACAGCACGAACGCGCCGTTCGCGACCACACCCGGCGCGACGCCGACGCGGAAATCGGTGAGCGACGTGTTCGACACGAGCGACTTCGGGGTGCCATCCCGCGCGTCGGGCACGCCGATCGCGACCGGTACGACGACGCTTTCGCGCACCGTGCGCAAGTCGTTGACGTGGCATTCGAGCACGGGGCCCGCGTCGAAGATGTCGACGTGATTCTGATAGCGCAGCCCTTCCGCCTCGAGCATCTTGCGGGCCGGCAGCGTGTCGCGGTGCGTGAGGCCGACCGCGTCCTGCGCATCCTTCGGCAGCAGGTCGACGTACACCGGATAGCGCGGCATCAGTTCCGCGAGGAACGACTTGCGGCCGTGCGAGCTCAGGTAGTCGGCCGCGTTGAAATCGATCTGGTAGAAGTGCGAACCGACTGCGCGCCAGAACGGCGACGTGCCGTCTTCGTCGAAGTGGCCGCGCAATTCCGCGCAGATGCGTTCCGGAAAGCGCTCGCGGAACTGTGCGATGAACATGAAGCGCGAGCGCGACAGCAGGCCGCCGACGCCACCCGTGCGATAGCGCGGGCTCAGGAACAGCGAGCACACTTCCGCATAACCCGTCAGGTCGTGCGAAATGTTCAGCGCGGACATCCGCGTCCACACGCCGAGTTCCTGGCTCGCGTGCACGACCGTGCTCACGCGATAGTTGTAGAACGGCTGTTCGAGGCCGACCTGCGATTCGATCCCGCACACGCCCGCGATGTCGCCCGTTGTCGACTCTTCCATCACGAAGAAGTAGCCGGCTTCGCCGGGCGCGGCCTCGCCCGCCAGCGTGCGGCGCGTGCGCTCGATGCGCGCGGCGAGCGCGTCGCGGTCGGGCTTGAACGTGGTCAGGCCCGGCCCGGTTTCCTTCGCAAGCGACACGAGCGCATCGACGTCGCCCGTTTGTACGACCCGAACGACGATCATGCTGCGTCTCCCTTCAAATCTTCATCGTCGCGGCGGTGCAGCGGCACGCAGCGCACGACGTCGCCATCCTTCACATCGAGCGCCGCGCGCACGTCGCCGGCAAGCGGCGCGTCACCCGTATCGCCCGGCAGGTCGGTCAGCACGCAGCGGAACGATTCGCCGCTGCCTGTCGACACCATGTACGCGACGTCGCCCTGCTGGTGCGCGGCCTCGCGCACGACGCGCTCCGCGCCGTGCTTCACGCATGCGGTGCGGTCGACCTGCGCGGTCAGCACCGGGCCCGCGTCGAAGATGTCGACGAAGCGGTCCGGTTCGAAGCCTTCCTCGAGATGGATGTCGTACGCGAGCAGTGCCGTCTCGTTCGGCTCGCCGAGCACGCGCTGCGCGGCTTCCGGCAGCAGCGGCACGTAGATCGGATAGGCCGGCATCACTTCCGCGATGAACGTGCGGCTGCGGCCGCCCGATGCGATGTCGACGTCGGTGAAGTTGCGGCCGAAGAACTTGCGGCCCACCGCTTCCCAGAACGGCGATGCACCGTTGCCGTCGCTGACGCCGAGCAGCAGCGTGAACACTTCGGGCGTGAAGCGGCGGCGGTTCGCGGCGATGTACATCATCCGGGCGCGCGAGATCAGGTGCGCGGCCGCGTCGCCGCGCAGCGACGGATCGACGTAGAAGCCGGCGAGCCGGCTCTTGCCGGTCAGTTCGTGCGACATCGTGAGCGCGTGGATCTTGCGGTTCACGTGCAGCTCGCGCGACGCGTGGATCAGTGCGTCGTTGCGGAACGCATAGAACGGTTCCGAGTAGCCGGCCGCGGCGACGATGCTCGCCGTGCCGAGCAGCTTGCCCGTCGACGAATCCTCGAGCACGAAGAGGTAGAACTCCTCGCCGGCGAAGTCGACGTCCGCGCGAAACGAATCCTCGGAGAGCGCCACGCGCGCTTCGAGCGCCGCGCGGTCGTGCGGCAGCGAGTGCAGGACCGGCTGCGCGGTGCGCGCCATGTGCGCGAGCGCATCGAGATCCGTGAGTTTGCCGGGGCGAACAAATAGCATCGTCGTTCCTGTCTGCGATGGGTGCGCCGATCAGCGCGCGGTGGCTTCCTGTGCGGCGAGCACTTGTTCGACGGCCTTCTCGAAGCGCTTGACGCCTTCGTCGAGCAGATCGAACGGGATCACCAGCGACGGGACGAAGCGCAGCACGTTCGGGCCGGCGATCAGCATGATCAGGCCGTTCTCGGCGGCGGCAGTCACGAAGTCCTTCGCGCGGCCGTCGAACGCGGCGGTGAGTTCCGCGCCGACGAGCAGGCCCTTGCCACGGATGTCCTTGAAGATGCCGAAGCGCGCGTTGATGCGTTCGAGTGCGCCCTTCAGGCGCACGCTGCGTTCGCGCACGCCTTCGAGCAGTGCCGGGTCGCCGATCAGTTCGACGACCTTGTCGGCGATCGCCGATGCGAGCGGGTTGCCGCCGTACGTCGTGCCGTGCACGCCGACCTTGAAGTGCGCGGCCAGTTCGTTCGTCGTCAGCATCGCGCCGATCGGGAAGCCGTTGCCGAGCGCCTTCGCGGTCGTCAGGATGTCCGGCGTGACGCCCGTGTCCATATATGCGTAGAACTGGCCCGTGCGGCCGACGCCCGTTTGCACTTCGTCGAAAATCAGCAGTGCGTCGTTGGCGTCGCAGGCTTCGCGCAGCGCCTTCAGGAAGGCCGGATCGGCCGGGATCACACCGCCCTCGCCCTGCACGGGCTCGACGATCACTGCGCAGGTTTGCGGGCCGATCGCTGCCTTCGCGGCTTCGATGTCGTTGTACGGCAGGTGCGTGATGCCGGCCGGCACGGGGCCGAAGCCTTCCGAGTATTTCGGCTGGCCACCGACGCTGACCGTGAAGAACGTGCGGCCGTGGAACGACTGCACGAACGAGATGATTTCTGCTTTTTCGGCGCCGTGGCGATCGAACGCGACGCGGCGTGCGAGCTTCAGTGCGGCTTCGTTCGCTTCCGCGCCCGAGTTCGCGAAGAATGCGCGGTCGGCGAAGGTCAGCGATTCGAGGCGCTTCGCGAGGCGCAGCACCGGCTCGTTCGTGTAGCCGTTGCCGATGTGCCAGAGCTTGCGGCCTTGTTCGTCCAGGACCTTCAGCAGTTCCGGGTGGCCGTGGCCGAGCGACGTCACTGCGATGCCGCAGGCGAAATCGATGTACTCGCGGCCGGCCGTGTCCCACACGCGGGAGCCCTCTGCGCGATCCGGCACGAACGGGGCGGGGGAAAATACCGGCACCATCACTTCGTCGAATGTCTGGCGGTTCACGGTCGAGGTCGTCATGGTCGTTCCTTTCGGTTTCGTAAGAGGGTTCAACAGGATCAAGTTTAGGTAAGGGTGACGCAAGCGTCTTGCGGAATTGCGACGGGTTCTATCGGAAGCCCCTTTTTCTACTGCTATTTTGCCCTTCCAGGGCGGGGGCTGCGGGATTTGGTGTCAGGGTGGTTTTTTTGGTGGGTCGCTTGGGGTGTCGTGAAGCACCTGTGATCGTGTCGGTCTATTAGCGTCGCCCCTGCGCGGGGCAGCGGTTACTTTTCTTTGTCTTGCCAAAGAAAAGTAACCAAAAGAAAGGCGCTGTGAGAACGCATGACCTCCCGGTGCCATAGCCATCGGAGTGGCCACCGCCTAAGTGTCCGCGCCAGTCAGGAAACCAGAGTGGTTCGAGCAATGGTTCTGACACCACTCACCACCCAACAGAGCGGTATACCGCCCGCCAGCTCCATCCTCGCTACGCTCGGCTGCAAGGTGCGCATCCCTCAAGCGGTGCCGTTGGTCGATCAGCTCCGCAAATCAAAGCACGCACGCGACGCCACGAAATCGATGCACAAGCAGCCCGTCGCTCTCACCGCCCACACGAATGACGCAGTCAGCACATTGCTTGATGAGGCGGAGCAGACGAGCACCAGTCGGCAAATCACGCAAACGGCGCGATCACACCATCTCAAGCACCTCGAACAATATCGAGATGCGCACTTGCGCCGTGCCGATACGATTGTGACTTTCCGCGAGGGCCAAACGATGAATAGAAGAATTGCAGTTGTGGGCGACAGCCTTTCAAGCGGCGGAACAATTAGCCCATACAGCGGACCACCGTTCCTGGTCCACAGGCATCAAGCAGCCTTGATTGGCGGTAGTGCGTTCTGCGTCGCATGTCAGAGCACCGGCATCATCGCAAAGGCTGGCGGGCCATATCGACTCAAGTTTCAAGGAGAAGTCGCGCTAGACCGCGATATTGTCCTGTGCGGCTGCTCGACTCCGCCGAGCATCACTGCTTTGCTTGCCGGTGAAGCATGGTGTGATGATGGGCTAAAGGGTCTCGGGGAGGTCATTTCGAGCCGAACGATAACGGGTCCCGTCGTGTCGATCAAGAAAGGCGCATTTGATGAGCAGGTCGAAGCGAAGACTAGCGGCAGTGCTGCCCAGGGGCCGGAGGGTTACCCCTACTGGAGGTATCCGGAATTTCGTGTGTGAGGCGGGTTAAAACTCAGATTCCGATACTAAAGCGCTCTGGGTAAAGCAGCGCGAACTGGGTCATCGCGCTCTTCCAATCGTGCCGGGAGCCGGTCCACTTGGCAACGACGTTGCGCAGCGCCAGCCAGATCAGCTTCAGCGCGGCCTCGTCCGACGGGAAGTGGCCGCGCGCCTTGATGATCTTGCGAAGCTGCATGTGCAGCGACTCAATGGCGTTCGTGGTGTAAATGATCTTCCGGATGTCCGGCGCGAACGCGTAGAAGGGAATCACCTGCTCCCAGGCTCGCCGCCAGAGCGCGGCAATTGGCGGGTATTTCGTGCCCCACGGTCCAGCGTCGAACGCGTCCAGCGCCACGGCGGCCGCCTCGGCCGTCGGTGCCCGGTAGATCTCCTTGAGCGCGGCGGCAGCCGACTTGCGATCTTTCCAGCTCGCGAAGTCCAGCGAGTTGCGGATCAGATGCACGATGCAGGTCTGAACCGTCGTTTCCGGGAACACGGTGTTAATCGCTTCCGGGAAGCCCTTCAGGCCGTCGACCACGGCGATCAGGATGTCCTGCACGCCACGCAGTTTCAGGTCGTTGACGACCCGCAGCCAGAACTTGGCGCCCTCGGTCTGCTCGATCCAGAGGCCGAGCACATCACGTGTGCCGTCGCGGCGCACGCCGAGCGCCAAGTAGATCGCCTTGTTGCGGACCACGCCTTCGTCGCGAATCTTGACGCGCAAGGCGTCAAAGAACACGACCGGATACATCGGCTCGAGCGGCCGCTGCTGCCATTCACGCACTTCGTCGATCACCGCGTCGGTCACTGTACTGATGAAGTCCGGCGATACCTCGATGCCGTACATCTCCAGCAGGAACCCCTGAATCTCCCGCACGCTCATGCCGCGCGCGTACATCGCGATGATCTTGTCGTCGAAGCCGGTAAAACGTCGCTCGCCCTTGGCAATGAGCACCGGATCGAACGTTCCTTCGCGGTCACGCGGAATCTCGACGTCGAGCAGGTCGTCGTCGGTCGTGATGCGCTTGCGACTGGTGCCGTTGCGGTGGTTCGTGCTGTCCGACGGCTTGGCCTCGCCCTTCTCGTAGCCGAGATGGTGGGTCAGTTCGCCGCCCAGCGCCCGCTCGAAGATCGCCTTCTTGAGCGCGGCAAGCTGCTCGTTGATCGTCGCCCGGTCCAGCGTTCCGGGCACCAGTTGCTTGATCAGTTCCGGGTCCAGGTTCAAGCCCTTGCCCGGTTCGATCGTCACTTCTTCCTTGCGTTTGCGTGGCATAAAAGTGGCTCCTTGGTCGCCAGTTTATGCCTCGCACACAAAGTTTCGGATAGGCTCCCCCTACTACATCGAGACGGCAGACGGCCGCGTCCATTCCGGCGTGCTCGATGCGAGCGGCGAGCTACCGCGCGTCCACACCGGCGACGGATCCGGAGACTACACCGTCTATTGGGGAGACGAAGCAATTGCACAAAAGCACACCGGGGTAAGCCATGCCTAATCCATCCACCAAGATCCGCACGAACAACACACCAAAATCAAAGAAATCTGTACAGCTTCAAGCGCTGTCCTTTCAAGACCTTTGGAACGCGTACCCGAAGAAAGACCCCTACGACGACCCTACTGGCGAATATGAGAATCAATGCGCCATTCGCATGAGCGTCACGTTTCACAGTATCGGAAGCGACATGAAGTCGTTTTCGCAAAATGTGTTGAAGCCGATGCCGGGAAAGAAGACGTTAGGCCGTCTGATACTCGGTGGCAAATCGACAGCGACACGCGCGTACGAGCTGGCTGAATGGTTAAAGCTTCGCCCGTTCCTGGGCCTTGGCAAACCTGAAGACATCACTGGCCGAGATTGGCAAGACAGGGTTAAAGACCGAACCGGTATCATCTACTTTTTCGGCTACTGGCGACAGGATGGCGACTCGACCGACGTACTGAGCGGCGGTCATATCGACTTGTGGAACAAGGACACGCTTACGCCATCCGTCGTAAGTTTCTTACGCTTCCGCATTGGTATGTCGCGATTCCGAAACCCACTGACAAACAACAACTGGTTCTCCGACCTTGCCAATTCCAAAGAAATCCTTTTCTGGGAAGTGAAATGAAACGTATGGTGCTCGCTGTACTGGGGTTCATATGGGGCTTGCTCGTCACATGGGTGACCATCTACTCCCTCAATCACATCCATTGGCCCGAGGTGAAATCACATGCGACAGGTTGCAACGACATGGAACACTGCACATCGCATGCGAAGTTCCTGTGGGGTATGTTCGCCATGCTGTTATGGCCCGCTGTCTCATGCGCGATATTAAACGCGGTAGCGTATAAACGATGGTCGGGACGTCGCTGGGGCGGAGCGTTTTTCGTTGTAACGTTGTTCGCCACGCTGTTCTATTGCAAGCCATACGTCGCCCCCTACTTGGGTCTTGCCGGCTAACCCCTATCGCTGCTCTTGGGGATCGGATGTGCGCCGTCGTCGTCCATTTGTCGCACGCCTCCTGGCAAGGTCACCGCAAACACCATCACCACGCGACTTGAGGCACCTTGCAGCCGAGCGTAGCGAGGATGGAGCTGGCGGGCGGTATACCGCTCTGTTGGGTGGTGAGTGGTGTCAGAACCATTGCTCGAACCACTCCGGTCTCCTGACTGGCGCGGACACTTAGGCGGTGGCCACTCCGATGGCTATGGCACCGGGAAGTCATGCGTTCTCACAGCGCCTTTCTTTTGGTTACTTTTCTTTGGCAAGACAAAGAAAAGTAACCGCCGCCCCGCGCAGGGGCGACGCTAATAGACCGACACGATCACAGGTGCTTCACGAAAACCGCAAGCAATCCACCCAAAAACTCACTCCTTCCCATCGCGCTCAACAAGCGCGCCGCCCCGAGGCTCCGCGCCGCCGCCAGTCTGCTTTTCGAGCCACGCTCGCCGATCTTCCCGGGGTGTCACCCCGAACCTTTCCCGATAGGCATTGGAAAAATGCGCAGCAGAAGAAAACCCACAAGCGAGACTGACCTGCACGACCGACTTGCTGGTCCGCTGCAACTGAGTACGAGCCTTGAGCAACCGCAAATTGAGGTAATACTTCGACGGCATCGCGCCAAGATACTGCCGAAAGAGCCGCTCCAATTGCCGGCGTGAAACGCCCACCAATCCGGCGATCTCATCGGTAGTCAAAGGATCCTCGATATTGGCTTCCATCAACAGCAACGCATCGTTCAACTGAGGATGCCGCTCGCCAGGCGCAGTCACAAAAGGAATCCGCTGGCGTTCCTCGCCACTCCGCAACGTCCCCGCACCGAGCGCATCGGCGATCCTCTCGGCGAGATCGACACCATGTTCCCGGCCAATCATGGCCAGCATGAAATCCACGGTAGCCTGCCCACCCGCGCACGTCGCGCGGTCCCGATCGATCTCGAAGATCTGCTGCGTGACGATCGACCGCTCGAACTGCTCGGCGAACTGCTGATACGTCTCCCAGTTCACGCTCACGCGATAACCGGAAAGCTGCCCGGCCATCGCAAGCCACCACACGCCGTGGTGAATGCCGGTCACGACCGGCGTGCGCTGCCCGACCCGCGCGAGACTCGCGAGAAACAGCCGGTAATCGGCGAACTGCTGGAACCGCTCGGACACGACGATCAGCCAGTCGCACGCGATCGCATCGTTGAACGCCGCATCGGCATGCCACTGCGCACCGCCCGCGAGCGTCACGGGCCGCCCGTCCCACGAACACACCTGCCAGCGGTACAGCAACCGCCCGTCGATCTCGTTCGCAAGATTCAGCGCATCGACGATCGGACCCACGCCCGACATCGACACGGGCGGCAAGGCAACGATCACCACCTGCGTCGTGCGGGTGGCGCCTGCGGGACGAGACACCGGTACCACGTATGAAACCCGCCCTGTCGCGTTACTTGAGGCTGCCCGACAGGAACTGCTTCAGCCGCTCGCTCTGCGGGCGCACCAGCACTTCCTTCGGATCGCCCTCTTCCTCGGTCCGCCCCTGATGCAGGAACATCACGTGGTTCGACACGTTGCGCGCGAAACCCATCTCGTGCGTGACGACGATCATCGTGCGGCCTTCCTCGGCAAGCTTCTGCATCACCTTCAGCACTTCACCGACCAGTTCCGGGTCGAGCGCCGACGTCGGCTCGTCGAACAGCATCACGTCCGGATGCATCGCGAGCGCACGCGCGATCGCGACACGCTGCTGCTGGCCGCCCGACAGGTGCGACGGATACTGCTTCTCGACGCGCGGTGCGAGGCCGACCTTCTCCAGGTATTCGCGCGCGCGCTCCTCGGCTTCCTTCTTCGAAATGCCGAGCACGTGCACGGGCGCTTCCATCACGTTCTCGAGCACGTTCATGTGCGCCCACAGATTGAAGTGCTGGAACACCATCGCGAGCTTCGTGCGGATCCGCTGAAGCTGCTTGTGATCGGCGACTTCGAGCGCACCGGCGCGGTCGGTCTTCGTGCGGACGGTCTCGCCGTCGACGACGATCTGCCCCGCATTCGGCCGCTCGAGGAAATTGATGCAGCGCAGGAACGTGCTCTTGCCCGAGCCGCTCGCGCCGATGATGCTGATGACGTCACCGGCCTTTGCGTTCAACGACACGCCCTTGAGCACCTCGTTGTCGCCATAGCGCTTGTGAATGTCGACCGCCGCAAGCTTGGTGGAAGTGGAAGCGGAAGCGCTCGTTTGAGTGATCTCGGCCATCTGGCTCTCCTCGAATTGAAATCAGTGACGGCCGGCCGCGAGATACGCGAGCCAGTGGCGCTCCGCACGGCGAAACGCCGCGACGAGTGCGAAAGATACCGCAAGATAGATCAGCGCGGCGATTCCGAACGACTGGAACGCCATGTAGGTCGCGGAATTCGCATCGCGCGCGACCTTCAGGATGTCGGGCACGGTCGCGGTGAACGCGACGGTCGTCGCGTGCAGCATCAGGATCACCTCGTTGCTATACAGCGGCAGCGCGCGGCGCAGCGCCGACGGCAGGATCACGCGGCGGTACATCGTGAACGGCGTCATCCCGTATGCCCGCGCAGCCTCGACCTCGCCGTGCGGAATCGCGCGGATCGCCCCCGCGAAGATCTCGGTCGTGTACGCGCAGGTATTCAGCGCGAACGCGAGAATCGCGCAGTTGAAGCCGCTGCGGAAGAACGCGTCGAGCAGCGAATGCGAACGCACGAATTCGAGGCTATACATGCCGGTGTACATCAGCAGCAACTGCACGTAGAGCGGCGTGCCGCGGAACACGTACGTGTAGAACCGCACGGGCATCGACACCCACTTCTTCTTCGACACGCGCGCGACCGCGAGCGGCACCGCGCACACGAAGCCGATCGAAATCGACGCAACGAGCAGCCACAGCGTCACCGCAAGGCCGGAGAGGCGCTGGCCGTCCCAGTAAAGGAACGCCTTGCCGAATTCCTGGAGGATCTCGATCATAGTTCTGCGTGCCGCACGCCCATGGAATAACGCTTCTCGAGCTGGATCAGCACGAGGTTGGAAACGGTCGTGATCGCGAGGTAGATCAGCGCCGCGACGAGGATGAAGAAGAACATGTTGAACGTGCTCTTGCCGGCGTCCTGCGCGGCCTTCACGACGTCCGCAAGGCCGATGATCGACACCAGCGCGGTCGCCTTGACGAGCACCTGCCAGTTGTTCCCGATCCCGGGCAGCGCAAAGCGCATCATCTGCGGAAACATGATCCGCGCGAACACGCGCGCGCCGCTCATCCCGTATGCGGCACCCGCCTCGAGCTGGCCGCGCGGCACCGACAGGAACGCGCCGCGAAAGGTCTCGGTGAAGTACGCGCCGTAGATGAACCCGAGCGTCAGCACGCCGGCCACGAACGGGTCGATATCGATCTGGTCCCAGCCGACGAGGTCGGTGAACTGGTTCAGCCAGATCTGGATGCTGTAGAACAGCAGCAGCATCAGCACAAGATCGGGCACCGAGCGGATCAGCGTCGTATAACCGGTCGCGATCGCTCGCAGCACCCGGTTGTGCGACAGCTTCGCCACCGCGCCGATCAGCCCCAGCGCCACCGCAGTGGCGAGCGACAGCACCGACAGCTCGATGGTCTGCACGGTGCCGGCCCAGAGGACAGGACCAAAGCCGTAAAGGAACACGCGCGTCTCCAGAGTTGGAATGGATGCCGACGCGAATGCCTGTCCCGCGCCGGGCTGACGCGGATAGTCGCAAGCGAAATTGATTGCCTCAAATCACCTTGCATGCGATTGCTGCATCGCAGCAATCCGCCCCGCCATTTGCGACCCCAGCCTACGCCGCTGTTTCAAAAGGAAAAAAGCCGCTTCCTGACAGTCGGATGACACGCAGGGAAGCGGACTTTTTGCAATTTTCCGGTCGCTTTTTCGATATAGCGCCGGACTGGCCATCAGGCCGAATGGGCACGTCCCGACCCACGCCACACAATCGCTCGCTCATGCCCGCGACGCGATGCGCGCCGATTCGATGCCACCCGCGGCGGCACCCTACTTTTTGCATCTACAAAAATTTCTTGCCACCTCATGTTTTCGCATCCACAATTAGTCGAAATTCCGTTCGTTTTCGATGATGCCAAGGATCTGTCGAACCGACTGAAACATGGCATATCGCTGCGAATGGCCGAATTCGCCGAGTGGGAAGCAGCGTGCGCGTGGCCGGATGTCCGTCGTGATTACGGCGAGACGCGGTGGATCTGCCTGGTGCCGATCGGCGCACGCCTTCACACGGCGATCGTCGTCCCGCGCGGCCGCGCGCTGCGTGTCGTCAGTCTGCGAAAAGCCAACAACCGAGAGATGATTCGATATGAAGAAGGCGGTTAAATTCATACGCAACACGCCCGAGGAAGAAGCGGCGATCGCGCGCGGCATCGCCGCCGATCCGGACGCCCATGAACTCAGCGACGAAGAAATCGATGCGATGGAGCCATTCGTCGAGGTCGTCGCGAAAAAATTCGGGCGCCCGAAGCTCGAGCACCCGAAGGAACAGGTCAGCATCCGCTACGACGCAGACATCCTCGCCGCGTTTCGGGCAGACGGCCCCGGTTGGCAGACACGCATGAACGACGCGCTGCGCGAATGGCTGGAGAAGCACCGCGCGTGAACGTCACCGCCCTTTCAGGATGTCGGAGCGCGAAGTCGTATAGACAAGCCCGTCCGGGCCGAAATGAACGTTGAAGAACGCGTCGGTGTTGACGCCGTCCTCGAGCCAGCGCCAGCTCCAGACCGTCTCGGGCTTCAGCGGATACTGCGCGATGTCGCCGGGCTTGCCGAGCAGGCGCCGCACCTCGTCCTCGTTCATCCCGGGGCGCACCTTCGCGAAATTCTCGGCGGTCAGCACCTGCGTCGCGCCGGTGTAGCGGCCGTTCGCATCGAGATCGACGAACCACGTCTGGTTGCCCATCGGGCCGCGCGGATATTCGAAACGCTTCGAGCCGTCGGTAAACTCGCGCTCGGTCTCGGGCTTGCCCATCGTGCCGCGTACGTCGGCCTCGGTCGATTCGCCGACCTTCAGCCCCTTCAGCAGCAGCGGCGCAGGCTTGATCGCGTTGAAGAAGTCCCTGATACGTTGCACGTCGAGGTTACCTTGCTTGTCGTCGCAGCCAGTCAGCGCCAGCGCGGCGGCCAGCATCGTCACGGGAAGCAGCCGGAAACGGAAAATCATCGGAAGAATTGCGCGTCGAGAAAACACGCGGCAAGCATACCCGCGCGACGCCAAAAGCGCGAGACGGGCGCGCAGCCCGTCTCGTGTTCAATGCGTCGTTTCGGTTTGAGTTTCGGTTTCAGGCGTGCGGCTCGCCGGATGCGGCGCGCGCGGCACGGCCCGCGGCACGCCGATACGGCGGCGCGTGCGCACGAGTTCGGCGAGCTGCCACGAACCGAGCGCCAGGCAGCCGAACAGCACCTCGCGGCCGCGCTTGACCAGCGCGAGCGACAGCGCCGTCTCGCGATCGACGCCGAACATCTGCGCGAGCAGCACGACGGTTGCCTCCTGCACGCCGAGGCCGCCCGGCACCATGAACGCGGCATGCCGCACGGCCTGCGTCATCGCCTCGATCGCGATCGCGCCGCCGATCGACACCGGATGGCCGAGCAGCGCGAGCGCCCAGTAGATCTCGAGCGCACCGAGCACGTAGCCGGCCAGTTGCCAGAAGAATGCGCTGAACAGCAGGCCGGTGCGCGACATCAGCCCGTCGATGTCGGCGTCGAGCCGGCGGCCGTCGACGCCCTGCAGCAGCCGGTGCGAATCGCCAAGCAGGCGGCCCGCGAAACGCTCGATCGCATGGAAGATGCCGCCGCGCCGCATCAGCACGACGCCGAGCACGGGCAACGGCAGCGTCAGCAGCAGCGCGAGGCCGATCGTGCCGCCGCCCATGTTGTCCGTCGTCGACAGCAGCAGCACGAGACCGAGCGCCGCGAACGCATACTGGACGACGATCGTCACGAGCACCTCGACGATCACCGACGCCGTCACGCGGCTCGCGTCGGGCACCTGCCAGCGCGCGAGCCGGATGCCGACCAGCTCGCCGCCGATCCCGACCACGGGCAGCAGCCGGTTCACGGCCTCGCGCACGGTCGCGATCCACCACAGGAACGGCAGCGAACTGCGCCGCTCGAGCAGCAGGTGCCACGCATACGCATCGAGCAGCAGCGGCAGCGCGTGGAACGGCACGAGCCACAGCAGCGCGTAACCGGCGCGCGCGAGCATCTGCGACACGTCGCCGACGCCTTCGTGCAGCCCCAGCGCGAGCAGGATGCCGATGCCGATCGGCCAGCCGAGCCACTTGATCCACTTGGTCATGACGGCTGCGCTCCCGGTGCGCGCGGCGCATGCGTGCCGCGCCGTGCCGCGCGCTGGCCGAACACGTCGGCAAAACCGCCGGTCGCGACGCCCGCGGCCTTCAGCGCGGCCGCGACGCGCGGCGACAGCAGCGCATCCAGTTCGTCGACCGGACGGTAACCGGCCATCGTCGGCGTGATCGGGCCGTCGCCGGCCTCGGCCGGATGGCAGTAGATCTCGCCGACACCCGGCGGCAGCGACGCGAGCGCGTCGAGCAGCACGGCCTCGTCCATCGCGCCGGTGTGTTCGATCCCGACCACGTAGTCGTTGTGCGCGAGCCCCGCGCGGTCGAGCCGCGCGCGCACCAGCGCAATCCACGGCTTGAGCAGCGCGGGCGCGCTCGTCTCGTACGGCAGCCGCACCGCGCGCAGCCCGTAGTCGCGGCCGATCTCGATGATCATCGACAGCACGGTCGGATGCAGGTGGAAATGCTTGTGCGCGTTCACGTGGTCGAGCGGCAGGCCGCTCGCCGCGAACGCGTCGAACTGCGCGCGGATCTCGCGGCGCAGTTGCGCACGCACGTGCGGCAGGAAGAAGAAACGACAGCCGTCCTTCGCCATCGCGTCGCCGAACCGCCCGTCGGGGCCGACGAGCGCGGGAATGTCACGCGCGGGCAGCGTGGCCGGCCCATCCGCGAGGACGAGATGCAGGCCGACCGCGAGCGACGGCAGCCGCCGCGCGCGTTCGATCGCATCCTGCGCGGCGGGCGCGCCGACCATCAGGCTCCCGGCGTTCAGCACGCCGTCGCGGTGCGCACGCTCGACCGCCGCGTTGACGCGCGGGTGCAGCCCGAAGTCGTCCGCGGTGAAGATCAGCGCCCGCGCCGCCGGCTGCGTCGCCACGAATCAGGCCTCGTGCGCGCGCAGGAAGCGGAAGAACTCGACGCCTTCGCGCAGGCGGCGCTTCATCATGTCCCAGCTCGTCAGCATCTCGCGGACGATCTCCCAGATCTTCGACGGACGGAAGTAGAACTGGCGATAGAACTGCTCGAGGTGGTGATAGATCTCGTCGCGCGACAGATGCGCGTAGCCGATCGCCGCGAGCTGCACGCCTTCCTTGCTCACCAGGTTGATGGTCTTGTTCTCTTCCATCCAGCCGTTTTCCACGGCCTGCTTGTAGAGCGTCGTGCCCGGATACGGCGCGGCGAGCGAGACCTGGATCGTGTGCGGATTGATTTCCTTCGCGTACTCGATCGTCTTCTTGATGGTCTCCAGCGTCTCGCCCGGCAGGCCGAGAATGAAGGTGCCGTGGATCTTGATGCCGAGCCTCTTGCAGTCCGCGCTGAAGCGGCGCGCGAAATCGGTGCGCACGCCCTTCTTGATGTTCACGAGGATCTGGTCGTCGCCGGATTCGAAGCCGACCAGCAGCAGGCGCAGGCCGTTTTCCTTCATGACCTTGAGCGACTTGTACGGCACGTTGGCCTTCGCGTTGCACGACCACGTCATGCCGAGCTTGCCCAGACCGATGGCGATGGCTTCGGCGCGCGGCAGGTCGTCGGTGAAGGTGTCGTCGTCGAACATCAGTTCCTTCACTTCCGGCATGTTGTCGCGGATCCACTTCGCTTCCGCGATCACGTTCTCGACCGAGCGCGTGCGGTAGCGATGGCCGCTGACCGTCTGCGGCCACAGGCAGAACGTGCAGCGCGACTTGCAGCCGCGGCCCGTGTAGATCGACACGTACGGGTAGTTCAGGTAGCCGATGAAGTAGTTGTCGATCTTCAGGTCGCGCTTGTAGACGGGCGCGACGAACGGCAGTTCGTCCATGTTCTCGAGGATCGGACGCGCTTCGTTGTGCTCGATCGAGCCGTCCTTCGCGCGCCAGCTCAAGCCCTGGATCTCGGGGAACGGCTTGCCTTCCGCGATTTCCTTGCAGGTGTAGTCGAATTCCTCGCGGCACACGAAGTCGATTGCCTCGCTCGCCGTGAGCGAGTTGTGCGGATCGACCATCACCTTCGCGCCCACCATGCCGACCAGCATCGACGGCTTCATCTTCTTGAGATCCTGCGCGAACATCGCGTCGGTCGGGAACGACGGCGTGCTCGTGTGGATGATCACGAGATCGTAGTCGTTCGCGATCTTCAGCGTTTCCTCGACCGACAGGCCGTCGGCCGGCGCATCGACGACGCGGCTGCCCGGCACGAGTGCGGCCGGCTGCGCGAGCCACGTCGGATACCAGAAGGAACGGATTTCGCGCTTCGCCTGGTAGCGCGAGCCGGCTCCGCCGTCGAAGCCGTCATACGAAGGGGCCTGCAAGAACAGCGTTTTCATGAATGCTCCGGTAGCCTGCATAGTTCGTTTCGATTCAACGATTCAGTCAATAAACCGCGGGCCGCCCTGCCGGCGCCCGCCTCTCTCTGTCATGTCGCGTCGCGCGGCTTCGCCGCGCAGCGCGTCTCGGCCCTCGGGCCAGGTTCGTCCGGGAGCGGCCCTAGCGGCCGTCTGCCCCTTCCACGGCCGCCGTCGCGCGTTCGCCGCCGACGACCGTCATTCTCGCGCCGCGCCACACGACATGCGTGCCGAACGCGGCCGCGAGCCACTCGAGCGCGAGCAGCGTGTCGCGCACCGCGACGAGCGGCAGGTCGCGCCAGAACGCGCGCCAGCCGTCCTCGCCGCGCGCATGCAGCACGAGCCGCCCGAATGCGCCGACGGCGGCCGCGGAACCTGCCAGCGTACCCGCAAACGTCCCGTCGAGACGCAGCGCCAGCGCCGCGCCGATCGCGAGCCACGGCACGGTAAATGTGATGAACAGGAACGCGAAGCCGGCCGGGTTCAGCGACCGGATCGTACGCAGCCAGCGCGTCTCGCGGTGCCACAGCGGCCCGAACGACGGCTCGATCACGTCGGTCGCGACCTCGACCTCCGACAGCACGGTGCGCCGCCCGAGGCGGCGCGGCAGCTCGGCCAGCCAGAAATCGTCGGCCAGCTCGTCCTTCAGCGCGAGAAAGCCGCCGATCCGGTCGAGCGTGTCGCGCGTCAGCGCGAGGGTCGCACCGAAGCCGAAGCGGCTCGAGCGGCCGAGGTGCGTGATCCGCACCGACGGCGCGAACCATGCATCGACGAACTGCGCGCCGATTCGCGTCCAGAACCCGCCGACGCTGCGCGCATGATACAGGCACGTGACGACACCGACCGACGCATCGGCGAGCGGCGCCGTCACGCGCTCCAGATAGTCGGGCTTCACCGCGATATCGCTGTCCGCGATCACGATGCGACCGTATTTCGCGCGCGCGGCGAGGTTGATCAGGTTGCTGACCTTCAGGTTCTTGCCGTGCACGCGCGCGTCGATCACGAGCGTGATGTCGCACTCGGGATAGTCGGCGCGCAGCCGCTCGACGACGGCCACCGCCGGGTCGGCCGCCGACGCGACGCCGAACAGCACTTCATGGCGCGGGTGGCGCTGTTCGCAGAAAGTCGCGAGATTTTCGTACAGGTGCGGCTCCGCGCCGCACAGCGGCTTGAGCACGCTGACCGGCTCGAAGCCGTCGCGCGCGGCCGTGCGCGGCGTGCGCGGCCGCGGCGCAAAGGCGGCGACCAGCGCATAGCCGGCCGCGGCCAGCGTGAACGCGATCAGGAGCCAGTCGAGCAGCGTGGCCGTTGGCGTCATGCGCGACGCCTCCCGGCGACCAGAACGCCACGGCGAACGCTTGCGCGTGATTGAGCGTAATGCGGTATTCGGACAACGACGAATGCGGGCACGACCCGACTCCTTGTTCCAGCAGCGTCTGTGTTTGGGGGAGGCACGACCCGTTTTCGGGTGTTGCCATGCCCGGCTTCGCGTGGCGCATCTCCGCGCGACGCCCGGACGGGATGCGGGAAGATTCGAATAGCTACCATCGGCACAACATGGGCAGGCGCCGGATTTTAGCAGTCCGCGGCACCCCGCGCTCGGCACTACGAGAAACGGACTGGTGCAATTCCGGCAAAGCTGCGCAGTCGGAGAACCATTTGGGCGCAACCGCGTTCACATTAGCGTAAGCACTTTGCAGGCGTATTGCAGTCTTGAAAATCAAACGTTTCGTGCAAATTTGTAGGTCGATGCGGATTCACATCCAATCGCGGTAAAGATTGGTAATTAGTCAGCGATTGAATTGATTTTTGCAACAATCAACGAAGTCGACCCTGCATCCCTGTCATGCGCATGGGTATCGGCGCGCCCCCAGCACGTTCCGGAACCCTTTGGCAAAATCCTTGGCATTTGTTGCGTCAGCGCATCACCACGCGCCCCCTTTCGAAGGCCACCCGATGACTCCGTTTTCCGTACTCGATCTCGCCCCCATTCCGGCCGGCGCCGACGCCTCGCAGGCGTTCCGCAACACCGTCGATCTCGCGCAGCACGCGGAACGCTGGGGCTATCGGCGCTACTGGCTCGCCGAGCATCACAACATGCCCGGCATCGCGAGCGCGGCGACCGCGGTCGTGATCGGCCATGTCGCGGGCGCCACGCAGACGATCCGCGTCGGGTCGGGCGGCATCATGCTGCCGAACCACGCGCCGCTCGTGATCGCCGAGCAGTTCGGCACGCTCGCGTCGCTGTATCCGGGGCGCATCGACCTCGGCCTCGGCCGCGCGCCCGGCACCGACCAGACCACGTCGCGCGCGCTGCGCCGCGACCTGATCGGCAGCGCCGACTCGTTTCCGGACGACGTCGCCGAGCTGCTGCGCTACTTCGCGGAGCCGGTGCCCGGCCAGCGCGTGCGCGCGGTGCCCGGCGCGGGGCTCGACGTGCCCGTGTGGCTGCTCGGTTCGAGCCTGTTCAGCGCGCAGCTCGCCGCGATGCTCGGGCTGCCGTTCGCGTTCGCGTCGCACTTCGCGCCGGACTACCTGACGCGCGCGCTCGAGATCTACCGCGCGCAGTACCGGCCGTCGGCCGCATGGCCGAAGCCGCACGCGATGGTCGGCGTCAACGTGTTCGCGGCCGATACCGACGACGAGGCGCGGCGGCTGTTCACGTCGCTGCAGCAGCAGTTCATCAACCTGCGGCGCGGCACGCCGGGCAAGCTGCCGCCGCCCGTCGACGCGCTCGAGGCGAACGAGCTCGAACTCGCCAACGTCGCGCATTCGCTGTCGTTCGCGGCGGTCGGCTCGCGCGACACGGTGCGCGACAAGCTGCGCGACCGCATCGCGCAGACGGGGGCGGACGAATTGATCATCACCGCGCAGATCTACGATCACGCCGCGCGGCTGCGCTCGTTCGAACTGGCCGCGCAGATCCGCGACGAACTCGCGAACGAAGCGCGCTGACCGCGCGAGCACGCGTCGCCGGCGGCCGGCCCCGCATCACTGCGGGTGTACGGCCGCCAGCCCGTCGAGCAGCGCCTTGTGGAATGCGTCCGGATCCTGGATCTGCGGTGCGTGCCCGAGCGCCGGGAATTCGACGAGCTGCGCGCCGGGGATCGCCGCCTGAGTGCGCTTCGCGAGTTCCGGATAGCGGCCGAGCTTCGCGTGCACGTCGGGCGGCGCGACGTCCTTGCCGATCGCGGTCGTGTCCTTGTCGCCGATCATGAGCAGCGTCGGCACGCGGATCGCGCCAAGTTCATAGACCACCGGCTGCGTGAGGATCATGTCGTAGATCAGCGCGGAGTTCCACGCAACCGCATCGCGACCGGCGCCGCGGTACATCCCGGCGAGCATCTGCACCCAGCGCTCGTACGACGGCGACCATTTGCCCGCGTAGTACGTGCTCTGCTCGTAGCGGCGGATGCCGTCGGCCGTCGTCTTCTGCTCGCGCGCATACCAGTAGTCGACCGACAGCGGCGGCACGCCGAGCGCCTTCCAGTCCTCCAGGCCGATCGGGTTCACGAGCACGAGCTGGTCGGTCGCCTTCGGGTACATCAGCGCATAGCGCATCGCGAGCATCCCGCCCGTCGAGTGGCCGACGATCGTCGCCGACTTCACGCCGATCGACTCCAGCAGCGCGTGCGTGTTGCGCGCGAGCTGCTGGAAGCTGTACTGGTAGCGATCGGGTTTCGACGACTTGCAGAAGCCGATCTGGTCCGGCGCGATCACGCGATAGCCGGCGCGGCTCAGCACGCCGAGCGTGTCTTCCCAGGTCCCTGCACAGAAGTTCTTCCCGTGCAGGAGCACGACGGTGCGGCCGTTCGGGTGCGCCGGCTGCACGTCCATGTACACCATCTCGAGGGTTTCGCGCTGCGACACGAACGCGTAGCGGTGCTCGGGTTCCGGGTAGCTAAAGCCCTCCAGGCGCGGGCCGAACACCGGCCCGTCGTTGCCGGCGGGCACCGGGGCGGCTTCGGCCGCGGAAGTCGCACAAGCGAAGGCAACGCCCGCGCCGAACAGGGCGGCGCGCGCGACGGACAACATCTTGCAAATCGGAAGCATGGCGATCACGGTGATTGGAAACGCACGCGGGCAGCCGGACGGTGCCGCGCCCCGCGATTCTACGCGGTCGGCTGACGACGGCACGCAACACTCAGGGGCCGCGCGACTTCCGCGCGCGCGACGAACTCGGGTATCGTGTGACGTGACCCTGAAACGCGTGCAGGCGATTCCCATGAAAAACGTCCTCAGCATTCAGTCGCACGTCATTTACGGCCATGCCGGCAACAGTGCGGCCGTATTCCCGATGCAGCGCCTCGGCGTCAACGTCTGGCCGCTCAATACCGTCCAGTTGTCGAATCATATGCAGTACGGCCACTGGGCCGGCAGCGCGATCGATGCCGCGAAGATGGAGCAGCTCGTCGACGGGATCGCCGCGATCGGCGCGCTCAAGCGCTGCGACGCCGTGCTGTCCGGCTTCCTCGGGTCGCCGCCGCAGGCGCGTGCGGCAGTCGAGATCGTGCGCACGGTGAAGACGATGAATCCGGACGCGTGGTACTTCTGCGATCCGGCGATGGGCCAGACGGGCGGCATCCGGCCGGAGCCCGGCGTCGAGGAATTCATGGTCCAGGAGATGCCCGCGCTCGCGGACGGCATGTCGCCGAACCACACCGAGCTGCAGAAGCTCGTCGGGCGGCGCATCGAAACCGTCGCCGAAGCCGTCGACGCGTGCCGCGCGCTGATCCGCCGCGGCCCGCAGATCATCCTCGTCAAGCACCTGCACGACCGCAACAGTCCGGCCGACCGCTTCAACATGCTCGCGGTCACCGAAACCGAAGCGTGGATCGGCCAGCGCCCGCTGTACGCATTTCCGCGCCATCCGGTCGGCGTCGGCGACCTGACCAGCGCGGTTTTCGTCGCGCGCCGGCTGCGCGGCGATTCCGTGCGCGCCGCGTTCGAGCACACGCTCGCGGCCGTGCACGCGGTCGTGAAGGCCACCTACGATGCACGCCGCTACGAGCTCGAACTCGTCGCCGCGCAGGACGAAATCGCGCGCCCGAGCGAATGGTTCGGCGCGTGGGTGACGGACGCCTGACGCGCCCGCACCGCCCCCCGCTTCACCGGCGCGCATGCGCGCCGCCCTGCTTTCCTGCTTTCCTGCTTTCCTGCTTTCCTGCTTTCCTGCTTTCCTGCTTTCCTGCTTTCCTGCTTTCCTGCTTTCCTGCTTTCCCTGCTTTCCCTGCTGCGCCATGACCGCCGGCGATACGCGTTCCGATGCCGGTCCGATTCACGTGCAAACGTTTCCGGACTTCACATGAATGACACCGATTCCTCGCTATGCTCGCGGCGGCACGAACCGGCGCAGCCGCATCCTGCGACCCGGGCGCGCCCTTTCCGTAGGTCCTGCCAATCGGCTCCCCTCTTTACCGCACGATAACGACCATGACCCGATCGAACCGTCGTGATTTCCTGCGCGTCGCCGCCGGCACCGCCGGCGCCGCCGCGCTGAACCTCTTTCCGCCCGTGATCCGCGATGCGCTTGCGATTCCCGCGAACCGCCGCACCGGCACGATCCGCGACATCGAACACATCGTGATCCTGATGCAGGAGAACCGCTCGTTCGACCATTACTTCGGCACGATGCGCGGTGTCCGCGGCTTCGGCGACCCGCGCGCGCTGCGTCTCGCGAACGGCAAGTCGGTGTTCCACCAGCCGGTCGGCCCGGCCGAACTGCTGCCGTTCCACCCGGGCACGGACAAGCTCGGCCTGCAGTTCCTGCAGGACCTGCCGCACGGCTGGCAGGACATGCATGCCGCGTGGAACAAGGGCCGCTACGACCAGTGGGTGCCGAACAAGGGCACCACGACGATGGCGTACCTGAAGCGCGACGACATCCCGTTCCACTACCAGCTCGCCGACGCGTTCACGATCTGCGATGCGTACCACTGCGCGATCCCGAGCTCAACCGACCCGAACCGCTATTACATGTGGACGGGCTACGTCGGCAACGACGGCACGGGCGGCGGCCCGGTGCTCGGCAACGAGGAAAGGGGCTACGGCTGGACGACCTATCCGGAAGTGCTCGAACAGGCCGGCGTGTCGTGGAAGATCTACCAGGACGTCGGCACGGGGCTCGACGCGAACGGCTCGTGGGGCTGGACGCAAAACCCGTACATCGGCAACTACGGCGACAACGCGCTGCTCTACTTCAACCAGTACCGCACCGCGCTGCCCGGCACGCCGCTGTACGACAAGGCGCGCACCGGCACCAACATCAGCGCGGGCGGCACGCTGTTCGACGTGCTCCAGCAGGACGTGAAGAACGGCACGCTGCCGCAGGTGTCGTGGATCTGCGCGCCGGAAGCGTATTCCGAGCACCCTAACTGGCCCGCGAACTACGGCGCGTGGTACATCGAGCAGGTGCTGAAGGCGCTCGTGTCGAACCCGGACGTGTGGAGCAAGACCGCGCTGTTCATCACGTATGACGAAAACGACGGCTTCTTCGACCACGTGCCGCCGCCGTTCGCGCCGCAGTCGCGCGACAACGGGCTGTCGACGGTCGCGACGACCAACGAGGCGTTCGCCGGCGACGCGTCGCACATGGCCGGCCCGTACGGGCTCGGGCCGCGCGTGCCGATGCTCGTCGTGTCGCCGTGGACCAAGGGCGGCTGGGTCTGCTCGCAGACCTTCGATCACACGTCGCTGCTGCAATTCATCGAGGCGCGGTTCGGCGCGCAGCATGCGGTCACTGCGGCGAACGTGTCGCCGTGGCGCCGCACGGTGTGCGGCAACCTGACGTCCGCGTTCGATTTCTCGACGCCCGACGCGAGCTGGCCGCAGCTCCCGGACACGACCGGCTACGCGCCGCCCGACCGCACCCGTCACCCCGACTACATCCCGGTGCCGCCGGTCGTCCAGCATCTGCCGAAGCAGGAGCACGGCCTGCGTCCGGCGCGCGCGCTGCCGTACGAACTGTTCGTGCACGGGCGGATCGACAACGCGAGCGGCCAGTTCCGGCTGACCTTCGCGAACACCGGCACCGCGGGCGCGGCGTTCCAGGTTCAGGCGCGCAACCGCGTCGACGGCCCGTGGACCTACACGGTCGACGCCGGCAAGCGGCTCTCCGACACGTGGAGCCCTGCGCCGTCGCTCGGCCTGTACGACCTCGACGTGTACGGCCCGAACGGCTTCTACTGCCACTTCCGCAGCCCCGCCGCGTCGGCGGTCGGCCCCGCGAGCGTCAACCCCGAGGTGATCTACGGCTACGACGTCGCGAACGGCAACATCACGCTGCGCCTGATGAACCGCGGCCACCGGACGGTACGGCTCAAGGTGACGAACGCGTACGGCCACGGCCATGCGCGCGAGTTCGACCTCAAGCCGGGTACGCACGTCGACGACTACTGGGACCTGCGCGGCAGCCACGGCTGGTACGACCTGACCGTCAGCGACGGCAAGCCGCTCGGCTTCCTGCGCCGCTTCGCGGGCCACGTCGAGACGGGCCGCCCGAGCACCAGCGATCCGCTGATCCGCACGACCGCGTCGCACAACGACGTCGAAGCCGCATCGGACGCGCTGTCCGACTGACGGCATCCCACGCGCGGCGCGGCCCCTGCAGGCCGCGCCGCCGCTTCGCCCCGCACCGTCCTCCCGCCTCCCCGCCCGTTCCGCTCGCGACGGGAAACTCCCGATACCGGCCGCCACCGCACGCGCGGAAGCTATGCGCAAATCCTCACCGAATGCGCGGCAAATTGCCAAGACCCGTGCATATCGGCGACCTATATATCGAGGCGATCGGGGCTCTTTGCGGAGCCTGACGGGAGCGTGTTCCGAGAATCACGATGCCGACCTCCCCGCCCGATTCCGAGAAGCGGTCGAACCGCCCGCCCGTCGCACGCGCCCGGCCCGTCCGAGCGTGTGCGGTACCCACTCGCAGGTATCGAACAAGAGGAACCACATGAAATTCCGTCATTCCCTGCTGTCGGTGTCGATTGCATCCGCGCTCGCCCTCCTCTCGCAACAGGCCGCCCGGGCCGCCGACGCAACCGACGTGAAGGTCGGCTTCGCCGCGCCGCTCACGGGTGTGAACGCCGGCTACGGCAAGGATCTGCAGAACGGCGTGCAGCTCGCGCTCGACGACGCCGTCGCACAGAAGGTGCAGATCGCCGGCAAGCCCGCGCACTTCGATCTCGTCGTGCAGGACGACCAGGCCGACCCGCGCATCGGCGTGCAGGCCGCGCAGGCGCTCGTCGACCAGAACGTGTCGGTCGTGGTCGGCCACTTCAACTCGGGCACGACGATTCCGGCATCGGTCGTCTACGACAAGTCGGGCATCCCTGTGATCGATCCGGCCGCGACCAACCCGACGCTCACGTCGCGCGGGCTCGCGAACATGTTCATGGTGATCGCGACCGACGGCCAGAACGCCGGCAACGCGGGCAAGTACGCGGTCGACGTGACGAAGGCGAAGCGTATCGCGATCATCGACGACCGCACCGCGTTCGGCCAGGGCGAGGCCGACGAGTTCGAGAAGGCCGTGAAGGCCGCCGGCGGCACGATCATCGGCCGCGAGTTCACCAACAACCAGGCGGTCGACTTCCGCGCGCAGATCACGAGCCTGAAGGGCAAGAACCCCGACCTGATCTTCTTCGGCGGCCTCGATTCGCTCGCCGCGAACTTCATCAAGCAGATGCGCCAGCTCGGGCTGAACGCGCAGTTCGTCGGCGGCGGCGGCGTGAAGGACAACGAGTTCATCAAGATCGCGGGCCCGGCCGCCGAAGGCGCGATGGCGTGGGAATACGGCCGGCCGCTCGACGAGCTGCCGCAAGGGAAGGATTTCGAACAGCGCTTCAAGAAGCGCTTCGGTGTCGACGTGCTGTCGTACGCGCAGTTCGGCTACGACGCCGCCTGGGCCGCGATCAAGGCGATGCAGGCGGCCGGCTCGACCGACCCGAAGGTCTATCGCCCGACCCTCAAGAAGATCGACTTCGAAGGGGTCACCGGCCGCATCTCGTTCGCGAACGACGGCTCGCTGAAGAGCGGGATGTCGACGCTGTACCAGGTGAAGAGCGGCACGTGGAAAACGATCGTGACGAAGGGAGGCTGATAGGCGGTGTCGGCGGCCGGCGGCGGAAACGCCGCCCGGCCCCGGAGATCGGCGAAGTTACATCGATCTCATATGACGACTGATGTTGACGCGATTCGATCGGGCCTGCGGCAACGCGGGCCGCACTGCCCGGCGCATCAACTGGCCTGCGTGTCGCGCTCGGCCTCGGCCGCCTCGTGCGCGCGGCGCAGCCGCTCGCGGCTGTTGGTGAGGTGCGTGCGCATCGCGGCGCGGGCAGCCTCCGGGTCGTGGCGCGCGATCGCCTCGTAGATATCCTCGTGCTCGTGGTTCAGCCGGCCGACATAACGCTCGAGGTCGTCGCCGGCAAAGCGCGCCGAATTCACGCGCGTGCGCGGGATGATCGACGTACCGAGCTGCGTCATGATGTCGACGAAATAGCGGTTGCCGGTGGACTGCGCGATCTGCAGGTGGAACTGGAAGTCGAGCTGCGCCGTGTCGCGGCCGCCGCCCGCCCCCGTCGCGATCGCGTCGAGCGCGCGCCGCAGCGCGGCGAGGTCGGTATCGTTCGCGCGCTGCGCGGCGAGGCTCGCGCACTCGCTCTCGAGGCTGATACGCAGTTCGAGCACCGCGAGCACGTCGCGCAGCGTCGTGATCGTTGCGGGATCGATGCCGAGCGTCTGGCGGCGCGACGGCTCCAGCACGAAGCTGCCGATGCCGTGGCGCGTTTCGACGAGGCCGCTCGCCTGCATCCGCGAGATCGCCTCGCGCACGACCGTACGGCTCACGCCCTGCGCCGCCATGACTTCGGTTTCGGTCGGCAGCTTGTCGCCGGGACGCAGCGTGCCGTTTTCGATCTGCGCGGTCAGCGCGTCGACGACATCTTGTGCGAGGCTGCGTGCGCGACGGCGCGGCGCTGCGGGAAACGTAGGCACGGACATGAGGCCGGTTCCTTTTTGAATGATCGTAATGTGGGCCGAGGGTTTACGCGGGGTTTGAGCGAAAGCCGATGATTCATTATACTGCGTCACAAGTCATCCGACGACTGATGATCGGCACATGGATCTCCTGTCGACTCAAGCCGGCTTCCGGCGCCTGCCTGGTCCCATGCGTTACGATCAGCCAGCGTTCGCGTTCTGCGCTCCGCTGGTTCGGTTGTCGCTCCCACCCCGTTCCGGGTTGCTGTCGACATGCAGGCCTTGCGCGCCGCGCACGTCGGTTGTCGAATGATCGCACCTCCCGCCGCGCGCGGCAAAGCTTTTGCCGCACGGCATTGCCCATCCTTTCGCCATCGCCGCCCATGAACGCCGTCACTGCCTCGCCTTCCCACGACACGCCGCGCATCGTCGACCTGCAAGCGATTCCGGTCGCCGGCCACGACAGCATGCTGCTCAACCTGAGCGGCGCGCACGGTCCGTTCTTCACCCGCAACCTCGTGATCCTGAAGGACAGCGCGGGCCGGACCGGCGTCGGCGAGGTGCCGGGCGGCGAAAGCATCCGACGCACGCTCGACGATGCGCGCGCGCTCGTCGTCGGCCAGCCGGTCGGCAACTACCACGCGGTGCTCAATGACGTGCGGCGCACCTTCGCCGACCGCGACGCAAGCGGCCGCGGGCTGCAGACCTTCGACCTGCGCACGACGATCCACGCGGTCACCGCGCTCGAAGCCGCGCTGCTCGACCTGCTCGGCCAGCATCTCGGCGTGCCGGTCGCCGCACTGCTCGGCGAGGGCCAGCAGCGCGAGCGCGTCGAAATGCTCTGCTACCTGTTCTACGTCGGCGACCGCACGAAGACCGCGCTGGCCTATCGCGACGGCAGCGGCGCGACCGACGACTGGACGCGCGTGCGCGACGAGCCGGCGCTGACGCCCGACGCGGTCGTGCGGCTCGCCGAGGCCGCGCATGCGCGCTACGGCTTCAACGACTTCAAGCTGAAAGGCGGCGTGTTCGAAGGCGCCAGCGAGATCGAGGCCGTGACGGCGCTCGCCGAACGCTTCCCCGATGCGCGCGTGACGCTCGATCCGAACGGCGCGTGGTCGCTCGACGAGGCCGTGCGGCTGTGCCGCGACCAGCATCACGTGCTCGCGTATGCGGAAGATCCGTGCGGCGCGGAGAACGGTTACTCGGGCCGCGAGGTGATGGCCGAATTCCGCCGCGCGACGGGGCTGCCGACGGCGACCAACATGATTGCGACCGACTGGCGGCAGATGGGCCATGCGGTGCAGCTTCAGGCCGTCGACATCCCGCTCGCCGATCCGCACTTCTGGACGATGCAGGGTTCGGTGCGCGTCGCGCAGATGTGCCGCGACTGGGGCCTCACGTGGGGCTCGCATTCGAACAACCACTTCGACGTGTCGCTCGCGATGTTCACGCATGTCGCGGCCGCCGCGCCGGGCCAGGTCACCGCGATCGACACGCACTGGATCTGGCAGGACGGCGAACGGCTGACCCGCGAGCCGCTGAAGATCGAGAACGGGCTGGTGGAAGTGCCGAAGCGGCCGGGGCTCGGCATCGACATCGACATGGATGCGGTCGCGGTCGCGCACGAGCTGTACAAGCAGCACGGGCTCGGCGCGCGCGACGACGCGGCGGCCATGCAGTATCTGATTCCGGGGTGGACGTTCAACAACAAGCGCCCCTGCCTCGTGCGCTGAGCACGGGAAGGACCGGGCGGCGGGATCGCCCGGTCGGGACGAAATCGGAAGGAATGATGCAGTTCGTAATTGGCCCGGCTGATGTCGGGCCGGAGAGGCCGTGCAGGTGGAACGAGATCCGGGTGGTTGTCGCCATGCCGGACCTGGTCGGCCGAACCGACTAGTCGGAAGCACCTGGCCGGCCGCACCTACCCGGCCACACCTACCCGGCCAGACCTAGCCGGCCGCCCCAATCCCCCGCGCCATCCCCGACGCGGCGAACACGATGACGACCAGCAGCACGGCCTGCCAGTGGCCGATCCGCACATAGGTGCGCGCCCGGCCGATATCGGGCATCTGCTGCTGCCGCGCGGCGACACGCCAGCGGATCAGCCCGAGCATCGGCCCGACCTCGAGCAGCAGGATCAGCACAAGCGCGGTCATCTTCAGATGAAAGAGCGGTTCGTGCAGGTAGTACGTGGTGCCTTTCTCGAACCCGCCGAACGCGCGCATCAACCCCGTTACGATCAGCACGAGCGCCGACAGCCCCCAGGCCGCATCGGCCTTGAATACGCCGGGCAGGTCGGCCGCCTGCGCCGACGCGATGAGCCGGCGCAACGCGCGGTTGCGTCCCGCGATCGCGGCGAACGCGACGGCGAACGCGCTCAGGTGAATGGCAGCCAGCAACCAACGGACGATCATCGCGCCTCCGTGTCGCCCGCGCCCGGTGCGCGAGCCCTGTCAGACGATCTGCTTGAGCGCCGCGTCGAGCGCGAGCACCGCGACGCGGTCGCCCTCGGTCGCGAGCGGCGCGCGCATCACGCTCTGCCGGTTATGGCCGACGGCCGCCGGCGAATCCCACAGCAGTTCCACCTTCGGCCGCCGGAACAGGCCGCCGCTGCGCGGCGGCACGACAGCAGGCTGCACGTCCGGCGCGCCCTGCCCGCCCGCGGCGGGCGCCGCCCGGCCGGGCCAGCGCACCGACAGCTCGCGCGCGTCGTACTGGCCGACCTTGCGGCTTTCCATCCAGACGATCGCGGTGCGCGTCAGCACGTCGAGCGAAATCGCGTAGCGGCCGACCGCGAAGCGGCGTGCCGCCACGTTGGTCCGCCACAGCGGCCGCGGCCGGCAGATCCAGACGATCGCCGCATAGAGCGCCGGTGCGGCGACGAGCCAGCCGTTGGTCGCCGTCACCGCATGCAGCGCGGGGCGCCAGCCGGCCGCCCATGCGAACGCGCCGATCGACCACACGGCAAACAGGAAACCGATCAGCGCAAACACGCGCAGCGCCTGGCGCAGCCACTGCGGCAGCGGATGGAACGGCCGCTCGGCGCGCGCGACGGCGCCCGGCAGCGCGAGCAGCAGGAAGATCAGCACGAGGTAGATGAATGCCCACGGCGACGACACCATCGCCGACAGCGACGCGCGATAGCCCATCTGGGACATCGAGAACAGCCAGCGCGCGAGCAGCACGAGACCGATCGCGCGCAACGCGAAGATCACACCGGCGCCGGGGGCCGGCGCTGCGCGCGTGGTTTTCGTTCTCGCCAAGACTGCTCTCCTCTGGATGATCGTGCGGGCCGGATTTCACGGCACGGCCATTATAGGGACATTACCGTCTGGACAGACGGCAGGATGGCGTGCCGGGCCGCTTCAGGGGCCGTTCGCGGCGTCGGGCGCGGCGAGAATACAACAGATCCGCGCCGCGGATGTGACAACGCCCCGCCGGGAACCCGGACGGGGCGTCGATGACGGCCGCGCGCCGCAGCGCGGCGGCGGCCGGCGAATCAGCTTGCGTTGACTTCGCGGAGCACGGTACGGCGCTTCTGGCGCAGCAGTTCCTCGTAGCCCTTCACGTAGTTCTGCGCCATCACCTTCGACGAGAAACGTGCTTCGAACGCGGCGCGGACCTTCTCGCGCGGCAGCGTATCGAGGCGCTTGAGCGCCGCGACGGCCGACAGTTCGTCTTCGACGACGAAGCCCGACACGCCGTTGTCGATCACTTCCGGCACCGAGCCGCGCTTGAACGCGATCACCGGCGTGCCGCAGGCCATCGCCTCGATCATCACCAGGCCGAAGGGCTCCGGCCAGTCGATCGGGAACAGCAGCGCGTGCGCGTTGCCGAGGAATTCGGTCTTTTCGGACTCGCTGATTTCGCCGATGTACTCGACGTGCGGCAGCGCGAACAGCGGCTTGATCTTTTCTTCGTAGTACGCGCGGTCAGCCTTGTCGAGCTTCGCGGCGATCTTGATCGGCAGGCCGGCCTGCTCGGCGATGCGAATCGCCGTGTCGACGCGCTTCTCCGGCGAGATGCGGCCGAGGAACGCGAGATAGCTCGGCTTCACGTTCGGGATCGGCGTCAGCAGGTTTTCCGGCAGGCCGTGGTAGACGGTCGACAGCCAGTTCGCCTGCTGCAGCGGGATGCGCTGGTTGTCGGAGATCGACACGACCGGCACGTCGCTGAATGCGTTGAAGATCGGCTGAAGTTCCGGCAGGTCGAGACGGCCGTGCATCGTCGTCAGATGCGGGACCGGCTGGCGCGAGAACAGCGAGAACGGGTAGTAGTCGATGTGGCAATGCAGGACATCGAACTCTTCCGCGCGGCGGCGCACCTGCTCGAGGAGCAGCATGTGCGGGGCCATCACGTCGCGGATCGTCGGGTCGAGGCGCAACGCCTGCGGCCAGCACGCTTCAAGCTTCGCGGAGGTTTGCGAATCGCCGCTCGCGAAGAGCGTGACGTCATGCCCCATCTCGACAAGTGCTTCGGTGAGGTAGGACACCACTCGCTCGGTACCACCGTAAAGCTTCGGGGGCACCGCTTCGTGCAACGGAGCGATTTGGGCGATTCGCATGCGTAACTCCTAAAAAATCGGCTAAAAACCAGGTATGGGTCGGCAACCTGCCGGCGGTCCGGGCTGGATGCGTGTCGTCCGAACATCGGACGAATCAGCCTGCCGGGGCGTCGAACCCGCGCTGCTCAAGGAGCGTCGGCGACGCGACAGGCATAGAACGTTTGAAACGAAGACCCGTTGACAGGGGTTCGTAAAAAACCTGGAATCGAACCCGGAGCCGATTATCTAGGGTTAATCCTGATACGGCGCACGACATTTCAAACACTTTACTTTGTTACAAAGGCGCAACACTTTGCAACCCGCGGACTTGGGTGTCCGTTCTAGAGTGGAAGGCCCTTTTGGCGATCCTTGTCACCCGTGACTGCCGGCAGCGTGATTCCGGCACATGAGGCAGGACGGGATGCCGGATTTTATCTCAAAATCGATCGCGAGCCCCTGGCCAAGGCAAGATTCGCTCAGCGCGACGCACGGCCTTGTTTACAATGCCGGATTATTCAGTCCGGGCGAACGCCGGCATGCGATCCCGCCGCAACGCTCAACCACCGAATCACCGCACGCATATTTTGGAATCTCTCACCCCTGCCCAGCGCAACGCCCACAACGCGAAGCTGTCGAGCTACGCGCACCGGCCGATCGCGTTCCTGTTCCGCTACATTCGCCTCCATCCCGTCGCACACCTCATCGTGCTCTGCAGCGTGGTGGCCGCCGTCGGCTGCGCGCTCGGCTCGCAATACGCGATCAAGCACCTGATCGACGTGCTGGCGACCGGGCGCCATCACCCGGGCCCGCTGTGGAGCGCGTTCGCGCTGCTCGTCGGGCTGATCGCGGCCGACAACCTGCTGTGGCGCGTCGGCGGCTGGGTCGCCGCGCACACGTTCGTCGCGGTCACCGGCGACCTGCGGCGCGACCTGTTCCAGTACCTGATCGGCCATTCGCCGACCTACTACTCGGAAAAGCAGCCGGGCACGCTCGCGAGCCGCATCACGGCCACGTCGAACGCGGTCTACACGTCGGAGAACACGATGGCGTGGAACGTGCTGCCGCCGTGCATCGCGGTGATGGGCGCGATCCTGATGATCATCGTCGTCAATCCGCTGATGGCCGCCGGCCTGCTCGGCTGCTCGGCCGTGCTGTCCGTCATCCTGTTCAAGCTCGCCGGGCGCGGCTCGGCCCGCCACCATGCGTTCGCGGCGAAGGCCGCGGCGGTCGACGGCGAGCTCGTCGACGTGATCGGCAACATGGGCCTCGTGCGTGCGTTCGGGATGACGCTGCGCGAACAGAAGCGTTTCGGCGCGACGGTCAAGGCCGAGATGGACGCGCGCCAGCAGAGCCTGCTCTATCTCGAGAAGCTGCGCCTGCTGCACGCGGTGATCACCGCGATGCTGTCCGCCGGCCTGCTCGGCTGGGCATTGTGGCTGTGGGACCAGGGCCGCGCGACGTCGGGCGACATCGTGCTCGTCAGCTCGCTGGGCTTCACGATCCTGCACGGCACGCGCGACCTCGCGGTGGCGCTCGTCGACGTCACGCAGCACGTCGCGCGCCTGTCCGAAGCCGTGAAGACGCTGCTCGAGCCGCATGGGATGCAGGACCGCTCCGACGCGCAGCCGCTGTCGGCCAAGGGCGGCCGCGTCGCCTTCGAGCGCGTGACGTTCGCGTATCCGCACCGCCGCGCGATTCTCGACCACTTCGATCTCCATATCGAACCGGGCCAGCGCGTCGGTCTGATCGGCAAGTCGGGCGCCGGCAAGTCGACCGTGCTCGCGCTGCTGCAGCGCTTCTACGACACGCAGGACGGTGTCGTGAAGGTCGACGGCCAGAACGTGAAGACGATCACGCAGGACAGCCTGCGCCACGCGATCGCGCTCGTGCCGCAGGACATCTCGCTGCTGCACCGGACGATCTACGACAACATCGCGTACGGCCGCCCCGACGCGACCCGCGACGAAGTGCTCGCCGCCGCGCGCGACGCGCGCTGCGCAGAGTTCATCGAGGCGATGCCGGAAGGCTATGACACGATCGTCGGCGACCGCGGCGTCAAGCTGTCGGGCGGCCAGCGCCAGCGCATCGCGATCGCGCGCGCAATCCTGAAGGATGCGCCGATCCTGCTGCTCGACGAAGCGACGTCGGCGCTCGACAGCGCGTCCGAGGAAGCGATCCAGAGCGCGCTCGACCGCCTGATGGTCGGCCGCACGGTCATCGCGATCGCACACCGCCTGTCGACGCTGCGCAACTTCGACCGGATCATCGTGATGAGCAACGGCAAGGTGATCGACGACGGCAGCCCCGAGATACTGCGCAATCGCCCCGGCCTGTATCGCGACCTGCTCGCGAAGCAGCACGGCCGCCATCACGCGGCACCCGACGGCAGCACGCCGACCGGCGAACGCGTGGCCTGACGCGCCCGCGCGCAGCCGATAAAAAAGCCGCAGTGCTTCACGCACTGCGGCTTTTTTCATTGCATCGGGAACGGCCGGACGGCATCGCGCCGAATGCGCCGCGCGATGCGCCGGACCTACCGGCTAGCCATGCTGCAGATCGCGCAGGAAGTTGTCGCGCCACACCGACACGTTGTTCTCGCGAAGCTGCGCGATCATGTCCGTGTAACGCGCGCGCCGCTCGGCGAGCGGCATCGTCAGCGCCTGCGACAGCGCATCGGCCATCCCGTCGATATCGATCGGATTGACGATCAGCGCGCCCGTCAGCTCGCGCGCGGCGCCCGCGAAGCGCGACAGCACGAGCACGCCCGGATCATCCGGATTCTGCGCGGACACGTACTCCTTCGCGACGAGGTTCATCCCGTCGCGCAGCGGCGTCACGAAACCCACGCGTGCGAGCCGGTACAGCGCGGCGAGCACCTGGCGGTCGTACTGGCGGTGAATGTAGAGGATCGGCGCCCAGTCGAGCTCCGCGTAGCGTCCGTTGATGCGCCCCGACTCCGCTTCGAGCTGCAGGCGGATGTCCTGGTACGCGCGCAGGTCCGCGCGCGTCGACGGTGCGATCTGCAGGAACGACACGCGGTTGCGAATCGACGCCTGGTGCTCGAGCAGTTTCTCGAACGCGCGGAACCGCTCGACGAGCCCCTTCGAATAATCGAGCCGGTCGACGCTCATGATCAGTTGCCGCCCGCGCAGCGACGTCGCGAGCGTACGTACGGCCTTGCCGTGCTCGCCCGCCTGCGCGAGCGACGCGATCTCGTCCGGATACACGCCGATCGGATAAGCGGCCGCGCGCAGCGTCTGGCCGAACGCGCGCACGCGCACCGTGTGGCCGTCGCGCTCGACCTCGCCGCCCGCCTCGAATTCGACGTAATCGCAGAACGCACGCAGGTCGGGCTCGGTCTGGAAACCGAGCAGGTCGAACGCGCACAGCGACTCGACGAGCTCGCGGTGCGGCGGCACGTTGACGAGCACCTGCGCAGCCGGAAACGGGATGTGCAGGAAGAAGCCGATGCGGTTTTTCACGCCGGCCTCGCGCAGCGCACGCGCGAACGGAATCAGGTGAAAGTCGTGCACCCAGATCACGTCGTCGTCCTGCAGCAGCGGCACGAGTTGCTGCGCAAGCCAGACGTTGACGCGGCGGTAGCCGTCGAATTCGTGGCGGTCGTACTGGATCAGGTCCGCGCGGTAATGGAACGCGGGCCACAGCGTCGCATTCGAGAAGCCGCGGTAGTACTGGTCGTAATCGCGGCGCGACAGGCCGACGGTCGCGAACGTCACCGGCCCGCGCTCCTCGATGCGGATCTGCGGCGCGCCGGAGGCGACGACCTCGCCGCTCCAGCCGAACCACATGCCGCCCGTCTCCTTCAGCGCGTCGTATACGCCGATCGCGAGGCCGCCCGCCGCCGGTTCGCCTTCCGAAATCGGTGCGACGCGGTTTGAAACGATGATGAGCCGGCTCATGCGTGCGATTGCCCCGCGCCGAGCCAGCACGCGATCTGCTCGTGCAGCGCGTCGACCGAGTCGAGCCGCATGCGGGCGGACGTCTCGCCCGCGCCGACCTTGATCGACAGGCCGCCGCGCGCGTTGACCACCCCGAAGCCCTTCTCGTCCGTCAGGTCGTCGCCCGCGAACAACGGCACGCGGCCCGCGAACGGCGGCTCGTCGAGGAACGCGGCCAGCGCACGCCCCTTGTCGACACCCTTCGGCTTGATCTCGAACACCATCTTGCCGGGCTGCAGCACATACGCATCGGCATAGTCGGCAACGAGCCGCTCGGTCGCTTCGCGCGCCGCCGCTTCGCGCTCGGGCGCGTTGCGGTAGTGCAGCGCGACGGCCGCGCCCTTGATTTCGAGCAGCATGCCCGGATGACGGTCGACGACGGCCGCGAGCTCGCGCTCGATGCGCAGCAGACGTTCGTCGTTGAAGCCGATGCGCTGCGTGTCGCCGTTCGCATCGCGGCGCTCCGCGCCGTGCAGGCCGGCGATCGGCAGGCCGGGCATCTTCAGGAACGTGTCGAGGTTGTCGATACCGCGCCCGGACACGATCGCGACCGCGCCATGCGAGCGGCGGCGCAGCTCGTCGAGCAGCGTCAGCAGCGACGGCGGAACGTGAATGCTGTCGGGCGTCGGCGCCAGCTCGACGAGCGTGCCGTCGAAGTCGAAGAAGAACGCGGTATCGGTCAGGGACAGGGAAGCCGGAACGGATTGCATCGATTCGATAGTCTGAGAGTCGGCCGGCAAACGCAGGGCCGCCGCTGCGCGAATGGAATTGTGCGCATCTTACCGCGCCTGCGCACCGAGATGGGCGAAACCGGTGCACCGCAAGCAGCGCGCCGCCGGCTGCGTCAACTGCGACATATTGCCCCGCTCGGCCGCGCCATACGGATTTCGAAAGGACGCCGGCGCGCGAATTGCGCTACAGTCGCAACCGCCTGCCGCGCGACGCATGGCGCCGCGCCGGCCGGCCACCATTTCGTCCGATCGAGCCCCAGGATGTCGTCTGCCCTTCGCGCGCCACACCGGCGCTTCTCCCGCTTCATCCGCACGGCGGCGGCCCTCGCCGCCGCCGTGGCGCTCGCCGCGTGCACGCACGACGAGCCACGCTGGAACCTGACCAACGTCACCGGCCACCTGCCCGACCTGTCGTTCACGCTGACGGGCGGCGATGGCCATCCCGTCGACGCCGATGCGTTCCACGGCCGTGTCGCACTCGTCTACTTCGGCTACACGCACTGCCCCGACGTCTGCCCCGAAACGATGGCGCGGCTGATGGAAGCGCTCGCGAAGCTCGGCCCGCAGGCGAACGACGTGCGCATCCTGTTCGTCTCGGTCGATCCCGCGCGCGACACGCCGCAGGCGATGCAGTCGTATGTCGCCGCGTTCGACGCCGCGCATGCGCGCGGCCTGACCGGCACCGACCGTCAGATCGAATCGCTCGCGAAGCGCTATCGCGTTGCGTACCAGATGGAAAAACGCGATCCGTCCGGCGGCTACGAAGTCACGCACAGCTCGGCCGTCTACATCTTCGACGCGAGCGGCCGCGCACGCCTGCTCGCGACCGACCGCGACTCGCCCGACGCCATCGCCGCCGACGTGCGCCGGATCATCGACACCGCCTCCACTACCTGAATGCATTCCGACATGAAGACGAAGACGACACTCAAGACGTTCGCCCTCCTCGCCGCGCTGTGCGCCGGCGCCCAAGCCTATGCCGCCGGCACGATCACCGCGCAGAACGCTTGGGTGCGCTGGCTGCCGAACAAGCTGCCGGCCGGCGGCTACGTGACGCTCGTGAACACGGGCGACAAGCCGGTCGATCTCGTCGACGTCGACAGCCCCGACTACGGGATGACGATGCTGCACCAGACCGTCTCGAACGGCTCGACGCAGAAGATGGAAATGGTCGACAAGCTGACGATCCCCGCGCGCGGCAAGGTCGACATCGCGCCGGGCGGCTACCACTTCATGCTCGAGGAGCCGAAGCACGCGATCAAGCCCGGCGACACCGTGCACCTGCGCCTGAAATTCTCCGACGGCGAAACCGTCGACGCACCGTTCGCGGTGAAGTCGCCGGCCCAGTCGAAGTGATGCGCGCGCGATGAACCTCCTGTATTGGCTCGATCCGTGGGAGCCGTCGCCGACCGTCGTCATCGCGGTGCTGACGGCCGCCGTGCTGTTCGCGCGCGGCGTGAAGAAGGCGAAGGTGTCGCCGCTGCGGCAGTTCTCGTTCTGGTTCGGGCTGACGGCGCTCTACGTCGCACTGCATACACGGCTCGACTATTTCTTCGAGCACGAGTTCTTCCTGCACCGCGCGCAGCATCTCGTGCTGCACCACCTTGGGCCGTTCTTCATCGCGCTGTCCTATCCGGGCGCGGCGATTCGCGCAGGCATTCCGTTCAGTTGGCGGCAACGCTTCGTGCGTCCGGCGCTCGCATGGGCGCCCGTGCGGGCGACGCTTGACGTGGTGTTCCATCCGGTCGTCGCGGTCGTGCTGTTCGTCGGGCTGATCTATTTCTGGCTGCTGTCGCCGATCCACTTCATCGCGATGCTCGACTGGCGTCTCTATCGTGTGATGAACTGGAGCATGGTGATCGACGGGCTGCTGTTCTGGTGGCTCGTCGTCGATCCGCGCCCCGCGCCGCCCGCGCGGCTGTCGCCGGGCCGCCGGATCCTGATCGTCGTCGCGGCGATCCCGCCGCAGATCGCGCTCGGCGCGCTGATCTTCTTCACGCCGCAGGAGCTGTACCCGATCTACTCGATCTGCGGCCGCGCATTCACGTGGTTGAGCCCGCTGCGCGACCAGCAGATCGGCGGCCTGCTGCTGTGGATTCCCGGCTCGATGATGAGTGTGATCGGCGCGCTGATCGCGCTGCGGCACTGGCTGCGGCTGTCCGCGCGCGGGCGCCTGATCGGGGAACGTGCCGTACAGCGCGCGGACAAGCCGTCGGTGGCACACGCCGCGCACTGACTGCTGCGCGGCGCGCGGCGCGTCACGCGCGCGCGCTGCTCATCCACACGTGCGGGATGCCGTCATCGTCGTGCACGTCCGAACTCGGCGTGAAGCCGAATGCCCCGTAAAAACGCTGCAAGTGGGCCTGCGCATGCAGGCTCACGGGTGTATCCGGCCACTGCGCGCGGATATGCTCGAGCGCACGCGACAGCAGTCCGTTGCCGAGCCCCGCGCCGCGAAATGCAGCGGTCGTCAGCACGCGGCCGATGCGCACGTCGGTGTTCTGCGCATCGGGCAGCAGCACGCGCAGATAGCCGGCCAGGCGGCCGGCCGGATCGTACGCGGCCAGGTGCCACGCGGCCTGGTCCGCGTCGTCGATGTCGCGATACACGCAGTTCTGCTCGACGACAAACACCGCGCTGCGCGCTTCGAGGATCGAGTAGATTTCGCGCGCCGTCAGCGCGTCGAAGGATTTCCAGCGCCAGTCGAGATCGGCGGCGCTCGGGGATGCGGCGGGTGCGGATGCGTTCATGTGCGGTCCTGATTCGGGCGCGCCGGCCGGCGCGCGGCAACCGCTGATTATGCCTCGAAGCACGCGCGACGCGCGACCGTCTGCCCGCGCGCAAAAAAAGGCCCCGCATCGCGCGGGGCCTGTCCGTCATGCCGGCATCTGGCCGAAGCGGCCGCTGTTGAAATCCTCGATCGCGGTACGGATCTCCGCTTGCGAGTTCATCACGAACGGCCCGTAACCGACGACGGGCTCGTCGATCGGTTCGCCGCTCAGGATCAGCAGCTTCGCGTCGCCGTTCGCTTCGATCTCGACGTCGCGGCCCTCACGGCCCAGTTGCACGAACTGCGCTTCGCGGGCGACCGTCTCGCCGTTCACCTGCACCGTGCCGCTCAGCACGACCACCGCGAGCGTGCGCCCTTCGGCGACCGGGAACCGCGCATGGCCGCCTGCCACGAGCCGCACGTCCCACACGTCGATCGGCGTGTGCGTGCGGGCCGGGCCGCGCCGCCCGTCGAGTTCGCCCGCGATGATCCGCGCCCGCCCCGCGCCGTCCGGCAGCTCGACCACGGGGATGTCCGCGTTCAGCAGCGTCTGGTAGCCGGGCGCGCCCATCTTGTCCGCGGCGGGCAGGTTCACCCACAGCTGCACCATCTCGAGCGGGCCGCCACGCTTCGTGAACGCTTCCGAGTGGAATTCCTCATGCAGGATCCCGCTCGCGGCCGTCATCCACTGCACGTCGCCCGGGCCGATCGTGCCGCCCGCGCCGGTCGAGTCGCGGTGCGCGACCTCGCCGTCATAGACGATCGTCACCGTTTCGAAGCCGCGGTGCGGATGCTGGCCGACACCGCGTGGCGCCGTAGCCGGCTCGAACGTCGCGGGGCCCGCGTAATCGAGCAGCAGGAACGGGCTCAGGTGCGTGCCGTGAGACTGGTAGCTGAACATCGAACGCACCGGGAAGCCGTCGCCGACCCAATGGCCGCGCGGCGCACTGTACACACCCTGGATCTTCTTCATTGCCCTCTCCAAATTGCGGCGAAACACGTGTTTCGCATCCTGAACATGAATATAGAGGTGGAACGATCGATCCGGTAGACTGCCAAAATCGCACTCAGCGTTCCATTTCATGAACGATAAAGAGCGGGATCTGAACGATCTCTACTACTTCGTGCAGGTCGTCGAGCACGGCGGCTTCGCGCCGGCCGGTCGTGCGCTGGACATGCCGAAATCGAAGCTGAGCCGCCGCGTCGCGCTGCTCGAGGAACGGCTCGGGATGCGGCTGATCCAGCGCTCGACGCGCCGCTTCACGGTCACCGACGTCGGCCAGACCTATTACGCGCATTGCCGTGCGATGCTCGTCGAGGCCGATGCCGCCGACGAGGCGATCGCGCTGCTGCACGAGGAGCCGCGCGGCATCGTGCGCGTCAGTTGTCCGATCGTGCTGCTCGATTCGCTGGTCGGCGCGATGATCGCCGCGTTCATGGCCGCATGCCCGCGCGTCGAGATCCACCTGGAAGCGACCAACCGGCGCGTCGACGTGGTCGGCGAAGGGATCGACGTCGCGATCCGCGTACGGCCGCCGCCGCTCGAGGACAGCGATCTCGCGCTGCGCATGCTGGCCGAGCGCGGCCAGTGCCTCGTCGCGAGCCCCGCGCTGCTGCGCGAGCGTGGCGTGCCAGCCGTTCCCGCCGATCTCGCGCGCCTGCCGAGCCTCGATCACGGTGTGCCGCAGTCCGCGCACGTGTGGAGGCTGCGCGGGCCCGACGGCGCTCAGGCTGAAATCCATCACCAGCCGCGCTTCGTGACGGGCGGCATGCTCGCGCTGCGCGCGGCGGCCGTCGCGGGCGTCGGTGTCGTGCAGTTGCCGACGATGATGGTGCGCGACGAGGTCGCGCGCGGCGAATTGACGATGGTATTGCCGGACTGGGCGCCCCGCCGCGAGATCGTCCATGCGGTGTTCGCGTCGCGGCGCGGGCTGCTGCCTGCGGTGCGGGCGCTGCTCGATTTTCTGGCGGAGCGGTTCGCGGAACTCGAGCCCGATTGAGCACGCCGCGTCGCACGCAACCGCGCGCTGCAGACCGCGCGCGCGTGCCGTAGACTGCGGTACGCGCATCGCGCATGTTCACAACCCCTATCGTTTCCCGCCATGTTCACGCTGTCCAACGACCCCACCGCCTCCAAGGCCGATCAATACGCGACGCTCGTCGAGCAGGCGCGCGCGCTTGTCGAATCCGAACGCGATCTGATCGCGAACGCGGCGAATTTCGCCGCGCTGGTCTACCACTCGCTTGACCGCCTCAACTGGGCCGGCTTTTACTTCTTCGACGGGTCGGAACTCGTGGTCGGGCCGTTCCAGGGCAAGCCCGCGTGCGTGCGGATCGCGCTCGGCAAGGGCGTGTGCGGCACGGCCGCGCAGACGCGCGAGACGCAGGTCGTGCGCGACGTGCATGACTTCCCCGGCCATATCGCATGCGACGCGGCATCGGAATCGGAAATCGTCGTGCCGCTGGTCGCCGGCGACGGCACGCTGATCGGCGTGTGGGACGTCGACAGCCCGGTTGCCGCGCGCTTCGACGACGAAGACCGCAAAGGGATGGAAGCGCTGTGCCGCGTGTTCGTCGAACACGCGTGGCAGAAGGCGCGCGGTTAAGCATCCCGCAGCCGGTCGCCGCAATCGCGCGTGAATCGCGCCGCGCGACCTGGAACGAAACGGGCCCCGCGACGGGGCCCGATCAATTGCACCGCTGCGCCGCCGTGCGCGGCGCACTGCAGGCGTCAGGCCGCGTGCGCACCGGAAAGTGCCGCAAATGCCTGCGGCTTCGCTTCGTCGGTCAGCACCTCGAAGCCCTGCTCCGTCACCACGACCATGTGCTCCCATTGCGCGGACAGCGAATGGTCCTTCGTGACGACCGTCCAGCCGTCCGCCAGCACGCGCGTGTCGCGCTTGCCCGCGTTGAGCATCGGCTCGATCGTGAAGATCATCCCCGGCCGCAGCGGCACGCCGGTGCCCGGACGCCCGTAGTGCAGCACCTGCGGCTCGTCGTGATAGACATCGCCGATGCCGTGCCCGCAGTACTCGCGGACCACGCTGAACCCTTCGCGATGCGCGACCTGCTGGATCGCATAACCGACATCGCCCAGCGTCGCGCCCGGACGCACCGCGCGGATGCCAGCGTGCATCGCCTCGTAGGTCGCCGCGACGAGGCGCCGCGCGAGTTCGCCCGGCTCGCCGACGAAATACATGCGGCTCGTATCGCCGTACCAGCCGTCCTTGATCACCGCGATGTCGAGGTTCACGATGTCGCCGTCGCGCATCGGCCGCGACGTCGGAATGCCGTGACAGACCACGTGGTTGACCGACGTGCACAGCGTCTTCGGATAACCGTGGTAGCCGATGTTCGCCGGGATCGCGCCGAGCACGTCGACGATGTATTCGCGGCAGCGCGCGTCCAGCTCGTCGGTGGTGACGCCCGGCTTCACATGCTCGGTGATCATCGTCAGCACCTGCGACGCGAGCTTCGCGGCTTCGCGCGACTTGGCGATTTCTGCAGCGCCGCGGATCGGGATTTCGCGCTTCGCCATTACGCCACCTGCTCGATGCCGTGCGCGACCGGCTCCACCGGCCCGGTGTCGCCGCCCCGTGCCTCGGCCTCGATCAGCATCCGGCAGATGTCGCCGTAAGACAGCGCCGGATTGAGTTCCGCCAGCATGCCGACACGCAGCCAGTGTTCGGCCTGCGCGTTGATCGAACGGCTCAGCGCCGTGCTCGTCGAGCGCAGCCGTTCGTGCATGTGCTCGGAAATCTTGATGATGCCCATATATCCCCAATTAAACGAAACATAGTCGGTTCGTATATTACGCTGCGCGCGACTGGCGGGCAAGCCGTTCGGATGCCGTCGCGCCATCGCGCCGGCCGCTCCTGTGCCGTTGACACCAAGTTCCAGTTTGCTGGAAAATAAATCCATCATGCAAGAATCAGTGACGACCACCGCCGACGAAACCGGCATCAACGAGCGCATCGCCCGGCGCGTGCGCGACCTGCGCACTGCCCGAGGCTACACGCTCGATGCGCTGGCCGCGCGCTCCGGCGTCAGCCGTTCGATGATCTCGCTCATCGAACGCGCGTCGGCCAGCCCGACGGCCGTCGTGCTCGACAAGCTCGCCGCAGGTCTCGGCGTGTCGCTGGCCGGGCTGTTCGGCGGCGACCGGGACGACACGCCCGTGCAGCCGCTGGCTCGGCGCGCGCAGCAGGCCGAATGGCGCGATCCGGCATCCGGTTATGTGCGGCGCAATCTGTCCCCGCCCGGCTGGCCGTCGCCGATCCAGCTCGTCGAGATCGATTTCCCGCCCGGCGCGCGCGTCGCGTACGACAGCGGCGGACGCGAAAGCGCGCTGCATCAGCAGGTGTGGATCATCAACGGCCGCGTCGACGTCACGTTCGGCGACGAGCTTCACGAACTTCACGAAGGCGACTGCCTGGCCATGCGGCTCGATCAGCCGCTGATCTTCAGCAATCCGTCGTCGCTTGCCGCGCGCTATGTCGTCGTGATCTGCGATGTGTCCGCCACCGGCGGCATTCGGAGCGTGTGATGTACTCCCCGCCCCGTCATGCGATGCGCGCGCCGTGTGCGCGCTTCGCTCAAAACCAACAGGAGCCCGCATGAATTCCCCGAACCAGCACGACGACGTGCGCCTGATCGATTGCAGCGAGGCCGAGCACGCAGCGGCCATCCTCGAGATCCTGAACGACGCGATCGCGAATTCGACCGCGCTGTACGACTACCAGCCGCGCCCGCCGGAAGCGATGGTCACGTGGTTCGCAACGAAGCGCGCGGGCGGTTTTCCGGTCGTCGGCGCAGTGGACGCGTCGGGCACGCTGCTCGGCTTCGCGAGCTGGGGCACGTTCCGTGCGTTTCCTGCGTTCAAGTACACGGTGGAGCACAGCGTCTACGTGCATCCCGACCAGCGCGGCCGCGGGCTCGGCGAGTTGCTATTGCGCGAAGTGGTGCGGCGCGCGCTCGAAGCGCAGGTACATGTCGTGGTGGGCTGCATCGATGCGACCAATGCCGGAAGCATCGCACTGCATACGAAACTGGGATTCGTGCACTCGGGCACGATCACGGAGGCGGGATTCAAGTTCGGCCGCTGGCTCGATGCGGCGTTTTATCAGCTGAAGCTCGAGACGCCGACGCAGCCGGTGGATGGCTGATCGTCCGTACGCCGTCGCATCCGCAACGGTCGCGAAGCCATGCAGAAAAAAGAAAAGCCCCGCCGAAGCGGGGCTTTTTCTCTTCCTACCTGGAGGCGCGAGCCGGAGTCGAACCGGCCTAAACGGCTTTGCAGGCCGCTGCATAACCGCTTTGCTATCGCGCCAAAAGCGGACTGTCCGGATGCCATGAAGGCAAGCGACAGATTTTTATTCGAGGACCGTAGGTCCATCAAATAAAAAGGGAAGCTTGGCTTCCCCATTACTTGGAGCGGGAGACGAGTCTCGAACTCGCGACCTCAACCTTGGCAAGGTTGCGCTCTACCAACTGAGCTACTCCCGCATTGTCCTGCACCTGCAGCGCTTTACCAGCCAACACGCTGCCAGAAAAATCTGGAGCGGGAGACGAGTCTCGAACTCGCGACCTCAACCTTGGCAAGGTTGCGCTCTACCAACTGAGCTACTCCCGCATGTGTCCTGCATCTGCAGCGCTTTGCCGACCAACACGCTGCCAGAAAAATCTGGAGCGGGAGACGAGTCTCGAACTCGCGACCTCAACCTTGGCAAGGTTGCGCTCTACCAACTGAGCTACTCCCGCGTATTGCTGCGCTACTGCTTCCCCGTCGCACTTACTTCGCCGTGCAGCGGAGAAGCGAGATTATGTCGAAGGCACATTCGTGTGTCAAGGGCTTTTCCTGCCCTTTTTCCAAAAACCTGCGCCGACGAGTACGTGGCACAGGTCACGCGCCGCCGCGCTCGCGAATTTGCGGCCACGCAAGCTTCATGTAGTACAGCATCGACCAGATCGTCAGCACCGCCGCGAGATACATCAGCCACTCGCCCCACACGCGCGTGTCGATCGTCACGATGCCGAGCGGCAGCGGCCCGTAGAACAGCAGCATCGGGATCGCGACCATCTGGCACGCGGTCTTGAACTTGCCGAGCTGGTTCACCGCGACGCTCTTCGACGCGCCGATCTGCGCCATCCACTCGCGCAGCGCCGAGATCGCGATCTCGCGGCCGACGATCACGAGCGCGATCGCCGCGTCGACCCGCGAAATCTGCACGAGGATCAGCAGCGCGGCCGTCACCATCAGCTTGTCCGCCACCGGATCGAGAAATGCGCCGAACGACGACGTCTGGTTCCACTTGCGCGCGAGAAACCCGTCGAACCAGTCGGTCAGCGCGGCGAGGATGAAGATCGCCGCCGCCGCGAGATTGCGGTGCGCGCCGCCCATCACTGTGTCCGGCAAATAGAACACGCCGACGACGAGCGGAATCAGCACGATCCGCACCCACGTCAGGAAAATCGGGAAATTGAACGGCATGGCATCCGGGACAGTAAAGGATTCGCAATTGTGCCGTGTCGACCGGCCCGCCACAAGAACGCGAAAACGCGGGCAAGGCAGCCGGCCGCACGGGCGCGTCAGTGAAGCTGTTTGTAGATCTGCTCTGCAAGCGCGTGCGAGATGCCCTCGACGCTCGCGAGTTCTTCGACACTCGCGGCAACGACGCCGCGCAACCCGCCGAAGCGCGCGAGCAGCCGCTGCCGGCGCTTCGCGCCGACGCCTTCGAGTTCCTCGAGCCGCGACGTCTGGCGCGCCTTCGCCCGCTTCGCGCGCATGCCGGTGATCGCGAAGCGGTGCGCCTCGTCGCGGATCTGCGCGACGAGCATCAGCGCGGCGCTCTCCTTGCCGAGTTCGAGCGGCGTGCGGCCGTCCGCGAACACGAGCGTCTCGAGGCCGACCTTGCGCCCCTCGCCTTTCGCGACGCCGACCAGCATCGACGTATCGAGCCCGAGCTCGGTGAACACCTGGCGCGCGATTTCGACCTGACCCTTGCCGCCGTCGATCAGCACGAGGTTCGGCAACAGGCTCGACGACTCGGCCTTGCGCGTCGACTCGCCGTCGATGCCCGCCGCATCGTCGGCGGCGGCCGCCTGCGCGGCCTGCTCGACCATCTTCTCGTAGCGGCGCGTGAGCACCTGCCGCATCGCCGCGTAATCGTCGCCCGGCGTGATGCCGGTGATGTTGTAGCGACGGTACTCGCCCGACTGCATCTTGTGATGGTGATAAACGACGCACGACGCCTGCGTCGCCTCGCCCATCGTATGGCTGATGTCGAAGCATTCGATCCGCAGCGTCGCGAGATCGTCGCATTCGTAGCCGAGCGTCTCCGCGAGCGCGCGCGTACGCGCCTGCTGCGAGCCCTGCTCGGACAGCAGCCGCGCGAGCGCGATCTGCGCGTTCTGCTCGGCCATCGACAGCCACGCGCGCCGCTGCCCCTGCGGCTGCCGCACCAGCGACACCTTGTGGCCGGCCTGCTCGGACAGCAGCTCGAGCAGGTCGCGGCTCGCGGGCGCATGACTCACGACGAGCACCGGCGGCACGCGGTTGCCGAGATAGTGCTGCGAGATGAACGCATCGAGCACCTCCGCCTCGACCGACGCCACCGCGTCGCCACGCGCGCTGCCGCCTTCGTCCGCAGCCTGATCGGACAGCACACCGTCAGTCGCGTCGGTCACGTCGGCAATTTCCGCCACCTCGGTGTCGTCGCCGAGACCGCCCTCGGCGAGCGTCAGCGCGCTTTCGACGTGCGTCGGGAAATACGCCTTGTCGCCGAGATGCCGGCCGCCGCGCACCATCGCGAGGTTCACGCACACGCGTCCGCCCTGCGCGACGACCGCCAGAATGTCGACGTCGCTGTCGCTGCCGACCTCGATCGCCTGCTGGTGCAGCACCGTCGCGAGCGAACTCATCTGGTTGCGCACGGCCGCCGCCTGCTCGAATTTCAGCTCGGCCGCGAACGCGTGCATCTTCTGCTCGAGCTCCTTCATCACTTCCGACTGCCGGCCGAGCAGGAAACGCGCGGCGTTCGACACGTCGACCGCGTAATCCTCGTCGGAGATCGCGCCGACGCACGGCGCCGTGCAGCGCCCGATCTGGTGCAGCAGGCAAGGCCGCGTACGGTTGTTGAAGACCGAATCCTCGCAGGTCCGCAACTGGAACACGCGCTGCAGGATCTGGATGCTCTCGCGCACGGCCCACGCGCTCGGGAACGGCCCGAAATACTGGTTCTGCTTGTCGACCGAGCCGCGGTAGTAGGCCATCCGCGGAAAACGGTGCGCGGTGAGCTTCAGGTACGGATACGACTTGTCGTCGCGAAACAGGATGTTGTAGCGCGGCGCGAGCGCCTTGATCAGGTTGTTCTCGAGCAGCAGCGCCTCGGCTTCCGAGCGCGTAACGGTCGTCTCGATGCGTGCGATGCGCGTGACCATCATCGCGATGCGCGGCGACAGTTGCGTCTTCGTGAAGTAGCTCGACACGCGCTTCTTCAGGTCGCGCGCCTTGCCGACGTAGAGGACGGCGCCCGCCGTGTCGTAATAGCGATAGACACCCGGCATGTGCGGCAACTGCGCAAGGATCTTCTTCGGTTCGAACGGAGTATCGGAGGCTTCTGGGGATGTCATGCGTGATCCGGGCGCCTTGTAACGCGGAACGGGTCTATTAGAATCGCCAGTTTAGAGCATTCACCGGCCCGCTTCGATGCCACGCACCACTGCTGTCCCCCAATCCGCTGAGCCGCTCGCGCCGGGCGAACCGATCGCCTGCGACCTCTTCTGCACGGTGATCGACAATTTCGGCGACATCGGCGTGTGCTGGCGCGTCGCGCGCCAGCTCGCACACGAGCACGGCTGGCAGGTTCGCCTGTTCGTCGACGACCTGCGCACGTTCGTGCGCCTGCTGCCGGGGGTCGATCCCGACGCGGGACGGCAGGCGGTCGACGGCATCGTGATCGAGCACTGGCATGCGGAAGCCGGCGACGCGCTGGAGATCGCCGATGTCGTGATCGAGGCGTTCGCGTGCGAGCTGCCCGGCGTGTATCTCGCCGCGATGGCGCGCCGCGCGCGGCGCCCGGTGTGGATCAACCTCGAATACCTGAGCGCCGAGGACTGGGTCGCCGATTTCCATTTGCGGCCATCGCCGCATCCGCGCTACCCGCTGCTGAAGACGTTCTTCTTCCCGGGCCTGTCGGCCGGCACGGGCGGCGTCCTGAAGGAACACGACCTCGATGCGCGCCGCACCGCGTTCGAAACCGACGCGGCCGCGCGCGCCGCGTGGTGGCAGCGCGCGACCGGCGGCGCGCCGCCGGCGCCCGGCACGACGGTCGTCAGCCTGTTCGCGTACGAGAATCCGGCGGTCGACGCGCTGCTCGCGCAATGGCGCGACGGCCCGTCGCCGGTCGTCGCGCTCGTGCCGGCCGGCCGCGTGTCGCCTGCCGTGGCGCGCTTTTTCGGGGTCGAGTCGTTCGGCGCGGGCACGCATGCGAGCAGCGGCAACCTGGTCGCTCACGGGCTCGCGTTCGTTCCGCAGGCCGACTACGACCCGCTGCTGTGGGTAGCCGACATCAACTTCGTGCGCGGCGAGGATTCCTTCGTCCGTGCGCAGTGGGCACGCAAGCCGTTCGTGTGGCACATCTACCCGCAGGCCGACGATGTACACCTGCCGAAGCTCGACGCCGCGCTCGCGCACCTGTCGGCCGGCCTCGCCGACGCGCCGCGCGCGGCGCTCGAGCGCTTCTGGCATGCGTGGAACGGCGTCGGCACGCCCGACTGGGCCGATTTCCTGCAACACCGTGCCGCACTCGACGCCAACGCGGTCCGCTGGGCCGACACGCTCGCGGCCGTCGGCGATCTCGCCGGAAAGCTGGCCGAATACGCAAAATCTCAGTTAAAATAAGCGGTTATCCGACGGCTGACCAGGCAAGCGCTCGCTTTTGGCGTCCACCGGAACGCGCCGCTTGCGCCGTCAGCCGTTGCGCAACGCTCAGGCACCTATTTATTTGATTTGATCAGGACAGTTTTTATGAAGACCGCACAGGAACTCCGCGTAGGCAACGTCGTGCAGATCGGCAGCGATGCTTGGGTCATCGCCAAGGCGGAATACAACAAGTCGGGCCGTAATTCCGCCGTCGTCAAGATGAAGATGAAGAACCTGCTGACCAACGCAGGCCAGGAATCGGTCTACAAGGCAGACGACAAGTTCGACGTCGTCGTGCTCGACCGCAAGGAAGTGACGTATTCGTACTTCGCCGATCCGATGTATGTGTTCATGGACGCCGACTACAACCAGTACGAAGTCGAAGCCGAAATGATGGGCGAAGCGCTGAACTACCTCGAAGACGGCATGGCGTGCGAAGTCGTGTTCTACAACGAGAAGGCGATCTCGGTCGACCTGCCGACGGTCCTCGTTCGCGAGATCACCTACACGGAACCGGCCGTCAAGGGCGACACGTCGTCGGGCAAGGTGCTGAAGAACGCGAAGCTCGCAACGGGCTTCGAACTGCAAGTGCCGCTCTTCTGCAACACCGGCGACAAGATCGAAATCGATACGCGTACGAACGAATACCGCAGCCGCGCGTAATCGCCAGCGTTACACGCATCGAACAAAGCGCCCTTCGGGGCGCTTTTTGTTTGCCTGTCGCCAACAGCGACGGTAAAGCAGTGCCATATCGAGCACAAAATCCACCGCTAAAGATATTCAATTTGTATCATCGGTAACTGTTTTATAGCGCCGGAGAAATAATGCGCGTTACGCGTTCGGCGGGGCATAAAATCAGTTTTTAATCTGACATGCGGCTGCGGCCCCCAGGGCCGACAGCCCGCCTCTCTTGACTCGACTCGCGTCCACCATGCCACACGCACTGATTGTCGAAGACGATCCCAACAGTCTCTCCGGCCTCACCGCGCTGCTCGCCGCAGACGGCTTCTCGGTCGACACGGCCACGTCGCTCGCCGAAGCGCGCACGGCGCTCGGCCGCTCGATTCCCGATGTCGTCCTCGTCGACCTGAACCTGCCGGACGGCAGCGGCTTCGACCTGCTCCAGCACCTGCCGCAGCAACAGCCGAACGGCTCGTTGCCCGTCATCGTGCTGACGGGCAACGCGACGGTCGAAAGCGCAATCGAGGGCCTGCGTCACGGTATTTGGGACTACCTGCTGAAGCCGATCAACATTCCTCGCCTGCGCAGCCTGCTCGCGCGGATCCCGCGCCCGTACGAACTGATCGACGAAGTGCAGTCGCTGCGCGCATCGCTGCGCCAGCTCGGCCGCTTCGGCGCGCTGGTCGGCCGCAGCGACGCGATGCAGCACGTGTACGACATGATCGAGCACAACGCGCGTACCGAAACGGCCGTGCTGTTCGCGGGCGAAGCCGGCACCGGCAAGAAGCTGGCCGCGCGCACGCTGCACGAACTGAGCCGGCGCCGCAAAGGGCCGTTCGTGTCGTTCGACTGCCGGACGATCGCGCATGCCGGCCGGCACGGCGCATCGCTCGACAGCGTGCTGTTCGGCCATGAGCGCGGCGCGTTCGACGGTGCCGAGCGCCGCGAATCGGGCCTGTTCGAACAGGCGGGCGGCGGCACGCTGTTCCTCGACGAGATCACCGCGCTGCCGCTCGTGCTGCAGGAAGCGCTGCTGCATGCGCTCGATTCGCAGAACTTCATGCGGATCGGCGGCACGAGCGCGATCACGAGCGATTTCCGGCTGATCGCAACCACGCGCCGCCCGGCGCGCGAAGCGGTCGCGAACGGCACGCTGCGCGAGGATCTGTGGCTGCGCCTCGACGCGGCATCGATCACGATGCCGCCGCTGCGCGAGCGCGACGGCGACGCGCTCGCGATCGCGGACGCGCTGATCGACGAACTGAACCGCGAAGCGCGTGCAACCGGCCGCAGCACGACCGACAAGCGCGCGGCACCGGGCTTCGTGCGCGAATGCGTGTCCTACGAATGGCCCGGCAACGTGCGCGAGTTGCAGGAGCGCGTGCGCTTCGCGTACGACGCCTCGGGCGATTTCATCGAGACGCTGCGCGCGGGCGAAACCAGCTTCGCCGCCGGCGCCGCGCTGAACGGCAGCAGCGTGCAGATCAAGGTCGGCACGCCGCTGGCCGACGTCGAGGATCTGCTGATCCGCGCGACGCTCGATGCAGTCGGCGGCACGCGCCACCGCGCGGCGACGCTGCTCGGCATCAGCCCGAAGACGCTGTACAACAAGTTGCAGCGGATGAAGGTGAACTGAACGGGCGGCGATGCATGCGGACGCTGGCAGGATTCGACCGTTAGTTGCGCTATAAGGTCGCCGCGCCGGCGTCCCGATTTCCGCCGCAGTCCTGTTCACGCCTGCGGTACCCCATGCAAAAAGCCGCGCAACAGCGCGGCTTTTTGCTACAGCGACCGGAATGGCGCGGTACCGCGCCGCCCCCCCCGCTTACGCCAGTGCGCTGCTCAACAGCGCCTGCGCCTGCAGATACTCGGGCTGCACGATCAGCTTGTCCCACTTGAGCGCCTTGCCGCGCGCGCGCATCCGCTTGATGCGCCGCGCCGACTCTGCCGACGCCTGCGCCTTCAGCCCGTTCAGCACGACTTCGGCCGCGTCCGGCTGGTTGCAGACGAGCACCATGTCGCACCCGGCGGCGAGCGCGGCGTCGGCCGCCTGCGTGAGCGTGCCGCCTTCGCGGGCGGCTTCCATCGACAGGTCGTCGCTGAAGATCGCGCCCGTGAAGCCGAGCCGGCCGCGCAGGATGTCCTGCAACCACACGCGCGAGAAACCGGCCGGCCGCTTGTCGACCTGCGTGTAGATCACATGCGCGGGAATCACCGCGGACAGCGACAAGCCGAGCCAGTCGTACGGCGCGACGTCCTGCTTGATGATCGCGTCGAGCGTGCGATCGTCGGTCGGCAGCGCGACGTGCGAATCGGCCTCCGCGAAGCCGTGCCCCGGAAAATGCTTGCCGCAGTTCGCCATCCCGGCAAGCGACAGCCCGTGGTTCAGGCTCTTCGCGAGCAACGTGACGACGCGCGGGTCGCGATGGAATGCGCGATCGCCGATCACTTTCGAGTGCCCGTAGTCGAGATCGAGCACGGGCGTGAAGCTCATGTCGATCCCGCACGCGCGCAGCTCGGCGGCCAGGATGTAGCCGACGGCGGTCGCGACCTTCGTCGCGAGCAGCACGTCGCGATCCCACAGCTCGCCGACGCGGCGCATCGCGGGCAGCACCGTGAAGCCGTCGGTGCGGAAACGCTGCACGCGCCCGCCTTCGTGATCGACGGCGATCAGGATGTCTTCGCGCACCGCGCGGATCGAGTCGGTCAGCGCGGTCAGCTGCGCGCGATTCTGGAAGTGCCGCGCGAACAGGATCACGCCGCCGGTGTTCGGATGCGCGAGGCGCCGCGCATCGTCGCGCGACAGGGCCGTGCCGACGACGTCGAGCATGACCGGGCCGGGAGTCGTTTTCATCGAATCGGGAATTCCGTCAGGAGGGGGTTCGGGTAACAGGTGCAGGTGCAGGCGCGGCGTCCGTCTCGGCGATCACGAACGACACCGCATAGTCGCGTTCGTCGCTGACCGTCACGCGCGCCGTGATGCCGCGCGCGGCAAGCCAGTCGGCCAGCTCGCCCGACGCGACCACGTACGGCTCGCCGCTCGGGTGGTTGAGGGTCTGCAATGCACGCCACGTCATCGGCCAGTGCATGCCGAGCCCGATCGCCTTCGAGAACGCTTCCTTCGCGGAAAAACGCGTCGCGAGAAACGCAATGCCGCGCGCCTCGGAACGTGCGCGACGCGCATGGAACACGCGCAGTTCGTCGGGGCCCAGCACCTTCTCGGCAAACCGGCCGCCCGTGCGCTCGAGCACGGCCGCGATGCGGCTCACCTGGGCAATGTCGGTACCGATGCCGTAGATCGCCATGTCAGTACGCGCCGGCGTGCTCCGGCGGAGCCGGGTGACGAACGACGCGCGCGGCGCGATGCAATTTCATCTTCAGCGCGCGCCGCCATGCAGCGCGGCGACGCGTGCGGCGACCATGATCGCCTTCATCTCGCGCACCGCGTTGTCCCAGCCGGCGAAGATCGCGTGCGCGACGATCGCGTGGCCGATGTTCAGCTCGACGATGCCGTCGATCGCGGCGATCTGCTGCACGTTCGTGTAGTGCAGACCGTGCCCCGCGTTGACCTTCAGGCCGAGCTGCGCGCCAGCCTGCACGCCCGCGACGATGCGCTCGTATTCGCGCTGCTGCGCGGCTTCGTCGTGCGCCTCGGCGTAACGGCCCGTATGCAGCTCGATCACCGGCGCGCCCGCTTCGTGCGCGGCGCGGATCTGCGTTTCGTCCGGGTCGATGAACAGCGACACGCGCACGCCCACGTCGGCAAGCTGCTTGCACGCCGCGCGCACGGCCTCGAAGTGGCCGGCGACATCGAGGCCGCCTTCGGTCGTCAGTTCCTCGCGCTTCTCGGGCACGAGGCACGCGTCGTGCGGACGCACTTCGCACGCGATGTCGAGCATCTCGGCCGTCACCGCGCATTCGAGGTTCATGCGCGTCTTCAGCAGCGGGCGCAGCTTGCGCACGTCCGCGTCGACGATGTGGCGGCGATCCTCGCGCAGGTGCAGCGTGATCGCGTCCGCGCCGGCCTCTTCGGCGGCGAGCGCCGCGCGGATCGGATCGGGATAGGTCGTGCCGCGCACATTGCGCAACGTCGCGACATGGTCGATGTTCACGCCGAGGTCGATGGCGGTGGGCGTTGTCAGGAAGAAGCTCATAGGTTTTGCAGGTCGATCAGGATCTGGCGCGTGGCAAGCGGCGTACCGCCGAGATAGGTGTTCAGCAGGAAGCGCATCAGCGTCTTGCTTTGCGCAACCGTCTGGGCTCGATGGTAATCGTCCTGCTCCATGTCGAGCAACGTCTGTCCGGTGATGACCGGCCAGTGCGACGGTACATCGTCATCCGCATTGCGCACGCCGCGCTCGGGATCGAACACGTACCGGCGGTCGGGTTCGACCGCACGACGCGCGACCGTGCGGTTCAGCGCCATCGCATAGCCGGTCTCGCGCAGCAGCACGCGCTCGAACGAGCGCAGCACCTGCACCGCGGGTTCGCCGTGCGCGAGGCGCGTGAGGGTCAGCACGTAATGATTGAACAGCGGCGGCTGGGGATCCTCCCGCGCGCAGAATTTCACGAGCAGCTCGTTCGCGTAGAAGCCGCACAGCAGCCCGTCGCCGACGAGCGGCAGCATCCCGCCGACCCACTCGGCGCCGGTCAGCGTGCGCACCTCGGATTTGCCCGACCAGGACAGCAGCAGCGGCTGGAATGTCTGCAGCACGCCGCGCAGCGCGGAGTGCGGGCGCTTTGCACCCTTCGCGACGAGCGCGAGCCGGCCATGATCGCGCGTCAGCACGTCGACGATCAGGCTCGTTTCCCGGTACGGATAGCTGTGCAACACAAACGCCGGCTGCTCGGCGACGCGGAAATCGGACGTGCGAGACGTCGCGCGCCGCGCCTTGCGCGGCGGTTCGGGCGGTGCCGGCAACGGCGCGTCGTTCGCGCCGGCCGTCACCGCATCTTCAGTCGACGTCAGCGCGTCATTCGTACCCATAGGCGCGCAGCCCCGCCTCGTTGTCGGCCCAGCCGCTCTTCACCTTCACGAAGGTCTCGAGGTACACGGGGCCATCGAACAGCTTCTCCATATCCATCCGCGCCTCGGTGCTGATCTGCTTGAGCTTCTCGCCCTTCTTGCCGATCACCATCGCCTTGTGCGTATCGCGTTCGACGAGGATCGTCGCGAAGATGCGCTTCAGGCGCCCCTCCTCCTCGAACTTGTCGATCAGCACGGTGCTCGTGTACGGCAGTTCGTCGCCGGTCCAGCGGAACACCTTCTCGCGCAGGATTTCAGCAGCGAGAAAGCGCGAGCTACGGTCGGTCAGCTCGTCCTCGCCATAGATCGGCTCGCCTTCCGGCAGGTACGGCTTGATCGTGTCCAGCAGGCGCTTGATGTCTTCCGGCCGCTGCGCCGACAGCGGCACGAGCTCGGTGAATTCGCGCAGCGTGCTCATCTGCTGCATGAACGGGAACAGCGTCGCCTTGTCGGTCACGCGGTCGATCTTGTTCGCGATCAGCAGCGTCGGCATGCCGGGCGGGATCAGGTCGAGCACCTTCTGGTCGTCGGGCCCGAAGCGGCCCGCTTCGATCACGAACAGGATCACGTCGACCGACGTGAGCGTCGACGTGACCGCGCGGTTCAGCGAACGGTTCAGCGCGGTGCTGTGACGGGTCTGGAAGCCCGGCGTATCGACGAACACGAACTGCGCGTCGTCGAACGTGTTGATGCCGGTGATGCGGTGGCGGGTCGTCTGCGCCTTGCGCGACGTGATGCTGATCTTCTGGCCGACGAGTGCGTTCATCAACGTCGACTTGCCGACGTTCGGGCGGCCCACGATCGCGATCATGCCGCAACGGAAACCGGTAGGAGCGGGAGTGTTCATATCGTTTGGGAGACAGGTTCGGAAACGGCCGCGCGGCGCGCGGCGCGATCGATGGGCAATTCAGTGGTCGGCATCGGCCACGCGCGCCTGCGTGGCAGCGAGGCTCGCACCGCCCGGCGGCGTATCGGAATCGGGCGCCGCGGCATCGCGTGCGCGCACGGTCGCCCGCGAAGCGGGGTCGGAACCGGCGGGAAGCTTGTCGGCGGACGACGATGCCGGATCGGCTGCCTGGCCGGCCGGCTTGTCGGCTGCGCGCGGCGCGGCTTCCGCGGGCTTTTCCGCAACTTTGTCGGTGCGCTCGGCTGGCTTTTCGGCAACCTTGTCGGTCGCCGGCTTCGCCGCCCGTTCGCCCTTGTCGGCAGCTGTCTCGACATGCGCGGCGCGAATCGCGGCCATCGGCGCCGCAGCCGGCTCCGCGCCGGCGCCGGTCGCAGCGGTTGCCGCGGGCACCGCGCCGGCCGCCTTGGCCTCGCGCGCCGCCGCACGTTCCTTCCGCTCCGGCGAGCGCAGGTCGAGCGCTTCCTGCACGCCCTTCACGCCCGGCACGATTTCGGGTTCGATATGCTTCGACCCGCGCGCATTCTTCGAGCGTTTCGGCTTCGCGGCCAGCATCGGCGCGGCCGCCATCACCTCGTCGAGCGCCTTCTTCGCCGCTGCCTGCTCGGCCGCGCGCCGGCTCGCGCCGGAGCCCGACACCTTCACGTCCAGCTTCGGCACCGTGCATTCGACTTCGAATTGCTGATTGTGCGCCGCACCATGTGTCGCGACGACCGTGTAGGTCGGCAGCGCGATCTTGTGCCCCTGCAGGTATTCCTGCAGCAGCGTCTTCGCATCCTTGCCGAGGGTGCGCGGATCGATGTGGTCGAGAATCGGGATGTAGAGGCGCTTGATGACCCCTTGGGCGGCTTCGAAGCCGCCATCGAGGAACACGGCCCCGATGATGGCTTCGAACGCGTCCGCGAGGATCGACGGGCGGCGGAAACCGCCGCTGCGCAACTCACCCTCGCCCAGCCGCAGCCCGTCCGAAATATTCAGGGCCTGAGCAATTTCGTACAGCGACTGCTGTTTGACGAGGTTGGCGCGTACGCGCGACAGGTCACCTTCGTCCAGCTTGCTGAAACGCTGGAACAAAAGGGCGGCCACCGCGCAATTCAGAACGGAGTCGCCGAGAAACTCGAGCCGTTCGTTGTGCGTGGCACTGTGACTGCGATGGGTCAAAGCCTGGCGCAACAATTCCGCATTGCGAAATTCGTAGCGCAGCCGGCTTTCCAACTGGGATAGGGGCATGTGCAGGAGTATAACGCGGGCGCCGGTCGGGCCGAAACGGCACGGCCGGACACGAAAAGGCGTGACGAGGCGGTGTTACCGCCGGTTCTTAAAGTAGTTCGGCAATACGCGACGCGGCCCGTGCGTCGCGTATTGCGCGTACGTCGAATGCGATCAGTTGAAGGAACCGATGCGCTTCAGGTCGCTGAAGTTCATCCAGATGAAGAACGCGCGACCGACGATGTTCTGGTCGGGCACGAAACCCCAGTAGCGGCTGTCCGCGCTGTTGTCGCGGTTGTCGCCCATCATGAAGTAGTGACCGGGCGGCACCTTGCAGATCACGCCGCGGCTGTTGTACGTGCAGTTGTCGCGATACGGATAGTCGTATGCGCCCATCACGAACGGCGGCACCGCGGGATTGTTGAGGATCGCGTTCTTCCTGTTGCCGATCGTCTCCTCGAACTGCTTCGCGTAATTCTGGCGCTCGTCGTCGAAGAAATCGGGCAGCGGCGTTTCGGGCACCGGCTGGCCGTTGATCGTGAGCTGCTTGTCCTGGTACGCGACCGTGTCGCCCGGCAGGCCGATCACGCGCTTGATGTAGTCGACCGACTCGTCCTTCGGATAACGGAACACGACGACGTCGCCGCGCGACAGCGGGCTGCCCTGCGTGATCTTCGTGTTCGTGACCGGCAGGCGCAGCCCGTATTCGAACTTGTTGACGAGGATGAAGTCGCCGACAAGCAGTGTCGGCACCATCGAACCCGACGGAATCTTGAACGGCTCGATGATGAACGAACGCACGACGAACACCGCCAGGATCACCGGGAAGAAGCTCGCGGTGTACTCGAGCCACCACGGCTGGCGCAGCTTCTCGTCGCGCAGCTTCGAACGCGTCTGCACGGCGTTTTCGTCCGCGAAGCGCTTGTCGATGCGCGACTGCTGCCGATCGAACTCCTCGATCGCCGAGTCGGCCGCCAAGCGTCGCCGCGGCAGGAACACCATCTTGTCCAGCACCCACGCTACGCCCGTCACGACGACGAGCACAAAAAGAATCAGCGCAAAATTCATAAAAGGAACTGTCCTGTTATTTGTCTTCGACGCGCAAGATCGCAAGGAACGCTTCCTGCGGGATCTCGACCGAACCCACCTGCTTCATGCGTTTCTTGCCGGCCTTCTGCTTTTCGAGCAGCTTTTTCTTACGCGAGATGTCGCCGCCATAGCACTTCGCCAGCACGTTCTTGCGCAGCGCCTTGATGTTCTCGCGGGCGATGATGTGCGCACCGATCGTGGCCTGGATCGCCACGTCGTACATCTGGCGCGGAATGATCTCGCGCATCTTCGCCGCCACTTCGCGGCCGCGATACTGCGATTGCGACCGGTGGACGATCACCGACAGCGCGTCGACCTTGTCGCCGTTGATCAGCATGTCGACCTTCACGACGTCCGCCGACCGGTATTCCTTGAACTCGTAGTCCATCGACGCGTAGCCGCGCGACACCGACTTCAGGCGGTCGAAGAAATCGAGCACGATCTCGGCCATCGGGATTTCGTAGGTCAGCTGAACCTGGCGGCCGTGATACTGCATGTTGATCTGCGAGCCGCGCTTCTGCGTACACAGCGTGATCACCGAGCCGACGTAGTCCTGCGGCATGTATAGATTCACCGTGACGATCGGCTCGCGGATCTCCTCGATCCTCGGCGGTTCCGGCATCTTCGCGGGATTCTCGACCATTACGATCGAGCCGTCGCTCATCAGGACCTCGTAGACCACGGTCGGCGCCGTGGTAATGAGGTCCATGTCGAATTCGCGCTCCAGCCGCTCCTGCACGATCTCCATGTGCAGCAGACCCAGGAAGCCGCACCGGAACCCGAAACCGAGCGCCTGCGACACTTCCGGCTCGTACTGCAGCGACGCGTCGTTGAGCTTCAGCTTCTCGAGCGATTCGCGCAGCGCGTCGTACTGGTTCGCTTCCACCGGATAGAGTCCGGCGAACACCTGCGGCTTCACCTCCTTGAAGCCCGGCAGCGCTTCCGTCGCCGCCTTGGCCACGTGCGTGACGGTATCGCCGACCTTCGCGGCCGTCAGTTCCTTGATGCCGGCGATGATGAAGCCCACCTGCCCCGCCGACAGCGAATCGAGATTGCGCGACTTCGGTGTGAACACGCCGATGTGCTCGACCGGATACTGCGCGCCGGTCGCCATCATCTTGATCTTGTCCTTCGGGCGCAGCGTGCCGTTGACGATGCGCACCAGCATCACGACGCCGACGTAGTTGTCGAACCACGAATCGATGATGAGCGCCTGCAGCGGCGCGTCGGGATCGCCCTTCGGCGGCGGCACCTTCGCGATCAGCGCTTCGAGTACATCTTCGACGCCGAGGCCCGTCTTCGCGCTGCAGCGCGTCGCGTCGGTCGCATCGATGCCGATCACGTCCTCGATCTCCTCGATCGCGCTCTCGGGGTTCGCGGCCGGCAGGTCGATCTTGTTCAGCACCGGCACGACCTCGACGCCGAGCTCGATCGCCGTGTAGCAGTTCGCGACCGTCTGCGCCTCGACGCCCTGGCTCGCGTCGACGACCAGCAGCGCGCCTTCGCACGCGGACAGCGAACGGCTGACCTCGTACGAGAAGTCGACGTGCCCCGGCGTGTCGATCAGGTTCAGGTTGTAGACCTTGCCGTCGCGCGCGCGATAGGACAGTGCAGCCGTCTGCGCCTTGATCGTGATGCCGCGCTCGCGCTCGATATCCATCGAATCGAGCACCTGCGCTTCCATTTCACGGTCGGCGAGGCCGCCGCATACCTGGATGATGCGATCCGCGAGCGTCGACTTGCCATGGTCGATGTGCGCGATGATCGAGAAATTGCGAATATGATCCATTCAGTGCCGATCAAGCGAAAAAGGCGCGCTCGACGACTGCGGAGCACGCCTTGTGTAAGTCGGTGAAAAAACGGCTTATTTTAGCCGAAAAGGCCTTCAGTCGGGCGGTATTTCGGACGCCGGGCCGCGCGGCGCCCGGCCGGAGGCGCCTGCCGGGCCGAGTCCAGTGCGGCGAAGCGACGCCGGCCGGCGACCGGCCAGGCTCAGCGCCTTGCCGCGAGCGCGTCGCGCACCCTCGCGTCGTCGAACCGGTGGCGGCACACCTCCGCGCCGTCCAGCAGCAGCACCGGCACGTCCTCGTCGTAGCGGGCGACGAGCGCCGCATCGGTGTCGATGTCGACATAGTCGACCGCGACGCCGAATTCGACCGCCACCGGCGCCAGTGCGTCGCGCATGTCGTCGCACAGGTGGCACCAGCCGCGGCCGTAGAGCGTGAACATCGTTACTTCTGGCGCGGCCGCACGGGCACGAACTGCGTGTTGTCACCGCGCCGCACGAGCACCGCGACCGCCTTCTGCGGATCGAGCTGCGCGGTCACTTCGGCGAACTGCTTCGCGCTCGTGATATCGGTATCGCCTACGCGAAGCACGATGTCGCCGCGCTGCAGGCCCGCACGCGAGGCCGGGCCGTCGACACCGTCGACCTGCACGCCGTTCTTCAGCTTCAGCGTCTTCAACTGATCCGCCGTCAGGTCGCTGACCGTCAGGCCGAGCGAATTGGTCTGGCGCGGCTTCTGCGGCGCGTTCTTGCGCTGTTCGGCCTTGGCCGTCGACTCGGCCGGCGTCTCGGCGATCGTGATCGGAAGATCGCGAGCCTGACCCTTGCGCCACACGCTGACGGTCGCCTTCGTGCCGGGCTTCGTGTCGCCGACCATGCGCGGCAAATCCGACGCCGTATCGACCGGACGGCCGTTGAACTTCAGGATAATGTCGCCCGGCTGGATGCCCGCCTTGTCGGCCGGGCCGCCCGGCTCGACGCTGCTGACGAGCGCGCCTTCGGCCTTCGGCAACCCGATCGAGTCGGCCACATCCTTCGTCACCTCGCCGATCGCCACCGCGATCCGGCCGCGCGTGACCTTGCCCGTCGCCTTCAACTGGTCGGCCACGCGCATCGCCTCGTCGATCGGAATCGCGAACGAGATGCCCATGAAGCCGCCGGTACGGCTGTAGATCTGCGAGTTGATGCCGATCACCTCGCCCTGCATGTTGATCAGCGGGCCGCCCGAGTTGCCGGGGTTCACGGCGACGTCGGTCTGGATGAACGGCAGATAGTCGCCCGTGTTGCGGCTCTTCGAGCTGACGATGCCGGCCGTCACCGTATTGTCGAGGCCGAACGGCGAACCGATCGCGACGACCCACTCGCCGACGCGCACCTTGTTCGAGTCGCCGATCGCGACGACAGGCAGGTTCGACGCCTGGATCTTGACGACCGCGACGTCCGTGCGATCGTCGACGCCGATCAGCTTCGCCTTGAACTCGCGCTTGTCGGTCAGCGTCACGTAGATGGTGTCCGCGTCGTCGACGACGTGCGCATTGGTCATCACGTAACCGTCGGCCGACACGATGAAGCCCGAGCCGACACCGCGGTTCTGCTCGGTGTCGGGCGGATTGTCCGGCGCCGGCGCATTCTTCGGATTGCCGTTGCCATTGCCGCTACCGTTGCCGGGCGCTTGCGGCAGCGGAATGCCGAAGAAGCGCCGGAAGAATTCCGACATGTCGCCGTTGTCGAAGCCCGGCGGGAGCATCCCACGCGGGCCGCTGCTCGTCGGCACGTTGGCGGTGGTCCGGATGTTCACGACGGCCGGCCCGACTTTTTCGACCAGATCGGCGAAATCGGGCAGGCTGGCAGCGGGAGCCGTCACCGCGACCGCGGTATGCGGTACGAGCGGCAGGCAGGCAGACAGCGCCGCCGCCGCGAGCCATTTGCGCAGCGTGAGTTTCATCATGTCGGAAGCCGTAGCGTTACTTGGAAGCCTTGTATTCTATGGCAGACGCGAACTGCTGCAACGTAGCCGGCGGCACTTCACCGAGCACGGTGATCCAGTAGTCGCCGCGACGCTTCACGAGCACGTGCGTCGCACCGGTGCTGCCCGCGCCTTCCTTGCGCGTGTTCTTCTCGGCCGGCTCGATGAAAACGGAGATCGTCGCGAGACCGTCGGTGAAAACAGCCTGATCGACCGGGATCGGCGGATCGCCCGCATCGCGCGCAGCCATCGGCCGGCGCACTTCGCGGATCTTCTGGAAGCCGGCGACGCTCGGCGCGAGCTGCCAGCCCTGCGCCTCCATGTCGACCGTCGCGACCGGCGGGCGTACGACCGTCCAGCCGCTCAGGTTGCGCATGCCGGCCGCGATCGCGGCCTTGTCGCCGCTCCCGCCGCCCGCCTGCAATTGCGAGAACGCAATCTGTTCGAGCACGTGATCGTTCGCATCGAGCGTCTGCGAGCGCAGCAGCAGCCCGGTGCGCGCGTCGGCCCAGAGCTTGTACGTGAACCGGTAGGCATCCTTCGGCACGAGCTCGACGACCTGCGCGTCGATCCCGGCCACACGGTCCTTGCCGAGCGACTTTGCGTCGTAGACGGACATCACGTGTTCGCCGCTCGCGCCGAGCAGCGCAGGGAACGAGTCGCGCGTCTGACGGCGCTCGACCACGCAAAGCTTGCGCTCGGGCACGAACGTGTACAGCTCGTCGTTATGCCGCAGCAGCTTGCGCGGCTTGCCGTCGAGTGTCTCGATCCGCTCGAACTCGCCGTCGCGGGACGCGACGTGTGCGATACGCGACGACTGGACATACCCGCCGCGCTGGTAGACGAACGTGCCCTCGTAGCTCTGCTGCTGCGCCGCCTGCTGGACGCGGTCGAGCCAGTCCGCGGCGCCCTTGCGGGTCGCGACGGGATCGTCCGGTTGCTGGGCGCTGGCAGGAAGGGATTGAACGGACAACAGGGCGGCTGCGCAAAGCAGGAGGGCCGGCAGCCGCTTCCATCCGGAGATGGCGTGATTCAACTGCAATGTCCGCATCGGGTTTATTGGCCTGGCGTGGTGGTCACGGCAGCGCGGATCAGCGGCATCGAACCCGTGACGACGGGCTGCTGCGCGAATTGCTGGTGCGCTTCGAGGTATTGGTCGAGGCTGGCGTCGCGAATGATGTTGACGTCCTGCAGCCCCGGCTGGGCCGACGCCTGCGCGACCGTCACACGCTGCAGGTTGCCGCTTTGCGGCGCACCGACCGACGCGACCTGGACGGCGGCCGGCGTACCGGCCGTCTGCAGTTGCGGAACGACGATCCACGTCAGCGTGGCCGCCGCGGCCGCCACCGCGAACGCGGGCACGACGCGCCGGCGCAGCGACAGCAGCTTGCGCGCGACCGGCGCGGCCGCCGGCGCGAGCAGGTGCGGCTCGCTTTCGAGCGCGGCCGACATGCGCGCGGTGAACGCGACGCTCAGCGCGGGCGACAACGCGAGCTCGTCCGAGCGCAGCGCATCGCCGATCAGGTGGTAATGGGCCCACGCAGCGCGATCCGCGCGGTTGAGCTCAGCCAGAAACTGCCCGTGATCCGGGCCATCGAACATTTCGCCGTCGACCAGCGCGGAAAGGCGCTCGCCGCGCGAGCACGCCTGCGACTGCGTATTGACCGACCCCATGATGCTCCCCATCTTGCACACCCCGTCGTGACTTCACGACTCTATCCGTAACTAGACCCCGACCCGCGTCGTTCCGCCTGTCGCGCTTACCAGCGCTTGCCTTCGGGCGTATCGAGCAGCGGACGCAATTTGGCAGCGATTGCCTCGCGAGCGCGGAAGATCCGCGACCGGACCGTCCCGATCGGACAGCCCATCATTTCCGCGATCTCTTCGTAGCTCAGGCCCTCGATCTCGCGCAGCGTAATCGCCTGGCGCAGTTCTTCGGGCAAGGCGGCCATTGCAGCGTTGACCGTCTCGGCAATCTGCTTGCTCATCAACATCGACTCAGGCGTGTTGATATCCCTTAGTTGGTCTGCGTCGGAGAAAGTTTCCGCTTCCTCGGCATCGGCCTCGGTCGAGGTCGGTGCGCGGCGACCCTGCGTCGCAAGGTAGTTCTTCGCCGTATTGACGGCAATCCGGTACAACCACGTGTAGAACGCGGACTCGCCGCGAAATTGCGGCAGCGCGCGATACGCCTTGATGAACGCGTCCTGGGCCACATCCTCGACCTCGGCGGGATCCCGCACGAGGCGCGAGATCAGCCGAATGATCTTGCGGTGGTATTTGGAGACCAGGAGTTCGAACGCTGCCTTGTCGCCCTTCTGTACGCGCTCGACCAGAACCTGATCAATTTCTTTTTCACTCACCTGACAAATCCATTAACTAGGGATGCAACGCGGAGCGCTATTGTAGCGTTCCCGCGCCGGCCGCTGGTTACGGTCGGTAACCGCGCCGCCGTCATGCCCGCCCCGCGGCGCCCGCGGTTCTCGCGAGCACGGACAACGCGCTGAACGACGCGGCGTCGAGCGCATCGGCCGGAATCAGCAGCGGCCGGGCCCGCCGGGCGCCCTGCCCGATCGACAGCACGAGCAGCAGGCTGCTCCAGTGCGCATGGCCGGTCACACGGCCACGGGCCAGCAACCGCCCGGTGCGACCAAACGCCGCAATTTCCCCAAATGCGTCGATCTGCAACTCGGCCGGCAGCCGACGGGCGCAGGCCCGCGCGGCGCACACGGCCAGCAGCGCGGCCGTCGCGGCCGACACGCATGCGCCGGCGGCAGCGCCCGCGCGCGGCGCCCAGAACAGGAACGCCGACGCGGCAGCCGACGCGACGAACGCGGCCAGCACGACATACGACACGGCCGAGGCCCGCAACGCAAAGCGCTGCGGACGCCCGGCCGGAGCATCGAATGGACTCGTCAAGCGATTTCAGCGTCAGACGCGCTTGAACACCAGCGTGCCGTTGGTACCGCCGAAGCCGAAGTTGTTCTTCACGGCCACGTCGATCTTCATGTCACGCGCGGTGTTCGCGCAGTAATCGAGATCGCACTCGGGGTCCTGGTTGAAGATGTTGATGGTCGGCGGCGACACGTTGTTGTGCAGCGCCAGCACCGTGAACACCGACTCGAGGCCGCCCGCGCCGCCCAGCAGGTGGCCCGTCATCGACTTCGTCGAGTTCACGACGAGCTTGTACGCGTGCTCGCCGAAGGCCGCCTTCACCGCGTCGGACTCGTTCTTGTCACCCAGCGGCGTCGACGTGCCGTGCGCGTTCAGGTACTGGACCTCGTCCGCGTTCACGCCGGCGTCGCGCAGTGCCGCAACCATGCAGCGGCGCGGGCCGTCCATGTTCGGCGCGGTCATGTGGTACGCGTCGCCGGTCATGCCGAAGCCCGAGACTTCCGCGTAGATCTTCGCACCGCGCGCCTTCGCCGCCTCGTACTCCTCGAGTACCATCACGCCGGCACCTTCGCCCAGCACGAAGCCGTCGCGGTCCTTGTCCCACGGACGGGACGCGCTGGCCGGATCGTCGTTGCGGGTCGACAGCGCGCGTGCTGCCGCGAAACCGCCGATACCGAGCGGCGACACCGTCGATTCGGCTCCGCCCGCGACCATCACGTCCGCGTCGCCCGCCTGGATCAGGCGTGCCGCCAGACCGATGCTGTGCAGGCCGGTCGTGCAGGCCGTCACGGCCGCGAGGTTCGGGCCCTTCAGGCCGAACATGATGCTCAGGTGACCCGAGATCATGTTGATGATCGAACCCGGCACGAAGAACGGCGAAATCCGGCGCGCACCGCGATCGACGTAGGTCTGGTGCGTATCTTCGATCATCGGCAGGCCGCCGATGCCGGAACCGACCAGCACGCCGATGCGTTCCGCATTGGCTTCGTTCACCTCCAGCCCGCTGTCCTTGAAGGCCTGGACACCGGCGGCGATGCCGTAATGGATGAACGTATCCATGCTGCGGGCTTCCTTCGCCGGGATGTACTCCTCGGCGTTGAAACCCTTCACCTCGCCCGCGAAATGCACGGCGAGATTCGACGGATCGAACTTCGTGACGGTGGCGATACCGGACTTGCCGGCGACGAGATTGGCCCAGCCGTCGGCAACACTATTGCCAACAGGCGAAATAAGCCCCAGGCCTGTAACGACAACACGACGGCGGCTCACGGTAACCTCTTTTCCATTATTGGATGACAAAAACAAAAGCCACAGTGGCCACAGGAACCAGCCCTGCGAGCCCTGTGGCTGTTAGTCCGTCCGGCGCGAAGCCGGCAGGATGGCGCGTCAATCGCGAAGATCGCGGCGACGTGGCGGACAAGCGCGAAAGGCGCTTACGCCTTGACGTTTGCGCGAGCGTAGTCGATCGCTTGCTGAACGGTCGTGATCTTCTCTGCTTCTTCGTCCGGGATTTCCATGCCGAACTCGTCTTCGAGAGCCATCACCAGTTCGACCGTGTCGAGCGAGTCGGCGCCCAGGTCGTTCACGAACGAAGCTTCGTTCTTGATCTCGGCTTCCGCAACGCCCAGTTGTTCAGCGACGATCTTCTTGACACGTTGTTCGATGTTGTCCATTACCCCTCCGAGGGAAAGTTCAGATTTACAAGTGCGCGCATTTTATCAGGTTTGCTGACGCCAAAACGCGCGTTGGCTTGATGGTCGATCAAGCACCGATCCGCCTGAAAAACGGGATACGGCGCGGATGGTAAACGAAAATCGTTACGACATGTACATGCCGCCATTCACGTGCAGCGTCGTGCCGGTAATGTAACCGGCCTGCGGCGATGCGAGGAACGCGACGGCATGGGCGATGTCTTCCGGGCTGCCGAGGCGGCCGAGCGGAATCTGGGTCTTGAGCGCGGCCTGCTGTTCTTCCGGCAGCGTCTTCGTCATGTCGGTGTCGATGAAGCCCGGCGCGACGCAGTTCACGGTGATGCCGCGGCTGCCGATCTCGCGCGCGAGCGCACGCGTCATGCCCGCGACGCCGGCCTTCGCGGCCGCGTAGTTGACCTGACCCGGGTTGCCGGCCGAACCGACCACCGACGTGATGTTGATGATACGGCCGCCGCGCGCCTTCATCATCGGGCGCAGCACCGCGCGCGACAGGCGGAACACCGAGTTCAGGTTGGTGTCGATCACCGCGTCCCAGTCCTCGTCCTTCATCCGCATCGCGAGCTGGTCCTGCGTGATGCCCGCGTTGTTGACGAGCACGTTCAGCGCGCCGAATTCCTTCACGGTTGCGTCGATCAGCGCTTCGGCGGCCGCCGCGTCGTTGACGTTCAGCACCGCGCCGCGGCCCAGGACGCCCGCTTCCGCGAACGCCGCGGTGATCGCGGCCGCGCCCGATTCGCTCGTCGCGGTGCCGATCACCGTCGCGCCCAGGCGCGCGAGTTCGAGCGCGATCGACCGGCCGATGCCGCGCGACGCGCCGGTCACGATCGCAATCTGTTTATCGAGAGTCTTTTCCATGAATCGAATATCCGTCTCTTGAGAAAAGGCGCCGCGTCAGGCGGTCACCAGCTTGAGCGCTTCGTCGAGCGACGCCGGATCGAACACCGACGCACCAGTCAGGTTACCGTCGATGCGCTTCGTCAGGCCGGCGAGCACCTTGCCCGGACCGCATTCGATCACGTGCGTGACGCCCGTGCCGGCGATGTGCTGCACGCACTCGACCCAGCGCACCGGGCCTGCGGCCTGGCGCACCAGCGCATCCTTGATCGCGGCCGGATCGCTGACCACGGCGACGTCGATGTTGTTGACGACCGGAATCTGCGGCGCCTTCACGTCGATGTTCGCGAGATAGTCGCGCAACTGGTCCGATGCCGGCTTGAGCAGTGACGAATGGAACGGTGCCGACACGGGCAGCGGCAGCGCGCGCTTCGCGCCCTTCGCCTTCGCGATCTCGCACGCCTTTTCGACGGCGGCCTTGTTGCCTGCGATCACGACCTGCGCAGGCGCATTGAAGTTCACCGCTTCGACGACGCCCGCTTCCGCGGCTTCGGCGCACACCGCGCGCACCGTGTCGTCGTCGAGGCCCAGGATCGCGGCCATGCCGCCCTGGCCGACCGGCACAGCCGTTTGCATCGCCTGCGCGCGGAAGCGCACGAGCGGCACCGCGTCCTTGAACGCGAGCGCGCCCGCCGCGACGAGCGCCGTGTATTCGCCGAGACTGTGGCCGGCGACGATCGACGGCGCCGGGCCGCCTGCCTGCTGCCACGCGCGGTAGCACGCGTACGCGGCCGTCAGCATCACGGGCTGCGTGTTGGTGGTCAGATTCAGCTCTTCGGCCGGGCCTTCGGCGATCAGCTTGCCGAGGTCCTGATTGAGTGCATCGGACGCTTCCTGGAGCGTCTCGCGCACGACGGCCAGATCGGCGAATGCGTTGAGCATGCCGACTGCCTGCGAGCCCTGCCCCGGAAAAACGAATGCAAATTTCATATCGTCCCCAATTGAATCGATTCGGACGGCGCGCACGAACGGCGCGCCGATGGGATCCGCGCGCAGCAGTCGCGCGCCGCGGATCAGAAGCGGAAGACCGACGCGCCCCAGGTGAAGCCGCCGCCGACACCCTCGATCAGCACGTGCTGGCCACGCTGGATGCGACCGTCGCGCACCGCGGTGTCGAACGCCAGCGGGATCGACGCAGCCGACGTGTTGCCGTGCTGGTCGACCGTCACGACCATGCGTTCCTGCGGCAGGCCGAGCTTGCGGCAGGTGCTGGTCATGATGCGGATGTTGGCCTGGTGCGGAATCAGCCAGTCGATTTGCTCGGGCGCGAGATTCGCCTTGGCGAGCGCCTCGATCGCGACCTTTTCGAGCACGTTGACCGCGAGCTTGAACACGGCCTGCCCGTCCATGTACAGGAACGCGCTGCCTTCGATCACGCCGCGGTTGACGTTGCCCGGCGTGCAAAGGATATGCGAATAGCTGCCGTCCGCGTGCAGCGCGCTGCCGAGCACGCCCGGCTCTTCCGACGCGGACAGGATCACCGCGCCCGCGCCGTCGCCGAACAGCACGCAGGTGGTACGGTCCTTGAAGTCGAGGATGCGCGAGAACGTCTCCGCGCCGACCACGAGTGCCGTGCGGTGCTGGCCGCTGCGGATGAAGCTGTCGGCCGTCGCCATCGCGTACGCGAAGCCCGAGCACACGGCCTGCACGTCGAATGCGGCGCCGCCGTTCTTGATCCCGAGCTTGTTCTGCAGCAGGCACGCGGTGCTCGGGAACACGAAATCGGGGGTCGAAGTCGCGACGATGATCAGGTCGATCGACTGCGGATCGATACCGGCCATTTCAATCGCACGACGCGACGCCTCGAGCGCGAGGTCGCTCGTCGTGACGTCCGGTGCGGCGAAATGGCGCGCATGGATACCCGTGCGCGCAACGATCCATTCGTCGCTCGTCTCGATGCCTTCCTTCGCAAGACGATCGGTCAACTGCTGGTTCGTGACGCGGTCGGGCGGCAGATAGCTGCCCGTGCCGAGCACGCGGGAATAGAGAGTCGATTGGGCCATTTATGCTTTAGAGGATTGCGCAGCGGAAGGTTCGGCGTGATGGCCTGCGGCCGGGCTTGCATGGCCCGCGCCGCCCGCGTCGTGTCCGCCGTCGCCGAGCGACACCGAATTGTCCGCCATCGCGCGCGCGAGGCGCTCCAGCACGCCGTTTTTGACCGCATCATACCCGCGTTTGATCGCCCACTCAAACGCGTAGGCGTCGGCCGAACCGTGGCTCTTGATCACGAGGCTCTTCAGCCCCAGCAGCGCCGCGCCGTTGTACTGGCGGTGGTCGACGCGCTTCTTGAAACGCATCAGGACAGGCAGCGCGAGCAGCGCCATCAGCTTCGACATCAGCGAACGGCCGAACTCCTCGCGGATGATGTCGGACAGCATCTGCGCAAGCCCCTCGGACGTTTTCAGCGCGACGTTGCCGACGAAGCCGTCGCACACGATCACGTCGACGGTGCCCTTGTAGATGTCGTTGCCTTCCACGTTGCCGCGGAAATTCAGCGTGCTGGCGCGCAGCAGCTCGCCTGCGCGCTTGATCGTCTCGTTGCCCTTGATGACCTCTTCGCCGATGTTCAGCAGGCCGATCGTCGGCCGCTCCTTGCCTTCGAGCGCAGCCACGAGCGCATGCCCCATCTCCGCGAACTGCAGCAGGTGCTGCGGCTCGCAGTCGACGTTCGCGCCGAGGTCCAGCATCATCGTGTAGCCGGTCGGGTTCGGCAGCGCGAACGCGATCGCGGGCCGCTCGATGCCGGGCAGCGTCTTGAGTACGTAACGGGAAACGGCCATCAGTGCGCCGGTATTGCCGGCGGAGATGCAGGCCTGCGCCGCGCCTTCCTTGACGTGGTTGAGCGCGACGCGCATCGAAGAATCCTTCTTCTTGCGCAGCGCCACTTCGACAGGGTCGTCCATCGCCACGACTTCGGTGGCGGGCACGATGGTCAGCGCGGGATCGTCGAGGGCTTTCAGCTTCTTGAGCTGAGCGCGGATCGCGCTTTCGATGCCGACGAGCATCAGGTGCGCATCGGGATGCGCGCGGACGAACTTGACTGCCGCGGGAACGGTCACGGACGGGCCGTGGTCGCCTCCCATGCAATCGATTGTGAGCTTTACGGTCATGGAATGCGACGAATTTCAGGCACAAAAAAGCGGCAGTTGAATGCCGCCTTTTTGTTGCGCCAGGAAAGTGTCAAGCGAACCAGTTGTCACGCGAACGGCGAACGTAGCGCGCAACGCGTGACTTGACGCTTAGTCGTTCTTCGTCTTGACGACTTTCTTGCCGCGATAGTAGCCGTTCGGGCTGACGTGGTGACGCAGATGCACTTCACCCGTGCTCGGCTCGACTGCCAGCGGCGACGCCGTCAGGAAATCGTGCGAACGATGCATGCCGCGCTTCGACGGCGACTTCTTGTTTTGCTGGACTGCCATGACTAACTCCTAAATAATTTTCCGGATTCTAACACAGCCCGATCCGGCGCTTAACTACCCTGGCCCAAAGCCCTTACGCCTTCCCGCGCCACAACTGCTTAGTGTTTCTTGGTGCCGTCACCGTCCTTCTTCAGCGCTTGCAGCGCTGCGAACGGATTCGGCCGTTTGCCTTCGTCCTCGGCTTCGCCGGACTCTTCGCCCGCCTCTTCCTCAGGACCGCTCGCACCCGACACGAGGCTTTCGTGAACTGCCGGGCAAACCTCGTGCTTGGGCACGAGCGGCAACGAAAGCAGCAATTCCTCTTCGATCAAGTCGACGAGATCGAACTGGCGTGAGCCCACGATCACATCGGCTTCATCGTCGTCGAGCGGAAATTCTTCAGCTTCTTCTTCGGTCGCGACGACCCGGTAAACCATGTCGACGCCGAACGCCTGGTCGTACGGGGTCACGCAGCGCTGGCATGTGAGCCATGCATGGCCATGCACCGCGAGGCGCAGATACGGCTGCTGCCCATCGGCGCCGTCGTCCTGCAACTCTTTCTGGGTGAACCCTTCCGCCTGCCACGTGAAGACCGTGTCGCGATCTGGCGCGTCCGCCGGCACTTCGTTTAACATGCGCGGCAGTTGCGAGAGGTGCACCGCACCTGCTGCCTGCCGCCCGCTGCGGGCGAATTCGAACAGGTCGACTGCGTGCGGATCAAGTGGTGCCGCAGCAGGTTTGCCAGAAGAAGTGTTCATGTGCGCTCCTGCCTACAGGCTGACTTGCGAATCCGGCTTGGCGCCGCTCACGTACGGCTCATCCGCGGATGACGTACTTTACTTCCGAAGACCCGACAGGCGCCACCACGACGGAAGCCTGTCGACGAAAAGCGGGAAAGCATACCTGTTTTACCTTTTGCGGTCAATCACTTAAGCTTGCGTCCGCGCAACGCTGCCCAACACCTCACGACTCACCGATCCAACCGACCATGCCGGATACCGTTTGCCGCCCGCCGCGGCTGATTCTTGCCTCCAGTTCCCGCTACCGCCGCGCGCTCCTCGAGCGCCTCGGCGTACCGTTCGACGTCGTGTCGCCCGACCTCGACGAAACCCCGCTCGATGAAGAAACGCCGGCCATGACCGCCCTGCGCCTCGCCGGCGCGAAAGCACGCGCCGTCGCCGCGACGATCGACGCGCCGGACGGCGTGCTCGTGATCGGGTCGGACCAGGTCGCGACCTTCGACGGGCTTCAGATCGGCAAGCCCGGCACGCATGAGCGCGCGCTCGCGCAACTCGTGTCGATGCAGGGCCGCGAAGTCGAATTTCACAGCGCGCTCTGCCTGTACGACAGCCGCACGGGCGAAGCCCAGGTCGAGGACGTCGTCACGCGCGTGCGCTTCCGCACGCTGCCCGAGGCCGAACTCGACGCGTACCTGCGCGCGGAGACGCCTTACGACGTCGCCGGCAGCGCGAAGTCCGAAGGGCTCGGCATCGCGCTGCTCGACGCGATCGACTCGGACGACCCGACCGCGCTCGTCGGTCTGCCGTTGATCGCGCTCACGCGGATGCTGCGCGCCACGGAATTCCCTTTGTTTGCAACCACTCGTGGAGATCGCGCATGACGGCCGGCACGCTTTACCTCGTCCCGAACACGCTCGGCGAAGGCGACGAATCGATGCTCGCCGCCGTGCTGCCCGCGGCCGTGCAGGCACGCGCCGGCACGCTCGGCTATTACATCGGCGAGAACGCGAAAACGACGCGTGCATTCCTGAAGAAAATCGGCACGACGCGCCCGATCCAGGAAATCGAGATCCGCGAGCTAAACGTCAATACGCCGGCCGGCCAAATCGACCGGCTGCTCGCGCCCGTGCTGGCCGGTGCGGATGCCGGCCTCGTGTCCGAGGCCGGCTGCCCGGCCGTCGCCGATCCCGGCGCGTTGCTGGTACGCCGCGCGCACGAGCGTGGCGTGAAGGTCGTGCCGCTCGTCGGACCGAGCTCGATCCTGCTCGCGCTGATGGCCTCGGGCCTGAACGGCCAGAGCTTCGCGTTCAACGGCTACCTGCCGGTCGATGCGGCCGCGCGCGCGAAACGCCTGCGCGAACTCGAGCAGTTGTCGCGCAAGGCGCGCCAGACGCAGATCTTCATCGAGACGCCGTACCGGAATCACGCGATGCTCGACACGCTCGTCGCGACCTGCGCGCCGTCGACGCAGATCTGCGTCGCGGCCGACCTGACCCTCGCGACCGAGACGATCGCGAGCCGCACCGTGGCGGACTGGAAAAAAGCGCCTGCGCCGAATCTGCACAAGCGCCCTGCGATCTTCCTGCTGCTCGCGAACTGAAGCCGTGGCCGGTGGCCGGCCAGCGGGCCATCGCGGCCCGCCGGACGCCCGTCGCCCGTCGCCCGTCGCCCGTCGCCCGTCGCCCGTCGCCCGTCGCCCATCAGCGCAGGCTGAACGACGCGCCGCCGGCCGTCAGCGCCTTCATCGCGGCGCCGCCGACGGCCGCACCGAACTTGCGCGCGACGCGGTTCGTCAGGCTTTCCTTCACCGTATAGTCGACGAGATCGGGCGCCTTCAGCACGTCGCGCGCGACCGTATCGGTCGTGCCGTAACCGTCGGCGAGCCCGAGCTCGACGCTCTTCGCGCCGGTCCAGAACAGGCCGGAGAACATGTCGGGCGTCTCATGCAGCCGTTTGCCGCGGCCATCCTTCACCGCCTTGATGAACTGCGCGTGCACCTGGTCGAGCAGCGCCTGCGCATGCGCGTCCATCTTCGACGTCTCCGGCGAGAACGGATCGTAGAAGCCCTTGTTTTCGCCCGACGTATGCAGGCGCCGCTCGACACCGAGCTTGCCCATCAGCCCGGTGAAGCCGAAACCGTCCATCAGCACGCCGATCGACCCGACGATGCTCGCCTTGTCGACGAAGATCTTGTCGGCCGCGGCCGCGATGTAATAGCCGCCCGATGCGCACATGTCGGTCACGACGACGTACAGCGGCTTGTCCGGATGCTTCGCGCGCAGCCGCCGAATCTCGTCGTAGACCATGCCGGCCTGCACGGGGCTGCCGCCCGGGCTGTTGATCCGCAGCACGACGCCGGCCGTACCGTCGTCGTCGAATGCGGCTTCGAGCGCGGTGTTGATGTCTTCGGCGTTCGCATTGACGCCTGCCGCGATCTCGCCGTCGATCGTCACGAGCGCCGTATGCCGCCCGCTCGACGAGAATTTCGAATCGCTCGAGAAATCGATCAGCGCGAACGCGAGCAGCACGAACACGCCCAGGAACGCGAAGCGGAAGAAGATCTTCCAGCGCCGCGCCGCGCGCTGCTCCTTCACGGCCGCGAGCGCGATCCGCTCGAGCGCCGCGCGCTCCCAGTTCGGTTCACGGCTGTCGGGACGGGAAGAAGAATCCGGGGAATTCGGTTGGTCGGCCATGCGGTATTGTCGTTAGTCGGTCGTGGCGGGAGTGGCAGGACGCAGGTCGGTGTCGGGCACCCAGAATACCGCACGCCCGTCGGGCGTGTCGCGTTCGTCGACCTCGACCGGCCGAAGGCGGCCGCCGCGGCACGGGCCGCCGACGCACTTGCCGGTATCCGGTGCGTAGATCGCGCCGTGCGTCGCGCACATCAGGTACAGGCCCGACGACTCGAAGAACTGCCCTTCGGACCAGTCGAGCTCCATCGGCACGTGCGCGCAGCGATTCAGGTAGCCGTATGCGCGACCGTCGTAGCGCACGAAGAACACGACGGCCTGCTCGCCGCGCAGCGTCGCGTCGACGCGCACGCCGGCGCCGCTGTCAGCCAGCGCGTCCGATGCGCACACGCGCACCGATTCCGGCGCCGCGCTCATGCGTGCTCCCGCAGCCACGCAGCCAACGCGTCGACGTCCGGTGCGACAAAGCGTGGCGCAAGCGCAGCCAGCGCATCGGCCGTGTGCGCGCCGTATGCGACACCGACGCCCGCCGCTCCGGCGCTCGCGGCCATCTGCAGGTCGTGCGTCGTGTCGCCGATCATCACGGTGCGCGCGAGGTCCTGCCCCAATTCCCGGGACAGCTCGTGCAGCATCGCCGGATGCGGCTTCGAGAACGTTTCGTCCGCACAGCGCGTCGCGTCGAACAAACTCGTCAGCTTCGACTGGTCAAGCACGCGGTTCAACCCGACCCGACCCTTGCCGGTCGCAACGGCGAGCAGGTAGCCCGTATCTCGCAACTCGGCGAGCAGCTCGCGCACGCCGGCGAACAGCTCGATGCGCTGGTCGTCGAGCAGATAGTGATAGCGGTAGCGCTCGGCCAGCCGTGGATAGTCGGCCGGATCGAGGGTCGGAGCGGTAATCTGCAGCGCGTCGCGCAGGCCGAGGCCGATCACGTAGCGCGACGCCTCGTCGGATGGCGTGGGCAGGCCGAGATCGCGGCATGCGGCCTGGATGCTGTGCGCGATGTGCGCAGTCGAATCCATCAGCGTGCCGTCCCAGTCGAAGACGATCAGGTCAAATTGCTGTCGAGCCATGCGGTTCAGGCGGTATCGCGCAGTGCGCTGAGTTGGTCGAGAAAGCGCTGGCATTCGTCCGGCAGCGGCGCATCGAACTGCAGCGCCTCGCCGGTCAGCGGATGGGCAAGCCGCAGCCGGTACGCGTGCAGGAACATCCGTTTCAACGACGGCTGCGCGTTCGCGCGCGCCAGCGCCTTGTTCAGTGCGAAATCGCCATACTTGGCGTCGCCGGCGATCGGCAGGCCGAGATGCGCGAGGTGCACGCGGATCTGATGGGTCCGACCCGTTTTGAGTTCCGCTTCGACAAGCGCGTACTCGGGCCAGCGGTCGACGAGGTTGAACACCGTATGCGACGGCAGCCCGTCGTCCTGCACGCGCACGCGGCGCTCCCCTTCCGGGGTCGAATACTTGAACAGCGGCGCCTTCACCGCGCGGCGGCGGCCCCAGTCGGGCTGCCATTCGCCGTGGCCGCACGCGAAGTAGCGCTTGTCCATCCGGTTCTCGCGGATCTGCTCGTGCAGGCCCACGAGCGCCGTGCGTTTCTTCGCGAGCATCAGGATCCCGGAGGTCTCGCGGTCGAGCCGGTGCACGAGTTCGAGGAATTTCGCGCGCGGGCGCGCCTGGCGCATCTGCTCGATCACGCCGAACGCGACGCCGCTGCCGCCGTGCACCGCAACGCCTGCCGGCTTGTTGATGACGAGCATCGCATCGTCCTCGTACAGCACGTCGAAATTCGCGGGCGGCACGATGGGCGTGTCGGCGCGCGCGAGGTCCGCCGCCGCCACGCGCACGGGCGGCACGCGGACGATGTCGCCAAGGGCGAGGCGGTACTGCGCGTCGATCCGGCCCTTGTTCACGCGCACTTCGCCGCTGCGGAGGATCCGGTAAATATGGCTTTTCGGCACGCCTTTACAGACGCGCAACAGGAAGTTGTCGATCCGCTGACCGACCGAGTTTTCATCGATCTCGATCATCGATACCTGGCCGCTTGCGACCGAATTCTGGGATATTTTGCCTAACTCATTCATACTGAATATAATTTTGCCCAGCCTGACGTTGAGGGTGGCCTGACCGGCCGGCCCCGACCGAGTCGGGCAAGGCGCAAGCGGAAACCGTTATTTTACTTGCGCCGGGGGTCCGCTGCTCGCCCCTAATCAAAGAGATGCAGCAAGTTGCACGCACGGCGCCGCCCGTCGGCAAGGATCGCGCCCACAGGCGGATTCGGTCGGCAAGGCGCCGCGGTAACGGAAAGTTGGTTGAAAAGAATTTGATCGGCAGCCCGACGGCGCGAAGTGCGTCCGCAGGCTGCCGGTTGCGAAAATTACGGCGTTGCGCCCGATTTGGCCCCGCGAAGCGTGCGGGGCTTGGCGACGTCAAACCAGGGAAGTACACCCCAAGCGGGAAAGTCGGGCTGGATTCGATACTCCCCGCTGCGGCCCAAGCCGCAGCATCTGCCGCCCGTCGGCGCGCGCGACGCATTGCGCGCGCCCGTGGCAATGCCCGGACTCAGGCTTAGCGCGCTTTTGCAGCGTGCGGTGTGTGAACGCCGTGCTTTGAAACCGTATTCGCAGGTGCCCTACGGCCGCCGGCCCCGTCTATCGGGCCCAAGCGCCTCTTCAGGCAATTCTCCCCGCCATCGTTCCCGCTCCAGCGTGCTCGTGACAACACAACAAGGTGCGGCCTGCCGTCGTTCCCGCCCTCGCGACTGACAACCGCGAGGCGCCGGCTGCGGAGCCGCCTGGAGTCGTTCATGAAACGCATGCTGTTCAATGCGACGCAGCAGGAGGAGCTGCGCGTCGCCATCGTCGATGGGCAAAAGCTCATCGACATCGACATCGAAACCGCCGGGCGCGAACAGCGCAAAGGCAATATCTACAAGGGTGTCATCACCCGCATCGAGCCGTCGCTCGAAGCGTGCTTCGTCAACTACGGCGAAGACCGCCACGGCTTCCTGCCGTTCAAGGAAGTCGCCCGCCAGTACTTCAAGGAAGGCATCGACATGCGCTCCGCGCGCATCCAGGATGCCCTGCGCGAAGGCCAGGAGCTGATCGTCCAGGTCGAGAAGGAAGAGCGTGGCAACAAGGGCGCCGCCCTCACGACCTTCATCTCGCTCGCCGGCCGCTACCTGGTGCTGATGCCGAACAATCCGCGCGGCGGCGGTGTGTCGCGCCGGATCGAGGGCGACGAGCGCCAGGAACTGCGCGAGACGATGTCGCAACTGCAGATTCCGGACGGCATGAGCATGATCGCCCGTACCGCGGGCATCGGCCGCAGCGCCGAGGAACTGCAGTGGGACCTGAACTATCTGCTGCAACTGTGGCGCGCGATCGAAGCGGCGTCGCAAAGCGGCAATTCCGGCCAGCCGATGCTGATCTACCTGGAATCGAGCCTCGTGATCCGTGCGATCCGGGACTATTTCCAGCCCGATATCGGCGAAATCCTGATCGACACGACCGAGATCCACGATCAGGCCCGTGCGTTCATGGACATCGTGATGCCGGACAACGTGTCGAAGGTGAAGCGTTACCACGACGACGTGCCGCTGTTCTCCCGCTTCCAGATCGAGCACCAGATCGAAACGGCCTACTCGCGCACGGTGCCGCTGCCGTCCGGCGGCGCGATCGTGATCGACCACACCGAAGCGCTCGTCGCGATCGACGTGAACTCGGCGCGCGCGACCAAGGGCGCGGACATCGAGGAAACGGCGACCCGCACGAACCTCGAAGCGGCCGACGAAGTCGCCCGCCAGCTCCGCCTGCGCGACCTCGGCGGCCTGATCGTGATCGATTTCATCGACATGGAATCGGCGAAGAGCCAGCGCGAAGTCGAGCAGCGCCTGAAAGACGCGCTCAAGCATGACCGTGCGCGCGTGCAGATGGGCAAGATCTCCCGCTTCGGCCTGATGGAGCTGTCGCGCCAGCGCCTGCGCCCGGCCCTGTCGGAAGGCAGCCACGTGACCTGCCCGCGCTGTAACGGCACCGGTCACATCCGCGACACCGAATCGTCCGCGCTGCAGGTCCTGCGGATCATTCAGGAAGAAGCGATGAAGGAAAACACCGCAGCGATCCACTGCCAGGTGCCGGTCGAGGTGACCGCCTTCCTGCTCAACGAAAAGCGTCAGGAAATCAACAAGATCGAGTCGCGCTTCAAGGTCGGCATCGTGTTGATCCCGAACAAGCACCTCGATACGCCGCACTACAAGCTCGAGCGCCTGCGCCACGATGACGCGCGCCTCGACGATCCGCGCGCGTCCTGGAAGATGGCCGAGGAAGCGGCCCGCGAGCTCGAGTCGGAAACCGGCTACAGCAAGCGCACGGCAGAAGTGAAGCCGAAGCAGGAAGCCGCGGTCAAGGGCATCACGCCCGAGCGCCCGGCCCCGAGCCCGGCGCCGCAGCGCCCGGTCGAGCCCGTTCCGGCCCCCGCACCGGTCGCCGCGACCAGCGGCGGCTTCATCGGCTGGCTGAAGGGCCTGTTCGGCGTGTCGCCGGCTCCGGCGCCCGCGCCGGTTGCTCCGGCACCGGCGAAGGAACAGGCGGCCCGCCCGGCTCGCGAGCGTACCGAGAAGACCGAGCAGCGCGGCGGCGATCGCAACCGCAACCGTCGTGGCGGCGCCCAGCAGGCGCAAGGCGGCCGTGACCAGGCAGCAGCAGGCCGTGGCCAGCCGCAGCGCCAGGAACGCGAAGGCAAGGAAGTGCGCGAACCGCGTGAAGGCCGTGAGCTGCGTGAAGGCCGTGAGCCGCGCGAGGGTCGCGAACCGCGTGAAGGTCGTGAGGGCCGCGAAGGTCGCGAGGGCCGTGGCCAGCGCGAAGGTCGCGAACCGCGCGAGCCGCGTGAAAGCCGTGAGCCGCGTGAACCGCGCGAGAACCGCGAACCGCGCGAGCGCGCCGAGCAGCCGGAAGGCGTCGACGCGGCCGGCCGTGGCGAGCGCCAGGAACGCGGCGAGCGTCGCGAGCGCGGCGAACGCCGCAAGCCGACCCAGCATGCGGCCACGCTCGAGACCGTCACCCGTGGCGAAAACCATCCGGAACCGGAAGCCGACAAGGCCGTCGCTGAAGCCCTGCCCGGTGGCGAGTTGGCAGCCGATGCGGAAGCCGGCGCGCGTGACGGCGAGGAACGTCGTCGTCGCCGTCGCGGCCGCCGCGGCGGTCGTCGCGAGCGTGACGAAGACGGCGCAATCGTCGACCAGGCCGAGCAAGGCCCGGATGGCGAAACTGCAGTGCAAACGGTGACGCCGGAAGCATCGGCTGCTGCCGAACCGGCCCACACGGCCGCACCGGCAGTCGTCGCGGCCGTGGCCGCGGCAGGCGCCGTCGTCGTCGAGGCAGCGGTCGAGCAGCATGCTGCACCGGCCGCTGTGGAAGCTCAGCCGGCACCGGCACACGCCGAAGTGGCTCCGGCCGCTTCGGTCGAGCCCGCAGTCGCCGCCCAGGCAGCAGAACCGGCACCGGTTGCACCGGCCGTCGACACCGAAGCCGGTCCGGCTCCGGTCGCGGTTTCGCCGACCGACGCGTTCGAAGTGCCTGCAGCACCGGTAGCAGCAGCGCCGGCCGCTGTCGAGGCGCCGCAGCCCGCGCCCGTCGAGCAGGCCGCACCGGCCGTGACGACCGAAGCCGCTCCGGTGGCTGTCGAGCCGGCGCATGTCGAAGCTGCACCGGTCGAGGCCGTTGCAGCACCGGCGCCGGCTCCTGCCCCAGCCCAACCGGCAGCCGCGCCCGCTTCGGCGAGCCTGGATGTCGTGCTGGAGCAGGCCGGTCTCGTCTGGGTGAACACGGACGCCGACAAGTTCGCCGCTGCGCAGGAAGCCGCGTCGCGCCTCCCGCGTCCGGCTCGCGTGCTGCGCGAACGCAAGGCGCTGCCGCCGGCCGATACGGCCCCGATGCAGCAGGTCGAAACGACGCACCACTAACCGGCGCATCGCCCGACCAGGAAAAGCCCGCCTCCGGCGGGCTTTTTCATGTCCGCGCTGCGGGTTTCCGCCCACCGGCCCGGTCGGCCGCTTGCGGCTAAAATACAGGTCTGGCTCGCACTTCTTTCAACATGTCTCGACGCATCATTCCTCTCGCCGACGTCAGCGGGATGCCGGACGTCTCCGGTGTCGCGCACGCCCCCGACGGCACGCTGGCCGACACGTTCGCCAGACCGCTGCGCGACCTGCGCATCTCGGTGACGGATCGCTGCAACTTCCGCTGCGTGTACTGCATGCCGCGCGCGGTGTTCGACAAGGACTACGCGTTCCTGCCGCACAGCGCGCTGCTCACCCACGAGGAAATCGAACGCGTGGCGCGACTCTTTGTCGCACACGGCGTCGAGAAGATCCGCATCACGGGCGGCGAACCGCTGCTGCGCAAGAACCTCGAATTCCTGATCGAGCGCCTCGCGCGCCTGACGACGCATGACGGCCGCCCGCTCGACCTGACGCTGACGACCAACGGCTCGCTGCTTGCGCGCAAGGCGCGCGCGCTGAAGGACGCAGGGCTCACGCGCGTGACGGTCAGCCTCGACGCGCTCGACGATACGCTGTTCAAGCGCATGAACGACGCCGAGTTCGCGAGCGCCGACGTGCTCGACGGCATCTTCGCGGCCCAGGCCGTGGGCCTCACGCCCGTCAAGGTCAACATGGTCGTGAAGCGCGGCACCAACGACGGCGAGATCCTGCCGATGGCCGAGCGTTTCCGCGGCACCGGCGTGATCCTGCGCTTCATCGAATACATGGACGTCGGCACGTCGAACGGCTGGAACATGACCGAGGTGCTGCCGTCGGCCGACGTCATTGCGCGGATCGCCGAACATTTCCCGCTCGTACCGCTCGACGCGCACACGGCGGCCGAAACCGCGCAGCGCTGGGGCTATGCGGACGGCAGCGGCGAGATCGGCGTGATCTCGAGCGTCACGCAGGCCTTCTGCGGCGACTGCACGCGCGCGCGGCTGTCGACCGAAGGCAAGCTGTACCTGTGCCTGTTCGCGTCGACGGGACACGACCTGCGCGCACTCGTGCGCGGCGGCGCGAGCGACGCCGAGATCGCGACCGCGATCGCCCGCATCTGGCAGGCGCGCACCGACCGCTATTCGCAACTGCGCGGCAGCGTGTCGGCCGAAACCGCGCCCGACGGCGCCGGCAAGCGCGTCGAAATGTCGTATATCGGCGGCTGACGCACGCCGCCCTTTCCGCCTGCGCACGATGCCCGTTTCCGCCTCTCCTTCGATCGCCGGCCTGCTGCTCGCGGGCGGGCGCGCCACGCGCATGGACGGCGTCGACAAGGGCCTGCAACTGCTCGACGGAACGCCGCTCGCGCTGCACGTGCTGCGCCGGCTCTCGCCGCAGGTCGACGAGACGCTGATCAGCGCGAATCGCCACGCCGATCTCTACGCCGAGCTCGGTGCGCCGTTCGACGCGCGCATCGTGGCGGACGAAACACCCGATTTTCCCGGCCCGCTCGCGGGCCTGCTCGCCGGCATGCGGGCCGCGCGCGCGCCGCTCGTCGCGTGCTCGCCATGCGATACGCCATTTCTGCCGGCCGACCTCGTCGCGCGGCTGCTTGCGGCGCTCGACGCGCAGCAGGCCGACATCGCGATGGCGGTGACCGTCGATGCGCAGCAGGCGCGCTCGCCGCAGCCGACGTTCGCGCTGCTGCGCACGACACTGGCCGACGATCTCGCCGCGCGGCTCGCGGCCGGCGATCGCAAGGTGCGTGCGTGGTACGCACGCCACAAGACGGTCGAAGTCGAGTTTCGCGACGAGCGTGCGTTTTACAATGCCAACTCCTGGCAGGAACTCGCTGCGCTGGCCCGTCGCTGACGGCGACCGCACCGTTCCCGCCCGGCGCCCACCGCACGCGAAACCCGCACTCAGGCACCCTCCTCGCGCCACCGGCCACGAACCCGATACGCCTCGCCGCGCAGTCCGACTGATGATCACGCAATCCTCGCCCGCCTCCCGAACCGCACCCGATTCCGACGCCCCGCTGTCGCTCGCCGACGCGCAGGCGCTCGCGTGCCGCTTCGCAGTGCCGGTGGATGCGTGCGACACGGTGACGCTGCGCGACGCGCTCGATCGCGTGCTTGCGGCCGACGTGAACGCGCCCTTCGACATTCCCGCGTACGACAATTCGGCGATGGACGGCTATGCATTCGACGGCGGTGCCGGCGCGCCCGCGTCGCCGCAGGGGGACGTCGCGCTGACGGTCGCCGGCACCGCGTTCGCGGGCCATCCGTTCGACGGCGCCGTGGCCGCCGGCTCATGCGTGCGCATCATGACGGGCGCGCCGATGCCGGCCGGATGCGACACCGTGATTCCGCAGGAACGCGTGCGCGTCGACGGCGACACGATCGGCTTCGCCGCGCACGACGTCGCGCGCGGCGCGAACTGCCGCAAGGCCGGCGAGGATCTCGCGCGCGGCGCCTGTGCACTCGCCGCGGGCCGCATCCTGCGGCCGTCCGATCTCGGCCTGCTCGCGTCGTTCGGCTTCACCGACGTCACGGTGCGCCGGCGCGTGCGCGTCGCCGTGTTCTCGACCGGCGACGAACTGCGCGAGCCCGGCGAGCCGCTCGGCCGCGGCGCGCTGTACGACAGCAATCGCGGGATGCTGATCGCGATGCTCGAAAGGCTGCACGTCGACGCGATCGATCTCGGGATCGTCCGAGACGACCCGGCCGCACTCGAAGCTGCGCTGCGCGACGCCGTCGCCGCGCAGGCCGACGCGGTAATCACGTCCGGCGGCGTATCGGTCGGCGAAGCCGACTTCACGCGCGGCGTGATGGCGCGGCTCGGCGACGTCACGTTCGCGAGCCTCGCGCTGCGGCCCGGCCGGCCGCTCGCGTGCGGTACGCTTGCGCGCTCGACCGGCGGCGCTGGTCACGCGCTGTTCTTCGGGCTGCCCGGCAATCCGGTCGCGTCCGCCGTCACGTTCTACGCGATCGTGCGCCCCGCGCTGCTGACGCTGGCCGGTGCGCAGACGCCGCCGCCGGCGATGTACACGGCGCTCAGCACGCATGCGCTGAAAACGCGTCCCGGCCGCACCGAGTACCTGCGCGGCATCGCGACGCGCGCCGCCGACGGTCGCTGGCACGTCGCGCCGGCCGGTTCGCAGAGTTCCGCGTCGCTGAGCGGCCTCGCCGCCGCCAACTGTTTCATCGTTCTGGGCCACGATACCGCGGCAGTCGACGCGGGCAGCCCGGTCGACATCCTGCCGCTCGACGGCCTGATCTGAATTCCACTATCGGTATATCTCTACGGGGCAATCCGCACATGAAGAAACAAATTTCGTCGATCGCCGCGGGGCAGACCGCAAAGGCGCTGATCCTCGTCTACCTGACGTTCAGCGTGCCGATCGTGCTGCTCGGCATTCTCGTTGCGTACATCCGCTACGGGATGGTCGAACTGAGCACGATCCTGAGCGCGCTGCTGCTGAACGCCATCCTCGGCTTCGTGCTGCTGTGGATCGCATGCCACGCATACAACTGGGTCGCGTCGCGCTTCGGCGGCATCGAGATCGTGTTGTCCGATCCGCCGGAGGAAGCGTGAGCGACACGCCGCTGATCCGCGCGGCCGAAACGCGCGACGTCGGCGCGATCCTCGCGCTGATGCGCGAGCTGGCCGAGTTCGAGAAGCTCACGCACCTGTTCGTCGCGACCGAAGCCGATCTCGCCGATGCACTGTTCGGCGAACGGCCTGCAGCCGAGGCGCTCGTCGCCGAGCGCAACGGCGCGATCGTCGCGTATGCGCTGTTCTTCCACAACTATTCGACGTTCCTCGGCCGTCGCGGCCTCTATCTCGAGGATCTGTACGTGCAGCCGTCGCAGCGCGGCACCGGCCTCGGCACCGCGATGCTGCGTCACCTCGCGGCGCTGGCTGTCGAGCGTCGTTGCGGGCGTTTCGAATGGTCGGTCCTCGACTGGAACCAGCCCGCGATCGATTTCTACGAAAAGATGGGCGCAACCGTGCTGCCCGAATGGCGCATCGTCCGCGTGACGGGCGACGCGCTGGACATGCTCGCCGGACAGTGAGCGCGAGCCGGCGATCGCTTCATAAAAAACGGGCGCCGCGGCGCCCGTTTTCGTTCCGGCCGGAATCGGCAACGCGGGTCACGCGTCGTCCGCATCTGCGCCATCGGACCCTTCCGCGCCGAGCAGCCCGGCCGCCGTGTCGCCCGGCAGCGCCTCGACCTGCTTCAGCTTGCGACTCATCACGCGCGTACGCTGCTCGGCGGACTCGATCGAGCGCGTGACCGTTTCGAGCTGCGCCTTCGTGCGCGCGAGCACGTCGCCGAACTTGCCGAACTCCGTCTTCACTGCGCCGAGCACCTGCCACACCTCGCTCGACCGCTGCTCGATCGCAAGCGTACGGAACCCCATCTGCAGACTGTTCAACAATGCGGTGAGCGTCGTCGGCCCCGCCACCGTCACGCGATAGTCGCGCTGCAGCAGGTCGGTCAGCCCCGGGCGGCGCAGGATCTCTGCATAAAGCCCCTCGGTCGGCAGGAACAGCAGCGCGAAATCGGTCGTATGCGGCGGTGCGACGTACTTCTCGGCAATCGTGCGCGCCTCCAGCCGCACGCGCGCTTCGAGCGCGCGGGCCGCTTCCTCGACCGCCGCCGCATCGGCGCGCTCCTGCGCGTCGATCAGCCGCTCGTAGTCTTCGCGCGGGAATTTCGCGTCGATCGGCAACCACACCGGCGGTGCGTCGCGCGTGCCCGCATCGCGGCCCGGCAGCCGGATCGCAAATTCGACGCGCTCGGTGCTCTTCGGCACCGTCGCGACGTTCTTCGCGTACTGGTCGGGCGTCAGCATCTGTTCGAGCAGCGCCTCGAGCTGCACTTCGCCCCAGGTGCCGCGCGTCTTCACGTTGGTCAGCACCTTTTTCAGATCGCCGACGCCCGCCGCGAGCGTCTGCATCTCGCCGAGCCCGCGATGGACCTGTTCGAGCCGGTCCGACACGAGCTTGAACGATTCGCCGAGCCGCTGCTCGAGCGTTGCATGCAGTTTCTCGTCCACGGTGCGGCGCATCTCCTCGAGCTTCGCCGCATTGTTCGTCTCGATTTCCTTCAGCCGCTGTTCGAGCGTCGCGCGCACCTCGCCGATCCGGCGATCGTTCGCCTCGGTCAGTTGCGTGAGCTGCCGGTTCAACGTGTCGCCGAACAGCCTGAGCGCGGCCGTCTGCTCCTCGCGCGCCTGCTGCGCCTGGCGCTGCACGCTCTCGCGCATCGCGTCGAACTGCTGCGCATTGCCGGCGACGAGCTTGCCGAGCTGCTGTGCGAAACCCTCGATCTGGTTGTTCTGCACGGTCGCCACGCTCGTCAGTTGCGCGGCGAGCGTCTGCTGAAGCCGCGAGAAGCTGCCGGCCAGCTCGGTGCGCGAACCGCGCGCGTTCTCGACGATCTCGCCGCGCAATTCGCGCTCGAGCCGCTCGACCGCGCGCGCCTGCGCATGCGCGGCATCCTCGATCTGGTCGCCGAGCACCGCCGCATCGTCGTGACGGCCGCCGCCGCGCACGATCGCGACGATCGCAACCGCGAGCGCAACGGCCAGTACGACGACCGCCGCAAGCAACAACGTCGTCGTCATGCGCGCGGCTTCCCGATCACGTCAGGGTTGATCGGATTCGGCGGCTGCCCGGCGCGCGGGCCCTCGCCGAGCGCGGCGATCAGGTTGTCGGCGGCGAGGTTCGCCATCGCGCGGCGCGTCTTTTCGGTCGCGCTCGCGATATGCGGCGTCAGCACGACGTTCGGGACCTCAAGCAACGCCGGATGCACGGTTGGCTCGCCCTCGTACACGTCGAGGCCGGCCGCGGCGATCGCTCCGTCGCGCAGCGCGGCGGCCAGCGCCGCGTCGTCGACGATCCCGCCACGCGCGATGTTGGTCAGCGTCGCGGTGGGTTTCATCTTCGCGAGTTCGGCCGCGCCGATCGTGTGATGGTTCTCCTTCGTGTACGGCAGCACGAGTACGACATGATCGGCACGCGCGAGCAGCGCATCCTTCGACACGTATTCGGCGTTCAGCTCGGCCTCGATCTCGGGCGCGACCCGCGACCGGTTGTGATAGATCACCTGCATCCCGAAGCCGCGCGCGCGGCGCGCGAGCGCCTGGCCGATGCGGCCCATCCCGATGATGCCGAGCGTCGAGCCGTAAATGTCGGTGCCGAGGAAACCGTCGTATGCCCACTTCTGCCAGTGGCCGGCGCGCAGCCAGTGCTCCGATTCGGCAATCCGGCGCGCGGCGGCCATCATCAGCGCCCAGCCGAAATCGGCGGTCGACTCGTTCAGCACGTCGGGCGTGTTGGTGCCGAGCACGTTCGCCGCGTTGAACGCGGCCATGTCGAAGTTGTTGTAGCCGACCGCCATGTTCGACACGACGCGCAGGCGCGGCGCCGCCGCGAGCGCCGCCGCACCGACCGGGTCGCCGGCCGTCAGCGCGCCGTCCTTGTCGGCCAGTCGCGCGGCGAGCGCATCGGGAGCGAGCGCGTCGCCGTTGTTCCAGTCGACTTCGAAATACTGCTTGAGCCGTTCGATCACGTCCGGAAAGATCGGACGCGCGACCAGGACTTTCTGCATCGCCATCTCCGTATGTTGCAGGCCGATCGCGGCGCGCATCGCGCCGCCGGGATCGCCCGCGCTTGGTTGAAAGTTGTCAGGTTACGCCGGGAAGAAGATCAGCGACGTCAGCAGGAACACCGGCACCAGGATGACAAGCGCCCAGCCGAGGTACGCGAAGAAGCTCGGCATCTTCACGCCGCGCGACTCCGCGATCGCCTTCACCATGAAGTTCGGCGCGTTGCCGATATAGCTGTTCGCGCCCATGAACACCGCACCCGCGGAAATCGCGGCGAGCGTCGACGCGCCCGTCGTCATCAGCGTCTGCGCATCGCCGCCCGCGAGGTTGAAGAACACCAGGTAGGTCGGCGCATTGTCGAGGAACGACGACAGCAGGCCCGTCGCCCAGAAGTACATCGCATCGATCGGCTTGCCATCCGGCCCCGTGACGAGATGGACGATCTGCGCGAACGCACCGTCCGCGCCTGCACGCAGGATCACGATCACCGGCGCGATCGTCACGAAGATCCCGGCGAACAGCTTCGCGACTTCCTCGATCGGCGCCCAGTTGAACGCGTTGCCTTCGCGCGCCGAACGCGGTGTCAGCGCGAGCGACGCGAGCGTCACGACCACGAGCGCGACGTCGCGCGCGAGATTCTGCAGCGCGACGTGCGTGCCCCACACGTCGAACGCGATGCCCGGCTTCCAGATGCCGCTCATCAGCACGAGCGCGACCACGGCCGCGAGCAGCACGAAGTTGATCTTGCCGTCGATCGACAGCGCCGCACCGTCGGGCGTCGGATCGAGCGCGGCCGGCCGCTCCTCGCCCCCCTTCCGGTAGAAATACGTGTCGAGCACGAAGAACAGCGCCAGCAGCACGACGCAGATGAACAGCATCGGCAGCGCGAGATGGGTCGTCGTCCAGAAGAAGCTCACGCCGTTCAGGAAACCGAGGAACAGCGGCGGATCGCCGAGCGGCGACAGCGAGCCACCCGCGTTCGCGACGAGGAAGATGAAGAAAATCACGACGTGCACGACATGCTTGCGGTTGTCGTTCGCGCGCAGCAGCGGCCGGATCAGCAGCATCGCGGCGCCCGTCGTGCCCATCACGCTCGCGAGCAGCGTGCCGAGCGCGAGGATCGCGGTATTCAGCTTCGGCGATCCGTGCAGGTTGCCGTTCACGCAGATGCCGCCTGCCACCGTATAGAGCGCGGTGAGCAGCACGATGAACGGAATGTATTCCTCGAGCAGCGCATGCACGAGCGTGCCGAACGCGGTGCCCGCGCCGAATGCGAACGCGAACGGAATCAGGAACACGACTGCCCACCCGGCTGCAATCTTGCCGAAGTGGTGATGCCAGAACACGGGGGCGACGAGCGGAAACAGTGCGATGGACAGCAGGATCCCGGCAAACGGGATGCCCCAGAGGGCAGACAGCGTGGCACCGTCGAGCGTGGCGGCCGATGCAAGCGCGGGAACGGCGCCAAGCGCGACTCCCGACGCCATGCCCGCCCAGGCGGCATGTCGTTTCATGCAGAACTTCCTTGTTCGAGTGAGTGTGGATGCGGCGGGCGCGTCATGCGCCGCGTACGACGATCGCGTGCACGCGGTACGGGCCGTGCGCGCCCAGTACGATGGTCTGCTCGATGTCGCCCGTGCGCGACGGGCCCGACACGAAATTGACCGCGCGCGGCAATTCGCCGCGCTCCGCACGGATCAGCGCGAACGCGTCTTCATGACCGGCGACGATCCGCGACGCGGGCACGATCGCGATGTGCGTCTCCGGCAGCAGGCCGGCCGACGCGTAGGTATCGGGCCCGGACAGCAGCACCAGCGAACCCGTTTCGGCGGTCGCGCAAAAGCAGCCCGTGACGCCGACGAGATCGCCGTCGCGCGGCTTGCGGCACTCGACCGACAGGCCAGCGCCGGCCCAGTCGAGATCGGCCAGCGTGCGCCATGCGACGGCCTGCGTCGGCAGGCCGTGGGCGGAAAGATAGCGGGCAGCGGCGGCCGGTGCATCGGCGAGCGTCGCGACTTCGTCGACCGTGGTCGACAGGCGTGCCGCCTCGTCGGCGAATGCGGCGACGAGATCGGCCGGCGCCGGCGGGCGCGGGCCCTGCGGATGACGGGCGAGATAATCGGTGACGCCGTCGCGCTCCGCTGCATCGGGCTCGGCCGCGCGCCCTTGCGCTGCGCGAATGCGCGCGAGGATCTGGCGACGGGCAGCAGAAGTGTCCATGAACGGTCCTCGTGACGTTGGCGTGCAATACCGTCGGATTATACCGGCCGCCCCTGCTGCCACGCACCTTCGACCGAACAGCCGACGCTCACTTCGACGCGTCTTCCTCGACCGGCTGCGCGATGCCGAACACCTGGCGCAGGTAGGCGAGATACGCCTTGTCGTCGCACATGCTCTTGCCCGGCGAATCCGACAGCTTCGCGACCGGCTGGCCGTTGCAGCGCACCATCTTGATCACGATCTGCAGCGGCACGTAACCGAGATCGTTGGTGAGATTCGTGCCGACGCCGAACGCGAGCTTGCAGCGGCCGCGGAACCGTTCGTACAACTGCATGACCTTCGGGATGTCGAGCGCGTCCGAGAACACGAGCACCTTCGTGCGCGGATCGCACCGGTTCGCCTCGTAGTGGCGCAGCATGCGCTCGCCCCAGTCGAACGGATCGCCCGAATCGTGGCGCGCGCCGTCGAACAGCTTGCAGAAGTACATATCGAAGTCGTTCAGGAACGCATCCATCCCGTAGACGTCCGACAGCGCGATCCCGAGGTCGCCGCGGTATTCCTTCGCCCACATCTCGAAGCCGTAGATCTGCGAGTCGCGCAGCCGCGGGCCGAGCGCCTGGCACGCCTGCAGGTATTCGTGAGCCATCGTGCCGAGCGGCGTGATGTCGTGCTTCATCGCGTACAGCACGTTGCTCGTGCCCGCGAACTGCGGGCCGAGGCCGTCGCGCAGCGTGAGCGCGACTTCCTCGTGCCAGACCTTCGAGAAGCGCCGGCGCGTGCCGTAGTCGGCGATCTTGCAGTCGGCGAACTCGGGCTTCGCGCCGAGCAGCTTGATCTTGTCGCGCAGCCGCTCGCGGCCTTCGCGATAGTCGGGCTCGCGCTGCGTGTTGCGGAAATAGACTTCGTTGACGATCGCGAGCACCGGGATCTCGAACAGGATCGTATGCAGCCACGGCCCCTCGATCACGATGTCGATCTCGCCGCTGCCCTTCGGCGAAGGCGTGATCGAGATGTACTTCTCGTTCAGGTGGAACAGCGCGAGGAAGTCGACGAAATCGCTCTTGATGAAGCGCATCCGCCGCAGGTAGTCGAGTTCGACGTCGGAAAAACGCAGCGAGCACAGGCCGCGCACCTCGTCGCGGATCTCGTCGATGTACGGCACGAGATCGACGCCTTGTGTACGACACTTGAAACGGTATTCGACGTTTGCGGCCGGGAAGTGATGCAGGACGACCTGCATCATCGTGAACTTGTAGAGATCCGTGTCGAGCAGCGAAGTGATGATCATGATTGCGGCACCGCCAATATCGTGACAGGGCCCCGACGCACAGCGCGCCGCCCGGTCTGTCGGCCATGTTACCCGAATGCGGGCCCGACCATCGTGAAACCGCCTGCCGCCCTGCCCCGTCGCGCCGGCGCCCCGTATACAGGTGCCCCTTTGCGTGCCCCTCGGCGGGCCCCCTGGGCAGGTGCCCATAAACTAATCACGAAACGATATAAGCCGGAAAGCCGACCACGCCATACGGGTTTTGCGCTTCAGTTACAATGCCGCTTTTGGCGCAAACGCCACCCCATATATACCGCCAAGCAGGAGCGTTTTAATGACTCACGTTGTGACCGAAGGCTGCATCAAGTGCAAATACACGGACTGCGTGGATGTGTGCCCGGTGGATTGCTTCCGTGAAGGTCCCAACTTTCTCGCCATCGATCCGGACGAGTGCATCGACTGCGCCGTGTGCGTCGCCGAGTGCCCGACCAATGCGATCTATGCCGAAGAAGACGTTCCGGGCGACCAGCAGCAGTTCACCGAACTGAACGCCGAGCTGGCAAAGGGCTGGCCGTCGATCACGAAGACCAAGCCGGCACCGGCCGACGCGGACGAATGGAAGGACGTGCAGGACAAGCTGCACCTGCTCGAGCGCTGATCGCGCGGCGGCCGCAGAATTTTTTGTGCGCCGCGCCCCAAAGGGGTTGACGGGTTAGCCGACACTCCATATAATCTCGTTTCTCTGCTGTTTGTTCCCCGATAGCTCAGTCGGTAGAGCGCCGGACTGTTAATCCGTAGGTCCCTGGTTCGAGCCCAGGTCGGGGAGCCAAAAACGCAAAGGCCCGTTGAAAGTGGACGGGCTTTTTGCTGGTAGCCAAACACGCAGATGTACCGATTTATTCCCCGATAGCTCAGTCGGTAGAGCGCCGGACTGTTAATCCGTAGGTCCCTGGTTCGAGCCCAGGTCGGGGAGCCAGACAGCGAAAGGCCCGTCATTCGACGGGCCTTTTGTTTTTCCGGCCACCCTTTCGCGTTTTCATCGCCCGGCCCCGCGCATGCTAGAGTCTCTGTCCCGCATTCGCATCCGGTTCCGTCGATGAAGCACCGCCTCCTCCGCGCCACACCCGTCGCCCTCCTGCTCTCCGTTTTCGCCGCCGCGCCGCTCGCGCACGCGGAGGAAGTCGGCAGCGTCAACACCCATTTCCGCGTAACGGGCTCCGACCGCGTCGTCGTCGAGGCGTACGACGATCCGGTCGTGAACGGCGTGACCTGCTACGTGTCCCGCGCACGCACGGGCGGCATCAAGGGCTCGCTCGGCGTCGCCGAGGATCCGAGCGAAGCGTCGATCGCATGCCGGCAGGTCGGCACGATCAGTTTCAAGGAACCGCTCAAGCAGCAGACCGACGTGTTCAGCGAGCGCATGTCGTTCATCTTCAAGACGCTGCACGTCGTGCGCGTAGTCGACAAGAAGCGCAATACGCTGGTCTACCTGACCTACAGCGACCGCATCGTCAGCGGCAGCCCGAAGAACGCCGTCACCGCGGTGCCGATGCCGGCCGGCACGACGATTCCGGTCAAGTAAAGCCCGCACCCGCCGGGCGCGCGAGCGATACACTGTCGGTTCGACCGATCCCTCGCCCGATCATGTCCGCCACCCGCCTCCCAGACGCCGCACGCTACTGGCGCACACCGCTGCTGCCGGACGCGGATCTCGTCACGGCCACCTATCGCGACCACACGTTCGCGCCCCACTGGCACGACGCGTACACGATTCCCGTGATTCTCGAAGGCGCGGAACGCTTCACCTATCGCGGCAGCGGCTACGTCGCCGAAACGGGCACCGTGCCCGTGATCAATCCCGGCGAAGTGCATACGGGCTCGCGCGCGGCCGACGAAGGCTGGTGCTATCGCGTCAGCTACCTGCCGGTCGAATTCATCCGCGAACTCACCAGTGCGATCGCCGGCCGCCCGCAGGACGCACCGTGGTTTGCCCCCGACGTGATTCGCGACGCCGACCTCGCGGCCCGGCTCGCACTGGCACACCGGATGATGGAAGCCGGCAGCGAGCGCGCACTGTCCTCGCATGCGCGCGGGCAGCCGACCGGCGATCCGGCGGCCGGCGCACCGCGCATCTACGATCCGCTCGCCGCCGAAACGGCGATGCTCGACGCGCTGTCGACGCTGATCGTGCGTCATGCCGACGCGCTGCCGCGACCGGCGCCGCTCGCGGCGGACGAACCGCGTGTCGACGCGATGCGCGAGCGGCTCGCCGCCGATCTCACGTGCACGGTGACGCTCGACGAAGTCGCGCAAGCAGCCGGCCTGTCGTCATTCCACGCGGCGCGCCTGTTCACCCGTACGACCGGCATGCCGCCGCATGCATGGCGCAACCAGTTGCGATTGCAGCGCGCGCTGGCGCCGCTGCGCGCGGGCGTGCCCGTCGCCGACGTCGCCGCGGCCAGCGGCTTCGTCGACCAGAGCCACTTCACGCGGCATTTCAAACGAATGTTCGGCGTGCCGCCCGGGCGCTGGCAGGCGAGCTGACACGCGGTTTCCCGGTCACGGTTCCGGCCATCGCTTGCCGCCCTGCGGGCAAGCGCCCATGCATTCGCCCCGCCCCGGCGACCGCAAGAACATACAAGCCCGCAAACCACCGGCCCGCTATCCTCCAGATCATGGAGGAGCACGCTTTGAACCCGACACCCGCATCGCCCCCTCGCCGCCCGCTCAACGAATGGCTCGACGGCGCGCGCGACACGATCCCGATGATGATCGGCGCGGCGCCGTTCGGCGTGATTTTCGGCACGCTCGTCGGCGGCGGCCCGCTCGCCGCGTGGCACGGCGCGCTGATGTCGCTCGCCGTGTTCGCGGGCTCGGCACAGTTCATCGCGCTCGGCCTGATCGCGGGCAGCGCGAGCTTTGTGGTCGTACTCGCGACGACGCTGATCGTGAACCTGCGCCACCTGCTGTACAGCGCGACGCTCGCGCCCTATGTCGCGCACCTGCCGCTGCGCTGGCGCGCCACGCTCGGCGCGCTGATGACCGACGAGGTGTTCGCGGTCGCCTATGCGCACTACCGGCACTTCCCGCCCGGTGCAATCGGCCCCCACTACTTCTTCGGCTCCGGGCTCGCGATGTACCTGAACTGGCAAGTCTGGACGCTCGCGGGCATCGGCTTCGGCGCGGCGTTCCCGGGCCTGCAGTCGCTCGGCCTCGATTTCGCGATGGCGGCGACCTTCATCGCGATCGTCGTCCCGCAGCTCGGCACGCTGCGCTATTTCGCGGCGGCCGCGACGGCCGGCACGCTCGCGTACTTCTGGCAGGGCTGGCCGTACAAGCTCGGGCTGCTCGGCGCGGTCGCCGCCGGCGTCGCGATCGGCGTCGCGCTCACGCTGCTGCACGAGCGCGCGCGCGCCGGCTCGCGTACGGAGGCCGCATCGTGAGCTACGCACTGCTGATCCTCGGGATGGCCGTCATCACGTACGCGATCCGCACGACGCTGTTCCTGTTCGGCGAACGGCTGACCTTCCCGCCCCTGGTGCGAACCGCGCTCGGCTTCGTGCCAGTCACTGTGCTGACCGCGATCATCGTGCCGATGACCGTGTCGCCGCATGGCGGCACGGCCGAGCTGACCTGGCACAATCCGCAGCTCGTCGGCGCGCTCGCCGCCGTGCTCGTGTCGGCGGCGACCCGCCGCCCGCTCGTGACGATCGCGGCAGGGCTCGCGGTGTTCTTTTTCTGGCAAGGGATCGTGCTGCCACACTGGCTGCCCGCCTGAGCGGACGCTCCGCCACGCGCGCTCAAGTTTCCGCCCGGCGCGCCGATATAGAGGATGAAGACCCGCCACCGGCCTCGGCGCGCACCGGTCAGTCGACGCTGCGCCCGCACCGGTGCGCCGTGCCGGCCGTCGGCTTGCGCGGGCCGCCATCGAGACGATTCATGGGCCAGATCACCCTTTCCCTCAAAGACGACACGCTCGAGTCCCTGCGCAAGGACTACGACGCGTTCGTCCGCGTGTCGCTGAAACTCGACCCGCAGTTCGCAACGCCGTCGTTCGAGGATTTCCTGCGCGCGAAGCTGCTCGACAACATGATGCCGCTGACCGAGCACGCGGTGCAGCGGATGCTGCAGGGCGGCCAGTACGCGTGGGCAAAGCGCACGCTCGACAAGGAATTTCCGGACGTCGTCGCGATCCTGATGCGGCAGGCCGGCGAATTCGGCTTCGGCTTTGCATCGCGCTCCGAATGGACGCCCGACGAACTCGCGAAGGCGTGCCGCGACTGGGCGAAGGCGATCGTTGCCGAAGCGCAGGCCGACCCGTCGCTGATCGACCCGCTCGCGTCGCAGATCAAGGGTGCGGCCCAGGACATCCAGGCGCTCGAGGAACTGATGCAGACGCCCGCGTGGCGGCTCGCGGAATCGCTGCGGCAACGAATCTACGAGGCCAAGCTCGCATGCGAGATGAGCGTCGGCAGCACCGCGCGCGACAAGCTCGGCGAACTGCGCGGGCTGCTGCGGCTCGGGCTCGCACACGGCTCGTTCCAGAAGCAGGAAGCGCAGCAGATCATGGAATACCTGCGGCTGCTGAAACCGGAGATCTTCGTCGAAGAGCCGTACGACGTCTTCGCGCGGCTCGCCGTGTGGCTGCGCGGCGTGTTCACGCCGGCCGCGGCGCGCCCCGCACAGGGCCAGGGACAAGGCCAGGGACAGCGCCGGCCGTGACCGCGCGCCTGACCTGCTGACAGCATGAACCCATGAAAACGGCCCGGTTCGCACGAAGCGAACCGGGCCGCCGGACGGCCACCGTCACGACACGCCGTCCGGGGCGAGCGTCGCGCGGCGCCGGGCACCGCTTACTGCGTGGTGCCCTGGGCCGATGCACCGCCCTCCACGCCGACCGATGCGCCGCCTTCGGTCGCTTCGCCGGCCTTCGCCTTGGCCGAGCCGACATGGCTCTTGGCCGACTTCGCGGCGTGCTTCGTGTGCTTCTTGGCCGAGTGGACGGCCGACGACGCCGTATCCTTCGCGCCGTCGGCTGCCGCGCCGACCGCATCGGTTGCTCCGCCGACCGCATTGCCGGACGCATTCGCGCCGGCGCTGCCCTGCACGCCCGCGCCGACACCCGCCGCCGGGGTCTGCGCCTGCACGCCGGTACCTGCCGCGCCCTGCACCGCCGTGCCCGTCTGGGCAAACGCGGCCGAAGTGGCGAACGCCGTCAGCGCGGCACCGATCAGCATCGTACGAATCTTGGACATGACCATCCTCCTCAAGAAGTTGTGGGCGCGGACCGCAGCGATGCGGTCCGTCGCGTCCCCCGCCGCAACACGCAGCAGGTACGACAAAAGACCCGCGGCCCGCACGTCCGGTTCTCGAATCTCTCAGACTGTTACCCACCGTTTCATTTGCTGACGAATCGCTCACAGTCCTTAACAACTGCATGCCGCGACCGCCCGCGCTCGCGCGCCGGCCCGCGGTGCCGTATGATGCGGGGCGATTCCTCCCGCGCATTGCGCACCTTCTTCGTCATGCCCAATCTGGATTTCACGCTGACCGGCGAATACGTCGAGCTGCACAACCTTCTCAAGATCACCGGCCTCGCGGACAGCGGCGGCACCGCGAAGCTGATCGTCGCGTCCGGCGCAGTGAAAGTCGACGGCGCGGTCGAGCTTCGCAAGACCTGCAAGATCCGCGCGGGCCAAGTCGTGCTGCTCGGCGACACGCGCATCGCGGTGCGCGAGGCCTAGCGCCTGTTCGCGCTAATAACGGGCCCTGGACCGTTCCCCTGTCCGCGACATGGCCATCGGCGCTCGCGTTCGACACCGTACGAATAAAGCCGTAAGCTAGCTGTCTCTCAAAATAAATACAGACAGCGCGGGCCCGAACCCGCGCGAGCGCCCATTCCATGTCGCATTCCGGTCTCACGCGGACGGCCGCCGCACCGCCGTCCCTGTCCAGTCACGCCGCCGATACTGCACGCCTCGCCGCACCGCTCGCGATCGCGCAACTTTCACAGATGGCGATGAGCGTCACCGACACGGTGCTGCTCGGCTCGCTCGGCCCCGATTCGCTCGCGGCCGGCGGTCTCGGCGCGAACTTCTTCTTCGTCATCGTCACGATTCTGCAAGGCGTGCTGTCGTCGGTCAGCGTGAGCGTCGCGCATGCGCGCGGCGCCCAGGCCGAGGACCGCGTGCCGCACATCTACTGGACGGGCTTCGCGCTGTCCGTGCTGCTCGCGATTCCGGCGATCGTCGCGCTGTCGCTGGCCGAACCGATCCTGCTGATGTTCCACGAGCCGCCGCTGCTCGCGCATCACGTCGGCGAATACACGGGCATCCTGCGCTTCGCGGCGCTCGGCAGCCTGATCGGCGTCGGGCTGATGCGCGCGTTCCTGCCAGCGATCGGCGCCGCACGGCGGCTGCTGTGGGTGTCGATCGGCGGTGTCGGCGTCAACGGCGTGCTGAACTACGGGCTGATCCACGGCGCATTCGGGCTGCCGCGCCTCGGCTTTCTCGGTTCGGCGGTCGCGACGACGATCACGATCTGGCTCACCGCGCTCGCGCTGATCTGGCTGCTGCACGGCCGGCAGCGCTTCCGCCATTTCGTGACCGCGGCACGCCCGATGCTGCCCGTGATGGGCGAACTGATCGGCATCGGCTGGCCGGTCGCGATCACGTACGGGGTCGAATCGACGCTGTTCCTCGGCACCGGCCTCACGGTCGGCGTGCTCGGCGCGACGTCGCTCGCCGCACACCAGATCGCGCTGAACGTCGCGTCGGTGTCGTTCATGGTGCCGCTCGCGATCGGCCAGGCCGCCAACGTCCGGGTCGGCTACTGGGTCGGCGCGGGCTCGCCCGTCGCCGCGCGGCATGCGGGCTTCGTCGCGCTCGCGCTCGGCGTCGCGTTCATGTCGCTGTCGGGCGTCGTGATGATCGTCGCGCCGCACACGATCGTCGGCCTGTACCTTCACCTCGACGATCCGGCCAACGCGGCCACAGTGTCTCTCGCCGCGTCGCTGCTCGGCATCGCAGCGGTATTCCAGATCGTCGACGGGATGCAGACCGTCGCGTCGGGCGCGCTGCGCGGCCTGAAGGACACGCGCATCCCGATGCTTGCCGCGACCTTCGGCTACTGGGGCATCGGCTTCCCGACCGGCTACTGGTTCGCGTTCCATGCGGGCCTCGGCGCGCGCGGCCTGTGGTGGGGGCTCGCGGCCGGCCTCGCGAGCGTCGCCGCGCTGATGGCGTGGCGCTTTCATCTGAAGACCGCGTCGCTCATCGCGGCGCGGCACTGAGCGCGACACGACACGAAATCGCGGCGGGCGCTATGCTTGTCGGTTGAAGACCCGAAGTCCCGAAGACGCCGCGCGAGCGGCGCGACTGCCTCACGATACGCCCGACGCCGCGCATTGCGCGGCCTTCCCCCTTTCCAAGAGGAGTGCATCATGAACGAAGCAGTTCGGATGGAACGCGACACGTTCGGCGAGATCGCCGTGCCGGCTGACCGGCTCTGGGGCGCACAGACCGAGCGCTCGCTGCAGAATTTCCGGATCTCGACGGAGAAGCAGTCGCCCGAGCTGATCCACGCGCTGGCGATCGTCAAGCGCGCCGCGGCAGCCGTGAACCAGTCGCTCGGCGTGCTGGCCGACGACAAGGCGCGCGCGATCATCGACGCGGCCGACGAGATCATCGCCGGCAAGCATCCGCGCGAATTCCCGCTCGCCGTCTGGCAGACGGGCTCCGGCACGCAGACCAACATGAACCTCAACGAGGTGATCGCGAACCGCGCGAGCGAGCTGATGGGCGGCGAACGCGGCGAAGCGCGCAAGGTTCATCCGAACGACGACGTGAACCGCGGCCAGTCGTCGAACGACGTGTTCCCGACCGCGATGCACGTCGCGGCCGCATACGCGATCGTCAACCACCTGCTGCCGGCGCTGCGCACGCTGCGCGCGACGCTCGACGCGAAATCGAAGGCGTTCGCCGACATCGTGAAGATCGGCCGCACGCACCTGCAGGACGCGACACCGCTCACGCTCGGCCAGGAGTTTTCCGGCTACGTCGCGCAACTCGACCAGAGTGTCCGTCACGTCGAATCGGCACTGCCGCACCTGTACGAACTCGCGCTCGGCGGCACTGCGGTCGGCACGGGGCTGAATGCGCATCCGGAGTTCGCGGTGCGCGTCGCCGACGAAATCGGCCGGCTGGCGAAGCTGCCGTTCGTGACGGCACCGAGCAAGTTCGAGGTGATGGCGGCGGCCGACGCGCTGGTGTTCGCGCACGGCGCGCTGAAGACCGTCGCGGCCGGCCTGATGAAGATCGCGAACGATGTCCGCTGGCTCGCGAGCGGGCCGCGCTGCGGGCTCGGCGAGCTGTCGATTCCGGAGAACGAGCCGGGCAGCTCGATCATGCCGGGCAAGGTGAACCCGACGCAGTCGGAGGCCGTGACGATGCTGTGCTGCCAGGTGTTCGGCAACGACGTCGCGGTCAACGTCGGCGGCGCGAGCGGCAATTTCGAGCTGAACGTGTTCCGGCCGATGATCGCGCACAACGTGCTGCAATCGGTGCGGCTGCTCGCCGACGGCGCGCAGAGCTTCAACGACCACTGCGCGGTGGGCATCGAGCCGAACCGTGCGCGCATCGACCTGCTGCTGAACGAATCGCTGATGCTCGTGACGGCGCTCAATCCGCATATCGGCTACGACAAGTCCGCGCAGATCGCGAAAAAGGCGCACAAGGAAGGCACGACGCTGAAGGCCGCCGCGCTCGCGCTCGGCTACCTGACCGACGCGGAATTCGATGCGTGGGTGCGTCCCGAGCAGATGATCGGGTCGCGGTAACGGCGGAACGACGGGCGCGGCGCGACGGGCGGCGCCCGCGACGGTCAGACCGCGCCCTTCGCGACCTCTTCCGGCTTCATCTCGACGATCTTGTCGAGCGCGGCCCGCACGTCGGCCGCATATTTCGCGAGCACCTTCTGCTCGTCGGTCTCGGGCACGAACGGCGGCACCGGCACCGGGTTGCCGTTCTCGTCGACCGCGACGAACACGACGAGGCAGTCGGTCGTCTGGCGCAGCACGCCGCCCTTCGGGTCACCGGCGTGCACGGACACATGGATGTGCATGCTGGTGCGCCCCGTCGCGACGACGCGCGCCTTCAACTCGACGAGATTGCCGACCAGGATCGGACGCTGGAAACGGATGTTGCCGACGCTGACCGTCACGCAATAGCGGCTCGACCAGACGGCCGCGCACGCATACGCGACCTCGTCGATCCACTTCATCAGCGCGCCGCCATGCACCTTGCCGCCGAAGTTCACGGACGACGGCTCGGCGAGGAAGCGGAAGACGGTTTCGGTGCGGTCGAGGGCGGCCGGGATGGGGGACGGTTGTGGCATCTTGTTGGCTCCAGGCGGCAGGGGCGCTGTAATCGGGCCATTATACGTTGCACTGCGGCAACGCGTCGCGGTGCGCCCCGTGTGGCGCGGCGGTGCTGGCGCACCTGAAACGCACCGGGATCGGCGCCCGTCAGCGGCGTATCGTGATGCCCTGGTCGATCGTCCCGTACATCTCGAGGCTGCCGCCCCGCTCGCCGGCGGCGCCCGCGCCGCCCTGCGCACAGGCCGCGCAGACGAGCGCGGCCGCCAACAGGCAGAAAATCGTCTTCATCATTGCTTCGTGTCACGTGCGGCGACCCGCTGCCGCCGCGTCCGGCCATTCTACGCGCGCCCCGCGCGGGGCCGCAGTCCGGTCCGCCGCATGGCCTGTGCCCGTGCCGGCACCGCTGCATCCGACATTTCAGCCGGATCGGAAACATCGAATGCCGGCACCCACTACACTGCAGTTCATCCCGCCAGACGAGACACGACGATGACCGATCAAGACGACCACCACTTTCCGGGCCTGAGCCGCATCGGCGCATTGATCTCCGACCCGGGGCGCGCCGCGATGCTGTGGGTGCTGATGGACGGCAGCGCACGACCGGCCGGCGAACTGACGATGATCGCGGGGCTGTCGCCGTCCGCGGCGAGCGCACACCTTGCGCGGCTGACCGATGGCGGCCTGCTCGCGCTCGACGTGCGCGGCCGGCACCGCTACTACCGGATCGCATCGTCCGACATCGCGGCATCGCTCGAAGCGCTCGCGAACGTCGCCCGCGCGGCCGCGCCGCACCGCCCGGTTCCGCCGCCGTCGCGCACGGTGCCGGCCGAACTGCGCTACGCGCGCACCTGCTACGACCACATGGCCGGCGAACTCGCGGTGCGCATCTTCGACGGGCTCACCTCGCGCGGCTGGCTGCTCGCCAACGGCGATGCGATCGAGACCACCGAACTCGGCACCCGGGCGCTCGCGCAATGGGGCATCGACGTCGCCCAGCAGCGCGCGCGCCGGCGCCGCTTTGCGTGCGGCTGTCTCGACTGGAGCGAGCGGCGCTCGCATCTCGGCGGCGCGCTCGGCGCCGCGCTGCTCGACAGCTTCTGTGCGCACGGCTGGATCGAGCGTTCCGCACGGCCGCGCGTGCTGCGCGTCACCGTGCCCGGACAGCAGGTTTTCGACGGGTGGCTTACGTCCGCTTGACGCCAGTATTGCGGCTGCACGACAACGGCGCGAGATGGACAGGTTTTGTTACATCGCGTGCCATCCGGCTTACAAAACACCGAGCATTGAAACAGGCCAAGCGGATATTGTGAACTCAACGGCACGAATCGACGCGCCGCGACAACGACGAAGACGTTCACCATGGCCACCCTGTTCACGCTCAAGCGAACCGCCCGCTGCACGCTGCTCGCGTTCGCCGCGCTTGCGGCACAGCCCGCCGCATTCGCGCAATCGGCCGATGCCCCGCCATATGCGGCCGCGGCACGGCAACCGGGCGGCGATCCGCCCGGCCGCGTTGCACGGCTCAATTACCTGTCCGGCGCCGTGACGACAGAACCGGCCGGCACCGATACATGGTCGTATGCCGCCGTGAACCGGCCGCTGACGACCGGCGACCAGCTCTGGAACGACGCCGGCGCGCGCTCGGAACTGCACATCGGCTCGACCGCGGTGCGGCTCGGCAATTCGACGAGCCTGTCGGTGCTGAACCTCGACGACTCGACAACACAACTGAAGGTCGGCCTCGGCACCGTATCGACGCACGTGCGCGCGCTGCCGGCTGGCAGGTCGTACGAAATCGACACGCCGAACCTCGCGCTCGGCATCACCAGCCCCGGCGACTATCGCGTCGATGTCGCACCGGACGGCGCAAGCACGACGGTTACGGTGCGCAGCGGCAGCGCGACCGTCTACGGCAGCAACGGGCAGTACCCGCTATCGCCCGGACAGCAGGTCGTATTCACGGGCACCGACCTGCAGGTTGCGCAGCAATCGCAGGCGCCGGGCCCCGATACGCTCGACCAGTGGGCGGCCAGCCGCGATGCGGCCGAGGAGCGCTCGGTGTCGGCCCGCTACGTGTCTCGCGACGTTCCCGGCTACCAGGATCTCGACGCGAACGGCACGTGGCGCGAAACCCCGAATTACGGCTCGGTATGGGTGCCGAACGACACGCCGGCCGACTGGGCGCCGTATCACGACGGCCACTGGATCTGGCAGGCGCCGTGGGGCTGGACGTGGGTCGACGACGCACCGTGGGGCTTCGCGCCGTATCACTACGGTCGCTGGGCGTACGTGGACGATAGCTGGGCATGGGTGCCCGGCCCAATGGTCGTCAGCGAGCCGCCCGTCTATGCGCCGGCGCTCGTCGCGTTCGTCGGTGGCGGCGGCGGTCCCGACTGGAGCGTCGCGCTGACCGTCGGCGGCGTCGCCGCAGCCGGCTGCGCGTGGTTCGCGCTCGGACCGGGCGAGCCGTGGCACCCGGGCTGGGGCGGCTGGAGCCCGCACTACTACGACCGCGTGAACCGCAACATCGTGGTGAACAACGTCAACGTGAACGTGAACAAGACCGTGAACGTGACGAACATCACCAATATCACCAACATCAACAAGACGTACGTGAACTTCCACGCGCCGCACGCGATCACGGCCGTGCCGGCCTCCGCGTTCGTGCACGGTCAGCCTGTTGCGCACTTCTCGCAGCACGTCGATCCGCAGCAATGGCGCAACGCGCACGTGACGCCGGGTACGCCCGGCATTGCGCCGGTGCGCCAGAGCTTTACCGGCGGGCTGCGCAATGCCGCCTACCGTCCGCCGGAGGCGATCGCGCAGCACCCGTACGTCGCGACGCGCAATCCCGCGGTGCCGGCCGCATACCGCGACCAGGCCGCCGCCCACCTCGCGCAACAAGGCGGTCGCGTACCGGGCGCCGGCGCCCCCGTCGTGAAGACGAACGTGCCGGCCGACTACACGGCTCGCCCGGTTCGCGTTCCGGGCAACCCGAACGGCGGCACATGGGCAATGCACAACGTGCAGCTCGTGAATCCGCACGGCCCCGTCGTGCAGCCGTCACGCGCGCCGCGCGAAGGCCAGCCGCCTGCCGTGCAGGCCGGACGGCCGGGCGCACCGGTGCCGGTGCCGGGCGCGCCGAATGCCGCACGGCCGGCGAACGGCGAGAACCCCAATGCGCCACGCTTCGCCAACGGCGGCATGCCGCAGGCACCCGGCAACCCGGCGCCGCATCAGGCATTCGGGCCCGGAAACGGTGTCCCGCATCCGCCGATGGCCGGCAATTTCCCGTCAGGCATCGGCAACGCACACGCAGCCGACACGCCGTCGCCTGCGTGGATGCAACCGCACGCGCCAATGGAGCGCCAGCGCCCCACGCCGCCGACCGCGCTTCACGCGGCAGGACAAAATGCGCTGCCGCCCGTGCGCAGCGCGGTGCCGGTACCGCATCCTGACGGCGCGCCGGCGCCGCAGGGCGCGCAGCCTGGCGGCCGGAACGAAGCGCCGCGCGCACTGCCGCAACCACGGTTCGACAATACGGCGCAGATCCCGCAGCCACGTCCGCGCCCCGATATCCCGACGCCGGCCCAGCATGCGCAGGCGCAACCGGAACGGGCCGCCCCCGCGCCGCAGCCGCGCCCCGAATTCGCGCAACCGGCACCGCACCGCGAAGTCGCGCCGCCGCGCGTGAACGAGTACCGCCCGCCTGCTCCCGCCGTGCATGAAATGCCGCGCCCGCAGCCGCAGGCGCCGCGCGTGGAGCCACGGCCGTCGATGCCCGCGCCGCACATGGAACCGCGACCGTCGATGCCCGCGCCCCGGATGGAGCCGCGGCCGCAACCGGCGCCGCACGTCGAGGCGCCGCGCCCGAGCAACCCGCCGCCGCAAGGCGGTCACGATGAGCGGCACCGCCAGTAAGTGCCGCAAACGTGAAACAAAAAAGCCCGACCGGCACCAGCCGGTCGGGCTTTCTTTCCGTGGGGCCCGCGGGTCGGTAAACCCGCGCGGCCCGCTCCGCGCGATCAGACCGCCATCGGCACCGTCAGCGGCTCGTGGTGGCGGTAGCCGACGAGCGAGAAATCGGACGGCTCGATCTGCTCCAGCCACTCGGGCGCATAGACGCCCGTCTGCGCGTAGTCGGGCACGCGCTCGGCAATCTCGAGCCGCGGGCTTTCGTACGGCTCGCGCGTGAGCTGCTGCTGCAGCATGTCGAGCTGGTTCTCGTAGATGTGCGCATCGCCGATGAAATACGTGAACCAGCGCGGCGTGTAGCCCGTCAGCCGGCCGACGAGCGACAGCAGCGCGGCCCCTTCCGTCAGGTTGAACGGCGTGCCGAGCCCGACGTCGTTGCTGCGGATATACAGGCACAGCGAAATCTCGCGTTTCGTCGCATTCGGCAGGAACTGGTACAGCAGATGGCACGCAGGCAGCGCGATCTGGTCGAGCACCGCCGGGTTCCATGCGTGAAACAGGATGCGACGGTCGGCCGGATTCTCCATGATCGTGTCCAGGCACTGACGCAACTGGTCGATCGCCTTGTACAGCAGCACCTTCGGCGCGCCGTCTTCGTCGAACCGCGTGACGATCCGGAAACCGCGGCGCGTCGCGTCGGCGATCTGCGCGTCGGCGCCCGCGTCGAGCACCTTGTAACCCGGCCACTGGCGCCATTGCACGCCGTACACGTCGCCGAGATCGTCGACGCCCTGGCGATACGGGTTCGCGAGCCACTGCGCATTCTCGTTCGCGTTCGCATCCCACACCTTGCAGCCAAGCGCGCGGAAATCGGCCGCGCTGCGCGACGCGCGCAGGAAGCCGACCAGTTCACCGATCGCGGACTTGAACGCGAGCTTCTTGGTCGTGACGGCCGGGAAGCCTTGCTGCAGGTCGAAGCGCAGCATCGCGCCCGGCATGCTGATGGTGCGGATCCCCGTGCGGTTCTCCTGCCAGGTGCCGGTATCGAGAATGGTACGAACGAGGTCGAGATACTGTTTCATGCGGGTTCCTTCGGCCGCGAGGGCGGCCGTACCCGCCAATTTTAGCAAGCGTGATGCGGAAGCTCCGGCAACGGCGCCGAAAACCCTGCCAGCGTGTCGCCGCGATCGCGCATTCCATGCGCGCACATCAGCCGGTAGAGCGTGACACGCGACACGCCGAGTTCGCGCGCGGCATCCGCGAAACGGCCGCGATGGCGCAGCAGCGCCTGCTCGATCGCCTGTCGTTCGGCCGCCTCGCGCGCCTCCAGCAGCGACACGGGCGCGAGCGTCGCATAGTCGATCAGTTCGAGATCGGCCGCGGTGATCATGCGGCCCTCCGACATCACGATCGCGCGGCGCACGCGATTGATCAGCTCACGCACGTTGCCCGGCCACGAATAGCCGTACAGCGAGGCCACCGCATCAGGGGAAAAGCCGCGCAGGCGGCGATGCGCGTCGCCCTTGAAACGCTCGAGCATATGGCGCGCGAGCACCTCGATGTCCTTGCCGCGCGCGCGCAGCGGCGGCTCCTCGATCTTGAGCACGCACAGGCGATGGAACAGGTCTTCGCGGAACCGCCCTTCGCGCAACGCCGTTTCCATGTCCACGTGCGTCGCGCAGATCACGCGCACATCGACCGGTACCGACACGTGCGCACCGAGCCGCTCGATCTTGCCTTCCTGCAGGAAGCGCAACAGGCTCGCCTGGCTTTCGAGCGGCAGGTCGCCGATCTCGTCGAGAAACAGCGTGCCGCTGTTGGCCGCCTCGACGCGGCCGATCTTGCGCTGGTTCGCGCCGGTGAATGCACCGCGCTCATAGCCAAACAACTCGGCCTGCAGCAGGGTCGACGGGATCGCCCCGCAATTGATCGCGATGAACGGCGCCTGCGCACGCGTCGAGCGCTCGTGAATCGCGACCGCCGTCAGTTCCTTGCCCGTGCCCGATTCGCCGGAGATGAACACCGGCGCATCGGTCGCCGCGACGCGACGGATTGTTCTGAAGAGTCCGAGCATCGCATCGCAGGTGCCGACCATCTCGCCTTCGCTGCGCCCTGCACCGGCGGGCGGCGCAACGGGCTCGGTCAGCGCGACCATGCCATGCGCATGACCGACGGTCTCGACGATCCGCGACATCTCGTACGGCATCGTCACGTAGTCGAAGCAATAGTCGCGAATGAGATGGCGCAGCGTGGCGTCCTGCAACTGGCCGCGCCGCGTCGCTGCAATCCAGCCGATGTGCTGGATGCTCAGGCAGGATTCGAGTTCGCGCAGGTCAGAGGGTTTGAAGCCCGGCGAGAAATCGAGCAGGCCGGCCGTTGCAACGCCGTGCTGCACGACGCGCCGTACGTCGCGTACGGTCTCCGCAAGATCGACGCGCCAACCGCATTCGTCGAAATGGCCGCGCAACGCGTCGTTCGGTTCGCGCGAATAGTAGATCACGTGCCGCTGATCGGCTCCCATATGCCCACCCCGTTCATCAACCATCTAACGATTGCCACGCACGTCAAGTCACGTGCGAAAGGATCGAATCGGGTCAGCCCAAGGTGGCTCGATTCGCCATGCCGATGCGCGGCAACGACAATGCCTCGCATGATGGCGCTTATCTCGCGTCCGTTTTTTTGATCAAGACAGCTTAGTTATAGGCACTGAATACGACAAACCGATTTCAGTGCCCCAGGCGATCCGGCCGAATCGCTCAGGAAGTCGACGCATGTCAATCATCTGCACATAGCACTTGCGCAGCGAAGTTTTCTTTCATCGACACATGCGTCGATTTTCATCCTTGAAGCGTATCGATTGAATCCGCAGTATTCCCAAGCCCCCTCGTTTCAGGCCTGAAACATTTTCAGGCGTTTTTAGCCACAATTCTCAACGCTTGCGCACGAATCGCAGTTGCGACAACGGTGCCGGCGCGATGGCATGTATTTCGCTGGATACGGAATACATCGGAGACAGCGACCATGCGACAACACCCTTTGCTTTCTTTCGTGCCGATGGCGATTGCGCTCGCGGCCGCCGGCCCGCCCGTGCCGGCGCACGCGGATGAAAACGTGAAGCTGGATCACGCGATGTTGCTTGCCGAAAACGCGCCCAGCGTGCAACCCGGCAACGAGTTCGCCATCATGAACGTGTCGGCACCGCAACCGCTGCCGGCCGGCAAGACTTCGGTGACGCTGTGGGACGAGATCCCGCCTCCGCCCCTGTTGCCGACGCCGCTCCCGGCACCGCAGCCAGGCGAGGTGCAGCACGCGATGGAAAGAAACGCGCAAGGCACCACGCACCAATCCATTCGCTGAGGATTCCATATTTATTCGCATCGGCCGTACGGCATCGATCGCGACCGCCCTCACCGCCCCCGCAACGCGAAACGGTTTTGTGCTCCGTCCCCCGGCGGGCACTCTTTTTATTCAATCCGTCGGCGCGACGAGCAGCACCGGAATGCCGACGCACGCGCGCGGAATCCGGCATGCACCGCCGTTCCGGTAGAATCGGCGCCATTCCGGTTTTCCTCTTTCCCGACCTTCATGACGACGTTGACCCTGATCGTCGCGCGTGCCCGCAACGGCATCATCGGCCGCGACAACCAGTTGCCCTGGAAACTTCCCGAGGATCTCGCGTTCTTCAAGCGCACGACGATGGGTGCGCCGATCGTGATGGGCCGCAAGACCCACGAGTCGATCGGCCGGCCGCTGCCGGGCCGCCGCAACATCGTCGTCACGCGCGACGCAGCGCGTCGCTTCGATGGCTGCGACACGGTCACGTCGCTCGCCGACGCGCTGGCGCTCGCTGCGCGCGACGGAGTGCCCGAGGCCTTCCTGATCGGCGGTGCGCAACTCTACGCGGAAGGCCTCATGCTCGCCAATAAACTGGTCGTCACCGAGATCGATGCCGACTTCGACGGCGATGCGTCGTTCCCGGCGCCCGACGCCACGCACTGGCAGGAAGTCTCGCGCGATGCACGCCAGGCTGCCGCACCGAATACATTCGGTTATGCGTTCGTCGTCTACGAGCGCAAGCGCGGCTGACGCGTCACGCACAATGAGAAAAGCCCGACCGGCTCGCGCCGGTCGGGCTTTTTCGTTTCGTCGCGGCCTGCGCCGCGCGCGGCTTACTGCCCTGCGATCGTCATCTGCTCGATCAGCACGGAGCCCGTTTCCTTCGTACCGCGCACGATCGAATCCGCACCGATCGCGACGATATGCCGGAACATCTCCTGCAGCGTGCTCGCGACGGTGATTTCCTCGACCGGATACTGGATCACGCCGTTCTCAACCCAGAAACCCGCCGCGCCGCGCGAATAGTCGCCCGTCACATAGTTCACGCCCTGCCCCATCAGCTCGGTCAACAGCAGGCCGGTACCGAGCTTCTTCAGCATCGCGTCGAAGTCGTCGCCCGGCTGCGTGTCCGAGCTGCGCAGCGCGAGGTTGTGCGAGCCACCCGCGTTGCCGGTGGTCTGCGTGCCGAGCTTGCGTGCCGAATAGGTCGACAGGAAGTAGCCTTCGACGACGCCGTCCTTGACGACGCTGCGCGCGCGCGTACGCACGCCTTCCTCGTCGAACGGCGCGCTGCCCATCGCGCGCGGCACGTGCGGATCCTCGACGACCTGGATGTGCGGCGCAAACACCGGCTTGCCGAGGCTGTCCACGAGGAACGACGTCTTGCGGTACAGCGCGCCGCCGCTCACGGCCTGCACGAATGCGCCGAGCAGGCCGGCCGCGAGCGGCGCCTCGAACAGCACGGGTACCTTGCGGGTGTCGAGACGACGCGCCCCCATCCGCGCGAGCGCACGCTCGGCCGCGTAACGGCCCACCGCTTCAGGTGCCGCGAGATCGATCGCGCTGCGCTTCGACGAATACCAGTCGTCGCGCTGCATGTGACGGCCGCTGCCCGCGATCGGCGCGCATGCGATGTAGTGGCGCGAGTACGGATAGCCGGACAGGAAGCCGCGCGACGTCGCGAGCACGAATTGCGAATGCTGCGCCGACACGCTCGCGCCTTCCGAATTGCGGATCTGCGGGCTGACCGCGAATGCGGCATCTTCCGCGCGGCGGGCGAGCTCGACGGCCTCGTCGGCCGTCAGCGCCCACGGGTGATAGAGATCGAGGTCGCGCGGGTCGGTTTCGAGCAGCTCGGCCTCGGCGAGGCCGGCCGCTTCGTCCTCGGCCGTGAAGCGCGCGATGTTGTACGCAGCGGCGACGGTATCCTTGATCGCGGCCGGCGAAAAATCGGACGTGCTCGCGTTGCCGCGCTTCTTGCCGATGAATACGGTCACGCCGACCATCTTGTCGCGGTTGTGCTCGATCGTTTCGACTTCGCCGCGGCGCACCGACACCGACAGGCCGTCGCCCTCGGAGATTTCGGTTGCGGCGTCCGTCGCGCCGAGTGCCTTCGCATGGCGAAGGATGTCCGACGCGATTTCTTTGAGCTGGTCCTGCGTGTGCGGGAAATAGCGCGCTTGTACGTCGAGATTGGCTGCCATCGTCTTGGTATCCGGTGGCGGGCGGGCGCCCGCATGTTCAAAATGTTGCGTATCCCGCGATCATAGCAAGGTCCGGGGTCGGGCACAGACAAGCTTGGGGTGTCCGCGCCGCGATACAATGCCGCCCATGACACGCAAAACCCGAATCCAGCCGATCGAGCATGCCGTCGAAGACGACGACAACGGCTACGATCGCCCCAGCAAATCCCAACTCAAGCGCGAGATGCACGAGCTGCAGGTGCTCGGCCAGGCGCTCGTCGATCTGCCGAAGGATGCGCTGAAGCGCATGCCGATGCCTGAAAGCCTCTCGGACGCCGTTCGCGAGGCGCGCCGGATCACCGATCACGAAGGCAAGCGCCGCCAGCTCCAGTACGTCGGCCGCGTGATGCGCTCGCTGACCGACGACGAGACGGCCGCGCTGCGCACCGCGCTCGACGCGCAGCGCGGCGTGAACAAGGCCGCGACGGCCCGCCTGCACTGGATCGAGCGCACGCGCGAACGGTTGCTCGCCAACGACGACGCGCTGACCGAATTCCTGCGCCAGCACCCCGAAGCCGACATCCAGGAAGGCCGCACGCTGATCCGCAACGCGCGCAAGGAAGCGCAGCAAGGCAAGCCGCCGCGCTATTTCCGCGAACTGTTCCAGTGGATCAAGACCGCCAGCGGCGCGCCCGACGGGGATGACGAAGCGGCCGACGACGCCGGAGACGACCATGACGACGACGAAGCCTAACCACCCGGACGAGCTCGTCGTCGGTCTCGTATCGATCAGCGACCGTGCCAGCACGGGTGTCTACGAAGATAAAGGTATTCCGGCGCTGCAGGAGTGGCTCGCCGCCGCGCTGGTCTCGCCGTGGCGCGCCGAAACGCGGCTGATCCAGGACGACGCACCGACGATCTCCGCCACGCTCGCCGAGCTCGTCGACGTCACCGGCTGCGACCTCGTGCTGACGACCGGCGGCACGGGCCCCGCGCGCCGCGACGTGACGCCCGAGGCCACGCTGGCCGTGGCGACGAAGGAAATGCCCGGATTCGGCGAACAGATGCGGCAGATCAGCCTGAATTTCGTGCCGACCGCGATCCTGTCGCGGCAGGTCGCGGTGATCCGCGAGACGGCCGACCATGCGGCGCTGATCGTCAACCTGCCCGGCCAGCCGAAGTCGATCCGTGAAACGCTCGAAGGGCTGCGCGATGCCGACGGCAAGTCGACCGTGCCCGGCATCTTCGCCGCGGTGCCCTACTGCATCGACCTGATCGGCGGCCCGTACATCGAGACCGACGCCGCGGTGGTCGCGGCGTTCCGGCCGAAAAGCGCGCAGCGCTGAGCCTGTACCCAGCGCTGAGCGCGTGCCGGCCCGCTCAGGCGGCCGGCGCGGACTCGCCTGCCGACACCGACGCGGCCGGGATCAGGAAATGCTCGCGGTAGTACTTCAGCTCGTCGATCGACTCGTGGATGTCCGCGAGTGCCGTGTGCATCGCGCGCTTCTGGAAGCCCTTGTAGATCGCCGGCTGCCAGCGGCGGCACAGCTCCTTCAGCGTGCTGACGTCGAGATTGCGGTAGTGGAAGAATTTCTCGAATTCCGGCATCCAGCGCGCCATGAAACGGCGATCCTGGCAGATCGAGTTGCCACACATCGGCGACTTGCCGGGCGACACGTACTGCGCGAGGAACGCCTGCAGTTGCGCGGCGGCTTCCGCCTCGGTCACGGTCGACGCGCGCACGCGGTCGATCAGGCCCGAGCGGCCGTGCGTCGACTTGTTCCAGTCGTCCATTTTCGCGAGCGTTTCGTCGCTCTGGTGGATCGCGAACACGGGGCCTTCGACGGCAACGTCGAGCGTGGAATTGGTCACGACGACCGCGATCTCGATGATGCGGTCGTTATCCGGGTCGAGGCCCGTCATCTCCATGTCGAGCCAGACGAGGTTCAACTCGTTGCGCACGAGCGCGGGCTGGCTGGCGGAAGCGGCGGTATCGGTCATGAGTCATCCTGGAAAATGGCGGACGGCGCGCGGCGCCGCCCGGGCGGCCGGCATCGCAGCAGCGGGCCCGGTCCGCAAGAACATATAATTCTCGCATAGAACCCTTTGGCGCCTTCGATGTCACCCTTTTCGTTCACCCTGCTGTTCGCGCTCGCCGTGCTCGCGATGGTCGTCACCAAGCTATGGCTCGCGTCGCGGCAAATCCGCTTCGTCGCCGCGCACCGCAACGGCGTGCCCGCGCAATTCAGCGCGACCATCCCGCTGACCGCCCACCAGCGCGCGGCCGACTATACGGTCGAGCGTACCCGGCTGACGATGCTCGAGATCGTCGTCAGCGCGGCCGTGCTGGTCGGCCTCACGCTGCTCGGCGGCGTCGGCGCGCTCGACACGCTGCTGACCGGCTGGCTCGGCCGCGGCTACGGGCAGCAGGTCGCGCTCGTCGCCGCGGTGCTTGTGATCACGAGCGTCATCGACGTCCCGTTCGAGTATTACCGCCAGTTCGGGATCGAGCAGCGTTTCGGCTTCAACCGGATGACGAAGCGGCTGTTCTTCACCGACATGCTGAAAAACTCGCTGCTCGGCGCCGCGCTCGGCCTGCCGCTGCTGTTCGTCGTGCTGTGGCTGATGAACCAGGCCGGCAGCCTGTGGTGGCTGTGGACCTGGATCGTCTGGGTCGCGTTCCAGATGCTCGTGCTGCTGATCTACCCGACCTTCATCGCACCGCTCTTCAACAAGTTCGAACCGCTGAAAGACGACGCGCTGCGCTTGCGCATCGAGTCGCTGATGAAGCGCTGCGGCTTCGCGGCGAAGGGGCTGTTCGTGATGGACGGCAGCCGCCGCTCCGCGCACGGCAACGCGTACTTCACGGGCTTTGGCGCATCGAAGCGAATCGTGTTCTTCGACACGCTGCTCGCGCGCCTGTCCGGCCAGGAAATCGAAGCCGTGCTCGCGCACGAACTCGGTCATTTCAAGCGCCGCCACGTGATGAAACGGATGCTCGTGTCATTCGTGCTGAGCCTGGTGCTGCTCGCGCTGCTCGGCTGGCTGGCGCAACGCACCTGGTTCTATACGGGGCTCGGCGTCATGCCGTCGCTCGACACGAGCAACGCGGGCGCCGCACTCGTACTGTTCTTCCTCGCGATTCCCGTGTTCCTGTTCTTCGCGACGCCGTTCAGCAGCCTCACGTCGCGCAAGCACGAATTCGAGGCCGACGCGTTCGCGGCCAGCCAGACCGACGCGCAGGATCTGGTCAGCGCGCTCGTGAAGCTCTATGAAGACAACGCGTCGACGCTGACACCCGACCCCGTCTACACGGCCTTCTACTACTCGCATCCGCCCGCATCGCAGCGGATCGACCGCCTGATGCAGCACGCATGAGCCGGCCGACCTCCCGCAAGCCGGCCCCGCGCGCGTCGGGCGCGCAACGTGTCGAAGGCCGCGTGATCGCGGCGCACGGCCGCCACTACATCGTGGCGCCCGAAGACGGCAGCCCGATGCTGCAATGCTTCCCGCGCGGCAAGAAGAGCGACATCGCGGTCGGCGACCGCGTCGTCTACGAACACGCGTCGGCCGACCAGGGCGTGATCGTCGAGATCGGCGAACGGCGCAACCTGCTGTACCGTTCCGACCAGTTCAAGTCGAAGCTCTTCGCGGCCAACCTCGACCAGTTGCTGATCGTGCTCGCGACCGAGCCCTATTTCAGCGAGGACCTGCTCGGCCGCGCGCTGATCGCCGCCGAGGCGAACGAGCTGAAGCCGCTCGTCGTGCTGAACAAGATCGACGTCGAGGCCGCGCTGCCGGTCGCGCGCGAGCGCCTCGCACCGTACCGCGCGCTCGGCTACGACGTGCTCGAGCTGTCGGTGAAGGGCTCGCCCGACGACGCGCGCGCGCAACTGATGCCGCACCTCGCCGGGCATTCGACGATCCTGCTCGGCCAGTCCGGAATGGGCAAGTCGACGCTCGTGAACCTGCTCGTTCCCGATGCCGAAGCCGCGACGCGCGAGATCTCGGCCGCGCTCAACAGCGGCCGCCACACGACGACGTTCACGCGCCTCTACCCGCTGGAGGGCGGCGGCGCACTGATCGATTCGCCGGGCTTCCAGGAATTCGGCCTCTACCATCTGACGGAAGGCCGTCTCGAACGCGCGTTTCCGGAGTTCCGGCCACTGCTCGCGGACTGCCGTTTCTATAATTGCCATCATCTGCACGAGCCCGGCTGCGCGATTCTCGAAGCGGTCGACGACGGCCGCATCGCGCCGTCCAGGCATGCGCTGTATGCGCAGCTCGTGCACGAGGCGAGCCAGATCGTCCGCTGATTCCGCGACAGGCGCGCGGCGGCCGGCACCGTTGGGGCCGGCCTTCACCGACAGGAGCCGCCATGCGTTTCAAGGCACCCAATCTTGCGACGGCGCAGCATTGGGCCAACGTGCTTCAGGCGGCCGGCATCGGCTGCGAGTTGCATAACTGCTACGCCACCGGCGCGCTCGGCGGCCTGCCCGCCGATGCGTGCACGCCCGAGCTGTGGCTCGACGACGAACGCGACGACGCGCTCGCGCGCCGGCTCCTCGATGCCGCATCGAACGGCCCGTCGGCCGGCGCTGCACCGTGGCGCTGCCGGCAGTGCGGCGAGGCGCTCGAGGCCCAGTTCACGGCCTGCTGGCAATGCGGCGCCGTGCGCGATCCGCTCGACGACTGACCCACAGCAAAAAGGCCGGCGTCACGCCGGCCTTTGTCTTTCATCGGGCGCTGCGCAGTCCTGTCACGATACCCAGACGGCAAGCGTCAGCATCAGCAGCAGGATCATCCACAGGATCACCGCACGCCAGACGAGGCCAACCGCCGACTGCAGCGTCCGCGGCGTGCAATCGTCACCGACCGTCAGCGGACCGCTGTCGCCGACCGCCAGCGCGTCGAGGCTCGACGGCTCCGCGAGCGGCCCTGCGAGACGTGCGCCGAGGGCCCCGCTGCCGGCTGCCAGCAACACGCCGTCGTTCGGGTCGGGCCACTGGCGCGTGTGGTTGCGCCACGCGTAGATCGCATCCTCGAAATTGCCGACGATCGCGAAGCCGAGTGCGGTCAGCCGCGCGGGAATCCAGTCGATCACGAAGAACGCGCGTTGCGCGAACGTCGAGAAGGCGGCCGTGCGGTCGTCGCCCGGCGTCGACCAGCTACGTGCGAGGTATTCGGAAATCCGATACAGCACGGCACCGGCCGGGCCGATCGGCAGCACATACCAGAAGAACACGCCGAACACGTGGCGATGCGATGCGACAACCGCGTGAATCAGCGTGTGGCGGACGATTTCACCGACCGGCATGTCGACCGTGTCGATGCCCGTCCACTCGCGCAGGATTTCGCGCGCGCGCGGCACGTCGTCGTTGTTTAGCGCGAGGTGGATGTCGGTGAAATAGTGGCTGAACTGGCGGAAGCCGAGCGTGAAATACACAACGACCACGTTCCACAGGAATGCGAGCACGAAGCTCACCTTGTACAGCAGGAAATAGATCAGCGCGACGATCAGCACCCACGGCAGCACGACCGCGAGCCACGCGAGGATACCGTGCTTCTGCTTGCCGGCGTCGAGACCATGCGCGACGGTTTCCGCATGAAACTGGAACAGCGCGAACACCGGATTGTTCGGCGACAACGCGCGGACTTGTTCGATGATGAGGGCGAGGAGAACCGAAAAGAAAGTCATGCGTGGCGCCGTCTTCGGAGTTATGTCATTTTTTGCATAACGATAGCACAGCGTAAGCCTCGCATGGCTGCCGGCGCGGTCGCCCAGCGGCCGGCCGCGTGCGCCGGCCGGTGTGTGCGCCTATGCGGCGACCAAGAAGCGGTACAGATTGCGAAACATGCCGGCAGTTGCGCCCCAGATGAAGTAATGCCCGCCTGGTTCGCCGTTCGGATAAGGCATCGCAAAAAAACGACGCTCGCCGCCTTCCCAGCGAAACACGCGGACCTGATGGTTCGCGGGATTCATCAGGAACGCGAGCGGCACCTCGAAGATCTCGGCGACTTCGAACGTGTCGGCCTGCGTCGTGAACGGCGGATGCACGAGGCCGACCACCGGCGCCACGCGGAAGCCGGTGCCGGTCAGGTAGTCGGGCAGCGCGCCGAGGATCTCGACGCGTTCGGCAGCCAGCCCGATCTCTTCCTTCGCCTCGCGCAACGCGGTGGCGGTCGCATCGCGGTCGAACGGTTCGCGACGGCCGCCGGGAAAGCTGATTTGCCCCGCATGGTCGTTCAGGTGATCGGCGCGCTGGGTCAACAGCACGGTGAGGCCCGACTCGCGGGCGACGAGCGGCACGAGGACGGCCGCACTACGCGGATCGACGCCTTCCTGCAGCCTCGCCTCTCCGGGCTCGACGCTCCAGTCGAGCGTGCGCGCGAAACGGTCGCGCAAGCCGGACGGCGTCATCAGGCCGGGATCGATGGTCGGCAGGCCGGCGCCGGTGCCTTCGACCGGCAAGACTTCGGGATCGATGATGGGGCGGCGATTCAATGGGGCTCTCGGGATCGTGTCGTATCGAGCATATTGTCGCGCCAGAATGAAAAAAGCACCCGGGTGGGTGCTTTTTCCTTACAGCTCTTACTCTTGGGAAGCTGCTGCGGCGCGATCCTTCGACACCAGCTTTTCCTTGATACGAGCCGACTTGCCCGAACGCTCGCGCAGGTAGTACAGCTTCGCGCGACGCACATCACCGCGGCGCTTCACGACGATGCTCGCCAGCAGCGGCGAGTACGTCTGGAACGTACGCTCGACGCCTTCGCCCGACGAGATCTTGCGGACGATGAAATTCGAGTTCAGACCACGGCTGCGAATCGCGATCACGACGCCTTCGTAGGCCTGAACGCGCTTGCGGGTACCTTCAACCACGTTCACGTTCACGATCACCGTATCGCCCGGGGCGAATTCGGGAATCGTCTTGCCGGCGAGCGCGCGCTCGATTTCTTCCTGCTCAAGTTTTGCGATGAGGTTCATCACTGACTCCGATTGCCATCGTGTCGGCGTTTGCGCCTGCCTGCTCCCAGGCCGGCCCCGATAGAGGATGGGTTCACATCAGGCGCCGCGCACGCATGCACGGCACCGCCAATTCCCGCCCGCGACGCCGCCTCAGGAGGCGTCCTTCGCTTCGCGTGCGAGGTTCGCGAGCCATGCCTCGTCGGCACGGCTCAACAACTTTTCGCGACGCGCCCGGACGATCAGGTCCGGCCGCTTCCGCAACGTATTCCGCAATGCTTCCTGCCGCCGCCACCGCTCGATCTCGGCATGATGCCCGCCGAGCAGCACGTCCGGCACGCGCACGCCATCGTATTCCTCGGGGCGCGTGTAGTGCGGACAATCGAGCAGGCCGTCGACGAAACTGTCCTGCACGGCCGACTGCGAATCGTTCAGCACACCGGGCAGCAACCGCACGACCGCATCCATCATCGCCATCGCAGGCAGCTCCCCGCCCGACAGCACGAAATCGCCGAGGCTGATTTCCTCGTCGACGCAACGGTCGAGCAGGCGCTGGTCGATCGCTTCGTAACGGCCGCACAGCACGACGACACCCGGCTCCTGCGCCATCCGCACCGCTCGCTCGTGCGTGAGCGGCGCGCCCTGCGGCGACATCATCACGACACGCGTGCTCGCGATGCCCTGCTCCGCCTGCGCCGCCTTCGCGGCGCCGATCGCGGCTTCGAGCGGCCTGGCCAGCATCACCATGCCCGGACCGCCGCCGTACGGGCGATCGTCGACCGTGCGGTAGTTGTCCGTCGTGAAATCACGCGGGTTCCAGGTGCGCAGCCCGAAGCGCCCCTGCTTGACGGCCCGGCTGGTGATTCCCCAGTCGGTCAGTGCGCGGAACATCTCGGGGAAGAGCGTGACGACGTCGAACTGCACCGCGCTCTCGGTAACCTGGTTCATTTCAGTAATCGGCTTCCCAGTCGACGACGATGCGACGCGCCGCCTGATCCACCGTTTTGACGTATACGCCGACAAACGGAATCAACCGTTCGTCGGTAGTCGGCTGACCGTCTTTGCCGGTCGCCGGATACTCGACACGCATGATCGAATGCACGCCGTTGTCGATCATCCCGCCCACCTTCCCGAGCGCCACCGATTGTTCGTTGACGACATCGAGACCGATCAGGTCGACCCAATAGAATTCGTCCGCGGCCAATGCCGGAAAATCTTCCCGGCGCACGAACACGCGAAAGCCGCGCATAGCCAGCGCAGCATCGCGGTCGCCAACGCCCGCGGGTTGCGCAACGACCGTGTCGCTGTGCGTCTTCGACTGCATGATGCGGGCGGAAAGCCGCTCCGCACCTCGTTCCAGCCACCAGCGGCGCGCGTTAAGCAGCGCGTCGCCGCCGCGACCGGCGTCGGCATGCGTCGCCACCTTGATCCAGCCCTTCAGGCCGTAGGCGTCGACCACCGCCCCGACCTCGACAGCATCGTCGGGCCAGGCTTGCGTCGCGTCGAGGCTACCTTGTTCGGCAGCCTGTCCGGCGTTCGCGACAACGTCGCGCTCGACCGGCTTGCGGACGAATGCGCCGAATGACGCACGCCCGCGCCTTGCATTACCGGAATCGTGACCCGCCATCAATGCACCTCACAGCCGGCACGACCGGCACACCGTGCCATGTTAGGCAGCCGGTTGCGCCTTTTGCGCTTCCTTCACGAGACGCTGGACGGTCGGCGACAGTTGCGCGCCAACGCCTTGCCAGTACGTCAGGCGGTCCTGAGCGATACGCAGCGATTCGCCCTTCGTGGCGACCGGGTTGTAGAAGCCGACGCGCTCGATGAAGCGGCCGTCACGACGGTTACGCGAATCGGTAGCAACGATGTTGTAGAACGGGCGCTTCTTCGAGCCGCCACGAGCCAGACGGATGATAACCATATGATGTCCTTCGGAAAACCGGGTTCGAAACTACTGAAACACGCGATTATAGCCGGAAACCAGAGGTACAACAAACACTTACGCGGAAAAAATCCGCGGACGGCCTGTCGGCCGGGCATACAATCGTCGTGTCCAGGACGTTCCCGACCGTCATGCCGCTCCTTCGCGCCGCCCCGACGCGCCGCGCGCAGCACCGTTTCATGGCGCTGCTTGCCGACCTTGCCTGCCTCGCGTCCGCAACGGCGTTTGCCGCGCCGTTGCCGGTCGATGAACTTGTCGTGCCGCCCGGCTTCCACGTGGAAGTGCTGACCGACGCGGTACCGACCGCACGCGAAATGGCGTGGTCGCCGCGCGGCATCCTGTATGTCGGCACACGGGAAGGCCGCGTGCATGCGTTCGAGATGCACGAGGGCCGGATCAGCGCGCGCCACGTGATCGCGTCCGGGCTCGACATGCCCGTCGGCGTCGCCTACCGCGACGGTGCGCTCTATATATCCGCCGTGTCGCGCATCCTGCGCCTCGATCACATCGATGACCGGCTCGCCAAGCCACCGCCGCCTGTCGTCGTGACAGACGCACTGCCGACCGAACACCACCACGGCTGGAAATTCATTGCGTTCGGCCCCGACGGCAAGCTTTACGTGCCGACCGGCGCACCGTGCAATGTCTGTCTCGCCGATCGTGGCCGCTACGCGATCATCGCACGCATGAAGGCCGACGGCAGCGGAAGCGAGGTCGTCGCCCGCGGCGTGCGCAACACGGTCGGCTTCGCATGGCACCCCGATTCGGGCGAGCTCTGGTTTACCGACAACGGGCGCGACATGATGGGCGACGACGTGCCCGACGACAAGCTGAACCGCGCGCCTCGCGCCGGCCTCGACTTCGGCTTTCCATACTGCCATGGCGGCGACACGCCCGACCCCGAATTCGGCAGCGCCGACGTATGCCGTCGTTATGTACCGCCCGTATTGAAACTCGGCGCGCACGTCGCGGCGCTCGGCATGCGCTTCTATACCGGGCCCATGTTTCCGGCCTCGTATCGCAATAATGTGTTCATCGCCGAACACGGTTCATGGAACCGCAGCACGAAGGTCGGCTACCGCGTGATGCGCGTCGTCGTGTCGGCGGACGGCAGCCACGCGCGCCAGACTCCGTTCGTCACGGGCTGGCTGCGGCCCGACGGCACGGTATGGGGGCGCCCGGCCGACGTGCTGCCGCTACCGGACGGTTCGCTGCTCATCAGCGACGACTACGCAGGTGCAATCTACCGCGTGACCTATGCGGCGCCTTGACGCAGGCCGGGGGTGACCGGGCCCGACCGGGCATCGTAGAATGCGTGCCGGGCCGCGCGCCCGCGCCGGCCCGCCGGCCGCCCATGCCAACGACAATACGCCGCCATCCATGTCCAGCAGCACCGCACCGTCCCGCCGCTTCCGTTCCAAGACGCTCACCGCCGCCCTCGCATTCCTGTTCGGGTCGCTCGGCGCGCACCGCTTCTATCTGTACGGCTTTCGCGACGTGTACGGCTGGGCACACCTGCTCGCGACGATCGTCGGCATCCCGGGCTTCCTCCTGCTCGCCGCGACCCAGCGCAGTGCTGGCCTCGGCTGGTGGCTCGCGGTACCCGGCGCAATCTCGCTGCTGGCGGCGTTTCTCGCCGCGCTCGTCTACGGGCTGCGCCCCGACGAAAAGTGGGACGCGCAATTCAACGCGGAAACGGGCAAGCACAGCCGGTCGGGCTGGACCGTGATCTTTGTCGTGATCTTCTCGCTGCTGATCGGTGCGTTCCTGCTGATGACCGCGCTCGCGCTGTCGTTCCAGACGTATTTCGAGTCGCAGGTCGAAGCAGCAAAGCAGATTTCGCAGTAAGCGCGACGCACCGGCGCCGACGGGCACCGGTATTGCGCGCCAGTCAGAACAGGTTCAACTGCATGTCGTCACGCGACTTCGCGCCGGCTGCGCGAACCGCAGCACGCGGCGCCGACACAGCGACGGCAGGCGCGCCACGAAACTGCGACAGATCGAGGATGCCGTTCGTGCGCTCGTTCAGCCCGAGCCGCTTGACCGCCTGGCGGAAGCGCTGCCGCAACAGGTCGGCCCAGATCCCCTCGCCCTTCATCCGTTTCGAGAAATCCGAGTCGTAGTCTTTCCCGCCGCGCATGTCGCGCACCCGGTTCATCACGCGTTCCGCGCGATCGGGGAAATGCGCGGCAAGCCAGTGCTTGAACAGCGGCGCGACCTCCCACGGCAACCGCAGGATGATGTAGCTCGCATGTGTCGCACCGGCTTCCGCGCACGCTTCGAGCACGCGCTCCATGTCGGGCTCGGTGACGAATGGAATCACCGGTGCAATGCTCACGCCGACCGGCACGCCCGCATCGCGCAGCGCACGGATCGTGCGCAACCGGCGCGCCGGTGTCGCCGCACGCGGCTCGAGCGTACGCGCGAGATCGGCGTCGAGCGTCGTGATCGTGACCGCCGCCATCACCTGTCCGCGCTCGGCCATTGGCGCAAGCAGATCGAGATCGCGCTCGATCAGCGACGATTTCGTGATCGCGGCAAACGGCAACCCGTGATCGTGCATCACCTGGATCACGCTGCGCGTGATGCGCAGGTCGCGCTCGACCGGCTGGTAGGCGTCGGTGTTGACACCGAGCGCGATCGGCTCGGGTACATAGCGCTTCCTCGAAATCTCGCGCTCGAGCAGTTCGGCCGCATTGACCTTCGCGTAGATGCGGCTTTCGAAATCGAGCCCCGGCGACAGGCCAAGATAGCTGTGCGTCGGCCGCGCAAAGCAGTAGATGCAGCCGTGCTCGCAACCGCGATACGGATTGAGCGATACGCTGAACGGAATATCGGGCGACTGGTTGTGCGTCAGGATGCTCTTCGCACGCTCCTCGAATACCTGCGTGCGCAGCGGCGCGGGGAAGTCGGCATCGTCCGACTCGTGCGTCCAGCCGTCGTCAATCGCTTCGCGCTGCGCGATCTCGTACCGCCCCTGCAGGTTGTCGACCGCACCGCGCCCCTTGCGGGGCACGGGCGGCGCTATCGGAAATTCGTTGTCGGACCGATCGTCCATGTGCCCACCCATTCGCCTGCACCTAATACTGTACATTTATACAGTATTAGGTGCAGCATGCCAAGGGCGGGATAAGGGGCTCGACAACAGGCCGCCGGCACGTCACTCGCCGACCGCGATCGTCAACGTCTCCTTGATTTCTTCCATCACGACATAGCTCTTCGACTGCACGGCGCCGGGCAACTGCAGCAGGATATCGCCGAGCAGCTTCCGGTAGTCGGCCATCTCGCCGATCCGCGCCTTGATCAGGTAGTCGAAATCGCCGGACACGAGGTGGCATTCGAGCACCTCGTCGATCTTCATCACTTCCCGACGGAATTGCTCGAACATGTTGCCGCCCTTGTGGCCGAGCGTGATCTCGACGAACACCAGCAGCGCGGCACCCAGCTGGCCAGGGTCGACCCGCGCGTGATAGCCGGTGATCACGCCGTCCCGCTCCATGCGCCGGACGCGCTCGATGCACGGCGTGACGGTCAATCCGACCTGTTCCGCGAGGTCTTTCATCGCCATCCGGCCGTCGTCCTGGAGCAGTTTGAGGATGCGCCGGTCGAGCTTGTCGAGCGAGCGTACGGGCTGACGTTGCGTTCTCATTTGTTTATGCTGAAAACCTGAAAAATACGATAACAAAACCTGGACATTCGACAATACCATAGCGCAAAAAACTAGATCAGCTAGAGGTTACACGGAGCCGCGGGTGCGCCCGGCCTCGATCTGGTCCCTTCCATCTGGAGCAGCTATGCGAGTCGTCATTCTGGGCAGCGGTGTGGTGGGCGTGGCAAGCGCGTATTACCTCGCGCGCGCCGGTCATGAAGTCACTGTGATCGACCGGGAAGCCGGCCCTGCGCTCGAGACGAGCTTCGCGAACGCGGGCCAGATTTCCCCCGGCTATGCCGCGCCGTGGGCCGCGCCCGGCGTGCCGCTGAAGGCCGTCAAGTGGATGTTCGAAAAGCACGCGCCGCTTGCAATCCGTCTCGACGGCACGCGCTTCCAGCTCCAGTGGATGTGGCAGATGCTGCGCAACTGCACGACCGAGCGCTATGCGGTCAACAAGGGCCGCATGGTCCGCCTCGCCGAATACAGCCGCGACTGCCTGCAGGCGCTGCGTGCCGACACCGGCATCCAGTACGAAGGCCGCACGGGCGGCACGCTGCAACTGTTCCGCACGCAACAGCAACTCGACGGCGCGGCGAAGGACATCGCCGTGCTGCAGGAAGCGAACGTGCCGTTCGAACTGCTGTCGCCGGCCGACCTGAAGAATGCCGAACCGGCGCTCGCCGCCGTGTCGCACAAGCTGACGGGCGGCCTGCGCCTGCCGGGCGACGAAACGGGCGATTGCCAGTTGTTCACGACGCGCCTCGCGGCGCTCGCCGAATCGCTCGGCGTCAAGTTCCGCTACAACACGCCGATCGATGCGCTCGCGATCGCGGGCGGCAAGATCGCCGGCGTGCAGTGCGGCAGCGAGACGGTGCGCGCGGACGCGTACGTCGTCGCACTCGGCTCGTACTCGACCAGCTTCATCTCGAACCTGATGAAGATTCCGGTCTATCCGCTGAAGGGCTATTCGATCACCGCGCCGATCGTCAACGAAGCGGCCGCGCCCGTGTCGACCGTGCTCGACGAAACCTACAAGATCGCGATCACGCGTTTCGACCAGCGCATCCGCGTCGGCGGCATGGCGGAAATCGTCGGCTTCGACAAGAAGCTGCGCGCGGCGCGCCGCGAAACGCTCGAAATGTGCGTGAACGACCTGTTCCCGGGCGGCGGCGACACGTCGAAGGCGACGTTCTGGACGGGCCTGCGCCCGATGACGCCGGACGGCACGCCGATCGTCGGCCGCACGCCGGTGTCGAACCTGTTCCTGAACACCGGCCACGGCACGCTCGGCTGGACGATGTCGTGCGGTTCGGGCCAACTGCTCGCGGACCTGATCTCGGGCAAGAAGCCGGCGATCCAGGCCGACGACCTGTCGGTGCACCGTTACCTGAAGGAAGTGGCCGGCCAGACGCGCCCGGCATACGCATAAGCCGCGACTGCCCGCAGCAATGCGGGCCGGCCGGCATCAGAAAGAAAGGCGCCCGTCGGGGCGCCTTTTTCATTTCATCGGATACGTTGCTGAATCAGAACTGGTCTTCCGTCAACGCGAGCACGCTCTCGTTGCCCTTCGCGCCGACGATCGACGCTTCGAGCGCGCCGGCCTGCACGAGAATGTGCTCCGCATAGCATTGCGCGATCGCGATCTTTGCGTCGAAGAACGCCGGGTCGCTCGCGCGGTTCGCCTGCGCCGCCACCAGCGCGCGCGCCATCTGCCACCCGCACAGCACCACGCCCGCCAGCTTCAGGTACGGCACGCTGCCCGCGAACACCGCGTTCGGGTCCTGCTTCACGTTCGCCACCACGTAGTCCACCACCGATGACAGCGCGCGCGCACCTTTCTCCAACTGTGCCTTCATCGACGCGGCCGCCGCGCCGTCCAGCCTGCCCAGCGCCGCCACCGTCTCACCGATCTCCGCGATCAGCGCCTTCGCCACCGCGCCGCCGTCGCGCATCGTCTTGCGGCCGACCAGGTCGTTCGCCTGGATCGCCGTCGTGCCTTCGTAGATCGCCAGGATCCGCGCATCGCGGTAGTACTGCGCCGCGCCCGTCTCCTCGATGAAGCCCATCCCGCCGTGCACCTGTACGCCCAGGCTCGCCACGTCGTTCACCATCTCCGTGCTCCAGCCCTTCACGACCGGCACCAGATATTCGTAGATTGCCTGATGACGGCCACGCGTCGCCTCGTCCGAATGGCGGTGGGCAATGTCGCTGTGCGCGGCTGCCACGTACGCCAGCGCCCGCGCGCCTTCGGTCAGCGCGCGCATCGTGCCGAGCATGCGGCGCACGTCCGGGTGATGGATGATCGTCACCGACTGCTTCGCCGAGCCGTCCACCGGGCGGCTCTGCACGCGTTCCTTCGCGAATTCCGCCGCCTTCTGGTACGCACGGTCGGCCACGCCGATCCCCTGCATCCCGACGCCGAAGCGCGCCGCGTTCATCATGATGAACATGTATTCGAGGCCGCGGTTCTCTTCGCCGATCAGGTAGCCGATCGCGCCGCCGTGGTCGCCGTATTGCAGCACCGCCGTCGGGCTCGCCTTGATCCCGAGCTTGTGCTCGATCGACACGCAGTGCACGTCGTTGCGCGCGCCGAGCGAACCGTCCTCGTTGACCATGAACTTCGGCACGATGAACAGCGAGATGCCCTTCACGCCTTCCGGCGCGTTCGGCGTGCGCGCCAGCACCAGGTGGACGATGTTGTCCGCCATGTCGTGCTCGCCCCACGTGATGAAGATCTTCGTGCCGAACACCTTGTAGGTGCCGTCGCCCTGCGGCTCCGCGCGCGAGCGCACCAGCGCCAGATCGGAGCCCGCCTGCGGCTCGGTCAGGTTCATCGTGCCGGTCCATTCGCCCGAGATCAGCTTCGGCACGTAGCGCTGCTTCTGCTCGTCGGTGCCGGCCGTCAGCAGCGCCTCGATCGCGCCGTCGGTCAGCAGCGGGCACAGCGCGAACGACAGGTTCGACGCGTTCAGCATCTCGATGCACGGCGTCGCGATCAGCTTCGGCAGCCCCTGGCCGTCGTACTCGGCCGGATGCTGCAGCCCCTGCCAGCCGCCTTCGACGAACTGGCGGAACGCTTGCGCGAAGCCCGGCGTCGCGGTCACGACGCCGTCCTTCCAGCTGCTCGGGTTGCGGTCGCCTTCGACGTTCAGCGGCGCCAGCACCTCGCCGCAGAATTTCGCGGACTCATCGAGCACAGCCTGCGCCGTGTCGTAACCGGCATCCTCGAAACCCGGCAACTGCGCAACGGCGTCGATGCCCGCGAGTTCCTTCAGCACGAACAGCATGTCCTTGACCGGTGCGACATAACTCATGGCGTGTCTCCCCTGCTCTCTTCTGTCGATGGCGAAAAAAAGGGCGCTCGTCGCGCCCCTTTTCCCTTGTGCTTACCGCTGAAGCGTCACACCGCGTCAGCCGAGCTCGGCGACGAGCTCCGGCACGAGCGTGAACAGATCGCCGACGAGGCCATAGTCGGCCACGCTGAAGATCGGCGCTTCCGGATCCTTGTTGATCGCGACGATCACCTTCGAATCCTTCATGCCGGCCAGGTGCTGGATCGCACCCGAGATGCCCACGGCAATGTACAGCTGCGGTGCAACGATCTTGCCGGTCTGGCCGACCTGATAGTCGTTCGGCACGTAGCCTGCGTCGACTGCCGCGCGCGAGGCGCCGAGCGCAGCCGACAGCTTGTCGGCCAGCGGCTCCAGCACCTTCGTGTAGTTCTCGCCGCTGCCCAGACCGCGGCCGCCCGACACGATGATGCTCGCGCTCGTGAGTTCCGGACGGTCCAGCTTCGTCACTTCACGGCTCACGAACTGCGACTTGCCTGCGTCGGCTGCCGCTTCGATCTTCTCGACCGCTGCACTGCCGCCTTCTGCTGCAACCGGATCGAAACCCGTCGCACGCACCGTGATGACCTTGATCGGGTCGCTCGACTGCACCGTCGCGATCGCGTTGCCCGCGTAGATCGGGCGCTCGAACGTGTCGGCCGAATCGACCGCCGTGATGTCCGAGATCTGCGCGACGTCCAGCTTCGCGGCGATGCGCGGCGCGATGTTCTTGCCGTAGGCCGTCGCCGGCGCGAGGATGTGCGAGTAGTCCTTCGCGATGTTCAGCGCGGTCGCTTCGACGTTTTCCGCGAGGCCCGCTTCGAGCTGCGGCGCGTCGGCCAGCAGCACCTTCGCAACACCGGCGATCTTCGCTGCTGCGTCTGCAGCCGCTTGCGCGTTGTGGCCCGCGACCAGCACGTGAACGTCGCCGCCGATCTTCGCAGCCGCCGCCACCGTGTTCAGCGTCGCGGCCTTGATCGACGCGTTGTCGTGTTCTGCAATCACCAGAATCGTCATTTCTTTCCGCTCCCTCTTACAGCACCTTGGCTTCGGTCTTCAGCTTCTCGACCAGCGTCTTCACGTCCGGCACCTTCACGCCGGCTGCGCGCTTCGGCGGCTCGACCACCTTCAGCGTCTTCAGACGCGGCGCGACGTCCACGCCCAGGTCTTCCGGCTTCACGGTTTCCAGCGGCTTCTTCTTCGCCTTCATGATGTTCGGCAGCGTCACGTAGCGCGGCTCGTTCAGGCGCAGGTCGGTCGTGATCACCGCCGGCAGCGTCAGCGACAGCGTTTCCGCGCCACCGTCGACTTCACGTGCGACCGTCGCCTTGCCGTCGGCGACCGTCACCTTCGACGCGAACGTCGCCTGCGGCAGGCCGGCCAGCGCGGCCAGCATCTGGCCCGTCTGGTTCGAATCGTCGTCGATCGCCTGCTTGCCGAGGATCACCAGCTGCGGCTGCTCCTTGTCGACCAGCGCCTTCAGGATCTTCGCGACGGCCAGCGGCTCGACGCTGTCGGTCGACTCGACGAGGATCGCGCGATCCGCGCCGATCGCCAGCGCCGTGCGCAGCGTTTCCTGCGCCTGCGTGACGCCTACCGACACCGCAATCACTTCGGTCGCGACGCCAGCTTCCCTCAGGCGCACGGCTTCTTCAACGGCGATTTCGTCGAACGGGTTCATCGACATCTTCACGTTTGCGATGTCGACGCCCGTGTTGTCCGACTTCACGCGGACCTTCACGTTGTAATCGACCACTCTTTTCACTGGCACCAGGATTTTCATGCACACGCTCCAAAGTTACGAATACGACCAGAGGCCATTCTATAGCGAGGCCTCATGACTGCGCGGCCAAGCGGACCCATCCATCGTGGCTGTCGAGGATACCGCTTCTTGGCGACGCGCCAATGATAGCGAACGATCGTTCTATTTTAAAAGAGAAAAAACCCGGACGCAAAGCCCGGGTTTTCGATCATCGACTCTAATCCCGCCGGGCGTCCCGTGCTCTGCCCGTTACCAGGCAGCAATGACCGCGCCGCCGAACTTGCCTTCGATGAACTGCTTCACGTCGGCCGAATGATAGGCCGCGATCAGTTTCGCGACCCACGGCTTGTTCCGGTCCGCTTCGCGAATCGCAAGGATGTTCGCGTACGGGCCGTTCGGACCCTCGATCGCGATCGCGTCCTGTTTCGGTTTCAACCCCGCTTCCATCGCGTAGTTGGTATTGATCGCAGCGGCGTCGACGTCGCCGAGCGAACGCGGAATCTGCGCCGCATCGAGCTCGACGATCTTCAGCTTGCGCGGATTGTCGACGATATCGAGCGGCGTCGCCTTCAACCCCGCATCCGCACGCAGCTTCAGGAGGCCCTGCTTTTGCAGCAACAGCAGCGCACGGCCGCCGTTGGTCGGATCGTTCGGGACCGCGACACGCGAGCCGGGCTTCAATTCGGTCAGCGACTTCACGCGCTTAGAATAAATGCCCATCGGGAACGTGACGGTATCCGCGACCTTGATCAGCTTGTAGCCGCGATCCTTCACCTGCGCCTGCAGATACGGATCGTGCTGGTAGCTGTTCGCATCGAGGTCGCCCGACGCGAGCGCCGCGTTCGGCTGCACGTAGTCGGAGAATTCGACGATGCGGATCTCGAGGCCGCTCTTCGCCGCGACCTTCTTCACCGCTTCCATGATCTGCGCGTGCGGCCCGCCCGTCACGCCTACCTTGATGGTTTCGGCCTGTGCGTGCGCGCCCGCGAACAGCGCGGCTGCGCCGAGTGCCGCCGCGAACTTCAGCATGAAGCGTCGTTGCATCGTCTTTCCCCCTAACGGATCAATTTCGTCTTATTTGTGGCTCAGCCGGCGGACGAGCCAGTCGCCGAACGACTGCACGATCTGCACGAACACGATCAGGATCGCGACGACCGTCCACATCACTTCCGGCAGATAGCGCTGGTAGCCGTAGCGGATCCCGAGATCGCCGAGCCCGCCGCCGCCGATCGCACCCGCCATCGCCGAATAGCCGACCAGCGACACGAACGTGATCGTCAGGCCCGCCACGACGCCCGGCAGCGATTCGGGCAACAGCACCTTGAATACGATCTGCGACGTGGTCGCGCCCATCGATTGCGCGGCCTCGATCAGCCCGCGGTCGACTTCGCGCAGCGCCGTCTCGACGAGACGCGCGATGAACGGCGCAGCAGCGAGCGTCAGCGGCACGACCGCCGCTGCCGTGCCGATCGACGAACCCGTGACGAGCCGCGTAAACGGAATCACCGCGACCAGCAGGATGATGAACGGCGTCGAGCGGACGGCGTTTACGATGCCGCCGAGCACGCGATTCACGGCGAGGTTCTGCAGCACGCCCTGACGATCGGTCAGGTAGAGCAGCACGCCGAGCGGCAGCCCGACGAGCGCGCCGACCGCCCCGGAGATGCCGACCATGATCAGCGTCTCCCAGAACGACTGCACGAACATATCGAACATCTCACTCAACATACGAAAGCTCCTCTACCACCACACCTTGCTCGCGCAGGAACGCGAGCGCCTGCCCGACCTTGCCCGGCTCGCCGCCCGCGAGCACCGCGAGCGAACCGAATGCCTGCCCCTGGATCTCGTCGATCTGGCCGTGCAGGATGTTGAAATCGAGTTCGTAACGGCGGATCGTCTCCGACAGGATCGGCTGGTCGACCCCCGAGCCCGTGAACGCGAGCCGCAGCAGATGCCCGCTGCCCGTCTTCAGCCGCTCGGCCACGCGTATCTTCAGCGCGGGCGGCAGTTCCTGCGCGATCACGTCGCCGATCAGCGCGCGCGTCACTTCGTGATGCGGCTGCAGGAACACGTCGATCACGCGGCCTTCCTCGACTACGCGCCCCGCATCGAGCACCGCGACGCGATCGCACACCTGCTTGATCACTTCCATCTGGTGCGTGATCAGCACGATCGTCAGGCCGAGCTCGCGGTTGATGCGCTTCAGCAGGTCGAGGATCGACCGTGTGGTCTCGGGATCCAGCGCGGACGTCGCTTCGTCCGACAACAGCACTTTCGGCTGGCTCGCGAGCGCGCGTGCGATGCCGACGCGCTGCTTCTGTCCGCCGCTGATCTGCGACGGGTAACGATCCTTCTGCGCGGACAGCCCGACGAGGTCGAGCAGCGGCAGCACGGCGGCCTCGATCTCGGCACGGCTTGCGCCGGCCAGCTCCAGCGGCAGCGCAACGTTGTCGAACACCGTGCGCGACGACAGCAGGTTGAAATGCTGGAAGATCATGCCGATCTCGCGGCGCGCCTCGCGCAGCGCGCCCGCCGGCAGCAGCGTGAGATCGCGCCCACCGACGACGACATTGCCTTCGGTCGGCCGCGTGAGCAGGTTGATGGTGCGCACGAGCGTGCTCTTGCCGGCGCCGCTTCGGCCGATGATGCCGAACACCTCGCCCTGCGGGATCGTCAGGTTGACGTTGTGCAGCGCCTCGACCCAGCCGCTCGGCCCGGGGAAACGCTGCGAAAGATTGCGTAATTCGATCATGTAAACAAAACGGCGGCCGGCTGGCGAGCAGGCCCGCCAGTCGGCCACCGATGCATCTGGAATAGCCGGCGATTTTACCGCAAACCCCTCATTCCCCTTAATAATCGATTTCGATCTTTTCATAACCTCACGGAATTAGAGGGGCGCCGCTGGCCCGCCTCGACAATGCCGCGACTATGATCCGGAACACATATGCCAACGAACAGGGGACACGCCAGATGACCGCCACCACCACGCCGGCCGCCGCGCCTGCCACCGCCGGATCGGCGCCTTCGTCGCCGCCCGTGCCGAAAATGGGCCGGCTGCGAACCGCGGACGGGCTCGAACTGGCGTCGTACCGCTGGCCGGCCGGCGACGGCACCGCGCCGCCGCGCGCGACGATCGCGCTCGTTCACGGTCTCGCCGAACACGCGGGTCGTTATGCCGCGCTCGCCGGCCGGCTGAACGCGGCCGGCATCGACGTGCTCGCGATCGATCTGCGCGGGCACGGCCAGTCGCCCGGCAAGCGAGCCTGGGTCGAGCGTTTCGACGGTTACCTGAACGATGCGGATGCGCTGGTCGCGGAAGCCGCGCGCGGTAATGCGCCGCTATTCCTGATGGGACACAGCATGGGCGGCGCCGTCGCTGCGCTGTACGCGATCGAACGCGCGCCGGCCAACGGCCATGCGCTGACGGGCCTCGTGCTGTCGAGCCCGGCGCTCGCACCGGGGCGCGACGTGCCGCGCTGGATGCTCGCGGTAAGCCGCGTCATCAGCCGCGCGTGGCCGACCTTCCCCGCGATCCGGATCGATGCGGCGCTGCTGTCGCGCGACCCGGCCATCGTCGCGGCCAATCGCGCCGATCCGCTCGTGCATCACGGCGCGGTGCCCGCACGCACCGGCGCGGAGATTCTCGATGCGATGGCGCGTATCGAACGCGGCCGCGATGCGCTGCGCGTCCCGGTGCTCGTTTATCACGGCACCGAGGACAAGCTGACCGAACCCGACGGCAGCCGCGCGTTCGGCGCGCGTGTCGGCTCGCCCGATCGCACGCTGACGCTATACGAAGGCGGCTTCCACGAAACGATGAACGATCTCGAACGCGATCGCGTGATCGACGCGCTGATCGCGTGGATTCACGCGCGCGTGCCGGTGCGCTGATCAAGCGCACATGCCGGTGGCAGCCGGCCGGTCAGATACCGGCCAGCACGCGCAGGTGCGCGACGACGCTGCGCCCGAGCGCGGACAGGTTGTAGCCGCCTTCGAGACAGCTCACGATGCGGCCCTGCGCATGACGACGCGCGACGTCGACGATCTGCGCGGTCAGCCATTCGAAGTCGGCCTCGACGAGGCCGAGATTGCCGATGTCGTCCTCGCGATGCGCGTCGAAGCCGGCCGACACGAACAGCATCTGCGGCTTGAACGCGTCGAGACGCGGCAGCCAGAACATGTCGACGGCTTCGCGGATCGCCATCCCGTTGCTGCGCGCGGGCATCGGCAGGTTGACCATGTTCGGCGCCTGGTGATCGACGCCCGAGAACGGGTACAGCGGATGCTGGAAGAAACTGCACATCAGCACGCGCTCGTCGTTGGCGAACGCAGCCTCGGTGCCGTTGCCGTGGTGCACGTCGAAATCGATGATCGCGACACGCTCAAGACCGTGTACGTCGAGCGCATGCCGCGCGGCGATCGCGACGTTGTTGAAGAAGCAGAAACCCATCGCGCGCGCGGGCTCCGCGTGGTGGCCGGGCGGCCGGACGCCGCAAAACGCATTCGCGTAGCGGCCTTCGATCACCGCGTCGGTCGCCGCGATCGCGGCACCGGCCGCGCGCAGCGCCGCGCGCCATGTATCGCGGTTCATCAGCGTATCGGGATCGATCTCGACGTAGCCGTCGACCGGCGTCATGCCCCGGATGTAGTCGATGTGCGCCTGCGTATGCACACGGCCCAACGCCACCTCGCTCGCGAACGGCGCGGTTTCGTGCACGATCAGGTCGTCGATGCGGCTCGCGATCAGTTGATCCTGGATCGCCGACAATCGGGCCGGGCATTCCGGATGCCATTCCCCCATCTCGTGCAGCATGCAGTCAGGGTGCGTATAGAAAGCGGTTGCCATAAGCTGTCATCCGCAGCGCGCGGTGCGCCACAGGTCTCCATCAATGATGTCCATCGTCTGCCGCGAATTCGCCGCTAACTTACCACAATGGGGGCCCGCATCGCCCCGGCGCGTGGGATGCGTCGGGTATACTGCGCCGAACCCAATCGCCCTGTCCGCCCGCTTCGACATGAATTCCAGCAAGCCTGCCGCCCTTCTCTCCGCGCTGCTCCGTGTCCGCGCTCCGCTCGTCGTCACCGCCGTCGCCGCAGCCCTCGGCGCCGCGCCTGCCGGCGCGCAGACGCAGCCCGCGAAGCCTGCCGGCACGCGCGTCGCACAGGCCCAGCCCCAGCAGCCGGCGCCGCAAGGCCAGGCCTTCGAAGAGGAAATCGTTCCGCAACGTTACGCGAACAACGCAAAGGTCGACGCGTTCATCGACGAGATGGTGAGCCGCAACGGCTTCGACTCCGCGAGCCTGCATGCGCTGTTTTCACGCACCAGCTATTCGGCGACGGCGGTCAAGCTCGTGAAGCCCGCCGCGTCGCCGACGGTCAAGAACTGGCGCGTCTATCGCTCGCGCTTCATCGAGCCGATCCGCATCAACGCGGGCGTGAAGTTCTGGAAGGCCAACCAGGCGACACTGCAGCGCGCATCCGAGGAATTCGGCGTGCCGCCCGAGGTGATCGTCGGCATCATCGGCGTCGAGACGATCTATGGCCGCTACATGGGCAATTTCCGCGTGCTCGACGCGCTGACGACGCTCACGTTCGACTATCCGGAAACACCGAATCGCGACAGCCGCCAGGCAACGTTCCGCAAGAACCTCGAGGATTTCCTGGTCTGGACCCGCGACAACCAGCTCGACCCGACCACCGTGCTCGGCTCGTACACGGGCGCGATCGGGATTCCGCAGTTTCTGCCGAGCAGCATTCGCGACTATGCGGTCGACTTCGACGGCACGGGCCACGTCGATCTGCGCAGCAGTCCTGTCGATGCGATCGGCAGCGTCGCGAACTACCTGAAGCAGCACGGCTGGGAAACCGACCGCCCGGTGGTCTGGCAGATCACGCCCGACACGGGCAGCCTGGGAATCGCACAGGCCGCCGCCGACGGCCAGCCCGAACCGCACTGGGCGCTGTCGCAACTGATGCGCGCGGGCATGACGCTGAACGAACCGACGGTCAACATCACCACCGAAGCCGGCACGCCGGTGACCGTGGTCGACCTGCCGTCGCCGGGGCGCGCGACCGAATACATGCTCGGGCTCAAGAATTTCTACGTACTGACGCGTTACAACCGCAGCTTCTTCTACGCACTCACCGTGTATCAGCTCGGCGAGGCCGTGAAGGCGCAGATGGAAGCGAACGGCGCGCTGAAGCCGGCCAACGCGGACGAGCAAGCGCAGTAAGCAACGCACCCGCCCAAACAAAAAGCGCCGCAACTGCGGCGCTTTTTTTATCGCGTGCTGGCCGGGCTCAGGCCGGGAACACGCCCGTGGACAGATAGCGGTCGCCGCGATCGCAAACGATGAACACGATCGTCGCATTCTCGACCTGACGCGCGATGCGCATCGCGACTTCGCACGCACCGCCCGACGAAATGCCCGCGAAGATGCCTTCGACAGACGCCAGCCGGCGCGCCATCGTTTCGGAGGCGGCCTGGCTCACGTTCTCGACGCGGTCGACGCGGCTGCGATCGAAGATCGTCGGCAGATAGGCTTCCGGCCACTTGCGGATGCCCGGAATGCGCGAACCTTCTTCCGGCTGTGCACCGACGATCTCGATCGCGGAATTCCGCTCCTTCAGATACCGCGATACGCCCATGATCGTGCCGGTCGTGCCCATCGCCGACACGAAGTGCGTCACGCGCCCGTCGGTGTCGCGCCAGATCTCCGGGCCGGTCGCTTCGTAGTGCGCGACCGGGTTGTCGGGGTTGGCGAACTGATCGAGGATCACACCCTTGCCCTCGCGTTGCATCTGGTCCGCGAGGTCGCGCGCCAGTTCCATCCCGCCCTTCACCGGCGTGAGGATGATCTCGGCGCCATAGGCCGCCATGCTCTGGCGGCGCTCGACCGACAGGTCCTCCGGCATGATCAGCACCATCTTGTAGCCGCGGATCGCCGCTGCCATTGCGAGCGCGATGCCCGTGTTGCCGCTCGTCGCCTCGATCAGCGTGTCGCCCGGCTTGATGCGCCCGCGCGCCTCGGCCTTGCCGATCATCGACAGCGCCGGGCGATCCTTCACGGAACCGGCCGGATTATTGCCTTCGAGCTTCGCGAGCACCACGTTGTTGCGTGCGCGAATCTCGTCGTCCGGCAAGCGGACCAGTTGCACCAGCGGCGTATTGCCGATCGTGTCTTCGATAGTTTTGTAAGCCATGGAGATACCGTGAGTACGAGGCCGATCAATCGATCGATTGTAAACCAGCACCGCCGCTCGCGCCGGCAACCCCTTTGCGACGATGGAATACGCATGCCGCGCGATTCGCGATCGACGCGCACGCGGTGCGCACGCAAAAAACCCGCGGCATGCCGCGGGAAGCCGTCGCAATGACGGCGACTGAAGGAGCTCTTTGTCGGTCGCGCGCGACGCGTTACTTCTGCGCGGTGCGGGCAGGTGCAGCGGCAGGCTTTGCTGCCGCCGGCTTGCCCGCGACCGGTGCAGCCGCGGTGCCCGAGCCGGCCGTGCCTGAGCCGGCCGCGCCTGAGCCGGCCGCGCCTATCGTCAGCCCTTCCTGCTGAAGTCGCTCGACGGTATGGCCGCCCATGCCTTTCACGCGTGACGCGAGATCGTCCGCACTCCTGAACGGGCCACGTGCGCCGCGTTCGTCGAGAATCGCCTTCGCACGCGCCGGGCCGATGCCCTTGATGCCGACGAGTGCATCCTCGTTCGCGGTGTTGACGTCGACGGCCGCCCAGGCCGACGCGACTGCGCCGAGCATGACCGCTGCGGCAAACCATTTTCTGATCATGTGCTGGATCTCCGATGAAAACGGCCGGCGGCTGCCGACCGTGAGACCCAGTCTATCGATGCAACGCTTCCGTTTAAACCTGGCCGGACAGCCAACGCACGTAGCGGTCGACGCCTTCCTGCACGGTCAGGAACGGCGCGTCGTAGCCGGCCGCGCGCAGTTTCGTCTGGTCGGCCTGCGTGAAGCACTGGTACTTGCCGCGCAACGCATCGGGAAACGGCACGTATTCGATCAGCCCCTGCTCGACCTGTTGCGCGAGCGTCAGCGGCGGCAGGTTGTCGAGCGCGCGCAGCGTGTTCACGACCGTCGACGCGATGTCGTTGAACGGCTGCGCACGGCCCGTGCCGAGGTTGAAGATGCCCGACTTCTCCGGATGGTCGAAGAAGAACAGGTTCACCTTCGCGACGTCCTCGACCGACACGAAGTCACGCGTCTGCTCGCCCGGCGCATAGCCGTTGTACTCGCCGAACAGCTTCACCTTGCCTTCCGCGCGGAACTGGTTGAAGTTGTGGAATGCAACCGACGCCATGCGCCCCTTGTGCGTCTCGCGCGCGCCGTACACGTTGAAATAGCGGAAGCCGGCGATCTGGCTCTTCGCGGTCGGCAACACACGACGGATCACCTGGTCGAACAGGAACTTCGAATAGCCGTACACGTTCAGTGGCGCCTCGACGTCGCGCTCCTCGACGAAACGCGTCGAGCCGCCGTAGATCGCGGCCGACGATGCGTACAGGAACTGCGCGCCCTGTGCGAGGCAGGCGTCGAGCACCGCGCGGCTGTAGCGGAAGTTGTTGTCCATCATGTAGCGGCCGTCGGTTTCCATCGTGTCCGAACAGGCGCCTTCGTGGAATACCGCGCGCACCTTGCCGAAATCGCCGCGCGCGAAGCGTTCGACGAATTCCGTCTTGTCGAGATAGTCGTCGATCTCGCAATCGACGAGATTGCGGAACTTGTCCGCGCGCGTCAGGTTGTCGACCGCGATGATGCGCGTCTCGCCACGCTCGTTGAGCGCCTTGACGATGTTCGCGCCGATAAAACCGGCTGCGCCGGTGACGATGAGGGTCATGATCGTCCTGCCTGAAAAGTGCGAGCCACTCGTGCGACGCGCTCGTCGCGCCGCCGAATGCGCTCAGTGAAACAGTTCGTCGTAGTCCACCGTGGCCGTGCCGAGCTTGCCGACCACGATGCCTGCCGCGCGATTCGCGAGCACGACCGCGTCGACGAGCGGCACGCCTGCGCCGAGCATCGTCGCGACCGTCGCGATCACGGTATCGCCCGCGCCCGACACGTCGAACACCTCGCGCGCGAGTGCCGGTGCGTGCAGTTCGCCGGTAGAGGAAAAGAGCGTCATGCCCTCTTCCGAGCGCGTGAGCAGCAGCGCGTCGATGTCGAGCTCCGCACGCAGCTTCGCAACACGCGCACGCAGATCGTCTTCCGATTTCCACTGCCCGACCACTTCGCGCAACTCCGCGCGATTCGGCGTGATCAGCGATGCGCCGCGGTAGCGCGCCCAGTCGTCGCCCTTCGGGTCGACGAGGACGGACTTGCCGGCCGCACGCGCCTTCTCGATCATCGTCGTGACGTGCGTCAGGCCGCCTTTCGCGTAATCCGACATCAGCACGACGTCGTGCTGCGGCAGCAGCGCGTCGAAGCGCGCGAGCCCCGCGAGCAGCACCTCGTGCGTCGGCATTGCCTCGAAATCGACGCGCAGCAGTTGCTGCTGGCGCGCGAGCACACGCAGCTTGATCGTGGTCGGCAACGCCGGGTCGCGCTCGAGATGCGGCGTCACGCCGCTGCTGCCGAGCAGCTCGACGATCCGCTCGCCGGGTTCGTCGCAGCCGACGACGCACAGCAGCCCGGCCTGGCCACCCAGCGTCACGGCATTGCGCGCGACGTTGGCCGCGCCGCCGAGCCGCTCTTCCTGACGCTGCACGTGGACGACCGGCACCGGTGCTTCCGGCGAAATGCGATCGACGTTGCCGAACCAGTAACGGTCGAGCATCACGTCGCCGACGACAAGCACGCGTGAACGTGCGAGCTGCTCGCGCGGCACCTGAACGACTTCGCGGGGCGTATTCATCGTGCGGTCAGCCACGGGAGGACGACTGGGGATCGACATACGGCCGGCCGATCGCGTAGTAGTCGATGCCCAGTTCGGCCATCGCGTCCGGCTCGTACAGGTTGCGCCCGTCGAAGATCACCGGCGCCTTCAGTTCGGCCTTCAGGCGCGTGAAATCGGGGCTCCGGAATTCCTTCCATTCGGTCACGATCACGAGTGCGTCCGCGCCCGTCACGGCGACGTCCTGCGTATCGACGAGATGCAGCCGCGCGAGCGCCGCCGCATCGTCGCCGAAATCCAGCGCGAACACGCGCCGCGCCTCGTCGATCGCGACCGGATCGTATGCGCGCACGGTCGCGCCGCGCTCGAGCAGCGCGGCGATCAGGCGGCGGCTCGGCGCCTCGCGCATGTCGTCGGTGTTCGGCTTGAACGCAAGGCCCCAGACCGCGAACTCGCGGCCGGTCAGGTCGGCGCCGAAGCGCTGCTCGATCTTGCCGATCAGCACGTCCTTCTGCGCATGGTTGGCCGCCTCGACGGCTTCCAGGATGCGCAGCGGCTGGCCGTTCTCGCCCGCGGTGCGAATCAGCGCCTGGACGTCCTTCGGGAAGCACGAGCCGCCGTAGCCGACGCCCGCGTACAGAAAGTGGTAGCCGATGCGCGGATCGGAGCCGATCCCGCGGCGCACGGCCTCGATGTCGGCGCCGACCTTGTCGGCGAGATTCGACATCTCGTTCATGAACGAGATACGCGTCGCGAGCATCGCATTCGCCGCATATTTCGCGAATTCGGCCGAACGCACGTCCATGTAGATCGTCCGTTCGTGGTTGCGGTTGAACGGCGCGTAAAGCTTCTTCATCTTCTCGCGCGCGATCGTGCCCGTCTCGTCGTCGTCGACGCCGATGATGATCCGGTCCGGACGCATGAAGTCCTCGACCGCGGCGCCTTCCTTCAGGAACTCCGGGTTCGACACGACCGAGAAGCGATGCGCGACGCTGCCCGCGAGCCCGCGTGCGGCAAGCGCCTCGTCGACCACGCCGCGCACGCGCTGCGCGGTGCCGACCGGTACCGTCGACTTGTCGACGATCACCTTGAAGCCCGTCATGTGGCGGCCGATGTTGCGAGCGGCCTCGAGCACGTATTGCAGGTCGGCCGAGCCGTCCTCGTCGGGCGGCGTGCCGACCGCAATGAACTGGATCTCGCCGTGCGCGACGCTCGCCTCGATGTCGGTCGAGAAGCGCAGGCGCCCTGCCGCGCGGTTGCGCGCGATGATGTCCAGCAGCCCCGGTTCGTGAATCGGCATGCCGCCGTTATTCAGGATGTCGATCTTGCGCAGATCGACGTCGAGACAGAAGACGTCGTGACCGATCTCCGCGAGGCATGCGCCCGTGACGAGGCCGACATAGCCGGTGCCGATGATGGTGATTTTCATAGATGTTCCGGTACTTCCCGGTAATTGACTAACTTGGCCGCCGGGACAAGCCCGGCGACAACCGCAGCGCGTTGGCTCCGCGTGCCGGGATCAACTCGACATCGCAGGTTCGACGCGGCGCGGCGCATAGGTTTCCCAGCCGCTGCATCCGGGGCACTGCCAGTAGAAGAGCCGTGCCCGGAAACCGCAATTCTGGCACGTATACCGTGGCAGATTTTTCGTGCGCTGCTTGATCAGCGCACGCATCATTTCAAGTTCCTTACGATGCGGTTCGTCGGCCGCCGCGATCTGCGCATCGAGCAGATGCAGCATCCCCGACAGGTTCGGCGATTTCTCCATCTGCGCGCGCGCGAGCGTGTGCGCCGCGTCCTGGCCGCGCAACCCCGCGATGTGCTGATACGCGATGTCGAGCAGGTCGTTCGACGGATAGCGGTCGACATACCCCATCAGCAGTTCCGCGCCGTCGACATTCCTGCCGAGCGCGACATAGGCCTTCATCAGCTTGTCGGCGACGAGCGGCAGATACGCCGGGTTCTGCGCCTCGACGCGCTTCCAGTGCTCGATCGCGGCCGCGTGGTTGCCCTCCGCCTCCGCGGCATCGCCGGACAGGATCGTCGCGCGAACGTTCTGCGGGTTCACGGTCAGCGCGAGCCGCAGTTGTTCTGCGGCCGCGGCGGCGTTCTTGCGCTGCAGCGCGTCCTGCGCGAGTTCGCAGTGAAACTGCGCGATTTCGGTGCCGAGCGGTTTGTCGCTCATCGACTCGATGCGCTTCGCGGTATCGATCGACTTGTTCCAGTCCTTCTCGATCTCGTAGATCGTCAGCAGCGCCCGCTGCGCGCCGAGCGCGTAGTCGCCGTCGGCGAGCTTGTGGAACGCCTCCTCGGCGCGATCGAGCAGGCCGGCTTTCAGGAAATCCTGGCCGAGCTCGTACAGTGCGTGGTCGCGCTCGTTGACCGGCAGGTCCGTGCGGCTCAGCAGGTTCTGGTGCACGCGGATTGCGCGGTCGGTTTCGCCGCGACGGCGGAACAGGTTGCCGAGCGCGAAATGCAGTTCGACCGTCTCGGGGTCGAGCTTGGCGACCTCGATGAACGCGTCGATCGCCTTGTCGGGTTGTTCGTTCAACAGAAAATTCAGGCCGCGAAAATACGATCGCGGCAGGTTGGCACTCTCCGACAGGAGATTCTTCAGGTCATAGCGTGACGCCGCCCAACCGAGCGCGAAAGCGACCGGAATCGCGAGCAACCACCAGAAATCCAGATCCATGCGAAATATCGAAGCAGAGACGAAAACCGCGCGATTATCGCGCGGCGTCCGTGTTAAATGACGGGCGGCATCGGCGGCTGGTCGATGACGGCAGGCGTTTCGCGCGCCGCGCGCAGATCGCGCTTCAGGCGCCCGTTCTCGAGACGCAGACGGAAGATCGAAGGCAGCGCGGACAGCAGGCCAGCCAGCAGGCCCACGCCGAAGAACGCCAGACCGATCAGGATCAGCGGCGCTTGCCATGCGTAGCCGGCAACAAAATTCAGCGTCGCGGTTTGCGTATTGGCCAGCGCGAGCACCAGCAGCAGTACGAACACCAATACCCGGATCAGCCAGACGATAAACTTCATGAAGCCCTCTCTTTGTTGAGGTTTGCCGCGGCGCGCGACTCCCCTTCGTCGCACCGAATCGACCCGTATTGTAAAGGAAGCGTTTCCGCGACTGCGCACATCCTGCGTGCCCCATTGCGCCGCGGCCTCCGGAAATAAAAAAAGCGCCCGCTAGGGGCGCTTTTCTCTTCAGCCTTCGCCGGACAGGTTCCGGGCAAACCGAACGACACTCAACGCTCGTCGTCCGGATCATCAGCCTTCAGCGGCTCACCGGCGCGGCCGTCGACACGTTCACGCAATTCCTTGCCAGGCTTGAAGTGCGGCACGAACTTCTCGGGCACCTGCACTTTCTCCCCCGACTTCGGGTTGCGTCCGACGCGTGCCGGGCGACGGTTGAGGCCGAAGCTGCCGAAACCCCGAATTTCGATGCGATGCCCTTTCGCCAGGGCATCGGACATCGCATCGAGCATCGTTTTCACCGCGAAATCCGCATCCTTGAGGACAAGTTGCGGAAATCGCGATGCCAGCTGCGCGACCAACTCGGATTTGGTCATACTTCAGCAGACCTCGTGAGGCTTACTGGTTCTGGCCGTCGAGCTTCGCCTTCAGCAGCGCGCCGAGGTTGGTCGTACCGGTCGCAGCAGCGCTGGAGTCCGATTGCAGGCCGCGGATCGCTTCCTGTTGCTCGGCCGAATCCTTCGCCTTGATCGACAGGTTGATGCCGCGCGACTTGCGATCGATGTTGATCACCATCGCGTTGACCTTGTCGCCTTCCTTCAGCACGTTGCGTGCGTCTTCGACGCGATCCTGCGAGATTTCCGACGCGCGCAGGTAGCCTTCGATGTCGCCCGTCAGCGTGACGACCGCACCCTTCGCATCGACCGTCTTCACGACGCCGTCGACGATCGAACCCTTGTCGTTCATTGCAACGTAGTTGCTGAACGGGTCGCCTTCGAGCTGCTTGATGCCGAGCGAAATACGCTCCTTCTCGACGTCGATACCGAGCACGATTGCTTCGACTTCGTCGCCCTTCTTGTACTTGCGAACGGCTTCTTCGCCGGCTTCGCTCCACGACAGGTCCGACAGGTGGACCAGGCCGTCGATGCCGCCCGGCAGACCGATGAACACGCCGAAGTCGGTGATCGACTTGATTGCGCCCGTGATCTTGTCGCCCTTCTTGAAGTTGCGGCTGAAGTCATCCCACGGATTCGGCTTGCACTGCTTCATGCCGAGGCTGATACGACGACGGTCTTCGTCGATCTCGAGGACCATGACTTCGACTTCGTCGCCGAGCTGGACAACCTTCGACGGAGCAACGTTCTTGTTGGTCCAGTCCATTTCCGACACGTGGACGAGGCCTTCGATGCCCGATTCCACTTCGACGAATGCGCCGTAGTCGGTGATGTTCGTGACCTTGCCGAACAGGCGCGTGCCCGACGGGTAACGGCGCGAGATGCCTTCCCACGGATCGTCGCCCAGTTGCTTGATGCCCAGCGAGACGCGGTTCTTCTCTTGGTCGAACTTGAGGATCTTCGCGGTGACTTCCTGGCCAACCGACAGGACTTCGCTCGGGTGACGCACGCGACGCCATGCGATGTCGGTGATGTGCAGCAGGCCGTCGATGCCGCCGAGGTCGACGAACGCGCCGTAGTCGGTGATGTTCTTGACCACGCCGTTGACGATCGCGCCTTCCTTCAGCGTCTCGAGCAGCTTCGCGCGCTCTTCGCCTTGCGTCGCTTCGATCACTGCACGACGCGACAGCACGACGTTGTTACGCTTGCGATCGAGCTTGATCACGCGGAACTCGAGCGTCTTGCCTTCGTACGGGGTCGTGTCCTTGACCGGACGCGTGTCGACCAGCGAACCCGGCAGGAACGCGCGGATGCCGTTGACCATCACGGTCATGCCGCCCTTCACCTTGCCGGTGATCGTGCCGGTGACGAGTTCGTTGTTGTCGAGGGCCTTTTCCAGCGACAGCCACGATGCAAGGCGCTTCGCCTTGTCGCGCGACAGGATCGTGTCGCCGTAGCCGTTTTCGAGTGCGTCGATCGCGACGGACACGAAATCGCCCGACTGCACCTCAACCTCGCCCTGATCGTTCAGGAATTCCTCGATCGGAATGTAAGCCTCGGACTTCAGGCCTGCATTGACGACCACGAAGTTGTGGTCGACGCGCACGACTTCGGCGGAAATCACTTCGCCGGCGCGCATGTCTTGGCGGGTCAGCGACTCTTCGAACAGAGCCGCAAAGGATTCGGTATTCGGGGTGGAGGTTTGCAGGTCGGACATAAAAATCTGATTGTGCATGGGTCGCTGTGCCACGCCGGCCGGAATGGCAGGCTGAAAGGGCCAGATCGAGTTCCACACGGGGTTAAGGGTTCGAAACACGCTCCGCGCTTGCGACGCGGAGCTCCTACCGCTGCCCGCCTTCTCAGGCGGGCTGGCCGAGCGCCCGGTACCACTGCAGCACCTGGTCGACTGCTTCATCAACCGAAAGTGCCGACGTATCGAGCAGCATGGCATCTGCCGCGGGCTTCAGCGGCGCGGCCGCGCGATTGCTGTCGCGCGCGTCACGTTCACGAAGATCCCGGAGCAAGTCATCTATATTAGCAGAAAAACCTTTTTGCATCAATTGCTTATGCCGTCTGGCCGCGCGCGCCTCGGCGCTGGCCGTCAGGAACACCTTCAGCACGGCGTCCGGGAAGATCACCGTACCCATGTCGCGGCCGTCGGCAACGAGGCCCGGCGTCTTGCGGAACGCGCGCTGGCGCGCGACGAGCGCGGTGCGCACGGGCCCGTGCACGGCGATGGCCGACGCGCGGTTGCCGACCGCTTCGGCGCGGATGTCGTTCGACACGTCGACGCCGTCGAGCTGCGCGCAACCTTCGCGGAACGTGATGTGAAGGTCGTCGATCAGTTTCACCAGCGCGTCGATGTCCTCCTCCGCGATGCCGTAGCGCACGCTTGCGAGCGCCGCGAGACGGTACAGCGCGCCGCTGTCGAGCAGGTGGAAGCCAAGGTGCGCGGCAACGAGCGCCGCGACGGTGCCCTTGCCGGAAGCGGTCGGGCCGTCGATCGTGATGACGGGAGTCGGGTGAAAGGGTCGGGTCGATTTCATCGGAACAGTCGGGTCAGGCTTTGGCGAGCGCGGCGAAGCGGTCGAAATAGTCGGGGAACGTCTTGCCGACGCACTTCGGATCGTTGATCCGCACGGGCACGCCGCCCAGGCTGACGAGCGAGAAGCACATCGCCATCCGGTGATCGTCGTACGTGTCGATCGCCGCGTTCGGCGTGAGCTTTTCCGGCGGCGTGACGACGAGATAGTCGGGACCTTCCTCGACGATCGCGCCAACCTTGCGCAATTCGGTCGCCATCGCGGCGATGCGATCGGTTTCCTTCACGCGCCAGCTCGCGATGTTGCGCAGCGTGCTCGTGCCTTTCGCGAACAGCGCCGCGACCGCGATGGTCATCGCCGCATCGGGGATCAGGTTGAAGTCCATGTCGATCGGCTCGAGCTTGCCGTGGTCGTGGCCGATGCCGCGTACGTCGATCCAGTCGTCGCCCATCGTCACATTCGCGCCCATCTGCATCAACGCATTCGCGAAACCGACGTCGCCCTGGATACTCGCGCGCCCCACGCCCTCGACACGCAGCGGGCCGCCGCCAAGCGCGCCGGCCGCGAGGAAGTACGACGCGGACGACGCGTCGCCCTCGACCATGATCCGCCCCGGCGAGCGGTAGCGGACGCCGGCCGGCACGACGAAGCGCTGCCAGCCGTCACGCTCGACGACCACGCCGAAACGCTCCATCAGCCGGATCGTGATGTCGATGTACGGCTTCGAGATCAGTTCGCCGTCGACCTCGACGACGGTCCTGCCGTCCTTCGCCTTCACGAGCGGCAGCGTCATCAGCAGCGCCGTGAGGAACTGGCTCGACACGTCGCCGCGCACTCGGATCGGCGCATCGACCGAGATCGTGGCGGGCTTGATCCGCAGCGGCGGGTAGCCTTCGTTCAGTTCGTAGTCGATCTGCGCGCCGATCTGCCGCAGGCCGTCGACGAGATCGCCGATCGGCCGCTCGTGCATGCGCGGCACGCCGTGCACGCGATAGTCGCCGCCGTTCACCGCGAGCGCGGCAGTCAGCGGCCGCACAGCCGTGCCCGCGTTGCCGAGGAACAGGTCGGCCGTCTTCGCGGTGAACGCGCCGCGCGTGCCCGTAACGACGCAGGTGTCGCCATCGCGCGCAAGCTTCACGCCGAGCTTGCCGAGTGCATCGAGCATCACGCGCGTGTCGTCGGAGTCGAGCAGATTGGTGATCGTCGTTTCGCCTTCGGCGAGCGCCGCGAGCAGCAGCACGCGGTTCGAGATGCTCTTCGAGCCGGGCAGGCGCACGGTGCCCGATGCACTGGAGTAAGGGCCGAGATCGAGATAGTCCATGGGAATCGTCCTGTTATTTCTTGACCGGTTCGGCAGCAGGCGTGCCGCCGCGCTCCTGCCATGCCTTGCGTGCGGCGCGCGAACGCGTGAACACGGCTTCGAGCGCGGCGCCGTCGCCGGCGTCGATCGCCTCGCGCAGCCGCGTGAGCACGCGCGTGTAGCCGTCGAGTTCGTCGAGCAGCGCCGCGCGGTTCGCGACGCACACGTCGCGCCACATCTCCGGGCTAGACGCCGCGATGCGCGTGAAATCGCGGAAGCCGCCCGCCGCGTACGAGAATTTCAGTTCCGCGTCCGCCTCGCCGAGGATCTGCTCGACCAGCGCAAACGACAGCAGGTGCGGCAGATGGCTGATCGACGCAAACACGCGATCGTGCTGCTCGGTGCTCATCGTGCGCACGTCGGCGCCGGTCGCACGCCACATCGCGTCGATCCGCGCGACCGATTCGGGCGCGTTCTCCGGCAGCGGGCACAGCACGACGTTGCGGCCGACGTACAGGTCCGGCAACGCGGCCTCGACGCCGCTCGACTCGCGGCCGGCGATCGGATGCCCCGGCACGAACTGCGCGATCCGCGCACCGAGCGCTTCGCGCGCGGCCGCGACAACATCGGACTTGGTGCTGCCCGCATCGGTGACGATCGTCGCATCGGCGAGCCACGGCGCGATGCGCGCGAGCAACGGGCCCGTCTGCGCGACGGGGGCAGCCAGCAGCACGAGATCGGCGCCCGCAAGCGCGTCGCGCAACTGCACGTCGTCGTCGAGCGCCGCCGCGCGGTCGATCACGCCGAGCGACAGCGCACGCTCGACCGATGCGCGCGAACGGCCCACGCCGACAATCTCGCCCGCGCCGCCCGGCGCGCGCTCGCGCAGCGCGCGGGCCAGCGATCCGCCGATCAGGCCGACACCGAAGATGACCAGTTTGTTGAATGCAAAGCCTGACACGACAAGAGCCAAGTTACGCGTGCGGAACGACGCCCCGCACACGGATTTCCAGATTCCGGGCAACGGGCCCGCACCCGGCGCAACCTGCTCCGGATGCCGCCCGAACCCGCCTTCGGCAGCGCCGACCAGCCTGCCCTGCCCGCCTGGCCGCCACGCCTGTGCGAGCAGGCGACGGGCCGCCGCGCGTCAGCGTGCGCTCGGATACGAACCGAGTATCTTCAGGAACGCGGCCTTCTGGCCGAGTTCCGCGAGCGCGGCCGCGACTGCCGCATCGTCGCGGTGCCCTTCGATGTCGATGTAGAAGTAGTACTCCCACGTGCCGACGCGCGCCGGACGCGACTCGAAGCGCGTCATCGACACGCCGTGCCGCGCGAGCGGTTCGAGCAGCTTGAATACGGCGCCCGGCTCGTTCTTCACCGACACGATCAGCGACGTCTGGTCGTGACCGCTTTGCCCGGCCGGCTGCTTGCCGACGATCACGAAGCGCGTGCGGTTGTGCGGATCGTCCTGGATCAGCGAGAACGCGATCTGCAAGCCGTAATGCGCGGCCGCGCGGTCGCCCGCGATCGCCGCGACGGTCGGATCGGCCGCCGCGAGACGCGCGGCCTCTGCGTTGCTCGCAACCGCCTGCCGCTCGAGCTGCGGCGCATTCGCCGCAAGCCACTGCTGGCATTGCGCGAGCGCCTGCGCATGCGCGCAGACGCGCTTCACGCCATCGAGCGTGCCGCTCTGCGTGAGCAGGTTGTGGTGGATGGGCAGCGCGAGCTCGCCGCTGATCACCAGCTGCGTCTGCAGCAGCAGGTCGAGCGTGCGCGACACGGCGCCTTCGGTCGAATTCTCGACCGGCGCGACACCGAACGCGGACGCACCGGCCTCGACCGAGCGGAACACCTCGTCGATCGACGGGCACGGCAGCCCTTCGATCGACTGGCCGAAATACTCGAGCATCGCTTGTTCGCTGTACGTGCCGACCGGCCCGAGGAACGCGACGTGGATCGTCTGCTCGAGCGCGCGGCTCGCCGCCATGATCTCGCGCCAGATTGCGCTGATGTGCTCGCTCGCGAGCGGCCCCGCGCTCATGTCCTGCAGCCGCGCGATCACCTGCAGCTCGCGCTCCGGCCGGAACACCGGCGCGTTGAAATGCTTCTTGACCTCGCCCACTTCCAGCGCCACCGCGGCGCGCTGGTTCAGGAGCGCGATCAGCTGCGCGTCGATCGCGTCGATGCGATCGCGCAGCGGTTTCAGGCGGGAATTCAGTTCGTCGTCCATGCGTTTTGCCGTGCTGTTTGAACAGCGCCGCCGTCAGGCGCCGCGCTGCTCGAAGTCCTTCATGTACTCGACGAGCGCCTTCACGCCCTCGAGCGGCACCGCGTTGTAGATCGACGCCCGCATGCCGCCGACGGACTTGTGGCCCTTCAGCTGCAGCAGCCCGCGCGCCTTTGCGCCGGCAAGGAAGTCTTCGTTGCGCGTTTCGTCGGCCAGGAAAAACGGCACGTTCATCCGCGAACGCGCTGCCGGCTCGACCTTGTTCAGATAGAAGCTGCTCGTATCGATCGTGTCATAGAGCAGCTTCGATTTTTCGATATTGCGGGCCTCGATCGCTTCGAGGCCACCCTGCCGCTTCAGCCACTGGAACACGAGGCCCGCGATGTAGATCGCGTAGGTGGGCGGCGTGTTGTACAGCGAGTTGTTCTCGGCGACAGTCTTCCATTCGAACGCGGACGGGCAGATCGACAGCGCGCGATCGAGCAGATCCTCGCGAACGATCACGACCGTCACGCCGGCCATTCCGATATTCTTCTGCGCGCCGCCGAACAGCACGCCGTATTTCGCGACGTCCATCGGGCGCGACAGGATATGCGACGAGACATCCGCGACCAGCGGCACGTCGCCGAGATCGGGGATCTCGAACGTCTCGACGCCGTCGATCGTCTCGTTGGTGCACAGATGCACGTAGGCCGGATCGTCCGACAGTTGCCATTCGGCGCGCGCCGGCGCACGCGTGAAGCCGTCTTCCGTCTTGCCGATCGCGGCGAGATGCGGCGTGCAGAATTTCTTCGCCTCGCCGAACGATTTCTGCGACCACGAGCCCGTCACGACGAAATCGGCGGTTTTGCGCGACCCGAGCAGGTTCATCGGCACGATCGCGTTTTCCGCGATGCCGCCGCCCTGCAGGAACAGGATCCGGTGGCTTGCCGGCACGCCGAGCAGGTCGCGCAGGTCGGTCAGCGCGGCCTCGTGAATCGACATGAATTCCTTGCCGCGATGGCTCATCTCCATCACGCTCATGCCGCTGCCGTGCCAGTCGAGCATTTCGTCGGCGGCCTGCCGCAGCACTTCCTCGGGCATCGCCGCAGGGCCGGCGGAGAAATTAAAGACGCGCATCGTGAAAACCTCGGGAGGGACGCGACCGGCGGCTCGCCGCCGCATGTCAGTTGCAAATGAGCGGCGCCAGAAAAGGAATGGCCGCTTGCGCTCGCGCGCAAACGGCCATTATCGCACTGTCGTCAGGCTCTCGCCAAACCCGGCCGAACGGCCGGGGGGCGTGCCCGACCGGCTTACTTGCCCGGCTTGACTGCTGCGACTTCCTTGTCAGCCTGCGTGCGCGTCGCCTGGATCGCTTGCGGCATGTACTTCTGCATCAGGCCGTTGACCACGTCGCGACCGACTTGATCCTGAACCTGGATGAACTTGCGGCCCGTCGGGCTCTTGTAGAACGTCGTCAGATCCTTGATCTCCGACGTGCTGTAGTACTTCGCGTATGCGTCGTACTGAGCCGACATCGCGTCGTTCTGGAACTGCTGCGTGCCGAACACCTTGCCCGCGCCGTCGACCAGCTTCGGCACCGCGTTCTTCTGCAGCGTCGGAACGGCAGCCTGCTTCTGCTTGTCGTTCAGCGTCTTGTTTTCCGACAGTGCGTCCGACAGGATCGCCGGTACGAGTTGCTTGGCCTGCATTTCGGCGCTGTTGCCGATTGCCGACACGAGCTTCGGCGCGTCGATCGCGTCGAGCAGATCCTTGATCGCTGCCTTCTTGTCGGCGTCGATCGGCGCAGCTGCCGCGGCGGGCGCCGGTGCGGAATTCGACAGCGCTTGCGCCATCGCGAACGTCGGCACCAGTGCAGCCAGCAGGACCAGTTGCTTGAATTGCTTTTGCATCATCACTCCCTTTTGGAAATATGAATGGTTGCTCGCCGGCCGCGGCGCTTCACGCCCGCGGCGGCCAGAGTCTCATCCGTTCTTCAGGCTTCGCCGTCCGACGCCTCGTCGGCCTCGCCATCGCCCTCCTCGGCCTCCGCAATCTGCTGCAGGCCAGAGAGCTTGGTACCCTCATCGAGACTGATGAGTGTAACACCTTGCGTGGCACGCCCCATCTCGCGAATCTCGGATACGCGGGTGCGAATCAACACGCCGGCCGTCGTGATCAGCATGATCTGATCCTCGGCGTCGACGAGCGTCGCGGCCACGACCTTGCCGTTGCGCTCGGACGTCTGGATCGCGATCATACCCTTCGTACCGCGGCCGTGGCGCGTGTACTCGGTGATCGGCGTGCGCTTGCCGTAGCCGTTCTCGGTCGCGGTGAGCACGGTCTGCTCCTCGCTGCCCGCGACCAGCATCGCGATGACCTGCTGCCCGTCCTCGAGCTGCATGCCGCGCACGCCGCGCGCCTCGCGCCCCATCGGGCGCACGTCGTTCTCGTCGAAGCGCACGGCCTTGCCGGCGTCGGAGAACAGCATCACGTCGTGCGCGCCGTCGGTGATCGACGCACCGATCAGGAAGTCGCCGTCATCGAGGCCGACCGCGATGATGCCCTTCTTCATCGGACGGCTGAACGCTTCGAGCGGCGTCTTCTTCACGGTGCCGAGCGACGTCGCCATGAAGATGAACTTGTCGGCCGAGAATTCCTTGACCGGCAGCACGACGTTGATCTTCTCGCCATCCTGCAGCGGGAACATGTTGACGATCGGGCGGCCGCGCGAGTTGCGCGAGCCCTGCGGCACTTCATAGACCTTGACCCAGTACACGCGGCCGCGGTTCGAGAAGCACAGGATGTAATCGTGCGTGTTCGCGATGAACAGCGTCTCGATCCAGTCGTCTTCCTTCATCTGCGTCGCCTGCTTGCCGCGACCGCCGCGCTTCTGCGCGCGGTACTCGGACAGCGGCTGCGACTTCACGTAGCCCGCATGCGACATCGTGACGACCATGTCCTGCGGCGTGATCAGATCCTCGGTGTTCAGCTCGGTCGCGTTCAGCTCGATCTTCGAGCGGCGCGCGTCGCCGAATTCGGCCTTCACCGACGTGAGTTCCTCGCCGATCATCGTCGTGATCCGCTCGGGGCGCGCGAGGATGTCCAGCAGGTCGGCGATCTGCGCCATCACTTCGCGATACTCGCCGATGATCTTGTCCTGCTCGAGGCCGGTCAGGCGCTGCAGACGCATCTGCAGGATTTCCTGGGCCTGCGTGTCGGACAGGCGGTACAGCCCGTCGACCTGCATGCCGAACGCCGGGTTCAGGCCTTCCGGGCGGTACGCGGAGCGGCCGCCGGCCGCCGCGTTCTCGCTCTCGGCACGCGTCAGCATCTCGCGAACGAGCGACGAATCCCACGGCTTCGCCATCAATTCCTGCTTCGCGATCGGCGGCGTCGGCGCGGCCTTGATGATCGCGATGAATTCGTCGATGTTCGCGAGCGCGACCGCGAGACCTTCGAGCACGTGGCCGCGTTCGCGGGCCTTGCGCAGTTCGTAGATCGTGCGGCGCGTCAGCACTTCGCGTCGATGCGACAGGAAGCACTGCAGGATTTCCTTCAGGTTCAGCAGCTTCGGCTGGCCGTCGACGAGCGCGACCATGTTCATGCCGAACGTGTCCTGGAGCTGCGTCGCCTTGTACAGGTTGTTCAGCACGACTTCCGGCACTTCACCGCGCTTGAGCTCGATCACGACACGCATGCCGCTCTTGTCGGACTCGTCGCGGATGTCGGAGATGCCTTCGAGCTTCTTCTCGTTGACGAGTTCGGCAATCCGCTCGAGCAGCGAGCGCTTGTTCACCTGGTACGGCAGCTCGTCGACGATGATCGCCATCCGCTGGCCGCGGTCGATTTCCTCGAAGTGCGTGGCCGCACGCATCACGACGCGGCCGCGCCCGGTGCGGTAGCCGTCGCGCACGCCGGCGACGCCGTAGATGATGCCGGCCGTCGGGAAGTCCGGCGCGGGGATGATCTCGATCAGTTCGTCGATCGTCGCTTCCGGGTTGTTCAGCAGGTGCTGGCACGCGTCGACGACTTCGTTCAGGTTGTGCGGCGGGATGTTGGTCGCCATGCCGACCGCGATGCCCGACGAGCCGTTGATCAGCAGGTTCGGAATGCGCGACGGCAGGACCGACGGCTGCGTTTCGTTGCCGTCGTAGTTCGGCTCGAAATCGACCGTTTCCTTGTCGATGTCGGCGAGCAGCTCGTGACCGATCTTCGCCATGCGAATTTCGGTGTAACGCATCGCCGCGGCATTATCGCCGTCGATCGAGCCGAAGTTGCCCTGCCCGTCGATCAGCATGTAGCGCAGCGAGAAGTCCTGCGCCATCCGCACGATCGTGTCGTAGACCGCGGTGTCGCCGTGAGGGTGGTACTTACCGATCACGTCACCGACGATACGCGCCGACTTCTTGTACGCGCGGTTCCAGTCGTTGTTCAGTTCGTGCATCGCGAACAACACGCGCCGGTGCACGGGCTTCAGGCCATCGCGGACATCCGGGAGGGCACGTCCGACGATCACGCTCATCGCGTAATCGAGATACGAACGGCGCATTTCCTCCTCTAGGGAGGTGGGCAGGGTCTCTTTGGCGAATTGATCCATGTATCCGTATCGTTTCGGAGCGAAGACGGCGAACGCCTTTCGCGTGGGCGCTGCATGCGCAACGCAACGCGAGATTCTAACATGCGCCCATCAGCCGCAAATTCGCCTCCCCCTCTATATATAACTAGCGAAAATCGCGGCGCGGCGAACCGGCCGGAACCGCACACGACTCGACGTCACCGGCGATCGCGCCCGGTTTGTTTCACGCGCACGCGTAAACAGTTGCACGCATCCGCGCAATTTCGCCGACACACTCTTGACAATCTCTGAAAGTTGCGGCAGGTCGGTGTTGCGCATGCACCACAAACGTTGAGGCGATCTTAGGGTGGGGAGGATTTTTTTTCGTAGGAAGGGAACGATATGGCAAAATGCCAACGCACTGAAGGTCAGACGCTGCTCGAAGTCTAAAGTCTACACAGAGCGGTGCCGCGTTTTTGTGCCGCACCAATGTTATACTTCGAGCAATGTATGACTTGTCACCGTCAACAGGCTCGCAGTAAACCTGCGGTAATCTCAATTTCGAGAGGAGAAATATGAATAAACTTTCAAAGCTCGCGTTCATTGCAGCTACCGCAGTTATGGCTGCATCCGCTTCGGCACAGTCGGTGCCGGCGTCGCGTCAAGCCGTCAACGACAACTGGGTGAACGGCACGGGCGAATGGGTGTGGATGAACGGCACGAACGAGCTGTGCTGGCGCGATGCATTCTGGACGCCGGCCACCGCCAACGCGAAGTGCGATGGCGCACTGGTCGCCCAGGCACCGACGCCGCCGGTCGCTCCGACCCCCGCTCCGGCCATCACGAGCCAGAAGATCACGTATCAAGCTGACGCGCTGTTCGACTTCGACAAGGCAACGCTCAAGCCGCTGGGCAAGCAGAAGCTGGACGAACTGTCCTCGAAGATCCAGGGCATGAACACGGAAGTGGTCGTCGCAACGGGCTACACGGACCGCATCGGTTCGGACAAGTACAACGACCGTCTGTCGCTGCGCCGTGCGCAAGCCGTGAAGTCGTACCTGGTCAGCAAGGGTGTGCCGGCCAACAAGATCTACACGGAAGGCAAGGGCAAGCGCAACCCGGTTACGACTGGCTGCAACCAGAAGAACCGCAAGCAACTCATCGCCTGCCTCGCACCGGACCGTCGCGTGGAAGTCGAAGTGGTTGGTACGCAAGAAGTCCAGAAGACGACCGTTCCGGCACAGTAAGCCGCGGTTTTCGACTGCTTCAAAGCCCCGCTCCGGCGGGGCTTTTTCATTGATGCCCGTCCGGGCGCTCACTGGCCTCGTCGTCCGCCCGCTTATATACTCGGGGCTGACGAACCGCAGCACCGCCCTCCTTCCGTAGCCCGTTTGCCGACATGACCAACGCCGATCCGCACGAACTCCAGAAATTCAGCGACCTCGCCCATCGGTGGTGGGATCCGAATGCCGAATTCAAGCCGCTGCACGACCTGAACCCGGTCCGGCTCGGCTGGATCGACGCGCATGCGCACCTGGCCGGCAAGCGCGCACTCGACATCGGCTGCGGCGGCGGCATCCTGTCCGAGTCGATGGCCGGACTCGGCGCCCAGGTGAAAGGTATCGACCTGTCGACCGAAGCACTCGGCGTTGCCGACCTGCACAGCCTCGAAAGCGGCATCGCGGTCGACTACGAGGCGATCGCCGCCGAAGCGATCGCCGCGCGCGAACCGGGCACTTACGATGTCGTCACGTGCATGGAGATGCTCGAGCACGTGCCGTCGCCCGGCGATGTCGTCGCCGCGTGCGCGACGCTCGTGAAGCCGGGCGGCTGGGTGTTCTTCTCGACGTTGAACCGGAACCTGAAGTCCTACCTGTTCGCGGTGATCGGCGCGGAGTACATCGCGCAAATGCTGCCGAAGGGCACGCACGACTATGCGCGCTTCATCCGCCCGTCGGAACTGGCCGGCTTCGTGCGTGCGACCGATCTGCACATCGTGGAGATCAAGGGCATCACGTATCACCCGATCGGCAAGCGCTTCGCGCTGTCGCACGACACCGACATCAACTACCTCGTCGCGTGCCGCCGCGGCGCGTGACCCTCCGACCGGCATGACGACTCCCCTTTCGCCCGCGCGGGCCGCACTCGACGAACCGCGCCTGCTGCACTGCGACGCGGTGCTGTTCGACCTGGACGGCACGCTTGCCGACACGGCGCCCGATCTCGCCGCTGCCGTCAACAAGATGCAGCGCGTACGCGGCCTGCCCGAAACGCCGCTCGACGCGCTGCGGCCGCTGGCCTCGGCCGGCGCGCGCGGCCTGCTCGGCGGTGCATTCGGCATCGATCCGCACACGCCCGGCTACGAAGCGATGCGCGACGAGTTCCTCAGCAACTACGCGACGGATATCTGCGTGCATACGACGCTGTTCCCCGGCATCGGCGACGTGCTCGACGAACTCGATGCGCGCGGCGTGCGCTGGGGCATCGTCACGAACAAGGCGATGCGGCTTACGACGCCGCTCGTCGATCTGCTCGGTCTTGCGCCGCGCGCCGCCTGCGTCGTCGGGGGCGACACAACGCCGCACCCGAAGCCGCACCCGGCCCCGCTGCTGCACGCGGCCGACCAGTTGACGCTCGCGCCGGCGCGCATCGTCTACGTCGGCGACGATCTGCGCGACATTCAGGCCGGCAGCGCTGCCGGCATGGCGACGGTCGCGGCCGCGTACGGTTACTGCGGCGACGGCGCCGCGCCGGCCGACTGGCAGGCCCAGCATCTCGTCGATACGACGCAGGAACTGCGCGAACTGCTGCGCGATGTTGGGCTATAATGACCGTCTTATCCGCGGGGGCGACCTGGTTTCGACAGGGGTTGTGAAGCGGCTAGGGCATGTCGAGGACCCGTCACCTCGTTAATCAATGGGAAAATCGTAACTGCAAACGACGATACGTTCGCACTGGCAGCCTAACGGCCGCCGTCCTCTGCCTAGTTCACTGACGGGCTAGTGTCGCAAGACCGGTAGCAATACCGCCAGAGGTCATTTACGTCAGTTAAGCCCTGTCGGCGTCGCGACGCCAGGGTCGAAAACCTAGCGAATCGCCGTAGCGCAGCGTGTTCGTCCGCGTCGCTGCGGTTAAATCAAATGACTGAACTAAACATGTAGAACTAGTCGTGGAGCGCTTCTGGACGCGGGTTCGATTCCCGCCGCCTCCACCAAATTCCGCGTTCGCCGCACGAACCCCGCATGACGCAAGTCTGCGGGGTTTTTTGTTGCCGGCGAAACCCCTCTCCTTCCGAAAAGGCGCCCAGCCACGGACGGGCCGGGCGGAATGCCGCCGGTGCTCCGGCGGCCGGAGGTGACGGATGTTCTGCCGCGCCCGTGCAATCATCGGTCGTGCCGGGCGACGACCTGCCCGGTTGCCACCGCACCGGGCGCGACGTGTCGTCGCACCCAGCGCTCAAGCACACCGGGCAATGCGCGACTTAGCTGCCGCGATACAGCGACTTCATTTCTTCAGCGCTGGCCGGACGCACGCCCATTGCACCCGAACCCGATGCCGATGCGCCCTGTGCCTGCGCACCGTACCCGCTGGCGTCGGCACCTTGCGCTTGCGCCAGCGCACTGCGCTGTTGCTCCGCAACACGCGCCGTTGCAGCCTGGATCGCTTCCGGATAGTGCGGATCTTCGCCGCTGGCGGAGTTGTAACCGGCTTGCTGGAGCTGGACCAGCTCGGCACGGACCTGCGCGCGGGTGATCGTCGAACCCGGCTGGGCAAACGACACGACCGGAGCAACGAGAGCGGCAGCAACGACAACGGCTTGAACGAGCGACTTCATGATGACCTACCTCCAGATTTGTCTGTTTTCGCGGTGAACACCTTGTTCAGCGCTGATAAACCGAAGTTTATGTAGGCGGATGCTTAAGAATAAGGCAGGTTTCTGGAAGGCATCCTTCCTGATTTACGGGTTAACCCTAGATCACTTGCCGGGCCCGCAATGCGCGAGCGCCGCTTCGTCCGGCATCGCGTAGCACGACGGCTCGCCGAAAAACACGAGCCCCGCGAAGCGACAACGCTTCGCGGGGCTCGAATGGCATTGCACGGGATTCGCGCGTTCGCCGGTCAGGTGGTGGCCAAGCCGATAGCCGATGTCCGTGTGCGCATCACCCGCCTGTCGAATCGACACCGCACGACCAACGCGCAAACGCGCCTGTCCACGCGTTACTGGCTATCCATCGGGCACTTCAGGTTGCAACCGTTCGGGTCGCCGAGGTCACCCTTGCGACGCAACGCCGATTTCTTGCTGCCCTGGTATTTCTGCGACGGCGCAGATGCCGCGAACGGCATCTGCGGATGCTCGTTCAGGCGAAACTGTTCGCTCAGGATGCCGCCGGGCACGCCCGGGGAATTCTGCGCGAACGCAAACGGCGACGCAGCGACCAGAAGCCCCGCGGTCAACGCTGCCGCGGCGAGGGAAACGGAAAATTTCATGGCGGGATGACGCCTGAACGGCGTGCTTGTTGGAACGTTGATCAAGCGCCAAGCGTAGCGCAAATCACCCGTTGCTGCAGCGCAGTTCGATCGCGTCCCCGTTACCGTGAATTGCCGTCCGGTGCACTCGTGCCGTCGCCGCCGACCAGCCCCGTCGCGATGCTCGTCAGCGTTCCGCATGCGGCCGGATCGTAGCCATCGAGATGCGCGACGCGCTCGACGAAGCGCGCATCGCGCAGCAGTGCCAGCACACCGGCGAGCGGCCGCGCGTCGAGCCGCGCGCGTTCGCACGCGAAGTAATAGTCCTCGTCGACAACCGGGATGAAATCGAGCCCGAAATGATGGGCTGCCGGCTCGACACCGAAGCCGAGATCGGCCATCCCGCTCGCGACGAACGCCGCAATCGCCGAATGCGTGAGCTCGGCCGACGCATAACCGTCGATGCGCTCGGGATCGATGCCGATCGCGCGCAGCGCGAGATCCAGCAGCATCCGCGTGCCCGACCCAGGCTGCCGGTTGACGAAGCGGATGTCGTTGCGCGCGAGATCCGCGAGCCCGCGGACCTGCTTCGGGTTACCGCGCGGCACGAACAGCCCCTGCTGGCGGCGCGTCAGGTGAATCAGCACGTGGCGGGTATCGTCGAGCCACGGCTGGTAGATCTGCGCGCACTGTGCGCGAAACGCGCCGCGCGGCAGATGGAAGCCGGCCAGGTCGCATTCGCCGCGTGCGAGCGCCTGCACGGCTTCGACGCTTTCGCGATACTTGATGTCGACGGCCGCCTGCGCATCGACGAGCGCCGCCACGAGCGTCGCGACCGCGTAGCCATGCGACGCGTGGATCCGCACGGCGCCGTCGCGCTGCGCGAGCCGCCGGTTCAGGTCGCTGGCCACTTCGGCCGCGAGCGTACGCAGGTTCCCGTCGAGGCGGCTACGCGCGAGGCGCTGCGCGTCGACGACTGCCTGCCCGAGCGCCGACAGCGTCGATCCCTTGCCGCGCGCGGTTTCGATCAACTCCCCGCCGATGCACGCCTCAAGCGCGCGCAACATACCCCACGCGTGCCGGTACGACAGCCCTTTCGCCTGGGCCGCCTGCGCAATGCTGCCCGTGTCGGCCACGAGCTCCAGCAGTGGCGCGACGTCGGACAGGCTGGCCGTACGGCCTTCCGTGTCGCGTACGGTCAAATACGCGTCGCATTCGATTCGAATCAATTATGCACTCCGATTTCCTATTGCGACTGCGAAATCTTCCGCTTATCGTTGGTCGAAATCAATCAGAACGAAGTCGCGATGCGCACTATATGAATTTCGAGCGCATATGAGACTTTGGAGGAGCATAACCGATGTCCCCGAATTCCCATGCGCCCGACGCGCTCGTCGAGCGCCATGCGCGCGCCGGCCGGTCGCTGGTCGCGATCCTGCATGCGATCCAGGACGACGCGGGCTACGTGCCGCCGGGTTGCGTCGCGCCGCTCGCCCGGGCGCTGAACCTGTCGCGCGCCGAAGTGCACGGCGTACTGACCTACTACCACCACTTCCGCACCGCGCCGCCCGCGCGCGTCACGATCCAGGTGTGCCGTGCCGAAGCGTGCCGCAGCATGGGCTGCGAAACGCTCGCCGCGCACGCTGAAGCCCGCACGGGCTGCCGGTTCGACGCAGCGCACGACGATGCTGCAGATGCGCACACGCCGGACGCCGTCGCGCTCGAATCGGTCTACTGCCTCGGACTGTGTGCGCAGTCGCCGTCGATGACGGTCAACGGCGTGCTTCATGCGAAGGTCACGCCGGAAAAGTTCGACGCACTGCTGGCCGATGCGGTCGCCCACACGCCGGAGGCCGCATGACGACCCGCATCTACGTTCCGCGCGATTCGTCTGCGCTGGCCCTCGGCGCCGACGCGCTCGCCACCGCGATCGTCACGGAAGCCGAACGGCGCGGCGTCGCGATCGAACTGGTCCGCAACGGCTCGCGCGGGCTGCTTTGGCTCGAGCCGCTCGTCGAGGTCGGCACGGCCGCCGGCCGCATCGGCTATGCGAACCTGTCGGCCGCCGACGTGCCGGCCCTGTTCGACGCAAACTGGCTCGAAGGCGGCGCGCATCCGAGCAGCGTCGGCGTGGTCGACGCGCTCCCCTATCTCGCGCGCCAGCAGCGCCTCACGTTTGCGCGCATCGGCCTGACCGATCCGCTGTCGATCGACGACTACCTGCAGCATGAAGGCCTTGCCGGCCTGAAGAACGCACTCGCGCTCGACGGCGATGCGGCGTGCGAAACGCTGATCGAATCGGGGCTGCGCGGCCGCGGCGGCGCGGCGTTCCCGGCCGGCATCAAGTGGCGCACGGTCCGGCACGCGAGCGCCGCGCAGAAGTACATCGTCTGCAATGCGGACGAAGGCGATTCGGGCACGTTCTCCGACCGTCTGATGATGGAATGCGATCCGTACTGCCTGATCGAAGGGATGATCATCGCAGGCATCGCGACGGGCGCAACGGTCGGCTACATCTACGTGCGCAGCGAATACCCGCACGCGATCGCCACGCTCGAAGCCGCGATCGGCCGCGCGCGCGAAGCCGGCTGGCTCGGCGAACGCGTGCTCGGCTCCGCGCACGCGTTCGAGCTGCACGTCGCGAAAGGCGCGGGCTCGTACGTGTGCGGCGAGGAAACGGCGCTGCTCGAATCGCTCGAGGGCAAGCGCGGCGTCGTGCGCGCGAAGCCGCCGCTGCCCGCGCTCGCCGGCCTGTTCGGTCAGCCGACCGTGATCAACAACGTCATCACGCTCGCGACGGCGCCGGTGATTTTCGCGCGTGGCGCCGCGTTCTATCGCGACTACGGGATGGGCCGCTCGCGCGGCACGCTGCCGTTCCAGCTGGCCGGCAACATCCGTCACGGCGGCCTCGTCGAACTCGCGTTCGGCGTCACGCTGCGCGAACTGCTGTTCGACTTCGGCGGCGGCACTGCAAGCGGCCGGCCCGCACGCGCCGCGCAAGTCGGCGGCCCGCTCGGCACCTACCTGCCCGGCCATCAATGGGACGTGCCGCTCGACTACGAGGCGTACACGGCGATCGGCGCAGTGGTCGGCCACGGCGGCATCGTGCTGCACGACGACACGTCGAACCTCGCCGAGCTCGCCGAATATGCGATGAAGTTCTGCGCGATCGAATCGTGCGGCAAGTGCACGCCGTGCCGGATCGGTTCGACGCGCGGCGTCGAGACGATCGCGCGCATCCGCCACGGCGATACGTCGGAGCGGCAGGTGACGCTGCTGCGCGACCTGTGCGACACGATGCTGGCCGGTTCGCTGTGCGCGATGGGCGGGATGACGCCCTACCCGGTGCTGTCCGCGCTCGACCATTTCCCCGAAGATTTCGGGCTCGCCACCGGCAAGGATGCCGCGTCGGGCCCGGTCAAGGCTGCGGCCTGACCCAGAAGGAGCCCTGCATGTCCCTCGACACGAACAACGTCCGCCAAGGCGGCTGCGGCTCGGGCCAATGCGCGTGCAAGAGCGCCGCACAGGCGCGCGCCCGCGACCCGCTCGACGATACCGACTACGGCACGCCGCAACGGCATGCCGACATCGACGTCACGCTCGAAATCGACGGCCAGCCGGTGACGGTGCCGGCCGGCACGTCGGTGATGCGCGCGGCGATCGAAGCCGGCGTCAACGTCCCGAAGCTTTGCGCGACCGATTCGCTCGAGCCATTCGGCTCGTGCCGGCTGTGCCTCGTCGAGATCGAAGGCCGGCGCGGTTACCCGGCGTCGTGCACGACGCCGGCCGAAGCGGGCATGAAGGTGCGCACGCAGTCGGACCGGCTGCAGTCGCTGCGCCGCAACGTGATGGAGCTGTACATCTCCGACCATCCGCTCGACTGCCTCACCTGCCCCGCCAACGGCGACTGCGAGTTGCAGGACATGGCGGGCGTCGTCGGGTTGCGCGAAGTGCGCTACGGCTTCGATGGCGCGAATCACCTGCACGACCGCAAGGACGAATCGAACCCGTACTTCACTTACGACCCGTCGAAGTGCATCGTCTGCAACCGCTGCGTACGCGCCTGCGAGGAAACGCAGGGTACGTTCGCGCTGACGATCGCCGCGCGCGGCTTCGAATCGCGCGTCGCCGCCGGTGAAAGCGAATCGTTCATGGCGTCGGAATGCGTGTCGTGCGGCGCCTGCGTCGCCGCATGCCCGACGGCCACGCTGCAGGAAAAATCCGTCGTGCAGCTCGGGCAGGCCGAACACTCGGTCATCACGACCTGCGCGTACTGCGGCGTCGGCTGCTCGTTCAAGGCCGAGATGAAGGGCACGCAGGTCGTGCGCATGACGCCGAACAAGAACGGCCTCGCGAACGAAGGCCACGCATGCGTGAAGGGACGCTTCGCATGGGGCTACGCGACGCACAAGGACCGCATCACGAAGCCGATGATCCGCGAGAAGATCACCGACCCGTGGCGCGAAGTGAGTTGGGACGAAGCGCTCACCTACGCAGCGACGCAATTCCGCAAGCTGCAGCAGAAGTACGGCCGCGATTCGATCGGCGGCATTACGTCTTCGCGTTGCACGAACGAGGAAACCTACCTCGTGCAGAAGCTCGTGCGCGCCGCGTTCGGCAACAACAACGTCGATACCTGCGCGCGCGTGTGCCATTCGCCGACCGGCTATGGCCTCAAGACGACGCTCGGCGAATCGGCCGGCACGCAGACGTTCGCATCGGTCGACCAGGCCGACGTGATCGTCGTGATCGGTGCGAACCCGACCGACGGCCACCCGGTGTTCGGCTCACGGCTGAAGCGGCGCGTTCGCGAAGGCGCGAAGCTGATCGTGATCGACCCGCGCCGCATCGATGTCGTCGACGGTCCGCATGTGAAAGCCACGCATCACCTGCAATTGCGCCCCGGCACCAACGTCGCGATCGTCAACGCGCTCGCGCACGTGATCGTCACCGAAGGGCTTGTTGCCGACGCGTTCGTCGCCGAGCGCTGCGAGACGCGCGCATTCGAGCAATGGCGCGACTTCGTGTCGCGCGCCGACAATTCGCCCGAGGCAACCGCCGACGTGACGGGCGTGCCGGCCGAACTGGTACGCGCCGCCGCGCGCCTCTACGCAACCGGCGGCAACGCCGCGATCTATTACGGGCTGGGCGTCACCGAACACGCGCAGGGCTCGACGACGGTGATGGGCATCGCGAACCTCGCGATGGCAACCGGCAACATCGGCCGCGAAGGCGTCGGCGTCAATCCGCTGCGCGGCCAGAACAACGTGCAGGGTTCGTGCGACATGGGCTCGTTCCCGCACGAGCTGCCCGGCTACCGGCACATCAGCGACGAGATCGTGCGCGCGCAGTTCGAACAGGCGTGGTCGGCCAAGCTGCAGCCGGAACCGGGGCTGCGCATCCCGAACATGTTCGACGCGGCGCTCGACGGCAGTTTCAAGGGGCTCTATTGCCAGGGCGAGGACATCGTCCAGTCGGACCCGAACACGCAGCACGTGTCGGCCGCGCTGTCGGCGATGGAGTGCATCGTCGTACAGGACATCTTCCTGAATGAAACCGCGAAATATGCGCACGTGCTGCTGCCGGGCTCGACGTTCCTCGAGAAGGACGGCACGTTCACGAACGCGGAGCGCCGCATCTCGCGCGTGCGCAAGGTGATGCCGCCGCTCGCGGGCTACGCGGACTGGGAAGTGACGCTGCTGCTGTCGCAGGCGCTCGGTTACGACATGCACTACACGCACCCGTCGGAAATCATGGACGAGATCGCGCAGCTCACGCCGACCTTCTCGGGCGTGTCGTACGCGAAGCTCGACGCGCTCGGCAGCATCCAGTGGCCGTGCAACGAGCACGCGCCGGAAGGTACGCCGACGATGCACATAGACGCGTTCGTGCGCGGCAAGGGCCGGTTCGTGATCACCAAGTTCATTCCGACGCCGGAAAAGGTCACGCAGCGCTATCCGCTGATCCTGACGACGGGCCGCATCCTGTCGCAATACAACGTCGGCGCGCAGACGCGCCGGACCGAAAACGTCCGGTGGCATGAAGAGGATCGCCTCGAGATCCATCCGCACGACGCGCAGGATCGCGGCATCCGGACCGGCGACTGGGTCGGCATCGAATCGCGTGCCGGGCATACGGTACTGCGCGCGCTCGTGACGGAACGCATGCAGCCGGGCGTCGTGTACACGACGTTCCACTTCCCCGAATCGGGCGCGAACGTGATCACGACGGAAAGCTCCGACTGGGCGACGAACTGCCCTGAATACAAGGTGACGGCCGTGCAGGTGCTGCCGGTTGCGCAGCCGTCCGACTGGCAGCAAGCGTACGCGCGCTTCAACGCGGAGCAGATCGACCTGCTCGAGCGCCGCGCGAGCACGCCTGACACCGTGACGACAGGCAAGTGAGGCGGAGATGGACAACGACCACCTGATCGACATGGCCAACCAGATCGGCGCATTCTTCGAATCGATGCCCGATCGCGACGAAGCACTGACCGGCATCGCCGAGCATATCCGGCGTTTCTGGGAGCCGCGGATGCGCCGCGCGTTGCTCGCCGCGCTCGACGATCCGTCGAGCGAAGGCGCACAGCGGGCGGCGCCGATCGTGCGCGACGCGATCGCCACTCACCGCGCATCGCTCGTCCCTGCCGCAGCAACCGCCTGACCGCGCTGCTACGCGGACACCGACATGCCCGCGAACCAGCTTTCGCAGTGGCGCAGCAACGCACTCGCGTCGGTCGCCGTGCGCCCGCGCGCGGCGACATACCCGTCGGGCCGCAACAGGTAGAACGACGGCCGCGAGCGGCCGTACTCCTGTGCCAGCCCGGCGGCACCGTCGCCTTCGGCATCGGTGATCCGCCACACGCGCACAGCGCCCGGCATGATCCGTTCGAGCTCCTGCACGAGCGCCTGCGCATCGGCCGCCATCGGCGGCGCAGCGCCGGCGTCGGGATTCGCCGGCTCGTCGAGCAGCAGCAGCGTGAAGCTCGCCGGATCGTGCAGATCGTATAGCCGCGCCGTTCCCGGGGCCTGGCCGAGCGGGCCGTCGAGCACGTGCACGAGCGCGTCGGGGGCCCGCTCGCCTGCACGCGGGCCGCCGTCGAGCACGCGCTCCAGCGTGAGCGGACTCTTCCGGTACTGCACGCCGAGCTCGCTGACCGTGCGCCGCACCGCGTCGCGCATCGGCCCGAACGACACCAGCAGCGGCACGACATGATCGCGCAGCAGCTTCATCGCGCCGCGATCCGCCTCGACGACCTGCGTGATGAAACTGGTCTGCCGCAACACGTCGCGCTCGATCGGATGGCGCTCGGCGTGATAGGTGTCGAGCAGCCGTTCGGGCGTGCCCGCGCCGAGCACGCGCGCGAGCTTCCAGCCGAGATTGAACGCTTCCTGGATGCCGGTGTTCATGCCCTGCGCGCCGGCCGGGCTGTGGACGTGCGCGGCATCGCCCGCGAAGAACACGCGGCCGTGACGCAGCCGGGCGACCATCCGGCTGTGCAGGTGGAAATAGGACGACCACGCGAGATCGGTCGGCGCAATCGACGCGCCGACGCGCGCACGCACGATCGCGTCGCATTCCGCGAGCGACGGGGTCGGCGCATCGCTGCCGGGCGGCCGGTCGGCAACGAGCCGGTAACGGCCGCCGCCCATCGGAAACAGGCCCGCCATGCCTTCGGGCGTCGTGAACAGGTGGATCTCTTCGTCCGGCCAGTCGGGTATCGCCGCGAAATCGGCAAGCAGGAAAGTCTGTTCGAACACCTGCCCGGTGAAGCTCACGCCGAGCAGATGCCTGACAGTGCTGTGCGCACCATCGGCGGCGATCAGGTACGACGGCGCGAATGATTCGTCGCGGCCGTCGGCGCAGCGGATCGTCACGTCGAGCGACTTGCCGCCTGCATCGCACGCGGTCAGCGTCGCGCCGCGCTCGACCGTCACGCCGAACCCGGCCAGATGCTCGGCGAGCAGCCGCTCGGTAATGCTCTGGTCGAGAAACAGCAGATACGGGTAGCGCGTTTGCAGCGGATCGAAATCGAGCCGCGCGATCACGCGGCCGTCGGCATGCAGCGCGGCCGCATGCGCGCGATGGCCGAGCGCGAGAAACGGCTCGACCGCGCGATGCTGCTCCAGCAGTTCGAGCGTGCGTGCCTGGATACCGATCGCGCGCGAATACGGCGCGGGCGCGGCGAGGCGGTCGATGATGCGCACCGGCACGCGGGCCCGCGCGAGGCTCATCGCGGCGGCAAGGCCGGTCGGCCCCGCGCCGACGATCAGCACGGGCGGGATATCGGGCAGTGTGTCAGCCATGAGAACCTCGATGACACGCGACCCTGCAAGTCTACGCCGCTACGCGTCACGGGGCCATATGCCGACCGGCCGACGCGCGGCACCCATGCGCGGTGTGGGAAAATACGCGCTTTCCGCCAGATTTCGCGTCATGGATTCCGCATTCGACCGAGCGTATGCAGCACACCGCGCGGGCCGCCTCGCCGAGGCCGAGCACGGCTATCGCGCCGCGCTCGCCACCAACCCCGCCGACGCCGACGCGCTGCATCTGTTCGGCGTGCTGCGGCACCAGCAGGGCCAGCACGCCGAGGCAGCCGATCTCGTCGGTCGTGCCGTCACGCTGCGTCCGGACGATGCCGCGCTGCAGCTCAATCTCGGCAACGCGCTGAAAGCGCTCGGCCGGCTCGACGAAGCGATCGACCGCTTTCGCAACGCGCTGACGCTCGCGCCCGAATTTCCGCTCGCGCACTACAACCTCGGCAACGCGTATGCGGCGCTGCAGCGCCACGAGGATGCGATCGACGCGTTCGGCCGCGCGCTCCGGCTCACGCCCGACGACGCGTCGATCCACAACAATCTCGGCAACGCGCTGAACGCACTCGGCCGCCACGACGACGCGCTCGCCGCGTTCCGGCGCGCGCTCGAACTGCGGCCCGGGCATGCGGGTGCGCACAACAACCTCGCGATGGCGCTGAACGCGATGGGCCACGCCGACGATGCGATCGCGCACTTCCAGGCCGCGATCGCCGCGCAGCCGCGCTTCGTCGCCGCGCATTTCAATCTCGGCAACACGTTCGATGCGGTCGGCCGGCATGCCGAAGCGGCCGCCGCGTTCGAAGCCGCGCTCGCGCTGCACCCGCCGTTTCCGCTCGCACTGTTCGGGCTCGCGAACGCACTGTGCGCGCAGGCGCGCCACCGCGACGCGCTGCCCTACTACGAGCGCGCGGTCGGTCTCGATCCGTCGTTCAGCCTGGCATGGCTGAACCTCGGCAACGCGCATCACGCGCTTTGCGCGCACGAGATGGCGTTGCGTGCATTCGACCAGGCGTTGCGCGTCGAACCCGATCTCACGCTCGCGCGGCTGCACCGCGCGGTCACGCTGCTGACGCTCGGCGACTTCACGCGCGGCCTGCCCGCGTACGAAGCGCGCCACGAGACGCCGGGCGCGATCCCGCTCGGCGCGCTGCCGCGCTGGCAGGGCGAGCCGATTGCGTCGCGCACGCTGCTGATTCGCGCGGAACAGGGGTTCGGCGATACGCTGCAGTTCGTCCGCTTCGTGCCGCTTGCCCGCGCACGCTGCGCGCGCGTCGTGCTCGAAGTCCAGCCGGAACTCGTGCCGCTGCTGGCGCCCGCCGCATCGCGCTGGCGCGTGACGCTCGTCGCGCAGGGCGCAGCAAAGCCGCCGGCGGCGGACGTCGCCTGCACGCTGATGAGCCTGCCGTTCCTGCTCGGCCTTCAGCCGGCGGACATCGTCGGCGGCACGCGCTACCTCGACGCGCCCGACGGCGCCCGCCGGCACTTTCGCGGCTCGCTCGGCGGGCAGTCGAAGCGCAAGTTCGGCCTCGCGTGGTCGGGGCGCCGGCAGGCGCAGGAAAACCGCTCGATGCCGTTCGACGCGCTCGCACCGCTGCTCGCGCTGCCGGACATCGACTGGATCGTGCTGCAACCCGCCCTCGACGACGACGAACGTGCGTGCGTCGACGCGCATCCGCGCGTGCATCGCCTCGACGGCCGGCTGAACGACTTTGCCGATACGGCCGCGCTGATCGAGCGGCTCGACGGCGTCGTCACGATCGATACGGCGGTCGCGCACCTTGCGGGCGCGCTCGGCAAGCCACTGTGGGTCATGCTGCCGTTCGCGCCCGACTGGCGCTGGTTCACCGGCGACGACTGCCCGTGGTATCCGCAGGCAAGGATCGCCCGCCAGCCCGCACCGGGAGCATGGCTCGAGGTGGCAGCCGCGGTCGCCGGCAAGCTGCACGAAGCCTGAACGCAGACGAAAAAAGGGAGCGCGCTGCGCTCCCTTTTTCAATGCGATGCATGCGGCCGGCGCCGCGCAATGTGCGAGCGCCTGTCAGGCCGCCTTGTACTGGTTGCGCGCCTCGGGCGTGCGATACAGCACGAGCGTCGCGATCAGCCCGCAAATCGCGGCCACGCTCAGCCACAGCCCCGGCGCTGCCTTGTTCCCGGTCTGGTGGATCAGCAGCGTCGAGATTGCCGGTGTGAAGCCGCCGATCGTCGTCGCCAGGCTGTACGCGAGCGAGAAGCCGGCCGTACGCACGTCGGCCGGCATCACTTCGGTCAGCGCGACGACCATCGCCCCGTTGTACGACGCGTACAGGAACGACAGCCACAGCTCGACCGCGAGCAGCCGCAGGAACGACGGATCGCCGACGAGCCACAGCACGGCCGGGTAGGCCGACAGCAGCGTCAGCACCGTGAACGCGATCAGCACCGGGCGGCGGCCGATGCGATCGGACAGCGCGCCGGACAGCGGCAGCCACACGAGGTTGGAGATGCCGACGCAAACGGTCACGACAAGTGCGTCGAGCGACGACAGGTGCAGCACTTCCTTGCCGAACGTCGGCGTGTACGCAGTGATCATGTAGAACGATACCGTCGTCATGATCACCATCCCCATGCCGGCAACCACCACGCCCCAGTTGTCGAGCATCGAGCGCATGATCTCGCCCATCGACGGGCGGTGGCGCTTCGCGAGGAACTCGTCCGTTTCCTTCAACGAACGACGGATCAGGAACAGGAACGGCACGATCAGGCAGCCGATCAGGAACGGAATGCGCCAGCCCCACGCGGTCATCTCGTCGGCCGGCAGCGCGCGGTTCAGCAACACGCCGACGAGCGCGGCGAACACGACGGCCACCTGCTGGCTGCCCGACTGCCACGACGTATAGAACCCCTTGTGGCCCTTCGTCGCGATCTCCGACAGGTAGACCGACACGCCGCCGAGTTCGACGCCCGCCGAGAAACCCTGCAGCAGCCGGCCGAGCAGCACGAGTACCGGCGCGAGCACGCCGATCGTCGCGTAGCCGGGTATCGAGGCCACCGTGAGCGTGCCGAGCGCCATCAGCCCGAGCGTCAGGATCAGCCCCTTGCGGCGGCCGTGATGGTCGATGTACGCGCCGAGCACGATCGCGCCGACCGGCCGCATCAGGAAGCCCGCGCCGAACACCGACAGCGACAGCATCAGCGACGCGAATGCGTTGCCGCTCGGGAAGTAGGTTTTCGCGATGGCCGACGCGTAATACCCGTAGACCATGAAGTCGTACATTTCCAGGAAGTTGCCGCTGACGACCCGGAATACGGTGCGGAATTTCGATTCCTGCGCAATGGCGTGTGACGCTGTGGACATGTTTTTCTCGCTCAGCTCGGATGGCGCGAATCCGCGCCGCATGGATCCGACGACGCGCGCGGCGCCGGGCCGGCGCGCACGGGCATCGCTACCCGCCGGCGGCGCGCCGCACGACGATGCGCGCACCGGCATGGTCCGCGAATGATGCCACGCCAAGCCGACATTTGCCTTGTGTCGCTCCTTCCATCGCCGTCGCGGCATTCGACTCGTACGAATCGTCCCGAAACGGACACAAAAATCAGATTGATCTGATCGACCGGCTCTCGCCGTCCGACCACAATGTCACGATTTGCGACGACATTTCCGCGCCGCGGCCGGCACGGTTGCCTGTGTCGCACGGCGTACCGCCCTCATGACCCCATCGCCCCTCGTCCCCGTCGAAGGCGCGCTTGCCCGCCCTCGCGTCGCCCCGCTCGATCACGTACCGCCGTTCGGCCGCGAATGGACCTTTCGCGGCGCGCCCGGTGCACCGCCCGGCAAACACTGTCTCGCGACACTGACGACGTCCTGCATCGACGTCGACCGGCCGCACCGCGCGTGCCACTGGCAGCCATGGCCCGTGGCGGCGTCAACGCCGAATCCGGCAGGGGCGCCGGTCGCACCGGCTGCCGTTGCCGGCAGGCTCTCCCGACGTACCGCCCGAGGCTCTCGCGACCGGCGTGCGATGTATGCGATCTGCTGGAGTGTCGGCGCGTTCGGCATCATCGGCTGGCTGATCGCAGCGCACGAACCACCCACGGGCTTCGAGCCTGCGCACACGATCCAGATGGCCGGCGGTGCGCCTGAATCCGCCACGTCATCAACCGGCACCGTACGGGTCGCCGCGGTTCAGCCGGGTACGTCGACGAACACGTCACCGCAGCGCACAGCGGCGACACCTGTCGCGAGAACCGAAGAATCACGATCGGCCACGCATCACGTCGCACCTCGTCAAGCGTCGCTTCGCCCGAAAGCAACGCACGACGTGCGGCGCACCGCCACTGCATCGCCGATATCGCCGCATCGAACCAATGGCCAGCGCACGGCAGCGATCGCGGCCCGCATACCGACCGTGCCGCGACCGGCTGCACGTCCGCCAATCCAGAGCGATACGGCCAACGCCCGCACACGCGATCGGCTCGTCGCGCCGCCGGACGCACGCGATACACGCGACGCGCACGACACACTCGACAATCCGCTCACGCTGATCTCAATGGCAAACGCGCTGCGCGGCGCGCAGCCTGCCCGTGCGGCGCCTGCGCCCGCCGCCGGTTTCGACTGGACATCTCAACTGTCCCACCGCCGCGTGACCGACGCACCGGACGCGTTCGCGCGCTGACGGTCGCCCAACAAAAAACCCGGCGAAGATCGCTTCGCCGGGTTTCGCTCGTCTCTCTCCGTCCGTCTGACGAATCGTTACTTGTGCGAAGGCAGCCCCGTCTCGGTCTGCTTCTCGAGTTGCCGCACCTGCTCCTGCAGATCGCGCAACTGCATCTGTGCAGCCCGCTTCTCGACCTGCAGCGCCTGCGTCTGTTCCTGGGCCGACTTCTGCCGCTGCACGACTTCGGCCTGCTGGCTGCGCGCGACGCTCAGATCGGCCTGCAACTGCTGCGCACGATTCGCCTGCAGCGCGATCACGCGTTCGAGAAACGCCTTCTGCGCCTGCAGCTCGGTACGGCGGATCTCGATATCCGCGAGCTGCACAGTCTGCTGAATGAAGTTCGCATACACCATCTCCGCGCGGTTCTTCTCCTGCGACCGGATCACGCGCCACAGATGCTTGTCCTGGAACAACGCGACGTAGTACGTCATCTCGCGCGGATCGAACATCAGGCTCGCACCGTAGCTGCCGTTGTACGTCGTGCGCATCTCGACGATCCGGCCATCGTGCAGCATCTGCGTCAGTTCGGCGACGGTGCCTTGCGCGCTTGCGTCCGACGCGGATGCCGCCGACGCAGCATCGCCGCTCAGGCTCGTGACCGCCGGACGCGTACCGGCGACCGGCGCGGTCGCGTCGGCGGACCAGGCCGCACCCGCTTGCGCGCAGGCGGCCAGTGCAACGATCCACGTTGCGCATCGTGCAGGGGAAAAGTTTCGGAAAGCCAACGTCAGACTCCGGCGAACGAATCGGAACTCGCGATTATCGTTCAAAACAAAACGGCCCCATCTCGAATTTATCGGGATGCGGCCGGCCCTCGTGCGATACGAAGAATGTGGCTTGCTACAGGCGGGTTTCGCGCGCCGCGCGCAGGAACGCATCGAGCAGCGGCGTGCAGTCGAGCAGCTCCGAGCCGCCCGCACGATGGAACTCGGGGTGCCATTGCACGCCGACGACGAACGGCGAACGCCGGTGGCGGATGCCCTCGATGATCCCGTCGCCGGCCGACACGGCCTCGATGTTCAGATCGCGGCCGAGATCGCGGATCGCCTGGTGGTGGATCGAGTTGACGATCGCTTCGCTGCGCCCGGGGAACATGCTCGCGAGCGTCGACGAATCGGGGAAGCGGATGGCGTGACGATGCTGGTCGTAATGCTCGCTCACGTGCGCATTCGCGGTCGGCACATCGGTGGCGATGTCCTGGTACAGCGAGCCGCCGAACGCGACGTTGATCAACTGGCAGCCGCGACAGACGCCGAGCACGGGCTTGCCGGATTCGACGAACTCGTGCAGCAGCTCGAGTTCGTACATGTCGCGCACGCGATCGCCCGGCCATTCGGGGCGGGCGTCCGACGCCGCATAGGTTTGCGGCGACACGTCGGCGCCACCTTGCAGCAGCAGGCCGTCGAGATGCTTCGCGTAGTCGCGCAGGCGGATATTGCTCGGGTGAATCATGCCCTGGTGGCCGACGGTCGGAATCATGAACACGAGCACGTCGCGCGACATCACCCAGTGCGCGATCGATTCCTCGAGATACTGCAGCGTCTTGCCCCGCAGCCCCTTCGCGCCCGGTTCCGGATGGAAGATCCGCGCCGACACGCCGATGCGCAACGTGCGCTGCGTGATGCGCTGGCCCGCGCGGTCGAACATCCGGCGCGCACGCGCCGCAATGATCCGGCCGAACACCGACCACGGCGTATCGCTCTGCTTCAGGTAGGCCGGCGGCGCATTCTGCGCGCTCGCGGGCGGCGGCCGCGGCGTATCGAAATCGGGCGGCGCGCCGAACCCGGGCGGCGGCGAGCCGGGCTTCGGCGGCGCGGCGGCGCCCGGCGCACCCGGCTCGGATGCGGCCGTGACCGGCGACGCGCCGTCCACGGCGACGTTTTGCGCGGCGGCCTGCGGTGCCGGCACGTCGGGCGTTTTCGCCGGATCGGGACGGGGAGAATCGGAAGAAGCGGAAGAGGTGCCGGGCAGACCGGCCGGGGAAGGCGTGTTTTCGCTCATGACGATGGTCTGGTACGTCGCTCACGCGTATGGATAAACGAGGAATCATTATGCTTCAGTGCACGATCGAGCGGCAAACCTGCAACATCCTGTCGATATTGTTGCAAGTCGATGGCAAACCGCGCCGGGGAGCGTCCCCGATCACGTGACGGCAACGCCGCCACCTCACCGTGTGTACTGGACATCAGTGATATATCACAATAATATCCACGCATCGTCCACGCTTCCCGATCGCCCGCACCCTCATGATCGCGCCCCGTCCGTCCGCCGCGCCGCAACCGGCATGAATGCACTCACCGATGTCACCCTCGACCGGCCCGCCGCGTCGGCGGTCAGTCTCGCCGACCGCGCCTACGCGCTGATCCAGCGCGACATCATCACGATGCGCCTGAAACCGGGCGCCGCGCTCAACGAGGCCGACCTCGTCGCGCGCACGAGGATCGGCCGCACGCCGGTGCATCAGGCCGTGCATCGGCTCGTGCTCGAAGGGCTGCTGTCCGTGATGCCGCGCAAGGGGTTGATGGTGCAGCCGCTATCGCTCGACGACATCGTCGCGGTGATCGACGTGCGGCGCATCAACGAAGCGCACTGCGCCGAACTCGCCGCGCGCCATGCGGCGCCCGACGATCTCGCACGCATGGCCGCGCTGCTCGACGACGGACAGGCCTGCGTCGATACGCACGACGTCGAAGGCATGATGGAACTCGACCGTGCGTTTCATCAGGCGATCGCCGCGGCCGCGCGCAATGCGGTCCTCGCCGAGATCCTGCGCGCCCTGCACGAGCGCTCGCTGCGCTTCTGGTTCGTCACGCTGTCCGAGCCCCACCATCTCGCCGACGTCCAGCACGAGCATCGCGAACTGTTCGAACGACTGTCCGCGCGCGACGCCGCCGGCGCGCGCGCGGCCGTCGAACGCCATATCGATTCGTTTCGCTCCACGCTTCTTCAACATCTTCGCCCCTGAGCCGCCCATGACCACGTTCACGCCCTTCCCCCCGCTCGCCCAGCTCGCCGCCGACCTCGCCGCCGGCCGGACCACGAGCCGTGCGCTCGTCGACGCCGCGCTCGACCGTATCGCCGATCCGTCGGGCCAGGGCGCCGTCGTCTTCACCGAAGTCGATGCCGACAACGCGCGCGCGGCCGCCGACGCGCACGACCGGCTGCGCGCCGCGGGCACCGTGCTGTCGCCGCTCGCGGGCATTCCCGTGTCGGTGAAGGACCTGTTCGACGTCGCGGGCCAGGTGACGCGCGCCGGTTCGCGCGTGCTCGACGGCGCGCCGCCCGCACGCACCGATGCGGTCGCCGTCGCGCGGCTCAAGCGCGCGGGCGCCGTGCTGGTCGGCCGCACGAACATGAGCGAATTCGCGTTCTCCGGGCTCGGGCTGAATCCGCACTTCGGCAACCCGCGCTCGCCGTACCACCGCGACGTGCCGGGCGATGCCCGGATTTCCGGCGGCTCGTCGTCGGGCGCGGCCGCGTCCGTCGCCGACGGGATGGCCGCCGTCGCGCTCGGCACCGATACGGGCGGCTCGATCCGCATTCCAGCCGCCCTGTGCGGGCTGACGGGCTTCAAGCCGACCGCGAGCCGGATTCCGACGCAAGGCGGCGTGCCGCTGTCGACGACGCTCGACTCGTTCGGTCCGATCGGCCTGACGGTCGCCTGCTGCGCGCTCGTCGACCGGATGCTCGCGGGCCTCGAACCGCACGTGCCGGCCGCACGGCCGCTCGAAGGCGTGCGGCTCGGCGTGCTGACGAACTATGTGACGGACGGCGTCGATGCCGACGTCGCGGCCGCGCTCGACACCGCGCTCAAGCATCTCGAAGCCGCCGGTGCGATCGTCACCGAAGTGCGCTTTTCGGCACTCGACCGGCTGCCGGACATCAACCGCTTCGGCTTCTCGCCGATCGAGGCGTACGCGTGGCATCGCCCGCTGCTCGCGCAGCACCGCGACCGGTACGACCCGCGCGTGCTCACGCGGATCCTGAAGGGCGAGCCCGCGAGCGCGGCCGACTATCTCGACCTGCTCGCCGCGCGCGCCGCGATGCTCGACGAAGCCGCGCACACCGTCTGGTCGCGCTTCGATGCGCTCGTCGCGCCGACGGTGCCGGTCGTGCCGCCGCGCATCGCGGATCTCGAAGCGGACGACGCCGCGTTCACGCGCACCAATGCGCTGATCCTGCGCAACCCGAGCGCGTTCAACTTCCTCGACGCGTGCGCGCTGTCGCTGCCGTGCCATCCGCGCGACGCGGCGCCGGTCGGCCTGATGCTCGCGGCGGCACCGCATCGCGACGACGCGTTGCTCGCGATCGGCCAGGCGGTCGAGGCCGTGCTGAACCCGATCCGCTGACCGCGCCAATCGATCGACGGCGGGCGATGCGCGCGGTGCGGCAGGGCGCCGCACGTGCGCTGTCAGTTTCGTGCCAGACCGTTCGCGCTAAAATCGCGCGATTGTTTTCCGGACCGACCCACGAGGAACCCCGCCGACATGAACGACTACACGCTTGCGCTACGCCGCGAACGCCGCCTGCTGATGCTGCTCGGATGGGTGTGCATCGCCCTGCTGGCCGGTGCGCTGTACCTGCAGTACGTGAAGAACGAAGATCCGTGCCCGCTGTGCATCATCCAGCGCTACTTCTTTGCCGCGATCGGGATCTTCGCGTTCCTGGCCGCCGGGATACGCAACTGGCGCGGCATCTGGGTGCTCGAACTGCTGATCGCGATCGCCGCGGCCGGCGGCGTCGGCACGGCCGCGCGGCACCTGTCGATCCAGATGAATCCGGGCTTCAGCTGCGGCTTCGACACGCTGCAGCCGATCGTCGACAGCCTGCCGCCCGCGCAATGGTTCCCGGGCATGTTCAAGGTCGCCGGGCTGTGCGAGACCGTCTACCCGCCGATCTTCGGCATCCTGCTGCCCGGCTGGGCGCTGATCGGCTTCGCCGCGATCCTGATTGCGGTCGTCGCGAGCCTCTGGCGCCATCGCCGCAAGCTCGCAGGCTGACCGGCCGGCCGCATCGACGGCCCCCGGCGCGCGCGACCCGATCGACCGGGCCGCGCGCCGCCGGTTCGCCATCACCCGGCTCCAACCGACACTTCTGCCGGCCGCACCTGGCCGGCCACACGTAAACCCCTACCCCGCCGCCGCCCCGATTTCCGGGCGAACGCGCGTCGCGCGACTGCCGCGCCCACACCCCGTCACGCCTGCGTTTCGGCCCGATGTGCACGCATCCGCGCCCCGATACCGCGCGGCGGGCCTATGATCGACATGATCGCCTCCTGATAGCCCGGATCACCGTCCGGCGATGTTCCCGTCGCATTGCGGTGCTATCTTCGTGACTGGATGGCGATCTACGTGCGCGAGGCCAGGCGGTCTCCCCCCTGCGTAACGCGCGCCCGATCCGCAATGTCGACTGGATTCATCATGACAACGCAAACCATCCGCATCCGTCACCCTCATGGCGTCCGCGAGTCCGGCGGCGCCGTTCGCGCGCGTCGTCCGCGCGCCGCCGCACTGCATCGGCCGTGCGGCCGGCCTGCCCCGCTCCCGTCCGTCCTCGTTGCCGCCGCGCCCGCCAGCCCGCGCCGCGTGTCGTGCCGCGTCGTCCCGAACGGAGCGTGCTGATGGAAGCCTGGCTCGGCGATCTGCAGCAACTGCTCGCGCACGGCGAAGCAGCCGTGCTCGTGACGGTCGCGCACACCGACGGCTCCGCGCCGCGCGAAGCCGGCACCAAGATGCTCGTCACGCGCGACACGGCCCGCCATACGATCGGCGGCGGTCATCTGGAATGGAAGGCGATCGAGATCGCACGGCATCTGCTGAAGGATGGCGCGCACGTGCCCCACGCGCGCAGGCTCGAGCGGCTCGCGCTCGGCCCGAGCCTCGGCCAGTGCTGCGGCGGCGCGGTCGTGCTCGCGTTCGAGCGGCTCGACGTCGGCGATCTCGGCTGGATCATGTCGCTATCGAAGCGCGTCGCGGCCGGCGCCGCGACCGTGCGTAGCGTATCATTCGGCCCCTCGCCGGGCGCGCCGCTGTTGAGCGAGCCCGAATCGGAAGCCGCGCGGGCCGACTGCCTGCTGTGGGAAACCGGCGGCGTGTCGCTGATGACCGAAACGATCGCGCCGTATGCGTTCCCCGTCATGCTGTTCGGCGCCGGGCACATCGGCACCGCGCTCGTGAAGGTGCTGGCGACGCTGCCGTGCCAGGTGCGCTGGATCGACGGGCCCGATGCGGTGTTCCCGCCGGCCGACGTGCTCGCCGGCATCGGCAATCTCGCGATCGAGGCAGCCGCCGCCCCGGCGGACGCCGTCGACGCGGCGCCGCCGCAGTCCTACTTCGTCGTGATGACGCACGACCACGCACTCGATTTCGTGCTGGCCGAGCGCATCCTGCGACGCGGCGACTATGCGTACTTCGGGATGACCGGCTCGCACGCCAAACGCGTGCAGTTCGATCATCGCCTCGCGGCCATCGGCATCGACCCGGCCCAGGTCGCGCGGATGCGCTGCCCGATCGGTGTCGAAGGCATCATCGACAAGGCGCCCGAAGTGATCGCGATCTCGGTGGCCGCGCAGTTGCTGCAGGCCGTCGAGGCGAACGCGCAGGCTTCCCCTACCTACTGACCGACCAAGAACGACGCCATGACCCCGACATTCAAGGACAAGATTGCCCGCGCGCCGAAAGCGGAGCTGCACATCCATATCGAAGGCTCGCTCGAGCCCGAACTGATTTTCGCGCTCGCGCAGCGCAACGGCGTGAAGCTCGCGTACGACTCGATCGACGCGCTGCGCGCCGCGTACGCGTTCACCGACCTGCAGTCGTTCCTCGACATCTATTACGCAGGCGCGAGCGTGCTGCTGACCGAGCAGGATTTCTACGACATGACGGCCGCGTATTGCGAGCGCGCGCTCGCCGACAACGTCGTTCACACCGAACTGTTCTTCGACCCGCAGACGCACACCGAACGCGGCGTGCCGATCGAGACGGTCGTCGCGGGCATCGAGCGCGCACTCGCCGATGCCGAGCAGCGCGGGCTGTCGAGCAAGCTGATTCTGTGCTTCCTGCGCCACCTGTCCGAAGAGGACGCGCTCACGACGTTCGAATCCGCGTTGCCGCTGTTCGAACGCTATCGCCATCGCCTGATCGGCGTGGGCCTCGACTCGTCCGAGCTCGGCCACCCGCCGACGAAGTTCGCGCGCGTGTTCGAAAAGGCGCGCGCGCTCGGGCTGAAGCTCGTCGCGCACGCGGGCGAGGAAGGCCCGCCGGCCTACATCTACGAAGCGCTCGACGTGCTGAAGGTCGACCGGATCGACCACGGCGTGCGCAGCATCGAGGACGCGGCGCTCGTCGAACGCCTCGCGCGCACGCGCACGGCGCTCACCGTCTGCCCGCTGTCGAACCTGAAACTGTGCGTGTTCGACGACATGGCGAAGCACACGCTGAAGGCGCTGCTCGACCGCGGCGTCGCGGTAACGATCAACTCCGACGATCCCGCCTATTTCGGCGGCTACGTCAATGAAAACTACTTCGCGACGGTCGCGGGGCTGCAGCTCACGGATGCCGAAGTCAAGGCGGTGATCCGCAACGGCTTCGAGGCGTCGTTCGTCGAACCGGCGCAGCGCGACGCACTGTTCGCGCGCCTCGACGCGTACTGGCAGGCCGCATGACGGCCGGCATCGAGGTGCGCTAGACAGATGAAACACGGCAACGGCATCCGCTTCGCGACTCCCGGCCCGGCCTTGAGCCGAGTCGAACGCATGCATGCGCCCGGCGCGAACGCGTTCAACGCGTTCGTCGCCCGCGTGGTGGCGGCGCTGTCCGTTGCCGCCCGCCGGCGCGTGCGGTCGCGGCTTGCCGTCCCGTGCGCCGCCGCAGCGGCCGCGATCGCCAACGCCACCGGCAATCACGCGATGGCGGCCCCGGCCGCCACGCTCGCCCGCGCAATCGCATCCGGCCGCGCCGCACGCAGTGTGTCGCGACTACTCGCGAAGCGCCGTCCCGCCCCCGCGCGGGCGGTGCCATCCATGCCGTCGCCCGCGCGGCGTCGATCGCTTTCTTCTGTTCGCCTTACCTTGATGCAGGACCATTCGTCATGACGCAAACCGCTTTTCGTTCCCAACTGCTGACCTTCAACGGCGACCCGGCGCAATCGAGCCAGGCCGCGAACTACGAGACCGACGGCCTCCTGATCGTCGACGACGGCAAGGTCGTCGCGGCCGGCCCGTATGCGCAGCTCGCCGCGACGCTCGCGCGCGATGCGATCGTCCACGACCTGCGCGACAAGCTGATCGTGCCCGGCTTCATCGACACGCACATCCACTATCCGCAGACAGACATGATCGCGTCGCCGGCGCCGGGCCTGCTGCCGTGGCTCGACAAGTACACGTTCCCGACCGAGCGCCAGTTCGGCGATCCCGAGCATGCGCGCGAAGTCGCCGATTTCTTCGTCGACGAACTGCTCGCCTGCGGCACGACGAGCGCGCTCGTCTACTGCACGGTGCACAAGCAGTCGGCCGACGCGCTGTTCGCGGCGAGCGACGCGCGCGACCTGCGGATGATCGCGGGCAAGGTGCTGATGGACCGCAACTGCCCCGAATTCCTGCGCGACACCGCGCAATCCGGTTATGACGACAGCGCCGAGCTGATCGACCGCTGGCACGGCAAGGGCCGCCAGATGTACGCGCTGACGCCGCGCTTCGCGCCGACGTCGACCGAGGCGCAGCTCGAAGCGTGCGGCGAACTCGCGCGCCGCCATCCGGACGTGTTCGTGCAGAGCCACGTCGCGGAAAACGTCGACGAGGTGAAATGGGTGGCCGAGCTGTTCCCCGGCCATCGCAGCTATCTCGACATCTACGACCGCTACGGGCTGCTGCGTCCGCGCGCGGTGTACGGCCACTGCATCCACCTCGACGACGAGGACCGCCGCAGGATGGCCGAGACGCGCACCGTGGTCGCGCACTGCCCGACGTCGAACTTCTTCCTCGGCAGCGGGCTGTTCGATTTCGACAAGGCCGGCGAATACGACGTGCCCGTCACGCTCGCCACCGACGTCGGCGGCGGCACGTCGTTCTCGATGCTGCAGACGATGAACGAGGCGCACAAGGTCGCGCGGCTGTCGGGCCACCACCTGACCGCTACACGGATGTTCTGGCTCGCGACGGCCGGCGCCGCGCAGGCGCTCGACCTCGCCGACACGGTCGGCACGCTCGCGCCGCGCACCGAGGCCGACTTCGTCGTGCTCGATCCGCAGGCGACGCCGCTGCTCGCGCGCCGCACGAAGCGCGCGGATTCGCTCGAGGAATTGCTGTTCGCGTTCGCGCTGCTCGGCGACGACCGCGCCGTGTACCGCACCTATGCGGCCGGCAAGCTCGCCCACGAACGCGGCGCGGCCCGCCGTCCGGCCGCCGCGTAACGGCCCGCCGGGCACCCTGCCCCGCATGTGCGGCGCATCCGCCGCCGCGCATGCCGGGTAGCTGAAGGCGCCACGCGCCGATCGCGCCCCGACGCCCTCGTTGCCCTGCCCGGCCGCTTTCCCGCGCGCGACCCGTCGTGCTAGAATTCGCCGCTCATTGGGGAGTAGCCGCTCCGCTCGATGTCCCGCGCCCCCGGCGCGCATCGTGACGGAGGCGTCCGTCAACAGACTTGGCCGTACGGCCATGGCGGACGCAGCCACCTAGGCCTGGCGAGACCGATGGTTCACAGTGCGCCGCATCAGGGCCCGGCGCGCCGTGGATCGTCGCTCGCACGCACAACATCGGCCCGTGGAACCCCATACGTGTCCCAAGCCTTCCTGATTTCCACCGGCGCCGTCGCCCTCGCTGAAATCGGCGACAAGACCCAACTGCTTTCCCTCGTGCTGGCCGCGCGCTATCGCAAGCCGGTGCCGATCATCCTCGGCGTGCTCGTCGCGACGCTCGTGAACCACGGTTTCGCAGGCGCGCTCGGCGAATGGCTCGGCGCGCTCGTCACGCCGTCGATCATGCGCTGGGCGCTCGCGTTCTCGTTCATCGCAATGGGGTTGTGGATCCTCGTGCCGGACAAGCTCGATGCCGACGAAGCCAATGCCAACCGTTCGCGGCTCGGCGTGTTCGGTGCGACCCTCGTCGCATTCTTCCTCGCGGAAATGGGCGACAAGACGCAGATCGCGACCGTCGCGCTTGCCGCGCGCTTCCAGGACTACATCGGTGTCGTGGCCGGCACGACGTTCGGGATGATGCTCGCGAACGTGCCCGCGATCCTGCTCGGCGACCGCTTCGCGCACCGCCTGCCGACGAAGCTCGTGCACGGCATCGCGGCCGTGCTGTTCGTCGTGCTCGGCGCGCTGGCGCTGCTGGGCATCGGGGTCTGACGGACGGAGGTGGCCGGCGCGGCCGGGCGGCCGCGCCGTTGCTGGCGCCGCGTTACTTCGCGACCGCCGCGCCCGAAGCCGGCGCAGCCGGCACCGCGCGCTCGTTGGCGGCCGGCGCCGCCGGCCCGCCGCGCTTGTCGACCGGCAGCCGGACCGAGCGGACCGCGCCGTTCGACAGCGGGAAATCGGCGAGCGCGCTGCGCGCGAGGAACGACATCGCGTACAACAGCGTGCCGTTGTCGCCGGTCGTGCGCGCGGACACGTTGTAGACCTCCTTGCCCGTCGCGCGCTCGGTGATGCGGATGCCGAGCGTGTAGTCGAACACCTGGTACGTCTGCGCGACATAGCCGGCCGGCATCGGCCCCCAGGGCCCCCACGGGCCCCACGGCCCGCGCCGCCAGTACGGCCCCGGCCCGACGAACCAGGGATCGTAATAGACGGGTTGCGGCACCGTCACGAGATCGCTGCCGACCGCATAGGTCAGTCCGACCAGATACCGCGCCTGCGCCTGCGGCACCTGCCGGAACGCATACGCGGACAGCTCGTTCGCGACGATCGGCTCGTAGGTCGACTGCTCGATGCTGTTCTTCTGTGCATCGGTGCGCGTGAACGCATAAGTGCGTGTCGCGTCACTGCCGCTCCAGTCGGAGAAGGCCGTGACCTGGGTCGTCACATAGCTGGTGCAGCCCGTCAGCAACGCCACGCACAGCGCCGCCGCCCAGCCCGCACCGCGAAAAATCCAATCGCGTTTCATGTTGATCCTCGTCGATCCGTCACCCGTTCGTCGCACCGCGCGAACCGGACGGGATGCCGATAATACGCGGACTGCCGAAAGCGGTAAAAAGTTCGCCCGGCACGCAGCCGCAAGCCTTTGTACAATGGCCCGGTTCGCCCGGCCCGTGCGGCGGGCCCGTCCCCCACTCCACCGATCTCGACGACCATGTCCGACAACGCCTCCTCCACCGTGATCCGCCGCGCCGACTACACGCCGCCGGCCTTCCTCATCGATTCCGTCGCGCTCGAATTCGATCTCGCGCCGGCCCGCACGATCGTCAGGAATACGATGCGCGTGCGCCGCAATCCGGACGCCGCGCCCGCGCCGCACCTGGAGCTGATGGGCGAAGCGCTCGAATTCCTCGGCGCATGGCTGGATGGCGCGCCGCACGGCGCCGTGCGCGCGCACGAACACGGGCTGACGGTCGAGAACGTCCCCGACGCATTCGAGCTGACGCTCGAAAGCGCGTGCGCGCCCGACCAGAATACGACGCTGTCGGGCCTGTACGTGTCGAGCGGCAACTTCTTCACGCAGTGCGAAGCCGAGGGCTTTCGCCGCATCACCTACTTCCTCGACCGCCCCGACGTGATGGCGTCGTTCACGGTCACGCTGCGCGCCGACAAGGCCGCGTACCCGGTGCTGCTGTCGAACGGCAACCTCGTCGATTCGGGCGACCTGCCCGACGGCCGCCACTTCGCGAAATGGGAAGACCCGTTCCGCAAGCCGAGCTACCTGTTCGCGCTCGTCGCGGGCAAGCTCGTCGCGATCGAGGAAAAGATCACGACCGGCTCGGGCAAGGAAAAACTGCTGCAGGTATGGGTCGAGCCGGCCGATCTCGACAAGACGCGTCACGCGATGGATTCGCTGATCCACTCGATCCGCTGGGACGAAAAGCGCTTCGGCCTCGAACTCGATCTCGACCGCTTCATGATCGTCGCGGTGGGCGACTTCAACATGGGTGCGATGGAAAACAAGGGGCTCAACATCTTCAACACGAAGTACGTGCTGGCGAACCCCGAGACCGCGACCGACACCGACTTCGCGAACATCGAATCGGTGGTCGGCCACGAATACTTCCACAACTGGACCGGCAACCGCGTGACCTGCCGCGACTGGTTCCAGTTGAGCCTGAAGGAAGGCCTGACGGTGTTCCGCGACCAGGAATTCTCGGCCGACATGGCCGCGGGCGACGACGTCGAATCGGCAGCCCGCGCGGTCAAGCGCATCGAGGACGTGCGTGTGCTGCGCCAGCTGCAGTTCGCCGAGGACGCGGGCCCGATGGCACACCCGGTGCGCCCGGAAAGCTACGTCGAGATCAACAACTTCTACACGATGACCGTCTACGAGAAAGGCTCGGAAGTCGTGCGGATGTACCAGACGCTGTTCGGCCGCGACGGCTTCCGCAAGGGGATGGACCTGTACTTCAAGCGTCACGACGGCCATGCGGTGACCTGCGACGACTTCCGTCACGCGATGGCCGACGCGAACGGCCGCGACCTCGCGCAGTTCGAGCGCTGGTACAGCCAGGCCGGCACGCCGCGCGTGACGGTGAAGACCGCGTACGACGCGGCCGCGCGCCGCTATACGGTCACGCTCTCGCAGGGCTACGGCGACGCATCGCCGGCCGCGCGCGAAACGCAGCAGGGGCCGCTGCTGATTCCGTTCGCGATCGGCCTGATCGGCCGCGACGGCCGCGACCTGCCGCTGCGCCTCGACGGCGAAGCCGCCGCAGCGGGCACGACGCGCGTGCTCGATTTTACCGATACCGAGCAGACCTTCACGTTCGCCGATGTGCCCGAAGCACCGCTGCCGTCGCTGCTGCGCAACTTCTCGTCGCCGGTGATTGTCGAGTACGACTACAGCGACGACGATCTCGCGTTCCTGCTCGCGCACGACAGCGATCCGTTCAACCGCTGGGAGGCCGGCCAGCGCCTCGCGACGCGCGCGCTACTGACGCTCGCCGCACGTGCCGCCGCGAACGAACCGCTCACGCTCGGCGAGAACTTCGTCGCCGCGTTCCGCCGCGTGCTGTCCGACGCGAACCTGTCGCCGGCGTTCCGCGAACTCGCGCTGACGCTGCCGTCGGAAACCTATCTCGCCGACCAGATGGCCGAAGCCGATCCGGCCGCCGTGCATCGCGCGCGCCTGTTCGTGCGCCGCCGGCTCGCGACCGCGCTGCGTGCCGACTGGCTCGCAGCGTACGAGCAGCACCAGACGCCCGGCGCATACGAGCCGACGCCGGAGGCCTCCGGCCGCCGCGCGCTGAAGAACCTCGCGCTCGCGTATCTGGCCGAACTCGACGACCCGTCCGAAGCGGTGCGCCTTGCAACCGCGCAGTACGACGCGGCGAACAACATGACCGATCGCGCGGCTGCGCTCGGCGCGCTGCTGTCCGCCGCGGCCGCGGGCGCGAACGAGCCGGCCGAGCATGCGCTCGACGACTTCTACCGTCGCTTCGAGAAGGAAGCGCTCGTGATCGACAAGTGGTTCGCGATGCAGGCGGCGCAACGCGGCACGCCCGCGCAGCCGACGCTCGCGAAGGTTCGCAAGCTGCTCGCGCACCCCGCGTTCAACCTGAAGAATCCGAACCGCGCGCGCTCGCTGATCTTCAGCTTCTGCGCGGCCAACCCCGCGCAATTCCATGCGGCGGACGGCTCGGGCTACGCGTTCTGGGCCGAACAGGTGCTCGCGCTCGACGCGATCAACCCGCAGGTCGCGGCACGCCTCGCGCGCTCGCTCGAACTGTGGCGCCGCTTCACGCCCGCACTGCGCGACCGGATGCGCGACGCGCTCGAACAGGTCGCCGCCGGCGCGAAATCGCGCGATGTGCGCGAGATCGTCGAGAAAGCGCTCGCCTGACGCAAGCGAGCGCATCGCGCCCGCACGATAAGGCCGGTGCCGCCTGACGCGGCGCCGGCTTTTTTATTGCGCGAGTGCGGTTGGAACCTGGCGGAATCGCGGGGTCTGACCGCGCAGTTTGCCGCCGCTGCGATGCGCACCGCGCCCGTCGCCGGCGCCGGAAACCGGGCCGGTCAGGCCGCCCGGCCTTGTAACCGGACGAAAAAAGCCGGCGGCACGCGAGGCGCGGCGGGTAAAATTGCGGCCATTCAAGGATTCTTTGGCCTTTCGGAGTCTGTCATGTCCATTGCCCGCCGCACCACGCTGTCGAAGTTCCTGATCGAACAGCAACGTGAGACCAACAACCTCCCCGCCGACCTGCGCCTGCTGATCGAAGTCGTCGCCCGCGCGTGCAAGGCGATCAGCTACAACGTGTCGAAGGGCGCGCTCGGCGAAGCGCTCGGTACCGCCGGCAGCGAGAACGTCCAGGGCGAAGTGCAGAAGAAGCTCGACATCCTGTCGAACGAGATCCTGCTCGACGCGAACGAATGGGGCGGCAACCTCGCCGCGATGGCGTCGGAAGAAATGGAAACGTTCTTCCCGATCCCCGCGAACTACCCGCGCGGCGAATACCTGCTCGTGTTCGACCCGCTCGACGGCTCGTCGAACATCGACGTGAACGTGTCGATCGGCACGATCTTCTCGGTGCTGCGCTGCCCGGACGGCAAGCAGGCGACCGAGGAATCGTTCCTGCAGCCCGGCACCGAGCAGGTCGCGGCCGGCTACGCCGTCTACGGCCCGCAGACGGTGTTCGTGCTGACGACCGGCAACGGCGTGAACTGCTTCACGCTCGACCGCGAAGTCGGCTCGTGGGTGCTCACGCAGAGCAACATGCAGATCCCGGCCGACACGCGCGAATACGCGATCAACGCATCGAACGCGCGCCACTGGTACGACCCGGTCAAGCGCTATGTCGACGAGCTGAACGCCGGCAAGGACGGCCCGCGCGGCGACAACTTCAACATGCGCTGGATCGCATCGATGGTCGCCGACGTGCACCGGATCCTGAACCGCGGCGGCATCTTCATGTACCCGGCCGACAAGCGCACGCCCGATCGTCCGGGCAAGCTGCGCCTGATGTACGAAGCGAACCCGATGTCGTTCATCGTCGAGCAGGCGGGCGGCGCCGCGACGACCGGCACACAGCGCATCATGGAAGTGCAGCCGACGGGCCTGCACCAGCGCGTGCCCGTGTTCCTCGGTTCGAAGAACGAAGTCGAGCGCGTCACCGGCTATCACGACGAAGCCGAATAATTTGCACTGCAGCACTGGACGGAGGTGCGCGACGCAAGTACAATCGCGCCTCGCGATTGTGGCCCTGACCGGCTGCATCGCAGTGAAGTGAAAGCGGGAAGTCCGCCGGATCGATGGTTTCGCGAAGCAGCAGCGGTAGCAAGCTGAAAAAAATTCGCAAAACCTATTGCCAAGATCTCGGATTTGACCATATAATTTCATTTCTCTGCTGCCGGTGTAGCTCAGTTGGTAGAGCAGCGCATTCGTAATGCGAAGGTCGTAGGTTCGACTCCTATCTCCGGCACCAAGACATAAAGGTCTGACAAGCATCGCTTGTCAGACCTTTTCTCTTTTCCGGCGCCGAAATCGTGCGCCCACCCTTCCGCGCACCACCCCCGCTTGCGGGCATCTCCCGACTCACGTGTCGCGCACTGCCGATTACAATCGCCGGACCACTCCGCCCTCTCCCCGCATCATGCGCACCTGGCGTCTCGAGCGACCGAACCTCACCGGGCAACTGGACGTGTCCCGCGCGACGCGCCTCGTCGCCGCGATCGGCGGCAACGAGCCGAACACATTCGCTGCCGAAGTCCTGAAGCTGTTCGACGACGCGCTGTCCATCACGCAGTGCACGATCTTCGCGTACGAATTCGGCAACCGCCCGCGCACGATGTCGGTCGCCGATCATCGCGGCGGCCGCTACCTGCGTGACCTCGCCGACACCTACGCACGACATTTCTACGCACTCGACGGCAACCAGCAGATCGTATCGACCGCCCATCGCGGCGCACGCCGCCACGACCTGCTGCTGCACCTGCAGGCCGGCGACGAGATCGGTCACGAAGCGTATCGCGCGGCCTGCTACCGCGGCCCCGATGTGTCCGACCGGCTGGCGCTGCTGATGCAGCCGAACGATGCGAGCTGGCTGTCGATCAACCTGTACCGCGCACATCGCAGCGGCGCGTTCCAGCCGCGCGAGATCGCGGCGATCGAAGCACTCGCGCCGCTGATCGCGCAGGCCGCGAAGCATCACTACGCGCTCGCCGGCGCGATGCAGGTCGGCATCCCGCAGATGATGCTCGCACGGCTGCGCAGTGCGTGCCCGGCGTTGTCCAAGCGCGAACTCGACGTGCTGCGCGGCGTGCTCGAAGGCCAGACCGCGCACGCGATCGGCGAGACGATCGGCGTGAAGGCATCGAGTGTCGTCACGTACCAAAAGCGCGCGTACCGGCGCCTCGGCATTTCGGGCCAGCGCGAACTGTTTGCGATGTGCCTGCGACCTTGAGCCGTCCCGACTCGCGCTGAGCCTGTCGCGATCCCGCCTGCATCCAGTCGCTGTACCCGGAATGGGGACAACGGCGGCCCGGCCCGCTTCCATACTGCCGCGACTTGTTGCCCGCATCGCATCGTCGATGTGCAAGAGTCGAACCAGACCACCCTGGAAGCCAACGATGGACATCGAATTCAAGCCCTACCCGTTCGTCGCCGAGCGCCATCCCGCGCGTCTGCCGGACTGCGTCGACGGCGTCGATACGCGCCGGCGTCGCGTCGCGATCGTCGGCGGCGGCCCCGTCGGCCTCGCCGTCGCGCTCGGCCTCGCGAACCACGGCATCCGCAGCGTGCTGATCGAGGCCGACGACTCGGTCTGCCACGGCAGCCGCGCAATCTGTATCTCGCGGCGCAGCCTCGAGATCGTCGAACGGCTCGGCGCGCTCGACGACTTCCTGCGCACGGGGCTGCCGTGGACCGGCGGACGCAGCGTCTACCGTCGCGACGAAGTGCTGCATTTCACGATGCCGCAGGACGAGAACCAGAAGCTGCCGCCGATGGTGAATCTCGCGCAGTACCACATCGAACAGTTCCTGCTCGACGCCGCGCTGCGCCGCCCCGAGCTCATCGAAATCCGCTGGCAGACGAAGGTCATCAGTGTGACGCGGCAGCCGGACGGCGTGCGCCTGGACGTCGACACCCCGCTCGGCGGCTACGCGCTCGACGCCGACTGGGTCGTCGCTTGCGACGGCGGACGCAGCACGATGCGCGATGCGCTCGGCCTGTCGCTCCAGGGCACGAGCTACGAGGGCCGCTACGTGATCGTCGACATCATGCTCGACAGCGACCGGCCGACCGAACGGCTCGCGTATTTCGATCCGTCGTCGAACCCGGGTTCGACGGTCCTCGTCCACAAGCAGCCCGACAACGTGTGGCGGATCGACTACCAGTTGCGCGACGACGAGGACGCCGAAGCGGCCGTGAAGCCCGGGAACGTGATCCCGCGCGTGCAGAACCTGCTCGACATGATGGGCGAACACGGCCCGTGGTCGCCGATCTGGATCACGATCTACAAGGCGAACGCGCTGACGCTCGAACGCTACCGGCACGGCCGCGTGCTGTTCTGCGGCGACGCCGCGCATCTCGTGCCGATCTTCGGCGTGCGCGGCGCGAATTCGGGCATCGACGATGCCGACAATATCGCGTGGAAACTCGCGTACGTGATCCGCGGCCTTGCGTCGGACACGCTGCTCGACAGCTATTCGGACGAGCGCGTGTTCGCGACGCACGAGAACCTGCGCTACGGCACGAAGAGCACCGAGTTCATGGCGCCGCCGTCGTTTGCATTCGAGCTGATGCGCAAGGCCGTGTTGACGCTCGCGGTCCGGCATCCGGCGCTGCGTTCGCTGATCAACCCGCGCCAGACATCGGCAATCGCGTATGCGGCGTCGCCGCTCAACGCGGCCGAACACGACACGTTTGCGGCCGGCCCGGCGCCCGGCATGGCGCTCTCGGAATGCCCGCTGATGCTGCACGCGACGCACGGCGGCGACACTCGGCGCGGCCACCTGACCGATCTCGTCGCGCCGCGCTTCACCGCGTTCTGCTTCACGATCGATGGCGTGCCCGATCCGTCGCTGGCCGATCTCGAACGACGCCTGCAGGATGCGCGGATACCGTTCGCACTCGTCACGCTCGCACGGCATGCGGCGCCGCGGCAACCGGCCTGCGGCGGCCATGACGACGACGGCCGGCTGTTCGACATGTACGGCGCGCGTGACGGCACCGTCTATCTCGTGCGTCCGGACGGGCACGTACTCGGCCGCTGGCACGACGCTCGCGCCGACGATGTGGCCGCCGCGCTCGAACGCGCGCTCCATCCGCGCGCATCAACCGATCCTCAGGAGACCGCATGATGACCGACGCCGAACGCGACATGCTCTACACCGACCTGTGCCGCGCGATGACCCGTATCGGCGAAACCGACGCGTCGCTCTTTCTCGCCCGTTTCGCACTGCTGTCGATCGAGGCGATCGGCGATACCGCGACCGTCGCACGGCTGATCGCCGACGCAGGCGACGGACTACCCGATGCGAGCAAGTCGGCATCGACGCACGAACGGTAACGTTCGTCACCGACGGAATTCATCGGCGATCCTTTCTTACAGATTCATTTCGCCATGCATCGTCCGCGCACGGGTCGCGCCGTAGGCAGACAAATTCCCTGGAAAATCCGCTTGAGGGTGCATAACATTACTTAACGATTCTGACCCGCCTATCGCGTTACATTGCGTGGGCGGCGCGGCGGGTCGCAATGCCGCCTGCACCCAGCTTGCGGCACGACAGCCGATGTCCGGTCATTTCGACTCAACACAAGGAGAGGACCACCATGACTCATGGCTTGATTATGTGGCTCATCATCGGCGCGATCGCCGGCTGGCTTGCCGGCCTGCTCGTCAAGGGCGGCGGCTTCGGGCTGATCGTCGACATCATCGTCGGGATCGTCGGTGCGGTGATCGGCGGCTGGCTCGCCGGGCTGCTCGGCATCAGCATCGGCAGCGGCTTCATCGGCTCGGTGATCGTCGCGGTCGTCGGCGCAGTGATCCTGCTGTTCGTGATCCGGCTATTCAAGCGAGCGGCCTGACGCATCTCTCCACGCGCCTTCGGGCGCGTTTTCGCATCAGGCCGGCGCGCGGCCCGTTCGCCGCGCGCCACCGGCCCGATCAACGCTTCGCGCGCTGCAACCAGCCGTCGAGCACGTCAGCCGTCAGCAATCCGCTGCGCGCCTCGCGTACACCATCGCACCCGATCCACACGGTGCGCGGCATTCCCCCCTCCATCCCGCATCGAGCACCGCGCGCAGACGCTCGGGCGTCGGTTCCGCGTTCGCATATTGCGCGACCGGCGGCGGCAGGTTCATCTGCGCGGGCGCGGCCGGCATGCTCATGTGCGCGGCGTGCGGATCGGCGGCCTTCGGCACGTCGCGCGCATCGTGTGCACCGGCAGGCGACAGCGCCGCCAACCGCAGCGCGCAGCCGGCCGCGAACGATTTCACAGCGACCATTTGAGTTCTCCATAGAAGGTGCGGCCCGGATACGGGTGGAACACGTAGTAGCGACGATCCATCAGGTTGTCGATGCCGACCGATGCGGTCCAGTGACGGTCGAGGCGGTAGCGCGCCTTCAGGTCGACGACCGTGAACGAACTCGTGCCGCCGTAGACGTCCGGATTCACGTCGCTGTTGTCGAGCGTGTTGAACTGGCGGCCCGAATAGCGCACGCCGACGCTCGCGAGCCAGTGCTCGTCGAAGCGATACGACGCGAGCAGGTTCGCGCGCATGCGCGGAATGCGCGGGAAGCGCGAGCCGACGTAGGCAGGATTCGCGGCATCGGCGAGGATCTGCGCGTTGCTTGCCGACACGTTCGCATCGATCGCGAGCCCCTTCAGCCCGACGTTTTCGCCACGGAACGCGAGTTCGACGCCGCGCACGCGCACGCGGTCGACGTTCGAGACGTTGGTGACGGTCGACGCGCCCGACACCGTCGTCTGGCTGTAGATCGAATCGCGCAGGTCGCTCTGGAACACGCTGGCGCGCACGACGCCGACGCCCACGTCGCGCTCGGCGGTGAAGTCCCAGTCGATCGCCTTTTCAGGCCGCAGGTTCGGGTTGTTGTTGACGATCGCGTTGTTCGAGATCGTGCCCTGGAACAGCTCGCCGACCGTCGGGAAACGCGTGCCGGTCGCGAACGACAGACGGAAGCGCCAGACGTCCGTCGCGTCCCATTGCAGCGCGACTTTCGGCGACAGCGCATTCGCGCTGCGGTCCGCATAGCCGAACGTACCGCTTGGGTTGCCGAGCGCGCCGCCGTACGCGTCCCAGCGCTCGTAGCGCAGCCCCAGCGTCGCGAGCCAGCCCGGCGCGAAGCGCCACGCGTCCTGCCCGAACAGCGCCTGCGTGCGCGTGTCGCCGCGATAGACGCTCGACAGCGACGTGGTCGGCCCGGCCAGCCAGTCGGCCGTGTTGTACGTGACGTTGCGCAGGAAGTAATTGTCGTAGTGGTAGCCGAACGTGAACGTATGGCCCTTCACTTCGGGCGCCTCGGCCTTCAGGTCGAGCGTGCGCCAGCCCGTGCCATCGCCCTGGAACAGCGTGCCCGCACCGCCCTGCACGGTCGACGCCGCGCGCAGCACGTCGCGCGACACGTCGTACGCGGACACGACGCCCGACAGCCGCCAGCCGGAATCGAGCCGGCCATTCAGGCCGAGCGCATACAGCCAGTTCTCCTGGTCGCCGCGCTGCGGCGCAAACGCATTCGGCGCGACGGTCATGTTCCGGCCGCCGATCGACACGTTGCCGCCGTAGACCAGATTGCCAGCCGCATTACGCAGGAAGGTTTCGCCGTGCTGCCGGTAGTGGTTCTCCCAATGCCCGAGCGTGAGGGTCGCGTCGACATGGTCGGTGAACGCGTAACCCATCCGGACCGTCTCGTTGAGTTGTTCGGTTCGCTCGATCGTCTGCGCGCCGACGATCGTCCGCGGCTTGCCGTTGGGCCCGATGTCGGTCGCGGCGCCCGTCACCGGCACGGCGGCGCCCAGCTTCGGGTTGTAGGCCGTATTGGGGCTTGCATACTGCATCGGCTGTCCGTTGTTCTCCAGCCGGTCGAGCGACAGCGCGAACCAGAACCGGCCAACGCGGTTCGCGATCCGCGCGGTCTGGTGATTGCCGCCGAAGCTGTCCGCGAACCCGTAGCCGTCGTGGTAGCGCTGCGTAAAGACCTGCGTCGACAACGACGCCTCGAGTTTTTCCGGGCGGCGCGTCGTGAGCAGCACGGTCGAGCCGATCGAATTGCCCGGATACAGCGCGGAAAAGGGGCCATAGAGCACGTCGACGCGCGCGATGTCGTCGGGTGGAATCAGCGACCAGCGCGGCGGGTACGCATAGCTCGAACCGAGCAGGTTCGACAGCAGCACGCCGTCGGCGTAGACGAGCCCGCGCGCGCTCTGCAGCTCGTTGAAGTCGCGGCCCGCGAACACGCTGTTGCGGTCGCCGATATAGCGCTTGCGGACCACCAGGTTCGGTGCGTACTTCAGCGCGTCCTCGGTGGTGACGTTGGTGTGCGAGTCGATTCGCTCGCGCGTGATCGACTCGACGACGGCCGGTGTATCCGGATCGACGGGTTGCCGCTGCGCGGTCACGCTGACGGCGGTCAGCGTATCGCCGGCCGGGGTGGCCGACGTGACGGCGACAGCGGAGGCCGGCGCGGCGGCACCGGCGGAACGATCGACACCACTGTGGGCCGGATCGATGCGTGCATCATCCGGCGAGGCCGCATGGGCGGCTGGCCACGCGAAAGCGGCCGCGCACGCGAGCGCGAGCCGGCCGCGCGACGACCGCGCGGCGAAGGTAGACGACATGAGTGAATTCCTGAAAACGTGATCGGACGCCGCCGGACACGAGCAGACGCGCCGCGCAAGAACGGCGCGGCGCGCGGACTCGAACGCGGGCGGCACGCGCGCCACCAGGGCGCGCGGACGACATCAATCAGATCGGGGCGTTTTCAGGCGGGGCGCGCGGCTGCGCAAGCCGGATGCCCTTGCGGGGGAAATCGGGAACGACCGGCGCAACCGCGCGGTAGGCAAACGTCCGCACGAAGCCCGGCATCGCGGGCAGGCTCGTGCCGAGCGCGACGTTCGCCGCGAAACCCGGGCAGTACACGCAGTGCGGCACGCCGGCATGGTCGAACGATGACGTGTCGCGCTCGTCGCCCGACTGCGCGAGCACGACCTGGCGGGCGCCCGCTGCACTGCACAACTCGAGCGTGAGCGCGCCGGAGCCGCTCGACGCAAGACGCGCATAGCCGACGACAGGCGACAGTACGTTCAGTACCAGCGCCAGCCATACGAGGCCGATCCATCGCGTCGTTCGTTTCATCGCGGTCCAGAAAAAAGTGCGCGCAAGTATAACAAGCGGCCCGATTGTTGCCGATTGCGCGGAGTGCAATAGTCGGCATCACACTGCATCGCACTTCGCATCGCAGCGCATGTGCCGTTAATACAACAGAGACAAAATCTAACGATTCGCCTCTGGCATAAATCCAAGCACGAGGTTGATAATTATCGAACCTGCTGGAGAAACGACCATGGACGAAAGACCAACTCGCATGCCACCGCCCGAGCAAGTGATGAGCCCGGATCCGGAACCCGTCGGCGTGGAATTCCTCGCCGAATTGCCCGAGCACGTTCGGGCATTCTTCGACGAGCAGCACAAGCTGTACTCGCCGAAGTGAACGCCTGTTCGGTTCTGTAACCGCCACGTGTCGATCATCGCTATCGTGCGGTACATCACTGCGCATCGCGCGCAATTCGCCTCGCACCCGGGCCGCAACAGCCTGACGGTGCTGGATCAGCTCGCCTGCTGATTCTCCTGTCGCGTCGCTACGCCGCGCGACTGTCTTCGTCTATTCTTCTGGTTTTCCACGTCCGGCCTGCCCGGCTCTCCCGATCATTCCAATGAAGCAAGCCATTCGTGCCAGCGTCGCTGTCGCCGCGCTCGGCGTCGCCCTCATTTCGTCGCCGCGCATCGCCAGCGCAGACGGCGACGATACCGCCCTCACCAACGTCGTCGCGCTCGCGTCACAGCGCCTCGCGCTTGCCGAACCGGTCGCGCGATGGAAATGGGCGAATCACAAGGCGATCGAAGACCAGCCGCGCGAAGCGGCGCTGCTTGCCTCGGTCGAAAAGCGCGCGGCACAGGCCGGCGTCGATCCTGCGTTCGCGCGGACGTTCTTCGAGGATCAGATCGCCGCGAGCAAGGACGTGCAGAACGCGCTGTTCTCGACCTGGCGCGCGACGCGGCCGCCCGAGGGCACGCCGCCCGATCTCGCGACCAGCACGCGCCCGGCGCTCGACCGGCTGACGCAGAAAATGCTCGCGGGCCTCGCGCAGGTTGCGCCGCTGCGCGATGCGCCCGATTGCCAGGCGCGGCTTGCGCGCAGCATCGCGAACTGGAAGACGCTCACGCGCTATGACTCGACGCAGTCGCAAGCGCTCGACACTGCGCTGTCGCACGTTTGCTCGGCCGGCGGCGCAAGCGCGATCGGCTGACGCGACAGGTGCGGCGGGCGCGAATCGCGCCGCTGCACTCAACCCGCCGGCGTGAGCGCAGCGAGCGGAATCAGTTGGAGCCCGCGCGCGAGATGCGTCTGCAGCAGGCGATGGGTGAAGGGTTCGAACGTGCTGTCCGCCGCGTCGGCCACGAGCCGCGCGGCCGCGTCGAGCGATTCCGCCGAACCGAGGTAGCGCCAGCCGTCGATCACATGAAACAGGCGGCGCTCGCCGTTCGCCTCGAACGCAACGGCGCCCTCGAACGGCCAGGGCGCACCGCCCGCACGGGCCGTATCGGCCGCGGGACGCCGGTTGTACGACGGACGCAGCCGGGCGATCCATTGCGCTTCGGCCAGCATCGCGCCCAGTTCATTACCGGTCTCGCGCCACTCGACGCGCCGCACCTGCTGCGCGAGCCGCATTTCCTTCGACGAGCGCCGCTCACCGGTCAGCAGCGCGCGCAGCCGCTGCCGCACGCGCACGCTGCGGCCGACATACAGCGCTTCGCCACCCTCCCCGAACAGCGCGTACGCGCCGCACCCGGCCGGCGCGGTGTCGAGCCAGGCTTCGGTCAGATCGCCGGCCAGACGGAAGTGGCGCGTCGTGCGCGCGATCTGGTCGCGCAGCCGCTCGAGCGGCACGATGTCGTGCAACTGGCGCCAGAACTGCCAGAGCAGGTCGGCATCCGCGAGCGCCCGGTGGCGCGCAGCCGGAACGAGGCCATGCCGTTCGATCAACGCGTCGAGCCCGTGCCGCGACTCGCGCGGGAACAGCGCGCGTGACAGCCGTACCGTACACAGCACATCGGGATTGAATGCGAAGCCGGCGCGCTCGAATTCGGCGCGCAGGAATCCGCGGTCGAAACTCGCGTTGTGCGCGACGAACAGCTTGCCGTCGAGCCGCTCGAACAGCGCCGGCGCGAGCGACGCGAATGACGGCGCATCGCGCACCATCTCGTCCGAGATGCCCGTCAGTTGCTGGATGAACGGCGGAATCGACTGGCCCGGATTGACGAGCGTCGTCCACGTCGACACGCCGAGCGGGCCGATTTCGACCACGCCGATTTCGGTGATGCGATGCTCGGCGGACGAACCACCGGTGGTTTCAAGGTCGACGAAGACGAGCGGTTGTTCGCTGGCGGGATCGGGCAGGCGGGAATCGGACATGAAAAGACACGGAAACGATGCTTCCGTGAGTATGCACCGGCATGCGTGTTCGCGGCCAGCGCGGACGGCAACGATCCGCCCCCGGAAAACGAAAAGCCCCCGCGATGCGGGGGCCGGACGTGATCGGCAATGCGAGGCGCGTCAGACCGCCTGGATATTCGCTGCCTGCTTGCCTTTCGGCCCGACTTTCACGTCGAACGAAACACGCTGGTTTTCCTTCAGCGTCTTGAAACCGTCCATCTTGATTTCGGAAAAGTGAGCAAACAAATCTTCACCACCATTGTCCGACGTAATAAAGCCAAAACCTTTAGCATCGTTAAACCATTTCACGATACCGGTATCCATGTCTTCGTTCCCCACTCGATTAGATCAAAAAAGCTATTTTTATAGCCGTTTTCCGAAATCCCGAAACATTGCGCCAGCACCCGCACCAGCACGCCGCCCGAGGACGGAGTGCTGACTTTATAAATTGGACAATCCGGGTGCGTCAAGAAAATTTTTAGCGACCTCTTTATCAAAAAAGCGCTAATACCACTGGAATCGGTACACCGCCGCCTTTAATTAATTGATTCTCATCAAAAACCTGTCAATATTACCGGGATCGGATCATCAATAATCTTGGCCATGAAAATCCTACCGGGGACAAACCGGCTCGGTAAAATCCTCGGGTTTTTTCCGGGTTGCGGAAATCCGGGGACATTGCGATGCTGGTGTAACGCCGAAAGGAAGGAGAGGGTCATGTGGCTGGACGGAATCAAGCGCTTCGCGAGCCGGCTCGGACGCGTACGCCGCAAGTCCCGCGCCCTGGCCGAGTCCGGTCGTGAAGCGCCGTGCGACACCGAGTTCGATACGACCTGGCACGGCGATCACTGGCAGAACCTGCTCGCATCGCCGCTGGATGCCCGTCACTACGTGATGGAAGACTGGACCTACACGCCACCGCAAACCGAAACCGAGGAAGCTGCACCGCCACGCAAGCGCAAGCGGCGCACGTACGCGCAATAGCGCACGGTAAGCGGGGCAAAAAAAAAAGCGCGACTGGGAAGTCGCGCCGACAAAGGTTTGGAGATCTTTTCCGTCAACGAAAAAGTCTGCTTCGGAAAGCAGAGATCGCAGTATAGCGAGAGAACAACCTTTCATTAGCCATGCTCCACACAAACCTCTATTGCCGATGCGTCAATAATCGCGCCACGGCTGCCACCGCCTGCTGCTGATCGTCTGTCGCGTCCACGCAACGCCCGCTACGTACTCCTGACCGCTAATTTCTTTCGCCGCACCGCCGCAAACCCTTGACGGACAATCGTTTGCGCGCATTTTCCGATCTTTGCGGATTCCAAAATACATTATTGCTTAAAGCACGCATCTCGCCTGCTCCGCCCGCTCCGTACACTGCAAATAGCTTTCTGAGAAACGCACCGCCGCCCTGCCGGGCCGGCCACAGCGTCAAGCACAACACACCCGTCCGGCAGCAGGTTCGATCGACATCATCCTGTTTGGAGACAGATCCATGAAAAAAACCCTGATCGTCACCGCATTGTCGGGTGTATTCGTTACGGCAGCACACGCACAAAGCAGCGTGACGCTATACGGCCTGATCGACGCAGGCATCACCTATACGAACAATCAGCACGGTCACAGCGCCTGGCAGGAAACGAGCGGTTCGGTCAACGGCAGCCGTTGGGGCTTGCGCGGCACCGAAGATCTCGGCGGCGGCCTGAAAGCGATCTTCACGCTGGAAAATGGATTCGGCATCAACAACGGCGCGCTGAAGCAGAACGGCCGCGAATTCGGCCGGCAAGCGTTCGTCGGCCTCTCGCACAACAGCTATGGCTCGCTGACGCTTGGTCGCCAGTACGACAGCGTCGTCGACTATCTCGGGCCGCTGTCGCTGACCGGTACGCAATACGGCGGCACGCAGTTTGCACACCCGTTCGACAACGACAACCTGAACAACTCGTTCCGGATCAACAACTCGGTCAAGTACCAGAGCGCGAACTACGGCGGCCTGAAGTTCGGTGCGTTGTACGGATTCTCGAACTCGACGGCGTTCGCGAACAACCGCGCGTATAGCGGCGGCGTGTCGTACAGCTACCTGGGCTTCAACTTCGCCGCGGCCTACTTGCAGTTGAACAGCGACGTTAACTCGCTCGCGCTGGCAGCGACCGATCCGGGCGCGGTGACGGGCGACTGGACCTTCGCGTCCCGCGTGCAACGTACCTGGGGCGCGGGCCTGAATTACGGGTTCGGCCCCGCCACGGTCGGCTTCGTGTTCACGCAGACGCGCCTGACCGGCATCCGCGCAATCAGCGCGGGCCAGTCCGGCGTATCCGGCGGCATCACGGGCCTCGGCGGAACCGCCCGCTTCAGCAACTACGAAGTCAATGGCCGCTACGCGCTGACGCCGGCACTGTCGCTCGCCGGTTCCTATACGTATACGCAGGGCCGTCTCGCCGGCGACAAGCCGACCTGGCACCAGTTCAACCTGCAAGCCGACTATGCGCTGTCGAAGCGCACCGACGTGTACCTGCAGGGTGAATTCCAGAAGGTCAACAACGACGGCCTCGACCTCGGCGCCAACATCAACGGGCTGGGCGCCGCGTCTTCGACCAACAAGCAGATCGCGGTCACGGCCGGCCTGCGCCATCGCTTCTGAGCGACCGGCGCATCCGCTTCACGCCGGATGACGAAGCGCCCCGCCGGGGCGCTTTTTCTTTGCCGGAATACGCGGGCCGCCGCTCAGGCGCCTGGTGCCGGATAACGGACGTCGAGTATGTCGATCGGCTGCGGGCCGGCTGGCGTCATCAGCGTGACGGTATCGCCGATCTTCGCCTTGATCAGCGCACGCGCGACCGGCGAAATCCAGCTGACGCAGCCGTGGTCGAGATCGACCTCGTCGATCCCGACGATCGTGACCGTGTGGTCCTCGCCGTCCGGCGTCTCGTAATCGACCGTTGCGCCGAAGAACACCTGGTCGACATTCTCCTGCCGGCTTGCGTCGACGACTTCGGCGAGATCGAGCCGTTTCGTCAGGAAGCGGATGCGGCGATCGATCTCGCGAAGCCGCCGCTTGCCGTAGATGTAATCGCCGTTCTCCGACCGGTCGCCATTCGACGCGGCCCACGACACGAGCCGCACGACCTCGGGGCGCTCGACGTCGATCAGGTTCAGCAGCTCGTCCCTCAACCGCTTGTGGCCGGCCGGCGTGATGTAGTTCTTCGCGCCCGCCGGAATTGCGGGTTGAGCCTGATCGAGATCGTCGTCGTCACCGTCCGACTCTTTGACAAACGCCTTGTTCATGATGCAGATTCAACACGTGGATGACTGATGCTCCAAGGGTACACGAAGGACGCCCCACCAAGGCCGTGCCGCGTAATTCACGAATAAGGCTTCCCTTTTTATACAACCCTGCTATAATTTCGCTTCTGCGTGCGGCTGTAGCTCAGTTGGATAGAGTACTTGGCTACGAACCAAGGGGTCGTGGGTTCGAATCCTGCCAGCCGCGCCACCTTTTCGAGGGCCTTCCCAACCGAAGGCCCTTTCAGTTCGAAGTAGTAGCATTTTGTTTTGCGTGCGGCTGTAGCTCAGTTGGATAGAGTACTTGGCTACGAACCAAGGGGTCGTGGGTTCGAATCCTGCCAGCCGCGCCACTTTTTTGGGGGCCTTCCCATCGCAGAAGGTTCCGACAGTTGAAGCAGTACCGTTTTGCGTGCGGCTGTAGCTCAGTTGGATAGAGTACTTGGCTACGAACCAAGGGGTCGTGGGTTCGAATCCTGCCAGCCGCGCCACCTTAAAAGGGCTTTCCTCCGGGAAAGCCCTTTTTCTTTTCTGCCCCCCCCCTCTCGCGTCACGATATCCGTGCATCCGACGCGCTTCGGAAGCGCGCCGGCAATGCCGCACCTTCGCTCCACAACACAAATGAAAACGGCGGCCATCAGCCGCCGTTGAACGATCGCCCGCAAGGGTTCGCGTCAATAATCCTGCCGCTCGCGCTCGATGCGCATGCCGCCGTCGTGGCGCGCATGCGCGCCGTCGTCGGTCGAGCGCTCGCGCATGATCCGCATCACGTCCGGATTGGTTCGCACGCGCCGCATCACGTTCGCGAGATGCACGCGGTCGCTGACCTGGATCACGAAACGCAGCACCGTCGATTCGTGCGTCAGATCCTCGTCCATCGCGATATGAACGATGTTCGCGTCGGCCGACGTGATGTCCGCGGCAACGCGCGCAAAGATGCCCTTCGTATTCTTCACGAGCGCCTTCACCGCGACATCGAACAGGCGGCCCGGCTGCGGCGCCCACTCGACATCGATCCAGCGGCCCGGATCGCGGCGATGGATGCGCTGCGCGACGCGGCAATCGGTCGTATGAATCGCCATCCCCAGACCGATGCCGATGTAGCCCATGATCGCGTCGCCCGGAATCGGCCGGCAGCACGCCGACAACTGCACGGACATCCCTTCGGTGCCGGTAATCACGACCGGCGGCGCATGATGCGCCGGATGCCGCTCGGACTTCGGCAGATCGTCGTCCGCGTCGCGGCCGGTCATCAGCACCTCGATGCGCTTGGCCATCACCGCGGCAACGCGGCGGCCGAGGCCGATGTCCGCGAAAATTTCCTGACGGCTCTTGTTGCCCGTCCACTGCACGAGCTTCTCCCACACTTCCGGCGCAACGTCGGCCAGCGCGAAGCCATAGCCCTTCAGGCTCTGGTCGACGAGCCGCTCGCCGAGCTGCACGGATTCGTTCAGGCGCATCGTCTTCAGGTAGTGACGAATCGCCGAGCGCGCCTTGCCGGTACGCACGAAGCCGAGCCATGCGGGGTTCGGTTTCGAATACGGCGCGGTGATCACCTCGACGATGTCGCCGCTCTTCAGCTCGGTACGCAGCGGCAGCAGCTCGTTGTTGATCTTCACGGCGACGCACTGGTTGCCGAGATCGCTGTGGATCGAATAGGCGAAATCGAGCGCCGTCGCGCCGCGCGGCAGCGCCATGATCTTCGACTTCGGCGTAAACACGTAGACCGCGTCCGGGAACAGGTCGATCTTCACGTGCTCGAGGAATTCGCTCGAATCGCCGGCTTCGCTCTGGATGTCGAGCAACGACTTCAGCCACTGGTGCGCGCGCTTCTGCACGTCGCTGAGATCCGCACTGCCGTTCTTGTACAGCCAGTGCGCGGCGACCCCCGCTTCGGCGATCTCGTGCATCTTGCGCGTGCGCACCTGGAACTCGATCGGCGCGCCGAACGGGCCGACGAGCGTCGTGTGCAGCGACTGATAGCCGTTGATCTTCGGGATCGCGATGTAGTCCTTGAACTTGCCGGGCACCGGCTTGTACAGCGCGTGCAGCGCGCCGATGCACGTGTAGCAGTCGAGCGCGCTGTCGACGACGACGCGAAAGCCGTACACGTCGAGCACCTGCGAGAACGACAACTGCTTGTCGCGCATCTTCCGGTAGACGCTGTAGATGGTCTTTTCGCGGCCGGTGATCTCGGCATCGATCTTCGCGTCGGCCATCGCGCGCTGCGCGGCCTCGAGGATCTTGCTGATCACTTCGCGGCGATTGCCGCGCGCGGCCTTCACGGCTTTCTCGAGCGTCGCGTAGCGATGCGGATTGAAGTTCGCGAAGCTCATGTCCTGCAGCTCGCGATACGTGTTGTTCAACCCGAGCCGGTGCGCGATCGGCGCATAGATGTCGAGCGTTTCCCGCGCGACGCGGCGGCGCTTTTCCATCGGCACCGCGCCGAGCGTGCGCATGTTGTGCAGGCGATCGGCGAGCTTGACGAGAATGACCCGCACGTCGCGCGCCATCGCGAGCAGCATCTTGCGGAAGTTCTCCGCCTGCGCTTCCTCGCGGCTGCGGAATTCCATCTTGTCGAGCTTCGACAGGCCGTCGACCAGTTCGGCGACCTTCGGGCCGAACCGTTCGGCCAGCTCGTTCTTGGTCACGCCCTGGTCTTCCATCACGTCGTGCAGCAGCGCGGCCATCACGGCCTGCGCGTCGAGCTTCCAGCCGGCGCAGATTTCCGCGACGGCGACGGGATGGGTGATGTAGGGTTCGCCGCTCTGGCGATATTGACCGAGGTGGGCTTCGTCGCCGAAGTGGAACGCCGCCTTGACCTCTTTGATTTCGTCCGGGGCGAGATATTCGGCAAGCGCGGTCGTCAGTTTCGCGATCGAAACGACGCCGTGCTTGCGCGGCTGCTCCGGAGTGGCGGTCGGCCCGAACAGATGCCGGAAGGACTGTTCGAGGACCGCGTCGATGTACTGGCGCGCAGGCGACTGGGCCGTGGCTTCGGTGGTCGGATCCGCGGAGGCGGACGATGGGGTGGTGCTCATATTCGCCTCCAGGTCGAGTCGTTGCGCGCGTGGGTTACATGGCTGGAACGGGCCGGATGCGCGTTACACCGGCACCTTCTTCAGCATCTCGACGCCGACCTGGCCGGCGGCGATCTCGCGCAGCGCGACGACGGTCGGCTTGTCGCGGCTTTCGATCTTCGGCGTATGGCCTTGCGCGAGCTGCCGCGCGCGATAGGTGGCGGCGAGCGCCAGTTCGAAGCGGTTCGGGATTTGCTTCAGGCAGTCTTCGACGGTAATGCGAGCCATGGTGGTAATTCCTTCTGAATATAGTCCTTATTCTACCTTATGTCCCTCTGCCCCCGCGTCATTCCGCGTGGGGCAGATGGATGCCGAGCTCGATGAACAGCTCGGTGTGTCGCGCGTACTGCGAAGCAAAGCGCAGGCGCGTCGCCGCGACGATGCATTCGAGCTCCGCGAGCGCACGCTCGAAATTCTCGTTGATCACCACGTATTCCGCTTCCGACGCGTGCGCGATCTCGCTGCCGGCGGCCAGCAGGCGCCGCGTGATCACGTTCGGTTCGTCCTGGCCGCGCTTCTTCAGACGCTCTTCGAGCGCGTCGAGCGACGGCGGCAGGATGAAGATGCCGACCGCGTTGCGGAACTGCTTCTTCACCTGCAGCGCGCCCTGCCAGTCGATCTCGAGCAGCACGTCGTGGCCGTTCTTCATCTGCTCTTCGATCCAGACGCGCGACGTGCCGTAGTAGTTGCCGTGCACTTCCGCGCTCTCGAGAAATTCGTGCGCCGCGTGACGCGCACGGAAATCCTCGACGGACGTGAAGTGGTAATGCTGGCCGTCCTGTTCGCCCGGGCGCGGCTTGCGCGTCGTGTACGAGATCGACAGGCAGATGTCGCTGTCCTTCGACAGCAGCGCATTCACGAGCGTCGACTTGCCGGCGCCCGACGGCGCGACGACCATGAACAGGTTGCCGGGATAGACGCCGCCGTGCAGCGAATGCGCGGCGTGGCCGTCGCGGGTGGATTCGATCATGTTGCTTTACTCCAGGTTTTGCACTTGCTCGCGCATCTGCTCGATCAACAGCTTGAGTGCCATCGACGCGTCGGCCAGTTCCTTCGCCGCCGCCTTCGAGCCGAGCGTGTTCGCTTCGCGATTCAGTTCCTGCATCATGAAGTCGAGACGCTTGCCGACGCGGCCGCCCTTCTCGATCACATGACGCGTTTCGTTCAGGTGCGCGGTAAGGCGCGACAGCTCTTCCGCGATGTCGATCCGGATCCCGTACATCGTCACTTCCTGACGAATGCGCTCCGCGGCTTCCTCGCGCGTCACGATCGGCGCGCTGCCTTCCGGCGCCGCGATGCCGAGCGCTTCCTGCAGACGCTCGACGATCTTCTGCTGATGCTTCGCGATCAACTCCGGCACGAGCGGCGTGATGCGCGCGACGATTGCTTCCATCTCGGCAACGTTCGACAGCAGCATCGTCGCCAGCTGCGCGCCTTCGCGCGAACGCACGACGACGAGCTCGCCGATCGCTTCCTTGCCGCACGCGAGCACAGCGTCGCGGATCGCGTCGGCCGACACGCCGCTTTCGGCGATCACGCCGGGCCAGCGCAGAATCTCGCCCGCGCGCAGGCGGCCGACGCCCGGGAACGAGTCGAGCACGGCGCGCTCGAGATCGGCAAGCTGGCCGAGCGCCGACTGGTTCAGCGCGCCCGCGCCGATGCTCTGTTCGCCGCGCTGCAGGTTGATACGCACGTCGACCTTGCCGCGCGACAGCTTGTTCATCAGCATTTCGCGCAGCGCGGGTTCGCACGCGCGCACGTCGTCCGGCATCCGGAAATTCAGGTCGAGGAAGCGCGAGTTCACGGTGCGCAGTTCGACCGACACGCTGGTGCCGCCATTGCCGGTGGCCGTTGCGAGTTCGCGCGTCGCGCTCGCGTAGCCCGTCATGCTGTAGATCATGGTTCGTCTCGCCGTCTGGTTGCCCTCGCGGGCGGGGATATGTCGAGGCGCCCGGCGCATCGGAAGGCGCGGGGCGGGAAGCGCGCATTATCCCATTTTTGCGGACCACCCCGCCGGGCAAGCCCGCCGTTCGGCGCTAAAATCGGGGTTTCCTCCTTCCGCGATTCCCACATGACGTCCTCCCTTTCCCGCCCGAGCGGCCGCCGCGCCGACGAACTGCGCAAGGTCGCCCTCACGCGCCACTACACGAAACATGCCGAAGGCTCCGTGCTGGTCGAATTCGGCGACACCAAGGTGCTCTGCACCGCGAGCGTCGCCGAACGCGTGCCCGAATTCCTGCGCGATCGCGGGCAAGGCTGGCTGACCGCCGAATACGGGATGCTGCCGCGCGCGACGCACACGCGCAGCGACCGCGAAGCCGCGCGCGGCAAGCAGACGGGCCGCACGCAGGAAATTCAGCGCCTGATCGGCCGCGCGCTGCGCGCGGTGTTCGATCTCGAGGCGCTCGGCCCGCGCACGATCCACATCGACTGCGACGTGATCCAGGCAGACGGCGGCACGCGCACGGCGAGCATCACCGGCGCATTCGTCGCCGCGCACGACGCCGTGTCGAAGCTGATCGCGGCCGGCAAGCTCACCCGCTCGCCAATCACCGACCACGTCGCCGCGATCTCGGTCGGCGTGTACGAAGGCGCGCCGGTGCTCGATCTCGACTACGCGGAAGATTCGCGCTGCGATACCGACATGAACGTCGTGATGACGGGCGCCGGCGGCTTCGTCGAAGTCCAGGGCACGGCCGAAGGCGTGCCGTTCTCGCGCGCCGAGATGGATGCGCTGCTCGACCTCGCGCAGGGCGGGATCGCCGGGCTCGTGCAGTTGCAGAAGGACGTCCTGGGCGCCGGTCATGCCTGACGATCGCACCATCGCGCCGCTGTCGCGCATCGTTCTCGCGTCGAACAACCCCGGCAAGCTGCGCGAATTCACCGCGCTGTTCGCGACGGTCGGCATCGAGATCGTCCCGCAGGGCGACCTTGCGGTGCCCGAAGCGGAAGAACCGTTCAGCACGTTCATCGAGAACGCGCTGACGAAGGCGCGGCACGCGTCGCGGCTCACCGGGCTGCCGGCGATCGCCGACGATTCGGGCCTGTGCGTGCGCGTGCTGCGCGGCGCACCGGGCGTCTATTCGGCGCGCTACGCGCAGCGCGCGGGCCGCGACAAGGGCGACGCGGCGAACAACGCGTATCTCGTCGAGCAGTTGCGCGGCGTCGACGACCGGCGCGCATACTATTGCTGCGTGCTCGCGCTCGTGCGCCACGCGGACGATCCCGAGCCGCTGTTCGCCGAAGGGCGCTGGACCGGCGAAATCGTCGACACGCCGCGCGGCGAACACGGATTCGGCTATGACCCGTATTTCTACCTGCCGTCGCTCGGCGCGACGGCAGCCGAACTCGAGCCGGCCGTGAAGAACACGCACAGCCATCGCGCGCTTGCGCTGAAAGCGCTGCTTGCGCGGCTCGCGGAGGAAGCATGACCGTGCCCGATACCCATTCGCTGCGGGAGGCCGCATGAGCCAGGCCGCGGAAACCGGCGCGCGCGTCGTCGCGACGTTCACGTCGCCCGGGCAGGTGCGGCTCACGTCGCTGCCGCCGCTCGCGCTGTACGTGCATTTCCCGTGGTGCGTGCGCAAGTGCCCGTACTGCGATTTCAACTCGCACGAGTGGAAAGGCGAACGGTTCCCGGAAACCGAATATCTCGACGCGCTGCGTGCCGATCTCGAGCAGGCGCTGCCGCTCGTGTGGGGACGGCAGGTGCATACCGTGTTCATCGGCGGCGGCACGCCGAGCCTGCTGTCGGCCGCCGGCCTCGACCGGATGCTGTCCGACGTACGCGCGCTGCTGCCGCTCGACGCCGATGCCGAGATCACGCTCGAGGCGAATCCGGGCACGTTCGAGGCCGCGAAGTTCGCGCAGTTCCGCGCGAGCGGCGTGAACCGGCTGTCGGTCGGCATCCAGAGCTTCAACGAGGCGCACCTGAAGGCGCTCGGCCGGATCCACGACACCGCGCAGGCGCGCGCGGCCGTCGAGATCGCCGCGAAGAACTTCGACAACTTCAACCTCGACCTGATGTTCGCGCTGCCGAACCAGACGCTCGACGAATGCCGCACCGACATCGAGACTGCGCTGTCGTTCGCGCCGCCGCATCTGTCGCTGTATCACCTGACGCTCGAGCCGAATACGCTGTTCGCGAAGTTCCCGCCCGTCGTCCCCGACGACGACGCGTCGGCCGACATGCAGGAATGGATCCACGCGCGCACGGCCGAGGCCGGCTACGGGCGCTACGAAGTCTCCGCATACGCGAAGCCGAATCACCAGTGCAAGCACAACCTGAACTACTGGCGCTTCGGCGACTATCTCGGGATCGGTGCGGGCGCGCACACGAAGCTGTCGTTCCCGAACCGGATCCTGCGGCAGGCACGCTACAAGCATCCGGCAACCTTCATCGAGCAGGCGATCGCCGGCACGGCCGTGCAGGAAGAGCGCGAAGTCGGTACGCGCGACCTGCCGTTCGAGTTCATGCTGAACACGCTGCGGCTCGTCGAGGGCTTCCCCGTGCACAGCTTTGCCGAACGCACGGGCCTGCCGATGAGCACGATCGAGCCGGCGCTGAAGGAAGCGGAACGGCGCGGGCTGATCGCGCGCGATTTCGCGCAGATCGCGCCGACGCCGCTCGGCCAGCGTTTCCTCAACGACCTGCAGGAATTGTTCCTGCGCGACGCTTGATGCGATGAATGCGAAGCATGGGACCGGAGTAGGCACTGAAGTGCCTACTCCGGTCGACAGGCGCGGCATTTCGGTTACAATGCCGCCTCGCGTGGAAGCGTGGCCGAGCGGTTTAAGGCACTGGTCTTGAAAACCAGCGACGGGAAACTGTCCGTGAGTTCGAATCTCACCGCTTCCGCCAGCAAGTTCGCCAAACCCCGTCCATTCGCTGAATGACGGGGTTTTTGTTTGTCCGCACGCCCCTCCCCCACGTTCCGACGCGTCGCGCCGGATGCCGTTACAATCCCGCGCTCCGATTCGTGAAACGGGAAACCCTCGTCATGAAACCCTTCATCGCCTCGTCGCTCGTCGCCATGCTGGCTGCCGTCAGCACGCACGCTGCGGCCGACACCGCCTCCGGCAGCGACGCGCAGGCGTCGTGCGCGATCGCGTACGTGACCGGCGTCGGCGGCTCGCCGCGCGGCCTGAGCGAATACCTCGCAAGCCCGTCACCCTACAACTACCTGAAGGACAACGATCTCCAGTGCAAGGTGTCGGACGACGGACGTACGTCGAACTGCACCGGCGTGACCTACCTCCGGAACGAACAGGTCAGCGTATACGACGATTCCGATCCGGCGACACTGACCGTCGTGGCACGCGTGGAGCTCGACCACGGCCAGAAGTATCCGGTAATCGTCGTCGTGCAGCGAAAGGACGCGCGCTGCAAACAATGACGCAGCCACGCGCGCGAGCCCGTCAGTCGACACGGAACGTGCGCTCGCGGCAGCGCACAACCGAATCCGCGTAACGGCCGCCGGCGCACCGTGCCGGCAGTCTCCCGGCCCGCCCCGCGATCACCTAGAATTCGTTCAACACGGCGACACGACCGCCGCCGCGTAGTCGATGCCGCACGCGCCACCCCTGCGCGCGGCACACGGAGATCGCCATGACCGAACTGTCGACATCGACGGAACACGTCGATTACGAAGGCTTCGAGATCCATGTCGTGCCGGCCACCGCGCCCGGCAACGACACGCGCTACACCTACACCGGCTACGTGTGCCATCCGGGCGCGAATCCCGCACTGCCCGGCCACGCGGTGCCGTTCCACGCGGACGGCGAGGAAAGCTTCGCGAGCATCGACGAGGCGGTCCACGAAGCCGTGCACATCGGCAAGAGCATCATCGACGGTACGCACCCCGACCTGTCGGTCCTGTCGCTCGTCACGCACGGCTTCTGAACCAGGCAGACGGCATCGCATGCGATTGCGCGGACGTCGGTCGCGGTGCCGCATTCGGCGACCGCTGCGCGCGGCCGGACGCTCGTCGCGAGCCTGCGCGTAACTCGCGTAACTCGCGTGTCGCGCCTTTCAAGCTTTCAACCTTGCAACACGCACGCCGGCACGCGCATGCGCTGCCGCAACGCGAGCCGGTCGAGCGCGCTGTCACATGTCACGTCACATCGCGACTGCGGTGCGGCGCCCGGCCGTCATCATCAGCGATCGCAACGCCCGGCATCGCGCGTTATGCGTTTCTCCCGATATCGGCTTGCGTGCATGCGCCTATCATTTTTTTATAGTCACTTCTGGCTATCTCCCATGCGCCCCCTTCTCCGTCCGCGCGTCGACCGGCTGCGTATTGCTGCGCTGGCCGTCGTCGCCATGCTTGCCGCGTGCACGATCACGCCGCCGCCGTCGCTGCATTCGATCCTGACGATTCCATCGATCACGCGCAGCGCGAGTCGCGACCAGTATCGCGTCGAGATCGCGCAACGCGTTGCCGAACGCAATCCGTCCGGCATGCTGCGCGGCACTCCGCAGGCGATGCTCCGTTCGCTCGTCGTCGTCGCATTCACCGTCGATCGCAACGGCCACCTCGTCAACGCCTCCATCTATCGCAGCAACGGCGACAGCGAAGCGGAAGCGCTCGCGCTCGCGTCGCTGCGCCGCTCGGCGCCGCTGCCGGCGCCGCCGTCGCGACTGCTCGACGGCAACGGCCAGATCGAAATGTTGGAAGGCTGGCTCTTCAACGACGACGGCCATTTCCAATTGCAAAGCACCGCGTCCGCGCAGGCGCAATCGCTCGATTGACCGCCCGCCCGCCGCGCCGCGATTGCCGGTGTGCGGCGGCGCTGGCTATAATTTTCCGCAATCGCGCGGCCATCACGCCGCGCACGCTCGCGCGCCCCACCCGGCACACGAGCCGACCACGCCGGCACCGGGCGGCGGCGACCTACCCGTCTCCATCGTCGGCCGGCGGGTGACGTCCGCGCCACGGCGCGCGTCCACGCCGCCACCCGCATCATCCGCTCGGCTGCTCCCGGCAGGCGTCCGCCTGCCCGACCGCACGCACAGCCGACCGCCCCAACGACAAAACGGAGACATCCATGTCCGCATCCCCCCCGGCCGTTGCACACGCAACCGGTTCGGCCGGCGCCGTCAGCCACCGGCGCATCGTGTTCGCGAGCTTCATCGGCACCGCGATCGAGTTCTACGATTTCTACGTGTACGCGACGGCCGCCGCGCTCGTCATCGGCCCCGTCTTCTTCCCGCACGGCTCCGCGACCGCGCAGGCGCTGTCCGCATTCGTCACGTTCGGCATCGCGTTCATTGCGCGCCCGATCGGCTCGTTCCTGTTCGGGCATTTCGGCGACCGCATCGGCCGCAAATCGACGCTCGTCGCGTCGCTGCTCGTGATGGGCGTGTCCACCACCGCCATCGGCTTCGTGCCCGGCTACGACGCGATCGGCACGCTCGCGCCGGTGCTGCTGTGCGTGCTGCGCTTCGGCCAGGGGATCGGCCTCGGCGGCGAATGGGGCGGCGCGGCGCTGCTCGCGACCGAGCACGCGCCGCAGGGCAAGCGCGGCTGGTTCGGGATGTTCCCGCAGCTCGGGCCCTCGGTCGGCTTCCTGATGTCGAACGGCCTGTTCTTCGCGCTCGCGTTGTCGCTGTCCGACGAGCAGTTCCGCAGCTGGGGCTGGCGCATCCCGTTCCTGGTCAGCGCGGTGCTCGTCGCGGTCGGCCTGTACGTGCGGCTGAAGATCACCGAAACGCCCGCGTTCCAGGCAGCGCTCGATCGCAACGAACGCGTGCGCGTGCCGGTCGCGACGCTCGTCACGCAACACTGGCAGCCGACGCTGCTCGGCGCGCTCGCGATGGTCGTCTGCTACACGCTGTTCTACATCTCGACCGTGTTCTCGCTGTCGTATGGCGTGTCGGCGCTGCATATACCGCGCCAGAGCTTCCTCGGCCTGCTGTGTTTCGCGGTCGTGTTCATGGGGCTCGCGACGCCGCTTTCCGCGTGGGCGTCGGACCGCTTCGGCCGCAAGCCGGTGCTCGTCGTCGGCGCGATCGCCGCGCTGTTGTCGGGTTTCGCGATGGAACCGCTGCTCGGCAGCGGCTCGATGCCGCTCGTCGCGCTGTTCCTGACGATCGAGCTGTTCCTGATGGGCGTGACGTTCGCGCCGATGGGCGCGCTGCTGCCGGAACTGTTCCCGACTAACGTCCGCTATACGGGCGCGGGCGTCGCGTACAACCTCGGCGGGATCCTCGGTGCGTCGATCGCGCCGTATATCGCGCAACTGCTGGCTGCGCGCGGCGGGCTGTCGTGGGTCGGCGGCTATGTATCGATCGCGGCGGCGATCAGCCTGGTCGGCGTGCTGCTGATGCGCGAAACGCGCGACGCGTCGCTCGTCTGAGACTCCGGGGCGGCCCGGGTTGTGCGACGGCCGGCGCTGCCTATACTCGATCCTGGGCGCGCCGCTGCGCCCCCGGGATCCTGCCCCGAAGGAGCCGCCGCCATGAACATCCGCCTCGGCAATGCCGATCTCGTCCTGATCCTCGCGCTCGCGCTGGGTGGCGCGCTGCTGCTCGCACTGCGCTTCCGGCCGAAAACGTGGCGCGGCCTCCTGTTCGAGGCGCTACTGGCGAATCTGGCGGCCGTCGCCGCCGTCATCACGGTCGAGGCGCTGCTCGCCTGAACCAGCCTGCCCCGCTGCGTCAGGCCGTCAGCCGCGCGCGCAACGCGCCGTAGGCGGGGCCGACCGCATCGATCGCGTCCAGCGCCTGCTCGACGGACGGCATCGTGCCCGGCTCGCCGATCGACAGCGCATTCGGTGCACCGCCAATGCCGCAATGGTGGCGCGACGTCGCGACGAAAATCATCACGGTAGGCCGCTGCAGCGCGTGCGCCATGTGCACGAACCCCGTGTCGACCCCCACCACGAGCGCGGCCCGGCCGAGCGCCGCGCCGAGCTCGCGCACGGTCATCGCGGGCAGCACGACCGCGCCCGGCGCCCGCGCGGCGATGTCCTGCGCATCGTCATGCTCGGCCGCCGATCCCCACGGCAACAGCACGCGCACGCCGCGCGCCATCATCTGCGTGGCGAGCGCGGCCCAGTGGTCGGCCGGCCATTTCTTGTCGGGATTGGACGTCGCATGGAACAGCAGCATGAACGGCGCGCCGTCGGTCACGGCGGCCGGCAGGCTCGCGTCCTGCGGCGGGACGACGCCGTACGTGGCGACGCCCTCGGGCACGTAGCCGAGCGCCTCGCCGGCGCTCACGCGCATCCCGTGCCACGCGTCGCAGTCCGGCCGCGGGCCGAAGCGATGCGAATACGCGAAGCGTGCGCCCGTTTCGCCGAGATCCTGCGTCTGGTAGCCGACGCGGCGCGCGGCGCGCGCCAGCGCCGAAATGATCGCGCTCTTGTAGACGCCGTGCAGGTCGATGACCGCATCGTAGCGGTGCGCACGCAACGCACCGATCGACGCCGAAATCGCCTTCAGGTCGCCGGCATTCCGGAGTTTCTTGAAGCGGCGCAGCGGTGCACACAGGACGGTGCTCACGCCCGGATGCCAGCGCACGACCTCGGCACACGATTCGTCGACGGCCCAGTCGACCGTCACGCCGGGAAAGGCGCGATGCAGGTCTGCGACCACGGGCAGCGTCTGGACGACGTCGCCGAGCGACGTCACTTTTACGATCAGGATGCGTTTCACGTTTGAGGGGAAGAGCCAGCCATTTGGGGATGCTAACGACGGATGTCCGCCGCGGACATTACTCCTGGATTACATTTGCAACAAAATGCTACAAGCTTGCGAAACGCTGTCGGCCACGGCGTGGCCCCGATTCCTTTTTATAATTCGATCTTTGCCTTCCGGCCCTCGCCGATGCCACGCCCCGCCCTTCCCGCGCTGTTTCCCGCCCTCACCCGCCGCTCGCTGCGAATCTGGCGCCAGTACGGCGTTTTCTGGCTCGGCGCGATTGTCGTCGGCCTCGCGGCCGTGCTCTACGCGCGGCTGATCGACTGGGGCTACGAAACCTTCCGCACGATGCGCGATCACGCCGCGTGGCTGCCGCTGCTGCTGACGCCGGCGATCGCCGCCGCGTCGGCGTGGATCACGCGCCGGTTCTTCCGCGGCGCCGAGGGCAGCGGCATCCCGCAGGTGATCGCGACGCTGCATGCGCGCCCGAGTGCGTTCGGCGCCCGGCTGCTGACGCTGCGTATCCTGTTCGGCAAGGTGCTGGTCTCGTTCCTGGGCATCCTGGGCGGCTTCACGATCGGTCGCGAGGGGCCGACCGTGCAGGTCGGCGCGGCGCTGATGTTCAACCTGCGGCAATTCTACCCTCGCTCGAACGCGCAGATCGAACGCCAACTGGTGCTGGCCGGCGCGGCGGCCGGGCTGTCGGCCGCGTTCAATACGCCGCTCGCCGGAATCGTGTTCGCGATCGAGGAGCTGACCCGCAGCTTCTCCGCGCGCGCGAGCGGCGTGCTGATCACCGCGATCATCCTCGCCGGCGTCGTCGCGCTCGGCCTGAACGGCAACTATACCTATTTCGGCACGATCGATGCAGGCCCCCATTTCCCGAAGCTGCTGGCGCTCGCGGTGCTGGTCACCGCGATCGTGACGGGCATCGCGGGCGGCCTGTTCTGCTGGCTGCTGCTCAACACGGGACGCTGGCTGCCCGCGCAACTGCTCGGCCTGTATCGCGAGCGGCCGATCGCGTTCGCCGCGCTGTGCGGCTTCGTGATCGCCGTCGTCGGCCTCGTGTCGGGCGGCACGACGTTCGGCAGCGGCTACGCCGAGGCGCGCGGCCTGCTCGACGGCCGCGAGCAGCTGTCGGTGTTCTACCCGTTCCTGAAAATGGTGTCGATGGTCGCGTCTTACCTGCCGGGCATCCCGGGCGGGATCTTCGCGCCGTCGCTGTCGATCGGCGCCGGGTTCGGCAACCTGCTGCACATCGTGTTCGGCAACATGAGCCTGCCGATGCTGATCGCGCTCGCGATGGTCGGCTACCTCGCGGCCGTCACGCAGTCGCCGATCACGTCGTTCGTGATCGTGATGGAGATGATCAACGGCCACGCGCTCGTGATTTCGCTGATGGCCACCGCGCTGGTGTCGAGCCGCGTGTCGCGCTTTTTCGCGCCGCCGCTCTACGAAACGCTCGCCCAGCGCTATCTCGCACCGCCCGTCGCGGCCACGGAACCGGCCGCGGCAACCGCGGCGGCGGCGACCGGCGTCACCGCGCCGCAGGATGCGACCGCTGCGCCCGCCGATCCGCTCGACACGCTGCGCGACGAAGACAGCGACGAGCCGGCCACCCCAGCACCGGGCGAAGGCGCGGCACACGCGCCGGTTCCGCACGACGACGGGCCGGCTGCGGCCAGCACGCACGGCCCGGCGCAGCCCGGCCTGCGCGACGCTCAGTAGATGACGACGGGTGCCGGCCGGTAGTAGACGGGCCGCGCCGGCACGACGATGCACCCGGCCAGCGTGATCGCGACGAACGCGATGGCGATTGCGGTTCTTTTCATCACGCGCCTCCATCACGCCCAGTGGCCACGGGTCCAGAACCAGTTCGGACCGCGCTGGTCCCAGTGGCCCGGTACCCATTGCATGCCGACGCGCTCGGCTTCCCAGTGCCCGCCGATCCACACGTAGCGTCCATGGTCCCAGTGCCAGTGACCGCGTTCCCACACATAGCCTACCCGCGTGGTCGGCACGACCTCGTAGCGCACGGGCGGCGGCGCATTCGGCGCGACGACGACGATTTCCTCGGTGCGAACGGCGACCGGCTCGGCGATGACCACGCGGCCCTGCGGCGCGATCACGGGTGCGCCGACGATGATCTCGTCCGCATGCGCGGCAAACGGCGCGACGACGGCTGACAGGCCCGCGGCAAGCAGCGCGAGCGAAACGATACGACGTTGAACGGTAGAGACAGCCATCACAACCTCCTGGTTGAACAAGTAACGCGAGCGTATTCGTTCAATGCGGGAGGACCGATAACGGCCGACAGACGCCGTGTTACGGCGTGCCCGAAAGTGCAACAGGGCGTAAGACGCGCACGGCGGCGGGCGCCGCCGTGCGGGGGGACAGGCAACGGTCAGGCTTGCGGGATCTCGATCTTCACTTCGAGGACTTCGAGATCGTCCTGGCGCTCGAGGCTCACGCGGATGTCATCGTTCGAAATATGGACGTACTTCGAGATGACCGCGACCAGCTCCTTCTGCAGCGCCGGCAGGTAATCGGCCGGCGGCCGGCCGCCGACCCGCTCGTGCGCGATGATGAGCTGCAGGCGCTCCTTCGCGACCGATGCGGACTTCTTCTTCTCGCCGAGGAGAAACGAAAGGATGGACATGGGCGGCCTCCGTTACTTGCTGCCGAAGAGGCGCTGCAGCAGGCCCGGCTTCTGGTAATCGGTGAAGCGCAGCGGCTTGTCTTCACCGAGGAAGCGTGCGACGACGTCCTTGTACGCTTCGGCGACGTCGGTGCCGTCGATGTGCACGGCCGGCAGGCCCTGGTTCGATGCGTGCAGTACGGCTTCCGACTCGGGCACCACGCCGATCAGCTTGATGCGCAGGATCTCGCTGATGTCCTCGAGCGACAGCATCTCGCCTTCGCTCACGCGCTTCGGGCTGTAGCGCGTGATCAGCAGGTGTTCCTTGATCGGATCCTTGCCTTCGGTCGCACGCTTCGTCTTCGACGACAGGATGCCGAGAATGCGGTCCGAGTCGCGCACCGACGACACTTCCGGGTTCGTGACGATCAGCGCTTCGTCGGCGAAGTACATCGCGTGCAGCGCACCGGCTTCAATACCGGCCGGCGAATCGCAGACGATGTATTCGAAGTCCATCGCGACCAGGTCGTTCAGCACCTTCTCGACGCCGTCGCGCGTCAGCGCATCCTTGTCGCGGGTCTGCGACGCCGGCAGGATGAACAGGTTCTCGCACTTCTTGTCCTTGATCAGCGCCTGGTTCAGGTTCGCTTCGCCCTGGATCACGTTCACGAGGTCGTACACGACGCGACGCTCGCAGCCCATGATGAGATCGAGGTTGCGCAGGCCAACGTCGAAGTCGATCACGGCCGTCTTGTGGCCGCGCAGCGCGATACCGGACGCAAAGCTCGCGCTCGTCGTCGTCTTGCCCACGCCGCCCTTGCCCGAGGTCACCACGATGATTTTTGCCATTTACCCAATACCCTGTGTTCGTCAATGAGAGCCGATCGATCCGGAGCGCACCGCGTGCATTACGTCAGGCGCAGCGGTTCGATCATCAGTTTTTCCTCTTCGAGCCGGATCTGCACCGCTTTGCCCAGTACTTCGGCGGGCAACGGGTTCTCGGTTGTTCGATAGATACCCGCGATCGAAATCAGTTCCGGTTCGAGACACGTGCAGAAAATGCGCGCGTCGTGATTGCCGTGCACGCCCGCGAGTGCGCGGCCGCGCAACGGCGCGTAGATGTGGATATTGCCTTCCGCGATGATCTCCGCGCCGTGACTGACCGGCGCGAGCACCACGAGGTCTCCTTTCGCGTAAATCTGCTGCCCCGAACGCAACGGCCGGTCGATCACGAGTGTCTGGCCGCCCGTCTGGCCCGATGCCGGCGCCGGCTCGGACGCCTGCTCGGGCGCAGCCGCGGCAGCTGCAGCGACGACGGCCTCGGCGACCGGCGACGCTTCCGCGCCCTCGGCCGGCTTCACGGCCGGCGCACGGCGATCGCGCGCCTCGAGCAACGGCAGGCCGGCTTCCCCCGCCCAGCCCTGCGTTGCCAATGCGACCACGCCCACCGGGCGCATCCGCACGTCGTTCAGCATCTGGCGGATATCGGCCAGCGCGACACGTTCGCCCTCCGCCAGGCGGCGGACGTCGATCGCGACGACATCGTCGGCAAAAAACTCGGGAGTCGCTTCGAAGCGCTTGACCAGTTCGGTACGCAACGCGTCGAGATCGGTCGTCTTCACGGTGAACAGCAACGTATCGACCGATCCGCTGCGCAGCTCGAAGAATGGCGATTTTTTAAGCGACATGGACACTCTGCAAAAATTTTTTGCGTATTTTACAGGCGTCCACGCGCGCGGCCATTATTTTTGGGCCACCGGGTTGCGACGGCCAGGGCGGGCGCGCAACCGGCAGGCGGGCAGGCAAGCGGGCGACCAGGCCTTCATCGCGCCGCGCGGGCGTCACGTCAGTGCCTCACCTGCGACACGAACAGCGATTTCATCGCGCCGGGCATCCGCGCGATCGGCGCGTGTTCGCCGGTGTTGCCGAAACCCGCGCGCTCGTAGAAACGGATCGCGTTGCGGTTCGCATCAGAGATCCATGCATAGACCTCCTGGGCGCCGCGCTCGGCAAGCCAGGCAGTGGCCGTTTCCAGCAGCAGCACGCCGCCGCGCAGATGACGCACCGCGTGCGCGACCCACAGTTCGCTGACGAACGCACGCCGATCGGGCGTGTTGTCGAAATACGCGCCGATCATGCCGGCCGGATGGCCTTCGGTGTACAGCAGGAAAGTCGTCGACTCGTCGGACACGGCGCGCTGCGCGGCGATCGCCGACGCAGCGTCCGTTTCGACGTTCAGCAATTCGGCCTCCGGCGCTTCGCCGGGCGCGTAGGGCTCACGCAGCGATGCGGCGCGGAGTTCGCGATACACGCCGCCCTGGTCGGCAACGATACGACGAACGGTCAAGGTCGAACTCATGCAGGCACAGCCCCCTTCGGACAGCAAGCTAGTAGCTTCAACCGAAAGCGGGGCATGAGTCAAATCGTAATTTTCAAATGGCGGCGCGAATCGAAAGCCGGCAGACGCCGCCAGCAGCGGCGTGCGCCAACCGGTGTGCAGGTGCAGCATCGGTGTATCGATGCGTGCCGATACGTGCCGACAAACGGCAGCCGCTGCATTGTCGCTCGACGCACTGCTCCGTTCGCCTTGCGATGCGTGGCAATCGCATTTCGGGCCGCTTCGCGTTTCTCCGGAAATGCCGTAATGCCACGTAATATACGCAACCCAAAAAGCGCCGCCGTCGGTACCCGCACCACTCCATTTATTGCAACGCAACATTTGTTGTGAAGCTGCGGAGCCGGCGCCGGCTCTCGTCAAGCCGCACCATTCGTCTGACAAACACGCGTGTCGCGCGGGCCGATCCGGCTTCGCGTGCATGTTTCAATCAGCGCGCGCCGGCGCTTCCCGGCATGCGTCGCACGCAGCCCGCCGTTTGGAGCGTCGCGCCTAGCGCCGGGGATTGGAAAGCGTGCGCACGGGTCGTATAACAGGCAGAACCGGGCGACGATCCGGTGCCGCCGCGCGCGCGTCGCGGACCAACGACGATTCGAACAACCGTGCATGCGGTCGCCCTCGGGCCGGCCGACTGGAGGGAGACAATGGCAATGACCGACGGATCGGCTTCGGGCTGGTCGGATGGCAAGCGTTACCTGTGGCTGCTCGGCGCGCTGACGATCACGCTGCCGATCCTCTCCGCCCAGCTCGCGCTGTCGACGGGCCTTCACGTGTTCTGGTGGTTCGGCCCGCTGTTCGCGTTCGGCGTGATCCCGATCCTCGACACGCTGATCGGCGACGATCGCGACAATCCGCCCGAAGCCGTCGTACCGCACCTCGAACGGGAGCGCTATTACCGTTTCATCGTCTATCTCGCGACGCTCGTCGAATACGTCGCGTTCTTCGTGTGCGTGTGGATCGTCGGCACGCACACGCTCGCGTGGTACGACTACGTCGGCTTCGCGCTGTCGCTCGGCGCCGCGACGGGCATCTCGATCAATACCGCGCACGAGCTCGGGCACAAGACGAACCGCTTCGAACGCTGGCTCGCGAAGGTCACGCTCGCGCCGGTCGCGTACGGCCACTTCTACGTCGAGCACAACCGCGGCCACCACGTGCGCGTCGCAACGGCCGAGGATCCGGCGAGCGCACGCTACGGCGAGTCGTTCTGGGTGTTCCTGCCGCGCACCGTGACCGGCAGCATCCGCTCGGCATGGCGGCTCGAAAAGGCTCGCCTCGAGCGGCTCGGGCATGCGCCGTGGACCTGGCGCAACGAGGTGCTGCACGCATGGGCGATGACCGTCGTCGTGTGGGGCATCGCGATCGCGATGGCCGGCAAGGTCGCGATCCCGTTCCTCGTGATCCAGGCCGTCTACGGCGCATCGCTGCTCGAAGTCGTGAACTACGTCGAGCACTACGGGCTCGGCCGCCGCAAGCTGCCGAGCGGCCGCTACGAGCGCTGCACGCCGCAGCATTCGTGGAACAGCAATCACGTCGTCACCAACCTGTTCCTGTACCAGTTGCAGCGGCACGCCGACCACCACGCGAATCCGACGCGCTCGTACCAGGCGCTGCGCCATTTCGACGATGCGCCGCAACTGCCGGCCGGCTACGCGACGATGATCCTGTTCGCGTACGTGCCGCCGCTCTGGTATCGCGTGATGAATCCGCGGGTCGTCGCACACTATGGCGGCGACATGGCGCAATCGAACATCAAGCCGTCGATTCGTGCCAGGGTGCTCGCGCAGTATTCGGCCGCGGCGTGATTTCGGATGACGGGCCGGCGGGAATCGATGCGCGCTCGCCACGTCGCGCGCCGCTGAAAGCCGCCGCCGCGCCGACATCCGGTTCTTTCGGAGCCCGGCGCGACGGCCACGCCGTCACGCCATTTCCGGCAGCCTGAACACGGCCACCGCGTGCCGCAGCGCGCTCGCCTGCTCGGCCAGCGCCTGCGTCGCGGCCGAGGCCTGCTCGACGAGCGCCGCGTTGCGCTGCGTCGCTTCGTCCATCTGCGTGACCGCGACGTTCACCTGCTGGATGCCGCCGCTCTGCTCCTGCGACGCCGACGAGATCTCGCCGACGATCGTCGTGACGCGCTGCACCGCGCCGACGATCTCGTGAATCGATTCGCCCGCGCGGCCGATCAGCACGGCGCCCTCGTCGACCCGCTGCGTCGATTGCTCGATGAGCCCCTTGATCTCCTTCGCGGCCGACGCGCTGCGCTGCGCGAGCGTGCGCACCTCGGCCGCGACGACCGCGAAGCCGCGCCCCTGCTCGCCCGCACGGGCCGCCTCGACGGCCGCGTTCAGCGCGAGGATGTTGGTCTGGAACGCGATGCCGTCGATTACCGCGATGATTTCGCCGACCTTTGCCGCACTGTCGGCGATGCCGTTCATCGTGTGCACGGCGTCCGTCATCACGCCGCCGCCCGCGGACGCGATATTCGATGCGTCGCGCGCAAGCTGCGCCGCGTGCTGCGCGTGCTCGGCCGACTGGCGCACGATGCCCGTCAGCTCGGTCATGCTGGCTGCCGTCTCCTCGAGCGACGCGGCCTGCGATTCGGTGCGCGACGACAGATCGTGATTGCCCGACGCGATCTGCGCGCTCGCCGTCGCGACGGCTTCGGCATGCGTCCGCACTTCGAGCACGACGCCCGACAGGCTCGTCTGCATCGTCTGCAACGCACGCAGCAGATCGGCGATCTCGTCGCGGCCGGTCGCGTCGACGTTGCGCGTCAGGTCGCCGCCGGCGACGGCCTGCGCGCACGCCACCGCACGGTCGAGCGGACGCAGGATCGCACGGCTGAACAGGAACGCGCCGACCATCGCGACGCCGAGCACGACCAGCATCAGCGCGAGGCTCGCGATGGTCGCATGCTGCGCGTCGCGGCTCGCCTGCGCCGACACAGCGGCACTCTCGTCGGCGATCGACTTCGCGGCCCGCTCCAGCAGCGCCGCCGGTTCGCGGTCGACGCCTGCGACGGCAGCATCGCCGGCCGACGGCTCGAAGCCGGCTGCCTTGAACGCGTCGAAGCCGCGCCGGTAGCCGTCGCCCATCGCCGTGTGTGCACGCATGAACTGCTCGACGAGCGAGCGGCTCTCGCCGGGCGGCAACTGACGGACGAGCTGAGCAGCGAGCGAATCGACCGCGCGCTCGCGCGTCTGGAATGCCTGCCAGTACCGGTCGAGCTTGTCGGGCTGCTTGCCGCGCAGCAGCGTGTCCTTCCATTCCTGCACCTGCAGCTTGAACTGCACGAGCGTGGCCGATACGAGCCGTTCGTCGCCGACGTTCGTCTGCACGTCTTCGGCGAACGTACCGATCGACCGGTTGAGGATGTGGATGCCGTACAGCGCGCCACCGAACATCAGCAGCAGCGCGACGGCGAACGCGAGGGGAATCTTGTAGCTCAGCTTCATGGGACCTTCAATCGACGGGGGACGATGCGGCTCGGCACGTGCGCCGGCCGCCGCACCGTGTTAACGGCGCAGGACGAGAAGGCTTAAAACTGAGGAAAGCGACGAAGACGGGTGGCGTAGCAGGCCGTAGCGGGACACGGTCGACGCCGCGTACGGATCGGCGATGCCGAAATGAACGACTGCGCTTTGTGACGGAAACGTTGTCGAGACGAAGACCACGACAAGCAGTGCGAAGCGAACAAGGTGATGAATTCGGCGAGGTCGTCATGCCGCCGCATGATCGCGAGGAAGAAAGGTACGGCAATCGATGCACGCGCCGCAGACCCAAAACGAAAAACCCCTTGATCCTTCCGGATCAAGGGGTTTCGTATTCTGGCGGAGAGGGTGGGATTCGAACCCACGGTACGGGGAAACCGTACGCCTGATTTCGAGTCAGGTACATTCGACCACTCTGCCACCTCTCCGTTTTACTGCATTTCCCGGTTGGTCACGTCCGGGAAAGAAAAGATTATAAAACGATCTTTTCTGAGCTGACAAGCCCTTTCCGAAAATTTTTTGCGAGGGCTTCGGCTGCCGATTTCACGACGCCCGTGCAGGCGCGTCGATCCGCTCCATGCCGCCCATGTACGGACGCAGCACTTCCGGCACCGTGACCGAGCCGTCCGCGTTCTGGTAGTTCTCCAGCACCGCGACGAGCGTACGGCCAACCGCGAGACCTGAACCGTTCAGCGTATGCACGAGCTCGGGCTTGCCCTGCGCGTTGCGGAAACGCGCCTGCATCCGGCGCGCCTGGAACGCCTCGGTGTTCGAGCAGCTCGAGATCTCGCGATAGGTGTTCTGCGCGGGCAGCCACACCTCGAGGTCGAACGTCTTCGCGGCCGAGAAGCCCATGTCCCCCGTGCACAGCGTGATCACGCGGTACGGCAGGCCGAGCTTCTGCAGGATCGCCTCCGCGTGGCCAACCATTTCGTCGAGCGCCGCGTACGACGTTTCCGGCGCGACGACCTGCACCATCTCGACCTTGTCGAACTGATGCTGGCGGATCATCCCGCGCGTGTCGCGGCCGTACGAACCGGCTTCCGAGCGGAAGCACGGGGAATGCGCGGTCAGCTTGATCGGCAGCGCGGACGCATCGACGATCGACTCGCGCACGGTGTTCGTCAGCGAGATCTCGGACGTGGAGATCAGGTATTGCGTGACCGTGTTCTCCGCGCCGCCCTTCTCGACCCGGAACATGTCGTCCGCGAACTTCGGCAGCTGGCCCGTGCCGTAGAGGATCTCCGGATTCACGATGTACGGCGTGTACGTCTCGGTGTAGCCGTGCTGCTGCGTGTGCGTGTCGATCATGAACTGCGCGAGCGCGCGGTGCAGGCGCGCGATCGGGCCGCGCAGCATCGTGAAGCGCGCGCCGGCGAGCTTCGCGCCCGTCTCGAAATCGAGGCCGAGCGGCGTGCCGACATCGACGTGATCCTTCACCTCGAAGTCGAACTGACGCGGCGTGCCCCAGCGGCGCGCCTCGACGTTATCGGCTTCGTCGTTGCCGACAGGCACGCTTTCGTGCGCGACGTTCGGCATGCCCAGCATCAGGTCGGACAGGCGCGCCTGGATGTCGCCGAGCTTGGCTTCTCCCGCCTTCATCTCGTCGCCGATTCCGCCGACCTCGGCCATCACGGCCGACGTGTCCTCGCCCTTCCCCTTCATCGCGCCGATCTGCTTCGACAGGCTGTTGCGACGCGCCTGGAGCTCTTCGGTGCGGGTCTGGATCGCGCGGCGTTCCGCTTCGAGTGCGGAGAACGCGGCGATGTCGAGGGTGTAGCCGCGATCGGCGAGGCGCTTCGCGACGCCGTCGAGGTCTTTGCGCAGCAACTGGATGTCGAGCATGGGAGGACTTGGAAAATCGTTGTATGAGACGGGAATTCTAACGCACCGCGCGGCCGCCACGGCACCGGCCGGACGGACTATGCCCGAAAACGGCCGGTCGTGGCAGTATCGCCATGCCGGCTCGCGTCGGCGACCGGAGCATCACATCGTGCCAAACCGTTGCCGGCGGCGAAACGCGTGCATCGGCCGCACGTAATGCGTCGCACGACGCCCCGCATCGCCTTACCGCCATTCAAGGAACCCGATGGCCATCGAACTGGACAAGGATGTACGCGACCGCGCAATCGCGTCGCTGCAACGCTATTTCACGGAAAACATGGACGAGCCGATCGGCAACATCCAGGCCGGCGCGCTGCTACATTTCTTCGTCGAGGAGATCGCGCCGGCGATCTACAACCTCGCGATCGCCGACGCGCAGGAACGCCTGCATGCGCGGGTCGCCGAGCTCGACATCGACTGCCACGAAGAGCCGTTCGAGTACTGGAAGAAACAGCAGCCGGGCCGCAAGCGCTAACGCATTCGGAACGGGGCGCCGGCCGATCCGCGCGTTGCCCGTCAGTCCTTCTTGCCGGCCTCGCGGTCGAGCTCGCGCAGCCATGCGAGCTTGTCGGCGATCTTCGATTCGAGCCCGCGCGGCACCGGCTTGTACCAGTGCGGCTCGCGCACCCCGTCCGGCAGGTACGTCTCGCCGGCCGCATACGCGTTCGGCTCGTCGTGCGCGTAACGGTACGCGTGGCCGTAGCCGAGCTCCTTCATCAGCTTGGTCGGCGCGTTGCGCAGATGCACGGGCACCTCGCGCGACTTGTCCTGCTTCACGAACGCCATCGCCTGGTTGAACGCGTTGTAGCCCGCGTTGCTCTTCGCCGCGCATGCGAGATAGATCACCGCCTGCCCGAGCGCGAGTTCGCCTTCCGGCGAGCCGAGCCGCTCGTAGGTCTCGGCCGCGTCGTTCGCCATCTGCAACGCGCGCGGATCGGCAAGGCCGATGTCTTCCCACGCCATCCGCACGATCCGCCGCGCGAGATACTTCGGATCCGCGCCGCCGTCGATCATCCGGCAGAACCAGTACAGTGCGCCGTCGGGGCTCGACCCGCGCACCGACTTGTGCAGCGCCGAGATCTGGTCGTAGAAGTTGTCGCCACCCTTGTCGAAGCGCCGCGCGTTCAGCGTCATCGCACTGCTGACGAATTCGGCGTCGACCGTCGCGACGCCGGCCGACGATGCCGCCGTCTGCGCCTGTTCGAGCAGGTTCAGGAAGCGTCGCGCGTCGCCGTCCGCATAGCCGACCAGCGTATCGATCGCCTTGTCGTCGAACGCGAGGCCGTCGAGCGCGATTTCCTGCGCGCGCTTCAGCAACTGGCGCAGCTCGTCGTCGTCCAGCGACTTCAGCACGTACACCTGCGCACGCGACAGCAAGGCCGAGTTGACCTCGAAGCTCGGGTTCTCGGTCGTCGCGCCGATGAAGGTCACGAGTCCCGACTCGACGAACGGCAGCAATGCATCCTGCTGCCCCTTGTTGAAGCGGTGGATCTCGTCGACGAACAGGATCGTGTGGCGACCGGTGCGGTTCAGCGTGTCCTTCGCCTGCTCCATCGACTCGCGGATGTCCTTCACGCCGCCGAGCACCGCGGACAGCGCAATGAACTCGCAGTCGAACGCGAGCGCGGTAAGCCGTGCGAGCGTCGTCTTGCCGACGCCGGGCGGCCCCCACAGGATCATCGAATGCGGCTTGCCCGATTCGAACGCGAGCCGCAGCGGCTTGCCTTCGCCCAGCAAATGCGTCTGGCCGATCACCTCGGCGAGCGTCTTGGGCCGCAGCGCCTCGGCGAGCGGCCGGCGCGGCTCGACTTGAAACAGGTCGGACATGAACCCTCGCTCCACATCAAACGGTAGCGGCCGAACGGGCCGCCGGACCCGACATTATGACAGCCGCGCGACGGCGCCGCCGCGCCCGGTGCGCGGTGGCCCGCGCCCGGTGCCCGCGCCCGGAAACAACACGGGCCTGCCGTCGCCGGCAGGCCCGTTGCGAAAAACGCGGCGCGCGGCGCCGGTCAGCCAGTGATCACGTCCGCGCCCTTCGGCACGACGAACTTGAACGTGTCGCCCTTCAGCGGCGGATTCGTCTGGATGTTCGTAAACGTCAGCAGCGTGACGTTGCCGAACACGTCATGCAGTTCCATCGCGGCGAGCGTGCCGTTCTTGAAGCCGATGCCGATCCGCTGGAACTGCGTGTCCTGCGCCTTCGGCAGCATCTCGAGCCACTCGATGCCGCCCTTCTCGCCGGCATCGCGCAGCGTGTAGTTCTTGTCGAGATCGTTGCTGCCGAACAGGATCGCGGCCGGGCTCGCGCCCAGCGCGCCGTTCAGCTTGCGCTCGGTGACCTGGTTCAGGTCGCGGTCGTATACGTAGAGCTTGTCGCCGTCGGCCTGCAGCACCTGCTGGTACGGCTTCTGGTACGTCCAGATGAACTTGCCCGGCCGCGCGAACACGAACGTGCCGCTCGAATTGTCGGTGGGCTTCGGCGCGGCCTGCACAGCGCTCGCGCCCTTGGCCGGCGCCTTGACGATCTGCTGCGTGAAGTCGCCCTTCGCCGAGCGCACCTGCGACACGAAGGCCTTCAGTTGTTCGGTGCCGCCCGCGAACGCATGCGTCGCCGCGAGCATCAGCGATGCACCGGCGAACGCCGCGCCGAGCCAGCGCCGCGTCGAGCGAAGGGAAGGGACGAACGAAAGTTGCTGCATGATGCGGTTTTCTCCCTGGGTGGCCGGCGCTGCGGGCGCCGCGGACTCATTCCGCGTCGCGCGCCGGCACAAGAATTTCGCGGTTGCCGCTCGACGACATCGCCGACACGAGCCCCGACTGTTCCATCTGCTCGAGCAGCCGCGCCGCGCGGTTGTAGCCGATCCGCAGATGACGCTGCACGAGCGAGATCGACGCGCGGCGGTTCTTGATGACGATCTCGACCGCCTGGTCGTACAGCGGATCAGACTCGCCGCCGCCTTCGCCGGTTCCCGCGCCGGCCGAGCCCTCGTCGCCGTCGGCGGTGCCGCCTTCGAGCAGGCCCTCGACGTAATTCGGCTCGCCCTGCTCCTTGAGCTTCTCGACGACGCGATGCACTTCGTCGTCGCCGACGAACGCGCCGTGCACGCGCACGGGCAGCCCGCTACCGGGCGGCAGGTACAGCATGTCGCCCATCCCGAGCAGCGATTCCGCGCCCATCTGGTCGAGAATCGTGCGCGAGTCGATCTTAGACGACACCTGGAACGCGATCCGCGTCGGCACGTTCGCCTTGATCAGGCCCGTGATCACGTCGACGGACGGACGCTGCGTCGCGAGGATCAGGTGGATGCCGGCCGCGCGCGCCTTCTGCGCGATCCGCGCGATCAGCTCCTCGACCTTCTTGCCGACGACCATCATCAGGTCGGCCAGCTCGTCGATCACGACGACGATGTTCGGCAGGCGGCCGAGCGGCTCGGGATCTTCCGGCGTCAGGCTGAACGGGTTCGGCAGCTTCTCCTCGCGCTTCGCCGCGTCGTCGATCTTGTTGTTGTAGCCCGCGAGGTTGCGCACGCCGAGCTTGCTCATCAGCTTGTAGCGGCGCTCCATCTCCGCGACCGTCCAGTTCAGCGCGTGGCCGGCCTGGCGCATGTCGGTGACGACCGGGCACAGCAGGTGCGGAATGCCTTCGTAGACGCTCATTTCGAGCATCTTCGGATCGATCAGGATCAGGCGCACCTGCTCGGCGGTCGCCTTGTACAGCAGCGACAGGATCATCGCGTTGATCCCGACCGACTTGCCCGAGCCGGTCGTGCCGGCGACGAGCAGGTGCGGCATCTTCGCGAGATCCGCGCACACGGGCTTGCCGCCGATGTCCTTGCCGAGGCTCAGCGTCAGCGCCGACGATGCGGCCGCATACACTTCGGAGCCGATGATCTCGGACAGGTGCACGGTCTGGCGGCGCTGGTTCGGCAGCTCGAGCGCCATGTAGTTCTTGCCGGGGATCGTCTCGACGACGCGGATCGACACGAGCGACAGCGAGCGCGCGAGATCCTTCGCGAGGTTGACGATCTGGCTGCCCTTCACGCCGGTGGCCGGCTCGATCTCGTAGCGTGTGACGACCGGGCCCGGATAGGCGGCGACGACACTCGCCTCGACGCCGAAATCCTTCAGCTTCTTCTCGATCAGGCGCGACGTGAATTCGAGCGTATCGGCCGAAATCGCTTCCTGGGTCTTCGGCGCGGGATCGAGCAACGACACCGGCGGCAGCGTCGAATCGCCCGGCAGGTCGGTGAACAGCGGCACCTGGCGCTCGCGCTCGACGCGCTCGGACTTCGCCGGCGTGACGACCGGCGGCACGATCGTCACGGGCTCGTGATCCTCGATGCGCACGCGCTCCTCTTCGACCTTGCCTTCGCGGCGCACGGCCGCGGCCTCGCCGAGCTTGCGGTCGCGCTCGGCCTCGCGGCGCAGCTTCGCGACGTTGACGGCGGACAGGATCGCGCCGCCGACGCGCTCGGCGACCGACAGCCACGAGAAGCGGAAATACAGCGACAGACCGATCGAGAGCGCGATCAGCAGCAGCAGCGTGCCGCCCGTGAAGCCGAACGCGTGCGACATCGCACCCGCGACGGCCTCGCCGACGACGCCGCCCGGCGCACGCGGCAACTGCACCTTCAGCGACCACATGCGCAGCGCCTCGATGCCGTCGCACGCCAGCACGACGAGCACGAACGAGAAGATTTCGGTGAGCCAGCCGATCGGCCGCTCGGGTTCGTCGGGAATCGCCTCGTGGCGCGTGATGCGGCGGTAGTTGACGGCGATGCGGCGCCCGAGCGGCACGATCAGCCAGTAGGCCGACAGGCCGAACAGCAGCAGGATGATGTCGGCCGTCCACGCGCCGACGCGGCCGGCCCAGTTCGAGATGTGGTCCACCTGCGCGGCGTGCGTCCAGCTCGGATCGCGCCGGCTGTAGCTCAGCAGGGCCATCACCAGAAAGGCGCAGAGCGCGACCTGGAGAATCCAGCGGATCTCCGTGAGGAGCTTCGACATCCGGTGCGGCAACGCCTGTGCCTGGGCGGAATAAGGAGCTTTTGCCATGAATCCGTATAAAGAGGACGGGCCGTGCGCCCGCCTGTCGTTCGATCCCGCTTATTGTAAACGCTGCACCGGGCCGCCAAGTGTAAATGACGGTTACATAACAGGGACGGGGTGCCGAACCGCGCACCGCCAGCGACCGCAAGCCGGCCGGACGGCCGAGCCCTTGCCCGGGCCTGCGACAACGCGCCGCCGCATGCCGGCCGGCCGCCCGGCTCGCCGCGCCGGCGCGGGAGGTGCGCCGCGAAACGCTATCGGCACGATTGAAACTCTCGTTCGGCAGCGCAGCAACGGGGCCTTTATAATGCGCGTCTGATACCCATCTATGACGGCATCCCGGTCAACCCGGATCGTTCGGCGAGCCCTTACCCCGCCCGCCGCAGCCGCCTTTTACGGATTCGCACATGTCCACGCCCAAACACGCCAAAGTCCTGATTCTCGGTTCCGGCCCCGCCGGCTACACGGCTGCCGTCTACGCGGCCCGCGCCAACCTGTCCCCGGTGCTGATCACCGGCATCGCGCAGGGCGGCCAGCTGATGACCACGACCGATGTCGAAAACTGGCCGGCAGACGGGAAAGGCGTGCAGGGTCCGGAGCTGATGGCGCGCTTCCTCGAGCACGCCGAGCGCTTCAACACCGAAATCGTCTTCGACCACATCCACACCGCGAAACTGCACGAGCAGCCGATCCGCCTGATCGGCGACTCGGGCGAATACACGTGCGACTCGCTGATCATCGCGACCGGCGCGTCCGCGCAGTATCTCGGCCTGCCGTCCGAGGAAGCGTTCATGGGCAAGGGCGTGTCGGCCTGCGCGACCTGCGACGGCTTCTTCTATCGCGGCCAGGAAGTCGCGGTGATCGGCGGCGGCAACACGGCCGTCGAGGAAGCGCTCTACCTGACGGGCATCGCGAAGAAGGTCACGGTGATCCACCGCCGCGACAAGTTCCGCGCGGAGCCGATCCTGATCGACCGCCTGCTGGAGAAGGAAAAGGAAGGCGCCGTCGTGATCAAGTGGGATCACGTGCTCGACGAAGTGACGGGCGCCGATTCGGGCGTCACGGGCCTGCGCATCAAGAACGTGAAGACCGGCGAGAAGGAAGACCTCGACGTGCAGGGCGTGTTCGTCGCGATCGGCCACAAGCCGAACACCGACCTGTTCCAGGGCCAGCTCGAGATGAAGGACGGCTACATCCTGACGAAGAGCGGCCTGCACGGCAACGCGACGTCGACAAGCGTCGCGGGCGTGTTCGCCGCGGGCGACGTGCAGGACAACGTGTACCGCCAGGCGATCACGAGCGCGGGCACGGGCTGCATGGCCGCGCTCGACGCGCAGCGCTACCTCGAAAGCCTGCACGACAAGAAGTAAGCCGCAAGCCTTGCCGCGCCGGGCGCTACAATGGCGTCCGCTGCCGCGAAGCGGGCTCGACCGGAAAGCCGCTGCCGCCGCGCAGCGGCTTTTTTTTTGCCCGCGCGCCCGAACGCGCCTGCCCTGCTACCGAATCATGGCGAAGAACCAGCCCCATCCGAGCGATCCCGCGAAGCGGCAGATCGCCGCCCGTCCCGCGAACCCCGCGCCGGCCGCCCCGCCGCCCGCGCCCGATCCGGCCGCATTGCGCGGCCAGGGCCTCGCCGGCCTCGGCGCACTGCGCGCGAACCTGAAGGGCGAAGCCGAGCGCCGCGAACGCACGCGCATCGAAACCGCGAAGGCCGAGCGCAAGGCGGAAGCCGACGCGAACCTGTTCCGCAACGAAATCGGCTCGATCCAGCCGCTGAACGCACCGCCGCGCGCGGCGTCCGGCCGCACGCCGCCCGACCCGGTGCCGAAGCAGACGCAGCGCGACGAGGAAGACGTGCTGAACGCGACGTTGTCCGACGAATTCGATCCCGAGACGCTGCTAGACACCGACGACTCGCTGTATTACCACCGCCCCGGCATCAGCCGCGACGTCGTGCGCAAGCTGAGGAGCGGCGCGTGGATCGTGCAGGCGCAGCTCGACCTGCACGGGATGCGCCGCGACGAGGCACGCGACGCGCTTGCCGACTTCATCCGCGACGCCGGCAAGAAGGGGCTGCGCTGCCTGCGCGTGATCCACGGCAAGGGGCTCGGCTCGATCGGCAAGGAACCCGTGCTGAAAGGCAAGGTGCGCGCGTGGCTCGTGCAGAAGGAAGAAGTGATCGCGTTCTGCGAGGCGCGCGGCAACGACGGCGGCGCAGGCGCGGTGCTCGTGCTGCTGCAGCCGCTCGCGGCGCCCGCCGACCGGGGGCCGCGTGCCGCATCCTAGGCTGACGCTCGCGATCGCCGTACTGGAGGCGATCGCCACGCTGGCGTTTGCGATTTCGGGTTTCATCGAGGCGCGCAAGAACCGCCTCGACTCGGTCGGCACGTTCGTCGTCGCACTCGCCACCGCGTTCGGCGGCGGCACGCTGCGCGACATCCTGCTCGAGCGCCGGCCGTTCTACTGGGTCGTGCACGACGACTACGTGATCGCGATCTTCGTGCTCGCGCTGTTCGCGCCGTTCGTGCTGCGGATGCTGTCGCGGCTGTCCGCCGAGCGGCTGCTGCTGGTCGCCGACGCGATCGGGCTCGGCATCTTCAGCATCTCGGGCACGGCGATCGCGCTCGATGCCGAAATGCCGCGCTTCATCGCGGTGATGATGGGCGTGATCACGGGCGTGGTGGGCGGGATCGTCCGCGACGTGCTGTGCAACGACATCCCGCTGATCCTGCGCGATTCGCGGCCGTACGCGACCTGCGCGTTCGTCGGCTGCTGGTTCTACCTGCTGCTCGTGTGGCTGCAGTTCGACTCGGTGTACTGCGTGCTGCTCGCAACCGGCTTCATCCTCGCCGCGCGGCTCGCGACGTTCAAGTTCGACGTGCGGCTGCCGCACTGACTGCCGCCGCGGCGCCGACTTCAGCGCCAAAACAAAAGGGGCCGTTTATCGAAACGGCCCCTTCTCGTTCATTCAGCGCGAGCGCCCCAACGTCACGCGATCCGCTCTTCCGATGCCGGATCGAACAGCACGGCCTTCGACACGTCGAACAGCAGCGACTGCGTCTGCCCCGGCTGCGGGTTCGCGGCCGGATGCACGCGGCTCACGATGCGCTTGCCGTTCACCTGCGCGAACACGTGCGTATCCGGCCCGGTCGGCTCGGTCACGTCGACGCGCACGTCGATCGGCTGCAGGCTCGACGCCTCGCCGTTGTGCGCGTTGCGTGCGTCGGTGATGCGCTCCGGACGCAGGCCGAGGATCACCTCGCGGCCGACGTGGCCATTCATCCGCTTCGCGTCGAACGGCAGCTTCAGCGCGCTGCGCGCGAGGCCCGTGTCGATCTCGAGCGCGATCCCGCTGCCCTGCTCGACCAGCTTGCCGTTGATGAAGTTCATCGGCGGCGCGCCGATGAAGCCCGCGACGAACAGGTTCGACGGCGAATCGTAAATTTCCTGCGGCGCGCCGAACTGCTGGACCACGCCGTCCTTCATCACCGCGATCCGGTCGCCGAGCGTCATCGCCTCGATCTGGTCGTGCGTCACGTAGACGATCGTCGTGCCGAGGCGCTGATGCAGCAGCTTGATTTCCGCGCGCATCTCGATGCGCAGCTTCGCGTCGAGGTTCGACAACGGTTCGTCGAACAGGAACAGCGACGGATCGCGCGCGAGCGCACGGCCCATCGCGACGCGCTGGCGCTGGCCGCCCGACAACTGGCCCGGCTTGCGGTCGAGCAGGTGCTGGATCTGCAGCATCTGCGACACGCGGTCGACGATCTGCTGCTGCTCGCTTTTCGGCACCTTGCGGATGTTCAGGCCGAACGAGATGTTCTCGCGCACCGTCATCGACGGATACAACGCGTACGACTGGAACACCATCGCGATGTCGCGATCCTTCGGCGACAGGTCGTTGACGACCTTGCCGTCGATGCAGATCTCGCCGCTCGTCACGGTCTCGAGCCCGGCGATCATGTTGAGCAGCGTCGATTTCCCGCAGCCCGAACCGCCGACCAGGATCAGGAACTGTCCGTCCTCGATCTCGATGTCGACACCCTTCAGGACCGGCACCCCGTTCGGGTAGGTCTTGTACACGTCACGGATGGAAAGGCTTGCCATGCTGTGAATCCTCTGTCTCGTCTCGCGCGGCGCTGCGGCGCCGCGTCGGGTTCGTTTCGATGCGCCGCGCGACGTGCGCGGCCGGTTCGTCGTATCGGATAAAGCCGCGCTTATCCCTTCACCGCGCCCGCCGTCAGCCCGCGCACGAAGTAGCGGCCGGCGACGATGTAGACGAGCAGCGTCGGCAGCGCGGCGATGATCGCGCCGGCCATGTCGACGTTGTACTCCTTCACGCCCGTCGACGTGTTGACGAGGTTGTTCAGCGCCACCGTGATCGGCATCGAATCGACGCCGGAGAACACGATCCCGAACAGGAAGTCGTTCCAGATCTGCGTGAATTGCCAGATCAGGCACACCATGAAGATCGGCAGCGACACGGGCAGCAGGATCTTCGTGAAGATCGTGAAGAAGCCCGCGCCGTCGATGCGCGCGGCCTTCACGAGCTCGGACGGCACGCTCACGTAGAAGTTGCGGAAGAACATCGTCGTGAACGCGATCCCGTACACGACGTGCACGAACACGAGGCCGGGAATCGTATTGGCGAGGCCGAGCATCCCCTGCAGGCGCGCCATCGGCAGCAGGATCACCTGGAACGGGATGAAGCAGCCGACCAGCATCATCGTGAACAGCGCGTCCGCGCCGCGAAAGCGCCAGTGCGTGAGCACGTAGCCGTTGAACGCGCCGATCAGCGACGAGATCAGCACGGCCGGAATCACCATCTGCAGCGAGTTCAGGAAGAACGGTTTCATCCCGTCGCAGCGCACGCCGGTACAGGCACCGCTCCACGCCTTCACCCACGGATCGACAGTCCAGTTGGTGGGCGGCGTCAGCAGGTTGCCGGTGCGCAACTGGTCGAGGTCCTTGAACGACGTCGACAGCATCACGTAGATCGGGAACAGGAAATACAGCGCGAACAGGATCAGCGCCGCATAGATCACTGCCCGGCTGATCGTCATCTTAGGCTGCATTGCGGGTGCTCCTCGATTCCATATACATCAGCGGCACCAGCACCGCGACCACGGTCGCGAGCATCATCACCGACGACGCCGCGCCGAGCCCGAGCTGGCCGCGGTTGAACGAAAACGTATACATGAACATCGCCGGCAGCGACGACGACGTACCCGGGCCGCCCGCCGTCAGCGCGACGACGAGGTCGAAGGTCTTGATCGTGATGTGGCACAGGATCAGCAGCACCGAGAAGAACACCGGGCGCATGCTCGGGATCACGATCTTGCGGTAGATGGTCGGCAGCGTCGCGCCGTCGACCTGCGCGGCCTTGAAGATTTCGGCATCGACGCCGCGCAGCCCTGCCAGGAACAGCGCCATCACGAAACCGGTCGACTGCCATACGGCCGCGATCACCACACAGAAGATCGCCTTGTCCGGATCGCCGAGCCAGTCGAACGAGAAACTCGTCCAGCCCCAGTCGTGCATCACCTTCTCGAGGCCGAGGCCCGGGTTCAGGATCCACTGCCACGCGGTGCCGGTGACGATGAACGACAGCGCCATCGGGTACAGGAAGATCGCGCGCAGCGCGCCTTCGTTGCGGATCCGCTGGTCGAGCAGGATCGCGAGGAACAGCCCGAGCGCGACGCAGACCGCGATGAACGGAATCCCGAACCAGCCGAGGTTCGCGGCGGAGGTCCACCACACGTCGTTCTGGAACAGGTCCGAGTAACGGCCGAAGCCGTCGAATTCGTAGTTTGGCAACAGCCGCGAGTTGGTCAGCGACAGATAGCCGGTAATCAGGATGAAGCCGTAGATGAACACCACGGCGATCGCGACGCTCGGCGCGAGCACGAGCTTCGGAATCCAGCGATCGGCGAAGGCCGACATCGGCGACGTACGCCGTGCGGCGGCATCGCCGGATCCGTTTCCGCTAAGAGGGGCAGCCACTTGATTCGACTCCTGGAACGAGGGCGGCGCAGGCCGGGCCGGCACCGGGTACGGCACGGGCCCGCGGGCGAGCCCGTTTGCTGCACTTGCAAAAACGCCCGGCCGATGAAGCGTGTCCGGCCGGGCGCCTGGCGCGCGTTACTTGACCTTCGCGGCCTTCGCGAGCGCGGCGACCGCGCTCTTCGAATCCTGCTGCGAGTTCATGAACTTCGTCACGACGTCCGTGATCGCGCCGGCGGTCGCATCGCTCTGCGCCATCCCGTGTGCGAGCGACGGCACGAAGCCGCCCGACTTGATCGCGGTCTGCTCGTCGGCATACGACTTCTTCGCGCAGTCGTCGAACTTGTCCATCTTCACGCCGAGGCGCACGGGCACCGAGCCCTTCAGCAGGCTGAACTGCTCCTGGAAGTCCGGCGTCATGATCGTCTTCGCGAGCGCGACCTGGCCCGCCGACGCGGCCTTCTCGCCCTTCTGCTGGAAGAATACGAACGAATCGACGTTGAACGTGTACGAATTCGCCGTACCCGGCACCGCCGCGCAGACGTAGTCCTTGCCCGCCTTCTTGCCCGCGTTCTCGAACTCGCCCTTCGCCCAGTCGCCCATGAACTGCATGCCGGCCTTGCCGTTGATGACCATCGCGGTCGCGAGGTTCCAGTCGCGGCCGTTACGGCCCGTATCGAAGTAGCCCTGGATCTTGCGCACCGTGTCGAACACGGACAGCATCTGCGGCGACGTCAGCGTCGCCTGGTCGAGGTCGACCAGCGCCTTCTTGTAGAACGCCGGGCCCTGCGACAGCACGACGTCTTCCCACAGCGTCAGGTCCTGCCACGGCTGGCCGCCCATCGCGACCGGCTGGATGCCCGCGGCCTTCAGCTTGTCGGCCACCGCGAAGAATTCAGGCCAGGTGGTCGGCACCTTCGCGCCGATCTTGTCGAGCGCGGCCTTGTTGATGTACAGCCAGTTCACACGGTGCACCGAGAACGGCGCGGCGACGGTGTGGCCCTTGTACTTGATGATCTTGTCGATTTCCGGCGGCAGGTTCTGCTTCCAGTCGCCGGCGGCGGAATCGACGTTGACGAGCACGCCCTGGTCAGCCCAGTCCTGGATCAGCGGGCCCTTGATCTGCGCGGCCGACGGTGCGTCGCCGCTGATCACCTTGGTCTTCAGCGCGGTCATCGCCGCGGCGCCGGCGCCGCCCGCGACCGCGAAGTCCTTCCACACGTAACCCTGCTTCTGCAGGTCGTCCTTCAGCACGCCGACGGCCTTCGACTCGCCGCCCGAGGTCCACCAGTGCAGCACCGTTACATTCTCGGCTGCCTGCGCCGCCACGGCGCCAGCCATCAGACCTGCCGCGCAGAGCGCACCCATGATCGAGCGAACTTTCATTACTTATCTCCTCCAGACTGAATCAACTCGTGAGGTTCCCTGACCGGGAACCGGCTTCTTGATAACGACGGGGAAATCGAGCCGCGGGACGCATGCAGCGTACGGGGCCGATGACCGGCCGGGCTCTTACAGAAAGCGTGAATCGAGATTCAACGGCGTGTCTCCTCTTTGTGTTTCTGGCCCGCCGCGATGATGCGACGCGAGCCCGGGGGCGACGGTGCGCGCCATCAATGTCCGATAACATTCGGCACAAGGCGCTCCCGAGGGCGAAGCTCGCGCAGTTCATCGACCGCACTTCTTTTTTTCTTCACCCAGGTGCTACCCCTTGCGGCGGATTGTAGTTAAACTACAATTCAGTGTCAAAAATATTTTTATCGCACTACGGATTGCTTCCCAGCACCCCCAAACCCGGCGGAGACACATGCATACCGATTCCAGCTTTACCTTCGTACTTTTCGGCGGCACCGGCGATCTGTCGATGCGCAAGATCCTGCCCGCGCTGTTCGAAGCGCACCGTGCGAACATGCTGGCGGAGAGCGGCCGGATCGTCGCCGTGGCGCGGCACGAATCGGATCGGGCGGGTTATCTGGAGTGGGTCGACGCGCATGTGAAGCCGCACGCGGTCAAGGCCGCCGGCAAGGCGTTCGACGAAACCGCCTGGAAGTCCTTCCTCGAACGCATCGAATACGTGAAGCTCGACCTCGGCCGCGCGGAAGACTACGCCGTGCTGCGCGACGCGATCGCATCGCTGCCCGGCATCCGCGTGTTCTATCTGGCGACGGGCCCGTCGCTGTTCGTGCCGATCTGCAACGCGCTCGCGTCGGTCGGCCTGAGCGAAGGCTCGCGCATCGTGCTCGAGAAGCCGCTCGGCTACGACCTGCGCTCGTCGAATGCGATCAACGACGCGGTCGGCGAGATCTTCGCGGAAGGCCAGATCTACCGGATCGACCACTACCTCGGCAAGGAGCCGGTGCAGAACCTGCTCGCGCTGCGCTTCGGCAATGCGCTGTTCGAGCCGCTGTGGCGCCGCGAATGGGTCGAGAGCATCCAGATCACGATCGCCGAGGAGCTCGGTGTCGAAGCGCGCGGCGATTTCTACGACAATACGGGCGCGCTGCGCGACATGGTGCAGAACCACCTGCTGCAACTGCTGTCGATCGTCGCGATGGAGCCGCCGCACTCGATGGATTCCGACTCGGTGCGCGACGAGAAGCTGCGCGTGCTGCGGGCGCTGAAACCGGTCGATCCGCGCGACATCGGCAAGGTTGCCGTGCGCGGCCAGTATCATGCGGGCGTGATCAAGGGCGCGCAGGTGCCGGCCTACGCGACCGAGCCGGGCGTGAAGCCCGACAGCCAGACCGAAACCTTCGTCGCGCTGAAGGTCGAGATCGAGAACTGGCGCTGGGCCGGCGTGCCGTTCTTCCTGCGCACCGGCAAGCGTCTCGCCGACCGCGTCGCGGAGATCGTCGTCAACTTCCGCCCGGTGCCGCATTCGGCGCTCGGACCGACCGCGCTGCGCGCCGGTTCGAACCGCCTCGTGATCCGGCTGCAGCCGAACGAGACGATCCGCCTGTACTGCCTTGCGAAGCAGCCCGGCGAAGGGATGAACCTCGCGAGCGTGCACCTCGACCTCGCGTTCGACCAGTTCTTCAAGGAAGGGCAGATGGAGGCGTACCAGCGCCTGCTGCTCGACGTGATCAACGGCCGGCTCGCGCTGTTCGTGCGTCGCGACGAACAGGAGGCCGCATGGCGCTGGGTCGAGCCGATCCTGAACGAATGGGCGCGCTCGCTGAAGCCGCCGAAGCCGTACGCGGCGGGCACGTGGGGGCCGGCTGCGGCGAGCGCGATGCTCGCGCAGCACGACACCTGCTGGCTCGAAGAAGAAAACTGATGCAGAACGTTGCCGTGCGCGCCACCGCGTCCGGCAACGTGCCCCACGATTCATACGATTTGAACAGACAAAGCAGTCCGGAGGAGATGTGATCGAGATCCACGCTTTCGACACCCAGGAAGCGCAAAGCGAAGCGCTCGCGCGCGCCGTCGGCGATGCGCTGCGCGCGGCGCTCGCCGGCCCCGCGCGCCCGACGCTCGCGGTGTCCGGCGGCACGAGCCCGCGCCCGTTCCTGCAAACGCTGTCGCATGCGGCGCTCGACTGGGCCGGCGTCGACGTGACGCTGGTCGACGACCGCTGGGTGCCGGAGGACGACGCGGCCAGCAACGCGCACCTCGTGCGCGACACGCTGCTGCAGCACGCGGCGGCCCCTGCCCGCTTCCTGCCGCTCGTCGACACGCGCGCCACGCTCGACGTGCACGTCGCCGCGCTCAACGCGAACCCCGACTACCGCGTACCGAACGTCGCGGTGCTCGGCATGGGCGAGGACGGCCACACCGCGTCGATCTTCGCCGACGCACCCGAATGGGACCACGCGATCGCGACGCCCGAGCGTTTCGTCGCCGTGCATCCGGGCGCCGCGCCGCACGCGCGCGTGAGCTTTTCGCTCGATGCGCTCAAGCGCGTCGACCGGCTGTTCCTGCTGATCGCGGGCCCCGCCAAGCGCGACGTGCTCGACGCCGCGGCCGCGTCGCTGCAGAAGAACGCGATTTCCCAACTGGCCAACGACAAGGGGACCCAGCTCGATGTCTACTGGTGCGCAAAGTAAGGCGGTCGTCGCGGGACAGCATGCCGACGGCCCGCGCCTGCTCGCGGACGTCGGTGGCACCAACGCGCGCTTCGCGCTGGAAACCGGCCCGGGCGAGATCACGCAGATCCGCGTATATCCCGGCGCCGACTATCCGACGATCACCGACGCGATCCGCAAGTACCTGAAGGACGTGAAGATCAGCCGCGTGAACCACGCGGCGATCGCGATCGCCAATCCGGTCGACGGCGACCAGGTCACGATGACCAACCACGACTGGAGCTTCTCGATCGAGGCGACGCGCCGTGCGCTCGGCTTCGACACGCTGCTCGTCGTCAACGACTTCACCGCGCTCGCGATGGCGCTGCCGGGCCTGACCGACGCGCAGCGCGTGCAGGTCGGCGGCGGCACGCGCCGCCAGAACAGCGTGATCGGGCTGCTCGGGCCCGGCACCGGGCTCGGCGTGTCGGGGCTGATTCCGGCCGACGACCGCTGGATCGCGCTCGGCAGCGAGGGCGGCCACGCGTCGTTCGCGCCGCAGGACGAGCGCGAGGACCTGGTGCTGCAGTACGCGCGCAAGAAGTTTCCGCACGTGTCGTTCGAGCGCGTGTGTGCAGGCCCCGGCATGGAGATCATCTATCGCGCGCTCGCCGCGCGCGACAAGAAGCGCGTCGCCGCGACCGTCGACACGGTCGAGATCGTCGAACGCGCGCATGCGGGCGATGCGCTCGCGCTCGAGACGGTCGAATGCTTCTGCGGGATTCTCGGCGCGTTCGCCGGCAGCGTCGCGCTGACGCTCGGCGCGCTCGGCGGCGTGTACATCGGCGGCGGCGTCGCGCTGAAGCTCGGCGAACTGTTCACGCGCTCGTCGTTCCGCGCGCGCTTCGAGGCGAAGGGCCGCTTCACGCACTATCTCGAGAACATCCCGACCTACCTGATCACCGCCGAATACCCGGCGTTCCTCGGCGTGTCGGCGATCCTCGCGGAGCAACTGTCGAACCGCTCGGGCGGTGCGTCGTCGGCCGTGTTCGAGCGGATCCGCCAGATGCGCGATGCGCTGACGCCGGCCGAGCGCCGCGTCGCCGATCTCGCGCTGAACCATCCGCGCTCGATCATCAACGATCCGATCGTCGACATCGCGCGCAAGGCCGACGTGAGCCAGCCGACCGTGATCCGCTTCTGCCGCTCGCTCGGCTGCCAGGGGCTGTCGGACTTCAAGCTGAAGCTCGCCACCGGCCTCACCGGCACGATCCCGATGAGCCACAGCCAGGTGCATCTCGGCGACACGGCCACCGACTTCGGCGCGAAGGTGCTCGACAACACGGTGTCGGCGATCCTGCAGTTGCGCGAGCACCTGAACTTCGAGCATGTCGAGAACGCGATCGAGATCCTGAACAGCGCGCGACGCATCGAGTTCTACGGGCTCGGCAACTCGAACATCGTCGCGCAGGACGCGCACTACAAGTTCTTCCGCTTCGGGATTCCGACAATCGCGTACGGCGACCTGTACATGCAGGCCGCGTCGGCCGCGCTGCTCGGCAAGGGCGACGTGATCGTCGCGGTGTCGAAGTCGGGGCGCGCGCCCGAGCTGCTGCGCGTGCTCGACGTCGCGATGCAGGCCGGCGCGAAGGTGATCGCGATCACGTCGAGCAACACGCCGCTCGCGAAGCGCGCGACCGTCGCGCTCGAGACCGACCACATCGAGATGCGCGAGTCGCAGTTGTCGATGATCTCGCGGATCCTGCATCTGCTGATGATCGACATCCTCGCGGTGGGCGTCGCGATCCGCCGCGCGTCGACGAACGGCGAACTGCCCGAGGCCGTCGCGCAGGCGAAGGCGCGCGCGAACGACGACGAAACGGCCGACGTGCTCGACTGGCTGAGCCATGGCGCGTCGCCGGCGGCGAAGGACGTCGCGCGGGATTGATGCACAGCGCGGCGCAAGCCGCTTCCTGCACCCCAACGAAAAACGCCACCGGCGCATCGCGCGCGGTGGCGTTTTTCATGGTGCCGCCCGGCTGGAGGATCAGGCGCCCGCTGGCACGGGCCGCCCGTGCCAGCGCAACACGAGGTAGCGGCCGGCGAAACACAGCACGCCCGTGACGCCGATCGTCACGCCCATCGCGAACGGCGTGCCGTCCGCGAGTGTGCCGATCGCGACGCTCGCGAGCGCGCCGAGCGCGAGCTGCATCGCGCCGAACACGGCGGCCGACGCGCCCGCGTTGTGCGGATAGCGATGCATGAGGTCGGTCGTGCAGTTCGCGGACAGGATCCCGACCACGCCGACGACGAAGAACAGGCACACGACGATCGACCACAGCCCGCCCCACCCGGTCAGCGCGACGAGCGCGACCGCGAGCGATGCGATGCAGCTCACGAGCGACGCGGCCGCGATGATGCGCAGCGAGCCGACGCGGCCGACGAGCCGCGTGTTCGCGAAGTTGCCGATCATGATCCCGACGACGTTCAGCCCGAACAGCAGCCCGTAGTGCTGCGGCGACACGTGGAAATACTCGATGTACACGAACGGCGTCGCGGTGATGTACGAGAACATCGACGCGAATGCCATCCCGCCGCACAGCATGTGCCCCCACGCGACGGGGTCGGACAGGATGCGCCCGTACGACGCGAACGACGCAAGGACGGCCGTGCTCTTGCGCCGCTCCTTCGGCCAGGTTTCGGGCACGCGCAGGTACGCGGTCGCCGCGCACACCGCGCCGAACACGGCCAGCACGACGAACACGCCGCGCCAGCCCGAGAAACGCAGGATCTGGCCGCCGATCAGCGGCGCGAGCAGCGGCCCGACCGCGGTGACGATCGCGACCATCGACAGCACCTTCGCCGCGTCGCTCGGCTCGTGCGCGTCGCGCGCGATCGCACGGGCCAGCACCGACGCGGCGCCGGCGCCGAGCGCCTGCAGGAAGCGCACGACGATCAGCATGTCGATCGAGCCCGCGACGAAGCAGCCGACGCTCGCGAGCGTGAACAACGCAATGCCGCCGAGCAGCACGGGGCGGCGGCCCCACGTGTCGGACAGCGGCCCGTACAGCAGCATGCCGACCGAGAAGCCGGCCATGAAGCTCGTCAGCGTGCGCTGCGCGGCGCCGGCGCTGACGGAGAAGCCGTCGGCGATCGACGGCAGGCTCGGCAGGTACATGTCGGTAGCGATCGGCCCGCAAGCGGCGAGCGCGCCGAGCAACAGGATCAGCCGGGCATCGGGCCGGCGCCGGACGACGTGAGACATGGGTATCCGGAATGGAGCCCGCGCGCATCGGGGCGCGCGTGGCGGTGAAGACGGGAGGCCGCGCCGCGGACGGCGCGTTCAGGCCCATGATTGTACGCGCAACTTTTTTGGATGCTGCGGGCCGTGTGCGGTAGCGGGCCGGGAAACACCGGCGCGGCGCCCGTCGCGCGGGATCGCAGGATCGCGCGCGGATTCGATTAAGCTTGCTGCTGCCGGCTTCTCTTGTCTGACCAATTCGACGTACGACCGAACCGATGACCGCTTTCCTGCTGATCTGGAGCCCCAAGAAATGGCCATGGCCCGAGCTGCCCGACGTCGCCGCGCGCGTGAAGGCCGGCGAAGCCGTGCATGACGTGTGGGGCTGCGGCTTCGCGCGCGGCATCCTGCCGGGCGACCGCGTGTTCCTGCACCGCGTCGCGAAGGAGCCCAAGGGTGTGTTCGGCTCCGGCTACGTGACGCGCGCACCGTACGAGGTAGCGGATCCGTCGACGAAGCGCGGTTACCGGCTGTGCATCGACTTCGTGTACGACTGGCTGGTCGATGCCCATCAGGACGTCGTGATCGCGCGCGACGCACTGCGCGTCCACCCGTACTCGGTACAGACCTGGGATGCGCAGAGCTCCGGCACGTCGATCAAGCCGATGGTCGAAGGCCCGCTCGAGAAACGCTGGGCCGAGCTGACCGGCAAGCGCAAGCCGCCGCGATAGCCGGATGGATGGCCGGGTCGAATCGGGCCCTCGTTTCCGGTCCCCCGTCCCTCTCCCTACGCGCCGAAAGGCCGCGGACCGGCCGACGGGCCCGCCGAGCGCGTCTCCGGTACAATCAGACGATCGTTCCGCCCAGGCGCCGCGGCCCGTGCACAGGCCCCCGCGCCCTTCTCTCGCAGGTTTCGCCCATGTCCAACAATCAGATCCTCTTCGAACGCGCCCAGAAGACCATTCCCGGCGGCGTCAACTCGCCGGTGCGCGCATTCCGTTCGGTCGGCGGCACGCCGCGTTTCGTCGCGCGCGCGCAAGGCCCGTATTTCTGGGACGCCGACGGCAAGCAGTACATCGACTACATCGGCTCGTGGGGCCCGATGATCGTCGGCCACGTCCATCCTGAAGTGCTGTCGGCCGTGCAGAACGTGCTGGCCGACGGCTTCTCGTTCGGCGCACCGACCGAGGCCGAGATCGAGATCGCCGAGGAAATCTGCAAGCTCGTGCCGTCGATCGAGCAGGTGCGAATGGTGTCGAGCGGCACCGAGGCCACGATGAGCGCGCTGCGTCTCGCGCGCGGCTTCACCGGCCGCAGCCGCATCGTCAAGTTCGAGGGCTGCTACCACGGCCACGCGGACAGCCTGCTCGTGAAGGCCGGCTCGGGCCTGCTGACGTTCGGCAACCCGACGTCGGCCGGCGTGCCCGCCGACATCGCGAAGCACACGACCGTCCTCGAATACAACAACGTCGCCGCGCTCGAGGAAGCATTCGGCGCGTTCGGCGACGAGATCGCCGCGGTGATCGTCGAGCCCGTCGCGGGCAACATGAACCTCGTGCGCGGCACGCCCGAGTTCCTGAACGCGCTGCGCGCGCTGTGCACGAAGCACGGCGCCGTGCTGATCTTCGACGAGGTGATGTGCGGTTTCCGCGTCGCGCTCGGCGGCGCGCAGGCGGTCTACGGGATCGCGGCCGACCTCACCTGCCTCGGCAAGGTGATCGGCGGCGGGATGCCGGCCGCCGCGTTCGGCGGCCGCCGCGACATCATGGCCCACCTCGCGCCGCTCGGCGGCGTGTACCAGGCCGGCACGCTGTCGGGCAACCCGATCGCGGTCGCCGCGGGCCTGAAGACACTGCAACTGATCCAGGCGCCGGGCTTCTACGACGCGCTCACCGCGCAGACGAAGCGCCTCGCCGACGGCCTCGCGGCCGAAGCGCGCGCAGCCGGCGTGCCGTTCGCGGCCGACTCGATCGGCGCGATGTTCGGCCTCTACTTCGCGGAGCGCGTGCCGACCAGCTTCGCGGAAGTCACGAAGAGCGACACCGAACGCTTCAACCGCTTCTTCCACCTGATGCTCGACGAGGGCGTGTACTTCGCGCCGTCCGCGTACGAGGCCGGCTTCGTGTCGAGCACGCACGACGACGCGGTAATCGACGCGACGCTCGCGGCCGCGCGCCGCGCGTTTGCGGCACTCGCCGCCTGACCCGGGGCCGCGCGCATGTTCTCGGATACCGATTTCGCCCACATGGAGCGCGCGCTCGCGCTCGCGGCGCGCGGCATGTATACGACCGCGCCGAATCCGCGCGTCGGCTGCGTGATCGTCAAGGACGGCGACGTGATCGGCGAAGGCTTCACGCAGCCGGCCGGCCAGGACCACGCGGAAGTGCAGGCGCTGAAGGACGCGCGCTCGCGCGGCCATGACGTCGCGGGCTCGACCGTCTACGTGACGCTCGAGCCGTGCAGCCATTTCGGTCGCACGCCGCCGTGCGCGAACGCACTGACCGAAGCGCGCGTCGCGAAGGTCGTCGCGGCGATGGAAGACCCGAATCCGCAGGTGTCGGGGCGCGGCCTCGGGATGCTGCGCGACGCGGGCATCGACGTGCGCTGCGGGCTGCTCGCGCATGAAGCCGGCGAGCTGAACATCGGCTTCGTGTCGCGGATGACGCGCGGCCGCCCGTGGGTGCGGATGAAGACCGCCGCGTCGCTCGACGGCCGCACTGCGCTGCCGTCCGGCGAAAGCCAGTGGATCACCGGCGACGCCGCGCGCCTCGACGGGCACGCGTGGCGTGCGCGCGCCTGCGCGATCCTCACCGGCATCGGCACCGTGCGCGAGGACAATCCGCTGCTGACCGTGCGTGGCATCGACACGCCGCGCCAGCCGCAGCGTGTACTGGTCGACAGCCGCCTCGACCTGCCGCTCGACGCGCGGCTGCTCGAAGGCGCGCCGCTGCTGATCTTCTGCGGCCGGCTCGACGCGAGCGGCGAAATGCGCGCGAACGTGTTGAAGGCGCGCGGCGCGGAAATCGTGCCGCTCGCGAATGCGCACGGCAAGGTCGACCTGCCCGCGATGCTGGCGGCGCTCGGCGCGCGCGGCGTCAACGAGTTGCACGTCGAGGCCGGCCACAAGCTGAACGGCTCGCTGCTGCGCGAGCAATGCGTCGACGAATTGCTCGTCTATCTCGCGCCGAGCCTGCTGGGCGCCGACGCGGCCGGCATGTTCGACCTCGCCGCGCCGGCGAGTCTCGACGCACGCACGCGACTGTCGTTCCACGGTATCGAGCGGATCGGCGACGATCTGCGGATCCTGGCGCGGGTCGCACCGCCCGACGCCACGCACTGAACGGGACCGTCACGATGTTTACCGGAATTGTCGCGGCCGTCGGCCGCATCGAATCGATCGATCCGCTCGGCACGTCGGCCGATGCGGGTGTGCGCCTGACCGTGCTGGCCGGCGGGCTCGACCTCGCCGATGTCGCGCTCGGCGACAGCATCGCGATCCAGGGCGCGTGCATGACGGTGATCGAAATGACCGATGCCTCGTTCGACGTCGACGTGTCGCGCGAAAGCCTGAACCGCACGGTCGGCCTCGCCCAACCCGGCGACGTGAACCTCGAGAAGGCGCTGCGCGCGCACGACCGCCTCGGCGGGCACATCGTGTCGGGCCACGTCGACGGCCTCGGTACCGTGTCGCGCTTCGCGCCGGTCGGCGAGTCGCACGAGTTGCGGATCGTCGCACCGCGCGAGCTCGGTCGTTATCTCGCGTACAAGGGGTCGATCACGGTCAACGGCGTGAGCCTGACCGTCAACACGGTCGGCGATCGCGCGGACGGCTGCGAATTCTCGATCAACCTGATTCCGCATACGGTCGAAGTCACGACGTTGCGCCACGTGAAGGCCGGCGACAAGGTCAACCTCGAAGTCGACATGATCGCGCGATATGTGGAGCGGATGCTGTCGACGTCGCAGGGCGTACAGCAGGACTGATCGCACTCGCGATCCCCGAAGCGGCGGCCAACGGCCCGAGCCCGGACCACGGCCGCTTTCCTTTATCCTCGTTGCCGTCGCCCGCCGGCGTTTCGCAGGCGATCAGGCATCCGCGCCCTCTCCGCCTGCCCGCGCCAGAATCGTGTCGAGCAACTGCCGGACATGCTCGCGCGCCGCACGCTCGGCGGCATCCGCGTCGCGCTTCGCGATCATGTCGAACACCTGCCGGTGTTCGGCGACATTCCCGCCCAATCGCTCCCAGTCGTCCATCGGACTCGCGCCGCCCGCACACATCGTCTGCACCTGCGCATACAGCGCCCTGAGCGACGTCTCGATCGTCGCGTTGCGCGCCGTCGCGAGCAGTCCGTGGTGAAAGTCGAGGTTGGCGATGCGATATGCGTCGCCGTCGCGCGTGGCGACCGCGCGCGCCTGCCGCGTCAACGCTTCGTCCAGCGCTGCGTGGTCGTCGGGGGTCATGCGCTGCGCCGCCAGGCGCGCGGCCATGCCCTCGAGCGCCTCCCGCGCCTCGAAGATGGCCACGATCCGCGCACGGTCGAAGGCGATCACGAAGACGCCCTGGCGCGGCACGACCTGCAGCAGCCCCTCGGCTTCGAGGCGCGACACCGCCGCCCACACCGGCGAACGGCTGATGCCGAGATCGCGCGACAGCGCTTCGATGCTGATCTTCTCGCCCGCCGCGAAGCGCGCTTCGTCGACCAGCATCTCCCTGATCGCCCCGTATGCGTCGCGCCCCAGTGTCGTGCGCTCGAGCGTCGCGCGCGTCATGCCGGCCTCCGGCGACGTGCGATGTGGAGCCCCTTGCCGACCGGCACGATCGTCGTGTCGAACTGCCGCAGCGCATCGACCGCGGCGAGATAGCCGGCGATCTCGTCCGGATGGGACAGCGCGTTGTCCGCGACGAGCAGTGCGTCGGGCGTCAGCTTCGGCAACAGGTGCGCCAGTTGCTGCGGCGCGCTCACGCGGTCGGCATCGAAGAACACGCAGTCGAACGGGCCGGTCACGGCCGCGCAGACCTGCGTCGCATCGCCTTCGATCACCTGTGCCCAGTCCTGCAGCGCCGCCGCGCGCAGGTTGGCCCTCGCCTGCTCGGCCTTGTCGGGCGAAAACTCGACGGTGACGAGCGGCTGCCCGTCCGTTTCGCGCAGCGCATGGGCGAGCCAGATCGCGCTGTAGCCGTTGGACGTGCCGATCTCCAGCACGCGCCGGCGCCGCGCGCCGGTGACGAGGAGGTACAGCAGTTCGGCCGTGGCCGGCTCGAGGTTCAGCATCTTGCGGCTGCGGTCGGCCATCCGCGCATCGTTTTCCTGGCCGAAGGACGCCAGCCGGGCAAGTACGGCCGACGCGGCGCCGTCGAGTTCGATCATGTGAGTCTCCGTCACTTCATATTTCGTGTTTCGTGTTTCATGATACGACCTTTTACGGATCGACGCGCGATGCCGATGTGCTCCGGTATTCCCGCGCAATCAGGGCGGCTGCATGGCGCTCGCCGGCCGGTCGCTCTAACGAGAGCTGGCCGAACGGCCAACGACGCGCACGGGTCATCCCGTCGCGCTAAGATGCGTCGACAGCGGTTTCAACGCCGCAACGCACGACGCGCCGCGAACCGGCCGCCCCCCTTCCCACAGGAGTCGTTCCCATGTCCATCTCGATGTACCAGGCTTCGCTGCCCGTCCTGATTCGCGGCCTGACCAACCTGCAGCACATCCTCGGCAAGGCGCAGGCGCACGCGGCCGAGAAGCAGATCGACCCGGCGGTGTTCGTCGGCGCGCGCCTCTACCCGGACATGCTGCCGCTCGTCCGCCAGGTCTACATCGCGACCGACACGGCCAAGGGCTGCGCGGCGCGGCTCGCCGGCGCCGAGATCCCGAGCTACCCGGACGTCGAGCAGACCTTCGACGAACTGCACGCGCGCATCCAGAAGACGATCGACTACCTGAAAAGCTTCGACGCCGCGCAGATCGACGGCAGCGAGGCGCGCCAGATCGTGCTGAAGATGCGCGTCGGCCCGATCGAGTTCACCGGCCAGTCGTACCTGCTGAACTTCGTGCTGCCCAATTTCTTCTTCCACGTGACGACCGCGTACGACATCCTGCGCCACAGCGGCGTCGAACTCGGCAAGCTCGACTACCTCGGCGGGCGCGACGAGCACGCGTGACGCGCGGCCGGGCAAAGCCCGGCCCGCAATCGCTCGCAACCGCGTGCAGGCAGTGCGCGGCGGCCCGGCCGGGCCTGCCGCGCAGGCCGGCCGCACCGCCTTCCGGCGCGCTTGCCGACCGGGCGCAACCCGCGCCAGCCGAAACGCCGTCCGGCTGGCGTAAAATACGCACTTTCCTCTTTCTCGCCCCCTTATGACGCTCGCCTCCACGCTCGACATCATCGCCGAGCTGAAAGCCGGCCGGATGGTGATCCTGGTCGACGAAGAAGACCGCGAAAACGAGGGCGACCTCGTGATCGCCGCCGAATTCGTCACGCCGGAAGCGATCAACTTCATGGCCAGGTACGGCCGCGGCCTGGTTTGTCTGACGTTGACGCAGGAACGCTGCAAGCAGCTGCACCTGCCGCTGATGACCTACCGCAACGGCACGCAGTACGGCACCGCGTTCACGGTCAGCATCGAAGCGGCCGAAGGCGTGACGACCGGCATCTCGGCCGCCGACCGTGCGCATACGATCGCCACGGCGGTCGCACACGACGTGCGTCCCGAGCACATCGTGCAGCCGGGCCACGTGTTCCCGATCATGGCGCAACCGGGCGGCGTGCTCGTGCGCGCGGGCCACACCGAGGCCGGCTGCGACTTCACCGCGCTCGCAGGCCTCACGCCGGCCGCGGTGATCTGCGAGATCATCAAGGACGACGGCACGATGGCGCGCCTGCCCGACCTGATCGAGTTCGCGAAGGAACACGGCCTGAAGATCGGCACGATCGCCGACCTGATCCAGTACCGCAGCCGCACCGAATCGATCATCGAGCGGATCGCCGAGCGCACGATGCAGACCGCGCACGGCACGTTCCGCGCGGTGCTGTACCGCGACCAGCCGAGCGGTTCGCCGCACATCGCGCTGGTACGCGGTGCGCCGTCGCCGGACGTCGATACGCCGGTGCGCGTGCACGAGCCGCTGTCGGTGCTCGACCTGCTCGAAACCGGCGTGTCGACGCACTCGTGGACGCTCGACGCCGCGATGCGCGACATCGCGGAACGCGACCTCGGCGTGATCGTGCTGCTCAACTGCGGCGACACGAAGGAACACCTGATCGACGTCTTCAAGGCGTTCGACGAGGAAGAAAAGGCCGCTGCGCTCAAGCGCCGGCCGGTCGATTTCAAGACGTTCGGCATCGGCGCGCAGATCCTGCGCGATGTCGGCGTCGGCAAGATGCAGGTGCTGTCGAATCCGCGCAAGCTGGGCAGCATGTCCGGCTACGGCCTCGAAGTCACGGGCTTCATTCCGATGCCCGGCGGCGAAGCCAAGTCCTGCCCGGCGTCCCACGCGTAACCCGCCACGGCGCTTTCGCCCTATAACCGTTCATCCACACCACGGACAAGATCATGGAAATCGGACAATACCAACCGAATCTCGAAGGCGACGGCCTGCGTATCGGCATCGTGCAATCGCGCTTCAACGAGCCCGTGTGCAACGGCCTCGCCGACGCGTGCGTCGAAGAACTGGAGCGCCTCGGCGTCACCGGTGAAGACGTGCTGCTCGTGTCAGTGCCCGGCGCGCTGGAAATCCCGCTCGCGCTGCAGAAGCTCGCGGAAAGCGGCCAGTTCGACGCACTGATCGCGCTCGGCGCGGTGATCCGCGGCGAGACCTACCACTTCGAACTCGTGTCGAACGAGAGCGGCGCGGGCATCACCCGCATCGGCCTCGACTTCAACCTGCCGATCGCGAACGCGGTCCTGACGACCGAAAACGACGAGCAGGCCGTCGCGCGCATGACCGAAAAGGGTCGTGACGCCGCGCGCGTCGCCGTCGAGATGGCCAACCTGACGATGGCGCTCGACCAGCTCGGCGATGACGACGAGGACGAAGAAGAAGACGAAGACGACGAAGAGGAGCGCGCATGAAGAAGAGCGCCCGCCGACAATCGCGCGAGCTGGCGACGCAGGGCCTGTATCAGTGGCTGCTGTCGAACGCGGCCTCCGGCGAGATCGACGCGCAGCTGCGCGGCGCGCTCGGTTACGACAAGGCTGACAAGGAACTGCTCGAAGCAATCCTGCACGGCGTGATCCGCGAGCACGCGACGCTCGTCGAAGCGCTGACGCCGTCGCTCGACCGCCCGATCGACCAGTTGTCGCCGGTCGAACGCGCGGTGCTGCTGATCGCGACGTTCGAGCTCACGCACCACGTCGAAACGCCGTATCGCGTGATCATCAACGAAGCTGTCGAACTCGCGAAGACGTTCGGCGGCTCCGACGGCTACAAGTACGTGAACGGCGTACTCGACAAGCTCGCCGCGAAGCTGCGCCCCGCCGAAACGCAGGCGCGCCGCAACGGCTGATACCGTTTGTTTGTCCACGGGCGCGCAAGCGCCCGTTTTTCATTCTCCCTCCTCCGCCCCGCCCGACCGATGAATACCACCGCCGATTCGCTCGTCACGCTCGCCGCACGCGTCGACGCGATCCAGCCCTTCTACGTGATGGAACTGATGAAGGAGGCACAGCGGCTCGAGTCCTCCGGGCGCGATGTTATCCACATGGGCATCGGCGAACCGGATTTCACCGCGCCGGAGCCTGTCGTCAACGCGGCCGCGGCCGCGCTGCGCCGCGGCGTCACGCAGTACACGAGCGCGCTCGGCATTGCGCCGCTGCGCGAGGCGATCGCCGCGCACTACGCGCGCGCGTATGGCCTCACGATCAGCCCCGAGCGGATCGTCGTGACGGCCGGCGCGTCGGCCGCGCTGCTGCTCGCGTGCCTCGCGCTCGTCGGCCGCGACGACGAGGTGCTGATGCCCGACCCGTCGTATCCGTGCAACCGGCACTTCGTCGCGGCGGCCGAAGGCCGCGCGGTGCTCGTGCCGAGCGGCCCGGACGCGCGCTTCCAGCTCACCGAGGACGACGTCCGCACGCGCTGGAGCGACCGCACGCGCGGCGTGCTGCTCGCGTCGCCGTCGAACCCGACCGGCACGTCGCTCGAGCCCGACGAACTGAAACGAATCGTCGAAGCCGTGCGCGCACGCGGCGGCTTCACGATCGTCGACGAGATCTACCAGGGGCTCAGCTATGACGCTGCACCCGTGTCGGCGCTGTCGTTCGGCGACGATGTCATCACGGTGAACAGCTTCTCGAAGTACTTCAGCATGACCGGCTGGCGGCTCGGCTGGCTCGTCGTGCCGCCCGCGCTGGTCGGTACGTTCGAGAAGCTTTCGCAGAACCTGTTCATCTGCCCGTCCGCACTCGCGCAGCACGCGGCGCTCGCGTGCTTCGAGCCGGCCACGCTCGACATCTACGAAGCGCGCCGGCTCGAATTCAAGCGCCGCCGCGATTTCATCGCACCGGCGCTCGAACGGCTCGGCTTCACGGTTCCGGTGATGCCCGACGGCGCGTTCTACGTCTATGCGCATTGCGGCGGCGTCGCGCACCCGGCGGCCGGCGACAGCGCCGCGCTCACGCAGGCGATGCTGCACGACGCGGGCGTCGTGCTGGTGCCCGGCATGGATTTCGGCGTCCATGCGCCGCGAGACTACATCCGTCTTTCCTATGCAACGGCCTACTCGCGGCTCGAAGAGGCAGTCGATCGGCTCGCGACGCTGTTCGGGCAGCACTGACGTCGCGGCCCGCACACCAGCCGTTCCGCGCACCGCACAAAAGAAAAGGCACCCGAATCGGGTGCCTTTTCCATTTCCTGCCGGCCGAAACCGTGCGCTACGTTACGCGCCGAGCTCCGAATGGCCGCCATGCGATTGCTTCGCGGTATCGACGCTTGCATCGTCCTGCGGCGACGTTTCCTTCGGCGTGGCCGTCTTCGCCGACGTCGCGGTTTCAAGCGTCGCATGCACGCGCTTCGCGCCGCCTGCCGCTGCCGCGGCCGTGACGATCGGCTTCGCCTGCGGCGCATTGACCGGCACGCTGCGGCCGTGCGACACGTCGCGCAGGCGGCCGCGCTCGGCCATCACCTTCGTGCCGTATGCGGTGTCGTCGGGGTTCGTCGAGCCGTTGTACATGCGCAGGCCGTTCGCCAGCGAACCGCCGCGGGCGATGCAGTCCTTCAACACGAGCGCGCCGACCTGGAGGTTCGCGAGCGGCTGCAGTGCGGTATCGGTGCCGCCGAAATACTCGAACTTGTCGGAATGGACCTTCGACATGACCTGCATCAGGCCCTTCGCACCGACACCGCTTTCGGCGTACGGGTTGAAGCCCGACTCGATCGCCATCACGGACAGCAGCAGCAGCGGATCGAGGCCGACGTCACGGCCGGTCTGGAACGCGGCCTTCACGAGCTGGCCGACCGGCTCCTGGGCGACACGGTAGCGGCGCGACAGATAGGTCGCGACGAGCGCCTGTTCGCGGTTCGACGCGAGCGCACGGTCGTCGCGCGCATCGGCCGCCACCCGCTGGGTCGGAATCAGCTTGGCCAGCGCGACGGGCGACGGGCCGTTGCGGGCCGGATCGGACGCATCGCCCTGCGCGGCGGCTTCCGGTGCGACGTCGAGGCCGACCGCAAGCGCGTCCGTTTCGGGGCTGTCTTCCTGCTGCTGCGGCTGCGCGCCGGCAGGCGCGAAGTTCGGCAGCGGATGACCGGACAGCAGGCGGGCCGGCCCGGCCTGCACGGCCGCGGATACGACCGGCATCAGCTTCGCGGCAAGCGTGCCGCGTACGGTTGGCAGCAGCCACAGTGCAAGTGCAACTGCGACAGCGAGACAGCCGACAACGCTGAATAGATGGTGACTGACACGCGTCCCGCGACGCAGCATGTTGCGCACGATTTGCGCATGCTGCTCAGTGGGACGCCACGATAACCAAGCGTTCATTCAGATCATCTCCCATGAACATGACTCGTGCGGCTCGCTCAGCTCGATGGCGAGACAGAATACGCGCCGCGGAATCACGATGCCGCACGCCTTGGTTGGGACGTGCAAGCATCGGGGAAACGGTATAAGTACCGTTCGAGGCCACGGTGTAAGAGGGCCGGCGCCTTCGCACAGTGGGCGAGACGGGCATACGCGGTGGCACCCACGCAAAAAACCAGCGTCTGGTAGCGCTGGCTGGGACTACGACTAAGGCCGTCGAATACGCCGTGCAGGATTCGGCGGACGGTGACGCGCTGCGTCAAAGATCGGTGATTGGCGGCTCGAAGCCTTTTACCCTGCAGCCAATGTGAGCGGATTCTAGCAGGGTTTTATAGATCGTCAACACTATAAAACCTCGAAATTATAACAAAAAGTAATTTGAAATCGACCTTCAGATCGGAGGCCCCGTGCCGTAGGGGGTTTGCGCGCGGTCGACTTTTTTCTCGGCCGGGCGTCCGCGCGGCGGGCCGGGTAAAATCGTCGGTCGATTCGGGGCCGCAGCCGGCCGCTGCGCCCGCCCACCGTCGCCCGCCATGCGGGCGGCCCGGACCTTCTTCATGAAATACAAAGACTTACGCGATTTCATCCAGCGCCTCGAAGCGCTCGGCGAACTGCGGCGCGTCACGCAACCCGTGTCGCCCGTGCTCGAAATGACCGAGCTGTGCGACCGCGTGCTGCGCGCCGGCGGCCCTGCGCTGCTGTTCAACGCGCCGCCCGGCCATGCGTTTCCCGTGCTCGGCAACCTGTTCGGCACGCCGCGCCGCGTCGCGCTCGGGATGGGCGTCGATGCGGGCGACGACGCCGCGCTCGGTTCGCTGCGCGATCTCGGCCGCCTGCTGTCCGCGCTGAAGGAACCCGACCCGCCGAAGAGCCTGAAGGACGCCGGCAAGCTGCTGTCGCTCGCGAAGGCCGTGTGGGACATGGCGCCGAAGTCGGTGTCGTCGCCGCCATGCCAGGAGATCGTCTGGGAAGGCGCCGACGTCGACCTGAACAAGCTGCCGATCCAGACCTGCTGGCCCGGCGATGCGGGGCCGCTCGTCACGTGGGGCCTGACGGTCACGCGCGGGCCGAACAAGTCGCGCCAGAACCTCGGCATCTACCGCCAGCAACTGATCGGCCGCAACAAGCTGATCATGCGCTGGCTCGCGCATCGCGGCGGCGCGCTCGACTTCCGCGAATTCGCGCTGCAGAACCCAGGCAAGCCGTATCCGGTCGCGGTTGTGCTCGGCGCCGATCCGGCCACGACGCTCGGCGCGGTGACGCCCGTGCCCGATTCGCTGTCCGAATACCAGTTCGCCGGCCTGCTGCGCGGCAGCCGCACGGAGCTCGCAAAGTGCCTGACGCCCGGCGTCGACACGCTGCAGGTGCCCGCGCGCGCGGAGATCGTGCTCGAAGGCTTCATCCATCCGCAGGACGGCACCCCTGCCCCCGCTCCGGCCGGCGCGCCGCCGCGTCCGGCCGGCAACGCGTCCGCCGCGTACGAGCACGCGCTCGAAGGGCCGTACGGCGACCATACCGGCTATTACAACGAGCAGGAGTGGTTCCCGGTATTCACCGTCGAGCGCATCACGATGCGGCGCGACGCGATCTACCACTCGACCTACACGGGCAAACCGCCCGACGAGCCCGCGGTGCTCGGCGTCGCGCTCAACGAGGTGTTCGTGCCGCTGCTGCAGAAGCAGTTCGCGGAGATCACCGACTTCTACCTGCCGCCCGAAGGCTGCAGTTACCGGATGGCCATCGTCCAGATGAAGAAGAGCTACGCGGGCCACGCGAAGCGCGTGATGTTCGGCGTGTGGAGCTTCCTGCGGCAGTTCATGTATACGAAGTTCATCGTGGTCGTCGACGAGGACGTGAATATCCGCGACTGGAAGGAAGTGATCTGGGCGATCACGACGCGCGTCGACCCCGTGCGCGACACGGTGATGGTCGACAGCACGCCGATCGACTATCTCGACTTCGCGTCGCCGGTTGCCGGTCTCGGCTCGAAGATGGGGCTCGACGCGACCAACAAGTGGCCCGGCGAGACGAACCGCGAATGGGGCCGCCCGATCGAGATGGATGCGGCCGTGAAGGCGCGCGTCGACCGGCTCTGGCAGGAGATCGGACTCTGAGGCCGTACGGCCGGCGCCCGCCGGCCCGTGCATCGCACCCACCACAAGAACGACGCAGATGAACTTCCCCCCCGCCTCGATGCTGTCCGACGGTTTCTTTCTGTCGCTGTCGCTGTGTCTCGACATCGGCCTCGTGAACGTCGCGATGCTGTCGCTGACGCTGTCGCACGGCTTCCGGCCGGGCTTCTGGCTCGGCGTCGGCTCGTGCGTCGGCGACCTCCTCTACGCGGCGCTCGCGCTCGCCGGGATGGCCGTGCTGCTGCAGTTCGAGGCCGTGCGGTGGATCGTGTGGATCGGCGGCGGTGCCGTGCTGCTGTTCCTCACGTGGAAGATGACGCGCGAAGCGCTGGCGCCGGCCAGGGCGGCAGACGACGACGCGGACGATGCCCCGCCACCGCGGGCGAGCGCGCGGCGCAGTTTCCTGCGCGGGATGCTGCTCGCGATGTCGTCGCCGAGCGCGATCCTGTGGTTCGCGGCGGTCGGCGGCGCGCTGATCGCGAAAGCCGGCGCGACCACGCCGGCCACCGCGTCGGTGTTCCTGTCGGGCTTCTTCCTCGGCGGCCTCGCGTGGACGCTCTTCATGTGCACGCTCGCGAGCCACGGCCGCAAGCGCGCGGGCGCCGGGCTGATGCGGGCGTGCCACATCGCGTCGGCGCTGCTGTTCGCGTATTTCTCGTACAGCGTGATCGTCGGCGGCTACCGCGACCTGATCGCGAACGCGGTGTAGGCGAAGCCGACCTGCACGGGCCGCGCGTCGAGCGGCCGTCCCAATGGAAAACGGCGCAGCGCCCCTCGCGGGACGTTGCGCCGTTTTGCCACGCGCGGTCAGGCCGCGCGGGACGAATCAGCGACGCCAGTAGCCGTGATGGCCCCAGCCGCCGTAACCATGCCGCCAGTACGGACGACCGTAGTAACCGCCGTAGCCGCCATAGCCACCGACGACCACCGCGGGCGGCGGCGCATAGTAGGCCGGTGCCGGTGCGTAATACACGGGCGGAGGCGGCGGCGCGTAGTACACGGGCGGCGGCGGTGCATAAACGGGATACGCGGGCGCGACCGGGATACCGATGCCGACCCCGATCGACACGTGAGCCTGCGCGGCGCTTGCGGCACCCAGGCCCAGCGCGGCGGCGGCGATGAACGGAATGAGCTTTTTCACTTCGATTCTCCTGCTGGAGCGATATTTTATGCGCTCCTGTCGGCAACGGCGGGCATGCACGTCGCATGGAAGCAATGTAGCGAAAACCCGCCCCTCGCGTGTTTCGCATTTGTTGCAAATTGCAATCGCACGCGGCCTGAGCCGCCGTGGGGCGTGGCTTCCGGAGCCTGTGGCGACCCTTGGCAGGTCGCGCGATTCCGTCCGACGAGTCGGGTCGCCAAGCGACGGCCGGTCAGTCTTACCGGATATGGCATGCGCGGCGGGCACGCGTACGTAATGAACGATTACAAATTTGAAACAGGACACCGACAATTCAAGATGACCGCCCGCGCAATGCGTTTCGGGGTCGGATTCGATGATCGCGATTCGACCGCAATGCCGGACGCAAACGCACGTGTGGATCGCACCGCATATCGGTAATGACTACCTGCGTGCGCGCGGAAATCGACCTTGCGCGACCGTGCTTCTATTCCTGCGATACTGGCGGTTGCTTCGTTTTCGCTTACGTCCGCTGCCATGTCCCTCCCAGACACACCCCGTCTCGGCTTCATCGGCGCCGGCCGCCTCGCGCGCTGCGTCGCACAGCGCTTCGCGCAGGCCGGCTTTCCCGTCGTCGCGATCGCGAGCCGCACGCCCGAATCGGCCGCGGCCCTCGCCGCGCGCATCGACGGCTGCCAGGCGGTCGACACGCCGCAGCAGGTCGCCGACGCCGCCGACCTGATCTTCCTGACGGTCCCAGACGATCATCTCGCGTCGACCGCCGCGGCACTCCGCTTCGATGCATCGCGCGCCGCCAGACAGGCCATCGTCCACTGCAGCGGCGCGTCGGCGGTCGCGCTGCTCGATCCGGCGAAACGGCAAGGCGCGGCCACCGGCGGCTTCCATCCGCTCTACCTGTTCGGCGGCACCGACGCCGACCTCACGCGCATCGACGGCTGCTCGGTCACGATCGAAGCCGACGGCGCGCTGCACGCGACACTGATGCGGCTTGCCGCCGCACTCGGCTGCCATCCGCTGTCGATTCCGGCCGGCGGCCGGATGCTCTATCACGCGGCCGCGCACTATGCGGCGAGCTTCGCGCTGTGCGGGCTGTCGGAAGCGGTCGAGCTGTGGCGCGGCCTCGGGTTCGACGAGGAAGCCGCGCTGCGCGCGCTGCTGCCGATGCTCGCCGGCACGATCGAGACCGCACGCGACAAGGGGCTCGCGAACGCGCTCGCCGGCCCCGTGTCGCGCGGCGATACGGGCATCGTCGAACGCCAGCTCGCGCTGCTCGAAGCGCGCGGCGGCGATCACGCGACGCTGTACGCGCTGATGACGCGCCGCGCGGTCGCGCTCGCGGCGAAGCGTGCCGTGCCGCCGGCGTCGCTGCCGGCGCTCGCCGAAGCCGTCGAAACGTCGCTCGCGCGCACGGCCGCGCACCCCTCCCCGTCGCGAGACGAGGCGTGATAAGGTGTCGGCCGATGCGCCGCCATCCGGCGTTGGCGGCCGCACGCTACTGACCGTATAAAAAGGATGCCAACGATGTTCGGCGAGATCGCCCGTTTTCTGCTCAATACCGTCTTCACGCTGTTCGGCGCCGCGCTGATCCTGCGCGTCTGGATGCAGGCCGTCCGCGTGCCGCCGTACAACCCCGTCACGCAGGCCGTGCTGCAGGCGACCAACTGGCTCGTGCTGCCGCTGCGCCGCGTGATCGCGGGCGTGCGCGGCATCGACTGGGCCAGCGTCGTCGCCGCGCTGCTTACCGCGCTCGTCTACGTCGTGCTGATGGTCGTGATGGCCGGCTTCGATCCGGCCGCGGCGATCCCGACGCTCGTCGTGGTCGCGCTGCTCACCGTCGTGAAGTGGGCGCTCAACCTCGTGATCTGGATGACGATCCTGATGGCGCTGCTGTCGTGGCTCAACCCGCGCTCGCCGGCGATGCCGATCCTCTTCCAGCTCACCGCGCCGTTCCTGAACCCGCTGCGCCGCATCATCCCGAACCTCGGCGGCATCGACCTGTCGCCGATCCTGCTGTTCGTGATCGTCCAGGTGCTGCTGATGATCGTCACGCGCGCCGCCGTGTCGCTGACGATGTTCGGCATCTGACGCCCCTGGGGCCTGTTCCCACCAATAATGGGCCCTACGCCGCCGGCCCCTGCGCCGGCGGTGCGCCGAGCGTGTCGATCACGCCGAAGCGCGCCGGAATCATCGCGTAGCACACGCGCACTTTCTCGTGCGACAGCCGTTCGAGCAAACGCTGCGCTTCGTCCTCGGTGACGATGAATTCGACCTCGATCGCGAGCGAACCCTGCAGTTCGAAAAAGCGGTCCTCATGCAGCACGCGATGCTGGCCGAAGCCGGCCATCGCGCGAAACGCGGAACCGCCCGCGACGCCCATCCGGTTCGCCTCCTCCAGCAGCCATTCCCACAGCGGCTTCCAGTGCAGCCGGTGCTGCTCGTGCAGGTAGAAGCGCAAGAAGATCCTGTCCATCGCTCCCTCCGATGGCGGCCCGTTCAGGCCGCCGCGAGCCACGCGCGCGCGGTCCACATGCCGAGCGCCGTCAGCGCGAACGATCCAGTCAAGTGTAGGGCAGCCACCGCAAACGCCCATCCGAATTCGCCCTCGAGCGCGTGGGTCATCACTTCGACCGAATAGGTCGAAAACGTCGTGAGGCCGCCGAGGAAGCCCGTGATCACGAACAGCCGCCACTCGGGCGGCAGCCCGACGCGGGCCGTGAACACGACGGCGGCAATGCCGATCACGTAGCCGCCGATCAGGTTCGAGGCGAGCGTGCCGAGCGGCACGGCGGGAAAGAATTCGTTGAGCGCGAGGCTCAGGAACCAGCGCAGCAACGCGCCGAGCCCGGCGCCGACGAAGATCGCGACGATCGAATAGAACAAGGGCACTCCTCGCTGACGACGCCGCGTGGCGGATGCGGCCTACGTCGAACTGTATGCGGAATCGCGCCGCGGCGGCAATGCCTGCGAAGCAGGCCATCCTGTCGCGCGGGCATGATGCATTTGATTATTCCCGCGAATCCTTCGCACTCGATATTTTCCGGCGCATTACGCAGGACATTACGAATCAATTCAAAATCCATCGATTATTTATCAGTCTTCTCAACGATCGACAAAGCAGCTTCATCCACCGCTCGGAAACCCTGAAAACCCCATATTTCACGGGGCTAACGCGTAGTTTCCCTTATCAGACATTCCCGCATTCGGTCGATATTCCATTCAATTGACTTCGCCGATTTTGTAAACTGGTTTCGCCAACCCACTCCATCGACATGGAGATTCGAAAAATGAACAATATCCGCCTGTTATCCATGTTGATTCCAGCGCTGTGCGCGTCGCTGCTCGCATCGAGTGTCGCGCTCGCCGACGGCAACGGACCGCCGTCCTACGTCGAAGGCAACCGCGCGCCGAAAGGCTTCGCGCGCCCGCCGTTCCACACGAAGCCGCGCGCGAGCACGGCGACGGTCTCCGGCCTCACGCCCGCGCTCACCCGGCACGCGTACGGGTTCGACGCGATCGCCAACCAGGGCGACGGGATGGTGGTCGCGATCGTCGATGCGTACGACGCCCCGAAGATCGAGGCCGATCTCGGCGTGTTCAGCAACGCGTTCTCGCTGCCGGCCTGCACGTCGTCGAACGGCTGTTTCACCAAGGTGTACGCACGCGGTACACGGCCCAAGACCGATTCGGGCTGGGCGCTCGAGATGTCGCTCGACGTCGAATGGGTGCATGCGATCGCGCCGAAGGCGAAGATCATGCTCGTCGAGGCCGCGTCGGCCAGCTTCAGCGACCTGCTGGCCGCGGTCGACGTCGCGGTCAAGCGCGGCGCATCAGTCGTGTCGATGAGTTTCGGCGGCAGCGAGTTCAGCAGCGAAACCGGCTTCGACAGCCACTTCAACGTCGCGGGCGTCACGTTCGTCGCGTCGTCCGGCGACAGCGGCGCCGGGACCGAATACCCGGCCGCGTCGCCTTACGTGGTCGCAGTGGGCGGTACGACGTTGTCCACCGATACGTACGGCAACTACGTCGGCGAGGCGGCGTGGAGCGGCAGCGGCGGCGGCGTGAGCACCGTCGAGGCCGAGCCGGCCGGCCAGGCTGGGTGGCCGGTTCCGGTCGCCGGCAAGCGCGGCGTGCCCGATGTCAGCTACGACGCGAATCCGTCCAGCGGCTTCGCTGTGTACGACTCGGTCACCTATCAGGGGCAGGCGGGCTGGTTCCAGGTCGGCGGCACGAGCGCGGGCGCGCCGCAATGGTCGGCGCTCGTCGCGATTGCGAATTCGCTGCGCGCGGCGGCCGGCAAGAGCCGCTTGAGCGGCACCTACGACTCGCTCTATACGGTCGGGAAAACCGCGTACGGCAGCGACTATCACGACGTGACGACCGGGTCCAACGGCAGTTGCGGCAGCGTCTGCAACGCAGCGGGCGGCTACGACTACGTGACGGGTCTCGGTTCGCCGCAAGCACCTGCGCTCGTGCAGGCGCTCGTCGCCCGGCCGTAACCGCGCGGCGGTCGGCGGTCGGCGGTCGGCGGGCAGCGGTCAGCGGTCGGCGGTCGGCCCGTGGCGCGGCGTCAGCCGCCGCGCCATGCGCGGTCGAGCGCAGTCAGCGTCGCCAGCGCACCGCCCTTCAATCCGATCACGTCCGCACGGCGCGCATGCGCCTCGCGCGCGTTGATGCGGATGACGTCGGCGCCCAGCCGTTCGCTCAGCAGGCGCACGGTCGGAATCGCGGTGCCCGCGCCGATCTCGACCACGGCGACGCGCCCGGCCTGCGCGATCCAGTCTTCCAGCGCACGTTCCTGCGCGTCGTAGCGCGCCCCGAGCCAGCCGGTGTCGCCGAACATCAGGATGTTCGGCCGCGCGAGGCCGCCGCAGTGCGGGCAGCGCGGCGCTTCGCCGACCAGCCGGCAGGTGGTTTCGTCGACGTCCGGCACGAACGGCGCCGCATCCCACGTGTCGTCCGAGCACGGCCGCAGGCACTGCATCGCGTGAATCGAGCCGTGGATCTCGACGATTCGCGCCGGATCGAAACCGGCTTTCTGGAACTGGCCGTCGACGTTGCTCGTCAGCACGAAGCCGCCGTTCGGCATCGCGTCGATCCAGCGGCGCAGGATCGCGAAACCCGCATGCGGCACCGTCGCGCGGTAAAGCGCGAGACGGTGTCCGTAGAACCCCCACGCGAGTGGCGCACGCGCCCGGAACGCGTGCGGCGATGCGATCTCGTGGAATTCGAAACGCTCGTGGCGCAGCGCCGGATACGCACGCCAGAAACCGTCCGTACCGCGAAAATCGGGCAACCCGGAATCGACGCCGATGCCTGCGCCAGCCGTCACGAGCAACGCGTCGGCGCGCGCGAGCGCGTCAACGGCGGCAGCGACGAGATCGGCGGGAAGCTGCGCGGCGGCAGCGGTGGAATCGGCGGAGTCGGCAGAGTCGGCGGAGTCGGCGGAATCGGGGAACGGCATGATGGGGCGGCGGTGACGTCGAACGGTGCGCGGATGGCGCCGCGATCATACGCCGGTTCGGGTATAACGTGCCGCATTCGCGCATGCAACTGTATGACGCTATCGCAATGTCACGATTACGCGCGGCGCCGGGCTTTTCCCGTTGCAGCCGACGCAAGGAGGCACCGGCGATGCCGCGCCCCGACACCTCCCCGCCTGCTCAGCTATCCGAATCGTCTTGCGCGACCGGAATCTCGTCAACCGCGAAATAGACCGGCTTGCCGAGCTGCCGCGCGAGGCTGACATCCGCGTCCGCGCCGCGCGACGCGCCGTCGATCCGCCATATGGCATCGCAGCGGCGCAGCAGCCGGTGCGCGGCCGGATACAGGAACGCCTCGCTGATTTCGTCGCCGACCTGCCGCGACCCGGCCGCGACCGCGAGCGGCAGCGACACCCACTCGCCGATCATCGGCACATGCCCGCGGCGATACACGGCGAGCGCCGCCGCTTCCAGCCGGTGCAGGTTCGCGGCGATGCGCGCGGGGTCGCCGTCCGTGCCGCTGCGATAAGGGCCGGCGATCAGCACGAGCAGCGGCGTCATGCCGCGCGCGCGCCGGCGGTTTCCCGCAGCGCGACGTACTGCAGCAGCATGATCGTCTTCGCGTCGACGATCTCGCCGCGCTCGACCGCATCCAGCGCCGCCTGCAGCGGCATCTCGACGACCTCGAGATCCTCGCCCTCTTCCGCGACGCCGCCGCCGTCGCCGGTGCGCAGCGACGCATCGTATTCGCCGACGAAGAAATGCAGCTTCTCCGTCACGGAACCCGGGCTCATGAACGCTTCGAACACCTTGCGCACGCCGCGCACGCGATAGCCGGTCTCCTCCTCGGCCTCCGCGCGGATGCGTGCTTCGGGCGTCGCGTCGTCAAGCAGGCCGGCAGCCGCTTCGAGCAGCATGCCATCGTGCCCGCTGACGAATGCCGGCATCCGGAACTGCCGCGTCAGCAGCACGTCGCCCGTGCCGGCATTGCGCAACAGGATGGTCGCGCCGTTGCCGCGGTCGTAGGTCTCGCGGCTCAGGCGCTGCCACGTTCCGTCGCGGCGCAGGAAATCGAACGTCACCTTCTTCAGCACATACCAGTCATCGGACAGCACCGTCGTATCGACGATGCGCACGCGGTCCCGCGTTGCAGCCATCGCAGCCTCCCATTCGACAAAAGACGGCGCCCATGGTAACGTGCATATTCGTGCAATTTCAAGAATTTTCGTGCAAACACGATGCTGACGACGCAACGCAAGAAAGCGATCCTCGACGCGCTCGCACGCGACGGCCAGGTGCTGGCGGTCGAGTTGAGCGCGCAATTCGGCGTGTCCGAAGACACGATCCGCCGCGACCTGCGCGAGCTGGCGGCCGAAGGCCTGCTGCAGCGCGTTCATGGCGGCGCGCTGCCGGCGTCGCCGGCCGTCGCGCCGTTCGCGCAGCGCGAGGCGCTCGAAACAACGGAAAAGCGGCGCATCGCGCGGCGGGCCGCGGAGATGATCGCGCCCGGGCAAGTGGCGATCGTCGACGGCGGCACGACGTCGGCACTGCTCGTCAGCCAGTTGCCGGCCGACCTGCGCGCGACGATCGTCACGCACAGCCCGAGCGTCGCGGTCGCGCTGGCCGCGCATCCGTCGATCGACGTGATCCTGATCGGCGGGCGGCTCTACAAGCATTCGATCGTGGCGGTCGGCGCCGCGGCGATGGAAGGCATCGCGCGCATCCATGCGGATCTTTACTTCATGGGCGTCACGGGCGTGCATCCGGTCGCGGGGCTGAGCACCGGCGACTTCGAGGAAGCGGCGATCAAGCGCGCGCTGGCCGAGCGCGCGGCCGAGACGGTGGTGCTCGCGTCGCAGTCGAAACTGCGCGCGGCGTCGCAGTTCGTGATCGGCGACATCACGCTGGCGCAGACCATCGTGGTCGAGAAGGAAACCGAAGCCGCGCTGACGAAGCCGATCGAGGCGGCGGGCGTGACGGTCGTGCGCGCATAGCGGCGCCGGATCGCGTCCGTGCGGTGCGGACGTGCGGTGCGCATCCGTGCGGTGTACATCCGTGCGGTACGCATCGGATCGCATCGATCGAATCGACCACGGGCTTTCATCCCGCCAACGCCACACCAATGTCAGCGTGCTGACAGGCACTGCTTGCTAACATGGGCGCCCGCCCAATCGCCACGCACCGCCCGCCCGATGCCCTCGCCCTCCGCCACCACCCCGCCGGCATCGCCTGCAGGCGATGCGCCGCCGCCCGGCGTCCTCGCGCTGTTCGTCGCGTTCGCGCAGATCGGCCTGACCAGCTTCGGCGGCGGGCTCAGCGGGCGGATGATGCGCGACTTCGTGCACGAGCGGCGCTGGCTCGACGAAGAGGCGTTCCTCAACGGCCTCGCGCTGTCGCAGGCGTTGCCGGGCGTCAACGTGAAGAACCTCGCGATCTGGATCGGCTACCGGCTCGCCGGATGGCGCGGCGCGGTAGCCGGCTTCACCGGCATCATCGCGCCGCCGGCCGTGCTGATCGTGCTGTTCGGCGTCGCGTTCTCGACCCTCACGCGCTTCCCGCTCACGCATGTCGCACTCGCCGGCGCGGCGGCCGCGGCGATCGGGCTGTCGATCTCGATGGCGATCACGGCCGTGCGCCGGCTGCCACGCCGCGCGCTGCCGTTCACGGTGATGACGCTCACCTTCGTGTCGGTCGCGGTGCTGCACTGGCCGCTCGTATGGACCGTGCTGATCGGCGGCACGCTGAGCGTCGCGCTCGAATACCGCCGCGCGGCCACCGCGCCCGCCGGGAACGACAAGCCATGACCGCATCGCAACGCTGCGCCGCGCTGTTCGGCGTGTTCGCGCCGCTGTCGATCGCGACGATCGGCGGCGGCCAGGCGATCATCGCCGACATCCAGCGGCAGGTCGTCGACGTGCATCACTGGATGAGCGCCACGCAATTCGTGAACGACTTCGCGATCGCGCGAATGGCGCCCGGCCCCGGCTCGCTGCTTGCCACGCTGATCGGCTGGCAGGTGGCCGGCTTCTGGGGCGCGGTGATCGCGACACTCGCGCTGTTCGGCCCGACCGCGTTCCTGATCTACGGCGTTGCGCACCTGTGGCGGCGACACCAGGGCGCGCGCTGGCAGATCGCGCTCGAAGCCGGGCTGCGCCCGGTCGCGGCCGGCATGATCGTCGCATCGGTGTGGGTGCTGCTGCAGGCGCTCGACGGCGGCTGGCCCGCACGCGCGATCGCGGTCGCGTCGACGCTGTGCGTGATGGTTTCGCGCATTCACGCGCTGCTGCTGATCGTGGTGGGCGCGCTGCTGCTCGTCGGCGTGCACGCGATTGGCGGCGTGTAGTGTTTAACAGGCTGTTGAAATTGAATACGGTGTAAACGGGCCCTGAGGGCGGTGCGTTAGAGATATCGTGTTCATGAACTTGGGCAGACGAGAGCGATGCGCGGAATGGACGAGATGCAAGAACCGCTGTTCACGACGGTGAAGCTGGAAGACTTCGTGCCGGCCGATCACCCGTTGCGGCCGCTTCGGCTGCTGGTCAATCAAGCGCTGAAGCGACTCAATGGGCTGTTCAGCACGATCTACGCGGACAGCGGCCGAGCATCGATTGCGCCCGAGAAACTGCTGCGTGCGCTGCTGTTGCAAGTGTTTTACTCGGTGCGCAGCGAGCGCATGCTGATGGAACAGATGCGCTACAACCTGCTGTTCCGCTGGTTCGTCGGCCTCGCGATCGAAGATGCCGTCTGGGATCACTCGGTGTTCTCGAAGAACCGCGATCGTCTGCTCGAGCATGAAGTGGTCGAAGCGTTCTTTACCGAAGTCATGAGCCTGGCCGACAAGCAAGGGCTGCTGTCCAGAGAACACTTTTCGGTCGATGGCACGCTGATTCAGGCGTGGGCCAGCCACAAGAGCTTCCGGCCCAAGGATGGCTCGGACGATCCGCCGGCCGGCGGTGGCCGCAATGTCGACACCGACTGGAAGGGCAAGCGGCGCAGCAACGACACGCATGAATCGAGTACCGATTCGGACGCGCGGCTGTTTAGGAAGAGCAAAGGCACGCCGTCCATCCTGTGTTACCAGGGGCACATCCTGATGGAGAACCGATCGGGCTTGGTGGTCGGCGCAGTGGTCAGCCACGCTGACGGTTTCGGCGAACGAGCGAGTGCGTTGCGCCTGCTCGATTGCGTACCGGGTCGTCACGCCAAGACGCTCGGGGCCGATAAGGGTTACGACATGCGTGACTTTGTCCGGGATTGCCGAGCGCGCAAAGTGACGCCACACGTTGCGCGCAACGACGCGCATCAAGGTGGCAGCGCGATTGACGGCCGCACCTCGCGGCACGTCGGTTATGGCATCAGCCAAGTGATTCGCAAACGCATCGAGGAGCACTTCGGTTGGGGCAAGACCGTCGGCAGGATTCGACAGACCGCGTATCGCGGCATCAAACGAGTCGACCAGCACTTCAAGCTGACGATGCTGGCGAGTAACCTGACTCGAATGGCCCGAATACTGGCAGCGGTGCCGCAGGGAGCGATGCGATGAGCCGCCCGAGCGCGGCCATTGCGTGGCAACGCACCAGCTGGCCCGCTCGCCAGCGGGGCATCCGGCACGATACGTCTGCAACTCAGCGGCCAATCGCATACGAAACCTTTCTAAATAGCACCCCGGTCGTCAAAACGAGGCGCTTTTCAACAGCCTGTTAAAGCCTACCGCCGTCGCGCCGCAACGCCGCGCGGGCACCTGAACGCCTAGACGCCGCGAAACACCGGCGCGCGCCGCTCCGCAAACGCACGCAGCCCTTCGTCGAAATCCGCGCCTTCGCACGCGTGCCGGCGCAGCTCGGCAATCCGTTCGAACACATCGACCGGCAACGGCCGCGCGTCCTGCAGCACGCGCAACTGCTCCTTCACGGCGTGCACCGCGAGCGGCGCCTTCGCGGCAATCGTGCGCGCGACGTCGAGCGCCGCTTCGTCGACGCCGCCCGCTTCCGCCAGCCGGTTCACGAGCCCGTGATGCGCGGCGCGCTCCGCATCGAGCGGCTGCGCGCAGAAGAACATTTCCTTCAGCACGTGGATCGGCAGGTTGTCGTAGAAGCGCAGCAGGCCGCTCGTCGAATACGGCAGGCCGATGTTCGCCGGCGTCATCGCGAAGCGCGCATCGCGCGCCGCGACGACGAGGTCGCAGCTCATCACGAGATCGACCGCCCCGCCCCACGCCGACCCCGCCACCGCCGCGATCACCGCGCCCGGATAGGTCCGCACGCGCCGCAGCGCACGTTCGAGCGGCTTGTCGTACGCGAGCGGATCGCGGTCGTCGGCCAGTTCGCGCAGGTCGTGCCCCGCGCTCCACACGTCGCCGCTGCCGTCGTTCGACAGGATCACGACGGGCGGCGGACGAAGCGCGGCAAGCGCATCGAGGCGCGCGACGAGCGCATCGAGCAGCGGCGCATCGAGCGCGTGCCGCCGCGCCGGATTCGCGAACCGCACACGCGCGATCCGCTCGCCGATCATGTCGACCGTGACGCTTGACGGCACGTCGTGTTTCGTCGTGTCGGTCATTGCAGCGCCTCCGCCACAGCTTCCGCCTGGAAGATCGCACGCTCGGCCAGCAGTGCGTCGATCGCGTCGTCGCCGTAACCCGCTTCACGCAGCACGTCGACCGTATGCTCGCCGAGCAGCGGCGGCGCATGGCGCGTGCGCGGCGCTGGCACATCGTCGCCCATCCCGCCGAGCGGCGTGACGACCTGGCGCAGCGTCCCCAGCGTCGGATGCGCGACCGGTTCGACCAGCCCGCAGTGCGCGAGCTGCGGATCGTCGAATACTTCGTCGAGCGTATTGATCGGCCCGGCCGGCAACCCGGCCTCGACGAAACGCTGCGTCCATTCGCGCTTGCCGCGCGTGCGCAGCCGGCTTTCGAGCAGCGCCTTCAGCGCGTCGCGGTGCGCGACGCGCGCATCGTTGGTCGCGAAGCGCGGATCGTTCGGCAGCTCGGGCAGATCCAGCAACCGGCACAACCGCAGCCACATGTCGGTCGTGATCGGCGCGAGGTTGAGCGGCCCGTCGGCCGTTTCGAACACGCCGTACGGTGCGATCACCGCATGCGCATTGCCGGTGCGGCGCGGCACGTCGCCGAGGCTCAGGTAGCGTTGCCCATGCACGCTCAGCAGCGCGACGAGGCTTTCGAGCAGCGACGTGCCGACATGCTGGCCGCGCCCCGTGCGCTCGCGCTCGAACAGCGCGGCCATCACGCCGGTCGCGACCCACATCCCCGAGCTGAGATCTCCGATCGCGGTGCCCGTGCGAGTCGGCTCGCCATCCGGGAAGCCGGTGAGGCTCATCAGCCCCGCGTAGCCCTGCGCGATCTGGTCGAAGCCCGGCCAGTCGCGCAACGGCCCGCGCGGGCCGAACGCGGTGACGCTGCCCATCACGAGTCGCGGATCGCGCGCGCTCAGCGCGTCGTAACCGAGCCCCATCGCGTCCATCGTGCCGGCCTTGAAATTCTCGATCACGACGTCGGCCTGCGCGATCAGCCGCCGCACGACGTCGAGGCCAGCCGGCTGCCGGAAATCCACGCAGATGCCGCGCTTGTTGCGGTTGCAGGACAGGTAGTACGTGCTCACGCCGCGATCGAACGGCCCCCATGCGCGGCTCATGTCGCCGTTCGGTCCCGACTCGACCTTGATCACGTCGGCGCCGAGATCGGCGAGCACCATCGAGCAGAACGGCCCCGACAGCGCGCGACTCAGATCGACAACCCTGATTCCTTGTAATGCCTGCATTCCGGACTCCTGATATTGATGACTGGGTGTGGCGTATTTCCGAACGATCGCGGCGCGCCGCTCATTCGGGCAGCGTCTGGTGGCGCGTTTCGACCGCGAACGGCAGGATCAGGATGCCGACCACGAACACGGCCGCGGTCCATGCGACCGGCACGCCGAGCGACCCGTAGCCGTGAATCGCCGCGCCGAGCAGGAAGTTCACGCCCGCGCCGATGAAGCGGCCGACCGACGCGTTGAACGCGAACGCGGTCGCCCGCACGCGCGTCGGATACTGCTCGGGCAGCCACAGCGAGAAGATCGCGAAATTACCGCCGAAGAAACCGAGGAACGCGAGCGACACCATGAATGCCGTGAGCCCGTTCGGCTGGTAGAACGCCCAGCCGAACGCGAACACGATCGCGCCGGCCATGCCCGCGAAATACACGCCGAGCGCCGCGCGCCGGCCGAGCCGTTCCGACAGCCACGGCGCGGCCAGGCAGCCGGCGATCGTCGCACACGACAGGATCGCCGCACCGACCGACGCAAGCCGCAGCGCGCCGACGTGATCGATGCCCGCGCGCGCCGCCAGCGTACTGACCGCGCTCGCCTCGTAGACCGAGCCCGCCCACAGCCCGACGATCGCGACGCCGACGAGGCTCGCGCTCGTCAGCGTGCGGCGCAGGAATGCCGGTGCGAAGATCTCGCGCAGCGGATGCGCGCGCCGCGCGTCGGCCACGTCGCCATGGCGCGCGTCGTGCCGGCGCCACTGCCCCGGCTCCTTCACGCGCATCACGGTGAACACCGCGAGCAGCGCGGGAGCGAGCCCGCACAGGAACATCGCGCGCCAGCCGTAGGTCGCGCCGATCGTGTAGTTCAGGCAGGCCGCGATGAAGAAGCCGAAGTAGTAACCCGTCTGCAGGTAGCCGGCGCCCATCTTGCGGCGGTCCTCCGGCCAGCTCTCGGCGACGTAGGTGCCCGCGAGCGCCCATTCGCCGCCGACGCCGATCCCGGCGATCAGCCGGCATGCGGCCAGCGCCCACACGTCGTGCACGAACGCGGCCGCGCCGGTGAACACCGAATAGATCAGGATGCTCGCGGCGAGCGTGCGCACGCGGCCGAAGCGGTCGGCGAGCGGCCCCCAGACGAACGACAGCCCCCAGCCGATCAGGAACAGCGCGAACAGGATCGAGCCGTACAAGCCGAGATTCGCAGGCGTCGCCGCGATACCGGATGCCGGCAGCAGTTCGGTCAGTGCGGGAATCAGCACGAGCGCGTAGATCACCGAATCCACGCCGTCGAGCACCCAGCCCGCGTACACGGCCCAGAAGCCCTTGACCTGCTCGCGCGTGAGCGGCGTGCGCCGCGGCTTCGCGCCGGCCGCCGGCGCGTCGATCGCCTTGAACATCTTCGTCTCCTTGCCGGCGCGGCCGGCACTGTTGCCGCGTCCGGTCCGGGATGGCCGGCAGGCTGGCTCTTTTGTGAGACGAGTATAGAAAACCCTTCGATCGCCGAAAAATATGATATTCATCTCGATCGATCGGATTGGCTTATGGCTTGAATCGGGAGACGGCGGCGATGGACTTGAGACAGTTGCGCTATTTCGTGAAGGTCGTCGAATGCGGCAACGTCACGCATGCGAGCGAGGCGCTGCATGTCGCGCAACCCGCGGTGAGCCAGCAGATGCGCAATCTCGAACAGGATCTCGGGATGCAGTTGCTCGAACGGAGCGTGCGCGGCGTCGCGCCGACCGCCGCCGGCCGCACGCTGTACCGGCATGCGCTCGAACTGCTGCGCCAGGCCGACGGCACGCGCGAGCTGCTGCGCCGCGACGCCGATACGCCGCAGGGCCGCGTGACGGTCGGGATGCCGTCGAGCACCGCGCGCGTGCTGGCGATTCCGCTCGCACGCGCGGTGCGCGACCGTTATCCGGGCATCATGCTGGAGCTGATCGAGGCGCCGAGCGCCGATCTCGACACGCTGCTCGAACGCGCACGGCTCGATCTCGCGATCGTCGTCGACGCGGTCGACACACGCGGCATCGCGATCCACCGGCTGCTGACGGAAACGCTGTACCTGATCACGTGGCCCGGGTTTCCGGTGCCGGACGCTCCCGTGCCGCTCGACGCGATCGCGCGGATGCCGCTCGTGCTGCCGAGCGCGCCGAACACGATCCGCAACCGCGTCGACTGGGCGATGCGCGAGGCCGGGCTGTCGTACGAGATCAGCTTCGAGGCGAGTTCGACCGGGCTGCTGTTCGCGGCCGTGATGGCGCAGCTCGGCGTGACGATCCTGCCGTGGACGGCCGCGCACGTCGAGATCGAGGAACGCAAGCTCAAGCTGTCGACGGTCGCGCACCGGCTGTTCGCGCGTGACCTGTCGCTGTGCTGGCACGATACGGCGCTCGTCAGCAATGCGGTGCAGAAGGTGAAGGCCGAGATCGTGCGGCTGTTCGACATGCTCGGGCAGCGGCCGGAGTGGGCGTCGGAGAATGCCGACCGCGCGTGACCGGCGCGGCGCGGGGGCATTGACAACGTCCCCCGGCGCCCCTTAACGTTGCTCCCATCGTAACCATCACCGGTTCAGCTTAAGAGGTTGTCGGCCCGCTCGTGCTCGACACCTCTGCCTTCATCGAAGGCCTGCTGCTTGGCGCCGGCCTGTTCACGTCGGTCGGCCCCAAGGACGCCTTCGTCATCAAGCGCTCGATCACGAGCCCCCATCTGCTCTCCATCGCCGTTGTCTGCGCAGGCAGCGACGCACTGCTGATCGCACTCGGCGCGCATGGGTTGTCGGCGATGCTGTCGCGGCATCCCGGCGTGGTGTCGGCCGCGCTGTGGGCCGGCATCGCGTATCTCGCCGGTTATGGCCTGCTCGCGCTGCGCTCGGCGATCCGGCGGCAACAGCCGGAGCACGTCGACGGTTCACGTGCAGGCAGCGAACCCACGTGGTCGCGCACGCTGCTCGCGACCGCCGCCGTCTCGCTGCTCAATCCGTATGCGTGGATCGATACCGTGCTGCTGCTCGGCACCGTGATCGTGAACCACACGCCCGCCGCACGCGCGCCGTTCGCGATCGGCGCGATGACGGCTTCGCTCGTGTGGTTCCTGATGCTCGCGTATGGCGCGCGCGCGTGCCGTGCATGGTTCGCTCGCGTGCTCGCATGGCGTGTGCTCGATTTTTTCGTCGCGGTGATGATGCTCGGCTTCGCGGTACGGTTCGCGATCGACGCACTTTAGGTGTCAGCGGCCCGATACCGTGCGAAACGCGTTGTGTGCGTCGGCGTGAAGCTCGAAGCCGATGCGGGAAATCGCCACCGAAATCCTCACGGACAGCAACAGCCGGATCGTAAATCTGTTCGATGGTCAGCCGGGGAGAGTCGTTGGGGTGTTGGGTGTCGTCCACGCGACGACTATCCCGGCAATCCGGTGGACGAAACAACGGTGTAGACCCGGATACGCGCCGCAACCGCATCCGCCCGGCGTACGCGTTCTGTGGGTGTCGTCTTGTTTTCGATGTGCATGGGCCCTTGCACCATGCAAGGGCCGCGATGATAGAGGCCGCGAACCGGGAAGGTATCCGGACGACGACGGTATGCGTGGTCGAATCTACAGGCCCGCTCAGGCGAAGACGAAGTACTTGCGCACCGTCTCCACCACTTCCCAGGTCCCTTTCATGCCGGGTTCAATCACGAACACATCGCCAGCTTTCAGGTGCACCGACTCCTCGCCTTCCGGCGTGATGATGCAGTAGCCGTCGAGGAAGTGGCAGAACTCCCATTTCTCGTAGTTCACCTCGAACTTGCCCGGGGTGCAGATCCAGGTGCCCATGATCTTGCTGCCGTCCTTGGAGACGTAAGCGTTGAGGTTCACGGTGTGCGGATCGCCGCCGATGCGCTTCCACTTGGTCGCGTCAAGGACGGGAGTCGGGCAGGTTTCGCGCAAAACGGTGATGAAATCGGACATGTCAGCTCCAAACGATCGGGTAAGTGGTCCGTCACGTTAGTTCGGAAGCGTCACCGGGGCTTGTATGCTTCCGACACCGACTCGTCAATTTTCGACACCGACTCGCCTGCAAGCGTGCCGCCAGCGCGTTGCCCGCCGGTTCGGGCGGAATGGCCCCGGCTATTTGCGGATTCGACCAATCGCGCAAATTGCGTTGACGGACCGTTTTTGGCCGATCTTTGACGACCATTCTCGGCGACGCCACCGCCCCACGATCCAAGCCATGCCCGTTTCGCTGCCACCGCCCGAAACCGCCCGCTTGCCATCCCCACGTCAAACCCTGTAGAATTGCGCGTTCTGCGGGCGTCGTATAATGGCCATTACCTCAGCTTCCCAAGCTGATGACGTGGGTTCGATTCCCATCGCCCGCTCCACTTTCCGGCTGCATCGCAGCCTGCGCAAAAGCCGCCTCGTCGAAGGCGGCTTTTTTGTACCATGTGCCGGTTCACCCGGCGCACTGCTGCGCGCAACGGGCCCTCGCCCGCAACCGAGCCTTTCTCTGTACCGATGATGCACGACGATCCGAACGAAGCCGGCCTGCCGCCGCACGACGACGCCATTCCCGACGAAGCCGCCGACGGCGCCGACGAAGTCAATCCGCTGCACCACCGCCGCATCCGCAGCTTCGTCACGCGCGCCGGCCGCGTGTCGACCGGCCAGCGCCGCGCGCTCGACGAACTCGGCCCGCGCTTCGTCGTCCCGTATGCGCCGGAGATGCTCGACTGGAACGCGGTGTTCGGCCGCAGCGCGCCGCGCATCCTCGAGATCGGCTTCGGGATGGGTGCATCGACCGCGGAAATCGCCGCGCACCGCCCCGGCGACGACTTCCTCGGCGTCGAAGTGCACGAGCCTGGCGTCGGCGCGCTGCTGAAGCTGATCGGCGAGCAGGACCTGCCGAATATCCGCATCATCCAGCACGACGCGGTCGAAGTGCTCGAGCACATGCTCGCGCCGGAAAGCCTCGACGGCGTGCACATCTTCTTCCCCGATCCGTGGCACAAGGCGCGTCACCACAAGCGCCGGCTGATCCAGCCGCCGCTCGTCGCGCATCTCGCGTCGCGCCTGAAGCCCGGTGCGTACATTCACTGCGCGACCGACTGGCAGAACTACGCCGAACAGATGCTGGAAGTGCTCGGCGCGGAACCGACGCTCGAAAACACGGCTGCCGACTATGCGCCGCGCCCCGACTATCGCCCGGTGACGAAGTTCGAACGGCGCGGGCTGCGGCTCGGCCACGGCGTGTGGGATCTCGTATTCCGCAAGCGCGCAGGCTAAGTCATTCCACTGACGCGGAGCGCTGCCCCAGACGACAATACGGCCCGACCGGCATCTGCCGATCGGGCCGTTTCCTTACCGGAGGCGCGCCGGCCTCCGTGCCTGCATCACGCCCAGTTCAGCCAGCCGCTGTACCCGACCAGCAGCACGAACAGCCCGAACGCGATTCGGTACCACGCGAATACCGTGAAATCGTGCGTCGCGACGTAGCGCAGCAGCCAGCGCACGCACACGAACGCGCTGACGAACGCCGCGACGAGCCCGAGTGCGAACAGGCCGAGCGAATCAACGGTGAACGCCCGCCAGTCCTTGACGGTTTCGTAGAGCGTCGCGCCGAAGATGATCGGAATCGCGAGGAAGAACGAGAATTCGGTGGCGACGCGCCGGTCGAGGCCGAACAGCATCCCGCCGATGATCGTCGAGCCCGACCGCGACATGCCGGGTACCAGCGCGAAGCACTGCGCGATGCCGACCTTCAGCGCATCGAGCGGCGTCAGTGCGTCGACCGACATCACGCGCGGCGGCTCGCTGCGCTCGCGCTGCCGCGCCTCGGCCCACAGGATGATCGCGCCGCCCACGACGAGCGCGAACGCGACGGGCACCGGCGAGAACAGCACGGCCTTGATCTTCTTCTCGAACAGGAGGCCGAGCGCGATCGCGGGAATCGTCGCGATCACGACGTTCAGCGTGAAGCGCCGCGCGTCGGGCCGGCTCGGCAGCCCGGACACGATCGACGCGATCCGTTGCCGGTACTCCCAGCAGACCGCGAGGATCGCGCCGAACTGGATCACGACGTCGAAGGTTTTCGCGTGCGAATCGTTGAAATTCAGGAAGCTGCCCGCGACGATCAGGTGGCCGGTGCTCGACACCGGCAGGAATTCCGTCAGCCCCTCGACGACGCCGAGGATCAATGCCTTGCAGATCAGGATCCAGTCCATCCGTGGCCCAACTCCGAAATGGTCGAAAGGAAGGGCCAGGTTGCCGCGCGGCCCGCTCGGCCGCGCGGTTCGTCGTCATTTTTCGACGATCGCCACGCGTATGCCGTTTGTAAGAATCGTAATTGTACCGGGTTCGTAGTTCACCCCGGCAAATTGCAGTTGTTCGGGCTTGAACGTGTAGATCGGATAGTTGGTCAGCAACTGCGTCGCGAGCAGGCCGGCGGCCGCACCGACCTGTTGCCCGTACATCTGCGCGTCGCCGTCGAGCACGAGGCTGTCGACGGCCGGCGCCTTCAGCACGACCGAGCGGCTCGGCGCGTCGTACGCGAGCTGGCCCGATACGGTGAACTTGCCGCTGACGGGCGCGCGCAGGAACGGGCTCGTGAAATGCGCGTCGAGCTGCACGGCGACGCGGTTCAGGTCGGGCAGCAGGTTGACGGCCGGGTTTGCGAGCGACACGTCGACGACCTGCGCGACCGTCTTCTGGTACGGGAACTTGCGCGCGACGGCTTTCTGCACGTCGCCGCGCGAGAACGTGTAGTGATCGGGGATGAACGGGAACGTCGATGCGCAGGCGGCGAGCGATACACACACGCCGACGGCGCCAATGGTTGCAGCGAGAAAACGGCGCCGGCCGGGCGCGCAAGATGCGGTCATGCTCAACTCTCTCCTTCCTGTATCGGGCGCAGCGGCGATCGGGTGATCGGCGCCGGCCCATGCCGGGCAGCCGACCGGCGTTAGTGCGTCGGCGCGCGCCGCGGGTTCCCGGTGCCGTATCCGGCCCCGAACGTGGCGGGCAACCTGCTACCGCCCCATGCCGCCACGCGGCGCCGGCTGCGTCGCGGCCTCGAGGCGCGTGAGCCACGCGAGCGCGTCGTCGCGCGATGCGCCGCACATGTCGGCGGACGGCTGCAGCCCCGAACAGCACGCGGGCCGCTCGGGCCGGCCGAAGATCCGGCAGCGCAGGTCGTCGCCGAGCTGCACGCAGCGCACGCCGGCCGGCTTGCCGTCGGGCATGCCCGGAATCGGGCTGGAAATCGACGGCGCGATGCAGCACGCGCCGCAGCCCTCGCGGCACGCGTGCGGCGGCGGGACATCGGCGGGCGCCGGGCGGACAGGCATTTCGACGGACACTCGGCTCTCTCGAACGAACAACAAAAAACGGTGCGGCAACCGGACGCGGCGTCCGGCAGCCCACCCCGCATTGTGCCATCGCCGGCTGCGACGTTATTACACAATGCAGCCGAATCGCGCGTTTATATACTCGAAAGCATCTAAAAAGCGCGAGACCGTCATGAGTTCTGGTTCTGCCGACACAATGTTCCGTCCCGATTTGCTCGCGAAATACGGCGCGAACGGGCCGCGCTATACGTCGTACCCGACCGCGCTGCAGTTTCGCGACGATTTCGACACGGCCGACTACGTACGCGCGGCCAGCGACCCCGGCGCGTCGTCGAGCGAGCTGTCGCTGTACTTCCACATCCCGTTCTGCAACACCGCGTGCTTCTACTGCGGCTGCAACAAGATCGCGACCAACAACCGGCGCCGCGCGCGTCCGTATCTCGACCAGTTGAAGCGCGAGATGGCGCTGCAGGCCGCACTGTTCGATCCGTCACGCCCCGTCACGCAACTGCACTGGGGCGGCGGCACGCCGACCTTTCTTTCCGACGACGAAACGGCCGAGCTGATGGCGGCCACCCGCGAGCACTTCGCGCTCGCGCCGGATGCCGACGCCGAGTTCTCGATCGAGATCGACCCGCGCACGGTCACACCGGCGACGCTCGTCCACCTGCGCACGATCGGCTTCAACCGGCTGAGCCTCGGCGTGCAGGATTTCGATCCGGTCGTGCAGCAGGCGATCAACCGCATCCAGCCGCTCGCGATGACGGCCGACCTGCTCGGCGCCGCGCGCGCGACGGGCTTCCATTCGGTCAGCGTCGACCTGATCTACGGCTTGCCGCACCAGACGGTCGCCGTGTTCGCGCGCACGCTCGAGACGATCATCGAACTCGCGCCCGACCGGCTGTCGGTGTTCGGCTACGCGCACATGCCGCACCTGTTCAAGATGCAGCGGCAGATCGACGATGCGACGCTGCCGCCGCCCGAAACGCGCGTCGCGCTGCTCGGCCTCGCGATCGACATGCTGACGTCGGCCGGCTACGTGTACATCGGGATGGACCACTTCGCGCGGCCGTCCGACGAACTCGTGCGCGCGCAGCGCAACGGCACGCTGCAGCGCAATTTCCAGGGCTACAGCACGCGCGCGGATACCGACCTCGTCGGCTTCGGCGTGTCGTCGATCGGCAAGGTCGGCGACGTCTATGCGCAAAACGCGAAGGATCTGCCCGCGTACGGCGCCGCGCTCGATGCGGGCCGGCTGCCGATCGCGCGCGGCGTGCGGCTCACGCCCGACGACCGGCTGCGCCGCGACGTGATCACGCAATTGATGTGCAACCTCGAACTGCCGTTCTCGCATGTCGAGGCCGCGCACGGCATCCGCTTCGCCGATCATTTCGCGCGCGAGCTCGACGCGCTGCGCCCGTTCGAGCGCGACGGGCTGCTGACGATCGCGCGCGACCGCCTGACGATCCATCCGGCCGGCCGGATGGTCGTGCGCAACATCGCGATGGCGTTCGACGCGTATCTCGGCCAGACGCCTCGACAGCGCTACTCGCGCACGGTCTAGCATCGGCGGCAAACCGGCGGCCGCACGCGGCCGGCCGGTTTGATACAGTGTGAGGCTTCCCTCCGCCAGAACCCGCACGATGCGCACCACCAAAGCGACCTACGCGGTCGAACGCCTGAAGACCCGCTCCGGCAACCCGCAATTCGCGGCCGTCGCGATGGCGGGCGGCCTGTTCTATCTCGTCGACCGCTCGGGCGGCACCGCCGAGAAACGCTGCGAGCCGCTGCCGCTCGACGAGTTCGTCAAGTTCGTCGACGAATTCGGCCCCAAAAAGCCGCGCAAGGCGAGCAAGCTCGACCTCGCATTCGAGGCGCAGATCAAGAAGAGCAAAGAGTAAAGGTCTGTTGCAGGCCGCTTGAAGGCTTGATTGCCGCCCTGTTTGGTACAATCGCGGAGTTTATCTACCCCCGCTGATGGCCGACCAGGCTGCGTGACCACACCATGAATATCGAAAACGCGCGTTTCAACATGATCGAACAGCAGATCCGGCCGTGGGACGTGCTGGATCTGGACGTCCTGGGCCTGCTGTCGATCGTCAAGCGTGAAAACTACGTTCCGGCCGAATACCGCGATCTCGCGTTCGCCGACCTCGAACTGCCGCTGCCTGGCGGCCGCAGCAAGATGCTGTTCCCGCGCGTCGAAGCGCGCGTGCTGCAGGAGCTGACGGTCAAGAAGCATGAAAACGTGCTCCTGATCGGCGCGGGCTCGGGCTATCTGGCCGCGCTGTTCGCGCATCGTGCACAGCACGTGACGGCCGTCGAGATCGATCCGGCAATCGCGAAGTTCGCGGAAGACAACCTTCGCAACGACGGCGTGACCAACGCGGAAGTCGTGCTCGGCGACGGTTCGCGCGGCTGGGCCGGCAAGGCGCCGTACGACGTGATCTGCGTCGCGGGCGGCCTGCCCGTCGTGCCGCAGGAGATGCTCGAACAGCTGAAGGTCGGCGGCCGCCTGTCGGCGTTCGTCGGCGGTCGTCCGGTGATGAAGGCCCAGATCATCACGCGCATCGACGACAAGCAGTACCGCGTCGCCGACGTGTTCGAAACCTACATCGACCACCTCGTCAACGCGATCGAGCCGTCGCGCTTCAAGTTCTGAGCAACGGAGCCTCCATGCAGATCCTGACGCCCGCGATGCTCGCGGAATGGCTCGGCGATACGGCCCGCCCCGCGCCGATCGTGCTGGACGTGCGCGAGCCGTGGGAAATCGCGACCGCGCAGATCGCCGGCAGCGTATCGATCCCGATGCAGCAGATCCCCGCGCGCAGCGAAGAGCTCGACGACGAAGCGGAAATCGTCTGCGTGTGCCATCACGGGATGCGCAGCGCGCAGGTCGCGATGTTCCTCGAATCGCGCGGCTTCACGAAGCTGTACAACCTGCAGGGCGGGATCGACGCGTGGTCGCGCGACGTCGATCCGTCCGTGCCGCGTTACTGACCTTTCCGGCGGCGCATCGCGCGCCGCCATGCCGGACCCGCAAGGTTTCGCCGGCCATACGATCCGCCGAACGGGCGCGCACTGCGCGCCCGTTTCGCTTTCCCCGCCCTGTTCCGTTTCCTTCAACGCATCGGCAACGATCTCGAACAACTCGGCAGTCTGCGCGTCGTCGATGACGAGCGGCGGCGAGAACGCGAGCATGTCGCCCGCATGGCGGATCGTCGCGCCCTTCCGGTAGCGCAAGCAGGCACCGGAACGGGGAACCACGACCGTGCACCATTTACGCCCGCGAACCCGCACCGCAACGGACCGCGCGTGCTGCACGACGCATCATCCGCACCACCGCAACGCCCCGCACTGCCCCGCGCAGGCACGCCGGGCGTGCATCCGCGCGACTGGCACATGCCTTGCGTTACCCGATGGCAGGCGCCGCCACGGCGCACGCACATCCAACACGTCAAGGGGAAACAGATGAAACGTCGCAGTCTGTTGAAGTTCGGTTCGATGGCCGGCGCGCTCGCGATGGCGGGCAAGAGCCCGTTCGCGCAAGCGGCCGATGCGGGCACCGGCCCGATCAAGGTCGGCATCCTGCACTCGCTGTCGGGCACGATGGCGATCTCGGAGACGTCGCTGAAGGACACCGCGCTGATGACGATCGCCGACATCAACAAGAGCGGCGGCGTGATGGGCCGCAAGCTCGAGCCCGTGGTGGTCGACCCCGCGTCGAACTGGCCGCTGTTCGCGGAGAAGGCGCGCCAGCTGCTCACGCAGGACAAGGTCGCGTGCGTGTTCGGCTGCTGGACGTCGGTGTCGCGCAAGTCCGTGCTGCCGGTATTCGAGGAACTGAACGGGCTGCTCTACTACCCGGTGCAGTACGAAGGCGAGGAAATGTCGCGCAACGTGTTCTACACCGGCGCCGCACCGAACCAGCAGGCGATTCCGGCCGTCGAGTACCTGATGAGCGCGGAAGGCGGCGGCGCGAAGCGCTTCTTCCTGCTCGGCACCGACTACGTGTATCCGCGCACGACCAACAAGATCCTGCGCGCGTTCCTGAAATCGAAGGGCGTGAAGGATGCCGACATTCAGGAGGTCTACACGCCGTTCGGCCACAGCGATTACCAGACCATCGTCGCGAACATCAAGACCTTCTCGCAAGGCGGCAAGACGACCGTGATCTCGACGATCAACGGCGACTCGAACGTGCCGTTCTACAAGGAGCTCGGCAACCAGGGGATCAAGGCGACCGACGTGCCGGTCGTCGCGTTCTCGGTCGGCGAGGAAGAACTGCGCGGGATCGACACGAAGCCGCTCGTCGGCCACCTCGCCGCGTGGAACTACTTCATGTCGGTGAAGAACCCGACCAACACGAAGTTCAAGGACCAGTTCGCCGCATGGGTGAAGGCGAACAACCTGCCGGGCGGCACGAAGCGCGTGACCAACGACCCGATGGAAGCGACCTACGTGGGCATCCACATGTGGAAGCAGGCTGTCGAGAAGGCGAAGAGCACCGACGTCGACAAGGTGCGCGTCGCGATGATCGGCCAGACCGTCGCCGCGCCGTCGGGCTTCACGCTCGCGATGGACGGCAACCATCACCTGCACAAGCCGGTGATGATCGGCGAGATCCGCGGCGACGGGCAGTTCAACGTCGTGTGGAAGACGAAGACCGCGGTGCGCGCGCAGCCGTGGAGCCCGTTCATCGCGGGCAACCAGGGCAAGCCGGACATCGTCTCGTCGATCCCCGCGTTCCTGCGCCGGCAGCGCGCGGCGCTGGCCTGACGCGGTGCGGCGCGTCGCGCCTCGGCGTGACGTGCCGCTCGCATTCAGGTGCCGATGCGCCGGCCGCGCTTGCCGTGACGAACCGCACGCGCCGGCGCCTCGCCGCATGATTCCGCTTTCCCACGCCCGACAGGATTTCCCGATGCCTATTCGCTTTCGCCGAGCCGCCGTCGCGATCGTCGCGTGCGCCGCCCTCGCGGGCGCGCTGCCGCGCGCCGCGTTCGCGCTGACGGCCGCCGATACCGCCGCGCTTGCCGGCGACGACTTCGATGCGAAGACGGCCGCGATCGACCGGCTCGCCGCCGATGCCGATCCGCGCGCCGTCGCGGTGCTCAACGCGCTGTCGACCGGCGACGCGCTCGCGACCGGCGACGGCCGCCTGCTGATCCAGACCGGCGACACCGCGCACGACGCGCTCACGCAGGCCGCGACGACGGCCGGCGACGCGCAACCCGTGATGCTGAACAACCTGCTGCGCACGAAGATCGCCGGTGCACTGTCGGGCCTCGCGCTCGCATCGCCCGATGTCGCCGCGCGACGCGACGCGATCGATGCGCTGCTGAAGTCGCCCGACCCGGCGCTCAAGCCGATGATCGACCGTGCCCGCGCGAAGGAAACCGATCCTGCACTGAAGCGTCGCCTCGACGCACTGTGGGCGATCGCCGCACTGCACGATGCCGATCCGGCGAAGCGCCTCGAAGCCGTGCAGGTGGTGGCCGCGCGCCGCGACCTCGACATGATCGAACAACTGCGCCCGCTCGTCGCGAAGAACGCGGACGGCAGCTACGCGGAGCCCGATGCGCGCGTGCGCGACGCCGCGCAGCAAGGGCTCGACGCATTGCACTCGCTGCAGCGCCGCGGCGAGATCGTCGGCACGCTGTTCGCCGGCCTGTCGCTCGGCAGCGTGCTGCTGCTCGCCGCGCTCGGCCTCGCGATCACGTACGGGCTGATCGGCGTGATCAACATGGCGCACGGCGAATTCCTGATGATCGGTGCGTACGCAACCTATGTCGTGCAGACGCTGATCCAGCGCTACGCGCCCGGCGCATTCGACTGGTATCCGCTCGTCGCCGTGCCCGTATCGTTCGCGACGGCCGCGCTGGTCGGCATCGTGCTCGAACGGCTCGTGCTGCGGCACCTGTACGGCCGCCCGCTCGAGACACTGCTCGCGACGTTCGGCGTGAGCCTGATCCTGATCCAGGCAACCCGCATGCTGTTCGGCGCGCAGAACGTGCAGGTCGTGAACCCGTCGTGGATGAGCGGCGGCGTGACGGTGATGCAGAACCTGATCCTGCCGTACAACCGGCTCGCGATCCTCGCGTTCGCGCTTGCGGTGGTATTCGTCGCGTGGGCCGTGCTGACGAAGACGCGGCTCGGCCTGTTCGTGCGCGCGGTCACGCAGAACCGCAGGATGGCCGCGTGCGTCGGCGTGAAGACGGCGCGCGTCGATACGTATGCGTTCGCGTTCGGCGCGGGCATCGCCGGCCTCGGCGGCTGCGCGCTGTCGCAGATCGGCAACGTGGGCCCCGACCTCGGCCAGAACTACATCATCGATTCGTTCATGGCGGTCGTGCTCGGCGGCGTCGGGCAGATCGCCGGCACCGTGCTCGGCGGCTTCGGGCTCGGCCTCGCGAGCAAGGCGATCGAGCCGTTCTGGGGCGCCGTGCTCGCGAAGATCGCGGTGCTCGTGATGATCGTGCTGTTCATCCAGAAACGTCCTCAGGGCATGTTCGCCCCGAAGGGCCGCAGCGCGGAGGCTTGACGTGACTTTCATTACCGATTCGATGTCGAACCCGGTCGCCGACGCACCGAAGCCCGCTGCCGCCGCACGCGCAGCAGACGGTTTCGCGCTCGGCCTGCCGCCCCGCCCTGCGCTGCTGTCGCGCCGCGCGTGGCTCGCGCTCGTCGCGCTGTGCATCGCGATCGGCATCGGCGTGCCGCTCGCCGCGCTCGTCGCGCCCGAAGCAAGCGCATTCCATCTGTCCGCCTACGCGATGACGCTCACCGGCAAGCTGATGTGCTACGCGATCGCCGCGCTCGCGCTCGATCTCGTATGGGGCTACTGCGGGATCCTGAGCCTCGGCCACGGGCTGTTCTTCGCGCTCGGCGGCTACGCGATCGGCATGTACCTGATGCGCGAGATCGGCCGCGACGGCAAGTACGGCAGCGACCTGCCCGACTTCATGGTGTTCCTCGACTGGCACCAGTTGCCGTGGTACTGGGGCGGCACGCAGCATCTCGCGTGGGCGCTCGCGCTCGTCGTGCTCGTGCCGGCCGTGCTCGCGTGGGTGTTCGGCTTCTTCACGTTCCGTTCGCGCGTGAAAGGCGTGTACCTGTCGATCATCACGCAGGCGCTGACGTTCGCCGCGATGCTGCTGTTCTATCGCAACGAAACCGGCTTCGGCGGCAACAACGGCTTCACCGACTTCAAGCGCATCGCGGGTTTCGCGATCACGTCGCCCGGCACGCGCACGGTGCTGTTGCTGCTGACGTTCGCGACGCTGGTGCTCGCGTTCATCGCCGCGCGCGCGATCGTCACGAGCAAGCTCGGGCGCGTCGTCACCGCGGTGCGCGACGGCGAGACGCGGCTGATGTTCCTCGGCTACAGCCCGCTCGCGTACAAGCTGTTCGTGTGGACCGTGTCGGCCGTGCTGTGCGGCATCGCGGGCGCGCTGTACGTGCCGCAGGTCGGCATCATCAATCCCGGCGAGATGTCGCCCGGCAACTCGATCGAGATGGCGATCTGGGTCGCGGTGGGCGGGCGCGGCACGCTGATCGGGCCGATCGTCGGCGCGTTCGCGGTGAACGGCGCGAAGAGCCTGTTTACCGCGTACTTCGCCGAATACTGGCTGTTCTTCCTCGGCCTGATCTTCGTGCTCGTGCCGCTGCTGCTGCCACGCGGGATCATGGGCCTCGTCGAAACCGTGCTCGCGAAGGGGAAACGTGCATGAACGGAACGGCCCTCTACCAATTCACGCCGCCGCCCGAAGACGAACTGCTGGCCGTCAGCGGCACCGCTTCGATGGGGCGCGTCGTGCCACCCGGCATCGACACGTCGCACGGCACGATCCTCTACCTCGAGGATATCGAAGTGAGCTTCGACGGATTCCGCGCGCTGAAGAAACTGTCGCTCGCGATCGACGCCGGCGAGCTGCGCTGCGTGATCGGCCCGAACGGCGCGGGCAAGACGACGATGATGGACGTGATCACCGGCAAGACGCGCCCCGACGCAGGCAAGGTGTTTCTCGGCCAGACGCTCGACCTCGCGCGGATGAGCGAGCCCGAGATCGCGCGCACGGGCATCGGCCGCAAGTTCCAGAAACCCACTGTGTTCGAACAGCATCCGGTATGGGAAAACCTCGAACTCGCGATGCAGACCGACAAGGGCTGGCTCGCGTCGCTGCGCGCGCGGCTCGACCGCACGGCGCAGGCGAAGATCGAGGAAACGCTCGCGCTGATCGGCCTCGAAAGCCATGCGTATCGCGCGGCAGGCGAACTGTCGCACGGGCAGAAGCAGCGGCTCGAGATCGGCATGCTGCTGATGCAGCGCCCCGCGCTGCTGCTGCTCGATGAGCCGGCGGCCGGGATGACCGACCACGAGACGATGGAACTCGCCGAGCTGCTGAACACGCTGCGCGGCACCTGCTCGATGATGGTCGTCGAGCACGATATGGAATTCGTCGCGGCGCTCGCAGGCGACACCGGCCGCGTGACGGTGATGGCCGAAGGCGCGGTGCTCGCGCAAGGCACGCTCGACCAGGTCAAGCGCGACGACGCGGTGATCGAGTCTTACCTCGGACGTTGAAACGATGCTGAAAATCGAAGCGCTGAACCAGTACTACGGCGGCAGCCATATCCTGCGCAACGTGAACCTCGCCGCCGACGACGGCAAGCTCACCGTGCTGCTCGGCCGCAACGGCGTCGGCAAGAGCACGTTGCTGCGCTGCCTGATGGGCGTGGTCGCCGCGAAAAGCGGCACCGTGTCGTGGCGCGGCACGGCGCTCGGCGCACTGCCGCCGTATGCGCGTGTCGCGGCCGGGCTCGCGTACGTGCCGCAGGGTCGCGACATCTTTCCACGGCTGACCGTCGAAGAAAACCTGCTCGTCGGCGCGGCAAGCCGCAAGGCGCCGTCGAAAGTGCCGGACCGCATCTACGACCTGTTCCCGGTGCTGAAGGACATGCGCGCGCGGCGCGGCGGCGACCTGTCGGGCGGCCAGCAGCAGCAGCTCGCGATCGGCCGCGCGCTGATGAGCGAACCGCAGTTGCTGATCCTCGACGAGCCGACCGAGGGCATCCAGCCGTCGATCATCCAGGACATCGGCCGCACGCTGCGCCAGCTCGTCGACGAATCGAACATGACGGTGCTGCTCGTCGAACAGTATTACGATTTCGCGCGCTCGATCGCGGACCGCTACTGGGTGATGAGCCGCGGCGAGATCGTCGCGGGCGGCGACGCGCGTGACATGGAAACGAACGGCGTGCGCGAACTGATCGCGGTGTGACGCGCGGCACGGCAGCGGGCACGGGCGGCCGGTTCGCGGAGCGGCCGCACGCGGCGCTTTCAACGAACGCGGCATCTGCATTATTGTTCCGGTAGCATCCACGTTCTTCGCGCCCGTTACCGTCGTTTCCCGCTCGCCGCCGATGTCCGCCCCCGATTCCCACGCCCCGCTGTCCCGCCCCGCCGTCGCCAAGTCGTGGCGCGGCCGCCTCGAACTCGGCTTCGAGCGGCACGGCGCGCGCACCACGCTCGCGCACCGGCTGCACGACGGCCCGCTGCGCGTGCAGCGGCCGCTGTACCCGGAAGGCGACGCGATCTGCCATGCGGTGATCGTCCACCCGCCGGGCGGAGTCGCGGGCGGCGACCGGCTCGACATCGACATCGCGCTCGGCGACGGCACGCACGCGGTGCTGACGACGCCCGGCGCGACCAAGTGGTACAAGTCGAACGGCCTCGATGCGACGCAGCGCATCGGTATTGCTGTCGGCGAGAACGCGAAGCTCGACTGGCTGCCGCAGAACAACCTGTTCTTCGACGCGGCGCACGCGTCGCTCGCCTTTTCGGTGACGCTCGGCGCAGGCGCCAGCGCGATCGGCTGGGACGCGACACAGCTCGGCCGGCAGGCGGCCGGCGAGACCTGGTCGGCGGGCCGCATCGCGTCGACCTCCGCGCTCGTCGGTGCCGACGGCCGGCCGCTGTGGACCGAGCGCGCACTGCTCGACGCGCACGATCCGCTGCGCGGCGCGCTGCAGGGCCTCGCAGGCTTTCCCGCATACGGCACGCTGTGGGCCGCCGGCGCCGCGTGCGACGCCGCGCTCGCCGAATCGCTCGCCGCGCGGATGCCGTTCGACGACACGCTGCGCGCGGGTGCGACCTGCGTGACGCCCGGCGTCGTGCTCGTGCGGGCGCTGTCGACGTCGATGGAAGCGCTGCAGCGCCACTTCACCGATTGCTGGCTGCAGCTGCGGCCGATCGTGCACGGCGTCGACGCACGGCCGCTGCGCCTCTGGCAAACCTGAGCGCACTCGCGCCACGCACCGTTTCGGCGCAGCAGCGCATCCGGCGCCGCACGTTACCCATGCATCGCGCACCACGAACGCGCATCGCGCCACGTTCCATGCACATGGCACGCGCCTTGCTGCTTACATAAGCGATACACGGCGCGCGCAAAACGGCGCGGTGCTACGATGACCTGCACGTCCGCCCGGTTCGGCGCGCACCGATAAAAATTACGTTTTCCTGAACGTTTGCCTTCATGAAACTGACTCCCCGAGAAAAGGACAAGCTGCTGATCTTCACGGCGGCGCTGCTGGCCGAACGCCGTCGCGCGCGCGGCCTGAAGCTCAACTATCCGGAGGCGGTCGCCTTCATCACCGCCGCGCTGATGGAAGCCGCGCGCGACGGCAAGACGGTCGCCGAGGTGATGCACTACGGCACGACGCTGCTCACGCGCGACGACGTGATGGACGGCGTGCCGGAAATGATTCCCGACATCCAGGTCGAGGCGACCTTCCCCGACGGCACGAAGCTCGTGACCGTCCACCATCCGATTCCGTGAGGCCACGCATGATCCCCGGCGAAATCCTCACCGACGACGGCGAGCACGAACTGAACGCGGGCCGCGAAACGCTGACGCTCGTCGTCGCGAACACCGGCGACCGCCCGGTGCAGGTCGGCTCGCACTACCACTTCTTCGAAGTCAACGACGCACTGTCGTTCGACCGCGCGGCCGCGCGCGGCTTCCGGCTCAACATCGCCGCCGGCACGGCCGTGCGCTTCGAGCCGGGCCAGACGCGCACCGTCGAGCTGGTCGCGCTCGCGGGCGATCGCGCCGTCTACGGTTTTCAGGGCAAGGTGATGGGGCCGCTTTGAGCGCACGCCCCATTCTTCAGGTCTTCAGGAACAGCACGAGATGACACTACGCTTGAGCCGCCGCGCGTACGCGGAAATGTTCGGGCCGACGACGGGCGACCGCGTCCGGCTCGCCGATACCGAACTGCTGATCGAGATCGAACGCGACTTCACGACCTACGGCGAGGAAGTGAAATTCGGCGGCGGGAAAGTGATTCGCGACGGGATGGGCCAGTCGCAGCGCGTGGCCGCCGACGTGCCCGACACGGTCATCACGAACGCGGTGATCCTCGATCACTGGGGCATCGTGAAGGCCGACATCGCGATCAAGCACGGCCGCATCGCCGCGATCGGCAAGGCCGGCAATCCGGACATCCAGCCGGGCGTGACGATCGCGATCGGCGCCGCGACCGAAGTGATCGCCGGCGAAGGGTTGATCGTGACCGCGGGCGGCATCGACACGCACATCCACTTCATCAGCCCGCAGCAGATCGACGAGGCGCTCGCATCGGGCGTCACGACGATGCTCGGCGGCGGCACGGGGCCGGCCACCGGCACCAACGCGACGACCTGCACGCCGGGCCCGTGGCACATGGAGCGGATGCTGCAGGCCGCCGACGGCTGGCCGATCAACCTCGGCTTCCTCGGCAAGGGTAACGCGAGCCTGCCCGAGCCGCTCGTCGAGCAGATCGCGGCCGGCGCGATCGGGCTGAAGCTGCACGAGGACTGGGGCACGACACCCGCCGCGATCGACAACTGCCTGTCGGTCGCCGACGACACCGACACGCAGGTCGCGATCCACACCGACACGCTGAACGAAGCCGGCTTCGTCGAATCGACGGTTGCCGCGTTCAAGGGCCGCACGATCCACACGTACCACACCGAAGGCGCGGGCGGCGGCCATGCGCCCGACATCCTGAAGGTGTGCGGCGAGGCGAACGTGCTGCCGTCGTCGACCAACCCGACGCGCCCGTACACGATCAACACGCTCGACGAGCATCTCGACATGCTGATGGTGTGCCATCATCTCGATCCGTCGATCGCCGAGGATCTCGCGTTCGCCGAATCGCGGATCCGCCGCGAGACGATCGCAGCCGAGGACATCCTGCACGATCTCGGCGCGCTGTCGATGCTGTCGTCCGATTCGCAGGCGATGGGCCGCGTCGGCGAAGTGATCATCCGCACGTGGCAGACCGCGCACAAGATGAAGGTACAGCGCGGCGCGCTGCCCGGGGACGGCGCGCGCAACGACAACTTCCGCGCGAAGCGCTACGTCGCGAAATACACGATCAACCCGGCGATCACGCACGGGATTGCGCACGAAGTCGGTTCGATCGAGCCCGGCAAGTGGGCCGACCTCGTGCTGTGGGAGCCGGCGTTCTTCGGGATCAAGCCGTCGATGATCCTGAAGGGCGGGATGATCGCGGTCGCGCAGATGGGCGACCCGAACGCGTCGATCCCGACGCCGCAGCCCGTCCACTATCGCGAGATGTTCGCGACGCGCGGCGGCGCGCTCGCGCGCACGTCGCTGACCTTCGTGTCGCAGATGGCGGCCGATGCGGGCATCGCGGAACGCTACGGCCTCGCGAAGCAGATCGTGCCCGTACGGAACTGCCGCAACGTGACGAAGGCCGACATGATCCACAACGCGTGGCGCCCGTCGATCAGCGTCGACCCCGAAACCTACGACGTGATCGCCGACGGCCAGTTGCTCACCTGCGAACCGGCGACGGTGCTGCCAATGGCGCAGCGCTATTTCCTGTTCTGATTTCCGGTTCCCGGTTCCCGGTTCCTGTCTCATGCGCACCCTCGACAAACGCATTGCCCCGAACGTGAAACTCGCCGCGTCGCTCGTCGCGCGCGCACCGACGCTCACGCTCGCCTATGACGCCCGCTGCAAGAGCCGCCTCGCGGCGACGCTCGACACCGGCGAGGACGTCGCGGTCCTGCTGCCGCGCGGCACCGTACTGCGCGACGGCGACGTGCTCGTCGCCGACGACGGTGCGCTCGTGCGCGTCGCCGCGGCGCCCGAGACCGTGCTGCTCGTGCGCGCGGCCGATCCGCTCACGCTGATGCGCGCCGCATACCACCTCGGCAACCGTCACACGCCGGTCGAGATTGGAGACGGCTACCTGAAGCTCGAAGCCGATCCGGTGCTCGCGGACATGCTGCGCCGGCTCGGCACGCAGGTCGAGGAGACGAGCGCGCCGTTCCAGCCAGAAGCCGGCGCGTACGGCGGCGGCCACAAGCACGGGCACGACGCAACGTTCGCCGAGGACTACGCGCTCGCGCAGCAGGTGTTCGGCGAACACCACGGGCATTCGCATTCTCATTCGCACGATCACGATCACGATCACGATCACGATCACGATCACGATCATCAGCATGGTCCCGGATGCACGCACGGCCACGGCCATGACCACCACTGAACTCGTCGCGCTGCTGCACCTCGCATCGCCGGCACTGCCGATCGGCGCGTACAGCTATTCGCAGGGCCTCGAAGCCGCGCTCGACGCGAACCTGATCCACGACGCCGATTCCGCGCGCGACTGGATCGCGAGCGGCCTGACCGACGTGCTCGCGCACGGCGAGTTGCCGTTCCTCGCGCACCAGCTCGCACGCTGGCATGCGCATGACGCGCACGCGCTCGCCACGGAGAACGCGTGGTTCGTCGCGAGCCGCGAATCGGCGGAACTGCGCCGCGAGACCGAACAGATGGGCTGGTCGCTCGCGCAGCTCTGCGCGTCGCTCGAATGGGGCGATGCCGCGCGCCGCGCGACGCTCGCGTCGATGTCGCCGGTCGCGCTGCCGACCGCATTCGCGTACGCGGCTGCCGCGCACGACGCCAGCGCCGACGCGACGCTCGCCGCGTACGCGTTCGGCTGGGTCGAGAACCAGACGTCCGCCGCGCTGAAGGCCGTGCCGCTCGGCCAGCTCGCCGGGCAACGCATCATCGTCGCGCTGCGCTGCGCGATCGACGCGGCCGTACGCCGCGCGCTCGCGACGCCGCCCGATGCCGTCAACACGTTCGCGCCGCAGCTGGGCATCCTGTCCGCGCGGCACGAAACCCAGTACTCGCGGTTGTTCCGCTCCTGAACACGACGCTACCCGCCATGAACGCACCTGCTTCCTCCTCCGCCCGCCGCACGAAGAAACTGCCGCCGCTGCGCGTCGGCATCGGCGGCCCCGTAGGCTCCGGCAAGACCACGCTGCTCGAAATGCTGTGCAAGGCGATGCGCGACAAGTACGACCTCGTCGCGATCACCAACGACATCTATACGAAGGAAGACCAGCGGCTGCTGACGGTGGCGGGCGCGCTGCCCGAGGAACGCATCATGGGCGTCGAGACGGGCGGCTGCCCGCATACGGCGATCCGCGAGGATGCGTCGATCAACCTCGAGGCCGTCGACCGGATGCTGTCGCGCTTTCCCGACGCCGACATCGTGTTCATCGAATCGGGCGGCGACAATCTCGCGGCAACGTTCAGCCCCGAACTGTCGGACCTGACGATCTACGTGATCGACGTCGCGGGCGGCGAGAAGATTCCGCGCAAGGGCGGCCCCGGCATCACGAAGTCCGACCTGCTCGTGATCAACAAGACCGATCTCGCGCCGCTGGTCGGCGCGAACCTCGACGTGATGGCGTCCGACACGAAGAAGATGCGCGGCGAGCGGCCTTACGTGATGACGAACCTGAAGGCGCTCGAAGGCGTCGCCGACGTGATCGCGTTCATCGAGAAGAAGGGCTTGCTGACGGTCTGAGCGTGCGCGACGCGGCGGCGGCACACGACGCCGCCACGCGTGCCCGGGCGGCATTGCGCCGCCTTCGTCTATTTGTCGGAAGTGTCCTGCCCGTCCTGCATCGCGCGCTCGCCGCGTTCGGCGGGCGGCAGCAGCGCCGCGAGCACGTCGACCGTGCGCGCGGTCGCGCCGCGGTGACGCGACGCGAACGCCGCGCCGGCCGCGCCCATCGCGATGCGCCGCGCCTTGTCGGCGAACAGCGCGTCGAGCACGTGCGCGAGATCGAGCGGATCCTCGACCTGCAGCGCAGCACCGGCCGCGACCGCGTCGGCGGTCGCCTGCGTGAAGTTGAACACGTGCGGCCCCATCAGCACCGGCACACCGACCGCGCACGCTTCGATCAGGTTCTGCCCGCCGAGCGGCAGCAGGCTGCCGCCGATGAACGCGATATCGGCGGCCGCGTAATACGCGCCGAGTTCGCCCATCGAATCGCCGAGCAGCACCGTCACGTCGCCTGGCAGCGGTTCGGCAGCCGGCTGGCCGGCCGCGAGCGCGGCCGCGTCGGCAGCCCACGCCGAGCGTCGCACGCACGTGAGCCCGCTGCGCTCGACCAGCGCCTCGACCTCGGCGAAACGCTGCGGATGACGCGGCACCAGCACCAGCAGCGCTCCGGGCGTGCGCATCGCCGCGAACGCCTGCAGCACCAGCGCCTCCTCGTTCTCGCGCGTACTGGCGGCGACCCACACGGGCCGCGCGCCGATCGCATCGCGCCACGCATGGCCGCGCGCCGCGAGTTCCGGCGGCGTCGCCATGTCGAACTTCAGGTTGCCGAGCACGGCCACGTTGCGTGCGCCGAGCGACGTCAGCCGCTCCGCATCGGCCGGGCTCTGCGCCAGCACGCGCGAGAAGCCGCCGAACACGTCGCGCGTCGCCGCGCCGAACTTCGCCGCGCGCCGGAACGAACGCGCGGACATCCGCGCATTGGTCAGCACGAGCGGCACGTCCGCGCGGCGGCACTCGTCGATCAGCGTCGGCCACACTTCGGTTTCCATCACGAGGCCGAGCGTCGGCCGCCATGCGCGCAGGAAGCGCCGCACCGCGCCCGGCATGTCGTACGGCAGGAAGCAGCGCAGCACGCGATCGCCGAAGATCTGTTCGCCGGTCGCGCGGCCGCTCGGCGTCATGTGCGTGAGCAGGATGCGCGCATCGGGGCGCGTGCGCATCAGCGCATCGATCAGCGGCTGCGCGGCGCGCGTCTCGCCGACCGATACCGCATGCACCCAGATCAACGGCGCACGGTCGTCGCGCGAGCGGCCCGCCACGCGGCCGAAGCGTTCGCCGATGTGCTCGCGATAGCCGCGCTCCTTGCGCGAGCGCACGTAGAGCCGGATGACCGCAGCGGGTGCGACGAGCCACCACAGCGCGCGATAGATCGCCCTCAGCATGCGGCGGCCCTCGTATTGCGTCGAAGCAGGTGTGCGCTCAAACCAGCGCCCTGCCCTTCAGGCGTTCGAGAATGCCGAGCGGCGCGCATTCGCGGCGGACCATCGCGTCGACCGGCAGGAAGAACGTCTGCTCGAGCATGAACTGGCCGGACATCACAGCATGCGAAGTCTGATCCGAGAAACATATCCACACGCTGCCCGGCGGGAACGGCATCGTCTGCTGCGGGCTCGTCTTCTGGTAGTCGAGATCGGCCTTCATGCTGTCGTGCAGGTTCAGCATCAGGTGGTCGTACGCGCTGCGCGGCGATTTCGTCACGTGCAGCAGGTTCAGCAGCCATGCGGCGCCCGGCAATTGCGGCTTGATGTGCGGCAGGAAGCGCTTCGCGACGTCTTCGAACGGCTCGCCGACACGCCACACGCGCGGCACGCCGGCCGGGTTCACGTTCGTGAACACGCGCAGGATGCGCTCGCCGTAGTTCGGCCGCGACGGGAACGCATCGACGTGCAGCCGGCTGTCGTCCTTGCGCCACGACGTCTGGCGCGTCTCGACCCGCATCAGCCGCAGGCTCGTCGGCGCGACGCGCAGCTTGCCGCGGTATTCGGGAAAGAGGCCGTCGACGAGCGTACCGGCCTGCTGCTGGAAGCGCGCGACGAGCGCGCGCACGGCCGACTGCGTGACGCTGTCGCCGAGCACACCGGCGAGCGCGCCGCCGTTCGGCGCGAGGCTGATGTTCTTGCGTTTCGGATCGGCGAGCGCCGGATCGAGCAGCGCTTCCTCGCCGCCTTCGATCGCGAAGCGCAGGTGCGGGAAATACAGCACCTTGCCTTCCTCGACCGCGGCCAGCAACTGCTCGCGCGGCGCCGACAGGTTGTGTCCGCTCCAGTCGGCGGACGGGACTTCGATGATCTGGGATTCGCTCATGATCGGTTCGCGTGTATGACAGCGTTACAGGAGACCGAAGCCCGCGAGCGCCGACTTCACCTGCGCGATCGACGGGGGTTGCCCCGCCGTGCCGAGATTGACGACGTTCGGCGACCAGTAGCCGCCGGTCCGCCAGGCCGTCGCAAAATTGTACAGTTCGACCGTCGGACGCTTCAGCGCGGCCGCGATGTGAACCAGACCTGTATCAACCCCGACGGTCGCGGCCGCGCCGTCGATCAGCCCGACCACGGCCGGCAGCGACAGCTTCGGCGGCACGATCGCCGCCGCGCCGAACTCTTTCGCGAGCCGCTCGCTCGTCGCGCGCTCCGCGTCGTTGCCCCACGGCAGCACGAGCGACGCGCCGCGCCGCACGAGCGCCTGGCCGAGCTCGATCCAGGCGGCGTCCGGCCATTGCTTGTCGGCGCGCGACGTCGCATGGACGAACACCACATACGGCACCGGCAGGTTCAGGCCGAGCGCGGCCACCGCGAGCGCCGCCGCGCGCGTGTCGAGGCCGAAGTCGACCGGATCGGCCGGCGTCGGCGCCGGATCGCCCAGCGCGGCCGCGACGAGTTGCCGCGACCGCTCGACAACATGCGTGCGCGGCGCGATCGGCACGCGCTTGCGGTAGAAGAAGCGCACGGGCCACTCGTAGCCGGCGCCGTCGGTGCGGTTGCCGAGCCCGACGAGCGGGCCGCGCGCCCAGCTCGCGACCCAGGCCGTCTTGATGAGGCCCTGGCAGTCGATCACGAGGTCGTACTGCTCGGCCGCGAGGCGCTGGCGGAATGCGCGGATCTCGCGCCACGTGGCGCCCGAGAACGGCTTCTTGCGCCAGCGGCGCAGCGAGAACGGCAGCACGTTGCGCACGCCGTCGACGAGCCGCACGAGGTCGACGAAGCTTTCCTCGACGAGCCAGTCGATCTGCGCATCGGGGTGGCGGCGCCGGATATCGGCGATCACCGGCATGTTGTGCACGACGTCGCCCAGCGACGACACGCGCACGATCAGGATCTTTTGCACGCTGAAAAAACGCCGGCTGACAGCCGGCGACAGACAGAAAAGAGCGATTTTATCGCGCCCGGGGGAGCAGACAGACAAAAAGCGGCCGCACGCCTTGGCGTGCGCCGCTTTTCGGGGATGGCGCGGCCGGTGAATTGGCTGTCGCGCCTTCAGCGGCCCGCAGGCCGCCGACGCTCAGAACGGCAGCTTGACGTCCGGCTTCGCGGCCGTCAGCACGCGGCGGAAGTCTTCCTGGATGCGCTTGAGCCCTTCCTGCGTCTCCGACTCGAAACGCATCACGACGACCGGCGTCGTGTTCGACGAACGCGCGAGGCCGAAGCCGTCCGGGTATTCGACACGCAGGCCGTCGATCGTCACGACTTCCTCGGCGCCGTCGAACTTCGCCTCTTTCTGCAGCTTGTCGATCAGGCGGAAGTTCTCGCCCTCGTCGAGCCAGAGCTGCAGTTCGGGCGTGCTCATCGCATCCGGCAGCCCGTTGAGCAGCGCGCTCGGGTCGGCCGCCTTCGTGAGGATCTCGAGCAGGCGCGCACCCGTGTAGAGGCCGTCGTCGAAGCCGTACCAGCGATCCTTGAAGAACACGTGGCCGCTCATTTCACCGGCGAGCGGCGCACCCGTCTCGCGCAGCTTCGCCTTCACGAGCGAGTGGCCCGTCTTCCACATCAGCGGCTCGCCGCCCTTCGACTTCACCCACTGCGCGAGGTTACGCGTGCACTTCACGTCGTAGATGATCTGCGCACCCGGGTTGCGCGACAGCACTTCTTCCGCGAACAGCATCAGTTGGCGGTCCGGATAGATGATCTGGCCGTCCTTCGTGACGACGCCGAGGCGGTCGCCGTCGCCGTCGAACGCGAAGCCGAGTTCGGCATCGGTGTCCTTCAGCGCCTGGATCACGTCCTGCAGGTTTTCCGGGTGCGCGGGATCGGGGTGATGGTTCGGGAACGTGCCGTCGATGTCGGTGAAGCGCTCGACGAGTTCGCAGCCGAGCGCCTTGAACAGGCGCGTCGCGAGCGGGCCCGCGACGCCGTTGCCGGCGTCGACGACGAGCTTGATCGGCCGCGCGAGCTTCACGTCGCCGACGATGCGCGCGATGTACTGGTCGGCGACGTCGACCTGCTCGTAGGTGCCGCTGCCCGTCTCGAAGCGCTCGTCGACGATGCGGCGGTACAGCGCCTGGATCTGCTCGCCGTAGATCGCGGCGCCGCGCAGCACCATCTTGAAGCCGTTGTAGTCGGGCGGGTTGTGGCTGCCCGTGACGACGATGCACGAATCGACGCGGCGCTCGCCGCCCTTCAGCGCAAGCGGCACGCTCGCCGCGAAATAGCCGACCGGCGTGGGCACCATGCCGACGTCGACGACGTCGACGCCCGCCGCACGCAGGCCGTCGGCGAGTGCGCCGACGAGCTCGGGGCCGGACAGGCGGCCGTCGCGCGCGACGACGACCGCGTCGCCGCCCTGGGCGCGCACTTCGCTGCCGAATGCCCGGCCGATTCCGCGCGCCGTGTCGACGTCGAGCGTCTTGCCGACTACGCCACGAATGTCATATGCCTTGAAGATGGATTGGGAGATCATCGATTCTCTTCTCTCAGTTGCGTGCATGGAAAATTGCCTGGCCGCGTCTCGCCGGTGCCGCGCATGATACATGGAGGCCCTGCGAAACAAGGAACGGAACGGCTGGAGCGGCCCCGATCCCACTTATAATCGCGGGTTTTGATGACGCGCATGTCGCCCATTTTAATGCCTAGCCGACCCGCCGCCGCCAACCTGCAGCCTCCGGGCGCCCTGCCGGCCGCCCTGCGCGCGTGCGGCCGCCGCGCATGCTGAAGCGCTTCGGCAACCCGGATGTCGCGAAGGCCGTCGCGAACCTCGTCTGGCTGGGGCTCGAACGGCTGACGCAGATCGGCGTCGCGATCGCGATCAGCGGTCTTCTGGCCCGTTATTTCGGGCCGGATGTGTTCGGCAAATGGCAGTATGCGAATACGCTCCTCCTGGTACTGGCGCCACTCACCTGGGTGTGCGGCGCGGAAATCCTCGTTCCGACCATCGTCCAGCGCCCGCCCGCCCAGCTCGGCGCGGTGCTCGGCAGCGCGTTCGCGCTGCGCATCGTCGTATCGGCCGCCGCGCTCGTCGCGACCTGGATCGCGATCGCCGCGGGCGCCTTCGATCCGCTGGTCGGCGCGATGCTCGCGGGGCTGGCGGTCACGATGGTGTTCCGCGAGCCGTTCGTCGGCGTGATCAACGCGTGGCTGCAAAGCCTGACCTACAGCAAGCCGCAGCTCGTCGCCAGCATGATCACCGCGCTGGCGAAAGCGCTGCTCGTCTGGCTGCTGGTCCGCGCGGCCGCCGGCCCCGCGCGCTTCGCGTGGCTGTGGGCGCTCGAGGCCGCCGCGATCGGCTTCGCGCTGCTGCTGTACTACCGGCATCGTAACGGCGGCGCGCTCGGCTGGACGTTCGACAAACCGCTGTTCAGGCACTTTGCGACGGCCGGCACCGTGTTCTGGCTCGGCCTCATCTGCATGTACCTGTTCCTGAAGCTCGACCGCCTGATGCTCGAGCGTCACGTGTCGTTCGCCGATCTCGGCCGCTACTCGGCCGCGCAGCAGCTCAACGAGAACTGGATCACGCTCGCGCTGATGCTTGCGCAGACGATCGCGCCCGCATTCGTCTACCGCGTGCAGGACGTCGCGCGGCTGCGCCGCAACATCGTCCGGCTGATCGCGATGACGGCCGGCCTGATGACAGTCGGCGCGCTCGTGCTCGACGCGGCCGCCCCGCTGATCATCGGCAAGGTGTTCGGCCGCGGCTACGAGGCATCGGTCGACATCTTCCGCTGGGCCGTCTGGCTGTCCGTGCCGGCCGGCATCGAGGCGATAGGCAATCTTATCGTTCTCAAATATCAAGCAAAATTCGTGTTGCTGTCGAAATGGCTGCTCGCGCTGGCGATCGCCGCGCTCGTCAACCTGTTCGCGATCCCGCGGCTCGGCCTGTACGGCGCGCTCGTCGGGCTGGCGGCCGGCTACCTGGCCGCCTCCGCCGTCAACCTTTGTTACATCCGTTTCAAGCTGCGAACATGACGTCCCCCGCTTGCCCGCCCCCGCTCGACGACGTGGCCGTGCTGATGCCGGCCTACAACGGGCATGAAGACGTCGTCCGGACCCTGGCCTCGTTTCGCGAGGACGCGCCCGTGCACGTGCTGATCGTCGACGACGGCAGCACGCCGCCGATCGTCGCGCCCGACCTGCCCGGCCTCGCGATCGAGGTGCTGCGCATGCCGCAGAACGGCGGTATCGAGCGCGCGCTCGCGGCCGGCATCGACGCGCTCGCGGCGCGCGGCTTTCGTTATGCGGCGCGCATCGACGCGGGCGATCTCGCCGCGCCGCAGCGCCTCGCGAAACAGCGCGCGTATCTCGGTGCCCATCCGCGCGTGGCCTGCGTCGGCATGTGGACGCAGGTCGTGTCGCGCGCCGGCGAGCCGCGCTTCATGCTGACGCCGCCCGCCGATCCGCGCACGCTGCGCCGCACGCGCTTCCTGCGCTCGCCGCTCGTGCATCCGTCGGTGATGCTGCGCGTCGACGCCGTGCTGGAAGTCGGCAACTATCGCGCGAAATACCGCGCGGCCGAGGATCTCGATCTTTTTTTACGGTTAATGCAACGCTACGATTGCGCGAACCTGCCGGAACTCGGCCTCTATTACGAACTCAACGAGGGCGGGATCAGCGCGACCAAACGCCGGCGCCAGCTGGTATCGACGCTGTCGCTGCTGCTGCGCCACTTCAACGCGCTGAACCCGTACGACTGGGCCGGCCTCGCCAAGAACCTGCTGCATTTCGTGACGCCGTACCGCACGCTGCAGCGGATCAAGCAGACGCTGTTCGCCGCGCGGCCGTCCGCTTGACGCGGATCCGGCCCCCTTCGGCATTTTCGACGCTTTATTTTTTTCTTTTTTCATGTCCGCCACCTCCCCGCTGCGCATCGCGCTCGTCTGCAACACGGCCTGGGCGATCTACACGTACCGCCAGGGTCTGATCCGTGCGCTCGTCGCGCGCGGCGCCGAGGTCATCGTGATCGCGCCGCACGACCGCACCGTGCCGCTGCTCGAGCAGATGGGCTGCCGCTACGTGGCGCTCGCGGTCGCGTCGAAAGGCACGAGCCCGCGCGAGGATCTCGGCACGCTCGCCGCGCTGGTGCGTCACTACCGTGCGCTGCAGCCCGATCTCGTGTTCCACTACACGATCAAGCCGAACATCTACGGTTCGGTCGCCGCGTGGCTCGCGCGCGTGCCGTCGATCGCGGTCACGACGGGGCTCGGTTACGTCTTCATCCAGAAAAGCCGCGCGGCGAGCGTCGCGAAACGGCTATACCGGTTCGCGTTCCGCTTCCCGCGTGAAGTCTGGTTCCTGAACCGCGACGATCTCGCGACCTTCACCGACGAGCAGTTGCTCGCGCATCCCGACCGCGCACGGCTGCTGCACGGCGAAGGCGTCGATCTCGAACAGTTCGCGCCCGCGCCGCTGCCCGGCGACGACGCGCCCGTCTTCATCCTGATCGGCCGGCTGCTGTGGGACAAGGGCGTGCGCGAATACGTGGAGGCCGCGCGTGTCGTGCGGGCCCGCTTCCCGAACGCGCGCTTCCAGTTGCTCGGGCCGCTCGGCGTCGACAATCCAAGCGCGATCGGCCGCGCGGATGTCGACGCGTGGGTCGGCGAAGGCATCGTCGAGTATCTTGGCGAAGCGCACGACGTGCGCCCGCACATCGCGGCCGCCGATTGCGTCGTGCTGCCGTCGTACCGCGAAGGCGTGCCGCGCACGCTGATGGAAGCCTCGGCGATGGGCCGCCCGATCGTCGCGACCGACGTGCCGGGCTGCCGCGACGTCGTCGCCGACGGCGAAACGGGCTTCCTGTGCCGCGTGCGCGACAGCGCGAGCCTCGCGGAGCAACTGCTCCGCATGATCGAACTCGGAACGGCCGGACGCGACGCGATGGGCGTGCGCGGCCGGCAGAAGGTCACGGCGGAATTCGACGAGCAGCAGGTCGTCGAACGTTACCGGCAGACCATTCATTCGTTGACAGGCATCACCCTCTGAAGGAGCGCATCAGCATGACCGCTAAAGGCACCATCCTCGTTACCGGCGGTGCGGGCTACATCGGCTCGCACACGGCCGTCGAGCTGCTCGACAACGGCTACGATGTCGTGATCGTCGACAACCTCGTCAACAGCAAGGCCGAATCCGTGCGGCGCATCGAGCAGATCACGGGCAGGACGCCCGCGTTCCACCAGGTCGACGTGTGCGACGAAGCCGCGCTCGCGAAGGTGTTCGACGCGCACCCGATCACCGGCACGATCCATTTCGCGGCGCTCAAGGCCGTCGGCGAATCGGTCGCGAAACCGCTCGAGTACTACCAGAACAACATCGGCGGCCTGCTCGCCGTGCTCAAGGTCATGCGCGAGCGCAACGTCAAGCAGTTCGTGTTCAGCTCGTCCGCGACCGTGTACGGCGTGCCCGAGCGCTCGCCGATCGACGAATCGTTCCCGCTGTCCGCGACGAACCCGTACGGCCAGTCGAAGCTGATCGCCGAGCAGGTCCTGCGCGACCTCGAGGTGTCGGACCCGGCGTGGCGCATCGCGACGCTGCGCTACTTCAACCCGGTCGGCGCGCATGCGAGCGGGCTGATCGGCGAAGACCCGGCCGGCATCCCGAACAACCTGATGCCGTATGTCGCGCAGGTCGCGGTCGGCAAGCTGGAAAAGCTGCGCGTGTTCGGTTCCGACTACCCGACGCCGGACGGCACGGGCGTGCGCGACTACATCCACGTCGTCGATCTCGCGAAGGGGCACATCGCCGCGCTCGACGCGCTGGCGAAGCGCGACGCGAGCTTCGTCGTGAACCTCGGCACGGGCCAGGGCTACAGCGTGCTGGAAGTCGTGCGCGCGTTCGAGAAGGCGTCGGGCCGCCCGGTGCCGTACGAGCTCGTCGCGCGCCGCCCGGGCGACATCGCCGAGTGTTACGCGAACCCGCAGGCCGCGGCCGACATCATCGGCTGGCGCGCGACGCTCGGCATCGACGAAATGTGTGCCGACCACTGGCGATGGCAGGAAGGGAACCCCCGCGGTTTTGTATAATCCGCTGTCCATTTTTCGAGCGATCCCATGCTCAGCTTCGCGTCCGGCTTTATCGTCTCCCTGCTCGTCACGCTGTTCATCGTGCGCTACGCGCACCTTCACGAGAAATTCTCGATCGACAGCGACCTGGCCGGCGTGCAGAAATTCCACGTGCGGCCCGTGCCGCGGGTCGGGGGCATCGGGATCCTCGCGGGCGTCGTCGCATCGGCACTGATCCTGCTCGGGCGTTATCCGACGATCGCCGGCAGCATTCTGGGCATCGCCGCCTGCGGGTTGCCGGCATTCCTGTCCGGCCTCGTCGAGGACCTGACCAAGCGCGTGTCGCCGCGCGCGCGGCTGCTCTGCACGATGGGCGCGGCCGCGCTCGCGTTCGGGGTGATGGGCATCGCGGTCAAGCGCATCAGCGTGCCGCCGCTCGATTTCCTGCTCGGCTACGTCGCCATTTCGGCGTTCGTCACGGTGCTCGCGGTCGCGGCGCTCGCGAATGCGATCAACATCATCGACGGCTTCAACGGGCTTGCGTCGATGGTCAGCTTCATGATGTTCGCGTCGCTCGCGTACGTGGCGTTCCAGGTCCGCGACCCGGTCGTGATGTCCGCGTCGATCATCATGATGGGCGCCGTGCTCGGCTTTTTCCTGTGGAATTTCCCGGCCGGGCTGATCTTCCTCGGCGACGGCGGCGCGTATTTCATCGGCTTCATGCTCGCGGAGCTCGCGATCCTGCTCGTGATGCGCAACCGCGAGGTATCCGCGTGGTACCCGGTGCTGCTGTTCATGTACCCGATCTTCGAGACCTGCTTCTCGATCTACCGGAAGAAATTCATCCGCGGGATGTCGCCCGGCATTCCGGACGGCGTGCACCTGCACATGCTCGTGTACAAGCGGCTGATGCGCTGGGCCGTCGGCACGAAGCATGCGCACGACCTGACCCGCCGCAATTCGCTGACGTCGCCGTACCTGTGGCTGCTGTGCCTCGTCGCGGTGATTCCCGCGACGCTGTTCTGGCGGCACACGGTGCACCTGTTCGTGTTCGTCGTGCTGTTCGCGCTGACCTACGTGTGGCTGTACATCAGCATCGTGCGGTTCAGGGCGCCGAGGTGGATGGTGGTGCGCAAGCACCGGCACGGGCGCTGAGCCGTTCGCGGCCAGGCATGAAGAAAAGCGCCCCGCGGGGCGCTTTTCTTTGGGCCGGATCGCCCGCCGTGTGGAGGCCGCACGGCCGTCAGCGGTTCGACGCGACCCGCACGCTCTTCAGCGCCGGAACGGCGGCTGTCTGATACTCGGGCACCCAGCGTCGCAAATCGCGCCGCACTTCGTCATCAGACAGCACGCGATGCTGCATCAGCCACGGCAGCAGCTCGTCGAGTAAATTGTCCGGCACTTCCCGCGCGCGCGCGATCCGCAGTTTCGGGTGCGGCGTGCGCGTCGTCGCCTCGTCGTCCGCGAGCAGTTCCTCGTAGAGCTTCTCGCCCGGCCGCAGCCCGGTGAACTCGATCCGGATCTGTTCTTCCGAGAAACCGTACAGGCGGATCAGGTCGCACGCGAGATCGACGATCTTCACCGGTTCGCCCATGTCGAGAATGAAGATCTCGCCGCCATGCCCCATGCTCGACGCCTGCAGCACGAGCTGCGATGCTTCCGGGATCGTCATGAAGAAACGCGTGATCTCCGGATGCGTGACCGTCACCGGGCCGCCCTTCGCGATCTGCTGCTGGAACTTCGGGATCACGCTGCCCGCGCTGCCGAGCACGTTGCCGAAGCGCACGGTCTCGAACTGCGTGCGCCCACTCGTCTGCTGCAGCGCCTGGCAGGCCATTTCGGCGAGGCGCTTGCTCGCGCCCATCACGTTGGTCGGATTGACGGCCTTGTCGGTCGAGATCAGCACGAAGTGACGCACGTCGTGGCGGATCGCCGCGCGGGCCACGCGATACGTGCCGAGCACGTTGTTGCGCAGCGCCTGCCAGGCGTTGTGCTCCTCCATCAGCGGCACGTGCTTGTAGGCGGCCGCATGGAACACGATGTGCGGCGCGTGGCGCGACATCACCTGGTCGAGCAGCAGCGAATCCTTCGCATCGCCGATGATCGGCAGAACCGGCAAGTCGGGGAAGCGCTCGCGCAGTTCCTCGGTGAGCCGGTACATCGCGTATTCGGACAGGTCGAACGCGACAAGCTGCGCCGGCGCGAAACGCAGGATCTGCCGGCACAGCTCGGAGCCGATCGAACCACCCGCGCCCGTCACCATCACGACGCGACCGCGCAGCAGCGCCTCGACGTGCGGCGTGTCGATCGTCACGGCGTCGCGGCCAAGCAGATCCTCGAGATCGATGTTCCGCACCTGCGACAGGAAGCCCTGCCCCGGCATCAGCGCGGTCAGCGAAGGCAGCACCATCGCCTTCACGCCGGCCCGCACGCACAGCGTCGCGACGCGCCGCTGCACCTCGACCGACGCGGACGGAATCGCGATGATCGCGTACTCGACCTTCATCGCGTCGGTCCAGTGCTTCAGATCGTTGAACGACCCCAGCACCTTGTAGCCGTAGATCTCGCGACCCTGCTTCGTGACGTCGTCGTCGAGCAGGCCGACGAGGCGCCATTCGCCGGAGCGCGACAGTTCGCGCGCGAGGCTCGCGCCGGCCGTACCGGCGCCGAGCACCAGCACCGGCTTGCCCTTCCCGACGAGCCCGCCGTACAGGTAGTACTCCTTCGTCGCGCGATACAGCGCGCGTGCGCCGCCCATCACCAGGAACAGCATCAGCGGCGACACGAGCAGCACCGAGCGCGGAATGATCGGCGTCGGCTGGAACATCACGGCGCCGATCATCACGATCACGCCGCCACCGGCCACCGCCTTCGAGATGCGCATCAGGTCGGGCAGGCTCGCAAACACCCACAATCCGCGATACAGGCCGAACCCGTGGAACATCAGCGCGTACACGGGCAGCGCCCATGTCAGCGCCATCAGCGCGCCGCTCAGGAATTCATGCGGAACACTGCCATTGAAACGAACGAGATAAGCGAACAACCATGCGGCGACAACCGCCGTCAGGTCGAACAGGAAAGCACTCAGTGACAGCCACGATGCTTTGGATCGCAACATCGGCGGGAAACCTCAAGAGTTGTTTTCGGCGGCCGACTGAAACCGGCGCCAACGCATGTCGATCAACCATCCGAACCATGCCAGGACGCCATACCACGCGATGAACGACAGCCATTGCTGCAGTTCGGGTCGGCCCCTTGCCCACACGGCGACAATTATGCCCGCGAGCATGATGAGGTACCAATAAAGAGCGGTCCGACCGTGACCTACGCCCGATCGGACCATCCTTTGATAATAGTGCTCGCGATGCGCTTGCCAGAACTTTTCGCCGCGTAACAGGCGTCTCGAAAGTGTTACAGATGCATCGGCAATAAAGGGCGCAAACACCATCGCGGGAAACCAGATCGGCCAGACGCCGGTACGCCAGCCCCAGTAGCCCAGCGCGCCGGCCAGGAATCCGAGCGGAATCGAGCCGGCATCACCGAGGAACAGCCTGGCCGGGTGGAAATTGAGCAGAAGAAAGCCCAGCGCCGCGCCGGCGATCGCCGCGCCCGCCACGACGAGATCGGGCGACGCGTGCGCGCCACCCAGCGCCGCGACCGCGTACCCGCCGAAACCGAACAGCGCCATGCCACCCGCGAGGCCGTCGGCACCATCCATGAAGTTGTACAGGTTCGTCAGCCAGACCATCGCGAAGCCCACGCCGGCGAGCAGCCACCAGGGTGCGTCGGCCGGAAAGACGACGATCAGCGCGACGACTGCCGCGAGGTGCGCCGAGAACCGCACGCGGGCCGGCAGCCCGCGCCGGTCGTCGATCTGCGACATCGCGGCCAGCCCCGCGGCAGCGATGGCGATCAGCCACAGTCGCGGCGCCAGCGCCAGCAGCGCAACGATGCATACCGGCACGATGCCCCATCCGCCGACGCGCGGCGTCGGCAGCGTATGGAGCGAACGGTCGTTCGGAATGTCGGTGGCGAGGCGCCATGCGAGGCCGGTCGCAAGCAGCATGCGCAGGATGGCCGTCGATGCGATGGCGGCGACCAGCGCCACCACGACCGCAGCAGGCCATGTGGAGATCGGGAAATGCATGTCGACTATTGTTGTGTATCGCGCGAACGATACCATGCGGCGGTCGCGTCGAGGCCCTGGCGGGTCGTATAGGGCGGATGCCAGTCGAGCACGCGCCTGATCCGGCCCGTATCGAGCTGCAGGCTGCCCGTCAGGCGGTCGATGGCCGCGCTGCGGCCGGTCAGCTTCCCGAGCACGCGCAGCAGCACCGGAGGCACCGAGATCAGCCGCGCCGGCTTGCCGAGCGCGTCGCCGACCAGACGCAGCAGGCCCGCGACCGACTGCGCGTCGTCGTCGGCGACATGGAAGCATTCGCCGGCCGCGCGCGGGTCGATTGCGCAACGCAGCAGCGCATCGGCGAGGTTGTCGACGTAGACGATGCTGCGGCGCGCGGAAACGGCGCCGAGCGGCAACGGCATCCCGCGCGCGACCGCGTCCATCATCCGCAGGAAGTTGGCGCGGACGGCCGGACCATAAACGAGCGGCGGACGAACGACAACGACGTCGAGCCCTGCCGACGTCCCGAACTGGGCGAGTTGCCGCTCCGCGCGCAGCTTCGAACGGCCGTATGCATCCTGCGGATCGGGTTCGAACGCTTCCGACAGCGGCACGCCGCCGTCGCCCTCGCCGACCGCCTTGATGCTGCTCGCGAACACGATGCGGCGTACGCCGTGATTGCGCGCCGCCTCGGCGAGACGCAGCGTGCCGCCGACGTTGGTGGCGTCGAACGCGGCGTCGGGATCGGGCGACTCGTCGCGCATCACGTGCACGCGGGCGGCGAGATGGATCACGCAATCGGCGGCCAGGTCGACCGGCCACGCTTCATCCAGGCCATCGAAATCGGCGGTGCCGTGCACCCATTCGCGCACGCCGTCGATGCAGCCGCCCGGACGCCGTACCAGTGCGGTAACGGTATGCCCGTCCTGCAGCGCGCGACGGCAGACCGCACGGCCGACGAAGCCGTTCGCACCGGTGACGACGACGTGACTCACCAAAGCCTCCAGCCGAAGCGCTTGTAGAACTTGAAGGCCGATGCGGCGAACATGCGGATGTGCGCGAACCCCTTGCGGGATGCGCCGCCGCCGTGATGGGCCACGCGCACCGACGGGACGTAGGCGACACGGGCAACGTCGTGCGTGCGCAGGCTGAGGTCGTAGTCTTCGAAGTACAGGAAGTAGCGCGGGTCGAAGCCGCCGAGTTTCTTCAGGACTTCCGTGCGGAACAGCATGAAGCAGCCGCTGACGATGGGGGGGGCCCAGACGACGTCGCGGTCGTTGACCACGTCGCGCATTTCGTAGCGGGCGAGGCGACGACTAAAAGGCTTCCGGAGGGGTTTGGGCAGGAATCCCCGGGCGAACAGATCGAGCAGTGCCGGATAACGTCTGCAGAGGTATTGCATATCCCCGCGCTCATCCTCGATTTGCGGCGTAATGAGGCCGACGTCGGAATGTGCGTTGAGGAAATCGAATGCCGCCACCAGCGAATTCGCATCCAGGTCGACATCCGGATTCAGGATCAAATGATAGGAACTGGCTGCCTGCTCGATAGCAAGATTGTGGCCGCGACCGTATCCGACGTTGCCATGGTCTCCGATGCGGATACAGCTGATTTTGTGTGAACGCAATGCATCGAGCGCCGGTAGCGATTTCGGCCCATCGCCGTTGTCGACAAGATACAGCGTCGCCCCAGCGCCCGGACGCACGGCACCCAGCCGCTCGAGCGCGTCGAGCAAACTCGAGAGCGTGTCCGTCAATTGCCCCAGATTCGGCCTGTAGACAACGATCGACACCGTCAGAAAGTTTGGTTGTGATTGGTGCACCCGGTGATAAACCTGCAAAACGAGAATTGTTTTTGATTCAATGGGCCGGGCTACCCGCGTCAGGATCGCGGCGACACCCGACGATACAGCGCCTTCATGCGACGCCTCCATCCGGCCTGGGTCGACAGTAGCGGTCGCATGAACGGCACGCGCGCAAGCAGTTTCCGAACCGCCTGACGCGAGACATGAACGATAGCCTGTCGTTGTGCCTGGTGCTCCGCCATCTCTACGATTTCGACCGGGCTGAGCGTCACGCGCATCGCGCGTTGCCGCTCCAGCGCAACGACATAAGCTTCATGCAGCTTCGCCTGCCGGGCAAGCGCGACCTCGCTCGACATCGGCACCCTGTAACGTGACGTGACTCGCAACACCGACGAGAAATCCGTCACACAGGAATAGCGGACCCACAGCACCCAGTCTTCCAGCTGATCGAGATCTTCGTCGAATCCGCCGAACTCGTCATACAGACTGCGATGAAACAGAACAGCCTGGATAGGAGCGAGATTTTCCTGCCAAAGCAGCAGGCGCGAATATTCACGATACTTCAGCGCTATCGGCCCTTCGCGATACGTTACCGAGTCGGTGGTGAGTTGCACAAATTCTGTCGGCACCTCATGCGATGCACTGTAGACGGCCCGGTTCGAACCCTCTTTGGCAACCTGCATCAACGTCTCGACGTGGTCTGCATAAAACTGGTCGTCGTCGTCGAGGAATCCGATCCATTCTCCACGCGCGACCGACAAACCGAGATTTCCAGCCGCGCTCCTGCCCACCGGCACACCGGTCGCCTCGTAACGAACGTTGAGGCGGCCGGAAAACTCCCTGTCGACCAGGTCACGGCTATCTGCCGGTCCGTCCTCCACGACGACGACTTCGATGCGCGGATAGGTCTGATGCGACAGCGACGTCAACGCTTCGCGCAGCAGCGCCGGACGACGATGGGTCCGTACGACAATCGAGACGAGCGGCACTGCATCCGCGTCGAGTTCCTCGCCAGCAAACGGAAAGAAGGCTCCGTCGCGCCGATCGCCATAGCCCCAGAAACGAAAGTCCGGCCGAAAACCCTGCTCTCGATAGCGTGTTCCCGTGCGCCTGAAATAGGCTGCCGTTCCAATGTATCGGACCAGCGTCGATAAATGCCGGCGCCTCGCCGAGGGGAACCGCGGTGGTCGCGCGAGTTCCACGAGCCAACATCCGAAACCTCGAATCAAATCACCCCAGGATCCGAAGCGGGTGCGCAGTTGTAACGAAGCCAGCACGCCTCCGGTGATCTGGAGCGGCTTGACTTCCATCGGCTTCGAGTAAGTATCGTGTACGACGATCGCACGCGGCACATAACGCAACACCCATCCCGCGGCTCGCAGTCGCCACGACAGATCGACGTCTTCGCCGTACATGAAGATTCGGGGCTCGAAACCGGCCACTTGTGCGAACGCAGCCCGCCTGAACACGACTGCCGCGGCCGTCACCCAGTCGGTCCGAAGTGTGACGGGATCGTAGAGCTTGGGATGCTCGTACGGAACTTGCCGCAATTCCCACGCACCAGTGCTGTCCGGCGAATCGGCAATTGCCGCCTGCAACTCCGCTATCGCGTTTGAATGCAGGCGTACGTCCGGATTCAACACGAAGAAAAAGGGTGCAGCCGTCAATTCGAACGTCGCATTGTGCGCAACACCGAAGCCTGCATTCTGTTGCGAGTGCAAGACCGATATTGCGAACGGGTAGCGAGTGCAGTCGCGCGCAAACCGATCCCACCTCCCTGCGTCGGCGGGATCGTTATTGCGAAGCCACAGGCGGATTTCGGTATCGGTGCGCGACGTTTGAGCGGCGAGACTGTCCAGCAGGTCAGCAACGATTGCCTCCGCCTCACGATACACCACGACGGATATGTCAAATCGCATTTCTGATCCTGCCTTCGTGATCGACGACATGCACCGTCAACATCACGGCATCACCCCAATCGCCGAACGATTCTTCGAGCGACAATCTTCGAATTGTCATACGTCTTCCGAACGATTCGGTACAGGCGCGGATGCTTGACGAAAAATCGACGTAGCGCATCCAGCTTGGCCGCACCCTGCAGAACGGCGATATCGCTCTCGAGCTTCTTGATCCAGATGCGCTGATCGACAATGAGCTTGATGGTGCCGGGCGGGAAAACATGATACTGGTCGTTGTGCTTCGCAACGATTTTCTCGTAGTCGCGCCGCCACTCATCTTGCGAATGAACCGAAAACGACGACTCGCCAGAGCGCCATTTCCGGTAAATACCAGTAATTTCCGGGCTGCTCTCGACGCCACAGACGAATGCAGTCCGCATTTCGAAATCCCAGTCCTCTGCCGTATCGAGCGACTCATCGAATCGAATGCCCATCTCCTGAAAGGCAGCGCGAGGAAACGCAAGGGAAACAGGCGGAGAATAGTTCTGCGACAGATGTTCGAAGAAATCGAAGTGTGACGGATACGGAGTCGTGATCGCGGAAATGGGTCGATAGCCGAGCGCACCATCCGGCCTGATGCTGGTCGACACGATGTCCTGCTCCGCGGCCGTCGCGCGCAATACGCACCCCGCCGCCTTCTCGCTCAGTTTCTTGAACGTCTCGATCCAGTGAGCAAACACTATTTCGTCATCATCCAGAATCGCGACATAGTGCCCTGTGGCCGCGGCGAAGCCGTCGTTCAACGGAGCGGTACGTCCACCCCGATCGCAACGAATCACGCGAACACGATTTCTGATGTATTCAGGCAGATCTTCCACGATCCGCTTGACAGCGTAATAGTCCTTCTCTTCCGGCTTGTGTGCAATGACAAGGACCTCGAAGTCCTGGCAAGTCTGTGCAGTCAGACAGAGCAAGACATCTCGTAGATTGCCCAGGCGCTTGCCTTGCGTGCGGGTAACGATCGACAAGAATGGACGACCTTCGTTGGGATCTGCAAACAGGGGCATGTCCTGGCGAGCGCCCGGCAAATAGGCGCGCACCAACTCGTTGACGACCCCGAATGCATCCGAGGCGCTACGGATCTGCCGCAGATAGCGCGATGCAAAAGTCTTTCCGCTCAACAGCGGATGTGCATACGGGAATGCCTGGTCGCTCGACTCGAGATCATAGTCGCGTGCACCCACTTGATACCATCCTGCGCGCTTCGTCATTGCCCCAAGCAAGCTGTCGGTATGGTGAATGACGTGCGTGTGATCAAGCAGGCCGACTTCGGTGTAGTCCCAGTGCCCGGTCAGCAGCTTGGCTCCGAGATCGCGATGCCCGCCGTTCGGCACGCTGATCACGAGCAATATCGAACGCTGCGCGGCAAACTCTCGCAAGCGGTCCAGCAAGGCCGGTCCGTTGGTTATATGCTCCAGCGTATCGATAATCGATATCGACGATACTTCGCGCCCGTTGAGCACCGCGTCGAGTTCGGCGAATACGTCGTCGAGACGATGAAGGTCGATCCGCCTCGTCTCGAAGCCTCGCGATTGCAGGTTCTGGAGTGCATCCGGGTCCGCATCGAAACCGACGTACGTGAGTCCGAGATCGCGAACCGGTTCCGCAATCGCACCATATCCGCATCCGATATCCAGGTGCAGGCCGCTACGTGCGCCGAATTCCTGGATCAGTGCGACGACGTTGCTATACACCGAATATTCGTGATATTGGAACTGATAGGTTGCTGAGTTCATAGTTTAGAAACGGTGTTTCGCGTAGAAGCCGTCGATGAATTGGGCGACGCGATGCTCTGGATCGATCTGATCCGGCAATTTGCCGGCATCCTTGAGTTCACGATATTTTCTGGCGGCCTTTTTCTCGACCTCACTGCCATTTGCAAGCAACTGACGTTCGATACGATCCGCCAATGCGCCATTCGAGAACTTGTACGCAAGGATCATTGCGGCTTCAGCGGAGTAATATTCCTCTGCCCCACCCACGATCCACTTGCCGGCCGTCGACAGGCGCTTGTCGTGGAACAGTGCAGCCGACGGCTGAAACACCACTTTGTAACCCGCAAGACGAACCCGCCACGAGAAATCCACGTCGTCACAATACAGAAAGAACGCTTCGGAATCGAAACCGTTAACTTCCTTGGCGACGGCTGCCGAAACGAGTGCGCAGGCAGTCGTTGCCCAGCTTGTCTCGCCGGTAACCTGATCGTAGTCCTTCGGATGCTCGATCGGCACTTGTCGGGCTTCGACGACACCCACGCCCGGCTTGCGCATCGGCCGAACCAGTTCGCCGAAAATATTAGGCGCCACGACGGTGTCGGGATTCAGAATCAGCACGAGATCCGTATGCAAATCGGCGAGCAGCCGGTTCTGTCCGGCTGCCGACCCGAGATTGGCGTTGAAGAACGTGTACTGTATCCGCGCGATACCTTGCGGACGAAGCTTGACGGCACGCTCCTCGATCTCTTCAGGCGTGAAGACGGGCTCCGGCGAACAATCGCCAATCGCGACCTCCACCGATGACAATGCACCGGACGCAATCGCCAGATCCGCGGCGCGCGCAATGCTGTCAAGCGCAGTGTCAATATGCTCTTGACTGTTGTTGTACAGAACCGATTGAATCCGCAATGACGCGGGACCGGTGATTGTCGTGTCGTGCAGTGGCACTGTTAACCTCTGTTGTATGACTAGTTCTTCCGATTGAGCTCTTGCGCAATCCAGGTCTGCAACTCGCCGATCCCGCGCTCCAGCGACCACTGAGGCTTCCATGCAAGATTCGCCAGCGACTCGCTCAGATCGCAGGCCGCGTGCCTCACGTCGCCGTCGCGAAACGCACCGTTCACCTGAGGCTCAGGCGCACCGTAGTGGTTAGCGATGATGCGGGCCATCTCCAGGATGCTCGTCGCCTCACCGGAACCGATATCAAACACGGACAACGGCGTCGGTTCGCGCATCAACGTCGCGACAATAGCGTCCGCGACATCGTCGATGCTCACGAAATCGCGCGTCACATTGCCGTCTTCGTACAACGGAATGACCTTTTTTTCACGCGCCAGCCGCGAAAAGAGCGCAACGATCCCGGTATAGGAATTCGTCAACGATTGACCGGGGCCATATACGTTTTGTAGACGCAGAATCGACAGCGGCGTCTTCGTCGCAAGCGTCCATGCACGCAGAACATGTTCTTGCGCCAGCTTCGTCCCACCGTAGACGCTCGTCGGTCGCGGCTCGGTCCGGTCCGCACGGGAGGCCAACATTGTCATCCCCGGGAAATCCCACTGCGCCGCCTCGAGCTGCGCACGGCCACGCTGACCGGGATAGACGACCGTCCCGTCTTCCTTCTGCCAGGCGCCCTCGCCATAGATCGCGCGGCTGCTGGTCAGCAAGATGTGCTCGACGGCGACGCCATGCTTGACGAGCGCATCCGTCAGACGCGTCGTACCGACGACGTTGACGATCGAATGCCGGCTTGCTTCCGTCAACGACTGGCCCGTGCCGGTCTCGGCTGCAAGGTGAATGACGATGTCCGGCTGGAAATCGACCAGCAACGCATCCCACGCTTCCGCCTCCGTGACGTCGGCGACGACGAGCTCTGCCTTTGCATCGAGTGCGTCGGGGCGTACCGCACGCTCGTGAATCTGCGGATGCAGGTTGTCCATCACGACGTAGCGGGCTGCACGCGGCGCAAGACGTTTCGATATCGCGCAGCCGATAAAGCCCGCCCCTCCCGTTACGAGAATCTTTTTCCCGTCAACCAAGCTTGCGTTCACGTCGCTCATCACACTCCCTCTTTCTTCAAAGTCAACTTACCCCAACAGTATTTCCAGCCCCGTCCAGGTCCCCAATCCTTCAGTTCAAGGGCGCGCTTCTCGATCAGATGCCAACTGAACCATGCACAGATGCACGTAAAGAAAACGGAGGCAGCCAGATAGAAGACAAACCCATACTTGTAAGCACCTGCATAAGCCAGCAACTGCTGCACAAGGAACCCAAAAACGTAGATCCCGTACGAGTAATCGTTCTTGGAGCCGATCCTGCGTGCCCACTGCGGCAAACGGCACGCGAGCCAGAGGATTGCGTACACCATTGCAGGATAGCCAAGCAGCAGATACCCGCCCTTGAACAACGAGATCAGATAGACGGCAACCGAAAATGCGCCCAGCTTGTCGGTGATCGGCAAGGATTTCGAATACGCAGCGGCACTCGATCCGAGCAGAAAAATGGTTCCGTACTGTACGAGATGACGATCGCCTGCCCATGGAACAAGCTGTGCGGAAAATGCCGGATTCACGGTCTGAACGGCGAGCATGAGCCACGCGACAAACGTCGCGGCAAGCAACACCCTACGATGTTCCGTCAGCAGGCCGAACATCGCGAAAATGCCAACCATCACATAGCATTTCGCTTCGTAGATCAGCGTCCAGATCGATCCGTTGAACACGCTTTCGGAAATCGAGTGGCCGTAAGGCGTGGTATCACGTAGCAGATTGTTGATCCCGTATTGGCCGATCGTAAGGCGCCAGTTATTTACGAGATAACCGAGCGGCCCGCCGACGTCCGAATTCCAGTACCCGACCAGCGTTCCTGCCTGCAGATAATGGAGCACCGGGCCAACACCGAGTGCGGTCACCACCAGCACCGCCCAATAAGCTGGAAAGATTCGCACGCATCTACGCCATGCGAACTGCAGCATGTCCGCCCTCATGCCGCTCTTGGCGATCAGGAAGCCGCTGATCGCAAAAAAGCCGGACACGCAAATCCCGCCCATCGAATCCTGACCGAGCGTCAGACGCCACATCGGGTCGGAGCCGAAACCACCAAGCGGAAACGCATGATCCCAGAGAACCATCGTCGCAAACACGAGACGCAGCAGCCCGAACCCGTTGTCATGGCTCGACAGCCGCTCCGCGGATATCGACACTTGCGGTGTCACGACGCGAGCCGACCTCGACTCACGCTGCACTTCGACATCTTCGAGTCGGTCCGGAGCAGTGAAAGGGACTTCGGATTTCATTGCATCGCCTCAATCTTGTTTGATTCATCCCGCTCGAGCGCAATTTCGTGCATGGGTATCCCAATCAATCCCGTGCTCACGCTCGTCGAATGCGACTTGAGCAACACGGCATCGTGCAGCCATTGATGGATCACATGGTCACTCTGCGATCCATCGGCAACGGCGACGGTCACCGAGTAATCTCCGACAGGCAATACGGGCATCCGAAAAATGAACTTGACCGTGAAGCTTTCGCCAACAGCGACGGAAAACGGATCCTGCAGCGTCGTGAGATACGTGTTGTCACCGAACAGGTTCTGCCCAAGCCGGTCGCGAATGATGAATCCGACGATTGCGCGCTCCAATGCCTGCAGAGCCTTGACGCTGATGTGAACGCGGACGATCTCGCCGCCCACGACCCAGTTCAGCGGGGCGCCCGTCCCATCCTCGATACGAACATGCTCGATCAACGCGCCGCCGAGGCCGAAGTTTTTCGCGTCGTGATCGAACTGAAACAGCTCGACATCGTTTCGCAACTTCGACCCGTTGATGAGTTGAGCACGCTGATCACGCACATCGCCCTCGGATATCGTGCGAACAACCGTGCTGCGTTCGGCCGAACGCCTCTGCTGCCCCGATACCCGATGCTGTTCTTCGTAAAAGGCCTCGAGATACGAATCGCACACGTCCTTCGCAGGCCCGATTTCCCTCACCTGCCCCTTGTCGAGCCAGACGACACGCGTACACAGGTTAACCACCGCGTTCGTATCATGACTGACAAACAAGATCGTTCCGCGCTCCATGAAAGCACGAAGAAAACGCATGCACTTCTGCGTAAAGAACGCATCCCCAACCGCCAGCGCCTCATCGATCACCAGCACGTCCGCATCGACGTGCGCGATGACAGCAAAGGCGAGCCGCACGTACATGCCGCTCGAATAGGTCTTGACAGGCTGGTCTACGAAATCGCCGATGTCGGCAAATGCAAGGATGTCGTCGAGCCGCTCCTCTATCTGGGCTTTCGATAGCCCAAGCAACGCCGCATTCATGAACACGTTTTCGCGCCCGGTAAACTCCGGGTTGAATCCCGCGCCGAGTTCGAGCAGTGCGGCAATCCGTCCGTTGATCGCGACGCGTCCGTCGGACGGCGTCAGCGTACCGCAAATGATCTGAAGCAGCGTCGATTTCCCCGAGCCGTTGCGACCAATGATTCCAATCGTCTCGCCCCTCTGCACCTGAAACGAGACATTTTGCAGTGCATGAAATACTGCTGGACCTTCAGTCCCGAGGACCTGCGTTGGCAGCAGCTTCGCGAGGCCGCCTATGCGATGACGCAAAGCCGTCTTGAGGCGATCGGCTGGCTTGGTGAAAACGCGGAAGTGCTTGCTGACGCTCTCGACGCTGATTGCGGGAGTTTCACAGGACATCGGCAAACCCCTTGCGCATCAGCTGAAAATACTTGAACCCTGCGCATGCGATCACCGCGCCACCCAGCAGCGCAAGACCGAGCGAATAGAAATCCGGCGTCCGGCCATCGAGAAGTACCCCACGAGACTGCTCGATAAACAATGTCAGAGGATTGAGTTCCAGCCAGAAGCGATACTTCTCCGGCAACGCGGACGCTGGGTAGAACACCGGCGACAGAAACATCAGCACCATGGTGAACAGACCCGTAATCTGCCCGACGTCCCTGACGAACACACCGGTTGCCGCGAGAAACCAAGCGAAGCCGAGCGCCATGAGCATCAACGGCAGCAGGACGATCGGCAAGTACAACGCGGTCGCGAAAATGAAATGCTTGAACAACGCAAAGCCGAGAAGCAGGACGACAAGGCTGACGAGCGTGTGGAAGAACGCAGACAGCAACGCGACCAGCGGCAGTATTTCCAGCGGAAACACAATCTTCTTCACATAGCTGGGGTTATTCAGGATCAAGGTCGGTGCCCGGTTGACACATTCGGCAAACAAGCCATGAATCGTCATACCGACGAACAGCATCATCGCGAACTGCGCGCGCCCCTGATCGACACCCCCGCCTCCCCAGCGCGATTTGAACACGAAGGAGAAGACGAACGAGTACACCGCGAGCATCAGCAGCGGATTGAAGAAGGACCACGCCAATCCGAGCACCGACCCCCGATAGCGCCCGACGACTTCCCGCTTCGTCATCTGCCAGATGAGCGAAGCGTTTCGCGCGATCGAGCCTACGAGACTTCGCGGAGTAGTAAAAAAAACGCTGATTATCGACATCGTGTGAAGCAGCTTTGCCTCTCTTGTTTCATTGGGAGAGCAGATCTCTGACGCACAGCTCGACCGCGTATCTCCAGTCGGGCAGTTCGATGCCAAAACGTGCGTTCAGTGCATCGTTCGACAGTACAGAGTTGGCGGGGCGTTTTGCCGGCACCGGGTAGGCGCTCGACGGGATCGGCGTGACCGTTTCCACTGCAAGCGGCGAAGCACCCGGCACTGAACGCCATGACGCGAAAACAGCCTCGGCAAAGCCGTGCCATGAGGTCCGGCCCGCAGACGTCATGTGATAGAGGCCCGATTCGAACGATCCGGCCTTGCGTTCGCGAATGGCGGCGGCCACTGCATGCGCAGTACCGTCGGCGATCGAGCGTGCCCAGGTCGGCGCACCAAACTGATCGGCCACCACGCTCAACGCCTCGCGCTCCTTCGCAAGACGAAGCATTGTGCGCAGAAAATTCTTGCCACGCGCCGCAAAGACCCAAGTGGTGCGGAAGGTAAGCCAGTCACCACCCGCTTGCTCGACCGCCAGTTCCCCGCCCAGCTTGCTTGCGCCGTAGACATTGATCGGACAGGTAGCGTCCGATTCCGTATACGGTGACGTGTTGGTTCCATCAAACACGTAGTCGGTCGAATAGTGCACGAACAGTCCACCGATACGCTTCGTTGCGCGGGCCAATTCGCCAACCGCCTCCGCATTGACCGCATTCGCTGTCTCAATATCGGTTTCCGCCGCGTCGACCGCGGTATAGGCTGCGGCGTTGATGACCACATCCGGCGCCAACTCGTCGATCACGCGCGAGAGCGTATCCGGGCGTGTGAGGTCCGCACCTTCGCGCCCCAGTGGAATGACTTGCCCCAGGACCGACAGACTCCGGGACAACTCCCAGCCGACCTGCCCATTCGCGCCCGTTACGACGATCTTCATGCGTACACCTCGGCTTCGCTCAGTCGCTTGCCCACGGCATCCTTGGCGGCCAGCTGCGGCTCAAAATCGATCGGCCACTCGATGCCGATTTCGGGGTCATTCCACACGATGCTGCGCTCGAACTCAGGGAACCAGTAGTCAGTCGTTTTGTACAGGAACTGCGCGGCGTCCGACAGCACGACGAACCCATGTGCGAAGCCAGGCGGAACCCATAATTGTCGGTGATTTTCGTCCGAAAGGACAACGCCCACCCACTTGCCGAAATTGGGTGATTGCTTGCGAATGTCGACAGCCACGTCGAACACCGTACCTTCGACTACTCGAACCAGCTTGCCCTGCGCATGCTGGATCTGATAGTGCAACCCGCGCAACACGCCTTTTGACGAGCGCGAGTGATTGTCCTGCACGAACTCGACGCCTGACTCGACTTGCGTTGCAAACTCTTGCGCATTGAAGCTTTCGTAAAAGAAACCGCGCGTGTCCCCGAACACCTTCGGCTCAATGATCTTGACTTCGGGTAGTGCCGTTGTTGTTACCTGGATGGCCATGCCACTTGATCCGTAAGAATGTTTTTAAGGTATTGACCGTAGCCGTTCTTGGCGAGCGGCAGCGCGAGTCTCATCAGTTGCTCGGCATCGATCCACTGCCTGCGATAAGCGATCTCTTCCGGGCACGCAACCACCAACCCCTGGCGCTTCTGCAGCGTAGCAATGAATGTCGCCGCCTCGATCAGCGAATCGTGCGTGCCGGTATCGAGCCACGCGTAACCGCGCCCCATGATCTCGACATTGAGCGCACCATCGGCGAGATAGCGAGAATTAACGTCCGTGATTTCCAGTTCGCCGCGTGGCGACGGCTTGATGTCGGCCGCGATATCGCATACGCGGTTGTCGTAGAAGTACAGACCGGTCACCGCGTAGTTCGAACGCGGCTTCGCGGGCTTCTCTTCGATCGACAGCGCGCGGAACGACTTGTCGAACTCGACGACGCCGTAGCGCTCCGGGTCGTGCACGTGATACGCGAATACCGTCGCGCCGGTTTCCTGCGCGTGCGCACGCTCGAGCTGCTTTGCCAGATCGTGGCCGTAGAAGATGTTATCGCCGAGGATCAGAGCCGAAGGGGCATTGCCGACGAACTCCTTGCCGATGATGAATGCCTGCGCGAGTCCGTCGGGGGACGGCTGCACCGCATACTGGATGTTCATCCCCCACTGACTGCCGTCACCGAGCATCGCTTCGAAGCGCGGCGTGTCCTGCGGCGTCGAGATGATCAGTACGTCGCGAATGCCCGCGACCATCAGCGTCGACAGCGGATAGTAGATCATCGGCTTGTCGTACACCGGCAGCAGTTGCTTCGATACGACGTGCGTGATCGGATACAACCGCGTGCCGGATCCGCCTGCGAGGATTATACCTTTACGTGCCATCGCATCGCTCCTCAGGTGCGTTTCGCGTAGTTGGTCTCGACCCACTTGCGGTACTCGCCCGACGTAATTTCGTCGACCCAGACCTGGTTGTCGAGATACCAGTCGACCGTCTTCGCCAGACCGGTCTCGAACGTTTCCGCCGGCTTCCAGCCGAGTTCCCGCTCGAGCTTGCGTGCATCGATCGCATAGCGGCGGTCGTGGCCGGGACGATCCGTCACGTAGGCGATCTGGTCGCGGTACGAACCCGCAGCCTTCGGGCGGGCCTTGTCGAGCAGATCGCACAGCGTATGCACGACTTCGAGGTTCTTCTTCTCGTTCCAGCCGCCGACGTTGTACGTCTCGCCGGGCACGCCGCGCGCGAGCACTTCGCGAATTGCGCTGCAGTGATCGCCGACGTACAGCCAGTCGCGCACGTTCTGGCCATCGCCATAAACCGGCAGCGGCTTGCCCGCAAGCGCATTCGCGATCATCAGCGGGATCAGCTTCTCGGGGAACTGGTACGGGCCGTAGTTGTTCGAGCAGTTCGTCGTCAGCGTCGGCAGGCCATACGTATGATGGTACGCGCGCACCAAATGATCGGAGCCCGCCTTCGTCGCGGAATACGGGCTGTTCGGCGCGTACGGCGTCGTCTCGGAGAATTGCGGATCGGTTGCGGACAACGAACCGAACACCTCGTCGGTCGACACGTGCAGGAAGCGGAACGCCGCCTTGTCAGCGTCGTTCAGGCCATTCCAGTACTGGCGGGTGGCCTCGAGCAGCGTGAACGTGCCGACGACGTTGGTCTGCACGAAGTCCGCCGGGCCATGAATCGAACGATCGACGTGGCTTTCGGCCGCGAAATGCAGCACCGCGCGCGGCTTGTGTTCGGCAAACAGCACATCGAGAGCGTCACGGTCACAGATATCGACGCGCGCGAACACATGCTTCGGGTTCCCGTCCAGCGACTGCAGCGTTCGGAGGTTCCCTGCATAGGTCAACTTGTCGACGTTGAGCACGGCTTCGTCGGATTCGCGCAGCCAGTCGAGTACAAAATTGGCACCGATAAAACCCGCGCCGCCCGTAACCAGGATCATGAGGCTCCCTCTAGTAATGCGCAGCAGGCACCGCCAGGTGTCGGCCGCATCGAATTCACGGCAAGTCACTTTGACCACCATGTCAGACCGGGAATTTTAACCGGTCAGCATGGCCGCCAAAGTCACGAAATGCTAATTTTGGTCGCGAAAGCGACAATTATAGGGAGCCGCTCCTCGCAAAAGCCATGCCGCTAACAACTTGATACAGCGCTCCGAACCCTTACCGGGATAAAATTTCATGCCAAACCAATGGTCAGACACGGAACAGAATTTTCGCCACATCGCGGCGAGACGGATTATTTTCCCTGCACAGACGAAGCCAGTGACATCCGCCCTCTCATGACCCATACCCCCATCGCCATCGGCGACATCCAAGGCTGTCATTCCGCTTTCCGGTCGCTGCTCGAAAAACTTTCGCCGCCGGCGGACACCCAGCTGTGGATCGCCGGCGACGTCGTCAACCGCGGCCCGGACTCCCTCGCCGCGCTGCGCGCGCTCGTCGACCTCGGCCCCCGCGCAACCGTCGTGCTCGGCAATCACGACCTCCACCTGCTGGCGGTCTCCGCCGGCCTGCGCACCGAACGCCCGGGCGACACCATCGGCGAGATCCTCGACGCGCCGGACGCCGAAGCACTGCTCGACTGGATCCGCCACCGCCCGTTCGTGCATGCGGAGAACGGGATGCTGCTCGTCCACGCAGGCGTGCTGCCGCAATGGGATGCCACGCTCGTGCTCGAACTCGCCGACGAACTCCAGCGCGCGCTGCGCGCACCCGACTGGCGCGACACGCTGCAGAAGCTGTACGGCAACGAGCCGAACCAATGGAGCCCCGACCTGAAGAAACGCGACCGGATGCGCGTCGCGTTCAACGCGTTCACGCGCCTGCGCTTCTGCATGCCCGACGGCACCATGGAATTCAAGGCGAACGGCGGCCCGGACAGCGCACCGCCCGGCTACCTGCCGTGGTTCGACGTGCCGGGGCGCCGCACGGAAGACGTGACGGTCGTGTTCGGCCACTGGGCCGCGCTCGGCCTGATGCTGCGCGACAACGTCGTCGCGCTCGATTCGGGATGCGTGTGGGGAAACCAGTTGTCGGCCGTGCGGCTGACGGCCGATCCGGCGCAGCGCACGGTCACGCAGGTGCAGTGCGAAGCGTGCGGCGCGCCGGGCGGCGAGTGATTACACGCTGAGTCGTCCGACCGGGAAGCGCCTCAACCCTCGCGCCCCGGCACGGGCTCGTCGGCCGCTCCATCGCCTGACGTACCGGCGCCGAGCTCGGTCGCCGGATACGCATGCTTCGCCAGTTCCGCGAGCGATTCGGCCGACGGCTTGCCGACCTTTTCCTGCATCGTCGCGAGCGCGGCCGCGATCGCGTCGCGCGCCGCGGCGGACGTCGTCCGCCGGTCGCCGCCCGGCGCGATCGGTTCGCACACGTACAGATGCGCGACGAGCGGGCCGCCGCGCAGCACCATGTCGAGCGACGTGCCGAGCGACAGCTCGCCCGTGTAGGCCGGCGCGACCGACTGCCGCCGCTGCGCGTCCTCGTACATCAGGCAGATCGGCTGCACCGCGCAGCCGGCCGATACCGCGGCCTGGAACAGGTTCGCATGAAACGGCAGCAGGTCCTGCCCGTCGGACGTCGTCCCTTCCGGAAACACGCACATCACGCCGCCGTTGCGCAGGCGCTCGGCCATCTCGTGCATGATCCGCATCGCCTCGGTGCGCTTCTCGCGCTGCAGGAACACGGTGTCGAGCTTCTCGGCGAGCCAGCCGACGACCGGCCACTGCCGCACCTCGGCCTTCGACACGAACGGCGTCGGCCGCCAGGCGTTGACCGCATAGATGTCGAGCCACGACACGTGGTTGCCGACGACGAGCGCGCTCGCATCGAGCCGCGCGCCGTCGTTGTGGACGACGACGCGCATCCCGCAGATCCGCAGCATCTTGAGCGACCAGCGGCGCGTCATCTCGGCGCGGCGCGCGGGCGTGACGTGCGAAAAACGCAGCGCGACGATCGCCATGCCGCGCAACAGGTGAAAGACGAGACGCAGCTTGCGAAAGGCGGTCATGGCAAAGGTCCGGCGTGGTTCAGTGGCGCTCGAACGCGATGTGTCCGGCGACGAGCGTGGTACGCACGCAGGCGGGCAGTTCGTAGCCGAGGAACGGCGAATTGTGGCCCTGGCTCTTCAGCGCACGCGGCTCGACGCGCCAGTGCGCGCGCGGGTCGAACACGCACAGGTCGGCCGCGCCGCCTTCGGCCAGGCGGCCCGCCGGCAGCTGCAGCACGTCGGCCGGCGCGGACGTGATGCGGCGCAGCGCCTGCGCGAGCGGCGTGCGCGTCTCGTCTGCCCACTTCAGCGTCAGCGACAGCAGCAGCTCGAGCCCCGTCGCACCGGGCGTCGCTTCGCCGAACGGCAGCAGCTTCTCGTCGTCGTCGACCGGCGTGTGGTCGGAGCAGATCGCGTCGATCGTGCCGTCGGCGAGCGCCACGCGGATCGCTTCGCGGTCGCGCTCGCTGCGCAGCGGCGGGTCGAGCCGGAACTGCGAATCGAAATAGCCGATGTCGACGTCGATCAGGTGCAGGTGGTTCACGCCGACGTCGCAGGTCACGGGCAGCCCCTCGGCCTTCGCCGCGCGCACGAGCGCGAGGCCGGCCGCCGACGACAGCCGTGCGAGGTGCACGCGCGCGCCCGTCACGCGCATCAGTTCGAAGATCGTGTGCAGCGCGATCGTCTCGGCCGCGACCGGCACGCCGGACAGCCCGAGCCGCGACGCGAGCGCACCGCTCGCGGCGACGCCGCCGCGGCCGATGAACGCGTCCAGCGGGCGCAGCCACGTGGTGTAGCCGTAGGTGCTTGCGTATTGCAGCGCGCGCAGCAGCACCTGCGTGTCGCGCACCGGCACGTTGGCTTGCGTGAAGCCGACGCAGCCGGACTCGGTCAGCGCGACCATCTCGGTGATCACTTCACCCTTGAGGCCGACGGTCAGCGCGCCGAGCGGATGCACGTTCGCCTGATGCAGGTTGCGCGCGCGGTACTTGAGCATCTCGACGAGGCCCGGCTCGTCGAGCACGGGATCGGTGTCCGGCGGGCACACGAGGGTCGTGACGCCGCCCGCGACGGCCGCGGCCATCTCGGAGGCGAGCGTCGCCTTGTGCTCGTAGCCGGGCTCGCGCAGCCGTGCGCACAGGTCGACGAGGCCGGGCGCGACGATCAGGCCGGACGCGTCGATGGTCTTCGCGGCGTGGAAATCGGCCGGCGCCGCCGTGCCGGCCTCGGCGATCGCGGCGATCTTGCCCGCCGCGACGAATACGTCGGCCTGCCGCTCGGTGCCGGCGACCGGGTCGATCAGCGTGCCGCCTTTGATATGAATCTTCATGCGCTGTCTGTGAAAACGTTGATTGCGTGAATAAGGATGCGCGAAAGCGGGCTCAGTCGTTGTTGCCGGCGACGATGCCCATCACCGCCATCCGCACGGCGATGCCGAACGTGACCTGGTTGAGGATCACCGACTGCGGACCGTCGGCGACCTGCGAATCGATTTCGACGCCACGGTTCATCGGGCCCGGGTGCATCACGATCGCGTCGGGCGCGGCGAGCGCGAGGCGCTCGGGCGTCAGGCCCCAGGTCTTGAAGTATTCCTGCGCGGACGGCAGCAGCGCGCCGCTCATCCGCTCGTTCTGCAGGCGCAGCATGATGATCACGTCGACGCCCTTCAGCCCTTCGTCGAGGTTGTGGAACACCTTCACGCCCATCTGCTCGAGGCCGCCCGGCAGCAGCGTGCGCGGGCCGATCGCGCGCACTTCCGGCACGCCGAGCGTGGTCAGCGCGTGAATGTCGGAACGCGCGACGCGCGAATGGAGGATGTCGCCGACGATCGCCACGCGCAGCTTCGTGAAGTCGCGCTTGTAGTGACGGATCGTGTACATGTCGAGCAGGCCCTGCGTCGGGTGCGCATGGCGGCCGTCGCCGGCGTTGATCACGTGCACGTGCGGCGCGCAGTGCTCGGCGATCAGGTACGGCGCGCCGCTCGACGCATGGCGCACGACGAACAGGTCGGCATGCATCGCCGACAGGTTGTTGATCGTGTCGAGCAGCGATTCGCCCTTGCTCGTCGACGATGCATTGATGTTCAGGTTCAGCACGTCGGCCGACAGGCGCGTCGCGGCGATCTCGAAGGTCGTGCGCGTGCGCGTCGAGTTCTCGAAGAACAGGTTGAAGACGGACTTGCCGCGCAGCAGCGGCACCTTCTTCACTTCACGGTCCGTCACGCTGACGAACTGCTCGGCCGTATCGAGGATGTGGTTGACGATCGAGCGCGGCAGGCCCTCGATCGACAGCAGGTGCTTCAGCTCGCCGTTTTTCGTGAGCTGCGGGTTGCCCTTCAGGAAACCGTAGCGGAACCGGTCGGGGCTCGCGGCCGCGGCGGGATTGCCGGTGCGGCCAGTGGTGTCGGTGGTCATGGTGTGCGTGATTCCAACTATGCAAACGGGCCGCGGTGCAAACCAGCGGCCCGGGATACGGTTTCGCGTGTCGTTCAGGCGCCGTGCGGCTCGATGCGCAGCGTGAACTGCGCGGCATCGTCGCGCGCGAGCACGAGCGTCGCGCCGGCCGGCACGTCGAGCGCGCCGCCCGCAAAGCGCGCGGCGACCGGCAGTTCGCGGCCGCCGCGATCGGCGAGCACCGCGAGCTCGACCGCGGCCGGGCGGCCATAGTCGAACAGCTCGTTGAGTGCCGCGCGCACGGTGCGCCCGGTGTACAGCACGTCGTCGACGAGCACGATGCGCGCGCCGTCGACATCGAACGGCAGCGACGTCGGGCTGGCCTGGCTGTGCAGCCCCTTTTTCGCGTAGTCGTCGCGATGCAGCGCGACGTTCACGACGCCGAACGCCGGCGCGCCGAGATCGCGCGCGAGGCGCTCGGCGAGCCATGCGCCGCCGCTGTAGATGCCGGCGAGCCGCGGGCCGCCCGGTTCGGCGAAAGCCGTGCCGTACGCGGCGCGGATCTGGTCGAGCAGGACGCGGTAAAGCGCGTCGGCGTCAATGGTGCTCATGGTCGGACAATTGATCGAGATACTGTTGAAGGATGACGCGCGCGGCCTCGGCATCGAGCATCTCGGCGCGTGCGCGGCCGCGCACGTTGCGCTCGCGCAGCCCGGCCTCGGCCTCGACCGACGAATAGCGCTCGTCGACCCACGTGACGGGCAGCCCGAAGCGGCCGTTCAGCTGGTTGCCGAAGCGCTTCGCCTGCTGCGTCATGTCGTGCGGCGTGCCGTCCGGATGCATCGGCAGGCCGACGACGAGCGCGTCCGGCCGCCATTCGGCCAGCAGGTCGCCGACCGCCTTGAAGCGGTGTTCGCGGTTCAGGTTCTGGATCACGACGAGCGCGCGGGCCGAGCGCGTCAGCGCATTGCCGATCGCGACCCCGATTCGCTTTTCGCCGTAGTCGAACGCCAGGAGCGTCGCATCGCGCGCGCTCGCGCCACTCATGCGTGCCCTGCTTCGCCGGACAGCATCGACGAGCTGACGCCGAGCAGGCCCAGTGCGGCTTCGAAGCGCTCCTCGGCCGGCGTGTCGAACACGATGCGCGGATCGGCGGCGACCGTCAGCCAGCCGTTGCGGGAAATTTCTTCCTCGAGCTGCCCTGCGCCCCAGCCCGCATGGCCGAGCGTCAGCAGGAAGCGCTTCGGGCCGGTGCCCGTCGCGACCGCCTCGAGCACGTCCTTCGACGTCGTCATCTCCAGCCCGCCGTCGACGGACATCGACGAGTTGTAGCTCGCGCCCTCGACCGGCTCGTGCAGCACGAAACCGCGCTCGGTCTGGACCGGGCCGCCGAAGTACACGGGGATGTGCAGCAGCGGCTCGATGTCGAGCTTCAGGTCGATGCGGTTGAACAGCGATTCGAGGTCGATGTCGGTGGGACGGTTGATGACGAGGCCGAGCGCACCGCGCTCGCTGTGATCGCAAAGGTAGACCACCGTTCCCGAGAACGTCGGATCGGCCATGTTCGGCATGGCGATCAGGAACTGGTTGGTGAGGTTGATGCGATCGGAAGGCTTTGACATGGTTTGAATTTTAGCAAAGACGCCGCGGCCTGACCGGGCCGCGATCAACAAGCAACACCGCGCCGCGCTGGCAACGGCGCGCGCGGATCACACGGCACTCTAACACGCGCACGGGCACTGTCGGCAGCGTGTTGCGGGCCCGTGCGACAAGGGTCGCCACCGCGTGTCCGTCCCCTTGTTCGTCAGGTCCGGCCGAGCGCCGCACCGAGCGCTTCGGACGCCGCGGTCAGGTCCGGCGGCGCCACGCCGGCCGCGATCTTCAGCAGCGCCGCGCGCAACATGTCGGACGCGTGACCGTGCGCGTCGAGGCCGCCGTCGGCGAGCGGCACGCCGTGCGCGGCACGGCGCCACGCGAGGCCGAGCGTGTCGGCCAGCAGCGCCGCGTGGCCGAGCCCGAGCGCGCACGCGGCCGTACCGACCCGATAGGCGGCGCCGGACGCGTGCCACGCGGCACCCGCGTCGGCCGCGGCCGGATCGGCCGCAAGGTCGGCCATCGACGCATCGGCGGTCTGCAGGAAATCCTCATACGCATGCGCATTGACGGTCACGACGCCGAGCGCACGGGTCGGCGCGACCGCGACCGCGTCGTGCTCGGCCCGCGCGGCATCGGCCTCCCACAGCGCTTCGGACGCGGGTGTGCCGGCGACGTGCCAGTCGACCGTCAGCCCGTAGTCGTGCAGTACGTCGACAAGCGCGACGTCCTCGGCTGCGGCGCCGAACAACGCGAAATCGCGCCACAGCAGCGCGACCGTCTCGCGCACGAGCTCGGGCGGCGCGCTGCGCCGGCCCTGCGCCTGCTCGCCGAGCAGCAGGTTCGTCCGCGCGAGAAAGCCCTTCAGTTCGGGTGCGCCGGTCGCGCGCAGCGCGCGCAGGCACGCGGCCGCGAGCCGCCAGAAATCGTACGGGCCGTCATCGGCCAGCGCGGCCTGCATCGCATCGAGTTCGTCGAGCGCCGCGCCGGGCGCGCTTTGCTGCGCACGCAGCACGCCGAGCAGCGCCTGCTCGTAGCGGGCGCGTACCCGGGTCGCGAACGCCTCGGGCAGCACGCGCAGCGTGGCCGGCGGCACCGCGCGGCCGACGAGCGCGAGCGCGTCGAGCGGCGTACTCGCGCGCAGGTCGGCGGCACTTTGCGCGCGCAATGCACGGAAATGATCGAAGAGAACGGGCGAACAGGCGAGTTCGCGCAGGTTGTGGCGGCCGACGGCCGCGCGGAAATCGCGCAGCGCGGCACGCCAGCCGGCCGAAGTCGGCTCGGCTACGACGAGCGGCACGGCGGCCGACAGTTGCCCGGCGAAACGCGCGGCCGGCAGCCAGCCAGCTTCCGCCAGCACAGCCGCCGCCGCGGACAGCGGCGCGGCCGCGTCGTCGCGCCGCTCGAATGCGTCGGCGGCCGCCGCAAGCCATGCGTCGGCCGCGCGCACGGCCCCGCCGCGCGGGTTGGGCAGTGCGTCAGGGAGGGGAACATTCGCCGGATTGGACGTCATGGACACGCGCGCCTGTCATCGTCAAGCCGCTCGCGCGAACCTCGGCGCGCGAGCGCCGGGCCGATGCGAGGCCGGAGCGGGGTGTCCGTGGGCCGAAGGTCCGGTCAGATCTGGACCATCTCGAAGTCTTCCTTGCGGGCGCCGCATTCGGGGCACGTCCAGTTGATCGGGACGTCTTCCCAGCGCGTGCCCGGGGCAATGCCCTCTTCCGGCAGCCCGGCTTCTTCGTCGTAAATCCAGCCACAAATCAGGCACATCCAACTCTTGTATTCCATCTTAAGCCGCGTCGGGAAAGTCGGTAAATTCGGGAGCCATGATGGTACCGTGTCGGGGCCGGACTGCCTAGCAATCGCGCTCGAGTACGGCGACTACGTTGCGCTGCGCTAAAAAATCCGTCGTGCGGGCAGGATTCCGCCGCATAATGGCTGAAAAGTGCGGCCTGCCGGGCAACACAGGGCCGAAAATGCCCATTTCGCCTCGCCGTCCGCATCTCCGTCGCTTTCCCGTTTTTCTCTTGCCCCATTTTTACATGTCCAGCAACGCCCCTCCGATCGTCCTCACCTTCGGCCTGTCCGATCCCACCGGCGGCTCCGGCATCCAAGCCGATCTGATGACTCTGGCGAGCATGGGCTGTCACGGCGTGTCCGTCCTGACGGGCTACACCGTGCGCGACTCGGCCGCCTGCGACGAAGTGACCGGCCTCGATCCCGACGTCGTCGCCGCCCAGGCGCGCATGCTGCTCGAGGACATGCCGGTCGCCGCGTTCAAGATTGGCGCGGCGACACGCGCGGAAGTGGTCAGCGCGATCGCCGAGGTCGTCGCCGACTACGACGGCGTGCCGCTCGTGCTCGCGCCGGACTTCACGCTCGACGACGAGCACGTACTCGCGGCCGACGACCTGCGCGAATCGATCGCCGATCTGCTGGCGCCGCAAACCACGCTGCTGGTCGCCGACTACGCGACGCTGATCGCGCTCGCGCAGCCGGACGGCGACGCCGAGGCGCCGAATCTCGACGCGGCCGTGTCGCACCTGCTGTCGCAGGGTTGCGAGTACATCCTGTCGTCCGAAACGGGCTCGCATCGGCTCGTCAACACGCTGTACGGCGAGGAAGGCCAGCTCCGCGAGGACATGTGGGATCGCTCGCCGCACCGCCTGATGGGCATCACCGACACGCTCGGCGCGGCCATCGCGGCGCTGCTCGCGAACGGCCAGGAACCGCCCGAGGCGGTCCGCGAGGCGCAGGAGTACCTGTACCAGGCCGTGCGCGACGCGTTCCGGCCCGGCATGGGCGCGTACCTGCCCGACCGGTTCTTCTGGGCGCGCAGCAACGAGGATGCGGACACGCCGCCGGCCACGAAGGTCGAACCGGTCCCCAGGACGTCGCACCGGCATTGAGCCGGGCGGCGGCGGGCATGTTCCGGCCGTCGCGCAGGGCTCAGCCCCATCGGGCGTGACACCCGGCCTGCCCGCGCACGCATCCAATCCCGCGTGCAAATAAAAAAGACCCGCATCGCTGCGGGTCTTTTCTTTTGGCTGGAACGCGCATCGCTGCGCGCTCCGGACACCATCGACCGAAGTCGATTACATGTCCATGCCCATGCCGCCCATGCCGCCCGGCATGCCGCCAGCCATCGGTGCATCTTCCTTCGGCAGTTCTGCAACGGCTGCGTCCGTCGTCAGCAGCAGGCCTGCAACCGAAGCTGCGTTCTGCAGTGCGGTGCGCGTGACCTTGGTCGGGTCGACGACGCCGGCTTCGACCATGTCGACGTACTCGCCCGTCGCTGCGTTGTAGCCGTAGTTGCCCGTGCCTGCAGCAACTGCCGCCACCACGACGCTGGCTTCTTCGCCGCCGTTCGTGACGATCTGGCGCAGCGGCTCTTCCATGGCGCGCAGCACGATCTTGATGCCGGCGTTCTGGTCGGCGTTCAGGCCGGTCAGGCCTGCGATCGCGGTGCGTGCGCGGATCAGCGCGACGCCGCCACCTGCCACGATGCCTTCTTCCACAGCCGCGCGCGTTGCGTGCAGTGCGTCTTCGACACGCGCCTTCTTTTCCTTCATTTCGACTTCGGTCGCAGCACCGACCTTGATCACTGCCACGCCGCCGGCCAGCTTGGCCACGCGCTCTTGCAGCTTTTCACGGTCGTAGTCCGACGTCGCTTCTTCGATTTGCGCGCGCACTTGCTTCACGCGTGCTTCGATGTTCACGGCTTCGCCTGCGCCGTCGATGATCGTCGTGTTTTCCTTGCCCACTTCGATGCGCTTCGCCTGGCCCAGTTCTGCCAGCGTTGCCTTCTCGAGCGTCAGGCCGGTTTCTTCCGCAACCACTTGACCACCGGTCAGGATCGCGATGTCTTCCAGCATCGCCTTGCGACGATCGCCGAAGCCCGGTGCCTTGACCGCAACGGTCTTCAGGATGCCGCGGATGTTGTTGACGACCAGCGTTGCGAGCGCTTCGCCTTCGACGTCTTCAGCGATGATCAGCAGCGGACGGCCAGCCTTCGCGACTTGCTCGAGTACCGGCAGCAGATCACGGATGTTCGACACCTTCTTGTCGTGCAGCAGCACGAACGGGTTGTCGAGGACGGCGACTTGCTTGTCCGGGTTGTTGATGAAGTACGGCGACAGGTAGCCGCGGTCGAATTGCATGCCTTCGACGACGTCGAGTTCGTCGGCCAGCGACTTGCCGTCTTCGACGGTGATCACGCCTTCCTTGCCGACCTTGTCCATCGCTTCAGCGATGCGATCGCCGATCGACGAATCGCTGTTCGCCGAGATCGAGCCGACCTGTGCGATTTCCTTGTTCGTCGTGCACGGCTTGCTGATCTTCTTCAGCTCTTCGACAGCCGCTGCGACTGCCTTGTCGATGCCGCGCTTCAGGTCCATCGGGTTCATGCCCGATGCGACGTACTTCATGCCTTCGCGAACGATCGATTGCGCGAGGACGGTTGCCGTCGTCGTGCCGTCGCCTGCGTTGTCGCTGGTTTTGGAAGCGACTTCCTTGACCATTTGCGCGCCCATGTTCTGGAGCTTGTCCTTCAGCTCGATTTCCTTCGCGACCGACACACCGTCCTTGGTGACCGTCGGGCCGCCGAAGCTGCGCTCGAGCACCACGTTGCGGCCCTTCGGACCCAGCGTGACCTTGACTGCGTTGGCGAGAATGTTCACGCCTTCGACCATCTTCGAACGGGCGGAATCGCCGAATACGACGTCTTTAGCTGCCATCTTCTAACTCCTTGAATTCTTGGGAATATGTACCGTCGGTGGACGCTTAGTTAGCGTTGACCACGGCCATGATGTCTTCTTCGCGCATGACCAGCAGTTCCTGGCCGTCGACCTTCACGGTCTGGCCTGCGTACTTGCCGAACAGGACGCGATCGCCGACCTTCACGTCGAGCGCGATCGGGGCACCCTTGTCGTCACGCTTGCCCGGGCCGACCGCGAGGATCTCGCCTTGATCCGGCTTTTCAGCAGCGGCTTCGGGGATGACGATGCCCGAGGCGGTCTTGGTTTCCTGATCCAGACGCTTGACGATCACGCGATCGTGCAAAGGACGAAGGTTCATATTCACTCCTCTCTTGACTGAGATTGAAGAACGCTTAGGGAATCTGCCCGGCAAATCGCCCGGCAGAGAATTGTTAGCACTCTCGTGCAGCGAGTGCTAATTATATGGACGGGTTTTGACAAATTCAAGAAGGGGAGCCGGAGGAATTTTCGGGGCAGCGAGGTTCGCTCGACCCGGTACTTTGTTCGCTTGAGATTGGGCTTGAGGCGACGTGGAAAAGGCAGGATTCGCAATGAATATATCCTGCAAGAACAATGGCTTAGGAAAAAGCCTGAGCGCCGACGGCAGCATCCCGGAGGATGCCGTGAGTTGCTTGCTCGGTCCATCGCGATGGCGATGCAGCAGCGGCCGTGGCACCTCGGGGATTCCCGTATATCACGAGCGAGTCCGGCCAAAATAAATGGGGTGCAAACATATGGTCGTGCTCCAGGCGCAGGCAGTTCGTAACAGCGGCCCTCCCCTCGGGATCCGAGCAGTTTGTCGCCCTGCCGCCTCGTAGCCGACACTTGACCGGCAGTCGTGAACGCCTGATCGACCGCTCATCGGTCGGAAGGAGAAGCGTCCTCTGCTGCGCGGCGTCGGCGGGTTGCGCGCGCGGACGCAACCCGCCCCCAAGCCGCATGTTCACAGAGAATGGTCAAAATGCCTTGCCTTGCGCGAGCCCCGCATCCGACCGGGTCGTGACATCCGGCGCTTCAAACCGATCGCTCTCCGATCCGATCTTCCTGCGCCGGCGCACGTCGACCACCTTCACCCCGCCGGGCTTGTTGCGTCCTCGATCAAACTTCTGCTCCGAAACATCGTGGCGCTCGCACGTATTCTTCACCAGCCCGCCCCGAATCCAGACGCCGTGCAAGATCCGCACGTTCCGTTCGTCGACAGATCATCCGTCGAACTCGTCTTGTCGCAGGGTCAGGTCACGAAGATCTCGCTCGCCCAATCACCACGAGGAACACCTCGGATCGCTCTCACTTCCCCCCATTAACCGGACGAATCAAGCGGCATTTTTAAGGCTGCCGGAAGCAGCACCCTCGGTCATCGCACCCCGCGCGACCTGACCAGGGACCATGAAATTCTCCGCCATCGAGAAATCGTCGACCATATCGAGCCGATAGCCGTGCGTATACGCAGCGCTCAATTGAAAGCCGTTTTCCGGACGAAGCGCCAATTTCTGACGAAGTCGATAGATGTGGGTGTCAAGGCTTCGCGACGTTCCATCCAGCGCCCTCCCCCATGCCAGCGTCGACAAGGCATCTCGGGAGACCACGCTTCCAAGATTATTGAACAGGCAACTTGCCAAGGAAAATTCCTTTGCAGTCAAATCAACGTTTTTGCCGTGCAGGGCTATGGTTCGCATAAGCGGATTCACAACATACGCCCCAACCTCAATTCTATTATCGAGTTTCTTATTGCGACCATTTCGCCGCAACAAAGCATTGATTCGAGCCACCAACTCAATCTCGCGAAAAGGCTTACCAATGTACTCGTCGGCCCCCGCATCCAATGCGGCGGCAATATCTGCCTCAAGCGTTCTCGCAGCCAAAAATAAAACGATGGGTTCGTTTCCAAGATTGGCCCGAATCCAGTGCAGCAAATTCAGACCATTGGCATCCGGAATTCGCCAGTCAAGCACAATGAGTTCCGCCATTTTCTTTCTCAGAAACTGGACGGCTCGCGCACTATCACATGCCAGCGAAATTTCTCGATTTGACCCTCTCAGCGCCTTTTCAAATGCTGACGCCTGACCTGGATCTCCTTCCACTAACAAGATACTCATAACACCCCCAGCCTTCATCGACTCGATTAATTTTCAACCCACCCAAAATCGATCGCCCGAACATACAAACAAAAATATTATATTTTTTTAATAACTACCGATCGATTGAAATCATCGTCACTCAAACTTCACATCAATTCAGCCCATAGCCGATCAACATTGCCCTAGCAGGTCGCCGCACGCATTTGCGTACGTTCCTACATCGATAAAAACAAGTCTGCCGCCCTTTGTTTCAGACAACACGCGCTCGGTGATGAGCGCGCAAGCATTCCCGCACCCATTGAAGTTTTTCATGACGGGATAGCGGATCTTTTCGTCCCCTTTTCGTCCCCTTTTCGCGCTCGATGCCTACTTCTCTTGCCAAGTACTCATTTACCCCCTGCGGCTGTCATCACGCAGGTGAACTTCAATTCGCGAATGTCGTATGCGATTCCAATGAAGCCGCACTCACCGAGGTTGAAGAAATCAAACCGGCTAGCGTTGATGCTGCCCGGACATCAAATTGCGAAAAGCCGCTGCTATCTCTGTCGATAGTGCCCCGACTGACTCGAACCAACGAGCGACACCAAGGATGCAGGTCCACAGACAGCCACCGGCAGATCGTCACGAAACTGCCAGGCACTCTGGCATCCATATCGGCGGCACTCGTGGCGACCTCGCTAGCCTTAACGAGTTGGGCAGATCTATCGGCGCCTGGCACGGCGCCTCCGTACCTTCAATCCCATCCCCCTGACAAGTATGTCACTCAGATGTTACTAACATATCAGTAGGATATCGACAGGCTCACTAAAGGTCAAAACGGGTAAACCCGCGCACCAACATTGACCCCTTTAGCAGCGAGTTGAAAACAGGGGGTGACCAGGCTAATATGTTAGTAATATTTTTTTGCTGGTTCACCGGACACATGAACGGACTGACGGGTAACACCCTTGCCGAACAGGCTCACCAGGAACTCGAAGAACTGATCGTGACGCTCGAGCTTGCGCCCGGCAGTGTCTGGTCGGAGGCATCCCTCGCTGAGAAGCTCAATACTGGGAGAACGCCAGTTCGCGAGGCCGCACAACGATTGGCTGCTTCGCATCTCCTTCAAATCGTGCCGCGTCACGGCATCATGATCACTGTCCCGAACATTCATGATCAGTTGCTCGTGCTCGAAACACGCCGTGAACTCGAACGCCTCATCGCACGGCGCGCTGCAAGACGCGCATCCTCCGAGGAGCGCGAGGAACTCCGTAAAATCGCGGACAAACTCGACGCGGCAGGCGAATCACAAGACATCGTTGCCTACTTGAGATGCGTATACGCCGCCAATCAACTTATCGCGCAGTGTTCACGAAATCGGTTCGCTTCCGAGGCTATTGCTCCGTTATATGCGTTGTCCCGACGCTTTTACTTTATGTACCACAAGCGGTTAAATGATTTGCCGGCAGCAAGCCTGCAGCACACGAGAGTCGCGCGTGCAGTAGCTGACGGCAACGAACAGGAAGCCGGGCTCGCGTCGGATATGATGCTGGACTATATTGAAGCATTTACTCGAGACTGCTTTACCCTCGACTTCGAACCGAATCATTCACGAATTGCGGTCTGATATGTTCCTGACAAACTGAGCACGCCCTCAGTCAGAGATATACCGCGCAGGCTCAATCGCGCACATTGCGATGCCAGCGAAACACCGTCGACGTCGAACAGCAGCACCGAGCAAGACATCGACAACCACGCTTCATTCAACACAGAATTCCACGCCGTTCAATCAACCCGTCTATCTGCTCCTCTCGGATGGGCTCGGATATGTAATATCCCTGGCAATCAATTTGTGCCATCTCCCTCAACCAATCGAACTGAGCCTCGGTTTCGACACCTTCGATCACAACACGCTTCTTCAAGCGGCTCCCGAGTTCAACGAGTGTCTCCACCATGGCTTTTGATTCGATATTTTCATGAATATCGCGCATGAAGGACCGGTCCAGCTTGAGCGTATCTACTGCCAGGCGATGCAGTTTAGTCAGTGACCAACACCCTGAACCAAAGTCATCGATTGCTACACTTACCCCCATGTTCCGGATCGAAGCTATGGCAGTTGCGAGCGTCTCGATCGGACCTGGATCGATCGATTCCGTGAGTTCAATTTGAAAATTCCCGGCGCGAACCGCATAAGACTCGAGAATCGAGGACAGTCTTTTTTCCACTCCCGGCCGCGTAATTTCACGAGCAGGCAAATTGACAGACAGCGACAAGCCACCATATCCGAGAGCAGCCCAACTGGCGAGCACCCGCGCAGACTCGGTCATTACGTAATCAGTAAACTGACTCGTCAGATATGAATTCTCGACAAGATCAATGAATACCGCGGGCATCAACACACCATGCTCCGGATGATGCCAGCGTATTAACGACTCAAACCCGGACAGCAATCCGGCCTGAAGGCGGAGCTTTGGCTGATAAACGAAAAAGAACTCTTTCCGAGCCAGCCCAAGCTTCGCGTCGTCGACAAGATCATCATAATTGCGATGCACTGCCGTACTATCCAAAGCGATCTCCAATGCACGTACATCAGATTTTCCAGTGCCTGCTGACACAGCCTTGCTGCGCCCGGGCTTACTATTGCCCGGGCTCTCCGTCAGGCAGTGCATGAACACGCGACTACTTCCACTGATACAGCATGCCGGCGCCGATCACCTTCTGGCCGCCGCTGAAACCGCCGTTGATCGACGCCTTCAGGTTGTCGGTGATGCGCGCCTGCATGTTGACCGCCATCGCTTTCTGGCCGAGGAAGGTCGACGTGCCCACCCCCATCCCGAAATTGGCGTCGCGGTCGAGCTGCGGGATCGACGCCATCGCGCCGACGGCCGCGATACCCTGCTTCGCCATCTGGTCGGTCTGCTGCAGTTGCGAACCCAGCGAGTTGATCTGTGCCTGCTGGCCTGACAGCGCCGTCGACAGCGTCGACTGCACCGCATTGAGCTGGTTCACGTTGACGGCGTCCGTGCCCTGCGTACCCGGCGCCACGTTGACGATCTGGCGCTGTTGCGTGTCGCTGCCGACCGACACCACGTTCTGGCGGCCGCCGTCCGTCGAATTCGCGCCGATCGCCACCGAGTTCGAGCCGCCCGTGACGGTCGGCTTGTCGGAGCCGGTACCGTTCATGTCGGCGGCGACGCCGGCGGCGTTCGTCGTATTCGTCGTCATCAACGTGGAAAGCTGACTCAGTTGGTTGTTGATGTTCGTCACGCCAGTCGACAGCGAGGCCACGTTGTTGTTCGTCGTGCTCAGGCCGGTAGACAGGGAACCGATGCTGGCCGCCGTCGAAGTCGACAGCGCGTTGATCGCGGTCGACGTCGAGGTGGACAACGAGGACACGTTGCTGTTGGTCGAGCTCAGGCCCGTCGACAGCGAGTTGATACCCGTCGACAGCGATGCGACGTTCGTCGCGGTCGACGTCGACAGGTTGTTGACCGCCTGGTTCGTCGCGTTCAACTGGCTGCCGTTGATCGCGTCCGTGCTGGTGGCCGAGACCTGGCCCGCGGCGACGTTCGTGATCTGGCGTTCCGCGCCCGGCGAACCGACGCTCAGGACGCCCACCGGATTGGTGCCGAAGACCGGGTACGTGACGCCGCCGACCGTGACGCTCGACACCGCGACCGCGTTGCCGGTGACCGAGTTCGCGCCGAGCGCGATCGAGTTGGCGACGTTCGCGGTGGCGTTCGAACCGAACGCGAGCGCGTTGGTGGCGCTGGCTGTCGCGCCCGAGCCGTAAGCCTGCGCGCCGACGGCGCTGGCCGTGGCCTGGTTGCCGAGTGCGATCGTGTTGTCCGCGGTGGCCTGGCTCGAGCTGCCGAATGCGAGCGCGCTGTTGCCGGTTGCCGTGCTGGCGTTGCCGAGCGCCACTGCGCCAGTGCCGGTCGCCGTGTCGTTCGCCCCCATCGCGACTGCGCCGGTGCCCGTCGCGATGCTCGGGTCGCCGATCGCGACCGCGCCATCGCCGCTCGCGGTGTTGCCGGAGCCGATCGACACGGCCTTGCCGCCTGTCGCCGAAGCGCTTTGACCGATCGCGACCGAGCCATCCGATTGCGCGTTCGAGCCGTTGCCGACCGCGACACTGCTTGCGCCCGCCGCGCTGGCGCTGACGCCGGCGGCCAGCGAGTAGAGGCCGGTCGCGGCGCTGTTGGCGTAGTTCGCCGATTGCGTACCACCGTCGTTGACGCTGTAGTAATGCGTTTTCGCGGCTTCGATCGCGGTCGAGGTCGACGTGGACAGCGACGTCATCGAACTGTTGGTCGAACTGAGGCCCGTGGACAGCGATCCGATGCCGGTCGACGTCGAGGTCGACAGTGACAGGATCGTGCTGTTGGTCGAGCTGAGGCCGGTCGACAACGATCCGATGCTCGTCGAAGTCGACGTGGACAGCGAGGTGATCGAGCTGTTCGCGGACGAGAGCCCCGTCGAAGTCGACGTGGACAGCGAAGAAATCGAGCTATTGGCCGACGACAGGCCCGTCGACGTCGATGTGGACAGCGAAGAGATCGAGCTATTCGCCGACGACAGACCCGTTGAGGTCGACGTTGACAGCGAAGAGATCGAGCTGTTGGTCGACGACAAACCGGTCGACGTCGAAGTCGACAGCGATGACACCGAGCTATTAGTCGAACTCAGGCCGGTCGACAGCGAGCTGATGCCCGTCGAGGTCGACGTGGACAACGAAGAAATCGAGCTGTTGGCCGACGACAGTCCAGTCGACGTCGAAGTCGACAGCGACGACACCGAGCTATCGGTTGAGCTCAGGCCGGTCGACAGTGAGCTGATGCCCGTCGAAGTCGACGTTGACAGCGAAGAGATCGAACTGTTGGCCGACGACAACCCGGTCGACGTCGAGGTCGACAGCGACGATACCGAGCTATTCGTCGAACTCAGGCCGGTCGACAGCGAGCTGATGCCCGTCGAGGTCGACGTGGACAACGAAGAAATCGAGCTGTTGGCCGACGACAAGCCGGTCGACGTCGAGGTCGACAGCGACGACACCGAGCTATCGGTTGAGCTCAGGCCGGTCGACAGTGAGCTGATGCCCGTCGAAGTCGACGTTGACAGCGAAGAGATCGAACTGTTGGCCGACGACAAGCCAGTCGACGTCGATGTCGACAGCGACGTGATCGAACTGTTCGCGGACGACAGGCCCGTCGAGGTCGACGTGGACAGCGAAGAGATCGAGCTGTTGGCCGACGACAACCCGGTCGACGTCGATGTCGACAGCGACGTGATCGAACTGTTCGCGGACGACAGGCCCGTCGAGGTCGACGTAGACAGCGAAGAGATCGAGCTGTTGGCCGACGACAAGCCAGTCGACGTCGATGTCGACAGCGACGTGATCGAACTGTTCGCGGACGACAGGCCCGTCGAGGTCGACGTGGACAGCGAAGAGATCGAGCTGTTGGCCGACGACAACCCGGTCGACGTCGATGTCGACAGCGACGTGATCGAACTGTTCGCGGACGACAGGCCCGTCGAGGTCGAGGTCGACAGCGACGACACCGAGCTATTCGTCGAACTCAGACCGGTCGACAGTGAGCTGATGCCTGTTGAAGTCGACGTTGACAGCGAAGAGATCGAACTGTTGGCCGACGACAACCCGGTCGACGTCGAAGTCGACAGCGACGACACCGAGCTATCGGTCGAGCTCAGGCCGGTCGACAGTGAGCTGATGCCTGTTGAAGTCGACGTCGACAGCGAGGTGATCGAGCTATTCGCCGACGACAGACCCGTCGAGGTCGACGTGGACAACGAAGAAATCGAGCTGTTGGCCGACGACAGTCCCGTCGACGTCGAAGTCGACAGCGACGATACCGAGCTATCGGTTGAGCTCAGGCCGGTCGACAGTGAGCTGATGCCCGTCGAAGTCGACGTTGACAGCGAAGAGATCGAACTGTTGGCCGACGACAAGCCAGTCGACGTCGAGGTCGACAGCGACGTGATCGAACTGTTCGCGGACGACAGGCCCGTCGAGGTCGACGTAGACAACGAAGAAATCGAGCTATTGGCCGACGACAGACCGGTCGACGTCGAAGTCGACAGCGACGACACCGAGCTATTCGTCGAACTCAGGCCGGTCGACAGCGAGCTGATGCCCGTCGAAGTCGACGTGGACAACGAGGAGATCGAGCTGTTCGCCGACGACAAGCCGGTCGAGGTCGAGGTCGACAGCGACGACACCGAGCTATTCGTCGAACTCAGGCCGGTCGACAGTGAGCTGATGCCTGTTGAAGTCGACGTGGACAGCGAAGAGACCGAACTGTTGGCCGACGACAACCCGGTCGACGTCGAGGTCGACAGCGACGATACTGAGCTATCGGTTGAGCTCAGGCCGGTCGACAGCGAGCTGATGCCCGTCGAAGTCGACGTGGACAGCGAAGAAATCGAGCTGTTCGCCGACGACAGACCGGTCGACGTCGAAGTCGACAGCGACGACACCGTGCTGTTAGCCGAGCTCAGGCCAGTCGACAGCGAGCTGATGCCCGTCGAAGTCGACGTGGACAGCGAGGAGATCGAGCTGTTGGCCGACGACAGTCCAGTCGACGTCGAAGTCGACAGCGACAACACCGAGCTATCGGTCGAACTCAGGCCGGTCGACAGCGAGCCGATCCCCGTCGAAGTCGACGTGGACAACGAGGAGATCGAGCTGTTAGCCGACGACAAACCGGTCGATGTCGATGTCGACAGCGACGTGATTGAACTGTTCGCGGACGAGAGACCCGTCGAGGTCGACGTAGACAACGAAGAAATCGAGCTGTTGGCCAACGACAGTCCAGTCGACGTCGAAGTCGACAGCGACGATACCGAGCTATCGGTTGAGCTCAGTCCGGTCGACAGCGAGCTGATGCCCGTCGAAGTCGACGTGGACAGCGAAGAGATCGAACTGTTGGCCGACGACAACCCGGTCGACGTCGATGTCGACAGCGACGTGATCGAACTGTTCGCGGACGACAGGCCCGTCGAGGTCGACGTAGACAACGAAGAAATCGAGCTGTTGGCCGACGACAGACCGGTCGACGTCGAAGTCGACAGCGACGACACCGTGCTGTCGGTCGAGCTCAGGCCAGTCGACAACGAGCTGATTCCCGTCGAGGTCGAGGTGGACAGCGAGGAGATCGAGCTGTTAGCCGACGACAAGCCGGTCGAGGTCGAGGTCGACAGCGACGTGATCGAGCTGTTCGCGGACGACAGACCCGTCGAGGTCGACGTGGACAGCGAAGAGATCGAGCTGTTGGCCGACGACAGGCCCGTTGACGTGGAAGTTGACAGCGACGTGATCGAGCTGCTCGCCGACGACAGACCCGTCGAAGTCGACGTCGACAGCGAGGTGATCGAGCTATTCGCCGACGACAGACCCGTCGAGGTCGACGTGGACAGCGAAGAAATCGAGCTGTTGGCCGACGACAGGCCCGTCGACGTGGAAGTTGACAGCGACGTGATCGAGCTGTTCGCCGACGACAGACCGGTCGACGTCGAAGTCGACAGCGACGATACCGAACTATCGGTTGAGCTCAGGCCGGTCGACAGCGAGCTGATGCCCGTCGAAGTCGACGTGGACAACGAGGAGATCGAGCTGTTAGCCGACGACAGACCGGTCGAGGTCGAGGTCGACAGCGACGTGATCGAGCTATTCGCGGACGACAGGCCCGTCGAAGTCGACGTGGACAGCGAGGAGATCGAGCTGCTCGCCGACGACAGGCCCGTCGAGGTCGACGTGGACAGCGAAGAAATCGAGCTGTTCGCCGACGACAGACCGGTCGACGTCGAAGTCGACAGCGACGACACCGTGCTGTTAGCCGAGCTCAGGCCAGTCGACAGCGAGCTGATGCCCGTCGAAGTCGACGTGGACAGCGAGGAGATCGAGCTGTTGGCCGACGACAAACCGGTCGAGGTCGAGGTCGACAGCGACGTGATCGAACTGTTCGCGGACGAGAGACCCGTCGAGGTCGACGTAGACAACGAAGAAATCGAGCTGTTCGCCGACGACAGACCGGTCGACGTCGAAGTCGACAGCGACGACACCGTGCTGTTAGCCGAGCTCAGGCCAGTCGACAGCGAGCTGATGCCCGTCGAAGTCGACGTGGACAGCGAGGAGATCGAGCTGTTGGCCGACGACAAGCCGGTCGATGTCGAGGTCGACAGCGACGTGATCGAGCTGCTCGCCGACGACAGACCCGTCGAAGTCGACGTCGACAGCGAGGTGATCGAACTGACAGCCGATGAAAGGCCGGTCGACGTCGACGTGGACAACGACGTCAATTGAGAAAAATTCACCGCATCCGTCGGATTCGTACCCGCCGCCAAACTCGTGATCTTGTTGTTGTTCAGCGACGTCGTGTTTTTCAGCGTAATTGTCCCGCTCGAACCAGCACTCAGCGTTATCCCGCTTGGGCCGTACAGCGTAATCGTGCCCGCGGGGTTATTTCCGGTCCCCCCGACCCACATGTAGGCACTGGAACCAGTTACGCCACCGTTCGCGCTTGGGGCCTCCGCGATGATTACCCCGGTCCCGGTTCCGCAGTTTCCCTCGCCCCCAGACCAATTAGCTGAAGTCCAAGCAGTCTGAGATCCGCTAAATCCATACGTAGTCGCAGCATTGCCATTACAATTTCCAATGTCCCCCGCCCACGCCTCATTGGGCAACACTCCTGTCGTCAGGATTCCAGCCACAGCCAGGAATCCCAAGACACCCTGCCTGAACCGCATCGTCTGCACGCAAGATGCGCTCCGGCCAGGCGCATTCACACTTCCCTGCAAGCAAACGCTCTTGGAAGCCTTACCGCGCGCGTGCGTCAACTCGGACGCCGCTATCCACGCACCCAGCGCTTCACTCCAAATGCTTCGATATATTTTGTTCATAATAATTAGGTCCCCACGAGGATTTTCTTCAAAACTGACGCCCTAGCCGGCCAGCTCAGCGCCAATGGTTTCCTTGGTCCAGGTGATGATGCGTCGCCATCGGTACTTCAGTCGTCGCTACACAATCCCGATCTTTTTGAGCTCGGTCTGCAGGCAGACAAATACATCAGTACAACTTAGTAATCATTCATCTACAGATTCCGCGTCACTTCATCGATGCCGTGCTCGACACTCACCTTGTCGAGCACAATCTCGGTCGGACGGCCATCGTTCGCCGCGATTAGATCCTCAATGAAACGTACGACGTTGAGCCATTGGTGCGCCTGACGTAAGTGGCATGGATCAGTGTGTATGCACCGTAATCCAAAGTGCCAAGAACACCACGTCTGCATTGCGCGTTATTCGATTTCGTAACACAAGCCTCGTAGTGACCGACTACGCCGACCCACGGCGATCCGCAAAAGCTCACCTCATCGAGATAGAGCAGGCAAATGGCGTCTTCATGCACGGCCTGCTGCAAATCTTCTCGAGTGGTCTGTTCCGCAGCGAATGTCTCCGGGTCGCACTTTTACTTGACCAGCAGCCCAATCACGCCCTGTTCGCGCCACGCGTGGCCCAATTGCAGACCGACTAGCCGCTCAAGCCCGAGATTCGCGCCAACGGCCGCCGGACAAAGCTTGCCGTCTGCTAAAGCGTCAGCAGCGCTGCGCCTCGCGCACGCATGCCCTGATACAGGCAACTGATCGATACTTGTTGCAAGGTCTGCACTTCGATTTCACTAGCGACGCAAACGCCTGGAGGCGTGGAACATCCGACCTTCACTTCACTTCAAAGATCGAGCGCCTCAATCTTCACGATCAAAACTGGATATCTCGAACTGCTTGCGATCCTTGTCGCGAATCCACTCGGGCGCACGCCCTACCCCCGACCATGTCGCTCCGCTGACAGGATCAAAGTAGCGCGGCCGCCGCTTGGTCGCATGACGCAGGACATCGACAGCAAAAATATCCTCCGGAACAAAACCGAACTCTCGAATGCAATACTTGATCTCGAGCAAAATCGCCTCCATGGCAATTCGTCGCTCCTCAGCAATCCGAGACTCCAGTTTCGATTTTGTATCCAGATACTGTCGATATGACTCCAGCTTGCTCATTTAGATAATTACAAACCGCCATTCGTCATCAAAAAAAGATGTCGATCGAGTCAACAACCCGAAAACATCACTCGACTCGCTCCATCTTTCGTTACTTGTCGCGGCGGAATCGCAAGACTAGCGGCAGCGAATGATTATCCGTTGCCCAGCCCTACGAACAATCCCAGCCACAAACATATCCGGAGCGGACCCTACACCTGCTTCAACAATCCGTATGACGCATCGTATATCGGTGATGAGCAGCAATTGACAACACTTGTCACACACCAATTGCTCCCCAATTAATCCAATTAGTTCATAAAAGTTGACAAAAGGACTGTCGAGAAATGCCACTCTATTACGCAAATCAGACCTGCTACACGGCCACGAGGCATTAAATCAGATCATTGCAATCTCCTTTCGAATCACTCATAAAGTTATTCAGCTCCAATGCAAGCAGGCATGCGCGGATTCGAGCAACACGATGAAAAATGGTGCCAATGAAAATTCTTGCCGTTGACGACGAGCCAGCACAGGCGGCGCTTCTCCGCGACACACTGATCGTCGAGGGATTCGATGTACGGAGCGCCACCGCGGGCGCAGAGGCCATCCGTTTCCTCGAAACCGACACCGTCGATCTGGCCGTGCTTGACTGGAACTTGCCGGATATCTCCGGACTGGAAGTCCTCGCCTGGATTCGCACACGAATCGGCAGAGATCTCCCCGTGCTGTTCCTGACGAATCGCGTGCGCGAGGACCAGCTCGTCGTCGCGCTCGAGGCAGGCGCCGACGACTACATGGTCAAGCCCATCCGTCGCCATGAATTGATCGCACGCGTACGTGCTCTGCTGCGACGGGCCTATCCGGTGAATTCAAAGCCGGCATCGATCAATATTGGTCGTTACCGTCTGGATCTCGTGACCGAGACCGCGTTCTTGAGCGACGAGCCAATCAAACTGACATCTCGAGAGTTCACCGTTGCCGTTGTGCTATTTCAGAATTGTGGCCGCGCAATGCCACGAGACGCGCTGATCAAGTCGATCTGGGGGCGCCATAGCGACCATATTTCCCGGTCGCTCGACACCCATATCTATCGTGTGCGATCGAAGTTGCGAATCGGCCCCGAAAACGGTGTTCGACTTCGCGCTGTCTACAATCACGGTTATCGGCTGGAGTTGCTCGATCCCAACCACACGCACGATGCAGAATAGGGGCTGTCGTCACCCGCGCCAAAGACAACCCTACGTGACCGAGGAGCTGTCACGCTTCGTTCCTGCCGGGTGAACACTGAGGGCTTGCAGTCAGGAATTGGCGTCACCCTGACCGCCGCGCAAACCATGTGCTGGTTACACGATACGGCATCAGTGATCGACGTGCCGTTGACCATGGTTTCCCTCTCTGCTGGTACCGCCAGTTTCCAGGCGAGCGCCGTGACGCTCAGAATTCGATACAGGGAACGTTGCATTTTTCAACCTCACAACGGAACGTCGTTTCCGGCATCGGTACGATCGTGACCGGCACGGGAGACTGCACGAGCCGCCGTTACCGAGCCTGCTCGCGCGGCGGCCTGATAATCGGCTTCGTCGAGCCTTGAATCAGTCGAGACGCAAGTGGCATGGGCTCACCATGTTTGGGGCGATCGGCTAGCCAGGCCACGCAGACGGCCAGCGCAATCGCGCTCCCCCACAATGTCAACAGAACACGCATCCTCACCTCACCTTCACCGGCTTGGCCGCGGCCTGCGAGATTTTCGCCCTCGGTTTCGGTACCGTTTCGAGGACAACCACCAGCGTCACGACAAGCCCGCAGATCAGAAGACCGCACATCCCGAGCATTGCTTTATTCATTTCTGCGCCCCCCCCTGCATCGTTTGACCGAATGCACCGATCGAGCCGCACGGGCGACCGTGCACGGACGCTCGAATCACACCCGGAAGGCTCGACGCGATTCGATCGCCCGATGACCGGCCACTGAATGCGTCCTGGTGACGGTCGCGTCGCCCTTGATACCGTCGATCGCGATGAAGTTGCCGTTGGCATGACGAGGTGCATCGGTCGTTGGCTATCTCGAGTCCCGATGGAAAACCGGGCCTTTCGGCGATCCCTGAACGCATCTGCGGCGATATCACTTGTTGCCCACAACGCCGTTGCGCAACGCGCAACAGAGGTTCGTCGTTGATCTTCGGGGAAAAGGTCAGCTTCAATTTCTCACCATTCAATTCATCAGGAATACAAAATAATAAGTGGAGAATCCGATTTCACCCGAGATACCGAAGCATCATCATATTGGAGCGGACTCTCGACAATTCACGCGTTTGCGTCGCCCGACCACAACCGGCCGGCAGTCGCCCGACACGGTCGCCCGAAATGCCCGAAAGCCGCCGGCCGGAATGGCCCAGGAGACGGTTCCGCTTGCTCCATTTGGTCGACTAGTCGCGCCAATACGCCCTCTCCGCCGACAAAGCCGTAGCGTTGAACTCCAACTCGGACAAGACGCGCTCGATTACCTCGGTCCAGTTTCCGCGTGAGGTCTGGGAAAAGATTCGCATGCCTGGATACCACGGACTATCATCGCGATTGCGCAACCAGCGCCAGCAGCCCGCATACCGGTTCAGTAACCACACGCGCTTCCCCATGGCTGCGGCCAGATGAGCGACCGCGGTGTCAACGGAAATGACGAGATCCAGCGCGTCGATGAGGGCTGCGGTATCGGCAAAATCCCTCACTTCGTGCATCCAGTCGACTACATGTGGATACTTCTCGTGGGATAGCGCTTTCGAAATGTCATCTGCCTTCTGCAGACTGATCCAGTGCGCCCCACGCCACGCGAGCAATGGCGCCATCGTCTCCAGGTTGATACTGCGCCGGTGATCTTCGGCCAAGCCCGAATGCCCTCCCGCCCAGACCACCCCGATGCGTGGCAAGGTACTTGGCGCCAACGTTGCCACTTTCGATGACCATTTTCGCGACCGTCGGCGATCGGCGTACAAATAAGGCAGTTCGGCGGGAATGTTGTCTACTCGCGTTCCGAACGCCATGGGCAGCGACAGGAGCGGGCAATACCAGTCCCATCGAAGTGCGTTGAATGGCTTGTCTTCGAGCAGCGTCAGATTGGGCCACCGGGAGCAGAGCGAATCGGTCAGCAACCGACGCAACGGTTCCGGACATATGAATCCAACTGCCGTGAAATGTCCGAGCGCCATTTCGAGATATCGGCAAAATTGCAGCGTATCGCCAAAGCCCTGCTCGGCCAAAACGAGCAGGCGGTTTTCGCCTGGCGGTAGCCCTTGCCCCAGCCACCGACGGATCGGCATGGCAGGAGGCTTGATCCCTGGAGGCGAATCGCCCACTCGAACGGTTGCCCATCGGTGTTCGAAATATGGCCAGGCTTCCCCGTAGTCGCCGGTGCAAAGCAATGCATATCCGAGATTGGCGTGAGCTACGAGATTGTTTCGATTCAACGAGATTGCTTGACGATACGCATTGATCGCCAGGTCGATTTTTCCTAACTGGTAGAAACACACGCCCAAATTGCTATGACCATCCGAACGCGCTGGATAACGTTCAATCGTGCGTCGGCAAATATCGCGGGCGTCTTCCGGCTTGTCATCCAGATCCAAGGCCATAAACAGGTTATACAGCAGCTTCGAAGTGTCCAGATCCGGCTGATGATCTTCGGCAAACGCCAGACCGCTTCGCGCGCTTGCTACCGCCTGAGGAAATGCCTTCAATCGGACTTGCGCCACGCTCAGGCTGTTGTAGAAGACTGCGTTGGGAGACGCGTCAATAGCCCTCTTGAACCAGTCCTCGGCCTCCTCAGCCTTGTTCAATGAAAAAGCGATCAGCCCTCTCAGATGCAGGACATCACCGCTTGAGGGGTACGCGTTCAGAACGTCCTCGACGAGCTGAAGAGCGAGTTCAAGCTGGCCAGTGTTATAAGCGCCGATGGCCCTTTCATAGCACAGCTGGATATCGTCGATACTCGAATCCATAGGAACCCCGATCAGCAACCCACGGTAGTGAACGTTCCGCAGCGCAGTCCGGAATCGGGATATGGATGATGGATATCCACTATCGCCTCAATACCGATTTTCCAGCGGTGCATGGGCGCGCGTCAGAAACCGCCTATTTCCAGGGGACTCCTTCCAACGTCGACGTGTCAGGTTGAAGATGCAAACAGACCTCTATTCATTACCGAATAAACAATATCCAGAGATCGGTCGTGGCCGAACACCGTCCAAGGGAATCCCGCCCCCTGCCCCCCACGATGAGAAAAAGAGCCAAGCGTGAGCTTGGCGCCAAATCCGAGGGGAAGTGCTCCGGTGACAGAGCATTGACGATGGTACGCGTCCGCACACGGCGACATTTGAACGATTGTCACATTCAGAAAGAGGGATCATTTGCGGCCTTCGGCAATCATTGTCACCGGCCTGCGAGAACCGCCCGTTCAAATTTAAACGAACCTCCGGCTCAACGATGGAAGCGCGCCTCGCCTGGCAGCCTCGTCTCAGCAACGGGATCCGTCCGAATTTGAACGAGCCTCGACAACCGTCGTCGGAGCCCTGCACGAAAACGACAAAAAACCTTTCAACGCAAACCCTGAGAAACGCCCGCCAGTCTGGCCGGCAGGCGCGCGTCGCTCGCGAACGTCGCCCGCCCCGTCCGGATACACGGAAAGCACGGAGTTCTTTCGGCCGGCGACATCGCATAATGAATCGGGTAGCAATGCCGATTGCGTCCGATGGAACGCGCCACCTGGCGCACGTCGGACGGTTCCTGCGTCGCCCACCGCGGAACCCCCGGTTGCACGACAGCATTCATTTTCATTACGACCATCCTTACGGTTTACCTCTGCGCTAAACACACGATGCACCCTGTCCGTAAGAACTCGGATTACATTCAGTAATCTAGATGCGAATCATTCTCGTTTACATTGACTTTCCCATTCGACACTCCTACGATGCGCCGCGTTGCGTTCATCTTCGTGCCCTGGCCAATCGGCGCCGAGCGTTCGGATAGCGCCTTAAAAGCAGGACTCCAGATTAAAGAAAACCAGGGGTTTGATATGAAGTTCGTGTCGTTCCACGGAGACCGCATCCGCGCCCGGATGCGCCCCGCCGCCTGTGCGGCCGTCCTCGCGTGCGCATCGTTCGCGAGCGGCGCCACGTTCGCCGCCACGCCGGTCGACGCGCAGCCCGAAGCGCCCGAGGCCGACCTCGCGATCCAGGCGAAGCCGACCAACATGTGGACCGGCATCTGGACGCGCCAGAGCCTGCTCGGCGACATGGGCGGCATCCGCCCGTGGCTCGGCAAGTACGGCGCGACGCTGCAGATCACCGAAACCAGCGAATACCTCGCGAACCTGCGAGGCGGCCTGAACCGCGGCGGCGCGTACGACGGGCTGACGACGGCGACGCTGACGGTCGATACGCAAAAGGCGATCGGCCTGCCCGGCGGCACGTTCAACGTCAGCGCGCTGCAGATCCACGGCACCAACCTGAGCACGCGGAATCTCGGCACGCTCAACACCGCGAGCGGCATCGAGGCGCAGGGCACGACGCGGCTCTGGGAGCTGTGGTACCAGCAATCGTTCCTCGACAAGCGCGTCGACGTGAAGATCGGTCAGCAGAGCCTGGACCAGGAATTCATGGTCAGCACGTATGCGAACACGTTCGTCAACACGATGTTCGGCTGGCCCGCGCTGCCGTCGTACGATTTGCCGAACGGCGGCCCCGCGTATCCGCTCGCGGGCCTCGGCGTGCGCGTGCGTGCGCAGATCACGCCGAAGCTCACCGCGCTCGCGGGCGTGTTCGACGGGGATCCGCTCGGCAACAACCCGAACAACCTGAGCGGCACGAACTTCAACCTGCACAACGGCACGCTCTACATCGGCGAGCTGCAGTACGCGCTGAACCAGCCGTCCGACGGCGAAATGGATACCGGCCGCTCGAACGGGCTGCCGGGCACCTACAAGATCGGCGTCTGGTATCACAACGGCCGCTTCGCGGACCAGAACACCGGCACCGACGGGCTGTCGCTCTCGGATCCCGCGTCGAACGGCAGCGCGCGGCAGCACCACGGCGACTACAGCTTCTATGCGGTGGCCGACCAGATGATCTGGCGTCCGGACCCGACCGGCCCGAGGAGCCTCGGCGTGTTCGCGCGCGTGATGGGCGCGCCGGGCGACCGCAACCTCGTCAGCCTCGCTGCCAATGCCGGCATCGTGCTGAAGGCGCCGTTCGAAGGCCGCGACAACGACAGCGTCGGCCTCGCCGTCACCTACATCCAGGTCGGCAGCCACGTGACCGACCTCGACCGGGCCGCGCGGTCGTTCGCGACCGGCCCGTACGGCGTGCGCACCCGCGAGACGACCGTCGAGGCGACCTACCAGTACCAGGTCAACCCGTGGTGGGTGATCGCGGCCGACGCGCAATACACGTTCAACGCCGGCGCGGGCCAGAACCCGAGCGACGCGACCCAGCCGCTGCGCAACACGTTCGTGCTCGGTGCGCGCACGACGATCACGTTCTGAGCGCCGCGCCCACGCTACCCGTTTTTCGCGCACCGCTGCGGCGGCGCGTCCCCCAGGAGAGACCCAGATGATTCAATCCGCCCCGCTTCGCCGCCTCGCGACGGGCGCACTGGCCGCCGCCGCGCTGACGGCCGCCGCCGGCGCGTTCGCCGAGCCGCAAGGCTTCCTCGAGACGCTGCATCGCCATACGCTGCTCGTCAACACGGTGCCCGACAACGGCGACCAGAACCCGTACGCGATCGCGGTCGCGCCGGTGTCGGCCGGCACGATCCAGGCCGGCGACGTGCTCGTCGACAACTTCAACAACGCGGCGAACCTGCAGGGCACCGGCAGCACGATCGTCAACTACCGCCCGTCGACGAAGCAGATGAGCCTGTTCGCATCGATTCCGCGCGACCTGAAGGCGTGCCCCGGCGGCGTCGGCCTGTCGACCGCGATGACGATGCTGAAGTCGGGCTGGGTGATCGTCGGCAGCACGCCGAGCAACGACGGCACGACGTCGACGAAGGGCGCCGGCTGCCTGATCGTGCTCGATCCGCAAGGCAAGATCGCATCGACGTGGTCGAGCCCGAACATCAACGACCCGTGGGGCAACATGGCCGTGGTCGACCGCGGCGACAGCGCGACGCTGTTCGTCAGCATGGCCGGCTTCGGCGTCGGCGGCGCGGACGGCAACCCGCCCGTCTACAAGCAGGCGACCGTGCTGCGCGTCGACGTCGACGTGCCGGCCGGCAAGCCGCCCGTCATCAAGCATGAAACGGTCGTCGCAAGCGGCCTCGGCGCGCAGGCCGACAAGGGCGTGTTCCTCGTCGGCCCGACCGGCCTCGCGCTGTCGGGCAACCAGAAGAAGCTGTACGTGTCGGACGCGATCGGCAACCGGATCGTCGAGATCGACGATCCGCTCACGCGCGACACGAGCGCGGGCGTAGGCCGCCAGGTCACGGCCGACGGCTTCCTGCGCCGCCCGCTCGCGCTCGCGACCGCGCCGAACGGCCACCTGCTCGCGACCAACGCGCTGAACGGCCAGGTCGTCGAGATCGATCCGGCCGCGGGCAAGCAGCTCTATGCACGCTGGATCGACACCGACAAGGCGCAATCGCCGCCGGGCAACGGCGACCTGTTCGGGATCGCGATGACGCCCGAGGGTGACGGTTTCTATTACGTCCAGGACGACGTCAACACGCTGATGCTCGCGAAGTAACGGAGCCGACCATGGCAGACGATCTGAACCCGCCGTCGCGCCCCGCGCGCCGCGGCTTCCTGAAGGCCGGCGGCGCGGCGGTGGCCGTGGGCCTCGCGGCGGGCACGATGCCGGCCGCGCGCGCGGCCGATGCCGCCAGCCCGGCCGCCGCGGACGCGCACGCGCACGACGACGACCTCGAGCCGTTCTACGGCAAGCACCAAAGCGGCATCGTGACGCCGCAGCAGCGCAACGCGTATTTCGCGGCGCTCGACCTCGCGACCGACAAACGCGCGGACGTGATCGCGCTGCTGAAGACATGGACCGACGCGGCAGCGCGCCTGACGCGCGGCGATACCGCGCAGCCGCTGCCGGCGACCGGCGGCGACGACGCGGTGCCGGCCGACTCGGGCGACGCGCTTGGCATCGGTGCGTCGCGGCTGACGATCACGTTCGGCTTCGGGCCCGGCCTGTTCGCGGTCGCGGGCAAGGACCGCTACGGCCTCGCAAAGCGGCGCCCGGCCGCGCTAGTCGACCTGCCGCGCTTCAACGGCGACCAGCTGATTCCGGAGAAGACGGGCGGCGACCTGTTCATCCAGGCGTGCGCGAACGACGCGCAGGTCGCGTTCCATGCGGTGCGCCAGCTCGTGCGTCTCGGCGGCAAGGCCGTGCAGATGCGCTGGGGCCAGGCCGGCTTCACGTCCGGCAAGCCGGGCGAGACGCCGCGCAACCTGATGGGCTTCAAGGACGGCACGATGAACCCGTCGCGTGACGACCCGGCCGCGATGAACGAATTCGTGTGGGCCGGCAGCGAAGGCCCGGCGTGGATGAACGGCGGCACCTATACGGTCGTGCGTCGCATCCGCATCACGCTCGAACACTGGGACAACACCGAGCTCGGTTTCCAGGAGCAGGTGTTCGGCCGCAAGAAGTACAGCGGCGCGCCGCTCGGCGGCAAGCAGGAGTTCGAAGCGCTCGACCTCGACGCGGTCGACAAGGACGGCAATTCGGTGATCCCCGACAACGCGCACGCGCGTCTCGCATCGCCGCAGGTCAACAACGGCGCGCAGATCCTGCGCCGCGCGTATTCGTACAACGACAGCGCGAACTTCTACATCGAGCGCTGGCCGCCGTGGCGTCAGCAGACCGAGTACGACGCGGGGCTGATGTTCGTCGCGCACCAGCGCGACCCGCGCAAGGGCTTCATCCCGATCAACGAGAAGCTCGCGAAGCTGGACATCATGAACCAGTTCACCACGCACGTCGGCAGCGCGATCTTCGCGTGCCCGCCGGGCGCGCAACCCGGTTCGTACATCGGCGCCGCGCTGTTCGAAGCGTAATGACGTAACGACGCATCGACACGCAACGCACCCATTTTCCGGCCCGTCCGGACGCAACCCACGACGACGACATGAACACCTCACCCGTTAGCCGCCCGCTGCGGCACCTGATCTCCGCGGCCGCCGCCGCGCTCATGCTGACCGGCGCGCTGCACGTCACGCGCGCGCATGCCGCGACGCTCACGCTGTACAACGCGCAGCACGAGCAGGTCGTCAACCAGCTCGTGAAGGACTTCGAAGCGCAGAGCGGCATCACCGTGAAGGTGCGCTCGGGCGAAGGCCCGGCGCTCGCCGCGCAGCTCGTCGCGGAAGGCGACCGCACGCCGGCCGACGTGTACTTCACCGAGAACTCGCCCGAGCTCGTGCTGCTCGACCGCAAGGGCCTGCTCGCGAAGACCGACGGCGCCGCGCTGCAGGCGGTGCCCGCGCGCTTCAACCCGACCGACGGCAACTGGGTCGGCGTGCTCGCGCGCGAGAACGTGCTCGTCTACAACACCGCGAAGCTCCAGCCGCAGCAACTGCCCGCATCGCTGCTCGATCTCGCGAAGCCCGAATGGAAAGGCAAGGTCGGCGTCGCGCCGAGCGATGCGGACTTCCTGCCGCTCGTGAGCGCGGTGCTCGCGCTGCACGGCGAGGCCGCGACGCTGCAATGGCTGAAGGGCCTGAAGACCAACGCGCAGATCTTCGACGACGACGAAGGCGTGACGGCGGCCGTCAACCGCGGCGGCGTGCTGACCGGCATCGTCAACAACTACTACTGGGACCGCCTGCACGCCGAGCTCGGCGACAAGGCGACCAGGAGCGCGATCCATCACTTCGGCAACCACGACGTCGGCGCGGCCGTCAACGTGTCGGGCGCCGCGGTGCTGAAGGCGTCGAAGCGCCAGGCCGACGCGCAGAAGTTCGTCGAGTATCTCGTCAGCGAGCGCGCGCAGAAGCTGATGGCGGGCGGCCACATCAGCTTCGAGTATCCGCTGCACCCGGGCGTCGCACCCGACCCGATCCTGAAGCCGTTCAACGAACTGAGCCCGCCGGCGCTGACCTTCGAACAGCTCGGCGACGACAGCCAGGCCGGCAAGCTGCTGCGCCAGGCCGGCCTGCTCTGAGCATGAGCGACGCCGTGTCCCGCACGGCACGCACCGTACGCGACGGCGAGCGCACCGCGACGCGGCGGCGCCCGTCGCGCGCGCTCGTCGCCGCGGCCGCATGCGGGCCGCTCGCGATCCTGCTGCCGCTCGGCTTCACGCTGTATCGCGCGGCGACCTTCGGCGTCGACGACGCGATCGAGCTGCTGTGGCGCCCGCTCGTCGGCGAACTGCTCGTCAACACGCTGTCGATCACGCTCGCCGCGACGCTCGCGTGCACGCTGCTCGGCACGGCGGTCGCGTGGTTCATCGAGCGCACCGACCTGCCGGCGCGGCCGCTGTGGACCGCGCTCGCCGCCGCGCCACTTGCGGTGCCGCCGTTCATCACGAGCTATGCGTGGGTGTCGCTGAGCCTCGACCTGCAGGACTTCCTCGGCGCGCTGATCGTGCTGACATCCGCGTACTTCCCGCTCGTCTACCTGCCGGTGGCCGCCGCGCTGCGCGAGCTCGACCCCGCGCTCGAAGAAAGCGCGCGCACGCTCGGCTGCTCGCCGTGGCATACCTTCTTTCGCGTCGTGCTGCCGCAGTTGCGCCCCGCGCTGTGCGGCGGGATGCTGCTCGTCGCGCTCGGCGTGCTGTCCGAATTCGGCGCGTTCCAGTTGCTGCGCTTTCGCACGTTCACGACCGAAATCTATGCGGAATACCGCACCGCGTTCGACGGCGGCGGCGCATCGCTGCTCGGCTGCGTGCTGATCGCGCTGTGCCTTTTGTGCCTCGCGATCGAGGCGCGTGCGCGCGGCCATGCGCGCTACGGCCATACGCATCGCGCGGCACGCCGCGTCGCGATGCGCTATCCGCTCGGACGCTGGCGCGCCATCGCCGCAGCGGCATTCGCCGCGCTCGCGGCCGCGACGCTCGGCGTGCCGCTCGCGATGATCGGCTACTGGCTCACGCAACAGGGCGCGGCCGCCGTCACGCCGGCCGACGTATCGCCCGAACTGCTGTGGCAGGCCGCGCTCGCGTCGACCGGCTACGGCCTCGCGGCCGCGGTCGTCACGACGCTGCTCGCGCTGCCGCTCGCCTTCCTGCTGGTTCGTTATCCGGGCCGCGTCGCGACGTTGCTCGAACGCACGGCGATGACCGTGCAGGGCGTGCCGGGCATCGTCGTCGCGCTCGCGATCGTGTCGATCACGGTACGGCTGCTGCAGCCGCTCTACCAGAGCGCGCCGGCGCTCGTCGGCGCGTACGCGATCCTGTTCCTGCCGCTCGCGGTGGTCAGCGTGCGCGCGGCGCTGTCGCACGTGCAGGTCCGGCTCGAGGAAACCGCACGATCGCTCGGCCTCGGCTGGCACGCGACGCTCACGCGCGTGGTGCTGCCGCTCGCGGCGCCCGGCCTCGGCGCGGCCGCGACGATGGTGTTCATCTCGGTCGTGACGGAACTCAACGCGACGCTGCTGCTGTCGCCGATCGGTACGCGTACGCTCGCGACACAGGTGTGGAGCGATACCGCAACGCTCGCGTTCGCGGCTGCGGCGCCTTATGCGGCGCTGCTCGTCGCGCTGTCGCTGGGCGCTTCGGGACTGCTGTTCCTGCTGCTCGGCCGCGCGTCGGTACGCCACTGAGCGCCCCCCTTTTCCCCCGGAACCGCTCATGAGCGAACTACGCATCCACGGCCTGTCCAAATCGTTCGGATCGCATACCGTCCTGCACGACATCGACCTCACCGTGCGGCGCGGCTCGCGCCTCGCGCTGCTCGGCCCGTCCGGCAGCGGCAAGACGACGCTGCTGCGCGTGCTGTGCGGCTTCGAGCGCGCCGAGCGCGGCACCGTCGAGATCGACGGGCGCCGCGTGGCCGCGCCCGACGTGCACCTGCCGCCCGAACAGCGCCGGATCGGTTATGTGCCGCAGGAAGGCGCGCTGTTTCCGCACCTGTCGGTGGCCGACAACATCGCGTTCGGGCTGCCGCGCGCGGCACGGCGGCGCCATCATCGCGTCGACGAACTGCTCGAGATGGTCGGGTTGCCCGCGTCGTACGCGAACCGCGCGCCGCAGCAATTGTCCGGCGGACAGCAGCAGCGCGTTGCGCTCGCACGTGCGCTGGCGCCCGAGCCGTCGCTCGTGATCCTCGACGAACCGTTCTCCGCGCTCGACACGTCGCTGCGCCACGAAACGCGCAGCGCGGTCGCGGATGCGCTCGCCGCGGTGGGCGCGACGTCGGTGCTCGTCACGCACGACCAACCCGAGGCGATGACGCTCGGCGACGAAGTGGCGGTGATGTGGCAAGGCCGGCTCGTGCAGACGGCCGCGCCGCAGACGCTGTACCGGCAGCCCGTCACGCGCGACGTCGCGTCGTTCGTCGGGCAGGCCGTGCTGCTCGCGGGCCGCGTGCGCGACGGGCGCATCGCGTGTGTGCTCGGCGAACTGCCGCTCGTCGCGCCGCTGCCCGACGGGCCGGCCGACGCGATGCTGCGCCCCGAGCAGATCGGCATCGTGCCTGTCGTTCATGCCGACGCGGCGCGCGGCCATACGGCGCGCGTCGAAGCCGCGCAGTTCGCGGGCCAGGACGCCGACGTGCTCACGCGCCTCGATGCCGATGCCGACGTGTTCGTGCGCGTACGCGTGCCGGGACACCGGTGTCCGGCCGTCGGCGAACGCGTCGCGCTCGTCGTCGACGGTGCGGTGATGGCGTACGCGCGCTGAGCGGTGCGGCCCGGCGTCACGCGCCGTCACATGTCGTCACGCATCGGCGCAGCCCGCACCCGACAGCGGCCGGAAGGTCCGGCCCTCCGTCTCGACCGCCGCGCCCAGCAGCCGCGCGAGACCCTTCGCGCCTTCGCGCATCACGACGTCGTGATTCCATCGGAACAGCGGGCGCGCGAACGGCTCCAGCCAGTTCATCCAGCGCACGTGCGTGCGGATGTGCCAGTCGTAACGCACGACGGTGCATGCGCCGTCGCCGGTAAACGACCAGCATCCGTCGCCTTCGATCGCGCCGCTCGCGCGGCCTTCAAGCGCATGCGGCGGCTCGACGCGCTGCACGCGCATGTCGAAGGTCAGCCGGTACGGCAGCGCGCCCTTCCACGTATATCGGTGCAGTGCGCCGACGCCGTGCGCGTCGCCGTGCTCGATCTCGACGGTGCGTACCGCGCCCTTCCACCAGTCGGGCCAGCGGTCGACCTGGTAGATCGCGTCCCAGACCGCCGCGAGCGGGGCGTCCACACGCCAGGTCGTCGAGAACCGGTATTCCGCCATGCAGCCTCCGGCATGCGCGTCAGGGACATGAATCAGCGCACCGATCAGGGCGCGAAGAAGCGCTCGGGAAACGCGACGTCGATCTCGATATCGTCGAGCGTCACGGTTTCGAGCGGCACGTCGCCGTCGTCCGCGAAGCTGACGACCTTCCGCGGAAAGCCGTCCTCGGCGTCCAGCCACAGCCGGTAGCGATGCACGCCGTCGACCGCATGCGCGGGCGCGCCCGTGACCGACACGCGCAGCGCGGTCCGGCCGCCGACGGCCTCCTCGCCTTCGGTCACCGTCGCCCCGCCCTGCTGCAGCGCATGAACGTTGCGCAACAGTTCGCCGACGTCCGACCGGTCGACCCGGTGGCCGCTGCGGTCGCGCACCAGCGGATTGGACGGCGACAGCGTCAGCGCGGGCGGCGCATGCGCGCCGAACGGGCGCAGTCGCACCTTGCCGTCGTCGGGATCGTATGCAATGACCGCGCCGTGATGAGGCGACACGAAATCCATCCGGACGAAGCCGGGTTTCAGGTACGCGTAGCGGATTTCGGTGTGTTCGCCGCCCCGCGCCGACGAGCGGATCGTCGCGCGGTACGAGCGGACGTGGTCGAAATGCGCCTGCGCGACGGTCACGGGATCGGCTGTCATGCTCGCTCCTATCAGGCTCGCGGCCAGCAACGCGGCGATCACGGCGCCGCCTCGACGTCGAGCACGCCTTCCATCCCGCGCTCGCGATGGCTCCTGAAAAACAGCAGCCGATGCGTGCAATAGTAGGCGAACCGGCCCGGCTGCGCCGGCGTGAAGCGAAAGGTCTTCGGCGTCGTGCCGAGATCGGTGTGGACGGCGATGCCGGCCTGCGGCGCGTCGATCTCGAAACTGTGCGGCACCACGCCGGGCTCGGCCGACACGGTCAGCTCGACCGGCACGTGCGCGCGCACGATCACGTGATTCGGGCGGAAGAAATAGCTACCGCCGACGATCGTCACCCGCTGCACGCCGTCGGCGTCGACCGGCACGCGCACCGGCGCGGCGCCATCCGCCCGCACGAGCGGGGCACCCACGGCGAGCGCCGCCAGCAGTGGCATCAGCACGAACATCTTCGTCATCTTCATCGCACGCTCCCTGCCGCCACCGCGCGCGTCATCCTTTCCACGCATCGGTCGAGCCGCCGAGCGCGCCGCACGCTTCGATCGCGAGCTCGCGCAGGCGCCGTTCGTCGCCGCGGCCGGACATCGCATACCCCATGCCGCGATCCGACCAGAAATACGTGTAGCGACCGTCGGCCGACATCGCCTGCGGCGCGAGGTGCCGCGCGTCGTACGCGGTCATGTACAGCGTCACGCGCTCGCCGTCCGCGCGCTGGTACATGAACTGCGCAGCCGGCCCCGCTTCGCCGGGCAGCAACCGGCCGCCCAGCAGCACATAGCCGTATTCGTCGAGCGACGGCGCACGCACGGGCCGCCCGACGCGTGCCGACAGCCATGCGGCAAGGTGCGAGGGATCGCCCGCGCCGACCTCGACCGGATGCTCGCGATCGGCTGTGTACACCGCATACGCGACATCCGCGCGCGCAGCGAACGCCGGTTCGCCGCCGAACACGGCCCAGCCCGCGTGCAGCGCGACGCCGATCAGCAGCCCGGCCGCCAGCCCCGCGAACGCATACGCGAAAGCGCGCCGGCGCGGCGCACGGCGCTGCACGAACAGCGCGGGTGCAGCACCCGGCATCGGAAACAGCGCCTGCAGCGCGTCGCGCTGTGCGCGGTAATGCGCGAATCGTTCGGCTTCCTCCGGATCGGACTGCAGGCGCTCGAGCATCTCGTGCTGCTCGTGCCCGGACAGTTCGCCGTCCAGCAACGCGGACAGCAGTTGCGCCGACGCATCGTCGTCCCGATCCTTCGAAGGCTTGCGCGGTTCGTCCATCATGTCTTCCTGATTACCCGTAACGCGGTCGTGCCGTGCGCCGACGGCTCGTCCGACAGCAGTGCGCGCATCTGCCCGCGCGCCCGCGCGAGCCGCGACATCACCGTTCCCACCGGCACGCCCAGCACCTGCGCGGCGTCGCGATAGCTCAACTCCTCGAGCGCGACCAGCAGCAGCACCTCGCGCTGTTCGACGGGCAGCCGGTACAGCGCGCGCTGCACGTCGCGCAGCACCAGCCCGCCGATCTCGCCGGGCGGCGCGGCCATCGTCTGCCACGGCGCCGTCGCGTCGTCGACCGCGATCTCGTGCCGCGCACGCAACTGGTCAATGAAGCGGTGCCGCAGCAGCGTCAGCAGCCACGCACGCAGGTTGCCGCCGTCGCGCGGCGGCCGGTTCAGCGCACGTTCGAGCGTGTCCTGCACGAGATCGTCCGCCCAGGCCCGGTCGCCCGTCAGCGCACGCGCATAGCGCGTGAGATGCGGCAGCCACACCAGCAGGTCCGATTCGTAGCTCATCGATGCCTCGCGCGGCGCCGCGCGGTCACGGACGTGCAACGTGCCACATGCCGCCGATCCCGTCGCCGCCCGAATCGCCGGCCTTGTGGTCCATCTTCCAGCGATACAGCGGGCGCCCGTGGTACGCCCATTGCTTCTTGCCGTCGCCGCGCGTGACGAGGCTCCACGCACCCGACGCCTTGTCGTACGCGTCGGCGATCGCGGGCGGCCAGTTGGACGCGCACGCGCTGTCGCACGCGCTCTTGCCGGGCGCGTCGCGATCGAACACGTACAGCGTCATGTGATCTTCGTCGACCAGTTTCCCGTCGCCGACCTGTGGCGGTTCCGCGGCCGCCGGCCGCACGATCGCCGCCATCAGCGCAGCGGCGAAGAGCATCCGTTTCATTCCCGTTCTCCTTTTGACATGGCATCGCGACACGGCGGCGCCGGACGGGATGATCGGCTTCGTCGCGACCATTATCCCGCCGGGCGGTCGTGCCGGGACTCGGTATGTAAACGGACGGCGGCGGCCGGTTATTCCATGCCGCCCGGCGACGATCGGCGGCGGCACGTTATCGGCCATTCATGTGACGAAAGAAAGCGGGAAACCAAACGACAACGCGGCATGACATCGCTGTCATGCCGCGTTGCGCAACCCGTGTTGCACGGCCGTTGCGCACGGCGGCCGATACGGCGCCGCCGTGCGTTTCCGGCTCGTTTACTTCGGCAGGGCGCCGGTCAGCGACTGGAGCAGTGTCGTTACCGGTGCGAGCGGGTTGTTCGGCGAGCTGTTGCCCGAATGCGGCGTCACCGACAGGCTCGGTGCGGAACCGAGTGCCGTGCCCACCGACGTGCCGACCGCATTGACGACCGTCGCCGTCGAGTTGGCACCCGTCGTCAGCAGCGAGCCGACCGCGCCCGCCGTGCCGCCGGCCGCGTTCGCGCCCGAGCCGAGCAGGCTGCCGCCTGCCGCTGCCGTCGAACCGGCCGCGCCCGACAGCGCGCCGGCCGCCTGGCCGAGCGCCGCCGGACCGTTCGCGAGTGCGCCCGTCACCGAGCCCAGCGCACCGGTCAGTGCGCCGGCCGGGTTGCTGCCGCCCGTCAGGCCGTTCACCAGGTTCGTGATCGGTGCAATCGGGCTGTTGCCCGCCGCGCCCGTCAGCGTGCCGACGACCTGGTTCACAACGCCTTGCACCGGCGCCAGCGGGTTCGCGCCGCCGAGGTTGCCGAGGGCACCCGTCACCGAGTTCAGCGCGCCCGTCAGTGCACCGGCCGGATTGCCGCTGCCGAGCGTACCGACGACCTGGTTGACGACGCCCTGCACCGGCGCGAGCGGGTTCGTGCCGCCCAGCGAGCCGAGCGCGCCCGCGACGGAACCGACCGCGTTGCCGAGTGCGCCCGTGGCCGTGCCGACCGCGTTGCTCAGCGCCGCAGCCGGATTGCTGCCGCCGAGCGTACCGACGACCTGGTTGACGACGCCTTGCACCGACGCCAGCGGGTTCGAGCCGCCGAGGTTGCCGAGCGCGCCCGTCACCGAACCGAGTGCGCCGGTCAGCGCACCGGCGGGATTGCCGCCCGTCGGCAGCGCGTTCTGCAGGCCGTTGACGAGGTTCGTGATCGGCGCGATCGGGCTGCCACCGCCTGCGCCGGACAGCGTACCGACGACCTGGTTGACGACGCCCTGCACCGGTGCCAGCGGGTTCGCGCCGCCAAGTGCGCCCGTCACCGAGTTCAGCGCGTTCGTCAGTGCACTGGCCGGATTGTCGTTGCCGAGCGTACCGGCGAGTTGCGTGACGACGCCTTTCACCGGCGCGAGCGGGCTCCCTGCGCCGCCGACGTTGCCGAGCGTGCCCGTGATCGTGTTGACCGCGTTGCTCAGCGCGCCGGCCGGGTTACCGCTGCCGAGCGTGCCCGTGACCTGGTCGACGACGTTCTGGATCGGTGTCAGCGGGTTCGCGCCGCCGCCGATGTTGCCCAGTGCGCCCGTTACCGTGCCGAGGGCGCCCGTCAGTGCGCCTGCCGGGTTGTTGCCGCCGAGTGCGCCCGTCACCTGGTTGACGACACCCTGGACCGGCGCCAGCGGGTTCGCGCCGCCGCCGATGCCGCCCAGTGCGCCCGTGACCGTGCCAAGGGCTCCGGTCAGTGCACCGGCCGGATTGCCGCCCCCAAGCGCGCCCGTTACTTGATTCACAACGCCTTGGACCGGCGCCAGCGGGTTCGCACCGCCACCGATGCCGCCCAGTGCGCCCGTGACCGTGCCAAGGGCTCCGGTCAGTGCACCGGCCGGATTGCCGCCACCAAGCGCGCCCGTTACTTGATTCACAACGCCTTGGACCGGCGCCAGCGGGTTCGCACCGCCACCGATGCCGCCCAGTGCGCCCGTGACCGTGCCAAGGGCTCCGGTCAGTGCACCGGCCGGATTGCCGCCACCAAGCGCGCCCGTTACTTGATTCACAACGCCTTGGACCGGCGCCAGCGGATTCGTGCCGCCGCCGATACCGCCCAGCGCACCCGTGACCGTGCCAAGGGCACCGGTCAGTGCACCGGCCGGATTGCCGCCGCCGAGCGCACCCGTCACCTGATTCACCACACCCTGAACCGGCGCCAGCGGATTCGCGCCGCCGCCGATGTTGCCCAGCGCACCGGTCACCGTGCCGAGTGCACCGGTCAACGCGCCGGCCGGGTTGCCGCCACCGAGCGCACCCGTCACCTGATTCACGACACCCTGAACCGGCGCCAGCGGATTTGCGCCGCCACCGATGCCGCCCAGTGCGCCCGTTACCGTGCCAAGGGCACCGGTCAGCGCGCCAGCCGGGTTGCCGCTACCAAGCGCACCCGTCACTTGATTCACGACGCCTTGGACCGGCGCCAGCGGATTCGACCCGCCGCCGATACCGCCCAGTGCACCCGTGACCGTGCCAAGGGCACCGGTCAACGCGCCTGCCGGGTTGCCGCCACTCAGCGCTCCCGTCACCTGATTCACCACCCCCTGCACCGGCGCCAGCGGCTGCACCGTGCCGCCGCCACCGCCGAGTGCGCCCGTCACCGCCCCCACGGCGCCCGACAGCACCTGGCCGGGATCGCCGAGCGACGTCTGGATCGCGCCCGCCCCGCCCGCCGCCACTGTGACCGAGCCCAGCGGCGACGTGCCCGTCGCGACCAGCCCGACCGACACGCTGTTCGTCGGCGGATTGACGATTATTTGCGGGATCGGCAGCGAATCGAGGGCTCCCGCCATCGCGGAACCCGAAGCCAGTACCCCGAACACCGTCGCGACCGACAACGCCACACCCGTCAATTTAAGATTTTGTCCCATCCTTATTCACCCCATCTCGGTTGGCACTACGTTGATAAAGCATGGGGACGGATTGCACGAAGCGTGCCAATTCAAAAAAGCAGATTGATTCATCTGCCAATTGCCTGGCAATAACGCTTTTTTATGGATTTCAGGCGAAATACACGGGTTGCGGAGCCCGAATTGTCTGACGAAAAAGGCCGGCGGAACGCGGATGTAACGTAACGTTTGCGAGCCCCGTAGTAACGTGTTCCGGTACATTCCGCGTAACACCGGAACGTCCGTTCGAGATGGTGCCCTGCATCGTCAGGGCCGGCTGCCCACTGCGCATTTCAGCAATATGAAAATGCATTGATAAATCGCGAATTTACTGATTTTATTTATTGCGCGATTTCTTTCTTGGCGATTACGCAGATCATTTCCGATTACCCGGTTTTCGATAATTCGGATAGCCGATTGAAAAATTGTTGCGGCCGCATCGCAGCCGGAGCACGCGATGCAGCGCGCAGGGCGGCGGCCTGGGCCGCCGCCGGCTCAGCCGAAGCGCGCGGGCCGGTACGGATGGGGATCGATATAGGTCGGCGCGCCCGTCATCATTTCGGCGAGCAGGCGCCCGGTCGCGGGGCCGAGCGTGAGCCCGTGGTGACAATGGCCGAACGCGAACCACAGATGGCGATGGCGCGGCGCGGGCCCGATCACCGGACGCATGTCCGGCGTGCACGGCCGCATCCCGAGCCACGGTTCGGCATCGAGCCGCTCGCCGATGCCGAACGCGTCGCGCGCCAGCGGCTCGGCACGCGCGAGCTGCACACCGGTCGGCGGCGCGCCGCGCAGCGCGATCTCGACGCCGGTCGTGAGCCGCAGGCGGCCGCCTTCCATCGGCGCGACGACGAAACCTTCCTCGGTATCGCACACCGGCACGTTCAGCGGCGTGCGCGTCGGCCGGTAGTGCATGTGGTAGCCGCGCTTCACGCGCAACGGAATCCGGTAGCCGAGCGGCGCGAACACGTGATCGGACCACGGCCCGAGCGCGACCACGGCCGAGCGTGCAGAGATCGGCCCATGCTCGGTACTGACGCGCCAGCCGCCATCCACCTGGGCAAGCGTCTTCGCATCGCCGAGCACGAACGTGCCGCCGTCGCGTTCGAACAGCCGCGCGTAGGCTTTGGTCAGCCCGCCTGGGCTCGACACAGTCTTCGGGTCTTGCCAGTGGAATGCACCACAGAAGGCGTCGCCGACACCAGGCTCGCATTCGCGCAGCGCTCGCGCGTCGAGCACGGTCATCCGCAGCCCGTGCGCGTCGGCCACGCGCTGCTGCGCGCGCGTTTCCGCGTCGAACAGCGCGGGCGAACGGAATGCCTCGATCCACCCGCCGTCGTGCACGAGCGGCTGCGCGTCGGTGCGCACGAGCAGCGCATCGTGCTCGACGACGCTTGCCGCGACGAGCGGCAGCATGTCGCGCGCGGCGGCCGCGAGCCGCTGCGGCGACGATTCGCGCCAGAAGCGCGCGAGCCAGCCCGCATACGCGGGCAGCGCGCGGTAGTCCCAATAGAGATCGACCGAGCGGTTGCGCGCATAGCGCAGCAGCGTGCCGAGCCGGCGCGGAAACGCATACGGCACGACCGACGAGCGCTCGATCAGCCCGGCATTGCCGTGGCTCGTTTCCTCGCCGGGCGCGCGCCGGTCGACGAGCGCGACGCGCAGCCCGCGATCCTGCAGATGCAGCGCCGACGACACGCCGACGATGCCGGCCCCCAGAACGATGACGTCGAAATCCATGCTTCCCCGCCCAGCGTCGAGATTCGATGCGGCACGCGCCGGCCCCGCGGCCGGCGCGCGGCCGTGCTTACTTCGCGACGATGTCGCGCTTGAAGTACTTCTGCGACAGCGCGCCCAGCGTGCCGTCCTTCTTCAGCGCGTCGAGCGCGCCGACGATCTTCGCCTGCAGCGCCTTGTCGCCCTTGCGCAACCCGAAGCCCGTGCCCTCGCCGAGCGTGGCCGGATCCTTCAGCGGCTCGCCGACGATCTGGTAGTCGCGGCCGGCCGGCTTGTCGAGGAAACCGTCCTGTGCGGTCTGCGCTTCCTGCACGGCCGCGTCGAGACGCCCGGCGACGAGATCGGCGTAGATCTGGTCCTGGTCCTGATACGACACGACGGCCACGCCCGCATTGGCCCAGTGCGCCTTCAGGAAATCCTCCTGCGACGAGCCCTGCAGCACGCCGACGTGCTTGCCGTGCAGGCTCGCGACGTCGGGCCGCAGCGGCGAGCCGCGTTTGGCGACCATCACGATCGGCACCACGTAGATCGCCGGCGTGAAGTCGATGCTCTGCTTGCGCTTCGCGGTGATGTTCATCGCCGAGTTGATCGCATCGAACTTGCGCGCCTGCAGCGCCGGGATCAGGCCGTCGAACGAATTCTCGACCCACACGCATTTCATGTTCAGCTTCGCGCACACCGCGTTGCCGATGTCGACGTCGAAACCCTGCAACTGGCCGGCCGGCGTCTTGCTCTCGAACGGCGGGTAGGCGGCTTCGATCCCGAAGCGCAACGTGGACTGTTCCGCGTGGGCCGTGACGGCCGCGCATGCGAGCGCCGCGACGGCGCAGAGGGAAAGCTTCCAGTTCATGAGACGGTCCTTCCGTTCTGGATTGAGGCGATGACGATCGGTCGCGCGACGCCCTCGTCCGGGCGCCGGATCGGTATTCGACACAGGCGGCCGCCGCACGGCAACACGTCGTGTCCTGCACGCGAAATATAGACTCAAAGTCTACAATAGACTATAGGGGATACGAGAATCGTGCGCTGTCTCGGCGCGTCGAAATTTCGTCGACTGTCAAAACACCGTTGATTTCCCGAGGTTTTTCATGAAGACAGCAACGACGCAAAGTCTCGAAAAGAAAAATTCTCCAGATTGTGTTTGTCTATATTAGACTTTTCGTCCATCACGAACACCACCGGACACCGTCTTTCGAGACATTCCTGTCCGGCCCCGACCGGAGATGTCCCCATGACGCAAACCGTCCCGACCCTGCCGCTGACCGTCGACGAAGCCGCGGTGCGCGCGGCCCTGCCGTCGCTCGACGTGCTCGGCACGCTGCGCCGCATGTTCGCGTCGCTCGCGTCGGCGCGCGCGGTGCAGCCGCCGCAGACCCTCACGCTGTTTCCCGACCAGGCCGGCGACTTCATCACGTATCTCGGCGCGCTCGCCGACGAGCAGGTGTTCGGCGCGAAGCTGTCGCCGTACGTCGTGACGGGCGGCAAGCCCGACGGGAGACCCATCGTCACCGCATGGACCGCGCTGATGTCGATGCGCACGGGCCAGCCGCTGATGTGGTGCGACGCGGGGCGGCTGACCGTCGAACGCACGGCCGGCACGACCGCGCTCGCGGTCGACTGCCTCGCGCCGCGCGACGCGCGCCGTCTGGCGATCGTCGGCGCCGGCGCGGTCGGCCTCGCGCACCTGCGGCACACGGCGGCATTGCGCGACTGGGAGACGATCCGCGTGTACTCGCCCGCGCTCGCCGGCGACGCGGCGCTGCAGGCGACGCTCGCCGAACTCGACCCGCGCGCATGCGCGGCCGAGAGCGTCGAAGCCTGCGTGCGCGACGCGGACGTCGTGATGCTGTGCACGTCGTCGGGCACACCCGTGCTCGGCGACGGGATGCTCACGCGCCCCGCGCTCGTCACGTCGATCAGCACGAACGTCGCGCGTGCGCACGAGATCCCGCCCGCCTGGCTGCCCGACATGGACGTGTACTGCGACTACCGGCACACGACGCCCGCGAGCGCCGGCGAGATGCAGATCGCGGCGGCCGACCACGGCTGGGAAGCCGCGCGGATCGTCGGCGACCTGCCCGCGCTCGTCGCCGGCACCTGCGCGGCGCCGTCGCGCACGCGTCATGCGTTCTTCCGCTCGATCGGCCTCGGGCTCGAGGACATCGCGATCGCGCACGCGCTGTACACACACCTGACGCGCGCATGAGCGGCACGCGAGCGCGGGGCCGATACAATGGCGCAACCGCCGCGGCGGCCGCGCGCGGGCGCACGGGCATGCCGGCCACCGGCGCGCCGGCACGCCGGCCCGATGCGCCGCCCGGCCCCCGCCCACCCGAGATGGCGACACCGATGCGCAAGAAGCAATCCCCCGTCAAAGACCTGCTGCTCACCCGCTATGCGCCGATCGCCGACGGTATCGCCGCGCTGTTCTTCCCGTACGCGGAAGTCGTGATCCACGACCTGCACGACCAGACCGTGCTGTATCTCGCGAACAACCTGTCCAAGCGCGAGGTCGGCGACGATTCCGCGCTCGAGGAAATCGATCATTCGGCGCGCGAGCGCGTGATCGGCCCGTACGAGAAGCTGAACTGGGACGGCCGGCGGATGCGCTGCGTCAGCAACGTGCTGTTCGACGACGAAGCCCGCCCGGCCGGGATGATGTGCATCAACTTCAACATCGCGGTGTTCGACGAGGTACGCGCGACGCTCGACTTGTTCATCAAGGGCGCGGGCGTCGTCGCGCAGCCGGACGAGCTGTTCCGCGACGACTGGCAGGAGCGCATCAACACGTTCCTGCACGGCTGGCTGCGCGAGCGGCAGGTCGGACTCAACGGGCTCACCCGCGAGCACCGGCGCGAGCTCGTCGAGGCGCTTTACGCGGAAGGCGCGTTCCGCGGCAAGAGCGCGGCGAACTATGTCGCGAACGTGCTCGGGATGGGACGCGCGACGGTCTACAAGCACCTCAAGCACCTGAAGGAAACGCAGGGCGACGCATAAGCGGTGAGCGGTGAGCGGCAAGCGGCGTGCCCCCGCGGGCCGGTTCGCCGGCCCCTTCCGCCGCGTCCGGCATCCGCAATCGCTATCGGTCCGTGCCGTCCGTGTCTATGCTTCGTGATACGTCGGGCGCGGGCCCGTTCCGCACGGGCCCGGTCAAGACCAAGCGTCGAAGCATAAAGTGATATAGTCCCGGTTACACTTTTTTGCTGCCCCGGACCGCCCATGACGACCGCTCCCGCCCCGACTGCCCGCCCGACCCTGACCGTCGAAATCTGGTCCGACCTGATCTGCCCGTGGTGCTGGATCGGCAAGCGCCGCTTCGACGAGGCGCTCGCCGCGTTCGCGCACGCCGACCGCGTCGACGTCGCGCTGCGCGCGTACCGGCTGATGCCCGGCCAGCCCGTCGAGCCGGTCGAGGCGATGCTCGCGGGCAAATACCGGATGTCGCCCGCGCAGGTCGACCAGATGCTGCGCCAGGTGACCGACGCGGCCGCGAGCGTCGGGCTGCGCTACGACCTGCCCGGCACGCTCGTCGGCGACACGCTCGACGGCCACCGGCTCGTGAAGCTCGCGGAGTCGACCGGCCGCGCGCATGCACTGACCGAGCGGCTGTACCGCGCGTATTTCTGCGAGCACGGCTCGCTGTTCGATCATGCGCAGCTGACCGAATTCGCGGTCGAAGCGGGGCTCGAGCGCTCGGCCGTCGACGACGTGCTGCGCAGCAACGCGTACCGCGCCGAAGTCGAGGCCGACATCGCACGCGCCGCGCAAATCGGCGGGCGCGGCGTGCCGCTGTTCGTGTTCGGCGGCCGCTACGCGGTGTCGGGCGCGCAGCCAGCCGACGCGTTCGCGCAAGCGCTCGACCAGGCGTGGCGCGACGGCATCGTCGAGCTCGACGGCAGCGTCGGGGCCGCATGCGGCCCCGACGGTTGCGAACTGCCGGCGCGCCCGTAACACGCACGACGTCCATCCCGCGCGTCCCGTCCGGACGCGCCACTACGCGTCGCTCCTGCCACAAACCGGCAGGAAGCCCGCGCCGATGACGTCTACAATGCATCCTTTCAAATCACTATCGGAAGGCTGCGCGCCCATGACCCACGGGATCCACGGCGAGAAGCGCTGGTACGCGCTGATCGTGCTCTGCCTCGGCGTGCTGATGATCGTGCTCGACAGCACGATCGTGAACGTGGCGCTGCCGTCGATCAGCACCGACCTCCATTTCACCGAAACGGCCCTCGTGTGGGTCGTCAACGCGTACCTGCTGACGTTCGGCGGCTGCCTGCTGCTCGGCGGCCGGCTCGGCGACCTGTACGGCCAGCGCCGCATGTTCCTCGCGGGCCTCGTCGTGTTCACGCTCGCGTCGCTCGCATGCGGCCTCGCGCAATCGCAGACGATGCTGATCGCCGCGCGCGCGGTGCAGGGGCTCGGCGGCGCCGTCGTGTCGGCCGTCTCGCTGTCGCTGATCATGAACCTGTTCACCGAGCCCGGCGAACGCGCGCGGGCGATGGGCGTCTACGGCTTCGTCTGCGCGGGCGGCGGCAGCATCGGCGTGCTGCTCGGCGGGCTGCTGACGAGTTCGCTGTCGTGGCACTGGATCTTCCTCGTCAACCTGCCGATCGGCATCGCCGTCTATGCGATGTGCGTCGCGCTGCTGCCGCGCATGCGCGCGCCGGCCGGCGCCGCGCGGCTCGACGTCGCGGGCGCGATCACGGTGACCGCGTCGCTGATGCTGGCCGTCTACGGGATCGTCGGCGGCAACGAGGCCGGCTGGCTGTCGACGCAGACCGTCGCGCTGATCGGCGCGGCCGTCGCGCTGCTCGCGCTGTTCATCGCGATCGAGGCGCGCGCCGCGCATCCGCTGATGCCGCTCACGCTGTTCGCCGCGCGCAACGTCGCGCTCGCGAACGTGATCGGCGTGCTGTGGGCGGCCGCGATGTTCGCGTGGTTCTTCCTGTCCGCGCTGTACATGCAGCGCGTGCTCGGCTACGCGCCGCTGCAGGTCGGCCTCGCGTTCCTGCCGGCGAACCTGATCATGGCCGCGTTCTCGCTCGGGTTGTCGGCGCGCATCGTGATGCGCTTCGGGATCCGCGGCCCGATCGCGGCCGGCCTGCTGATTGCGGCCTGCGGCCTCGCGCTGTTCTCGCGCGCGCCGGCCGACGGCGGTTTCGTCTGGCACGTGCTGCCCGGCATGACGCTGCTCGGCATCGGCGCGGGCGTCGCGTTCAACCCGATGCTGCTCGCCGCGATGAGCGACGTCGATCCGGCCGATTCCGGGCTCGCGTCGGGGATCGTCAACACCGCGTTCATGATGGGCGGCGCGCTCGGCCTCGCCGTGCTCGCGAGCCTCGCGGCCGCCCGTACCGATGCGCTCTCGGCCGCGCAGGCCGCGCCGCTCGACGCGCTGAACGGCGGCTACCACGCGGCCTTCGCGTTCGGCGCGGCGTTCGCCGCCGCGGCCGCGCTGATCGGGCTTGCGCTGCGCATCCGGCCGCAGAACGGCGTCGAAGGCGTCGGCCCCGCGATGCACTGACCGCCGGCAGGTGGAGCCGGTCGACGGCGTCGAACCAGGGCGCGCATTGTCGCGCCCTTTTTTGCGCGTGCCGGGCGCGGCGCACATTCCGGGTTCGTCATACCGTTCAGGCCGATCGCCTTCATCGGCCCTGCCGTCGTTCAAACGCGCGTTTCACATCCGTCCGACCGACCGCCGTGCGGGCCTTCCCGGCCGATTTTTAACGGAGTCGACCATCCACCCGCCACATTTGCGACAATGGCGGACTTTGACGCGCGCGCCGCAGCCACGCGCCGCCACCGAACGCCGCATAACCGCCTGCTTCCGATGTCGCTTCCCCATATCGATCTGCTGTACTCCCTGTCCGGCCTGTTCGTCGGCATCCTCGTCGGCCTGACGGGCGTTGGCGGCGGTTCGCTGATGACGCCGATCCTCGTGCTGCTGTTCGGCGTCCACCCCGCGACGGCGGTCGGCACCGACCTGCTGTACGCGGCCGCGACCAAGGCCACCGGCACGCTCGTCCACGGCCTGAAGGGATCGATCGACTGGCGCATCACGGGCCGGCTCGCGGCAGGCAGCGTCCCGGCCGCGGCACTCACGCTGTGGTGGCTGCACACGCACGGGATGAACACACCCGGCACCGCGCGGATGATCCAGCTCGTGCTCGGCATCGCGCTGCTGCTCACGTCGCTCGCGCTGATCTTCCGGCCGCAGCTCACCGCGTTCGCCGCGCGCAACCCGCTCGTGCCGAGCCCTGCGCGCACGCTGTGGTCGACCGTGCTCACGGGCGCCGTGCTCGGCGTGCTCGTGTCGATGACGTCGGTCGGCGCCGGTGCGATCGGCGTCACCGTGCTCCTGCTGCTGTATCCGGCGCTCGCGACGACCCGCATCGTCGGCTCCGACATCGCGCACGCGGTGCCGCTCACGCTCGTCGCGGGCATGGGCCACTGGCTGCTCGGCTCGGTCGACTGGTCGATGCTGCTGTCGCTGCTGCTCGGCTCGCTGCCCGGTATCGTGCTCGGCAGCCTGCTGTCGGCGCGCGCGCCCGAGCGGCTGCTGCGCAACCTGCTCGCCGCGACGCTCGTTGCCGTCGGCGTGCGGCTCGTGCTCGCGTAAGTGGCCCGGCACGACGGCCCGCGCGCGCGTCGTGCATCGACACACTCCCGTCGCCAACGAAAAACACCGTCCCTGTTGGCGAACAGCCTTCACCTCATGTCTTGATGAACGCCCGGGTGAGTCTCACGGCGTACCTGTCAGCGCATGCGCAACAGGCAGGTATTTGGCCAGGATGCCCAGCATGGTAGCGGCCTCTGCCTTCGACACCGGGGGAAACGGGGAAACGTACGACGTGCCGTTGCGGCGCTCGTGTGCCTTCGTGATGAACGCAAATTCCTGCGGACTCACACCGAGCGAGGTGGACACGCGCTGGATGGCCAGGTTACGGCCGGCATCCTTGGTTCGCACCTCATAGAACTCCAGGATCGCCTGCACCACCTGAAAATAGCCTTCGTAGGCCAATGTAAACACCTGCAGATGCCGGGCGGGATCCAGCTCATCGGCAGTGGCCTTGTAGTCCGCGGCATTTCGCAGGAAGCCCGCGATTGCCCCGGGCGTCGGCGCAACCGGATCGAAGGCTTTCGTCCTGATGAGGTTTTCGTATTCGGTCGGGCGCGGCATCACAGTATCCTCAGCGTGGGGCCCTGGGCGATCTGGGCCATGACGGGGTCGGCGTCGACCAGCGCAGCCCATTCCGCAGGCTCGTACAAAGAGAAGTTGACGGGGCGCAGCAAGCTTTGCTCGACTACGTGCAGGGCTTCAGATAGCTCGAGGAGCTGGACGTTCCCGATGACGATCAGGTCGATGTCGCTACGGCCGCTGTCGGAACCCTTGGCCACCGAGCCGAACACGAACGCCGTGGTGATCTGCGCGGCAAAAGGCAACAACGCCTCCTTCAACGGCTCCACAACTGCAAATGACTTGCGCGCGATGCTGACCAGTTCCGGATAGAGGACGAATTCCGTATTCGCGCGGATGCTCCGTTGTCGGCCTCGTCGGGCGTCTTCCTTAAGTACGCCGACCTCGACCATCCGGTCCACCTGCTTTTGAGCACTTCCGCGCCCGCTGTTTGCCAGACGCAGCAGTTCCTGCAGCGTAAAACTACGGTCAGGCTGCAGCAGCGTGGCACCAAGCACGCGTTGCATGCCGGGTGTGAAGAGAAAGTCAGCGAGACTCACGGAAATCCTCAATTTAGGGATAAACATCCCCACTATAAGGATTTTTCGGCAAATCCTCAATAGAGGGCTATTCATCCCCCTTTTGAGGATTTTCAACGCCGTCACCGATGGCCTCAGGGGGACGAGTCGGCCCCCGGACAAGACGATGCCCCGGAAGTCCATGACTCACGGGGCACCTTGGAGAATTGCAGCACCGCCATCAACACACGCCACGTAAAAAGCCGGGGCGCGTGACCGGGCAGCGTTTTTACGTCACGTCAGGCGGCGCGAGCCGCCTGCGTCACTTACTGCCCCTGCTGCTTCAGTTGCTGCTGCTTGAGCTGCTGCGTGCGCGCCTGCAGCTTCAGCACGCGCTGCAGCGCGGTGCGGTTCGCGAGGATGCCGTCGTAGAAGCTGCCGAGATCGCCCTTCAGCGCGGTCCGCGACGCGTCGTTCAGGTAGATCATGTGGCCCGACGGGTAGTTCTTGATCGTCAGGTTCTGCGCCTTGATCGCCGGATCGAGCGGCATCTGCGCGAGCGTCAGCTCCGTCTGGTGGAACGGCGTGACCGCATCGAAATAGCCGTTCGCCGACAGCACCTTCAGGTCCGGGTTCACGCTCATCGTCGACGCGAGGTCGCCGGCCGTGTACAGCGTATTGCCGCCGCCCCTGTTCGCGCCGGTCGGGTCCGTATGGCTGAAGTCCCAGTTGTTGAAGACCTGGTCGTTCAGGTCCACGAACGACGACGTCGACGTGTACTTGAGGTCGGTGTTGATGTAGCTGTTCCACAGCACCGTGTACGCGCCGCCGACGTTCGTGATCGACGGATCGTTGCTGCCCGAGTTCGGCAGGATGTACGGCGCGATGCCCTTGCCCGTGAAGTTCGCGCGACCGTCGTACTGGCCGATCTGCGTGCCCGGCACGAGCGTCAGGAAGAACGTGTACGGCGGGTTGTCGTTGGACGACGGCACGTTGCCGAGCGCGGCCGGGTTGCCGAAGGTCTGGATCAGCGACGTCGGATCCGTGCCGATGTACGAACCCATCTGCTGCGCGGTCTGCAGGTTCAGGTTCAGCCGCACGTTCACGAAGCCGCCGTCCTGCGGGTTCGGCTTCTGCGCGAGCGGCGCGAGCGTGTTGTCCGCATAGGCGCGGGCCTGGACCATGTACGCGTCGAGATCGGCCGGCGTCGGGTTGACCGTCGTCTTCTTCCAGTAGAACGCATCGGCCGCGAGCGTCGGGAAGATGCCCGGCGCGGACAGCGCGTTCGCGTAGTCGAGGATCGACGACTGCAGCGTGATCCCGTTCAGGTCGATGCCGTCCTCATGCAGCACCCACGACACGACTGCGCTGCGCGCGGTGCCGTACGACTCGCCGAACAGGAACTTCGGCGAATTCCAGCGCGAGTACTTGGTCAGGTAGCGCTGGATGAAGCGGTCGATCGAGCGTGCGTCCTGGTCGGTGCCCCAGAAGTCCTTGTTCTTCGCCGGGGCGATCGCCGCCGAATAACCGGTGCCGACCGGGTTGATGAACACGAGGTCGGTGCGGTCGAGCAGGCTGTCGGGGTTGTCGAGCAGCTTGTACGGTGCGGGCGGCGTGAAGTTCGGGAACGACGACTGCAGCCGCTTCGGCCCGAACGAGCCGAGCATCAGGTAGACCGACGACGAGCCGGGGCCGCCGTTGTAGAAGAACGTGACCGGGCGCGGCTTCGACGGGTCCGGATTGTCCTGCGTGTACGCGACGTAGAACATCTTCGCGTTCGGCGCCGACGTGATCGGATCGATCGTCGTCAGGTGGCCCGTGGTGGCCGTGTACTTGACGGTCTTGCCGCCGATCGTGACCTGGCGGTGCACGACCGCGGCGCCTTCCGTCGAATCCGTGACGGCGTCGTTCGGCCCGGTGCCGTACACGTCGTTGTCGACGTACGGCTGGTCGGCCGCGGCGGCGGCCGTTGCGTTGGTGCTGGCCGACGTGCTGCCGTTGGACGTCGTCGCCGCCGCGGCGGCGGCCGATGCGGCCGGGCTCGGCCCGTCGTCGCCGCCGCACCCCGTGACGAGCAGCGCCGCGGCCGCGGCTGCGGCGAGCGGCATGCTCAGTGTCGTTCCGAATAGCGCGAAACCGTCTTTCAAGGACTTCCGTGTCGTCATTATTGCCTCTCGAACAGAACGATAAATACCGCCGGCCGCAAAGGATCGTTTGCGCCGGCGCTCCGCACCGGGAATGCATTCGTTATGCGACGCACTCCGAGTTTTTTACCGGATCGGCAAATACCGATCGGCACGATTTACCCCACCCATGTTTTTTTGCAACTGCACAATGGAATCAATTCCATTGCAAACGACAATTCAATAATCCGCAGCAATACGAATTCATTGCGCATATCCTCATGCGCACAAAATCGACGGCAAAAGCATGCCCCGCAAAGCCCGCCCGATAAGGCGACTCCGCTACGAACAGGCGAGCAATCCCCGCCGGCGAGATGCCGATTAATCGCAAAACGGCGACCAATCGCAGCTCGAGCCGATTTAATAAAATCGAAAGGATCGATTAATTAAATGGAAAGGAATATCTCGTATCCGGAATTTATTAAATTAAGTGAAAATACCGGCGCATAATAAGTTCCGGATTTACCGCCGTAAAGTAATAATTTGTTACGACGCTCGCCATTCGGATAAAAGGCGGCACGGGACCGATTCCAGCGACGAAAAAAAGAAAAAGCCGGACGGCTGTCCGGCTTCGCGATGGCGGTACGGCGGGCGCCGTCAGAGCGGCACGTCGATCGCGCCGGCGCCAGCGGAAATCGCGTTCGCGCCGGGCGCGGCGGAGATCGGCGGCAGGTTCGCACTCGTCAGCGCGGGCGCGGCGCCCGGCGTGCCTCCGCGCGGCACCGTGCGGATCACCTGCGACGGCGGCAGCGGCGCGCCGTTCTTCAGGTGCTGCCACATCAGGTTCAGCGCCTGCAGGTTGTAGTAGTGGACCGGCACGAAGCGCGTGTCGAAGCCCGCGACGGGCAGGAACGCGTCGAAGTGCTGGCCGTTCGTCACCTCGTAGAACACAAGCTGGCTGCGCCCGCCTTCGCTGATGCCGTTTTGCGCAACGTACGCGCGCGATGCGTGGTTCACCGGCACGAGCGCGTCGCTGCGGCCCTGCACGATGATCGCCGGCTTGCCCTGCAGGTTCGCGTTCACGCGCACCGCGTCGACGTTCGCGGGCATCCCGAGCATCCCGTTCGTCCAGAGCTGGCGCAGGCACAGCGCGCCCGCGAAGCTCGCATCGGGCGTCGCGAGCCGGTGGTCGACACCCGCGCCCGTGTTGAACACGAGGTTGATGCCGGCCGTCGGCGGCACGCCGTTGCCGACGCCGAACACGGCCGGCATCGGCGACGCGGCGGGCGGCGCGACCGCGCCCGTCGCCGCGTTCGTCGTCGCGAAGCTGAAATTGCACAGGTTGTCGGTGACGCGCGAGCGCGTGTACGCGTTCGCATAGGTGACCGCGATCGCCGGAATCGCCTGCGAATCCCACATCGGCGCCTGCAGCAGGTCGGAATCGGCCAGATAGCCGGCCGCGTGGAGCTGCGCGAGCGCGTCGGCGGCCTGGCTCTGCGTGTCGGCGCCCGACACGAGCCCGGCTGCGGCAAGCGTTGCGCAGCGCTGCGTGCGGATCGACTGCGTGGTCGCGGCCGGCAGCGCGCTCAGGTAGGGCGCGTCGGCAAGCGACGCCGATGCGGCCGCGCACGGCTGCAGCAGGTTCGCGAGCGTCGCGTAGTCGGCCAGCGGCCGGCCGAACGACGGCACGGGCTGGCCGCCCGTGCGCACGATCGCGTTCGGCGCCATCCGCACGTTGATCTGCGGTTCGCCGACCACGACCGCGGTAATCCAGCCGCGGTTGTCCTGCTCGGCCGCCGCGAGCGACGCGCCGCCGCCGTTGCTGACGGACGCGGCGATCGTCGTGATGTCGCCCGCGCGATAGCGCACGCCGTGATGCGAGCCGTCGAGCGGCGGTCCGAACTGCTCGTTGAGCGCCCAGTACGCGAACTCGACCGACTGCAGCGTCACGCGCCCCCAGTCCTGCTCGGGATTCTGCTGCGAATGCGCGTGCTTGAACGCATAGCGGTTCGGGAAGCGGCTGTTGAACGCGGCGAGATCGCCGCTCGTCACGTTCGCGGTAAACAGGCTCGCGGTGCCTGCGAGCACCGCGTTGGCGAGCGTGCCGTCGATCAGCGTGACGGTGTCGGAACCGAGCTCGTGCGCGCCGTTGCCGCCGCCCTTGTCGTTGTACGCGACCGCGCAGCCGCGCTTGAGCGCCCACTCGCCGGCCGCGGAGATCGCGCCGTACACGCCGCGCGAGCCCGACGACGTCGCGGTGACGATGCACGGCTGCGCGGGATCGAAGCTGGCGGGCACCTGCACGAGCAGCGTCACGTTCTTGCTGCCGCTGCCGTCGTCGGAGTACGCGAGATATTCGGTGCCGGGGATCTTGCCTTCGCCGAGCGTGTCGTTGCCGGCGAGGTCGACGTTCGGCCCCCAGAAGCGGCCGTAGCCGCCGTTCGCGCTCATGTCGACGAGCGCGCGGTAGTTCGACCAGATCGCGAGACGGCGCAGCTCGGCGCTCGTCGGCCGGGACGGATTCGCAAAACCGGGCGCTGCCGCCGCGAGGCCCGTCTTGCCGAGGCCTGCCGTCAGCAGGTCGTCGCTCGCGCCATCGTAGGCCGTCGTGCGCACGCTGCCGGACACGAAGCCGGGCAGCCGGTTGCGCTCGCCCGACTCGTCGCCGTTGCAGGCGCCGAGCACCGCGATGCCAGCCAGCGCCGCGCCGAGAAGAATTCGTCTGCCCCACCCGTGCGTCGTCATTGCCGCCCTCTCGATCTCGTTATCGGTCCGCCGCCGCGTCGCGCGGCTGGCGGCCTCTGAAGCGAAAACGGGCCCCGGCGGCGCCGGGGCCCGCCTGAAAGCGGGCGCGGACGGCGCTGTCGCGCCGCCCGCCCGGCATTACTGCTGCTGGACCTTCAGCTTGTTCGACACCGACGTCACGCCCTTCACGCCCTTGGCTGCCTCTTCGGCCTTGTCGATCTGTGCCTGATCCGGCATCGTGCCCTGCAGCGAGATCGCACCGCCCTTCGAGCGCACGACGAGGTTCGACACGTCGACGCCCTGTTCCTTCGAAATCGCCTTGCGCACCGCGTAGCCGAGTTGGCGGTTCGCCTTCTTCGCGCTTTTCGCGGCGGCCTTCGGCGCGCTCGCGGCCGGCGCCTCGGCTGCCGCCGGCTCGCTCGACTGCGCATACACGCTGCCCGACAGACAGGCCACCACGGCGGCGACACCCAACGCTCTCAACACGATCGACTTCATGCTATCTCCTTATAACTCCGGAACGGCCGTGCACAGTACGGCCGGATACCCCCAAAGACAGCCGTCCCGCGCGCGAACGGGCGGGACAGCCGGTGATTTCCACGGCGATGCGAGAGAGGCGAGACGGGCCGGCAGCCGGCGCGCGCGATAGCGGGCCGGCCGGGCCGGGCAGCCGCCGGCCGTACGCGCCCGGTCTCATGGTGTGCCGGGTCGCGCGCGAATCGGGCGCGGCTGCGTCGCACAATGTAATCCAGCGCCCGCGGAAGCGCAAAGCTTTTGACGCGGCGCCGCCCGCCGCTGTCGCCACGGAGCCGCGCCGCGGCGCCCGACTCGCGCACGCACGGTGAAACCGGGTACCATCGCCGCGAGAATCCGCATCGTCGGCGACGACCGTCATCGATGCGTCACGCCAGCGTCATCCGACGATCCCATGAAACCTGCCAGCCCTCGCCCGCCTCGCCGCATCCTCGCCCGCTTCGTCGCGGTGTCGTGGCGCGACCTCGCGCTGTCGATCGGCCCGACCGTGCTGCTCGCGGGCGCGGCCGTCTGGCTCGCGGTCAGGCTGATCCAGCCGGCGCCGCCGTCCACGCTCGTGATCTCGGCCGGGCCGCCCGGCAGCACGTACTGGAACGCCGCGCAGAAATACAAGGCCATCCTCGCGAAGAACGGCGTCACGCTCGACGTCGAATCGTCCGAAGGATCCGCGCAGAACCTCGCGCGGCTGACGAACCCGAGCGCGCAGGTCGACGTCGGTTTCGTGCAGAGCGGCATCGGCCCGAAGGAGCGCGACGAGCAACTCGCGTCGCTCGGCAGCATCGGCTACGTGCCGCTCGCGATCATGTACCGCGGCCCGGTCGTCGCGCGCCTGTCCGACTTCAAGGGCAAGCGGCTCGCGCTCGGCGCCGAGGGCAGCGGCGCGCGCGAGCTGAGCCTCGCGCTGCTGAAGATGAACGGCATCGTGCCGGGCGGCACGACCGAGCTGCTGCCGATCGCCGGCGAGGACGCCGCGACCGCGCTGCTCGACGGCAAGATCGATGCGGCGTTCCTGTCCGGCGACTCGACGCAGATCCCGGTGATGGCGAAGCTGTTCCGCGCGCCGGGCGTGCACGTGTATTCGTTCACGCAGGCCGAGGCGTACGCGCGGCGCTTCCCGTACCTGACCGCGATCACGCTGCCGATGGGCGTCTACGATCTCGGCCAGAACCTGCCGCCCGCCGACATCCATACGGTCGCGCCGACGATCGAGCTGGTCGCGCGCGACTCGCTGCACCCCGCGCTGTCCGACCTGCTGATCGAGGCCGCGCGCGAGGTACACGGCCACGCGACGATCCTGCAGCACGCGGGCGAATTCCCGTCGCCCGTCACGCGCGGTTTCCCGCTGTCCGACGACGCCGCGCGCTATTACAAGTCGGGCAAGTCTTTCCTGTACCGGAGATTGCCGTTCTGGGTCGCGAGCCTCGTCGACCGGCTGCTCGTCGTGATCGTGCCGCTGATCGTCGTGCTGATCCCCGGGCTGCGGCTCGTGCCGTCGCTGTACGGCTGGCGCGTGCGCTCGCGCATCTACCGCTGGTACGGCGCGCTGATCGCGCTCGAGCGCAGCGCGCTCGGCGAGCACACGGCCGAGGAGCGCGTCAAGTTGCTCGACGAGCTCGACGACATCGAGGAAGCCGTGAACCGGATGAAGATGCCGCTCGCGTACGCCGGGCAGTTCTACGTGCTGCGCGAGCACATCGGCTTCGTGCGCGAACGGCTCACCGCGCACGACCAGGACACGCCGGCGGCCGCTCCGGGCACCGGCGGCCAGCCGCAGGCACGCGCCGACGCCGCACCGCCGCCGGCCGGCGATCCCCCCCGGGCGACTCCCGGTTCCGCGTGAGCGGACGATCCGCGATCATTGCTGCATGCGCGCGCCGCCGCGTAACATGAAGGCCGCCGTCAGGCGCCGCACGCCCCACCCTCTGGAGATCGTCATGACAACCGGCCTCGACACCGCCCAGCCTGCCTGGTTCTTCGACTTCGTGTCGCCGTTCTCCTATCTGCTGCTCGAACAGCACGACAAGTGGCCCGATGTGCCATTCGAGCCGATCGCCGTATCGCTGCTCGACCTGCAACGCCACTGGGGCCAACGCCCGAGCGCCGACGTGCCGGCCAAGCGCGTGTTCACGTACCGTCACGCGCTGTTTCGCGCGGAACAGCTCGGCATCCGCTTCAAGATGCCGCCCGCGCACCCGTTCGATTCCGACAAGGTGTTGCGCCTCGCGATCGCGCTGCGCGCCGATATCGCGACGGTGCTGGAGATATTCCGCTTCATCTGGCGCGACGGCAACGATCCGTCGACGCCGGACGGTTTCGCGGCGCTGTGCGAACGCGTCGGCGTCGGCCACGGCGACGAGCTGATCGAATTCGAGGAAACGAGTGCGCAACTGGCCCGCAACAACGCCGAAGCGATCGCGCTCGGCGCGTTCGGCGTGCCGACGTTCTGGATGAACCAGCAACTGTTCTGGGGTGAGGACGCGCTGCCGATGGTGCTGTACTGCGCACGCACGCCGACCTGGCTCGAATCGCACGAGGTCAAGCGGATCAGCACGCTGCCGAAGGGTCGTGCGTGATGGCCGGTATCACGCCCGGCAACGCGCGGCTGCGGTAAGGTTACGCCTCTCCCGAATCACCCCGCACCGATGGAAGACGACGACCGTACCGCCTCGCTCGACATCTGGCTCGTGCGCGTATTGCGCACGCTGCTGCTCGAGCGCAGCGTCACGCAGGCCGCGCTGCGGCTGAACCAGACCCAGCCCGCGATCAGCACCGCGCTGCGCAAGCTGCGCGAGACGCTGAACGACCCGATCCTCGTGCGCGGCAAATCCGGGATGGTGCCGACCGAATACGGCGCGTCGCTGCTCGAAGCCGCGCAGCGCGCGCTGCGCGAGGTCGACTTCATCGCGACGCCGCACGGCGATTTCGACCCGTCGTCCGCGCGCCGCACGTTCCGCGTCGCGGCGCCCGACTACCTGAACGATTTCTTCATGCCGACGCTGATCGAGCGCTTTCGCGACGCGGCGCCGCATGCGCATCTGGAAATCGATTCGCTGAATCCCGCGCTCGACCACGCGGGCGCGCTCGAATCGGGCGCGCTCGATCTCGTGATCGGCAACTGGCCGAAGCCCGACCCGCAGTTCGCGCGCCAGGACCTGTTCTCCGACACGATCGTGTGCCTGATGCGCGAAGCGCACCCGCTCGCGCGCGTGCCGCTGACGCGCGAAGCGTATGCGTCGGCCGCGCATGTCGCGCCCACGCCGTACACCGGCGACAAGCGCAACGCGATCGAGATCGGCCTCGCGCGTGCGCGCCTCACGCGGCGCATCGTGACGACGCTGCCGTACTTCGGGATCGTGCCGCAGGTGCTGCTGCAGTCGGACCTGATCTTCACGACGACGCGCCGCTTCGCGACACACTATGCGCAGCTGCTGCCGCTCGTCGTCGTCACGCCGCCCGTGCCGTTCCCGCGCATCAAGAGCTACCTGCTCACGCATCCGCAGCCCGACCGCCCGACCGACATCGCGTGGTTGTGCGCGCTGATGCAGAGCGTGTCCGACGAGCTGACGGTCGCCCGCACTCGCAAGCGCTGATACGTGCCGGCGCGGCCGCTCAGGCCGTGCAGAAGGTTTCCTGCAGATGGGTCCAGCGCACGACGCCCGCCGCGTCGCGTTCGAACACGGCAGTCGCGCGGCGCGCGGGCAACTCGCCCGATGCCGCGTGCTGCGCTTCGAGATAGGTGATCACCGCATGCGATGCATCGGCAGCGAGCACGCGGGTTTCCGACAACGTGATGCGCAGCCCCGGCTTCGCGCCGGCGAGCTTCGCGAACAGCGCGCGCGTGCCGTCGCGGTCGACTACGCGGCCGTCGGTCAGGATCATCGTGAAACCGGTGGAGAACGGCACAAGCAGCGCGTCGAGCGCCGCAGGCGCGGTGTCGACGCCGGACAGCCAGCGCTCGATGGCGACGAGGCTCGCATCGAGCGCGTCGAGATAGATCGGGTGATCGGACATGGAACCTGCACGGAAAAAAGCGCGGCCCGATGCCGCGCGTTGCCGTGAAGTGTATGCAAAAACGCGCGGCCGTGCGCTCGGGCCTGTTCCCGCTAATTACGGGCTTGCGCTGGCCCCACGAATGATTTTCCCCAAACAGCGGAACGTGCGTTGCCGCGTTACCGCGCGCAGGACACGTCGTCGCGCGCGCGCCCTGCCGCGGCCGCCTTCGCGTCGGCCACCGGCATGCCCGAGCGCGCCTGCAGCAGCTCCGCGCACACGGCCACCGCGATCGCGCCCGGCGTCTTGTCGACAATACCCGCGACGCCGATCGGGCACACCATCTCCACGAGCCGCGCGGGATCGACGCCGCGCGCGGCGAGCCGGCGCTCGAACTTCACGCGCTTGGTGCGCGAGCCGATCATCCCGAAGTACGCATAGTCGCGCCGCCGCATGATCTGCGCGGCGAGCGAGAAGTCGAGCGCGTGGTTGTGCGTCATCACGAGGAAGTACGCGCCGGGCGGCGCCGCGTCGACGACGGCCTCCGGCGTGTCGGTCGGCTCCGGCTGCACGTTCGGCGGACATTCGTCCGGGAACAGCTCGTCGCGCGTATCGACCCACTGCACGACGCACGGCAGCGCGCCGAGCAGCGTGACGAGCGCGTGACCGACGTGCCCGGCACCGAACAGCACGATGTGCATCGGCGGCGGCGCGCCGGTCGCGCGGTTGCGCTGGCCGGTGCCCTGCGCGAACGTCGGGGTCGACGCGGCGCGAAGCGAACGTGCGGGCCCGTTCATGTCAGCCTCCGCCGGGCCGCCCCAAGGAGGCTGACCGCCCCCTCGGGGCGCAGAGAACAAAGTGAGCGTGGGGGCTGTTTCATATCAGCCTGCCTGAACCGCGCGCGCCGCACGCACCGCACTCACCGCGCGCAGGATCGACTCGCCGGTGGCCGGCGCATCGAGCGGCGGGTTGACCTTGTAGTCACCGACCGCCGCAACCGCGTCGCGCACCGCGAAGAACACCGAGAACGGCAGCAGCAGCGGCGGCTCGCCGACGGCTTTCGACCGGTGAATGCTGTCCTCGACGTTGCGGTTCTCGAACAGCCGCACGTTGAATTCGGGCGGCGTGTCGTTGACGGTCGGGATCTTGTACGTGGACGGCGCATGCGTCATCAGCTTGCCGCCCTTGTTCCACCACAATTCCTCGGTCGTCAGCCAGCCCATCCCCTGGATGAACGCGCCTTCGACCTGGCCGATGTCGAGCGCCGGGTTCAGCGACGCGCCCACGTCGTGCAGCGCATCGACGCGCAGCGTGCGCATCTCGCCAGTCAACGTGTCGATCACGACTTCCGACACGGCCGCGCCGTACGAGTAGTAGTAGAACGGACGGCCCCGCAGCTTCGACTGATCCCAGTACAGCTTCGGCGTCGCGTAAAAGCCGTCGGACCAGAGCTGCACACGTGCAAGGTAGGCCTTCGCGATCACTTCGCCGAACGGCACGCCCTGGCCGCCGACCCACACGACGTCGTTGCCGAACTTCACGTCGGCCGCATCGACGTTGCCGTCGCCGTACTGCTTGGCCGCGAACACCGCGAGCCGCTCGCGCAACTGGCGCGCCGCGTCCTGCGCGGCCTTGCCGTTCAGGTCCGAGCCCGTCGACGCGGCCGTCGCGGACGTGTTCGCGACCTTGCTCGTGTCGGTCGCCGTCACGCGGATCCGGCCGAAGCGGATGCCGAGCTCGTGCGCGACGACCTGCGCGACCTTCGTGTTGAGCCCCTGCCCCATCTCCGTGCCGCCGTGGTTCACGAGCACCGAGCCGTCGGTGTAGATGTGCACCAGCGCGCCGGCCTGGTTGAAGTGCGTGACGTTGAACGCGATCCCGAACTTCACCGGCGTGAGCGCGATGCCCTTCTTCAGCACCGTGTTGCGTGCATTGAATTCGCGCACGCCCGCGCGCCGCGCGCGATAGTCGCTCGTCGTCTCGAGTTCGCCGAGCAGCTCCTGCAGCACGTTGTCCTCGACCGTCTGCCCGTACGGCGTCACGTTGCGTTCGGTCTTGCCGTACAGGTTCGCGTAGCGGACGTCGAGCGGATCGCGGTCGAGCGAACGCGCGACGTCGTCGAGGATGTACTCGATCGCGAACGCGCCCTGCGGGCCGCCGAAACCGCGGAACGCGGTGTTCGACTGCGTGTTGGTCTTGCCGCAATAACCGGCGATGTCGACGTCGCCCAGCCAGTACGCGTTGTCGAAGTGGCACACCGCGCGCGTCATCACCGGGCCCGACAGGTCGGCCGAGAAGCCGCAGCGCGACGTCATGTCGAGCGCCACGCCGTCGAGGCGGCCGTCGTCGTCGTAGCCGACGTCGAAGCGGTAATGGAAGTCGTGCCGCTTGCCGGTGATCATCATGTCGTCGTCGCGGTCCGGACGCAGCTTCACCGGGCACAGCAGCTTCCACGCGGCGAGCGCCGCGCAGCACGCGAACAGGCCCGACTGCGATTCCTTGCCGCCGAACCCGCCGCCCATCCGGCGGCATTCGACCAGCACGTTGTGCGACGCGACGCCGAGCACGTGCGCGACGAGGTGCTGCATCTCGCTCGGGTGCTGCGTCGAGCAGTACACGTGCATCCCGTCGTCGTCCTTCGGCACCGCGTAGGCGATCTGCCCTTCCAGGTAGAACTGCTCCTGGCCGCCGAGCAGCATTTCGCCCGACTCGCGGTGCGGCGCGGCGGCGAGCCGCGCGGCCGCGTCGCCGCGCGCGAGCTTCAGCGGCGGGATCACGTAGGTTTCGGCCTGTCGCGCTTCCTGCGCGGTCAGGATCGCGGGCAGCTCTTCGTAGTCGACCTTTGCGCGGCGCGCGGCGAGCCGCGCGGTTTCATGCGACGTCGCGACGACGATGAACATCGGTTGGCCGACGAACTGCACGATGCCCTTGGCGAGCACCGGGTCGTCGTGGATGATCGGGCCGCAATCGTTGACGCCCGGGATATCGTCGGCCGTGAACACGGCGACCACGCCCGGCGTTGCGCGCACCGCGTCGAAGTTCATCGACACGATCTTCGCGTGCGGCTTCGCCGACAATCCGAGCGCCGCGTGCAGCGTGCCCGCGACGACCGGAATGTCGTCGGTATAGGTGGCACGCCCGCTGACGTGCAGATGCGCGGATTCGTGCGCGCGCGATACGTGGACCTGCGCGGCGTCGGCTTGCGGGTCGAGGGTACTCAGGAACGGTTCTGCTTGCTGGTTCATCGTCGATGTTCTCCGTCTTCAGACGCGCGCCGCGTCGGTGCCGGCTTCGGCGGCCACTTCACGCACATTCAGGGCTTGCGGCGGCAGCGGGTCGTGCGGGCGCGTCTCCAGCCAGAATCGGTACATCAGGTTCTTCGCGGTATCGAGGCGATACGTGCTCGTCGCGCGCATGTCGGACAGCGGCTGGTAGTCGCGCTCGAGCGCCTGCATCGCCGCCTGCGCGGTAGCTTCGTGCCACAGCGCGCCGTCGAGCACGGCTTCGGTGTGCGTCGCGCGCTTCGGCGTCGCGGCCATCCCGCCGAACGCGATGCGCGGCTCGCGGATCGTGTCGCCGTCCGCGATGAACGCGAACGCCGCACACACGGCCGAGATGTCGGAGTCGAACCGCTTCGCCAGCTTGTACGTGCGGAACTGCAGCTTCTCGCGCGCGCCGGTGCGGGTCGGCACCTTCACGCCGACGACGAATTCGTGCGGCGCCATGTCCTTCTGCTGGTAACCCGTGTAGAGCGCCTCGAGCGGCAGCTCGCGCACCGTGTCGCCGCCGCGCAGCACGACGCGCGCGCCGAGCGCGATCAGGCCGGGCATCGAATCGCCGATCGGCGAGCCGTTCGCGACGTTGCCGCCGAGCGTGCCCGCGTTGCGGATCGGCAGCGACGCGAAGCGCTTCCACATCTCGGTCAGCTCCGGATACGTGCCTGCAAGTGCCGCATACGCGTTCTCGACCGTCACGCCCGCGCCGATCTCGATCCAGTCGCCGCGCTCCACGACGCGCTGCAGTTCGGCGATCTGGCCGACGTAGATCAGGTCGTCGAGCCGGCGCATCTGCTTCGTGACCCACAGGCCGATGTCGGTGCTGCCCGCGAGGATGCGCGCATCGGGCCGCTCGGCCTTCAGTGCGGCCAGCGCGTCGAGCGTGCGCGGCGCCGCGAAGCGCGCGCCGTTGATCGTCGTGTAGTCGAACGTGTCGTCGCGCCTGAGCGATGCGAGCGTGCGGGCGAGCGCGGCCGTGTCGACCGGTGCCGACGGCGACGGCGCATCGAACATCTGCACGGCCGCGTCGACGATCGGGCGATAGCCGGTGCAGCGGCACAGGTTGCCCGTCAGCGCATCGGCGATCTCGGTGCGCGTCGGCACGTCCTTCGCCTTCGCGCACGCGCTGCCGCAGCCTTCGTGGCCGTGCTTCTCGTACAGCGCCCACATCGACATCACGAAACCGGGTGTGCAGAACCCGCATTGCGAACCGTGGCAGTCGACCATCGCCTGCTGCACCGGATGCAGCGCGCCGTCCGGCTGGCGCAGGTCCTCGACCGTCAGCAGCGCCTTGCCGTCGAGCGTCGGCAGGAACTGGATGCACGCGTTGACGGCCTTGAACTCGACCGCGCCGGCGTCGGTCAGCTCGCCGACGACGACCGTGCACGCGCCGCAGTCGCCTTCCGCACAGCCTTCCTTGGTGCCGGTGCAATGCGCGTCCTCGCGCAGGTACTGCAGCACGGTGCGGGTGACGTCCGCGCCGCTGACTTCGCGGATCGCGTGACGATGGTAGAAGCGGATCGGCTCACTCATGTCTCGATGATTCTTCAAATGGGGGGCTAGGCGGCCTGCGCGACGCGCTCGACCGACGTCTTTCTGACAGTTTGAACGCTATCACCATCAAATTTCGCAACCCATAGCCCATCACGCATGGGGCCCATATAACTGCCGCGATATGAGCGCCGGGGCCGCCCGGCGCCCTTTCCACACGGTGCCCCGCGTGCCTTCCCGGCATGCCGGCACCGATCCGTTGCGCACGAAAACGGGTCGCGATTAACTAAATGGTACCTGCGTGAAAACCGGTTCCATGGGAAAATCCCGATTCCATTTTGCGCCGTCTTCCGTTTCGTCACGCTCCGTTTCGCTCATTCGTTCCGACCCCATGCCTACCGACTCCGCCACACCACCGCGCAGCGGGTTCGCGGTCACGCTGCAAATCGTGTCCGTCGTCTGCTTCACGTTCATCTGCTACCTGACCATCGGCCTGCCGCTCGCGGTGCTGCCGGGCTTCGTCCATGACGACCTCGGCTTTTCCGCGATCGTCGCGGGCGGCGCGATCAGCGTCCAGTACTTCGCGACGCTCGCGTCGCGGCCGCTCGCCGGGCGCTTCGCCGATACGCTCGGCCCGAAGCAGACGGTGCTGCGCGGGCTGGTCGGCTGCGGCGTGTCGGGCGTGCTGCTGCTCGTCGCGCTGCTGCTCGCGCACTGGCCGGTCGCGAGCCTCGTGCTGCTGGTCGCGAGCCGGCTCGTGCTCGGCGTCGGCGAAAGCCTGTGCGGCACCGGCGCGATCCTGTGGGGCATCGGCCGGGTCGGCGTCACGCACAACGCGAAGGTGATCTCGTGGAACGGCATCGCGACCTACGGCGCGCTCGCGCTCGGCGCGCCGGTCGGCGTCGCGATCGCACATACGCTGAATCCGGCGCTGATCGGCGTGATCGTGATCGCGCTCGCCGCGATCGGCTTCTACCTCGCGCGCCTGATCGATTCCGTGCCGCTCGTGCACGGCGAACGGATGTCGTATGCGAGCGTGTTCACGCGCGTGCTGCCGCACGGCCTCGGCCTCGCGCTCGGCTCGGCCGGCTTCGGCTCGATCGCGACCTTCGTCACGCTGTACTACGCGGCGCGCCACTGGCCGAACGCCGCGCTGTCGCTGACCGTGTTCGGCACGCTGTTCATCGGCGCACGCCTGTTGTTCGCGAACACGATCAAGACCTACGGCGGCTTCCGCGTCGCGATCGTGTCGTTCGCGTTCGAATGCTCGGGCCTCGTGCTGCTGTGGCTCGCGCCGGTGCCGCACGTCGCGCTCGTCGGCGCCGCGCTGACGGGCTTCGGCTTCGCGCTGATCTTCCCGGCGCTCGGCGTCGAGGCCGTCGCGCTCGTGCCGCCGGCGAGCCGCGGCGCGGCGCTGTCCGCGTACTCGGTGTTCCTCGACCTGTCGCTCGGCATCACGGGCCCGCTCGCCGGCTATGTCGCGGGCGCGTTCGGTTATCCGCAGGTGTTCCTGTTCGCGGCAGCGGCCGCCGCCGCCGGCGTCGCGCTGTCGATGGTGCTGTACCAGCGACAGGCGCGTGTTGCCGGCAGCGGCGCGGCGGCATGACCGCCCGGGCCGCGAGGCATTGCGCGTGCCGCCCCTTCCGATGGAATGCCGCCCGAAGCCGCCCGCCGGGCGGCCGGCGATACGCGGCTTAACGCGGCAATATGTTGAAGTCCCGCAGCACGCGGGCAGCCTCGGTGTGGCGCCGGAACGGAACGGCGCGCTCGAGCCTGAGTTTGGGTTCGGCACGATCGAAGAGCACGAGCGCTTCCGACGTGTTGAGATGACGTGACATATACAGAAAGCCGTCGACCCGACGACCATGCCCGTGTACGGCGAGCGACCATTGCTGCGGGATATCGTACGGTACGACGGTCGACAGCGCCCCATCGCCGCCGAGGTTTTTCAGCGGCAGGCCGTGCAGGACGGCCACCGTCAGCGGCGAACCGGTGAACGAAAGCACGAAGCGCTCAAGCTCGGTCGTCACGAGCGGGAAGCCACCGACAGCGAGATCCGCGACTTCGTCGTGCAGCACAGTCTCGGCGAACGCGCAGTGCAGGTCGAAACCGAAATAGCTGGTGCCATACCGGCGCCGTTTGCGCGGGTCGTCGAAACGGTTGCCGCCCGACTTGCCGAAGTATGGCTCACCCGTCTCGTATCGGGAAACGCGCACCAGCACCGTCGGCGGAATCTCCCGCGTAACCAGCGTCGCATTCGCGAAGTGTTCGCTCGGTGGCCTCAATGTCAACCGCACCTCCTAGCGCTCCGCGAACGCCGCTGCGGCACGCTCCACCTCTTCGAGCCTTCCTTGCGACAGCGCTTTCAGCGGCGTGACGTTGCCAAGGGACGCCTTGGGCGTCGTGAAGAATTGCCATTTGCTCCACCCCGGCAAACTACCCAGGCGTTGCGTCACCTTTCCTAGCGTCTTGCGATCGATATCGCCCATCAGATAAAAGGCCGGATAGTATTGCACCGCCCCCACGTCGACCGTGAAGATGCGCCCGGACACGACCGCCTTGCTAAGCGCCTGCCGCGTCATGCCGAGCCCTGCCCAGATCTCCGCGGCCGGCAGCAGCGCGCCCTCCGCGACGAGCGCCCGCCGTTCAGCCAGCGCGCGCCGCTCGAAATCAGCCGCCGCAGCATCCGCGCGTGCCGCCGGCTTCGCATGCTGCTTCGTGCGACCCGAAGGTTGCCTGTCGCGGGTCGCAGCGGCAGCGATGCCGAACGTGATCGTGCCCGCCAGATCAACGACCTGCGCGATACCGACCTTGAACAGATGTCCCAGTTGTTCGTCCGACAACCTGAGCAGCGCCCGGGCCCGCTCGGGGCCGAGCATGGTCGCAGCGCCGACGGCGCTGCGCAGCGCCTCTTCGGTCTCGACATCGAGAACCGCAACCGCGCTTTCGAGCACATGAGCCCGCCTGATCATCATCGCCTCCTTGCACGACCGGAAGGTCAAGGGTAGACCCGATTAGAAACCAAGTCAACCATGACAACCACCCCTGACAGCCGGGCCGACGGCGCCGCACGACCGGCCGTCCGTTCATCCGTCAGGCCGTCCGGAGAAACAGCCGGCGCGTCAGGTCGAACGCAACGAGATTGCCGGCCACCACGAGCAGCAGCCCGATCACCGCGAGCGGCGACCACTGGTAGCCCTCGAACACCGTCGACACGGCCAGCGCGACGATTGGGAACAGCACCGTGCAGTACGCGGCGCGCTCCGGCCCGATGCGGCCGACGAGCGTCAGGTACGCGGTGAAGCCGATCACCGAGCCCGGCACGGCGAGGTAGACGAGCGCGCCGAGATAACGCGGGCTCATGTCGAGCGCGAACGGCATCCCGGCCACCGCGCTGCCGACGGTCAGGATCGCCGCGCCGATCAGCATCGCCCAGCCGTTGGTCGCGAGCGGGTGCAGCCCCATCGACTGCATCCGGCTCGACAGCAGGTTGCCGGCCGAGAAGCACATCGTGCCGGCGAACGCGATCGCGAGCCCGATCCAGGTCGCGTGGTCGTCGAGATGGCCGGCCATCTGCTGCCAGAACAGGCACGCGATGCCGACCAGGCCGAGCAGCGCGCCGGCAATCGCCGACGGCCGCAGCGGGCGGCCCATGAACAGCCGGCCGTTGATCGAGTTCAGCAGCGGCGCGGTCGAGAAGATCACCGCGACGAGCCCGCTCGGCACGACCTGCTCCGCGTAGTAGAAGCACAGGAAATTCAGGCAGAACAGTGCGAAGCCCTGCGCGACGAGGTAGCGCCACGCTTCGCGCGGCGGGCGGACCGGCCGGCGCATCACGCGCAGCAGCGCGAACAGCACGGCGGCTGCGAGCCAGAAGCGCCATGCGATCGACACGGGCGGCGGCACGGAGCCGAGCTGCCATTTGATCGCGATCCAGGTGGTGCCCCAGATCAGCACGGTGACAAAATAAAGCGACAGGTTCATGGCGGTGGCGGTCCGGAAATCGGATGAAACAGGATCCCGACTATGCCGCCGCGCGGCGCGTGCCGATTGTCCGGAATTGCGGTCTTTTCCGGGCGGTCGCGCCCGGTGCTGCGGGCCCGCTTATACTCGGCGCATCATGAGCTTCTCCCTCTCCGCCCCGCCCGTCGACCGCGCCGCCACCCTGGCCGGCGGCGATTTGCCGTTTGGCCTGCAGTCGGTGTGCCGCACGCTCGCCGACGCGAACGCGACGCTCGAGCGCTTCGCGTGGCTCGGCGACCATCTCGCGATCGCCGAATGGACACGGATCACCGACGAAAGCGAGACGATCTACGAGCAGCCCGGCCACCACACGCTGTCGTGCTACCTCGACGGCGGCTACCGGACCGAGCGCGAACGCGTGCCGCGCTACGGCGCGCCGAGCCTGCTGTGCGCGCTGCCGGGCGACCACGAATCGCGCTGGTGGGTGCGCGGCGAGATGCACTTCATCCACCTGTATTTCCTGCCCGAGCACTTCACGCAGCGCGCGATCCGCGAACTCGACCGCGAGCCGCGCGAGCTGAAGCTCGCCGACCGAACCTATTTCGAGGATGCGCGCGTCGCCGCGCTGCTGCGCTCGCTCGCGCTGGACGGCTGGGACGATGCCGACGAGCGGCTGCGCGTGAACGAGACCGCGCACGAGGTGCTGAGCCTGCTGCTGCGCGGGCAGAGCACGACGCGCACCGACGCATCGTTCCGCGGCGGGCTTGCGCCGGCCGTGCGCCGCCGCGTGCGCGACTACATCGACACGTACCTGACGCAGCCGCTGACGCTTGGTGAACTGGCCGACGTCGCCGCGCTGTCCGAATATCACTTCTCGCGGATGTTCCGGTTGTCGTTCGGCCGCGCGCCGCATGCGTGGGTCGCCGAGCAGCGGCTCGCGCGGGCGCGCGAACTGCTGCGCACGACGCCGCTGCCGCTCGCGCAGGTCGCGGCCGACTGCGGCTACGCGAACGCCGCCCACTTCAGCCATCGTTTTCGCGACGCGCACGGCACGACGCCGAATACGTACCGCCGCGCGATGCAAGGCCGCTGAGCGCGATCGACCGATCGCGGCCAGCCGGCCACCGAGGCCGGTTGGCCGCCTGCGGCGTTACACGCCGCGTTGCGACAGTTCCTGTTCGAGCGCCGCGACACCGGCCGGCAGGTCGACCGGCACCTTCAGGTCGACCATCGTGCGGCCGAACGCATGCAGCGTGCGGAACAGGTTGTGTTCGCGGCACTGCTCGCCCATCTGCCCGATCCGCACGATCGGCAACCCGAACGAGCCGGAGATCTCGACCTGGTACTGCTTCGAGATATGGCCGCAGACCATCCCGGGCGTGAGCCCTTCCGGCGTCTCGATCCCGACCACCGAATTGAGCCGGCAGTCCTTCGGCGCATAGAGCTTGAGGCCCATCGACTCGACGCCCGCCTGCAGCGCGAGCGAGCAGCGCAGGTGCCGCGCGAAGCGGCTTTCGAGCGTTTCCGCGCAAACCAGCCGCAGCGCCTCGTGCAGCGCGAGCACGCCCGACACGGGCGCCGTGTAGTGATAGCCGGCGTTGTGCCAGAAGTTCTCCGCGAGCGCCATGTCGAGGCACCAGTGCGTGTTCGGTTCGGGGCGATGCTTCATGCGCTCCCACGCGGCGTCGGAAAACGCGATCAGCGACACGCCCGGGATCGACGACAGCCCCTTCTGGCCACCGGTGATCACCGCGTCGATGCCCCACGCATCCATGTCGAGCGGCATCGTCGACAGCGTGCACACCGCATCGACGACGACCAGCGCGCCGGCCGCCTTCGCGAGCGCCGCGATGTCGCGCAGGTCGCGGTTCCACACGGTGTTCGACGTCTCGCCCTGCACGATCGTGACGATCTCGGGCCGCTCGCGCGCGATCGCATCCGCGACCTCGTCGAGGCTCGCGACCGCGCGGTCGGCCACTTCGAGCGTCGCGACGTCGGCGCCGACGCGCGTGGCCATCTCGGCCATCCGCGCGCTGAAGAAGCCGTTGCGGATCGACAGCACGCGCGTGCCGCGCCAGGCGAGGTTCGAGATCGCCATTTCCATCGCGGCCGAGCCGGGGCCCGCGACGCCGAGCACCCACTTCGTGCGGGTCTGGAACACGTAGCGCGCCATCTCCTTCACCTGCTCGATGATCTTCGCCATCGTCGCGCCGAGGTGGTTGATCACGATCGTGTTCGCCTTCGCGACGGCGGCCGGGATCGGGACCGGGCCGGCCCCCATCATCAGCAGCGGTTCTTCGGGCAGGATCGCGTCGAGCGGCACGACGACGGGACAGGGGATCGGCGAGTAATCGATGGACATGGCTGGTAAGAGTCGAGGAAAGGAAATGCACGGGCGCCCGCCGCGCTGCATGGCGAACTGATCGATCATTCCGCGTTCCGCGGCCTCGCGCAAGAGGCACGCGCGGCCGGACAGCGCGACGGTGGCCCGGTCGCCGGACCGGGCCAGCCGGCCGCGCATGCGTCGCACACCGGCATTCCGGATTGGAATGGCATTGCCGGCCGGTTGCGAAACGGTTCCATGTTCGTGATTTTCTCCGCCAATATCGACGTGTTTCATCGATGCCGACGGTTCAACACGACTTGCGTATCGAACGAAATAGACCGGCTGCCCGCTAAAAATCGCCGCACGGAATGCGATACGCAAAACCTGCGCACGGCAAAAAACATCCATTATTGCTGCATATATTGAGGGAGCGATCGATCTTATTACCGGAACGAACCTGCTCGAACCACGAACAACCAATTGATTAACATACGAATTATTCGTCGATCCGACACATAATCCAATACTCCGCCGCCTTTGAACGGCAGGCACGCGAGACAGCTCGACATTTAACCGGTACTCGCGATTTCGATTTTCCGCAACCCGCCCGTTTTCTCAGGTTGACGGATATCGCATCTGTATTTAACAATCATCTGCGGAATCGAAAACCGATTTTTCGATGCGCGGGAGAACTGGGTGCCGCACGATGCCTTTTCGAGGTTGCGCGGCGAAAAATCACAACCATAATCAATCAACCGGGCCAGAAATACGCGAGCCATGAACCAGATTCAGACCATGCGTGTATTCGTCTGTGTCGCCGAGCAGCAGAGCTTCCGGCGCGCAGCGCACCATCTCGGCGTGTCCAATGCGCTCGTCACGCGTTCGATCGCGATGCTCGAGGGCCACCTGAACACACGGCTGATCCACCGCACCACGCGCAACCTGTCACTCACCGAGGCGGGCGTGCGCTACCTCGACGGTTGCCGCGCGCTGCTCGAGGAATTCGACCACCTCGAGTCGTCCGTCGCGCATGCCGTGCGCGAACCGGCCGGCACGCTGCGCGTCGTCGCGTCGGGCCTGCTGTCGCCGCTCGCGCTGACGCCGCTCATCAGCAGCTTCCGGCACCGCTACCCGGAACTGCGCGTGCAGCTGACCGTCGCCGAAGGGCCGCTCGACGTGCTCGATTCCGGCTACGACGTCGGCATCGTCACGGGCAACCGGCTCGACGGCAACCCGTCGCTGATCGGCCATGCGCTCGCGCCGAACCCGTTCGTCGCCTGCGCGGCACCGGCCTATCTCGACCGGCGCGGCGAGCCGCGCGCGCCCGACGACCTGCCGGGCCACGACTGGGTCACGCTCGCCTCGCACCAGCACGCGCCCGCGTGGCAGCTCGTCGGCCACGACGGCGTCGCGCATTCCGTCACGGTGCGCCCGGCCTGCACGGTCAACCAGCTCGCGCTCGTCCAGGCCGCCGCCGTGGCCGGCGCCGGCATCGCGATCCTGCCCGAGCCGTGCGTCGCCGACGCGCTCAACAACGGCACGCTCGTGCGGCTGCTGCCCGGCTACCGGATCGACGATCCGGACGCGCAACTGTCGCTCGTCTATCCGAATCGCCAGTACGTGCCGGCCCGCACGCGCAGCTTCGTCGAGCACACGCTCGACCACTTCAGCGCGCAGTCGGCCCGCGAGCGGGCGGATTACGGCTTCCGGCGTCCGCCGCGCGGGCCCGAGCGCTCCGACATCGTCACGGGCCTGCAGTAAACTGCGCGCGTCAGCCATCGGAGGTGCAGCGTGCGCGTGATCCTGTTCAGCAGCCGGCAGTACGACGACGATTCGTTTGCCGCCGCCAACCGGCAGTTCGGCTATCGGCTGCACTTCCAGCCGTCGCACCTCGACGCAGAGACCGCGATCCTCGCGCATGGTTATGACGTCGTCTGCCCGTTCGTCAACGACACGGTCGACGCGGCCGTGCTCGAGCGGCTGGCGGACGGCGGCACGCGCCTGATCGCGCTGCGCTCGGCGGGCTTCAACCATGTCGACCTCGCGGCCGCCGAGCGGCTCGGCATCACGGTCGTGCGCGTGCCCGCATATTCGCCGCATGCGGTCGCCGAGCACGCGGTCGCGCTGATCCTCGCGCTCAACCGCCGGCTGCCGCGCGCCGTCGCGCGCACCCGCGAAGGCGACTTCTCGCTGAACGGCCTGCTCGGCTTCGACCTGCACGGCAAGACCGTCGGCGTGATCGGCACCGGCATCATCGGCAGCGTGTTCGCGAAGATCATGATGGGCTTCGGGATGCATGTGCTCGCCCACTCGGTGCCGCCGTACAACGACGAGCTGATCGCGTTCGGCGCGCGCTATGTCGAGCTCGACGCGTTGCTGCACCACGCCGACATCGTCAGCCTGCACTGTCCGCTGCTGCCGTCGACGCACCACCTGATCAACGAACAGACGCTCGCGCGAATGAAGCACGGCGCGATGCTGATCAACACCGGCCGCGGCGGCCTCGTCGATGCACAGGCATTGATCGACGCGCTCAAGAGCGGCCAGCTCGGCCATCTCGGGCTCGACGTGTACGAGGAGGAAAGCGGGCTCTTCTTCGAGGATCATTCCGACCAGCCGCTGCAGGACGACGTGCTCGCGCGCCTGCTGACGTTCCCGAACGTGATCGTCACGTCGCACCAGGCGTTCTTCACGCGCGAGGCCTTGGCAGAGATCGCGCACACGACGCTGCTGAACATCGAGGCCTGGCATGCGGGCACGCCACAGAACGTCGTGACGGCGATTCGCTGACAAATCGACGAAATTGGCTCATTTGATGGTTGCCGGCGCCACCGCAATCGTTTGCTTGCGCCCACTGCTGCGCAACCAGCCTTTTTCATGAACAATTTCGCGCTTTGTTTCGAATGATGTAACGCGGCCCGCGCGCGGTCTGCTATCGTTGCGCCGACGTCATCCCCTGCTTTTGCCGCTCATGCGTTTCGACGACTCCGACATCGCCGCCGTCTACCGCGCCATTTTCGAACGGCGCGACATGCGCCATTTCACGCCGGCGCCCGTCGATCCGGCCGTGCTCGCGCGCTTGCTGCGCGCGGCGCACCACGCGCCGAGCGTCGGCTTCATGCAGCCGTGGCGCTTCATCCGCATCACCGATCCCGCGCTGCGCACCGCGATCCACGCGCTGGTCGAGGCCGAGCGCCGCGCGACCGCCGACGCGCTCGGCGAGCGCCAGGACGAATTCATGCGGCTGAAGGTCGAAGGCGTGCGCGAATGCGGCGAGCTGCTGGTCGTCGCACTTGCCGACGGCCGCGAGCGCCACGTGTTCGGCCGCCGCACGCTGCCGGAGATGGATCTCGCGTCCGCCGCGTGCGCGATCCAGAACATGTGGCTCGCGGCGCGCGCGGAAGGGCTCGGGATGGGCTGGGTGTCGCTGTTCGACGTCGATGCGCTGCGCACGCTGCTGCGGATGCCCGATGGCGCGAAGCCGATCGCCGTGCTGTGCGTCGGACACGTCGACGCGTTCTATACAAAGCCGATGCTCGAGCAGGAGCGCTGGGCCGCGCGGATGCCGATCGAAGCGTGCCTGTTCGAAAACGGCTGGGACGATCCGGCCGCGATCGACGCAGCCGGATCGCCCGCGCCGCCTGCGGACACGAACGCCGCACCGGACGCAAACGCGCCACACGCATCGGACGCCATCGCCGAACCGGCGCGCTCCGCCGTGCTCACCGACGAGTCACCCCAACGGCTTGCCTGACGCGCGGTACGGCAGCCACCATCGTTCCGACCCCGGTAAATCCGCGTCCACGCACACGCACCGATTCCCACACTGTGAGCTTCCCGCCCACTGCCCCGTCGCACGCCGGCAACATCCGTTTTGGCCCCGAGCATAAGGGTTTTCACTGAAGTAGAATCGCGCTGTCGTTCGCCTTCCCGTCCGCCCGTTCCGCGCATCCTGCGCCAGCCCGAGCGGCGGCTTTTCCCGAGCCTACCGCGATGCCCTTGCCTCTTTTCGCCCTTGCCGTCGCCGCATTTGGAATCGGTACCACCGAATTCGTGATCATGGGGCTGCTGCCCAACGTCGCGCGCGACCTCGGCGTGTCGATTCCGGCCGCCGGGATGCTCGTGTCGGGCTACGCGCTCGGCGTGACGATCGGCGCACCGATTCTCGCGATCGTCACCGCGAAGATGCCGCGCAAGCGCGCACTGATGGGCCTGATCGGGCTGTTCATCGCGGGCAACCTGTTCTGCGCGATCGCACCGGGCTATGCGGTGCTGATGGCCGCGCGCGTCGTCACCGCGTTCTGCCATGGCGCGTTCTTCGGGATCGGCTCGGTGGTCGCGAGCAACCTCGTCGCACCGAACCGCCGCGCGCAGGCGATCGCGCTGATGTTCACGGGCCTCACGCTCGCGAACGTGCTCGGCGTGCCGCTCGGCACCGCGCTCGGCCAGGCGTTCGGCTGGCGCGCGACGTTCTGGGCCGTCACCGGCATCGGCATCGCCGCGGCCGCCGCGCTCGCGGTCTGCCTGCCGAAGAACCTCGCGATGCCCGACACCAGCATCACGCGCGAATTCAGCGTGCTGAAGCACCCGCAGGTGCTGATGGTGCTCGGCATCAGCGTGCTCGCGTCCGCGAGCCTGTTCAGCGTGTTCACGTACATCACGCCGATCCTCGAGGACGTGACGGGCTTCTCGCCGCGTCAGGTCACGTACGTGCTGCTGCTGTTCGGCCTCGGGCTGACGGTCGGCGGCACGCTCGGCGGCAAGCTCGCCGACTGGCGCCGGATGCCGTCGCTGATCGCGACGCTCGCGCTGATCGGCATCGTCCTCGCGCTGTTCGCGGGCACGATGCACTTGCCGTTCGCCGCGCTCGCGACGATCTTCGTGTGGGGCATCCTCGCGTTCGCGATCGTGCCGCCGCTGCAGATCCTGATCGTCGATCGCGCGAGCGACGCGCCGAACCTCGCGTCGACGCTGAACCAGGGCGCGTTCAACCTCGGCAACGCGACGGGCGCGTGGCTCGGCGGGATGGCGATCGGCTCCGGCGTGTCGCTCGTGAGCCTGCCGTGGGTCGGCGTCGCGATGGCCGTCGCGGCGCTGGCGCTCACGCTGTGGTCCGCGTCGCTCGAACGCCGCCCGCTGGCCGCGCCGACCGAATACGTGTAACGCAACCGCGCGCATTCGTTGCGCGCGCAACGCCATTCGAACCTGATGGCCTTCATGGACCTTTCAAGGTCCGCGGTGTAGCATCCCGGCCGATGAAAGCCATTCTCAATCGTGATTTCCTCGCGCTCATCCTGAGCGTCGCGGTCGTCGGCCTCGGGACCGGCGCCACGCTGCCGCTCACCGCGCTCGCACTGACCGAAGCCGGACACGGCACCAACGTCGTCGGCATGCTGACCGCTGCGCAGGCGCTCGGCGGCCTCGCGATCGTCCCGTTCGTCACCGCGCTCGCGCGGCACATCGGCTCGCGCCGTGCGATCGTCGTGTCGGTCGTGCTGCTCGCGGCAGCCACCGCGCTGATGCAGTTCACGTCGAACCTGATCCTGTGGGGTGTGCTGCGCGTGCTGTGCGGCGCCGCGCTGATGCTGCTGTTCACGATCGGCGAGGCGTGGGTCAACCAGCTCGCCGACGATTCGACGCGCGGCCGCGTCGTCGCGATCTACGCAACCAATTTCACGCTGTTCCAGATGGCCGGCCCCGTGCTCGTCAGCCAGATCGCCGGTGCGACGGGCATCCGCTTCGCGCTGTGCGGCGCGCTGTTCCTGCTCGCGCTGCCGGCGCTCGCGACGATCCGGCGCGCGCCGCTCGCCGGCGACGATGCGCATCACGCGGAACACGATCACTGGCTTGCGGTGCTGCCGCGCATGCCCGCGCTGATCATCGGCACCGGGTTCTTCGCGCTGTTCGATACGCTCGCGCTGTCGCTGCTGCCGCTCTACGCGATGGATCACGGCGTCGCGAGCGCGACCGCCGTGCTGCTCGCGTCGATCATGCTGTTCGGCGATACCGCGATGCAGTTCCCGATCGGCTGGCTCGCGGACAAGCTCGGCCGCGAACGCGTGCACCTCGGCGCAGGCTGGATCGTGCTGGCCGGCCTGCCGCTGCTGCCGTTCGTGATCGCGAATCCGTGGCTGTGCTGGCCGCTGCTGTTCGTGCTCGGCGCGGCGGCCGGCAGCATCTACACGCTGTCGCTCGTCGCATGCGGCGAACGCTTCCGCGGCGCCGCGCTCGTCACCGCGAGCTCGCTCGTATCGGCGTCGTGGAGCGCCGCGAGCTTCGGCGGCCCGCTCGTCGCGGGCGCATTGATGGAGCAACTGGGCAGCAACGCGCTGGTGGGCGTGCTGGTCGTCTGCGTCGCGGCGTTCGTCGCGGCCGCGCTGTGGGAACGTCGCACCGCGTTGCAACGCACGGTCTGACATCGGCGCTGTCGCTGTCGCTGTCGCTGTCGCTGTCGCTGTCGCTGTCGCTGTCGCTGTCGCTGTCGCTGTCGCAGACGCAGACGCAGACGCAGACGCAGACGCAGACGCAGACGCAGACGCAGACATTAACACTCGTACACCGCGTCACACATCGACACGCGCGCGCCGCCCCCCCGCCGGCAAAACGAAAACGGCCCGCACAATGCGGGCCGCCTTGTCCTTCCGAACTACGTGTTACGAGTCGCGCCGCGATCCGTCACGCGCTCCTCGCGGGTAGGATCTTGCCGGCACACGCGCCGAAGCCGACGCGATAGCCGTCGCCCTGGCACCATCCGGCGAGCGTCAGCTCGTCACCATCCTCGATGAACGCACGGCTGCCGCCGCCGTCCAGCGCAACCGGCTCCTTGCCGTTCCACGTCAGTTCGAGCAGGCTGCCGAACGAATCCTTCGTCGGCCCGCTGATCGTGCCCGAACCCATCAGGTCGCCGACCCGCGTGTTGCAGCCCGCGACCGTGTGATGCGCGAGCTGCTGCGCCATCGTCCAGTACATGTGCTTGAAGTTGGTGCGGCAGATCGACGTCGCAACGGCTGCGCCTTCCGCGCGCAGCGTCACTTCGAGCGCGATGTCGAACGCATGCTTGCCCGCATGCTGCAGATACGCGAGCGGCTGCGGCGACTGCGCCGGCTGCACGGTGCGGAACGGTTCGAGCGCGTCGAGCGTGACGATCCACGGCGAGATCGTCGTCGCGAACGTCTTCGCGTTGAACGGGCCGAGCGGCACGTATTCCCACTGCTGGATGTCGCGCGCGCTCCAGTCGTTCAGCAGCACCATCCCGAAGATGTGCGCCTCCGCGTCCTCGCACGCGATCGGCTCGCCGAGCGCGTTGCCCTTGCCGACGATGAAGCCCGTCTCCAGTTCGATGTCGAGCTTGCGGCACGCGCCGAACACCGGACGCTCCTGGTCGGGCAGCTTCAGTTGCCCGTTCGGCCGCCGCACCGGCGTGCCGCTCACGACCACCGACGACGCGCGGCCGTTGTAACCGATCGGCATCTCCGACCAGTTCGGCAGCAGCGCATTCTTCGGATCGCGGAACATCGAGCCGACGTTGGTCGCGTGCTCCTTCGACGAATAGAAATCGGTGTAGCCGGGAATCTCGACCGGCAGATGCAGCGTCGCGTCGCGCTGCGCGACTAGCACCTGCGCGCGCAGCGCCGCATCGTCATGCAGCCGTGCGTTGTCGCGCGAGAACAGGTCCGACAGTTGCACGCGCACGCTGCGCCATGCATCGCGGCCGAGCGCGATGAATGCGTTGAGCGTCGGCGCGGCGAACGCATCGGCGCCGGCCGGCAGCGTCACGAGCCCCGCGCGCGCAAGCGCCGCGAGATCGACGATCTGGTCGCCGAGCGCGACGCCCGCACGGCGCGCCGCCTGCTTCGCGTCGCTGAAGATCCCGAACGGCAGGTTCTGGATCGGGAAATCGCAGGCGGGATCGTTCGCCGTGTCGACCCAGCTCTTGCGGGCCGGGTCGAGCGTCGCGCGCCAGTCTTGGGTATCGCTCATCGTTGCTCCGGATTGAAGTGTTTCTTGATGCCTTGCCAGCATTCGAAGTAGTCCGCCTGCAGTTGCGCGGTGTCGAGCGCGTAGCGCGTCGGCCGGATCAGCGTGCGGGTCTCGAACATGAACGCCATCGTCGCGTCGACCTTGTGCGGCTTCGTCGTGTCGCTTGCGGACGCCTTCTCGAACGTGTCCGCGTCGGGCCCGTGGCCCGACATGCAGTTGTGCAGGCTCGCGCCGCCCGGCACGAAACCTTCGGCCTTCGCGTCGTACGCGCCGTGCACGAGCCCCATGAACTCGCTCGCGACGTTGCGGTGGAACCATGGTGGGCGGAACGTATCCTCGGCCGCGAGCCAGCGCGGCGGGAAGATCACGAAGTCGATCGTGTCGACGCCCGGCGTATCGCTCTGCGACTGCAGCACGAGGAAGATCGACGGATCGGGATGGTCGAAGCTGATCGAGCCGATCGTGTTGAACAGGCGCAGGTCGTATTTGTACGGCGCGTAGTTGCCGTGCCACGCGACGACATCGAGCGGCGAATGGCCGATGTCCGCGCGCCACAGGCGGCCGTTCAGCTTCGCGATCAGCTCGAACGCGCCTTCGCGATCCTCGTACGCGGCCTGCGGCGTCAGGAAGTCGCGCGGGTTCGCGAGACCGTTCGAGCCGATCGGGCCGAGATCCGGCAGGCGCAGCTGCGCGCCGAAGTTTTCGCAGATGTAGCCGCGCGCGTCGCCGTCCGGCAGCACGACGGAAAAACGCACGCCGCGCGGAATCACCGCAATCTCGAACGGCTCGACGTCGAGCCGGCCGAATTCGGTCGCGATGTAGAGCCGCCCCTGCTGCGGCACGATCAGCAGTTCGCCGTCCGCGCTGTAGAAGAAGCGGTCCTGCATCGAGCGGTTCGCCGCGTACAGGTGGATCGCGCAGCCGTTCATCGCGGCCGCCGAGCCGTTGCCGGCCATCGTCACCAGCCCATCGACGAAATCGGTCGGCTCGACCGGCATCGGCAGCGGGTCCCAGCGCAACTGGTTCGGCGGCGTCGGCGGCACGTCGGCCGAGTCGCCGAATTCCGACACGAGCCGCTGCGGGCCCGCGTACGGCTCGAACGGCCGGTGCACGGCCGCCGGGCGGATGCGGTACAGCCACGAGCGGCGGTTGTGGCCGCGCGGCGCGGTAAACGCGGTGCCCGACAGCTGCTCCGCATACAGCCCGTACGGCGCGCGCTGCGGCGAGTTGCGGCCGTGCGGCAGCGCGCCCGGCAGTGCCTCGGTCGCGAATTCGTTCGCGAAACCGCTCAGGTAGCCGGCGGTCGCCGGTTTCGACAGGTCAAGCGTCATCGTTTCCTTTCTCCATCAATTCATGGCGGCGTTCGGCGCCGGTGCGCCGCTTCGCCGCGTTACGCCGGCCAGCCCGAGCACGAACAGCGCCGAGCACAGCACGGGCACCGCGGCCGCGTGGAACAGCGCCCCGTTCGACCAGTTGAGCGCAATCAGTTGTCCGCCGACGAGCGGCCCGAGCACCGAGCCAATCCGGCCGATGCCGAGGCTCCAGCCGATGCCCGTCGAGCGCAGCGACGTCGGGTAATACTGGCCCGCGAGCGCGTTCACGGCCGGCTGCCCGCCGACCACGCAGAACCCGCCCGCGAACACGACGACCAGCAGCCACGGCAGCGCATGCGCGACCGAGCCGATCAGCCCCACCGACACGGCCGCGCACGCGAAGCACGCGAACAGCACGCGCACGAAGCCATGGCGTTCGATGAACCAGCCGAGCGACAGCGTGCCGATCACGCCGCCCGTCTGCAGCACCGTGCCGACGATCACCGCCGTGCCCGGCGAATAACCCGCATCACGCATCACGGTCGGCAGCCAGTTCGACAGGAAGTACAGATCGATCAGGTTCATGAAGCTGATCGCCCACAGCAGCAGCGTGACCGGCAGGCGGCCGTGGCGGAACAGCTCGGCGACCGGCGCGCCGCTCGCGGCCCGCTCGCGCACGACGAGCCGCGTGTTCGCGTCGATGCCGGCCTGCGGCGCAAAACGCGCGAGCCAGTCGCGCGCCTGCGCGACGCGCCCTTTCAGCACCAGGAACTGCAGCGACTCGGGCAGCCGCGCGACCATCGCGATCGTGAGCACGAGCGGCACCGCGCCGCCGACGAAGAACACCGAGCGCCAGCCGAGCGCCGGAATCAGCGCGGCGCTGATGAAGCCGCCGAGTGCTGCGCCAAGCGTAAAGCCGCACGACACGATCATCATCCGCTTCACGCGATGCGCGGCCGGACTGAACTCACCGACCAGCGCCATCGCATTCGGCATGATGCAGCCGAGGCCGAGGCCCGTGACGAAGCGCAGCGCCATCAGCACGGGAATCGAGGTTGCGAACGGCGTCGCGAGCATCGTCACCGCGAAGAACAGCGTCGAGCCGATCAGCACCGGGCGCCGCCCGATCCGGTCGGCCAGCACCGACAGCCCGAGCGCGCCGAGCAGCATCCCGAACAGGCTCGCGCTGAACACCGGGCCGAGCGCCTGCTTCGGCACACCCCATTCGGCGATCACGCTCGGTGCAACGTAGCCCATCGCCTGCGCATCGAAGCCGTCGATCACGAGGCACAGCCCGCACAACACGAGCAGCATCCAGTGAAAGCCCGGGCGATGGGTCTCTTCGATCACGCGCTCGACTTCGAGTACACGCGCGTCGGCCGGCACCGCGCTCATTGCGCCACCTCGGCGGCCGGATGCACGGGCGGCGTCACGCCCTGGCGCGCCAGCGCCATCGCTTCGCGCAGCACGTCGGCGTCGCCGATCTGGTTCGCGAGCAGCAGGATCAGCTTCGCGTTGACGAGCTGGCTGTCGGCGTCGGACAGGTCGCGATGCATGTCGATCAGCGCTTCGTAGAACGCGTCCGGATCGGCCAGGCGCGGGCGGGTGTCGAGGGTGGGCATGACGGGGTCTCCGGTGTCGTTATCGTATTCAGCGGGCGCAGGTCGCGCGCGCCAGTGCGTCGGTTATCGCCTGACGGTCGAGCGTGCGCGTGCGTGCGCAGACGTGCTGGTCGGGACGCAGCAGGTAGAACGTGCCGGGCTTCGCGTCGTAGCGTTGCGCGGCGAAACCGTCGACGTCCTCCACGACGTCGATGCCGGCCACCGGCTGCGCGTGCCCGGCCGGCACGACGAGCACCGGCCGCACCGGCAGCGCGAGGCCGTCGACGGCCTGCGCGAGCGCGGCCGCGTCGCCCGGCAACCCGAACAGCACGCCGGTGAAGCCGCCGCGCAGGTGCTGCAGCAGCCAGCCCGCCGCACCCTGCACATGCACCGGCGCATCGGCCGCCGCCGCGCCCGGCCGCATCGCGCACGCGAATGCGTCGCCGCCGCGGTCCGGCGTGTTCAGCGGCGAATCGGCCAGCACGGCCGGCACCGACAGGCGACCGCTGTTCACGAGCTTGCGCGCGAATTCGCAATCGCGCGCGAGCTTCAGCGTCGCGTCGCGGAATACGCGCGACACCGGGCTTTTCGGCGTGATGAAATCGGTCGAGCGCGTCGAGTTGCGGATGTTCTCGTCGGCCGCGAACTCGCGCTCGCTCGCGTACGTATCGAGCAGGCGGTCGGCCGAGCGGCCGTCGAGCACGAGCTTCAGCTTCCATGCGAGGTTGTCCGCGTCCTGCACGCCGCTGTTCGCGCCGCGCGCGCCGAACGGCGACACGCCGTGCGCGGAGTCGCCCGCGAACAGCACGCGGCCGTGGCGGAACGTGTCCATCCGCTGGCAGCGGAACGTATAGACGCTCACCCATTCGAGCTCGAACTCGACGTCCGGCCCGAGCAGCGCGCGCACGCGCGGGATCACGCGCTCCGGCTGCTTCTCGGCGACCGGGTCGGCGTCCCAGCCGAGCTGGAAGTCGATGCGCCACACGTTGTCGGGCTGGCGGTGCAGCAGCACCGACTGGTTCGGGTGGAACGGCGGATCGAACCAGAACCAGCGCTCGGTCGGAAACTCCGCCTTCATCTTCACGTCGGCGATCAGGAAGCGGTCCTTGAACGTGCGGCCGTGGCTTTCGAGGCCCATCATCGCGCGCATCGGGCTGCGCGAGCCGTCGGCCGCGATTACGTATTGCGCGCGCAGCGTCGCGGCCCCTTCCGGCGTCTCGATCGTCAGCACCGCATGCTCGGCCGACTGCTCGATGCCGGTCACCTTGTGCTTCCAGCGGATGTCGAGGTTCGGCAGCTCGAACGCGCGGTCGGCCAGATAGCCTTCGACGTAGTACTGCTGCAGGTTGATGAACGCGGGGCGCGCATGCCCTTCCTCGGGCAGCAGGTCGAATGCGTACAGTTGCTCGTCCTGCAGGAACACCTTGCCGACGTGCCAGCTCACGCCCTTGTCGACGAAGCGCTCGCCGCAGCCGAGCCGGTCGAAGATCTCGAGCGTGCGCTTCGCGAAGCAGATCGCGCGCGAGCCGGTCGACAGCGTGTCGTCGTCGTCGAGCAGCACCACGGGCACGCCCTGCTGCGCGAGGTCGATCGCGGCCGACAGGCCCACCGGGCCCGCGCCGACGACGATCACCGGGTGAACGGCCGCGTCATGCCCGCGTGCGCGGTATTCGAACTTCAGCGTCTGGTAATCGATGCTCATGGTCGCCATCCGCTCCTCAACCCTGCCGTGCGCGCACCGGCGCGCCCGTCGTCCCGCCCGCCGCCTGCCGGCGCTCCCGCCCGCCTTTCCTGTCAACCGCCACGTCTCGCTCCTTGCTTCCTGTTGATTCGCGAACGGCGCCGTCGAGCGGCGCCCGAATGCCGCATTTCTTGATCGGCGACAAATCCTGGATTTACGAATAGTAAAACCAATTACGAATAGTGAAATCAACGTAAACCCTAGGCGCCGGCTCGAAAACGGGATAACCATATGAACGAAACGCCAAGCCGAGCGTGGCGCGCGCTGCTAATATCCAGATACGAGGCGGCCCGTTCGGCCGCCGTTTTTCCTTCTTACGCCGATGATTCCGCCCACCATTCCCGAGCTGGTCACCCGTGCCGGGCAACTGCCGTATCTGCGGGATCACCTCGTGCTCGCCGAAGGCGGCACCGCGAGCGCTAATCTGCCGGAGCGCACGCTCGGCAGCGCCTACGAACCGATCTACGACGTGACGATGCCCGGCGCACCGCAATCGACGTCGTTCGCCGATACGATCGAGCGCTACGGCGACGAACTCGGTTTCCAGGCGGTCACGCTCGTCACGGGTGCCGCGCACGATCCGGTCGACTCGGCCGTCGACGATCCGACGCTCGTCGCGATCGATCGCCTGTCGCGCGCGCTGCACGCGATCAACTTCTTCGGCGCGCAGCGCCACGGGCTGCTGTTCCTGCGCGTGCACGAACGGCTGCTCAAGAGCGTGAAGTACGACCACGGCAAGCATTTCTCGTCGGTGCTGCAGCGCTTCGGGCTGCCGACCGAGCGGATCGTGATCGAGCTGCCGGCGGTCGCGGTCGCGCACAAGACCTTCCTCGGTTACCTGACGCGCAGCTACCAGCATCACGGCTTCAAGGTCGCGGACAAGCTGCCCGATCCGGGCCGCATCCTCGCGGTCGAATCGGACATGGCACGGCCGGACTACATCAAGATGGATGCGGGTGTCGCGTTGCGCGACGGGATGGTCAAGGCGCTCGTCGCGTATGCGCAGCGCGTGCGGATTCCGCTGATCTTCGACGGCGTCGTCGACGAGACGCAGTGCGAGTTGCTGCGCCAGCACGACGTGCGGTTCATGCAGGGGCCCGTGTTTGCGAAGGTCGTGACGGTCTGAAAGGATGAAGTAGCCGGCGTGCGCGGGGAGCGGCGCACCGGATGCCCGTCGCGGGCGTGGTGCTGCATGCGGGACGGGGGGATCGGATCGCCTGGCGCGGCCCGCTGCGCGACGCCTGCCCGTCAGTGCCGGTGGTTATCGCTTACGCGCTTCCGCCATCGTCGTACTTGGGCAGATCGTCGTCGATCTCGATGCCCGGGAAACGATCCCCATACCAGACGTGCCACGCCGGACGCAGCCGCGACGGCTCGTCGAGCGTCGCGTAATTGATTTCGACCGTTTTCGGCGCGTCGATCAGCCGGTATTCGAGCTGCGCGCCGCAACGGCCGCAGAAGCGCCGCTCGCCCCACGCACTCGACGCGTAGACGGTCGGTTCGCCCTGCAGGTATTCGAACGCGTCGATCGGAACCGATGCCGATGCGACGACCGCCGCGCCGGTCGTGCGCTGGCAGAGCCGGCAGTGGCAAAAGCCGGCGTCGGTCGGAACGTGGGCGATACGGTAGCGGATCGCGCCGCACGCGCATCCGCCTTCCATTGATTCCGGGTGAGACATCGCAAACCTCGTCTTCGGAAAGCTGGCGAACGATGATGAGCGCGGTTCGCTCCGGTTGCAACAGACGGCGGCGGTACTGACTCTCGCATTCCCGCGGACCCCGACGTCACACGGCCGCAGCGGTAGCCATTGCTGCACACCGCGTCGCTCAGGCCGTCTGCCCGAGCCGCTGCGCGAGCGCCTTCAGCTTCGGCCCGACTTGCGTACGGAACACCTCCTCGTCCATCGACGATGCGGGGCCGCTGCAGCTCAGGATCAGCCAGCGCCCCTCGCGCGGCTCGCGAAACGGCACGGCCGCCGCGTTCACGTCCATGTGCCACGCGCGGAACGAATAGCAGCAACCGCCCGCCGAGAACTCCGCCACCGCATGCTGCGCGGCGGCGACCAGCGCATCGGCGTCGGCCGCGCCGCCGGCCGCGCGGTGCAGTTCCGCATAAAGCGCGCGGCGCACGTCCTCCGGCTGCACGGCCAGGTACGCGCGCCCCATCGAGCTCGTCAGCATCGACAGCCGCGAACCGGGCGCGAGCCCGAGCGTCAGCGCGGTCTCGCTGCGGATCGTCTCCAGATAGATCATGTCGAGCCCGTCGCGGCAGCCGAGCGACACGGCCGCGCCGATCTCGCGAGCGAGCGCCTGCATGTGCGGCCGCGCGAGGTCGATCGTCCCCGAGCCCGACAGCAGCGCGTAGCCGAGCGACAGCACGCCGGCGTCGAGCGCATACTTTCCGAGCGTCTCGTCGTAGCGCAGATAACCGAGCACGGTCAGCGTATAGGCGAGCCGGTTCACGGTCGCCTTCGGCAGCCCCGTGCGCTCTGCGAAGTCGCGATTGCCGAGCATCGTCTCGCCGGGCCGGAAGGCGCGCAGCAGGTCGAGCCCGCGCGCGAGCGCGACCACGAACTTGCGCTCGTCGATCGTGGTTTCGTCGATGGTTGAAAGTGTCATCTGGTGCTACACTGGGTTCGATTTGCAAAACATTGTTCCGCACAGCGGAACCAAAGTCAAGCGAACCGTTGGGATGAGGCCCGGCCAAACCGGAGGCCGACCGCAAAGCATGGGACCCGCGTAAGCGCTGAAGCGCCAACGCGGGCCGACAGGAGATGAGACGATGAGTGCTGCAACTTTTCATTGGGACGATCCGCTGCTGCTCGACCAGCAACTGACCGAAGAAGAACGGATGGTGCGCGACGCCGCGCAGGCTTACGCGCAGGACAAGCTCGCGCCGCGCGTCACCGAGGCGTTCCGCCACGAGCGCACCGACGCAGCCATCTTCCGCGAGATGGGCGAAGTCGGCCTGCTCGGCCCGACGATTCCGGAGGAATACGGCGGCCCCGGCCTCAATTACGTGAGCTACGGCCTGATCGCGCGCGAAGTCGAGCGCGTCGATTCGGGCTACCGGTCGATGATGTCCGTGCAGTCGTCGCTCGTGATGGTGCCGATTCACGAATTCGGCTCGGACGCGCAGAAGCAGAAATACCTGCCGAAGCTCGCGACCGGCGAATGGATCGGCTGCTTCGGGCTGACCGAGCCGAACCACGGCTCCGATCCGGGCAGCATGGTCACGCGCGCGAAGAAGGTGCCCGGCGGCTACTCGCTGTCCGGCGCGAAGATGTGGATCACGAATTCGCCGATTGCCGACGTGTTCGTCGTGTGGGCGAAGCTCGAAGAAAACGGCAAGGACGCGATCCGCGGCTTCATCCTCGAGAAGGGCTGGAAGGGCCTGTCGGCGCCCGCGATCCACGGCAAGGTCGGGCTGCGCGCATCGATCACCGGCGAGATCGTCCTCGACGAGGTGTTCGTGCCCGAAGAGAACATGATGCCGAACGTGAGCGGCCTGCGCGGCCCGTTCACGTGCCTGAACTCGGCGCGCTACGGGATCGCGTGGGGCGCGCTCGGCGCCGCCGAATCGTGCTGGCACACCGCGCGCCAGTACGTGCTCGATCGGCAGCAGTTCGGCCGGCCGCTCGCCGCGAACCAGTTGATCCAGAAGAAGCTCGCCGACATGCAGACCGAAATCACGCTCGGCCTGCAAGGCGTGCTGCGCCTCGGCCGGATGAAGGATGAAGGCACGGCGGCCGTCGAGATCACGTCGATCATGAAGCGCAATTCGTGCGGCAAGTCGCTCGACATCGCACGACTCGCGCGCGACATGCTCGGCGGCAACGGCATCTCCGACGAATTCGGCGTCGCGCGCCACCTCGTGAACCTCGAAGTGGTCAACACGTACGAAGGCACGCACGACATCCACGCGCTGATCCTCGGCCGCGCACAGACTGGCATCCAGGCATTCTTCTGAGCGTCCGGATGCGGCGCGTCCGGCCGCGCTGCCGCGTACGTGCATAAAGATACGGCCCGCCCGGCATGACTGCCGGGCGGGCCGTTTTTCATCGGATCCGCGATCCGGGCCGCCGGCCCGGTACCGCGTTCACGCGCCGCCGATGCTTATTTGTTCGGCTGCGGCGTCAGGCGCAGATACGGACGCACTGCGTTGAAGCCCTTCGGGAAACGCTTCTTCAGCTCTTCCGGATCCTGCAACGACGGCACGATCACGACGTCGTCGCCGTCCTTCCAGTTACCGGGCGTCGCGACCTTGTAGTTGTCGGTCAGCTGCAGCGAGTCGATCACGCGCAGCACTTCGTCGAAGTTGCGCCCCGTGCTGGCCGGATAGGTGATGGTGAGCCGCACCTTCTTGTTCGGGTCGATCACGAACAGCGAGCGCACCGTCAGCGTTTCGTTCGCGTTCGGGTGGATCATGTCGTACAGCTGCGAAACCTTGCGGTCCGCATCGGCGATGATCGGGAAGCCGACGACCGTCGATTGCGTTTCGTTGATGTCGTTGATCCAGCCCTTGTGCGATTCGACGCCGTCGACCGACAGCGCGATCACCTTCACGTTGCGTTTCTCGAATTCGCCCTTCAGCTTCGAGGTCAGCCCGAGCTCGGTCGTGCACACCGGCGTGTAGTCGGCCGGGTGAGAGAACAGGACGCCCCAGCCGTCGCCGAGCCACTCGTGAAACTTGATGGGGCCCAGGCTCGATTCCTGCTCGAAATCCGGTGCGATGTCGCCAAGACGCAGACTCATGATGTTCCCTCCTCGAACGCTGCTGGTTGAAACCGCGCGCTGAACAGCGCGGGAAAGTCCATCAGCTTACGGGAAGCAATGGGCCGTGCGAACCATTATTCCGTTTGATATTCATACTTTTTTGTCATTTTTGCGTGGTGTCGGGGCAGGACGGACGACCCTGAGGGAAACTTTTCACCTCGTTTGCCGCTCTGTTCATGATTACAAGTCGTTTACCATGCAGTCTTGCACTGTCGCCGTGCGTCTTCCCGGCTCGCCAGCAGGCAGGCGTTTCGCTACGATGTGAACCTGCAGCATGACAGCACGAAGGGAGTTGCAATGTCGGAAATCAACAAGGAGAAACTGATGTCGGATATCAAAACCGTTCTCGCAGACGCCGAAGACCTGCTCAAGCAAGCCGCCAGCAGCACGGGCGACCGTGCGGCCGAGCTGCGCGAGAAAGCCATGTCGCGCCTGAAGCAGGCCAAGGACAAGGCAGCCGACGTCCAGGTCGTGGTCGTCGAGAAAGGCAAGAAGGCTGCTCGCGCGACCGACGATTACGTGCACGAGCATCCGTGGACGTCGATCGGCGTGGCAGCCGGCGTCGGCGTGCTGATCGGCCTGCTGATCAACCGCAAGTAACGCGCGCTGCACCGTTCCGTCCCGTGGGCCGCGTCGCGCGGCCCATGGGCGTCGAAGCCGGCCGGCGGTTGCCGCCGGCCGGCTTTGTCCTAGCTGTTCACTGCACGCGCAAGCACCTCACCCATGACGACAGACACCACCTCGCAGCCGTCCGGCCAAGGACCGCTGCGCCGCCTCGTCGGCTCCGCGATCGGGCTTCTGCAAACGCGCCTCGAACTGGTGGGCATCGAGCTTGCCGAGGAGAAGGAGCGCCTGATGGGCGTGCTGTTCCTCGGGCTCGCCGCAATGATGCTCGCGACGATGGCGCTCATCAGCCTGACCGTGCTCGTCACGATCGCGTTCTGGGATACCTATCGCTGGCAATCGCTGGCAGCGATCACCGCACTGTATGCCGCAGGCGGCATCGTATGCGCGCTGAAGGCGCGCTCGGGCTTCCGCGATGCGCCGACCGTGTTCGAAGCGACGCTCGCCGAACTCGAGAAAGACCGCGAACTGTTCCGCGGCAAGCCGTGAACGCAGCCGTGTTCACCCGTCCCACCTACTTCGCCGACGCGCCATGAGCCAGAACGTCACGGGCAATGCACACCGCCCCCATTCGTCGCGATCGAACTGGAGCGCGTCGCAGCATCGCGCGCTTCGCAAGGAATTGCTGATCCTGCGATCCGAAGTCGAGCGGCTCGAACTCGCGGAAGCCGCCGGCGACATGCGCCAGGCCGTCACACGCTTCAGCTGGCTCAAGGTGTTCGTCCCCGGCCTTTCCAGCAACAAGTTCAGCCAGTCCGCAAAAAACCTGAATGCGAGCCTCGGCCACCTCGTCAACCAGTATCCGATGCTGAGTTCGCTCGCGTCGCTCGTGCTGGCGAAACCCGTTCGCTCGCTGCTGCGCGCGAGCGCGGGCCCCGCGCTGAAGTGGGGTACGCTCGGCTTCGCCGCATGGGAGGTCTACCGGATCTGGAAGCAGTCGCGCGACGAGCGCGGACTCGACGCGCACGACGACTGACAATCGACATCCCGCGCGCACGGCCATGCGCCGTTGCGCGCCTTTCGTGCGCGGTCAACGCACGCCCCAGCAAGCAGCACCCTGTTCGTCGGCGCCATCCCGCCGCGCATTGCCCTTCGTCCCGTCCGAACGCAGCGTGAAGACGCCGCAAGCATCGTCGTGCATCGGGCCCGTGTCGAGCGGGCTTGCTTCCAGTTCGTAGCTCACCGGCGAGTCGCCGCCGTCCGGCCGCCTGAGCGTCAATCGATAGACCGCCTGCCCGTCCGGCGGCGCCTGCGCGAGCGCATCCGGCAACGCCGGCGGCGGCGCACCGTCCAGCGTTTCGAGATATTGGGCCGCCCGGTACAGCGCGGACACCGCCGACGCGCGATGGACGCGCACGACAGGCTCGCGATACGACGGGATGCCCCATCCGGCCAGCACCGCGACGACCGCGAGCACGATCATCAGCTCGAGCAGCGTGAATCCCGCCGATCGATACGCGGACGCGCGCCCGTTCATCGAAGCACCGCTGCCACACGACGCCAGTGCAGCGCGACGATGCGTCCATCGCGGATCGCGATCTGGTGTTGCAGCCAGACGGCACTCGACGCATGCGCACCGACACCACGTGCGGTGACGAGGTAAGCGCGGCCGCCGGCCGGCCCTGCCCCGCGCCACGCCTCGATCAGGCATCGCGGCGGCTGCGCGACCATCGGCCATCCGGCGAACGGCGCGAAGGCTTCGGCTGCTGCCATCGCCGGCATGCGCCGCCACGCGTCGGGCTCCGCGCGCGATTCGCCTTCGTTCACGTAGGGCGCGGAGCCACGGAGCAATCGCGCGGTGCACGCAGCGAGCGCGGCATCGGCCGCGTGGAATGCGATCAGCCGATCCGACAACGCACGCGTACGGCGCGATTCCGTCAGCGCCGATTCGAACCACGTGCCTGTCATGGCTGCAACGGCGGCACCGACCGCGATCACCGCGGGCAATGCAAGGCCCGCGTCGCGACGCCAGTCGCGACCGGCTGACCGGAAACGTATGCGCGGCTCGGGCAGGCTCGTCGCCACGGCTCCCGTGCGTGCAGCCTGCCGCGATTCGTCGCCGTTCGCCGCAAAGCGCCCATGCGTGTTGCCTGCCGCAACGCATCGCGATATCTCCCGCGCGTACCGCGCTGCGTCGCTCATCGCAACACCTCGCGCGCGTGCGTTCCGTCGCGCAACGTATCGCCGAATGCGACCGCTGCATTCCTCAACGCGACGACGCGATGCAACGTCAAACGTGCACGGCCGTCCTGTGCAACCGCAGCGCGACCATCGCAGTCGACTTGACGGGCCGGCTCGCGCATCGGTTCGCCGCGCGCCCGCACGCAGACATGCACGGCCACCACATCGCGCCAGTCGTCGACACGCATTGCATCGGCATCGACGAACTGCATGCCGCCGCGACGAAGATAACGCGCGCGCAACTGATCGATTCCCGACACGACCGGCTGTGGCGTGCCCGGACGGCCGTTTCCTTCGCAATACAGTTCGGGCTCGCCCGTCGACGGGCTGACGTGCGCATCGAAGCGGTTCTCCACCTGCACTCGTTCGCCCGACACGCCGACACCCTGCCCGAGACAATCCGACACCTGGCCGCTCACCGTCGGCCACGTCGACACGGTATCGCCGACATACCGGATCAACAACGCGTCCGACGAAGCGCGTACGGGCTCGCAGCGCACCTGTGCGCCGTCGCCCCGCACGCGCGCCATCGAACAGCCGAACACCGGCGGCAACGATGACGCGCCTTCGCCATCGAGCGGCCGGAATCCTGCCATCTGGAGTTGCTGGCCGATCAGCATCAGCGCGGTGCCGGCCGCATCGCGCATCCGGAACCCGTCCTCCGCGCGCCGCTGCGCAACGCGCTGCGCGTGGTACAGCGCACCGGCCGCCGCGAGCACGAGGAGACCGACGGTCATCGCGATCAGCACTTCGAGCAGCGTATGCGCACGCATGCGGCGATCAACGTTCATCGGCATCAGCCTCCCGAAACGGAATCCGGACGCACGACGGCAGCTGCGCCGACGCACCTGCGGCTTCGCATTGCGGCGACGCCGCTGCACTGCCGCCACGCCAGCCGACAATCGCGTACCGTGCGCCGCCCGGCCCGTCGTCGAGCGACATCGCGCCGCCGGGCAACGCTGCAGCCGCCAGCGCCGCGAGACCGTCGTCGGCTCCTGCGCCGGCGCGCGAGCGCTCGGCACGCGCATCGGCCAGCCACAGCGCGCGTTCACGCCAGATCGTCGCCCGCTGCGTGCGTGCCATCGCGAGCTGGCTGCCGGCCACCGCCAGCATCACGGCGGCGAGCAGCGCGATGGCCAGCATCGCCTCGATCAGCGACGTGCCGTGCATTGCGTTGCGCATGGCCATCACGCCGCGTCGCAACGGCCGGCGACAACGCGCGCGCGGCCGCCCGCCGCAATCCGCACGCAACGCGACGCACGTGCGTCGTCGGCTCCGGACGGGCCGCGTCGCGGACGCAATTCGAAACGCCGGATTCCGCCGATCGCCTGACCGACCGGTGGCGCAAAAGCCAGATCGTGCGCAGCGCCCGCGACGGCAACTTCGGCATCGCGCGGATAGCGTCGCAGCACGCGCGACTGCCCGTCGAATTGCCCGCTGACGAGCCAGTCGCATGACCATTCGGCCGGATCGCACCGCTCACCGGCACGCAGACAGGTGCCGTCGTTCCCGGCCCGACAGAGCGTGACGCGCACGCCGAGACGCGTCGCCTCGGTACGTGCGAACGACAGCGCCCCAAGCAACGCAAGCGAGCGCGCATCCACGCGTTCACGCATGCGCCATTGGTCGAACGCGGGCGCCGCATAGAGTGCGAGCCCGGCCGCCAGCGAAATGGCGACCATCAACTCGACGAGCGTGAACCCGCTCGAGCCTCGCACTACTTTTTTCAAGGATGGATAGCGCAGTCCCATCGCAATCGTCCTCCGCCAAGGTGATGCGACGACTGTAGCGACACGCGCGGAAGCACGCCATTTGCCGAACGGCCGACTGGCGACATGCGATCGCGACCCACACAATCGGCGCGAACTGGACCAACGGAGAAGACGATGAACGGACGCAGCGCGTCAGCGCTTACGCGGAGTCTTGGCGGGAGAGGCGCGACGGAACTCTTCGATCACGTCGGCAAATTCGGAAACGTCCTCGAACCGGCGATACACCGATGCAAAGCGGACATAGGCAATCGTATCGAGGCCGCGCAACTCGTTCATCACGAGTTCGCCGAGCTTCTCGCTACGCACTTCACGCTCGCCTGTCGCGAGCAGTTGGTATTCGATGCGGGCGACCGCCGCGTCGATCGCGTCGGCAGCAACCGGCCGCTTGCGCAGCGCGAGTTGCATGCTGGCGACGATCTTGCGACGGTCGAATTCCGTGCGGCTGCCGTCCTTCTTCACGACGAACGGCAGGGACAGCTCGACCCGCTCGTACGTCGTGAAGCGCTTGTCGCAAGCCGAGCAGCGACGGCGCCGCCGAATCGCGGCGCCATCTTCGGACACGCGCGAGTCAACGACCTGCGTGTCGTCATGCCGGCAGAACGGGCAGCGCATCGTCGATCAGCGATAGACCGGGAAACGCTTGGTCAGCTCGGCGACCTGTACGCGCACGCGCTCGATCGTCGCTGCATCTTCCGGGTTCTCCAGCACGTCGGCGATCAGGTTGCCCACCTGCTCCGCTTCCGCCGGCCCGAAGCCGCGCGTCGTCATCGCCGGCGAACCCAGGCGCACGCCGCTCGTCACGAACGGCTTTTCCGGGTCGTTCGGGATCGCGTTCTTGTTCACCGTGATGTGCGCCGCGCCGAGCGCCGCTTCCGCTGCCTTGCCCGTGATGTTCTTCGCGCGCAGGTCGACCAGCATCACGTGGCTTTCGGTGCGGCCCGACACGATCCGCAGCCCGCGCTTCACCAGCGTTTCAGCCAGCACGCGTGCGTTCTCGACCACCTTTTCCTGGTATGCCTTGAACTCCGGCGACAGCGCTTCCTTGAACGCCACCGCCTTCGCCGCGATCACGTGCATCAGCGGGCCGCCCTGGATGCCCGGGAAGATCGCCGAGTTGATCGGCTTCTCGTACTCGGACTTCATCAGGATCACGCCGCCGCGCGGGCCGCGCAGGCTCTTGTGCGTCGTCGTCGTCACGAAATCCGCGTGCGGCACCGGGTTCGGGTACACGCCGGCCGCGATCAGGCCTGCGTAGTGCGCCATGTCGACCATCAGGTACGCGCCCACCGACTTCGCGATCTTCGCCAGACGTTCGAAATCGATCTTCAGCGAGAACGCCGATGCGCCCGCAACGATCAGCTTCGGCTTGTGTTCCTGCGCGAGCTGTTCGGCCGCGTCGTAGTCGATGTCTTCGTTCTCGTTCAGGCCGTAGCTCACGACGTTGAACCACTTGCCCGACATGTTCACCGGCGAGCCGTGCGTCAGGTGACCGCCGTGCGCGAGGCTCATGCCCATGATCGTGTCGCCCGGCTTGAGCATCGCGAAGAACACGCCCTGGTTCGCCTGCGAACCCGAGTTCGGCTGCACGTTCGCGGCTTCCGCGCCGAACAGCTGCTTCACGCGGTCGATCGCCAGTTGCTCGACGACGTCGACGTACTCGCAGCCGCCGTAGTAGCGCTTGCCCGGATAACCTTCCGCGTACTTGTTCGTGAGCTGCGAGCCCTGCGCGGCCATCACGGCCGGGCTCGTGTAGTTTTCCGACGCGATCAGCTCGATGTGATCTTCCTGGCGGCGGTTTTCCTGCTCGATCGCTGCAAAGACTTCGGGATCGACGTTCGCGATGGTGCTTTGGGCTCTGTCAAACATACGGTTTCCGTTAAGTGTGTACAGGTTGACCGGAGCGGCCGTGTACGGTGCGTTGCTGGCGGGACCAGCTCGACGTGGCGGAAGAATCCGTATGACGCGAGGCAGGACAGCCACCGGCGATGCACGCGACGGCGCACAACGGCTGCCCAGGCGAACGGCAAAAACGGCGCCCCGCGCTTCACGGTGGGATGCTCCACCTTGACCCCGAAGGGTTCTATCGCCAGTCACGCAGGGGTGATGAGCGCGTTAGTGTATTGGATGCGTCATGAATAGGCAACCGCACAGCAGTACGCCGAAAGCAATTGGGGCCAGACTCTACGCGCCCGTGCCGAAACGCTTTGCCGCCTTGCCGCGGTGCGGCAATCTCAGTAGGCTTGCGGGATACCACCCGCTATTTTGTCACCGACCAGGAGCAGCAATGATCGTGTTCGTCACAGGCGCGTCCGCCGGCTTCGGCGCCGCCATCGCCCGTGCCTTCGTCAACGGAGGCCACCGCGTCGTCGCGACCGCGCGCCGCAAGGATCGTCTCGATGCGCTCGCCGCCGAACTCGGCGATGCCCTTCTGCCGCTCGAGCTCGACGTGCGCGACCGCGCGGCCGTCGAAGCCGTGCCGGCCGCCCTTCCCGCCGAATTCGCGGCGCTCGACGTGCTCGTCAACAACGCCGGCCTCGCGCTCGGCGTCGAGCCGGCCCACAAGGCCAGCCTCGACGAATGGCAGACCATGATCGACACGAACTGCTCGGGCCTCGTGACCGTCACGCACGCGCTGCTGCCCGGCATGATCGAGCGCGGCCGCGGCCATATCTTCAATCTCGGTTCGGTTGCCGGCACCTATCCGTATCCGGGCGGGAACGTATACGGCGCAACCAAGGCTTTTGTCCGACAATTCAGCCTGAACCTGCGCGCCGACCTGATCGGCACGCCGTTGCGCGTGACCGACATCGAGCCGGGCCTGTGCGGCGGCACGGAATTCTCGAACGTCCGCTTCCGCGGCGACGACGCGAAGGCGGCCAACGTCTACCAGAACGTCCAGCCGCTCACGTCCGAGGACATCGCCGACACGATCTACTGGATCGCGACGCGCCCGGCACACGTGAACATCAACACGATCGAGATGATGCCGGTCGCCCAGGCACCGGCCGGCCTCACGATCCATCGCGGCTGACACATCGCGCGCAGCCGCGGCCCGGCCGTCGGGCCGGCCCGCGGTGTGCTACGTCATACTACATTCCGTTACGAAACGGTTATGAATCAGGCTTCTGCGTTCCGGTAGAATGCGCGCCATGACTCAGCCTACCCGCTCCCCGGAAGCGCGTTCCGGCTTTACCTGGCCGGTGCGTGTGTACTACGAGGATACCGATGCAGGCGGCATCGTCTTCTATGCCAACTACCTGAAGTTCTTCGAGCGCGCCCGCACCGAGTGGCTTCGCGCATGCGGCATCGACCAGCGCCAGCTCGCCGACGATACCGGCGCGATCTTCATCGTCCGCAGCACGTCGCTCGACTACCGCGCGCCGGCGCGACTCGACGACACGCTGGCGATCACGAGCCGGCCGGGACGCATCGGCCGTGCATCGGTGGAATTCACGCAGGAAGCCTGGTGTGGCGACACGCTGCTCGTGGCCGGACATATCCGCCTCGGCTGCGTCGACCGTAACGGTATCCGGCCCGCGGCCATCCCGCAGGTCGTGCTCGACGCGCTGCACCGCGGGCCCGTCATCGACGCCGGGCAGACTGTACTGTCAACGAAGCTCGCATGAGCGCCGTTTAGACAAAGCCTATGAACTTGCCTTCCTGATTCGATACTAAGCAAGGTTCGGCGCCAGGCATGGCCGGCGCGCCGCGCCACACGCATACCGGGCGCCCCGAAGGGACGTTACTCAAACCTCTATGAACACTTCTCAAGACCTGTCGATCATTTCCCTCGTCCTCAACGCGAGCGTGCTGGCCCAGGCCGTGATGGGGCTGCTGCTGCTGCTGTCGGTGATGTCGTGGACCTTCATCTTCCGCAAGTGGTTTGCGATCCGCCGCGCACGCGCGCAGACCGAACGCTTCGAGAGGGATTTCTGGTCGGGCGGCGACCTGCAGGCGCTGTACCAGAGCGCGGCCAACAACCGCCACACGATCGGCGCGCTCGAGCGGATCTTCGAATCGGGGATGCGCGAATTCCTGAAGGCGAAGGAAAAGCGCCTCAGCGACCCGGGCCTCGTGCTCGACGGTGCGCGCCGCGCGATGCGCGCGTCGTTCCAGCGTGAAATGGACGTGCTCGAAGCGAACCTCGCGTTCCTCGCATCGGTCGGTTCGGTCAGCCCGTACATCGGCCTGTTCGGCACGGTCTGGGGGATCATGAACTCGTTCCGCGGCCTCGCGAACGTGCAGCAGGCCACGCTCGCGAACGTCGCGCCGGGCATCGCCGAGGCGCTCGTCGCCACCGCGATCGGCCTGTTCGCCGCGATTCCGGCGGTGGTCGCGTACAACCGCTACGCGCACGACATCGACCGCCTCGCGATCCGCTTCGAGACCTTCATCGAAGAGTTCTCGAACATCCTGCAGCGTCAGGCCCAGTAAGGAGCACGCCATGGCAGGAAGTCCCATCCGATCCAGCATGCGCGGCGGCCGCTCGCGCCGCGCAATGGCCGACATCAACGTCGTGCCGTACATCGACGTGATGCTGGTGCTGCTCGTGATCTTCATGGTCACCGCACCGCTCGTCGCCCCGTCGATCATCAACCTGCCGACCGTCGGCAATGCCGCGCCGCAGGAGCAGACACCCCCCGTCGTCGTCAACATCAAGGCCGACCGCACGATGAGCGTCAAGTACAAGGGCGACTCGGGCGCGACCCAGGAAGACACGATGACGAAGGCCGAGCTCGACAGCTTCATCTCGGCGCGGCAGGCCGATCATCCCGACCAGCCGGTCGTGATCGCGGCCGACAAGACCGTGCAGTACGATGCGGTCATGACCGTGATGTCGGATCTGAAGGCGCGCGGCGTCAAGCGCGTCGGTCTCCTCGTCAAATCGCAATGAACCGGCAGCAATCCACACGCAGCACCGGCTATCCGCCTCAGCCTCCCCGCGAGCGCGGCACCTGGCGCGCATTCGCGCTCGCCGCGCTGATGCACGTGCTGCTCGCGCTGTTTCTCTATCACGGCGTGCAGTGGCAGAACAGCACGCCGGCCGGCGCCGAAGCCGAGCTGTGGACCGAAGTGCCCGACGTCGCCGCGCCGCGGCCGGTCGTGACGCCGCCTGCGAAGGTCGCGCCGCCCCCTCCCCCGGTGCGCGACGAGCAAGCCGACATCGCGCTGCAGCAGAAGAAGCGCCAGCAGGAAGCGGCCGCGCGTGAAGCGCTGCTCGAGCAGCAGCGGCGCGCGCAGCAACTGAAGGCCCAGCAGGAAGATGACGCCCGGCGCGCGCAGCTCGCCGCGCAACAGGCTGCCGCACTCGCCGCGCAGAAGGCCGCGGAACGCGACAGGCAGAAGCAGGCAGACAAGCTCAAGCAACAGCAGCTCGCCGAGCAGCAGAAGCTCGAACAGCAGAAACTCCAGCAGCAGAAGCAGGCGCAGCTCGAAGCGCAGCAGGCGGCGAAGGCGAAGTCCGAGGCAGCCGCGAAGGCAAAGGCGGAAGCCCAGGCCAAGGCGAAGGCCGAAGCCACGGCGCGCGCGAAGGCCGAGGCGGCGGCGAACGCGAAGCTCGACCGCGAACGCAGCGCGCGTCTCGCGCAGATGCAGGGCCTGTCCGGCGCCGGCGAAGGCGGCGGCGAAGGCCTCGCGAAAAGCGGCACGGGCACGGGCTCCGGCGGCAATGCCGCAACGCCCGGCTATGCCGACAAGGTGCGCCGCCGCGTCAAGCCGAACATCGTTTGGGGCGGCGAGCGAGCAGGCCTGACCACCGTCGTCAAGATTCGGTGCACGCCATCCGGTGACGTATTGAGCGCATCGGTCTCCCGCTCCAGCGGGAATTCGGGGTGGGATCAAGCCGTGGTCAGTGCGATCCACGCATCGGTCCCGTTGCCGCCCGATTCTAACGGTCGTACGCCGTCTGACATTACGATTACCTTCAAGGCGGCGGAGTGAAAGGAAATACGCTTACACTCCGGGCGTCACTGTCAGACGGGAACGAATCGGGTATTTTTACTGTCTCTCTGCGGTTGCGCAGCGATCCAAGTCATACGGGAAGCAAGAAGCATGAGTTTGATGACAAAGCTAGGTTTCAGGGCACTCGTGGCCTCGTGTCTGATTGCGGCGGGCAGCGCCGCTAACGCCCAGGTCAACGTGCTGATCACCGGTGTCGGGTCGACCCAGTTCCCCATTGCCACCGCGAATTTCGCGAATGAGGCGGGCCTGCCACAGCAGGTCACGTCGATCGTCCGCGCCGACCTCGCCCGCAGCGGCAAATTCACCAACATCGACGCGGGCAGCACGCCCGTGCCCGAGACCGCCTCGGTCGATCTCGGCGCATGGAAGGCCAAGGGCGCGAATGCGTTCGTCGCCGGCAGCGTGAACCGCGAAGCGAACGGCCAGTACAAGGTCAACTTCATCCTGTACGACACCGTGAAGCAGCAAAGCCTCGGCGGCCTGTCGCTGACGGCCACCGACACCACGCTGCGCACGGCCGGCCACAAGATCGCCGACTACATCTTCCAGAAGCTGCTCGGCGTGCGCGGCGTATTCGCCACGCGCCTGTCTTACGTGATCAAGACCGGTAACCGCTACCAGCTGCAGATTTCGGATTCGGACGGCCAGAACCCGCGCATCGCGCTGTCGAGTACCGAGCCGATCATCTCGCCGGCCTGGTCGCCGAACGGCACGAAGGTCGCGTACGTATCGTTCGAGCGCAAGAAGCCGATCGTCTACATCCACGACCTGCCGACCGGCCGCCGCTACATCGTCTCCGACCAGAAGGGCAACAACAGTGCGCCGGCCTGGTCGCCGGACAGCAACACGCTTGCCGTCGCACTGTCGCTCACGGGCAATACGCAAATCTATACGGTCAACTCGACCGGCGGCGGCCTGCGCCGTCTCACGCAGGGCAGCTCGATCGACACCGAACCGTTCTACTCGCCGGACGGCCACTGGATCTACTTCACGAGCGATCGCGGCGGTGCGCCGCAAATCTACCGGATGCCCGCACAGGGCGAAAGCGCCGGTGCCGCGCAGCGCGTGACCTTCACCGGCAGCTACAACACGAGCCCGCGTGTGAGCCCGGACGGCAAGCTGCTCGCCTACATCTCCCGTACCGGTGGGGGCTTCAAGCTGTACGTTCAGGATCTGCAATCCGGCGCGGCGAACGCCATCACGAATACGAATCGCGACGAATCGCCGAGCTTCGCGGCAAACGGCCAGTACCTTCTGTACGCTACCCAGTCGGGTGGTCGCAACGTTCTGGCTGCAGTGCCCTCCGACGGCAGCGCGCCGCCGCAAATCCTGTCCGTCCAGGGCGGCTCCGTTCGTGAGCCGTCGTGGGGGCCCTTCATGCAATGACCACAAGGAGAGTAACCATGATGTCGAATAAGGCTCGTCTGGCCCTGGCCGTGATGATGATCAGCGCGCTCGCAGCGTGCAAGTCGGGCGTGAAGCTCGACGACAAGGCAAACAACGCGGGTGCGGTCAGCACGCAACCGAGCGCCGACAACGTCGCGCAAGTGAACGTCGATCCGCTGAACGACCCGAACAGCCCGCTCGCGAAGCGCAGCATCTACTTCGACTTCGACAGCTATTCGGTGAAGGACGAATATCAGCCGCTGATGCAGCAACACACCCAGTACCTGAAGAGCCACCCGCAGCGCCACGTGCTGATCCAGGGCAACACCGACGAACGCGGCACGAGCGAGTACAACCTCGCGCTGGGCCAGAAGCGTGCGGAAGCCGTCCGTCGCGCGATGGCACTGCTCGGCGTGAACGATTCGCAGATGGAAGCCGTGAGCCTCGGCAAGGAAAAGCCGCAGGCAGCGGGTCACGACGAAGCATCGTGGGCGCAGAACCGTCGCGCCGACCTCGTCTACCAACAGTAAGTAACGGAAGAATCGCCGTATGACGCACCGTGTAACCTGGCTGCGTGCAGCCGCAGCTCTCTGCGTCGTCGGCGCGGCGTCGTCGGCCGCGCCGGCGCACGCAGGCGTGTTCGACGACAACGAAGCGCGCCGCGCCGTGCTCGACCTGCGCAGCAAGACCGACAACCTGGCGAGCCAGTTGTCCGCCGCCCAGCGTACGATCCTCGATCAATCCGGCCGTCTCGACCAGCTTAACCAGCAGGTCGCGACGCTGCGCGGCGAGAACGAGGACCTGACGAACCGGCTGACGACGCTCGAGCGGCAGCAGAAGGAGTACTACCAGGATCTCGACACTCGGCTCAAGAAGTTCGAGCCGCAGCAGGCGACGATCGACGGTGTCGAAGGCACCGTGCAGCCGGGTGAAACGGATGCGCTCAGCGCGGCGCAGCAGCAGTTCCGCAACGGCAACTTCAAGGCGGCGGCGGCTTCGTTCCGCAGCTTCATCGCGAAGTATCCGCAGAGCCCCTACCAGCCGACCGCGCAGTACTGGCTCGGCAATGCGCAATACGCGCTGCGCGACTACCGCGGTTCGACGGCGACGTGGCAAGGGATCGTGAGCAAGTTCCCGCAGCACCCGCGCGCGGCCGATGCACTCGTGGCGATCGGTACGAACCAGCTCGAACAAGGCCAGAAGGCGGCTGCGAAGAAGACGTTCGAACAGGTTGTTTCGCAGTACGCCGGGTCGAACGCGGCGCAGACGGCGCAGGGCAAGCTCGAAACGATCAAATAATTATCGTGGCGGATTGTTGACTCACCGAAAATCCGTCGCTATAATCTTTTGCTCTTTGGGTCGCTAGCCAAGCCGCATCAGCTACAACCTGAAGCCGTTTTTTCGTTCTCGAGCAATTTTTGAGAACGTGGGGTGGTAACTCAGTTGGTTAGAGTATCTGACTTTTAATCAGAGAGTCGAGGGTTCGAGTCCCTCCCACCCTACCATCTATCTTTTTGATAGTTGCAATTGAAGCCTCCCGCGTGGAGGCTTTTTTGCGTCTGCCTCTTGCCGTATCGGGCTCGAATTTCCCACTTCGTATCCGATTGCGTGCGCAAGCATCCGGCATCCTTGCCCCCTCCTCCACGGTCGCCCCGGCGCATACAACCGCACGATCCCTGCTCGCAAGTCAGCGCACGCTCACGTCGCGCAACACCGCACCGTATCCCGCATACAGGTTGCCGTCGGGCAGCAACTGCCGCTGCGCGAGTTGTCGATGCACGACCGGCAGGTTATGGAACGGCATCCGCGTGTACAGATGATGCTCGATATGAAAATGAATCGCGTGCGGGCCGAACAGAAACGTCTGCCACGAACGCCGGCCGATCGTGCGCGCATTGCGGCTCTGGTCGTCGCAAGCCGGCAGCCCCGCGTGCTCGAAAATCGCGCGCACCTGCCCGGCGAGCGGCAACAGCGTGACGGACGGCACGACCCACAGCCCGATGTACAGCAGCGGATGTCCGGCCAGCGCGAGCGCGCCGAACAGCAAGCCGTTGCCGGCCAGCATCGACGCGACTTCCCACGCCGCATATGCACGCGATTTCCCGACCTTCGGCAACGCATGCGCAAATTCGCCGCGCGCGAGCTTCACGACGCTCGTCACGTAGCCGATCCCGCACGCGTACGCGAGCAGGCGGCCGATCAGCCGCCCGCGCGTCACCGGATAGTCGTGCACGCCGAACAGCAGCGCAACGGGATCGTCCGGCTGCATCGGCGCGCGATGGTGCTTCAGATGGCCCGCACGATACGTACGCAGCGACAGCCACAGCGGGCCGGCCGCGAACAACTGGCCCAGTACGTCGTTGACGCGCCGGCTCCGCGCCAGCAACCCGTGCGCACCTTCGTGCATCATGACCGCGAGCGCAAGCTGGCTGCGCGCGATCACGATCGCGGCAAACGCGTAGACGAGCGGATGCGGGAACGCGATCGCCACCGCGAACGCAGCGACAATCATCATCCAGTCGCCGGCCAGCGCGGCACCGACACGCGACGCGTTCACGCGAAACAGCGCGGGATCGGGCACGAACTGCGCAAGCGCGGTGTTCTGGCCGGCATGATGAACATGGGCATCCGTCACGCGAGCCTCCTGCGCAGCGAACGCCGCTCGACCCACAGCGCGCTGACCATCGCGAGCGCGACGCCACCCAATACGTCGGCGACCGTATGCTGCTTGAGCGTCAGCGTCGACGCACAGATCAGCAGGCCGATCGCCGTCGCCGCGAGCCGACGCCGGTCCGTCAGCATCCGGCACGCGACGCACGTCACCGCGACATGCAGGCTCGGAAAACCGTTGGCCGCGAGATCGAGCTGCCACATGCGCGCGAGACGGTGGCGCACGAACGTATTGCCGATCTCCGCGACATCCGGCCGCGGGACGGCTTCCGGAAACAGCAGGAAGCAGACGACACCGAACACGAACGCGATCAGCACGGCCTCCTTGAACGCGGCGAACGCGGGCGGCCGCGCATATGCGGCCAGAGTAATCACGAACGGAAAGAAACCGACATAGACGAACCACGACCATGCGATGAACGGAATCCGCGCATCGATCGGCGTGGCAAACACGTAGCGCGGCGTGACGCTGCGCTCCAGCAGAAAGAAGATCGCAAGGCCCGCGGCCATGCCGAACGTCGCGACCAGCATCTGCCGGATCTCGGGCCGGCGATCGTCACGAAGCGACAATGTGTTCATCGCGGAACCGGCGCCTCGCATCGGGGATCCGCTTCGGCCGTCCGCGCATGCGGACGCAGCGCGAGGATGCGCGACGTCCACGCATCGACGCGCGCACGCGCATGCTCACGTCCGGCCATCGTTCCTGCCGGCGTGCCCGGATTGCGCATCAGGTCGGCTGCGGCCTGCGCGACCTCCTGCCGGAACGCGGCCGCGTCGCCGCGCCACGCGACAATGCGATGCACGAGTTGCAGACGTGCCGCACGCGCGGCATTGCTCGCCTGCTCGGGCTGATCGGTCAGCACGAGCAGGATCGGGCGGCGATACACGCGCGCGATCGACAGTGCGGCCATGCCGGGCGCAGACACGATCAGCGGCGCGTGTGCGGCACGCATCGCCCAGTCGGTATCAACGCCGGTCCAGCCGTCGTGCCCGGCGTAGCCCTCGCCGACGCGGTGTGCCGCGAGCCCCGCGTCGCGCATACCGGCCGACAGCGCATCGGCGAGCGCGACATCGCGAAAGTGCGGATTCAGATAAACAGCGGCGGCAGCCAGCTCCGATGCCGGCAGTTCGGCGACGACCGGCACCGGCGTCGGCAACCGGCAATGCCCGCGCGGTCGCTGCGCATCGTCGGCCACCTCGTACGCAAAGTCGTGTTCGATGCAGCACAGCGCCGAATCGATCTGCCAGTCGACGATCCGCGCAAACGCACGCGCCAGCGCGCGCGGCAACCGTGCGTCGAAATTCTCCGTCAGCGCACGGCGCAGGCTGCCGCCGTACACATGAACGATGCGGCGGCGCCAGCCCGGCACCGCGCCCATGAACAGCAGCGCCGGATGAAACGAATCGTTGATCACGAGATCGGCATCGCGAACGATCGCACGCAGCCGCGCGATGTCGCGCAGCATGCGCGTCGGCGTGAATACGTAGTGCGCGACATTGCGATCGGTCGCGTCGCGCAGCATGTTCTGCCGCGCGTCGAACTGCACCGCGTAGTGACGGGACAGCACGGGAGCGTCGATGCCGAACGCGGACAGGAATGCCTGCCCCGCATCGGACGTCGTCAGCACATCGACGTCCGCGTCGGCCTTGCGCAACGCATGCACGAGCAGTTGCGCGCGCATCAGGTGGCCGCGCGCGTCGGCCGTCGCGAGATAGACGATCCGCGGCATCATGCGCGCGGACGAAGCGACTGGATCCATCCGGCCGCGTACATCGCCAGCGCACCCGTCACGCCGAAACCGGCGTCGATTGCACGGATCTCGTCCAGCAACGCAGCGAGATGCGCCGCCTCGGATGGCGCGACGAGACGGCGCAGCGTGTCCGAACAGAGCCGGACGTGCCGCGTCTCGTCGGCGAGCACGCGCGCGAGCAGCGGATATAGCGGATGCGCGTCGCCGATCGTCGCGCAGTGGCGCGCGAGCACGCGCATCGCCATCTGTTCCGCGCACAGGCCCGTCGCATAGGCCGGCACGAGCACGCCTTGCGCGAAATGCGGCGCGTAGCGCTGCGCGAGCCGGCGCCATCGCACAATCTTGCGCCGGCTCAGCCAGTCGGGTTCGTGCGGCTTCGTGGAAGCCGCGACACCGCGCACGTGTAGCGCGTCGGCAAACGCGGCCGCATGGCGTCGCTCGTCCGCGAGGTGCTGCTCGATCCGCGGCGCGAGCCAGTCCGGCGGCTGTCCGGCCCAGTCCTCGTGCAGCGCGCACTCGGTCGCTTCTTCGCCGATCAGGTACATGCGCAGCATCCAGCGCTCGCCATGCGTGCTGCGATGAAGCTGCCGGATCGCCGCCCGCTTGATGCGATCGACGAGATACGCACGTACTCGCGCCGCGCCGTGCGGCACGGGCGCATCGAGACAGTCGAAGCGCTCGCCGTGCGTCGCCTGCGGCGACGCGGGCAGTTCGCCTGCCGCGGTCATGCCGGCACGCCTCGTGCGGACGCGGATTTCGTCGCGGATGCCGCAGCGGCAGCCGGATCGCGACGCCAGCCGAGGATCAGGCCGACGAAGCTTTCCTGCATGAACGCATGCGCGGACGCGGCCGCCCCCGCGAATGCCTCCTCGCGGCCGTTCACGCGCAGATAGCCGTTGCCGTCGCGCGCACCGAACTCGATCCGGTCGTTCTTCCTGAAGCCGCGCTCGCGCACCTCCTTCAACAGCGCGCTGCCGTCGAGACCGAACAGGAACAGCTCGCGCTGCGCGACCCACACCGGAATGTGATTGCTCAGTGTATCGAAACGAATGGACCACGTGCCGGCCGCGAGTGCGCGATCGACGTCCGCATCGTGCGGCGCGTTCGACGTGAAGCTCGCGCGCGCGACCGACTTCGTCAGGCCGCCGACGCCGAGCGCGATCGTGATGTCGTCGGCCGATGGCTGCTTCGGATCGGTCGCGCGCACCTTCACCAGATGCCGCGCGAGCCGCGATGCCAGCGACGGATGCGCGAACAGCGCAAGCGTTTCATCCGGCGTGAGGATGTCGCGCTCGCCGTCGCCCTCCTTCACGCGCACGCGATACGGATCGATCCGGACATCGGTGAACTTGCCATGCACGGGCGCATGGACGTACACGTCGCGATCCCATTTCGCACCGTCGCGACGCAGCAGCACGTGCACGCTCAACGGCACGCGCCGGCCGTCGCCGTCGACGCCCGTGCCCTGCAGCAGCACGTCGCCGAGCACGTCCTTCGTGCGGCGATTCGCGTCGCTCGAAAAGACGATCGCGTGCGCGTCGGTATCGATGCTCGCGTGAACTTCGGGCGCATCGAGCGCGACGCGATTGCAGTCCGTTGCGGCCGCGTTCGCGAACGGGCAGCCGCTTTGCGACGCGAAGTGGACGATCCCGCGCCCCGCGTGATCGACCGGCGCGGCATGGGCGCCGGCGCTGGCGGCAAACAGGGCGAGGCAGGCAACACGGGTGGCGAATGAGGGCATGGTCGTCGTCGGGATGGTGTCGGGGTGTCGGGGTGTCGGGGTGTCGGGGTGTCGGGGTGTCGGGGTGTCGGGGTGTCGGGGTGTCGGGGTGTCGGGGTGTCGGGGTGTCGGGGTGTCGTGGCGGCGTCGCGAAGCGCGGCGCCGTTTCAATGACGGTGATAGGACAGCGCTTCGAGATCGCGTCGGGCCGATGCACGTCCCGCGAGCCCGAAACCACGCGCGAGCGCGCCCAGCGTATCGACGGCGGACGCGGCGATCGTGACGCCGACGGCCGCGAGATAGCGAGCGGCGCCAAGCTGCGGCAGTTGCTGGCGATTGAGCGCGCGCAGGCTGTAGCCGAGCCGCATCGCCATCACGCAGAACGGGCCGAGCGGGCCGCTGCGGCCGAGCCACTGCCATTGACGCGGCAGGTATGCATTCACGAGATACGGCGTCAGCCCGACGCTGTCCTCGCCGCGCATCCAGCGCAGCTTCAGCGATTCGCGATGCGTGTCCGGCAGCCGATGCTCGGTGTGCGCGGCCGGCGCGAACTCGACGGCCACGCCGGCCGCCTGCATCCGCAGCCCCATCACCTGGCAATGCGCGCGATAGACGCCGTCGAGCGGCTCGTAGCGGAATTGCGCGAACACGTCGCGCCGGAACGCGACGTTGTTCGCGTAGAAGTTGCGCGTCGCGCCGTCGCGCAGCGGGCTCGGGAAATACATGAAATCGATCGACGTCAGCGCGATGCCGAGCACGTTCGGCGCATAGCTGGTCCGCCCCGCCACCGCGACGGGCACGTCGTCCGTATCGCGCGCGAACGGCGCGAGCAGATGCTCGAGCCAGTCGTCGGCCGGCCGGCAATCGGCATCGGCGAACACAACGACGTCGCAACGCGCCGCGTCGACGCGATCGAAACCGTCGTTCTTCGCATCGTAGTAGCCGGTGCTCGCGCCGATCTCGACGAAGTCGATCGGGCGGCCGGCCAGCGCGGCGATCTGCGCGCACGCATCGGCAGGCAGGCCGTCGTGCGTGATGATCCATTGCGCGAGTGCCGCGGGCGGCACGGTCTGCTTCGACAGCGCCGACACGAGGCGCTTCAGGCTGTCGACGGCCTGTGCGAGGCCGGCGCCGCCGCGCAGGTTGTTCGTCTCCAGCACGAGCGCGGCCTTGGCCGCCACGGCACGGGCGGCCAAGGCCGACCTCGTGCGCGGTGTGGTTTCCATGATGTCTGTCATCCTGAATATCTCCATCGTCATGCGCAGCGGCATGGATGAAACGAAAGGACGGGGAGCATGCGGCGCGCCGGCGAATGCGGGGCGCCGCGGATGTCGTCGCGAACCGGGCGCCCCCGGCGGGCGCCCGTCCCGCGTGCCGTTACTCCTGGACGGACGTCGCGGAATCGGCGTCGGTGTAACGCGGCTTCGCGTTCTGCAGGTCGCGCGTGTTCTTCTGCACGGCCACCGCGCCGAACAGCGCGAGCACGAACGACATCGCGTAGAAGCCCTTCTCGCTCAACTGCAGCGTCGCGTTGAAGAGGCCGACAACCAGCAGCGCGATCGACAGCAGCAGTGCGATCCAGCTGATGCCGTAGTAGATACCGGTGACGGGAATGCCTTCCGCGCGATCGCGGACGCTTTTCTGCAGCGAGATCGCCGCATAGAGGCCGAACACCAGCACGGTGAAGTAGTAGCCCTTCTCGTTGAGCTGCATGCCGGCGTTCCAGAGACCGATCAGGAATGCCGCGAAACCTGCGATCAGTGCGGCCCACGATGCCGCCACGAACGCGAACGACGGCTGCTGGATGGTGGTCTGGTTCATTGCTTTGCCCTCTCTTTCTTCTTGTTCGAAATCGTTTTAGTTGAACTGCGTTTCGCGCATGGTAGCAGCTTTGGCGCGCGCCAAGACGGCCGCGCTTGCAGTCTTACATGCCGCGCTGCGCGCGCCGCCAGCGCCCGGGTGTGGTGCCGAGCACCGCGCGAAACGCCTTGCCGAAGGCCGCCTCGGACTGATAGCCGACCGCCTGGCCGATCTCCGCCTGGCCGCGCTGCGTGTCCTGCAGCAGCGCGCATGCGTGCATCATCCGGATCTGCGCGACGAACGCGCCGACGCTCATCCCGGCCTTCTCGCGGAAATGCCGCGCATAGGTCGCGCGCGACATCGCCGCTGCGTCGCCGAGCGACTCGACCGTCCACGGCTGCTCCGGCGCCTGCAGCACGGCCTGAACCGACGGGCCGAGCCGCGTATCCGCTGCGAGCGCAAGCCAGCCGGACGGCACGCGCGCGTCGCGGCCGTATGCGCGCAACGCATACGCGAGCAGCGCCTGGCCGAGCGCATTCACGATCGCACCGGCACCCGGCTGCACGTTCGACGCCTCGGTGCGCAGCACGCTCGTCAACAGTTGCAGCGGCGCGAACCCCGACACCTCGCGCAACCCGACGTGCAGCACCTGCGGCAGCGTGCGCATCAGCAGTTCGCCTGCGCCGCGCGCATAGACGAAACGTCCGCACAGCAGGTCCACGCTCGCGCTGCCCGGTTCGGCCGGATCGAGATTCGACTTGACCGGCAGCACCGCGCCGCCGGCGGCACCCGATTCGCGCAGCGGTGCGGCCGGCCGCGACCGGCCGGCCCCCGCGTCGAGCAGGTCGTGCGCACTGCCGGCGGGCAACAGCACGAAATCGCCGTCGGCGAGCTGCAGCGTGCGCCCGTCGGCGGTACGCAGCCGGCACGTTCCGGCCAGCAGCAGGTGGAACGCCGCCTCGCCGGGCGGCAACGGGTCGTGCGGCATCGCGAACGGCCCGTCGAGCAGGCAGCGCACGTCGAGTTCGACATGGCTACGGCCCAGCGACAGCAGTTGACTCAATGCATCCATGAGACGATCGCGCTAAAAATTGACACTCTAGCGTATCGAAACCCTCAGCGCGAGCGATCAGAATAGCCCTGCATCGCCCGAGATCGCGGCGTCCGCCGCCCTCCTGACCTCTTCTCGAAAAGGACGCATCATGCTGAACTGGAACGAATACCGGAAGGAACTCTCGACGCGCATCGGCGATATCGCCAAGCTGTCGCCCGATACGCTGTCCGGCTACCAGGCGCTGGCCGGCGCCGGCGCCAAGACGGGCCATCTCGACGCGAAGACGCGCGAACTGATCGCGCTCGCGGTGGCCGTCACGACGCGTTGCGACGGCTGTATCGCCGTTCACACGGCCGAAGCGACGAAGCATGGCGCAACCCGGGAAGAAGTGGCGGAAGCGCTCGGCGTCGCGATTGCGCTGAATGCGGGCGCGGCGCTCGTCTATTCGGCGCGCGTGATGGACGCGCTCGGCGACTGAGCGTGACGGCCGCGGCGGCGCCGTCGCGGGCCGCCGCGCTGCGTGGCGCCCGGCCACCTGGCCGGGCGGTTGCGCATCGCACGTACGGATGCGGCACGTATGAGGATTGGGCGGCGTGCCCGCCCGGGCGACCGCCCCGGCACGCGCAGGCGCGAGCGCCCTGCGAAGTCGGCTACCATGCGCGAACGATCCATCGTGAAGGAGCGCACCATGTGCCGCTGGCTCGCCTATACGGGTAATCCGATCCATCTCGAGACCGTGCTGTTCCGCGCGAAGCATTCGCTGATCGACCAGAGCCTGCATTCGGAACTCGGCGCCACGACCACCAATGGCGACGGGTTCGGCATCGGCTGGTACGGGCACCCCGACGAACTGCCGTTCCGCTACCGCTCCGTGCATCCCGCGTGGAACGACCGCAACCTGCGCGAAGCCGCGCGCGCGATCCGCTCGCGGATGTTCATCGCGCATATCCGCGCGGCGACCGACACGCCCGTGCAGGAAACCAACTGCCACCCGTTTCGCCACGGCCGCTGGCTGTTCGCGCACAACGGGCTGATCCGCGATTTCCACAAGCTGCGCCGCGACCTGACGATGACGGTCGATCCCGCACTGTTCCCGACGCTCGAAGGCTCGACCGACTCCGAGCTGATGTTCCGCCTCGCGCTGACGTACGGCCTCGAGCAGACGCCGCTGCCGGCGCTCGAGCGGATGGTCGGCGTGGTCGAGGAAACCGCCGCGCGCCATCGCGTGGCCAACCCGCTCAACATGACGATCTGCGCGACCGACGGCGAACGGATCATCGCGGTGCGCTACTCCAGCGAACGGCAATCTCGCTCGCTGTTCCACAGCACGTCGTTCAAGCACCTGCACGAGCTGTATCCGCATAACCCGCGCATCACAGAAGCGGGAAACGACGCGTTCATGGTCGTGTCCGAACCGCTCGTCGACCTGCGCGGCGCGTGGGAGGAAGTGCCGGAGGGCATGGCGATCGTCGCGCACGGGGCGGACGTGCAGCAGCGGCCGTTCGGGCCGCGGCGGAAGTAGCCGCACGCACAGTGACGCGCCGTCAGGCGCGGCGCGTGAACCGCATCCGGACCGAATCGAGTTCGGCGGGCAGCCGGCCCGAGCGGGCGCGCGGCCGCGGCAGTGCGGCGAACCCGAGGCGTTCGTACAGTGCGCGGGCGCGCACGTTGCGGGTCAGCACGTCGAGCACGATGTCGCGGCTGCCGTCGGCCGGCAGTGCGCCGGTGTCCAGCGCGTCGCGGAACAGCGCGCTGAAGATGCCCGTGCCGCGCTGGCGCGCGTCGGTCGCGCAATGCGCGACGAGGATCTGCGAACGCTTCGGCGCCGGAATTTCCGTTTCGAGGATCAGCCCGCGCAGCAACTGGCCGATCGTGCGGCGCACGCCGAAGAAGCGCGCGAGCGCCCACACGACATGCACGTCGTCGAACATCGTCCGCTGCCCGTCGTGAATCGCCATCACGGCGAGCACGGCGCCGTCTTCACCGACCGCGACGCGATGCCGGCGCCACGAGAAGCGGCCATGACGCGACCGGAACGCCTGCTGCAGGAAAGCGATGCAGCGCGCTTCGTTTTCCCCGAGAAAGAAGCCGAATTCGGCCACGCCGGACGCAAACACGAGCGGCGCGCACGACGCCGCGTCGTCCGCATCGGCCGCGCGAAACCGCGCGTGGCCGTCGGCACGCGGGGCCGCTTGCGCGAACGCGGCGGCCTGCGTCACGCGGTACGTCCCGCGAGTCGCGACAACACCGCAACCGTCCGGCTGATCTGCTCCGGCTCATGCGTCGAGCAGATGAAGAAGCGCAGGCGCGCGGCCTTTTCCTCGACGGCCGGATAGAAGATCGGCTGCACGTTGATCCCTTCGTCGAACATCGCATTCGCCCACTGCGCGGCCTTCAGCGAGCTCCCGGTGATCACCGGCACGACCGCATACCCGGCACTCGTGCCCGTATTCAGCCCGGCGGCCCGCGCCTCGGTCAGGAACTGCCGCCCGCGTGCCTGCAATCGCGCAACGCGCTCCGGCTCGGCCTGCAGGCGTTCGAGCGCGGCCAGCGACGCTTCGGCGAGCGTCGGCGCGAGCCCGACGCTGTACAGGAAACCCGGTGCCAGATGGCGCAGCATGTCGACGAGCGGCTGGCAGCCGGCGATGAAGCCGCCGCAACCGGCCAGCGTCTTGCTCATCGTGCCCATCCACATGTCGACCTGGTCGGGCGCGACGCCGCAATGCTCGCGGATGCCCTTGCCGGTCGCGCCGAGCACGCCGAGCGAATGCGCCTCGTCGACCAGCAGGAATGCGCCATGGCGCGTCTTCACGTCGACGAAGCGCTGCAGGTCGGGGAAATCGCCGTCCATGCTGTACAGCCCTTCGATCGCGATCAGCACGTGCCGGTACTCGCGGCGCACGCGCGAAAGCAGTTCGTCGAGCGCCTGCCAGTCGTTATGCGCGAAGCTCAGCCGCTTCGCACCGCTCAGTTGCGCGCCCTGCACGATGCTGTTGTGCGCGAGCGCGTCGTGGACGATCAGATCGCCCGGGCCGAACAACGCGCCGATCACGGTCACGTTGGTCGCATGGCCGCTCACGAACGCGACGCAGTCGTCGGTTTCGTAGAACGCGGCCAGCGCGCGCTCGAGATCGCGCTGCACCGGGCGCTCGCCCGCGACCATCCGGCTCGCGGATGCCGACGTGCCGTAGCGGTCGATCGCGGCTTTCGCGCGCGCGGACACGGCCGGATCGCCGGCGAGCCCGAGGTAGTTGTAGTTCGCGAAGTTCAGGTACTCGCGACCGCCGATCTGCGTCGTCGCACCGGCCACGCCGTCATGCACGCGGAAGAACGGCGAGTCGACGCGCAGCTTCTCGCCCATCTCGCGCATGATCCGGACCTGCTGATACTGCGGCATCGATTCGAAGCGGCTGCGCGCCGATGCGGTCTGCGCAGCCGGCGTGCCGGGCACGCCAGGCGCCGCGGCGGCATCCGTCGCGCGCTCCAGTTGCCGTTTCAGCGCTTTCGCCGCCAGTTGCTGGCGAAGATGCTCTCCCAGTGCCATTGCTTCCTTCGCTTTATCTCGAAAAGGCGCTATGTTACGCCGCGAATTTTTAAAAGGCGTGGTGTCACGCGTCGGAAAACTCGGCCCACTGCCAGGCGTCGGTGTCGGCCAGCAACGCATCGACCAGCCTGAAATTCATCTCGTGGCTCGGCCGCAACGCACTCACGCGCGCCAGCAGCGGCGCGCCGGCAAGCGCGAGATCGCCGACCAGGTCGAGCACGCGATGCCGGACGAACTCCTCCGGCAGCCGCATCCCGCCCAGCACGCGATTGCCGACGATGGACGCGGTGCACGACGGCCGCGCGCCGCGCAGGATCGGCACGCCGCGCAGATAACCGGCGACGATCGCCGGCACGGCCCACTTCACCCGCCCGTACGAGCGCGACGGCGCGATTTCGGTCGCGAATGCGGCCGGCGTCAGCGCACCGTCCCAGTGCATGTCGCCGAAGCCGCGCAGGTCGTTGCGCACGCTCAGCTCGTAGCGCGACGCCGGCTCGATCCGCATTTCGCGCCGCTGGTCGCCGTCGCCGTCCGTGACGACGACGGGCCGCAGCACGCGGATGAAGCGCTTCGGCGCATCGAGCGCCACGCGGCCGCATGCGCGGATCGCGTCCACCCACGGCGTTGCGCTGCCGTCGAGAATCGGCACTTCCTCCGCATCGAGCTCGACGATCGCGTGATCGATCTCGCACGCGAGCAACGCGGCAAGCAGATGTTCGATCGTGCGAACGCCGACGCCGTCGGCGTTGCGCAGCATCGTGCAGAGCGGCTGTGCGCGGCGCAGCGCGGGGTCGACCGGCAGCGTCGCAAGCGCGCGCCCTTGCTCGACGCGACGGAACGCGATGCCCGTCACGCCGTCTTCCGGACGCGCAGGCAGGATTCGCACGCTCACCCGGCGCCCCGTGTGCAACCCGTGACCGTCGATCGTCAGCGTGCGTGCCAACGTACCCTGGCGCGTTGCCCAGCCGGTCGGCGCGCTCATCGGGCGACTTCCAGCGTCGACGATGCATCGCCCGCAACGGGCGCCGGCCGGCTGTCGAGCATCGCGCGCGCTTCGCCTTCGATCGCATGCTTCGCCGCGAGCGCCGCGACCGCCTCGTGTGCCGCATCGGTCGCCGAGCCGGCGTCGGCATCGGCCGACGCGCCGATCGAATCGACGATGCGCCCGGCCAGCGTCGTCACGGACGCGCCCTCGGCGATCGCCATCACCGACAGCTTGACCTCGAACGCTTCCTCGACCGCGAGGCCAAGCTCCATCCCCATCAGCGAATCCATGCCCATGTCGAGCACCGACTTGTCGAGCGCGATGCGATCGGGCGTCATGTGCAGGATGCGCGCGATCTGCGCCTGCAGCGTCCCGGCAACGAGCGCGATCGCTTCGTCGCGCGGCAACGCGAGCACCTCTTCCCGCAGTTGCGTGCCCCCGTCGCGCGCATCGCCGCCCACCGCATGCGATTGCAGCAGCGCATACCGGCGCGCCTTCGCGGCCGGCATCCCGCGCGCCACGGCGTGCCAGTCGAGCCGGACCACGGCTTCGCCGGCCGCGCCCGCGACCAGCGCCCGCTCGAGCGCAACCATCGCCTCGTCGGACGTGATCGACGCACCGCCGATCCGCGACTGCAGCGCTTCGCGCGTATCCGCATGGCGCGCGAGGAAGCCGACGTCCTCGAGCGGCCCCCAGGCCATGAACGTGCCGGGCAAGCCTGCCTCGCGGCGATGTTCGACGAGCGCCTCGAGGAAGCTGTTGGCCGCGACATAGTTCGACTGCCCCGGATTGCCGAGATAGGTCGTCGCCGACGAATAGACCACGAACAGGTCGAGCGGCAGCGCCCGCGTCGCGCGATGCAGGTTCCACGCGCCGGCCACCTTCGGGGCGAGCACCGCGGCCATGCGCGCGTCGTCGAGATTACGCACGAGGCCGTCGTCGATCGACATCGCCGAATGCAGTACGCCCTTCAGCGGAACATCGCGCCGGACGATCGCGGCAATCATCGCGTCGACCGCCACGGCGTCGGTCACATCGCACGAGACGACGTCGACCGTCACACCAAGCGTTGCATGCCAGCGCTCGACTTCGTCGCGCGCCGCGGCCGCGAGTTCGCCGGAACGGCTCGCCAGCGTCAGCCGGCGTGCACCGCGCTCGACCATCCAGCGCGCGCTCGCGAAGCCGAGCCCGCCCGTACCGCCGACCACCAGATACGCGCCATGCGGATCGAGCGCGAGCGAACCCGCACCGGTGACGCCGCGCGTCGGCGCCGGCGTGCCGGACGGATAGGTCACGAGCACCTTGCCGATCTGGCGCGCCTGCTGCATGTAGCGGAACGCGTCCTCGGCCCGTTCGGCGGGGAACGCGCGATACGGCAGCGGATGCAGCGACGCAGCCGCGAACAGCGCCATCACTTCGCCGAACAGGCGTGCCGTCAGCTCCGGCAACGCGCCCATCAACTGATCGGCATCGATGCCGAAATAGCTGATGTTGTTGCGGAACGGCCTGAGCCCGATATGGCTGTTTTCGTAGAAGTCGCGCTTGCCGAGTTCGAGGAAACGACCGAACGGACGCAGCGTATCGATGCTGCGCACCATCGCCTCGCCGGCGAGCGAATTCAGCACGATGTCGATGCCCTGGCCGCCCGTCATTGCGCGAATCTCGTCCGCGAACGCAAGGCTGCGCGAATCGAGCACGTGGTCGGCACCGAGCAGGCGCACGAACTCGCGCTTCTCGTCGCTGCCGGCCGTCGCGAACACTTCCGCGCCGAAGTGGCGCGCGAGCTGGATCGCGGCGATCCCGACGCCGCCCGCGCCGCCGTGCACGAGCACGCGCTCGCCGCGGCGCAGCCGCGCGAGTTCGACAAGCGCGTAATACGCGGTGAAGAACGTGGTCGGCACCGTCGCCGCTTCCTCGAACGACAGGCGCTCGGGTTTCTGCGCGATGGCTTGCGCGCGCGTCCGGACACGTGTCGCGAACGAGGCCGGCGCGAACCCGAGGACGGCGTCGCCCGGCGCGAATGCCGTCACGCTGGCGCCCACCCGGGTGACGCGGCCGGACAGTTCCATGCCGATCGTCGCGCCCGCGAAGCCGGTCTCGACCGCTTCATCGGACAGCAGCCCCATCGCATACATCACGTCGCGGAAATTGAGGCCGGTTGCAACGGGCTCGATTTCCACCTCGTCCGCGCCCAGCGCGCGTTCGGGCAACGCAAACCATTCGAGATTGCGCAACGAACCCGGCGCATCGAACGCGAGCACGGCCGCGCGCGCGATCGCGCCATCGTTGCGGGCCGCGGCCTGCGCAGCCGTCAGCATGCGCGGCACCAGCCGCCCGTGTGCGGTCAGGATCACTTCTTCCTCGACCGCCGCGCCGGTCAGCTCTCGAATCAGCGCGTCGGGAATCCGGTCCGCCGCTTGATCGACGTCGATCAGGCGGGACGCGAGTTCGGGATGCTCGTTCGCCAGCACGCGCCCGAGGCCCCACAGCGTCGCCTGTTCCGGATGCGCATTCGCGGCTCCGGCGAATGGCGCGCCGCCACGCGTGACGATGGTCAGCCGCGTGGCCGCGTTCGGCTGCGCGCCGAGCTCGCGGACCAGTGCCGCCAGCGCGATCGCGCCGTTGCGCTGCGCGGCCATCAGGCTATCGCCCGTCGCCGTTTCGGCCAGCGGCGTTTCCGGCGCGCAGAACACGACATGGGCCGGCTGCCCGGCCGGCAACGACGCGATCGCATCGGCCGCGTGCGCGATGTCCACGATATCGGCCGGAAAACCCGCTTGCGCCAGCGCATCGGCCAGCCGCCCGCCGAAACTGCCGGCGGCATCCGGCGCGTGCACCACGAGCCATTGTTCAGTGCGTGCAAGCGTATCGAGATCGCTCTGGCCGTCGCCGCGTTGCGCGGCAACGGCGCTCGCAGGGTTGCGCGCGATCACGAACGTCGGTGTGCCGTCCAGATCGAGCGACTGCTCGACATGCCGCACGATGTCGACGTAGCCGGCGCGGTCGAGCGCCGCATCCAGATCCGCCGGTGCCAGCTGCACGGGCGCGTCGGCTTCCGTCGACGACGCCTGCGGGCCGAACACGATGTCGGAGAAACGGCCGCGGCGCGACTCGGCCAGCAGCAGCACTCCGCCCGGCGCCAGCCACGACCGGATCGCGTTCAGCGCATCGGCCACATCGCGACGGCCGCTCAAGGCCCGATTCGCGACGATCAGGTCGTAAGGCCCGGCTTCGTCGGCCGACAGCGACAGCCGCTCGCCCGGCTGCAGCGCAACCGTGCGCACCGCCGACTCCGCATCCGCGTCGAACCCGGCCAGTTGGCCCGCCGTCGCGGCGATCGTGTGATCGCAGCGCGCGGCCGCGAGATGCAGGCCGAGCGTTTGCAGCACGTCGCCATCCGTCGCGCCCAGTTCGAGCACGCGCAACCGGCGCGCCGGGCGCCATGCATCGACCGCCTGCTCGACGCTCGCCGTCTGCAGCGCGTGCACGTGCTGCCACGTCGGCGATGCGGCAAGGAGTTGCTCGACCAGGCTGTGCCCGGTCGGCGACAGCAAACGTGCGCCATCCTTCGCTCCGCTCAGCACGTCGGGCAACGCCGCGCCGCAATGCGCGAGCAGCGTCAGCTCGGCCACGTGCCCCGGCGATTCGGCCAGCAGCCCGCGCCACAGCTCGTCGAGCGGCGGCAACGCCGCGCACGCGGCATCGTCGCGTACGAGACCCGCGCCGTCTCGATGGGCAAGACCGTCCTCGACGAGCATGTCGGCAAGACGTGCCGCCAGCGCCGCACGCTCCGGCTGCGGCTGCCAGGTGCCGTCGAATGCGCCGAGCGCATCGAATGCCCGCAGCGCGTAGAGGCTCGCCAGCACGTCGAGCAGCGGCAGAATTTCGGTCAGATGCTGCGTACGGCGGCCGTCGTCTTCGGCGCCATCGAGCCGCGCGACGGCTTGCGCGAGCAACGCGTCGGGCGCTGGCAAACCGGCTGCGTCGACTTCGTTCGGCAGCGGTACCTCTTCGAGGCGGTAGACGAAGCGCGCGGGCAGGTTCTGCCGGCGGCCGACGAGATCGACGCGCCGGAACCGGCAAGCGCCGAGCCGTGCGACGATCGCCCCCTGCGCATCGAGGAATTCGAAATGCGCGACGATCGAATGCGGGCTGCGCCGGTCGACTCGTGCGAGCACGCGTTCGACCGTGTCGCCCCGCAGATAGTCGACCCGGCCGATCTGCACCGGCACGTAAGCCGGATGCTCGCCGTCGCGTGCGTGCGCGGCAAGCAACGCGAACAGCGGATGAAACCCGCTGTCCATCAGCGCCGGATGCAGCAGATACGCGGACAGCGCCCGTGCGTCCCCGCATGCGGCAGGCGCGGCGATGTCAGCCAGCGCCGCGTCGTCGTCCACGGCGACCCGCACGGTGCGGACCCAGCGGAACGCCGGCCCGTAGCCGAGGCCGATGGCCGCCGTATTCGCGTACAGCGTATCGCCGTCGGCAGCCGGCAGCGCGAGCAGGCGATCGAGCGTGTCGGACGGCACGACGCTCGCGGCGCCGAGCGCGGTGCCGCTTTCCAGCATCCGGCCCGTCACGTTCAGCGTCCATGCGCCTTCGGACATCCGGTCGCGCGTCTCGATCGTGAAGGTCGCGGTGCGCGGCTCGATCACGAGCCGGAACAGCTTCGCCTGCTGCGGCTGGAAGACGACCGGCGTGCGAATCTCGACGTTTTCGAGCGCCGCATCCGGCGTATCGAAGAAGGCGCGCGCCGCGGCGAGCGCCATTTCCACGTATCCCGCCCCCGGGAACGCAACGCCGCCATCGACGACGTGATCGGCCAGCATCGGCAGCTTCGCCGGATCGAGCTGGTTTTCCCACGCGAATGCGTGTTCGTGCAGGCGATAGCCGAGCAGCGGATGCTCGCGGCGGCGATTGACGAGGCCGTAGCCTTCGACGGTCGGCGTCAGCCAAAAGCGTTCGCGCTGCCACGGATAGGACGGCAATGCCGCTCGCGACGTGCCCGGCGCGAAGCGGTCGGGATCGACGTTCGCGCCATGTGCGATCGCCGCGAGAATCGCCTGCCGCAGCGTCGCCGCGCTGCCGTGATCGCGCTTGAGCGTCGGCAGCGCCACGCCGGTCGCGCCGGCCGCGGCGAACGCCTGCTTCACGTACGTGCGCAGGATCGAATGCGGCGAAACCTCGACGAACAGCCGGACGCCCTGCTCGATCAGATGCGCGATGCCGTCGCCGAAGCGCACGGGCTCGCGGATATTGCGCCACCAGTAGCGCGCATCGAGCTCGCTGCCGGCGAACGCGCCGCCGGTCACCGTCGACACGAACGTGCCGTTGCCCGGTTGCGGCCGCAGGCTGGCCAGTTCGGCCAGCACGACCGGCTCGATGCGATCCATGTGGCTGCTGTGGAACGCATAGTCGAGATCCAGCATCTGGAAGAACTTGCCGCTGCCGCGCAGCGCAGCCTCCAGTGCCTGCAATCCCTGCAGTTCGCCCGCGAGCGTCACCGCATCGGGGCTGTTGATGCCGGCGATCTCGACGCGTCGCGCGAGCCCATGGCGCGCGATCAGTTCGCGTGCCGCCGCCTCGCCGATGCCGACCGCCGCCATCCGGCCGCTGCCGCGCGTCATCGCCTGCGCGCGGCTGCGAATCTTGATCACGCGAACCGCGTCGGCGAGCGACAGCGCGCCCGTCACCCACGCTGCAGCAATCTCGCCGACGCTATGGCCGATCGCCGCGTCGTAGCGCATGCCGCGCGCGTCGATCACGCGGATCATGCCGACCTGGATCGCGAACAGCAGCGGCTGCGCGTTTTCCGTCGCGGCGAGCCATTCGGCACCCGCGCCGGCCAGCCATTCCGCGCCCGGGCCGCCGCGCATCACGTCGACCAGCGACGGGCTGCCGTCGGCGCACCACAGCGCATCGACTTCGTCGAGCGCCGCACGGAAGACCGCATTCTCGGCATAGAGCTCGTTGCCCATCCCGACCCACTGGCAACCGTTGCCCGAGAAGACGAGCGCGGTGCGCAACGCGTCGGCGGGTGCCTGGCCAGTCGCCACGCACGCCGGCAGCCCTTCCGGCGCTGGCTGGGCCAGCACCGCGAGCGCCGCGCGGCCTTCGGCCACATCGGCCGGCGCGATAATCGCGCGATGCTCGAGCCATTGGCGGCGACGTGCGGCCGCGGCGGCAAGCGCCTGCCAGTCGCCGCCGTTATCGAGCACCGCCAGATAGCGGCTCGCGAGCGCGCCGAGCGCATTCGCGCTGCGCGCAGTCAGCACGAGCGGAGACGGCGCGCCAGCCGATTCCACCGCAGCCGTCGACGTTGCCTGCGCAACCGCAACCGACACCGGCGCCTCGGTCAGCACGACGTGTGCGTTCGTTCCGCCGAAGCCGAACGAGTTGACGCCGACCGTCAGCGGCGCGTCGCCCGCGTCGAGCGGCATGTAGCGATCGACGACGCGCAGACGCCCGCCGTCGAAATCGATGCCCGGATTCGGCGTGACGAAATGCAGCGAGCGCGGCACCGCGCGATGCTTCAGGCACAGCACGGCCTTCAGCAGGCCGGCCATGCCGGACGCCGTTTCGAGATGGCCGATGTTGGTCTTCACCGAACCGATGAGCAGCGGACGGTCCGCCGGGCGCCCGCCCGACACCACGTCGATCAGCGCGCGCGCTTCGATCGGATCGCCGACTGCCGTGCCGGTGCCGTGCGCCTCGAGGTACGCCAGCGACTGCGGATCGATGCCCGCGCGCGCGTAGACACTGCGCAGCAGCGACGCTTGCGCGGCCGCGCCCGGCACGCTGATGCCGCCCGGCGAGTGGCCGACCGAGTTCACGCCGGAACCGGCGATCACCGCATGGATCGTGTCGCCGTCGGCGAGCGCGCGCTCGAGCGGCTTGAGCAGCACGAACGCGCCGCCTTCCGAGCGGACGTAACCGTCGCCGGTCGCATCGAACGCGCGGCAACGGCCGCGCGGCGACAGCATCGACGCCTTGGAGAAGCTGACGAAGCCGAACGGGTGCAGCAGCAGGTTGACGCCGCCGGCGAGCGCCATGTCGGCTTCGCCGGACTGCAGTGCCTTGACGGCCTGATGGAGTGCGACGAGCGACGACGAGCAGGCCGTGTCGACGGACATGCTCGGGCCGCGCAGATCGAACAAGTAGGACACGCGGTTCGACGCGATGCTCAGCGTGTTACCGGTCGCCGAATACGGATCGATCACGTTCAGATCGTCCATGTTGCGGTTGCCGTAGTCCATGCTGGCGGCACCGACGAACACGCCGCAGTTGCTGCCGCGCATGTCGGCCGGGCGCACGCCCGCATCCTCGAATGCTTCCCACGCGAGTTCGAGCAGCAGGCGCTGCTGGGGGTCCATCTGGGCCGCTTCGCGCGGGGAAATGCCGAAGAACGCGGCGTCGAAGCCGGCGACGTTGTCGACGACGCCGGCCGAGAACGTGTAGCTCTTGCCCGGTTCGCGTTTGGACGGGTGCTGGTAGAAGTCGGTGCCGAAGCGGTCGGCGGGGATTTCGGTCACTGCGTCGCGTTCGTCGCGCAGCAGGCGCCAGAAGTCGCCCAGATTGTTTGCGCTCCCGGGAAACCGACAAGCGATCCCAACTATTGCAATCTTACTGTTCATCTTTTATGTCGCTTTCTCGGATGCGCACGGCCCTTCCGCACGATGTCCGTCCTCTTGTACCACGCGCAGCAATGCCGCCCCTAACTCCTCGGCGGCCAGATTCCGGTATTCAGGAGTCGCTGCGCCGTAATTCCGCCAAATGAAGTAGTCGCTGTGTTGCGGATTAACACCCAGCTTATGAAAGACATGAGGCAGAGCGGGAACGTGGTCGCCGTAGAAACAAACAACCGTTTCACGATTGCTGGTGCGCAAATAATCGACCAGGCGCCCGATCATTGCGTCCGCATTTTCAATGTGCCGCAGATAGGCAGTCAGATCGCGCCAGGATGCTTGCTCGCCCAGAGTATGCCGTGAAGACGATTCTCCAGGCAAAACCTGCTCCAGATGCAACGGGCCGTGGTTCTCCATTGTCATTGCAAACACGAAGCGCGGGCGGTCGCCACCCGCCGCCTCAAGTTCTGCAATGATCGCCTCGGCGACCGCGGCATCCGCCACGTAAGGCCCCGCACGGCGCGCCGACGCAAAGTGACGGATATCGAGAAAGCGCGTAAAGCCGAGCAACGGAAATACCCGGTCGCGTCCGAAGAAATCGGCGTAATAGGGATGAATCGCGACTGTGTCGTAGCCGCAACGGCCGAGCCAGGACGCGAGTGACGCGATTTTATTTCTTACAAATGCATAGGGATAGAAACGCGCATACCCGAGCGAAAAGGATTCCGTGCCGGTCAACACCGCGAATTCCGTGCGCATGGTGTTTGCGCCCCAGGCAGGCACCGTCATCTCGCCATGCCAGACAGCCTCGCGACGCGTGTCGTCGAAGCGCCTGAAGATTTCCGGCGCGACTGCCTCGCCGAGCCGGCGCGCGTCGAAGAACGATTCGCTCTGGATCAGGATTACGTCAGGGTGCCGCGTCGGTTCACCGGTTGCGAACGGCCCGGTCGCCACAGCCTCGCGAAACCGCCGGAACGTCGCAGGACGCAGGCCGTTGAGCAGATAAGCAACGAACACGGCAAAAAAACCGTGGCGACACTGGTCGACGTACGGATCGAGCGTGAGAGGCAAGCGCGCGGCGACGGGAAAGGCAAGCGCGAACGGCAGCGCCGCCACGAGCCAGGCCAACACGCGGGAGCCTGGAAACACGGGCCGCTCGACGATGAAACCCGCGATCACGAGCACGATGCCCGCGCCGATCGCAACAACCTTGCCGACGCTCAGGAACGGCAGGTATAGACGAGGATGCGAAAACAACTGGCTGAAAAGGCTCAGATCGGTAAATACGAACGGCTCGCGCAGCGACTCGTACTTCGCATTGCTGACGGCGGCGACAAGGCCGACGAGCGCGAGCGACGCGCAGGCCGAAAATAGCGGCCGCGACGTGACGGCGAACATCAAGTCGAACAAGAAGAGTACGGAAAGAATGTGAAGCACTGACGACAGCATTGGCCGCCTCAGCGGCGCGCGCGGGACAGCGACCGCATCGACCGCGAACGACAGCGCAACGGTGGCGGCCAGCGTCACGACAAGACGCGCACTCAATTGACCCGATCCTTCGACGGCAGATAAGACAGACGGTCGAGGATCGCGTCGGCAACCGCGGCGGGCAGAAGCGGCAGGAGGCGCATGCCAAACGCGAGCAATCCGGGAAATGCGATCTCGTTTCGTCCCGCATCGAGCCGCCGGCGAATGTATGCGGCCGAGCGCTCGGCACTCCAGAGGAACGGCTTGTCGCCGGGAAACACGTCACTCATCGCCGTCTTCACGAAGCCGGGCAGAATGACGGTCACACCTACACCGTCGCGCGCCAGCAGCGGCCGCACGGAATCACCATAGGCCTTGATCGCGGCCTTGCTCGCGCAATAGGCCGGGGAGATCGCCATGCCCCGCAGCGCCGCGATCGAACTGACCATCGCGATTCGGCCGCGCCTGCGCTCACGCATCCGGTCGACGACCGGCAGGACCGTATGCAAAGCACCGTAGAGATTCGTGTCGATGACGCGAGCCGTGCGCTCAAGGTCTTCCCAGTCGCTCACGTCGGCGATCGTGCTGGCCACGCCAGCGTTCGCGATCAGCAGGTCGATCGGGTGACGGGTGTCGAAATCGGCCAGCCACGCGGCAGTCGACTCGGCGTCGCGCACGTCGATCGTGCCCGTGTCGACCATGGCGCCCCGCGCACGGCAGGCCCCCGCCGTTATATCGACTTCGGCGGTATTGCGCCCGACAATGCCGAGCGTCGTGCCCGGTCGGGCATAGGCGAGCGCAAGCGCGCGGCCGAGACCGGCACTGGCGCCGGTGATGACGATGCACCGCTGCAGTTGATCAGGCATCCGCGCGATCCAGGCGCTCGACCGCACCCGCGACCGCCATCTCGATACCGGTTCGGGTGTAGAAATCGCCGTTGATTTGCGTGTGATGCATCACGTAGTCCAGGAAGGCGTGATAGAGGTGCATGTCCGGCAGCTCGCCACCGTGCCAGAAATCGTCGAGTTTTCCCTGCCAGGTCAAGCCGGCCATATTATAAATGGCGGTCCCGAGTGCCACTAGCGGGCGTTCATGGTGCAGCGCCGACAATCCGACCGTGCTGTTCACCACGACTACGCCGCTCGCATGCTCGAGTAGCGTCGGCAAGTGGCCCGAGTTGATGAAACGGATTCGATCCCCGATGCCGGCCTCGCGCGCGATCGACAACGCGAAACGATGATATTCGATCATGCCGGTGTCGAGCGGGTGGTTCTTGATCAGCAGCACCGCATCGCTCGGCGCATGCCGGGCGAACGAGCACACCACGTAGTTGATCGCATCGCGTACACCTTCAAAGGGCGAATGCACGACGATCTGCGCATCTGAGTTGAGCTGAAGCGGAAACAGGTAATAGGGCCGGCCGGTGTCGAGCAATTCGCGCGCGACTGCCTCTGCCTGACGGTGATGGCGCCCCTGCAACAGCGCACGAAACGCAAGTCCTGTGTATTCGACGACCCCGTTGCGCGGCCGGTGACTGCAATAGTGGGGATAGCGCCACGCAAGCAGCGCGTTGGCAACGCGATACGTGATGTCGTGAAAGACGCGCTCGTAGAGATTGTAGCCGGTCGGCTGACCGGGTTGAGCGGACGGGACGAGAGCCTGCTGACGCAGATATTCGGCTGGATCCGTCGGCATCAACGAGCGGCCATTGACACCGTAGCGTTCGAGCGTGATCCAGTGAGGACGGACATAGCCCTCTTCAAACGCATGCACGCGCAAACCCAGCGACTCCGTTATCGGATGTATATGCCGGTGAATCTCTCTGCAATCGCCAAACATGATGACGTCGGTGATGTGCTCGCGGCGCACGAGATCGGCGTACCAAGCAGGCAGATCCGAGGGCTTGCCGCCGTAGCTCACGCTGGGGCTGCGCCCGTCATAGAACCAATCCCCCCCGCAGAAATTGATTCGACGAACGACGTGTCCACGCGCGCGAAGCGCGTCGGAAAGCCGAGCAAAGAAAGACGACGCCGTGCCTTGCAGCACAAGAAATGAGCGAGGCATGGTATGGGTGACGCGGATTTATTCGAAAAATTGGCCTGCTCTTGTGGATCCTGACCGTGCGCGCACATCGGCGCCAGGCCGTGCCGCCGCCTCCCGGCGACAGTCGACAAATATATCACTACGAATGTGACAAACCTATCGACAGTTCGCGGAAATCGCTCGGGCCGATGCGGAATGCGAGCAGCAATACCCTGCCAATCGCTTCCTTGTCTTGATCCTGCAGAACGCCCATGGGCCAGCCGCAGTCATATGCACAGTAACTGCTAACGAGCCGGTGGCAGCGACCAGCCGCCGCATTTCCACCGCGACAGCGCAGGGATTGAAAGGACAACATGAAAACAGGGAACGAACAATATCGACGTATCGCCATTGCGTCAAGCAAAAGCTCAAAAAAATTCACGCTACCAACACCGATTAACATAGAAACGATAATCGATCGAATCCTTATATTTCCTCGGTTAACAGCAAGAGTCACTCTTCGGAATGAAGAAAAAAATCGCGAATTTGATGCCAATAAATACCATCAATCCACCGCACTCGCCTGGCTACTGGGACTCGGCCTCGCAGGCTGCAGTTGTTTGGCACCGTCATACGCGGATGATCTCGCCTCTCATCTCGAAAAAAAACCAAATACCGCCAACTTCGATTCGGCTCGAGTATTTCAGTTACCGGCCGCTGGAAGTGTTCCCCGCTCAATAATCGATAAATTGTCTGATAGCGACAACGTGTTCGATTTCATGTCGCCAGCACAGATCGCCGATGTCAAAGCCGGTACCGCCAGCACCGATGTATCGAAAGCCATCCAGGCCTGCATTGACTACCAATCGAGCAAGCGACGCGGGGGCACCTGCGATCTGCCATCAGGTGTATACCTCGTCAAGTCGACACTCCGAGAAACCCGCTCCCACATCAGATTGCGCGGTGCCGGGAAATCCGCGACCGTCATCGCCACGAATTCCGACATCGTCGATATCCTCGTCGGTACGAACCCGGTCACTGCCCTGGTCGGCAACGACATCATCGATATCGGTTTTTTTCACAACAACGCCGTCGTCAAAACGAAACCACATGTAGTCTTGCTGTCTCCCATTCAGTCCACGATTCGTGCGTCGTTTACAAATGGAGCGTACGGAATATTTCTGTATGGCGGACAGGGTATAAAGCTGGATCAAATCGTTGCACCAGGGAATTATGACCCGGAGACGGGCCCGACACACAATTCACATACGTCCATTTCGTTGCTTCCCTTGAGTTCCGCTTCAGGATACAAAGCATCGACCGGCGCCGTCGATTTGCCAACCGAAGTTGAAATCTCAAGCCCCTATATCAACGGTCCGTTATTGAAGGGCTGGCAATATGGCATTTCCATCTTTGCAGGAGAACATGTCACCCTCGACGGCACCTACTATGTCGGACAATCGACGGTCGATAACGTGCACATCGAACAGGGTGCCGATAACAAACTGATACTGGAGCCCACTCTAGCGCCGGGTGGGTACATCGACGGGGCCGGTCGCGCAGGAGTATGGGTCGGTGGGCCATCGGGTAACGGCTCTCAGTATATCGGCCAGTTATCAATCTATTCGACGATCAAAGGCCAGTCGGGCTCGGGCCTCGATGGCATTGTCATTGACGGCACGAATCGCGGAGGCGCTTATTCACAGGCCGTTATCAATGCCACCTTGTCACCGGCACAAGTGAGCGGATGGCGTCGACACGGAATCAATCTGGCCGGCGGCCAAAACATCAACATCCCTTCGCCCAATGTGTTCGGAAACAGTTTCGTGAAGGTTGGTGAGGGCAACGGTATCGACATCGGCCAGCATGCCGCTGGCGTTCGCATATCCGGCGGGCGCGCCGGCGGTGACGCTTATGGCAGGGGCATCGGAAACCAGGCGCACGGCATCGCGATCTCCCCCTCCTCCAGAAATGTGACGGTTACCGCCGTGGACTTGAATGGCAATCAGTCTCCTACCAACGGCATCTCGAATGCCAATGCGAGCAACAACCAGATTACCGACTGTCCAGGCTTCAATGGAAATCGAGCCACCATTTCCCCGCCATTTCCGGCATCCGGAGCAGAATTCAAGAACCCTTTGGGCTCGCGCGCGCTCGTGTCGATTCAGGGTGGGAAAATCACCTCGATCGCCCTGAACGGCCACCTGCTTTTCAATTCGGCGCCTGACGCGCCATTTCCGATCGCTCCGGGCGATACCCTGAGAATCACCTATTCGTCGCGCCCTGATTGGACCTGGTGGCCGCAATGAGTCGCCGGATCTGAAATGGAGAGTACGCCGTCAAGTCGATGCCGCGTGCGGGCATCGACCGGGAGACCGCTCGCCATGGCGGGCAACTCAAAAAGCACCGATCAGCGATGAAACGCAGCGGCCAAGCCGTCGGACGTAACTCCGGACGTCACGAAAATTTGCAGGATCCAAGCAGAGACATGCCAAGACCCTGCAACTCTCATCATGTCATGTCGGCCAACGAGCCCCGTAGCGAAGTGCGTAGAACTCCTGAAATCGCTCAAGTTCGACTTGCGGCCGTCAGCGCAACGGAATTTCGCATCAAATACGAGATAGTCAAACCGCTCTGAAATCGACATATCCGAATTTTCTCCACGTCGAGAAATTATCCAATAACGCGTAGAATTCCATGTTAGTCGGCATAAGTCGGCGCAAATGAAGAAGGATATCGAAGCCCAATGTGTCGCGCGTAACCACCGCGTCCGATTTATTTTTTTCCAGCCTCTCGCCGCCTTCCGAATCAGAAATAAAATCACTCACCAGATCCGACCTGACCGCGAACACACCAAATCTAAGCATATTATCAATAATTGCCCGCGCGTCATCCGGAGAATTATCCCTTCCGCCAAGGTAATCGAAATATATATTTGCTACGTTGCGATTAAAAAAATCAGAACCACAGAAATTCACAAACCAATCACTGGGATTGCCACCACCACTCTGCCACTCCTCGACAAAAGGTCGCCATTGCGCTCCCCATGCCTCGTCGTTGTTACGCACCATCGTGAAGGCAAAGTTAAAATACGATATCGCTATATCTATCGGATCGCGGATGGATGTGAAAATTACCCCGACCTCACTCAAATTGATGGTGCGATCGTAAAATTCCAGAGTCCTGTGACCGGAGAAAACAATCCGCCGAGGCCGTGAATTTTCGCGATACATGGCCACAAGCGTTGATATATCAAAGCAGGCATTTCTCAGCAGAGTCGCATCGGTTTCGAGGAGATTGTTTACTGTAGTCCCCGCAGTCTTCGGAATGTGAATGAAAATATCCATCCCATGACTTTCAACCGTCTTGGCATAAACAATCTCACCCATGACCTTATTTTCCTCCGAGAAAATAAGGTCATGAAGCAATTCAAAATCCGCCTTTCGATTCAACTCCGCCGCCGAACCAATTCCCCACACGCTCTCAGGAGGGCGGTCAAAAATAATGCGGTAAAGATTCCTTCGATCCAGCCCCTCGAGAAACCTACCGAGTTCCACATTATTTTTAGCGTGCGCGACCCACGCCTCCTTCCCCACCGCTTCGCTGACGAACGAATTCGAAAGCAATGTAAATAAAGCGAGACGATCCGCTCGATTACTGGATTCACGCCTGTTGATTTTCATATTTTCCCTATACCGGTCTTCTTAGCCTCGGAAGACTCAGGCATGAAGTCTATCGCGCGCATGCCTTTACCCCTTCCTGCTTCGCCTCCACCTGAGGCCTAGACGCAACAGAACCGTAGCGACTGCCAACCGTACGATCGATCTGAACGGCCACCCGCTTTTCAGTCCGGCGCCGAGTCCCCATCCCCCATCAATCCCGAACGCCGTCAGATATGATTGTAAAAATCATAAGCATCGTCGACATCGTCAAAATGATGCAATCTGCCGCCTTCGAGCACGCATGCACGATCACAATACTCTTTCACTGTGACCGCATCATGCGAAACCAGAATCATCGCGCGATCTTTGCGCCTCTCAAACAACTCGTACTTGCACTTCTCGTGAAATCTTCGATCACCCACGGCGATCACTTCATCGATGAGAAAGCAATCAAACTCGACCGCCATCGAAATGGCAAACGCCAGGCGCGCACGCATGCCGCTTGAATACTTCTTCACCGGCTCTCGCAGATACTCTCCTAACTCTGAGAACTCCTCGACAAACGGCAGCGCATTTTCGAAGGATGCCTGATATACCCGGCATACAAATCGCAGATTATCCAATCCAGTCAGACTACCCTGAAATCCGCCGGAAAATGCCAGTGGCCAGGAAACGCTCATGCTCCGGGAAATCCGGCCGGATGACGGTAACTCGGAGCCGCTAATCAGACGAATGATGGTTGACTTGCCCGCCCCATTTCTACCCAATATACCGATGCGCTCGCCAGGATTGATGGTTAAATTCACTCCATCAAGAACCAACCTCTGCCCATTCCGGGTCGAATAGTATTTCCGGACGTCATTGAGCTCAATCATTCTGGCTCCACTCGGCGAGAAGCCGCAGACACGACAAACAAACCAAGGCAGGTCAAAACCAGGTTACACAGAACCACGTACGAGATATCAAAATATGTGCGAACTTCATTTCCGTAGTATCCGTGACGAAACAGCTCGACACAGTTGGCAACCGGAAATTTAAGCACAATATTCCTGGCAGACACGGGCAGCCACGCAGCCATCACGAGCGCTCCGGATACAGGCAGCTGAAAATAAGCAATCGGGTGCCACAGTCTCTCGACAACCTCGCTGAACTCCACCAGCGCGCCCACCAACAGGCCCATCGCGGCCGCATACCAGCACAGCAATGCCCACCCGATGATCATGCTCATGACATCGTTGGGAAACGGAATGAGTCCGATCACCATGAAGAAGGCGAACAGAATCATCATCGACAGTGTAGTACCCAGCAGTTCGAGAAGAATCCGAGCCAGAAAGAAGTCGATGACCCGGACGTTGCGGTGATACAAAAGCGCCGCATTCGGCTCGACAGCCATCACGCATCGCCCGATCGTGTTTCGCCACACCAGGATTGTCGAGTAACCGGTCAACGAATAGGCGATTGCACTGATGTGGTGGCTGGTTCCCTCGTTGTGTGCGACATTCCAAAGAATCACCACACCGATCGAAAACAGCATCGGTTCGGCAAACAGCCATGCAAAACCGATGTTGTGTCGTCCGTAGCGAGTAATAATTTCTCTCATCAAGAGCGCATACAAGACGCGCCCCTGAATTTTCAACGAGCCGGTCAGCTCTCGAAAATGGATATTCAATTTAAGCCACCTCAATCGCGATGCTCTTTGATACTGGCAATGAGTAGCTTCAGCGTACACCAGACGATAAATCCGATCGCGAGAATCGCCAGTACGGTTCTGAGGCGACGCGGCAACAGCGGCTTATCCGGCTCGTTCGGCTGGGAAATACGCTCGAGATACAAGTGTTGACGCTGCGCATCGCTACGTGCCGTCTCAAGCGACATGACCGCGGCCGCCAGCTGCTTGTCGGCAAACTGCTTGTCTAGTTCCAGCCGCTCATAAGCCGGGCTCTTGAACGCCAACGAAGACTGCCCGTTGGTCACATTCTTCGAGGCAGCGTCTACCTGCTCCTGCAGCGACTTGATCTTCACCTCCAGCGCACCGATTTGCGGATTGCTCGGCGACACCGCTTTCAACTGAGCCAGTTGAATCTTGCTCGCCACTAGTTCGCTTTGAAGTTTCGTAACGCTCTGCAGGATCAACGAAGACTGGAGATTCGGATCAAAAACAGCCTGCTTCTCGCGATACTGGGAGAGAGCGGTCGCCGCCTGCTTGAGATTCGACTCCGCCAGCACCACTTCGCGCTGGGCGTAAGTGACGAGATCCTGCTGCGCCCGATCATTCATCTGATTGATGCGCTTCTCGCCGAGTTCGAGCAGGTGTTCGTTCAGATCTCTGGCCTCCGACGCCGAAAACGCATTGACCTCCAGGGTGGAAATCCCGGTATCCGAATCGAACTGGACGTTGGCGTGATCCTGGAAATACTTGAACAGGTCTTCGAACGTGCGCCGCTGGGGAAGCAGGCCGAAACGGCTGAAGATGTCGGCCTTCCCGCCACTATAGGCAGTTTCGTACCGAGTTCCTGCGTTCAGCGAAGCAAGTGCATCGCGCGACGTCAGATAATTGTTGACGGCATAGGTGTCGTCTGACGCACGAGAAATACCCGTGGTCTGCAGCAACTGGCCAACGAAGCCGCTGGACTGATTGCTCTTGCTTGGTGTGCGAATGATGAAGGAAGATTGCGATACGTAGATATCTGACGCCATCAAGCCAAAGTACAGGGCCGACACGACAAATGGCACGATCACACACAGGACGAAGAGCTTGTCCATTCTCTCGAGCAGGTTGCTCGCGGATTTTTGATCCGAATTTGAAACATTCTGAGTAACGGAAGCCCGGTCAGAGACATGCCGCGTGCCACCATCGCCCATCGTTTTCGCAGCACCATGCGGTCGATCAGTGAATCGACTCCGGGGAAACTCCAACATCGGCGCATAGAATTTCGCATACTCCGTGACCCAGCGCTGATAGTCGATCTTGCGTCCGTAGATATCGAACTTCTTGTCAGCCGAAAGCCATGCGAGATTCAAAACCTTTCCGATTCTCGGATGAATCGGCGTTTCCGGCTGCAGGACTTCGGCAAGCGACATCAGCCTTTCCGATTCCGCGCGCTCAACGGCATTCAATTCGAGAAAACTCTCGATCTTTTGAATCAGCAGCCCCAACGATGCGTTCGACGGAAGCGTATGTGAATTAAATAGTTTCTTGTTGGAAAAATTTCCCACCAGATAATCGCGAAAATTCCACCCGCACTCGCTCTGCAATACGCCCCATTGCTCCTTGTCCGACTCAAATGCCGATTCTACTTCGGACTCGCTCAAGCCCTCGCCGCCGATGTACTCGAAGACTTCCTCCTCCGAAACGTCGTCGGATTGCACCAGAGCCTTGAGCTTCGAATCGCCGCGCGTTCCGGCAATCGACGAGCCGGACTGCTGCAACCCACTGTCAAAGCAGTCATAGGGCCACAGGCCGGAACACAGCAGCATCGGCACTTTGACAAGCGAGGTGCCGGCATGCTCCTCGAGGAAATTCGCGATATCGGCGCAAATGCCTCTGCGATTCGGGTTGATCTGCAACACGACCCTGGCGCCCGAGCCAACCAGGGCCTTCACGGAACCAAGACAGCCATCGTCGTTTGTATCGACGAAATGGACATCCGACGCTTCCGAGCGGCTCTTCTCGAAAACCTGCTGAAAGTGGCGATACATGCCAAGTGCCTGTACCTCTCCGACAAATATGACACGATCCGGTCGCGAGAGAGCATCAGTGCGTTTTTCAGAATTACCAATATTCACAGTATTTACCTGGCAGTTATCCAAAACAGTTCAATGCGAAATTTATATTAACTGTTCCACCAACCCGGCCACATCAAGGGGATTGACTGCAAAATCACAATGACCATATGGCAGACGCCGATCGATATCGCGTGCGGACCGGAAACTTTCGCCAAAAACATGATACAGATTGAACCCGCGAAGGCGTCCTATGGTGCCGAGAATTGGCATCATGTAATCTTCATCACAGATACTGACGACGTGTGAATTCTCCTGCGAAAAGCAGGACGCGTACATCCCTGCCCCTTCCGCGCCGATGAGCACTTTCGATTGATTGAACAAATCAATTTCTTCTTCAATCGTCAGCTTCTCCGGCTTGACTTCCTCGAAACGATAGCGATCGACCAGAATTTTCCGTACGGAATCGTAATTGACCATATTCCGCCAGGTCCGGCGGCTTTCACGGCTAATCAGAAGATTTTTTATCGGGCGCCGCTTCGTCTTCACAACTCGCCCCAACAACTCTTCGTAGATGCGAATCGTGAATGACGACATTGCCAATGGCCAGGCTCGCGGCACGATCAGCTCGTCGGCCTTGACGATCACTCCAGGCGGCATTTTCACAATTTGATCGTCGGCAATACCTGCGAGTCGCAACATGGCGAGTTGCTTCGCTCGTAGATTGTGCGGAACGATGATTTTTGCGTTCGGAATGCCAAGCTCCCTCAGAATCAATATCCGAGGAAAACATTGAAGAATGAAATGGGAAAAGAACGTATGTACGTCGGGTGTAAAGGCCAGCGGCATGGCCGGCCCCGTGACATTCAAAATTCGCGCCTGTCGCAACTTCGACGTGACGACGCCGTCCACGTTGATACCGCTTCTGTAAAGCTCGGTCATCTCGGTGCGGGCGATTTCGTTTCCGGCGTCCATCGCAATTTCGCCACTTTCAGCAAAATGCAGATAGGTTGAATCAACCGTACCGCGCTGCGCCGCAATTGAGCCATTCTTGATCGTCACGACATCGTTGAAGAACTGTATCTCCGATGTCATTTTCAAGGTATTTTCCGTTGAAATCGGTGAAAAGCTGATCACTTTCTTGGGCTCAACGGGCTTGAAGAATTCTGTCCCCGCGAAACTTAGATTACGAAAATCCGCGTTGTCACTCGCGGCCGCCGTAGTGAAGCTGCAGTCAAGAATATCGAAACATTCAATCTCGATGTCAGGAAGACCATTCAATCCATCTACCAGGATGATGGCCTTTTCCTCGCGTGCTGCCGATGAATTCAATGTATATTCACGGCTCTGCACGACAACGTGTGGATATTTCTCTTCCAATTTCCGTTTGACATTCTGCAAAACGGATTTTTTACCGCAGAACACATAGGTCGTATTTTCATCGACCCAGCCAGCCAGCGCGGCAAACCTTTCGGAGATCTTCAGTTGATCGACGTCGGCCGGCAAAGACAACGCCACCGCCCCGACTTTTCGACGAATGGACTCGACGAATTGCCCCAGATCGTGGATATTTCGACAATGGATATTCTGGAAGTTGTATTCGATATGAGGGAGATTGCCAGCCCACTCCGGAAGCACCTGCTGAGCCGGGTCACCGAACAACAGGCCGGCCGTTGTACTTGCGTTGGCTACCGCAACGCGAAAGTGACTCTTGGGTGCATCACAGACGAATAATTCGGGGCCGTAGCCGGAAGTGAAGTGTCGGGTCTGAAATTCGAGTTGCAGAACGATCTTGTTGAGTACGGCCGCAAAAAATGCATCGAGATCGGTTTCATGTTGCTCGAACGTGGCGAGCATTGACGTGAAATAATAATCTTCAGCCTCGCCACCAAACACATAATTTTTGACGAATTCCGAGTTCTTGCTCAGAAACTGATCGAACGAGCAATTGAGACCACTCACTTGATAAGCATATTCCAGCGCAGATCTTTTTCGTGACTCGTCACCGCTGTCGGCTGCTCGGAAATTACTTACCAGATAAGAACTATCCATTCGATCACTCCCCAATTTCTATTAGACAGGTAATCCCTGTTCCCCTGCCCTGACATGCCTGTTCGTGCCCGCCACGACGCCGGCTCGACCTCGATTCCTGCGCGCCCGAAAACTACTCCAGACTCGCAACCAGCTCGCCCAGCCGATGCGCGCTCTGCTCCCATGTCAGCGTCGCCATGTTCCCGCTTCTGACGGCGCGATCGCGCTCGAGATCCCGTAGCCAGTGCGCGAGACTCGACGCAATCTCGGCCGGAGACGTCCCGCGGAAGTAGGTTGCGTGCTCGTGCGCAACCTCCCTGAACACGGGTATATCCCGCAAGAACAACGGGATATCGCGCAAGGCAGCCTCGATGATCGGCAAGCCAAATCCCTCAGCCTCCGACGCCATAATCAACCCGTCCGCGCGCTCATACAGCGCCGTCAGGTCGCTGTCGCTGGCATCCGCGATCCAGACGAGGTTGTCCGTGACACCCTGCAGATACTTGATCCGTTCAATCAAAGCATCGACTCTCCACCCCGCCTTGCCGACAATCACCAGCGTTACGTTTATACCATCGCGCCATGCAGACTCGAACGCTGTCAGCATTTCGGCATGTCCCTTGCGCGGCTCGACCGTACCTACCATCAGCACGAGTCGCGACGCTTCCGCTGCCGCGACCACGCCAGCGGATTTCGCAGCGGCGATCGCGGCCGGTTCGCTCGCGTTGAAATCCGCCCCGAGATGAAACCAGTCGATGTGAATTTCGTTACGCTCGAGACTGAACTTGTCCTGAAGCCAGGTATCGATTTCTCCGGCGACCGACTGCGAAATGCAGAACAGCGCATCGGCATGCATCACCAGGGTTTCCAGCCATCGGCGATAGGATTTCGCTGCGACGGGCGTAAACCATTCGGGATGTGCAGCAGGCAGCAGATCGTACACAACGAATGCGCAACGCACCCCGAGTTTGCGCCAGCGACGCAATTCTTTTTGCCTCATGACCAGGGGGCGGCTCGTCAGGTCGAGACCAAGAAACACATCGCCGCGCTGTATGTCGACGAGACTCTCGTCGCCGAGCCCGCTCTGCCCGGTCAGGCGTGCCTGATATTGCCTGGCATATCGATAGGGTTGCTTGCGTGTGGCCCGCACGAGATGGACCGTCATGCCGGCAGGTGGATCCGCCAGCAGGTGCTGTGCGATGGAGCGGACGACTCGCTGAATGCCGGTCCCGGCGTCGCTGATCGCAATGATCGAGACGTCAATGAAAAGATTGCGCTGCGCAGGTCGCTGCGTCGGAGCTTGAGGAAGGGTGTTTGATTTGGCTATTGCGCGACGCATCGCCGTGGCGCCGCCAGGGACCCACCAGAGATCCAGCAACCGCAGAAGACACCGGTGCACCGATTCGTACACGCAAAGACGTATCCTCCGCAATGCGCTCGCCAACCCCTCGTTGCCCAATACGTCCATGTTCCGTAGATAAAACAAGCATTCCATGAGTCAGCAAGCCGGATAATGATGAACGCGCGCCCCTGGGCGCGCGTTCATCAGGCAATGGACCTGAAATCATCCATTGCAATCGCATCCGACCGAAGCGCGTTTACGTCAATCGCGCCGATGCGAGATTTTCCTTGAACCAGCTATAGGTCTTGCCGACACCTTCCTTCAGGCTCGTGTTCGCGGTAAAGCCCGTGTCTCCAAGCCGCGCGACGTCAACCGATCGACGGGGAATCCCCACCGGCTTGTCGGACAACCACTTGATCGGCACCGAGATGCCGGCCGCCGTACACACTGCATCGGCGAGATCGCCCATCGAGCTTTCGATCCCCGATGCAATATTGACCACGCCGGAAGCACGATCGAGCAGATGAATTGCAGCACGTGCGGCGTCGTCGACGTACATGAAATCGCGCGTCGTATCCGGTCGCCCCCAGACTTCAAGCGGCGTACCGTTTGCCACGGCCTGCTCGGCCTTGCGAATCAGCGACGGCACCACATGACCGTTTTCCACATCGAACCGATCGTTCGGCCCATACATGTTGGTGAAAACGCCATAGACGTATTCGATGTCGTTGTATTTCTTCAGCAATTCCAAATAATGGAACGCGTGGATCTTCGAATTTGCGTAACCGTATTCGCCAAAATGCGGCAACCCCTTGAACATATCCTCTTCACGCAACGGAAGACTGATATAGGGAAACGGATACGAAGCCACCGTGCCGGCAAAGAACACCTTTTTGACGGAGCTACCCGCAAGCCCGGCCAGCAGATTTTCATTGATCCGCGTATTCAGCGATAGCGAAGAAAGCTGATTGCGCAAGTTGCCTTGCAGTCCGAAAACCTGCGAGGCGAGATGAATCAGATGGGTCGGCTGTTCGTCCGCGAGAAAGCCCTCGACCGCTTCGCGATCGAGAAGATTCAGCTCCGCGCGACGCGGCGCGACAAACGACGCGCCCGCCATCTCGAGTTGCCGGCAAACCGCCGAGCCAACGAGTCCGTATCCGCCTGTTACGAAATACTTGTCCATGGATGCTCCTAAATAGCCTTTTTCTTCCACAACCACTGGATGGGAGCAGAAATGAATTTAGGTATCTTCACCGAATCGTACAGCTTGACCAGCAACGCGCGCGCAGCGGCCGAATCGACTTGCCTCACGAACGCCATCGGCTCGACGAGTTGGCCCTGCACGACTGCTGCGGCACGAAGATGCTTGTCTACATAATCGAAACCCAAGACGTCACTAAGGATCTCGAATTCGCGCATCAGTTGATCGTGATTGGAAATACGATGGTGGACGACGTAGTACTCGTGATCCTCCACCGTCGCGACACGCACGTCTTCAAAACCCTCTCCGAAGCGCTGATAGGCAATCGACATCAAGCGCTGCCAGAAATACGGGGCATAGGCGAACGTCGCGAAAACCTCGCTCATCGAATCCGTCCGGCGATAGAGCGTCGACGAGCACGAGAACGGAGCGTTCGCGTCCATCATGGAGGTCAGCAGCGTCTGCCGCGTGAACGTCGCACGACCTTCGTGCGGCTTGCCGGTGTTTTCGAGCACGGTAAAACCACCGGCCACGTAGGTCATGTCCGCCGCCGCGTCGAGCTTTTGCCACATCGATTCGACCGTCGGCCAGACCGGACGCTCCCAGGCAGGGACGACCTGGAAGATATCACCCTCAGGCAATGCCTGCAGGATGGCAACGATCTTTTCGACGATCTCGTCGACCGTACCGACGTAGTCCTTCGTATCCCGCTTGAAGCGAATAATTTCCACGCCTGCGCAGGCCTTCCGGATATCGTCTTCGCGCGCAGCCGAACTCGTCTCGGGAATCAATGCGTAGCACTTGGCATTCCGCTTACCGTCCATATGCATCGCATAGGAGCGGATTTTCGACGTAAATGCCGGATTGCACTCGTCCGCGATGAAGATGGTCGACAAAGCGCTACCGATCTCGCCAGTCCCGACGACGTCAAGGTGAGGCCCCGTCGCGAAGATGCGCTTGAAGTTCTCGACGAGACTGAAGCGCTGCTTGTAGATCTCCTGCGCACGGGTCGCCCTTTCAATGGCGAGCTCCGGATTGTCGCGAATCCACTCGACATGCTCTTCGACCTTGCGTGCCACGGTCGCGGCCGGTTCCGTCGTATCGATATAAAAGAGCAAATCGCCGAAATTGTCGCGCGCGAATCGGTTTTGATCGCAGATGATCGGCACGCCGGCAGACAGGCACTCGAACAATCTGCTCGACATCAGCCCGGATTTGATGTGTGCATCCGAAGACAGGACAAGACCGATGCCCGATTGCGCAACACGCTTGATCAGTGTCTTGCCGTCGAACGGAATCGATCCCTGGTACGAAGCATAGCCGTCCCAAACGCGCACATTCTGGAAGACCTCGGGGCCATAGATATCCAGCATGCCGCGTTGATCCAGCAGCTTCATCAGCTCGTGGTGGCGACCGCCGCGACCGCTCAGCGCCTCCCAATTGATGCCGCAATAGAACAGCTTGCCGTGCCCGAGTGCGGGAGGGATCACCGGCTCATGCACTGCGTGGAACAAGGTCAAAAACGGCGCCGTTGCCGCCCGGCCCGAGCCCTTCAGCAGCCGCCGGGCGTGATCGTCGGCTACTTGCGAACCGCACGACAGGAAGGCGTCGTTGGACAACGCGTTTTCCGATTTTTCCCGGTAGCTCCACTGGAAATAAAAATCGAGCGGATTCCACAATGCATAATAGGTAAAAGCGCTCCACGCCTTCGCCGAATCGAAATGCAAGGCGAGTACAAACTCGATCTTCAACTCATCGACATGCGTCAACGCATCATCGACGAGAAAACCGTGACGATTGATCGAAACCGTTTCATAGCCTAATTCTTGAAGCGCCGACTTGATCCGTAAAATGCATTCCGTTTCGGCATTTTCGATGGTGGGCCAATAATCTACAACAGCAACGGTCTTCTTAATTTCCGTCAGAGACATATCTATAATATCCACAATAGCCACACCAGCCGAATTCTGAAAAACATCATCGGAGAGCCGCCGCAACCGATCGCGCGTCCCCACGCGCGAACTGACTCCCGTCCCTAGTGCCCGCCTCGCGTAGCCGCGGGCCTCGACCGGAGTGCAGCGAGCCCGCGATCCGCCTTACGCCCAAACCGGCAACGACAGACGGATCGTCAAGCGCGTCCAGTTTCTCAGAACGAGAAACCGATCTTGTTACGACGCAGATCAGCCTCGACCATCATCTGGCAGAGTTCTTCCAGCGTCGTTTTCGGTTGCCAGTCGAGATCCTGCTTGGCTTTACTCGGGTCGCCGATCAGCAGGTCGACTTCAGCAGCCCGGTAAAACTTGGGATTCACGCGAACGATGGTCTTGCCGGTCTTGCGATCGACAGCCACTTCGTTCTCGTCCTTGCCATGCCACTCGAGGTCGAAATCGCATGCACGGGCTGCGAGCGATACGAAATCGCGCACCGTCGTCGTACGATTCGTGGCAAGCACATAGGTGTCAGGCTGCTCGGCCTGCAACATACGCCACATCCCGTCGACGTATTCCTTGGCGTAACCCCAGTCACGCTGTGCGTTCATGTTGCCGAGTTCGAGGACACTCGCCTTGTCCAAACGAATTTTCGCCAGCGTGTCGGTGATTTTGCGCGTCACGAATTCCTGCCCGCGAAGCGGCGACTCGTGGTTGAACAGAATGCCGCTCGACGCGAAAATATCGTAACTTTCGCGATAGTTGATCGTCATCCAGTGCGCATACAGCTTGGCTACGCCATAGGGGCTGCGCGGATAGAAAGGCGTGGCTTCCGTTTGCGGAATCGATTGCACCTTCCCGAACATTTCTGACGTACTTGCCTGATAGAAGCGAATCTTCGGATTGACGATCCGGATTGCCTCGAGCAAATTCACCGCGCCCAATCCGGTGATATTGGCGGTCGTCAACGGCTGGTCAAATGAAACACCCACAAAGCTAAGCGCCGCAAGGTTATAAACCTCGGTCGCCTCGGTGTTCTGCAGCAAACGAATGCTCGAACCCAGATCGGTCAGATCGTATTCGACCAGATTCAAATTCGGATGATTGAGAATCCCCAGCTCTTCGATACGCCAGAAGTTGACCGAACTGTTCCGACGATATGAACCGTAGACACGATAGCCTTTGTCCAGCAGAAACTCCGCCAGATACGCGCCATCTTGTCCAGTGATACCGGTAATAAGAGCCGTCTTCATATTCTCCCCTAATTCAACGTAAATAATTCGCCAATTACATGCATACGCAGCCCGGACAAACGGTGGCGCTACGTGTCTTCGCCGAAAATCACCAGGAACATCAAGTCGAACGAACCCGGGAGTATCTCAAAAAGCGCTTGCCGGATCCATCCGATTCATATCTTGGCCCACATCGCGGACTTTGTTACTTGAACGACTGAACCCCTGTCACCACGGGGTAGACAACAGTGAAGACCAAATTCAGGACCTTTTGGATTTCGGTGATCGGCGCATTCGAGACGTACAACACGTCCTTGTTGTCCATCATGAAACTCTGGACGGCAAAAAATGCATTCGGGTCACGCAGATCGACCCGATAAATAACCGGCACCTTGCCGTCAGCGGTAGTCCTGACAGGCTGGTCCGGCCAATTCAACGCCTTGGAATCCTCGAGGCGGAAGATGAATACGCCCTTGGCATCCGAACGCGTATCCTGCAGGCCGCCGGATCGCGCGATAGCCTGCGCCAGCGTGATGCCCTGCGCCTCGAAATTGACCTCTTCGTTCTTCCCCGTCGCGCCCAGCGCAAGAAAGCTGTAAGGCTGATACAGCGCCGTGACGACATCGCCCGCCCTCAACGGAACGTTCTGGCGCGGATCGCGAATGACGGATTGCAGCGGCAACGACGCAACTTCATTGCCTCGCGTGATCTGAATCGTGATCTTGTCCACCGACTGGCGCACACCGCCGGCGGCCGCCAGCGCATCGAGCAACCGCTCGCCGCGCGCGCTCAACTCCATTCGCTTGCTGGTCCCCACGTCACCGACCACGGTAATGTAGGACGTCTCGTTGCGCGCCAGTCGCACCAGCACTTGCGGATCATGCGCAATATTCTTCAGCCGCCCGGCGATGTATCGCTGCAGCTGCGTGGGCGTCTGCCCCGACGCCTTCACCGCCCCAACGAAAGGGACGTTAATATTTCCGTCTCCATCGATGACCTGAAGCGGCAGCGTCGTCACCCGCGAACCACTCGGCGCGCTGCTTGCACTGCCTTCGGATATGCCACCGCCGAACAGGGTTGCGGGCGGCGCCTCCCAGATCGACACTTCGACGGAATCCCCTACTCCAAGCTGCTGGCGAAACGACCGATCGTCGCCGAGCAAGGTCGCGAAATCCGCGTGGACGCGCTTGGCGTACAGTTCACGTGCAACAGTATCGGTTACATCGATGATTTGAATGCCTTGCGGGTTGCCTTTCGCTGCCGCCGCATCAACCTGCGAGCGACTTGGTCCGGATGTCGGAATAGCCGAACAGGCCCCCAATCCGATCAAGCCAACGGCTACAATTGCCAACTGCACTCCGCGTTTCACACTTGCCATTTATACAATCCGGTCATCCAAGGATAGAGGCGGCGACGATTGTCGCACGATGCAGAATAAATTTGCGTATACTTGCCATTTATACAATTCGGTCACCGCAAGGGTAAGGCGGCGGCAATTGTCGCACGACGCAGAATAAATTTGCGTACAGTTGACGCAACTTGACGCAATTTCCTACACCCTCCGAATTTCCGCACGGCACACGTGCCGCTATGCATGCCACACGAACATTGCATCCGTGTTAAATATTTGCTTGGATATTACGCGCCTGCTTACTCGTCGTTCGGCGGGCTTGCTGCCCACCGGGGTTGACCGGGTCGGCCTCGCCTACCTCGAACACTATCGCTCCCGTGCCCACGCGGTCATCAGTCAGGCCGGATTCCCCCGGATACTGACGGAAAGAGCATCCTCGCACGCATTTAACCTCTTAACCGGACCGAATCAGCACCGATTCGTCATTCGCAGCGCAATTGCCCGGGCCTACCTCGATCCTCGGCGAGTCCGTGTGGAGCGGGCCGTCCTGCTTCATACGAGTCACAACGGCATGGAGCATGTCCGTTACTACCACGCAATGCGTCAACGCAACGTCCGCGCGGTATTCATGATTCACGACCTCATTCCGCTCACGCACGCGGAGTATTGCCGTCCGGGCGTCGAAGAGGGTCATCGTCGACGCATTCATACCGCGCTGCGCTACGCGGATGGGCTGATTGCAAACTCGGAAGATACCCACGCCGCGATCAAGGAGGAAGCGCGCCGCGCCAGTCTCTCGATGCCGCCGTGCGTCGTCGCACCGCTCGCGGCCGGATATCGCTCGATCGAACCCACGCAACCACCGATTCAAGATCCGTATTTCGTCATGCTCGGCACCATCGAGCCACGCAAGAACCACTGGTTCATGCTTCATGTCTGGCGACGTCTTGTCGAGCAATTGCATGGCGCGGCGCCCAAGCTGGTGATCATCGGGAGGCGAGGCTGGGAATGCGAGAACGTCGTCGACATGCTCGAGCGCTGCGCACCGTTGAAGGACTCGGTGATCGAGCTTCCCGACTGCACCGACGAGCAGTTGCACGCGTGGCTTCAGCACGCCCGCGCGCTGCTGTTTCCGTCGTTCGTCGAAGGCTACGGCATGCCGCTCGTCGAGGCATTGAGCCTGAAAGTGCCTGTTCTCGCCAGCAATCTGTCCGTTTTTCACGAAATCGCGGCGGATATCCCGGACTATCTGGACCCGCTGGACGGCCCCGCCTGGATCGCGCGCATCCTCGCCTACGCACGCCCTGACGGCGTGGAGAGAAACGAACAGGTCGTCCGGATTGCCGGCTTTCGCGAGCCTACGTGGGCGGGCCACTTCGAACGCGTGGACCCATTCATCGATTCGCTGGCCTAATGACATTCCTCACGCGCCGCCGCATCGCTCCAGCCGAAAGCGCCACATCGCAAAGTGCGCCCGACGGCAGGTTCCATGAGCACCGCCGGGAAACAAGGTACGCATTTCGCCGACATTGCGCGAAATATCGTGCGGCGCTCGCGAACACCGGAGTCGTGATCGGCCCCGACCAGGACCATATTTGTGCAGGCCCCGTGCTGTTCGCGTGCAATCGCCATGTCCCGCCACTATCCTGGTTTGCCGTCGAATCCCCCGAAGCCGGCGAGCCCGACCTCGTCGCAACACTCGAGTCGTTGTTGCATGCCGACCGCGGATCCACGGCTCAGTCCCGGACTCAGGAACTGATGGAACGTGTGTTGAAATCCGATGCGTTGCATGTCAGGCCTCGCATTCAGCCACTTCCTGACGCCTGGCATACCGCTACCGGCCGGCAGCGTGTTGTGCTCATCGACGAACGATCGGTATCGCATGCGGATTCGCGTTCGAGCCGGCGACAGCGGCGCCTCGGCTTCGAGTCAATGGTGCAAGCAGCACGAAAGGCTCAACCCGACGCCGATTTCTGGCTATTCCCTTCGGCGGACAACGGCAGCGGACGCTGGTTGTCGAGCCTGACGACGCTGCCTCCCGGAACCAGGCGACTCGAAGTCGAACACTCGCTGCACGAGGTCCTGGCGGCGGCGGATATCGCTTACGTCGTCGCGGCCTCGGAAGGCATGGGTGCCCTCCTCGCAGGAATTGCGCTACATGTATTCGGCTCCCCCTATTACGCGGGATGGGGCCTGACCCATGACCACCTCGAACCATCCCCACGACGGCAATGCGATTCCGTCGACATGCTGTTCGAGACGGTCTTCCTGAAAGCCGCCAGCTACCTCGATCCCGTGACCTACGGCCGAGGAACACTGGATGCAGTCCTGAGCTTCATCGAGCTCCAGCATTCGGTCGCCCGGCGCTTTTCGGATCTGAACACGGTTGCGGGTATCGGCTTTCAGTGGTGGAAACGTCCTTTCGCAACGCCTTATCTGACCGCGGGCGGCGGCAGGCTTCGCTGGGTCAAACGAGCGGCCGACGTCGAGGCCGGGGAAGTCGCCGCGATCTGGGGCGGTCGATCATCCGCTGGTCTGCGTGTCGATACGCGACACGTCAGAATCGAAGACGGCTTCCTACATTCGACAGGACTGGGCTCCGACATGGTTGCGCCGTACAGCCAGGTCATCGATCGTCTCGGCATTTATTTCGATTCCAGCCGTCCTAATGAATTGACGGCAATTCTGAATACCGCCGAATTCACGGAGGTCGAACTGCAACGCGCAGCCGCCTTGCGCGAGGCGATCGCGACATACGGCCTGACAAAATACAATCTAGGGCGACGCAAACCGGATTGGGCCGCTCCTGCCGGAGTGCGGGTCATCCTCGTTTCCGGCCAGGTGGCGGACGACGCGTCGATTCGGCTTGGCACACATGGAATCACGACGGCGGAAGCCCTGCTGGACGAGGTCCGCACGCGCCGCCCCGATGCCTTCATCGTCTACAAACCCCATCCGGACGTGCTGTCCGGCAATCGCATCGGCCATCTTGGAACGACTGCGGTGGCCGACATCGTCGATGCCTCGTCGGACCTGATCTCACTGATCGAAGTAGCCGACGAAGTGCACACGCTCTCGTCGCTTTCCGGCTTCGAGGCCCTGTTGCGCGGCAAGGAAGTGCACACGTACGGCTTGCCGTTTTATGCCGGCTGGGGACTGACAACGGATGCCGTCCCGCAGCGCTGGCGCGAACGGACGCTGACGATCGACATGCTGGTCGCCGCCGTATTGTTGCGATATCCGATTTACTGGGACTGGCGGCTCAAACGCTTCACGTCAGCGGAAGCAGTCGTGAATCAGCTCGCCGCCACCGCGAACCGCCCGCTCGCCGGGATTCGCTCGCGACGAATCCGATTTCTCGTCAAGGCGGTCCGCTGGACCCGCAATGCACTGAACCACCTCGCCTGGAGACTGCGCATGGCTTGAGGCACGGACACGAAAATCAATTCTGAAAAATCGTTACAGCTGTATCCGAATCATTAGAACTGCCGATTCGCCTGCATTCAACGAACGGCGTCGACGTTTATATCTTGGAGCAACGCAATGATTTACCCGGTAATTCTGTGCGGTGGAAGTGGTACGCGTCTTTGGCCGATGTCTCGCGGCGGTTATCCCAAGCAATATCTGAAGCTTGCGGGTGAAGATACGCTGGTCCAGCAAACGGCGCTGCGCGCCAGCCATATTCCGGATGTCGCCAATCCGATCGTCGTCACCAACAACGATCAACGCTTCCTCGTCGCCGAGCAACTGCGCCAGGTCGGCATTACGCCGTCGTCGGTCGTGCTCGAGCCCGTCGGGCGCAACACGGCCCCCGCCATCGCCATCGCAGCACTGCTGGCGCTGCGCGAATCCCCGGATGCCGTGCTGCTCGTACTGCCATCCGATCATGTCGTCCAGAACGAAAAAGCCTTTATCGATGCCGTGCTCGAAGCGGCACCGATCGCGGCGGATCGCCATCTCGTCACGTTCGGCATCACCCCGACCGAGGCTCACACGGGCTACGGCTACATCCGACGCGGCCACGCCGCTGCGGATGGCACGAATGTCTATCGAGTCGACGCATTCGTCGAAAAGCCCGACGCGCAAACCGCCGAGCGCTTCCTTGAGGACGGCAGCTACTACTGGAACAGCGGCATGTTCATGCTGAAGGCCTTGAGCTATATCGACGAACTCAAGCGCCACGCCCCGGAGGTTGCTCACCACGCCGAACTCGCGGTCGAGACATCACGTCAGGATGCGGACTTCATCCGCCTTGATCCCGAAGTGTTTGGCGCCTGCCCGAACATTTCGATCGACTATGCGGTGATGGAAAAGACCGAACTCGCCGCTGTCGTCGAAGCCGCAAACCTGGGCTGGAACGATATCGGATCCTGGACGGCCCTCGCCGACATCGCCGTGCGCGACGCCGACCTCAATGCCAAGATCGGCGATGTGTTCTCTCACGAGACGACCAACTCCTATGTCCGTGCCGATCACCGCATGGTCGCCACCATCGGCGTCGACAATCTGGTCATCGTCGAGACGGCCGACGCCGTTCTCGTCGCACATCGCGACAAGACGCAGGACGTCAAGAAAATCGTCGAATGGCTCAATGCGTCGGGCCGTCATGAATCGATCACGCACCGCCGCGTCGTGCGTCCGTGGGGCGATTACGAAGGTCTCGATCAGGGCGACCGCTTCCAGGTCAAACGTATCGTCGTGAAACCCGGCGCGCAGCTCAGCCTTCAGATGCACCACCATCGCGCCGAGCACTGGATCGTCGTGAAGGGCACTGCACTCGTCACGAACGGCGACAAGGAAATCATGCTGACCGAAAACCAGTCGACCTACATCCCGCTCGGCGCGACACACCGGCTGACGAACCCCGGCAAGATCCCGCTCGAACTGATCGAAGTCCAGTCGGGCGCGTATCTCGGTGAGGACGACATCGTCCGCTTCGAAGACACCTACGGTCGCGCAGCGTCGTAACCACGGCAATTTCCGGTTCACGCGCCGCGCCTGGCCGCGATCCGACGCCCACTGACGGGCAGTACGCACACGCGTCCTGCCCATTTTTCATTACGTCAAGCAATGTAAGGCAGGTTGCCCGTCCCGCACAGGTCAGGTTATAAAAGCGCCACCCGTCCCGGTGCATGCGCCGCCCTTTTACCCTTGACTTCGGAGAACGCATGATCGATCTCGCCACCGCCCAGCAATTCCTGATGACCCGCGGCCTCGACTTCGGCCTCAACCTCCTCGCCGCACTCGTATTGTGGTTCGTCGGCCGCTGGGCGATCCACATCGCCACCCGCCTGCTCGGCAAGGTCGTGCGCCGCAGCGGCAAGGTCGACCCGACGCTCACCGACTACCTGACCTCCGTCGTCGGTGTGCTGCTGACGATCCTGTTGATCCTCGCGATCCTGCAGATCTTCGGCGTACAGACGACCTCGTTCGCTGCACTGCTCGCCGGCCTCGGCCTCGCGATCGGCACCGCCTGGGGCGGCCTGCTCGCGCATTTCGCCGCCGGCGTGTTCATGCAGGTGCTGCGCCCGTTCAAGATCGGCGACGTGATCAACGCGGGCGGCGTCACCGGCACGGTGAAGGAGCTCGGCCTGTTCGGCACGACGATCATCACGCCCGACAACATCGTGACGATCGTCGGCAACAACAAGATCTTTTCGGACAACATCTCGAACTACAGCGCAACGTCGCACCGTCGCGTCGACCTGACCGCGAAGATCGCGAACGGCGTCGATGCGGTCGATGCGATCAACCGCCTGAAGGCGTCGATCCAGCAGATCCCGAACGTGCTGACCAACCCGGCGCCGGACGTCGGCGTATTCCAGTTCACGCCGGAAGGCCCGTTGCTGTTCGTGCGCCCGTCCACGGCGCCCGAAAACTACTGGCAGGTGTACTGCGACACCAACCGCGTGATCCTCGACACGTTCCGCGACGCGCAATACCCGACGCCCGAAACGCCGGTCTCGCATCGCAACGCGTAACGGCGGCGCCGGACGAAAAAAAGCGTGGCAATTCAAATTGCCACGCTTTTTTATTGCACCGAGAAGAAACGAAAGCGCCCCCCGCTCAGCGCCCGCCCGTCTTCTGCGCATGGTCCGACTGTCGCCCGCGCACGAGCTTCCACACCGCGCCGAGCGCGACCGGCACGATCGCCGCGCCGATCCCGACCAGCACGATCACGTTCAGGTACTGGCGGATGAACGGGATGTTGCCGAAGAAATAGCCGAGCAGCACGAGCAGCAGCACCCAGACCAGCGCGCCGATCACGTTGAAGAGCTGGAAGCGCGTGGCGCTCATCGACGACGCACCCGCGACGAACGGCGCGAACGTACGCACGACCGGGATGAAGCGCGCGAGCACGATCGTCTTGCCGCCGTGCTTGTCGTAGAACGAGTGGGTCTTCTGCAGCGCGGCGCGATCGAGGAAGCGCTCGAGCACCGGGATATGGGTATTGAACACCTTCGGGCCGACCCAGCGGCCGATCAGGTAGTTCACGGTGTTGCCGGCGATCGCCGCGACGAGCAACAGCACGATCAGCATGCCGACGTTCATTTCGCCCGTCGCCGCGAACGCGCCGCCGATGAACAGCAGCGAATCGCCGGGCAGGAACGGGAACACGACGAGCCCCGTCTCGCAGAACACGATCAGGAACAGGACGACATAGACCCATGCGCCGTACTGCCGGATGAAATCGCCGAGGAATGCGTCGATATGCAGGACGAGATTGACGAAATGAAGCAGCGTTTCCAAATGCGGTTCCTCGAAGGCGAAAGGGCCGGAACGGCCAGAACAGGCGGAAGCGCCCGCCGGTCAAGGCCGGCGCGCGTGACGGACCCATGATACCGAAACTACCTTAAGGCTCCGTGAAAAAACGTAAGCGCCGGTCGCCCCGGCGCGCATCCGCCGCCTCGCTATAATTCGGCCATGTCCGATATCACTGAAACGGCCGCGGGCGCCGCGCCCGCCCCCGCTCCGCGCCCGCTGCGCGCGATCCAGCCCCTGCCCGACCAGTTGATCAGCCAGATCGCCGCGGGCGAGGTCGTCGAACGCCCGGCGTCGGTCGTCAAGGAGCTGCTCGAGAACGCGATGGACGCCGGCGCGACGACGCTGCGCATCGTGCTGGAAGAAGGCGGCGTCAAGCGCATCTCGATCACCGACGACGGTTGCGGGATTCCGCCCGGCGAGCTGGCGCTCGCGCTGATGCGCCATGCCACCAGCAAGATCCGTTCGCTCGAGGAGCTCGAGGCGGTTGCGACGCTCGGGTTCCGCGGCGAGGCGCTCGCGTCGATCGCGTCGGTGGCCGAGATGTCGATCACGAGCCGGACGGCCGATGCCGCGCATGCGATGAAGATCGATGCGCAGACGGGCGTGCTGTCGCCCGCCGCCGGCTCGACCGGCACGACGATCGAGGTGCGCGAGCTGTACTTCAACACGCCCGCGCGGCGCAAGTTCCTGAAGAGCGAGCAGACGGAGTTCGGCCACTGCCTGGAAATGATCCGCCGCGCGGCGCTCGCGCGGCCGGACGTCGCGATCTCGGTGCTGCACAACGGCAAGGCCGTCGAGCACTGGAACGCGACCGAGCCCGCGCAGCGCGTCGCGAAGATCCTCGGCGACAGCTTCGCGACCGCGCACCTGCCGCTCGACGAGCAGGCCGGCCCACTCGCCGTCTACGGTTGCGCAGGCCTGCCGACCGCAAGCCGCGGGCGCGCCGACCAGCAGTATTTCTTCGTCAACGGCCGCTTCGTGCGCGACAAGCTGTTGACGCACGCGGTGCGCGCGGCCTACGAGGACGTGCTGCACGGCGACCGCTACCCGTCGTACGTGCTGTTCCTCGACCTGCCGCCCGAAGCCGTCGACGTGAACGTGCATCCGTCGAAGATCGAGGTGCGCTTCCGCGATTCGCGCTCGATCCACCAGTACGTGTTCCACGCGGTCCAGCGCGCGCTCGCGCGCCACGCGGGCGCGTCGCCGGAAACCACCGCGGGCGGTCATGCCGCGCATATCGAACCCGCGCCGCGCGGGCCCGTATCGTTCCTGGACACGCCGCTCGGCCAGAGCCACGGCCAGGCCACCGGCGGCAGCGGCTTCTCGTCACCGTCGTCGTCCGCGTCGTCGGCGGGCAACAACTGGATGCGCCAGGCGCGGATGACGCAGGGCACGCTGCCCGTCGCGCAGCCGCTCGCGCTCTACGACGCGCTGTTCGGCCGCAAGGACACCGGCGCGGGCACGCCGGACGGCACGACGAGCCTCGCCCGCGATTCGGCCGACGCACCGGGTGCGCCGCTGCCGGGCTTCGCCGCATCGCCGATCGCCGCCACCGCGCACGACGAGCAGCCGCTCGGCTTCGCGCTCGGCCAGATCCACGGCATCTACGTGCTGGCGCAGAACGCGCACGGTCTCGTGATCGTCGACATGCACGCGGCGCACGAGCGGATCCTGTACGAACAGTTCAAGAACGCGCTCGCCGATCGCTCGGTCGCCGTGCAGTCGCTGCTGCTGCCGGTGTCGATGACGGCCACGCCGGTCGAGATCGGCACGGTCGAGGAAGAACGCGACACGCTCGAATCGCTCGGCTTCGATCTCGCGGTGCTGTCGCCGACGACGCTCGCGATCCGCGCAGTGCCGGCGCTGCTGAAGGATGCCGACCTGCAGTCGCTCGCGCGCGCGGTGCTCGCCGACCTGCACGCGTTCGGCGGCTCGCGCGTGCTCACCGAGCGTCAGCACGAACTGCTCGGCACACTCGCGTGCCACCACGCGGTGCGCGCGAACCGGCGCCTGACGCTCGACGAGATGAACGCGCTGCTGCGCCAGATGGAGGCGACCGAACGCGCGGACCAGTGCAATCACGGCCGGCCGACGTGGTATCAGCTCACGCTGAACGATCTCGACCGCCTGTTCATGCGCGGCCAATGAGCGCGGCACCGCCCTCCACCCCGACGACGATCGCCTGCCTGCTCGGCCCCACCGCTTCGGGCAAGACGGCCGCGGCGCTGGCGCTCGCCGCGCGCCGCCCGATCGAGATCGTCAGCGTCGATTCGGCGCTCGTCTACCGCGACATGGATATCGGCACCGCGAAACCGACTCGCGAAGAGCGCGCCAGCGTGCCGCATCACCTGATCGACATCATCGATCCGGCCGACGCGTATTCGGCCGCGGAATTCCGCGCGGACACGCTGCGCCTGATCGGCGAGATCGCCGCGCGCGGCCGCACGCCGCTGCTCGCGGGCGGCACGATGCTGTACTACAAGGCGCTGACGCAGGGGCTCAACGACCTGCCGGGCGCCGACCCGGACGTGCGCGCGAAGCTCGACGCCGACGCCGCGCGCGACGGCTGGCCCGCGCTGCACGCGCGGCTCGCGCAGGTCGATCCCGGCACGGCCGCGCGGCTCGCACCGAACGATTCGCAGCGGATCCAGCGCGCGCTCGAAATATTCATGCTGAGCGGGCAGCCGATGTCGGCGCTGCTTGCCGCGCCGCGGCGCGCGGACGATGCGGCAGCCGCGTACCGCTTCGTGCCGGTCGCGCTCGAACCGTCGGATCGCGCGGTACTGCACGCGCGGATCGCGCAGCGCTTCGACGCGATGCTCGACGCGGGCTTCATCGACGAAGTCGAACGGCTGCGCCGTCGCGACGATCTCCATCCCGACCTGCCGTCGATGCGCTGCGTCGGCTATCGGCAGGCGTGGGAATTCCTCGACGGCGACACCGACTACCGGACGATGCGCGACAAGGGCATCTTCGCGACGCGCCAGCTTTGCAAGCGCCAGCTCACGTGGTTGCGCGCGATGCCTGAGCGGATCGTCGTCGACTGCATCGCGCCGGATTCGACGGCCCGCGCGCTCGACGCACTCGAACGCGTACTCGACGGCCGCGCACCGGGCTGAGCGGGCCGTCGGCTGCCCGCGTCAGCCGCGCCGGCGCGCTGCCAGATGCGCGCGGGCGCCATCGACGATCAGCGCGACGCCGCGCTCGAACGCTTCGTCGCCGCCGCGCTCGCGCAGCGCGGCCCAGCCCTTCGCGAGCAGCGGATACTCGGCCGCGTCCGGCAGCGGCGCATCGGCTTCGCCGTCCGGCTCCGCTTGTTCTTCCAGCACCCATCCGACCACGAAACGACCGAGCGCATACATCACGTCGACCGCTTGATCCGGCGCGAAGCCCGCGTCGCCGAGCAGCGCAACCTTGCGTTCGATCGAACTGAAATGCAGCGCACGCGGCCGCGTACCGGCATGCAGGCGCGCGCCGTCTCGGTAGGCCAGCAGCGCACGGCGGAAACTGCGCGCATTGTCGACGAGCCACGCATCCCATGCTTCGCCCGGCCGCGGCAGCGACGCGTCGTGCCGTTCGAGCATGATCGCTTCGGCCATCGCGTCGAGCAGCTCGGCCTTGTTCTTGAAATGCCAGTAAAGCGTCGGCGACTGCACGCCGAGCCGCTCGGCGAGCCGCCGCGTGGACAAGCCGTCGATACCGACCTCGTCGAGCAGTTCGAGCGCCGCGCGCAATACCGTGTCGCGCGTCAGTCGCGTACCTGTGTCCTTCATCTCTATCACCGATAGGGAAACTATGGAATAATCACCACTCTATCACCGATAGAGTCACCCCCTTGAATCCGTCCCTGATTGCCATCCTGGCCACGGTCCTGCTCGACGCGATCGGCGTCGGGATCGTGATGCCGATCCTGCCCGGTCTGCTGCGCTCGCTCGCCGGCGCGGGCAGCATCGACACGCACTACGGCGTCCTGCTCGCGCTGTATGCGTTCGCGCAGTTCCTGTGCGCGCCGCTGCTTGGCGCGCTGAGCGACCGTTTCGGCCGCCGGCCGGTATTGCTTGCGTCGCTCGCAGGCGCCGCGCTCGACTACCTGCTGATGGCACTCGCGCCGACGCTCGCCTGGCTTTACGCGGGGCGGCTGATCGCGGGCATCACGGGCGCGAACGTCGCGGTCGCGACCGCGTACGTCACCGACGTCACGGCCGAACCCGACCGCGCACGGCGCTTCGGCCAGCTCGGCGCGATGATGGGCATCGGCTTCATCGCGGGCCCGCTGATCGGCGGGCTGCTCGGCGCGCTGCACCTGCGCGCGCCGTTCGTCGCGGCCGCGCTGCTCAATGCGCTGAATCTCGTGCTCGTGTGGCGCGCGCTGCCGGAATCGCGGCCGCGTTCGGCCCGCGAAGGCCGCGCGGTCGCCGCACTCAACCCGTTCGCGAGCCTGCGCCGGCTGAGCGGCGCACCCGCGCTCGTGCCGCTGATCGGCATCTACGTGATCGTCGCCTTGGTATCTCAGGCGCCCGCGACGCTGTGGATCCTGTATGGCCAGGAGCATTTCGGCTGGTCGACGCCGATCGCGGGGCTGTCGCTCGCGGGTTACGGCGCGTGCCATGCGCTCGCGCAGGCGTTCGCGATCGGGCCGCTGATCGCGCGGCTCGGCGAGCGCCGCGCGCTCGCGCTGGGGCTCGCGGGCGACGCGCTCGGGCTCGCGGCGATCGCGTTCGCGACGTCCGCATGGGTGCCGTTCGCGCTGCTGCCGCTGTTCGCGGCGGGCGGCATGACGCTGCCTGCGCTACAGGCAATGCTCGCGCGGCAAGTCGACGATACGCGCCAGGGTGAACTGCAGGGCACGCTCGCGAGCGTGGCCAGCCTGATCGGCGTCGCGGGCCCGCTGGTCGTCACCGCGACCTATGCGGCAACGCGCGCGACATGGCCGGGGCTCGTATGGGCCGCGGCCGCGCTGCTTTATCTGCTCGTGCCGCCGTTGCTGGCCGGCGCGCGTCCGGCAGGCGCGCCGCGGCCGTCCGCTTGAGCGACGGCGGGCACCGCCGCGCACATCGCCGCGCTCAGTGCGCGAGCGTCACGAGATTCGCATCGCGCACGAGCTGCCAGCGGCCGTCGGCCTTGCGGAAGATCGTCAGCGTATGGCCCGAGCGGCGGATCGTTTCGCCGCCCGGCGGCGTCGCGTCGATCTCGAGGAAATTGCGCATGTACGCCCAGTCGCCAATCACGCGCAGCTCGTCGATCCGGTAGCGGCCGTCGACCTTCGGTGCGTGCTCCGCACCCGCGTTCGCTTCACGCGACGCGGCCGCGAACGCCGCCTTGTCGAACGGCGGCTTGCCGGCCACCATGAAGATCGCGTCGTCGGCGATCAGGTCGAGCACGGTCGCCAGATCGCCGCGCCGGCTCGACACGAACCAGTTCTCCACGAGCTCGCGGATCGCACGTTCGTCTTCGGTCATCGTCGTCCTCCTTCATCAGCGCCGCGCGCGGCGCCCGAAAAAAAAGCCGCCCGGATCGACTCCGGGCGGCTTTCCCTGCTGCATCTGCTGCTGGCGGTGCGTCAGACCACGACCGTCTGCGCCTCGCCTTCGCGGGTCGCACGCACGGTGCCGATCTTCCACACCTGTTCGCCGGCGGCGGTCAGGTCGGCGATCGCTGCGTCGGCATCGGCCGCCGCGACGATCACGGCCATGCCAATCCCGCAGTTGAACACGCGGTGCATTTCCGCGTCGGCAACGCCGCCGTGCTCCTGCAGCCACTTGAACAGCGGCGGCAGCGGCCACGCGTTTTGGTCAAGTTCGGCGGTCAGGCCTTCGCGCAGCACGCGCGGAATGTTCTCGACGAGACCGCCGCCCGTGATGTGCGCCATGCCCTTCACCGACAGCTTCTGCATCAGCGCGAGCAGCGGCTTCACGTAGATGCGGGTCGGCGCCATCAGCGCGTCGGCGAGCGAGCGGCCGTGGAAATCGGCCGACAGGTCGGGGTTCGCGCGCTCGATGATCTTGCGCACGAGCGAGAAGCCGTTCGAATGGATGCCGCTCGATGCGAGGCCCAGCACCACGTCGCCTTCGGCGATCGTGCTGCCGTCGATGATCTTGCTCTTCTCGACCGCGCCGACCGCGAAACCGGCCAGGTCGTATTCGCCGTCCGGGTACATGCCCGGCATTTCGGCCGTTTCGCCGCCGATCAGCGCGCAGCCCGACAGTTCGCAGCCCTGCGCGATGCCCTTGACGACCGTGGCGGCCGTGTCGACGTCGAGCTTGCCGCACGCGAAGTAGTCGAGGAAGAACAGCGGCTCGGCGCCCTGCACGAGGATGTCGTTCACGCTCATCGCGACCAGATCCTGGCCGACGGTGTCGTGTTTGTTCAGATGAAACGCCAGCTTGAGCTTGGTGCCCACGCCGTCGGTGCCCGACACGAGCACGGGCTCGCGATACTTCTTCGGCACTTCGAACAGCGCGCCGAACCCGCCGATGCCGCCGAGCACGCCGTCGCGCAGGGTTTTCTTCGCAAAAGGCTTGATCTTGTCGATGAGAGCGTCGCCTGCGTCGATGTCGACGCCGGCGTCGCGATAGGACAGACCCTGAGCGTCAGGAGCGGATTTCGGAGGATTCATGGGGGAATGCGAGAAGGTCGGTAAAATGCGATTTTACCCGAAGCCGGCCCGTTGGCCGGAATTCCCAGCACCGAATCGTCAGGGATTGCATCTTGGTCAACACGTCCCCGTTTTCAACGCCCAGCGAGCCGCGCCGAAACCCGCGCGCCGCCGTGCGTGCGGTCGCGCGTGCAACCCACGGAGTGGCAGTCCCCGGCGCGTGCCCGGCGTACGGCACGCGTATTTTCAACCGACCCGCATTGTGACTGTGTCCCGTCAACTGACGCTCGATCTCGGCACGCCGCCGCCCGCCACGTTCGACAACTTCATCATGAACGAGGAGAACGACGAGCTCATCTCGCGCCTGCAGAAGCTCGACCTCGCGCTCGCGGCGGGCCCCGTGCCGGACCGTTCGTTCTATATCTGGGGCGAGCCCGGCAGCGGCCGCACCCACCTGCTGCAGGCGCTCGTGAGCGACGCGTCGTACGGCTATGCGCGCTACCTGACGCCGCAGAGCCCGCTCGGCGCGTTCACGTTCGACCCGCGCATCGGCATCTACGCGATCGACGACTGCGACCGGATGACCGACACGCAGCAGGTCGCGCTGTTCAACCTGTTCAACGAAGTGCGCGCGCATCCGTCGAGCGCGTTCGTCGCGGCAGGCCCCGCGGCACCGCTCGCGCTCGACGTGCGCGAGGATCTCCGCACGCGCCTCGGCTGGGGGCTCGTGTTCCACCTGTCGCCGCCGTCCGACGCCGGCAAGATCGCCGTACTCAAGCTCGCGGCAAAGGAGCGCGGGATCGCGCTCACCGACGATATCGCCGCCTACCTGCTGACCCATTTCCGCCGCGACATGCCGAGCCTGATGGCGCTGCTCGACGCGCTCGACCGCTTCTCGCTCGAGCAGAAACGCGCCGTCACGCTGCCGTTGCTGCGCCGGATGCTCGCGCGTCCCGGCGACGACATCACACCACCGGGCACGGGCCCGAACCGCTTCGAGTAAAATGCGCTTCCATGACTAATCTGGCACTCTTTGACCTCGATCACACGCTGATCCCGACCGATAGCGACCACGAATGGGGCCGCTTCATGGTGAAGCTCGGCATCGTCGACGCGGAAAGCTTCTCGCGTCAGAACGATCAGTTCTTCGCCGACTACAAGGCCGGCAAGCTCGACATCCACGCGTACCTCACGGCGATGCTCACGCCGCTCGCGAAGTATTCGCGCGCGCAGCTCGCCGAATGGCACGAGCAGTACATGCACGAGGTGATCCGGCCCGCGATGACGCCCGCCGCGCTCGAACTCGTGCGCCAGCATCTCGATGCGGGCGACCTGTGCTGCGTCGTGACGGCGACCAACGAATTCATCACGCGCCCGATCGCGACCGCGTTCGGCGTCGATACGCTGATCGCGTGCGAGGTCGAAACGACCGACGGGCATCCCGATTCGCCGTACACGGGCCGGCCGACCGGCACGCCGAGCTATCGCGAAGGCAAGATCGTGCGTACCGAAGCATGGCTCGCGTCGCTCGGCAAGCACTGGGACGACTTCGCGCACAGCTACTTCTACAGCGACTCGCACAACGACATCCCGCTGCTCGAGAAAGTCACCGACCCGATCGCGACCAACCCTGACGACACGCTGCGTGCGCATGCAAGCACCCGCGGCTGGCGTATCCTCGATTTATTCTGAACGTCGTGATCAAAAAATTCATCCGCAAGCTGCTCGGCCAGGACGAAGCCCAGCAAACGCCCCCCGAAGCGGCTCCGGCCGACGAAGCGGCCCCTGCTGCCCCGCGCCCCGCGAAAAGCGCACGCGGCGGCGGCGCGAAGAAGCCGCGCAGCAACCATGAGCCGACCGTCGTGCCGGCCAGCGTGCACCAGATCGATCCTTCGCTGATCTCGAGGAATGCCGTGCGCGTGACCGACACGCTGCAGCAGGCAGGTTTTCGCGCGTTCATCGTCGGCGGCGCGGTTCGCGACCTGCTGCTCGGCATCGCGCCGAAGGACTTCGACGTCGCGACCGACGCGACGCCGACCGAGGTGCAGCGCCTGTTCCGCCGCGCGCGCCTGATCGGCCGCCGCTTCCAGATCGTCCACGTGCAGTTCGGCCAGGAACTGATCGAGGTGTCGACGTTCCGCGCGCTGGTCGATGCGCCGCCCGAGGCTCCGGCATCGGCCGAGCCGCCGAAGCGCCTGAAGCGCGACGAACTCGATCGCCGCACGCATGCGGTCGACGCGAGCGGCCGCGTGCTGCGCGACAACGTGTGGGGCGAGCAGCACGAAGATGCGGCGCGCCGCGACTTCACGATCAACGCGATGTACTACGACCCGTCGACGCAGACGGTGCTCGACTACCACGACGGGATGGCCGACATGCGCGCCCGCCTGTTGCGGATGATCGGCGACCCGGCCACGCGCTTCCGCGAGGATCCGGTGCGGATGCTGCGTGTCGTGCGCTTCGCGGCGAAGCTCGGCTTCGAGATCGAGCCGCACACGCGCGAGCCGATCAACGCGCTGGCCGACCTGATCAACAACGTGCCGGCCGCGCGCCTGTTCGACGAAATGCTGAAGCTGCTGCTGTCGGGCCACGCGCTCGCGTGCCTGAAGCAGTTGCGCAAGGAAGGCCTGCACCACGGGCTGCTGCCGCTCCTCGACGTCGTGCTCGAACAGCCGCAGGGCGAGAAGTTCATCACGCTCGCGCTGAACAACACCGACGCGCGCGTGCGCGCCGGCAAGACGGTATCGCCGGGCTTCCTGTTCGCGACGCTGCTGTGGCACGACATGCGCCAGCGCTTCGAGCAATACACGGCCGAAGGCGAGATCCCGGTGCCGGCGCTCCATCGCGCGATGGACGACGTGATCGACATGCAGACCGAGAAACTCGCGATCCACAAGCGCTATTCGGCCGACATGCGCGAGATCTGGGGCCTGCAGCTGCGCCTCGAGAAACGCTCGGGCCGCAGCGCGATGCGGCTGCTGGAACACCAAAGGTTTAGAGCGGGGTATGATTTCCTCCTGTTACGCTGCGAATCCGGCGAGCTCGATGCGGAAGTCGGACAGTGGTGGACGGATTTCATCGAAGGCGACGCGGCTGCCCGCGAGGCATTGCTCACGCAGGGCGGCTCGAAGGAAAAATCGCCCCGCAAGCGGCGCCGCCGCGGCGGTGCGCGAAACCGCAAGCCGGGTGAAGGTGCCGCCGAGCAGGCACCGGACACCGCAGACGGTTCCGACGACTGACGCGCGCGCCGGCGAACGACGTAGGAAGTGATGCCATGACGGTTGCATATATCGGACTGGGGGCGAATCTCGGCGATGCGCGCCAGACCCTGAAGGACGCGGTGGTGTGCCTTGCACAGCAGCGCACCATCTCGATCCTCGGCAAGTCGAGCCTGTATCGCACGGCGCCGTTCGAAGCGGGCGGCGACGATTACTACAACTGCGCCGTCAAGCTCGACACGACGCTGTCTGCCCGCGAGTTGCTCGCGCTCTGCCAGAAGATCGAACATCACTTCGGGCGCGAGCGCCCGTACCGCAACGCGCCGCGCACGCTCGACCTCGACATCCTGCTGTTCGGCGCCGACTCGATCGACGAACCCGACCTGATCGTCCCGCACCCGCGCCTCACCGACCGCGCGTTCGCACTCGTGCCGCTCGTCGAGATCGATCCGGCGCTCGACATCCCCGCGCGCGGCCGCGCCGATGCGTTCCTCGCCGCCGTCGCGGACCAGCGCGTCGAGAAGGTGCAGACCTGCCAGTGCCTGATGCAGAAGGCGCTCGCCGCGGGCGACGACACCGACAAGAACCGCTGCCGATGAACCCGACTCCGCTGACCGTCACCGCGCCCGACCTGCGCGCCCCGCACCGCTATCTCGTGATCGAAGGCCCGATCGGCGTCGGCAAGACGACGCTCGCGCGCCTGCTCGGCGAGCGCTGGTCGATGCAGGCGCTGCTCGAACGCCCGCAGGACAACCCGTTTCTCGAACGCTTCTATCGCGACACCGCGCGCTACGCGCTGCCCGTGCAGCTGTCGTTCGCGCTGCAGCGCGCGCAGCAGGCGCGCGAGCTGATCGGCGCGCTCGAAACCGGTCGCCCCGTCATCGCCGATTTCATGGCGCAGAAGAACGACATCTTCGCGCGGCTGAACCTGCCGGAAGACGAATGGCAGCTTTATCGCTCGATCGCGACGCACGTGGACGTGCCGCAGGCGCCGTCGCCCGACCTCGTCGTCTATCTGCAGGCGAGCCCCGAAGTGCTGTTCTCGCGCATCCAGAAGCGCGCGCTGCCGATGGAGCTGCAGATCAGCGACGCGTACCTGCGCTCGCTCGTCGATGCGTACAACGAATTCTTCTACCACTACGACCGCACGCCGGTGCTGACGGTCGCCGCGGAACACCTGAACCCGCTGGATTCCCCCGAAGATCTTGCGCTGCTGATCGAGCGCATCGAGACGATGCGCGGCCGCAAGGAATTCTTCGTCAAGGGCGAGACGACGCGCTGACGCGTCCCGCCTGCCGTTCTTCACCCATCGAACCGGATTTCCCATGACCTATCTCCAGGAATCGAGCCGGCCTGCCGTGACGGTGCCCAAGCTGCAGGCAATGCGCGACGCCGGCGAGAAGATCGCGATGCTCACGTGCTACGACGCGAGCTTTGCCGCGCTGCTCGATCGCGCGGGCGCCGACGTGCTGCTGATCGGCGATTCGCTCGGCAACGTGCTGCAAGGCCACACGACCACGCTGCCCGTCTCGCTCGACGACATCGCGTATCACACCGCCTGTGTCGCGCGCGCGCAGCCGCGCGCGCTGATCATGGCCGACCTGCCGTTCGGCACCTACGGCACGCCTTCCGAGGCATTCGCGAGCGCCGTCGCGCTGATGCGCGCGGGCGCGCAGATGATCAAGCTCGAAGGCGGCGAATGGCTCGCCGATACGATCCGTTTCCTGGTCGAGCGCGCGGTGCCCGTGTGTGCGCACGTGGGCCTCACGCCGCAATCGGTGCACGCGTTCGGCGGCTTCAAGGTGCAGGGCAAGACCGAGGCCGGCGCTGCGCAACTGCTGCGCGATGCACGCGCGGTCGAAGCGGCCGGCGCGCAGGTCGTCCTGCTCGAGGCCGTGCCGACCCTCGTCGGGGCCGAGGTCACGCACATGCTGCGCGTTCCGACGATCGGCATCGGCGCGGGCACGGACTGCTCGGGGCAGGTGCTCGTGCTGCACGACATGCTCGGGATCTTCCCCGGCAAGCGGCCACGCTTCGTGAAGGATTTCATGCAGGGCCAGCCGAACATCCAGGCGGCCGTCGAAGCATACGTGCGCGCGGTGAAGGACGGTTCGTTCCCCGGTCCGGAGCATTCGTTCTGACGCAAGGCCGGCGGCGAGTTCGCCGGCACCCGGATGTGAAAAAGCGCGGCGCCCTTTGCGGGGCGCCGCGCTTTTTGTTGGTACGGTGCATGAGTGAAGGTTCGCGGCATCGGCACACGCGCGGCGCACGATCCATCACGTCATCGCTTCATCACTTCAATACCGCATCGAGCGCGCCGCGCAGTGCATTGGTCAGCAGCAGCGCCTGCGCGCGTGCAAGATCGTCGCAGGTCACGACGCGCTCCGTCGCACCGAACGCACGGTCTTCGAGCAACACGCCGCGCATCACGCCCGGCAGCACGCCGGACGCCAGCGGCGGCGTCACCCACTGGCCGTCGAGCTTCACGAACAGGTTCGAGCGCCCGCCTTCCGTCACCTCGCCGCGCTCGTTGACGAACAGCATGTCGAAGCCGCCGAGCGCCTCCGCCGCCTGCCACGCGCGATCGTATTCGGCGCGGCGCGTCGTCTTGTGCAGCAGCAGCGCATCGCTCGCGCGGGTCGGTGCGAAACCGTGCGCGGACGCCAGCAGCACGCCAACCGGCCCCGCCGGCAGCGGCTTGAGCGGTGCCGCGACGATCTCGACCGTGCCGTCCTTCGCGAGCGAAAGCTTCATCCGGTAAGCGCCGTCGCCATCGAGCGCCGCGCAGCGCGCGTCGATCTCGCGGCGCAACGCATCGGCGTCGAAGCGAAAACCGAGCGCATCCGCGCTGCGCTGCAACCGTGCGAGATGGCGCTCGAGATGCCGGATGCCGTCCGCACGCGTGGCGGCGGTCGTTTCGAACAACTGGAAGCCGGGATCGGCGTCCGTCAGGAATCGCGCTTTCAATTCGCACTCCGCATATTCGTCGGCCGCAACGCTGTCGAGCACGATGCCCGCGCCGACGCCCATCGTGCCGCGGCGCCGGCCGGCGGTTGACGTTGCCGGATCGCGGGTTTCGGTATCGGCGCCAGCCGCGCCTTCGCCGGCCACGCGTTCACCGGCCGCACCTTCGCCGGCCGCATCGAGCGTCAGCGTGCGGATCGCGACCGACAGGCAGAAATCGCCGCAACCAGCCGCGCGACTGCCGGGCGCATCGGAACCGGTGCGTTCCTGCGGCGCGTCGAGCCAGCCGATCGCGCCCGTATAGAGCCCGCGCGGCGTCGACTCGATCGCGTCGATCAACTGCATCGTCATGTGCTTCGGCGCACCCGTGATCGATCCACACGGAAACAACGCGCGCAGCATCTGTGCGAACGTCGTGCCGTCGCGCCAGCCGGCCTCGACCGTCGACGTCATCTGCCACACCGACGCATACGGCTCGACGGAGAACAGCGCCGGCACGCGAACCGTACCGGTGCGCGCGATCCGCGACACGTCGTTGCGCAGCAGGTCGACGATCATCACGTTTTCCGCGCGGTTCTTCGGATCGCTCGCGAGGAACGCGGCGGCGGCTGCATCGTCGCGGGGATCGGCCGAACGCGGCGCGGTGCCCTTCATCGGGCGTGCGCGCAACACGTCGCCGTGCTTCTCGACGAACAGTTCCGGCGAGCACGACACGACCCACGGGCCGCCGGGCAGCGCGATCAGCGCGCCATAACGCACGGGCTGGCGCGCGCGCAGCCGCCGATACAGCGCGAGCGGCGTGCCGAATACGTCGAAATTCAGCCGGTATGTGTAGTTGATCTGGTACGAATCGCCTGCACGCAGCGCGTCGTGCACCGCGGCGATCGCTGCGTCGAACGCATCGCGCGACACGCTCTTCGCGACATGCGCAACGCCCGCGATCGACGGCGAGCCGCCACCGTCCTGCTGCGCGAGCCACGCGTCGACTTCGTCGCGCGACAGGTGCTCGCAGCGCGCAAACAGCAAAAAGCGCAGCGGGGCAGTGCCCGGCTGCGCCCGTTGCAGGTTGCGTCCGAATTCGTAAGCGCCGACGACCACCGCATGCAGCCCGTCGCGCAGGTCCTGCGCAACCGCCGCATCGATTTCGTCGAGCCGCGCCGGATCCGTGCACACGCGTTCGCGCACGAAGCCGGAATACAAGCGACTCGACCGCGCGAACGCGGTCGAGTCGCAATCGTCCAAGAGCGCGAACGACGCGCTCTCGCTGCCTTCAGTCATGCCATTACTCGAAGAAGCTCTTCACACGGTCGAACCAGCTCTTGCTCTGCGGGCTGTGACGTGCGCCGCCCTCGGCCAGCGACTTCTCGAACTGCTTGAGCAGTTCGCGCTGGTGGTCGGTCAGCTTCACGGGCGTCTCGACCTGCACATGGACGTACAGATCGCCCGCGATGCTCGAACGCAGCCCCTTGATGCCCTTGCCGCGCAGGCGGAACGTCTTGCCCGACTGCGTGCCTTCCGGCACCGGGAACGACGCACGGCCGGCCAGCGTCGGCACCTCGATCTCTCCGCCGAGCGCGGCGGTCGTAAACGGGATCGGCATCTGGCAGTGGAGATCGTCGCCGTCGCGCTCGAATACCGAGTGCGGCTTGATGTGAATCTCGACGTACAGGTCGCCCGGCGGCCCGCCGTTGATGCCCGGCTCGCCGTTGCCGGCCGAGCGGATCCGCATCCCGTCGTCGATCCCGGCCGGGATCTTCACTTCGAGCGTCTTGGTTTCCTTCACCTTGCCCGACCCGTGGCAGTGCACGCACGGCTCGGGGATGTAGGTGCCCGTGCCGTGACACTTCGGGCAAGTCTGCTGGATGCTGAAGAAGCCCTGCGACATGCGCACCGAGCCCTGGCCGTGACAGGTCGGGCAGGTTTCCGGCTTCGTGCCGGGCTTCGCGCCCGACCCGTGGCAGACCTCGCACGACACCCAGCTCGGCACGCGGATCTGCGTGTCGTAGCCGTGTGCGGCCTGCTCCAGCGTGATTTCCATGCTGTAGCGCAGGTCGGCGCCGCGGTACACCTGCGGGCCGCCGCGGCCGCCGCGCGCGGCACCGCCCGCGGCCTGGCCGAAGATGTCGCCGAAGATATCGCCGAACGCGTCCGCGAAGCCGCCGAAGCCCTGTGCGCCCGCACCGCCCATGTTCGGATCGACGCCCGCGTGGCCGTACTGGTCGTACGCGGCCCGCTTCTGGCTGTCCGACAGCATTTCATAGGCTTCCTTCACCTCCTTGAAATGCTCTTCCGCATCCTTGTTGTCCGGATTGCGGTCAGGGTGATACTTCATCGCAAGCTTGCGATATGCCTTCTTGATTTCGTCGTCGCCCGCATTCTTCGCGACGCCCAGAACCTCGTAGTAATCCCGTTTCGCCATATCGATTCACTGTGCCGCCACGCATCGCGCACGCGGCGGCTCCTTTCGCCTGCAGTAAAGTCTCTCGACTCGTCTGGCGCTGCGCCGTCCGCGGACGGCTCGCGCAGCACCCGCCAAAAAACAAATGTGCCCGGAGGGCCGCGAAGCCCGCCAGGCGTGGAGTCGATCCGGCCATCCGGAAGGAAAGACAGACCGCTTTTCAGTCACTTGGCACCTGCGCCGCGCGCGTTTGAGCGCGCGGCGCAGGTGCCATTGCAACCCGGCTCAGTCCTTCTTCACTTCCTTGAACTCGGCGTCGACGACGTCGTCGGCAGCCTGCTGTGCGCCACCCGCGTGGGCCGCGCCTTCCGCTGCACCCGCCGCGCCGGCAGCCGCGCCCGCCTGCTGGGCCTGCATGTCGGCGTACATCTTCTCGCCGAGCTTCTGCGAAACCTTGCCGAGTTCCTCGACCTTCGCGTCGATCGCAGCCTTGTCGGCCGACGTGTCCTTCAGCGCTTCCTCGAGCGACTTCAGCGACGTTTCGATCGCTTCCTTCTCGCCCGCGTCCAGCTTGTCGCCGTACTCGGCGAGCGCCTTCTTCGTGCTGTGGACCAGCGCGTCGCCCTGGTTGCGCGAATCGGCCAGCTCGCGCAGCTTGTGGTCTTCCGCTGCGTTCGCTTCCGCGTCCTTGATCATCTGGTCGATTTCAGCCTCGGACAGACCCGAGTTGGCCTTGATCGTGATCCTGTTTTCCTTGCCGGTCGCCTTGTCCTTCGCGCCGACGTGCAGGATGCCGTTCGCGTCGATGTCGAAGCTCACTTCGATCTGCGGCACGCCGCGCGGTGCCGGCGGGATGCCTTCGAGGTTGAACTCGCCGAGCAGCTTGTTGCCGGCCGCCATTTCGCGTTCGCCCTGGAACACCTTGATCGTCACGGCGCCCTGGTTGTCGTCCGCCGTCGAATACACCTGCGCGTGCTTCGTCGGGATCGTCGTGTTCTTGCTGATCATCTTCGTCATCACGCCGCCGAGCGTCTCGATGCCGAGCGACAGCGGGGTCACGTCGAGCAGCAGCACGTCCTTGCGGTCGCCCGACAGGACCTGGCCCTGGATCGCCGCGCCAACCGCGACGGCTTCGTCCGGGTTCACGTCACGGCGCGGATCCTTGCCGAAGAACTCCTTCACCTTCTCGAGGACCTTCGGCATGCGGGTCTGGCCGCCGACCAGGATCACGTCGTCGATGTCCGACACCTTGACGCCTGCGTCCTTGATCGCGATGCGGCACGGTTCGATCGTGCGCTCGACGAGGTCTTCCACCAGCGCTTCCAGCTTCGCGCGGGTGATCTTCAGGTTCAAGTGCTTCGGGCCCGATGCGTCCGCCGTGATGTACGGCAGGTTGATTTCGGTCTGCTGGCTCGACGACAGCTCGATCTTCGCCTTTTCGGCGGCTTCCTTCAGGCGCTGCAGCGCGAGCACGTCCTTCGACAGGTCGACGCCCTGCTCCTTCTTGAACTCGCCGATGATGTAATCGATGATGCGCTGGTCGAAGTCTTCGCCGCCGAGGAACGTGTCGCCATTGGTCGACAGCACTTCGAACTGCATTTCGCCGTCGACGTCCGCGATCTCGATGATCGACACGTCGAACGTGCCGCCGCCGAGGTCATACACGGCGATCTTGCGGTCGCCCTTCTCGGCCTTGTCGAGACCGAACGCGAGCGCGGCTGCCGTCGGCTCGTTGATGATCCGCTTGACTTCGAGGCCCGCGATGCGGCCGGCGTCCTTGGTTGCCTGGCGCTGGCTGTCATTGAAGTACGCCGGCACCGTGATCACGGCTTCCGTGACCGGCTCGCCGAGGTAGTCTTCGGCCGTCTTCTTCATCTTGCGCAGCACTTCCGCCGACACCTGCGGCGGCGCGAGCTTTTCGCCATGTGCCTCGACCCATGCATCGCCGTTGTCGGCCTTGACGATGGTGTACGGCATCAGGCCGATGTCCTTCTGGACTTCCTTCTCTTCGAAGCGGCGGCCGATCAGGCGCTTCACCGCGAACAGCGTGTTCTTCGGGTTGGTCACCGACTGACGCTTGGCCGGCGCGCCGACGAGCACTTCGTTGTCGTCCATGTAGGCGATGATCGACGGCGTGGTGCGCGTGCCTTCCGAGTTCTCGATGACCTTGACCTGGTTGCCTTCCATGATGGCGACGCACGAGTTCGTGGTGCCGAGGTCAATACCGATGATCTTTCCCATTTTTCCTAATCTCCAGAAATGCCTGTTTGCTGCGCGAAACCCCGCTTTTTTGGGCGGTTTCGCGCGCCAGAATTCAACTCTGTTCCCGAAATGCGTCCGTCCGGTCCGTTTTCAAGACCCGACAGGCGATGCGGATATTAAATTTTTTCAATCGCCGCCGGCTACCGGATCGCCGGTCGCCGGATCGCCGGCCGCCGGATCGCCGGCCGCCGGATCGCTGGCCGCCGGTTCATGGCTCGCCGCCGCGATCTTCGCGCGGGCCGCCGAAACGGCCGCCTGGAACTGCGCGAGACCATGCCAGCCCGTCGCGCGGCCGAGGCGCTTGCCGCGGTGGAAGAAGAACCACGTCGGCACGCCGTGCAGCCCGAAGCGGCGCCCGAGCTGATGGTGTTCGTACACGTTGCAATGGAACCACTTCAGGTCCAGCGCGCGGATCGCGTCGGGCTGGGCGAGCATCGCCTTCTTCGCGATCTCGCAGTTGAAGCAGTCGACGCCCCAGAAGAACACCACCGCGAGCGCGTCGCCCGCGCCTTCGATCCCCGCATCGAACGTGTCGGCGGCGAGCGCCTGCATGTCGAACGCGTCGAACGCGGCCGGATCGACGCCGGCGGGAACCATCGCGGCAGCCTTACTTCGGCTGCGCGACGGTGACGAGCGCCGGACGCAGCACGCGGTCGGCGATCGTATAGCCCTTTTGCAGCACCGCGACGACGGTGTTCGGCTCCTGCTCGGCCGGCACCATCGAAATTGCCTGGTGCTGGTGCGGATCGAACTTCTCGCCGACCGGGTTGATCGCGACGACGCGGCCCTTCTCGAGCGCGCTCGTCAGTTGGCGCAACGTCAGTTCGACGCCTTCGCGGACCTTGGCGATGTCGCCGGACGTGTCGCTGACCGCCGCTTCCAGGCTGTCCAGCACGGGCAGCAGGTGCTCCGCGAAGCTCTCGATCGCAAACTTGTGCGCCTTCGAGACGTCATCCTGCGCGCGGCGGCGCACGTTCTCGGTCTCGGCCTTCGCCCGCAGGAAGCTCTCCTGCAGCTCGGCGACCTTGGCTTGAGCCTCCGCGAGCGCCGCGTCGGCGGCTTCGGCGGCGGGCGCAGCGCCTTGCGCCGTCTGCTTCTCGCTGCCGATGTCTTCGGCCGATTGGGTAGCCGGGTTCTCTTGCGTGTTTTCCATGTCGCTGAAAGTCGATTAGAGGTTGAAGCCAAATCGGCAACCGCCGGACCGAATACCCGGCGGCACCGCACATTGTTGGTGCAAATAAGGGCGAAAACTGCGATTTCAAGAGGGTTATTCGCCGGCATTCGCCAATGCCGCGAAACAACCGCGCGTCTCGCCGGTGCATGCCCCGCAGCGTTCGCCAGACGGGGCGAAACGGCCTGTAACAACGCTTACCCGGCAAGTACTAGCTCGGCACAGCGCGGCTGCACTACACTCCACTCAAGCGTCGGAAAAGCGTGTTTACCCTAGCTGACCGTCGCCTTACATCCACCTGGCGCCATTTTCACCCGTCTTCTCGAGGGGAGTACCGTGAAACTGACCTTTGCGATATCGGTGGTCGCGCTGGTACTCATTGCCGGCACCACCACCATCTGCCTGTCGGGAGCCGTCACCGACCGCACGACCGAATACGGAAGCGCGCGGGCGACATTCGACCAGATGTTCAGCTCCCACCAGAAAATCTGTCGATGATGCGCCGGTCGCGCTTCGTCGGCCGGCCGTGCAGTTCAGACGCCGGCTCGCGATACGTGCGGCGCCGCTCCAGTTCGGCGAGCCGCGCGGCCCGCCCCGCTTCCGTTTCCGCGTAAAGCGTCTGCGCGACGCTCGCAGGCCCGCGCACGTCGCACACGCCCAGCACGGCAATGTGCCAGACGATGCCGTCGATCGCAATCTCGACCTCGTCGCCGACGCGCACCTCCTTCGCCGGCTTGATCGCCGCACCGCCGATCTTCACGTGCCCCTTGTCGACCGCATCAGTCGCGAGCGAGCGCGTCTTGAAGAACCGGGCCGCCCACAGCCATTTGTCGATGCGCAGCTTCGCGCCCGGTTCCGTGGAAATCTTGTAGTTCATGTCAGCCTCCGCCGGGCCGCTCCACACGCATAGGGAGAAGCCATCGGGAGATGGGGGGACTGCGTCCCCCCAAGCGAACGAAGTAAGCGTGGGGGTCGTTTCATGTCAGCCTCCGCCGGGCCGCCGCAACGAGGCCGACCGCCTCCTCGGGGCGCAGCGAATGAAGTGAGCGCGGGAGTCGTTCCATGTCAGTTCACCGTTTCGGGCTGCGCGGCCCTGACGGGCCAGCCCTGCAGGTTCTCGGCGACGATCTCGCCGATCGCGCCGAGCCACGCGGGCGCGCCGTTCAGGCATGGAATGCGGTGGAATGCCTTGCCGCCGCCGGCGAGGAATTCGTCGCGCACTTCCATGCCGATCTCCTCGATCGTCTCCAGGCAATCGGCCGTGAAACCGGGACAGAACACGTCGGCCCGCCGCACGCCGGCCTCGCCGAACTCGCGCAGCGTCGGCGCGGTGTACGGCTGCAGCCATTCGGCCTTGCCGAAGCGCGACTGAAAGGTGACGCGGCATTCTGTCGTCGACAGCCCGAGCACGGCCATCAGCAGCGCGCCCGTCTGCTGGCACTGGTCGTGATAGGGATCGCCGAGGTCGAGCGTGCGCTTCGGCACGCCGTGAAAACTCAGCACGAGCTTGTCGCCGGCCGCGAAGTCGGGCCGGCCGTGCTGCGCCCAGTACTGGCGCACCTGCTCGGCAAGCGCGTGGATATAGGCCGGATGGTCGGCGTAGTGCCGCACCGTGCGCACCTCCGGCTGGTTGCGCATGCGCGCGAGCGCGGCGAATGCGGCATCGAACGCGGTGGCCGTGGTCGACGCCGAGTATTGCGGATACATCGGCATCAGCAGCACGCGCTCGACGCCCGAGCGCTTGAACTGCGCGAGCGCCTGCGCAATGTTCGGGCTGCCATAGCGCATCGCGTAGTCGACGAGCACGTGATAGCCGTTCGACACGAGCAGGTGCCGCACGCCGTCGGTCTGGCGCTCGGTGTGCACGCGCAGCGGCGAGCCCTCGGGCATCCAGACGGCCGCATATTTCTTCGCGGACGCGCGGCCGCGCAGCGGCAGGATCAGCGTGCGCAGCAGCACCTGCCAGACGGCCTGCGGGATCTCGACGACCCGCGGATCCGACAGGAATTCGGCCAGATAGCGCCGCACCGCGCGCGGCGTGGGGGCGTCGGGCGTGCCGAGATTGATCAGCAGCACGCCGATGCGATGGGCAGCCGCGATGCTCGAAGGCGGCTCAAGATCGAAACGCATGGACAAGTACGTGCTCGGGGCACGGGACCGGACGGCTCTCAATTATAGCGGGCCGCCCCGCGCCGTTCGGCCGACTGTCGGCACAGGCGGCGCCGCGGCACGATGACGGGGCGGGATCGGGCTGGCGATCGCAGGTTATTGCTGGCTCAGCGTGAGCGACAGCAGGCGCGCGGTGATGTCGACGATCGGTATCACGCGGTTGTACGCCATGCGGGTCGGGCCGATCACGCCGAGCGTGCCGACGATCTGCCCGTTCACCTCGTAAGGCGCGGTGACGACGCTCATTTCCTCGATCGGCACGAGCGTCGATTCGCCGCCGATGAAGATCTGCACGCCCTGGGCGTGGCTCGACACGTCGAGCAGTTGCAGGAGGCCCGTCTTTTGGTCGAACACGTCGAACAGCTTGCGCAGCCGCGCCATGTCGGAGGAAAGATCCGCCACTTCGAGCAGGTTGCGCTCGCCGGAAATCAGCACGGTGTCCTCGGTGTCGGGCACCTCGGTGCTGGCCGTCACCGCCAGATGCATCAGTGCGGTCATGTCGCCGCGCAACTGGTCGATCTCGTCGCGCAGGCGGCGGCGCACCTCGTCGAACGACAGGCCGGCGAAATGCGCGTTGATGTAATTGGACGCCTCGGTCAGCTGCGACGGCGAGTAGTCGCGCGGCGTCGCGAGCATCCGGTTCTGCACGTCGCCCTCGGGCGTGACGATGATCAGCAGGATGCGCTTGTCCGACAGGCGCATGAACTCGATCTGCTTGAACACGTGGCTGCGCCGCGGCGTCAGCACGACGCCGGCGAACTGCGACAGGTTCGACAGCACGCTCGCGGCGGCCGCGACCACCCGCTGCTGCGGCTCGCCGGCCTGCAGCGTGTTCTGCACCTGCCGCGCGACGGCCTCGGCGTCGATCGGCGCCTCGACCGTCAGCATCGTATCGACGAACAGCCGGTAGCCGCGCGGCGTCGGCACGCGGCCGGCCGACGTGTGCGGGCTCGACACAAGGCCGAGCTCCTCCAGGTCGGACATCACGTTGCGGATCGTCGCCGGGCTCAACTCGAGCCCGGAATAACGAGACAACGTGCGCGATCCGACTGGCTGACCGTCGGCGATATACCGTTCGATCAGGGTTTTCAGGAGGGTTCGTGCGCGAGGATCTAGCATGGTGGAAAATTTTAGCGCAACCGCGCGACCGCGGCGAGTGGCGTCGGCCACCATTGCGCGGGCCGGCCCGATCCGGCCCCGCCGTCGCACAGCCGGTTCTTTTCGTCAACGAGCTATGGTGTAATGCCGGCATGAAAACCGGTAATCAGTTCAACACTGTCGCGCTCGTCGGCCGGAGCAACACGCCCGGCATCGCCGAGCCGCTCGCCACGCTGGCTGCCAGCCTGGCGAAGCTGGGCTTCGAGGTCGTCTTCGAAGGCGATACCGCGCGCGAATTCGGCATCGCCGGCTATCCGGCGCTCACGCCGGCCGAAATCGGGGCGCGTGCGGACGTGGCGGTCGTGCTGGGCGGCGACGGCACGATGCTCGGCATCGGCCGCCAGCTCGCGCCGTACCGGACGCCGCTGATCGGGATCAACCACGGGCGGCTCGGCTTCATCACGGACATCGCGGCGGCCGACATGCACGCGCTCGTCCCCGTGATGCTGGCGGGCAAGTTCGAGCGCGAGGAGCGCTCGCTGCTCGAGGCCAGGATCATGCGCGACGGCGAACCGATCTACCACGCGCTCGCGTTCAACGACGTCGTCGTGAACCGCAGCGGCTTCTCCGGGATGGTCGAGCTGCGCGCGTCGGTCGACGGCCGGTACATGTACAACCAGCGTTCGGACGGCCTGATCGTCGCCACGCCGACGGGCTCGACCGCGTACGCGCTGTCGTCGGCCGGCCCGATCCTCCATCCGCAGCTCCAGGGCATCGTGCTCGTGCCGATCGCGCCGCACGCGCTGTCGAACCGGCCGATCGTGCTGCCCGACGATTCGAAGATCGCGATCCAGATCGTCGGCGGGCGCGACGTCAACGTGAACTTCGACATGCAGTCGTTCACCGCGCTCGAACTGAACGACACGATCGAGGTGCGCCGCTCGAAGCACACGGTGCCGTTCCTGCACCCGGTCGGCTACAGCTATTTCTCGACGCTGCGCAAGAAGCTGCACTGGAACGAACACGCATCGAACGAAGACGACAAGGCGTTCTGACGCCCCTCCGCCGACACCATGCTCCGCCACCTCTCGATCCGCGACTTCGTCATCGTGGCCGCGCTCGATCTCGAATTCGACAGCGGCTTTTCCGTCTTTTCCGGTGAAACCGGTGCCGGGAAATCAATCCTGATCGACGCCCTCGCCCTCGCGCTCGGCGAACGTGCCGACGCGAGCGTCGTGCGCACCGGCTGCGGCCGCGCCGACATCACCGCCGAATTCACGCCGCACGACCGCGTCGCGCGCTGGCTCGACGAACACGCGTTCGACGCGGAGGACACCGTGATGCTGCGCCGCGTGATCGACGCGAACGGCCGTTCGCGCGCGTTCATCAACGGCACCAGCGCGACGCTCGCGCAACTGCGCGAACTCGGCGAGATGCTCGTCGACATCCACGGTCAGCACGCGCACCAGTTGCTGATGCGGCCCGATGCGCAGCGCGAGCTGTTCGACACGCACGCGGGGCTCGTCGCCGATGCCGCGAACGTCGCGCGCGCGTGGCGCGTCTGGCGCGATGCGACGCAGGCGATCGATACCGCGAAGGCGCACGAGCGCGAGCTGCAGCTCGAACGCGAAAAGCTCGCGTGGCAGCTCGCCGAGCTCGACAAGCTCGCGCCGCAAGCCGGCGAATGGGACGAAGTCAGCAACGAGCACAAGCGCCTGTCGCATTCGGCGAACCTGATCGAAGGCGTGCGCGGCGCGCTCAACGCGCTGTCCGAGTCCGACGACGCGATGCTCGCGCAGCTCGGCGCGATCGTGTCGAAGCTGCGCAGCCTCGCCGACTACGACACCGCGCTCGGCGACGCGCTCGCGTCGCTCGAACCGGCCGAGATCCAGCTGCAGGAAGCCGTCTATTCGCTGTCGCACTATGCGCAGCGCGTCGATCTCGATCCCGAGCGGCTCGCGCAGGTCGAAACGCGCCTCGACGCGCTGCACTCGACCGCCCGCAAGTTCCGGCTGCCGCCCGACACGCTGCACGAAGAACACGCGGCACGCCGCGCACAGCTCGCCGCGCTCGACGCGGCCGCCGATCTCGGCGCGCTCGAGGCGACGCAGGCCAAGGCGCGGGAAGCCTATCTCGCCGACGCAAAGCACCTGTCGAAGGCACGCGCGCAGGCCGCCAAGACGCTCGGCACGGCCGTCACGGCCGGCATGCAGGAACTGTCGATGGCGGGCGGGAGTTTCGAAGTCGCGCTCGTGCCGCTCGCCGACGGCGGCCCGCACGGGCTCGAGCAGGTCGAGTTCCGGGTCGCCGGGCACCCCGGCGTGCCGCTGCGGCCGCTCGGGAAAGTCGCGTCGGGCGGCGAGCTCGCGCGGATCAGCCTCGCGCTCGCCGTGATCGCGAGCGCGGCAAGCCCGACGCCGACGCTGATCTTCGACGAAGTCGATACGGGGATCGGCGGCGGCGTCGCCGAAGTGGTCGGTCGCCTGCTGCACCAGCTCGGGCGCGACCGCCAGGTGCTGTGCGTGACGCACCTGCCGCAGGTCGCCGCGCGCGGCGACCACCACTTCCAGGTCGCGAAGGGCGCCGACGATCGCGGCGGCACGGTGTCGACGGTCGTCGCACTCGACCGGGCCAACCGGATCGAGGAAGTCGCACGGATGCTCGGCGGGCTCGAGATCACGGCGACGACGCGCAAGCACGCGAAGGAAATGCTGGCGGCCTGACGCGGCCGTGAGACTGTCCCGTCCTCGCCGAACGGGCTTGCACCGTTCGGCTTTCAGGGCGGAGCGCCTGCGGATGAAGCGCCCGCAACCCGCCCCGCCTTCGTTCAAACGCCCGTTTCAACCGCCCCGAACACACGCGTCCACAGCGCCGTCACGGCCGCCCGCTCGTCGGCCACCGCGGCCGGCTCGACGCGCGCCTTCTCCATCCCGTCGAGCCGCAGCTTGTGCTGCAGCTTCCGGTACTTGCGGTAGGCCGCACCGACGCGTTCGGCCTCGTCCTCGCCCATCAGCCCGAAGCGCGCGACCTCGCGCAGCAGCGCGATGTTGCCCGTGTTGCGGATCAGCTCGGCGTCGCTCGACGCGTGCAGCAGCACCCAGTACTGGACGATGAATTCGATGTCGACCATCCCGCCGCGATCGTGCTTCAGGTCGAACAGCTCGGTCTGGTTCGGGTGGCCGGCAAACACCTTGCCGCGCATGTCGACGATCTCCTTCGCGAGCACGCCGCCGTCGCGCGGCGTCGTCAACACCTGCTGGCGGATCGCCTCGAAGTCCGCGCCGATCTGCGCATCGCCCGCGCTGTAGCGGGCGCGCGTCAGCGCCTGGTGCTCCCACACCCATGCGGTATTCGCGGCATCGCCCTCGCGCAACTGGTAGCGGCGGAACGCGTCGAGATCGGTGACGAGCAATCCGGCCTCGCCATTCGGCCGCAGCCGCAGGTCGATGTCGAACAGCGCGCCCGCGCCGGTCGCCGTCGTGAGCCACGTGATGAGCCGCCGCGTGAAGGTCGTGTAGACGTCCGCCGAGCGCTCGTCGGGGTCGTCGTACAGGAAGATCAGGTCGAGATCCGATGCGTAGCCGAGCTCCTTGCCGCCCAGCTTGCCGTACGCGATCACCGCGAACTTCGGCACGTCGCAATGGCGCTTCGCGAGCTGCGACCAGACGACTTCGATCGTCACGTCGAGCACCGCGTCGGCCAGCTCCGACAGCCGGTCGCTCACATGCTCGACCGACAGTTGCCCGGCGAGATCGATCAGCAGGATCCGGAACACCTCCGCGTGCTGCGCATGCCGCAGCAGGTCCATCTGCTGCTCGGGGCCGTCGGCCGCCGCGAGGCGCGCGCGCAGCGCGTCCTTGAACGCGGGCCAGTCGAACGGGCTCGCGATCGCCTCGTCGTCGAGCAGTTCGTCGAGCAGCTGCGGGTGGCGGATCAGGTAGCCGCCGCCCCAGCGCGTCGCGCCGAGCACCGACAGCACGCGGTCGAGCGCGGCCGGATATTCGGTCAGCAGCGCGAGATAGACGCCGCGCCGGCTGACCGTCTCGAGCAGGTCGAACAGGCGCACGATCGTGTCGTCGCGGCGCGCGGCGTCGATCCGCGGCGCGGCCTCGAGCGCGCGCTGCGCGACGCGGTCGAAGCGGTGCCGGCTCTTTTCCGGCAGGCCCGTGTAGCGCGACGATTGCCAGACCGCGCGCAGCCGCGCGAGCACCGCTGCCGGATCGGCGAAGCCGAGGCCGTCGAGGCGGGCCGCGAGCGCGTCGTCCTCGCCGTCGTCGGCGAGCGCGCCGCTCCAGATCCACGCGGCCGCCGTCTCTTCGCCCGCGCCGCAGGGCGCGCCGTTCACCTTGTCGGCGAAGATCTGGTCGAACTGCGCCTCGACGAAGTTCCGGTACTCGTCCAGCACCGTCATCAGCGCCGCATAGTCGGCAAAACCGAGCGACGCGGCCAGCGCCGCGCGTTCGTCGGGCTCGACCGGCATCGCGTGCGTCTGCGCGTCGTTGCGGTACTGCAGCCGGTGCTCGAGCGTGCGCAGGAAGTTGTAAGCGTCGGTCAGGCCCGCGCGCACGTCCTCGCCGATCAGCCCGCGCGCCTGCGCATGGCGCAGCACCGCGAGCGTCGGCCGCACGCGGAACTCCGCGTCCTGGCCGCCGCGGATCAGCTGGAACACCTGCGCGCTGAACTCGATCTCGCGGATCCCGCCGCGCCCGAGCTTGATGTCGTCGGCCTTGTCGGGCCGCATCGACGCGCGGCGCGCGGCTTCCTGCCGGATCTGCTGGTGCAGCGAACGGATCGCGCCGATCACGCCGAAGTCGAGATAGCGGCGGTACACGAACGGCTTGACGATCGACTCGAGCTGCGACTCCAGCCGCCGCGCCGCGTCGCTGTCGCCTTCCGACACGAGCCGCCCCTTGATCCATGCATAGCGCTCCCACTCGCGCCCCTGCACGTAGAAATATTCCTCGAGCATCCCGAGGCTGCACACGAGCGGCCCCGAATCGCCGTTCGGGCGCAGCCGCATGTCGACGCGAAACACGTAGCCGTCGGCCGTGACCTCGGACAGCACGCCGATCAGGCGCCGGCCGAGCCGCGTGAAGTATTCCTGCGTCGACAGCGGCGTGCGCGCGCCGCCGGTCGTCTCGCCGTCGTCCTCGTACACGAAGATCAGGTCGATGTCCGACGACACGTTCAGCTCGCGGCCGCCGAGCTTGCCCATTCCGACCACGCCGAGCACGACGCGCTGGCCGTCGGCGCCGCGCGGCTCGCCGTACAGCGCCTCGAGCTCGGCCGACAGCAGCGCAAGCGAGCGCTGCACGGCCACCTCGGCGAGATCGGTCATCGCGCCCGTCACCTCGGCGACGTCCGCCAGCCCGCGCAGGTCGCGCTCCGCGACCGCGCCGAACGCCTCGGCACGCAGTTGCCGCAGCGCGCGCTTCAGTTGCTCCTCGGACGGCGCGGCCGCGCCGGCCGGCATCGCGAGCAGTTCGGTGAGGCGCGCATCGAGCTGCGCGCGGGCGAGCGGCGCGGCGGCCCACGCGGCGACCTGTTCGGCCAGCGCGGGCCGCGCGGCGGCCGCGCGCGCGATATAACGGGAATAGGACGTGCTGATCAGGGCGGAAGCGTCGGTCATCGAGAAGCGGGCCTGGCGGTAAGGCCGGCCGGCGCGGGCAAACGCGTGCGCGCCCCGCTGCCGGCCGGCCCCATGGACTCGGCGCGGCATCGCGGGACGCGCGTGCGTCCGCCGCGAAACCGCGCGCCGGAAAGCCCGTGCCGCGCTGCCGCAACGGCCGCCGGCACGAACCCGTGTGATACATTTCAACGTCAATCTGCAAAACTACCATATCGTCGCCCTTCCGCCGCATGTCCGACCGTCAGGAATCCGCCGTAGCAGCGCCCGAAGCGGGACCTCCGAAGCACGATCATCCGGTCCTGCGTCGCGTGTTCAAGGTGACGCTGGCAGTCGGGATCGGCACCTACTTCGTTGCGGCCGGCACGTTCCTCGGGATGCGCTATGTGCTGCTGCCCCGCATCGACGAATTCCGCCCGCGCATCGAGCGCCTCGTGTCCGACAAGCTCCACGCGCAGCTTTCGATCGGCAAGCTTTCCCCGAACTGGTCCGGCATGCAGCCGGGCGTCGAACTCACGAACCTGACGATCCGCGGCCGTGACGGCAAGGTCGCGCTGTCGGTACCGCACGCAACGGCCGCGCTGTCGTGGATGTCGCTGCTGCGGCTGTCGCCCGCGCTGTCGAGCCTGATCGTCGATCAGCCCGACCTCGTTGTCGCGCGCGCGCCCGACGGCTCGCTGAGCGTCGCGGGCGTCGGCGTCGCGACGACCACCCACGGCGGCAACGACACGTTCGGCACGTGGCTGCTGAAGCAGGAAGCGATCGTGCTGCGTGGCGGCACGCTGCGCTGGCGCGACGCGCAGCACGACGCGCCGGAGCTCGTGCTGTCCGGCATCCGGATCGCCGTGCTCAACAACGGCCGCGTGCACCGGGCCGCGCTGCAGGCGCCCGCGAACGGCACGCTGCTGCTTGGCCCGCTCGATTTCCGCGCGCGCTTCACGCACAAGGCGCTCGCGCCGGTCGGCAAGCCGTCGAACTGGACCGGCGACGCGTACCTGTCGACCGGCCCCGTCGATCTGCAGACGCTCGCCCGCTACCTCGACATACCGCTCACGATCCACGCAGGCCGAATCGACAACGCGATCTGGGCAACCTTCCGCGATGGCCGGCTGCGCTCCGCGGGCGGCGACCTGCAGGGTGCCGACGTCACGCTGCGCGTGCGGCCGACGCAGCCGCGGCTCGACGTGCCGGCGGTCGGGTTCGGCTGGGACATGGCGATGGACACGGGGCACGACTACACGCTGCACCTGTCGCGCTTCCACGCGGAACTCGGCCAGCCGCCGCTCGACGACGGCACGCCGCTCGCCCGCTCGCTCGCGCTGTCGACGCTGACGGCCCGCTACCGCGTGCCGACGGCCGGCCAGGGGCAACTGATCAGCGTCGTCGGCGACCGCGTCGATCTCGGCATCCTCAGCGAATTCATCCGCGGCTTGCCGCTGCCGGCACGCCTGCGCAACGAGCTGATCAAGCTCGACCCGCGCGGGATGGTGTCGAACTATCACATCGAGGTCGAGCGCGCGAAGCCCGCGCGCGCGGACCTCGCGGAAGAGGAGCGCCGTACCGGCGCCGCGCCGATCGTCCGCTATCGCTTCCTCGCCGACCTGCAGGGCATCAGCGTCGCCGCGCAGGAGCCGCCGCCCGGGCTGTCGCCGCGCGGCCACCCGCGCGCGGGCTGGCCCGGCATCGAGAATCTGTGGGGCCGCGTCGACGCGACCGAAACCGGCGGCACCGCGAAATTCGATACGGTCAACGCCGCCGTCACGGTGCCCGGCGAGTTCGACGAGCCGCGCCTGACGTTCGACCGGCTGCGCGGCAACGCCAAATGGGTGATCACGCCGGCGCCCGGCGACAAGCATGCGCGCGTCGACGTGACGGTGCCCGACCTGCTGGTCGTGAACCCCGATGCAGAAATCGCGGTGTCAGGCTCGTACACGAACCCCGGCCATGGCCGCGGCTCGCTCGACCTGCGCGCCGAGTTCGCACGCGCGTCGGTGGCGCGCATTCCGCGCTACCTGCCGACCGGGATGTCCGAGCACCTGCGCGACTATCTCGGCCACGCGCTGCAGGACGGCAAGGTGACCAAGGGCGCGTCGATCGTCGCCCGCGGTCCGCTCGAGAAATTCCCGTTCGAACACGAGCCGGACGCCGGCGTGTTCCACATCGTCGCGCCGTTCACCGGCGGCCGCTTCGAACCGACGCCGTATCCGCCGCGCAAGCTCGCGAACGGCACGCCGAGCGTCTGGCCGGCGCTCGACGGCATCGACGGCGTGTTCGAGCTCGCGCAGAACAAGCTGCGCTTCGACATCGACCGCGCGCACTACAAGCGCGTCGCGCTGACCAAGGTCGCGGGCCGCATCGACGATCTCGGCAATCCGTCCCACTCGCCGCTCGTCATCGACGGCCATGCGCAGGGCCCGCTCGCCGACCTGATCGACTACGCGGACAACAGTTCGCTCGGCACGATGAGCGGGCATGTCGGCCAGCGGATCGATGCGCAGGGGCCTGCGTCGCTCGCGCTCAAGATCACGATTCCGCAGCACGTCCCGCATCCGCACACGCACATCGAAGGCGCGCTCGCGTTCGGCGGCAACACGCTGTCGACCAGCGGCGTGCCGCCGTTGTCCGCGCTGCGCGGCAGCGTCCGGTTCACCGAGGCCGGCGCGGCGCTGCACGACCTGTCGGGGCGCTTCCTCGGCGGCCCGGTGCGCGCAAACGGCAACTTCCAGTCGCACGGCCCGTACGCGGTGGACGTCGACGGCAAGCTCGCGCTCGACGCCGCGCGCGGCCTGAACCTGCACGGCGCGGCCGCAGCGCTGCTCGAACACGTGATCGGCGACGCGCCGTACAAGGTCGCCGTGCGCGGCGCGCCGGGCCGCCTGCCCGACATCACCGCGCGCTCTGACCTGACGGGCGTCGCGCTGAACTTCCCGGCGCCGTTCGCGAAGGCGGCCGGCACGCCGATGCCGTTCAGCTTCACGCTGCAGCCGGCGCCGCAGGCCGACGGCAAACGCCTCGAACACGCCGACCTGACACTCGGCCCGGTGACAGCGACCTACCTGCTCGACGCGACGCGCGGCCAGCCGCTGCGCGCGGTGCGCGGCGCGATGGGCATCCACCGGATGCCCGACATGCCGCAGGACGGCGTGAGCGCGGCCGTCGACGTCGACGAACTCGATGCCGACGCGTGGCTCGCGCTCGCCCGCACGCTGAAGTCCGACACGCCGCGCGCGCCGGAGCAGCTGGCGCCGTCGCGCGTCGATCTCGCGAGTTTCGCGCCGAAGCGCTTCGCGCTCCACTTCGGCACGCTGAAGCTGCTCAAGCGCAACTGGGAAAACGTGATCGTGGGCGCGTCGCACGTCGACGAGCTGTGGCAGGCGAACATCGCTTCGAACCAGGTGTCGGGCTACCTGTCGTGGGCGCCGGGCGGCGGCCACAACGGCGCGGGCGTACTGAACGCGCGGCTCGCGAAGCTCGTGATTCCGGACAGCGCGCAGCACGACCTGGTCGGCCGCGCGATGAACCTGCCGACGCCGACCGACCGCCCGATACCGTCGGTCGACCTGATCGTCGACCAGGTCGTCGCGCGCAACCACGACATCGGCCGCCTCGTCGTCAACGCACGCAACATCGACGAGGACGGCACGCCCGTGTGGCAGCTCGACAAGCTGGAACTGTCGAACCCGGCCGCGAAGCTGACGGCGACCGGCAACTGGCGCACGTCGCGCCGCGCGCTCGCCCGCGGCGCCGACGCAAACGACGCGCCGCGCCGCACCGTGTTCGACTTCAAGCTCGACATTGACAACGCGGGCGCGCTGCTCGACCGCGTCGGCCTGCCGCGCACGCTCGCGGACGGACACGGCACGGTAACGGGCAAGGTCGGCTGGCGCGGCGGCCCGACCGCGGTCGACTTCCCGTCGCTCGGCGGCCAGGTCGCAGTCGACCTCGAACACGGGCAGATCCTGAAAGTCGATCCGGGCGCGGCGAAACTCCTCGGCGTGCTGAGCCTGCAAAGCCTCGCGCGCTTCCTGACGCTGAATTTCCGCGACGTGGTCGGCAAGGGGCTGCCGTTCGACAAGATCACGGGCACCGGCCGGATCTCGAACGGCATCGCGCGCACCGACGACTTCTCGATGACGACGGCGCCCGCGAACGTGACGGTGCGCGGCGCGGTCGACCTCGGCACCGAGACGCAGGACCTGCACGCACACGTCGCGCCGAAGATCGGTGCCGGCACGGCGGCGATCGCGGCCGCGATCATCAATCCGCTGCTCGGCGTCGGCGTGCTGGCCGCGAACTACGCGCTGTCGGAAACGCTGTCGCACGCGTTCGCGCTCGACTACGCGATCACGGGCTCGTGGGCGCACCCGCACATCGAGCGGGTGCGGGGCGATCAGGGTAAGATGAATCACGGTCCGGCCGATGCGACGAGCCACTGAGTGCCGCGCGCTGCCGGGCCGCACCCCATTTATGACGCAACCGATCCCGCGATGACCGACCACACCCGTTCCGCCACGCCCTTCCGGGTCGCCGCGCTGCAGATGGTGAGCACGCCGGACGTCGCGCGCAATCTCGCCGAAGCCGGCCGCCTGATCGCGGAAGCGGCCGGCGAAGGCGCGCAGCTCGTGCTGCTGCCCGAGTATTTCTGCTTCATGGGCCACCGCGATACCGACAAGCTCGCGCTCGCCGAACCGTACCAGGACGGCCCGATCCAGCGCTTCCTCGCGGACGCCGCGCGCCGCCACGGGATCTGGGTGATCGGCGGCACGCTGCCGCTGAAGGCGCCTGAGCCCGATCGCGTCCTGAACACGACGCTCGTGTTCGATCCGTCCGGCAACGAGGCCGCGCGCTACGACAAGATCCACCTGTTCAACTTCGAGAAAGGCGACGAGTCGTTCGACGAGGCGCGCACCATCCGCGCGGGCGATACGGTCGTCGCGTTCGACGCGCCGTTCGGGCGGGTCGGCCTGTCGGTCTGTTACGATCTGCGCTTTCCCGAGCTGTATCGCAGGATGGGCGACTGCACGCTGATCGTCGTACCGTCGGCGTTTACGTATACGACGGGCCGCGCGCACTGGGAAACGCTGCTGCGCGCGCGGGCCGTCGAGAACCAGTGCTACGTGCTCGCGGCCGCACAGGGCGGCAAGCACGAGAACGGCCGGCGCACCTGGGGCCACAGCATGCTGATCGACCCGTGGGGCGAGATCGTCGCGGTCCGCGACGTGGGCGCAAGCGTCGTGCTCGGCGCGATCGATCCGCAGCGCATCGCCGACGTGCGCCAGAGCCTGCCCGCGTGGCGACACCGCGTGCTGACCTGAATCCGCTGCCCCGCTTGAAACGCCGCGCGGCCAACCCATCTGCCCAGAAGCACCCGACAACTTTTTGAGAAACCCCGATATCCGCATGAACATCATCGAACCCGGCATCCGCAACCTCGCGCTGGCGAAGGACATCCTGCTCACGCCGTACGGCCTCGACGAAAGCCTGCTCACGCGCACGATCGCCGACATCTTCACGCATCGCGTCGACTACGCGGACCTGTACTTCCAGGCAACCCGCAGCGAAGCGTGGAGCCTCGAGGAAGGCATCGTCAAGTCGGGCAGCTTCAGCATCGACCAGGGCGTCGGCGTGCGCGCGGTCGCGGGCGACCGCACCGCGTTCGCGTACTCGGACGACCTGTCGCCCGAAGCGATCGCGCAGGCGGCTGCGGCCACCAAGGCGATCGCGGCAGCCGGCGGCGGCCGGCAGAAGATCAAGGCGGCGACGTCGCTGAAGGGCATCTCGGGCCGCGACCTGTACCTGCCGTCCGATCCGCTCGCGTCGCTCGACGCGACGGCCAAGGTCAAGCTGCTCGAGCGCATCGAGCAGATGGCTCGCGGGCGCGACCCGCGCGTCACGCAGGTGATGGCGGGCCTCGCCGGCGAATACGACGTCGTGCTCGTCGCGCGCAGCGACGGCGCGCTCGCGGCCGACATCCGCCCGCTCGTGCGCGTGTCGGTCACGGTGATCGCCGAGCAGAATGGCCGCCGCGAGATCGGCTCCGGCGGCGGCGGCGGCCGCTTCGACTACGGTTACTTCACCGATGAAGTCCTGTCGCGCTACGTCGACGACGCCGTGCACGCGGCGCTCGTCAATCTCGATGCACGCCCCGCGCCGGCCGGCGCGATGACGGTCGTGCTCGGGCCGGGCTGGCCGGGCGTGCTGCTGCACGAAGCGATCGGCCACGGCCTCGAAGGCGATTTCAACCGCAAGGGTTCGTCGGCATTCGCCGGCCGGATCGGCGAGCGGGTCGCGGCCAAGGGCGTGACCGTCGTCGACGACGGCACGCTGCCGAACCGCCGCGGGTCGCTGAACATCGACGACGAAGGCAACCCGACGCAGTGCACGACGCTGATCGAGGACGGCATCCTGAAGGGCTACATCCAGGACACGCTGAACGCGCGCCTGATGAAGATGCCGGTCACGGGCAACGCGCGGCGCGAGTCGTACGCGGCGCTGCCGATGCCGCGCATGACGAACACGTACATGCTGAACGGCGACAAGGATCCGCAGGAAATCATCGCGTCGGTGAAGAACGGCCTGTACGCGGTGAACTTCGGCGGCGGCCAGGTCGACATCACGAACGGCAAGTTCGTGTTCTCGGCATCCGAGGCGTACATGATCGAGAACGGCAAGATCACGTACCCGGTGAAGGGCGCGACGCTGATCGGCAGCGGCCCCGAATCGCTGAAGTACGTGAGCATGATCGGCAACGACATGTCGCTCGACACGGGCGTCGGCGTGTGCGGCAAGGAAGGCCAGAGCGTGCCGGTCGGCGTCGGCCAGCCGACCCTGCGGATCGACAAGATGACGGTCGGCGGTACGGCATAACCGCATCGCGACGCAGACAATCCGCGCATTTTTAAGAAACCGCGCGGATTGTCCGCATTTTTGACGTTTCCCGGTTGCCAGCCGCACGGCGACCGGGTATAAATTCCGAATCAACTTTTTTGACGAACCGAATCCCCGTCATGTCCGCCAAGTTTTACTTTTACTTTTTTTGGTATCTCAGACCGCTGGCGGATCGAGAGGGTTGATGGCGCGTAAAGCGCAACCGAAATTCCCGAAAAAACCGCCGGCGAACCCGGCGGTTTTTTTTCGCCCTTCGCCACCCGGTCGCAGCCGCCGTGTCCCGCGGCCCCGACCGAAACCACTGAATCGCTTGAATTGATGAATCTGCCGCACGCGCACTGACCGAACGGCGCCCCGGAACACTAGGAGAAACAGCATGCCCCCGCACAATACCGACGACGTCCGCATTCGCGAACTCAAGGAACTGACGCCGCCCGCCCACCTGATCCGCGAATTCGCGTGCTCCGAAGCCGCGTCGGAGCTGATCTACAACTCCCGCCAGTCGATGCACCGCATCCTGCACGGGATGGACGACCGGCTGATCGTCGTGGTCGGGCCGTGCTCGATCCACGATACGAAGGCGGCGATCGAATACGCGGGCCGGCTCGTGAAGGAGCGCGAGCGCTTCAAGGGCGAACTGGAAATCGTGATGCGCGTGTACTTCGAGAAGCCGCGCACGACGGTCGGCTGGAAGGGGCTCATCAACGATCCGTACCTCGACAACAGCTTCAAGATCAACGAAGGGCTGCGCACCGCGCGCGAGCTGCTGCTGCAGATCAACGAGATGGGGCTGCCGGCCGCGACCGAATACCTCGACATGATCAGCCCGCAGTACATCGCCGACCTGATCTCGTGGGGCGCGATCGGCGCGCGCACGACCGAGTCGCAGGTGCACCGCGAGCTCGCGTCGGGGCTGTCGTGCCCGGTCGGCTTCAAGAACGGCACCGACGGCAACGTGAAGATCGCGGTCGACGCGATCAAGGCCGCGTCGCAACCGCACCATTTCCTGTCGGTGACGAAGGGCGGCCACTCGGCGATCGTGTCGACGGCCGGCAACGAGGACTGCCACGTGATCCTGCGCGGCGGCAAGACGCCGAACTACGACGCGGACAGCGTGAACGCCGCCTGCGCGGACATCGGCAAGGCCGGCCTCGCCGCGCGCCTGATGATCGACGCAAGCCACGCGAACAGCTCGAAGAAGCACGAGAACCAGATCCCGGTGTGCGCGGACATCGGCCGCCAGATCGCGGCGGGCGACGAGCGGATCGTCGGCGTGATGATCGAGTCGCACCTTGTCGAAGGCCGTCAGGACCTGAAGGAAGGCTGCCCGCTGACCTACGGCCAGAGCATCACCGATGCGTGCATCGCGTGGGACGACAGCGTGAAAGTGCTCGAAGGGCTCGCGGAATCGGTCAAGGCGCGGCGCGTGGCGCGCGGCAGCGGCAACTGACAAGCACGAGCGGGCCGAATCGCCGTGGCCCCGCCTGCCGGCATGCTGGCCATCCGGCCAGCATGCACCCGGCGTTCGGCCCTGCTAGACTAGCTAACGTAGACTAGCTAACCAGGAGTCGATCATGCCGATCGTCAACATGCACGATGCCAAGTCACGGCTCTCAAGCCTTGTCGAAGCTCTCGAGCTGGGGCGCGAATCCGAAGTCGTCATCGCTCGCAACGGCCATCCGGTCGCCCGAATCGTTCCCTACGCGGCACCAAAGCGGATCGGGGCGGCCCGCCAGTTGCTGGCCGGCCTGAACATCCCGACCACAGTGGAGGCGTTCAACGCCGGCGACGAATCGATCACCACCGACTTCGACACCAGCGCGGAGCGGGGGCTCGCGCCGTGAAGTTGCTGCTCGATACGCATATCGCGCTCTGGGCTGCCGAAGGCGCTTCCCAGTTGTCGCCAACTGCGGTCGCGCTGATCGAAGCTCCCGAGAACACGTTGTACGTCAGCGCCGCGTCCATCTGGGAAATCGCGATCAAGTACCGCAAAGGCAACCTTCCTGTTCATCCGCGCGACGCACGCTCGGCGTTCCGGCTCGCGGGCTTCGCGGAGTTGCCGATCAGCAGCGATCACGTCGAAGCAGTCGCCGCGCTGCCCGATTTCCCGGACCACGCCGACCCGTTCGACCGCGTGATGGTCGCGCAGGCGCTCCACGAAGGCATACCGCTCGTCAGCGCCGATCCGAAGGTGTGGCGCTACCACGCGACACTGATGTTGCGCGCCTGACGTCATTCGCGCGGCGTCGCAAGCGATGAAAAAAGCCCGGCTCGCGCCGGGCTTTTTCGTTGGCCGCAGTTCATCATTCAGCGCATCACTCGAGCGCGCCCGAGCCGAAGATTTCGGTATTGATGCGTTCCGGCGCGACGCCGAGCGCGACCAGCGCATCGCGTTGCGCCTTCATAAACGCGATCGGGCCGCAGATGTAGTAGTCGGCGTCCGGCACCAGCGCGAAGTCCTTCACGCGTTCCGGCGTGAGGCGCCCTTCGAGGTCATGGTCGACGCCAGCGCGATCGTTCGGGCCGACCAGTTCGTACACCACCGTGCGCTCGACGTTCGCGTGCTCGCGCACCGTATCGTTCAGCCAGTCGCGGAACGCGTGCACCGCGCCCGAACGGCATGCATGAACGAAGCGCACATCGCGCTTGCTGCCTTCCGACACCAGCGTCGATGCCATCGACACCATCGGCGTCAGGCCGACGCCGCCGGAGATCAACACGACCGGCGTATCGACGCCGCGCTTCAGCGAGAATTCGCCCATCGGCGCGGTCACTTCGACGACCGCGCCCTCCTCCACGCCGTCATGCATCAGCGTCGACACCTTGCCGGCCGGGATCGCTTCCGGCTGGCCGGCCTCGCGCTTCACCGAGATGCGCAGCCACTTGCCGTGCGGCGCGTCGGACAGGCTGTACTGGCGCGGCTGGTCGACGCCGAGGTCGCCGACGAAGCGCTTCACCGTGACGTACTGGCCCGGCTCGAAGGTCGGCGCCGTGCCGCCGTCGGCCGGGCTCAGGTAGAACGACGTGATCTCGTCGCTCTCGCGCACCTTGCGCACCACCTTGAACGGACGGAAACCGCTCCAGGCGGCGCCCGCGTACAGGTCGGCCTCGGCACCGATCAGGATCTGCGCGAGCTGGCCATACGCGACCCGCCACGCTTCGAGCGTGTCGGCATCGACCGCGTCGCCGAGTACCTCGACGATCGACGCGAGCAGGTTCTCGCCGACGATCGGGTAGTGCTCGGGGCGGATGTTCAGGCTCGCGTGCTTGTGCGCGATGTGCGACACCGCACCGCCGAGTGCGCCGAGGTTGTCGATGTTCGCCGCATACGCATAAACCGCCTTCGCGAGCGTTTCCGGCTGGCTGCCGGTCTTCTGGTGCGTCTGGTTGAACAGGTTTTTCAGTTCCGGATGGCGCGCGAACATGCGCTGGTAGAAATGCTTCGTGATCGTCGCGCCGTGCACGGCGAGGACAGGGGCAGTGGCCTTCACGCGAGCCATCTGGTCAGCGGTGATGTGGGTCATGTTCGTTCTCCGTTAAACATGCGCATACGATACATGTTTAAAAAAACGACTTCATCGGGCAAATTGTCGCAGTGTGCAAAAGCGCCGCGGCGCGCTAGCGGACGCGCCCGCGCTCCCACAGCACGTCCGCCCCGCCGTCGGCGCGGTTCAGCACGCGCGCCAGCACGAACAACAGGTCCGACAGCCGGTTCACGTAACGCCGCGGCGTATTGTTGAGCGTTTCGTTGCGGCCGAGCGCGACGATCGAGCGCTCCGCACGGCGGCACACGGTCCGGCACACGTGCGCGAGCGACGCCGCGCGCGAGCCGGCCGGCAGGATGAATTCCTTCAGCGGCGGCAGCGTCGCGTTGTAATCGGCGAGCCACCGGTCGAGTCGCGCGAGATGCGTGTCGTCGAGCACCGCATGGCCGGGGATGCACAGCTCGCCGCCGAGATCGAACAAGTCGTGCTGGATCGTGACGAGCGCCGTGCGCACGTCGTCCGGCAGCGTCTCGGCGAGCAGCACGCCGAGATTCGAGTTCAGTTCGTCGACGTCGCCGATCGCCGCGATCCGCGCGTCGTCCTTGCCGATGCGCCGTCCGTCGCCGAGGCCGGTGGTACCGTCGTCGCCCGTGCGCGTCGCGATCTTGCTCAAGCGGTGTCCCATGCGAATGTCCTCTCGTGCGCGGCCGCGATGCGGCCCGGTTGGGTTGGAACGCGATTATCGCAGCCCGCGGCGGGGCTGGCAGCAGGCGTTACAGCGTAGAATGGACCGAAAGTCCGACAAGCAGTCAGGAGACATTCGTGAATCACCCCGCCTCGCCAGCCGCCACGCGCCGCCCGCTGCCCCCCGCCATGCTCGATGCGCTGCGCGCCGCCTTCGGCGAACGCGTGTCGACCGCCGATGCGGTCCGCGCCCACCACGGCCGCGACGAATCGCCGTTCGATCCGCAACTGCCCGACGCCGTCGTGTTCGCGCACAGCGCGGACGACGTACGCGAAGTCGTGTCGCTGTGCTCGCTCTACAGTGTGCCGCTGATCCCGTACGGCGCCGGCTCGTCGCTCGAAGGCCACCTGCTCGCGGTGCGCGGCGGCATCTCGCTCGACCTGTCGGAAATGAACCGCGTGCTGTCGATCAACGCCGAGGATCTCACCGTGACGGTCGAGCCGGGCATCACGCGCAAGGCGCTCAACGAAGCGCTGCGCGACACCGGGCTGTTCTTCCCGATCGACCCGGGCGCCGACGCCAGCATCGGCGGGATGACCGCGACCCGCGCATCGGGCACCAATGCCGTGCGCTACGGCACGATGCGCGAGAACGTGCTCGGCCTGACCGCGGTGCTCGCCGACGGCCGCGTCGTGAAAACAGGCACGCGCGCCCGCAAGTCGTCGGCAGGCTACGACCTCACGCGCCTGTTCGTCGGTTCCGAAGGCACGCTCGGCGTGATCACCGAGATCACGCTGCGCCTGCACCCGCTGCCCGAAGCCGTATCGGCCGCGATCTGCACGTTCCCGACGATGGGCGACGCGGTGCGCGCCGTGATCGAGACGATCCAGATCGGCGTGCCGATCGCGCGCGTCGAATTCGTCGATTCGCTCGCCGTGCGCTCGATCAACCGCCACTCGAACCTGACGCTCACCGAAGCGCCGACGCTGTTCTTCGAATTCCACGGCACCGAGGCCGGCGTGAAGGAACAGGCCGAACTCGTGCAGGCACTCGCCGGCCAGAACAACGGCCAGGGCTTCGAATGGGCGACGCGCCCCGAGGACCGCAGCCGGCTCTGGGCCGCGCGCCACAACGCGTACTTCGCGATGCTGCAATTGAAGCCCGGCTGCCGTGCGGTGACGACCGACGTCTGCGTGCCGATTTCGCAACTCGCCGCATGCGTCGAGGAAACCGAAGTCGACCTGCGCGCGTCGTCGCTGCCCTGCCCGATCGTCGGCCACGTCGGCGACGGCAATTTCCACGTGGCGATCCTGATCGATCCCGACAAGCCCGAGGAACTCGCCGAAGCCGAGCACATCAACGACCGGATCGTCGAGCGCGCGCTGCGCCTCGGCGGTACCTGCACGGGCGAGCACGGCGTCGGGCTGCACAAGATGCGCTTCCTGCCGAAGGAGCACGGCGACAATGCGATCGACACGATGCGCGCGATCAAGCTCGCGCTCGATCCGCGCAACCTGATGAATCCCGGCAAGATTTTCACGTGCTGAGACGGCGGCGCGAGATCGCGCCCCGTGCTGCAGGAGACCCCATGAACGCTCCCGTCGAACTGTCGAGCGCGGCACGCGCGCAGCGCCAGCGCGAAGTCGTGCAGGCGCTGATGGCCGTGCTGCCGACGCACTGCCTGCTGTACCGCGACGAAGACACGGCACCGTACGAATGCGACGGCCTGTCCGCCTACCGCCGGCTGCCGCTCGTGGTCGCGCTGCCCGAAACGGAATCGCAGGTGCAGCGGATCGTGCAGATCTGCCGCCGCATGGAAGTGCCGATCGTGCCGCGCGGCGCGGGCACGAGCCTGTCGGGCGGCGCGCTGCCGATCGCGCTCGGCGTGGTGCTGTCGCTTGCGCGCTTCACGCGCATCGTCGAAGTCGACCCGTACGCGCGCACGGCGACCGTGCAGCCCGGCGTGCGCAACCTCGCGATCTCGGAAGCCGCCGCGCCGTACGGCCTGTATTACGCGCCCGATCCGTCGTCGCAGATCGCCTGCACGATCGGCGGCAACGTCGCGGAAAATTCCGGCGGCGTCCACTGCCTGAAATACGGGCTGACCGTGCACAACGTGATGCGCGTGCGCGCGGTGACGATCGACGGCGAGATCGTCGAGTTCGGCTCGCTCGCGCTCGACATGCCGGGCCTCGACCTGCTCGCCGTGATGATCGGCAGCGAGGGGATGTTCGCGATCGTCACCGAAGTCACGGTGCGGCTGATCCCGAAGCCGCAGACCGCGCAACTCGTGATGGCAAGCTTCGACGACGTCGTCAAGGGCGGCGAGGCCGTCGCGGCGATCATCGCGTCGGGCATCATCCCGGCCGGGCTCGAGATGATGGACAAGCCGGCCACGCAAGCCGTCGAGGCGTTCACGCATGCGGGCTACGACCTCGACGCGAAGGCGATCCTGCTGTGCGAATCGGACGGCACGCCGGAAGAAGTCGCCGAAGAGATCGTGCGGATGACGGCCGTGCTGCGCGAACACGGCGCGACGCGCATCCAGGTGTCGCGCAACGAACAGGAGCGGCTGCGCTACTGGTCGGGCCGCAAGAACGCGTTCCCGGCCGCCGGCCGCATTTCCGCCGACTATTACTGCATGGACGGCACCGTGCCGCGCCGCGCGATCGGCCCGCTGCTCGCGCGCATCGAACAGCTCGAAACGCGCTACGGGCTGCGCTGCATCAACGTGTTCCATGCGGGCGACGGCAACATGCATCCGCTGATCCTGTACAACGCGAACGATCCTGACGAGCTGCACCGCGCCGAGGAGTTCGGCGCGGAAATCCTCGAATGCTGCGTGGAATTCGGCGGCAGCGTGACGGGCGAGCACGGCGTCGGCATCGAAAAGCTCAATTCGATGTGCGTACAGTTCTCGCCGCAGGAGCGCGACGCGTTCTTCGCGGTCAAGCGCGCGTTCGACCCGGCCGGGCTGCTGAATCCCGACAAGGGCATCCCGACCCGCGCGCGCTGCGCCGAGTACGGCCGCCAACACGTGCGCGGCGGGCTGTTGCCGCACCCCGACCTGCCGCGCTTCTGAGCGTCGCGCGGGGCGCGGCGCGTGCCGGCGGCCGGTCCGCACCGCGCTGCCGTGCCCGCTCGGCCCGTTCGCACGGCGGTGAGGGCATGCGGTCCGCACTACCGGGCTTAGGGATAGTCGCGATGTGGAATCGCGCCACCCCGGTACAATCGACCGAACAACAAGTCGAGGCAGCAACGGAACATGGAAGAGGACGACATCGTCGCCGGATGGGCCGAGCGCATCCGCGCGGCCAGTGCCGATGGCCGGCCGCTGCGGATTCGCGGCGGCGGCACCAAGGACTGGTACGGCCAGGCGCTCGAGGGCGACATACTCGACACGCGCGCGTTTCAGGGCATCGTGTCGTACGACCCGGCCGAACTCGTCGTCACGGTCCGCGCGGGCACGCCGCTCGCGCAGCTTGAAACCGTCCTCGCCGAGTGCGGCCAGATGCTGCCGTTCGAGCCGCCGCACTTCGGCCGCGCGGCCACCGTCGGCGGCTGCGTCGCGGCTGGCCTGGCCGGCCCGCGCCGCGCCACCTGCGGCGCACCGCGCGATTTCGTGCTCGGCGTCACGCTGATGAACGGCCGCGGCGAAATGCTGCGCTTCGGCGGGCAGGTCGTGAAGAACGTCGCCGGCTACGACGTGTCGCGGCTGATGGCCGGTGCGCTCGGCACGCTCGGGCTGATGCTCGACCTGTCGATCAAGGTGCTGCCGATGCCTGTCGCCGAAGTCACGCTGAAGTTCGAGATGACCGCGACCGACGCGGTGCGCAAGCTCAACGAATGGGGCGGTCATCCGCTGCCCGTCAGCGCGAGCGCGTGGCGCAACGGCACGCTCGTGCTGCGCCTGTCGGGCGCCGAAGCGGCCGTGAAATCCGCGAAGACGCTGCTCGGCGGCGAGGTCGTCGACGCGGTCGAAGCCGAACGCTTCTGGGCCGGCCTGCGCGAGCATACCGACCCGTTCTTCAACGGCATCCCGCCCGGCTATGCGCTGTGGCGCCTCGCGCTCCCATCGATCACCGAACCGATGCACCTGCCCGGCACCCAGTTGATGGAATGGGGCGGCGCGCAGCGCTGGTGGATCACCGACGCCGATGCGCAGACCGTGCGCATGAGCGCGAAGCAGGCCGGCGGCCACGCGACGCTGTTCCGCGCGGGCGACGCGTACGACCGCAGTGCGGGCGTGTTCACGCCGCTGCCCGCCCCGATGATGAAAATCCACCGCGGATTGAAGGCCGCGTTCGATCCCGCGCGCATCTTCAACCGCGGCCGGCTCTACCCCGATCTTTAGGGTCTGTTTACCTATGGAACGCACATGCGAATGCCCGAAATCGCTCGTCCCCCAAGGGGACTTCCTGCGGGGCGTATGGCAAGAAGTGAGGAGCGCCGTTTGGCCGAGCCAAACAAGCGACGAGCGACGCCGCCATACGGGCGATTTCGGGCATTCCCGTGGATTGAATTTTTTAATTAGGGGTTGCCACGAGAACGGCCGCTCGCCGCGTTGCGCGCCTTGGCGATACGTCAGTATTCGCGGCGTCACGCGCCTCGCGAGCGGCCGTTCTCGTGGCAACGCATGCGCGCTCCATAGGTAAACAGACCCTAAATGCAAACGAACCTCGCCGATTTCATCCGCAACACGCCCGACGGCGACGAGGCCGACGCGATCCTGCGCAAGTGCGTGCATTGCGGGTTCTGCACGGCAACCTGCCCGACCTATCAACTGCTCGGCGACGAACTCGACGGCCCCCGCGGGCGCATCTACCTGATCAAGCAGATGGTCGAAGGCGCGACCGTCACGCGCAGCACGCAGCAGCACCTCGACCGCTGCCTGACGTGCCGCAGTTGCGAGACGACCTGCCCGTCCGGCGTCCAGTACGGCCGGCTCGTCGAGATCGGCCGCAAGCACGTCGAGGCGCAGGTGCGGCGCCCCGTGCAGCAGCGTCTCGTGCGCCGCCTGCTCGCGACCCTCGTGCCGAACGCCGCGCTGTTCTCGCCGGTGATGCGGCTCGGCCAGCACGTGCGGCCGCTGCTGCCGAAGCGGCTGCGCGACAAGGTGCCGCCGCGCACGCGGCTGCTCGAATGGCCGCACCGCACGCATACGCGCAAGATGCTGATGCTTGGCGGCTGCGTGCAGCCGTCGATGCTGCCGAACATCAACATCGCGACCGCACGCGTGCTCGACGCGCTCGGCATCGAGACGGTCGTCGCGCCCGACGCGGGCTGTTGCGGCGCGATCCGCCTGCACCTGAACTATCACGACGAAGCGCTCGACGACGCGCGCCGCAACATCGACGCGTGGTGGCCCCATGTCGAGCAAGGCGCCGAGGCGATCGTGATGAACGCGTCGGGCTGCGGCGCGACGGTGCTCGAATACGCGCACCTGCTGCGCGACGACCCGGTCTACGCGGAGAAGGCGCAGCGCATCGTCGCGCTGACGCATGACATCTCCGACGTGCTGCTCCCGTTCGAGGCCGAACTCGCGACGCTCGCGCGGCGCCGCGCGATCCATACCGTCGCGTACCACCCGCCGTGCACGCTGCAGCACGGCCAGCAGTCGCGCGGCAAGGTCGAACGCCTGCTCGAGACGCTCGGCATCGACGTGCGGCTGCCGGCCGACAGCCATCTGTGCTGCGGCTCGGCCGGCACCTATTCGCTGACGCAGCCGTCGCTGTCGTACCGGTTGCGCAAGCAGAAGCTGCTGAAGCTGCAGGCGCTCGAACCGCAGATGATCGTGTCCGGCAACATCGGCTGCATCGCGCACCTGCAAAGCGGCACGCAGATTCCGGTCACGCACTGGATCCAGCTCGTCGAGCATTTGCTGTACGGCTGAGGCGAGCCGCGCACGCGGCGTCCGTATAATGGGCGGATCGAAGCGCCGCGTGCCGCGGCGCTTCGGCTTCATGCCTGCTTCCGTGCCTGTCTTCGTGCCCGTCATGTCCGATCTCGTCGCCCGTCTCGAATCCGTTCATCGCCGCATCGCCGACGCCGCCCGCGCGGCCGGCCGCGATCCCGCCACCGTGTCGCTGCTTGCCGTCTCGAAGACGTTTCCCGCCGACGACGTGCGCGCCGCGCATGCGGCCGGGCAACGCGCGTTCGGCGAAAACTACGTGCAGGAATCGATCGACAAGATCGACGCACTCGCCGACCTGCGCGCGAGCCTCGAATGGCATTTCATCGGGCCGCTGCAATCGAACAAGACGCGCCCGGTCGCCGAGCGTTTCGACTGGGTCCATTCGGTCGACCGGCTGAAGATCGCACAGCGCCTGTCGGAACAACGCCCCGCGCACCTGCCGCCGCTCAACGTGTGCGTGCAGGTGAACATCAGCGGCGAGGCGTCGAAGAGCGGCGTCGCGCCGGCCGACGTGGCCGACGTCGCGCGCGCGGTCGCCGCGCTGCCGTCGCTGCGGCTGCGCGGCCTGATGGCGATTCCCGAACCGGCCGGCGACACCGAAGCGCAACGCGCGCCGCATCGCGCACTGCGTGCGCTGTTCGACGCATTGCGTGACGGCGGCCTGCCGCTCGACACGTTGTCGATGGGCATGTCCGCCGATCTCGACGCGGCCGTGCTCGAAGGCGCGACGATCGTGCGCGTCGGCACCGCGATCTTCGGCGCGCGCGATTACGCGCACTGAACGCCGCGCCCTTTCCGCCTTTCCGTTCACTCACTCGCTCAATCCGACATCATGAAAATCGCATTCATCGGCGGCGGCAACATGGCCGCGGCCCTGATCGGCGGCCTGATCAAGCGCGGCGTCGCCGCTGACGGCCTGTATGCCATCGACATCAACGAGGACGTCCGCGCGCGCGCCGCGCAGCAATTCGGCGTGCGCACCGGCGCAGCCGTCGACGCGACGCTCGCCGATTACGACGCGGTCGTGCTCGCGGTGAAGCCGCAGGTGCTGAAGGACGTCGCGCAGGCGCTCGCGCCGCACCTGAAGTCGCAGCTCGTGATCAGCATCGCGGCCGGCATCCGCGGCACGGACCTCGCGCGCTGGCTCGGCGACTACGCCCGCGTCGTGCGCACGATGCCGAACACGCCCGCGCTCGTCGGCATGGGCGTGACGGGCCTCGCCGCGCTGCCGGGTGTCGACGCGGCGGGCCGCGAACTCGCATCGAACGTGCTCGGCGCGGTCGGCGAGATCGTGTGGTTCGACGACGAAGCGCAGCTCGATGCCGTCACGGCCATTTCGGGCAGCGGCCCCGCGTACGTGTTCTATTTCATCGAAGCGCTGCAGGAAGCCGCGCGCCGCCTCGGCATGAACGACGAACAGGGTCGCGCGCTCGCGGTCGCGACGTTCGCGGGCGCCGCGCAACTCGCCGCGCAATCGGGCGAACCGGCGAGCGTGCTGCGCGAGCGCGTGACGTCGAAGGGCGGCACGACGGCCGCCGCGCTCGCGTCGTTCGACGCGCAGGGCGTGAAGGAAGCGATCGTGCGCGGCGCGCTCGCGGCCGAGGCGCGCGCGAAGGAAATGGGCGACGAGCTCGGTCGCGCGTAAACGTGCCCGTGGTGCCGGCTGCCCTGGCACCGGACGTAAAAAAAGCGGCCATCGAGCCGCTTTTTTATTGGCAATGCGCGCCGGCGCGCGGCGTCGTTCAGTTGCCGGTCAGCAGGTAATGCACGGCGATCCCCGCGAACAGCACGCCGCCGAGCCAGTTGTTGTGCCGGAATGCCGCGAAGCACGGCATCCGCTCGCGGTCCTTGATCAGCGTGTAGTGATACAGCGCGCAGCCGACCGCCGCCGCCCAGCCGGCCCAGTACGCGAGGCCGAAGCCGAGCGTCACGCCGATCCACACGTAGATGCCGAGCGTCGCCGCATAACACGCCATCACCGCCGCGACGTCGAAGCGGCCGAACGTCAGCGCGGACGTGCGGATGCCGATCTTGATGTCGTCGTCGCGATCGACCATCGCGTATTCGGTGTCGTACGCGACCGACCAGAAAATGTTCGCGACCAGCATCACCCACGCGATCGTCGGCACCGTGTCCTGCACGGCCGCGAACGCCATCGGAATGCCGAAGCCGAACGCGATGCCGAGATACGCCTGCGGAATCGCGAAGAAGCGCTTCATGAACGGGTACGAGCCCGCGACGAACAGCGCGACGACGGACAGCTCCTTCGTCAACGTGTTCAGCGGCAGGATCAGCAGGAACGCGATGAACGACAGCCCGACCGCGATCGCGACGGCTTCCCATGCATGGATCTTGCCGGACGTCAGCGGCCGGTCGGCCGTGCGCTTCACGTGGCGGTCGAAATCGCGGTCTGCGTAGTCGTTCATCGCGCAGCCGGCCGAGCGCATCAGCAGCGTGCCGAGCGTGAAGATCACGAGCAGCGGCCAGCGCGGATGGCCGTCCGACGCGATCCACAGCGCATTGAGCGTCGGCCAGAGCAGCAGCAGGCTGCCGATCGGCTTGTCCATCCGGACGAGCCGCAGATACAGGGGAAAGCGGGCAAGCATGGCGAAGCACCGGGAAGATAACCCCGGCATTTTAGAGCCGAGCGGCGCTTCGCGTCATGTCGGTGCGGCCCGCGGCTGGCAGCCGCCGGACGCGCACGGGGCGCCGGGGCCCGCTGCACACGACCGCACCGCGATGCACGCATATCAAGGGACAGATTCGAAGCGAACGCGGATCGAGCCGTTCGGCACACCGGCCGCGGTTTGGCCCGATACGGGCGGATCGGCCAGGGCCCGTGCCCGCGTTAGGCGGCCTCTACGCACCGGCATCGCAGGTCGGCCGCTCCGCCGAGTGCGTGTGCTCGTGCAACGCCCCCGGAATGAATGTCTGTTCGAGGCCGCCATCGCCGAGCCACGCGCGGGTCCGTTCGGCCGCGAGGTCGATCAAGTCCTTGCACCGGGTGTAGTCGTACGGCGAGACGTCGAGCGGACAGAGCGGCGGCACCACGCAAATCGTGGTGCGACTTTGGTAGAACTCCAGGTCGCGCACGAGCTGGCGCGCGATCACGAGCGTCAGCGCATGCATCGCCTGCGCGATGGCGCTTCCCGGCGGCTTGCGCAGCGCGCACGCGAAGCCGGCCGGCAGCACGACGATGCGCGTCGCGCCCCGCGCGACGGCAATCGAGATCGGCGTATTGTTCGCGACGCCGCCATCGACCATCAGCCGATCGTCGATCCGCACCGGCGGGAACACGCCCGGGATCGCCGCACTGGCGAGCACGGCGTCGACGACGAGGCCCGACGAAAGCACGATTTCGTTGCCGCTGAGCATGTCGGTCGCGACGACGTGCAGCGGCAGCGACGCCTGCTCCACGTACCGATACCGCAGATGCCTTTCCAGCAGCATTCGCAGCGCGGTCGCCTCGACGAGGTGTGCGCGGTTCTGCAGAACCGTCCTTAACAGGCCGAGCATCGAAAACGGCATGATGTCGCGCCGGCGGATGCTGCACCATAGCGCTTCGAGCTTCGCGACGCCGTCGCCGTCGGGCTGCCCGGCGAAATACGCGGCGTTGATCGCGCCGGCGGACGCGCCGACCACGAAGTCGGGCCGTTCACCGTGATTGAGCAGTTCGCGCAGCATGCCCACCTCGATCGCACCGAGGCTGCCCCCGCCTGCAAAGACGAACGCGGTCCGTTCCGGACGCGCGCTTCGATCGAGGGCCATGGTTGTCTCCCGTACCGGGCCGGCAGAGAAGGATGAACGCCGAAGTCTGCGATACAGATTCGCACAAATTGGCAGGCCGCTCAATGTAGACCATGCCGGCTCCGGTCAACGGCGTGCGAAGCCGCCGAGACACGACGCTCGTACCGACGAGCAGCCGGATGACGCAATTCCGTTCCCCGAATCACGCGGGTATGGCATCGACGACAGAGCCGGTTTGATTGCGGAGGAATACGAGCGGGAAACGGTGCCGTCTTGTGCCCGGATCGTCGGAAATGGCCCTCCGGCACCGCAAACTTACGGCCGGAACGTTGTTTTGCAGCGCTCATCGGTAGCGCAATCATGGGTACCGCAAGGGTCTTCAGGTACAGCAAGAACCTATCGGCCAGCAGGCGCGGCAGGCCATCCGCGATTTTCCGGCGGTCCTTGTCGCTGATGCCGAGGTCGATCAGCGCGGCGCTGCCCTTCCCGGTCGTCTTCGGGACTCGTCATTCAAAAGCTTGCCCCGGCGAAGATGTGTCGGGCCATCCGCATGCCGCGTTGATGCGGCATCAGTTGGCAGTTCGCCCGTGGCGCGTGGCGCGCGAAGCCAGGCGCGCTCAGTTGCCCGCAACCGGCGCGAGCGCGCGCAGCGCCTGCGCGACCAGCACGGCCGCGCCGCCGCCGGCGATCGCAAAGCCGACGAAGCGCCGCACGATCGCGGCCGGCGCCCGTGTCACCGGCACCGCGAATGCGGCGCGCATGTCCAGCATCATTTGCGTCATGGTCGTCACTCCTTCGACGAGACATCGGTTCCAGAAGAAACGGCCGGTCGTTCGACCGGCCGTTTCAAGTTGCTGCGTTACCGCACTACCGCATCAGGATGCGGCCAGGTTCATGCGAGGTCGAAGCGGTCGAGGTTCATCACCTTGTTCCAGGCCGCGACGAAGTCGCGTGCGAACTTCTCCTTCGCATCCGCGCTGCCGTACACCTCGGCCAGCGCGCGCAGTTGCGCGTGCGAGCCGAAGATCAGGTCGACGCGCGTGCCCGTCCACTTGACCTTGCCCGTCGCGCGATCGCGCCCTTCGAACACGTCGTTCGCGGCCGACACCGGCTTCCATTCCGTGCCCATGTCGAGCAGGTTCACGAAGAAGTCGTTCGTCAGCGCTTCCGGACGGTCGGTGAATACGCCGTGCTTCGCATCGCCGACGTTCGTGCCAAGCACGCGCAGGCCACCGACAAGCACCGTCATCTCGGGTGCGCTCAGCGTCAGCAGTTGCGCCTTGTCGACCAGCAGCGCCTCGGCCGGCGTCTTGTACGCGCTCTTCAGGAAGTTGCGGAAACCGTCCGCCAGCGGCTCGAGCACAGCCATCGCATCGATGTCGGTCTGCTCCGGCGACGCATCCGCGCGGCCCGGTGCGAACGGCACCGTCACCGCCACGCCCGCATTCTTCGCGGCCTGCTCGACGCCGGCCGCACCGGCCAGCACGATCAGGTCGGCGAGCGACACCTTCTTGCCGCCCGTCTGCGCGTCGTTGAACGCCTTCTGCACGCCTTCGAGCGTCGCGAGCACCTTCGCGAGTTCAGCCGGCTGGTTCACTTCCCAGTCCTTCTGCGGCGCGAGGCGGATGCGCGCACCGTTCGCGCCGCCGCGCTTGTCCGAACCGCGGAACGTCGCAGCCGACGCCCAAGCGGTCGACACGAGCTGCGACACCGACAGGCCCGATGCGAGCACCTTCGCCTTCAGCGCCGCGACGTCGGCATCGTCGATCAGCTTGTGGTCGACAGCCGGAATCGGGTCCTGCCACAGCAGCTGCTCCGCCGGCACGTCCGGGCCGAGATAGCGGGCGCGCGGGCCCATGTCGCGGTGCGTGAGCTTGAACCATGCGCGCGCGAACGCGTCGGCCAACTCGGCCGGGTTCTCGTAGAAGCGGCGCGCGATCTTTTCGTATGCCGGATCGAAACGCAGCGACAGGTCGGTCGTCAGCATCGTCGGGCGGTGCTTCTTCGACGCGTCGTACGCATCCGGAATCACGTCGCCGGCATCCTTCGCGACCCACTGGTGCGCGCCGGCCGGGCTCTTCGTGAGCTCCCACTCATAGCTGAACAGGTGCTTGAGGAAGTCGTTGCTCCACTGCGTGGGCGTCGACGACCACGTGACTTCCAGGCCGCTCGTGATCGCGTCCGCGCCCTTGCCGGTGCCGAACGTGCTCTTCCAGCCGAGACCCTGCTGCTCGAGGCCCGCGGCTTCCGGCTCGGCGCCGACGTTCGATGCCGGACCGGCGCCGTGCGTCTTGCCGAACGTGTGGCCGCCGGCGATCAGCGCGACCGTCTCTTCGTCGTTCATCGCCATCCGCGCGAACGTCTCGCGGATGTCAACCGCGGCCGCGACCGGGTCGGGGTTGCCGTCCGGGCCTTCCGGGTTCACGTAGATGAGGCCCATCTGCACCGCGGCGAGCGGGCTTTCGAGGTCGCGCTTGCCCGAGTAGCGGCTGTTCGGGCCGCCGCTCAGTTCCAGCCAGATCTTTTCCGAGCCCCAGTAGACGTCGTCCGGTTCCCACGTATCGACGCGACCGCCGCCGAAACCGAAGGTCTTGAAGCCCATCGATTCGAGCGCGACGTTGCCGGTCAGGATCAGCAGGTCGGCCCACGAGATGTTGCGGCCGTACTTCTGCTTGATCGGCCACAGCAGCCGGCGCGCCTTGTCGAGGCTCACGTTGTCCGGCCAGCTGTTGAGCGGCGCGAAGCGCTGCTGCCCGCCGCCCGCGCCGCCGCGGCCGTCGGCCGTGCGGTACGTGCCGGCGCTGTGCCAGGCCATGCGGATGAACAGGCCGCCGTAGTGGCCGAAGTCGGCCGGCCACCAGTCCTGCGACGTCGTCATCAGCGCGTGCAGGTCCTGCTTCACTGCTGCGAGGTCCAGTTTCTTGAATGCCTCGGCGTAGTCGAAATCCTTGTCCATCGGATCGGACAGCGCCGAGTGCCGGTGCAGGACGTTCAGGTTCAGTTGATTCGGCCACCAGTCCTTGTTCGTCGCGCCTGCGCCGGTGGCGTGGTTGAACGGGCACTTCGTTTCGTTCGACATGCGTTTTCTCCTTGGCTTGCTCGTATGCCTCCACCTGCTCGCTCCGGCAGCGTGCCGGACGGTCCGTGGAGTGTCATTGCGGGGATAAGAAACGGAACAGGTAGGTCCTCCTGTCGTACTACGGGATGTCGTGCGGGGCCTTCGGTGCGCATTCCCGCAGCGTGGCGCCGCAGGCGGGGCGCTCGGGAAACCGGCTGCCGGCAGGCGTCGCGCCGGTGAGGCGCGTGGTGTTGAAGCTTTCGGACATGCGATGCTTCCTCATGGCTTGACGGCGGGTAAAGCGGGGGCGCACGGGACCGGCATGCGGCGACGTTCATCCACCATACACACGGTCCGCCAGGTACGCGAACGCAATCGGACGCAGGCTGCAAATCGCCACCCGGGCGCGATGTACGACCTCGTCGCGCGACGGGATGTTCCGCTGCGCGTGCTGCAATACCGATCGCATCATGACACCCTCCTTTGACGCTTGCATTCCACGTGCAAATCGAACGTCGACACGACGCCGATCCACGTAGAGGATTCTAGTCACATCTATTAATTAATTGAAATTAATTAATTTTATCTATTAGATAGACAAAAATAAACGGGGTCGCAAGGCCCCGTTCATCGTGCCGCCACATGGGCATGCCGCAGTCCGCTCAGTTCATCGTTGCCGGCATGTCGAGCTTCGCGACACCCGGTAGCACACATGCGGCAATCGCGTCGCTGATCGCGTCGATCGCGGGCATCCGCGTAAAGCTCTTGCGCCACACGAGCACCACGCGGCGATCGGGCACCGGTTCGTTGAACGGCACGTACGACAGCAACTCGGCATCGGGGCCGTTCGCGCGCGGGCCGACCTCGGCGACCGACATCCGGGGCAGCACGGTGATGCCGACGCCGCTCGCGACCATGTGGCGGATCGTCTCGAGCGACGAGCCCTCGAAGGTCTTCTGGATGCCGTCGGCCGTCTGCGAGAAGCGCATCAGTTCCGGGCACACGCCGAGTACGTGATCGCGGAAACAGTGGCCGTTGCCGAGCAGCAGCATGGTTTCCTGCTTCAGGTCCTCGGCGTCGATCTCATGGCGCTTCTCCCACGGATGGCCGGCCGGCAGCGCGACGACGAACGGCTCGTCGTACAGCGGGCGCACCATCAGGCCGGTTTCCGGGAACGGAAGCGCCATGATCGCGGCGTCGATCTCGCCCTGCTTCAGCAGTTCGAGCAGCTTCAGCGTGTAGTTCTCCTGCAGCATCAGCGGCATCTGCGGGACACGCTGGATCATCTGCTTGACGAGCGTCGGCAGCAGGTACGGCCCGATCGTGTAGATCACGCCGAGGCGGAACGGGCCGACGAGCGGGTCCTTGCCCTGCTTCGCGATCTCCTTGATCGCGAAGGTCTGCTCGAGCACGCGCTGCGCCTGCGTGACGATCTGGTCGCCGATCGGCGTGACGCTCACTTCGCTCGCGCCGCGCTCGAAAATCTGCACGTTGAGCTCGTCTTCGAGCTTCTTGATCGCCACCGACAGCGTCGGCTGGCTCACGAAGCATGCTTCGGCCGCGCGGCCGAAATGCCGCTCGCGCGCGACCGCGACGATGTATTTCAATTCAGTCAGCGTCATTGTGGGTCAATCAGGGATATACAAGCGATAGGTTTAATTTATACACCCTCTGGCACCGGTTCGCCAAGTTTCTCTGCATCGCGATGCATCGATTGACGGTTTTGGCGCTTCGGGATCCGGCGCCAAACCGGTGGATCAGGCCTTCAGGTACTGCTCGCGCGCGCCGAGCCAGCGCGCGAGATGCTGCGTGACGACGTCGGGGTACGCGGCGATCAGCCGCGTCGCGGCCTCGCGCGCCGGGTCGATCAGCCAGCCGTCCGTCTCGAGGTTCGCAAAGCGCAGCATCGCCGCGCCCGACTGGCGCGCGCCGAGGAATTCGCCGGGGCCGCGGATTTCGAGGTCGCGCCGCGCGATCTCGAAGCCGTCGGTCGTCTCGCGCATCGTCTTCAGCCGCTCGCGACCGGTAATCGACAGCGGCCCCGTGTACAGCAGCACGCATACCGACGCCGCGGTGCCGCGCCCGACGCGGCCGCGCAACTGGTGCAGCTGCGCGAGGCCGAAACGCTCCGCGTGCTCGATCACCATCAGCGACGCGTTCGGCACGTCGACGCCGACTTCGATCACGGTCGTCGCGACGAGCAGCTGCACGTCGTTGCGCGTGAACGCTTCCATCACGGCCGCCTTGTCGGCCGTCGACAGCCGGCCATGCACGAGCCCGACCGTCAGCTCGGGGAGCGCCGCGACCAGCGTCTCGTAGGTCTCGACGGCTGTCTGCAGCTGCAGCGTCTCGCTCTCCTCGATCAGCGGGCACACCCAGTACACCTGGCGCCCGGTCAGCGCGGCCTCCCGCACGCGGGCGATCACCTCCTCGCGCCGCGCATCGCCGACGAGGCGCGTCAGCACGGGCGTGCGGCCCGGCGGCAGCTCGTCGATCGTCGACACCTCGAGATCCGCGTAGTACGTCATCGCGAGCGTGCGCGGAATCGGCGTGGCCGACATCATCAGCTGGTGCGGCTGGAAATCGCGCGCGCCGTTGGCCGCGTTCGCGGCCTTCGCGCGCAGCGCGAGACGCTGCTCGACGCCGAAGCGGTGCTGCTCGTCGACGATCACGAGGCCGAGCCGCGCGAATTCGACCGTGTCCTGGATGATCGCGTGCGTGCCGATCACGAGCTGCGCGGTGCCGAGCGCGGCCGCCTCGATCGCCGCGCGCTTCTCCTTCGCCTTCAGGCTGCCCGCCAGCCACGCCACCGTGACGCCGAGCGGCTCGAGCCATGCGCGCAGCTTGCGCGCGTGCTGTTCCGCGAGGATTTCGGTGGGTGCCATCAGCGCGGCCTGGTAGCCGGCGTCGATCGCCTGCGTGGCGGCCAGCGCCGCGACGACTGTCTTGCCGCTGCCGACGTCGCCCTGCAGCAGGCGCTGCATCGGGTGCGCGAGCGTGAGGTCGTGCGCGATCTCGTCGACGACGCGCGACTGCGCGCCGGTCAGCGTGAACGGCAGCGCCGCGTAGAGGCGCGTCGTCAGCGCGTCGGCATCGCTCGCGGTGCGGCGCGGCATCGCGGGCGCCGCGCGCGTGCGGCGCTCCTCGTGCGCGCGCTTGAGCGACAGTTGCTGCGCGAGCAGCTCCTCGAACTTGATGCGCGTCCACGCCGGATGCGAGCCGTCCATCAGCGCGGCTTCGTCGGAATCGACGCGCGGGTGGTGCAGGATGCGCACGGCCTGCTCGAGCGACGGCACGCCGAGCGGCTTCAGGTACGCGCGATCGATCTCGGGCGGCAGCAGCTCGGGCAGCGGCGTACGCTCGACCGCGTTCTCGATCGCCTTGCGCAGATACGCCTGCGACACGCCGGCCGTGCTCGGATAAACGGGCGTGAGCACCTGCGGCAGCGGCGCATCCGCTTCGACGACGCGCACCGCCGGATGCACCATCTCCATCCCGAAGAAGCCGCCGCGCACGTCGCCGCGCACGCGCAGCCGCTGGCCGACGGCCATCTGCTTGACCTGCGAGCCGTAGAAATTCAGGAAGCGCAGCACGAGGTGCTCGCCGTCGTCGTCCTGGATCTTCACGACGAGCTGGCGGCGCGGCCGGTACGCGACCTCGTTGTCGAACACGACGCCTTCGGCCTGCGCGATGCCGCCCGGCAGCAGCTCGCCGATCGGCGTGAGCGTGGTTTCGTCCTCATAGCGCATCGGCAGATGCAGCACGAGATCGATCGAGCGCGTGAGGCCGAGCTTCGCGAGCTTGTCGACGGTCTTCACGGGTTTGTCGGCGACCGCCTTCTTCTTGCGCTTCGGGCCGCTTGCGCCCGCTTCGTCGCTCGCGGCGCCGCCTTCGGCATCGGGCGCGGCGGCGGCCGGCTGCGCGAGCCGCCCGTCGGCGCCGCGCTTCGGGCCGGCCCGGCGCGGCGCGGCGCGCTGCGGCTCGGCATGCTCCGCTGCACCGCGCTCCCCTGCGCCATGCGCGGGCAATGCAACATCCTCCGTATCGAACGGATCGGCGGAATCGGCAACGGTGGCGGTGGAACGGCGTGGTGACACAGGCATCGGATCGTCTGGGTGCTTCGCAAGGCAAGTACAATAGCGGCTTTCACGTCGTCCGAACGAACGACGCCGGCCAGGCCGCGCATCCCGTCATGATAGCGGCTCGCGCGCCCCATTTACGCGTTTCCGCCCTGCCGGCGACGCCCGCCGGCCGCTTCGAACCAGCCCGCATGTTCACGCTTTCCGATTTCGATTTCAATCTGCCGCCCGAGCTGATTGCGCAAACCGCGCTGCCCGACCGCACCGCGAGCCGCCTGCTCGAGGTCGACCGCGCCGTCGAGCCCGCGCGCCTCGTCGACCGCCGTTTCGCCGAGCTGCCGTCGTGCATCGCGCCCGGCGACCTGCTCGTCTTCAACGATACCAAGGTGCTGAAGGCGCGTTTCTTCGGCCAGAAGGCCAGCGGCGGCAAGATCGAGGTGCTGATCGAGCGCGTGACGGGCACGCACACGGCGCTCGCGCAGATCCGCGCGAGCAAGTCGCCGGGCGCCGGCACGACGCTGCGGCTCGCCGATGCGTTCGACGTGACCGTCGGCGAGCGCGTCGAGCCGTTCTTCACGCTGCACTTCCCCGAGCCGTGCCTCGTGCTGATCGAGCAGTACGGCCGCCTGCCGCTGCCGCCGTATATCGAGCACGATCCCGACGCGACCGACGAGACGCGCTACCAGACCGTCTACGCGAACAATCCGGGCGCGGTCGCCGCGCCGACGGCCGGGCTGCACTTCGACCAGCCGCTGCTCGATAAACTCGACGCGATGGGCGTCGAACGCGCGACGCTGACGCTGCACGTCGGCGCCGGCACGTTCCAGCCGGTGCGCGTCGACAACATCGCCGAGCACAAGATGCACAGCGAGTGGTACGACCTGCCGCAGTCGCTCGTCGACAAAATTGCCGCGACCCGCGCGCGCGGCGGCAACGTGATCGCGGTCGGCACGACGTCGATGCGCGCGCTCGAAGCCGCCGCGCGCGCGGCCGACGAAGCGGGCCGCCCGCTCGCGGCGACGCAGGCCGAGACCGACATCTTCATCACGCCCGGCTATCGTTTTCGCGTGGTCGACCGGCTCGTCACGAACTTCCACCTGCCGAAGTCGACGCTGCTGATGCTGGTGTCGGCGTTCGCGGGTGTCGAGACGATCCGCGCCGCGTACCGGCACGCGATCGACGAACGCTACCGCTTCTTCAGCTACGGCGACGCGATGCTGCTCACGCGGCGCGACACGCCGGAGGCGGCGGGCGCGTAAGCGCGTCGACACGCGACACCGCGCACGGCCGCCGCGACGCCCGTCGACGGCAGGCCACCGCTCGCCCGCACCGCGCGCTACGATGGCGCGCATCCGTTTTTTTACCGTCGCCGGCAATCCGGCGGCATTTTTCAACTTGCGCCGGACTGTTTTCCGGTGGCCAGGAGCCATCCACGATGACCGAAGGTTCATCCCACGATACGCACGAGCACACGCACGCACGCCCGGCAAACGGGCTCGAATTCGAACTGCTGACGACCGACGGCCACGCGCGCCGCGGCCGCGTGAAGCTCAACCACGGCGTGGTCGAAACGCCGATCTTCATGCCGGTCGGCACGTACGGCACCGTGAAGGCGATCCAGCCGCGCGAGCTGCACGAGATCAAGGCCCAGATCATCCTCGGCAACACGTTCCACCTGTGGCTGCGCCCGGGCCTCGACACGATCGACGCGCACGGCGGCCTGCACGGCTTCATGGGCTGGAACAAGCCGATCCTGACCGACTCGGGCGGCTTCCAGGTGTTCTCGCTCGGCGACCTGCGCAAGATCACCGAGGACGGCGTCACGTTCGCGTCGCCGATCAACGGCGACAAGCTGTTCCTGTCGCCGGAAGTGTCGATGCAGATCCAGAAGGTGCTGAACTCCGACGTCGTGATGCAGTTCGACGAATGCACGCCGTACGCGACCGACGGCGTACCGACGACGCACAAGGAAGCGGCCGACTCGATGCGCATGTCGCTGCGCTGGGCGAAGCGCTCGCTCGACGAGTTCGACCGGCTCGGCAATCCGAATGCCCTCTTCGGGATCGTCCAGGGCGGGATGTTCGAGGACCTGCGCGACGAATCGCTTGCGGGCCTGTCGGAACTCGGCTTCCACGGCCTCGCGATCGGCGGGCTGTCGGTCGGCGAGCCGAAGGAAGACATGATGCGCGTGCTGCGGCACGTGGGACCGAAGCTGCCGGCCAACAAGCCGCACTACCTGATGGGTGTCGGCACGCCGGAGGATCTGGTCGAGGGCGTCGCCAGCGGCATCGACATGTTCGACTGCGTGATGCCGACCCGCAACGCGCGCAACGGCTGGCTGTTCACGCGCTTCGGCGACGTGAAGATCCGCAACGCGACGCACAAGAACTCGTTGAAGCCGCTCGATGCGAGCTGCACGTGCTACACGTGCCAGAACTTCTCGCGCGGCTACCTGCATCACCTGCACCGCGTCGGCGAAATCCTCGGCGCGCAGCTCAACACGATCCACAACCTGCACTACTACCTGCAGCTGATGAGCGAGATCCGCGACGCGATCGAGACCCATACGTTCGACGCGTTCCGCCAGCGCTTCGCGGAGGATCGCGCAAGAGGCGTCGACTGACGGGCCGGCCGGCCGCGCGGCGGTTCGTCACATGGGACGTGTACTAAATAACGCGCCCCAACTGCCGGACCCGACCGCCAAATATTACAATTACCTTTCCAAACAAGTCGCAATGGTGCTGGTTCGCGCTTTAACAGCTTGATCCGAAAGCGCATTTGCTGCGCCGTTTGCGCATGGGGCCGGTGGTAGAATAACCGGCTTATTTTTCGATCTTCCCCTACGGAGAGACCAACGTGCCGTTCATTTCCAATGCCTTCGCTCAAGGTGCCGGTGGCGCCGAATCGAGCCTGATGAGCTTCCTGCCGCTCATCCTGATGTTCGGCGTGCTCTACTTCATCATGATCCGTCCGCAGATGAAGCGTCAGAAGGAACACCGCAACATGCTCGCGGCCATGGCCAAGGGCGACGAAGTCGTCACGAGCGGCGGCGTCGTCGGCAAGGTGACGAAGGTCACCGAAGGCTACATCGGCGTCGAGATCGCCGAAGGCACCGAAATCACGGTGCAGAAGGCTGCGGTTACGACCATTCTGCCGAAGGGCACGATCAAGTCGCTGTAAGCCCTTCACCGAGCGTCCGGCTCCCCGCGCCGTGCCCGCCTGAGAGAGCGGGCCGCCGCGGCGCCGGACGCGACGCTTTCACGCCAACCACCCGTTCGGCCCCCTCATGAATCGTTATCCACTCTGGAAATATGTCGTGATGGTCGTGGCGCTCGCCATCGGCCTTCTGTACACATTGCCCAACTTCTTCGGCGAAGCGCCGGCGGTGCAGGTGTCGAGCGGCAAGGCCACGGTCAAGCTCGACTCGACCACGCTGACCCAGGTCGAATCGGCGCTCGCATCCGCGCAGATCACGCCGGACGACGTCACCTTCGAGAACACGGCGACCAACGCGAACATCCGCGTGCGCCTGAAGGACACCGATACGCAGCTGCGCGTCAAGGACCTGCTGCAGAAGTCGCTGAACGCCGACCCGAACGATCCGCAATACGTCGTCGCACTGAACTTGCAGAGCGCGTCGCCGCGCTGGCTGACTGCGCTGCACGCGCTGCCGATGTATCTCGGCCTCGACCTGCGCGGCGGTGTCCACTTCCTGCTCCAGGTCGACATGACGGGCGCGCTCACGAAGAAGCTCGACTCCGACGCATCCGACGCGCGCTCGCTGCTGCGCGACAAGAACATCCGCGACGGCGGCGTGAGCCGCGTCGACCAGTCCGTGGTCGTCAACTTCAGCGATGCGCAGACCGCGGAAGACGCGCGCAAGGTGCTCGCACAGTCGGTCACCGAACTGCAATGGGTAACCCAGCCCGGTGGCGGCGGCACGCAGGTCGTCGGCACGTTCACGCCGGCCGTGCAGAAGTCCGTCGAGGACGCCGCGCTCAAGCAGAACCTGACGACGCTCCACAACCGCGTGAACGAACTCGGCGTGTCGGAACCGATCCTGCAGCAGCAAGGCAGCGACCGCATCGTCGTCGAACTGCCGGGCGTGCAGGACACCGCGAAGGCGAAAGACATCATCGGCCGCACCGCGACGCTCGAGGCACGCCTCGCCGACCCGATCAACACGCACCCGAACCCGAACGACCCTGTGCCGCCGGGCGAGGAGCTGTTCACGCAGGGCATCCAGGCGCCCGTGCTGCTGAAGAAGGACGTGATCTTCACCGGCGACCGCATCATCGATGCATCGGCCGGCTTCGACGAACACCAGCGTCCGTCGGTCAACATCCGCCTCGACTCGGCCGGCGGCCGCGCGGTGCGCACGGTGTCGCGCGACAACATCGGCAAGCCGATGGCGATGGTGCTGTTCGAGAAGGGCAAGGGCGAAGTGCTGACGGTCGCGACGATCCAGTCCGAACTCGGCGACCGCTTCCAGATCACGGGCCAGCCGACGCCGCAGGCCGCGGCCGACCTCGCGCTGCTGCTGCGCGCCGGTTCGCTCGCGGCGCCGATGGACATCATCGAGGAACGCACGATCGGCCCGAGCCTCGGCGCCGACAACATCAAGATGGGCGTCCACTCGGTGATCTGGGGCTTCTGCGCGATCGCCGTGTTCATGATCGCGTACTACATGCTGTTCGGCGTGGTCTCGGTGATCGGCCTGTCGGTCAACCTGCTGCTGCTCGTCGCCGTGCTGTCGCTGATGCAGGCGACGCTGACGCTGCCCGGTATCGCCGCAATCGCACTCGCGCTCGGCATGGCGATCGACTCGAACGTGCTGATCAACGAGCGCGTGCGTGAAGAACTGCGCGCGGGCCAGCCGCCGCAGCTCGCGATCCAGGCCGGCTACGCGCATGCGTGGGCGACGATTCTCGACTCGAACGTCACGACGCTGATCGCCGGCCTCGCGCTGCTCGCGTTCGGCTCGGGCCCGGTTCGCGCATTCGCGATCGTGCACTGCCTCGGTATCCTGACGTCGATGTTCTCCGCGGTGTTCTTCTCGCGCGGGATCGTCAACCTCTGGTACGGCGGCCGCAAGAAGCTGAAATCGCTCGCGATCGGCCAGGTGTGGAGGCCGGAAGGCGCCGCTGCCCCCGCGTCGTTCACCGACGCGGACGAATCGACCGACACCGCGCGCGCCGCGAAGCTCGCCGCACCCGAGAAGGGCAATGCGCCGCGCGCCGGCAAGCCGCAACTGCGCAACCGCGCGCAGCAAGGCGTGTCGCCGAAGAAACCGGGCTCGACCCAATAAGGCCCCGGAGACGAGACCATGGAATTTTTCCGCATCCGTAAAGACATTCCGTTCATGCGGCACGCGCTGGTGTTCAACGTGATCTCGCTGGTCACGTTCCTCGCCGCCGTGTTCTTCCTGTTCCACCGCGGGCTGCACCTGTCCGTCGAATTCACCGGCGGTACGGTGATCGAGGTGCAGTACCAGCAGGCCGCGGAGCTCGAACCCGTGCGCGCGACGCTCGGCAAGCTCGGCTACGCCGACGCGCAGGTGCAGAACTTCGGCACGTCGCGCAACGTGCTGATCCGGCTGCAGCTGAAGGAAGGCCTCACGTCCGCGCAGCAGAGCGACCAGGTGATGGGCGCGCTGAAGGCGCAGAACCCGGACGTCACGCTGCAGCGTGTCGAGTTCGTCGGCCCGCAGGTCGGCCGGGAACTCGCGACCGACGGCCTGCTCGCGCTCGCGTGCGTCGTGATCGGCATCGTGATCTACCTGTCGTTCCGCTTCGAATGGAAGTACGCGGTCGCCGGCATCATCGCCAACCTGCACGACGTCGTGATCATTCTCGGCTTCTTCGCGTTCTTCCAGTGGGAGTTCTCGCTGGCGGTGCTCGCGGCGATCCTCGCGGTGCTCGGCTACTCGGTCAACGAGTCGGTCGTCATCTTCGACCGGATCCGCGAGACGTTCCGCCGCGAACGCAAGATGAGCGTGCAGGAAGTGATCAACCACGCGATCACGACCACGATGTCGCGGACGATCATCACGCACACGTCGACGGAAATGATGGTGCTGTCGATGTTCTTCTTCGGCGGTCCGACGCTGCACTACTTCGCGCTCGCGCTGACGGTCGGCATCATGTTCGGTATCTACTCGTCGGTGTTCGTCGCGGGCTCGCTCGCGATGTGGCTCGGCATCAAGCGCGAAGACCTGATCAAGGACAAGAAGACCGCGCACGATCCGGACGATCCGAACGCGGGCGCGCAGGTTTAAGCGCCGCGCCGTTTCGGCAAACGCAAGAAGGCCGGTCCTGTCGGACCGGCCTTTTTTCATGCGCGGGCCGCTGCCGTGCGGCGCGCGGCCAGCCCGACAGGCGCCGTCACGAGCGTCGGCTACAATCGTGCCCGCCCTGCTCCGTTGCATGCCGGCCGCGTGCCGGCGGGCAATCACCCTCGCCACCCGTCCGAACGTGCGGTCCCGATGATGCCTCCGATGTGTGTCGTTCGTCGCCTCGCCGTCTGCGCAGCCGTCGCGGCTGCGTTGCTGCCGTGCGCGCAACCTGCCGGCGCACAGTCGGCATCCGCTGCAGCGGATGCGCCGCCTGCGTCTGCGCCTGCCTCTCCCACCGCCGCACAGCCTGCCGCCGCATCGCCGTCGCCCTGCCCGCCCGACTGGGAGCCGCAGATCTGCGAACTGAAGGCTGCCGTCGAAGTGCTGAAGAAGCAGCACCTGACCGACGTCGACATCGGCGCGCTGCTCGACGCCGCGACCCACGACGGGATCAAGACGCTGCCGTACGCGCGCTTCTTCAACGCCAAGGAGGAGCAGGAACGGCGAGACGACGAGCGACGCGCGCGCGACGGCACGCCGGGCATCGGGATCGTGTTCGAGACGCGACCCGACGGGCTGCACATCATCGACGTGATTCCCGACGCACCGGCCGAAAAAGCCGGCGTGCGTCCCGACGACCTGGTCGTCGCGATGAACGACAGGAGCGTCGTCGACATCGACAACAGCGAGCTCGTGAAACTCGCGAAGGGCGACGCGGGCGTCCCGCTGAAGCTCACGGTGCAGCGCGGCCCGCAGCATGCGGTGCTGAGCTTCGCGCCGGTGCGCGCGATCGTCAAGCCGCACCCGGCGATCGCGAAGCGGCTCGACGGCGACATCCTGTACACGCGGCTGTCGAACTTCCCGGAGCCGGCGGTCGGCGACTACATCGACGCAGTGCAGGCCGCGCGCCGTGCGGGCCCGCCGGTGAAAGGGATGATTCTCGACCTGCGCATCAACGGCGGCGGCGCGCTCAATGCGGCGATCGGCATCGCCGCGCTGTTCGTCGGACGCGACCGCACCGCGATGGTGACGGTCGAGCGCGGCGACGCCCACCGCCGCCGCTTCTCGACCAACTGGCCCGACTACGAACTGCCGGTGATGCACGGGCAGGATCCGCTCGCGTCGCTGCAGGCCGACGACTGGTGGCGCACCGTGCCGCTCGTCGTGCTCGTCGACGGACAGAGCGCGTCGGCCGCCGAAGCGACCGCGGCGGCGCTGAAGGATCTCGGCCGCGCGAAACTGCTCGGCATGCCGACCTACGGGAAGGGGCTCGCGCAGACCGGCGTCGACCTGATCGACGGCACGCGCCTGAATTTCACGTTCGCGCGCAACCTGCGGCCGAACGGCTGCCCGATGGATGGCTACGGCGTCGTGCCGGACTGGCTCGTGCCGCCGCGCCGCGACTCGGACGTCGACGGCGTCCTGCTGTGGTATCGGGAAGTCGATCTCTCGCGCGCGCCCTATGCGGACCGGCTCACGCCCGACCCGTTCGAGCACGTGCGCAAGGAGCGGCAAAAGCTGCGCGAGCAGCGTGTGCGCGCGAAAGTCGATATGTCGAAGAGCGCGGCGCTGCCGCAGCGCGCGTTCGGCACGGCCGGCGACTGGCAGTTGCAGCAGGCGCTCGCCGCGCTCGCGGGGCGGCCCGTGCGGACCGTCGACGCGCCGGCGCAATTGATGCCGACGCAGCCCGTGTGCGAACAAGGCGGCAACTGACGCGCCGCCGCCCGCCCTTCTACCGGAAGCCGAACCGCCTGCGCAGCACAACCAGCGCCGCGAGGCTCAACACGGCCGCGAACATCAGGTAGAAGCTCGGCGCGGTCTTCATCCCGGTCGCGCGGATCAGCCACGCGATGATGAACGGCCCGAAGCCGCCGAAGATCGTCACCGCGACGTTATACGCGAGCGACATCCCGGTCGTGCGCGTCTGCACCGGAAACACCTCGGACAGCAACCCCGGCAGCGCCGCGAAGTAGCCGGTCATCAGGAATGCGAGCAGCACCTGCAGCGCGATCAGCGTGCCGAAGCCCGGATGCGCGACGAGATACGCGAAGGCCGGATAGATCAGCACGAGGATGCCGATGGCCGGTGCGATCATCACGCGCACGCGGCCGTAACGATCCGACCAGTGGCCGACGAGCGGCGCGAACGCCATCTGGATCACGCCGACGACGAGGATCGCCGCGAACGCGGCAGACGGTGCGAGGCCGAGCTGCTTCACGCCGTAGGTCGGCATGAACAGCACGAGATAGGTCGCGACGGTGCCGAGCACGACCACGCCCATCGCCGCGACCAGGCGCGCCTTGTGCGATGCGAACGTGTCGCGCAGCGGGTTCGCGGTGCCTTCGGCCGCGAGGAATTCGGGCGTCTCGTCGACCTTGGTGCGGATGTAGTACGCGACGGGCCCGAGCAGCAGGCCGAAGAAGAACGGCACGCGCCAGCCCCACGCAGCCATCTGCGCGGCCGACAGCTGCGCGTTCAGCACGGTGCCGAAGCCGGCGGCGAGCAGCGTCGTGAGCCCCTGGCTCGCGACCTGCCAGCTCGCGAAGAAACCGCGCCGGCCCGGCACGTGTTCGGCAAGGAACGCGGTCGCGCTGCCGAACTCGCCGCCGGCAGAGAAGCCCTGCATCAGCCGCGCGGCGACGAGGATCACCGGCGCCGCGACGCCGATCGTCTCGTAGGTCGGCAGCACCGCGATGACCAGCGTGCCGGCCATCATCAGCAGGATCGACAGCGTGAGCGCGGCCTTGCGGCCCGCGCGGTCGGCATACGCGCCGAGCACGATCGCGCCGAGCGGCCGCATGAAGAACGACACGCCGAACGTGCCGAGCGTGAGCAGCAGCGACACGGTGTCGTTGCCGGCCGGAAAGAACAGCTTCGAGATCGTCACCGCGAAGAAGCCGTAGACGACGAGATCGAACCACTCGAGCGCATTGCCGATCGACGCGGCGACCACCGCGCGCCACACGCGCGGCGACGAGGCAATGGAACGGGACTGCGTGGCGGCATGCATCGGCGATCTCCTTGTCGTTGTACGTTCTGTTCGAAGCGGCCGCGGCCGCGCTCGCGCCGTCGGCCCGCCGGGCGCCGCGGACGGCGCTCGGGCGATTATAGGCGCGCAAAAAAAAACCGCCGCGCCCCCGGTAACGGGAACGCGGCGGTTGGCTCGCGGCGGGCCGGCGAAGCGGCAGGCCCGGCCGACGGCGTTACTGCTGCTTGACGGCTTCGGCCGAGATCAGCAGCTTCGTCTTCATCTTGAAGCCGTACTGCTTGCCGTAGTCGAGGCCGAAATCGTCGCGGCTGAATTCGCCGACCGCGTCGACGCCGCACACTTCACGCTTGAGCATCGGGTGCGGCATGCACTTGAACGAATCGATCTTCAGCGTCATCGGCTTCGTGACGCCATGCAGCGTCAGGTTGCCGACCACCGACACCGGCTTGTCGCCGTCGAACTTGATCGTGCCCTTGTAGTTCGCCTGCGGGAACTTCGCGACATCGAAGAATTCGTTCGTCTGCAGGTGCTCGTCGAGCTTTGCGCTGCCCGTCTGGATCGACGCGACGTCGGTCGTCACGTCGACGGTGCCCGTCTTCGCCGCGCGGTCGAGCGTCACGGTGCCGCTCGACTTGTCGAACTTGCCGCGCCAGACCGACAGGCCGCCGAAGTGGTCGGCCTCGAAGCTCGGGTACGTGTGGCTCGGGTCGAACTGGTACGTTGCGCTTTCGGCGAATGCCGAGAACGACAGCGACGCTGCCAGCGCGCCCGCGGCGATCATCAGATGCTTTTTCAACTCTCTCTCCTTGGAACGGCGCCGCGCCCTCGCGCGGCATTCAGGTGATGCGATAGCCCGCCGCTTACTTCGTGGCGACGAGATGGAACTTGATCTGCACTTCGTCGGCGACGATCGACGTGTCCTTCCACTCGCCGGTGCCGACGTTGAACGCCGAACGCTTGATCGGCAACACGCCGTCGAACGTCTGCGTCGCGCCGCTCTGCGCGACCGTGACGGGCACCGTGACGGTCTCGGACTTGCCCTTGATCGTCAGCTTGCCGGTCACGTTGTACTTGTTGCCGCCGGCCGGCGCGATCGCCGACGACACGAACGTCGCCTGCGGATACGCCTTCGCGTCGAACCAGTCCTTGCCCGCGACCTGGTCGTTGTACATCTTGTCGCCGAGGTCATAGCTCGCAATGTCGATCGTCATTTGCGCGCTGCCCTGCGCGGCCTTCGCCGAATCGAACTTCACCTGCGCGGAAAACTTCTTGAACGCGCCCTCGGTCGGCACGTTCATCTGCTTCGACACGGCGGACACCTTGCTCTTCGCGAGATCGACATCGGCGAGCGCCGCGCCCGACGCGACAAGTGACACCGCGGCGAACGCGGTCAGCATGGAGCGGGAGAAAGACACTTTCATGGGATCCTTCATTTGGCAAAGGGAAGCATCCGCGACAGCAGGCCGTCGCGGTCCAACAACTGGTGCTTGAGCGCCGCGAGCACGTGCAGCGACACGAGCGCAAGCAGAATGTAATTCAAAGATACGTGGAGCGTCTTGAAGGTTTCCTTGAGTACCGGATCGGGGTCGATCAGCCGCGGCAGCGGCACGATGCCGAGGTACACGACCGGGATGTTCGACGCCGAGCTGTACAGGTAGCCCGTCACCGGAATCACGAGCATCAGCACGTACAGCACGATGTGCACGCCGTGCGACGCCGCCCGCTGCCACAGCGGCGTGCCGCCCGGCAGCGGCGGCGGCACGTGCGTCGCGCGCCACAGCACGCGCACCACGGCCAGCGCGAACACCGTCACGCCGATCCACTTGTGCCACGAGAAGTACTTCAGCTTCGTCGGCGTGAAACCGGGGATGTCCGTCATCACCCAGCCCAGCGCGAAGGCGCTGACGATCAGCAGCGCGATCAGCCAGTGCAGCGCGATCGCGCTCTGCGTATAGCGTACCGGCTTGGCCGGCAGCGAATTCGATGCCATCTTGGATTCCTCAGTTCAGCGAACAGCAGCGCCGGCCATGAGTCCGACGCTTGTCAAGGGCGCCATGCTACCGCAACCTTTTGACCTGCGCGGACTCTGAGGACGGGCTTGTCAGCCCGCTGCCCGCTTCCCGCCATGTTACCGATCGGTCACCGAACATGCGATCGTTGACACAGCAAAAAAGGCGTTTTGGTAAGATTGGCGCGGGTTCCGGCCCCGTCGACGCGTCCTCCCGCCGTCGCACAACCGCTTTTTCCATGCAACGAAACGACCTGATTGCCTGTCACGAGTGCGACGCACTGTTGCACAAACCGCGCCTCGGCTGCCGCGAAATCGCGCGCTGTCCGCGCTGCGACGCACTGCTCTATCGCGACAGCACCACGCAGATCGAGCGGATCTGCGCGCTCGCGCTCGCGGCGCTGATCACGTTCACGATCGCGCAGGCGTTCCCGATCCTCGAAATGGACTTGAACGGCACCCGCGTGCAGACGACGCTGATCGGCGCGATCGACTCGCTGTGGCACCAGGACATGGCGGTCGTCGGCGTGATGGTGTTCTGCTCGACCGTGCTGTTCCCGCTCGTCGAGATGGCCGCGCTACTGTACCTGCTGCTGCCGATCCGGCGCGGCGTCGTGCCGCCCGGTTTCAACCTGGTGCTGCGCGCGATCGAGCTCGTGCGGCCATGGGGCATGATCGAGGTGTTGATGCTCGGGATCATCGTGACGATCGTGAAGATGGTAAGCCTCGCACGTGTCGTTCCCGATGCCGCGCTGTTCGCGTTCGCCGCGCTCACGCTGATGATCGCCGTCGTGCTGATGTTCGATCCGCGCACGCTGTGGGACATGGCCGACGACCTGCGCGCCGGGCGCCGGCCCGGACAGCCGGAGCCGCCCGACGACGCCGCGCCGCTGCCCGAGGCCGCCCGCCGATGACGACGCCGACCGCCGCCCGCGAGGGCTATGCGAGCTGCCACACGTGCGGACTCGTGCAGACGCTCGACCGGCCGCATGCGCACTGCGCGCGCTGCGGCAGCGCACTGCATTTCCGCATCCCGAACAGCATCATGCGCACGTGGGCACTGCTGCTCGCGGCCGCGATCCTCTACATTCCGGCGAACCTGCTGCCGATCCTGCACACCGCGTCGATCGTCGGCTCGCAGGAAGACACGATCATGAGCGGCGTCATCTATTTCTGGGTGTCGGGCGACTGGCCGCTCGCCGTCGTCGTGTTCGTCGCGAGCATCCTCGTGCCGATGCTCAAGCTCGGCGTGCTGCTGATCCTCGTGATCAGCGCGCAGCGCCGCTCGCCGTGGCGGCCGATGCAGCGCACGCGCCTGTTCCGGATCGTCGAGCGCATCGGCCGCTGGTCGATGCTCGACATCTTCGTCGTGACGCTCACCGTCGCGCTCGTCCATTTCCGTTCGCTCGCCACCATCACGGCCGGCCCCGGCGCGCTCGCGTTCGGCTCGGTCGTGATCCTGACGATGCTCGCGTCGATGCAGTTCGATCCCCGCCTGATCTGGGATCCAGTCGAAACCTCAGGGAATCACCATGAATAGTCCGCAAGGCCCGCAGCACGACCAGCCCCGGCCGCCCGATCCGACGATCTCGACGAAAAGCGGCTGGCTGCCGTCGCTCGTCTGGCTCGTGCCGCTGATCGCCGCGCTGATCGGCATCGGCCTCGTGATCAAGTCCGTGCGCGAGCGCGGCCCGGAAATCACGCTCAGCTTCCACAGCGCCGAAGGCCTCGAGCCCGGCAAGACCCAGGTCAAGTACAAGGACGTCGAGATCGGCATGGTCAAGACGATCAAGCTGTCGAAAGACCTGTCGCGCGTGCTCGTCCAGGTGCAGCTCAAGAAGGAAGCCGAGGACTTCGCGGTCAAGGGCTCGCGCTTCTGGATCGTGCGGCCGCGCATCGGCGCGACCGGCGTGTCGGGGCTCGGCACGTTGCTGTCCGGCGCGTATATCGGCGTCGACGCCGGCCACGGACAGGATACGCAGACCGACTTCATGGGCCTCGAGACGCCGCCCGCCGTCACGGGCGACCAGAAAGGCACGCAATACGTGCTGCGCGGCGATTCGCTCGGCTCGGTCGACATCGGCTCGCCCGTCTACTACCGGCGCGTGCAGGTCGGCCAGGTGGTCGGCTTCTCGCTCGACAAGGACGGTACGGGCGTCACGTTCAACGTGTTCGTCACTGCGCCGTACGACCAGTACGTCGGCGTGAACTCGCGCTGGTGGCAGGCGAGCGGCGTCGACCTGCGACTCGATTCGAGCGGCCTGAAGCTGAACACGCAGTCGCTCGCGACGGTAATCCTCGGCGGCATCGCGTTCCAGACGCCGCCGAACCAGGGCAGCGGCGCGACGGCGCCGAACAACACGACGTTCCGCCTGGGTTCCGACGAAGGCGACGCGATGCGCGACCCGGACGGCCTGCCGCTGCAGGTCGTGATGAACTTCAACCAGTCGCTGCGCGGGCTCGCCGTCGGCGCGACGGTCGACTTCCGCGGCATCGTGCTCGGCGAAGTGACGAACATCGGCATCGACTTCGATCCGAAGACGAAGAACTTCCTGATGCCGGTGACGATGAACGTGTATCCGGAGCGCCTCGGCCGCCGCTTCCGCGAGACGATCGAGAGCAAGGGCGAACCGGCCCGCCGCGAGATCGTCGAGCGGCTCGTCCAGCACGGGCTGCGCGGCCAGCTGCGCACCGGCAACCTGCTGACGAGCCAGCTGTACGTCGCGCTCGACTTCTTCCCGAAGGCGCCGGTCGTGAAGATCGACACCACGCGCCAGCCGCTCGAGCTGCCGACCGTGCCGAACACGCTCGACGAACTGCAGCTGCAGGTCGCCGACATCGCGAAGAAGCTCGACAAGGTGCCGTTCGACCAGATCGGCGCGAACCTGAACAGCGCGCTGTCGAACGCCGACAAGCTGTTCAAGCAGCTCGACACGCAGGTCGCGCCGGAAGCGCGCGACACGCTGTCGGCCGCGAAGCAGACCTTCTCGACCGCCGAGGCGACGCTGCAGCAGGATTCGCCGCTGCAGTCCGACGTGCGCGGCGCGCTGAAGGAGCTCACGCGCACGCTGCAGTCGCTGAACGCGCTCGCCGATTATCTGGAGCGTCACCCCGAATCGCTGCTCAAGGGCAAGCCAGGAGATCAACCATGACGACACGCGTGAACGGTTTCGCGAGCGGCGCGGCGGCGGCCATCGCCGCACTCGCGCTCGCCGCGTGCAGCTCGCCGCCCGCGCGGTTCTACACGCTCAGCCCGGCCGACGCCGCGGCCCCGGTGCGCACCGCGCCGGCCAACCCGGCGTTCCTGATCGAGGTGCCGTCCGTCGGCGTGCCCGAGCAGGTCGCGAAGAACCAGCTGGTCGTGCAGAAGAACGCCGCGCAGGTCGACGTGCTCGAGCAGGAACGCTGGGCGGCGCCGCCCGCCGACGAGATCCGCCGCGCGCTGTCGGACGATCTCGCCGCGCAGCTCGGCACGATCGACGTCGCGAATTCCGCGTACCCGCCGGGCGTGCCCGTGTATCGCATCAGCGTGAACGTGCAGCGCTTCGAGTCGTGGCCCGGCAAGCGTGCCGCGGTCGACGCCGTGTGGAGCGTGCGCCCGCTCGGCACGCAGGCCGTGATGACCTGCCGCACGAGCGTCGCGGAACCGGTCGCCGACGGCTACGATGCGCTCGTCGCCGGCCACCGGCGCGCGCTCGACGTGATCGCCACGCAGGCCGCGGCCGGCGTGCGCGCGATGGCCGCACGCCGCGGCACGACGCCCGCGGCCGGCAGCAAGACGGCCGCCGCGCCGGTCGTGCCGTGCCCGGCCAACCCGACGTCCGGCGGCGACGCCGGCTCGACGGGCAAGCCCGGCGCATAAACGGGCAGCGCGCAGGCGAACGTCTGAAACAGCGTTCGCCGGCGCGGCTTCGTCCGGTGCGGCTTCGTCCGGTGCGGCGCGTCCGCCGGCAGCCGCTTGCATGACGCTGCCACAGCCGATCGCACCGCGGCTTCATCGGCCGAACGGCAGCTTTGCATTGTTTGTCAAAGTCGGCCGGAACCGGCGCCATGCAACGCGGTCGGCTTGCGTTTTCCGGCCCGATTGACGATCCTACGCACTTTCACGCTCGCGCCGCTCGTCGTGCGCGCGAGCCGGCGGCGCCGGGCCGCGTTCGGCCCGACCGCCGGGCCTCCCGGCGCCCGCACGCGATCGGCGTGCACCGCAGCGGGGCAGCCGCATCGCAGGTCGCCGCGCATCGTCCGGCAACCGGCCCCGTCTCACCCGTTCTCCCCGGCGCCGCGCCGATTTCCCGGCAGGCATCCCGAACCCGCCCGTCCAGGGCTTTCGCTATTCCGTTTATGTTTCGTTCCCTGACGACCCTGATCAAGAAGTGGCGCGCGTCGCGCAATGCCGGTCACCAGCTCGATGCGCTGCTCGCGCACGCCGACGCCGATGCGTCGTACGCCGAGCGCAGCGAATGGCTGATCGAGCTCGCGCACTGGCTGCGCCGCAACGGCACGATGCAGGCCGCGCAGGACCCGGCGGCCGAGCATGACGCCGACACCCGCGCGTATCCGGCCCATGCGCGGCTGCGCTACCTGTTCCACGTGCTCGATCGCAACCCCGCATGGAAAGCGCACGCCGCGCGGATCCTGCGCGGCATCCTGCGCGAGTGCGACGGCATCTCGCTGCTGTGCGACGCCGGCATGCCCGTGCATTCGGGTTTCTTCGGCGCGCTGTTCGAGCGGATCGACTCGTCGCTGATCCCGCCCGCGCCGAACCGCCGCGAGCTGTCGGCGCTGTTCACGCTGATGTTCCCGGCACCCGGGGACGCGCAATGGATCGACGCGCTGCCCGACGACCTGCTCGCGCGCCTCGCCGAGCTGTTCTCGTTCGACGTCACCGACGAAGAGCGCCACGAACCGGGTTCGTTCTCGCGCGACCTGCTGGCCGCGCTGCACAACCTGACCTGCCAGATCAGCTCGACCGGCCTGTCGCAGACGGTGCGCAGCCGGCTGTCCGACGACGATGCGCGCCAGCCGCTGGAAACGCAGCCGTTCTACCGCCTCACGCGCGCGATGCTTGCGGTCGAGACCGCGCACGCGGCCGTCGAGGACGGCGGCGACCCGAGCAAGCTGCTGCACGAGGTGAACTACCTGCGCGTGCTGCTCGACGAATGCCGGATCGCGGTCGACAACGTGTTCTCGCACCTGTACCAAAACGGCGTGTCGGTCGACATCGTGTTCCAGGTCGAACGGATGCGCATGCGCATCCTGCGCGCCGAAATGCTGCTGAACGCGTGGATGGCACGCGACGACCTGCACGGGATGGCACGCCTGACGGCCGAGCTCGTCGACGCGAACCAGAACAGCCAGAGCGTCACGCACCTCGTGCGCAGCAACTTCTCGCTGTTCGCGCGCAAGCTCGTCGAGACCAACGCGGACACCGGCGAGCACTACATCTCGCGCGGCCGCGCCGAGTACCTGAAGATGCTGCGGATGGCCGCGGGCGGCGGCCTCGTCACGGTCGTGACCGTGTGCGTGAAGTTCGCGATCACGGGCGCGCACCTGCAGTCGATGCTCGAAGGGCTGCTCGCGGGCATCAACTACGCGGCCAGCTTCATGCTGATGCACTTCCTGCACTTCACGCTCGCGACCAAGCAGCCCGCGATGACCGCGCCGACGCTCGCGCGCGAACTCGACGACACCGGCCACGACGAAGGCGTGAAGGCGTTCGTGGCGTCGGTGATCGCGTTGATCCGCACGCAGGCGGCCGCGATTTCCGGCAACGTGCTCGTCGTGCTGCCCGTGTGCCTGCTCGTGCAACTGTTCGCGGGCAACGTGCTGCACGCGAACCTGATCTCGCCGGAAAAGGCGCACACGACGCTGCACTCGTTCTCGCTGCTCGGGCCGACGCCGCTCTACGCGGCACTGACCGGCGTGCTGCTGTGGGCGTCGAGCCTGCTCGCGGGCTGGGCCGACAACTGGTTCGTGCTGCACCGGGTCGGCGACGCGCTCACGTACAACCGCCGGCTGCGCCTGACGCTCGGCGCGGCCGGCGCGGCGAAGCTCGCGCACTTCTGCCGGTCGAACGTCGCGGGCGTAGTCGCGAACGTCGGCCTCGGCCTGATGCTCGGCCTCATTCCGGCGATCGTCACCGTGTTCATGTTCCCGTTCGAGGTGCGGCACGTGACGCTGTCGGCCGGCTCGATCGGGATCGCGCTCGGCGTGCTGGGCAAGGGCGCGCTCGGGACACCCGAGCTGTGGTGGGCCGGCGCCGGCGTGCTCAGCATGGCGATCCTCAACGTGCTCGTGAGCTTCGCGCTCGCGTTCACGATGGCCGTGCGCTCGCGCAGCCTGCGCCCGACCAAGGTGCGCGCGCTCGTCGGCGCGATCGTCCGCACGGTGCTGTCCAATCCGCTCGCGCTGTTCTGGCCGGCCGGCGGCCAGGCCGCGCGCACCGGCCAGCCGGGCGCACACTGAGCCTGCGGCGGCGTGGCGGTGCCCGGCCGGGCGCCGCTGCGCCCGCCTCCTCGCGCGAGCGCGGCCGTCACGCCGGCGTCTGCCCGCCGAAACGCCGGCCCCGGTCGCGCGCGCCGCGTACAATGGTGGACTTTTGCACGTCCTCTCCCGCCTTATGTCCTCGCCCACCCTGTACGAATTCTTCGCCCCCTGCCCGCGCGGCCTCGAAGCGGCGCTTGCCGCCGAGCTGGCCGAAATCGCCGGCCGCCACCTGAACGGCGCGCCGTTCACCGCGGGCGCGCAGGTGCCGGGCGGCGTCCATTTCAGCGGCGGCTGGGCCGCCGGCATGGCCGCGAACCTCCATTCGCGGATCGCGAGCCGAATCCTGCTGAAGATCGCGCACCGCGCGTACCGCAACGAGCAGGACGTCTATGCGCTCGCGCTTGAGCAACCGTGGGAGCGCTGGTTCGCGTCGACGCAGACGCTGCGCGTCGACATCACCGCGATCAAGTCGCCGCTGAAAAGCCTCGAATTCGCGACGTTGCGCGTGAAGGACGCGATCTGCGACCGGATGCGCGACAAGACCGGCGCGCGCCCGAGCATCGATACCGGTGCGCCGGACGTGCGCGTATTCGCGTTCCTGACGGCCAACGAGTGCACGCTGTACCTCGACACGTCGGGCGAGCCGCTGTTCAAGCGCGGCTGGCGTCTCGACAAGGGCGCGGCGCCGCTGCGCGAGAACCTCGCGGCCGGCATCCTGCGCCTGACGGGCTGGACGCCCGGCACGGCGCTGTACGACCCGATGTGCGGCAGCGGCACGTTCCTCGCGGAAGCCGCGCAGATCGCGCTCGGCGTGGCGCCCGGCGTCGAACGCCGGTTCGGCTTCGAAAAACTCAAGCAGTACGACATCACCGCGTGGCAGGGGCTGAAGGTCCCGGCGCTGGACGCGAAGCGCGCGACGCGCGGCAAGCGCGGCGACGCACTCGGCGTGTACGGCAGCGACATTTCCGGCGACATGCTCGAGAAGGCGCGCGCGAACCTCGAACGCGCGGGCGTGCCGTCGGTGTGGCTCAAGCAGGTCGACGCTCGCGGGATGACGCCGCCGTGCGACGGGCCGGGCATCATCCTCGCGAACCCGCCGTACGGCGAGCGGATCGAAGTGCGCGGCCGCAGCGCGCGCGGCGAGGTGCGCGAAACCGGCCGCAACCGCGGCAACGACGACGCGTTCCGCCGCACGCACACCGACGCGCCGGACAGCGAGTTCTTCAACGCGCTCGGCGATGCGCTGAAACAGCGCTTCACGGGCTGGCAGGCGTTCCTGCTGACGTCCGACCGTTCGCTGCCGGGCCAGTTGCGGCTGCGCGAATCGGCGAAGACGCCGCTGTTCAACGGCGCGCTCGAATGCCGGCTGTTCCGCTTCGACCTGATCGCCGGCAGCGTGAAGGCGCGCCCGGCCGCGCCGGAAGGCGACGCGTAAGCAACACCATCGCGCAGGGTCGCCATCGCGGCGCCCGCGCGCTCCTCCCCGGGCGCGGGTCAGTGCTTCGACTTCGACCAGCGCGCCATCGTGAACGGCAGTGCGTGCCCCGTCTCGAGCAGCGTCTTCAGGCTCGACAGCACGACCGGCCACCCGCCGCGAATCCCGCGATCCATCTCCGAACCCGGCACGAGCCCGTCGTGCGTGACGGTCAGCTTCACGACGCCCTCGTGCGGCTCGACGAGATAGGTCACGCGCGATTCCTCGCCCTCTCCCGACGGCGTACGCCACGTGACGACCAGCCGGCGTGGCGGATCGTGCTCGACCACTTCGCCGACGATGTCGACCCGCGACGGATCGTCGTAATCCTGATGTTCCCATCGCGAGCCCGGCCGCCAGTCGGGCGACGCGTTGCGATGCCGTACCCAGTAGTCCTTCGTCAGTTCGGCGTTGGTCAGCGCGTCGAACACGCGCTCGGGCGTCGCTGCGATGAAGGTCACGTACACAAAGGCGGGATTACCCATCGTCGTCTCCTGTGCCGCGGGCCGCTTCCAGCCCGCGCTTGAGATCCGCCAGCGCCTGCAGGCGCTGACGCTCGAATTTGCCGATCCAGCGTTCCGCGATGTCGTGGATCGGCACCGGATTCAGGTAATGCAGCTTCTCCCTGCCGTGCCACGTCGTCGCGACGAGGTTCGCGGCCTCGAGCAGCGCGAGATGCTTGCTCACGGCCTGCCGGCTCATCGCGAGTCCGTCGCACAGCCCGGACAGGGTCTGGCCGCTTTTCGCATGCAGCAGGTCGAGCAACTGACGGCGCGTGCCGTCGGCCAGCGCCTTGAAAACGAGATCCATGCCGCTCCCGGGTCAATGGCTTTATTATGCAACCAAACGGTTGCATGTCAAGGGCGACAACTCTACTGACAATACGGTGTCAGCAGGCGGCGATCACACTGCAATCCCGGCGCAATGCAACGCCGGTTTCCGCACCGAACCCGAATAACAACGCAACAAGGAGCTCGTCATGACGTCCGCAACTGCCACCGCAACCCTGGAACGCGCGATCGCGTGGTTCGACATTCCGTCCCTCGATTTCGACCGCGCGATCCGCTTTTACGAAACCGTGCTGCAAACCACGCTGCAGCGCGAAGTCATCGGCGGCGTGCCGATGGCCGTGTTCGATCACGAGACGTCGAGCACGGGCGGCAGCATCGTGTTCGATCCGCAGCAGATGAAGCCGAGCGCGAACGGCGTGCTCGTCTACCTGAACGCCGGCGACTCGGTCGTCTCGGCGCTCGAACGCGCGAAGCGCGCGGGCGGCGTCGTGCAGGGTTCGGTCGTCGAATTGCCGAACAACTACGGCTACATCGGCTACCTGATCGATACCGAAGGCAACCGCGTCGGCCTGCACGCGCCGAAATGCCACTGAGCACGTCGGCCATCGGGCCGGCGCGGCGCTATCATCGCGAAGTCCCCTTCGCCGTTGGAGTCGAGGTGCTGTCATGACGCGCCGTGCCGACCGCCTGTTCCAGATCGCCGAGCTGTTGCGCGGGCGCCGTCTCACGACCGCGCAGCAGCTGGCCGACTGGCTGTCGGTGTCGCCGCGCACGGTCTATCGCGACGTGCGCGACCTGCAACTGTCAGGGGTGCCGATCGAAGGCGAAGCCGGCATCGGCTACCGGCTGAACCGCAACGCGAGCCTGCCGCCGCTCACGTTCACGGCCGAGGAGCTCGCGGCGCTCGCCACCGGCGCGCGCATGCTCGAGACCTGGGGCGGTGCGCGCTTCGCGAGCGGCGCCCGCTCGGCGCTCGCGAAGATCGCGTCGGCGATGCCGGCCGACAAGCGCACGGCGCTCGACCGCCTGCCCGTGTTCGCGCCGTCGTTCCACATCGACGAGACGTTTTGCGCGAAGGTCGACGCGATCCACCAGGCCATCGATACGCGCCACATCGTCAGCTTCGGCTACCGCGACCGGCTCGGCGCGCATTCGCAACGCCGCGTGTGGCCGCTCGGGCTCGTCTACTGGGGCGGGCGCTGGACGATCGGCGCGTGGTGCGAGCTGCGCGACGATTTCCGCACTTTCGATATCGCGCGGATGGGCGACATCACCGTGCACGAGCAGTTTCCGGACATGGAAGGACGGCGGATCGCCGACTACATGCGGATCGCGGAAGCGCCGATGCGTTGATGCGGCACGACGGCGGGCACGCACCGCGTGTGGCTGCACGCCGCCGCCGTTCATTCCCCGGGCCACCGCGTGGCGCCCGGCCCGCCTTTCCCTATGCGCCGAACACCACCGGCCGCTTCGGCCGCTCGTCGACATGCAGCGAAAACACGTCGGCACGCGCATAGTGGCCGACGACGTCGAAGTCGTAGCGCGCCCGTACCAGCTCGTCGGTATCGATGCGCGCGGTCACTAGCCCGGCCTCGCCGATCAGCGGTTCCGTCAGCAGGTCGCCGAGCGGCCCGACGATCACGCTGCCGCCGCGGATCAGCGGCCGCTCGGGATCCCAGCCTGGCACGTCGATGCCGAGCGCGCGCGGCGACGGCTGCACCTGGCACGCGCTCACGACGAAGCAGCGCCCCTCGTGCGCGATGTGCCGCATCGAGCTCTGCCACAGGTCGCGCTCGTCGACGGTCGGCGCACACCAGATCTGCACGCCTTTCGCGTACATCGCGCAGCGCAGCAGCGGCATGTGGTTCTCCCAGCAGATCGCGGCGCCCGCGCGTCCCGCGGCCGTGTCGACGACGGGCAGCGTCGAGCCGTCGCCCTGCCCCCAGATCAGCCGTTCGGTGCCGGTCGGCATCAGCTTGCGGTGCTTCGCGACGAGCCCGTCGCGCGGATCGAAGAACAGCGCCGTGCAGTACAGCGTGCTGCCGCCGCGCTCGATCACGCCGACCACGAGGCTCGCGCCCGTGCGCTGCGACAGCGCGGCCAGCTCGTCGGTTTCGGGCCCCGGCACGTCGATCGCCTGCGCGGCGTAGCGCGCATACGCGTCGCGGCCTTCGGGCAGCCGGTAACCGAGCCGCGTGCCGAAGATTTCGCCTTTCGGATAGCCGCCGAGCACGGCCTCGGGCAGCACGACGAGCGACGCGCCGCTGTCGCGGATCGCGGTTTCGTAGCCAAGGATCGTGTCGAGCGTGGCGCGCGTGCCGGCGGGCGATGCGCCGATCTGCAGCGCGGCGATGACGGATGTGGACATGAAGGCGTCTCCGGTGAATGGGATGCCGCCATCTTTATCGATAAGATGTCATCGATCAAATCGATAAAACGATAACTGTCATGAATGCGGATGATATCGCCGGCCTCGACCTGAACCTGCTGAAGGTATTCGAGGCGCTGTACGAGGAAGGCGGCGCAAGCCGCGCGGCGCTGCGGCTCGATCTCACGCAGTCGGCCGTCAGCGCGGCACTCGCGCGGCTGCGCGTGATCTATGCCGATCCGCTGTTCGTGCGCACCGGCCGCGGGCTCGCACCGACGCCGCGCGCGGACGAGCTGAAGCCGATCCTGTCCGACGCGCTCGACCGCTGCCGCGAAAGCCTCGCGATCGCTGCCGACAGCGGCGACCGCGTCGGCCGCACGATCTCGATCGGGCTGTCGGACGACTTCGAGATCGCGCTCGGCCGCGCGCTGATCGACGCGGTCGCGCGAGAGGCCGCCGGCATCCGGCTGATCTTCCGGCAGACCCACAGCGGCATCGCCGGCGACGCGCTGTTGCGGCACGGTGTCGATCTCGCAATCGCGTCCGGCGGATTCTCGGCGAACGGGCTCAGCCGGCGCGCGGTCGCGACGGGCGGCTACGCGTGCCTGATCGATCCGGCCGCCCGTGCGCGGCCGCCACGCACGCTCACGCTCGCCGATTTCCTGCAGCGCGACCACTTGCTCGTGTCGTCGGGCGGCGTGATCGGGATCGTCGACGAGGCGCTGGCCGCGCTCGGCCACAAGCGCCGCGTCGCGGCATCGACCACGCATTTCGCCGCGTTGCCGTACCTGCTCGCCGGCTCCGACGCAGTGGCGACGATTCCCGCGCACGCGGCACGCGCGATCGCGCAATCGGCCCCGCTGCGCGCGCTCGCGTGCCCGGTCGAGCTGCCGCGCTATCCGGTGGAAATCGGCTGGCGCACGAGCACGCAGCGCGACCCGGCGATCGTGCGCGTGCGGGACACGATCGCCGCGTGCATCGCGAACCTCGTCGCGCCATGAAAAAGGCCCGGCCGGCTTGCGCCGGTCGGGCCTGTCCGGTCGGGCCGCCCCTGCATTGAAGCAGGCGCCCGGGTTGCCGGTACGCGCGTTAATCGACGGCCTTCACCATGTCCTCGATGACCTTCTTCGCATCGCCGAAGACCATCATCGTCTTGTCCATGTAGAACAGGTCGTTGTCGAGGCCCGCGTAGCCGGCCGCCATCGAACGCTTGTTGACGATCACCGTACGCGCCTTGTACGCCTCGATGATCGGCATCCCTGCGATCGGCGATTTCGGATCGTTCTTCGCGGCCGGGTTCACGACGTCGTTCGCGCCGAGCACGAGCACGACGTCGGCCTGGCCCAACTCGCCGTTGATGTCCTCCATCTCGAACACAATGTCGTACGGCACTTCCGCTTCCGCGAGCAGCACGTTCATGTGCCCCGGCATCCGCCCGGCAACCGGATGGATCGCATAGCGCACGTCGACGCCCTTCTCGATCAGCTTGTCGGTCAGCTCCTTCAGCGCGTGCTGCGCGCGGGCGACCGCGAGGCCGTAGCCCGGCACGATCACGATCGATTCCGCGTTGCCGAGCATGAACGACGCATCCTCGGCCGAGCCCGACTTCACCGGCCGCTGCTCCTGCGCGCCCGCCGCGCCGCCGGCCGACGCGTCGCCGCCGAAGCCGCCGAGGATCACGTTGAAGAACGAGCGGTTCATCGCGTGGCACATGATGTACGACAGGATCGCACCCGACGAGCCGACCAACGAGCCGGCGATGATCAGCATCGCGTTGTTCAGCGAGAAGCCGATGCCGGCTGCCGCCCAGCCCGAGTACGAGTTCAGCATCGACACGACCACCGGCATGTCCGCGCCGCCGATCGGGATGATGATCAGCACGCCGAGCACGAACGCGATCGCCGTCATGATGATGAACGGCAGCCACGCCTGCGTGATGACGAACAGGGCGCCGAAGCCGAGCATCGCGATCGCGAGCATCAGGTTGATCAGGTGCTGGCCGGCGTACACGACCGGCGCGCCCTGGAACAGCCGGAACTTGTACTTGCCCGACAGCTTGCCGAACGCGATCACCGAGCCGGAGAACGTGATCGCGCCGACGAACGTGCCGATGAACAGCTCGACGCGATTGCCGTACGGGATGAAGTTCGACGCGACGGCGTCCTGCGGCACGAGCCCGAACGCTTCCGGCTCGGACACCACCGCATACGCGATGCACACGGCCGCGAGACCGATCAGCGAGTGCATCGCCGCGACGAGTTCCGGCATCTTCGTCATCTCGACGCGCGCGGCGACGAACGCACCGACACCGCCACCGACGATCAGCGCGCCGAGCACCAGCGCGAGGCCGAGCGGCAGGTTCGCGCCGAGCCAGGCCGCCTGCTTGACGATCAGCGCGACCGTTGTGAGGATCGCGATGGCCATGCCGACCATCCCGAACAGGTTGCCGCGGCGCGCGCTCTTCGGGTTCGACAGCCCCTTCAGCGCCTGGATGAAGCACACCGATGCGACGAGGTACAGCAGCGTAACGACGTTCATGCTCATCGCGCGCCCTCCTTGCCGCCCTCGACACGCTTGGGCTCCTTCTTGCGGAACATCTCCAGCATTCGCCTCGTCACGAGAAAGCCGCCGAACACGTTGACGGCCGCGAGCGCGACCGCGAGCGTGCCGAAGAACTTGCCGGTCACGCCGACGGTGAGCGCCGCCGCGAGCATGGCACCGACGATCACGATCGCCGAGATCGCGTTGGTCACGGCCATCAGCGGCGTATGCAGCGCCGGCGTGACGTTCCAGACGACGTGGTAGCCGACGTACACCGCCAGCACGAAGATGATCACGTTGATCACCGTGTGATTGATGACTTCCATGGTCTCCTCCGTTATTTGCGCGTGACTTCGCCGTCGCGGCACAGCAGCGTCGCGGCGACGATGTCGTCGGTCAGGTCGATGTTCAGCGTGCCTTCCTTCGCGACGATCAGCTTCATGAAGTCGAGCAGGTTGCGCGCGTACAGCGCCGACGCGTCCGACGCGACCATCGATGCAAGGTTCGTGTAGCCGGCGATCGTCACGCCGTTGTGCACGATCACCTGGTCGGCGACCGTCAGCGGGCAGTTGCCGCTCTTCCTGCCGTCGAATTCCGGGCCGCGGCCGGCCGCGAGATCGACGAGCACCGAGCCCGGCTTCATCGACTGCGCGGTTTCGACCGAGATCAGCGTCGGCGCCGGGCGCCCGGGAATCAGCGCGGTGGTGATCACGATGTCGGCCTGCTTCGCGCGCTCGTGAACGAGCGCGGCCTGGCGGCCGAGCCACGACGGCGGCATCGGGCGCGCATAACCGCCGACACCCTGCGCGGCTTCGCGCTCCTCGTCGGTTTCGAACGGGACGTCGAGGAATTTCGCGCCGAGCGACTCGATCTGCTCCTTCACGGCCGGCCGCACGTCGGATGCCTCGATCACCGCGCCCAGCCGCTTCGCGGTCGCGATCGCCTGCAGACCCGCGACGCCCGCGCCGAGAATCAGCACGCGCGCGGCCTTCACCGTGCCCGCGGCCGTCATCAGCATCGGAAAGAAGCGCGGATACAGCGCCGCCGCGACGAGCACGGCCTTGTAGCCCGCGATGTTCGCCTGCGACGACAGCACGTCGAGACTCTGCGCGCGTGTCGTGCGCGGCGCGGCTTCGAGCGCGAAGCCCGTCACGCCGGCCGCCGCGAGTTTCGCCGCCTGCTCGCCGTTGAACGGCTCGAGCATGCCGACCAGCACGGAGCCGCGCTTGAGCAATGGCAGTTCGGTGTCGGTGGGCGCCTGGACCTTCAGCACGACGTCGGCATCAAAAGCAGCCGACTGGTCGGTCAATTCGGCACCGGCGGCCGCATAGGCTTCGTCGGGATAACTGGCTGCGCTGCCGGCCCCTTTCGCGATACTGACGCGATGGCCGGCAGCCGCGTATTTCTTCACGGTTTCCGGCGTCGCAGCCACACGCGCCTCGTTCGCCCGCGTCTCAGCAGGCACTCCAATATGCATCGTCAGTTCCTCCAGTCATTGTCAGTATTTCTTTTCTTGCGATTTTTACTGCACAACGAGCCGGACAGGCTGACTTACCGGCTCACGGGCAACGGCGTTCACGCTGCACTTTAACCGAAAGCGATGGTTGCGCCAGCACATTCCGCACGATCGTGCGCGAATGCGACATTAGCCTGGCCTGCACCGCCGCGCATCGGCGGGACGGATGACTTGCGAGGGTCGGATTCGTCTATCGTCTGATCGGACGACGGGCAGCGTTCGGGCGCAACCGGTAAAATGCCGAACCATGAAACCCGAAATCTGGACCCCGCATGTGACGGTCGCCGCGCTCGTCGAGCACGCCGGCCGTTTTCTCGTGATCGAGGAAGAAACCTCGACGGGCCTGCGCATCAACCAGCCGGCCGGTCATCTCGAAGCCGGCGAAACGCTGGCCGACGCCGTGATCCGCGAGACGTTCGAGGAAACCGCGCACCCGTTCACGCCCGATGCGCTCGTCGGCGTCTATCTCGCGCACTACGACCGCCCCGGCACCGCCGGTGCGACCTACCTGCGCTTCACGTTCTGCGGCACGGCCGGCGAGCCGGTCGCGGGCCACGCGCTCGACGACGGCATCGTTCGCACGCTGTGGATGACGGCCGACGAACTGCGCGCCTGCAGCGAGCGCCATCGCTCGCCCGCGGTGATGCGCTGCGTCGACGACTATCTCGCCGGGCGGCGCATTCCGCTCGATTTCGTGCACACGCATTCGGTCGCGCCGCGCCCCGAGGCATTCGAACGTCAGGCGGTCAACAAATGAGCAAGCGCCGTGTAGTGGTGGGCATGTCGGGCGGCGTCGATTCGTCGGTGACCGCGTGGCTGCTGAAGGAACAGGGCTACGACGTGGTCGGCCTGTTCATGAAGAACTGGGAAGACGACGACGACGGCGAATACTGCTCGACGCGCCAGGACTGGATCGACGTCGTGTCGGTAGCCGACCTGATCGGCATCGACGTGGAAGCCGTCAACTTCGCGGCGGAATACAAGGACCGCGTGTTCGCCGAGTTCCTGCGCGAATACTCGGCCGGCCGCACGCCGAACCCCGACGTGCTGTGCAACGCCGAGATCAAGTTCAAGGCGTTCCTCGATCACGCGATGTCGCTCGACGCGGAAATGATCGCGACCGGCCACTATGCGCGCGTGCGCGAGCGCGCCGGGCGTTTCGAACTGCTGAAGGCCTTCGATCATACGAAAGACCAGTCGTACTTCCTGCACCGGCTGAACCAGGCGCAACTGTCGAAGACGATGTTCCCGCTCGGCGAGATGCCGAAGACGAAGGTGCGCGAGATCGCCGCGCAGATCGGGCTGCCGAACGCGAAGAAGAAGGATTCGACCGGCATCTGCTTCATCGGCGAACGGCCGTTCCGCGATTTCCTGAACCGCTACCTGCCGACGAAGCCCGGCCCGATGAAGACGCCCGACGGCAAGGTCGTCGGCGAGCACATCGGCCTCGCGTTCTACACGTTCGGCCAGCGCAAGGGCATCGGCCTCGGCGGCAGCAAGAGCGGCAGCGGCGAGCCATGGTTCGTCGCCGCGAAGGACATTCCGTCGAACACGCTGTACGTCGTGCAGGGCCACGATCATCCGTGGCTGCTGTCGCGGCAGCTCGTCGCCGGCAACGTGAGCTGGGTCGCCGGCGAGCCGCCGGCCGAAGGCTTCGCATGCGGCGCGAAGACGCGCTACCGGCAGGCCGATGCGGCGTGCACGTTCGGCGGCGCCGCGCCCGGCCCGGAAGGCGAAGCACGCTTCTCGCTCGCGTTCGACGACGCGCAGTGGGCCGTCACGCCCGGCCAGTCGGCCGTGCTGTACGACGGCGAGATCTGCCTCGGCGGCGGCATCATCGAAAGCGCGACGACCGGCGACCGGCAGGTGCTCGACGCGCCCGCGCTCGCGGACGCACGCTGACGCGCCACCGGCGCCGCGCGGGCGGCGCCGACTGACAGCGGTCGCGCCCGCGGCCGCCCGCCTTTTCAACGCATGCGCTGCACGGCCGCATCGTAGCGCTCGCGCGCGGCGTCGAGCTCGGCGAAATGCCGCTCGGCCCAGCGGTCGAGCGCCACGAGCGTATCCACCAGCGATCCCGCCACCGGCGTCAGCCGGTATTCGACATGTACGCGCCGCGCGGCGATCGCGGTGCGTTCGATCAACCCGTTGCGCTCCAGCTCGCGCAGCGTCTGCGTGAGCACCTTCTGCGAGATTCCGCCGATGCGCCGCAGCAACTCGCCGTTGCGCAGCGGCCGCTCGGCCAGTGCCGGCAGGATCAGCAGCGTCCATTTGCCGGCGATCAGCGCGAGCGCGTCGCGCGCCGAGCAGTCCGCCGCATAGACGTCGCCGGGAAAAGCCATGGTTACCTCCGGGTGCGTGATTGCGCGGCCCCACCGCCGCCCGCCATCATCGTCGCACACTCACGGAGCCCGCCATGCAAGCGCTGATCGTCGTCGCCCATCCCGAACCGCAATCGTTCAACGTTGCCCTCGCCCATGCGGCGGCCGACGCATGGCGTGCGACGGGCCACGCCGCGACGGTCGCGGACCTGTACGCCGACGCGTTCGACCCGCGCGAGGCGCCGCGCCACTACGCGAGCCGGCTCGACGCGGCGCGCTTCGACGCGCAACGCGAGCAGCGCCATCACTGGGAACGCGGCATGCTCGCGCCGGAGGTCGCACATCACGTCGGCTTGCTGCAACAGGCCGACGCGCTGATCCTGCAGTTCCCGCTATGGTGGTTCGGCGCACCCGCGATCGTGAAGGGCTGGATGGATCGCGTATTCGTCTACGGCGGCCTCTACAGCAGCAGCCGGCGCCACGACCGCGGCGTGCTGCACGGGCGCCGCGCGCTGCTGAGCGTGACGACCGGATCGTCGGCCGCCGCCTGCGCGCCCGACGGCCGCGAAGGCGACACGCGCCTGCTGCTGTGGCCGATCATGTACGCGCTGCGCTACGTCGGCTTCGACGTGCTCGAACCGCACCTGATCCACGATGTCCGCGGCGATCTTGCCGGCGACACCGCGCGCCACCGCGACGCGCGCCTCGCGCAAGCGCTCGCGGACTACCGCGCGCAGCTGGGCGACTGGCACGCGTGGCCGCAGGTGCCGTTCAACCGCGACGCGGACTTCGAGGCCGGCGTCCGGCTGAAGCGCGACGCGCCCGCCTACGGCCCGTTCATCCGCCACACCGGCGCCGGACGCTGAGCGCCGGCTCGGCAACGCGAGCTTCACGGGACCCGTAGTAGACTCTCGACCATCGTGGGCGCCGGCGGCGGCCAGGCACGGCACGGGCGCCACGCCCGCCGGCCCGGCGCGACGCTGCGGGCGCCGACCTGCCAGCCGCCGGGCGACCGCTCGCGCGCGGCGGCCATCCGAATAATTACGATGGAGTCCCCATGTTTTCCCGACGCTATCTCGCGATGTGGTGCGCGGTCCTGCTGTTCGTGGCCGTCGCGGCACTCGCCGCGCGGCACGCGATCGCGTGGCTGTGGATCCTGATCCCCGCCGCCCTCGTCGCGCTCGGCCTGTACGACCTGAAACAGGACCGCCACGCGATCCTGCGCAACTACCCGCTCTGGGGCCACTTCCGCTTCCTGTTCGAGTTCATCCGCCCCGAGATCCGCCAGTACTTCGTCGAAGACGACACCGACGAGAAACCGTTCTCGCGCGCGCAGCGCAGCCTCGTCTACCAGCGCGCGAAGAACGTCACCGACAATCGCCCGTACGGCACCGAGCTGAACGTGAAGGCCGTCGCGCACGAATGGATCAGCCATTCTCTCGCGCCGACCAAGCTGCCGAACCACGATTTCCGCATCCGCGTCGGCGCGAATCGCGCGCAACCGTATGACATTTCGATCTTCAACATCTCGGCGATGAGCTTCGGCTCGCTGTCCGCGAACGCGATCCGCTCGCTGAACCTCGGCGCGAAGAAAGGCGGTTTCGCGCACGACACCGGCGAAGGCTCGCTGTCGAAGTACCATCGCGAGAACGGCGGCGACATCATCTGGGAAATCGCGTCGGGCTACTTCGGCTGCCGCAACGACGACGGCACGTTCAACCCCGACAAATTCGCGAAGCAGGCCGCCGATCCGCAGGTCAAGATGATCGAGGTGAAGCTGTCGCAGGGCGCGAAGCCCGGCCACGGCGGCGTGCTGCCGGCCGCGAAGATCACGCCGGAAATCGCCGAGACGCGCGGCGTGCCGATGGGCAAGGACTGCATCTCGCCCGCGACGCACTCGGAATTCTCGACACCGCGCGGGCTGCTCGAATTCGTCGAGCGGCTGCGCACGCTGTCGGGCGGCAAGCCGACCGGCTTCAAGCTGTGCGTCGGCCATCCGTGGGAATTCTTCGGGATCGCGAAGGCGATGATCGAGACGGGCATCGTGCCGGACTTCATCGTCGTCGACGGCGCGGAAGGCGGCACGGGCGCGGCGCCGCTCGAATTCACCGACCACGTCGGCGTGCCGCTGCAGGAAGGGCTGCTGCTCGTGCACAACACGCTCGTCGGGATCGGCGTGCGCGACCGCGTGAAGCTCGGCGCGAGCGGCAAGATCATCACCGCATTCGACGTCGCGCGCACGCTCGCGATCGGCGCGGACTGGGTGAACTCGGCGCGCGGCTTCATGTTCGCGGTCGGCTGCATCCAGGCGCAGACCTGCCACACGGGCCGCTGCCCGACCGGCGTCGCGACGCAGGATCCGGTGCGCCAGCGCGCGCTCGTCGTGCCCGACAAGGCCGACCGCGTGTACAACTTCCACCGCAATACGCTGCACGCGCTGCAGGAACTCGTGCAGGCGGCCGGCCTCGCGCATCCGTCCGAGCTGCGCGCGCATCACATCGTGCAGCGCATCGCGCCGCACGAGGTCCGGCTGATGTCGCAGTTGCTGAAGTACCTGAAGCCCGGCGCGCTGCTCGACGGCCACACCTGCGGCTTCACGCTGTACGACAAGTGGTGGCCGATCGCGCGCAGCGATTCGTTCACGCTCGGCGAGGCCGTGTACGCGTCGATCGAATAACGCTCGCGACCGCCCCGCTGCCGGGCGGCCCGGCAAAAAGAAAAGCGCCCCGCGGGGCGCTTTTCTTTCGTCTGCCGAATGCGTGAATGCGTAGCCGGCAGCGGCTCAGTTCTGCGGCAGCGTGTCGGCGAACGATTGCCGCTGCAGCAGCTTCACGAAGTGCTTGTCGAGGTTCGGGTGGCGATCGCGCCAGTTGACCTCGGGCATCCGGAAGTCGAGATAGCCGAGCGCGCAGCCGAGTGCGATGTCGGCGAGCGAGTAATGATTACCGACGCACCACGTCTTGCCACCGAGACCCTGCGACATCGCAACGAGCGCATCGTCGATCTTGCGCTGCTGGCGCGCGATCCAGCTCGCGCTGCGCTGCACCTCGTCGCGCATCGTGTGTTCGAGACGAATCGCGACCGCCGCGTCGAGCACGCCGTCGCCCAGCGCTTCCCAGCAGCGCACTTCGACGCGCTCGCGGCCCGACTGCGGAATCAGCTTGCCGACCGGCGACAGCGTATCGACGTATTCGCAGATCACGCGGGAATCGAACACCGCGGCACCATCTTCCATCACGAGGCACGGGACCTTGCCGAGCGGATTCGATGCATGAATATCCGTATCCGGCACCCACACGTTCTCGAGCTCCAGCTTGTAGTCGATCTTCTTTTCAGCGAGCACGATCCGCGCCTTTCGGACGTACGGGCTGCTGAGCGAACCGATTAATTTCATCATCTGCCTTTTTAAGGGAACCGCCGAGAGTATACGTTGTCGCCGATCATAACCGGCCAGCGTCGCGCGGTAGAAAATCGCCCGGCCGGCCTGTGGATGGTTTGCAACAGCCGCCGTGCGGGCCTTCCGGCGCGGCTTCCCGCCCCTCTCTCACGCGCCGCGTCCCGCGGCGCTACAATCGCACGATGAATGCGCCCCTCGAAACCGCCATCGCCGTCGACGTCTACCGCCAACGCCGTGAACGCGTGCTTGCCGCACTGCGCGCCGCGGGCGGCGGCGTCGCCATCGTCCCCACCGCGCCGGAACTGCTGCGCAACCGCGATACGGCCTACCCGTACCGGCACGACAGCTACTTCCACTACCTGACGGGCTTCACCGAGCCGGATGCCGTGCTCGTGCTGAACGCGGCCGCGCCGCACGGCGCGCCGGAGTCGGTCCTGTTCTGCCGCGGCAAGAATGCCGACCGCGAGATCTGGGAAGGCTTCCACTACGGGCCCGAAGCCGCGCGCGACGCGTTCGGTTTCGACGCGGCGTTCGCGGTCGACGTGATCGACACCGAAATGCCTCGCCTGCTCGCCGACGCGGGCACCGTGCACTACCGGTTCGGCGCATCGGCCGACTTCGACCGCCAGCTCGCGGGCTGGATCGACGCGGTGCGCGCGCTGGCGCGCACGGGCGTTGCCGCGCCGGACGCGATGCTCGACCTCACGCCGCTCGTCGACGACATGCGGCTCGTGAAGGACGAACACGAACTCGCGATCATGATGCGCGCCGCGCACATCTCCGCGCTCGCGCACCGCCGCGCGATGCAGGTGTGCCGCCCCGGCATCCGCGAATACGAACTCGAGGCCGAGCTGCTGTATACGTTCCGCAAGCACGGCGCGCAGGCGCCCGCGTACGGCTCGATCGTCGCGGCCGGTGCGAACGCGTGCGTGCTGCACTACCCGGCCGGCAACGCGGCCGCGCAGGACGGCGACCTGATCCTGATCGACGCCGCGTGCGAACTCGACGGCTACGCGTCGGACATCACGCGCACGTTCCCGGCCAACGGGCGCTTCTCGCCCGCGCAGCGCGCGCTGTACGACATCGTGCTCGCCGCGCAGCAGGCCGCGATCGATGCGACGCGCGCAGGTGTGCCGTTCGAGGCGCCGCACGATGCGGCCGTGCGCGTGCTCGCGCAGGGGCTGCTCGACACCGGCATCATCCCGAAAGCGCGCTTCTCGAACGTCGACGACGTGATCGCCGAGCGCGCGTACACGCGCTTCTACATGCACCGCACGGGCCACTGGATCGGCATGGACGTGCACGACTGCGGCGACTACCGCGAGCGGCTCGCCGAGCGCGACGGCAACGGCGCGCTGCCGTGGCGCACGCTGAAGCCCGGCATGACGCTGACGGTCGAGCCCGGCCTGTATGTGCGCGCCGCCGACGACGTGCCGCCCGAGTACTGGAACATCGGCATCCGCATCGAGGACGACGCGATCGTGCGCGAGCAGGGTTGCGAGCTGATTACGCGCGGCGTGCCCGTCGAAGCCGCCGAGATCGAAGCGCTGATGCGCGCGGGCGCATGACCGGCCGCCGCCGACCGTTACCTCCGTTTCACGAATCAAGATGACGACCGCTTCCTTCCCGGCCACGCCGGACTACGACCTCGCCATCGTCGGCGCGGGCCCCGTCGGGCTCGCGCTCGCCGGCTGGCTCGCGCGCCGCAGCGCAACGCAGCACGCGTCGATCGCGCTGATCGACGCGCGCGAACCGGCCGCGAGCGCGAGCGACCCGCGCGCGATCGCCGTCTCGCACGGCAGCCACGTGCTGCTCGACACGCTCGCGTGGCCTGCCGACGCGACGCCGATCGAACATATCCACGTGTCGCAGCGCGGCCATTTCGGCCGCACGCTGATCGATCGCGACGAGCACGACCTCGCCGCGCTCGGCTATGTCGTGCGCTACGGCTCGCTCGTGCAGGCACTCGCGGGCGCCGTGCGCGGCATGCGCGTCGACTGGCTCACGTCGACCACCGCGCGCGCACCGCAACAGGACGCCGACGGCGTCACGCTGACGCTCGACGGCCCGCAGGGCGAGCGTACGCTGCGCGCGCGCATCGTCATCAACGCCGAAGGCGGGCTGTTCCACGAACAGCAGGCCGATACGGCCAAGCATCGCCGCGACTACGGACAGACCGCGCTCGTCGGCACGGTCACGGTATCGGCACCGCGCCCGAACGTCGCATGGGAGCGCTTCACGCACGAAGGCCCGCTCGCGCTGCTGCCGCTCGGCGGGCCGCGCCAGGCCGACTACGCGCTCGTCTGGTGCTGCACGCCGGACGAAGCGGCGCGCCGCGCCGCGCTGCCCGACGACGCGTTCCTGCGCGAGCTCGGCAGCGCGTTCGGCGAACGCATGGGCCGGTTCGTCGCGATCGCTGGCCGCGCGTCGTTTCCGCTCGGGCTGAACGCCGCGCAGACGCTCGTCAGCGGCCGCGTCGCGATCGTCGGCAATGCCGCACAAACGCTGCACCCCGTCGCGGGCCAGGGGCTCAACCTCGGGCTGCGCGATGCACATACGCTCGTCGACACGCTGTCCGCGCAAGGCTTCGAAGCAACCGCACTCGCGACCTTCAACGCGCGCCGCGCACTCGACCGGCGCTTCACGATCGGCGCGACCGACACGCTTGCGCGGCTGTTCACGATCGACGCGGGCCCGCTCCCGCTGCTGCGCGGCGCCGCGCTCACCGCGCTCGAATTCGTGCCGCCGCTCAAGAAGGCGATCGCCCGCCAGATGATGTTCGGCCAGCGCAACTGACGCACGGCGCACCGTGCGGTGCGCCCGGCCGGACCACACAAACCGGGTCAAATCGGCGGGGCTTGGGAATACGGTAAAATGCGCGTTTCCCTCCGCCCTTTTCATGCCCGCGCCGGTCGCGGGCGGTGCCATTGCGATGCCCGTTATCGGCTCTCACGTATTGCGTAACAACCTGTTCGTCGCCCCGATGGCCGGGGTGACGGATCGTCCGTTCCGTCAGCTGTGCAAGCGGCTGGGGGCCGGTTACGCCGTGTCCGAGATGGTCGCGTCCAACGCGCAGCTGTGGAAAAGCGCGAAGACGATGCGGCGCGCGAACCACGAAGGCGAAGTGGAGCCGATCGCGGTGCAGATCGCCGGCGCCGATCCGGCGATGATGGCCGAAGCGGCCCGCTACAACGTCGACAACGGCGCGCAGATCATCGACATCAACATGGGTTGCCCGGCGAAGAAGGTCTGCAACGTCGCGGCCGGCTCCGCGCTGCTGCAGAACGAGCCGCTCGTGCAGCGGATCGTCGAGGCTGTCGTCGCGGCGGTCGGCACGGGGCCCGATGCGGTGCCCGTCACGCTGAAGATCCGCACCGGCTGGGACCGCGAGCACAAGAACGCGATCACGGTCGCGCGTCTCGCCGAAGCCGCCGGCATCTCGATGCTCACCGTGCACGGCCGCACGCGCGCCGACCTGTACCGCGGCGATGCCGAATACGACACCATCGCGGCCGTGAAGGCGGCCGTGCGGATTCCGGTGGTCGCGAACGGCGACATCACGTCGCCCGCAAAAGCGAAGGCCGTGCTCGATGCAACGGGTGCCGACGCACTGATGATCGGTCGTGCCGCGCAAGGTCGGCCGTGGTTGTTCCGTGAAATCGATCATTTCCTGCAAACCGGCGAGCTGCTGCCTCCGCCGCTGATCGACGAGATCCAGCAGGTGATGAACGAACACCTGGAAGACCACTACGCGTTCTATGGCGAATTCACGGGCGTCCGTACTGCGCGCAAGCACATCGGCTGGTACACTCGCGGCCTTTCCGGTGCCAACGGGTTCCGGCACCGGATGAACACGCTCGATTCCTCCCGCGAGCAGCTCGCCGCCGTCAATGCATTCTTCGAGGCGCAAAAAGCGCTGTCGGACCATCTCGTCTACGTCGACGACGAAGAGGAAAACGGCCAGGGCGAGTCGGACGACCATAACCAGTTAGCAGCATGAGCAAGCACAACATCGAACAATGTGTCCGCGAGAGCCTGGACGTGTATTTCCGGGATCTAGACGGCTCCAATCCGCACGACGTCTATGAAATGGTGATGTCCTGCGTCGAAAAGCCGATGCTCGAGGTCGTGCTCGTACAGGCAGGCGGCAACCAGTCGCTCGCCGCGGAGTACCTCGGCATCAACCGCAACACGCTGCGCAAGAAGCTGCAGCAGCACGGCCTGCTGTAGTCGGCCGTCCCGTCCCCGTTTCCCTGGCTATTGGTGGTTCCATCATGATCAAGCAAGCGCTCATTTCCGTTTCCGACAAGACCGGCATCGTCGACTTCGCGAAGTCGCTGTCCGACCTCGGCGTCAAGCTGCTGTCGACGGGCGGCACCGCGAAACTGCTCGCCGACGCGGGCCTGCCCGTTACCGAAGTGGCCGACTACACGGGCTTTCCGGAAATGCTCGATGGGCGCGTGAAGACGCTCCACCCGAAGGTGCACGGCGGCATCCTCGCCCGCCGCGACCTGCCCGAGCACATGCAGGCGCTGGAACAGCACGGCATCCCGACGATCGACCTGCTCGTCGTGAACCTGTATCCGTTCGTCGCGACGATCGCGAAGGACGACTGCACGCTCGCCGACGCGATCGAGAACATCGACATCGGCGGCCCGACGATGCTGCGCTCGGCCGCGAAAAACCACCGCGACGTGACGGTCGTCGTCGATCCGGCCGACTACGCGGTCGTGCTCGACGAGATGAAGGCGAACGGCAACACGGTCGGCTACCCGACCAACTTCCGCCTCGCGACGAAGGTGTTCGCGCACACCGCGCAATACGACGGCGCGATCACGAACTACTTGACGAGCCTGACCGACGAGCTGAAGCACGCATCGCGCAATGCGTACCCGGCGACGCTGAACATGGCGTTCGACAAGGTGCAGGACCTGCGCTACGGCGAAAACCCGCACCAGAGCGCGGCGTTCTACCGCGATGTCGCGCCGCAAGCCGGCGCGCTCGCGAACTACCGCCAGCTGCAGGGCAAGGAACTGTCGTACAACAACATCGCGGATTCGGACGCGGCATGGGAATGCGTGAAGACGTTCGACGCACCGGCCTGCGTGATCATCAAGCACGCGAACCCGTGCGGCGTCGCGGTCGGCAACGATTCGGCCGACGCGTACGCGAAGGCATTCCAGACCGACCCGACCTCCGCGTTCGGCGGCATCATCGCGTTCAACCGCGAAGTCGACGAAGCGGCCGCGCAGGCTGTCGCGAAGCAGTTCGTCGAAGTGCTGATCGCACCGTCGTTCTCCGACGCCGCGAAGCAGGTGTTCGCCGCGAAGCAGAACGTGCGCCTGCTCGAAATCGCACTCGGCGACGGCCATAACGCATTCGACCTGAAGCGCGTGGGCGGCGGCCTGCTCGTGCAGTCGCTCGACTCGAAGAACGTGCAGCCGCACGAACTGCGCGTCGTCACGAAGCGCCACCCGACGCCGAAGGAAATGGACGACCTGCTGTTCGCCTGGCGCGTCGCGAAGTACGTGAAGTCGAACGCGATCGTGTTCTGCGGCAACGGCATGACGCTCGGCGTCGGCGCAGGCCAGATGAGCCGCGTCGATTCCGCGCGCATCGCGAGCATCAAGGCGCAGAACGCGGGCCTGACGCTGGCCGGTTCGGCCGTCGCGTCGGATGCGTTCTTCCCGTTCCGCGACGGCCTCGACGTCGTCGTCGCCGCCGGCGCGACCTGCGTGATCCAGCCGGGCGGCTCGGTGCGCGACGACGAAGTGATCGCCGCGGCCGACGAGCACAACATCGCGATGATCCTGACGGGCGTGCGCCACTTCCGTCACTGATCGCATGCGGCCCGCGCGGCTGCAACACGAAAACCCGGCGGCGTCGCACCCGCCGGGTTTTTTATTGCGCGGCGCCCTCGCGCGCAACCGCGCGCCCGGCTCGCCGCACCGTTCGTTGTAGTATCGCTGCATCAGGCAACTCTCCTCACTCATGCGAATTCTCGGCATCGACCCCGGCCTGCGCGTCACCGGCTTCGGCGTCATCGACGTCAGCGGCCACCGGCTCGCCTATGTCACGAGCGGCGTGATCCGCACGCCGACGGCCGACCTGGCCACCCGGCTCGGCACGATCTTCCAGGGCGTGTCGACGATCGTGCGCGAACATGCGCCCGACCAGGCCGCGATCGAAAAGGTGTTCGTCAACGTGAACCCGCAGTCGACGCTGCTGCTCGGCCAGGCACGCGGCGCCGCGATCTGCGGCCTCGTCGCGGGCGGGCTGCCGGTCGCCGAATACACGGCGCTGCAGCTCAAGCAGGCCGTGGTCGGCTACGGCCGCGCGACCAAGACCCAGATGCAGGAAATGGTCACGCGACTGCTCAACCTCTCCGGACAACCGGGCTCCGACGCGGCCGACGCGCTCGGCATGGCGATCTGCCACGCGCACGGCGGCAACACGCTCAGCACGCTCGGCGGCCTCGCGCCGGCGCTCGCGAAGAAAGGGCTGCGCGTGCGGCGCGGGCGGCTGGTCGGCTGATGCCGGCGCGCGCTGTCGCCCGGCACACCGGCTCGACCGTTTTGCCCACACGCAACGCACGCATGACACGCGTCGCTTCGGCCTGACGGCCAAGGCCATCGGATTTGCGCCGCGCGTGCGCTACACTCGCGCTTTCTTCCTCGCATCCCGCCCCCCCCATGATCGGTCGCATCGCCGGCATCCTGCTCGAAAAGAACCCGCCTCACCTGCTCGTCGACTGCAACGGCGTCGGCTACGAAATCGACGTGCCGATGAGCACCTTCTACAACCTGCCGCAGACGGGCGAGCGCGTCGTGCTGCTCACGCAGCAGATCGTCCGCGAGGACGCGCACCTGCTGTACGGCTTCCTGACGGCGCAGGAGCGCACGACCTTCCGCGAGCTGCTGAAGATCACCGGCATCGGCGCACGCATGGCGCTCGCCGTGCTGTCCGGCATGAGCGTGCAGGAGCTCGCGCAGGCCGTGACGATGCAGGACGCCGCGCGCCTCACGCGCCTGCCCGGCATCGGCAAGAAGACGGCCGAGCGCCTGCTGCTCGAACTGAAGGGCAAGCTCGGCGCCGACCTCGGCGCGCTCGCCGGCGCCGCATCGGCGTCCGACCACGCGACCGACATCCTCAACGCGCTGCTCGCGCTCGGCTACTCCGAAAAGGAAGGCCTCGCCGCGATCAAGAACGTGCCGGCCGGCACCGGCGTGTCCGAGGGCATCAAGCTCGCGCTGAAGGCGCTGTCGAAGGCGTAACGCACGGTCAGACCGGCCGTTGAAGCCAGTGTCGCGCGGCCGCGCGGCGCTCGCCAGTCGGCCGTTCGGCCAGTTCGGGCGTGCAGCGTCGCGCGGTACAATGGCCGCATGATTGAAACCGACAAACTCGCCACCGAGCAGCGGATCATCGCCGCCACGCCCACCTCGTCGCACGAGGAGGTGTTCGAACGCGCGCTGCGGCCGCGCCAGCTCGACGACTACGTCGGCCAGGAAAAGGTGCGCGGCCAGCTCGAGATCTTCATCGAAGCCGCCAAGCGCCGCTCCGAGCCGCTCGACCACGTGCTGCTGTTCGGGCCGCCGGGTCTCGGCAAGACGACGCTCGCGCACATCATTGCGCGCGAGATGGGCGTGAACCTGCGTCAGACGTCGGGCCCCGTGCTCGAGCGCGCGGGCGATCTCGCCGCGCTGCTGACGAACCTCGAAGCGAACGACGTGCTGTTCATCGACGAGATCCACCGGCTGTCGCCGGTCGTCGAGGAAATCCTGTATCCGGCGCTCGAGGATTACCAGATCGACATCATGATCGGCGAAGGTCCGGCCGCGCGCAGCGTGAAGCTCGACCTGCAGCCGTTCACGCTCGTCGGCGCGACCACCCGCGCGGGGATGCTGACCAACCCGCTGCGCGACCGTTTCGGGATCGTCGCGCGCCTCGAGTTCTACGACGCCGAGCAACTGTCGCGCATCGTGCGGCGCTCCGCATCGCTGCTGAACGCACAGATCGATCCGCACGGCGCGCTGGAAATCGCAAAGCGCTCGCGCGGCACGCCGCGGATCGCGAACCGGCTGCTGCGCCGTGTGCGCGACTTCGCGGAAGTGAAGGCCGACGGCCAGATCACCGCGGCGGTGGCCGATGCCGCGCTCGCGATGCTCGACGTCGATCCGGTCGGCTTCGACCTGATGGACCGCAAGCTGCTCGAAGCGATCCTGCACAAGTTCGACGGCGGCCCGGTCGGCATCGACAACCTCGCGGCGGCGATCGGCGAGGAGCGCGACACGATCGAGGACGTGCTCGAACCGTACCTGATCCAGCAGGGCTTCCTGCAGCGCACGCCGCGCGGGCGCGTCGCGACGCTGCTGACGTACCGCCACTTCGGGCTTTCCGCGCCCGACGCCGGCAGCACCGAACGCGGCATGTGGGATACACCCGCCGGGAAGTAACCGGCCGCCCGAGCCACGCCAGCCATGACGACGCCGCCTAGCCGCCACCCCGCCGCACCCGCACCGGGCCCGCGCTGGGCCGAGCCGATCCGCAAGCGGCTCGTGGCCGGCATCACGCACCTGACGGCGGGCGGCGGCGGCCCGTCGCTCGATCTCTCTTCACCGCCCGGAGATCCGGGGCTGTTCGGCCCCGACGCCGTCTGCTGGCGCGTGCATGCCGACTTCACGTCGATGATGACCGGCGGCATCGCCGCGCTGCTGCTGCAGGCGCTTCATCCGCTCGCGCTCGCGGGCGTCTGGGATCACTCGTCGTTTCGCACCGACATCCTCGGCCGCTTGCGGCGCACCGCCACGTTCATCACGGGCACGACGTTCGGCAGTCGCGCGGACGCACTCGCACTGATCGAACGCGTGAAAGCAATCCACGCGCGCGTAACGGGTACCGCGCCCGACGGTCGGCCGTACCGCGCCGACGATCCGGCGTTGCTGACCTGGGTCCATATCGCGGAAGTGTCGAGTTTCCTCGCCGCGCATCTGTGCTACGTGAATCCGGCGCTGTCGGGCGAGCTTCAGGACCGCTATTACGCCGAAACGGCCTTGGTCGCCGAACTGCTCGGCGCACACGAAGTGCCGCGTTCGCGCGTCGAGGTCGCCGCGTATCTCGCACGCATGCAGCCCGAACTCGAAGCCGGGCCGCATACCTTCGAGGTGATGTCCATCCTGCTGAATGTCCCGGTCGCGAAGCCGGCGCTGCGGCCGGCCGCGTCGCTGATGGTGCATGCCGGGATCGACCTGCTGCCGCCGTGGGCGCAGCGCATGCTCGGCGTGTCGACGTTCGCGCCGTTGCGACGCGCGGTGGTCCGGCCCGGCGTACGGGCCGTCGCCCCCGTGCTGCGCTGGGCGCTCGTCAACGGCGCGTCGAAGCGTGCGCGCCGTCGCGCGACCGCGCCCCCGCCGGACGGCGCGCCGCCCGCCTGACGATTCGTTTCTCGCGCACGAAGAAGGGGAATCCCGGCCGGCCATGCCGGACGGGCCCCGCGTGCTCAGAGCACCTTGCGATAGCCGTCGTCGTCGCTCTCGGCGTCCAGGTGCGACACGTCGGCCCACTGCACGACCTGCGCGCGGCCATCGACGTAATCGACGACGTTGATGCTCGTATTGAGCAGTTGGTAATTGCGCGGCGCCGACAGCTCGAGACCGTTCGCAAAACGGTACACGCAATCGAGCACGCCACCGTGCGCGACGCACGCGATCCGGCCACCCGGATGCGCGGCGACGATCGGCTCGAGCGCATGCAGCACGCGGTGATAGAACGCGCGCTGCGACTCGCCGCCTTCCGGCGCGAAGCCCGGATCGCGCGTCTGCCAGGCTGCATACGCGTCCGGAAACAGCGTCTCGATCTCGGTGCTGTCGTGCCCCTGGAACGCGCCGTACGAGCGTTCGCGCAACCCGTCGCGCAACTGCAGCGGCAGCCCGAGCGCATCGGCGAAGGGTTGTGCGGTCTGCTGCGCGCGCATCAGGTCGCTCGAATAGACCGCATCGATCCGTGCGCCGTCGCGCGCCTCGTGCGCGAGCCGCCCGGCCAGCCGCTGCGCCTGCGCGAGCCCCGTGTCGGCCAGCGGGATGTCGATATGCCCCTGGATGCGCTTGATGCGGTTCCAGGCCGTCTCGCCATGGCGGATGAAAAGAATCTGCGTGGTGGCCATCGCGAGGCGTCTCCGGGGAAGCATCAGGGCCGCACTTGCAGCCAGAACGTGACGGGGCCGTCGTTGACGAGCGACACCTGCATGTCGGCGCCGAACTCGCCCGTCTCGACGACGGGATGGCGCGCCCGCGCGGCCGCGACGAAATAGTCGAACAGCCGCGCGCCTTCGTCGGGCGGCGCGGCCGGCGTGAAGCTCGGGCGCAGCCCGCTGTTGGTATCGGCCGCCAGCGTGAACTGCGACACGAGCAGCAGGCCGCCTGCGCGGCCCTCGCCGTCGATATTCGACACCGGCAGGTTCATCTTGCCCGCTGCATCGCTGAACACGCGGTAGCCGAGCATCTTCGCCAGCAGCTTGTCGGCAGCCGCGTCGGTGTCGCCGCGCTCCGCGCAGACCAGCGCGAGCAGGCCCGCGCCGATCTCGCCCGTCGTGCGGTCGCCGACGCGCACGTCGGCGCGCTTCACGCGCTGGATCAGCGCAATCATGCGGTCAGCGTGACGCGCGCGAAGCGGCGCTTGCCGACCTGCACGACGAACTCGCCGGCCTCGACCTTCAGGCCCTTGTCCGACACGGTCGCGCCGTCGATCTTCACGCCGCCCTGCTCGATGTTGCGCAGCGCCTCGCTGGTCGACGGCACGAGGCCGGCCTGCTTCAGCAGCTGGCCGATCGCCAGCGGCGCGCCTGCAAGCGTGACCGACGGAATGTCGTCCGGCACGCCGCCCTTCGCGCGATGGTTGAAGTCTTCGAGCGCACGCTCGGCGTCGGGCTGCGAGTGGAACCGCGCGACGATTTCCTGCGCGAGCAGCACCTTGAAGTCGCGCGGGTTGCGGCCCGCTTCGATCTCGCGGCGGAAGCCAATGATCTCGTCCATGTTGCGGAACGACAGCAGTTCGAAGTAACGCCACATCAGCGTGTCCGAGATGCTCATCAGCTTGCCGAACATGTCGGTCGGCTTCTCGCTGATGCCGACGTAGTTGCCCTTCGACTTCGACATCTTCTCGACGCCGTCGAGACCTTCGAGCAGCGGCATCGTCAGGATGCACTGCTGTTCCTGGCCGTACTGCTTCTGCAGTTCGCGGCCGACCAGCAGGTTGAACTTCTGGTCGGTGCCGCCGAGTTCGAGATCGGCGTTCAGCGCGACCGAATCGTAGCCCTGCATCAGCGGGTACAGGAATTCGTGGATCGAGATCGGCACGCCGCCCTGGAAGCGCTTCGTGAAGTCCTCGCGCTCGAGAATCCGCGCGACCGTGTAGCGCGACGCGAGCTTGATCATCCCGTCCGCGCCGAGCGGCATCGACCATTCGCTGTTGTAACGGATCTCGGTCTTTTCGCGATCGAGCACGAGTGCGGCCTGCTCGAAGTAGGTCTTCGCGTTCGACTCGATCTGCTCGCGCGTGAGCGGCGGGCGCGTCGCGTTGCGGCCCGACGGATCGCCGATCAGCGACGTGAAATCGCCGATCAGGAAGATCACCGTGTGGCCGAGATCCTGAAGCTGACGCATCTTGTTCAGCACGACCGTATGGCCGATGTGGATGTCGGGCGCGGTCGGGTCGAGGCCGAGCTTGATGCGAAGCGGCGTGCCGGTGGCCGCGCTGCGCGCGAGCTTCTGCGCGAACTCTTCCTCGATCAGCAGTTCGTCGACGCCGCGCTTCGTGACGGCGAGCGCATGCCGGACTTCGTCGGTGATCGGGAAAACGGGCTTGGAACTGGGTTCGGTGCTCATCGGTGCCAGGAAGAATGTCGCAAAAACAGGGATTTTCCCATAACTTGCGCGCGCATCGCTTAACGGCGCGTCACGTTGCGCGGATAATCGGGCGCAAGGTGCGCGGCACGGGCCCGCGCCGTACGATCCAGGAGAACCCAACGTGCCGCAACGACAGCCGCAAAACGCCCATCCGGCCGACGGCATCTACTTCGGGCTGATGTCGGGAACCAGCATGGACGGCGTCGACGGCGTCGCCGTGCGTTTCGAGGCCGGCAAGGCGCCGGCCGTGCTCGCGGAAGCATTCGTCGGCTTCGCGCAGTCGCTGCGCGACGCGTTGTTCGCGCTGCAGCAGCCCGGCGACAACGAGATCGACCGCGAATCGCTCGCGGCGAACGCACTCGTCGCGCGCTACGCGGTGTGCTGCCACGAATTGCAGCGCACCGCCGGGCTGTCGCGCGACGAGATCCGCGCGATCGGCGTGCACGGCCAGACGGTGCGCCATCGCCCCGAGCGCGGCTATACGCGGCAACTCAACAACCCGGCGCTGCTCGCCGAGCTGACCCAGGTCGATGTGATCGCCGATTTCCGCAGCCGCGATGTGGCCGCCGGCGGCCACGGCGCGCCGCTCGCGCCGGCGTTCCATGCGACGGTATTCGGTGCGCCGGGCGAGACGCGCGTCGTCTGCAACCTCGGCGGAATCAGCAACATCACGATCCTGCCCGGCGAAGGCGGCGACGTGCGCGGCTTCGACTGCGGCCCCGCGAACGCGCTGATCGACGCGTGGGCGACCCGCCATCTCGGCAAACCGTACGACGACGGCGGCAAATTCGCCGCGCGCGGCACCGTGCACGCACCGCTGCTCGATGCGCTGCTCGACGAACCGTATTTCGCCGCGCCGCCGCCGAAAAGCACCGGACGTGACCTGTTCAATCCCGCGTGGCTCGACGCGAAGCTCGCCGCATTCGCGCAGGTTGCGCCGGAGGACGTGCAGGCGACCCTCACGGCGCTCACCGCCGTGTCGGTCGCACGCGAAATCGCGCAGCACGCGCCCGGCTGCAAGGCCGTCTTCGTGTGCGGCGGCGGTGCGCGTAATCCGGTGCTGCTCGACGCGCTCCGCCACGCACTGCGCGAGGCCGGCGTGCCGGCCACGGTCGATACGACGGCCGCGCTCGGCGTGCCGCCGCAACAGGTCGAGGCGCTCGCGTTCGCGTGGCTCGCGTACCGCTTCGTCGCGCGCCAGCCCGGCAATCTCGCGACGGTCACCGGTGCGGCCGGCAACCGCGTGCTCGGCGCGCTCTACCCGCGCTGACGCGACACCTGCCGCGCGGCGGGCGCCGCGCACAGGCGCAAAAAAACGGGGCATAAAGCCCCGTTTTTCATTCCGGCGAACCGGCGCGGATCTGCCTTGCGCTCAGACCGAGAACGACGAGCCGCACCCGCAGGTGGTGGTCGCGTTCGGGTTCTTGATCACGAACTGGGCGCCGTTGATGTCGTCCTTGTAGTCGATCTCGGCGCCGACCAGGTACTGGTAGCTCATCGAGTCGATCAGGAGCTGGACGCCGTTCTTGTTCATCACGGTGTCGTCCTCGTTGACTTCCTCGTCGAACGTAAAGCCATACTGGAAGCCGGAGCAGCCGCCACCCTGCACGAACACGCGCAGCTTCAGGTCGGGATTGCCCTCTTCGTCGATCAGTTGCTTGACCTTGTCGGCCGCTGCGTCGGTGAAGACGAACGGAAGCGGCATTTCGGTCGTCGTTGCTGCGGATTCGGTAACAGCGTTCATTGCGAACTCTCCAAAAAGCTTTAGCCGCTATTGTAGGGCCGATCAGAAGATCGTGCTGAAGTCCATGAAATCAATAGGTTCTTGTCGATTTCATCGAACCTGCCCGCGCGAGCCGCCCGCAGCATGGGCCTGAAAGCGGGCATAAAAAAACCGCCAGCGCGAAAGCTGGCGGTTTTTCCGGCGGACGCCGCCCGGAAGCGGCGCGGCCATGAAGCGGAATTAACGCTTCGAGAACTGCTTGGCGCGGCGTGCCTTGCGCAGACCGACCTTCTTACGCTCGACTTCACGCGCATCGCGCGTCACGAAGCCTGCGCTCGACAGCGACGGCTTCAGCGTCGCATCGTAGTCGATCAGTGCACGGGTGATGCCGTGGCGCACTGCGCCTGCCTGACCCGTTTCACCGCCACCGTTCACGTTCACCTTGATGTCGAACGTCTGGCCGTGGTTCGTGAGTTCCAGCGGTTGACGCACGATCATCAGCGACGTTTCGCGCGAGAAGTAGTCAGCGATGGGCTTGCCGTTGACGATGATGTCGCCCTTGCCAGCCTTGATGAAGACACGTGCGACTGCGCTCTTGCGGCGGCCCGTACCGTAGTTCCAGTTACCGATCATGTGGGTCCCCTTAGATCTCGAGCGCCTTCGGCTGTTGCGCCGAATGCGGATGCGTCGCTTCTGCGTAGACCTTCAGCTTCTTGATCATCGCGTAGCCGAGCGGGCCCTTCGGCAGCATGCCCTTGACCGCCTTCTCGAGCGCGCGGCCCGGGAAGCGTTCTTGCATCTTGCCGAACGTCGTTTCATAGATACCGCCCGGGTAGCCCGAGTGACGGTAGTACTTCTTGTCCAGCGTCTTGTTGCCCGTGACCTTCAACTTGCTCGCGTTGACGATGATGATGAAATCACCAGTGTCGACGTGCGGGGTGAACTCAGGCTTGTGCTTGCCGCGCAGACGGCGTGCCACTTCGCTGGCAACACGGCCGAGAACCTTATCCGTCGCGTCAATCACGTACCATTCGCGCGTCACCTCATGGGCTTTTGCGGAAAACGTCTTCATGATCGATCCAAAAAAAATGCTTTGCCCGATGTGTTCGTCCTGCTTGTCTGTGTGCGCTTCGAGGCGCGGTGCAGGCTCTCCCTGTTCTTTTTCCGTGGGCATGAATGCGGAAAAGCCCTGAATTATAAAGGAAATACGGTGACGCGGTCAAAGGGAATCCACGTCCCGTGTCCGCGGCGCCCGAAATGGGCCAAAATTCGGTCGTGCCCCGACCAACCAGGCGAACCGAGCGCCCGGGGAGGCACCCATCGACGCGCGGTACATGACCTTGCCGCGCCAGACCGGCCGAACACGGAAAACAACAAACAAGCATGATGAAACAACCACTTACGCCCTTCTTCGCGGCCGCGTTGCTGGCCGCCGCGGCGCCTGCCGTCGCCGCCCAGGTCGGCTGCGAAGCCAAGCTCGACGCGCTCGATGCGCGCATTGCCGAAGCCCGGACCGCCCATGCCGAAGATCGCGTCGCCCGTCTGCGCGCGGTGCGCGAACGCGTACGCCACTTCTGCTCACGCGGTCACGGCCATGCGTCGGCCGTGCACGCGCCGGCACCCGATGCACGCGCGCGCGGCACGCCGCCCGACGCGACATCGCAGCCGGTCGCGCGACAGCCTGCGTGACGGATGCCGGGGCGCGCAAGCCGCGCGCCGATGTTTGCATCGGACGAAAAAAAGCCCGAACGGCTGGTTCGGGCTTAATCCACCTTAGGAGGAGGGTGGAGGAGACATTCGGAGGTTGCCGCAGCGCGACAACCAATGAGGCTCATTATACGAACGCACCGCTGGCTCCACAAGAAAATTTGCATTACGAAATCTAACTCCATAATGCGAAATTTCGTGCAATCTGCCATATAAATTGATTTCCCCTTTAAAATCAATCGCCTGAACCTGATCAGGGCGAGAGAAAATAGTCCACCCCTAGAGTAAAACCCCTAAATTCAGCACGGAAATTGCCGTTCGGCACGCTGTTGCGCGCCGCTCGGGCGGCTCCGGCGTTGCACGTCGTGCACCGCATCAGCCGGCCGAAGCGCTGCGGGCTACAATGCCGGATCGAATCCGAATCAGGCAACGCTGGAGTGCAAGCATGGAATGCAAAGTAAGCTGGATGGGTCAGGACGGCATGGCATTTTCCGCCCAGACCGGAAGCGGGCATCTCGTCACGATGGACGGCGCGCCCGAAGGCGGCGGCCATAACCTCGCGCCGCGCCCGATGGAAATGGTGCTGCTCGGCACCGGCGGCTGCACGGCCTATGACGTCGTGCTGATCCTGAAGAAGAGCCGCCAGGAAGTCACCGGCTGCTCGGTCACGCTGAAGGCCGAGCGCGCGAGCGAAGACCCGAAGGTGTTCACGAAGGTGCACTTCCACTTCACCGTCACCGGCCGCAACCTGAACCCGGCCACGGTCGAACGCGCGATCAACCTGTCGCACGACAAGTACTGCTCCGCGTCGATCATGATCGCGAAGACGGCCGAACTCACGCATTCGTTCGACATCGTCGCCGCCTGAACGCACGGCGCGCGCACAAAAAAAGGGCCGGCGCTCCGCCAGGAGACGCCGGCCCTTTCGCATTCGAACGGCAAAGCAGGCCGATAAGCCGGATTCTGTGCACGCTGCGCGCCGAAGCGCACAACGCGTGGCAGCCATTCCTCTAGGCGCGCCATTGCTGACGCGCTCAAGCTTCCTACCCGCAGACGAGACGGGGGCCCCATCCTGCATCCGAAGATGCGCGCCTGCCTACTTGGAATTGCTCCGGGTGGAGGTTACCGTGCCGGCGAACGTCGCCGTCGCCGCGGTGCGCTCTTACCGCACCGTTTCACCCTTACCTGATCCCGGCTTGCGCCGGGCCATCGGCGGTTTGCTTTCTGTTGCCCTGTTCCGCGTGTCGCCACGGATGGCCGTTAGCCATCACCCTGCCCTGTGGAGTCCGGACTTTCCTCGCCCCCGCACGCCCGAAGGCGGCGAGGCCGCGACTGCCTGGCCTGCTTTGCGACGCGCATTCTAGCACTGCGCGCCGCCGCCGGCTGCACACACGCGGCGGCCGCTGCGGAATACGGCCGGATCGTCGTAGAACGCGACGTCGACATTCGCGCCCCACCAGCCCGGTACGCCAAGCACCGGAAGCGGCGAGAAATCGCGGCTCGTCAACGCGCGCGTCGCGAGTTCGGCGGCGACACGCGCATCGACATGCGCAATGCGTTGCGCGTCGGGCCACGAAAAATAGTCGGCGCTCACTTCGACGATCCACGTGTGCGCGGTGCTGGACTTGTAAGGCACGACGAGCTTCTCGAGCAGCGCATGGCCGACGAGCCGCGCTTCGCAGCGCGTGCCCCACGCATCGCGCGCGTCGACCAGCAGCCGCGGCCAGTCGAAGCCGCGCAGCGCATCGGCGAGCGCGCGGTCGGCCGTCACGAACAGCGCGGCATTCTCGTCGAACAGCGTGAGCGCATCGCGCAACGTGCCGCGAAAGGGCCCGACGCCGCCCGCCGCGTCGATCGCGGCGGCCTGGCGCGCGTTCAACGCGGCCTTGATGCGCGGATACGCGAACCAGACGAGCGCATTGAAGAAGTCGTGAAGATTGTGGCGGGTCGGCACGCCGCCGGTGCCGGCGATATGGGTCTCGTACGCGACACCGGGCGGCAACTCGGCCTGCGGCACGAACCGCAGCGGCCTGCCGCGACCGCTGACGCGCCCGCCGTCGCGCAACGCGCCGTTCAGCGCGTCGAGCAGCGCGGCATCGCCCGCCCGTGCGGCCGCCTGCGCGGCGCGGCCCGGCTCCGCATACGGCGCAAGCCACGGCGCGGACCAGTCGATCCGCGCAAAATCCGCCGCCCCGCTGCCGGCCGCGTGGCCGGCTTCGCGCGGCGGCGCGCCGCTCACACGAGTTTCCAGCCGATCGTCTCGCCGCCGCGCAGCGGCACGACCGGCGTGTCGCCCGCGAAGATCTCGCGCGGCAGTTCCCACGCCTCGCGGCGCAGCGTGACCGTCTCGGCGCTGCGCGGCAGCCCGTAGAAATCGGCGCCGAAGAAGCTCGCAAAGCCTTCCAGCTTGTCGAGCGCGCCGGCGTGGTCGAACGCTTCCGCATACAGTTCGAGCGCATGCAGCGCCGTGTAGCAGCCTGCGCAGCCGCACGCGGTTTCCTTCGCGCCGCGCGCATGTGGCGCGCTGTCGGTACCGAGGAAGAAGCGCGGGTTGCCCGACGTCGCGGCCTCGACCAGCGCGACGCGATGCGTCTCGCGCTTCAGCACGGGCAGGCAGTAGTAGTGCGGGCGAATCCCGCCGACGAACAGCGCGTTGCGGTTGTACAGCAGGTGATGCGCGGTGATCGTCGCGCCGAGCAGGCCCGGCGCCGCATCGGCGTCGCGCACGTAGTCGGCCGCGTCCTTGGTCGTGATGTGCTCGAACACGACCTTCAGGCCCGGGAAATCGCGACGCAGCGGCGTCATCACGCGGTCGATGAAGACCTTCTCGCGGTCGAACAGGTCGATCGACGCATCGGTCACCTCGCCGTGCACGAGCAGCGGCATGCCCGTTTCCTGCATCGCTTCGAGCGTCTTCGCGCATTTCGCGAGATCGGTGACGCCGTGGTCGGAGTTCGTCGTAGCTCCTGCCGGATACAGCTTCACGCCGTGCACGAAACCGCTTTCGCGCGCGCGGCGGATCTCGTCGGGCGGCGTGTTGTCGGTCAGGTACAGCGTCATCAGCGGTTCGAACGTCATCCCGGCCGGCAGCGCGGCGAGGATGCGCTCGCGATAGGCCTGCGCCTGTGCGGTGGTCGTCACCGGCGGCTTCAGGTTCGGCATGACGATCGCGCGGCCGAACTGGCGCGCGGTGTGCGGCAGCACGGCGGCCAGCATGTCGCCGTCTCGCAGGTGCAGGTGCCAGTCGTCGGGACGGGCGAGCGAAAGCGTCGCCGGGGAGGAAGCGTTCGAGGCAGTCATAGGAGGCGTCGTGAGGAACGGACTGGCCATCAGCGGGGCCGGAACACGCGTGCGCGGGCCGACTGACGGCAAACCGCAACACGAGGCCTTTGGCCAGCGGAATCCGCTTTTTACCGCTCAGGGCTCGGTGATATGCTAGAAACCGCATTGTACCGGGGTTCGCCCGGTTCGTTACCCGTCGTTACCCCGCTTCAGCCTGCCGCCCCAAGTAAAATGTGCCAACTCCTAGGAATGAACTGCGCCGCGCCGACGGACGTCACATTCTCCTTCACAGGTTTCGCGGCCCGGGGCGGGCTCACCGACCACCATGCCGACGGCTGGGGCATCGCCTTCTTCGAAGACAAGGCCTGCCGCCTGTTCATCGATCACCAGGCATCGGCCACGTCGCCGATCGCCGAGATGGTGAAGCGCTACCCGATCAAGTCCAAGAACACGATCGCGCACATCCGCAAGGCGACGCAAGGGCACATCCTGCTCGAGAACAGCCATCCGTTCATGCGCGAGCTGTGGGGCCGGCACTGGATCTTCGCGCATAACGGCGACCTGCAGGACTATGCGCCGAACATGGACGGCAGCGTCTACCACCCGGTCGGCACGACCGACAGCGAACAGGCGTTCTGCGTGCTGATGCAGGGGCTGCGCGAGGCATTTCCCGGCGCACAGCCGCCGCTGCCCGAACTGTTCGAGCGCGTCGGCGAGCTGACGCGCGGCATCACCGATCACGGCGTGTTCAACTTCCTGATGTCGAACGGCCAGGCGCTCTTCGCGCACTGCTCGACGCGGCTGCACTATCTCGTGCGGCGCTGGCCGTTCTCGACCGCGCATCTCGTCGACGAAGACCTGTCGATCGACTTCGCGAAATACACGACGCCCGAGGATCGTGTCGCGGTGATCGCGACGCAGCCGTTGACCGACAACGAGGTCTGGACCGCGTTCGAGCCGGGCGAGCTGATCATGTTCCAGTGCGGCGACGTCGCCGCGCGGATGCAGATCCCGGTGCCCGAACGCGTGCTCGAGAAGCTGCGCAACCCGGCGCTCGACGCGTCGGCCTCCGCGCCGCGCGACGCACGCGAGGCGCTCGCCACCGCCGCCGACGGCGATTCCGACGACACGATCGACTTCTGAGCGCGGCGCACCGGCGCCCTTCCCGCTTTCCATTTCCCGCACGGCAAGACCGTCGCCCGCAACGTTCGGGCGTGGCGGGCGATTTCGCGCGCACGCGATGCGGCGACTTTCATCGCTGGAGAAAATCGCGTGCCGGTTCCGTTTCATCCGGACCACATTCCGGCACACCAATTCAATGCAGTACAACATTCGCTTGATTTTATTAATTTCCAAGCGAAAATAACTCAAATCCGAAATAAATAAACAAGGCAATCCGGAGCACATATAATCCGGAAACCGCATTATAACGCACCGCCCCGATGCGAACCGTGCGCCACCCCACCGATCCGGTAATCACGCATTCGCGCCGATTAAATCGGCAAAAACCTTACCCATCAATACCTTCAGTTCGATTCATCACACAATAGAAAAATACCGAATGAAATCGGCATTATCGCCACATTCATTATTTTTTGATAATCGGCTGCCATCTCGGTCAGTAGACTCCGTCCATCCTCGGTGTAACGAATCACGATTGGCGCAGAAACGGCCATGGCCGCTGCACGCCCACTCAGGCCATTTTTCCACCGCGGATTGCGATTTCACTGCACCGCGGTGAATACCACTTCAAAAAAAGAGAGAGGGGCTTGTCGTGAATCACTCATTTCGATCGATATGGAGCGAAACCGCCGGCTGCTGGGTCGCGGTTGCGGAAACGGCACGGGCGCGCGGCAAGCGTTCGGGCAGCGAATCCGGCGCAAGCCGTGGCGCTGCTCACACGGCGACACGCCGGTCGCCGCTTCGCGTCGCCGCGCTCGGCGCCGCGCTGGCCGCGCTGTCGGCCGGCTCCGCGTATGCATCGACCTGCGGCAGCGGCGGCGCCGTCGCGAGCGGCGGCACCTGCGCGCTCGGCAGTTTCAGCCCGACCGTCAACGACAACCTGGCCGGCGCAACCACCGTGTCCGGCGGCGACACGGTCGGCGTGACGGGCGCATGGACCGGCGTCGGCGGCGACCCCGGCTACACCCTCACGCCGATCGGCAACGCGACCGTCGTATCCGGCAACCCGAATCAGCCGATGCTGTCGCTCGGCGGCAAGACGCAGAGCATCAGCACGCCCGACTCGATCACGGGCACCCGGTCGTCGGTCGCCACCTACAACTCGTCCGCGTTCTCCGCGTCGACGGCCGGCTCGACCAACGTGCCTGTCTACCATGACGTGAACGGCAACCAGTACGTCAACGCGCGGATCGGCACCGTCGACACCTCCGGCGGCACGCTGAACGTGTCGATCGGCAATCCGGCGAACGCGCCCGACGCGGCCGGCAACGCGATCTCGATCGCGCCGAAGCAGACCGACCTGACGTTCGCGGACGGCACCGGCGCGGCGAAAAGCGTCGTCAACTGGAATTCGCGCAACCAGATCTGGCTCGGCACCGGCGACTATCTCGCGAGCGGCGGCCCGGTCGGCAGCATCCAGCTCGACGTGCCGGCCTACGCGGGCAAGTTCACCGCGTTCGACGGCAGCACCTGGAGCGTCACCGATGCCGCTTCGCTTGCCGCCTACAACGACTTTCTCGTGCGCTCGGTGCAAAGCGGCGCGCTCGGCTCGCAAGCGGCCTACGACAGCGCGTTCGGCCAGGCCGTCACGTTCTCGCAGCAGACCTTCCAGTACGCGAACAACGTATCCGCGGGCGACAAGAACACGCTGCCGATCGATCACCTGTCGGTGATGCACGGCACCGGCGCGAATGCGACGCTGCACATCGGCAAGGACGGCCAGATCGACTTCCGCGGCGCCAGCACGATCGACTCGAGCTCGGCGGTCCTCGCGGAAAACGGCGCGCACTTCGTCAACGATGGCCGCCTGTCGGGCGACTTCACGCTCGTGCGCCTGCTGACCGGTGCGAGCGGCGTCAACAACGGCGCGATCTCGTCGGGGTACGCATCCGGCGACAACGTCAATACGGGCGGCAGCGCGCAACCGGGCAATTTCGACTTCCATGCGTACACCGAGGGCAACGGCGTATATGCGAATGGCGCGGGCACGACGTTCGTCAACAACGGCGTGATGAACGTCGGCGCATGGAACCTCGTCGGCAACCGCCCCGACCTGCAGAACTACGCGGTGGCCGCGACGGACGGCGCGAGCGGGTCGAACGCCGGCACGATCAACGTCGGCGTCAACGCAACGACGCTCGACAGCCAGGTGATCGGCGGCCTCGTCGCCGGCGGCAGCTTCACGAACGAAGCCGGCGGCACGATCTACCTCGGCCGCGCGGCCCAGTACGATGCCGCGTCGCCCGAGGCCGCGAACGACGTCGCGCTGTCCGCGCACGCGTACGGCATCCTGCTCGGTGCATCGGGCACCGCGAGCAACCACGGCACGATCGTGATCGGGTCGCAGACGCAGAACGGCGCCGCGCTGGCAAGCATCGGCTCGTCGTCCGGCACGCTGACCAACGCGGGCTCGATCGTCGTCAACGGCGCGGCGCCCGGCACGCCGCTCGCGAACGTCGGCATGCTTGCGGCCGATACCGCCGCGACCGTGACCAACACGGGCACGATCACGCTGAATGGCGTGAACGGTATCGGCATCATGGTCGTCGGGACCGGCACGAAAGCGACGGCCGCGACGTCGACCGGCACGATCAACGTGGCCGGCGGCCTCGATCCGGTATCGGGCACGCGCAACTACGGCGTCTGGGCCGAGGGGCCGCTCGCGAAGGCCACGCTCGACGGCGCGCTCAACCTGACGGGCCCCGGCGCGATCGGCGTGCATGCGCGCTCGGGCGCGACGATCGACGTCGGCGCCAACGCAGTGCCGGCCTTCACGTCCGGCACGAACCAGATCGGCTTCTACGCGTATGGCGCGGGCTCGAAGATCAACGTCGCCGCGCAGCACCTCGGCGTCGACACCGACAACTCGACGCTGTTCCGCGTCGCGGGCGGCGCGACCTACACGGGCGCGTCGGCGGCCGGCGCGCTGACGACCGACGTCAACGGCCAGCGTGCGCACGGCGTGCTCGCGACCGACGCCGGCACCACGCTGTCGACCGGCAACGCGATCTACAACGTCAACGGCGCGAACGGCATCGCGATCGCGGTCGAAGGCGGCGCGAAGGGCACGATCGATGCGGGCGCGACGATCAACCTGAACGCGGCCGGCGCGATCGCGGGCGTCGTCGACGGCCAGGCGCACGACCTCGCCGGCGCGAACGCCGGCGCGCCGGTTGCGACGACGCTGATCAACGACGCCGCCGTCACGTCGTCGACGGCCGGCGTGACGGGCTTCGTCGCGCAAAACCTCGGCACGCTGGAGAACCGCGACACGGTGCTGCTGACGGGCGCCGGCTCGACGGGCATCGTGGCCGGCACGCTCGGCACGGTGAACAACGCGTCGACGATCCGCGTGGCCAACGGCACCGGCGCGCTCGTGCAGGGTGCATCGGCGACGCTCGCCAACACGGGTTCCATCGAAGCCGACGACGGCATTGCAGGCGTGCGCCTGACGGGTGCCGGCGCATCGGTCGCGCTGTCGGGCGCGGGCACCGTCGTCGCGAACGGCAGCGCCGACGGCGTGCTGATCGACTCGACCGTATCGGGCGGCGGGCTCGCGGCCGGCGCGACGTCGATCGCGGTCGGCGGCTCGGGAAGCGGGATCCACAACCTCGGCGCGAATACGGCGATCGCGTTGTCCGGCACGCAGGTCGCGACCACCGGCAACGGCGCCGACGGCCTCGCGTCGACGGGCACGGGTGCGCGCATCGCGACCGATGCGGCAACGGTCGTCCGCACCGCCGGCGCGAACGCGCGCGGCCTATTCGTATCGGGCGCGGATTCGACGCTCGCGGCCAACGGCACGACCGTCGCGACGACGGGCGCCGGCGCGCATGCGATCGTCATGGACGGCGGCGCGACGGCGCTGCTGTCGGGCGCGAAAGTCACCGCGTCGGGGGCCGCGGCCGACGGCGTCGTCGCGCGCAACGGCGGCCGCATCGGCGATACGGGATCGTCGCTCGCCAGCGCAGCCGGCAACGGCGCGACGGCGGACAGCGGCGGCGTGCTCGCGTTGACCGGCACGACGCTCAAGGGCGCGACGGCCGGCGTGCTGACATCCGACACGCTCGCGAACGGCGCGACGAGCTCGGTGCTCGTCGACGGCGGCAGCGTGACGTCCGCCGCCGGGCCGGCATTCGCCGCGCGCGGCGGCACGGCCGACATCGCGGTGCGCAACGGCGCGGTCGTGACGGCCGGCAACGGCACGCTGCTCGATCTCACGAACGGCAGCAACGTGACCTTCAACGCATCGGCGGTGAACCTCACCGGCGACATCGTCTCCGACGCGTCGAGCACCGGCAACGTGTTCCTCGCGAACGGCACGACGCTGACCGGCAGGATCGACCCGGTCGCGCTGACGGTCGACGGCACGAGCACGTGGCGCATGACGGGCAGCTCGGTGCTGAGCCGCCTGAACAACGCAGGCCTCGTCGCGTTCACCGCGCCGGCCGGCTCGCCGGCGCTCACGGGCAGCTACAAGACGCTGACGACCGGCAGCTACATCGGCAACGGCGGCACGATCGCGCTCAACACGTATCTCGGCGCCGATGCATCGCCGACCGACCGGCTGATCGTGAACGGCGGCACCGCGAGCGGCACGACCGGCCTGAAGATCGCCAATACGGCCGGCACCGGCGCGAAGACGACCGGCGACGGGATTCCCGTGGTCGTCACGGCCAACGGCGGCACGACCACCGCGTCGGCATTCCATCTCGCGGGCCCGGTACAGGCCGGCGCATACGAATACCGGCTCTATCGCGGCGGGCAAAGCGACGCGAACGGCTGGTACCTGCGTTCGCAACTCGATCCGACGGACCCCGGCAACCCGATCCACCCGTCCGGCGGCGGCGACGGCAGCGGGAATGGCGACGGCGGCACGCTCGCATACCGTCCGGGCGTCGCCGGTTATGCGCTGACGCCGCTCCTGAACGCCGACTACGGCTTCTCGACGCTCGGCAAGCTGCACGAGCGCGTCGGCGACATCTACAACCTCGCGAAGCAGCAGCCCGGCAACCGCGACGGCGTGTGGGGGCGCATCGGCGGCCAGAGCCTCGACGCGAACGCGGGCCGCTTCGCGGCCGACGAGCGCACGTTCTTCGCGCAGTTCGGCAAGGACTGGACGCTCGACCAGACGCCCGGCGGCAGCAGCACGCATGCGGGCGTGACGGCCAGCATCGGCGTGTCGAACGCGAGCTTCAGCGACATGGCGCGCGCGGACTCGCAGACCCTGTCGACGTCGACGGGCTCGGTCGAGATGCACGCGCAGAGCGTCGGCGGCTACTGGACGCGCTATCTGTCCGACGGCACGTATTTCGACAGCGTCGGGCAGGTCACGCACTACGGCAACCGCTATCGCGACAGCTACGGCAACGAGGCGTCGCAGAACGGCTTCGGCATCGCGCTGTCGCAGGAGGTCGGCAAGCCGTTCGGCATCGGCGGCACGCCGATCGCGATCGAGCCGCAGGCGCAGCTGATGTACCAGTACCTGAAGCTCAACGGGTTCAACGACAACGTGTCGGCCGTGTCCGGCACGACGACGAACGCGCTGCGCGGCCGCGTCGGCGTGCGCCTCTTCCGGCCGAACCTCGAGGCGAACTCGGGCGGCGGCGCCGCGACGCCGTACTTCACGGCCGACGTGCTGCACGACTTCCTGTCGCCGGGCCAGACCGTCGTCGGCGGCACGCCGTTCGCGACGCATCTCGGCCGCACGTGGTACGAGCTCGGCGTCGGCGTGACCGCGGGTTTCGGCAAGTCGGGAGAGCTGTACGCGAACGTGAAATATGCGCGCAACATCGGCGGCGACTACCGGCGCGGCGTCACCGGGCAGGTCGGCTACCGCTACAGCTGGTAACGGCGGACGAAAAAAAACCGCCCGGCGCTCGGCCGGGCGGTTTCGCATTGGCGCACACGAAGCGCACGCAGTGCGCGAACGCTCAGTGCAGGATCTTCGCGAGGAAGTCCTTCGCGCGTTCCGATTTCGGATTCGAGAAGAAATCGTCCTTGCGGTCGTCCTCGACGATCGCGCCCTTGTCCATGAAGATCACGCGATGCGCGACCTTCTTCGCGAAGCCCATCTCGTGCGTGACGACCATCATCGTCATCCCTTCCTGCGCGAGTTCGACCATCACGTCGAGCACTTCGTTGATCATCTCGGGATCGAGCGCGGACGTCGGTTCGTCGAACAGCATCGCGATCGGGTCCATCGACAGCGCGCGCGCGATCGCGACACGCTGCTGCTGGCCGCCCGACAGCTGGCCCGGATACTTGTGCGCATGCGCCTTCAGGCCGACGCGATCGAGCAGCTTCATGCCCTTCTCGGTCGCTTCGTCCTTGCCACGGCCGAGCACCTTGATCTGCGCGAGCGTCAGGTTCTCGGTGATCGACAGGTGCGGGAACAGCTCGAAATGCTGGAACACCATCCCGACCTTGGAGCGCAGCTTCGACAGGTTCGTCTTCTTGTCGCCGACCGACTGGCCGTTCACGAGGATCTCGCCCTGCTGGAACGGCTCGAGGCCGTTGACGGTCTTGATCAGCGTCGACTTGCCGGAGCCCGACGGGCCGCACACGACGACCACTTCGCCTTTCTTGACCTCGGTCGTGCAGTCGGTGAGAACCTGAAACTGCCCGTACCACTTGGAAACGTTCTTGATGGAAATCATCGTGTGACCTTTTTCTGGAGACTCTTGACGAGAACAGACGCCAACGAGCAAATCACGAAATAGCATGCGCCGGCGAACAGGACCATCTCGACGGTCGTGCCGTCGCGATCGCCGACGTTGGCGGCCGTGCGGAAGAAGTCCGCGAGACTGATCACGTACACGAGCGACGTATCCTGGAACAGGACGATCGCCTGCGTGAGCAGCAGCGGCACCATCGCGCGGAACGCCTGCGGCAGGATCACGAGGCGCATTGCGTGCGAGTAGTTCATGCCGAGCGCGAACGCGGCGTTCACCTGCCCGCGCGGCACGGACTGGATGCCGGCGCGGATGATCTCGGAATAATACGCGGCCTCGAACAGCGAGAACGCGACCATCGCCGACGCGAGGCGGATGTCGATCGTCGGCGACAACCCGAGCACGCCCTGCAGCAACTGCGGCACGATCAGGAAGAACCACAGCAGCACCATCACGAGCGGGATCGAGCGGAACACCGTCACGTAGCCCTGCGCGAACCACGCGAGCGGCTTGACGCCCGACAGCCGCATCAGCGCCAGCAGCGTGCCCCACACGATCCCGATGACGATCGCGATCAGCGTGATCTGCAACGTGACGATCGCACCCGTCCACAGCGTCGGCAGCGCGCCGGGAATACTACTCCAGTCGAACTGATGCATCACTTGCCTCCGATATAGCCGGGCAGCCGCGTACGGCCTTCGATCCAGCGCATGAGCGCCATCACGACGAGGTTGATCAGCACATACGCGAGCGTGACCGCGATGAACGACTCATAGGTCTGCGCGGTGTAGTCGACGAGCTGGCGCGCCTGCGCGGACAGGTCGAGCAGGCCGATCGTCGACGCGACGGCGGAGTTCTTGAAGATGTTCAGGAATTCCGACGTGAGCGGCGGCACGATGATCCGGTACGCAACGGGCAGCAGCACGTAGCGGTACGTCTGCCATTGCGTGAAGCCCATCGCGAGGCCGGCGGCGCGCTGGCCCTTCGGCAGCGCGTTGATCCCCGAGCGCACCTGTTCGCACACGCGCGCGCCCGTGAACAGCCCGAGGCAGACGATCGACGCGGTAAAGAACTGCGTGCCGGGCGGCAACTGCTTGATCCAGGTGCCGATCGACGCGGGCAGCAGTTCGGGTATCACGAGATACCAGACGAAGAACTGCACGATCAGCGGAATGTTCCGGAAGATCGACACGTACACGGTGCCGATCGCGGACAGCCTTTTGTCCGGCACCGTGCGCAGCACGCCGAACAGCGAACCGACGATCAGCGCGATGACCCAGGCGGCGAGCGACACTTCGATCGTCACCCGGAAGCCGGACATCAGCCATCCGAAATAAGTCGTCGGCTCGCCGGTTGACACGGGGCTCAGGAAGATGCCCCAGTTCCAGTGGTAAGACATGGGCAAGACTCCAGCAAAAAGAGACGGAAGAAGCGTGGCCTCTTCCGTCTCATTAGCGTCATTTCTGCATCAACGGCCGTATGGTCAGTCGAGCGCCTTGTCGTTCGGGTTCGCGTACAGCTTCTTCATCGAATCGGACAGCGGGAAGTTCAGGTTCAGCCCCTTCGGCGGGATCGGGTTCTCGAACCACTTCGCGTAGATCTTCGCGGCTTCGCCCGACTTCTCGACTTGCGAGATCGCGTCGTCGACGACCTTCTTGAAGTCCGCATCGCCCTTGCGCATCATGCAGCCGTACGCTTCTTCCGATTGCGGCGTGCCGACGATCACCCACTCGCCCGGCTGCTTCGCCTTCGCGCGCTCGCCCGCGAGCAGCGCGTCATCCATCATGAACGCAACCGCGCGGCCCGATTCCAGCGTGTTGAACGAATCGCCGTGATCCTTCGCGCTGATGATGTTCATGCCGAGCTGCTTGTCGTTGTTCATCTTGCGCAGCAGGCGCTCGGACGTCGTGCCGGCAGTGGTCACGACCGTCTTGCCCTTCAGGTCCGCGAAATCCTTGACGCCCGAATCCTTCTTCGTCATCAGGCGCGTGCCGATCACGAAGATCGTGTCGGAGAACGCAGCCTGCTGCTGACGCTCGGTGTTGTTGGTCGTCGAGCCGCACTCGATGTCGACCGTGCCGTTCTGCACGAGCGGAATGCGGTTCTGCGACGTGACCGGGATGTTCTTCACCTGCAGGTTCGGCAGGTTCAGCTTCTTCTTCACCGCGTCGACCACCTTCAGCTGGAATTCGCGCGAATAACCGACTACCTGCTGGCTCTGGTCGTAGTAGGAGAACGGGATCGACGATTCGCGGTGGCCCAGCGCGATCACGCCCGTGTCCTTGATCTTCTTCAGCGTGCCCGTCTCCTGAGCATGCGCGCCGCTTGCGAACGCGCAGAGCGCCGCGAACATCAGGACTGCCTTGTGGTATTTCATTTTGGTCATCTCCTTGGCTAAAACCCGCGCCAGTGTATCAAAGTAATATTTTTGAAAGTACTGGTTGTTTTCCGAACTACGAATCGCGCTGGCCGGCGCCTCCCTCCCGGCCCCGGGCACCCTTTTCGCGCCCCAATGCGCGCGCGGGCGGCACCGGATTCGGCACCGCCCGCGAGGGTTCATGTACGCAACCGGATGGATTGCGTCATGGCTAGATCATAGTCGACGATCAGGGATACAGGCCGCGCATTTCGCGCGCCATCAGGATGCGCTTGCATGCGACGATGAACGCCGCCGTACGCACCGTCACCTTGTGCTCTTCCGAGACCGCCCACACGCCGGCGAACGCTTCGCGCATCACGCGCTCGAGACGGTGGTTGATCTCGTCTTCCGTCCAGAAGAAGCTCGAGAAATCCTGCACCCATTCGAAGTACGACACGGTCACGCCGCCCGCGTTCGCGATCACGTCGGGGATCACGAGCACGCCGTTCGCGCTCAGGATGTCGTCCGCCGCCGTCGTCGTCGGGCCGTTCGCGCCTTCGACGATGATCTTCGTGCGGATCTTCGCTGCGTTCTTCTCGGTGATCTGGTTTTCCAGTGCCGCCGGGATCAGGATGTCGGTCTCGACCGTCCAGAACTCGTCGTTCGGCATCGGCTCCGCGCCTTCGAAGCCCGCGACGCCGCCCGTGCGTGCGACGTGGTCGAGCAGCTTGTTCGAATCGAGGCCGGCCGGCTGGTAGATCGTGCCCGTGTGATCCTGAACCGCGATCACCTTCGCGCCCGCTTCCTGGAACAGCTTCGCCGCGATGCCGCCGACGTTGCCGAAGCCCTGCACCGCGATACGTGCGCCTTCGATCTCGAGGCCCTTCTTCTTCGCCGCTTCGCAGCCGACGACGAACACGCCGCGGCCCGTGGCTTCCTTGCGGCCGAGCGAACCGCCGAGCGCGATCGGCTTGCCGGTCACAACGCCGGTCGACGTCTGGCCCTGGTTCATCGAGTACGTGTCCATCATCCACGCCATCACCTGTTCGTTGGTGTTGACGTCCGGCGCCGGAATGTCGGTGTTCGGCCCGATGATGATGCCGATTTCGCTGGTGTAGCGGCGCGTCACGCGCTCGAGCTCACCACGCGACAGCTTGCGCGGGTCGACGCGGATACCGCCCTTCGCACCGCCGTACGGCACGTTCACTGCTGCGTTCTTCACGGACATCCATGCGGACAGTGCCATCACTTCCGACAGCGTCACGTCCTGGTGGTAGCGCACGCCGCCCTTGCCCGGGCCGCGCGACACGTTGTGCTGCACGCGATAGCCTTCGAAGTGCGCGACGGTGCCGTTGTCGAGCTCGATGGGGCAGTCGACGATCAGGATGCGCTTCGGACGCTTCAGCGTTTCGAGCCAGCGCGACAGCGAACCGAGGTACGGCGCGACGCGATCGACTTGCTGAAGATAGTTGCCCCACGGGCCGAGATCGTCAGCGTGCAGGTAGGACGGGATGGACTGCAATTGCGAAGACATGGATGCTCCAACGGTCAACAGGTGCGCACATTGTCGAAAAACCCGTTTTTTTTATCCAATGCCGTTTGCTTATTCGATTATGCGTTTCTTGCATGATCGCGATTTTTCGCAAATCTGCGGTCGATTTGCGCAAGAACGCACGCGATCGGTCGTGCATCGCGTCCGCGAAAAATCGTGTTGAGCGTGCGCGGACCGGCCGCCGGACAGCCGTCCGACAGGTGCGGCAAGCTCGCCGTCAGCCGGTCGCAGTCGATCGCGCGCAGTCTAACCGTCGGTATCGCGCAGTTCGTCGCGCACGACCTCCCACAGCGCGCGCACGAGCTTCTGCCGCGGATCGTCGCCCTGCAGCGCGAGCTTGTCGCAGTACAGCCGGATCTCCATCGTCAGCGTGAACGGATGCGCGCCGCCGCGCACCGAACGGTCGAGCCGGATCAGCCGGCCGGCCGCGACCGCGTCCTCGACCGCGCTGTGCGGCAGGAACGCGACGCCGTGCCCCGCGAGCGCCATCGCCTTCAGCCCTTCGGCCATGTCGGTTTCGTAGACGCGATCGAGGAACAGTCGCGTCGGCGCGTTCGCGACGATGACTTCCGTCATCCGGCCGAGATACGCGTTCGGCGTATACGACAGGTACGGCACGCGCGCGTCGGCCGTGCCGGGCAGCGTATAGCGAGGCCGGCCCGCGCGGCCGGGCGCCGAGAACGGGCTGATCGGCTCGCTGCCGAGGATCAGCATGTCGTAGCGCGCCGGATCGAGCGCGACCGGATGGCTCGGGTGGTGGTAGCCCATCACGAGATCGCAGCCGCCCTCGACGAGCGACAGCACGGCGTCGTGCACGTTCAGCGCGCGCAGCCGCGTGTGGACCTGGCCCATCTTCGCCTCGATCCGTTGCAGCCAGCGCGGGAAATACGTGAGCGACAGCGTGTGCGGCACCGCGAACTCGATCGTCGGCACCGGCGCGCCGACGTGGCCGCGCAGCAGCGTGCGTGCCTCGTGCGCCTGCGACAGCATCGTCAGCGCCTGCTCGTAGAAGATCTGCCCGGCCTGCGTGAGCCGCGTCGGATAGACCGAACGATCGATCAGTTCGGTCGCGAGCCACGCTTCGAGCGCCTGGATGCGCCGCGAAAACGCGGGCTGCGACACGTGCCGCAGTTCGGCGGACCGGCTAAAGCTGCGCGTTTCCGCGAGCGAAACGAAGTCTTCGAGCCATTTCAGTTCCATGCAGGCGGGCGCGGCGGGCGGCGGTCGGGAAGAAGCCTGCATTCTACCGGCGGGCGGGCCCGGCCGGCGGCGACGCGCGCGGCCCGGCGGCCCGCTGCGCACCCGTGCCGGGGCGGCGTCGGCACGCGGCGGCGCCCGCCGGCCGCGCGCGGCCGGGATCGTCGCGCGCCAATGGTAAAATGCCGGATTCTCCCTCCCCTCGCTCGACCCGGCCCCAAGGCCCGCCCGATCATGTCCGACACTCGTCCCGATACGCTTTTCGCCCTCACCGCGCTCTCGCCCATCGACGGCCGCTACGCCAGCAAGACCGAAGCGCTGCGCGACTGGCTCTCCGAAGCCGCCTTCATGCGCCACCGCGTCACCGTCGAGGTGCACTGGCTGATCGCGCTGTCGCGCGCCGGCTTCGCGGAAGTCCCGCGCTTCTCCGATGCATCCGAGCAGTTCCTGCTGCAGCTCGCCGAGCGCTTCACCGCGCACGACGCCGCACGCATCAAGGAAATCGAGCGCGTGACGAACCACGACGTGAAGGCCGTCGAATACTGGCTGAAGGAATCGGTGAAGGGCCAGGCCGAACTCGAGAAGGCAAGCGAGTTCATCCACTTCGCGTGCACGTCCGAGGACATCAACAACACGTCGCACGGGATGATGCTCGCCGGCGCGCGCGAACACGTGATCGTGCCGGCGCTGCGCACGGTCTACCAGCGCCTCGTCGCGCTCGCGCACGCGCACGCCGAACAGCCGATGCTGTCGCGCACGCACGGCCAGCCGGCCAGCCCGACGACGCTCGGCAAGGAACTCGCGAACGTCGCCGCGCGTCTCGCGCGTGCGATCGCACGCATCGAGAAGGTCGAGATCCTCGGCAAGATGAACGGCGCGGTCGGCAACTTCAACGCGCATCTTTCCGCGTATCCGGAATTCGACTGGGAAGCGTTCTCGCGCGACGTGATCGAAAACCGCCTGAAGCTCACGTTCAACCCGTACACGATCCAGATCGAGCCGCACGACTACATGGCCGAGCTGTTCGACGCGGTCGCACGCGCGAACACGATCCTGCTCGACCTCGACCGCGACGTGTGGGGCTACATCTCGGTCGGTTACTTCAAGCAGAAGACGAAGGCCGGCGAAATCGGCTCGTCGACGATGCCGCACAAGGTCAACCCGATCGACTTCGAGAACTCGGAAGGCAACCTCGGCCTCGCGAACGCGACGCTGCGCCACCTCGCCGACAAGCTGCCGGTGTCGCGCTGGCAGCGCGACCTCACCGACTCGACGGTGCTGCGCAACATGGGCGTCGCGCTCGGCTACTCGCTGCTCGCGTACGACTCGCTGATCCGCGGCCTCGACAAGCTCGAAGTGAATCCGCAGCGCCTGAACGACGATCTCGACAACTGCTGGGAAGTGCTCGCCGAGCCGGTGCAGACGGTGATGCGCCGCTACGGCATCGAGAACCCGTACGAGCAGCTGAAGGAACTGACGCGCGGCAAGGGCATCACGCGCGAAGCACTGCAGCAGTTCGTCGGCACGCTCGCGATCCCGCAGGACGCGAAGGACCGCCTGCTCGCGATGACGCCCGCGTCGTACATCGGCAAGGCCGTCGAACTCGCGAAGCGGATCGCGTAAGCGCCGCCGTCGCCGGACGAACCAAAGCCCGATGCGAGCAATCGCATCGGGCTTTTTCCTTTTGGACGCTCAGAACGAAATCATCCGGCCCGGGTTGAGCGCACTCATCACGCTCATCGCGGCTTTCGCTGCGGGAATCGCGATCGGCGACAACTGCCGGCCGAGCGGAATCTCGCGATGGTCGATGCCGGTCAGCATCGAGAAATCGTCGTTGTGGCCGACGAAATCGTCGCAGATCGCCTTGCCGATCCGCACCGTCTGCGCGACGCCGTGGCCGCTCCAGCCCTGCACCATGTACATCGGCACGCGGCCGTCGGTCTTGCGGCTGTCGGTGGCGCCGTTCAGCGTGAAGTCGCTGACGCCGCTCCAGCAGTAGTCGAGCGCGAAGCTGCCGTCCGCCTGCGGAAACACCGTGTTCAGCCGCGTCAGCAGATACGCGTTGACGTCGGGCTGCGCCCAGCAGGTGCCGGTGCCCTGCCCGCCGAACAGCAGCCGGTTGCCGCGCACCGGCCGGTAGTAGTCGATCTGGAACTGCGTGTCGTACACGGGCATGCCGGCCGGCATCAGCGTCGCGACATCGATGTCGAGCGGCGCCGTCACGCTCACGTACGTGAAGAACGGCACGGTCGTCGCGGCGCCGTCGTCGAGCAGCCGGAACGTCGTGTTGTGCAGCGCGAGCACGACGCCCTTGCGCGCGGTGATCGTGCCGCCCGGCGTCGTCGCGACGACGCCCGCCGGCGTCTCGTCGAGCTCGAGCACCTCGGTGCCCTCGAACAGCGCGCCGCCGTTCAGCCGGAAGCCGTGCACGAGGCCGCGCACGAGCGCGAGCGGATGGATCTGGCCGCCGAGCGCGTCGATCGCCGCACCGTGGTACAGCCCCGAGCGCACGTATTCGTCGTGCAGTTGGTGGCGGCCGACGAGCGTCACGCCTGCATCGCCGAGATGACGGCGTGCATCCGCGCCGTCGAGCAGCGCGCTCATGTGGCCGGGGTGGACGGCTGCCGTGATGTGGCCGCGCTTGCGGTCGAGATCGAGTGCGTAACGCGCGCCGATCGCATCGATCAGGTTCATCGATTCGGTCGACGCGAAGCGCCACAGCCGTTTCGCATCGGCATGCGACAGGTGGTCGATCATGTCGGCCGCTTCCCAGCGCGCGAGGCCGGGCGTCAACTGGCCGCCATTGCGGCCCGATGCGGCCGAGCCGACGTGATGCTTGTCGACGAGGATCGTGTCGACGCCCGCTTCCGCGAGATGCAGCGCGGCCGACGCGCCGAGCAGGCCTGCGCCGATCACGAGCACGTCGCATACGGCGTCGTGCGCGAGCGGCGCGGTGTTCGCGTGGGGCGACAGCGACGCCTCGTACCAGTTGGCCGGGCGCTCGCCGTCGTAGCGGGCCGGGTCGCACCAGTTCCAGTTGTCTTTTTCGATGTTCAGTTGCGTTTGCTCGAAACGCGATTCGCCCTGGATCAGGGGTTGATTGCTGGAGATCATGATTGCACTTGCATGGTCTTGGGCCGCCTGTCGAAGAGCCTTCTGGCTTTGCGTGTGGGGCAGCCGGTTCCACATGGGTGTCAACGAGAAAAGAGGCGCGGTGGCCCGTGTTGACGGCGGACACGCTCGTGCCGCCTGGATCCCGGACTGTGCGAAAGCACGTATTGAAAGGTGCCGGGACACCCAATTTCTACATCGCAGAAATAATTCTACAGTGTAGAATATGCTTTGGTCAAGTTTACGGCCGGACCCGCTCCGGCATGCCAGCCCGCATCGATGAAAGACAAACCCGCCCAGGGCCCGCGCGGCCTCGACAAGGACGCGATCGTCGCGGCCGCGCTCGCGCTGCTCGAAGACGTCGGCGAAGCCGCGTTCAGCGTGCGCAAGCTCGCGCAGTCGGTCGGCTGCGACCCGATGAGCGTGCTGTATCACTTCAAGTCGAAGGACGGCCTGAGCCGCGCGATCGCAAACGCGCTGTCGCGCTCGCTCGTGCCGGTCGACGATGCGCTGCCGTGGCGCGAGCGGCTGCGCGACCTCGCGCGCCAGTACCGCGCGCTCGCGCTGCGCCACCCGGCCGCGTTCGCACTCCTGCAGCGCCACATGAGCACGGGGCCGGCCGATCTCGCGCACATCGAGGCCGTGCATCGCGCACTGGCCGACGCCGGCATCCCGCGCGCGGCACTGCCGTCGGTGTGCGTCGGCTGGTATGCGAGCGTGATCGGGCTCGCCGCCGCTGAGGCTGGCGGTCTCACGCGGCCCGCGAACGACGTGGAGCTGGCGGAAATGAACGCACTGTCGGACACCGAGCATCCGCTCGTCCGGTCGGCCGCCCCGCTCTATGCGCAGCTCGATCCGGAGATCGTGCACGACACGATGCTCGACGTGCTGCTCGACGGCATCGCGAAGCGCGCGCACGCGGCCTGACCGGCTGGCGCGCCGCCAACGAAAAAGGCGCCCCGAAGGGCGCCTTTGTCATGACGATTGCCGCGAACTGCGCTCAGTGCTGATGCGCGATGTCGATCTTCAGCATCACCTGATCGACGATCTGTTCGGGCGTCAGCTCGATGCTGACCACGATCGCTTCGTCCGGGCCCGGCTCCTCGAGCGTGTCGAGCTGGCTCTTCAGCAGCGACGGATCGAAGAAATGGCCGGTGCGGGTCTTCAGGCGCTCGTGCAACACCTCGAACGAACCCTTCAGATATACGAACCGCACGTCGGTGTCGGTGCCGCGCAGCACGTCGCGGTACGAACGCTTCAGCGACGAGCACGTGAACACGGCCGTCTCGCCCGCGCGCTGCTTTTCCTCGATGGCCTCGCGGATCGAGCGCAGCCACGGCCAACGGTCGTCGTCGGTCAGCGGAATGCCGTTGTGCATCTTTTCCTTGTTCGCCGCGCTGTGAAACGCGTCGCCGTCGGTATAGCTGCACGACAGGCGTTCCGCCAGCATTTCGCCGATTCGCGACTTGCCCGCGCCTGACACGCCCATTGCGATCAGAATCATTGACTACCCCTTGTTACAAAACCATGCTCAGCAGCAGCGTGAAGCTCAGGCCGAGCACCGAGATGATCGTTTCGAGCAGCGTCCACGTCTTGAACGTCTGGCCGACCGTCATCCCGAAATATTCCTTGATCAGCCAGAAGCCGCCGTCGTTCACGTGCGAGAAGATCAGCGAGCCCGAGCCCGTCGCGAGCACCAGCAGTTCCGGACGGACCGCCGCGCCCGATGCCGCCGCGATCGGTGCGACGATGCCGCAGGCCGTCGTCATCGCGACCGTTGCCGAGCCCGTGGCCAGACGAATCAGCGCGGCGACGAACCAGCCGAGCAGCAGCGGCGACAGGTGCGCCTGCGTGGCGGTTGCGACGATCTGCTGCGAGATCCCGCTATCACGCAGGATACCGCCAAAGCCGCCGCCCGCGCCGACGATCAGCGTGATCCCGGCGATCGGTGCCAGGCACTCGCCGCAGAACTTCTGGATCTGGTCGCGGTTGAAGCCCTGCAGCTTGCCGAACGTGAAGAAGCTCACGAGCACGGCGATCAGCAGCGCGACGTCCGAGTTGCCGGCAAAACGCAGCAGATTGTTCGGCAGCGTCTTCGGCGCGAACAGCAGGTCGGCCCAGCTGCCGACCAGCATCAGGATCACCGGCAGCAGGATCGTGAACAGCGTGATACCGAAGCCCGGCAGCTCGCGCTTCTTGCCTTCGGTGTGCGTGTCGACGAATTGCGCGGCGAGCGGATTGTTCTCCGGCAGCTTCACGAACTTCGAGATCGTCAGCGCGAACAGCGGGCCCGCGACGATCGCGGTCGGCACGCCGACGATCAGGCCGAATGCGATCGTCTTGCCGATATCGGCGCCGTACTGCTGGACCGCGAGCAGCGCGGCCGGGTGCGGCGGGATCAGCCCGTGCACGACCGACAGGCCGGCCACCATCGGCAGGCCGACGACGAGCAGCGACTTGCCGGTGCGCTTCGCGACGTTGAACGCGATCGGGATCAGCAGCACGAAGCCGACTTCGAAGAACACCGGCAGGCCGACGATGATCGCGACGAACATCATCGCCCAGTGGATGTTCTTTTCACCGAACCAGTCGATCAGCGTGGTCGCGATCCGTTCGGCGCCGCCCGATTCGGCCATCATCTTGCCGAGCATCGTGCCGAGGCCGACGACGATCGCGATGTGGCCGAGCGTATTGCCATTGCCCGTCTCGAACGACTTGACGATCTTGTCCATCGGCATCCCGACCACCAGGCCGAGGCCGAGCGACACGATGATGAGCACCAGGAACGGATAGATCTTGAACCGCGCGATCATCACGATCAACGCCACGATCGCGATCACGGTATAGATGAGCAGCATGCTGCCTTGGACAGCCCCCATGTGGACTCCTCCTTGGGATTATTCGAACCGGGCGGATCGTTGCGAGTATGCCCGGCTATGCAGGTCTCCGAAACAGCGGGGAGACCCCCACCGTCAGGACGCTGAATTTTACTTATCTTTACGGTCCGCGGATAGAACCGGTTCCATCAGCAAAAACCCTCAGTAAAACAAGCATTAAGCGCTTGTTTCCCGAGGGTCGGACTACCATTTAGTACAAGTCTTAACGGGGGAGCTGGCTCGCGGCTTGCGCGAGGCGCGTGACTTCGACCCAGTCCTGCGCGGCGAGCGCCGCCTTCGGCGTGAGCCACGAGCCGCCGACGCACACGACGTTCGGCAGCTTCAGGAAATTCGGCGCGGTGTCGACCGTGATGCCGCCCGTCGGGCAGAACTTCAGCGCCGGGAACGGGCCGTGGAACGCCTGCAGCATCGGCACGCCGCCGGCCTGCTGCGCGGGGAAGAACTTCACGATCTCGTAGCCGAATTCGAGTGCCTGGATGATGTCGCTCGGCGTCATCACGCCCGGCAGCAGCGGCAGGCCCGCGTCGAGCGACGCGAGGTGCAGATCCTTCGTCAGGCCCGGCGACACGCCGAACTTCGCGCCGGCCTTCTTCGCCTGCGCGCAATGCTCGGGCTTCGTGATCGTGCCGACACCGACGACGATGTCGTCCGCGAGCTGGCTCGCGCGCTGGATCGCCTCCAGGCCGGCCGGCGTACGCAGCGTGATCTCGAGGACCTTCACGCCGCCCGCGTGCAACGCACGCGACACGTGTTCGCCCTGCTCGACCGAGTCGAATGCGAGCACCGGAATGACCGGGCCCAGCTTCACGATTTCAGCAATCGTCTTCATCAAATTCGCTCCTTGAAATTCATGCGTCGACGCGGACGGCCGTTTCGCCGACCAGCGCCCCGAAAACCGATGCGCCCTGCTCGGCCGGCGCCGCGGCCGCGCGGAACACGCCGAACAGTTCGCGCCCGAAACCGACCTCGTTCTCGGCCTGGTGCAGCGGCTGCGCGACCGGGCGCGCCTGCCACTCGGCGTCGTCGACCTCGATGTCGAGCACGCCGGCTTCCGCGTCGATCACGAGCGTGTCGCCCGTCTTCACCTTGCCGAGCGGGCCGGCCAGCAGCGCTTCCGGCGACACGTGGATCACGGCCGGCACCTTGCCCGATGCGCCCGACATGCGACCGTCGGTCACCAGCGCGACGTGGAAGCCCTGATCCTGCAGCACGCCGAGCAGCGGCGTCAAACGGTGCAGTTCGGGCATCCCGTTCGCGCGCGCGCCCTGGAAGCGCACAACCGCGACGAAATCGCGCTTCAGCTCGCCGCGATCGAACGCTTCCTGCACGGCTTCCTGCGAATCGAACACGATCGCGGGCGCCGTCACCTTGCGGTGCTCGGGCGCGACCGCCGAAATCTTGATCACGCCGCGGCCAAGCCGGCCCTGCATCAGGCGCAGGCCGCCGTCCGGCTGGAACGGATCACCGATGCCGCGCAGCACCTTCGTATCGTGGCTCTCGGCCGCGCCGTCGACCCACGTCAGCTTGCCGTCGATCAGCTTCGGCTCCCTCGTGTAGTGCGACAGCCCCTTGCCGGCGACGGTCGTCACGTCCTCGTGCAGCAGCCCGCCTTCGAGCAGGTTGCGCACCAGGAACGCGACGCCGCCCGCCGCGTGGAAGTGGTTCACGTCGGCCTTGCCGTTCGGGTAGATCTTCGCGAGCAGCGGCACGGCGGCCGACAGCTCGTCGAAATCGTCCCAGTCGATCAGGATGCCGGCCGCGCGCGCGATCGCGACGAGGTGCAGCGTATGGTTGGTCGAGCCGCCCGTCGCGAGCAGCGCGACGATCCCGTTGACGATCGCCTTCTCGTCGATCACATGGCCGATCGGCGTGTAGTGGCCGCGCTCGACGGTCAGGTCGAGCACGCGGCGCGCGGCCTCGGCCGTCAGCGCGGCGCGCAGCGGCGTGTGCGGATGGACGAACGCCGAACCCGGCAGGTGCAGGCCCATCAGTTCCATCAGCATCTGGTTGCTGTTCGCGGTGCCGTAGAACGTGCAGGTGCCGTGGCCGTGATACGCGGCCGATTCGGCTTCGAGCAGCGCGTCGCGGCCGACCTGGCCGGTCGCGAACTGCTGGCGGATCTTCGCCTTGTCGTCGTTCGACAGGCCGCTCGTCATCGGGCCGGCCGGCACGAAGATCGTCGGCAGGTGGCCGAACTGCAGCGCGCCGATCAGGAGGCCCGGCACGATCTTGTCGCAGATGCCGAGGCAGAGCGCCGCGTCGAACATGTTGTGCGTGAGCGCGATCGCCGTGCCCATCGCGATCGCCTCGCGCGAGAACAGCGACAGCTCCATCCCCGGGTTGCCCTGCGTGACGCCGTCGCACATCGCCGGCACGCCGCCCGCGAACTGCGCGACACCGCCGTTCTCGCGCGCGGCGACCTTGATGATGTCGGGGAAATCCTTGTACGGCGCATGCGCGGACAGCATCTCGTTGTACGAGGACACGATGCCGATGTTCGGCTCGCGGATCGTCTTGATCGCGAACTTGTCGCTGCCCTCGAGGCCCGCGAAGCCGTGCGCGAGGTTCGCGCAGGACAGCGCGCCGCGCGCCGGGAACTTGCCCTGCGCGCCGTCGATGCGCTGCAGATAGGCGGAACGGGTCGATTGGCTGCGGGCGATCACGCGTTCGGTGACCTTCGCCAGAGTGGGGTGCAGCGACGTCATGCTGGGCGCTCCTGTATGCCGGCCGACACCGGCGGTTGGAATCGTGGGGACGGTCGAATGCATCGACTGAACGAAGCCAGTCTAGTAGAAAAACTACAAGCATGCAATGCGGATCGATTCACGCGAAACCCTTATTCCCGCCACCAGCATGGCTTTACCTAGTGAAAACCCTAACCACCACCCCCCTCGCTACGCCGAAAGCATCACGATAGCGCTAGTAATTTCTTGTAGATTTTCTACAATTCGATTGCGATACACTCGCTCATCCGAACCCGATTTCCATCTGCCGTCCCATGCTGCCTCGCATTGAAGCGATCCGCGCCGAGTTGCGCCCGTCCGAGCGCAAGCTCGCCGACTACATCCTCGCCGCGCCGCGCGAGGTGCTCGACCTCGCAATGACCGAGCTGTCGACGCGCGCGGGCGTCAGCCAGCCGACGATCGCGCGCTTCTGCCAGGCGCTCGGCTGCAGCGGCTTTCGCGAATTCAAGATCCGGCTCGCGCAGAGCGTCGCGCCGGGCGTGTCGTCGGTGTATCGCGACGTCGAGCCCGACGAACCGGCGCCCGGCATCATCGGCAAGGTGTTCGACCGCACGATCGGCGCGCTGATCGAGGTGCGCAACAGCCTGTCCGCGGGCAGCGTCGCCGATGCGATCGCGCTGCTGTCGAACGCGTCGCGGATCGAGTTCTACGGCGCCGGCGGCTCGGGTATCGCCGCGCAGGACATCCAGCACAAGTTCTTCCGGCTCGGCGTGCCGAGCGTTGCGTATTCGGATCCGCACACGTTCTCGATGTCGTCGGCGCTGCTCGGGCCGCACGACGTCGTCGTCGCGATCTCGAACACCGGCCGCACGCGCGACATCGTCGACGCCGCGCGCTCCGCGCTCGCGTGCGGCGCGAAGGTCGTCGCGATCACGCAGAGCCATTCGCCGCTCGCGAAGCTCGCGACGGTCAGCCTCGCATCGAACGTCGCCGAGGAAACGGACGTGTTCTCGCCGATGACGTCGCGGATGTCGCATCTCGCGATCGGCGACATCCTCGCGGTCGGCGTCGCGCTGTCGCGCGGCCCCGCGCTGATGGAACGGGTCGGCCGCGCGAAGGAAGCGATCACGCGCCGGCGGATCGACGACGGCTCGAAGGATTGAAAAGCGCCGCGCAGAACCGCGCGTAAACGACAAACGGCGCCCCGCAGGGCGCCGTTGCGCATGAATCAGCGGCGACGTGCTCGCCGGCCGCACCTAGCCGGCCGCACCGCTCAAAATGGCTTGATCACGACCAGCGCGACCGCCGCGAGCATGCCGAGCACCGGCAGCTCGTTGAACACGCGATACCACTTGTCGGTGCGGCGGTTCTCGCCGCGCTCGAAGACCCGCAGCAGGTGCCCGCAGTATGCGTGGTAGATGACGAGCAGCAGCACGACCGTCACCTTCGCATGGATCCAGCCCTGCCCCTGCCCGATGCCGATCACGAGCCAGAGCCACAGCCCGCAGGCCAGCGCCGGCACCGCGATCATCGTCATGAAGCGGAACAGCTTGCGCGCCATCAGCAGCAGGCGTCGCACGGCGGCCGGATCGGTTTCCATGGCCAGGTTCACGTAGATGCGCGGCAGGTAGAACAGCCCGGCGAACCACGCGGCGATCAGAACGATATGGAACGTCTTGACCCAGAGCATTGCCATCGGTTGTGCGCCTCGCTTTACTGGCGGCCTTCGCCGTGTCCGAGCACGACGTACTTCAGCGACGTCAGCCCTTCCAGGCCCACGGGGCCGCGTGCGTGCAGCTTGTCGTTCGAGATGCCGATTTCCGCGCCGAGGCCGAATTCGAAGCCGTCCGCGAAGCGCGTCGACGCGTTGACCATCACGCTCGCCGAATCGACCTCGCGCAGGAAACGCATCGCGCGGTCGTGATCCTCGGTGACGATCGCATCCGTGTGATGCGAGCCGTAATGGTTGATGTGCTCGATCGCAGCATCGAGGCCGTCGACGACCTTGATCGCGAGCACCGGCGCGAGATATTCGGTGTGCCAGTCTTCCTCGGTCGCATCGACGAGCGGACCGACGCCCGCATCGGCGAGCACCGCGCGCGCGGCCGCATCGACGCGCAGCTCGACCTGCTTGTCGCGATACAGCTTGCCGAGCGGCGGCAGCAGCTTCGCCGCGACACCGCTCGCGACGAGCAGCGTCTCCATCGTGTTGCAGGTGCCGTAGCGGTGCGTCTTCGCGTTGTCGCAGACGGTGAGCGCCTTGTCGAGATCGGCGCGATCGTCGACGTACACGTGGCAGATGCCGTCGAGGTGCTTGATCATCGGCACGCGCGCCTCGTTGATCAGGCGTTCGATCAGGCTCTTGCCGCCGCGCGGCACGATCACGTCGACGTATTCGGTCATCGTGATCAGCTTGCCGACCGCCGCGCGATCGGCCGTCGCGACGACCTGCACCGCGTCCTGCGGCAGGCCGGCGGCGGCGAGACCCTCGCCGATCAGCTTCGCGAGCGCCGTGTTCGATTCGAGCGCTTCGGAGCCGCCGCGCAGGATCGTCGCGTTGCCCGACTTCAGGCACAGCGCGGCCGCGTCGATCGTCACGTTCGGGCGCGATTCGTAGATGATGCCGATCACGCCGAGCGGCACGCGCATCTGGCCGACCTGGATCCCGCTCGGGCGGTACTTGAGATTGCCGATCTCGCCGATCGGATCGGCCAGCGACGCGACCTGGCGCAGGCCTTCGACCATCGTCGTCAGCGCCTTGTCGGACAGCGTCAGGCGGTCGACGAATGCTGCATCGAGCCCTTTTTCACGGGCGCGGGCGACGTCGCGCGCGTTCGCGTCCTTCAGCGCCTGCGCGTCGCGTTCGATCGCGCGGGCCACGGCGTCGAGCGCCGCGTTCTTCGCGGCCGTGCTGGCGCGCGCCATCGCGCGGGAAGCGTGCCGGGCGCGACGGCCCAGGTCGGTCATGTACTGATCGATATCCATCGTGTGACTCGAGAAGCGAGCCGCGCTGGGCGGCATGAATTCGTGGGGAAGCGTGGGGCGGCCATCCGTGGGGCGGCCATCCGTGGGCGGCGGCCGGATGGCGGCCCCGACCATCGAAGCATTGTAAGCGGGTTGCGCAGCGCGCGCTGAAGGCCCGACCGGGGCTTAGCGTCGCACGCGACCCGCGGTCGGCGGTCGCTCGCCGCGCGCGCCCGCGACCGTCATTGCAAGCTGGAACAGGCCGTCCCACGGATCGGGCGGCGGTTCGTCCTGCGTGCGGCGGCCCGGCACGACGGCCGTGAGCCCCTTGACCTGCCGGTCGAGCTTCGCGGCGAATGCGAGCGCCTTCTCGAGCACGGGTTCCGACACGCGGTTCAGCGCGGGGCCGATCAGCCGCTCGCGCGGGCCCCACACGCGGTTCTCGCGCAGCAGCGTCGCCAGCGGCTTGCCGGCCGTCGCGCCGCGCTTGATCCGCAGCAGCGTGCGCAACTCCTCGACGACGGCCCACATCACGAGCACGATCGCCTCGCCCTCGCCCTTCAGCCCGTCGATCATCCGCGCGAGCCGCGCGGCGTCGCCGGCGAGCATCGCTTCGTTCAGCTTGAACACGTCGTAACGCGCGACGTTCAGCACCGCATCGTGCACCTGCTCGAACGACAGCGCGCCCTGCGGATACAGCAGCCCGAGTTTCTGGATTTCCTGGTGCGCGGCAAGCAGGTTGCCTTCGACGCGCTCCGCGATGAACTGCAGCGCGCGCCGCCCGTCGTCGCCGGCCGCGACGCGCTGGCCCTGCATCGACAGACGCTGGCCGATCCAGTTCGGCAGTTGCGCGCGGTCGACCGGATCGATCTTCAGCGCGACGCCGCCGTTCTGCAGCGCGGTAAACCACGCGGATTTCTGCGTGGCCGCGTCGAGACGCGGCAGCGTGACGAGCATCAGCGCGTCGGGATTGGGCGTGGCCGCGAGCGTCTTCAGCGCGTCGGCGCCTTCCTTGCCGGGCTTGCCCGACGGAATGCGCAGCTCGATCAGCTGGCGCTCGCCGAACAGCGACATCGCCTGGGTCGCGCCGAGCAGCACGCTCCAGTCGAAGCCGCGCTCGACCGTATGCACCGACCGCTCGGTGAAGCCGGCCGCGCGCGCGGCCGCACGAATGCGGTCGCACGCTTCCTGCGCGAGCAGCGGCTCGTCGCCGTAGACGGTATAGAGCCCGGCCAACCCCTTCGCGAGGTGCGGCTCCAGCGCATCAAGTCGCAATTGCATCGGTGCGTGCGCCGTCGATCAGAGCGGCGGCGGCGGCAGCGGCGCGCGCGGCGAGACGCCCGGCACCACGTCCTCCGGCGCCGGCGTCAGCGAGTGGACGATCGCGAGACGCCGCATCAACTGGTCGACCGCATCGTTCTGCATGTCGCCGTACAGGATGTCTGCTTCCTGCGCCTTCGCATTCGTGTACTTGTCGCTGTACGTCATCGCGCGGTTCAGCGCGATCACGCTCGGCGGGATCAGCACGGTGCCGTCCTTGCTCGTCAGCGTGTAGTTCAGCGTATAGAACAGCGCGTACTCCTGCGCCGAACCGTACTTGTTGAGCGTCAGCGTGTTCTGTCCGCGCGACTCCCACATGTGCAGCACGGCGTCGGCGTCGTCCGCCGACTTGACGATCTTCGTGTCGCTGCCGGCCTCGACGAGGCGCGTCAGCCGCGCCTCGGCGGATGCCGGCGCGCCGGCCACCAGCAGGTGCTTGAACGCATAGTCCTGCTGGCCGCGCAACTGGAAGCCGCATGCCGACAGCGCGACCGCGCTGCCGACGAGCATCAAAAACGATCTGCGGATCACCTTCGCTCCTTCTGGGTACGTCCGACGGCCGGCGGCCGTCAGACGACGATGTTCACGAGGCGGCCCGGCACGACGACGATCTTCTTCGCCGGCTTGCCGTCGCTGAACTTCGCGAACGCGTCGTCGGCCACCGCTGCGGCTTCGATCGCCTCGCGGCTCGCGTCCTTCGCGACCTTCAGCGCGCCGCGCACCTTGCCGTTCACCTGCAGCACGAGTTCGATCTCGGCCTGCTCGAGCGCGGCCTCGTCGACCTTCGGCCACGGTGCATCGAGCAGCGGGCCGAATTCGTCCGCGTAACCGAGCGCCTTCCACAGCTCGAACGTGACGTGCGGCACGACCGGGTACAGCACGCGCAGCAGCACGCCATACGTTTCGCGCAGCACGCCGGGCGTTGCGCCCTTCGCGCCGTCGACCGCGTTCAGCATCTTCATCGCGGCCGACACGACCGTGTTGTACTGCAGGCGCTGGTAGTCGAAATCGGCCTGCTTCAGCACGCTGTAGATCTCGCGGCGCAGCGCCTTGTCGGTTTCGCCGAGCGCGGCCGCATCGAAGCCCGCGCGCGCGGCGAGCGCTTCGCGGTTCGCATGGCCGAAGCTCCACACGCGGCGCAGGAAGCGGCTCGCGCCCTCGACGCCCGCGCCCGACCACTCGAGCTGCTGCTCGGGCGGTGCGGCGAACATCGTGAACAGGCGCGCGGTATCGGCGCCGTACAGGTCGATCAGCACCTGCGGATCGACGCCGTTGTTCTTCGACTTCGACATCTTCTCGATGCCGCCGAGCACGACCGGCTGGCCGTCCGCGTTCAGCGTCGCGCCGACCGGGCGGCCCTTCTCGTCGAACGTGACCGTCACGTCGGCCGGGTTGTACCAGGTCTTCTTGCCCGATGCGTCTTCGCGGTAGAACGTCTCGTTCAGCACCATCCCCTGCGTGAGCAGGTTCTTCGCCGGCTCGCCGAACTTCACGAGGCCGAGGTCGCGCATCACCTTGGTCCAGAAGCGCGAATACAGCAGGTGCAGGATCGCGTGCTCGATGCCGCCGATGTATTGATCCATCGGCATCCAGTAATCGGTGCGCGCGTCGACCATCGTCTCGGCGTCCGGCGCCGTGTAGCGCGAGAAGTACCACGACGAATCGACGAAGGTATCCATCGTGTCGGTTTCGCGCTTCGCGGCCGTGCCGCACTTCGGGCACGTGCAGTTCAGGAACGCTTCCGACTTTGCGAGCGGGTTGCCCGAGCCGTCCGGCACGAGGTCTTCCGGCAGCACGACGGGCAGATCCTGCTCCGGCACCGGCACGTCACCGCACGACGGGCAGTGGATGATCGGGATCGGCGTGCCCCAGTAGCGCTGGCGCGATACGCCCCAGTCGCGCAGGCGCCACGTGACCTGCTTGTCGCCGTAACCGCCGGCCTTCAGGTCGGCCGCGATCGCGTCGACCGCCGCGCCGTATGCGAGGCCGTCGTACTTGCCGCTGTTCACGCAGGCCGCGACTTCCTTGTCGCCGTACCACTCCTGCCACGCGTCGAGCGAGTACGTCTGGCCTTCGGCCGCGATCACCTGCTTGATCGGCAGGTCGTATTTCTTCGCGAACGCGAAATCGCGCTCGTCGTGCGCGGGCACGCCCATCACCGCGCCTTCGCCATAGCTCATCAGCACGTAGTTGCCGATCCACACCTCGACGGGCTCGCCCGTCAGCGGATGCGTGACCGAGAAGCCCGTCGCGACGCCCTTCTTCTCCATCGTCGCGACGTCGGCCTCGGCGACGCCGCCGCGCTTGCATTCGTCGATGAACGCCAGCAGCTCGGGCTTGTCCTGTGCAAGACGCGTGGCGAGCGGGTGCTCGGCCGCGACCGCGCAGAACGTGACGCCCATGATCGTGTCGGCACGCGTCGTGAACACGCGCAGCAGCTTTTTCTCGCCGTCGAGTTCGTACGGGAAGCCGAAGTTCACGCCGAAGCTCTTGCCGATCCAGTTCTGCTGCATGATCTTCACGCGCTCGGGCCAGCCGAGGCCGTCGAGATCGTTCAGCAGCTCATCCGCGTACTGCGTGATCCGCAGGTAGTACATCGGGATCTCGCGCTTTTCGACGAGCGCGCCCGAACGCCAGCCGCGGCCGTCGATCACCTGCTCGTTCGCGAGCACGGTCTGGTCGACCGGATCCCAGTTCACGGTGCCTGTCTTCTTGTACGCGATGCCCTTCTCGAGCATCTTCAGGAACAGCCACTGGTTCCACTTGTAGTAGTCGGGCTTGCACGTCGCGATCTCGCGCGACCAGTCGATCGCGAGGCCCATCGACTGCATCTGGCCCTTCATGTAGTCGATGTTGTCGTAGGTCCACTTCGCGGGCGGCACGCCGTTCGCCATCGCGGCGTTTTCGGCCGGCATCCCGAACGCATCCCAGCCCATCGGCATCAGCGTGTTGTAGCCGTTCATCCGCAGATAGCGGTACATCACGTCGTTGATCGTGTAGTTGCGCACGTGACCCATGTGCAGCTTGCCGGACGGGTACGGCAGCATCGACACGCAGTAGAACTTCGGCTTCTGCGAATCTTCCTTCGTCTTGTAGGCATCGGCTGCGCGCCAGTCGCCCTGGGCGGCGGCTTCGACGTCGGCGGGTACGTATCTCTCGTGCATGGTGTGGTTCGGACTAGGCTTTAAGCGGCGCGACGGCTCGCGCGCAGGTGTGGATCGAAAATCGTGCTTGCCCGGCGGACCTGCAGGTTCGCTGTTGCCGGACCTGTTCGCGGTTTCCGGGCATTTTCCGGGTAACCCGCAGCATGCCCGGGTAGCCTGAAAATTCCGGGTTACCTGAAAAAGCCTGCCAACCGGGAAAAACGTTGATTATACCGCCCGCGGCGGGCCATTCGGCCGGTCATGCGGCGGTCGGCCGATCCCGCGGCGGGCGCGGACCGGCCGGAAGATCCGCTCAGCGGTTCGCCGGCGCGGCAGACGGCGCAGCGGAACCGCCCGCCTGCGGCGGCACATCGGTCACGAAGCCGATTCGCGTGAGGCCCGCGGCCTGCGCGGCGCCCATCACCTGCGCGATCACGTCGTAACGCGTCGCGCGCGACGCGCGCAGCCGCAGCTCGGGCGGCGCGCCGCCCGCGACGGCGGCCCGGAAGCGCGCGGGCAGCACGTCGAGCGCAACCGGCGCGTCGTCCCAGTACAGCTTGCCCGCGTCGTCGATCGACAGCGTGACGGATTGCGGCGTGTCGCGCGCGACGCTGGCCGCGACCTTCGGCAGGTCGAGCCGGATCGCGTGCGTCATCAGCGGCGCGGTAATGATGAAGATGACGAGCAGCACGAGCATCACGTCGATCAGCGGCGTCATGTTGATCTCCGCCATTGGTGCCGAGGTCTTGTGGTGCTCGAGTCCGCCGAATGCCATGGTCGTTCCCCCCGGGCCGGCGCGTCAGGCGTCCTGCGCGCACACGAATACGTGCAGGTCGCGCGCGAAGCCGTCGAGTTCCTCGGCGAGCTGCCGCACGAGCCGCCCGAGGATGTTGTAGGCCAGCACGGCCGGAATCGCGACGACGAGCCCGAACGCGGTCATGATCAGCGCCTCGCCGACCGGCCCCGCGACGTTCTCGATCTGCGCCTGCCCGCTCGCGGCGATGCTGCCGAGCGCGTGGTAGATGCCCCACACGGTGCCGAGCAGCCCGACGAACGGCGCGGTACTGCCGATCGACGCGAGCAGCACCTGGCCGAATTCGAGACGCCGCTGCGAGCGCAGCATCGCGTGGCGCAACGCGCGCAGCACGCGTTCGCTACGCTCGACGCGCGCGGCCAGCGCGGCCGGATCGTGGTCGTCGGCCGCGTCGCGCGCGGCTTCGGCGAGCGGCACGAACACGCGCTCGCGGTCGGCGCCGGCGAGCGCGGCAATGCCCGCGTCGAGCGACGGCGCACGCCAGAACGCGGCGAGCGCACGCGGCCCCTGCCGCTTCGCGCGGACCAGCAGCCAGGCTTTCATGAAGAGGAAGCACCAGCTGGCGACGGACATCGCCAGCAGCACATAGGCAACGGCATGCGTGATCGCATCGCCGCTTTCGAGGTAGTGGACAACGCCGGTGGGAATCGCCATCGGAGTTTCCCCGTTGTGTCAGCGCAGGCCGAGCACGTCCTGCATGTCGAACAGGCCGGCGCCGCGCGCCGACAGGAAGCGGACCGCGCGCAGCGCGCCCTGCGCATACGACACGCGGCTCGACGACTTGTGCGTGATCTCGATGCGCTCGCCGATCCCGGCGAACAGCACGGTGTGATCGCCGACGATGTCGCCGCCGCGCACCGCGGCAAAGCCGATCGACGACGGATCGCGTTCGCCCGTCACGCCGTGGCGGCCGTACACCGCGCAATCGTCGAGCGAGCGCCCGAGCGCGCCGGCGACGGCTTCGCCCATCATCAGCGCGGTACCCGACGGCGCGTCGACCTTGTGGCGATGATGCGCCTCGATGATCTCGATGTCGTAGCCGTGCGAGAAATGCTTTGCCGCGAATTCGAGCAGCTTCAGCGTGACGTTCACGCCGACGCTCATGTTCGCCGCGAACACGATGCCGATCTTGCCCGCAGCGGCCTGCAGTTCGGCCTTCTGCTCGGCGGTGAAGCCGGTCGTGCCGATCACGAGCTTCACGTCGTGGCGCAGCGCGGCCTCGATGTGCGCGATCGTGCCTTCCGGACGCGTGAAATCGATCAGGTAGTCGGCCTGCGCAAACACGGCGTCGAGGTCGTCGGTCAGCTTGATCCCGGTTTCCTTGCCGAGGAACGCGCCGGCGTCCTGGCCGAGGAACGGCGAATCGGCGCGATCGAGCGCGCCGACGAGCTGTGCGTCGGAATCGTTGAGAACGGCTTCGATCAGCATCCGGCCCATTCGGCCCGATGCGCCGGCAATCGCAATCTTCATGGCTTTCTACACGACAGGTCTAAAGGCGGGCGGCGCAAGCCGCCCCGTTTCCGCACGCCGGCCGCTTACTGCGACTGGGCCGGCGCGGTGATCGGCTGGTTCTGCAGCGTGTCCGAGCCTTGCGGGCCGACCGGCGGCGACGCCTCGCTCGACACGTTCGGCTGCGGCGGACGATGGAACTGGAACTGCGGCTGGATCGCCGGCACCGCGCCCGGCGGCTGGCCGCCTGGCACCGGCGCACCGCCGGCAGCCTGCGTGGACGGCGCGAAGCGGCGCGCGCTCGAGCCTTGGCCCGACACCTGGTTGGTCGCGCGGTTCGCTGCACGTGCGGCCTGCGCGTTCGCATCCTGGTCGACCACCGCGCCGGACGCCGGCACGGCGGACGGGCTGGCGACAGCCTCCGGCGCAGGCGCGCTCGCCGCTTGCGCAGCGCGTGCGGCAGCAGCCTCGGAAGCGGCCTTCGCCGCCGCGGCCGCCTTCGCCTTCCTGCCGCCGCGGTCGCCGTCGATGTCGGCCAGCAGGTCGAGCTCGGACGGCAGGTTGTCGGCGCCGGTCCAGCCCGCGAGGCGATCGCCCGCGAAGGTCACGACGAGATCGCGCTGCTGGACGATCGCCGTCGAGCCGCGCTTGAAGTAGAAGAGGTAATCCCAGCGGTCGGCGTGGAACATGTCCGCCAGCAGCGGCGTGCCGAGCAACGCGCGCACCTGCTCGCGCGTCATGCCGACCTGCAGTTGTGCGGCCTTCTCCTGCGACACGAAGTTGCCCTGCACGACGGTGATCCGATAGGGCGTGATGCTCTGCGCGATGCGCTGCGTCACGCTGTCGTACGACGAACAACCAGCCAGCGCCGCAACGGCGGCGGCAGCGATGATGGCACTCCGCATGCGACTCCTCTGAAAGTGCGAAAGCGTTTCTGGGATCATTTCCTTCACCGTGCTGGCCCGCGTTGCAGGCCGCGCGTGTATCTGGAACGGCGAAAAGCCGGTAACATTGAAGCCCTGCATTGTACTCTAGGGATGCCTAGCCATGACCAATCCGACGGATCTCAAGAATATCGGGCTAAAGGCCACCCTACCGCGCCTCAAGATTCTCGAGATTTTCCAGCAAAGCCCCGTGCGCCACCTGACGGCCGAAGACGTGTACCGGAACCTGCTCAACGAGCAGCTCGACATCGGGCTCGCCACGGTCTACCGCGTGCTGACGCAGTTCGAGCAGGCCGGCCTGCTCACGCGCAGCAACTTCGAATCCGGCAAGGCCGTGTTCGAACTGAACGAAGGCTCGCACCACGACCACCTCGTGTGCCTCGATTGCGGCCGCGTCGAGGAATTCTTCGACGCCGAGATCGAAGGCCGCCAGCAGGCGATCGCGAAGGAGCGCGGCTTCCGGCTCCAGGAGCACTCGCTCGCGATGTACGGTTCCTGCACGACCGAGAACTGCCCGCACCGCAAGCACTGAATCGCGCCACCCGCGCACGAAGCACGGCCCGGCCGGCATCTCGCCGCCCGGGCCGTGTTCTTTTCGGGATCGTGCCGCGCGCCGCGCGCGGGCCGGTTCGGAACGCTTGCGAAAACCCTTCGGCGCCCGCGCGAAACCGGCGCCCGGAACCGGACACCGGCTGCACGCCGCGTCAGGCCGTGCTCGCGCAGGCCGGCTCGAACTCGAGCGCCCACGCGCGGTCGAGCGGGATCTCGTCGCAGTTCGGCTGCGGGCCGCCGCGATCGACGATCACGAAATCGCTGACCGCGTCGAGCGCGAGCAGCGGATGGTGCCAGACGCCCTTTGCATAATTCACGCCCTGCCAGCCTTCAGCCAGGAACGCGCGCATCGCGTCGGGCCGGAATTCGCCGGCCGGCGCAACGACAATCGCGTAGCGCGACACGGCCGCGAGCGGGATGAACGCCTGGCTGCCGTGCGGATGGCGCTCCATCAGCGTGACCGCGACCGGCAGCGCGCGCGGCTGCGCGCGAAACACGCTGACGAGCGGCCGGCCGCCGTCCGCGCAGACGTCGATCGTCGCGAGATCGTGGAAACGCTCGGTCGTGCCGCCGTTGATCGGGAAATGCCGCGCGCCTTCGAGCGCGATCACGTCGCCGAACGGCGCGAACGCTTCGCGGGTCAGGCGCTCGACGCGCAGGATGTGGGGTCCGCTCATGCCATTGCCCTCCTTCAAGCCGGCTCGCCCCACAGACGCAGGCGCGACACGCCGCCGTCCGGGAAGATGTTGAAACGCACGTGCGTGACGGGGCCGAGCGCCGCGAGCTGGTCGAACGTATGCACGTGATCCATCGACAGCTTCTGCTCGCCGAGCAATTCGGCCCAGAACATCGCCTGCGTGACCAGCGAATCGTCGGTGCCGCCCGCGACCCGCGCGGCCTGCAGCGAGCAGCGGTCGGGGAAATTGCCCTTGAAGAACGCCGTATCGACCTCGACGCGCCGGATGATGCCCGGCCGCGCGAGCGCGACGATCGCCCAGTCGTTGCCGGGCTCGCGGCGGCGCCGCGTTTCCCAGCCGTCGCCCATGTTCGCGCCGCGCCCCGGCATCAGCATCTGCGATGCCGGGCCGAAGTGCTGGTTGTTCGCGGCCACCAGATAACCGCCGTTCTCGATCGCGGCGAGATCGACGAGTTCGCCGGCCGGCACATGTCGCCAGTCGCGCTGCGGCTGGCCGTACACGCGCAGCCGCGCGAGCCCGCCGTCCGGATACAGGTTCACGCGCAGGTGCGTGACCGGCTGTGCGTCGTCGACGCTCACGTAGTGATGCGAATTGCCCTGCAGCGTCGTCGCGGGGACGATCGTGCGCCACTCGGCGTCGTCGGGCGGCGTGTCGCCGTCGGCGACGCACGCCTCGATCGACGCGGCCGGCGGGAAGTTGCCGGTGAAGTGGCTCGTATCGAGATCGACGCCGAAAATCACGCCCGGCCGCGCGAGGCGCACCACGCAGAAGTCGTGGCCGGTCGTGCGCTTGCGGCGCGTTTCCCAGCCGTCCATCCACTTGCCGTGGTCGTCGTACTTGCCGGGAATGAACACGGCCGGCTCGGGATTCAGCATGCGCTCTTTCGGCGCGAAGAATTCGTCGCTCGCAAACAATGCCTGCGCACCGAGGCGCGGGTCGGCGAGGTTCATGTAACGCCGCGTAAACGCCGGCGCGTTCGGATCGAGGATGGGGGCTGCCATGTTGTCTCCTGTCGATGGGAGTTAGCGCTTCAGCGCTTACTCCCATCCCATGCAAAGCAATTTCTGATGAACTGCCGGCGCATCGAGGCGCCGGCCGCAGGTAAATCGATCGCGCGGGTCAACCGGGGGCGCAGATGCCCCGCGCGACACCGCGCTCAGAGCGCGTGGGCCTGGTCGCCGGCAACCGGCGCCGCGTTGCCTTCCTCTTCGGCCGGCACGTAGCGCAGCTCGCGGTTCAGCACGCGCTTCGCGCGCACCTTGTCGATATCGTTCTCCCACACCGCGACGACGACCGTCGCGACGCAGTTGCCGATCAGGTTGGTCAGCGCACGGGCGATGCCGACGAACCAGTCGACCGGCAGGATCAGCACGAGGCCGAGCACCGGAATCGCCGGGATCGCCGACAGCGTCGCCGCGAGGATCACGATCGCCGAACCCGGGATGCCGTGCGCGCCCTTCGACGTGACGAGCGATACGAGCAGCACGACGATCAGGTCATGCGTCGACAGCGGCGTGTTGGTGGCCTGCGCGATGAACAGCACGGCGAGCGTCAGGTAGATCGAGAAGCCGTCGAGGTTGAACGAATAGCCGGTCGGGATCACGAGGCCGACCGTCGAATCCTTGACGCCCATGTATTCGAGCTTGCGCATCACCTGCGGCAGCACCGCATCCGACGACGCCGTGCCGAGCACGATCGACAGTTCCTCGCGCAGGTAGCGGATCAGCTTGAACACCGAGAAACCCGCGAGCCGCATCACGATGCCGAGCACGACCGTGACGAACACGATGCAGCTCAGGTAGAACACGGCGACCAGGTAGCCGAGCTGCTTGAGCGACGAGACGCCGTACTTGCCGGTCGTGAACGCGATCGCGCCGAGCACGCCGAGCGGCGCGAGCTTGATGATGAAGCCGATGATGCGGAAGAACACGTGCGACAGTTCCTCGATCAGCGAGTTGACGCGCTGCGCCTTGTCGCCGAGCAGCGACAGCGCGGAGCCGAACAGCACCGCGAACACGAGGATCTGCAGGATGTCGCCCTTCGCGAATGCGTCGATCGCGGTGTCGGGGATGATCTTCATCAGGTAGCCGGCCGTGTCCTTCAGGCTTTCGGCGTTCTTCGCGTACGACGCGAGCGACGACGCGTCGAGCGAATGCAGGTCGATGTTCATCCCGACGCCCGGACGCGTGACCCACGCGAGCACGAGCCCGATGCCGAGCGCGAGCGTCGTCATGATCTCGAAGTAGATGACGGCCTTCAGGCCGACCCGGCCGACCTTCTTCAGGTCGCCCGCATTGGCCATCCCGCTGACCACGACGCAGAACACGATCGGGCCGATGACCATCTTGATGAGCTTCAGGAACCCGTCGCCGAGCGGTCGCAACGACTCGGCGAAATGCGGGAAGAACGCGCCGAGCGCGACCCCCAGGATCAATGCGACGACTACTCGGCCAAACAGCGAATTGAGGAATTTCGACACGGCGCTCTCCCGATCCAACGGTTGCAGTTTCGTCTGTTCATACTGGTAAGACCAGTGATGTTATGGTGGATAGTAGGAAGCCGATATAGTGACGTCAAGGACGGTCAGAATAGGGATTTCCCGCCCCCCTCTTCGCACACGTCCGGCGGCCCCGAAAGCGGGCCTGATCGTGGCTTTCCCGTAGTGCGGTCATGCACTGCGCATGTGCGGATTACAATGCCGGTCAGACCGGCCATCGTTCACATCATGAAAAATGTTCCGCATACCGTGACCGACGCCGCCATCGCGACGATCCGCGACCGGATCGAGGCAGGCGTTTATCCGGTCGGCAGCCTGCTGCCGGCCCAGCGTCAGCTCTCCGAGGAGCTGGAGATCAGCCGTGCGTCGCTGCGCGAGGCGCTGTCGACGCTCGAGGCGCTCGGGATGCTGCGCATCCGCGCGGGCAAGGGCGTGTACGTCGAAAGCGCGCAGGCGACGGACGCGCACGCGTGGCGGTTCGCCGAGCAGTCGTCACCGCCCGACACGTACCAGATGCGCTACGCGCTCGAAGGGTTCGCCGCGCGGATGGCCGCGCACGTCGTCAGCGACGACGACATCGCGTGGTTCGAGGACAACCTCGCCGACCTGCACGTCGCGCTGACGGAAAGCGCGCTCGACGAAGCGTCGCAGCTCGACTTCGACTTCCACATGCGGATCATCCATCTCGCCGGCAACGCGGCGATCGAATCGATCCTGCGCGGCAGCGCGGACATCATGAAGGAAAGCCAGCGCATGCCGTTCTACCGGCGCGAGCTGCTGCTGTCGACGTGGCACGAACACCGCGCGATCGTCGATGCGCTGATCGCGCGCGACGCGGCCGCCGCGGGCACCGCGATCGAAACGCACATCGCGAACGCCGCGCAGCGCGCGGGCATCTTCTTCCCGACGCCGGGCGCCTGACGGCCGGGCGGTGCGCGCCGCACGCGCATCACACCGCAGCGATCGGATTCGCGTCGATCGCGAAACAAGGCACGCGCTTGCGCCGGACGCTCAGGCGGCCTCGTCCGCGAAATCGATCAGCACCTTCATCGCGCGCTGCCGGTCGCCGGCCAGTTCGAACGCGAGGTTCGCGTCGCGCATCGGGAACACGCGCGTGACGGCCGGCCGCAGGTCGACGCGCCCCGCGTTGATCAGTTGCACCGCGAGCGCGAACTCCGCATGGAAGCGGAACGATCCGCAGATCGACAACTCCTTCGCGACCACGACGTTCTGCGGCAGGCTGACATCGCCGCCGAGCCCGAGCTGCACGACGACCCCGCGCGGACGCATCACGTCCAGCCCGTCGCGCAGCGCGCGCGCATTACCCGAACACTCGATCATCACGTCGAACGTGCCCTTGTCGGCGCCGTAGCGCGCGACCCATCCGGCATCGGCCGCCGCATTGATCGTATGGTCGGCGCCGAGTGCACGGGCCACTTCCAGCGGTGCTTCGACGACGTCGGTCGCGACGATCTCCGCCGCGCCATGCACGCGCGCCGCCGCGACCGCCAGCACGCCGATCGGCCCGCAGCCCGACACGAGCACGCGCTTGCCGATCAGCGAGCCCGCGCGCGACACCGCATGCAACCCGACCGCGAACGGCTCGGCGAGCGCCGCGAGCGACAGCGGCACGTGATCGGCGACCTTCACGCACTGCGCCGCGTCGCACACGAGCGCGTTGCGAAACGCGCCCTGTACGTGCGGCATCCGCATCGCGCTGCCGTAGAAGCGCATGTCCAGACACTGGTTCGGCAAGCCTTCGAGGCAATAGCGGCACGTACCGCACGGCCGGCTCGGATTGACCGCGACGCGATCGCCGACCTTCACCGACGTCACGTCGGGCGCGACCTCCGCGACCGTGCCGGCGACCTCGTGGCCGAGCACCATCGGCTGCTGCAGCCGGATCGCACCGAAGCCGCCGTGCCGGAAGTAATGCAGGTCGGACCCGCAGATACCGCCCATCGCGACATCGACGCGCACCTGGCCCGGGCCGATCTCGCCCGCGTCCTGTTCTTCGACCCGCAGGTCGTTCGGCCCGTGGATCACGACACACATGCAACGCATACGCATACCTGCCTCCCTATACGGCGCTGGTCAGCCCGCCGTCGACGAACAGCGTCTGGCCGTTCACGAAATCGGATGCGGCCGACGCGAGGAAGATTGCCGCGCCGCACAGCTCGTCGACGCGCCCCCAGCGGCCGGCCGGCGTGCGCTTGCACAGCCAGTCGGAGAACGCCGCGTCGTCGACCAGCGCGCGATTCAGTTCGGTCTCGAAATAGCCGGGCGCGAGGCCGTTGGCCTGGATGCCGTGACGTGCCCAGTCGGCGCACATCCCTTTGGTCAGCATCCGCACCGCGCCCTTCGTCGCCGCATACGGCGCGATCGTCGGCCGTGCGAGCTCGCTCTGCACCGAACAGATGTTGATGATCTTCCCGTGGCCGCGCGCGATCATGTGACGCGCGACGGCCTGCGCGACGTTGAACACGCCGTCGAGATTCACGCGCATCAGCGCATGCCAGTCGTCGGGCTCGAATGCGTCGAGCGGCGCGCGGCGCTGGATGCCCGCGTTGTTCACGAGGATGTCGATCGCGCCGACGCGCGCCTCGAAATCGTCGATCGCCGCGCGCACCTGCGCATGCTCGGCGACGTCGAACACCGCATGATCGGCCGCGAAGCCTTCATCGCGGAAATGGCGTGCGAGCGTCGCGGCCTTCTCTTCATTGCGATCGTTGATGACGATCGCCGCGCCGGCTTCCGCGAGCCCGCGGGCGAGCGTCAGCCCGATCCCGCGTCCGGAACCCGTGATCAGTGCGCGGCGGCCGTCAAGGCGGAACCGGTCAAGCGCGTTGGTCATGCATGTCTCCTCGTGCCAGTAGCGCCGGCTGCCCGTCGCGGCCGGTCTCGCGTTGACGGTATCTTCGGCCGCCGGCCCGATGCCGCGCCAATGGTCATTTTTGATCCGGTTATCATGAAATCTGATTACCGCCCTCTCCTGCCCGCCGCCCATGGAACTCAAGCAATTGCGCGCCTTCGTCACGCTCGCGGAAGAGCTGCATTTCGGGCGCGCGGCGCAGCGCCTGTTCATTGTGCAGCCCGCGCTGAGCATGCAGATCAAGGCGCTCGAGGAAGAGCTCGGCGCGCGGCTGTTCGAGCGGGACCGGCACAAGGTCGAACTGAGCGACACGGGGCGCGTGTTCCTGCCTGAAGCGCGGGCCACGCTGCAGCAGGCCGCGCGCGCGGAACAGATGGCGCGGCTGTCGAGCCGCGGCGAGATCGGCACGCTGCGGATCGCGTTCGTGTCGTCGGTGCTGCCCGCGCTGCTGCCGGCCGTGCTGCGCACGATGCGCGAGCGCTATCCGCTGATCGCGCTGGAACTGAAGGACATGCCGACGCCCGACCAGATCGCCGCGCTGCGCGACCGGCGGATCGATTTCGGGATGATCCGGCTGCCGGCCGCGTATGCGGGCATCGACACGCGCGTGGTGCTCGAGGAGGGCTTCGTCGTCGCGCTGCCGCTTGACCATCCGCTCGCCGCACACGACACGATCCCGCCGGCCGCGCTGCGCGGCCAGCCCGCGTTTGTGCTCGCGCGCCGCTACGCGCCCGGCTTTCACGACGACATGCTGCTCGCGCTGAGCCGCGCGGGCACGACGCTCGAAATCGCGCAGGAGTTCGGGGAATTCACGACGATGCTCGCGCTCGTCGCGGCGGGGATGGGCATCGGGCTGATCCCGGCGGAGGCTGCCAGCGCGCTGCCGCCGAACGTGCTCGCGCGGCCGCTCGACCTGGCCGGCCACCGGACCGGCATCGGCCTCGCGTGGACCGACCTGGACAGCCCGCTGAAGCGTGCGTTCGTCGACGCGCTCGAACAGGTGACGGCGGACCGGTGACCACGCATTCCGGGCAACAAAAAAGCCCGGCCGGAAAACCGGGCCGGGCTCGTTCGCCGCGCGTGCCGCGTTGCCGCGGCCGCGCAACGTGCGGGATTACTTCGCGTTCGCGAACGCGACAGCCGTATCCAGCATGCGGTTCGAGAAACCCCACTCGTTGTCGTACCAGCTCGACACCTTGACGAGGCGGCCCGACACCTTGGTCAGCGTCGCGTCGAACGTCGACGAAGCCGGATTGTGGTTGAAGTCGATCGACACCAGCGGTGCATCGTTGTAGCCGAGGATGCCCTTCAGCGCGCCTTCCGATGCTTCCTTCATGATCGCGTTGACTTCCTCGACCGTCGTATCGCGCTTCGCGATGAACGACAGGTCGACGATCGACACGTTGATCGTCGGGACGCGGATCGCGTAGCCGTCCAGCTTGCCGTTCAGTTCCGGCAGCACGAGGCCGACGGCCGAAGCAGCGCCCGTCTTCGTCGGGATCTGGCTGTGCGTGGCCGAACGCGCGCGGCGCAGGTCTTCGTGGTAGACGTCCGTCAGAACCTGATCGTTCGTGTACGCGTGGATCGTCGTCATCAGGCCGGTTTCGAGGCCGATCTTGTCGTTCAGCGGCTTGACGAGCGGCGCGAGGCAGTTCGTCGTGCACGATGCGTTCGAGATCACGGTGTGCTCGGCCTTCAGCACGTCGTGGTTCACGCCGTAGACGATCGTCGCGTCGACGTCCTTGCCGCCCGGCGCCGAGATGATCACCTTCTTCGCGCCGCCCTTCAGGTGCGCGCTCGCCTTTTCCTTGGTCGTGAAGAAGCCCGTGCATTCCATCACGACGTCGACGCCGAGCTCGCCCCACGGCAGTTCCGCCGGGTTGCGGTTCGCCAGCACGCGGATCTTGTCGCCGTTCACGACGAGGTAGTCGCCGTCGACCGACACTTCGCCCGGGAACTTGCCGTGCGCGGTGTCGTACTGGGTCAGGTGCGCGTTGGTCTTCGCATCGCCCAGGTCGTTGATCGCGACGATCTCGAGATCGTGCTTCTTGCCGTTTTCATAAAACGCGCGCAGCGTGTTGCGGCCGATACGGCCGTAGCCGTTGATTGCGACGCGAATCGTCATGGTCTATCTCCTGATGGCTGAAAAAATTCGTTTCGTGCAGCTTCACGGTGCGACGCGCGCGACGGGTGGCGCGCGTCGCGAATGCTTTTAGGCCAGCACGGCCTTCGCGGTCTCGACGACGTGCTCGACGGTGAAGCCGAAGTACTTGAACAGCACGCCGGCCGGCGCCGATTCGCCGAACGTGTCGATCCCGACGACGCCGCCTTCGAGGCCGACGTACTTGTGCCAGAAGCTCGTCACGCCCGCTTCGATCGCGACGCGGCGCACGCCGTGCGGCAGCACGCGTTCGCGGTATTCGGCGTCCTGGCGGTCGAACACGTTGGTCGACGGCATCGACACGACGCGCGCCGCGATGCCCTGCTGCGCGAGCGGCTCGACGGCCTTCATCGCGAGCTCGACTTCCGAACCCGTCGCGATCAGGATGATCTTGCGTGCGACGATTTCTTCGTCCCAGTCCTTCAGTACGTAGCCGCCCTTCTCGACATTGGCGATCTGCGCGTCGGTACGCGGGTTGAACGCGAGGTTCTGGCGGCTGAAGATCAGGCTCGACGGACGATCCGCGGCGACTGCGTGCGTCCATGCAACGGCCGTCTCGACCGTGTCGGCCGGACGCCACACGTCGTGGTTCGGGATCAGGCGCAGGCTCGACACGTGCTCGATCGACTGGTGCGTCGGGCCGTCTTCGCCGAGGCCGATCGAATCGTGCGTGAACACGAAGATCGACGGCACCTTCATCAGCGCAGCCACGCGCAGCGCGTTGCGGCTGTAGTCGGAGAACGTCAGGAACGTGCCGCCGAACGGCTTGTGGCCGCCGTGCAGCGCGAGGCCGTTGATCGCGGCGCTCATGCCGAATTCGCGCACGCCGTAGTTGATGTGGTTGCCCAGCACGACGCCCGCGCCTTCCGGATTCGCGCGAACCGCCTTCGATGCCTTCCAGTTGGTCAGGTTCGAGCCGGTCAGGTCGGCCGAGCCGCCGAGCAGCTCGGGCAGCGCGGCTGCCAGCCCTTCGATCGCCTGTTGCGACGCCTTGCGGGTCGCGACCGTCTCGGCGCGCTCGTTCGCGCCGGCGATGATCGCCGCGGCCTTCTGGGCCCAGTCGGCCGGCAGCTTGTTGGCCATCCGGCGCTCGAATTCGGCGGCTTCTGCCGGGAACTTCGCGCGATATTGCGCGAACGTTGCGTCCCAGTCGGTCTCGGCACGCTTGCCGGCTTCCTTCGCGTCCCATGCCGCATAGACTTCCTGCGGAATCACGAACGGCTCCCACTTCCAGCCGAGCGCTTCGCGCGTCTTCGCGATTTCTTCCGCGCCGAGCGCAGCGCCATGCACGTCGTGGCCGCCGGCCTTGGTCGCCGCGCCCTTGCCGATCACCGTCTTGCAGCAGATCAGCGTCGGCTTGTCCGACAGCTTCGCCTTCGCGATGGCCGCGTCGACCGCGTCGACGTCATGGCCGTTCACGTTCGGGATCACGTTCCAGCCGTACGCTTCGAAGCGCTTCGGCGTATCGTCGTGGAACCAGTTCACGACGTCGCCGTCGATCGAGATGCCGTTGTCGTCGTACAACGCGATCAGCTTGTTCAGCTTCAGCGTGCCCGCGAGCGAGCAGGCTTCGTGCGAGATGCCTTCCATCAGGCAGCCGTCGCCGAGGAACACGTACGTGTGGTGATCGACGATCTTCGCGCCGTCGCGGTTGAACTCGTCGGCCATCAGCGCTTCGCCGAGCGCCATGCCGACCGCGTTCGCGAGACCCTGGCCGAGCGGGCCGGTGGTCGTCTCGACACCCGGCGTGATCCCGTATTCCGGGTGGCCCGGCGTCTTCGAGTGCAGCTGGCGGAAGTTCTTCAGCTCTTCGATCGGCAGGTCATAGCCGGTCAGGTGCAGCAGCGAGTACAGCAGCATCGAGCCATGGCCGTTCGACAGCACGAAGCGGTCGCGGTCTGCCCAGTGCGGGTTCGTCGGGTTGTGCTTCAGATGGCGCGACCAGAGCGCGACGCCGATTTCGGCCATGCCCATCGGCATGCCGGGGTGGCCGGAGTTCGCTTGCTGGACGGCGTCCATCGCGAGCGCACGGATCGCGTTGGCCATCAGGGTGGTGGAGGCGGGAGACGAAGTCGTCATGTCGAGTCCGGAGAACGAGTCGAGGAAACGGGGGCACGGCGGCATCCGGAAGCTCGAGCGTCAATCGTTCCCGGCGCGCGGTGCGGCGCCTGACGGACGCGAAGCGGACGGAGCCTACGGACGGGGCTGCAAAGCTCGTCATTTTAACAGATGGGCCGACATTTCCCTTGTCTGCGCGTGGTGTTCCGGCACGGTTTTCCGTCAAACCGTGCGCCTCCTATAATTCAGACGTCAGAACCGACTGCCCTTGGCGCCCCGCCCGTGAGCACCACGCTACTCTTTCACCCTACGCCCGACGCCACCTACGGCTTCCCGAATGCACGGAGGCTCGCGTGCGTCGCGTCGCCGCACCAGCAGATCGAAGTCTGGGAAACCCCGCAGCTCGGCCGGCTGTTTACGCTGGACGGCCAGCCGATGACGTCGGTCGGCGACGAGTACGTCTATCACGAGTGCATGACGCACCCGGCCGCGCTCGCGCATCCGTCGCCGAAGAAGGCGCTCGTGCTCGGCGGCGGCGACGGCGGCGCGGCACGCCAGTTGCTCAAGCACGCGTGCATCGAGCGGATCGTGATCGCGGAACTCGACGACGAGGTGGTCGGAATGGCGCGTCGTTATCTCGACGACGTGCACCAGGGCGCGCTCGACGACCCGCGCGTCGAGGTCGTGATCGGCGACGCCGCGCATTTCGTCGACTCGACCGTCGAGCATTTCGATCTCGTCGTGTTCGACCTCACGCCGCCCGATTCGCCGGCGGCCGGCCTCTATACGCGTGCGTTCTACGCGCGGCTCAAGCGGATCCTCACGCCGTGCGGCGCGATCTCGATGCATCTCGGCTCGCCGGTATTCCACGCGGCGCGCATCGCCGCGCTGCTCGACGACCTGCGCGCGAGCTTCGCGGTCGTCGATCCGTTGTCCGCGCACGTGCCGCTGTACGGCTCGCAGTGGCTGATGGTGATCGCGAGCGACACGCTCGATGCGGCCGCGCTGTTCGCGCACGACGTCGACGAACGGCTCGCCGCGCGCCACGTCCAGGGCTTGCGCTACTACGACGCGCGGTTGCATGCGTCCCTCTTTGCCCTGCCGCACACGCTGCGCGATACACTGGGCATTCGCCGCTGAGCGTCCGGGCGGCCGCATCGTTCCTTGTTTCCTTCGAGGCTTCGCATGGTTCGCCGTGCGAAACGCGGGATCGGAACGCCCCGGATGCAGTGCCAACCCTCTGGCCGACCGCAAAGCACGGAACCCGATGCAAAGCATGGGGTTCGGTAAGGGCTGAAGCGCTTACTCGGTCCGACATGAGCGCTGAAGCGCCAACACTGTTCGACAGGAGATTTTCATGACCGATCCACGTCCGGCCGACGTGCCTTGGTTGACGCCGTATCTGGCCGTGCGCAACGCGCGCGCGGCCATCGATTTCTTCAAGGCCGCATTCGGCTTCGAGCTGCGCGACGTGCACGACGAGGACGGCGCGATCATGCACGTCGAGATGGCCTACCGCGGCCAGTTGATCGTGATGTTCGCGCCCGAAGGCGCGTTCGGCTCGACCGCGCTCACGCCGAAGAGCGCGAACGCGACCGCGCCGCAGTCGTTCTATCTGTATGTCGACGACGTCGACGCCACCTGGCAGCGCGCGCTCGACGCGGGCGCGAAATCGCTGACCGCGCCGCAGGACCAGTTCTGGGGCGACCGGTTCGCGCAGATCGAGGATCTCGACGGCTACCGCTGGGCGCTCGCGCGCCATCTCGACGCATGAACGAAACCGCCACACGCATGAACGAAGCCACCACCACCGCGGCCGTGCCGCGCTTTTTCGTCGACGCGGCACTGCGCGCCGACGTCACGCTCTCTCTGCCGGCCGATGTCGCACGCCACGCGCAGGTGCTGCGCCTGCAGCCCGGCGACGTGCTCGCGCTGTTCGACGGCACGGGCGGCCAGTACCGCGCACGGCTCGTCGAGATCGACAAGCGCAGCGCGCTCGCGCAGATCGACGCGTTCGAGCCGGCCGAGGCCGAGCCGCCGTACCGCGTCACGCTTGCGCAGGGGATCGCCGGCGGCGACAAGATGGACTGGGTAATCGAAAAGGCCGTCGAGCTCGGCGTCGCGGCGGTCGTGCCGCTGTCGACCGCGCGCGGCGTCGTGAAGCTCGCCGGCGAACGCGCGGACAAGCGCGTCGCGCACTGGCGCGGCGTCGTGCGCGCATCGTGCGAACAGTGCGGGCGCAACCGCTTGCCTGACGTCGCGCCGGTACGCGGCTTCAACGCGTGGCTCGATGCGCTGCCGGCCGCGCCGGCCGACGGCGAACTGCGGCTGCTGCTGTCGCCGCGCGCGAGCATCCCGTTCGCGTCGCTGCCCGACACGCCGCCCGCGGCACCCGTCACGCTGCTGATCGGCCCCGAAGGCGGCCTGTCGCCCGACGAGGAAAACGCGGCGCGCGCACGCGGCTTCACCGCGCTGTCGCTCGGGCCCCGCGTGCTGCGCACCGAGACGGCCGGCGCGGCCGTGCTCGCGGCGCTGGCGGCGCGGTGGGGCGGGTGGTAACGGGATGGGCGTGCCGCCGCGAGGTGGCACGCCCCTTCCCGGCCCACCCGTCACCCTGCCGCGGCGCGATATGCGGCCGGCGTCACTGCAGGAATGCGGCGCGTTTCCACGCTGCGGCTTATCGCGACTTGTCGCGCGACGATCCGTGCGGCATTGAATCGGACAACGCATCGAGAACCGGTGTCAGCACGTCTTGCGGGCTTCCGGTCGCCCAGCCTCCGTCCAGGCTGTAAAGGTCGATCTTGCCCGTCACGGGGTGCGTCACCGGTGCCGCGTCCAAAACCTGCGCCATGCCGGAGAAGATCGCCTTGAACGCAGCAATCCGTGCCGCGTCATTCTTCAGGCGACCGTTGCCCAGCTTCGCCTCCAGCGCCTTCCCGCCGGGCCCGGCATCCGGGACGCGGCACGCGAATTCGACCGTCGCGACCATCTGGCCCTCGATGGCCGAGTTCGGTTGCTGCGACGAGCCGGTCGCCTTGCACGCCGAGCGATTGAGCGCGCGCTGATACGCCGCGGCCATGCTCTCGACCGACGGACGCAACGCAGCACTCACCTTCGGCGGTATCGGCGCCAGCATCCCTTCGGCCATATCCTTGCGCATCGACTCGCCAAGCGTCGACAGAACGTCGACGTTGAGCGCGTCCTTCCCTTCATAACTCGGGCGTACCGCGTCGTTGAACACGCGGGCTTTCGATACGTCGCCATTGACGAACGCGCCGATATAAAGATCGACGGTCTGCTCGGGCGTGAGCGGCGCAGCCTGCGCGGCGCCCGCCGCAACCAGCAGGGACAGCACGGCGGCACGCGCAAACGGGATACGCGCGCCGGCGCGTGCGGAACGGGAAATAGTCATGGGAAGACAGCCCTCTCTCGATGATTTGTTTTTCGCACCCGACGCGACGGCTGCCGCAACCAGGCCGGCCGAGATTGTCTCGAAAAAAGGTGTCCGATGAAAGGCCGGTGTCAGCGAGCGACGTGCCGCGCCGGCCCGTACGCATCGCGCACACGCAAAAAAGCCCGCTCGAAGCGGGCTTTTCGCCGGGCCGGCCTCGGAGAGCCGCGGGCCGATCCGCGCTTACGCGAACGAGTAGAACACGCGAAACGCGACCTTGCGCTCGGCCCAGAACTCGGCCGCCTCGCGGAACACGTCGAGCAGCGTCTCGCGCCCTTCCTTGTCGAATTTCTGCGCGATCGGCAGCCCTTCGAGGACGATCACGAAACCGGGCTGCGCGCCGGCCTTCGCGACAAGGTCGGTCAGGCAGTCGTACAGCGCGTCGTAGTTCTTCCCGAAATGCTTCGGGAACAGGAACGACGTCGCGATCGTTTCCATCACTTCCTGCTTCGACTGCGCGGCGCCGCAATACGCATACAGGAAGTGCTGGCCGAGCCGGCCGGCTTCGTCGGCAAGATCCTGCACGCGGAACGCGCGGATCGACTGCACGAGATTGGGTCGCACGGTCGTGAAAAGGCTCATAGGCTCCTCGTTCGATGAAAGCCCGGACTCGGCTTCCTGTTGCTCCGGCGCGCCGACGGCCTGCGCCGCCGCGTTCAATTGAATCACGCGCTGAAACAGGTTGCCGTCGCCGGCCGCGAACAGTTCCGCCGCCGCCGTATCGTGCGCGTAGATGGAGTCGCTCATGCCATTCGTCCCGAAGTCATTCAACAATACGTTTAAAACTGTTGTAGTGGTCGCCCGTGTAATAACAGTTGTCGATCCGGCGCAAGGGCCCGCCACAGACGATCCGGCGCGCGCCGCGATTGCGGGCACGCGGCGTCGGCACCGTGTACTCATGGTAGTAGCCGCGCTTCGCCTTCGGCAGGATCCGCTCGCGGTTGCCGAACACGACGCCGTCTTTCTCGTACGGATAGGGGCCGCCTGCGCCGATCAGGCCCAGCGTGGTCACGGCCTCGCGCGGAAGACGGGCGGTCGGGATCGTATCGAGCCCGCTGGCGGCCACGTCGGCCGAAACGGCCTCCCGTGCGTAAGCGGCGGAAACCAGACTGCCCGTCGGCGTGCCGACGATACCCATCGCGAACATCGCGAAGACGGACGCGAGCGCGCCGTTGCGGAGCCACTTGCGTGCCATGAACCAGGGTTCCCGCTGTTAAATCAAGTAGTTGACGACCAACAAAGGCGTTAGCGTAGCGTTATTGGCCGCGCGAATCAATGTCCGTTTGGGAATCGAAAGGCTGACGACGCTCGGATTTGCGTATTTCTTACCGAAATCACTCTACATTTATCTTACATAGGATAAAATGCGGGCGGCATCTCTCGTTTGGCAAGACCCTGCCTCCTTGCCACGCTCTTTACCCGGAGTGGAGAGATGCTGCTGTTGCTTTGAGGGAAGCGCGTTTGCGCCCTGCCCGACGGCGTGCCCATGACGGGCACGCCTCTTTTTGCGTTTGTTTACAATTTCGCCCGACGCGCCACGCCGATTCGACCGGCCTGGCGCGTTCGTTTTGCTCAGCGCGCGGCGTTCACGTCGGCGACCAGCAGCGCCGCCATGTTGACGATGCGGCGAACGGTTGCCGATTCGGTCAGCACGTGCACCGGCTGGGCCGCGCCCAGCAGGATCGGGCCGATCGCGATGTTGTTGCCGGCAGCCGTCTTCAGCAGGTTGTACGCGATGTTCGCGGCGTCGATGTTCGGCAGGATCAGCAGGTTCGCGTCGCCTTCCAGCGTCGATTCCGGCAGGATTTCCTTGCGCAGCGCCGCGTCGAGCGCGACATCGCCATGCATCTCGCCGTCGACCTTCAGCTCCGGTGCGCATTCCTGCAGGATCGCGAGCGTATCGCGCATCTTCTTCGCCGAAGGTGCGTTGCTCGTGCCGAAATTCGAATGCGACAGCAGCGCGACCTTCGGCTCGATGCCGAAGCGGCGCACTTCTTCCGCAGCCATGATCGTGATCTCGGCCAGTTGCTCCGGGGTCGGATCGACGTTCACGTGCGTATCGACGAGGAAAATCTGGCGGCCCGGCAGCACGAGGCCGTTCATCGCCGCGTACACGCTGCAACCGTCGCGCTTGCCGATCACCTGGTCGATGAAGTGCAGGTGGCGGTGCGTGGTGCTGATCGTGCCGCAGATCATCCCGTCCGCTTCGCCCTTCTTCACCAGCATCGCGCCGATCAGCGTCGTGCGGCGGCGCATCTCGACGCGCGCGAGCTGTTCGCTGATGCCCTTGCGCGCCATCAGCTTGTAGTACGTCTGCCAGAAGTCGCGGTAGCGCTCGTCGTGGTCGGTGTTGACGACCGTGAAGTCGACGCCCGGATTCAGGCGCAGGCCGTAGCGCTGGATACGGTGCTCGATCACCGACGGGCGGCCGATCAGGATCGGCGTCGCGAGTTTTTCGTCGACGATGATCTGAACGGCACGCAACACGCGCTCTTCTTCGCCTTCCGCGAACACCACGCGCTTCTTCTCTTCCGGCGCAGCGCGCGCGATCTGGAAGATCGGCTTCATCGTCGTGCCGCTGTGATACACGAACTGCTGGAGGTGGACGCGGTACGCGTCCATATCCTCGATCGGGCGCGTCGCGACGCCGCCGTCCATCGCGGCCTGCGCGACGGCCGGCGCGATCTTCACGATCAGGCGCGGATCGAACGGTTTCGGAATCAGGTATTCAGGCCCGAACGACAGGTCCTGGATGCCGTATGCGGTCGCGACGATGTCGCTCTGCTCGTGCTGCGCGAGCTCGGCGATCGCGTTGACGGCGGCGATCTCCATTTCACGCGTGATCGTCGTCGCGCCAACGTCGAGCGCGCCGCGGAAGATGAACGGGAAACACAGGACGTTGTTGACCTGGTTCGGGTAGTCGGTACGGCCGGTCGCGAGAATCGCGTCGGGACGCACTTCGAGCGCCGCTTCCGGCAGGATTTCCGGCGTCGGGTTCGCGAGCGCGAGGATCAGCGGGCGCTCGGCCATGCCCTTCACCATCTCCGGCTTCAGCACGCCGGCAGCCGACAGGCCGAGGAAGATGTCCGCGCCGTCGATCACTTCGGCCAGCGTCCGCGCTTCCGTTTCGCGTGCGAAACGCTCCTTGTCCGGGTCCATCAGTTCGGTGCGGCCCTTGTAGACCACGCCGGCCAGGTCGGTCACCAGGATGTTCTCGATCGGCAGGCCGATGTCGACCAGCAGGTCGAGACACGCGAGCGCGGCCGCGCCCGCGCCGGACGCGACGAGCTTCACCTTCTTGATGTCCTTGCCGACGACCTTCAGGCCGTTCGTGACGGCCGCGGCCACGACGATCGCGGTGCCGTGCTGATCGTCGTGGAACACCGGGATCTTCATCCGCTTGCGGCACTCGCGCTCGACGATGAAGCAGTCCGGCGCCTTGATGTCTTCCAGGTTGATCCCGCCGAAGGTCGGCTCCAGCGCGGCGATCACGTCGACGAGCTTGTGCGGATCCGACTCGTTCAGCTCGATGTCGAACACGTCGATGCCGGCGAACTTCTTGAACAGCACGGCCTTGCCTTCCATCACCGGCTTCGACGCGAGCGGGCCGATGTTGCCGAGACCGAGCACCGCCGTGCCGTTCGTGACGACGCCGACCAGGTTGCTGCGCGCGGTGAAACGCGCCGCGTTGAGCGGGTTCTCGACGATCTCCTCGCACGCATACGCCACGCCCGGCGAATACGCGAGCGCGAGGTCGCGCTGGTTGATCATCTGCTTGGTCGGGGCGATCGCGATCTTCCCGGGGGTCGGGAATTCGTGATAGTCGAGCGCGGCTTCGCGGAGCTTGGCTTTGGAAGAGGATTGGGTGGACATGTGTCTCGTGACGTGCGGATTAGAATAACTGTTCGACGGCATTGTAGCGCCAATCGAAAGCCGCCAGACCGGCGATTCGGGTGCGACAGCCGCGACAAAAATGAACCGAACGGTGCAGGAACACCCGCCGTTCGCCTCGTACAATGCCGTTCCCTCAACCGAATCGGATCCACCCGCCGTGCCAGCCGCCCTCTCCGAGTTTTCGCTGATCGATCGCTTCTTCGCGCGCCGCGCGGCACAGGGTGCACGCGCGTCGACGCTCGGCATCGGCGACGATTGTGCGCTGATCGCACCTCGATCCGGGAAATTGCTGGCCATTTCGACGGACATGCTGGTCGAAGGCCTCCACTTCTTCCCCGACGTCGCGCCCGACGCGCTCGGCCACAAGACGCTCGCGGTCAACCTGTCCGACCTCGCGGCGATGGGCGCCGAGCCGCGCGCATTCACGCTCGCGTGCGCGCTGCCGCGCGCCGACGCGGCGTGGCTCGAGGCATTCAGCAACGGGCTGTTCGCGCTTGCCGAGCGGTTCGGCTGCGAGCTGATCGGCGGCGACACGACGAGCGGGCCGCTGAACCTGTGCGTGACCGTATTCGGCGAAGTCGCGCCCGACGCGGCGCTGCGGCGCGATGCCGCGCGCGACGGCGACGACGTCTGGGTGTCCGGCACGCTCGGCGACGCTCGCGCCGGCCTCGGCGTCGCACGCGGCGAATGGGCGGCCGGCGCGAACGAAGCGGCCGCGTTCCGGCGCGCGCTCGAGCGCCCCGAGCCGCGCATCGCGCTCGGCCTCGCGCTCGCAGGCGTCGCGCACGCGGCGCTCGACATCTCGGACGGCCTCGCCGGCGACCTGCAGCACATCCTGGCACGCTCGAACGTGCGCGCCGAGATCGACGCCGACGCGGTGCCGCGCTCGGCCGCGCTCGCGACGCTGCCGCCCGACGTGCAGCGCCGCTGCACGCTGGCGGGCGGCGACGACTACGAACTGTGCTTCACGGCACCGGCTGCGGCCCGCGCGGCGGTCGAAGCGGCCGGCGCGACGGCCGGCGTGCCGGTCACGCGAATCGGTACAATACGCGCGTTGTCCGCTCCCTCGGAGCGGCCCGCGATCGCGTGGCGCGACGCCGCCGGCGCGCCCCTGGCTCTCACGTTGCACGGCTTCGACCACTTCCATGCAGACTGACCCGACGTCCGCGCACGGCGCAGCCGAGCCCGGCGCCGCACCGAACGGGAACGCGCCGAAGCGCGCGAGCGCGCGCTTCATGCTGTCGCACCCGGCGCACATCGTGTCGCTCGGCTTCGGCAGCGGGCTCGCGCCGATCATGCCCGGCACGTTCGGCTCGTTGTTCGGCTGGCTCACGTTCGTCGTGCTCAACCGCTACCTGACGGTGCCCGAATGGTGGGTGCTGATCGCGGCCGGCTTCGTGGCGGGCACGTGGATCACCGGTTTCACCGCGAGGAAGATGGGTACGTCCGATCCGGGCGCCGTCGTCTGGGACGAGATCGTCGCGATCTGGCTCGTGATGCTGTTCGTCACGCCCGCGACCTTCGTCGGCCAGTTGTGGGCGTTCGTCGCGTTCCGCTTCTTCGACATGCTCAAGCCGCCGCCGATCCGCTATGTCGACCGTCGCCTGAAAGGCGGGCTCGGCATCATGGCCGACGACCTGGTCGCCGCGTTCATGACGCTGCTCGTGATCGCCCTGTGGCGCTCCGTCGTCGGCTGACCGATTTCCCGACTCCCGTTTCCCGACGCGCATGCCAACCGATTCCGTCGTCCACCAGCTTGCGATCCGCGCAGGCAACAAGCTGCGTGACGAGCACCTGACGCTCGCCACCGCCGAATCCTGCACCGGCGGCATGATCGCCGCGGCGATCACCGACATCTCCGGCAGCAGCCAGTGGTTCGAGCGCGGCTTCGTCACGTATTCGAACCAGGCCAAGATCGAGATGATCGGCGTGCCGCCCGACCTGATCGACAAGCACGGCGCCGTCAGCGAGCCCGTCGCGCGCGCGATGGCCGAAGGCGCGCTGCGCAACAGCCGCGCGCAGGTCGCGCTGTCCGTCACGGGCATCGCGGGCCCGGCGGGCGGTAGCGAGAAGAAGCCGGTCGGCACCGTGTCGTTCGGCTGGAGCAACCGGCTCCATACCGACGTCGAGACGCTCGTGTTCAAGGGCGACCGCGAACAGATCCGCACGCAGGCGGCCGCGCATGCGCTGCGCGGGTTGCTGAAGCTGCTCGACGAACGCGAGCGCTGACCAGGCAGGCGGACGAAGCGGGAAAGTTACGCGGGAACGCGGCACGGACCCGCCGGCGCGGGCCTGCCGGAGTCGGCCGCCCGGACGGGCGGCCGGAGCGATCAGCGATGCGCGTTGATCGTATCGCGGGTCTTTTGCGCGGCGAGCGCCGCGGCTTCGGCGAAATCCTCGCCGTTGCTCGCGTACAGGATCGCGCGCGACGAGTTGATCATCATGCCCGTGCCGTCGGCCGTGCGGCCCGCGTTGACGGTCGCCTGCACGTCGCCGCCCTGCGCGCCGATGCCGGGGATCAGCAGCGGCATGTCGCCGACGATCCCGCGCACGATCTCGATTTCCTTCGGGAACGTCGCGCCGACCACGAGGCCAAGCTGGCCGTTCCTCGCATTCCACTTGTTCGCCGCGAGATCCGCGACGACCTGGTACAGCGGCCGGCCGTTCGTATCGAGGAACTGCAGGTCGGAACCGCCCGGGTTCGACGTGCGGCACAGCACGATCACGCCCTTGCCTTCGTGCTCGAAGTACGGCTCGACCGAGTCGTAGCCCATGTACGGGTTCACCGTGACCGCGTCCGCGCGATAGCGCTCGAACGCTTCGCGTGCGTACTGCTCGGCCGTGCTGCCGATGTCGCCGCGCTTCGCGTCGAGGATCACGGGCAAGCCCGGATGCTGGAGGTGGATGTGCGCGATCAGCCGTTCGAGCTGGTCTTCCGCGCGATGCGCGGCGAAGTAGGCGATCTGCGGCTTGAACGCGCTCGCGTACTGCGCGGTCGCGTCGACGATCTGCCGGCAGAATTCGAAGATCGCGTCGGGCTGGCCGTCGAACTGCACGGGAAAGCGCGACGGCTCGGGATCGAGGCCGACGCACAGCAGCGAATTCGTGCGCTGCCACGCGGCGCGCAGCGATTCAATGAAAGTAAGCGGGGAAGACATGGCGGATACTCGCGGCAAACCGTTGGTAGACCGCGTATTTTACCCGCGTCTCCGGCGCGCCTCGCGTGTCGCGGCATTGCCGCGCGCATCGGCGCGCTCGACGGTGAACGCGAAACGCCGTGTGAGCCGCTCGCCCGGCGCAAGCAGCGTCATCCCGTGAGCAGCCGCGCCGCCCGGCAGGTTCACCGCATTGATCGGATGATCGACCGGCTCGAAGCAGAAGAAATCCTCGCCGGGCGGCGTATAGAGCACATACGCGTCGGCGTCGGCCGCAACGGTCAGCGACAGCCCGCGGCGCGGCCAGCTCACCGTCGCGTGGCCGCCCCAGCCGGTAAACGCGTGATTGACGAGCGCGGCCGGCAGCGGATACGCGACGCCGAACTGCCACGCCGGCGGCACGCTGACGTGCCGCACCGGCAGGAAATCGGCGCCCGACAGCCACAGCCCGCCGGCCGCCGCGGCCAGCTCGGTCACCGCGTCGCGCACGAGGAACGGATGCACGCCGAGCCCGAACGGCAGCCGGGCGCGCCCCGCGTTCTCGATCGTCAGCGCGATCGACAGCGTCGTGTCGTCGAGTTCGAACGACTGGATCGCGCGGAACGCATACGGTGCACCGCCCGCGCGATCGAGCGACAACTGCAGCGTCGTGTCGGTCGCATCGTCCACCTGCCACGGCGCGAGCCAGCCGTCGCCGTGGATCGGCAGCGGCTCGTCGCGGCGGTTGCGCGGCACCGCGACCTTGCGCCCGTCGCATTCGAAGCGCGCGCCGCCGATCCGGTTCGAGTAAGGCAGCAGCGGATAACACGCGAGCTCGTTCGGGTCCGTCGCCGTCTCCGGATGCTCGCAGCGGCGGAACACCGGCATCAGCGCACCGTTGTCGCCGCGCCAGTCGAAGCGTGCGATGCCGCCGCCCAGGTGCGGCAGCACGTCGAGCCTCAGCGACGCGTTCGTCAGCGAGACGGCCGCCGCATGCGCGGCGCCCACGCCCTGCGCGAATGCGGCCGTCTGCGGGCCCGGGCTGACCGGCTGCGCGGCAGCGGCCAGGCGGGCACGGCGCGACTGGCTCGTGGACGACGCTGCGGGCGATGACGTGGCGGTCATGATGAGCTCCTTTCCTTCGTCGAAGAAACGATGCTGGTCGGTACGAACGGTCAGGCCCAGCCGCCGTCGACGATCACGTCCTGCGCGGTGATCATCCGGCTGTCGTCGGCCGCGAGGAACAGCGCCATCCGCGCGAGATCGGCGGGCAGCAGTTCGGCGTCGAGGCACTGGCCGGCCTTGATCGACGCACGGCCCGCGTCGTCGAGCCACAACCGGCGCTGCTTGTCGGTCATCACCCAGCCGGGCACCAGCGAATTCACGCGGATGCCGAACGGGCCGAGGTCGCGCGCGAGGCCGCGCGTCAGGCCCTGCACGGCCGCCTTCGCCATCACGTAGACGGGATAACCGCCGTTCTTCAGCATCCAGCTGATCGAGCCGAGATTGACGATCGCGCCACCGCCCTGCTGCTTCATGTCGTCGATCACCGCCTGCGCGGCGAAGAACTGGTGGCGCAGGTTCACCGCGATGCCCGCGTCGAACGACGCGGGCGTCACGTCGCCGATCGAATGGCGCGTGTCGTTCGCCGCGTTGTTCACGAGCACCGCGATCGCGCCGATGCGCGCGCGGATCGCGTCGATCGCATGGCGCAATGCGTCGATGTCGGTCAGGTCGCACTGGATGAACAGCGGCGCATGACGTACGTGCGGCGCATGCGCGAGGCTTTCCGCCAGCGCGGCGCCGGCAGCCGCATCGAGGTCGACGAACGCGACGCGCGCGCCCTGCTGCGCGAAGTGCTCGACGAACGACGCGCCGATGCCGGTCGCGCCGCCCGTGATCAGCACCGCGCGATCCTCGAGGCTCGGGTATCGCGCAAAGCGCTCAGGGCTCGCGGCGTGCGGGTCGTGCGCGGAAGTGTCGATGGTCATGCGGTTCGTCTCCGTGAAATCTGGTCAGTCGCGTACGCCGCGGTTCTTCAATTGGTCGAGCAGCACGGCCGCGAGCAGGATCGCACCGCGCACGAGGTACTGGTAGAACGCGTCGATGTTCAGCAGGTTCATCACGTTCTCGACGGTGCCCATGATCAGCACGCCGATCACGACGCCCGAGATCGTCGCGCGGCCGCCCATCAGCGACACGCCGCCGAGCACGCACGCGGAGATCACGTTCAGCTCGAAGCCCTGCGCGGCGTTCGGCTGGCCCGACGTGATGCGCGACGCGAGGATCACACCCGCGAGCGCGGTCACCGCGCCCTGGATCAGGAAGATATACACACGCGTGCGTTCGACGTTGATCCCCGCGAGCCGCGATGCCTCGGGGTTGCCGCCGATCGCGAGCGTGTTGCGGCCGTACACGGTCTGGTTCAGCAGCACGCCGAACGCGATGAAGCACAGCAGCGTGACCCAGATCGGCAGCGATACGCCGAACAGCGACAGCCCGCCGAGCGCGATGAACGTGTCCGACGACACGCCGACCGCCTGCCCCTTCGACACGATGAAGCCGAGCCCGCGCACGATCTCCATCGTCGCGAGCGTCGTGATCAGCGCGTTGATGCGCAGGTACGCGATCACCGCGCCGTTCACGAAGCCGATCGCGGCGCCGGCCGCAACCGCCGCGACGATCGCGACGAACGTGTTGTCGGTCGCGTTCAGCACCATCGCGCACAGCACGCCGGAGAACGCGACGGTCGAGCCGATCGACAGGTCGAAATCGCGCGACGCGAGACAGAACATCATCGTGCACGCGACCATGCCGATCTGCGAGATCGACAGCGCGAGGCCGAGCATGTTGTCGATCGAGAAGAAGTGATCGACCGTCAGCGACATCGTGATGAACATCACCGCGAAGATCGCGATGAGGCTGTATTCGGTGAGGTGCTGCCACCACTTCTGCCGGTCGCTTTGCTGCGGAACCAGCGCGTCGGCCGACTGCTTCACGGCTGCGCCGGCGAGGTTTTCCCTGACTTGCATGATTGTGTCTCCTGCTCCTGCATCGCGCGGCCCACGCCGCGCCTGGTCGATTCGAATATCGTGCGCCGCGTCAGGCCGCCTGGGCGGCGCTCGTCTGCGGCAGCGCGAGGTTCAGCACCGCGTGCTCGTTCGCCTGTTCGCGCGGCAGCTCGCCCGCGATCCGGCCTTCGCGCATCACGACGATGCGATCGGACACGCCGAGCACTTCCGGCAATTCCGACGACACCATCACGATCGCGCAGCCGCGCTCCGCGAGGCGGTAAATCACGTCGTAGATCTCGTGCTTCGCGCCGACGTCGATCCCGCGCGTCGGCTCGTCGAGGATCACGACCTTCAGGTCGGGCTCCGCGAGCCAGCGCGACAGGATCGCCTTCTGCTGGTTGCCGCCCGACAGGAAGCGGATCTTCTGCCGCCGGTTCGGCGTCTTGATCTTCAGCCGCTGGATGAAGCGGTCGGCCGTTTCGCTTTCGGTCTTGCGATCGATGAACAGCCCCGCGCGCAGCGAATGGCGGCGGCAACTGATGTTGATGTTCTCCGCGACCGACGCGATCGCGATGATCCCTTCTTCCTTGCGGTCCTCGGGGCACAGCACGATGCCGTGGCGGATCGCGTCGCCGGTGCGCTTCACGTCGATGCGCGCGCCGTCGAGCGTCAGCACGCCCGCGCGCCGGCGGTCCGCGCCGTACACGAGCCGCATCAGTTCGCTGCGGCCCGCGCCGACGAGCCCGAAGAAGCCGACGATCTCGCCCGCGCGCACCGAGAAGCTCGCGGGTTCGCGCAGCGCCGGGCCGTCGACGCCTTCGGCGGCAAACCGCACGTCGCCGAGCGCGCGCGGCGCGTAATGGTAGATGTCCGAAATCTCACGCCCGACCATCTCGGCGACGAGCCGCTCGCGCGGCACCTCGGCGAGCGAATCGTGCGACGCGATCTTGCGCCCGTCGCGGAAGATCGTGCACGCATCGCACAGCCGGTAGATCTCGTCCATCCGGTGCGAGATGTAGATCAGCGCGCGACCCTGCGCGCGCAGGTCGTCGACGAGCTTGAACAGCACCTCGGTCTCGCGATGCGACAGCGAGCTGGTCGGTTCGTCGAGCGCGATCACGCGCGCATTGCGCATCAGCGCCTTGCAGATCTCGACCATCTGCCGCTGCGCGATCGACAGCCGCCCAAGCTTCGCATCGGGATCGAGATCGACGCCCATCGCGGCGAGCCGCTCGCGCACGTAGCGCTTCGCCTCGCGCTTTTTCACCCAGCCGAACGCGTTCGGCAGGCGGCCGAGCAGCAGGTTTTCCGCGACCGTCAGGTCGGGCACGTACTGCAACTCCTGGTGAATCACCGCGATGCCGGCCGCGATCGACGCCGCCGCACTCGCGAACTGCACGGGCTGGCCGTCGACCAGCACGCTGCCCGCATCGGGCTGGTATTCGCCGCCGAGAATCTTCAGCAGCGTCGACTTGCCCGCGCCGTTCTCGCCCATCAGGCCATGCACTTCGCCCGCATGCACGTCGAACGAGATGCCGTCGAGTGCGCGCACGCCGGGAAATACCTTGCCGATATTGTCAAAACGCAGTGCCGCTGACACGTCGTCTCCCTACTTCCGGATCGATCGACCGCCGGCCGCCGCATCGCCGCGGCAGCCGGCGGGCCGCTTACTTCGACGCGAGCCCCATCTCCTCGCGCACCTTCGACACGTTGTCGCGCGTCGCGAGCATGCCCGTCGTCAGCGTCAGCGCCGGCGGGGCCTTGCCCTGCGTGATCCACGCGTACATCAGGTCCGAGGTTTCCTCGCCGTGGCGCTTCGGGCTGATGATCACGGTGCCGTAGAAGCCCGTCGGCTGCGGCTTCTTGAACTCGTTCAGCGCCGACTCGGAACCGCCGATGCCGATACCGATCATGTTGTCCGCCTTGAAGCCGCGCCCTTCCGCCGCACGCACCGCGCCGAGCACGGCCTCGTCGTTCAGGCCGTACGCAACCCAGTGCTTGAACTGCGGGTTCTTCGTGAGCGCGATGTTCGCCGCGTTGAACGCGTTCTCGGTGTCGGTCTTCGCCTGCGGCGCCGCGATCACGTTCGCCTTCGGAAAGCCGGCGGCCACCAGCGCGTCGGTCGCGCCGCTCGTGCGGTCGTGCGCGGTCGGCAACTGCTCGTAGGTGATGTCGATCGCGCCGACATCCTTCATGTCCCAGCCGCGCTTCTTGATCTCGGCCGCGATGCCGTCGCCGACCTGCTTGCCGATGTTGTACGCGGAGATCCCCATGTGCGGCACCGCCTCGATCGGCTTGCCTGCGCCGTCGACGAGGCGGTCGTCGACCGTCATCATCTTCAGGTTGTGCGACTTCGCCTTCGCGACGATGCCCGGCCCGAGCTTCACGTCGGGCGTGCAGATGATGAAACCCTGCGCCTTCTGCGCGGACAGGTTGTCGATCGCGCTCATCACCTTCTCGCCCGACGGTGCGCCGATCTTCACGAGCGTGAAGCCCTTCTGTTTCGCCGCCGTCTCGGCGAACTTCCACTCGTCCTGGAACCACGGCTCTTCCGGCTGCTTCACCAGAAAGCCGATCTTGACCGGGTCGGCCGCATGCGCGACCGGGCTGCCCATCACCACCGCTGCCGCGGCGGCCAGCGTTACGAACGTTCTGCGTTTCATCTCCAGTGTCTCCTTGTTTTCATCGAACAGGATGTAGCCGCTTGTTGGTTTCGACGCAGCGTGCGCGCGGCCGTCGCACGTGCGGTCTTTCGAATCGTTGTGTCAGTCGTGATACAGCGCCGCGCGCCCGCCGTCGACGGTGATGCACGCGGCATTGATGAACGGCGCCTCGTCGGACGCCAGAAACACGGCCGTCATCGCGACCTCGTCAGGCCGGCCGATCCGCTTCATCGGCTGCAGCGCGAGCGTCTCGGCGCGCGCGGCGGCCGGATCGGGCTGCGCATCCCACCAGTCGCGCGTGAGCTGCGTCTCGATATAGCCCGGCGCGATCGCGTTCACGCGCACGTTGCGCGCCGCGTATTCGATGCCGAGCGCACGCGTGAGCCCCAGCACGCCGTGTTTCGCGACCGGGTACGGAAAGCAGCCCGGGATGATCCGGAACGCATGCGTCGACGCAATGTTCACGATGCTGCCGCGGCCGCGCGCGACCATGCCTTCCAGCGCCGCGCGGCAGCCGTGCCACACGCCGTCGAGGTCGACCGCGAAGCAGCGGCGCCAGTCGTCGTCGGTCATCGTCAGCGGATCGGCAAACACGTTGATGCCCGCGTTGTTCACGAGCACGTCGAGCGGGCCGAATGCCGCTTCGGCCTGCGCGAGCGCATCGCGCACCGCATCCTGCCGCGCGACGTCCGCCTGCAGCGGCAGCACGCGCGCGCCGTCGAGGTCGTGCGCGATCGCGGCGGCCGTGTGCTGCGCCTGCGGGAAGTCGAGATCGACGAGCGCGACGGCCGCGCCTTCGCGCACGAACGCGCGAGCGATCGCGGCGCCGATTCCGCGGCCCGCGCCCGTCACCATCGCGACCTTGCCCGCGAGGCGGCCCATCATGCGGCTCCGCCGCGCGCGACGCGCAATCCGGCCTGGAACGCGCGCGCGTTCGCCGCGGTCGCGTCGGCCGGCTGGCCGGGCCGGTACAGCGCCGAGCCGAGCCCGAAGCCGTTCGCGCCGGCCGCGAGGAACGGCTGCATGTTGTCCGGCGAAATCCCGCCGACCGGGATCAGCGGCACCGCGCGATCGATCACCGCGCGCCACGCCTTCACGATCGTCACACCGAGCTGCTCGGCCGGGAACATCTTCAATACGTCGGCGCCGTTCGCGAGCGCCGAGAACGCTTCGGTCGGCGTCGCGACGCCCGGTGCGCTCGCGAGGCCGCGCTCGCGTGCGCGGCGGATCACGGCGGCGTCGCTGTGCGGCATCACGATCAGCGCGCCACCCGCGTCCTGCACGCGATCGACATACTCGGCGCGCAGCACGGTGCCCGCGCCGACGATCGCGTCGTCGGGCAACGCGCGCCGCAGCGCCGCGATGCTGTCGAACGGATCCGGCGAGTTGAGCGGCACCTCGACGATCCGGAAACCGGCTTCGTACAGCGCATGGCCGTGGTCGGCCGCGTCGGCGGGCGTGATCCCGCGCAGGATCGCGATCAGCGGGCACGCGTCGAACGCGCGCATCAGGGCGGCGTGTGGGGTGTACGGCGCGGGCAACGTGAGGTCGGACGGCATGACTGGGTTCCTCTGCAATCGATTCATTGGTCGGCCAGGACAGGCTCGCCGTCCGCGCGCACGAGCCCGGCGCGCGACGCGATCCACCACAGGCCGCGCTCGGTCGCATGCGCGACGACCCGCGCGTGCGTGTGGCCGAATACGTGGAGCGCATCGACGTAGCGCGCGCACAGGCTGCCATCGCCGATCAGCAGCAGCGGCTGGTCCGCGAGCGCAATGCCGCGCTCCGCGAGCATCGCGTCGAGCGCATTGAGTTCATGGCCGATCAGCAGGCCGGACAGGTAGTCGCCCTGCGCATCCGGTGCGAGCCGGTCGGTCAGGCCGAGCGTGCGCGTGCTGAAGATCGTCGCGAGCAGCCCCGTGCGCTGCGCACCGCGCGCGACCGACACGCCGCGCACGAACGCCGCGCGGTCGGGCGACGCGCCCGCGCGCATCGTACGGCCGAGGATCGTGTGGTCGCGCAGCACCGCGAACAGCTCGCCCGTCATGAAGGTCTGGAAGCGCTCGATGAGCCCGTCCTTCACCCACGCCCATTTCGCATGCGTACCCGGCAAGCCGATCAGTACCCCTGAACGATCGGCGCCAAGCGTGGGATCGCTCGCGAGCGCACCGAATATCTGGGTTTCTTCGCCGCGCATCACGTCGGGCAATTCGCCCGTCGCGATCACGCCCGGCACGATCGATACCGTCGCGCCACGCGACGTCGTCACCGTGATGAGGCCCGCGACGAGCGCGTCGGCGCCGGCCGGCACCGCGACGTACGGCGCCTCGCGCCAGCCCTGCACGCTGCCGACCATCCCAGCGGCGAGCACCGGCAGGCCGGGCGTGCGGTCGAGCCAGTCGCCGCAGGCTTCCTCGAACACCGCGTCGAACGCGCGCGCGCCGCCGCCCGGCACATGCATGACGCCCGCCGCGCGGCTGCGCGTGTCGATGAGCGTGCCGTGCGCGTCATACAGATAGGCGCGCAGCGACGTCGTGCCCCAGTCGAGCGCGATCAGCGACGGGGGGGCGGAGCTGGCATCCGGAACGGTCCGGGTCGAAGTCGTCATCGTTTGATCCTGCGGGTACCCTGCGGCGGGCTCCAGCCCAGTTCCGCGGAAATGGCTCGCGCTTCGCGCTGCACGAGCGGAATCAGTTCGTCCATCCGGTCGTGCGGCATGTACGGAATCGTGCTCGCGACCGACACGGCCGCGACGACCGCACCCGATGCGTCGCGGATCGGCGCGGCCACGCAGCGGATCGACGCCTCGTTCTCCTCGAGGTCGAACGTGTAGCCGCCGGCTGCGTAATGGGCCATGCGCTGCAGGAACGCGCTCGTCTCCGGCCGGTTGTCGGGCTTGAAATTGACGCCGGCCAGCGCGCGCCGCGCGGCCTCGAACAGCGAGCGCCACAGGTCGGGATCGAGGTCGAGCATCATCGCCTTGCCGATGCCCGTCGATGCGAGCGGCATCCGGTGGCCGACGCGCGAGCGCATCTCGAGGCCGCGCGTGCCGGGAATCTTGTCGATGTACAGCACGTCGTCGCCGTCGCGCACGCCGAGATGGATCGTGTCGAGCGTCGCTTCCGCAAGCGCTTCGAGATGCGGGCGCGCCACCGCGGTGAGCGGCATCTGCTCGAGCGCGATCGTACCGAGCTCGATCAGCTTCGGGCCGAGCAGGTAACCGCCCTGCACCTGGCGCAGGTAGCGCGCCTGCACGAGGCTGCTGACGAGGCGGTGCGTCGTGCTGCGCGTCGTGCCGAGCGCGGCACCGATCGCACGCATGTCGCGCGCGCCGTTCGCGATCGCCTCGAGGATCGCGAGACCGCGCAGCAGCGTCTGCGTGCCGGCCTGCTGCGCGGCGAGATCGAGCGGGGTGCTGGTCGCGCCGATGCTGTCGGTCAGCGACCCATCGTCCGGCGTCGCGCGCCGGGCGTCGAGGGCAAGGGAATCGGGCATCTTGGTCATGGGGCGGGCTTCTTCAACGGATTCGGTGAAGCCGCTCGCGCGGCGCCGGAACTGCGTCCGGCGTCGCGATGAGGCGGCGGTCGATGCACCGAGTAAAGCGCCCGGCGAACTTCATGGAATGTGTCTCCGTGTGCGTCGGGCGCCATGCGATGCGTGGGTCCGAAGCTGTCGATGTGCTTCGGATTGTAGGAGCGCACGCACTCTCCTCCAATATTTGAATGCGTTGCCCAGATACTGAGAGTTCAGGCGGAATCCGCGCTGTACGCGACGCAACGGCCGCACCATGTGCACGGGGGCGGAACCCGCTGCGCAGCAGGTTCCGCCCCCGTTTGTTCACCCCGCGCCGCGCTTACTGCTGGCTCGTGCTGCGTGCCTGCATGTAGCGCTGCACGTCGGTGAACGACACGCGGCCGCTGCCGCCCGAATCGATCTGCCGGAAGTGGTTCGCGACATAACCGAGCCCGGCCGAGCGCGCCTGCGCCTCGGTGATCGAACCCGTGCTCTGCGTATCGGCCGCGTCGAACTGCCGCGCGAGCTTGCGCACCACCTGCGCATGCAGCGCGGCGCCCGTCGTCTGCGTGCCGGCGGTCGGCTTGCGCGCGGCCGGCGGCACGTACGGATCGCCGAGCTGCGCCTGGCGCGCGCGCGCCGGTGCGGCGGCGTCGCTCGCCTGTGCGAACGCGGATGCGGATACGGATGCTGCGGCGCCGGCACAAACGAGCGCGGCGGCAACGACGATGAAACGATTCTTCATATCAGGCTCCAGTCTGGAATGAGGTCGTCGACGGCAGGCGAGGCGCCGCCGGGGGCGCCATTCGCCGGCCTGGCGCAGCATCAGTGCGCGGCCGCGTTGTAGAAGGTCACGAGGTCGGCTTTCTCCTGCGGACGCGACGTATCGTCGAGATAGACCATGTGTCCGCCCTGGTAGTCCTTGATCGTCAGGTTCGGTTGCGTCCCGAGCCGCGCGAGGTCGAGCTCGGTCTGGTAGAACGGCGTCGCGATGTCGTGATACCCGTTCAGCGACAGCACCTTCAGCGCCGGATTCAGCGTCAGCGCCGCGGCCAGATCGGGGATCGTATCGGGCATCGCGAGGCCGTCGTGCGTCCAGTCCCACGTGTTGATCGCATTGCTGCTCAACGAGTAGGCCGACTGCGCGGTGTACTTCAGCTCGTTCGGCAGGTAGCTGCCGATCGTGTCGGTGAACGGCTTCGTGATGAACAAGCTCGACGGATCGCCGTCCGCCGCGAGCGGGCTCGACACGGGCACGTTCACGCGCGCGTCGTAACGACCGATCAGCGTGCCCGGGATCAACGACAGCTGGAAGCTGTTGTCGAAGAAAGTCGGGATCACGTTGAAGTTCGCGTTCCACAGCCCCTGCTTCACGCCGGTCGAATTCGCCATCGTCGTGACGAGATTCGGCGGCGGCGGCGTATGGCTCGCCAGGTACGCATTCACAGCAGGCGCGTAGCTGCCGGCCGTCAGCAGGCGCATCTGGTCCGCATACTGCGGCAGGTTCGACGGGTTCGGATTGTCGAGCTGGTAGTACGCGCCGACGGTGCCGTAGGACGGCACGAAGCCCGCGCAGCTCACCGGGCTCGACCCGTTGTTCGAGTTGCCGACATAGTCGCTCGCCATGTCGCAGTTCGTGTTGTAGTTCAGGATCGACGACTGCAGCACGATGCCGGCAAGCTTCACGCCGGCCGTCTCGAGCAGGTTCGCGAGCACGTCGGTGCGCGGCGTGCCGTACGACTCGCCGAACAGGTATTTCGGCGAATCGTTGCGCTGGTTCACGGTCAGGTAGCGCGTCACGAAATCGCGGAACGCGCCGGCGTCCTGGTCGACGCCCCAGAACGTCTGGTTCGTGTTCGGTGCAATCGCTTCCGAGAAGCCGGTGCCGATCGCATCGACGAACACGAGGTCGGTCGTGTCGAGCAGGCTTTCCTGGTTGTCGACGAACGGGAACGTCGACGCGTTCGCATTCGGATCGCCGGTCTGGACCCGCCGCGGGCCGAACGAGCCGAGGTGCAGCCACACCGATGCCGAGCCGGGGCCGCCGTTGTACAGGAACGTGACGGGCCGCTTCGCCGCGGGCTGGTTGTCGGCCGTGTAGGCGACGTAGAAGTACGACGCTTCGGGCGCGCCCGTCTGCGGATTGCGCGCGACGAGGTGGCCGGCCGTGGCCGTGTAGCGGATCGTCTTGCCGTTCAGCGTGATCTGGTGATGCGTGACGGCGGCCTTTTCAACCGCGGCGGATGCGTCGAGCGACGCGTTCGCGCTCGACGAATAACTGTTCGGATCGTTGTACGCCCTGTCCACCTGACTGGCGGGATCGGCTGAGCTGTTGGCGCTTGCAGCAGCGGACGGTGTCACGTCGTCGTTGCAGGCCGTCAGAATCAGCGAAGAAAAAACCACCCCCAACAACAGCTTCGCTTTGCTCGCTGGCATCGTTGCTTTCCTTCTCTCGGATGTTTTTTGTGTCGAGCAGCCGGATAAGCCGCCCCCCGCCTCGATTGCGGCCGATAAGCCGAGGCGCTGGCCAATATACGCGAGCCCGTCAGCTTTGAAAAATTTTGAAATATTTGGCCGGCAGCCGGTGCGGCGCACACCTTTCAGGAATGCTTCGATTCGCGAAACGTCGCATTTCACGTGCCTTTCATCGACTTTCGCGTTTACCCGGGAATACTAAAAAAGCGCGGATTTCGTGCCATATCGGCAAACAAAATCGCGCGGTCACCGGCATTGCTCAGCAAAGCGAAATAGACGAATTCGTCTAAAGGATGTGGCCCGAAATGCGCGCGACACGAATGCGCTGCAGCGCACCAATCGCGCCTTGGCGGCGGAACGGACAATGCAACGGCGCGAGCGCGCCGTTCACTCCGATTGCGGAAGCGCGGCCGCGCCCATCCGGCGCGCAATGATTGCCGCGCGCTGGGCCTGGTAGGCCGAGCCGCGATGCGCGTCGAACCAGCGCGGCTTCGGCAGCATCACCGCGAGACGCGCCGACTGCCACGCGCCGAGCCGGCTCGCGGGAATCCTGTAGTAATAGCGCGCGGCCGCTTCGGCGCCGTACACGCCGCGGCCCCATTCGACGGAATTCAGGTAGATCTCGAAGATCCGCTCCTTGTCGAGCACCGTTTCGAGCATCCACGTGATGATGAGCTCCTGCCCCTTGCGGATGTAGCTCTTCTCGCGCGACAGGAACAGGTTGCGCGCGAGCTGCTGCGTGATCGTCGAACCGCCCGCGACGATCCGGCCGCGCGCCTTGTTCTTCTCCCACGCCTGCAGGATCGCGTCGACGTCGTAGCCGTTGTTGGTCGCGAAGGTGGCGTCTTCGGATGCGATCAGCGCACGCTTCAGGTTGCGCGAGATCTGGTCGTACGGCACCCACTGGTGCTGGATCTGCGCGGGTGGCTTGTCGCGCGACAGCCACCATGCGTCGGTGCGCATGAACGCGGTCGATCCCGGGTTCACGAACGACCACAGCGCGATCTGCGCGAGGTAGAACAATTGCGTCGCGAGCCACGCGCCCGCGAACACCGCACCCGCGTAGACGATCCAGCGGGCCGGGCTCACCGTCCGCGTGCGCTGCGTGCCGCTTACCGCCGCCACCTGCCGTGCCCCGTTCAGCTCGCCGCGAGCGCCTGGCGCAGCGCGGCAAGCACCGGTGCGCCGTCCGGCCGCACACCGCGCCAGATGAAGAACGATTCGGCCGCCTGCTCGACGAGCATCCCGAGCCCGTCGGCCGTGCGTGCGCCGAGCGACGCCGCATGCTGCATGAACACGGTCGGCTGCGCGCCGTACATCATGTCGTACGCCAGCGTGCCCGCGCCGAACGCGGCCGCGTCGCACTCCGGCAGCGCGGCGTCGAGGCTGCCGGCCGTCGCATTGATAACCAAGTCGTACGGCTCCGCGCGCACCACGTCGGGACCGCCGCCCGCGAGCGTGCAGCCCGCATCGTGCGCGGCCTGCATGAACTGGCCGACGAGCGCCTCGGCCTTGCTTGCGGTGCGGTTCACGATCGTGATCGACAGCGGCGCGCGGTCGAGCAGCGGCAGCACGACACCGCGCGCGGCACCACCCGCACCGAGCAGCAGGATGCGCGCGCCCGCGAGCGACACGCCGAGATTCGCTTCGATGTCGCGCACGAGGCCGACACCATCGGTGTTGTCGCCGTGGATGCGGCCGTCGGCATCGATGCGCAGCGTATTCACCGCGCCCGCCGCCGCCGCGCGCGGCGACAGCGTGTCGGCAAGCGCATGCGCTTCGAGCTTGAACGGCACCGTCACGTTCGCACCGCGACCGCCTTCGGCGACGAACGCCCGCACCGCCGCTTCGAAGCCGTCGACCGGCGCGAGCCGGTGCACGTACTCGATCGCCTCGCCGGTCTGCGCGGCGAACTGCGCGTGGATGAACGGCGACTTGCTGTGCGCCACCGGGTTGCCGAACACTACGTAGCGGTCGGCGCCGCTCGTCGACGCTACCGCATTCATGATGCGCGCCCCTCTTCGCTGTCGTTGCCGCTCGCGGCTTCGCCGCCCTCGCCTGCCGCCGCGCCGTCCGCTTCGGCCAGCGCTTCCGCCTCGGTTTCCGCCGTGGCGTCTTCCGCGTCGATCAGCGTGTCGTCGCCGCCTTCGGCGTCATCCTCTTCCTCGGCCACATCGCCGCTCGTCACGGTCGGCGCGTCGAGCACGTTCAGCAACCGCACCGATGCCTCGATCGTCAGCTCGTCGAGCGACATCACGTCGAGCAGCACGCGCGTGCCGCGCGCATGCACGCCGAGCCCCGGCACGTGCAGCAGCAGCGGAATTTCCTCGAGGCGCACGAGATCGCCCTTCACGACGCTCGCGACGACCTGCTTCTTCCGCTCCTGCGCGAGCCAGCGCAGGCACCAGAAATATTCCATCCGGCGCTGGTAGTCGGCGTAGGCCGTGTAGGTGTCGTCGAAGCCCTGCACGACCGCGTACAGGTCGGCGTCCTTCGGTTTGAACGGCGCGGCGAGCTTGGCGGTGACGCCATGCTGCACGCATGCGAGCAGTTGCCACTGGTTCACGAGGTCGACGTAGCGGCGCAGCGGCGACGTGCTCCATGCGTACTGCGGCACGCCGAGGCCTTCGTGCGGCGCGGCCGACGTCTGCATCCGCGTGCGCTTCGGGCCCGGTGCGCCGAAACCGCGCTGCGAGCGGTAGATGCCGGGCACCGTGTGGTCGTGCAGGAACGCGCCCCAGGTCGAGTTCGCGAGGATCGCGAGCTCCGACACGATCAGGTCGAGCGGCGAACCGCGACGGCGCGGCGTGATCGACACGCGCTCGCCATCGACGTAGAAGTTGTAGTCGGTGTTGCGCTGCACTTCGCGCTTCAGGCCGTAGCCCGCGCGCGCGAGCTGGCGCTTCTCGAACAGCGCCTGCGCGAGCGGCCACAGCACGGCGATGTCGTCCTTGTGCGGATAGTCGCCGGTGCCGGCCGCGAGCGTCTCTTCGTTGACGAGCTCGTCGAGCGTGTTGTGACGCAGGTTGTTCTTCACGAACACGAGTTCGGCGCGCGTCTCGTTCGCGACGATGTCCTGCGTTTCGCGATTGACGATGATGTACAGCGACAGCGCCGGGCGGTAATCGCCCTCTTTCAGCGTGAACACGTCGACGACGTCGTCCGGCAGCATCGTGATCTTGTCGCCCGGCATATAGACGGTCGACAGGCGCGTGCGCGCGATCGCGTCGACCGCGTCGCCGCGCACGATGCCGAGCGCCGGCGCCGCGATGTGCACGCCAATCCGCACACGGCCGTCGGACAGGTGTTCGACCGAGAACGCATCGTCGATTTCGGTCGTCGTGATGTCGTCGATCGAGAAAGCCTCGACGTTCGCGCGCGGCAGGTCGTCCGGCAGCGCGCCGACCGCGACGGGCGGAAAGCCCGTGCCGTGCGGGAAGAACTCCGCGAGGAACCGCGCCTCGTGCAACGCACGCGGCGACGCGATGCCGCCGCAGTCGAGCATCAGCCGCGCGGGCGACACGCCGCGTGCGCCGGCCGCCGCTTCCATCGCCTTGTATTCGATCGCGTTCTTGTCCGGCCGCGTCAGCAGCCCGAGCACCTTGCCCGCGAACGCTTCCGGCAGCTTGCCGGCCTTCAGTTCCTCTTCGTACTGCGCCTGGACGAGGCCCTGCTGGCGCTTGCGCTCGAGCGACGCGAGCGCCATCTTGAGCTGCTCTTCCGGCGCGCGCTGATACTGGCCGCGCCCCTTGCGGCGGAAGTAGACGGGCGAGCCATGCAGCCGCAGCACCAGCGCCGCGCGCTCGACCGGGCCGTACGCCGCGCCGAAGTAATCCTCGGCCAGCGCCGTATACGCGAACTCGTCGGCCGGCGCGCATTCCCACAGGAAATCCAGATCGATCTGCTGCGCGGCCGTGTCGGCCTCCTGCATCAGTTCGCCCGCGGCCGGCTTGTCGAATTCGATCAGCACGTCTTTCGCGCGCACCTTCGCACGCCGCCCGCCGGGCAACTCGACCTGAAATGCGTCGCCCTGGCGCGACAGCACGCTGCCCGCCTTGAAACTGCCCGATTCCTCGAAGAAAACGTTCACTCAGTACTCTCGTTCAGACTGCCGGGCGCCGCGTCGGCGGCGCCGCATGATGATAGGGATTCGATCGGCTCGCGGCCGGTTTATCGCGCTTTTCCGTCGCAAAACGCGAGAACGTCGTCGACATAGTCGGCAAATTCGCTGATGCCGTGATCGCTGCCTTCGATCACGCGCGTTTTCGCACCCGGGTAATGGGCCAGCATCTCGCGGTAATCGAGCACTTCGTCGCCGGTCGCCGCGAACAGATAGTAGCGTTCGGCACGCGTGATCGCCGGCACGCGCAGTGCGTCGAGCTCGTGCAGGTGATGGCGTTCGACGACGATCGTGCCGCCGCCGTGCCACAGCGGCTGTTCGCCCAGATGCTGCTCGAGATCGCGCTGCGGCACGATGGCCGGATTCAGCAGCACGGCCTTCCAGCCGTGCTTTTCGGCGAGCCACGTCGCGTAATAGCCGCCGAGCGAGCTGCCGATGACGGTCACGTTGCGCGCACCGGCAACCTCGGCTTCCGCGACGGCGATCGCGTCGAGCGGCGACACGGACAGCGACGGGCACCGCCACTCGTCCGTGCGGCCGAGTTCGGCCATGCGTGCGGCGAGCAGCTGCGATTTCTGCGATTCCGGCGACGACCGGAAGCCGTGCAGATACAGGATCACGTGCGGCTCCCGAGCGCATCGAGCAGCTTCTGGTGCACGCCGCCGAAGCCGCCGTTGCTCATCACGAGCACGTGGTCGCCCGGACGCGCGGCCTCGACGACAGCCTTCACCAGCAGGTGCAGATCGTCGTACGCGCGCGCTTTGTCGCCGAGCGGCGCGAGCGCCTCGCCGAGATTCCAGCCGAGCGCGTCGCGCCCGGTCGGCGCGCCGTAGCCGAACACGAGATCGGCATCGGCCAGGCTCGCCGGCAATTGCGACTTCATCACGCCCAGCTTCATCGTGTTCGAGCGCGGCTCGAGTACCGCGAGGATGCGGGAATTCTGAGTGCCGATGCGCGCACGAAGGCCTGCGATCGTGGTGTCGATCGCGGTCGGATGGTGCGCGAAGTCGTCGTAGACGGTCACGCCGTCCACGCTGCCGCGCACTTCCATGCGGCGCTTCACGTTGCGGAACGATGCGAGGGAGACGGCGGCCTGTGCGGGCGGCACGCCGACGTGGCGCGCGGCGGCCATCGCCGCGAGCGCGTTCATCCGGTTGTGGTCGCCCTGCACCTGCCACGCGACTTCGCCGACGCGCTCCGCGTGCGAATAGACGGCGAAGCGCTCGTCGACCGGCACGCCGTCCTCGGCCGGCAGCGCCTGCCAGCCGCCGTCGACGCCGAACCGCTCGACCTCGCTCCAGCAGCCGCGCGTCAGCACGCGTTCGAGTGCGTCCGAGCGACCGTTCGTGACGATCCGGCCAACACCGGGCACGGTGCGCACGAGGTGGTGGAATTGCGTCTCGATCGCAGCGAGATCCGGGAAGATGTCGGCGTGATCGAACTCGAGGTTGTTCAGCACCGCGGTGCGCGGCCGGTAGTGGACGAACTTCGAGCGCTTGTCGAAGAACGCCGTATCGTATTCGTCGGCTTCGATCACGAAGAAGCTCGAATCGGTGAGTCGCGCCGACACGCCGAAATTCAGCGGCACGCCGCCGATCAGGAAGCCCGGGTTCAGGCCCGCGTCTTCCAGCAGCCACGCAAGCATCGACGACGTGGTCGTCTTGCCGTGCGTGCCCGCGACCGCGAGCACCCATTTGCCGGCCAGCACGTGCTCGCCGAGCCACTGCGGGCCCGACACGTAAGGCAGGCCGCGATCGAGGATCGCCTCCATCAGCGGATTGCCGCGCGTGACGACGTTGCCGATCACGAACAGGTCCGGTTTCAGGTCGATCTGTTCCGCGCCGTAGCCCTCGATCAGCGTGATGCCCTGCGCCTCGAGCTGCGTGCTCATCGGCGGATAGACGCCCGCGTCGCAACCCGTCACCGTGTGGCCCGCCTCGCGCGCGAGTACGGCGAGACCGCCCATGAAGGTGCCGCAGATGCCAAGAATGTGGATGTGCATAGATGAATGCTTTCGCGCCGCCGGGCGCCGTCGATTCGGAAAAGATGCGTCTGCGGCGCGCCGGACAGGCCGTGCGACCGGCGCCCAGCCAACGACTTTTGCCGCGACACAAAGAGCGCTATTGTAACTGACGGCCTGCCGTGCCCGGCGGCCCGAACGATGCGTGCAAACGCCGCCGGTACGCCGGGCGGCAGGCCGCCGCAGCCGCGTTCGGGCGCCGCGGCGATCTAGTATGATTGCCGGATTATGTCTCGCAAACCTCTTGTCGACCCGCGGCGTGTCCGCGAGGAAATCGCCCAGTCCGCCGCCCGCCTGATCGCGGAGGACGGGTTGGACTACGCCAGCGCGAAACGCAAGGCCGCGCGCCAGTTGCTGGGCGATTCTCGCGTTGCCGGTGAATGGCTGCCGGATAACGACCAGATCGAGGAAGAACTGCGCGAGTACCTCGCGCTGTTCCAAAGCGACACGCAGCCGGACGAACTGCGCCTGCTGCGCGAGATCGCGCTCGACTGGATGCGCCGGCTCGCCGAGTTCCGTCCATATGTTACGGGCGCCGTGCTGAACGGCACCGCGAACGCGCATTCGGACATCTATTTGCAGGCGTTCCCCGACAACCCGAAGGATGTTGCGATCTACCTGCTGAACCAGAACATCCAGTACGACGTGTCCGAGACGCGGCACTTCGCGGGCCGCGCCGACGTCGAGACACTGAGCTTCCTGTGGCGCCCGCGGCGCGACGTGGACGCGATCGGCATCCACCTCGCGCTTTATGCGAGCGACGACCTGCGCGGCGCGGTCAAGGCCGACTCGCGCGGCCGTGTCGCCCGCGCGGATGCCGCCGCGCTGCGCGCGCTCGTCGAAGCAGGCAAAGCCCCTTCCGAACCGGAATGATTCAACGATGATGATGAAACGCATGTTGGCGCTCGCGGTGGTCGCGGCTGCCGCCGTCGCCGGCGGAGTCGCCGCCGGTCATTGGTTCCGCGGCACGGCCGACGACGGCGTCGCCGTCGCCGCGCCCGCCGCACAGGGCAGCCCGGTCGATCAGCTGTGGGCGGCGTCGCTGACGAGTGTCGACGGCAAGCCGGCCACGCTGGCCGCCTTCAAGGGCCAGAAGGTCGTCGTCAATTTCTGGGCGTCATGGTGCGGCCCGTGCGTCGAGGAGATGCCCGAGCTCGTCGCGCTGTCGCATCAATACAAGCAGAAAGGCATCCGTTTCATCGGGATCGGCGTCGATTCCGATCAGAACGTGAAGAACTTCCTGCAGAAAGTGAAGGTCGACTACCCCATCTTCGTCAGCGGTTATGCAGGCGCAGATCTGGCCCGTAATTTCGGAAATACCGCCGGCGCGTTGCCGTTTACGGTCGTCATCGACGAAACCGGCAAGATTCGCGAGACAAAATTAGGACAAATCCAGCCGGCCGAGCTGAAAAAGACCCTCGACGCGCTGTAACTTGCCCGAACAGCGGCCCGCACGTTGGCGGCGATTTGTCCGTCGATCGCCGCAATTTCGCGTGAATTCGCCGATACTTTGCGTCCGCACCGGTAATTCTTGCGGGTCCGGCGCGCCCGGCCGTTCGGCAAAACTAGACAAATTTCTCTAAATAGCGCTAAAGTTCGCGCAATTCCGCAGAAATAGAAGCGACCATGACACGATTGCTGGTGCTGCACGGCCCCAACCTGAACCTTCTCGGCACCCGGGAACCGGAGGTGTACGGCCGCGTCACGCTGGCGCAGATCGATCAGGCGCTTGCCGCGCGCGCCCGGGAAGCCGGCGCCGAACTGTCGTCGTTCCAGAGCAACCATGAAGGCGCGCTGGTCGACCGCATCCAGGCCGCGCGGGAGGAACAGACCGATTTCATCCTGATCAATCCGGCCGCGTATACGCACACGAGCGTCGCGATCCGGGACGCGATCGCCGGCGTTGGCATCCCGTTCGTCGAGGTTCATTTGTCGAACGTGCATCGCCGCGAAGCGTTCAGGCACCACTCCTACTTTTCCGACCAGGCCGAAGGCGTGATCTGCGGGCTCGGCTGGAAAGGTTATCTGTACGCGCTCGAGTACGCGCTGGACAAGCTGCAAGGCACGTCGCGCGGCTGAATTCGCGATCTAGATTCAGCGCCGGCTCCTAACCGGCGCTTTCACGTATTGAAAGGGGAATTCCCGATGGATCTTCGTAAGCTGAAAACTCTGATCGACCTCGTCTCCGAATCCGGCATCTCCGAGCTGGAAGTGACGGAAGGCGAAGGCAAGGTGCGCATCGTCAAGAACGCGCCGCCGGTCTACGTGCAGCCGACGGCTGGGTATGCCCCGCAATTCAGCGCGCCCGCTCCGTCGGTCGCGCTGCCGGCCGAAGGTGCCGCTGCGCCGGCAGTCGGCGCCGCAGCACCGGCCGTCCCGCAGGGCCACGTCGTGACGTCGCCGATGGTCGGCACGTTCTATCGCGCGCCGTCGCCGGGCGCGGACCCGTTCGTCCAGGTCGGCGACACGGTCAAGGAAGGCCAGACGATCTGCATCATCGAAGCAATGAAGCTGCTCAACGAGATCGAGTCGGACAAGGCCGGCGTGATCAAGGAAATCCTCGTCGAGAACGGCCAGGCCGTCGAATACGGCCAGCCGCTTTTCGTGATCGGCTAAGCCCGCCGCGCGGCTAAGCCAGCCGCGCGCCGCCGATGCTCGCCAGGCGCCGTTCGCGCGCCCCTCGAAGAGACGAATACTCGCTATGTTTGAAAAAATCCTCATTGCCAATCGCGGTGAAATCGCGCTGCGCATCCAGCGCGCGTGCCGCGAGCTCGGCGTCAAGACGGTGGTCGTCTACTCGGAAGCCGACAAGGAAGCCAAGTACGTGCGCCTCGCGGACGAAGCCGTCTGTATCGGCCCGGCCCCGTCGAACCTGAGCTACCTGAACATGCCGGCGCTGATCAGCGCCGCGGAAGTCACCGATGCCGAGGCGATCCACCCCGGCTACGGCTTCCTGTCGGAGAACGCCGATTTCGCGGAACGCGTCGAGCAGTCGGGCTTCACGTTCATCGGCCCGCGCCCGGAAACGATCCGCATGATGGGTGACAAGGTCACCGCCAAGCAGACGATGATCAAGACCGGCGTGCCGTGCGTGCCGGGCTCGGAAGGCGCGTTGCCGGACGATCCGAAGGAGATCGTGAAGATTGCGCGCGCGATCGGCTATCCGGTCATCATCAAGGCGGCCGGCGGCGGCGGCGGGCGCGGGATGCGCGTCGTGCACACCGAGGCTGCGCTCGTCAACGCGGTCAACATGACCCGCGAGGAAGCCGGCCGTGCGTTCGGCAACCCGCAGGTGTACATGGAGAAGTTCCTCGAGAACCCGCGCCACATCGAGATCCAGGTGCTGTCCGACGCGTACAAGAACGCGATCTGGCTCGGCGAGCGCGACTGCTCGATGCAGCGCCGCCACCAGAAGGTGATCGAGGAAGCGCCGGCACCCGGCATTCCGCGCCGCCTGATCGACCGCATCGGCGACCGCTGCGCGGACGCATGCAAGAAGATGGGCTACCTCGGCGCGGGCACGTTCGAATTCCTGTACGAGAACAACGAGTTCTACTTCATCGAGATGAACACGCGCGTGCAGGTCGAGCACCCGGTATCGGAGCTGATCACGGGCGTCGACATCGTGCAGGAACAGATCCGTATCGCGGCCGGCGAGAAGCTCACGCTGCGCCAGCGCGACATCCAGTTCCGCGGACATGCGATCGAATGCCGGATCAACGCAGAAGATCCGTTCAAGTTCACGCCGTCGCCGGGCCGGATCACGTCGTGGCATACGCCGGGCGGCCCCGGCGTGCGCGTCGATTCGCACGCCTACAATGGCTATTTCGTGCCGCCGAACTATGATTCGATGATCGGCAAGCTGATCACCTACGGCGCGACCCGCGAGCAGGCGATCAGCCGGATGCGCATCGCGTTGTCGGAGATGGTCGTCGAAGGCATCCAGACCAACATCCCGCTGCACCGCGAGCTGATGATCGATTCGAAGTTCGTCGAAGGCGGCACCAGCATCCACTACCTCGAAAACCGGCTCGCGCAGAAGCAGCAGGTCGCACCGGAAGAAGCGTAAGCATGAGTTATCGCGAACTCGTCGTCGAACTGGCCCGTGAGCATGCGGAGGCACTGTCCGACGCGCTGCTCGACCTCGGCGCGCTGTCGGTGTCCGTCGAGGACGCCGACGCCGACACGCCCGACGAACAGCCGCTCTTCGGCGAGCCCGGCCTCGTGCCCGATCGCACCGCGTGGCAGCACTCGCGCGTGGTCGCACTGCTGTCGCCCGACCATGAGCCGGCCGTGCTGCTCGCGGCCGCCGCGAACGAGATCGGCCTCGCCGGCGCGCCGAAGTTCGACGTCCGCGAAGTCGAGGAACAGGACTGGGTGCGGCTCACGCAATCGCAGTTCGAGCCGATCCCGATCGGCGAGCGGATCTGGGTCGTGCCGTCGTGGCACGACGCGCCCGATCCCGACGCGCTCGTACTCGAACTCGACCCCGGCCTCGCGTTCGGCACCGGCAGCCATCCGACCACGCGCCTTTGCATGGAATGGCTCGAACAGTCGGTGAAGCCCGGCCAGTCGGTGCTCGACTACGGTTGCGGCTCCGGCATTCTCGCGATCCTCGCGAAGAAATGCGGGGCGAACCCCGTGATCGGCATCGACATCGATCCGCAGGCGGTCGAATCGGCGCGGCAGAACAGCGAGCGCAACCGAGCGGAAGTCACGTACGGGCTGCCCGATGCGTGCCCGGACGGCGAATTCGACATCGTCGTCGCGAACATCCTGTCGAACCCGCTGAAGCTGATGGCATCGATGCTGGCGTCGAAGGTCAAACCGGGCGGGCGCATCGCGCTGTCGGGCGTGCTCGCGCGCCAGGCGGACGAAGTCGCGGCCGTCTATGCGCGCTACGTCGACATCTCGGTCTGGCGCGAACACGAAGGTTGGGTATGCCTCGCCGGAACCCGGCGGGAAAGCCATTAGAATAGCGCTGTCCTTCACTCTGGCCAGCAGGCCGCCCGGCTCGACATGCTTCTTGCGACGCGCTGCCCTCATTGCGAAACCGTCTTCCGGCTGCAGCAGGAACAGCTCTCGCTGCATGAAGGGCTCGTGCGCTGCGGGCATTGCCACGAAGTCTTCAACGCGTCGGAATCGCTCGTCCCCGAGCACGCCCGGCAGCCCGAACCGGCCTTGACCGAAACGGCTGCCGCGCCGCACGACGGCGACGCGCACCACCCGGCCGCGCCCGCACGACTGTTCACGGCCGACGCGCCGGCCGGGTCGCCGTCCGACCTCGACTACAAGCCTGAAGGCTGGGACATGTGGGCGCCTTGGCTCGACGCCAGCGTCGATCCGTCGTTGCAGCACAACGTGCAGACCGTGCGCACCGAGCCGCTGGTACCGCTCGCGCTCCCGTCCACCGACGCCGGCGTCGTTCACCTGTCTGGTACGCCCGCGTCGTTCCCGTCCCCGGCCGAGCTGGACGCATCGGCTGACGCCGCGCAACCGACCGAACCGCATTCGAAGCAGACGGAACGGGAAAGCGAAGCATCGCCCGCGCCGGTCGTATCTCCCGTCGAGCGCGACCCGCGTGAGCCCCGCTTCGTCGCTCACATTCCGGCGGACGCAGAAACCGCTACCGACGCTGCCGAACCCGTGGGCAGCACGCACTTCGCAGTGCCGGACGACGAGCGCGCTCCGCGCGAACCGCGTTTTGCGTTCACGCCGGCGCCGGCCGTAACCGCACCCGAAACCGGATCGGAACCCGATGCCGTCACCCGGCACGAAAACACGCCTGCCGCGCCCACCGACACGCCCGCCGCGCCGTTCCCGGCCGCGCTGACCGACGACGATCGCCCGCACTTCGCCATCACGCGCGAAACGCGCGCGCCGCAGCGGCGCGGGTTGCTCGGCGGCTTTTTCGGCGGCCTCGTCGCCGCGGCGCTGGCCGTGCTGCTCGTCGCGCAACTCGCGTGGTGGCAACGTGAAACACTGATGATCTACTGGCCCGTGACGCAGGGCTGGTTCCGTCAGGCCTGCGCGCCGCTCGGCTGCACGGTCGCGCCGCCGCGCGCGATCGACGGCCTGCGGCTCGACGCAACCGACCTGCGCCAGCTCGACGGCCCGCGCGTGCTCGAGCTGAAGGTACCGCTGACGAACCGCTACCACGTCGCACTCGCGTACCCGTCGCTCGAACTGACGCTGCTCGACGACACCAATCACGTCACCGTGCGCCGCGTGCTCGCGCCGCGCGACTACGTGCGCCCGGGCACGCCGATCGACGCCGGGCTGCCGCCCGGCACGACGCAGACGATGGTCGTCCGCCTCGAAACGAACGGCGCGCCCGCCTCGAATTTCCGCGTCCAGATCTTCTATCCGTGACGCGCCGCGGCGCGCGCCTGCGCGCCCGTCTCAACCCGCGCGCCCGAGCGGCGCGCTATTTCGGAGCACGAACATGAGCAAAGTTACGCTGGGTGGCAACCCGATCGATCTCGCCGGCACGTTCCCGGCCGTCGGCGCCCAAGCCGCCGATTTCAAGCTGGTCGGCAAGGATCTCGCCGACCTGTCGCTCGCCAGCTTCGCCGGCAAGCGCAAGGTGCTGAACATCGTGCCGAGCCTCGACACGCCGACCTGCGCGACGTCGACCCGCAAGTTCAACGAAGCCGCGTCGTCGCTCGACAACACGGTCGTGGTGGTCGTGTCCGCCGACCTGCCGTTCGCCGCCACGCGCTTCTGCACGACCGAAGGCCTCGCGAACGTCGTGACGGCTTCGACGTTCCGCACCGGCCGCGCATTCGCGAACGCATACGGCGTCGACGTGACGAGCGGCCCGCTGAACGGCCTGACCGCACGTGCCGTCGTCGTGCTCGACGCGCAGGACAAGGTGATCCACGCGGAACTCGTCGGCGAAATCAAGGACGAGCCGAACTACGACGCCGCGCTCGCCGCACTGAAGTAACCCGCTGCCGCCCGGCCCTGCCGCGCGAGGCCCGACGGGCCATCCGCGCCGGCCGGGCGGCCGCTTCCCTTTGCTCTCTACAGGAACGCACGCCTTGACTACGCTGATTTGCGGCTCGCTCGCCTACGACAACATCATGACCTTCGAAGGTCGGTTCCGCGAGCACATCCTGCCCGACCAGGTTCACCTTCTCAACGTGAGCTTCCTCGTGCCGACGATGCGACGCGAATTCGGCGGTTGCGCGGGGAACATCGCCTACGCGCTCCACATGCTCGGCGGCGACGCGCGCATCATGGCGACGGTCGGCGCGAACGACGCGGACCGCTATCTCGAACGACTCGACAGCCTCGGCCTGTCGAAGGCAAGCGTGCGCGTGGTGCCGGAAACGCACACCGCGCAGGCGATGATCACGACCGATCTCGACAACAACCAGATCACCGCATTCCACCCGGGCGCGATGATGCAGTCGCACCTGAACCGCGCGGACGAAGTGGCGGGCGTGAAGCTCGGCATCGTCGCGCCGGACGGCTTCGACGGGATGGTCCAGCACGCCGAACAGTTCGCGAAGGCCGGCATCCCGTTCGTCTTCGATCCGGGCCAGGGCCTGCCGCTGTTCGATGGTGCAACGCTGCGCCGCATCATTGAACTCGCGACGTTCGTAGCGGTCAACGACTACGAAGGCAAGCTCGTCAGCGACAAGACGGGCTGGTCCGAACAGGAAATCGCCAGCCGGGTTCAGGCGTTGATCATCACGCGCGGCGAGCACGGCTCCACCATTCTTCATAAAAACGGCGAAGAACAGATTCCCGTCGTGGGTGCCGAGCGTGTCGTCGATCCGACCGGCTGCGGCGATGCCTTCCGGGGCGGCCTGCTGTACGGCATCGAGAATGGCCTCGACTGGGCAACCACGGGCCGCCTCGCGAGCCTGATGGGCTCGATCAAGATCGCCCACCAGGGGCCCCAGACTTACGTACTGACGCGCGCCGAAATCGATGCGCGCTTCGAGGCTGCATTCGGTTACAGTCTCAAATGAATATTGTGGGAGAGCAAAGATGTTGACGAAAAAAACCCTCACGCTCGCGGCCATGCTGACGGCCACGCTGACCCTCGCCGGCTGCTTCACGGCCCCCGGCTCGGCAGATGTCTATAGCGTCGGCCAGGCGCAGCGCGAGCAGACGGTCCGCATGGGCGTGGTCGAAAGCGTCCGTGCGGTGCGCATCCAGTCCGACGGCGGCGGCAGCGCGATCGGCACGCTCGGTGGCGGCGCACTTGGCGCAGTCGCAGGTAGCGCGATCGGCGGCGGCAAGGGATCGATCCTGACGGCGATCGCCGGCGGCCTCGTCGGCGCGGTCGCGGGCAACGCGGTCGGCGAAAACCTCAGCACGGCGAACGGTGTCGAAATCACCGTGCGCCTCGACAATGGCGACCTGCGCTCGATCACGCAGGCAGCGAGCGGCGAAGCGTTCCGCGCCGGCGAGCGTGTGCGACTGCTGTCGAGCGGCGGCGTCACGCGCGTCACGCACTAACCAGGTACCTCAGCACGCGGCGCAAGCCGCGGTCGAACGCATGTGCGAAGCTGCACATGCGTTTTTTTTCGTCCGCACTCGCCGCGGCCGGCACATGAGCGAATACGGACGAAAAAAAATCCCGCCACCTGAGCCAGATGGCGGGACTGATTGAGTAGCGCTACTCAACCCACGGACACCACGTGAGTGTCCGGGTGGTGCTGGTCAGCCGCGATTACGGACGGCTGCCGGTCGGGAACGGCCATGCCGCTGCCGGATTGAGCGCGGTCTTCACGCCCGATGCCGGCGCAACCGATGCGGTCGACGCGGTCGTTGCCGGCGCAGCTTTCTTCACGACGGCCTTCTTCGGAGCAGCAGCCTTCTTCGCAGGCGCAGCAGCCTTCGTCGCCGGAGCGGCAGCCTTCTTCGCAGGGGCAGCCTTCTTGGCAGGCGCAGCCTTCTTCGCAGCAGCCTTCTTCGCAGGCGCAGCCTTCTTCGCGGCGGCCTTCTTAGCAGGCGCGGCCTTCTTCGCAGCAGCCTTCTTGGCCGGTGCGGCCTTCTTCGCAGCAACCTTCTTCACTGCGACTTTCTTGGCTGCAACCTTCTTCGCAGCGGCCTTCTTGGCCGGCGCTGCCTTCTTCGCAGCAACCTTCTTCACTGCGACTTTCTTGGCTGCGACCTTCTTGGCTGCAACCTTCTTCGTTGCGACCTTCTTTGCAGCGGCCTTCTTCGCCGGTGCCGCCTTCTTCGCGGCAACCTTCTTCACCGCGACCTTCTTCGCAGCAACCTTCTTCACTGCAGCGGCCTTCTTCGCCGGAGCAGCAGCCTTCTTCGCAACGGTCTTCTTGGCAGCAACCTTCTTAGCAGCCGGTTTCTTCTTGGCGGTAGCCATGTTGTTCTCCTTCAGGTTCAGATGAGAGTCAGTTCAAACTACACCCTTCGTCAAAACCCGCTTCCCGCGGACGCTGTTCAGGTCGTGCGCTTCGAAGCGGGCTATTCATCGGCGTACGCGGATACCGCGCGCTTACGCTAATGAATACGGTATGGCGCGCGTGACCACATGGCCTCGCGCGCCAAATCAAGTCGGTAGCCGGCGCACCTCGCGCCGCTACCCCTAATCGCTTGATCAAGCGGACCGCCACACGGCTGTCCGCTTTATCCGGAGGGAAGTTTGCCCATCCCACTGAAGGGTTCGCAAAGTGCCGGTCGTATCGTTGGGCCGCTAAGGCACCGGGCATGCTTTGCATCAGGCGTTCTTGCTCCTAAACCTTGGGCCGGGGCCGAGAGGCCGCCGGCTGCTCCATCATGTAACGGGTTCGCTGCTGCGGGTCATTCCCAGGACAGCGCGCCCCCCGTCTGATACTCGATCACACGCGTCTCGAAGAAGTTGCGCTCCTTCTTCAGGTCGATCATCTCGCTCATCCACGGGAACGGGTTTTCCTCGTTCGGGTACAGCGGATCGAGGCCGATCTGCTGACAACGGCGGTTGCTGATGAAACGCAGATAGCTCTTGAACATCGACGCGTTCAAGCCCAGCACGCCGCGCGGCATCGTGTCCTCGGCGTAGCGGTATTCGAGTTCGACAGCCTGCTTGAACAGCTCACGGATCTCGGCGCGGAATTCCGCGGTCCAGAGATGCGGGTTCTCGAGCTTGATCTGGTTGATCAGGTCGATACCGAAGTTGCAGTGCATCGACTCGTCGCGCAGGATGTACTGATATTGCTCTGCAGCACCCGTCATCTTGTTCTGGCGGCCGAGCGCGAGGATCTGCGTGAACCCGACATAGAAGAACAGGCCTTCCATGATGCAGGCGAACACGATCAGCGACTTCAGCAGCTTCTGATCCGCTTCGAGCGTGCCGGTCTTGAAGGCCGGATCCGTCAGCGTGTGGATGAACGGAATCAGGAATTCGTCCTTCGCGCGGATCGACGTGACCTCGTGGTACGCGTTGAAAATCTCGCCTTCGTCGAGACCGAGCGATTCGACAATGTATTGGTACGCGTGCGTGTGGATCGCCTCTTCGAACGCCTGGCGCAGCAGGAACTGCCGGCACTCGGGCGCCGTGATGTGGCGGTACGTGCCGAGCACGATGTTGTTCGCCGCGAGCGAATCGGCCGTCACGAAGAAGCCGAGGTTGCGCTTCACGATGCGGCGCTCGTCCTCGGTCAGACCGTTCGGGTCCTTCCACAGAGCGATGTCGCGGGACATGTTGATTTCCTGCGGCATCCAGTGGTTCGCGCAACCGGCCAGATACTTTTCCCACGCCCACTTGTACTTGAACGGCACCAGCTGATTGACGTCAGTCTGGCCGTTGATGATGCGCTTGTCGGCGACATTGACCCGGGCTTCCGAACCGCCGGCGGGAACAGCCGATGCCTGCGGCGGCACCGCAAGATCACCTTCGAAAATGTCGCGGACCTGATGGGCGGCAGGCGACGCAGCCTGCATTCCGACAGCCACTCCTGCGGGGGCGCGCATCGCGTTGTGCTGCGCTCCGCTCGCGGGAGTTACGGCAGTCTTCTCGTCATCCCAGTTGAGCATAAATTCTCACCATCAATTTAGAACGGTTTGTACCATCTTTTCCTGAGCGATAAAAGGGTTCGCTCACGAAAAATCCTTTTTTCGATTCGCGTTGCGACCTCGATACAACACTTTGAGCAACGCATCGTCGTTCATGCAGAGCGCGACGTGTGTCGCGCATGTATCGCGAGGTGCGCTCGACGCATCGAACGCTGATCGAAACGCGACGTCGTCGGGGATGTTTCGATCGCTTGTCACTGCCTGCAACGCAGGTGCCGCGTTACAGATTCCTTATCATTTTTTTAGTTGAGAGCGGCGCACACTTCAACCTCGATCGGTCTTCGTGTGCGCCGCCCGGCACATCTTCAGGTCAGGCGCGCTGCGTTACTGGCACGCTTCGCATTCGTCGAAGCCCGGATCGCCCGGACGCATCGTGCACACCGGACCGTCGGCCTCGACCGGCGCGAGTGCCGCCGCCGCACCGATCGCGCCCGACGACGCATCGCCACCTGCCGCACCGAAGCCGCCTGCCGCGCCTTGCGCGCCGCCGCTGCTCGAACCGCCACCCGTCGGCACCGCGTTCAGCGCGCCGTGTGCGACCGTCGACTTCTCGACGTGCGTCGCCGCCATCGTGCGGAGGTAGTAGGTCGTCTTCAGGCCGCGCAGCCATGCGAGCTTGTAGACCTCGTCGAGCTTCTTGCCCGACGCGCCGCCCATGTAGATGTTCAGCGACTGCGCCTGGTCGATCCACTTCTGGCGACGCGATGCCGCTTCGACCAGCCACGTCGGATCGACTTCGAACGCGGTCGCGTAGATCGCGCGCAGGTCGGCCGGGATGCGGTCGATGCGCGACAGCATGCCGTCGAAGTACTTCAGGTCGGCGACCATCACTTCGTCCCACAGGCCGCGTTCCTTCAGGTCGCGAACGAGGTACTCGTTCACCACCGTGAATTCGCCCGACAGGTTCGACTTCACGTACAGGTTCTGGAAGGTCGGCTCGATACATGCCGACACGCCGATGATGTTCGAGATCGTCGCCGTCGGCGCGATCGCGACGCAGTTCGAGTTGCGCATGCCGTGCGCGGCGATCCGCGAACGCAGCGTCGTCCAGTCGAGCGACTCGGACGTGTCGACCTCGACGTAGCCGCCACGCGCTTCGGCCAACAGCTTCAGCGTGTCCTGCGGGAGGATGCCGCGATCCCACAGCGAGCCGCGGTAGCTCGAGTAGCGGCCGCGCTCTTCGGCCAGTTCGGTCGACGCGTGGTACGCGTAGTAGCAGACCGCTTCCATCGAACGATCGGCGAACTCGACCGCCGCTTCCGACGCGTACGGCGTGCGCAGCAGGTGCAGGCAGTCCTGGAAGCCCATGATGCCCATGCCGACCGGACGGTGCTTCAGGTTCGAGTTACGCGCCTTCGGCACCGCGTAGTAGTTGATGTCGATCACGTTGTCGAGCATGCGCATCGCGACGCTGATCGTGCGCTTCAGCTTGTCGTGGTCGAGCGCGTAGCTGCCGTCGGCCTGCTTCACCAGGTGAGCGACGAGGTTCACCGAGCCGAGGTTGCACACCGCGATTTCGGTGTCGCTCGTGTTCAGCGTGATTTCCGTGCACAGGTTCGACGAGTGGACGACGCCGACGTGCTGCTGCGGCGAGCGCACGTTGCACGGATCCTTGAACGTGATCCACGGGTGGCCCGTCTCGAACAGCATGCCGAGCATCTTGCGCCACAGCTGCGCCGCCGGGATCTTCTTGAACAGCTTGATCTCGCCGCGCGCGACCTTGTCTTCGTAGGCCGTGTAAGCCTTCTCGAAATCGGCGCCGAACTTGTCGTGCAGGTCCGGGCAGGTCGACGGCGAGAACAGCGTCCAGTCGGCGCCTTCCATCACGCGCTTCATGAACAGGTCGGGAATCCAGTTCGCCGTGTTCATGTCGTGCGTACGGCGGCGATCGTCGCCCGTGTTCTTGCGCAGCTCGAGGAATTCCTCGATGTCGAGGTGCCAGGATTCGAGGTACGCGCAGACCGCGCCCTTGCGCTTGCCGCCCTGGTTGACCGCGACGGCCGTGTCGTTCACGACCTTCAGGAACGGCACCACGCCCTGCGACTTGCCGTTCGTGCCCTTGATATGCGAGCCGAGTGCGCGCACGCGCGTCCAGTCGTTGCCGAGACCGCCGGCGAACTTCGACAGCAGCGCGTTTTCCTTCAGCGCTTCGTAGATGCCGTCGAGATCGTCCGCGACCGTCGTCAGGTAGCACGACGACAGTTGCGAGCGGTGGGTGCCCGAGTTGAACAGCGTCGGCGTCGAGCTCATGAAGTCGAAGCTCGACAGCACGTTGTAGAACTCGATCGCGCGCGTTTCGCGGTCGATCTCGTTCAGCGACAGGCCCATCGCGACGCGCATGAAGAATGCCTGCGGCATTTCGATGCGGGTGCCTTCGACGTGCAGGAAGTAACGGTCGTACAGCGTCTGCAGGCCGAGGTAGCCGAACTGCAGGTCGCGATTCGCGTCGAGCGCTGCGCCGAGGCGCACCAGGTCGAACTGCAGCAGCTTGTCGTCGAGCAGGCCGGCGTCGACGCCGCGCTTCAGGAACTGCGGGAAGTATTCCGCGTAACGGGCCGACATTTCGGCCTGCACCACTTCCTCGCCGAGGATCTCGCGACGGATCGTGTGCAGCAGGATGCGGGCCGTGACCTGGCTGTACGCCGGATCCTTCTCGATCATCGTGCGCGCAGCGAGGATCGCCGAGTCGTAGACCTGGCTCATCGGCACGCCGTCGTACAGGTTCTTCACCGTCTCCGCGACGATCGGCTCAGGGTTAACCGCAGCGCCGAGACCATCGCACGACGACACGATCAGCGCGCGCAGCGCGTTCAGGTCGAGCGGACGCGAAACGCCGTTGTCGACGACGTTGATGCCGGTGCCCGATTCGCCGCCTGCCGCCGCTGCTTCCTCGCCCGCATGCTGGCGCTCGAGGTGACGCTTCTCGCGATACAGCACGTACGCACGCGCGACGTTGTGCTCGCCGCCGCGCATCAGCGCGAGTTCGACCTGGTCCTGGATGTCTTCGATATGGAACGTACCGCCGTTCGGGCGGCTGCGCACGAGCGCGCGCACGACGCTGTGCGTCAGTTGTTCGACCTGCTCGCGCACGCGCGCCGATGCCGCGCCCTGCCCGCCGTTGACGGCCAGGAAAGCCTTGGTCACCGCGATCGCGATCTTCGAAGGCTCGAACGATACGACGCTGCCGTTGCGGCGGATCACCTTGTAGTCGGCGAACGTGGCCTGCGGCGCGAGCGCCTTCGCGCCCTGTTCGGTCCCGCCGAGCGGACGGCTCGAGGCGCTCTCGTACTGGGACGTCGCGTTGTCGGTGGTTTGCATGTGCAAAGCTCCTGGTGTTGGATGGTGCGGAGAGAACCGCGGATTAAAACGAACGCTGCGCAATGCGGTGCGCGAGCGGTAAGAGGCGAGCGATACGCCGGGGAAGCCGGTTCGGTCGATGCGCGACAACCGAGCCGGTCGTGTGCTTCGTCATGTGTACCCTGCCCCGTCGAAGTTCGCTGCGCTGATCGCGACGCCCGGACCGCCCGGCCTGACGCGCCGCCCTGAGAACCCTGTCCGCCGGCGTTGCCCGCCGGCCGGTGCCGCTCGGGTTTTCCCCTGCGACACACACTATATCTAGTGCAGAACTGCTCAACTGGCACCAAGTATAGTGGACATTCGGACGACGTCCAAACGGATAATTTGCGATGAAGGTCTTGACATCGCTCACGCGCCGACACGACAAGGCATTGGTCGGAGAAAAAACTTTCTCCGGTCAAAAAACCCCGCGATCAGTGCTGACGGAAAGGAAAGTATCCGGCGGAAAAACCGGCATCGCTCGCGAAGCGTTGCCAATCGAAGTGCGGGCCCGGGTCGGTCTTGCGGCCCGGCGCGACGTCCGAGTGCCCCGCGAATGCGTCGACCGGATAACGTGCGGCGAGCGCACGGGAGAGCGCGGCGAGCATCGCGTACTGCGCGTCGTCGAACGGCACATCGTCCGCGCCTTCGAGCTCGATGCCGATCGAGAAGTCGTTGCAGCGCGGCCGGCCGAAGAACTCGGACGAGCCCGCATGCCACGCGCGCTCGTCGCACGACACGAACTGCACGAGTTCGCCGCTGCGACGGATCAGGAAATGCGCGGACACGCGCACGCCGCGCAGGTGGCTCTGGTAATAGGGGTGTGCATCGCAGTCGAGGCGATTCAGGAACAGCGCCTCGATCGCGTCGCCGCCGAATTCGCCGGGCGGCAGGCTGATGTTGTGGACGACCACGAGCGTCGGCACCGCACCCGCGGGTCGCGCCTCGAAGTTCGGCGACGGCGCATGGCGCGCTTCGCGCACCCAGCCGTTCGCGTCGACCGACAACGGCGGCACGTCGCTCATCGTGCGTCGTGACCGCTCGCGCGCGCGGCGTGGCGCTGTGCGTGCTCTGCGCTGCAGAAGTATTCGCCGCCCGCGACGACGGCGTCGCCCTTCGGCGCATGCACGCCGCATTCGGCGCAGCGCACCATCGGTTCGGGCAGCGACCGCGCGCCGCCGTTCGGGCGCGCAGCGCCGGCACCCGGCGCACCGTCGTCACCCGCACCGCGGCCGGTGCGCGCCTGCGCGTGCTCCTGGGCCTGGCGCACCTTGCGTGCGAGCCACGAGCCGGCGAAGAAGAGAAGAATCAGGAGAAGAATCTGTCGCATCGGAAACCTGCGGTCAAACCACGGAACGGTGCAGCAGCACCTCGAAAACGAACCGGCTGCCGACATACGCGAGCAGCAGCGCGGCGAACGACACGAGCACCCAGCGCGCGGCACCGCGCCCGCGCCAGCCCGACGTCTTGCGGGCGACCAGCAGGCCGCCGAACATCAGCCACGACAGGATCGCGAACACGGTCTTGTGATCGAGCCGCAGCGCGCGCGCGTCGACCTGCTCGCTGAACAGGATGCCCGACGCGAGCGTCAGCGTGAGCAGCACGAAGCCGGCGCCGATCAGGCGGAACAGCAGCTTCTCGAGCGTGAGCAGCGGCGGCAGCGTTTCGAGCCAGCTCGCGATCCAGCCCGTCGAACCGTCGCGCCCGCCGCTGCGCAGCGACTGCAGGCGCCGCTCGACCATCAGCATCAGGATCGCGTGCAGCGCGGCGATCGCGAACAGGCCGTACGCGATGTTCGCGATCAGGAAGTGCAGCTTGAACAGCGGCGCTGCGGCATATGGAAGCACCCGCACGCCGCCGAACACGAGCGGCAGCAGCGACGCGCCGCACGCAAGCGGCAGCACCAGCAGGCGCAGGCTGTCGAGCGGAAAGAAAAAGCTCTCGATCCAGTAGATGCCGGCGCCGAGCCAGAACATCGCGGACAGCGCGAACGCGAAACCGAACACCATCGCGTCGTGCGGAAAAATCGTCGTGTGGAGCAGCACGCCGTGCGCGACGAGCGCGGCGAACAGCAGCGCACGACCGGCCCCGCTCATCCCCGACGCGGCGGACGCGGGAACCGGCACGGCCGGCACGCTCGCGACGAGCGGCGTCGCGCCCTGGCGGTGCGTGCGCCAGCCTGCGACGGCGAGGCCGCCGTACAGGAATGCGGTGAGGGCATACAGTACAATATCCATGTTCGAAGTTTACACTAGGCCCCCTTCCCGCGACGGCTCCCTTTGTTCGGTTCCGCCGCGCCTTCGGGCCCCACTGTCCATCGCTCCCCATGCTCGACAATCTCACTCAACGGATGGCGCGCGTCGTCAAGACGCTGCGCGGCGAGGCCCGCCTCACCGAGGCGAACACGCAGGAGATGCTCCGCGAGGTGCGTCTCGCGCTGCTGGAAGCCGACGTCTCGCTGCCGGTCGTCCGCGAATTCATCGCCAAGGTCAAGGAAAAGGCGCTCGGCGAAGACGTGATCAGCAGCCTGTCGCCGGGTCAGGCGCTCGTCGGCGTGGTCCAGAAGGAACTGACCGCCGTGATCGGCGGCGACTACGAAGGCAAGGCCGCCGAGCTGAACCTCGCGGTCACGCCGCCCGCCGTGATCCTGATGGCCGGCCTGCAGGGCGCGGGCAAGACCACGACCGCCGGCAAGCTCGCGAAGCTGCTGCGCGAGAAGTACAAGAAGAAGGTGCTGACCGTGTCGTGCGACGTATATCGCCCGGCCGCGATCATGCAGCTGAAAACGGTGAGCGAACAGGTCGGCGCCGACTTCTTCCCGTCGACGCCGGACCAGAAACCCGTCGACATCGCGATCGCGGCCGTCGACTGGGCGAAGCGCCACTACCATGACGTGCTGATCGTCGATACGGCCGGCCGCCTCGGCATCGACGAGGCGATGATGCAGGAAATCGCCGCGCTGCACGGCACGCTGAAGCCGGCCGAAACGCTGTTCGTCGTCGACGCGATGCTCGGCCAGGATGCGGTCAACACCGCGAAGGCGTTCAACGACACGCTACCGCTCACCGGCGTCGTGCTGACCAAGCTCGACGGCGATTCGCGCGGTGGCGCCGCGCTGTCGGTGCGCCACATCACGGGCAAGCCGATCAAGTTCGTCGGTGTCGCCGAGAAGCTCGACGGCCTCGAGGTGTTCCACCCCGACCGGATGGCGAACCGGATCCTCGGCATGGGCGACATCCTCGCGCTCGTCGAGGAAGCGCAGCGCGGCGTCGACGTGCAGGCCGCTCAGAAGCTCGCCGACAAGGTCAAGAAAGGCGGCGACTTCGACCTGAACGATTTCCGCGCGCAGATCTCGCAGATGAAGAACATGGGCGGCCTGTCGTCACTGATGGACAAGCTGCCCGCGCAATTCCAGCAGGCGGCGGCCGGCGCCGACATGGGCCAGGCCGAGAAGCAGATCCGCCGGATGGAAGGGATCATCAGCTCGATGACGCCCGCCGAGCGCGCGAAACCCGAAATCATCAAGGCGACGCGCAAGCGCCGCATTGCGGCCGGCGCGGGCGTGCCGGTGCAGGAAGTCAACCGGATGCTGAACCAGTACGACCAGATGCGTACGATGATGAAGAAGCTGAAGGGCGGCAACATGCAGAAGATGATGCGCGGCCTGAAGGGCATGATGCCCGGCATGCGCTGATTCCGCCCGTCGGCCGGCGCGCGGGTTTTTGCTGTAGCGCGCGCCGTCCGTTCTGCTTCATTCTTATTTGTATACCGACTGCCCGCCAGAACACATGAACCGCGAAGAAGCCCTCCACATTTTCGACCACTCCGAAGAGATCGTCTCGGCCGACGCCGTCAATGCGTCGATCGCCCGGATGGCCGACGCGATCCGCGCCGAGATCGGCGATGCGTTCCCGCTCGTTCTCTCGGTGATGGGCGGCGCCGCGGTGTTTACCGGGATGCTGCTGCCGCATCTCGATTTCCCGCTCGAATTCGACTACATCCACCTGACCCGCTACCGCAACACGACGCAGGGCAGCCCGGAGATGCACTGGCGCGTGGCACCGCGCGAATCGGTGAAGGACCGCATCGTGCTCGTGCTCGACGACATCCTCGACGAAGGCGAGACGATGGCCGCGATCCGCGACCGCATCCTCGACATGGGCGCGCAGCGTTTCATGTCGGCCGTGCTGTGCGAGAAGACGCTCGCGAAGGCCAAACCGCTGCACCCCGATTTCTGCGGCTTCTCGGTGCCGGACCGCTACGTGTTCGGCTGCGGGATGGATGCGAAGGGCTACTGGCGCAACCTGCCGACGATCCGCGCGCTGACCACGAACGTCTGATCGCCGCCCTGCCCGCCGTATAAATAGAAAGCGGCGCTCCGGTTTCCCGGAGCGCCGCTTTTTTTCGTGCGCGCGCCGCCCTACAGCTGGTGCACGAACGCGCGGATGCCGGCCAGCAGCATCTCGACCGAAATCGCGACGAGCACGAGGCCCATCAGCCGCTCGAACGCCGCGACCGTCCGCTCGCCGAGCCACTGCTGAATCCGTTCGGCCAGCACCAGCGTGATCGCGCAGACGATCATCGTGACCGTCAGCGCGCCGACCCACTCGAACATCTTGCCCGGCGCCTGCGACGTCAGCAGCATCACCGTCGCAAGCGCCGACGGCCCGGCGAGTGCCGGAATCGCGAGCGGCACGATGAACGGTTCGCCGCCCGCGCGCGGATCGCTGCCGAGCGCGCCGTCCGGATGCGGGAAGATCATCCGCAGCGCGATCAGGAACAGCACGATCCCGCCGCCGAGCCGCAACGACAGATCGGTGAGGTTCATCATCCGCAGGAAGCGGTCGCCGACCACCATGAAGAACAGCAGGATCACGAACGCGATCCCCACTTCACGCAGGATCAGCTTCACGCGCCGCTCGCGCGGCACATCCCGCATCGCCGTAATGAACAACGGGATGTTGCCGAGCGGATCGGTGATCAGCACCAGGAGCACGGTGGCCGACAGGAACGTGTATTCCATCGTGTCCTCCGGTCGCCGGGCTTAGTGCGCGAGCGCGGCGCGGATCTTCTCCGCGACCGTCGCCGCAGCCGCGTCGGCCGGCAGCAGCGTTGCTTCGGCGTCGCGGCGGCCCTGGTACTCGATCTTGCCTTCCTTCAGGCCGCGCTCGCCGATCACGAGGCGATGCGGCACGCCGATCAGTTCCCAGTCGGCGAACATCACGCCCGGGCGCTCGCCGCGATCGTCGAGGATCACGTCGATGCCGGCCGCGGCGAGTTCCGCGTACAGCTTGTCGGCGGTCTCGCGCACCATTTCGCTGCGGTCATAGCCCATCGGGCACAGCACGACCTCGAACGGCGCGATCGACTCGGGCCAGATGATGCCGCGATCGTCGAAGTTCTGTTCGATCGCCGCGCCGAGAATGCGCGTGACGCCGACGCCGTAGCAGCCCATCAGCATCGGCTGCGGCTTGCCCGACTCGTCGAGGAACGTCGCGCCCATCGCTTCCGAGTACTTGGTGCCGAGCTGGAACACGTGGCCGACCTCGATGCCGCGGCAGATGTCGATCACGCCCTTGCCGTCCGGCGACGGGTCGCCCTTCTGCACGTCGCGCACGTCGGCGACGTCCGGCTCCGGCAGGTCGCGGCCCCAGTTCACGCCCGCGATGTGATAGTCGACCTCGTTCGCGCCGACGACGAAGTCGCTCATGTTCGCGACCGTGCGGTCCGCGATCACCTTCACGGGCTTCTTCGTGCCGACCGGGCCGAGATAGCCCGGCGGCGTGCCGAACCACTCGACAATTTCCTGCTCGGTCGCGAAGCGATGGTTCTTCAGCCCCGGCAGCTTCGACACCTTGATCTCGTTCAGGTCGTGGTCGCCGCGCAGCATCACGAGCCAGATGGTCGGCTCGGCGCCTTCGTTGTCGGTCGCGAGCACGATCGACTTGATCGTGCGCTCGAGCGGGATGGCCAGCAGTTCGGCGACAGCTTCGCACTTCGCCTTGCCGGGCGTCGCGACCTTTTCCATCGCTTCTGCCGGCGCGGCGCGCGCGGCAATCAGCGGCAGCGCTTCGGCCGCCTCGATGTTCGCCGCGAACTCGGACGTCGGGCAGTAGGCGATCGCGTCTTCGCCGGTGTCGGCGATCACGTGGAACTCGTGCGAGAAGTTGCCGCCGATCGAGCCGCTGTCGGCCGCGACCGCACGGAATTCGAGGCCGAGACGCGTGAAGATACGCACGTACGCGTCGTACATCTTGCGATACGACTCGTTCAGGCCCGCCGCATCCTTGTCGAACGAATACGCGTCTTTCATGATGAATTCGCGGCCGCGCATCACGCCGAAGCGCGGCCGGATCTCGTCGCGGAACTTCGTCTGGATCTGGTAGAAGTTCACCGGCATCTGCCGGTAGCTCTTGATCTGGTTGCGCGCGATGTCGGTGATGACTTCCTCGTGCGTCGGCCCGATCACGAAGTCGTTGTCCTTGCGGTCCTTGAAGCGCAGCAGCTCGGGGCCGTACTGTTCCCAGCGGCCCGATTCCTGCCACAGCTCGGCCGGCTGCACGGCCGGCATCAGCAGCTCGATGGCGCCCGCCCGGTTCATCTCCTCGCGCACGATCGCCTCGACCTTGCGAATCGAACGCAGGCCGACCGGCAGGTAGTTATAGATGCCGCCGGCGACGCGACGGATCATGCCGGCGCGTACCATCAGCTTGTGGCTGACGATCTCTGCGTCGGCGGGTGCTTCTTTCAGGGTGCCGATAAAGAAACGGGAAGCTTTCATGCGGACGGTTCCAAAAACGGCGCCCCCAGGCGGGGCGCCCGAAAAAGTTTCAAGGTGAAAAAGCTGCGCGCGACGAACGACGATGGCGCAGATGACGTAGCAGACTAATCAGGGACAATTCAGCCGGCGCGCCCCGCGCGGATTCGCTCCGTCACGGTGCGCAGCGCCCGTTATCTGTTTATAATCAAAGCAATTTTAAAGGATTCGAAGGTGGTTGTATGCTGGATCGTGAAGGCTTTCGCCCGAACGTCGGCATCATCCTCTTGAACGCGCGCAACGAGGTGTTTTGGGGCAAGCGGCTCCGCGAGCACTCCTGGCAGTTTCCTCAAGGTGGGATCAAGTACGGCGAGACCCCCATGCAGGCGATGTACCGGGAACTGCACGAGGAAACGGGCCTGCATCCGGAACACGTCAAGATAATCGGCCGCACTCGCGACTGGTTGCGTTACGAGGTGCCTGACAAGTTCATCAAACGCGAAGTACGCGGTCATTACCGCGGCCAGAAGCAGATCTGGTTCCTGCTGCGGATGGTTGGACGCGATTGCGACATTTGCTTGCGCGCGACCGATCACCCGGAGTTCGATGCGTGGCGCTGGAACGAGTACTGGGTGCCGCTCGATGCGGTGATCGAGTTCAAGCGGGATGTCTATCAGTTGGCGCTGACGGAACTGTCGCGCTTCCTGCGCCGCCCGGCGCAGCGAGCCGAAAAGCCGCGCGGGCCGCGTCTGTCGCGCTATCCGCGCGTCATTGGCGCACAGGCCCAGCAGACGTTGACGATTGTCGACACATCGGTAGTCTGTTCGGAGATCGAAGTGGAAGCGAGCACGCTCGACGCGATGCCGCCCCACGTGATCGTCGGCAAATGACGAGTCGGACTGCATGACCGGGCGCGACCTTGGTGTCGCGCCCTTTTTTTACGAGGAATGCATATTGAAAGCGATTGCTCTCGCGCTCGCATCGATTGCCGCGGCGGCCACGCTGGCCGGTTGCGCGAATTCGAAGACGCCGACCAACAAGGATGACAGCGAGTTCGTGTATCTGCTGGACCGCCAGGGTACCTGGAAGGAAAACACGGTCGACACGCTGCCGCCTATGCCGCAGACGAGCGACCTGCTGCCGTTCAACGTATCGCAGAACACGCCGCTCAAGTTCTTCGTCGACGCAAAGTCGCTCGCGGTCGGCACCGATGGCGTCGTGCGCTACGCCGTCGTCATCACGAGCCCGGCCGGCGCGCGCAATGTGAACTACGAAGGCATCCGCTGCGACACCTACGAATGGCGCCAGTACGCCGGCCTGAATTCGGATCACGACGGCTGGGACCGCACGGTCGAGAACGACTGGCGGCGCATCGAGAACGGCGAACTGAATGCGTACCACTCGTCGCTTTATCAGGACTACTTCTGCGCGAACAAGATGCCGCAGGGCTCGACCCAGCAGATCCTGGAGAACATCCGGTTTCACCGCACCGCGATGAACCAGTTGCGCTGACGGCGTACGGGACGGGCCGCCTGCCAGCCCCGCCGCATGAAAAAAGCCCGCGTGACGCGGGCTTTTCTATTTGGCTATCTGAACCGGAACGGGCAATCACACCAGCACGAGGTTGTCGCGGTGGATCAATTCAGGCTCCAGCATGTAGCCGAGCACGCTCTCGATCTCGCCGCTCGGCTTGCGCTGAATCAGCTTCGTTTCCGAGCTGCTGTAGTTCGTGAGCCCGCGCGCCACTTCGCGCCCGTCGGGGCCGACACACGCGATCACCTCGCCGCGCGCGAACGCGCCCTGCACGTCGGTCACGCCGATCGGCAGCAGGCTCTTGCCGCCAGCCGTCAGTTTCTCGACCGCGCCCGCGTCGATCACGACATGGCCGCGCACCTGCAGGTGGTCGGCCATCCATTGCTTGCGCGCCGCCATCCGCGCCGTACGTGCGATCAGTTGCGTGCCGATCGCCTCGCCGGCCGCCAGACGCACGAGCACGTCTGACTCCCGGCCGCTCGCGATCACGGTGTTCGCGCCGCTGTGCGCCGCACGCTTCGCCGCGAGGATCTTCGTCAGCATCCCGCCGCGGCCGAGGCTCGAGCCCGCGCCGCCCGCCATCGCCTCGAGTTCCGGCGCGCCCGCGTTGGCCTCGGCAACGAGCGTCGCGTTCGGATCCTTGCGCGGATCCGCCGTGAACAGCCCCGACTGGTCGGTCAGGATGATCAGCGCATCGCCTTCGATCAGGTTCGCGACGAGCGCACCGAGTGTGTCGTTGTCGCCGAACTTGATTTCGTCGGTAACGACCGTGTCGTTCTCGTTGATGATCGGGACGACGCCGAGCCGCAGCAGCGTGAGCAGCGTCGAACGCGCATTCAGGTAACGCTCGCGGTCCGCCAGGTCGGCGTGCGTGAGCAGGATCTGTGCGGTACGGATGTCGTGTTCGGTGAAGCGGCTCTCATAGACCTGCGCGAGCCCCATCTGGCCGACTGCGGCGGCGGCCTGCAGCTCGTCGATTTCCCGCGGTCGCTTGCTCCAGCCGAGCCGCTGCATCCCTTCGGCGATCGCCCCCGAACTGACGAGCACGACTTCCTTGCCCTGAGCACGCAGTGCGGCGATCTGGGCGGCCCAGCGGCCGATTGCAGCATGATCGAGCCCTTTGCCGTCGTTGGTCACGAGGCTGGAGCCCACCTTCACCACCAATCGCTTCGAATCCGCGATGATCGAACGCATCCTGCACTGTCTCCTGTATCTGATGCCTGCCCGGCCGGGCGCAATTGAACGCCGGCGCCGGGCGGCACGCCCGGCGCGTTCCGGAACCGCTCAGGCGTCGTCGCCCGGTGCTGCACCGCCGTTCGCAGGCGGCGCATCGCGGAAACGCACGTCCGCCGCGAGATCTTCCGCTTCCGCCGCGCGATGCGCGTCCGAATGCTGGGACAGGTAATCGAAGATCGCGTAGCACAGCGCTTCACAGCCTTGGCCCGTCAGCGCCGAAATCTCGAACACGGGGCCGTTCCAGCCGAAGCGGTCGAGGAAATCCGCGACGCGCGCTTCGCGCTCGTCTTCCGGCACCATGTCGAGCTTGTTGAGCACGAGCCAGCGCGGCTTCTCGTAGAGCGCCTCGTCGTACTTGCGCAGCTCGCCGACGATCGCGGTCGCTTCCGCGACCGGATCGACGCTTTCGTCGAACGGGGCGAGATCGACAAGATGCAGCAGCACGCCGGTGCGCTGCAGGTGACGCAGGAACTGATGGCCGAGGCCCGCACCTTCGGCGGCGCCCTCGATCAGCCCCGGGATGTCGGCGATCACGAAGCTCTTGCTCGGGCCGACGCGCACCACGCCGAGATTCGGCGCGAGCGTCGTGAACGGGTAGTCGGCGATCTTCGGTCTCGCGTTCGACACCGACGAAATGAACGTCGACTTGCCCGCATTCGGCATGCCGAGCAGGCCGACATCGGCGAGCACCTTCAACTCGAGCCTCAGCATGCGCCGCTCGCCGGGCTTGCCGTCCGTCTTCTGGCGCGGCGCGCGGTTCGTGCTCGACTTGAAATGCAGGTTGCCGAGGCCGCCGGAGCCACCCTGTGCGAGCATCACCTGCTGGTCGTGCTCGGTCAGGTCGGCGATCAGCTCGCCGGTATCCATGTCGTTGATGATCGTGCCCACCGGCATACGCAGCGTGACGTCGTCGCCGCCCTTGCCGTAGCAATCCGAGCCGCGACCGTTTTCGCCGTTGCGCGCCAGGTGCTTCTTCGCGTAACGGTAGTCGATCAGTGTGTTGATGTTGCGGTCGGCGATCGCGTAGACGCTACCGCCCCGGCCGCCGTCGCCGCCGTCCGGCCCGCCGAACGGGACGAATTTCTCGCGGCGCATCGACGCGCTGCCATCGCCTCCGTCGCCGGCGATGACTTCGATTCGTGCTTCGTCAATGAACTTCATTCGTCACTCCGCCCAGTATTTCCACTATTGTGCCGCGCGCCGGTGCGCTTGAACAATCTGCCGTTCGGCCGATCGTACGCCGGTTGCGCGACGGTCGCCGGAGCGCACATGCGCCCGGCGGCCAAATAAAAAAAGGCCCCGCGAAGACTGCGGGGCCTTTCGGCTTCGAAGCCCTTGGTACCTAAATAAACTTAGGCAGCCGCCGGGACGACGATGACCAGATGCTTCTTGTCCGCGCCCTTCGTCGCGAACTTCACGTGACCGTCGACCAGCGCGAACAGGGTGTGATCCTTGCCCATGCCGACGTTCTCGCCTGCGTGCATGCGCGTGCCGCGCTGACGCACGATGATGCCGCCGGCATTGATTGCCTGGCCGCCGTACACCTTCACGCCGAGACGTTTCGACTCGGAGTCGCGGCCGTTCCGGGAAGAGCCGCCTGCCTTTTTGTGTGCCATCTGATTGCTCCTTTACCGAGGCGCTTACGCGTTGATCGCGTCGATGCGCAGCTCAGTGTAGTTCTGGCGGTGGCCGCCGTGCTTTTGGTAGTGCTTCCGGCGACGCATCTTGAAGATGGTGACCTTGGCATGACGACCGTGCGACACAACGGTGGCCTTGACGGAAGCCCCACTGACCAGCGGCGTACCGAACTTAATCGATTCGCCTTCGCCCACTGCGAGAACCTGGTCGAGCGTGATTTCAGCGTCAATGTCAGCCGGTATCTGTTCTACTTTGAGTTTTTCGCCAACGGCAACCTTGTACTGCTTGCCGCCGGTTTTTATGACCGCGTACATTGAGAACCTCACTCTGGATCCAAATTTTCCGCACACCACGCGCGGAAAACACGTGATTATACATGGGGTTAGCACCGAAGTCAAAACCGATCGACGATTGCCGCGCACGGGCCTCGGCCGGACGGCCAAAATCGCGGCTGCGGCGCGTGCGACAGACCGGGAGATCTCGGATTCGACTTATAATCCGCGGCATCACCCAATTCCATCATCATGTCGTCGTCCACCGCCTCCCCCACCCTCAGCGCCGCCCACCTGCTCGCCCCGATCACCAGCGACATGGAGCAGGTGAATCGCGTTATCCGGCAAAGCCTCGCGTCCGACGTGCTGCTGATCAACCAGATCGCCGAGTACATCATCGGCGCGGGCGGCAAGCGGCTGCGTCCGGCGTTGCTGCTGCTCGTCGCCGGCGCGCTCGGCGAAACGTCGCACCAGCGGCACGTGCTGGCCGCCGTCGTCGAGTTCATCCACACGGCCACGCTGCTGCATGACGACGTCGTCGACGAATCCGAGCTGCGCCGCGGCCGCCAGACCGCCAACGCGCTGTTCGGCAACGCGGCGAGCGTGCTGGTAGGCGATTACCTCTATTCGCGCTCGTTCGAGATGATGGTCGGCGTCGGCAAGATGCGCGTGATGGAGATCCTGTCCGAAGCGACAACGATCATTTCCGAAGGCGAGGTGCTGCAGCTCCTCAACATGCACGACGCGGACGTCGACGAAACGCGCTACATGCAGGTGATCCGCTACAAGACGGCCAAGCTGTTCGAGGCGTCGGCGCGCCTCGGCGCGGTGCTCGCGGGCGCCGATGCGCCGACCGAAGCAGCCGCCGCCGAATACGGCCGCCGGATCGGCACCGCGTTCCAGATCATGGACGACTGGCTCGACTACGCGGGCACCGTCGAGGCGATGGGCAAGAATGCCGGCGACGACCTGCGTGAAGGCAAGCCGACGCTGCCGCTCATCTACCTGATCGAACGCGGCACGCCCGAACAGTCGGCGCTTGCACGCGAAGCGATCGAACAAGGCGGCACCGATCGCTTCGACACGATCTTCGAAGCGATCACGCGCTCGGGCGCGCTGGATCACACGCTCGAATGTGCACGTCAGGAAGCGCAGGCGGCCGCGGCAGCGATCGCCGCGTTCCCCGATTCGATCTACAAGGAGAGCCTGCTCGCGCTGTGCTCGTACTCGACGTCGCGGCAGTCGTAAGCGCATTGCGTGCGTCGTCGCCACTGCTGCGACGACGCACGTTCGACACGGTGCGATTCCCGTGTCTTGAAAAATTTCTTCGCCAAGGTATTCCATTTTCGAAGAAACGTCGTTATAGTTATGTTCTTGCTCGACGACGCAGCGGTCTTGAAGAAGACTGCGAAATCGGAAGAGTCCAAATCGGGGTGTAGCTTAGCCTGGTAGAGCGCTACGTTCGGGACGTAGAGGCCGGAGGTTCGAATCCTCTCACCCCGACCAGATTTGTAAAAAACCGTGCACGATGTGCACGGTTTTTTTTCGTCCAGCCGCTGCGGGCCCATCGTGTCGCGCACGACACATCGCGGTCGCCGGCCTCTGCTATATTCCCTCCATCCCTGTCCTTCACTGCCCTTTCCGACGCGTGGACCAAATTCCCTTATGGGCGCAAATCGGCGCCGTCTTCCTGCTTCTCCTCTGTTCCAGCTTCTTTTCCATTTCCGAGACTGCGATGATGGCGCTCAATCGCCATCGGCTGAAGCATCTCGCCGGCCAGGGCGCGCTCGGCGCAAAGACCACGCAGGGGCTACTCACGCGTACTGACCTGCTGCTCAGCGTGATCCTGATCGGCAACAACCTGTTCAACACGATCATCCCGGTCCTGACGACGTCGCTCGCGCTTCATACGTTCGGCCGCAACAACCTCGCGCTGTCGATCGCGACCGGCATCGTCGCGTTCCTGATCATCGTGTTCGCGGAAATCGCGCCGAAGATCGTCGGCGCAACCTTCCCCGAACGCATCGCCTTGCCCGCGAGCCTCGTGATCGCGCCGCTGATGCGCGTGTTCAAGCCGGTCGTCTGGTTCGTCAACGCACTCGCGAACGGCGTGCTGTGGGTGCTGCGCATCAACACGAAGAAGGGCCGCGACCAGCGGATGTCGACCGACGAGCTGCGGGCCATCGTGCTCGAGTCGAGCAGTTTCATGCCGACCAAGCACCGCAGCATCCTGCTCAACCTGTTCGACCTCGAGAACATCACGGTCGACGACGTGATGGTGCCGCGCCGCCAGATCGAGTCGCTCAACTTCTACGCGCCGCTCGACGATGTCCTGCACGAGCTCGAAACCTGCTATCACAACCGGCTCGTCGTCTACGAGGGCGACATCGACAAGGTGCTCGGCGTGCTGCACGTGCGCAAGACGCTGACCGCGCTGCACAACCAGGAGTTCGACCGCGAAACGCTGCGCTCGCTGCTCGCCGAACCGTACTATGTGCCGTCGGGCACGCCGGTGGTTCAGCAGCTCCAGTATTTCCAGGAGACCCGGCAGCGTACCGCGCTCGTCGTCAACGAATACGGCGAGCTCGAAGGGCTCGTCACGCCCGAAGACATCATCGAGGAACTGATCGGCGAATTCACGACGTCGATGCCGCGCAGCGAACGCGCGGGCGGCTGGGACGAGAACGGCGAATGCATCGTCTCGGCCAGCATGCCGCTGCGCGAACTGAACCGCTGGCTGCACCTGAAGCTGCCGACCAACGGGCCGAAGACGCTGAACGGGCTGATTCTCGAAATCCTCGAGGAAATTCCGGAAGACGACGTGTGCCTGAAAATCGGCGACGTGATGCTCGAGGTGATGCGCAGCGACGACCAGGCCGTGCGCACCGTCAAGCTCTTCAAGCCGCGCGGCACGCGCACCGCGCGCACCGCCCTGCGCTAGGGCCTGTTCCGGCTAATAACGGGCTTGCGCTGGCCCCCAGGAGGGCCGAGCGCAAGGAGCATGACGCAGCGATCGGCCCTTCTGGTGGTCAGCCCCGCAAATGACTTTCTCCAATCAGGGGAACGTGCCTTTCCGCCCGCATTGCGGCGTCGTTCGACGTTGCAATAGCTACGGCTATTGCGCCTCCTTTCTCCTTGCACGCGCCCAAGGGAAGTCTCCTTGGGGGACGGGCGGAAAGGCACGTTCGCAAGCCCGTTATTAGCGGAAACAGGCCCTGGCCGAACAGCCGACTGCCGGCGCCGCCCGCGACGCGCGACCATCTGCAGGTCACGTTCAACAGGCGGCCTACGCGCCGGCTCACATGCATTTCCCTCCTCCCGGGGCGCCGCTGCGCACGCAGCCGACGCCCGTCCACTCCGATGCGTCGTCCGCCGCCGCACCACACGCGCTCGACGCGGCCCAGCTCGACGACGCACCGGCCGTGCGGCTGCTGACCGACACGCTTCACGCGGCACGCGTGCGCGACGCATCCGACATCCACGTCGAACCGTTCGAAGCCGGCTGGCGCATCCGGCTGCGCATCGACGGCGTGCTGCACGAACATGCGCGGCCGCCCCTGCACCTGCGCGACGCGCTCGTCACACGGATCAAGGTCCTCGCGCGCATGGACATCGCCGAGCGGCGGCTGCCGCAGGACGGCAGGCTGCGCATCGCAATCGACGGCGGCACGCGCGGCGACTACCGCGTCAGTTCGCTGCCCACGCTGTTCGGCGAGAAGCTCGTGCTGCGGCGCCTCGAAACGCTGCCGCCCGATCTCACGCTCACCCGCCTCGGCTTCGACGCGCAGCAGGCGGCCGCGATGGAGGCGGCGATACGCGCACCGCACGGCCTCGTGCTCGTCACGGGCCCGACCGGCAGCGGCAAGACGCTGTCGCTCTACTGCGCGCTGCAGATGCTCGATCGCGACGCGCACAACGTCTGCACGGTCGAGGATCCGGCCGAGATCCAGCTCGACGGCATCAGCCAGGTCGGTGTCGCCGAAAAGGCGGGGCTCACGTTCGCGACGGCGCTGCGCGCGTTGCTGCGGCAGGATCCGGACATCATCATGGTCGGCGAGATTCGCGACGCGGAGACGGCCGACGTCGCGATCAAGGCCGCGCAGACCGGCCATCTCGTACTGTCGACGCTGCACACGAACGACGCGCCGGCCGCCGTCGCGCGGCTGCTCGACATCGGCGTCGCGCCGTACAACCTCGCGGCCGCGCTGCACCTCGTCACCGCACAGCGCCTCGTCCGGCGCTTGTGCGTCGCCTGCCGCGTCCACTCGGACGCACCGGTGCGCGTGCTGCGGGAAGCCGGCTGCGACCCGGCGGCCCTGGCAGCCGGATGGCGGCCGTTCGTCGCGCGCGGCTGTTCCGCGTGTCACGGTATCGGCTATCGCGGCCGCATCGGCCTGCATCAGACGATGCCGGTATCGCCCGAGCTGGCGGAACGCATCGTCGCGCGGGCGAGCGTCGGCGAACTCGCGCAGTGCGCGGCAGCCGAAGGCGTGCGCAATCTGCGTGACGCGGCCTTCGCGCGCGTCCGGGACGGCACGACGAGTATCGCGGAAGCCGTCGCCGCGACACCGGCGGCGTGAGCATGCGCACGCCGCCGCGTGAAACCCGCTTCGCATGGCGCGGCCGCCGCCGCGACGGCACGCCGCGCCGCGGGACCATCATCGCCTTCGACGCCGCGGCTGCGCGCGCCGCACTCGCGCGCGACGGCATCGCTGTAACGTCGCTCGACGTCCGCGGGCCGGCCCGGCCGCCGGCGGCCGGCGCACGGGACATCACGCGCTTCACGCGCCAGCTCGCGAGCCTGCTGCAGGCCGGGCTGCCGCTCGCGCCGTCACTCGAGATGCTCGCGCGTACGCGCACGCGCGACGGCGTACCGCGCATCGCCGCGGGCCTCGCCCGCGAGATCGTCGGCGGGCAACGCTTCGCCGACGCGCTCGCACGCTATCCAGGGCAGTTCGGCACGCTGTATCGCCAGTTGATCGAAGTCGGCGAAGCGTCCGGCTCGCTCGGCATCGTGCTGACACGGGTCGCGGAACACCGCGAGCGCGCCGACGCGCAGTGGCGCAAGCTGCGTGCCGCACTCGCGTATCCGGCGGCCGTCATCCTGTTCGCGCTCGCGATCTCGGCTGCGTTGATGGTGTGGGTCGTGCCGACGTTCCGGCAGATCTTCGACGGTTTCGGCACCGCACTGCCGGCGCCGACCCGCGCATTGCTTGCGCTATCCTCCGCGCTGTCGGCGTGGGGCGGTGTGCTCGTGGCCGGTGCTGCAGCTACGGGGTTTGCCGCCCATCACGCGCTTCGGCGGTCGGCGCCGCTGCGCCATACGGTCGCGCGGCGCCTGCTGCACGCCCCGCTCGCGGGCAGCGCGCTCACGCGGTTTGCCGCGGCACGCTGGTGCCGCTCGCTTGCGACGCTGCTCGGCGCCGGCGTCCCGCTCGCCGACGCCTTCGCGACACTCGAGCGCACGGCCGGCCATCCGGTGTTCGAGCAGGCCACCGCGCACATCGCGGCACGCGTGCTGCGCGGCGCGCGTCTCGCCGACGCAATGCAGTCGGCCGGCTGCTTTCCGGACGACGTCGTGCAACCGATCGCCGTCGCCGAGGAGACCGGCGCGCTCGACACGATGCTCGCCGACCTCGCCACGCTGTGCGAACGCCAGCTCGACGCGCGCCTCGATACGCTCGCGGCGCTCGGCGAACCGCTGATCGTGATCGTATTGGGCGCCCTCGTCGGCGGCCTCGTGATCGCGATGTACCTGCCCATCCTTCAGCTCGGCAACGTGGTGTAGCATCGCAACCGATTCTGTCGCCTTTTAAAGTCCGAACCTTGAGCCTCATGACGCCCGCGCCCCTGTACGCCGTTCCCGATTCGCCCGAGAGCACGCTGCTCGCACTGGCGATGCTGCCGCCCGCGCTGCAGTATGCGTTCGCGGTCGTCATCGGCCTTTGCGTCGGCAGCTTCCTGAACGTGGTCGTGCACCGGCTGCCCGTGATGATGCAGCGCGCATGGCAGGCCGAGATCGCCGAAGCGACCGGCAACGCCGGCACCGCCCCGGACGACGGCTATCCGCCGCGCTACGATCTGTGGCACCCGCGCAGCGCATGCCCGCATTGCGGCCACGTGCTGCGCGCGTGGGAAAACATCCCCCTCGTCAGCTACCTGATGCTGCGCGGGCGCTGCCGCCGCTGCGGCCACGCGATCGGCATCCGTTATCCGCTCGTCGAGCTCGCGTGCGCGCTGCTCGCCGCCGGCTCGCTCGCCGCGTTCGGCCCGACCGTTGCCGCACTTGCCGCCTTCGCGCTGTGCGCCGCGCTGCTGGCGATGAGCGCGATCGATATCCGCACCGGCTACCTGCCCGATTCGATGACGCTGCCGCTCCTTTGGGCCGGGCTCGTGCTGAATCTCGGCGGCACGTTCACGTCGCTACGCTCGGCCGTGATCGGCGCAATGGCCGGCTACCTGTTCCTGTGGTCGATCTACTGGCTGTTCAAATGGTTGCGCGGCATCGAGGGCATCGGCTTCGGCGACCTGAAGCTGCTCGCCGCGCTCGGCGCGTGGATGGGCTGGGCCGCACTGCCGCAGGTCGTGCTGTTCGCCGCGGTGACGGGCGCGGTCGTCGGGCTCGTCGCGACCTGGCGCGGCCGCATGCGCTTCGAGGAGCCGATTCCGTTCGGCCCGTTCCTCGCGGCGGGCGGCGTCGCGACGCTGTTTTTCGGCACCCCTTTCTATGCGGCGCTCGGAGGCTGACATGTTCGCAGTAGGACTCACCGGCGGCATCGGCAGCGGCAAAACGACCGTCGCCGACCTGTTCGGCGCCCGCGGCGCATCGCTCGTCGATACCGATCTGATCGCCCACCGCATCACCACACCGGGCGGTCTCGCGATGCCTGCGATCGAACAGGCGTTCGGCCGCGGCTTCGTTGCCGCGGACGGTTCGCTCGATCGCGCGAAGATGCGCGCACTGATTTTCAGCGACGACGACGCGCGCCGGCGCCTCGAGGCGATCACGCACCCGCTGATTCGCGCGGAAACCGATCGCGAGGCGCGCGAAGCGCAGGGCCCGTATGTGATGTTCGTCGTGCCGCTGCTCGTCGAGTCGGGCAACTGGAAGGCACGCAGCAATCGCGTGCTCGTGGTCGACTGTCCGGTCGAAACGCAGATCGCGCGCGTGATGCGGCGCAACGGGTTCACGCGCGCGCAGGTCGAGGCGATCATCGCAAGACAGGCGACGCGCGAGGCCCGTCTCGCGGCGGCCGACGATGTGATCGTCAACGACGCGACGACGCCCGATGCGCTCGCCGCGCAGGTCGATGCACTGCACCAGCGCTATCTCGGGTTCGCGGCCGCCGCGCAGTGAGCCTCGGGCGCAATCGTGATGGCGTACGAAATTGGTGCGTTGCTAGGGTAGAGAGTGAGCATTAGAATGTCCTGCATTGTTTCAATCCCTACCCAAGAGGCGAGCGCGCTTGATTCTTTACGAGTATCCGTTCAACGAGCGAATTCGCACGCTGTTGCGCCTCGAAGACCTGTTCGAGCGCTTCGCGTTCTTTTTGGCTCAGGAGGACCCGCGTGAACACCACGTCGCGCTGACGACGCTGTTCGAAATCGCCGAGGTAACCGGCCGCGCGGACCTGAAATCGGATCTGATGAAGGAGCTCGAACGTCAGCGCCAGACGCTCGCCCCCTTTCGCGGCAATCCGGGCATCGAGCAGAACGCGCTCGAAGCCGTGCTCGGCGAAATCGAGCAGACGCTCGCGAATCTCGCGCAGATGCAGGGCAAGACCGGGCAGCACCTCGTCGACAACGAGTGGCTCGCCAGCATCCGCAGCCGCGCGGTGATTCCCGGCGGCACCTGCAAGTTCGACCTGCCTTCGTACTATGCGTGGCAACAATGGCCCGCCGAGCAGCGGCGCCAGGACATCGCGAAGTGGATCATGCCGATGCTGCCGCTGCGCGACGCCGCGTCGATCGTGCTGCGCCTCGCGCGCGAATCGGGTCAGGCGTCGAAGGTCATGGCGATGCAGGGCAGCTACCAGCAGATGCTGTCCGGCCGCACGTACCAGCTGATGCAGGTGCGCGTGCCGCCGGAGTTGCGCGTCATTCCCGAAGCGAGCGCGAACAAATACATGCTGTGGGTACGGTTCACCATGCAGGACGGCGATGTGCGGCCGCGCGCGGTGGACATCGACGTGCCGTTCCACCTGACACTGTGCAATCTGTAACGGCCGCGTGCCGGATCGACGCTTTCGTATGACTACCGTTGTGAAATGCCCGTCGTGCGGCGCCGAAGTGCGCTGGACACCTGAAAATCAGTTCCGCCCGTTCTGTTCGGCCCGCTGCAAGCAACTCGACCTCGGCGCCTGGGCTGCGGAAAAGTACCGGATCGGTGGTACGTCCGACGAAGGCCCTTCGTCGGAAGAAGACGGCACGGACGACCGCCGCGACAGCTGAGCGGCGCGCGACACCGCCCGTCGGCGATATGGCCCGCCTTTCCGGCAGGCCGACGCGGCATCAGTGCGACGCCGCTTCCTTCTCGAGCAATTCGAGCACCGGCAGCGCCGCCGGCAGCAGCGGCGCGACGTCGACCGGCAGTTGCTGCCACACGAACGCCTGCCCTTCCTTGCTGTGCGGCTCGCCCGTCCAGCCCGTCACCTTGCAGAAATAAAGCCGCACGTACGCGTGCGGATAATCGTGCTCGAGCGTGTGCCAGCGGTGGCTGGCCGTGACAACGATGCCGAGTTCCTCGTGCAGTTCCCGCGCCAGCGCGTCCTCGACGCTCTCGCCGGCTTCCAGCTTGCCGCCCGGAAACTCCCAGTAGCCTTCATACGGCTTGCCCTGCAGCCGCTGCGCGAGCAGATAGCTACCATCCGGCTGCACCATCACGCCAACCGCGACTTCCGTCACCTTGCGGCCATCCGGCGCCCGGACGGCGCCCTGTGCGAGATCCACGCTCATGCCTGCTCCTTGCGGCCCGACCAGTCGCGCGCGAACTGCCACGCCACGCGTCCCGACCGCGAACCGCGCTCGAGCGCCCACACGAGCGCGTCGCCGCGCGCGGACTCGATCTCTGCATCCGCGCAGCCGAAATGACGCAGCCAGTGCGCGACGATGCCGAGGTAGTCGTCCTGCTTGAACGGGTAGAAGCTGACCCACAGGCCGAAGCGCTCCGACAGCGAGATCTTCTCCTCGACGACTTCGCCGGGGTGAATCTCGCCGTCCGGGAGATGCTTGTACGACTCGTTGTCGCTCATGTACTCGGGCAGCAAATGGCGGCGGTTCGACGTCGCGTAGATCAGCACGTTGTCCGACTGCGCGGCGATCGAGCCGTCGAGCGCGACTTTCAGCGCCTTGTAGCCCGATTCGCCTTCCTCGAACGACAGGTCGTCGCAAAACACGATGAACCGCTCCGGACGCTGCGAGATCAGCTCGACGATGTCGCCGAGATCGTGCAGATCATCCTTGTCGACTTCGATCAGGCGCAGCCCGTCCGTCGCATATGCGTTCAGGCACGCCTTGATCAGCGACGACTTGCCGGTGCCGCGCGCGCCGGTCAGCAGCACGTTGTTGGCCGGCTTCTGCTGCACGAACTGCCGCGTGTTCTGTTCGATCAACCCTTTCTGGCGATCGATGTTGTGCAGGTCGCCGAGCGTGATCGACGACACTGCCGGCACCGGCTGCAGGTAGCCGCGCCCCTGGCGCTTGCGCCAGCGGAACGCGTGCGCGGCGTTCCAGTCGATGGCCGCCGGCGCGGGCGGCAGCATCCCCTCGAGGCGGCCGAGCAGCGCTTCCGCGCGCGTCAGAAACTGTTCAAGCTTGTCCATGTCGTTCGAACGCTCCGATCAGGAGCGGTAATCCGCGTTGATGCTCACGTAATCGTGCGACAGGTCGCACGTCCACACGGTTGCCTGCGCGTCGCCGCGGCCGAGCAGCACACGGATCGTGATTTCGCTCTGCTTCATCACGCGCTGGCCGTCCTCTTCCTGGTAGGCCGGGTTGCGGCCGCCCGCCTTCGCGACGAGCACGTCGTCGAGATAGAGGTCGATCTTGCCTACGTCGAGATCCGCGACGCCCGCATAACCGATCGCCGCGAGAATCCGGCCGAGGTTGGGGTCGGATGCGTAGAAGGCCGTCTTCACGAGCGGCGAATGGCCGATCGCGTACGCGATCTGACGGCATTCGGCGACGCTCTTGCCGCCTTCGACCTGCACCGTCATGAATTTCGTTGCGCCTTCGCCATCGCGCACGATCAGTTGCGACAGCACCTGTGCGACTTCCGTCACCGCATCGCGCAGCGCCGCATAGGCCGGCGAATCGGTCGACGTGATCGCGGGCAGCGTGCTCTTGCCCGACGCGATCAGGATGAACGAGTCGTTCGTCGACGTGTCGCCGTCGATCGTGATGCAGTTGAACGAGCGGTCGGCGACTTCCTTCACGAGCGTGTCCAGTACCGGCTGCGCGACGTTCGCATCGAACGCGAGGAAGCCGAGCATCGTCGCCATGTTCGGCTTGATCATGCCGGCGCCCTTGCTGATGCCCGTCAGCGTGACCGTGTGGCCGTCGATCGCGACCTGGCGCGACGTGGCCTTCGGCAGCGTGTCGGTCGTCATGATCGCCTGCGCGGCGTCGAACCAGTTCGCGGCCTTGCGGTTCTCGAGCGCGGCCGGCAGGCCGGCCTTCAGGCGGTCGATCGGCAGCGGCTCGAGGATCACGCCGGTCGAGAACGGCAGCACCTGCGCCGGCTCGATGCCCGCGAGGCGTGCGAGTTCCGTGCAGGTCTCGCGGGTGTTCACGAGGCCCGGCTCGCCGGTGCCCGCGTTCGCATTGCCCGTGTTCACGACCAGTGCACGGATGCCCGCGCCGCCCGCGCGCACCTTCGCCAGGTGCTCGCGGCACACGGTGACCGGCGCGGCGCAGAAACGGTTTTCGGTGAACACGCCCGCGACCGTCGCCCCTTCTTCGACGGAGATCACCAGCACGTCCTTGCGATTCGGCTTGCGGATGTTCGCTTCCGCCCAGCCGAGCGTGACGCCGGCGACGGGATGCAGTTGGGCGGGATCGATCGACGGAAAATTGACAGCCATGGGGCACACCTGCCGGATGGAAAATGCCGGCACGTGCCGGCATCGATTGGAAGAACCGGCGGCCGCGCACGCGGGCCGCCGCAACTCACATCACTCACTCGAAGCTGCGAACGAAGCGGCACGCGTGACGCATGCCGCCGTCGATCATGACAGCTTCCCGTGACAGTGCTTGTACTTCTTGCCGCTGCCGCACGGGCACGGATCGTTACGGCCGACCTTCGGCATCTCGCCGCCGGGGCCGCTGTGGAGCATCGCGCTGTCGACCATGTCGGCTGTCGCCGCCGCGGCCGCGACGGCCGCCCCGCCGGCCACCGGCGCGGCGGCTTCGGCGAACTCGGCGTGCTGGTACTCGACGTTCTCGAGATGGCTGCTGCGCTCTTCGATCTGCTCGGCCGCTTCCTCGAGCTGCTCCGGCGACTGGATCTGCACGTTCATCACGACCCGCGTGACTTCCTGCTTGATCGCCTCGAGCATCGCGGCGAACAGCTCGAACGCTTCGCGCTTGTATTCCTGCTTCGGGTTCTTCTGCGCATAACCGCGCAGGTGGATGCCCTGACGCAGGTGGTCGAGCGCCGCGAGGTGTTCGCGCCACAGGCGGTCGACCGTCTGCAGCATCACCGAACGCTCGAACGCGCTGAACGATTCGCGGCCGACCATCGCGACCTTGCCATCGTACTGCTCGTCGGCGGCCGTCATCACCGCGTCGAGAATCTCCTCGGCCGTGATCGACGACGACTCGTTCACCATTTCCTGGATCGCGAGGTCGAGCTGCCAGTCGTTGCGCAGCGCTTCCTCGAGCTCGGGCACGTCCCACTGCTCCTCGATGCTGCCTTCCGGCACGAACTGGCGGACGACCTCGGCAATCACGCCGTGGCGCATCGCGGTGATCGTCTCGGTGATGTCGTGTGCTTCGAGCAGTTCGTTGCGCTGCTGGTAGATGACCTTGCGCTGGTCGTTCGACACGTCGTCGTATTCGAGCAGCTGCTTGCGGATGTCGAAGTTGCGCGCTTCGACCTTGCGCTGCGCGGACTCGATCGAACGCGTGACGATGCCGGCCTCGATCGCCTCGCCTTCCGGCATCTTCAGGCGATCCATGATCGAGCGCACGCGGTCGCCCGCGAAGATGCGCAGCAGCGGATCGTCGAGCGACAGGTAGAAGCGCGACGAGCCCGGATCGCCCTGGCGGCCCGCTCGGCCGCGCAACTGGTTGTCGATCCGGCGCGATTCGTGGCGCTCGGTGCCGATGATGTGCAGGCCGCCCGCGGCCTTCACCTGCTCGTGCAGCGTTTCCCACTCGTCGTGCAGCTGCTGGATGCGGCGCGCCTTTTCGTCGGCCGGGATCGCTTCGTCGGCCTCGATGAACGCAGCCTGCTTCTCGGCGTTGCCGCCGAGCACGATGTCGGTGCCGCGGCCGGCCATGTTGGTCGCGATCGTCACGCGGTTCGGACGGCCGGCTTCCGCGACGATCGCCGCTTCACGCTCGTGCTGCTTCGCGTTCAGCACTTCGTGCGGCAGGCCGGCCTGCTTCAGCAGGTGCGACAGCAGCTCGGAGTTCTCGATCGACGTCGTGCCGACCAGCACCGGCTGGCCGCGCTCGTAGCAGTCGCGGATGTCGCGGATCACCGCGTCGTAGCGCTCCTTGGCCGTCTTGTAGATCTGGTCCTGCTTGTCGATCCGCTTCGGCGGACGGTTGGTCGGGATCACGACCGTCTCGAGACCGTAGATCTCGTTGAATTCGTACGCTTCGGTGTCCGCGGTACCCGTCATGCCCGCGAGCTTCGCGTACATCCGGAAGTAGTTCTGGAACGTGATCGATGCGAGCGTCTGGTTCTCGCTCTGGATCTTCACATGCTCCTTCGCCTCGACGGCCTGGTGCAGGCCGTCGGACCAGCGGCGGCCGGCCATCAGGCGGCCCGTGAATTCGTCGACGATGACCACTTCGCCGTTCTGCACGACGTAGTGCTGGTCCTTGTGGAACAGCGTGTGAGCGCGCAGCGCCGCGTACACGTGGTGCATCAGCGTGATGTTCTGCGGCGCGTACAGGCTCTCGCCATCGCCGATCAGGCCCCATTCGGCGAGCAGCCGCTCGGCCTTCTCGTGGCCCAGTTCCGTCAGGAACACCTGGCGCGACTTCTCGTCGAGCGTGTAGTCGCCCGGCTTCTCGACGCCCGTGCCGTCCGCCTTCTCCTCGCCGATCTGGCGCTCGAGCAGCGGCGGCAGCGCGTTCATCCGCACGTACAGCTCGGTGTGATCCTCGGCCTGGCCCGAGATGATCAGCGGCGTGCGCGCCTCGTCGATCAGGATCGAGTCCACTTCGTCGACGACCGCGAAGTTCAGTGCCCGCTGCACGCGTGCGTCGGTCTCGTAGACCATGTTGTCGCGCAGGTAGTCGAAGCCGAACTCGTTGTTCGTGCCGTACGTGATGTCCGCCGCGTACGCCTGCTGCTTCTGGTCGTGCTCCATGCCGGACAGGTTGATGCCGACCGACAGACCGAGGAAGTTGTAGAGGCGCGCCATCCATTCGGCGTCACGCTGCGCGAGGTAGTCGTTGACGGTCACGACGTGCACGCCGCGCCCGGCCAGCGCATTCAGGTACACGGGCAGCGTCGCGACGAGCGTCTTGCCTTCGCCGGTGCGCATTTCCGCGATCTTGCCGTAGTGGAGCACCATGCCGCCGATCATCTGCACGTCGAAGTGCCGCATCTTCAGCACGCGGCGGCTCGCCTCGCGACAGACCGCGAACGCTTCGGGCAGCAGCTTGTCGAGTGACTCGCCGGCCGCAACCCGCTGGCGGAATTCGTCCGTCTTGCCGCGCAACTGGTCGTCCGTCAGCTTCTCGATCTGCGTTTCGAGCGCATTGATCGTCGTGACGGTCTTTTGGTATTGCTTGACGAGCCGCTGGTTGCGGCTGCCAAAAATTTTCTGGAGAAAACCGGTTGTCATCGGATCGGATCCTGCGTCGCAGCACCGGCGCCCGGCGCGTGTTGCGCGCCCCGACGCCCGAGCCTCGGCGGCTTAGCGAATTAGTGGACTCAAACGGTGAATTTTAGCACGCGGGAACGCGTGCGCCCGTGTCTCGGCCGGACGGGCATTGCGCGCCGACGGCCGGGCGGACCGGGCGAAAGCCGCCCGTGGGCAGGCCGGCGCGGGTACAATCGGCGTCAACGTCCGCGCGCGTGCGCGCCCGAAGAATGCCTCGATGAACCGATTTTCCAAGCGTTTCGGCCCGCTCGCCGCGCATCGCCCGCAACCCGTGTCCGAAGTGCTCGGCCGCACCGACGCGTTCACGGCGCTGCGCGCCGGCGTCGAGCAAATCGCGTCGCTGCAGCGCGATCTGTCCGCGCTCCTGCCCGACTATCTTGCGAATCATGTCGATCCGGGCTTCATCAAGGACGGCACCCTGACCCTCTTTGCCGCGCACAATGCGCTGGCCGCGCGACTGCGGCAGGTCGAGCCGCGGCTGCTCGGCGATCTCCAGAAGCGCGGCTGGCCCGTCGCGACGCTGCGCGTGCGCGTACGTCCGAAGGACGCGCCGGAGCCGCCGCACGTGAAGCAGGCGCGGATGACCTCGGTCGGTGCCGCCGCATTGCGCGACCTCGCCGATCACCTCGAACAGTCGCCGCTGCAGGCCGCGCTCGCGCGAATGGCGGCCCGGCACGGCGCGAAATCGCCGCGCTGAGCGCGCCGCCGCCGGCAGCCTGCCAATAAAAAAACGGCCCGCAGGCCGTTTTTTATCGCTGATGCGGAACGCCGGTCAGGCGAACGCAGTCTGCGCGTCGAACGCGAAGCCGCTCGGCGCAGCCTGCGGATCGTCGAACGTGACGATCTCGTATGCGTCTTCGTGCGCGAGCAGCTCGCGCAACAGCGCGTTGTTCAGCCCGTGCCCCGACTTGTATGCGGTGTACGACGCCAGCAGCGGATGGCCGACCACGTACAGGTCGCCGATCGCGTCGAGCATCTTGTGCTTCACGAACTCGTCGTCATAGCGCAGCCCGTCGTTGTTCAGGATCCGGTATTCGTCGAGCACGATCGCGTTGTCCATGCTGCCGCCGCGCGCCAGGCCCAGCTCGCGCAGCATCTCGGCTTCGTGCGCGAAGCCGAACGTGCGTGCGCGCGCGATTTCGCGCACGTACGACGTATTCGCGAAGTCGACCTCGAGCTCCTGGCCGGTCTTGTCGACGGCCGGGTGGCGGAAGTCGATCGAGAACTTCAGCTTGAAGCCGAAATACGGATCGAGACGTGCGAACTTGTCGCCGTCGCGGATTTCAACCGGCTTCGTCACCTTGATGAAGCGCTTCGGCGCGTTCTGCTCCTCGATGCCGGCGGACTGGATCAGGAACACGAAGGTCGCCGCGCTGCCGTCCATGATCGGGATTTCCTCGGCCGTCACGTCGACATAGAGGTTGTCGATGCCGAGGCCGGCGCATGCCGACATCAGGTGCTCGACCGTCGACACGCGCGCACCATCCTTCTGCAGCACCGACGCGAGCCGCGTGTCGCCGATCGACATCGCCGATGCGGGAATGTCGACGGGCGTAGGCAGGTCGATGCGCGAGAAGACGATGCCCGTGCCCGGCGCGGCGGGACGGAGCGTCAGTTCAATCTTGCGGCCCGAGTGGAGACCGATACCCACGGTCTTCACGATCGATTTGATGGTGCGCTGCTTCAGCATGGTGTTCTTCGTCTTGATTGAAGATATCAATCAGGAGTTATATTCGATAGACGGGATTATAGCGTAATTCCCTATTCAACGCTGTTTGAAACTGCGTATCAATCTGTTTCGGCAGTTTACCCGCGCCGATACGGGACGGGCCGATGCCCGGAACGGAGGCGTTTCCGGTCATCAGCCCGTGTTACAACTGCCCTGAGGCCGGTGAGCAGCGTTGCCGGCAGGCAACGGCGCACCGCACGATCAGGACGTCAACGTCGCGAGAACACTCGCCGCATCGCTCACTTCGAATTTGCCCGGCGCCTCGACGGCCAGCGTCTTGACCACACCGCCGTCAATCACCATCGCGTAGCGCAGGGAACGAATTCCCATGCCACGCGCGGACAAATCCTGCGTCAGCCCCAGCGCATGAGTGAAAGCCGCGCTACCGTCCGCCATCATGCGCACCTTGCCCGCGGTGTGCAGATCACGTCCCCATGCGCCCATCACGAATGCGTCGTTGACGGACACGCACCAGATCTCGTCGATACCCGCCGAGCGCAGTTGCTCGGCGTGTTCGACGTAGCCCGGTACATGCTGCGCCGAGCAGGTCGGCGTGAAAGCGCCCGGCAATCCGAAGATCACCACCCGCTTTCCCGCAACCTGGTCGTGCACGCTGAAGGCATTCGGCCCCAGCGTGCACCCTTCGCGCGCGTCGTCGATGAACTCGAACAACTGCGCGTCGGGCAGCGCGTCGCCCACTTGAATCATGGCTGGTCCCTCATAGCGATACGGTTTTTCAGCGTGTTGCGGACAGCACGGCCCATCCCGCCCCGCTTGAGCGAAGAGGGCACGTTTCCCGGCCCGGCGTCGCATCCGACGCGGCCTGTCGTGGTCCGTAGCATCCGTCACGCCGGCGATACCGCGGCGATTTCGCCGCGGCTTCGCCTGTGTTTGCGTCAGTCAGCCTGCTTGCGCAGGAAAGCCGGGATGTCGTACGTGTCGACACCCTTCTCCTGCAGCGCCTGCACGTGCGATGCCGCGGTTTCGCGCGAGTTGCGCCACACCGCCGGCGTATCGAGCGCGCCGTAGTCGGCCGTGCTGACGTGATGCGGCTGCGCATAGCCGTGCGACACCGCGCTGACCGGCTGGTTGTCCGTACCCGTGCGCAGCAGCGTCATCGGAGCCGACTGCTGCTTCTTCGCCGCACGGCCCAGACCCGTCGCCACGACCGTCACGCGCAACGCATCGCCCATCGCGTCGTCGTACACCGCACCGAAGATCACCGTGGCATCTTCCGCCGCGTAGCTCTTGATCGTGTTCATCACTTCGCGCGTTTCCGACAGGCGCAGCGAACGGCTCGACGTGATGTTGACCAGCACGCCGCGCGCGCCCGACAGATCGACGCCTTCGAGCAGCGGGCTCGCCACGGCCTGTTCCGCCGCGAGGCGTGCGCGATCGACGCCGGCGACCGTCGCCGTGCCCATCATCGCCTTGCCCTGCTCGCCCATCACCGTCTTCACGTCTTCGAAGTCGACGTTCACGAGGCCATCGACGTTGATGATTTCAGCGATGCCTGCGACCGCGTTGTTCAACACGTCGTCCGCGCACTGGAAGCACTTGTCCATCTCGGCGTCGTCGCCCATCACGTCGAACAGCTTGTCGTTCAGCACGACGATCAGCGAGTCGACGTGATCCTCCAGTTGCTGCGAACCTGCTTCGGCGACGCGCATGCGCTTGCCGCCTTCGAACTCGAACGGCTTGCTGACGACACCGACCGTCAGGATGCCCATCTCTTTCGCGATCTGCGCGACCACCGGTGCCGCGCCCGTGCCCGTACCGCCGCCCATGCCGGCCGTAATGAACACCATGTGCGCGCCGCGCAGTGCGTCGGCGATGCGCTCACGCGCTTCTTCCGCTGCCGCACGGCCCATTTCCGGCTTCGCACCGGCGCCGAGGCCCGTGTTGCCAAGCTGGATCACCGACGATGCGCGCGAACGCGACAGCGCCTGGGCGTCCGTGTTCATCACGATGAAGTCGACGCCCTGCACGCCGCGGTTGATCATGTGCTGTACGGCATTGCCGCCAGCGCCGCCAACGCCGACCACCTTGATGATGGTGCCGTTGGTCTCGGTTTCCAGCATTTCGAATTCCATGTTGCCTCCGTCAAGAGAATGACTGCTAATCGGCCGTTATTCGGCAGGAGATCGGGCAACCCCCTGTCGCGCGCCAGCCGCCGGCACCAGCGCGAATTTCGATTCGGTTCGTCAGAAGTTGCTCAGGAACCATTCCTTCATCCGCGAGAACACCTGCCCCGCGTTGCCGGACTGCACGGCGACCTTGCGGCCACGCATGCGCTGGGCACTGCCTTCGACGAGCAGCCCCATCGCCGTCGAGTAGCGCGGATTGCGCACGACGTCGGAGAGGCCGCCTGCATACTCCGGCGCGCCGATGCGCACCGGTTTCAGGAAAATGTCTTCGCCGAGCTCGACCATGCCCGGCATCATCGCGGCACCGCCGGTAATGACCACGCCGGAGCTCAGCAGTTCTTCGTAACCCGACTCGCGCACGACCTGCTGCACGAGCGAGAACAGCTCCTCGACGCGCGGCTCGATCACGGCCGCGAGCGCCTGGCGCGACAGCGTGCGCGGGCCGCGCTCGCCGAGACCCGGCACTTCGACCATCTCGTCCGGATCGGCGAGCGCCTGCTTCGCGATCCCGTAGCCGACCTTGATGTCTTCCGCATCCGGCGTCGGCGTGCGCAGCGCCATCGCGATGTCGCTCGTGATCTGGTCGCCGGCGATCGGAATCACCGCGGTGTGGCGGATCGCGCCTTCGGCGAAGATCGCGATGTCCGTCGTGCCGCCGCCGACGTCGACCAGCACCACGCCGAGATCCTTCTCGTCTTCCGTCAGCACGGCCAGCGACGACGCGAGCGGCTGCAGGATCAGGTCGTTCACTTCCAGCCCGCAGCGGCGCACGCACTTGACGATGTTCTGCGCGGCGCTCACCGCGCCCGTCACGATGTGCACCTTCACCTCGAGGCGGATGCCGCTCATCCCGATCGGCTCGCGCACGTCTTCCTGGCCGTCGATGATGAATTCCTGCGTGAGGATGTGCAGCACCTGCTGGTCGGTCGGGATGTTGATCGCCTTCGCGGTCTCGATCACGCGTGCGACGTCGGTCTGCGTGACTTCCTTGTCCTTGATCGCGACCATCCCGCTCGAGTTGAAGCTGCGGATGTGGCTGCCCGCGATCCCCGTGAACACGTTGGTGATCTTGCAGTCGGCCATCAGCTCGGCTTCCTCGAGCGCGCGCTGGATCGACTGCACGGTGGCCTCGATGTTGACCACCACACCTTTCTTCAGACCCTTCGACTCGCTCTGGCCGAGACCGATCACCTCGTAGTGACCCTCGCCCTTCAGCTCGGCGACGATGGCCACCACCTTCGACGTGCCGATGTCGAGGGAAACCAGCAGATCCTTGTAGTCTTTGCTCATAAAGTGCTCTTGCGTGTGATCTCTCGTTACTTCTTGCGCTTGTCGGTATCGGTCAGGAACCGCATGCCTGCCGCGCGAATCGCGAATCCGTTCGGATAGCGCAGGTCCGCGTACTCGATGTCGTTGCCCCAACGCTCCGTGACGGCCGGCCAGGCGGCGACAAGGCGCTGGCTCCGGTCATGCAGCGATTCGCTGTTGCGCTCCTTGCCCAGCTCGACCTGCATGCCGTTCGACAGCTTCACCGTCCACGCGTACCGCGCCGACAGCGTCACTTCTTCCGGCGCCGCCTTCAGCGGCGCAAACCATTTCCCGAAGTCGCGATACCGCGTGACGACTTCCTTCGCACTGCCCTCCGGACCGTCGAACGCCGGCAGTTCCTTGTCCAGTTCGCCCTGGTTCGCGGTGAACAGTTCGCCGTCGACGCTCACGAGCTGGTCGCTGCCCCAGGTCCCGAGCGGTTTGTACTCCTCGAGCGTGACAGCCAGCGCATTCGGCCACACCCGGCGCACGCTCGCATGGCGCACCCACGGCATCTGCTCGAACGCGGCGCGCGCCGTGTCGAGATCCACCGTGAAGAAATTGCCCTTCAGCCGGCCGACCACGCCCGCGCGCACCGTCGGCGAGTTGATGTGTTCGGTGTCGCCGTCGATCCGGATTTCCCGCAGCGCGAACGTCGGGCGCTGGATCAGCCAGTAGCAGCCGGCCGCCGCCAACACGAGCAGCAGCAGCGCGTACAGCGCGCTGGCGGCAAGGTTGAGTTGGCGAACGTTGTTCCACATACGTCGTTCCGTTCCTGCGTCAGTCGTTGAGCGTGAGCGACAGCACCTTCACGACCAGCTCCGAATAGCTGATGCCGACCGCGCGCGCGGCCTTCGGCGGCAGCGAGTGGTCGGTCATCCCGGGGGCCGTGTTCACTTCCAGGAAATACGCATTGCCGGCCGCGTCGAGCATGAAATCCGCGCGGCCCCAGTCGGTGCAGCCGAGCACGTCGAACGCGCGGCGCGCGATGCGCTTCAGCTCCGCTTCCTGTTCGGCCGGCAGGCCGCACGGGATCAGGTACTGCGTATCGTCGGCGACATACTTCGCGTGGTAGTCGTAGAACTCGCCCGCCGGCACGATCTTGATCAGCGGCAGATCGAGATCGCCGGCGATGCACGCGGTGTATTCGCCACCGCCTTCGATGCTCTTCTCGACGATCACGATCTTGTCGTGCGTCGCGGCTTCCTCGAGCGCGGCCGGCAGCGCGTCGGCCGTCTTCACCTTCAGCACCGCGACGCTCGAGCCCTCGCTCGCCGGCTTCACGAACAGCGGCAGGCCGAGCTTCGCGACGATTTCCGGCGCGCGCGCCGCGAGGTCGTCGCCGCGCATCACCGTCTCGAACGGCGGCGTCGGCACGCCCGTCTGCTGCCACACGAGCTTCGTGCGGAACTTGTCGAGGCCGAGCGCCGACCCGAGCACGCCGCTGCCCGTGTAGCGGATCCCGTAGAAATCGAGCGCACCCTGAATCTGGCCGTTCTCGCCGTAGCCGCCGTGCAGCGCGTTGAACGCACGCACGAAACCTTCGTCCTTCAGCGCCGACAGCGGCCGCTCGGCCGGGTCGAACGGATGCGCATCGACGCCCGCGTCACGCAGGCCCTGCAGCACGAGCCGGCCCGAGGTGAGCGACACCTCGCGCTCGGCGGACTCGCCGCCGAACAACACCGCCACCTTGCCGAAACGTTTCGGATCGATCCCGCTCATGTCATGCCTTCTGTTGTGTGTGTTGCACGAGCTTCGCCGGCACGCCGCCGATCGAACCCGCGCCCATCGTGATCACCACGTCGCCGTTCTGCGCGACCTTCGCCAATGCGTCCGGCACGTCGTCGACCGTCGCGACGAACACCGGGTCAACCTTCCCGACCGCGCGCAGCGCACGCGACAACGCGTCGCCGTTGGCCGTCGGGATCGCGGCCTCGCCGGCCGCGTAGACTTCCGTCAGCACCAGCGCATCGACCGTCGACAGCACGTTGACGAAATCGTCGAAGCAGTCGCGCGTGCGCGTGTAGCGGTGCGGCTGGAACGCCAGCACGAGGCGGCGGCCCGGGAACGCGCCGCGCGCGGCCGCGATCGTCGCGGCCATCTCGACCGGGTGATGGCCGTAATCGTCGATCAGCGTGTACTGGCCGCCGTCCGCGGTCGGCACCTCGCCGTAACGCTGGAAGCGCCGGCCGACACCGTTGAATTCCGCCAGCGCCTGCTGGATCGCGTCGTCCGCCACGCCGAGGTCGGTCGCGATCGCGATCGCCGCGAGCGCGTTCTGCACGTTGTGCAGGCCCGGCATGTTCAGCACGACCGCGAGCGGCGCGCGCCCTTCGCGGATCACCGTGAAATACATCCGGCCGTCGCGCGCATCGATGTCTTCCGCGCGCACCTGCGCGTCCGGCGACAGGCCGTAGCGCACGACCGGCTTCGAGATGAACGGGATGATCTGCCGCACGTTCGGATCGTCGACGCACACGACCGCGCTGCCGTAGAACGGCAGGCGCTGCGTGAATTCGATGAACGCCTGCTTGAGCCGCGCGAAATCGTGGCCGTAGGTGTCCATGTGATCGGCGTCGATGTTCGTGATGACTTCGATAACCGGATACAGGTTCAGGAACGACGCATCCGACTCGTCGGCCTCGGCGACGATGAAATCGCCGGTGCCGAGCCGCGCGTTCGCGCCTGCGCTGATCAGCCGCCCGCCGATCACGAAGGTCGGATCGAGGCCGCCCGCCGCGAGCACGCTCGCGACGAGGCTCGTCGTCGTGGTCTTGCCGTGCGTGCCGGCGATCGCGATCCCCTGCTTCAGGCGCATCAGCTCCGCGAGCATCACCGCGCGCTGCACGATCGGCACGCGCTGGTGGCGCGCGGCCAGCACTTCCGGGTTGTCCGAGCGCACGGCCGTCGACACGACGACCGCGTTCGCGCCCTCGATGTTCGCCGCGTCGTGGCCGATCGCGATCCGTGCGCCGAGCGCCTGGAGACGATCGGTCACCGCGTTGCGCGACAGGTCCGAGCCACTGACCTCGTAGCCGAGGTTGACGAGCACTTCGGCGATGCCGCTCATGCCCGCGCCGCCGATTCCGACGAAATGAATGTGTTTGACGATGTGTTTCATTGCAATATTTCCAGGTTCGCGCCGGCCACTTTCGCGCAAATGCGCGCGACTTCATCGGTGGCCTCCGGCTTCGCCAATGAGCGCGAACGTTCCGCCATGTCCGCGAGCGATGCCCGCGTCTGGCCGCGCAGCCAGTCGGCGAGCAAATCCGCCGACAGGTCGCGTTGTTGCACCAGCACCGCCGCGCCCGCATCGGCGAGGAACGCGGCGTTGGTCGTCTGGTGATCGTCGACCGCATACGGGAACGGCACGAACAGCGCTGCCACGCCCACCACCGCGATCTCCGACACCGTCATTGCGCCCGACCGGCAGATCACGAGATCCGCCGCCGCATACGCGGCCGCCATGTCGTCGATGAACGGTACGAGCCGCACGTCCTCGCCGGCCGCGAAACCGGCCGCTTCGTAATTCGCCTTCAGCGCGTCGATATGCTTCGCGCCCGCCTGGTGCACGATCCGCGGGCGTTCGCCCGGCGCCAGCATCGCCAGCGCGCGCGGCACGACTTCATTCAGCGCGGCCGCGCCGAGGCTGCCGCCGACGACCAGCACGTTCAGCGAGCCACTGCGCGATGCATAGCGTGCTTTGGGCGGTTCCGTGCGCGCAAGTTCCGTGCGAATCGGGTTGCCGGTCCATTCCGCGTGCGGCAGTGCGCCAGGGAACGCGACGAGCACGCGTTTCGCGAATTTCGCGAGCACCTTGTTCGTCAGGCCCGCGATCGAATTCTGTTCGTGCAGCACGAGCGGACGGCCCGACAGCGCGGTCATCACGCCCGCCGGGAACGTGATGTAGCCACCCATCCCGAGCACGACGTCCGGCCGCACGCGGCGCAACGCGCCGAGGCTCTGCCAGCACGCGCGCAGCAGGTTGAGCGGCAGCGTCAGCTTGGTCTTCAGGCCCTTGCCGCGCAGTCCGCCGAACCGCACGTACTCCATCGGGATGCCGTGCTTCGGCACGAGCGTCGCCTCCATCCCGGCCGGATTGCCGAGCCACACGACGCGCCAGCCCGCCGCTTCCATCCGGTGCGCGACAGCGAGCCCCGGGAACACGTGGCCCCCGGTGCCGCCTGCCATCACCATCAGCGTGCGTCGCGACGCGGTCATACCTTCCCTCCCCGCATCAGCACCCGGTTCTCATAGTCGACCCGCAGCAGCACCGCGAGCGCAACGCAGTTCAGCAGAATGCCGGAACCGCCGTAGCTCACCAGCGGCAGCGTCAGGCCCTTGGTCGGCAGCAGCCCGAGGTTCACGCCCATGTTGATGAACGCCTGCGCGCCAAACCAGATACCGATGCCCTTCGCCGTCAGCCCCGCGAACGTGCGGTCGAGCGCGAGCGCCTGACGGCCGATCTCGAACGCACGGCGCACGATCCAGTAGAACAGCAGGATCACGACCATCACGCCGATGAAACCGAGTTCCTCGCCGATCACCGCGAGGATGAAGTCGGTATGCGCTTCGGGCAGGTAATTGAGCTTCTCGACGCTGCCGCCAAGGCCGACGCCGAACCATTCGCCGCGGCCGAACGCGATCAGCGAGTGCGTGAGCTGGTAGGCCTTGCCCTGCGCGTAGCGCTCGTCCCACGGGTCGAGATACGCGAAGATCCGCTCGCGACGCCACGGCGACAGCCATACGAGCATCGTGAACGTGCCGACCGCCGTTGCGACGAGGCCGCCGAACAGCTTGCCGTTCACGCCACCGAGGAACAGCACGCCCATCGCGATCGCAGCGATCACCATGAATGCACCCATGTCCGGCTCGAGCAGCAGCAGCGCGCCGACGAGGCCCACCGCGCAAGCCATCGGCAGGAAGCCCTTCGCGAAGCTCTGCATGTATTCCTGCTTGCGCACCGTGTAGTTCGCCGCGTAGATCGTCACCGCGAGCTTCATGACTTCCGACGGTTGCATGTTCGTGATGCCGAGCGGAATCCAGCGGCGTGCGCCGTTCACGCCCTTGCCGACGTGCGGGATCAGCACGATCACGAGGCTGACGAGCGCGATCAGGAAGAGATGCGGTGCGTACTTGTCCCACGTCGACACGGGCACGCGGAACGCGATCACCGCCGCGATGAACGCGACGACGAGCGACACGCAGTGGCGCATCAGGAACGCGTAATCGTGATACGACGCGTATTTCGGCGAATCGGGCATCGCAATCGACGCCGAGTACACCATCACGACGCCAAGCCCGAGCAACGCGATCGCCACCCACAGCAGCGAGTAGTCGAAATCGAGCATCCGCGAACGGCTCGGGCGCACGCCATTGACGACGCTCGCGAGGCCGCCCGTCGCGGCGCGCGTGGCCGACGCGACGCGGCCGCCCGCGGCGTTGCCGCCGGCATCGCGCCGATCGTTGAAACGGGAGACGAGGCGATCGGACCAGCTCATGGCGTCGCTCCTTTGTCGATGGCGATTTCGTCGACCGCCGCACGGAATACATCCGCGCGATGGGCGTAGTTCCTGAACATGTCGAGGCTCGCGCACGCGGGCGACAGCAGCACCGCGTCACCCGGCTCCGCCAGGTCGGCCGCCGCGTGCACCGCGCCTTCGAGCGTCGCATGATCGGCGAGCGGCACGCCCGTTTCGGCGAGCGTGTCGCGAATCGCCGGTGCGTCGCGGCCGATCAGCATCACCGCGCGGCACCAGCGCGCGACCGGCGCGACCAGCGGCGCGAAATCCTGACCCTTGCCGTCGCCACCGGCGATCAGCACGATCTTCTGCGCGAGCCCGTCGAGTGCGGCAACCGTCGCGCCCACGTTCGTGCCCTTGCTGTCGTCGACGTAGTCCACGTCGTCGATCGTCGCGATCACTTCGACGCGATGCGCCTCGCCGCGGTATTCGCGCAGCGCGTGCAGCAGCGGCGCGGCCGGCAGGTCGATTGCACGCGCGAGTGCGAACGCGGCCAGCGCGTTCGCCGCGTTGTGCAGCCCGCGGATGCGCAGCGCATCGGCCGGCATCAGGCGCTTCTGCGCGATGTCGGGCGTATGCGCGGCATCGCGCTTGCGCCGACGGGTCGGCGCCGCTTCATCCGGCGCGTCGCGATCGACGGCTTCCACCAGCCACGCAATGCCGTTGTCGCGCGACAGTCCGTAGTCGCCGTCCTGCGTCGGCTCGTTCAGGCCGAACGTGACCGTGCGCGGCGCGTCTGCCACGCCCGCTGCCGGCGCGGACTTCATCACGGCTGCATCGTCGCGGTTCAGCACGCGCGTCGTCGTCGCGCCGAAGATCCGGCCCTTTGCCTGCGCGTACGCATCGAAGCTGCCGTGCCAGTCGAGGTGGTCCTGCGTGATGTTGAGGATCGCGGCCGCATCCGGCGCGAACGTGCGCGCGGTCTCGAGCTGGAAGCTCGACAGTTCGAGCACCCACACGTCGGGCAGCGCCGTTTCGTCGATCGCGCCCGCGAGCCGGTCGAGCATCGCCGGGCTGATGTTGCCTGCGACGGCGACCTGCTTGCCCGCGCGCTGACACAGCAGGCCCGTGAGGCTCGTCGTCGTGGTCTTGCCGTTGGTGCCGGTGATCGCGAGCACCTTCGGCTGGTAGCCGCTCGTGCCGAGCGCGCGCAGCGCCTGCGCGAAGAATTCCAGCTCGCCCCACACCGCGATCCCGCGCTCGTTCGCGGCCGCGACCAGCGCCGCGAGCGCCGGCTCGAGCGGCGACAGGCCAGGGCTCAGCCCGACGATCTCGACGCCGCCGTCGAGCAGCGCGGGCGCGAACGCCCCGCCGACGAATTCCGCATCGATGCCTTCGGCCTGCAGCGCGGCAAGGTTGGGCGGCGCCTCGCGGGTATCGGCAATTCGCAGCCGGCACCCGTGCCTCGCGCACCATCGCGCGATCGCGAGACCCGATTCCCCGAGCCCCAGTACGAGCACCATCGGCCGTTGCCGATCTCCAAACATCTCGCCAGACATCCTTGTTACCTTTCCTTTACCGCAACTTGAGGGTGGTCAGACCGAACAGGCACAGCATCAGCGTGATGATCCAGAAACGCACCACCACCTGCGTTTCCTTCCAGCCGGACAATTCGAAATGGTGATGCAGCGGCGCCATCTTCAGCAGGCGCCGCCCTTCGCCGTAGCGCTTTTTCGTGTACTTGAACCACGAAACCTGCAGCATCACCGACAGCGTTTCCGCGACGAAGATGCCGCCCATGATGAACAGCACGATTTCCTGGCGCACGATCACCGCGACCGTGCCGAGCGCGCCGCCGAGCGCCAGTGCGCCCACGTCGCCCATGAACACCTGCGCGGGGTGCGTGTTGAACCAGAGGAACGCGAGCCCTGCCCCGCCCATCGCGGAACAGAAAATCAGCAGTTCGCCCGCGCCCGGGATGTGCGGGAACAGCAGGTATTTTGAATAGACCGCGCTGCCCATCACGTACGCGAACACACCGAGCGACGCACCGACCAGCACGACCGGCATGATCACGAGACCGTCGAGGCCGTCGGTCAGGTTCACCGCGTTGCTCGCGCCGACGATCACGAAGTAGGTCAGCACGATGAAGCCCCATACGCCGAGCGGGTAGCTGATCGACTTCAGGAACGGCAGCATCAGGTCGGCGCGTGCCGGCAGCCCCATCGACAGGCCACTCCTCACCCACGCCATGAACAGGTCGAACACGCGCACGTTGTTCGCCTCGGACACGCTGAATGCGAGGTAGACGGCCGCGAACAGCCCGATCACCGACTGCCAGAAATACTTCTCGCGCGACGACATCCCGCGCGGGTCCTTGTGGACGACCTTGCGGTAATCGTCGACCCAGCCGATCACACCGAAACCGAACGTGACGAGCATCACGATCCAGATGAAACGGTTCGTCAGGTCGCCCCACAGCAGCGTCGCGACCGCGATGCCGATCAGGATCAGCACGCCGCCCATCGTCGGCGTGCCGGACTTGACGAGGTGAGTCTGCGGGCCGTCCTTGCGCACGGCCTGCCCGACCTTCATTTGCGTCAGCTTGCGGATCACCCACGGTCCGCACACGAGCCCGATCCCCAGCGCGGTGATGGTGGCCATCACCGCCCGGAACGTGAGGTACGTGAACAAGCGCAAAAAGCTTGCGTCTCCTTGCAGCCATTGCGCCAGCGCCAGCAGCATGCTTCCTTCCTTCTACTCAGTGTGCAGCGGGCGCCGTGCCCGCCGCGGGTTGGTTCGTCAGCGCGTCGACCACGCGCTCCATCTTCATGTACCGCGAGCCCTTCACGAGCACCGTTGCCTGCGCGTCGTAGCCCGCCGCGAGCAGCGCCGATACGAGCGCGCCGACGTCGCCGAAACGGCGGGCCGTGTCGCCGTATGCCGTACACGCATCGCGCGATGCATCGCCAAGCGCGAACAGCGCGTCGATCCCGCGCTCGCGCGCGTATGCACCGATCTCGCGATGGAATGCCGGCCCTTCGTCGCCGACCTCGCCCATGTCGCCGATCACCAGCACGCGCGGCGCCGGATGCGCTGCGAGCACGTCGATCGCGGCGCGCATCGAATCGGGGTTCGCGTTGTACGTATCGTCGACGACCGTCGCGCCCGCGAGACTGCCCGCGATCGCGTGCTTCACCTGCAGCCGGCCCTTGACCGGTTCGAACGATTCGAGGCCCTGCCTGATTGCCGACAGCGCGACGCCGGCGCCCAGCGCCGCGGCCGTCGCGGCCAGCGCGTTGCGCGCGTTGTGCTCGCCGAGCGCACGCAGCCGCACCGTGACGGCGCCGGCCGGCGTGTCGATCGCGAGTTCGCCGCCGTGAAGACGGCCCGTGACCTGTGCGTCGTTCTGCCGTTCGGCATCGTGCAGCGCGAAATCGAGGATCCGGTTGCCGGTCGCCGCGACGCGCCAGATGCCCGCGTACGCGTCGTCGGCCGGGAACACCGCGACGCCGTCCGGCGGCAGTGCGTGAATCACGGCCGCGTGTTCGAGCGCGACGGCTTCGACCGTCGCCATGAATTCCTGGTGCTCGCGCTGCGCGTTGTTGACGAGCGCGACCGTCGGCGCCGTGAGGCGCGCGAGGATCTCGGTCTCGCCCGGGTGGTTCATCCCGAGTTCGATCACCGCGAGGCGATGCGCGGCCGACAGGCGCAGCAGCGTCAGCGGCAGGCCGACGTCGTTGTTCAGGTTGCCGGCCGTCGCGAGCCGCGCGTCGGCGCCGACCGCCGCCGCGAAGATCGACGCGATCATTTCCTTGACGGTCGTCTTGCCGTTGCTGCCCGTCACCGCGACGAGCGGCACCGGGAATCGTTTGCGCCAGCCGTGCGCGAGCGCGCCGAGCGCGGCACGCGTTTCGCCGCCTTCGATCGCCGGCATCGCGAGGCCCGCCGGCACGTGCGCGACCAGCGCCGCGGCAGCGCCGCGCGCGGCGACATCGCCAAGGAAGTCGTGCGCATCGAAGCGCTCGCCTTTCAGCGCGACGAACAGGTCGCCCGGGCCGACCGTGCGGCTGTCGGTCGACACTCGGTCGAACGTGACGGTCGCATCGCCGTGAACGGTTGCGCCGGGAATCAGGCGGGCGGCTTCGCCGAGACTGAGCATCGTCATTCGCCGCCTCCCTTGCCGTGCGTCGCTCGCGCTGCCAGCGCGAGCCGCGCGTGATCCTGGTCGGAGAACGTACGCTTCTTGCCCATGATTTCCTGCGTTGCTTCGTGGCCCTTGCCGGCCAGCACGACGACATCTTCGCGTGCGGCGCCCCGCACGGCCTGCAGGATCGCGCTCGCGCGATCCTCGATCCGGCGTGCGTGATCGGGCGCGGTCATGCCCGCGACGATCTGGTCGATGATGCGCTGCGGATCTTCGCTGCGCGGGTTGTCGCTCGTGACGACGATTTCGTCGGCGAGCCGTTCCGCGATCGCGCCCATCAGCGGCCGCTTCGTCGCATCGCGATCGCCGCCGCAGCCAAACATGCAGACAAGCCGGCCACCACGCGCCGCGGCGATCGGGCGCAGCGCGTCGAGCGTCTTCTCGAGCGCGTCGGGCGTGTGCGCGTAGTCGATCACGACGAGCGGTTCGTCGTTCTGCAGCCGGCCGCCGAGCCGCTGCATCCGGCCGTTGACGGACTCGAGCCGTTCGATCTCGGCAAGCGCCGCGTCGAATGGCACATCGGCCGCGAGCAGCGAGCCGAGCACGGCGAGCAGGTTGCTGACGTTGAACGTGCCGAGCGTGCCGACTTCGACGTCAGCGTCGCCCCACGACGAACGCAGCCGGAATGCCGTGCCGGTCGCGGTGGCGCGCACGTCGAGCGCGACCAGTTCGCGATCGGCGTCGGGCGCCTGCGCGTCGCCGATCCCGTACGCGATCGTGCGTACGCGGCCGGCCAGTTTCTCGAGCAAGCGCTGGCCGGCTGCGTCGTCGCGGTTGACGACCGCCGCGCGCAGGCCGCGCCATGCGAACAGCTTCGCCTTCGCGGTCTCGTACGCGTCGAACGTGCCGTGATAGTCGAGGTGATCCTGCGTGAGATTCGTAAATACCGCGATGTCGAACGCGGTACCGTTCACGCGCCCCTGATGCAGCGCGTGCGACGACACCTCCATCGCCACGGCCTTCGCACCCGCGTCGCGCAACTGCGCAAGGCTGCGCTGCAGTTGCGGCGCGTCGGGCGTCGTGAAGCCCGTCGGCACGAGCTGGCCCGGCATCCCGCTGCCGAGCGTGCCGATTACGGCGCACGGCTGGTGCAGCGCCGTCAGCGCGGCGGCAATCCATTGCGTGCACGAGGTCTTGCCGTTCGTGCCCGTTACACCCACCGCAAGCAGGCTGTCGCTCGGATCGCCGTACCAGCCGCTGGCGATCTCGCCGGCGAGCTGGTCGAGCGCCGGCACCGCCAACGCGACGGGCACGGCCGGCGCGGCGGCCAGCCCTTCCGGCTGATACAGCACGGCGGCCGCACCGCGTGCGACGGCGTCGACAATGAAGGCGCGGTTGTCTGCCCCGTCGACCGCATACGCGACAAACACGTCGCCAGCCTTGAGGCTGCGCGTGTCGGCATGCAGTTGCGCGGCGGGGGCCACATGCTGACGCAGCCACGCAAGCGCGGCTGCGATCTGCTGATGCGCCGGATGGGAACTGCGGGCGGCGCTCATCGAACAACTCCTGGTGAATTACGCGTCGTGCTGGACACGATCATATGCTTCGCACCGCCACCCGCGGCCAGCTTTTGCGGCCCCGGTGCGGCAGGTGTTGCCGGCGAATCGTCAGACACGACGAGCTGCTTGATCGGCATGTTCGGCGGCACGTTCAGCGCACGCATCGTGTCGCCGGCGATCGCCGAGAATACGGGGCCGGACACCTGGCCGCCGAAGTGGCTGCCGGCGGTCGGTTCGTCGACCGACACCGCGACGACGATACGCGGATTCGGCATCGGCGCCATGCCAACGAACGATGCGCGGTACTTGCGCGTATAGCCATGGCCTTCATGCTTGTACGCGGTACCGCTCTTGCCACCGACGCGATAGCCCGGCACCGCCGCGTCCGGCGACGTGCCGCCGGGCGCGACCACCGTCTCGAGCATCGCGCGCACTTCGCGCGCGGTGGTCGGGTTGAACACCTGCGTGCCCACGACCTGCTGGTTGGGGTCAGTCTTGAAAATGGTCACGGGCATCAGCTCGCCGTCGTGCGCGATCGCCGTGTACGCCCGCGCGAGCTGGAACAGCGACACCGACAGGCCGTAGCCGTACGACATCGTCGCCTGCTCGATGCGCCGCCAGCTCTTCCACGGCCGCAGGCGGCCGGCCACCGCGCCCGGGAAGCCGACCTTCGGCGCCTGACCGAGGCCGATGCCGGTATACATATTCCACATTTCCTCGGGCCGCATCGTCATCGCGATCTTCGTCGCGCCGATGTTGCTCGACTTCTGGATCACGCCCCCGACCGTCAGCGTGCCGAAACCCGCGTCGTCGGTAATCGGCGCGCCGTCGAGCACGAAATGCCCGTTGCCCGTCTCGACGAGCGTGTTCGGCGTCACGCGATGCAGGTCGAGCGCGAGCGACACCGTGAACGGCTTCATGATCGAACCCGGCTCGAACACGTCGGTCATGATCCGGTTGCGCAACTGCTCGCCCGTCATGCGCGAGCGGTCGTTCGGGTTGTAGGTCGGGTAGTTGACGAGCGCGAGCACCTCGCCGGTGCGCACGTCGACGACCATCGCCGCGCCGGCCTTCGCCTTGAATTTCTCGACGGCGGCCTTGAGGTTCGCGTACGCGATGTACTGGATCTTGCTGTCGATCGACAGGTCGACGTCGGTCCCGTTGTGCGGCGGGATCTGCTCGGCGACGTCCTCGACGATGTGCCCCATCCGGTCCTTGATCACGCGGCGCACGCCCGACGTGCCGGACAGCATCTTCTGGTCGCCGAGCTCGACGCCCTCCTGCCCTTCGTCCTCGACGTTCGTGAAGCCGATCAGGTGCGCGGTGATCTCGCCTTCCGGATAAAAGCGCTTGTATTCGTTGCGCTGGTAGATGCCCGGAATATCGAGCGCAGCGACCTTGTCCGCGATGTCGATCGGCACCTGGCGCTTTACGTAGACGAAACCCTTGTCCTCCGACAGCTTCACGCGCAGTTCCTTCGGCGTCATGCCGAGGAGCTTGCCGAGCTGGTTGACCTTGTCGGCGTCGAGGTCGTCCGGCACCGCGTCGGGAATCGCCCAGATCGCGCGTACGGGCAGGCTCGTCGCGAGCACGAGCCCGTTACGGTCGAGGATCTTGCCGCGCGTCGCGGGCAGCTCGAGCGTGCGCTGGTAGCGGCTTTCGCCCTGCTTCTGGTAGAACGCGTTGCCGGGCCCCTGGATCCAGAACGCCCGTGCGGCCAGCGCGACGAACGCCATGAACAGCATGAACACGACGAGCTTCGAGCGCCACATCGGCAGATGCACGCCCAGCACGGGGCTCGACGTAAATTTCACGTTCTGGCGCTTTTGCGACGGCTTCATCGCGCGCCCCCCTTGCCCTTGCCGGCCGCGTCGGCGGAAGCAGGGATCGGCGCGTCGATCGCCTTCGCGGCGCCCGGCGGCAGCGTCAGGTATTGCGTGCGGCCGGTCGTGATCGGCTGCATCTTCAGCGAGTCGTTCGCGAGCTGCTCGATGCGCGACGTCTTCGACAGCGCGCTCTGCTGATATTGAAGCTGCGCGTAGTCCTGCTGGAGCTGACGCTCCTGCGACTGCGCGCGCTGCAACTGGATGAAGATCTGCCGCTGCTGGTTCGTCGAGTTGACGACCGACAGCGCGCAGCCCATCACGATGATCAGCAGGAAGATATTGAAGCGGCTCATGGCGTGACGCGCTCCGCAATGCGCATCACGGCGGACCGGGCGCGCGGATTCGCGGCGACTTCCGCTTCACTCGGAAACTGGCGACTGATGATCTTGAGCGGCGGGCTCGGGAGGTCGACGGCACGGATCGGCAGGCGACGATCGACCGCGGGCGCACTGGCGTGTGCCTGCATGAATCGCTTGACGATCCGGTCCTCGAGTGAATGAAAGCTGATGACCACCAGCCGCCCCCCTTGCTCCAGCAACGACAGTGCCGCGTCTAGTACGACTTGCAGGTCCGCAAGCTCTTGATTGACGTGAATCCGTATAGCCTGAAAGGTGCGGGTTGCCGGATCCTTGCCCTTCTCACGGGTTTTGACGACGTGACCCACGATTTGGGCAAGCTCGCCCGTGGTGTCGAGAGGCCCAAGACGGTCGGACTCTGCCCGGCGAGCAACAAGCGCCTTTGCAATCTGAAAAGCAAACCGTTCTTCCCCATAATCTCGTATCACCTCCGTCAATTCCTGCACCGAAGCCCGCGCGAGCCATTCGGCCGCCGACTCGCCACGCGTCGGATCCATTCGCATGTCCAGTGGACCATCGGCGCGGAAGCTGAAGCCGCGCGCCGGATCGTCCACCTGCGGCGAGGACACGCCCAGGTCCAGCAACACACCCGACACCTTCTCGACGCCGCGCGCCGCAAGCGCGTCGCGCATCGATGCAAAGCTGTCATGCACGATCGAGAAGCGCGCATCCGCGATGCCCTGCGCCGTCTCGATCGCCCTCGGATCCTTGTCGAACGCGATCAACCGCCCGGTCGGCGCCAGCCGCTCAAGCACCGCGCGGCTGTGACCGCCGCGCCCGAACGTGCCGTCGACATAAACGCCATCCGGCCGCGTCACGAGCGACTCGACCGCTTCATCCAATAGCACTGTCCGATGCTGCAATTCGTTTCCCATCGCGGGCGTCTCCGTCACCGCAATCAGAACGTGAAATTCTTCAGCGCGTCGGGCATGCCCTGCGCCATCGCTGCCTGCTCCTTCGCGTTGTAGGTCTGCGAATCCCACAGCTCGAAGTGACTACCCATTCCCAACAACATGACTTCCTTTTCCAGTCCGGCTGCCATGCGCAGCTCGGGCGATACAAGAATCCGGCCCGCGCTGTCGAGATCGACGTCCATCGCATTGCCGAGAAAAATTCGACGCCACCAGTGCGCGTCCATCGGCAGCGCGGCGATCTTGGCGCGGAACACTTCCCATTCGGGGCGCGGAAACAGCAACAGGCAGCCGTCCGGGTGCTTGGTCACAGTCACCCGTCCTTCTGCCTGTCCTTGCAGCGCTTCGCGATAGCGAGCCGGCACCGACATCCGCCCTTTCGCATCGAGCGTCAGCGCCGACGCCCCTTGGAACACTTTCCGCTCTCCCGTTCAGGGCACCGAAGTACCCGACCAATGCTGAGAATTTAGCCGGAATAGCCCGCCAAATCACACAAAAATACACTTTCTCACACTGTCTCCCACTTTAGAGGAAGGGTGTGGCACGGTCAAGGGAGCGGCCCGCTTTTTTGACGAATTTTGTTAGTTAGAACAAGGACTTACGCGCACATGCTCATGCGGCCCCTCATTCCAAAAACCGTTATAAATGAATGAGCTAGTGCAACTTGTGAAGGTGATACGTGAGAAAGACGAGCCAGACGGGCGTGCCGACGGGGCTTTCGGGGGCGGGAAAACGTGGAATAAACGGGCGGTATCGGGGGCGGCGAATCGGGGCGACGTCACGCGTCGCCCCGGCGCAAATCTCACAGATAGTACGCAGTGCTCGTCATGACTTTCGACGCGGCGCGCATCAGCATCCGCGCGGGCAGCGGCAGTTCGATCCCGCCGGCGTCGGTCGCGGCTTTGCCGTGCTTCACTTCGTCGATACGCATCTGGTCGACGATCGCGCGCGACGCGGTGTCGGCCGCCGGCAGCTCCGACATATGGCCTTCCAGGTGATTTTCGACCTGCCGCTCCGTCTCGGCCATGAAACCGAGGCTGACCTTGTCGCCAAGCGTGCCGGCCGCCACGCCGATCGCAAGCGCGCCGGCATACCACAGCGGGTTCAGCAGGCTCGGGCGCGAATCGAGCTCTTTCAGACGGTGCGCGGTCCACGCGAGGTGGTCCTCCTCCTCACGCGCGGCCTCCTCGAACATCGCCTTCGCCGAAGCCGTGCGCGCGGTGAGTTTCTGCGCCTGGTAGAGTGCCTGCGCGCAGACTTCGCCGACGTGGTTCACGCGCATCAGCCCGGCGGCATGCTTACGCTCCGCGGGCGTCAACTCGACGTCCGGCGCGTCGGCCGGCGCGGGCACCGGCCGGCTCATCCGGCTGATGCCGGTCAGCGATCGCAGGCCGCGATCGAATTCGTTGATCAGTTCGTCCAACACCATCCTGTTCTCCTGGCTGCATGTGCCGCTGCGAGCGGCAGGGGCACGAGTCCGCTGCGTAACCGACTTGATTATTCAGCGGAAATTGCGGTTAACCCGTGATTTTAACCATTGTTGCATAAAGGAAACATGGCGGCCTTGAGCTGCGGCATTTCGCTTTGTGGCAAAAAACGGTTTTGCTACATTACGTGCGACTTCTTGTGAAGTTGATGGGGCCCGTCGACAGAACATAACTATCCGCCCCGCCAAAAAAATTCAGTGATTCTTGGAGATCCGTTAATGAAAAAGTCGCTTCTCGCGCTCGTCGCGCTGGGCGCGTTCGCTGGCGCTGCCCATGCGCAAAGCAGCGTGACGCTTTACGGCATCATCGATGAAGGCCTGCTCTTCAACAACAACGCGGGCGGCAAGCACCTGTACAGCATGGCAAGCGGCGTGATGCAAGGCAGCCGCTTCGGCCTGCGCGGCACCGAAGACCTCGGTGGCGGCCTGAAAGCGATCTTCACCCTCGAAAACGGTTTCGACGTGAACAGCGGCAAGCTCGGCCAGGGCGGCCTGATGTTCGGCCGTCAGGCTTACGTCGGCCTGTCGAGCCAATACGGTACGGTCACGCTGGGTCGTCAGTACGACTCCGTCGTCGACTTCGTCGGCCCGCTCGAGGCAGGCGACCAGTGGGGCGGCTACATCGCGGCTCACCCGGGCGACCTCGACAACTTCAACAACGCCTACCGCGTGAACAACGCGGTCAAGTTCACGAGCACGTCGTACGGCGGCTTCACGTTCGGCGGCTTGTACAGCTTCGGCGGCCAAGCAGGCCAGTTCTCGAAGAACCAGGTCTGGTCGCTCGGCGCAGGCTACAACAACGGCCCGCTGGTCTTGGGTGTCGGCTACTTGAACGCACGCACGCCGGGCAACTTCGGCGGCATGTTCAACAACGGCTCGACGGCTGCGACGACGGCAGTATCGTCGCCGGTCTACGGCGCATACGCGAACAACGCGAACACGTACCAGGTTATCGGCGCAGGCGGCGCTTATACGTTCGGCGCAGCGACGATCGGCGCGACGTACTCGAACACGAAGTTCAAGGGCTTCTCGGTCGGTCCGTTCGTGAACCAGACCGCGACGTTCAACAACGGCGAAATCAACTTCAAGTATCAGTTGACCCCGGCGCTGATTCTCGGCGCAGCGTACGACTACACGCAAGGCAGCAAGATCGACGGCAACTCGGCAGCCAAGTACCACCAGGGCTCGCTGGGCGTCGACTACTTCCTGTCGAAGCGCACCGACGTCTACGTGATCGGCGTGTACCAGCACGCTTCGGGCAACGCGCTCGACGCCAAGGGCGATGTCGTTCAGGCAACGGCAGCGATCAACGGTCTCGCAGGTTCGAGCACCAGCAACCAGGTCGCAGCACGCGTCGGCATCCGTCACAAGTTCTAATCAGCTTGCCTGACAAGCCGCAGCATATTGAAGGCGCCTTCGGGCGCCTTTTTCTTTTCCGGTGCGGCGGCAAAGCCGGAGTGCGGCGGATCGACTGATCGCGCATCACGCGTCGCCGGGGCTCCGCGTCCGTCCGCCGCGTAGAAACTCGCGATCCGCCCGCGAAACCACCTCTTCCGCCCCCCACACTCGCTCTGCAAACAAAAAAAGCCCGGCACAAGCCGGGCTCTTCCGTTCAACCGCGCCGCTACGCGCGTCCGTTACGCGCGCCCGTCGCGCAACTCGCGCCGCAGGATCTTGCCGACGTTCGTTTTCGGTAGCTCGGTGCGGAACTCGACCAGTTTCGGCCGCTTGTAACCGGTGAGCCGCTCCTTGCAGTAAGCAAGGATGTCCTTGTCGGTGAGCGCCGGGTCCTTCTTGACGACGAACAGCTTCACGGCTTCGCCGGAATGCTCGTCCGGCACGCCGACCGCCGCCACCTCGAACACGCCCGGATGCGACGCCACCACGTCCTCGACTTCGTTCGGATACACGTTGAAGCCGGATACGAGAATCATGTCCTTCTTCCGGTCGACGATCTTCACGTAACCGCGCGCATCCATCACGCCGACGTCGCCCGTCTTGAAGAAGCCATCCGGGAACATGACCTTCTCGGTCTCGTCCGGCCGGTTCCAGTAGCCGGCCATCACCTGCGGCCCGCGGATGCAGATCTCGCCGGGCTCGCCGAGCGCAACGTCGTTGCCGGCGTCGTCGCGAATCGCCACTTCGGTCGACGGCAGCGGCAGGCCGATCGTCCCGCTGTATTCGGTCGCCGTCACCGGGTTGCAGGTCGCCACTGGCGACGTCTCGGACAGCCCGTATCCTTCGATGATCGCGGTATGGGTCTTCTCATACCAGCGCTTCGCGACACCCTCCTGGATCGCCATGCCGCCGCCGTTGGCGATCACGAGCTTGGACAGGTCGAGCTGATTGAATTCGGGATGGTTCAGCAGTGCGTTGTACAGCGTATTGACGGCCGGAATCGTCGAGATCTGATAGCCCTTCAGCTCCTTGATCATGCCGGCGATGTCGCGCGGGTTCGGGATCAGGATGCCCATGCCCCCCGTGCGCATCGTCAGGAAACCGCAGACGGTCAGCGCGAACACGTGATACAGCGGCAACGCGACAACCGTCACGAACTGTTTCACCTCCGGGAACTTCTCATGAGCCGGATGATGCCAGGCGCCGGCCTGCAGCACGTTCGACACGATATTCCGGTGCAGCAGCGTCGCGCCCTTCGCGACGCCGGTCGTGCCGCCCGTGTATTGCAGGAACGCGACGTCGTCGGGGCCGATCTTCTGCGGCTTGAACGCCTGCCTCGCGCCCTCCGACAGCGCGGCCTTGAAGCGCGTGAACGACGGCAACTGCCATGCAGGCACCATCTTCTTCACGTTGCGCACGACGTAATTGACAAGCCATCCCTTGATGCCCAGCAAGTCGCCCATCGATGCGACGACGACATGCTTGACGGCCGTATTGGCGATGACAGCTTGCAGCGTCGACGCAAAATTCTCGAGGATGACGATCGCCTCGGCGCCGCTGTCCTTCAACTGATGTTCGAGCTCGCGCGGCGTGTAGAGCGGATTGACGTTGACGACGGTGTAGCCGGCGCGCAGTACCGCGGCAATCGTCACCGGGTACTGCAGCACGTTCGGCATCATGAGCGCGACGCGCGCACCGCGCGCGAGACCACGGGATTGCAGCCACGCGCCGAACTGGCGCGACAGCTTGTCGAGTTCGCCGTACGTGATGCCCTTTCCCATGCAGACGAACGCCGTGCGGTCGCGATACTGCCGGAAGCTTTCGTCGAGGAGGTCCGGGACAGACGGATAAGGAGACGCGTCAATTTCGGCTGGAACGCCGGGTGGGTACGATTTCAGCCAAATTTTTTCCATACTGCGCGTCTCCTCACAGATTTTCGAATGGTCGTGCTAAAACGCATCGTAACGGCTCGCCCGCCCCGATACAACAGGGTTAGATGTCCACTTCGAACTTCCGCGTCAATTTGTCTGATCATACGGAGGGTATTCGATCAAATTCGCTCAACTTCCACAAGGCAATCGTAAAACGTCGCCGAATTGCCGAGATCGGTCAACGCCTGGCTCGTCACCTCGTTTGCGTTCCGGCCGTCCGGCGACAGCTTCTTCCACCAGATCGACAGCCCGACAACGAGCCCTGCGCGTGCGCGATCGGTAATTCTCGCAAGCGCCTGCATGGATCCGCGGTCGTTGAAGATGCGTACGACGTCACCCTCCGCGATACCGCGCGCATCGGCGTCGGACGGGTGCATGTCGAGGTGCGGCTCACCCTCCGTGGTGCGCAGGCTATCGACGTTCACGAACGTGCTGTTCAGGAAGTGGCGCGCCGGCGGTGAAATCATTGCGAGCGGATAACGTGCGGCGAGTTCGGGCGCGGACTCTGCCGATTCGAATGGCGGCAGGTAATCGGGAACGGGATCCATGCCCATCTGCTCGAGCCGCGGGCTATAGAACTCGCACTTGCCTGACGGCGTACGGAACCCGCCATTCGCGAACGGCGCGTCCGGCAGCTTGAGCTTCAGCCAGCCTTCCCGCTTCAGCGTCTCCCAGTCGCTGTCGAGCGTTGGATCGTCCCACCTGAGCGCCGCACGCGCGACCTCTTCGTCGCTGTGATACAGCGCGGGCTCGTCGAGCCCCATGCTGTGCGCGATGCCGCGAAAAATCTCAGTGTTCGGCCGTGCGTCTCCGACCGGCGGAATCGACGGCAGGTTCGCCATCACGTAGGTGTGGCCGTACGATTTGTGGACATCCAGGTGCTCCAACTGCGTGGTCGCCGGCAGCACAATATCGGCGAAATCGACGGTATCTGTCTTGAAGTGCTCCAGAACGACCGTGAACAGATCTTCTCGCGCGAATCCTGCTGCGACCTTCGAAGAGTCCGGCGCGACTGCCACCGGATTCGAGTTGTACACGATCACCGCTTCGACCTTCGGCCCGAACGTTGCATCGCCAGCGTGCAACAACGCATCGCCGATCGCGTTCATATTGATGATGCGCGGCAGTTTGTGCGGCCAACCCGGCATCAAATCCGGGCGCAGCAGCGCTTCCTGGTTGACCGGCGCGGATTCCGACGACGAGAGCAACAGCCCGCCAGCCCGATCCCGCCATGCCCCCGTCAACGCCGGCAGGCTCGCAATCGCGCGAACGGCGTTGCCGCCGCCGCGTACGCGCTGCATGCCGTAGTTGAGGCGAATCGACGCCTTGCGGGTGGTGCCGTAGCGACACGCAAGGTCGATCAGTTCCGACGCGTCGATGTCGCAGATCTGCGCAACGCGTTCCGGCGGATAGGACATCGCCCGCGCCTTGAGCGCATCGAAGCCGAGCGTATGGCTGGCGATGTAGTCGTGATCGAGCAGGTCTTCGGCAATCAGCACGTGCATCATGCCGAGCGCAAATGCGCCGTCGGTACCCGGCTTTAACGCGATGTGCTGATGACATTTCTCCGCTGTCAGCGAGCGATACGGGTCGATCGCGACAAGACGCGCGCCGCGGCGCTTCGCTTCCTGCGCACGTGTCCAGAAATGCAGGCTCGAGGCGATCGGGTTCGCGCCCCAGATCAGAATCAGTTCACTTTCCTCGAAATGCTCGAGGTGCATGCCGAGCCTGCCGCCATACGTGTAATCCAGCCCCGCTGCACCGGCTGCCGCGCAGATCGTGCGCTCGAGCTGTGATGCGCCGATCTTGTGAAAGAACCGCTGGGCAATGCCCTCGCCCTGCACGAGCCCCATCGTCCCCGCGTAGCTGTACGGCAGGATCGCTTCCGGCGCGCGCGCGGCGATTTCGCCGAGGCGACGGCCGATCTCGTCGAAGGCTTCGCTCCAGCTAATCGGCACGAAGCGCCCTTCCCCCTTCGCGCCGACACGCTTGAGTGGAACCGTCAGGCGATCAGGATGATGAACCCGATCGGCATACCGGCTGACCTTCGTGCACAAGACGCCCTGCGTCGGCGGGTGGTCGGGATCGCCCGTGACCTTGATCGCCTTGCCGTTCTCGACGGTCACACGCATGGCGCACGTGTCCGGACAATCGTGCGGGCAAACGGCCCGGACTACCTGTGTGGCGGCGTTCATCGTTTTGAATGCAGAGATGGGGATTCGCAAATTTTACGTGGACACGCCGAATAAAGCGTTCCTTTCGTACGGATCTTGGGTTATTTGACCAGAGAGCGATGCGGGAGCGGGAGAGCTGGCTTTAGCGGCGATGCGCGTCTCTTGCAGAGGGAGAACTGTGCCGTCAACCCAGTACTCGTCGTGGACGATGGGAAATTGATCACGTCCGATCGCGCCCGTCGATGCATGAAGCGGAGGGAATTGCGACTATGATCGACGATGCAAGCAATAAGCCGATGAATCGCTAAAGATATCGACTATTGAGAAAATGTAGCACTGCAATTGGGCGTTAGGGGAGGGGCGACTTGGATGCCTTCGGCACCCCAGCTCCGAGCGCACTGCCCGTTGCCCGGCCAACCTGCATGTTGTCCGCGCCAATGCAAAAACCCCCGCCTTTCGGGCGGGGGTTCTTGGCTTAGGGAGCCTGACGATTACCTACTTTCACACGGGAATCCGCACTATCATCGGCGTAGAGTCGTTTCACGGTCCTGTTCGGGATGGGAAGGGGTGGGACCGACTCGCTATGGTCATCAGGCAAAGAGGGTTGTCGCGCTGCTTCGCAACGCGACCAATCGGGAAGAAGCAGTAATTTTGGGTTGTGAGCTGTATCTCACACGTACGCGGTTGCTCAACCGTCGTACGTCGAGTGCCTCGCACTCGACGCTCGATATCCGTAAAGCGCTGAAGCGCTAACGGCTATCGAGACAGACTTGTTATAGGATCAAGCCTTACGGGCAATTAGTATCAGTTAGCTGAACGCATTACTGCGCTTACACACCTGACCTATCAACGTCCTGGTCTCGAACGACCCTTCAAGGGGATCTAGTCCCCAGGGATATCTCATCTTAAGGCGAGTTTCCCGCTTAGATGCTTTCAGCGGTTATCTCTTCCGAACATAGCTACCCGGCGATGCCACTGGCGTGACAACCGGTACACCAGAGGTTCGTCCACTCCGGTCCTCTCGTACTAGGAGCAGCCCCCTTCAAATATCCAACGCCCACGGCAGATAGGGACCAAACTGTCTCACGACGTTTTAAACCCAGCTCACGTACCTCTTTAAATGGCGAACAGCCATACCCTTGGGACCGGCTACAGCCCCAGGATGAGATGAGCCGACATCGAGGTGCCAAACACCGCCGTCGATATGAACTCTTGGGCGGTATCAGCCTGTTATCCCCAGAGTACCTTTTATCCGTTGAGCGATGGCCCTTCCATACAGAACCACCGGATCACTATGACCTGCTTTCGCACCTGCTCGACTTGTCGGTCTCGCAGTTAAGCACGCTTATGCCATTGCACTATCAGCACGATTTCCGACCGTACCTAGCGTACCTTCGTACTCCTCCGTTACGCTTTGGGAGGAGACCGCCCCAGTCAAACTGCCTACCATGCACTGTCCCCGACCCGGATCACGGGCCAAGGTTAGAACCTCAAACAAACCAGGGTGGTATTTCAAGGACGGCTCCACCGAAACTAGCGTTCCGGTTTCATAGCCTCCCACCTATCCTACACAGATCGGTTCAAAGTCCAATGCAAAGCTACAGTAAAGGTTCATGGGGTCTTTCCGTCTAGCCGCGGGTAGATTGCATCATCACAAACACTTCAACTTCGCTGAGTCTCGGGAGGAGACAGTGTGGCCATCGTTACGCCATTCGTGCAGGTCGGAACTTACCCGACAAGGAATTTCGCTACCTTAGGACCGTTATAGTTACGGCCGCCGTTTACCGGGACTTCAATCAAGAGCTTGCACCCCATCATTTAATCTTCCGGCACCGGGCAGGCGTCACACCCTATACGTCCACTTTCGTGTTTGCAGAGTGCTGTGTTTTTATTAAACAGTCGCAGCCACCAGTTTATTGCAACCCCTTCACCCTTTGCCCGCAGGGGCATCAAGCTACAAGGGCGTACCTTATCCCGAAGTTACGGTACCAATTTGCCGAGTTCCTTCTCCCGAGTTCTCTCAAGCGCCTTAGAATACTCATCTCGCCCACCTGTGTCGGTTTGCGGTACGGTCATCGTTAGACTGAAGCTTAGAGGCTTTTCTTGGAACCACTTCCAATTGCTTCGCTCCCTAAGGAGCTCGCGCCACACCCTTGAATTCCGCGCCCGGATTTGCCTAAGCGCCTTCTCCAATGCAGCGACCGGGACTTCCAACACCCGGACAACCTTCCGCGATCCGTCCCCCCATCGCATCTAACAATGGTGCAGGAATATTGACCTGCTTCCCATCAGCTACGCATTTCTGCCTCGCCTTAGGGGCCGACTCACCCTACGCCGATGAACGTTGCGTAGGAAACCTTGGGCTTACGGCGAGGGGGCCTTTCACCCCCTTTATCGCTACTCATGTCAGCATTCGCACTTCCGATACCTCCAGCACGCTTTTCAACGCACCTTCGCAGGCTTACGGAACGCTCTCCTACCATGCGTGCAAAGCACGCATCCGCAGCTTCGGTATATAGCTTAGCCCCGTTACATCTTCCGCGCAGGACGACTCGATCAGTGAGCTATTACGCTTTCTTTAAAGGGTGGCTGCTTCTAAGCCAACCTCCTGACTGTTTTAGCCTTCCCACTTCGTTTCCCACTTAGCTATATTTGGGGACCTTAGCTGGCGGTCTGGGTTGTTTCCCTCTTGACACCGGACGTTAGCACCCGATGTCTGTCTCCCGTGATTGCACTCTTCGGTATTCGGAGTTTGCTATGGCGGGGTAATCCGCAATGGACCCCCCAACCATGACAGTGCTCTACCCCCGAAGGTGAGACACGAGGCACTACCTAAATAGTTTTCGGAGAGAACCAGCTATTTCCAAGTTTGTTTAGCCTTTCACCCCTATCCACAGCTCATCCCCTAACTTTTCAACGTTAGTGGGTTCGGACCTCCAGTACGTGTTACCGCACCTTCATCCTGGCCATGGATAGATCACTTGGTTTCGGGTCTACGCCCAGCAACTGAACGCCCTATTCGGACTCGCTTTCGCTACGCCTGCCCTATACGGTTAAGCTTGCTACTGAACGTAAGTCGCTGACCCATTATACAAAAGGTACGCCGTCACCCCTTACGAGGCTCCGACTGTTTGTATGCATGCGGTTTCAGGATCTATTTCACTCCCCTCCCGGGGTTCTTTTCGCCTTTCCCTCACGGTACTGGTTCACTATCGGTCGATCACGAGTATTTAGCCTTGGAGGATGGTCCCCCCATCTTCAGACAGGATTTCACGTGTCCCGCCCTACTTGTCGCACACCTAGTTCTTTCATACTGTTTTCGCCTACAGGGCTATCACCTGCTATGGCCGCACTTTCCAGAGCGTTCGGCTAACAATACAAATAAAGAGTGCAAGGCTCATCCCATTTCGCTCGCCACTACTTTGGGAATCTCGGTTGATTTCTTTTCCTGCGGTTACTTAGATGTTTCAGTTCACCGCGTTCGCTTCACTAGACCTATGTATTCAGTCTAGGATGACCCAAAAGGGCCGGGTTTCCCCATTCGGACATCTACGGATCAAAGCTCGTTTGCCAGCTCCCCGTAGCTTTTCGCAGGCTACCGCGTCCTTCATCGCCTGTGATCGCCAAGGCATCCACCACATGCACTTGTTCGCTTGACCCTATAACGAGTCTGTCTCTCCGACAGCCGTTACAGGTTGAGTTTTCGCGTTGTGCCGTATTCCAATTGAGTCAAACTTAGAGTTCGAATCATCTTGAGATACATCGATACAATCACAACCCGGATAACTTCCACGTCCATCTCGAGACGCTTCCGCTATCCAAATTACTTACTTCTTCCAGATTGTTAAAGAACGACAGCCGATACAACCTACGTATCACTCTGACTGGCTCAATCGCCAATGCAAAATTCTCGGTTCAGTGTCTGAACCAAGCCCTTAGCGTTGGTGATTGGTGGAGGCAGACGGGATCGAACCGACGACCCCCTGCTTGCAAAGCAGGTGCTCTCCCAGCTGAGCTATGCCCCCATGTACAGAATATCCTCAGGTGTTAGCCGGTCGGCTTGAGGTACTCATCAGCGCTGAAGCGCTAACGATCACCGACACGTCAGACAATGGTGGGTCTGGTTGGATTCGAACCAACGACCCCCGCCTTATCAAGACGGTGCTCTAACCGACTGAGCTACAGACCCCTGAGTCTGTCTTTAATTTACAGCCGATAAGCGTGAGCGCTCAACTTTGCGAGATAGCTCTGGAAAGGAGGTGATCCAGCCGCACCTTCCGATACGGCTACCTTGTTACGACTTCACCCCAGTCATGAATCCTACCGTGGTGACCGTCCTCCTTGCGGTTAGACTAGCCACTTCTGGTAAAACCCACTCCCATGGTGTGACGGGCGGTGTGTACAAGACCCGGGAACGTATTCACCGCGGCATGCTGATCCGCGATTACTAGCGATTCCAGCTTCATGCACTCGAGTTGCAGAGTGCAATCCGGACTACGATCGGTTTTCTGGGATTAGCTCCCCCTCGCGGGTTGGCAACCCTCTGTTCCGACCATTGTATGACGTGTGAAGCCCTACCCATAAGGGCCATGAGGACTTGACGTCATCCCCACCTTCCTCCGGTTTGTCACCGGCAGTCTCCTTAGAGTGCTCTTGCGTAGCAACTAAGGACAAGGGTTGCGCTCGTTGCGGGACTTAACCCAACATCTCACGACACGAGCTGACGACAGCCATGCAGCACCTGTGTATCGGTTCTCTTTCGAGCACTCCCACCTCTCAGCAGGATTCCGACCATGTCAAGGGTAGGTAAGGTTTTTCGCGTTGCATCGAATTAATCCACATCATCCACCGCTTGTGCGGGTCCCCGTCAATTCCTTTGAGTTTTAATCTTGCGACCGTACTCCCCAGGCGGTCAACTTCACGCGTTAGCTACGTTACTAAGGAAATGAATCCCCAACAACTAGTTGACATCGTTTAGGGCGTGGACTACCAGGGTATCTAATCCTGTTTGCTCCCCACGCTTTCGTGCATGAGCGTCAGTATTGGCCCAGGGGGCTGCCTTCGCCATCGGTATTCCTCCACATCTCTACGCATTTCACTGCTACACGTGGAATTCTACCCCCCTCTGCCATACTCTAGCCTGCCAGTCACCAATGCAGTTCCCAGGTTGAGCCCGGGGATTTCACATCGGTCTTAGCAAACCGCCTGCGCACGCTTTACGCCCAGTAATTCCGATTAACGCTCGCACCCTACGTATTACCGCGGCTGCTGGCACGTAGTTAGCCGGTGCTTATTCTTCCGGTACCGTCATCCCCCGGCTATATTAGAACCAAGGATTTCTTTCCGGACAAAAGTGCTTTACAACCCGAAGGCCTTCTTCACACACGCGGCATTGCTGGATCAGGCTTTCGCCCATTGTCCAAAATTCCCCACTGCTGCCTCCCGTAGGAGTCTGGGCCGTGTCTCAGTCCCAGTGTGGCTGGTCGTCCTCTCAGACCAGCTACTGATCGTCGCCTTGGTAGGCCTTTACCCCACCAACTAGCTAATCAGCCATCGGCCAACCCTATAGCGCGAGGCCCGAAGGTCCCCCGCTTTCATCCGTAGATCGTATGCGGTATTAATCCGGCTTTCGCCGGGCTATCCCCCACTACAGGACATGTTCCGATGTATTACTCACCCGTTCGCCACTCGCCACCAGGTGCAAGCACCCGTGCTGCCGTTCGACTTGCATGTGTAAGGCATGCCGCCAGCGTTCAATCTGAGCCAGGATCAAACTCTTCAGTTTAAACCTGTTACTGTTTTCGGTTCGGTTAAGAACCGGTCGCTCACTCAAAGCTGACAGGAATATGAATAACTTCATAAACCTGACTTACTTTAGTGTGAGACTCTTGATACTTTCGCTTTCTGATCCGAAGATCAGCTCGCTACCATCAAGCGCCCACACTTATCGGCTGTTAATTTTTAAAGAGCATTTCTGCAAGAAACCTGAAGTTTCTCAGCAGCGCTGCGTTTTCAGCAGCAGAGAAGCGAGATTATGAACCGTGTTTCGCAGATCGTCAACAACTTTTTAACCACTTCGTTGCGACTGCGGGGTTCTTCTTCCTTCGCCTGCCGTGCGCGGCAACCTGCTGCACACCACCGACTTCGCTTCCCCTCTCCCGCGCTGCGTTTCCGTTAGCGCGAAAGAGGCGTGATTCTATGCACCCGCCTCCATCTCCGCAAGCCCCTTTATGAAAATATTTTGCGAAAGCTTCCGTGCGCCGACGCGCACGGAAGCTTGGGGCTCGACGGGTCGGGTGACTGTGCCGGCCCCCGGTACCAACCAACCGCCAGACACCTGCCGCGGTGCAGCCCAATCAGCGGTTCTTGAACTCAGGCTTCCGTTTCTCGACGAATGCCGCCATCCCTTCCTTCTGGTCTTCGGTCGCAAACAGCGAATGGAACAGCCGGCGCTCGAAGTGGACACCTTCGGCCAGCGTCGTCTCGTACGCGCGGTTCACCGACTCCTTGACCATCATGACCGCCGGCAGCGAGAACTCGGCGATCGTCGCCGCAGCGGCAATCGCCTCGTCGAGCAGCTTGGCGGCCGGCAGCACACGCGACACGAGCCCGGCGCGCTCCGCTTCCGCGGCGTCCATGAAGCGCGCGGTCAGGCACATGTCCATCGCTTTCGCCTTCGACACCGCGCGCGGCAGGCGCTGCGTGCCGCCCGCACCCGGCATGACGCCCAGCTTGATCTCCGGCTGGCCGAACTTCGCCGTGTCCGCCGCGAAGATGATGTCGCACATCATCGCAAGCTCGCAGCCGCCGCCCAGCGCAAAACCCGAAACCGCAGCAATGATCGGCTTGCGGATCTGGCGGACCGTCTCCCAATTGCGCGTGATGTAGTCGCCCCGGTAAACATCCATATAGGAATAGGTCGCCATCATGCCGATGTCCGCGCCGGCCGCGAACGCCTTCTCGCTCCCCGTCACGACGATCGCGCCGATGTCGTCGTCCGCGTCGAACGCCTTCAGTGCGTCGCCCAACTCATCCATCAGCGCATCGTTCAGCGCGTTAAGCGCCTTCGGACGGTTCAGCGTAACCAGCCCGACACGCCCCCGGGTCTCCACCAGGATGTTCTCGTAAGCCATCTATTTCTCCTCGATCAATGAAATGAGAAACGCCTCGCACATGCGAATAGTTTGATGCTAACATTCTCCGACCAACCGGTCGGTTAATTAATCGATCCAACCCCTCTCAACGTCCACCAGGCTGCCGCCATGACCCATGCACTGTTCACGAAGCACGAAGACACGCTGAAGCACGCACTCGCCGCCATCGAGAGCCGCGGGTACTGGAGCCCGTTCGCCGAAATGCCGAGTCCCAAAGTGTACGGGGAAAGCGCAAGCGCAGACGGCGAAGCCGCGTTCAAGGCGCACCTCGACAAGACGTTCGCGCTCGACCAGCCGGCGTCCCGCGACACGGTCGGTGCGGAGCGGTCGCCGTACGGCATCGCACTGGGCACCCGGTATCCGAAGTCGACGCCCGACGCGCTGATCGCCGCCGCAGCCGCCGCGCAACGCTCGTGGCGCGAAGCCGGCCCGAGCGCCTGGATCGGCGTCAGCCTCGAAATCCTCGCGCGCCTGAATCGCGCGAGCTTCGAGATCGCCTACAGCGTGATGCACACCACGGGGCAGGCATTCATGATGGCGTTCCAGGCCGGCGGCCCGCACGCACAGGATCGTGCGCTCGAGGCTGTCGCCTATGCATGGGACGAACTGCGCCGCATCCCGGCCGATGCGCACTGGGAAAAGCCGCAAGGCAAGAACCCGCCGCTCGCGATGCACAAGCGCTACACGATCGTTCCGCGCGGCACGGGGCTCGTGCTCGGCTGCTGCACATTCCCGACCTGGAACGGCTACCCGGGCCTGTTCGCCGATCTCGCAACCGGTAACACCGTGATCGTCAAACCGCATCCGGGCGCGATCCTGCCGCTCGCGATCACGGTCCGGATCGCCCGCGACGTGCTGCGCGAAGCCGGGTTCGATCCGAACGTCGTCACGCTCCTCGCGACCGAGCCCAACGACGGCGCCCTCGTTCAGGATCTCGCGCTGCGCCCCGAAATCAAGCTGATCGACTTCACGGGCAGCACTCAGAACGGTACGTGGCTCGAACGCCATGCCCACCAGGCACAGGTCTACACCGAGAAGGCCGGCGTCAACCAGATCGTGATCGACTCGACCGACGACCTGAAAGCCGCAGCCAAGAACATCGCGTTCTCGCTGGCGCTGTACTCCGGCCAGATGTGCACCGCGCCGCAGAACATCTACGTGCCGCGCGACGGCATCCGGACGGCGGACGGCCATGCGAGCTTCGATGAAGTCGCGCAAGCCATCGCAGTGGCCGTGCAAAAACTCACCGGCGACCCGGCACGCTCGGTCGAACTGATCGGCGCAATCCAGAACGACGGCGTGACTGCGCGCATCGACGACGCCCGTCAGCTCGGCCGCGTGCTCGCCGACAGCCTGACCCTCCAGCACCCCGCGTTCCCCGATGCCCGCGTGCGCACGCCGCTCGTGCTGCAACTCGACGTGGCCGATCGCGAGAAATTCACGCAGGAGTGGTTCGGCCCGATCTCGTTCGTGATCGCGACCGACTCGACCGCGCAGTCGCTCGATCTCGCCGGTGAAATTGCGGCGGAACATGGTGCGCTGACCCTCTCCGTCTACAGTACCGACGACTCAATCGTCGACGCCGCATACGATGCAGCGGTGCGCGGCGGTGTCGCGCTGTCGATCAACCTGACGGGCGGCGTGTTCGTCAACCAGTCGGCCGCGTTCTCCGATTTCCACGGTACGGGGGCCAACCCGGCAGCCAACGCGGCGCTGGCTGACCCGGCGTTCGTCGCCAACCGGTTCCGCGTGGTGCAAAGCCGCGTCCATGTTGCCCCGAAGGCGGTACCTGCGGAAGCTGGCCAAACGGCATAACCCGAATGGCCGACGTGCAAACGCCGCCACGTTCTCTACCATGAACGAATCCGCTACCCGGCGGGTTCGTTGTTCATCGATACGCCCATGACAGACGCCTACATCTGCGACGCGATTCGCACCCCCATCGGCCGCTACGGCGGCGCCCTGAAAGATGTCCGTGCCGACGATCTCGGCGCGGTGCCGCTCAAGGCGCTGATCGAGAGCAACCGCGACGTCGACTGGACGGCGATCGACGACGTGATCTACGGTTGCGCGAACCAGGCCGGCGAAGACAACCGCAACGTCGCGCGCATGTCGGCGCTGCTCGCGGGCCTGCCGACCGCCGTACCGGGCACGACGCTGAACCGGCTGTGCGGCTCCGGGATGGACGCGGTCGGCACGGCCGCGCGCGCGATCAAGTCGGGCGAAGCACGCCTGATGATCGCGGGCGGCGTCGAGAGCATGACGCGCGCGCCGTTCGTGATGGGCAAGGCCGCGAGCGCATTCGCGCGTCAGACCGACATCTTCGACACGACGATTGGCTGGCGCTTCGTCAATCCGCTGATGAAACAGCTTCACGGCGTCGATTCGATGCCGGAGACGGCCGAGAACGTCGCGGTCGATTACAACATCAGCCGCGCCGATCAGGACCTGTTCGCGCTGCGCAGCCAGCAGAAGGCCGCGCGCGCGCAACAGGACGGCACGCTCGCCGAGGAAATCGTCGCCGTCACGATTCCGCAGAAGAAGGGCGATCCGGTCGTGGTGTCGCGCGACGAACATCCTCGCGAGACGTCGCTCGAAGCGCTCGCAAAGCTGAAGGGCGTCGTGCGCCCGGACGGCTCGGTGACGGCCGGCAACGCATCGGGCGTCAACGATGGCGCGTGTGCGCTGCTGCTCGCCAATGCGCAGGCAGCCGACCAGTACGGCCTGCGCCGCCGCGCGCGCGTCGTCGGCATGGCGACGGCCGGCGTCGAGCCACGCGTGATGGGCATCGGCCCCGCGCCGGCCACGCAGAAGCTGCTGCGCCAGCTCGGCATGACGATCGACCAGTTCGACGTGATCGAACTGAACGAGGCGTTTGCGTCGCAAGGTCTCGCGGTGCTGCGCATGCTCGGCGTCGCCGACGACGATCCGCGCGTGAACCCGAACGGCGGCGCGATCGCGCTCGGCCATCCCCTTGGTGCATCGGGTGCCCGGCTCGTGACCACGGCGCTCCATCAACTCGAGCGTACGGGCGGCCGCTTTGCGCTCTGTACGATGTGCATCGGCGTCGGCCAGGGCATCGCACTCGCGATCGAACGCGTGTAACCGACACGCCGCGCCTATATCGAAGTCAGGAAGGAGACACTGCATGTCCTATCAGGCGATTCAGCTGGATATCGATCAGGCCGCGCGCGTGGCCACGATCACCCTCAACCGCCCCGACAAGCTGAACAGCTTCACGCGGGCGATGCATCGCGAACTGCAGTCGGCACTCGATGACGTCGAAGCGGCCGGCGCACGCGCGCTGATTCTGACGGGTGCGGGGCGCGGTTTCTGCGCGGGCCAGGATCTGGCCGACCTCGACTTCACGCCGGGCGCGTCCACCGACCTCGGCACACTGATCGACGAGCATTTCAACCCGCTGATCCGCCGCCTGCAGCGTCTGCCGATTCCGGTGATCGCCGCCGTCAACGGCACGGCGGCCGGCGCCGGCGCGAATCTCGCGCTCGCATGCGATCTCGTGCTCGCCGCCCGTTCGAGCAGCTTCATCCAGGCCTTCGTCAAGATCGGGCTCGTGCCCGATTCGGGCGGCACGTGGTTCCTGCCGCAACGCGTCGGCATGGCACGCGCGCTGGGGCTCGCGCTGACCGGCGACAAGCTCGGCGCCGAACAGGCCGAACAATGGGGCCTGATCTGGCGTGCGGTCGACGACGACACACTCGCCGCGTCAGCCCGCCAGCTCGCGACCCAGCTCGCACAGCAGCCGACGCTCGCGATCACGTCGATCAAGCAAGCGATGCACGACAGCGTCACGAACACGCTCGACCAGCAGCTCGACCTGGAGCGCGACCTGCAGCGCAAGCTGGGCCAGTCGCACGACTATGCGGAAGGCGTGCAGGCATTCATCGAGAAGCGCGCACCGCGCTTCGAGGGGCGTTGACATGACGAACGCCACCGCCACGCTCGATCCCGATTCGCTCGCTCGCGCCACCGCGCGGGCCATGTACGACGCCGACGCATGCAGCCGCGCGTTCGGCATGGAGATCGCGGAAGTACGCGCGGGCTACGCACGCCTGCAGATGCGCGTACGGCCCGAATTCCTGAACGGGCATCAGACCTGCCATGGCGGGATCATCTTCACGCTCGCCGATTCGACGTTCGCGTTCGCGTGCAACTCGTACAACCTGAATACGGTCGCGGCCGGCTGCTCGATCGAGTTCCTGCGCCCCGTGCATGGCGACGACGTGCTGACGGCCGAGGCGATCGAACAGGCGCGAGCCGGCCGCCAGGGCATCTACGACATCCGCGTCACGAACCAGACAGGCGAAACAGTCGCGATGTTTCGCGGCAAATCCGCCCAGATCAAGGGCACGGTCATCCCGGAAGACCGCTGACGTCGACGGCTCGCACATAACAAACACTGGAGACATGCATGACTACCCCGCTACCGCTCGAGCCGATCGAGACCGCCTCACGCGACGAGCTGACCGCGCTGCAGCTCGAACGCCTCAAGTGGTCGCTCCGGCATGCGTATGAGCACTCCCCCGTCTATCGTCGCAAGTTCGACGAAGCGGGCGTGCATCCCGACGACCTGAAGACGCTCGCCGATCTGTCGCGCTTCCCGTTCACGACCAAGAGCGACCTGCGCGACAGTTACCCGTTCGGGATGTTCGCGGTGCCGCAGGATCAGATCTCGCGCATCCACGCGTCATCGGGCACGACCGGCAAGCCGACGGTCGTTGGCTATACGGCCGGCGACATCGACACGTGGGCGAATCTCGTCGCGCGCTCGATCCGCGCCGCCGGTGCGCGCCGCGGCGACAAGGTACACGTCAGCTACGGGTACGGCTTGTTCACCGGCGGGCTCGGCGCGCACTACGGCGCCGAACGTGCTGGACTGACCGTGATCCCGTTCGGCGGCGGCCAGACCGAGAAGCAGGTACAACTGATCCAGGATTTCCGGCCGGACATCATCATGGTGACGCCGAGCTACATGCTGTCGATTGCCGACGAAATAGAACGCCAGGGCCTCGATCCCGTGCAGAGCTCGCTGCGCATCGGCATCTTCGGCGCGGAGCCGTGGACCAACGACATGCGCGTCGCGATCGAGCAGCGGATGGGTATCGACGCAGTCGACATTTACGGGTTGTCCGAAGTGATGGGTCCCGGCGTCGCGTCCGAATGCGTCGAGACCAAGGACGGCCCGACCATCTGGGAAGATCACTTCTATCCGGAAATCATCGATCCGGAAACTGGCGAAGTGCTTCCGGACGGCGAACTCGGCGAACTAGTATTCACGTCGCTGACGAAGGAGGCGCTGCCGATCGTCCGCTACCGGACACGCGACCTCACGCGCCTGTTGCCCGGCACCGCTCGCACGATGCGCCGGATGGAAAAGATCACCGGCCGCTCGGACGACATGATGATCGTGCGCGGCGTCAACGTGTTCCCGACGCAAATCGAGGAACAGTTGCTCAAGCAGCGCGTGCTCGCACCGCACTATCAGATCGTGCTGACGAAGGAAGGCCCGCTCGACGTGCTGACGCTCAACGTCGAGCCGTGTCCCGACACCGCGCCGGACACGGCGGCGATCCACGCGGCGAAACAGGCGCTCGCGCACGACATCAAGTCGCTGATCGGCGTGACCGCCGTGATCAACGTGCTGCCCGTGAACGGAATCGAGCGCTCGGTCGGCAAAGCGCGCCGCGTCGTCGACAAGCGCAAGGGCTGACGTTACGCGTAGGCCGCGCGGAGCGGCAATCCGGTTGCGCAACAAAAGAAACAGCCCGACCTGAACTGCACCCCAAAAGTTGGATTCTGATCCGACCTTTGGGGTGTTTTTCATGACGAAGTACAGCGATGAGCTTCGACGACAAGTTGTTCAAGAGCATCTGGCGGAGGGGCTTGGCTCGATCCGACTGGCGAAGCGTCACGGTATTGGCCGATCGGCGATACGCCAATGGATCACGGCCTACCATGTGCATGGCGATGCCGGATTGCGCAGGAAGACAAGTCGGTACGATGCACAGTTCAAGCTCTCGGTGCTGCTCCATATGTGGCGGGCGGAGTTGTCGTACAGACAGGTGGCAGCCGTCTTCGACATCCGCAGCCCGGGGTGCATCGGGCAATGGGAGCGCCTGTATCATGACGGCGGTCTAGCCGCTTTGGCGCCCCGTCCGCGCGGGCGTCCCAGGAACATGCACGAATCTCTGCCGCCCCAATCTGCCAGTGAAGAACCCACGCCGGACGAGCGGCCCCGCGAGGAATTGCTCAAGGAGATCGAGTATCTGCGCGCGGAGGTGGCGTACCTAAAAAAACTCGATGCGCTGCTGCAATCAAAGAAGGCGGCAGCGCCAAAGAAAAAGCGCAAATAGTGCATGAGCTGAGGCAGCGCTATCCGGTGGCCGCGCTCCTGAGGGCAGCAGGTCTGGCGCGCAGCACGTTCTATTACCAGCTCAAGGCGCTGGACGTCGGTGATCGGTATGCGGAGCTCAAAGCAAAGATCCGGACCGTGTACGACCATCATCAAGGCCGCTACGGCTATCGACGGATCACCGCCACGATCCGGCAGGCAGGGCACGTCATCAACCACAAGACGGTGCAACGGCTGATAGAGCAGTTGCAGTTGAAGTCGCGGGTACGTCCAAAGAAATACCGTTCCTGGCGAGGTGAAGTCGGCCGGGTTGCGCCCAATCTGCTGCAGCGTCAGTTCGATGCCGAGCGGCCGAATCAAAAGTGGGTAACGGATGTGACCGAGTTCAACGTCGGCGGCCAGAAGTTATATCTGTCGCCGGTGATGGATCTGTACAACGCGGAGATCGTCGCCTACCAAATGGATCAGCGGCCAAGCTTTGAATTGGTCAGCGGCATGTTGAAGAAGGCGCTGACCAAACTCGGGCAGAAGGACCGGCCGCTATTGCACTCCGATCAAGGATGGCAGTATCAGATGCCCGCTTACCGCCGACTGCTCGCGCAGCACGCGCTGACTCAGAGCATGTCCCGTCGGGGAAATTGCCTTGATAATGCAGCGATGGAAAGCTTCTTCGGTACGCTGAAGTCCGAGTGCTACAGACTCAGCCGCTTTAGCAGCGTAGATCAGCTACGCGATGCGCTGACCCGCTACATCCATTACTACAACCACGAACGTATCAAGCTCAAACTGAAAGGGCTGAGTCCCGTGCAATACAGAACTCAGCCCTTCGGCGCTTAGCCTTTAACCGTCCAACTTCGTGGGGTCAGTTCACCCGGCCAACGCCGATCGGGCTGTTTTGTTCTGCCGCGTCGTTCAACGCGACCGGCACATTACACGAACCGAAACCACACGGGTGCACCGCGATCAGACCGACGCACCCCGGGCGCACCATCGCGCCCACGAATGCCGCGCCTCATGCGTGGGCGGCCCCCGGGCAGCCCACGCCGTCACGTCACGAATTCGGGAACAGCAGCCACATCCGGCCGACCTGCTTCATCCGGCCGGCCTGGTCGCCTGCGTCGTCGCCGAGCCCCCAGAAATAGTCGGCCCGCACGCCGCCCTTGATCGCGGAGCCCGTATCCTGCGCGAATACGAGCCGGTTCATCGGCGTATTCGTCAGCGGACGCGTGGTCTGCAGGAACACGGGCGTGCCGAGCGGGATCGACGACGGATCGACCGCGATCGAACGCTCCGGCGTCAGCGGCACGCCGAGCGCGCCGATCGGACCGTCCGCGCCGCCGTGCGGTGCATCTTCCTTGGTCGGCATGTCGCGGAAGAACACGAACCGCGGATTCGTGTCGAGCAACGCGTCGACGCGGTTCGGGTTCGCCTTCGCCCACGCCTTGATGCCCTGCATCGTCGCCTGCGCGGGTGTCAGCTCGCCGCGGTCGAGCAGCCACTTGCCGATCGAGCGGTACGGCTGGTTGTTGGTGCCGCCGAAACCGACCCGCATCACCGAACCGTCGTCGAGCAACACGCGCCCCGAGCCCTGCACCTGCAGGAAGAACGCCTCGATCGGATCGTCGACCCACACGAGTTCGTTGCCGCTCAGGAGGCCCGCGCGCTCGAGCTGCGCGCGCGCCGGCAGTGCGGTGCCTGCGCGATAACCGGCCGGCCAGCGATAGAGCGCGTACTGATACGGGCCGCGGCGCACGCGGGAGCCATGCAGCAGCGGCTCGTAATAGCCGGTCACGAGCCCGTCGAGCGTACCGTCGGTGTTCGCGAACTGGAACGGTGTGAAATACGTTTCGAAGAAGGTGCGTGCGCTGCTGACGTCGAGCTCGTCGAGCCGGTCCGCGGCTGCGCAAGCGCGCTGCCAGGCCGGCTGGCGCGCGAGCCGCACGCAGTTCTGCCGCAGCGCGGCCGTCGCGCCGAGCAGCGAATCGTCCTGCCAGCCCGGCACCTGCTGCCACGCAACCGGCGTGAGCCGCTTCGCGGCAACCTGCCCCGGCACGATCGCCGCGCCGGTCGGCGGCTTGAGCGTTGACGTTCGCGTCGGTGTACCACCGCACGCGGCAAGGAGTGCCGCCGCAGCAGCCGCCGCAATCCAGCCGGCCAACCGGGGCCCAAACCACATACAATGTTCGTTCTTGATGGAAACCGCCATGTCAGATTTTCTCGACCAATATCCGATGCTCATCTTCGCGCTCGAAGCCTTCGTCGCGCTTGCCCTGCTGATCTTCATCGTCGTGTGGACGTCGTCGGGCAGAAAGAAGCAGGCCCGCAACAACGATCGCCAGCCGCGCTGACGCGCTGCGCACGCTCAATGCAGCGTGCGCGGCATGTGCAGCGCAAACTCCTCGACCGGCGCCTCGAAACGCTCGCCGTCCTCCGCCACGCAGAAGTAGGCGCCACGCATCGTGCCGACCGGCGTCGCGATCACGGCCCAGCTCGTGTATTCGAACTGCTCGCCCGGCTGCAGCAGCGGCTGGTGCCCGACGACGCCGAGCCCCTTCACTTCCTGCACGTGGCTCTCGCTGTCCGTGATGATCCAGTGACGCGCGATCAGTTGCGCCGCGACCTGTCCCGTGTTGCGGATCGTCAGCGTGTACGCGAATGCGTATTGACGGCGATCGGGGTCGGATTGTTCCGGCAAGTAGCTGGTTTTCACCGAAACGGTGAACTGATACTGACTCATGGTGTTTCCACTGGAGGGTGACTGTCCGTGCCGGCGTGGGCGACGGGGCCGCGGACGCGCCGCTTTGGTTCGGCATTCTGCTTGATGCGGATTCGGGCCGCAACCGCACGGCCCGCCGCCGCGCGCCGGCCGCCGGGCGGTAGAATGTCGGTTTTGCGCCGCAACGTCCCCCGCTCCCCTGCCATGACCCAATTCCGCATCGCTCCCAGCATCCTGTCGGCCGATTTCGCACGGCTCGGTGAAGAAGTCCGCAACGTGGTCGCCGCCGGCGCCGACTGGATCCACTTCGACGTGATGGACAACCATTATGTGCCGAACCTGACGATCGGCCCGCTCGTGTGCGAAGCGATCCGCCCGCACGTGCAGGTGCCGATCGACGTGCACCTGATGGTGCGCCCGGTCGACCGGATCGTGCCCGATTTCGCGAAGGCCGGTGCGAACCTGATCAGCTTCCACCCGGAAGGCTCGGATCACATCGACCGCACGCTGTCGCTGATCCGCGACCACGGCTGCAAGGCCGGTCTCGTATTCAACCCGGCCACGCCGCTGAACTACCTCGACCACGTGATGGACCGCCTCGACTTCGTGCTGCTGATGTCGGTCAACCCCGGCTTCGGCGGCCAGTCGTTCATTCCGGAAACGCTGAACAAGCTGCGCGAAGCACGCGCGCGCATCGACGCATACACCGAACGCACGGGCCGCGAGATCCTGCTCGAGGTCGACGGCGGCGTGAAGACCGACAACATCGCGGAAATCGCGGCGGCCGGCGCCGACACCTTCGTCGCGGGTTCGGCGATCTTCGGCAAGCCCGACTACCGCAAGGTGATCGACGAGATGCGCGCCGCGCTCGCCACCGTCGAGCGGAACTGACGCCATGGCCGAATCCTCGCTCGCCGGCCATGCGCCGGCCGGGGCCGCCACGGACGCCGCCCCGATCCGCTTCGCCGCGCCGCGCATCGACGCGGCGCTGATCGATCTCGACGGCACGATGGTCGACACGGCCGACGATTTCACGGCCGGCCTGAACGGGATGCTCGCGCAGCTCGACGCGCCGGCCACGTCGCGCGACGAGGTGATCGGCTACGTCGGCAAAGGCTCCGAACACCTGATCCACAGCGTGTTGAAACCGCGCTTCACGGCCGACGAGGCGCACGCGCGCTTCGACGACGCGCTGGCGATCTACCAGACCGAATACGCGAAGATCAACGGCCGCCACACGCGCCTCTATCCGGACGTGGCTGCCGGTCTCGACGCGCTGCGCGCGGCCGGCATCCGGCTCGCATGCGTGACGAACAAGCCGCACCGTTTCGCGGTTGAGCTGCTCGAACAATACGGGCTGACCGATCGCTTCGGCATCGTGCTCGGCGGCGACAGCGTCGCGCGCAAGAAGCCCGATCCGCTGCCGATGCTGACGGCCTGCGACGCGCTCGGTGTCGCGCCGGACGCAGCGGTCGCGATCGGCGACTCGGAAAACGATGCGCTGGCGGGCCGTGCGGCCGGGATGGCGACGCTGACGGTGCCGTACGGCTACAACCACGGCAAAGCTATACAAACGATAAATTCGGATGGTATAGTCGATTCGTTGCTGGTCGCAGCCCGCGCGATCACCGCGCACAACGCCGGCCGGCCAACCCTCTGATTATTTCTTCCATCCGCATGTTTCTGAATAAAAAACGGAGTCTGAGCAGCATCGACCGGGGAGCCTGGCCCTGGCGTCGCTGGTCGCGCTAACCTCTTCGATGAGGTACGCTGAAGCACGTCTTCAGCGCCGTTTTTTATCTCGCTGCGCATCCGCGCGCCGATCGTCGCACCACCTCGAGTTCCACCGCGTCCGAACGCTTGCGTTCAGGATCGGCCGCAGGCTCGCGACGTTCACGCCCGGAGTGCCGGCCGGCAACAGGCACTTCTCGATCGACCGCCCTTTCGCCGACGGCAACCCGCGCAGCGTCAAGTGATCCCTGGCGCACGCCGCCGCTCGTCCCGAACAGGACCGGAACATGACCGAACTCGAATTCCAATCGCTCGCGAACGAAGGCTACAACCGTATCCCGCTGATCGCGGAAGCCCTCGCCGATCTCGAAACGCCGCTGTCCCTCTACCTGAAGCTGGCCCAGCCCGAACGCGCGGGCGCCAACTCGTTCCTGCTCGAATCGGTGGTCGGCGGCGAACGCTTCGGCCGCTACTCGTTCATCGGCCTGCCCGCACGCACGCTCGTGCGCACCCGCAACGGCGTGTCGGAAGTCGTGCGCGACGGCCAGGTCGTCGAGACGCATGACAGCGACCCGTTCCAGTTCATCGAATCGTTCCAGGCGCGCTTCAAGGTGGCACAGCGTCCGGGCCTGCCGCGCTTCTGCGGCGGTCTCGCCGGCTATTTCGGCTACGACGCGGTGCGCTATATCGAGAAGAAGCTCGCGAACTCCGCGCCGCGCGACGATCTCGGCCTGCCCGACATCCAGTTGCTGCTGACCGAGGAAGTCGCGGTGATCGACAACCTCGCCGGCAAGCTCTACCTGATCATCTACGCGGACCCGGGCCAGCCGGAAGCCTACGCGAAGGCGAAACAACGCCTGCGCGAACTGAAGCAGCGCCTGCGCACGACCGTGCAGCCGCCCGTCACGTCGGCGAGCGTGCGCACCGAGACGTTCCGCGAGTTCAAGAAGGAAGACTATCTGGCCGCCGTGCGCCAGGCGAAGGAATACATCGCGGCCGGCGAACTGATGCAGATCCAGGTCGGCCAGCGGCTGACGAAGCCGTACCGCGACAATCCGCTGTCGCTGTATCGCGCGCTGCGTTCGCTTAATCCGTCGCCATACATGTACTACTACAACTTCGGCGATTTCCATGTGGTCGGCGCGTCGCCGGAAATCCTCGTACGCCAGGAAAAGCGCGGCGAAGACCAGATCGTCACGATTCGCCCGCTCGCCGGCACGCGTCCGCGCGGCAACACGCCCGAGCGCGACGCGGAACTCGCGACCGAGCTGCTCAACGATCCGAAGGAGATCGCCGAGCACGTGATGCTGATCGACCTCGCGCGCAACGACGTCGGCCGCATCGCGGAAATCGGCTCGGTGCAGGTGACCGACAAGATGGTCATCGAGAAGTATTCGCACGTGCAGCACATCGTCAGCTCGGTCGAAGGCAAGCTGAAGCCCGGCATGACGAACTACGACGTTCTGCGCGCGACGTTCCCGGCCGGCACGCTGTCCGGTGCGCCGAAGGTGCGCGCGATGGAGCTGATCGACGAGCTCGAGCCGATCAAGCGCGGGCTGTACGGCGGTGCGGTGGGCTACCTGTCGTTCTCGGGCGAGATGGATCTCGCGATCGCGATCCGCACGGGCCTGATCCACAACGGCAACCTGTATGTGCAAGCGGCGGCCGGCGTCGTCGCCGATTCCGTGCCCGAATCCGAATGGCAAGAGACCGAGAACAAGGCGCGCGCGGTGCTGCGTGCGGCCGAACAGGTCCAAGACGGCCTCGATAGCGACTTCTGACCGGAGACTGACCATGCTGCTCATGATCGACAACTACGACTCGTTCACCTACAACCTGGTCCAGTACTTCGGCGAACTGGGCGAGGACGTGCACACGCACCGCAACGACGAAATCACGCTCGACGAGATCGCGCGCCTGAATCCCGCCGCTATCTGCCTGTCGCCGGGCCCGAGCAACCCGCAGCACGCGGGCATCACGCTCGACGTGCTGCGCGAATTTTCGGGCAAGAAGCCGATCCTCGGCGTCTGCCTCGGCCACCAGGCGATCGGCGAAGCATTCGGCGGCCGAGTCGTGCGCGCGAAGACCATCATGCACGGCAAGGTGAGCCGGATCGAAACGGACTGCCGCGGCGTATTCGCCGACCTGCCGAAGCATTTCGACGTCACGCGCTACCACTCGCTCGCGATCGAGCGCGAATCGCTGCCCGACTGCCTCGAGGTGTCCGCCTGGACCGACGACGGCGAAATCATGGGCGTACGCCACAAGACGCTGCCGATCGAAGGCGTGCAGTTCCACCCGGAATCGATCCTGTCCGAGCACGGCCATGCGCTGCTCGAAAATTTCCTGAAGCAGGCCCGCGCCGCGGCCGCGCAAGCCGCCTGACCGGAGCCTCACGATGACGATTACCCCGCAGGAAGCGCTGCAGCGCACGATCGAACACCGCGAGATCTTCCACGACGAGATGCTGCACCTGATGCGGCTCATCATGCGCGGCGACCTGTCGCCCGTGATGGCCGCCGCGATCATCACCGGGCTGCGCGTGAAGAAGGAGACGATCGGCGAGATCGCCGCCGCCGCGACCGTGATGCGCGAATTCGCGAACCACGTCGACGTGCAGGACAACTCGAACTTCGTCGACATCGTCGGCACCGGCGGCGACGGCTCGCACACGTTCAACATCTCGACCGCGTCGATGTTCGTCACGGCGGCGGCCGGCGCGAAGGTCGCGAAGCACGGCAACCGCGGCGTGTCGAGCAAGTCCGGCAGCGCCGACGTGCTCGAGGCGCTCGGCGTGAACATCGACCTGCAGTCGGACCAGGTGGCCGCGTCGATCGCCGAAACGGGCATGGGCTTCATGTTCGCGCCGAACCATCACCCGGCGATGAAGAACATCGCGGCCGTGCGTCGCGAGCTCGGCGTGCGCACGATCTTCAACATCCTCGGCCCGCTGACCAATCCGGCCGGCGCGCCGAACCAGTTGATGGGCGTGTTCCACCCCGACCTCGTCGGCATCCAGGTGCGCGTGATGCAGCGCCTCGGCGCGCAGCACGTGCTCGTCGTGTACGGCAAGGACGGGATGGACGAGGTCTCGCTCGGCGCCGCGACGCTCGTCGGCGAATTGCGCGACGGCAAGGTGCACGAATACGAGATCCATCCGGAGGACTTCGGCCTGCAGATGGTGTCGAACCGCACGCTGAAGGTGGAAAATGCCGACGAATCGCGCACGATGCTGCTCGGCGCGCTGGACAACCAGCCGGGCGTCGCGCGTGAAATCGTCACGCTGAACGCGGGCACCGCGCTTTATGCGGCGAACGTCGCCGAATCGATCGCGGACGGCATCCAGCTCGCCCGCGAAGCGATCGCAAGCGGCAAGGCCCGCGCGAAAGTCGACGAACTCGTGCGCTTCACGCAGCAGTTCAAGCGCTGACTCCCCTTACGACTCAAGCAGGAATCCACATGAGCGACATTCTCGACCGAATCATCGCCGTCAAGCGCGAAGAAGTCGCGGCGGCCATGCGCAGCACGCCGCTCGAGGCACTGAAGCTGGACGCATCCGCGCGCGACCTGCGCGACTTCGTCGGTGCGCTGCGTGCGAAGCATGCGGCCGGCGACGCCGCGGTGATCGCCGAAATCAAGAAGGCAAGCCCGTCGAAGGGCGTGCTGCGCGAGCATTTCGTGCCGGCCGACATCGCGCGCTCGTATGCGGCGCACGGCGCCGCGTGCCTGTCGGTGCTGACCGACGAACAGTTCTTCCAGGGCAGCGTCCGCTACCTCGAAGAGGCACGCGCGGCCTGCACGCTGCCGGTGCTGCGCAAGGACTTCATCGTCGACGCGTACCAGATCCTCGAGGCGCGCGCGATGGGCGCCGACGCGATCCTGCTGATCGCCGCCGCGCTCGATACGCCGCTGATGCAGGATCTCGAAGCGTATGCGCACTCGCTCGGCCTCGCCGTGCTGGTCGAAGTGCACGACCGCAACGAAATGGAACAGGCGCTGACGCTCAAGACGCCGCTGCTCGGCATCAACAACCGCAACCTGCGTACGTTCGAGACGTCGATCCAGACCACGCTCGACATGCTCGACATGATTCCGCAGGACCGCATCGTCGTCACCGAGTCGGGCATCCTGTCGCGCACCGACGTCGACACGATGCGCGCGGCGAACGTGAACACGTTCCTCGTCGGCGAAGCATTCATGCGCGCCGAGCAGCCGGGCGAGGAACTCGCGCGGATGTTCTTCTGATGGCGATCGAAAAGGAAATCAAGCTCGCGCTGCCGGCCGGCCAGGCCGAGGCCGCGCGGCGCTTCTTCGAGACGCTGACCGGCGAACCCGGCCACGACATCACGCTCGCGAACGTCTATTACGACACGCCCGATCTCGCGCTGGCCCGCTCGAAGAGCGCGGTGCGCGTGCGCCGCGCGCCGCACGGCTGGCTGCAGACGTTCAAGACGGTCGGCAGCGCGGAAGGCGGCCTGCATCGCCGCCACGAATGGGAACTGCCCGTCGCCGGCGACGCGCTCGAGATCGATGCGCTCGTCGCCGCCTGCGACGTGCCGGAAGCCGCCGCCGCGCTGAATCACGCGGCGGGCGCGCTGCACGCGCTGTTCCGCACGGATTTTTCGCGTACGCTGTGGCGCATCGCAATCGGCGGCGCAACCGTCGAAGCCGCGGTGGACCTCGGCGAGATCGTCGTCCAGGCGGAACACGAAACGCGCCGCGAACCGATCAGCGAAATCGAACTCGAACTGATCGACGGCCCGGAAGCGGCGCTCGCGACGCTCGCCGCCGAACTGCAGCAGGCGCTGCCGGGCCTCGCTCCCGAAAACATCAGCAAGGCGCAACGCGGCTACCGGCTGCGCGCGCAATAAACACGCATCACGCATGGCAACCCGCAAGACTCCCCGCGCGCCGCAACAGGCGTCGCTGTTCGACGATCCCGTGCCGGAAACGGCACCGGCCGATCTTCCGTCCCCGGCTTCCGCGTCGCCCGCGGCAGGGCGCAAGCCCGCGAAGAAAACCGCTGCCCCGGCCGTCGCTGTATCGCAGCCCGTTGCCGCCGACGTCCCGCACCTCGCCGCGCAATTCGACGCGCTGCCGACCGTCTGGCGCAACGTGCTGAAACCCTTTACCGACAGCGACGCGTACGCGCCGCTGTGCCGCTTCGTCGACGACGAGCGTGCGGCCGGCAAGACGGTCTACCCGACCGACGTATTCCGCGCGCTGCGCCTCACGAGCCCGGACGACGTGAAGGTCGTGATCCTCGGCCAGGACCCGTACCATGGCGACGATCGCGGCACGCCGCAGGCGCACGGCCTCGCGTTCTCGGTGCCGCCGGCCGTTCGCACGCCGCCGTCGCTGCGCAACATCTTCAAGGAAATCGCCGCGAACTTCGGCCACGACACGCCGCGCCACGGCTGCCTCGACACGTGGGCGCGCCAGGGCGTGCTGCTGCTCAACACCGTGCTGACGGTCGAGCGCGGCGCGGCCGCGAGCCACGCGAAGCGTGGCTGGGAGCAATGCACGGACACGCTGATCCGCGAACTCGCCGGCCGCCATCGCGGGCTCGTCTTCATGCTGTGGGGCGCGCACGCGCAGGCGAAGCGCGCTTTGTTCGACGCGAGCTCGCATTGTGTGCTCGAGGCGCCGCATCCGTCGCCGCTGTCCGCGCACCGCGGCTTCCTGGGCTGCCGCCATTTCACGCTCGCGAACGACTATCTGGTCGAAGCAGGCCGCGAACCGATCGACTGGCGCCTGCCGGAAGAGGCCGAGACGCTCGCGTAACGGCCGCGCCGGTTCTTACACCGGCAGGAATGCAAAAACGCCGCGCCCCTTCCGGGACGCGGCGTTTTTTTTCGGACGATGCAGCGGGTGCGTCGCACCCGCATCGACCTTACGCGGCAGCAATCGCTTCGCGTGCGCTGGCGAGCGCGGCGCTCTGCGCATCCGGCCCGAGGTTCAGGCCTTCCGCGAAGATGAAGCTCACGTCGGTCATGCCGACGAAGCCGAGGAACGTGCGCAGGTACGGCGTCTGGCTGTCGTTCGGCGTACCGGCGTACTTGCCGCCGCGGGCCGTCACCACGTGGACCTTCTTGCCCTTGATCAGGCCTTCCGGACCGTTCTCGGTGTAGCGGAACGTGACGCCTGCACGTGCGATCCAGTCGAAGTACGTCTTCAGTTGCGACGAGATGCCGAAGTTGTACATCGGCGCGCCGATCACGATGATGTCGGCGGCTTGCAGTTCGGCGATCAGCGCATCGCTCTTCGCGACGATCGCATTTTGCTCCGCACTGCGCTGGTCGGCCGGCGTGAAGAACGCGCCGAGCACCGATTCATCGAGGTGCGGCAGCGCATCGGCCAGCAGATCGCGAACCACGACGTTCGCGCCGGGGTTCGATTGTTGCAGCTTTGCCGTCAGTTCGTTGGCCAGCAGCGTGGATTGCGCACCTTGCGAACGCGCAGCGGAATTGATTTGCAGAATGGTCGTCATGTCAGGCTCCGGTTGGGCTGCGCTTCGGTAGCGCGAGTGACGCCATTGTGCGTGGCCGCATTGGCCGGAAAAAGCGGGTTCAGGGCGACGGATTGTTGCAGCAGTAGAACAATTACGCCTCGCGCCCCGATTCCCGCTACCGTCCACTCAGCCCTTCAGCCAGGCTTCCCGGGCCTTCGATGCCGCAGCCGGCTTCGCTGCGGCCGTCAGCCGGTAGCGCGTGACTTCCGGGCCGTCGAGCTTCAGTTTCGCGGTGCGCAGCTCGTCGCGGCGGAACGCGTGAACCTCGACCTTGTCGCCCGGCCGGTAGCGTGCGAGCAGCGCGTCAAGGTTCGTGCCGGTGACGCGCAACCCGTCGACCGCGATCAGCGTATCGCCGGCCGACAGCCCTGCGCGATGCGCTGCGCCGCCTTCATAGACAGCCGCGAACGTGCAGTCCACGCCGCCGCGCAGGCGCGCGCCGATCGTCGGCTTCGCGGCCGCGCCGTTCGCGACATCGGGCGCGAGCGTCACGCCGAACGGCGCGAGCAGCTCGCCGAGCGGCAGGTCGCGCGTGCCGTGCACGGCGTCGGCGAACAGGCGGCCGAGCGCGACGCCCGTCGCTTCTTCGATCAGCGCCTCGACTTCGTTTTCCTCGACACCCGCCTGCTTGCCGCGATAGAAATCGCGACCGTAGCGTTGCCACAGCAGGCGCATCACGTCGTCGAGCGACTTGCGGTTGCGCGTCTGCGCGCGGATCGCGAGATCGAACGCGAGCGCGACAAGCGAACCCTTCGTGTAGTAGCTGACGATCGCGTTGGTCGCGTTCTCGTCCTGACGGTAGTACTTGATCCACGCGTCGAACGAGCTTTCCGCGACGCTCTGCTTGAGCCGGCCCGTGCCGCGCAGCACGCTGCCGATTGTGCGGCCGAGCGCCGCGAAATATTCGTCCTGCGACATCAGCCCGCTGCGCACCAGCATCAGGTCGTCGTAATACGACGTGAAGCCTTCGAACAGCCACAGCAGCGACGTGTAGTTCTCGCGCGTCAGGTCGTACGGCACGAACGCCGCCGGCTTGATGCGCTTCACGTTCCACGTGTGGAAGTACTCGTGGCTGCAGAGGCCGAGGTACGTGCGATAGCCTTCCGTCGTCTCGGGCCGCCCCTTCACCGGCAGGTCGGTGCGGTTGCAGATCAGCGCGGTCGATGCGCGATGCTCGAGGCCGCCGTAGCCGTCGCTGACCGCGAGCGTCATGAACACGTAGCGGTCCATCGGCGCCTTCTTCGATTTCGGCTCGAACAGCGCGATCTGCGCTTCGCACACGCGTTTCAGGTCGGTCCGCAGCCGCTCCAGGTCGAGTTGCGTCACGCGCCCCGCGACCACGATGTCGTGCGGCGCGCCGTGCGCGTCGAATGTCGTGAGCGCGAATTCGCCGATCGTCACCGGATGGTCGGAAAGCTCGTCGTAGTTCGAAGCGCGATACGCACCGAAGCCGTAACGCTTCGTGCCGCGCGCCTCGGGCAGCGCGGTGCCGACGCGCCACGCGCGGAACGCCGCGCCGGCCGGCTTCGCGATGTCGACTTCGCACGGCGCGTCCTCGCGGCCGGCGACGCTCAGGAACACGGCCGTCGCGTTGAAAAAGCCGCCCGATTCGTCGAGATACGCGGAGCGCACCGACAGATCCCACGCATACACGTCGTAGCGCAGCGTCAGCGCGCCGGTCACGGGTGCAGCCTGCCACGTGTGCTTGTCGGTCTTCGCGATCCGCACCTTGCGGCCCGCGTCGTTGAACGCGCCGAGCGTCACGATATTGCGCGCGAACTCGCGCACGAGGTAGCTGCCCGGAATCCACACCGGCAGCGAGAAGCGCTGGCCTTCGGGATCGGGATCGGCGACCGTCACCGACACTTCGAACAGGTGCGCGGCAAGATCTTTCGGGACAATCGAATAGCGGATCGGCTGGGTCATCGTGGCAATCGGTCGAATACGGCGGCGAAAACGAAGAGAGGCGCCGGCAGATCATGCGGGCGCCCCTCGCTGGCAGGGCCTGCGGCCCGGCGTGTCGGTCGGTTACTTGCTCGAGGCGAGCGCCTGGTTGAGCTGGTCGGCCGATACCGCGCCCGGCAGGCGGCGGCCGTCCGGCAGGAAGATCGTCGGCGTACCCGTGACGTTCATCCCGCGGCCAAGCGCGAGATTCTTGTCGAGCGCGCTGGTATCGCAGGTACCGGCGCCGGACGGCGCACGGTGGTCGAGCATCCAGCCCTCCCACGTCTTCGCGCGGTCGGTCGCGCACCAGATCGCCTTCGACTTCACGGTCGAATCCGGCGACAGCACCGGGTACAGGAACGTGTAGACGGTGACGTTGTCGACCGACTGCAGCGTCGTCTCGAGCTTCTTGCAATACGGGCAGTTCGGATCGGAGAACACCGCGATCTTGCGTGCGCCGTTGCCCTTGACGACCTTGATCGCATTCGCGAACGGCAGGCTCGCGAAGTCGATCTTGTTGATTTCAGACAGGCGTGCGTCGGTCAGGTTCTTGTGCGTCTTGGTGTCGACGAGATCGCCGAGCAGCACGTAGTCGCCCGCCGCGTCGCTATAGATGATCTGCGAGCCGAGGTTTACTTCGTACAGGCCCGCGACCGGCGATTTCGACACGCTCTTGATCGGCGCGTCGCTGCCGAGACGGGCCTGCAGCGTGGCTTTCAGCTTGTCGGTGGTCTGGTCGGCCTGCGCGGTGCAGCCCAGCGTCGCCATCGTGACGGCCAGCGCCAGCGACGCGATCCGGATCGTTTTTTTCATCGAAATCTTCCTTCAGCTCAATCGGTATGCACGGCACAGTGTACGCCGTAACGGAACCGAGTCCGACCGGCGAAGCGGCCGAAGGTTCGATCAGCCGAGCGCGGCCGACACGAGCCAGCGCTTCACGAGCGGCTGCGCGCCGACGAAGGCCATGCCCGCATTGCGCACCGCCTTCGCGAGCGAGCCCGGCACCGCGAACAGTCGCTGCAGCCCGTCGGTCGCGACCATCAGCGCGCGGATGTCCTCGCGGCGCGAACGCTCGTAGCGGCGCAGCAGCACCGTATCGCCGAGGTTGCGGAAACTTTCCTTGGCAGCGATCGCGTCGGCGAGCGCCGCGACGTCGCGCAGCCCGAGGTTCATCCCCTGCCCCGCGAGCGGGTGGATCAGGTGCGCGGCATCGCCGACGAGCGCGACGCGCGGCGCGATCAGCTTGTCGACCGTCTGCAGCGCCAGCGGGAAGCCGGCGGCCGGCGTCACGCATTCGAGCGTGCCGACCTGGCCGTGCGACACGCGCTCGACCTCGGCCGCAAGCTGCGCCGGATCGAGTGCGAGCAGTTTGTCCGCATGCGCGGTGTGCGCGGACCACACGAGCGACACGTGGCCGTCCGGCAGCGGCAGCAGCGCGACGATCTCGCCTTCGTGGAACCATTGGTAGGCCGTCTCGCGGTGCGGCAGCGACGCCTTGAAGTTCGCGACGACGCCCGTCTGCCGATAGTCGCGCCGTTCGACCTTGGCCCCCATTTGGGAGCGTACCCACGAATGCGCGCCGTCCGCGCCGACGACGAGGTCCGCTTCCAGCACCTGCCCCGACGACAGCGTGAGCACGGCCGCATCGTCGCGCACGTCGAAGCCCTGCGCGCGCGCATCGAACCACATGAGGTTCGGCTGGAACCGCAGCGCGGCGTCGAGCGACGTCTCGACCAGCGACGATTCGGCGATCCACGCGAGCTGCGGCACGGAGGCCTGGTACGCGGAGAAATGCAGTTCGGCGTGCGCATCGCCGTACACGCGCATGTCGTAGACGGGCGCGAGCCGGCTGTGGTCGAGCGCCTGCCAGACCCGCAGCCGCTCGAGCAAGGCCTGCGAGCTGGACGACAGCGCGTAGACGCGTGTGTCGAACGCGAGATCGGCGGGGCGCGGCGTGGCCGGCTGGGCGAGCAAGGCAGTCTTGTAGCCGGACTGGGTCAGCGCGAGCGCGGCCGTCTTGCCGACGAGCCCGCCGCCGACCACGGCGACGTCGAAGGAATGGTGGGCAGTCATGGCGGGCATTATAGCCGCGGGGCCAAACCCTTACGCGGCCGGACTTTGCGGGAAATCAGCAGAATCGCAGGCCGATGCGGCGGCGCGGCGGCCCGCCGCATCGGCCGTTCGGCGCAACCCCGGAATCCGGGGCGTCGGCACGGTACAATAGCGTCTTTGACCGTCGGCCTGCCGCGCCCCAGGCGCCAGCTGCCCTTTTTTCCCGCGCCGCCGTGCCCTGTCCGGCCGCGCCGCCTTACCCGTCCGAAGGATTCCATGAGTCTCAAATGCGGCATCGTTGGCTTGCCCAACGTCGGCAAGTCCACCCTGTTCAATGCGCTGACCAAGGCCGGCATCGCCGCCGAGAACTACCCGTTCTGCACGATCGAGCCGAACGTCGGCATCGTCGAAGTGCCCGATACGCGCCTGAAGGGGCTCTCCGAGATCGTCAAGCCCGAGCGCGTCGTGCCGGCCGTCGTCGAATTCGTCGACATCGCGGGCCTCGTCGCGGGCGCGAGCAAGGGTGAAGGTCTCGGCAACCAGTTCCTCGCGAACATCCGCGAAACCGATGCGATCACGCACGTCGTGCGCTGCTTCGAGGACGAGAACGTCATTCACGTCGCAGGCAAGGTCAGCCCGATCGACGACATCGAAGTGATCAACACCGAACTCGCGCTCGCCGACCTGAGCACCGTCGAGAAAGCGCTCACGCGCTATTCGAAGGCCGCGAAGTCGGGCAACGACAAGGAAGCGGCCAAGCTCGTCGCGGTGCTCGACAAGGTGCGCGCGCAGCTCGACCAGGGCAAGGCCGTGCGCGGCCTCGCGCTGTCGGACGACGAAGAGGCGCTGCTCAAGCCGTTCTGCCTGATCACCGCGAAGCCGGCGATGTACGTCGCCAACGTGAAGGACGACGGCTTCGAGAACAATCCGCACCTCGATGCGGTGCGCAAGTACGCGGAAAGCGAGAATGCGCCGGTGGTCGCCGTGTGCGCGGCAATCGAGGCGGAAATCGCCGATCTCGACGACGCGGACAAGGAAGCGTTCCTCGCCGACATGGGCATGGCAGAGCCGGGCCTCGACCGCGTGATCCGCGCGGGCTTCAAGCTGCTCGGCCTGCAGACCTACTTCACCGCGGGCGTGAAGGAAGTGCGCGCGTGGACGATCCATATCGGCGACACGGCGCCGCAAGCGGCCGGCGTGATCCACACCGACTTCGAGCGCGGCTTCATCCGCGCGCAGACGATCGCGTTCGACGACTTCATCACCTACAAGGGTGAACAGGGTGCGAAGGAAGCCGGCAAGATGCGCGCGGAAGGGAAGGAATATGTCGTGCACGACGGCGACGTGATGAACTTCCTGTTCAACGTCTGAGCGTTAAATCAGGGTCTCAATGAAAAGCCCGCTGCCGCGGGCTTTTTCTTTTCCGGACGAGCCGCCCATCGCGTCATTGCATCGTACGACTCGACACATGCTCAAGACGATTACGCGGATGGTATCTCGACCAGACAAACTGACTGAAATAGCTCTCCGCCACTTCCGTCCACGTTCTAAGCCCGTCGTCTTCCTGCATCACGTGCTTGGCATTGACCAGCAACCATGACATCACGGCCTGGCTGTCGCGACACTTCGCACATTCTCCCGATGTGCAACAGCGCGCCAGCGTATGCATGTTTGCGCGATACGCGTTGAATTTCGGCAACGCGGGCCACCCCGACGCGAATCGCGTGGCGTTCTGCGGATGAGCTTCGCTGACGCTCGGGCAACTGGTATGGTCGAACGCTCCCCAAATGGTCTCCCCGCGCATGAGTGCAGCCAGATAGTAAGGATGGCTCGCCACTGTTTCCGGATACTTCGCCTTCAATTCGAGCAACACATCCAGGAGCCGCTCCTCACCACGTCGGCGAAGCGGCCCGGCAATATCGTATGGACTGTAGAAATTGAACAGCAGGCGATTTCCGTTATCTCGGATCTTGCGCACCGTTTCTTCGATATAAGCAATTCCGTCGATCGACGCGGCGTAGACGAAACCTGCCCGCTCGTCGTCGCGATAATTCAGCAGCGCCTTGTCGAACAAGCCGGTGAAACGCTTCCCATTCGGACCAATCGCTCGCAGTTCGTCATCGAGCGGCCCGCCACCGAATACAGAGACCGCGATGGTGATATCTTCGAAGCCCTCGAAAGGGATTCGTCGGAGGCCGTTCGTCGAAACGGACACCTTCGGCATGTGCTTCCGGAATATTCTTATCCGGTCGAGATACAACGCGGGCTCGCCGCCTATCAGCAATGGCGCGTTGATCCCGCGCTCGGCCTCATCCTTCACGCGCGCCTCGAGATGCGACGTATCGTTTAACTCATCCGATGCGACGTCGAATTCGTTTTCGAAGAACCAGCACCCTTTGCATCGCAGGTTGAATCGTCCATCCTGGTCTCCTGATACGAGGACGCAAGCGCGCCTGAGCGTCAACTCCGCAATCCCCTGGTGAGTTCCGGCCACAGCGACGAATGCTGGCGACGGAACATGCCGACGTGACCGATTGCTCGGCCATCGCAGTTTTCCGGGCTGATGAAATGGAGGGTGCTTCTGGCTTGCGGCAACCGTCGGAGCCAGTCTTCGATATTGGCCGGCGTTGCAAGCGGGTCGTCGGTCGCGGCGACTACCGTGACGGGAGCGGTGAATTCGTTGTAGTAGTGGCGCGCAACGCCGACCCCGAACTCGTTCGCCATATATCCGGGGCGGCGGCACCATCGAGCCCACTGAAGCCCGACGCGTGCAGGCAGATCGTCGCCCCAGCCGAGCGCCCTGGCAGGCACATAGCCGAGCAGATGCGCGGTAACCGGGACGTAGAGATTCGCCAGCGACAACGCGGCAATTCGCTTCGGCCACCGGATGTTGCCGACGTATCCGGACGACGCGGAAATTGCGCATAGCGAACGGATCGACGCGTGATTCGGCATCAGTCCGACCAGTTGCGCTCCGGCGCTATGGCCGATCAGATGCGCATTGCTCGCACCGGTTTCTCCAAGGAGCCACGCGAGCGCAGCGGGCATGTCAAGTTGGCCCCAGTCCTGCTTCCGCGCGCGCGACTGGCGTACATGGCGCACACCGAGCGATGCGCCAATTCCCCGGTAATCGAATACGAACGTCGGATATCCTGCATCGCGCAGCCAATCCGCGAACGGAAAGTAAAAGGACTGCCGAAGCCCCGTTGCGGGACAGATGAGCACCGGGAAACGGGTTGTGCAGGCAGCAGGGAAATAGGTGCCGTGCAACGGGAATCCGTCGCCGGCTCGAAAAGCAATGCGCACGCGGGACATCGGCTGCCCGTTCATCGTTCAGCACCCGGCGCAATGATCCAGCAAAGACGCGATCCGTAATCGAGAATGAACGAACCATCTCGCTTCCAGATTCGGCTGGGTAACAAAGAATTCCAAATCGATTCGCCCATCGATTCACCCCGGTTATCGGAGTGGTCAATGTATTAAGTTGTTGCCGCCGGCGAAATCAGACAAGTTCGATTTTTTGACCACAAATTTCAATGCCGTAAGTTGTTGCCGAACAACCCGTGTCGAACCGGGAACGGCATCCGCTTGCCCCGAAAAGCAAATGGCCCGATCGGCTTTCGCCGATCAGGCCATTTTTCATGACGGGAATCTCCCCGCCAGCCGACGGCGAACACTCAGTCCGCCGCCGCTTCGTCACTTCATCACATCGCCGACACCCGCCGCCCCGCGTTCGCCTGCGCATCGCGACCGCGCTTGTTCAGCCACGACGCGAGCAGCACGATCAACGCCAGCACGGCCGTCGCACCGACTTCCATCCGGTGATCCTCGCTGACGAACATCACGGTCAGCGTGCCGCAGATGAACAGGATCACCGCCCACGTGAGCCACGGGAACATCCACATCCGCAGCGTCAGGTCGGCGCCGCTCGATTCGAGCGTCTTGCGCATCCGCAGCTGCGAGATCGCGATCACGAGATACACGAGCAGCGCGATCGCGCCCGACGTCGCGAGCAGGAAGCCGAACACCTGCTCCGGCATCAGGTAGTTCGCGATCACGGTCACGAAGCCGAATGCGGTCGACGCGAGCACCGCCGCACGCGGCGTACCGGTCGAATCGGTGCGGTGCAGGAACGCAGGCGCGTCCTTGCGCTTCGACAGCGAGAACAGCATCCGCGACGCCGTGTACAGCGCCGAATTCAGACAGCTCGCGACCGATACGAGCACGATCACGTCGATGATCGCCTTCGCGTTCGGGATGCCGATCAGCTCCATCGCGCGCTGATACGAGCCGTGCTTCGGCAGCAGCGGGTCGTTCCACGGCACGATGGCCGCGACGACGAGAATCGAGCCGAGATAGAACAGCGTGATGCGCCAGATCACCGAGTTCGTCGCACGCACGATCTGGCGTTGCGGGTTGTCCGATTCGGCGGCCGCGATCGTCACGATCTCGGTGCCGAGGAACGAGAACATCGTCGTCAGCATCGCCGCCAGCACCGCGCCGGCACCATTCGGCATGAAACCTTGATGCGCGAACAGGTTCGACACGCCCGATACAGCAGGCGCCGGAATGATCCCGACGATCGCCGCGCCGCCGATGCACAGGAACACGACGATCGCGACGACCTTGATCAGCGCGAACCAGAATTCGAATTCGCCGTAGTTCTTGACGGAAAAGAGGTTGGTGATGGTGAGTAGCAGCGTGATGCCGAGCGCGAAGATCCAGGTCGCGATGCCCGGGAACCAGGCATTGAGGATGGTTGCCGCAGCCGTTGCCTCGATCGGGATCACGAGCACCCAGAACCACCAGTACAGCCAGCCGATCGAGAAGCCGGCCCAGTGGCCGATCGCGCGATCGGCATAGGTCGAGAACGAGCCGCTGTCCGGATGCGCGACGGCCATCTCGCCGAGCATGCGCATCACCAGGACGACCAGCACGCCCGCGATCGCATACGCGAGTATCGATGCCGGGCCGGCTTCCGCGATTGCGTGGCCGGAGCCGACGAACAAACCCGCGCCGATGACGCCGGCAATCGACATCATCGTCACGTGACGCTGCTTCAGGCCCGTGCCGAGGCCTGTGTTGCTTCCACTCATCTGTCTCTCTCCAAAAATCGGTGGCGGTCTGACCGGATATCGCGTGAAGGCGGCGCGGGGAGTTGTCGTTCTTGAATCCGGCTGCGACCGCGCGTGTATCGCACGTGCGGCATGAGGCCGGATGGGGCCGTTCGGGTCGGTGCGCCGCGCAGTCTGCGAAGCTGCGGGTGCGATGCGGCGCGCAGGGCGCCGGCGCATCGCGTGCGCCCTTTCCATCGGCTGTCGTCAGCCGCCTTCGAAGCGAAGGAGTGTAAGCATCAAACGGTTCTTCACTAAGAACCAATTGAAGAATTTCGATGGGACCACTTGTTGCATCGATGCGAACCGATGCAACGCCTGGTTCGGTCGACGCCGGCTCGCGTGCCGTTGGGCCGCTTCTGTCGAACGCATTCCGGCCGTGTGGCGTGCCGGACGTTCAGTTCCCGCCGCGCGCCGCTTCGCCCCGCCATTTGGCAGGCACGATCGCGTGCCATTCTCGCAGAAGCAGGTTTTTCACGGCGTCGGGATGCGCGGCGGACAGGCGTACCAGCACGATCGGCCAGCCCGCGTAATGATCGGTCACGTAATACACGTCGGGCTCCGACTCGATCAGCCACGCACGCTCGTCGGGGCCGACGCCCTTCACGACGAGCGTGTCGCCGTCCTCGCGCAGCCGCGCGAGCATCTTGCCCTTCACCTTGAGTGCGGGCGTGCCGTAGGACGTACCGTCCTCGACACCCCGCCACGCCAGTGCGATCTGCCGGACTTCGTCGAATGTCACGATGCCTCCCCGACCGTTGGTCGATGGTTGACGGTCCGGCCACCCTATCGGAAATCGTGCGACTCGCCCAGCGGCGCGTGCCTATCCGCCGGCCGCACGCGCGGCCACCGGCGTGCGTCCGGTGGTCGCGACGATGGCGAATGCGATCGCGTTCGCGACGGCGCTCGCGAGGATCGGCACGAGATAGCCGCCTCCCGCATCGTAGATGAAGCCGGCGGCGGCCGGCCCGATCAGCGTGCCGAACGCGACGCTCGTGTACAGGATGCCGATGATCGCGCTCACGTTGCGGCCACCGAAGTAGTCCATCACGACTGCCGGCAACACGGCGACCCAGCCGCCGTAGAACACGCCGAACACGAGCGCGAACGCGGCAAGCGTCGCGACGGTGCCGGCGCCCGCCCACGCGACGAGCGCAACGGCCATGCCCGCGAACATCGCGAGCAGCGATGCGCGGCGGCCGAAGCGGTCGGCAAGGCCGCCGAGGAAAAAGCGGCCGGCCGTGCTGCCGACGCCGATCGCACCGAGCAGCAGCACGGCCGTCGACGGCGCGACGCCATGATCGAGCGCGTACGGCACGAGGTGAACGAACGGGACGAACACGCCGAACGAGCACACGAGACATGCGGCGTAGAGGCTCGCGAACGGCCGCGACGTCACGGCCTCGCGCACCGTCGCGCCAGCGTGCACGGCCGCGGCAGCCGCGCCGGCTACGGAAGCACCGGCATTCCGGCCGCCGTCGCCGGCGGCATCGCCGTCCGGCAGCAACCCGCGCCCGCGCGGATCGTTCTCGATCAGCAGCGACATGCCTGCCCCCAGGACCACCGCGATCACTGCCAACGTGAAATACGCGCCGCGCCAGCCGACATGCGCGATCAGCGCGGACGCGAGCGGCGGCATCACGAGCGTGCCGACGCCGATCCCCGCGACCGCGAGCCCCGACGCGAAACCGCGCCGCCGCACGAACCAGCGCTGCACGGCACCGACGGCCGGCACGTACGCACAGCCGACGCCGAGGCCGACGCCAAGCCCGTACGCGACATAAACCTGCAGCAGCGTGTGCGCGGCGCCGGCGGCCGCGAGCCCGGCGCCCGTCAGCAGCATGCCGGCGATGGCGAGCCGCCGCGAGCCGAAGCGATCGGCAAGCGGCCCGCTGACGATGCCGAAGCCGAAATACAGGAAGCCGGCGAGCGAGAACACGAGCGAGATCTGCCCGCGCGATGCGGCGAAATCGCGCTGCAGCGACTCGACGAACGCGCTGAACGTATACGCGCTGCCGAACCCGACGAACGTGACGGCGAACGCGGCCGCGACCACGTACCAGCCGTAGAAGAGGCGCGATGCACCCGGGCGGTTCATGACAATGCTCCTCTCAGGTCCCACCGAACGCCGCGCGGCATCCGGATTGCCTCATGGATATAGTTGAACTATGTTGATCGCATCGGCCACCGCAAGGCAGCCCTGAAGCACACGATCCGATGCGACAACGGTACTCGCGCGTACGCGTCGCCTCAAACGATATTTCGTCGGCCTTTCGATTTAGAAAAACTGAATGAATCGTTCCCGCCTGCCGCCGCTCAACGCGCTGCGCGCATTCGAAGCGGCCGCCCGCCACCTGTCGGTGAAGTCGGCGGCCGAAGAACTGTCGGTCACGCCCGGCGCGGTGAGCCAGATGATCCGCACGCTCGAGTCGCATCTCGGCGTGCAACTGTTCGAGCGCGTCAACCGCGGCATCCTGCTGACGGCCGCCGGTCGCGACTACCTGCCGCCGGTGCGCAACGCGTTCCGGCAGATCGCCGATGCGTCGCAGCGCGTGTCGGGCGCCGCCGACAGCGGTGTGCTGACGGTGAGCGTCACGCCGTTTTTCGCATCCGCGTGGCTCGTACCGCGCCTCGCGCAGTTCCGGCACGCCTGCCCGGACGTCGACCTGCAGATCGTCACGAGCCATGCACTCGCGGATTTCGCGCGCGACGGCGTGGACGTCGCGATCCGTCACGGCCTCGGTCGCTACATCGGGCTGTGCAGCGAGCGCCTGCTGACGGTGGAGATCGTCGCGCTTGCGTCGCCCGAACTCGTCGCACGGCTCGGCATGCCGGCGACCCCGGCCGATCTCGTCGGCTGGCCGCACCTGCACGACGCCGAGCGCAAGGGCTGGCACATCTGGTTCGGCGCACAGCGGATCGACGATTTCGGCCCGCCGCGCGGCCCCGCGTTCGACGACTCGGGCCTGTTGATGCAGGCAATCGTCGCCGGCCAGGGCGCCGGGCTGCTGCCGGCAGCAATGGTGCGCGGCGAGCTCGAAAGCGGCCGGCTCGTGCAGCTCGCCGACGTCGCGTGGCTCGACGATTTCGCGTACTACCTCGTCTATCCGCCGCATCACGCCGAACGGCCGAAGGTCGCCGCGTTCCGCCGGTGGATTCTCGACGCCGCGCAGGCCGACGGCGCGGCATCGATGTCCGGCGCGGCGTAACGTCGCTTCACCGCGAGGCGCTGGCGCCGCCCGCTGGCCGATCGGCTAACATGCGGCGCGGGCCACCGGCTCGACATCGACAACAACAGACCGAGAGAGACCATGCCTGCCCTGCTCCGCCGCGCGACGCGCGTTGCGACGCTGTCGATCGCGCTCTTCGTCGCCTGCGCCGCCCTGCCTCCTTCCGCATATGCGTACCGCGCGCCACCCGGTTACGGTAACGAAGCCGATCTCGACCGTCACGACACGTATCGCAACCGCGACGGCGAAACCGTGCATGCGCCCGCGCGTTCGAAATCGGGCCGCGTGCCCGACGGTGCAAGCGCGCGCTGCCGCGACGGCACGTACAGCTTCAGCCGCCACCGGCGCGGCACGTGCTCGGGGCACGGTGGCGTCGCCGCGTGGCTGTGACCGCCGCGCGCCCGAATGCCTGCGTCGTGCCAGCGACACCCGGCGGCGAAGTACAATAGCCGCTCGCGCCGCCGACACACGGCGACGCCGCCGCGCCTCGCGCGGCACGCTCCGTACCGAATCACCCGACGCCGCCATGCCAGCGCGCTGCGCGGCCGTCTCAACTTCTGACTTTCACACCCAAATGGCCCAATACGTTTTCACGATGAACCGGGTCGGCAAGATCGTGCCGCCCAAGCGCCAGATCCTGAAGGACATCTCGCTGTCGTTCTTTCCCGGCGCGAAGATCGGCGTGCTCGGCCTGAACGGCTCGGGCAAGTCGACGCTGATCCGCATCATGGCGGGCGTCGACAAGGACATCGAAGGCGAAGCGACGCCGATGCCGAACCTGAACATCGGCTACCTGCCGCAGGAACCGCAGCTCGACCCGACGAAGACGGTTCGCGAAGCCGTCGAGGAAGGGCTCGGCGACCTGTTCCAGGCCAACAAGAAGCTTGAAGAAATCTACGCGGCGTATGCCGAGCCGGACGCCGACTTCGACGCGCTCGCGGCCGAACAGGCGAAGTACGAGGCGATCCTCGCATCGAGCGACGGCGGCAGCCCCGAGCAGCAGCTCGAAGTGGCCGCCGATGCGTTGCGCCTGCCGGCGTGGGACGCGAAAGTCGAGCACCTGTCGGGCGGCGAAAAGCGCCGCGTCGCATTGTGCAAGCTGCTGCTCGAAAAGCCCGACATGCTGCTGCTCGACGAACCGACCAACCACCTCGACGCCGAATCGGTCGACTGGCTCGAGCAGTTCCTGGTGCGCTTCCCGGGCACCGTCGTCGCCGTCACGCACGATCGCTACTTCCTCGACAACGCGGCCGAGTGGATTCTCGAACTCGACCGCGGCCACGGCATTCCGTGGAAGGGCAACTACAGCAGCTGGCTCGACCAGAAGGAAGAGCGCCTGAAGCAGGAAGAAGCGTCGGAATCGGCACGCCAGAAGGCGATCAAGAAAGAACTGGAGTGGGTGCGCCAGAACCCGAAGGGCCGCCAGGCGAAGTCGAAGGCGCGTATCGCGCGCTTCGAGGAGCTGAACAGCCAGGAATACCAGAAGCGCAACGAGACGCAGGAAATCTTCATTCCGGTCGGCGACCGCCTCGGCAATGAAGTGATCGAGTTCAAGAACGTCAGCAAGGCGTTTGGCGACCGCCTGCTGATCGACAACCTGAACCTGAAGATCCCGGCCGGCGCGATCGTCGGCATCATCGGCCCGAACGGCGCCGGCAAGTCGACGCTGTTCCGGATGCTGACGGGCAAGGAGCAGCCGGATTCGGGCGAGGTCGTGATGGGCCCGACGGTGAAGCTCGCGTACGTCGACCAGAGCCGCGATGCGCTCGACGGCTCGAAGACGGTGTTCGAGGAAATCTCGGGCGGCGCCGACGTGCTGACGGTCGGCAAGTACGAGACGCCGTCGCGCGCGTACATCGGCCGCTTCAACTTCAAGGGCGGCGACCAGCAGAAGATCGTCGGCAACCTGTCCGGCGGCGAACGCGGTCGCCTGCATCTCGCGAAGACGCTGATCTCGGGCGGCAACGTGCTGCTGCTCGACGAACCGTCGAACGACCTCGACGTCGAAACGCTGCGCGCGCTGGAAGACGCACTGCTCGAATTCGCGGGCTCGGTGATGGTGATCTCGCACGATCGCTGGTTCCTCGACCGGATCGCGACGCACATCCTCGCGTTCGAAGGCGATTCGCAGGTCACGTTCTTCGACGGCAACTACCAGGAGTACGAAGCCGACAAGCGCGCGCGCCTCGGCGAGGAAGCCGCGAAGCCGCACCGACTGCGCTACAAGCCGATCAGCCGCTGACCGGCGCGGCCCGGGCGCCCGGCACTGCGGCAACGCGGGGCCGGATGCCGAAAGTGGCCGCATCCGGATCGGCACAACGAAAAAGCGGGCCCGCGTGCGGCCCGCTTTTTTTATCCGCAGGGCGTTCGCCCGCTGCTTGTCATGCGAGCGCGCCCAGTTCGCGCAACCGCGCCTCGGTCTCCGCCGCGCTCGTGTGATGAATGCCGTGCCAGCCGAGCGCCGTCGCGGCCGCGGCGTTCTTCGCGTTGTCGTCGATGAACACGAGCTCGTGCGGCGCAATACCCGGCAGGTGCGGTTCGATCCGCGCATGCATCTCGCGGTAGATCGCCGGATCGGGTTTCACGAGCTTCACGCGACCCGACACGACGATGTCCTTGAACCGCCGCAGCACCGGGAAGTTGTCCCACGCATACGGAAACGTCTGCGCGGACCAGTTCGTCAGCCCGAACAGCGGCACCCCCTGCGCGTCGAGCCGGTCGACGAGCGCGGCGCCTTCGTCCAGCACGCCGCCGATCATCTCGTGCCAGCGTGCGTAGAACGCACGGATCAGCGCCTCGTGCTCCGGAAACTTCGCGACGAGTTCGGCCGTGCCTTCCTCGATCGTCTGCCCGCCGTCCTGGCGGATCACCCAGTCCATCGCGCAGACATGCGTGAGGAACCAGCGACGCTCTGCCTCGTCGGGAATCAGTTGCCGGTAAAGGTAGTCGGGGCTCCAGTCGATCAGCACGCCGCCGAAATCGAACACCACGGCCTTGATCGTCATGCGAACTCCGTCGCGAGCACGTCGGCGAGCGGACGCGGCGTGACCGCGTTGCCCGACAGCGAATTGTTTGTCCAGATGAAGTGGTGATGCGCGACGATCTGCGCGGCCGACAGGTGCGCGCGCTCGTTCGTCGTATGCAGGTCGGACACGACGGTCGTCCGGTAGCCGAGCAACGCCGCACGGCGCGCGGCCGAATCGACGCAGAACTCGGTCGCATAGCCGCAGATCAGCACCGAACGGATACCGTGGCGGTCGAGCTCCGCCGCGAGCGGCGTGTCGTGGAACGAGTCACTCACCTGCTTGCGCACGCGCCAGTCGTCGCTCCCGACGACCAGCCCCGCATGCAGCTCCCAGCCCGCCGTGCCGGGCACGATGTCGTCGTCAGCATCGCCGTCGTGCTGCACGAAGCACACGGGCGCGTTCGCCGCGCGTGCCGCCGCCGTCAACCGGTTGATGCCCGACACGACGTCGTCGAGCCGGTACGCGGGCTGCGCCCGCTCCACCAGCCCGCGCTGCATGTCGACCACGATCACTGCGGTGTCCGCCATTTGTTGCCCTCGCTGTTGTGGTTCGGCCGTCGTCCGGCCGTTATTGCACGTCGCGTCAGATCGGCTGCGTGCGCGCGTCGAGCCACGCCTTCGCAGCGCCGCTCAGGTGCCGGCCGACGCGCTCGCGCACCGTCGCGTGATACGTGTTCAGCCACGCGCGCTCTTCGTCATGCAGCATCGCGATCAGCACGCAACGCGTGTCGATCGGGCACAGCGTCAGCGTCTCGAACGCAAGGAAATCGCCGAACTCGGTCTTCCCGGCCGCACGGTTCACGACCAGGTTCTCGATCCGGATGCCCCACTGGCCGGGCCGGTACACGCCCGGCTCGATCGACGTGATCATCCCCTCTTCCATCGCCGTGTGCGGCTCGGCCGGCGCGTAGTGCGAGATGACCTGCGGGCCTTCGTGCACGTTCAGGAAGTAGCCGACGCCATGCCCCGTGCCGTGGCCGTAGTCGAGCCCGGCCGCCCACATCGGCGCACGCGCGATCGCGTCGAGCATCGGCGAGCGGATGCCGCGCGGGAAGCGTGCGCGCGACAGCGCCATCATCGATTTCAGCACGATCGTGAAATCGCGCCGCTGCAGGTCGCTGACGGTGCCGACCGGCACGACGCGCGTGACGTCGGTCGTGCCCGTCACGTACTGGCCACCCGAATCGATCAGCAGCAACCCGTTGCCGGCGATCGTCGCGTGCGACTCGGGCGTTGCGTGGTAATGCGGCATCGCGCCGTTCGCGTTGAAGCCGGCGATCGTCGCGAAACTCGGCGACACATAGCCGGGGCGCCGTGCGCGCGCGGCCGTGAGCTGCTCCTCGATCGTCAGTTCGGTGATCGTCTCGCGATTCACCGCCTGCTCGAACCATGCGAAGAATTCCGCGAGCGCGGCGCCGTCGTGCTCCATCGTCACGCGCACGTGCTCGATCTCGGCGGACGTCTTGCGCGACTTCGCGAACGTCGACGGATTCACGGCCTCGACGAGCTTCACGCCGGCCGGCACGGCCTCGAGCGTGCCGAACGTCACGCGGCGCGGGTCGACCAGCAGCGTCGCGCCGTCGGGCAGCGCAGCGAGCGATGCGCGTGCGGCATCGTAGGCACGGACGTCGACGCCGTCCTGCGCGAGCGACGCGGCCAGCGCCGGCGACACCTTGCCGTCGGCGACGAACAGCGTCGCACGATCGGCGCCGATCATTGCGTGCGCAACGAACACGGGATTGAAGTTGACGTCGGCGCCGCGCAGGTTGAACAGCCAGGCCAGATCGTCGAGTGTCGACACGAAATGCCACTGCGCGCCCTGCGCGTGCATCGCGCGGCGCACTTCGGCCAGCTTGCTCGCGCGCGTCGTGTCGGCCTGCGGCGCCGCGTGCTCGAACACCGCGTCGCCGGGCAGCCCCGGCCGCTCGGGCCAGATCGCGTCGAGCAGGTCGAGATCGGTGCGCAGCGCGATGCCGCGCGCGCTCAGCGCGGCCGTCAGCCCACGCGCGGCCGCGACGCCGAGCACGGCGCCGTCGACACCGACCGTCGTGCCCGCCGCCACGTTCTGCGCGAGCCAGTCGACGTGCGGCGCGCTCTGCTGCCCGCCCGTCATCTTCATCAACTGCACGCCCGTGCCGGCCAGTTCGGCATCGGCCTGCACCCAGTAGCGGCTGTCGACCCACAACCCCGCGAAATCCGCGGTCACGACCAGCGTGCCGACCGAGCCCGTGAAGCCGGACAGCCAGCGGCGGGCCTGCCAGCGCTCGGGCAGGTATTCGGACAGATGGGGATCGGCGGACGGCACGAGATAGGCGGCCAGGTCCTCGCGGGCCATGGCGCCGCGCAGCAGCGCGAGGCGGGCCGGCACCGACGGGACTTCGGGAAGACGGGCATTCATGATTTCACCTGAGAGCATTCAGCGACGGGCCGACAGCGCGACCGTCACGGCTACGGCAAGGAACGCGACGCCGGTGCAGACCGGCCATTCGAGCGTCTCGCCATCGTAAAACAGTCCAGAGAGATTGCCGGCCATGCGGGCGGCAGCCGCGCCCACGATGCCGACGAGCACCGCGATCCACCAGGCCGGCCGGCCCGTGCGCCGCATCGGGTGCAGCCATCGGCCGAACAGCCCGACGGCCGCTCCCAGGACAAGGATTCCAAACCAGTTCATTCGACGCCTTCTATAAATTCGGATTCGTCCAATAGGCGTGAACGTTGCCAGCGGCTAGCATCGATTCATCCATCGAACCCGAGACCAGCCGGGCGCCGCGAACATTCGAGTGTAGGGGCCGACTCGACGTTATGGCAAGCGCGCACCGGCTACCGTATTGAAGAAACTCTCATGCGAATCGCTCTGATCGATCCGGAGGCGCGTCATGCCGCACTCCTGAACCGCCTGCTCTTTGCGGGCGGTCACGTGTGCCACGCGTTTTCGTCCAGCACGGCGTTCTTCGAATGGCTCGCCACCGACACCTGCGACATGCTGATCACCGGCAACTGGGCCGGCGACCAGCCTGCCGAGGAAGTCATTCCGCGCGCGCAGGCGATCCTGCCCGGGCTGCCGGCCATCGCCGTGATGCAATTGCCGCGCGAAAGCGAAATCGTATCGTGCCTGCACGCGGGCGCCGACGATTGCCTCGTGCGCCCCGTCAGCGGGCCCGAGCTGCTCGCGCGCGTCAACGCACTGAGCCGGCGCGCCGGCGTGCGCCGGCCGCCGACCCGCTCGCGCGAAATGTATGGCGAATATGCATTCGACGCCACGCACTGCCTTGTGCGCTTCGGCGACGCAATCGTTTCACTCACGCCCAAGGAGTTCCGCTTCGCGCAGTTGCTGTTCGCGAACCTGTCGCGGCCCGTGTCGCGCGCCCATATCCTCGAAACGGTGTGGGCGCGCCGCCGCGACATGAAGTCGCGCACGCTCGACACGCACGCGTCCCGGCTGCGCAGCAAGTTGCAGTTGCTTCCGGAGCGTGGTTACCGCCTGTTGCCGCTCTACGGCTACGGCTATCAGCTCGACCGCGTACCGATCGAGCCCCCAAATTCCCGGCCCCGGCACGCCGATGCCCGGTATGCAGCGAGTGAGGAAATCGCTGAAACGCTATAATATGGGGCTAAACGATAGCCCTCGATATGCAACTCCTCACGATCGGAATCAATCACCACACTGCGCCAGTCGCCTTGCGCGAACGCGTGGCGTTTCCGCTCGAGCAAATCAAGCCGGCTCTCGTCACGTTCAAGAACGTGCTTCTCGGGCCCCAGGCGCCCAATACGCCCGAAGCAGCGATCCTCTCCACCTGCAACCGCACCGAACTGTATTGCGCGACCGATGATCGCGCGGCACGTGAAGGCGCGGTCCGCTGGCTGTCGGAGTATCACCGGATTCCGGTCGACGAGCTCGCGCCGCACGTGTATGCGCTGCCGCAGTCGGAAGCGGTCCGTCACGCCTTCCGCGTTGCATCCGGCCTCGATTCGATGGTGCTCGGCGAAACGCAGATTCTGGGCCAGATGAAAGACGCCGTGCGCACCGCGACGGAAGCCGGCGCGCTCGGTACCTATCTGAACCAGTTGTTCCAGCGCACGTTCGCGGTGGCGAAGGAAGTGCGCGGCACGACGGAGATCGGTACGCAGTCGGTGTCGATGGCTGCCGCCGCCGTTCGCCTCGCGCAGCGGATCTTCGAAAAGGTGTCCGACCAGCGCGTGCTGTTCATCGGCGCCGGCGAGATGATCGAGCTGTGCGCGACGCACTTCGCCGCGCAAGGCCCGCGCGAACTCGTGGTCGCGAACCGCACGGCCGAACGCGGCCAGCGGCTCGCCGAACGCTTCAACGGCCGCGCGATGCCGCTCGCGGATCTGCCGGCCCGCATGCAGGAATTCGACATCATCGTGTCGTGCACGGCGTCGACGCTGCCGATCATCGGCCTCGGCGCAGTCGAGCGTGCGGTGAAGGCGCGCCGCCACCGGCCGATCTTCATGGTCGACCTCGCTGTGCCGCGCGATATCGAGCCGGAAGTCGGCAAGCTGAAGGACGTGTTCCTCTACACCGTCGACGATCTCGGCGCGATCGTGCGCGAAGGCAACGCATCGCGCCAGGCCGCGGTCGCGCAGGCGGAGGCGATCATCGAGACGCGCGTGCAGAATTTCATGCAATGGCTCGACACGCGCAGCGTCGTGCCGGTGATCCGTCACATGCATACGCAGGCCGACGCGCTGCGCCGTGCCGAAGTCGACAAGGCGCAGAAGCTGCTCGCGCGCGGCGACGATCCCGCCGCCGTGCTCGAAGCGCTGTCGCAGGCGCTGACCAACAAGCTGATCCACGGCCCGACGAGCGCGCTCAACCGCGTGAACGGCGCCGATCGCGATTCGCTGATCGACCTGATGCGCGGCTTCTACCAGCACGCGCCGCGCTCGAACGACCAGTCCGGCCACTAGCGCCGCGAGCCCTGCCGCCGGCCGCGAGCCGGCCTATCCTTTCCGAATACCCTTGCCCGGGAGCGCCGCTCCACACCATGAAGACGAGCATGCAACGCAAGCTCGACCAGCTGTCCACACGGCTGGCCGAACTGAACGACCTGCTGAGCCGCGAAAACGTCACGGCCGATCTCGACCAGTACCGCAAGCTGACGCGCGAACATGCGGAACTCGGCCCGGTCGTCGAGCAGTACGCGCTGTGGCGCCAGTCGCGCAGCGATGAAACAGCCGCGCAGGAGCTGCTTGCCGATCCGTCGATGCGCGATTTCGCCGAGGACGAGATCCGCAGCGCGCGCGAGGGCATGGCCCGCCTCGAGGTCGAGCTGCAGAAGATGCTGCTGCCCAAGGATCCGAACGACGACCGCAACATCTTCCTCGAAATCCGCGCGGGCACGGGCGGCGACGAATCGGCGCTGTTCGCAGGCGACCTGCTGCGCATGTACCTGCGCTTCGCGGAACGCCAGCGCTGGCAGGTCGAGATGATGTCGGAGAGCGCGTCGGATCTCGGCGGCTACAAGGAAGTGATCGTGCGGATCGCGGGCCAGGGCGCGTATTCGCGCCTGAAGTTCGAATCGGGCGGCCATCGCGTGCAACGCGTGCCGGCGACCGAGACGCAGGGGCGCATCCATACGTCCGCGTGCACGGTCGCGGTGATGCCGGAAGCCGACGAGATCAGCGAGGTCGAGATCAATCCGGCCGACCTGCGGATCGACACGTTCCGCGCATCCGGCGCGGGCGGCCAGCACATCAACAAGACCGATTCGGCGGTGCGGGTCACGCACATCCCGACCGGAATCGTCGTCGAGTGCCAGGACGACCGTTCGCAGCACAAGAACAAGGATCGCGCGCTGAAAGTGCTCGCCGCGCGCATCAAGGACAAGCAGTATCACGAGCAGCACGCGAAGGAAGCCGCGACGCGCAAGAGCCTGATCGGCTCCGGCGACCGCTCGGAACGGATCCGCACGTACAACTTCCCGCAGGGCCGGATGACCGACCACCGGATCAACCTGACGCTGTACCGGCTCGAGGCGATCATGGACGGCGATCTCGACGAACTGATCGGCGTGCTCGTCACCGAGCACCAGGCCGAACTGCTCGCGTCGCTCGGCGACGCCGACTGAGGCCGCGATGCCCGACACCACCGCCGACGATCTGCTGCGCGCGTCGCCGCTCGACGCGGTCGATGCGCGCGTGCTGCTCGCGCACGCGCTCGGCTGGACCCGCACGCAACTGATCACGCGCGGCGACGCGCCGCTCGACGCTGCCGCGGTCGAACGCTATCGCGCGCTCGAAGCGCGCCGCGTGGCCGGCGAGCCGGTCGCGCAGCTCGTCGGGATGCGCGAATTCTTCGGCCGGCCGTTCGACGTGACGCCCGACGTGCTGATCCCGCGCCCCGAAACCGAACTGCTCGTCGAAGCCGCACTCGATGCGATCGACGGCTTGCCGTATCCGGCCGTGCTCGATCTCGGCACCGGCAGCGGCGCGATTGCCGTGTCGATTGCGGCCGAGCGTCCCGATGCACGCGTGTGGGCGCTCGACCGTTCGCCGGCCGCGCTCGCGGTCGCGCAACGCAACGCGGACAAGCTGCTCGACGCGCACCGCCCCGGCGGCCCGCTGCACTGGTTGCAGAGCGACTGGTACGCTGCGCTCGATCCGGCGCTCGCATTCGACACGATCGTCAGCAACCCGCCGTACATCGCGCAGCACGATCCGCACCTCGCGCAGGGCGACCTGCGTTTCGAGCCGCGCGGCGCACTCACCGACGACGCCGACGGCCTCAGCGCGATCCGCACGATCGTCGCGGGCGCCGGCGCCCACCTGAAACCGGGCGGCACGCTCTGGATCGAGCACGGCTACGACCAGGCCGAAGCCGTCCGTGCGATGCTGTCGTCGCACGGCTTCGCCGCGGTCGAATCGCTCGCCGATCTGGCTGCGATCGAACGCACGACCGGCGGCCGCCTGCCGGGCTGATGCCCGGCCCGACCGGTTGAAATCCGCTATCATTTCGATCTAACGCCCCGCAAACGCAAGGTCAGTCATGGACACCCAACAACGTATCAAGCAAATCGTCGACGAAAACCAGGTCGTGCTCTTCATGAAGGGCAACGCGCAATTCCCGATGTGCGGCTTCTCGGGCCGCGCCGTGCAAGTGCTGAAGGCCTGCGGCGTCGACCAGTTCAAGACGGTCAACGTGCTGGAAGACGACGAAATCCGCCAGGGCATCAAGGAATTCTCGAACTGGCCGACCATCCCGCAGCTCTACTTCAAGGGCGAATTCATCGGCGGCTCGGACATCATGATGGAGATGTACCAGTCGGGCGAGCTGCAGCAACTGTTCGCCGCCGCTTAACACGCCCCACCCGCCCCCCTTTCGATGGCATCTCCCAGCGCGCCGCCACGCCGGCTGATCGTCGCGATCACCGGCGCCACCGGCGCGATCTACGGCGTGCGGCTGCTCGACCTGCTGCGTGCCGCCGGCGGCGTCGAAACGCATCTGCTGATTTCGAACGCCGGCTGGCTCAACATCCAGCATGAACTGAAGCTGCCGAAGGCCGATGTCGAAAGCCGTGCGGACGTCGTGCACTCGGTGCGCGACGTCGGCGCGACGATCGCGTCGGGCTCGTTCGCGACCGACGGGATGGTGATCGCGCCATGCTCGATGAAGACGCTCGCGAGCATCGCGCACGGGCTGTCCGACAACCTGATCACGCGCGCGGCCGACGTCACGCTGAAGGAACGCCGCCGTCTCGTGCTGATGGTGCGCGAAACGCCGTTCAACCTCGCGCATCTGCGCAACATGACCGCCGTCACCGAAATGGGCGGCATCGTCTTTCCGCCGTTGCCCGCGTTCTACGCGATGCCGAAGACGATCGAGGAACTCGTCGACCAGACCGTCACGCGCGTGCTCGACCTGTTCGCGCTCAGCGCGCCGCTGACGACGCCGTGGGCCGGCATCCGGCACGCGCAGTAAGCCGACCGCCGCGACTCCATTCTTCGCGCATCTTCGCCGATTCCGCCGGCAATTCATTCGATTTCGCGCGCACTGACACCTACCCGCGCCAGCACGCGTTGCATCGCGCCGATTATCAACAAACACGCACCAATCAAATTCATGGACGCGGATTTATCAATGCTCGGTGCGCGCCTATAGTCACAGGCAAACCCTTTTGCAGGCCACCACCATGAACCGCTTGCCTTCGCTGTACCTGTCCCACGGCGCTCCGACGCTGCCGATCGACCCGACGCTGCCGTCCGGTGCATTCACGCACCTCGGCGCCGAATTGCCGCGCCCGCGCGCGGTGCTGATGCTGTCCGCGCACTGGGGCACGCAACAACCGGTCGCGAGCATCGCCGCACACCCGGAAACGATCCACGACTTCTACGGCTTTCCGCGCGCGCTGTATGAGATCCGCTATCCGGCACCCGGCGCCCCCGACGTCGCCGAGCGTGCGGCCGCGCTGCTGAACGCGGCCGGCATCGCGACCGCGACGTCCGAGCATGGCCTCGACCACGGCGCGTGGGTGCCGATGCTGCTGATGTTCCCGGAGGCTGACGTGCCCGTCGCGCAGTTGTCGATCCAGCCGCGCGCGGATGCGGCCCACCACTTCGCGCTCGGCCGCGCGCTGCGGCCGCTGCGCGACGAAGGCGTGATGGTGATCGGCTCGGGCCAGATCACGCACAACCTGCGTGCCGCCGATTTCAGCGCGGCGCCCGAGGATGCGGACCCGCGCGTCGCGGAATTCACCGACTGGTTCGAGACGAAGCTCGCCGCGCGCGACGTCGACGCGCTGCTCGACTACCGCCGGCAGGCACCGCATGCGGCGCTGATGCACCCGACCGACGAGCATCTGCTGCCGGTGTTCACGGCGCTCGGCGCGGCGGACGACGACTACCAGCTCGGCATCCAGTCGCTCGGCACCTACCAGCGCGTGCTCGCGATGACGAACTACGTGTTCGCGAGCGCGGCCGCCTGAATTCCGCGAGACAACCGGCGGCGACAAACAAAAAGCCCGCCCGAGCATCGCTCGGGCGGGCTTTTTTTCGCTGCTTCCTGCCGCCGCCGAATCCGGCGGCAGGTCAGGCGTCAGGCACCGACGCCTTCGAGAATCTCGTCGTGCGACTCGCGCTCGTCGAGATACTGGGTCCGGTAGCCGGAATTCGCGCCCCAGAAGTAGAACACCAGCGCGATGGCAGCGACGATCAGCATGTCCCAGCCGTACGGCAGGACGCCATGACCGCCGAACTCCTTGCTGCCGATCAGCGACAGCACGGCCATCGTCGGCAGGTAGGCGACGAGCCACCATGCGGCCTTCAGGTCGGCACCCCAGCCGCCCCAGCCGGCCTTGGCCTGGAAGAAGAAGTACACCGGCAGCGCGACGATCATCAGCAGGATGATTTCGCCGGTCAGCGGCCACTTCGCCCAGTACAGGATCAGCGATGCGCAGACGAACGCGAACGGTGCAATCAGCTTCATGCCCGGGATCGACAGCGGCCGCTCGATGTCGGTCGCCGCGCGGCGCAGTGCCATCAGGCTGATCGGGCCGGTCAGGTACGAGATCACCGTCGCAACCGAGATCACTGCCGCGAGCGAGCTCCAGCCGCGGAAGAAGAACAGGAAGATGAACGACACGAGCAGGTTGAACCACATCGCCTGGCGCGGCACGCCGTAGAGCGGGTGCACGTTGCCGAACATCTTCGGCATCGTGTTGTTGCGCTCCATCGCGTAGATCATGCGGGTGGTCGTCGCCATGTAGGTCGTGCCGGTGCCGCTCGGGCTGATGAACGCGTCGACGTACAGCAGGATCGCGAGCCAGTTCAGGTTCAGCGCGATCGCGAGTTCCGCGAACGGCGACGAGAAGTTGAAGTGCGACCAGCCCTTCGCGACGTCAGCCGGATTCACCGAGCCGATGTAGGCCACCTGCAGCAGCACGTAGATCACGAGCGCGAGCAGGATCGACGTGATCACGGCGAACGGCACGCTGCGCGACGGATTGCGCGCTTCACCCGCGAGGTTGACCGGGCTCTGGAAGCCGTTGAACGCAAACACGATGCCGCTCGTCGCGACCGCGGTCAGCACCGCCGACCAGCCGTACGGCGCGAAGCTCGCGTTCGTCGCGGTGCCGAGGTTCTCGGCGTGGAAGCTCGAGAACATCAGGCCGGCGATCGTGAGGCCGGGGATCAGGAACTTGAAGATCGTGATCGCGGTGTTCGCACGCGCGAAGGCCTTCACACCCCAGTAGTTCAGCAAGAAATAGATGACGACCAGCACGGCCGACAGCAGCAGCCCGGGTGTCGTCAACTCGCCGTTCACAAACAGCGCATGCGCCCACGGATATGGCCACGTGCTCATGTACTGGATCGACGCTTCAGCCTCGATCGGGATCACGGAAACGATCGCGATCCAGTTGGCCCAAGCGCTGATGAAGCCCACCAGCGAACCGTGCGAGTAGCGCGCGTAGCGCACCATGCCGCCCGACTCGGGGAACATCGCGCCCAGTTCGGCATACGTCAGTGCAATCGCGAGAATCACGACCGCGCCGATGATCCATGCGCAAATCGCCGCCGGACCGGCGATCTTCGCGGCCTTCCAGGCGCCGAACAGCCAGCCCGAGCCGATAATCGAACCCAGCCCCGTCAGCATCAATGCAAACGGGCCGATGTTCCGTTGAATAGAACTCTTCACATCCTCTCCTGTGTCTCAAAAAGCATGGTCGGCCTGCGGTCCGGGATCGGCTCGGACAGCACCGCGCACGCATTCTTGGGGGGACGAGTTATCCGATCGGGGCAACCCGTCCGCGCGGCGCGTAGTTTAACGGTTGCACCTCAAACGTGCCGCCAAAATCGTTCGGCCCCTACAAAAAATTCGCATCGCCTGCAAGCTTTGTAAACCTGATCTACGCAATAACCCTGAGACCATGGAAATACGGTTGACCACGCGTGTGATTAGCCGTATAAAGGACTTCGCAGGATTTCAAGTGGCGAGTGAATTGGTTCTTTCGTAGTTCGCCCATCAACGGTACTCCGGTTGGTCCTATTACCCCTTCCTTGATTTTCCGCACCCCATGGGCTTCGGCCCCGTTTTATCTTTTTAGGAACAAGTAACATGGCAACCGGTACCGTCAAGTGGTTCAATGACGCAAAGGGCTTCGGCTTCATCACCCCGGAAGGCGGCGGCGACGATCTGTTCGCGCACTTCTCGGAAATCCGCGTCGAAGGCTTCAAGACGCTGCAAGAAAACCAGAAGGTTGAATTCGAAGTGAAGACGGGCCCGAAGGGTCTGCAAGCTGCGAACATCCGTCCGGTTTAAGCTTGGCGCGATAATTCGTGTAAAAAAGCCCCGCTTCGGCGGGGCTTTTTGTTTTTCTGCGCTAAGTCCGGCATGGCGGCCATGCAGCCGCCCGCCGTTCAGCCAAAGAGGCGCTGCGCGTGAATGCCGAGCCCCGTCGCGACGCTCGCGAGGCGATCGCCGAACACCGGTTGCGCCTCCGGAAACGCACCCGCAAGCGCGCCCGACAGGAATGCGAGGCCCGTCGAGCCGCCGGTGAAATACAGCGCGCCGACATCGCGCGGCGCGATGCCCGCAAGCCGCACCGTCTCGCGCGCGGCATCGACGATGCGCGCGGTGTCATCGTGACTCGCATCGACGAGACGATCGGAATCGAACGCGATCAGCAGGTCCTCCTCCACGTCGTTCAGGTCGATCATCGTCTCCCCGCCCGCCGCGACGCCGATCTTCGCTTCTTCCGCGCGCGCCATCAGCGCATGCCCGAGCCGCTGCTCGACCACGCTCGTGAGCCGGTCGTACTGCCGCACATCCTGGTACAGGTGCTTCATCAGTTTCAGCTCGCCGAGCCGCTTCGGCGTGTAGACCGTGTTGATCAGGTGCCAGGTCGCGAGATCGAAGTAGATCTTGTTCGGCAGTTCGCGCCCTTCGGGGTCGAGCGAACGGTAGCCGAACGCGGGCAGGATCGCCGCCAGCTCGACACGCCGGTCGTAGTCGGTGCCCGCGACGTGCACGCCATGGTGGGCCAGCACGTCGTCCTTGCGCTCGAGCCGCGCCATCCGCTCGGGCCCGACGCGCACCAGCGAGAAGTCGGACGTACCGCCGCCGATGTCGGCGACGAGCACGAGGCGCTCGGCCTGCTGGCGCGATTCGTAGTCGAACGCGGCGGCAATCGGTTCGTACTGGAAGTGAACGTCCGCGAAGCCGACCGACTGCGCGGCCGCCTCGAGCTGATCCTGCGCGAGGCGGTCGGCGCGCGGATCGTCGTCGACGAAGAACACGGGCCGGCCGAGCACCGCGCGGCCGATCGGCGCGCCCGCGCGGGCTTCGGCCTTGCGCTTCAGGTGCGTCAGGAAGCGCGCGATGATTTCGGTGTACGCGATCGCGCTGCCGTCGCCGAGATCGGTCGTCGTTTCCGCGAGCGGCGAGCCGAGGATGCTCTTCATCGAACGCATCAGCCGGCCGTCGAAACCGTCGATATAGGAGGCCAGCGCCGCACGGCCGTATTCGACCGTCTCTTCGTCATTGTTGAAGAAGATCGCGGTGGGCAGTGTCAGGTGGTCGCCCTCGACGGGCGCGAGGCGCATGCCGTCGCCGTCGGGCAGCGCCACGGCCGAATTGGACGTGCCGAAATCGATCGCGCAGTAAGTCATGGGAAGTTGCCGCAGCAGGGCCGGCGCGAAAACGGAAAGGACGGGCTTTTTAACATGAAGCCCGCGGGATCACAACCGGGGCCGGCCACCAGTGCCGCGGGACGGGCGTCGGTGGCGACGGCGCGCGGCCTGGCGCGCCGGGGAGTCGCACGGACGGGATGCACGACGCATGCCGCCCGCTTCACAGGTCAGGCTGCCGCGTCGAAGCTCTTCTTCCACGCGCCCGCATACACGACCTCGCCGATCGCATGGCGCGTACGCGGCGCCTTCTCGCGATCGCGCAGCACGGGATCGAGCTTGTCGACGTTGCCGTAGTGGCCGAGCGAGATGATCGACAGGATCGCGACGTCGGACGGAATCGCGAACGCGTCGCGGAACGCCTTCGTGTCGAATCCGCTCATCTGGTGCGCGGCGAGGCCCAGCGCATGCGCCTGCAGCACCAGCGACATCGCGGCTGCGCCCGCGTCGTACAGCGCGGTCGGCGCCGGTTCGCCCTTCGGCGTGAGCGTGTGCGAGGTTACCGCGATCAGCACCGGCGCCGGCGCATTCCAGCCCTGGTTGAACGGCACCAGCGTCGCGAACGCGCGCTTGAATGCATCTTCGTCCTGCGTGCGATCGAATACGACGAAGCGCCACGGCTGCGCGTTGTACGCGGACGGCGCCCAGCGCGCCGCTTCGAGCACCGCGTGCAGATCGCCGGCGCTGATGGACTCGTCGGAATACGCACGCGGGCTCCAGCGGCCTGCGATCAGATCGTGAATCGAAACAGTGGTGGGAGCAGGTTTGACGGACATGCGGTTCCTCGCTGACATCGATGAAGGGGCGCGAACGCCTGGCGAACCGCAAGCATACCCGCTTGAGCGGTTGCGCGCCCGATCCTCCCGCGCTATGCAAATCACCGTGCCTGCAATGGCCGGCCGCATGCGGTGCGGCCGGCCGGGCCACCGTGCTCAGGCCGCCTGCGCAGTTGCGCGCGACGGGCCGCGGTTGATCCGCAGCACGATCAGCGCGCCGACGATACACAGTCCGCCCGAGATCATCGACGCGATCGTGTAGGTGCCGAGGCTCGCGCGCAGCAGCCCCGCGCCGAGCGCCGCGAACGCCGCGCCGAGCTGGTGGCCGGCGACGATCCAGCCGAACACGACCGGCGCCGCAGCCTTGCCGAACACGTCGGTCGCGAGGCGCACGGTCGGCGGCACGGTCGCGATCCAGTCGAGCCCGTAGAACATCGCGAACAGCGGCAGCCCGAAGAAATCGATCCCGAACGCATGCGGCAGGTAGATCAGCGACAGCCCGCGCAGCCCGTAGTACCAGAACAGCAGCACGCGGTTGTCGTAACGGTCGGACAGCCAGCCCGACAGCGTCGTGCCGAACAGGTCGAACACGCCCATCGCCGCGAGCAGCGACGCACCCTGCACTTCGGTCATCCCGTAGTCGCTGCACATCGCGATCAGGTGCGTGCCGACATAACCGTTGGTGCTCGCGCCGCAGATGAAGAAGCTGAAGAACAGCAGCCAGAAGTCGCGCGAACGGCTCGCCATCAGCAGCGTGCGGAACGCGACCGCGAGCGGGTTGTCCTTCGTCGCTTCGGGTGCGGGCGGCGCATCGGCCGGCTCGCCGTACGGGCGCAACTGCACGTCGGCCGGCCGTTCGGGCAGCAGGAACGCGACGAGCGGAATCACGATCGCCGCGGCCACCGCGACGACCAGCACGACCGGCCGCCAGCCATGGCGCTGCGCGATCGCCGCGAGCATCGGCAGGAACACGAGCTGGCCGGTGGCCGTGCTCGCGGTCAGGATGCCCATGATCAGCCCGCGTCGCGCATGGAACCAGCGCGTGACGAAGGTCGCGGACAGCGTCAGTGCGACGACACCCGTCGAGCAGCCAACCATCAGGCCCCAGATCACCACCATCTGCCAGCTCTGCGTCATCATCGACGACAGCGCGACGCCCGCGCTCATCGTCACGAGCGCGGTGAGAATCGTCGGGCGCAGCCCGAAGCGCTGCATCGCGGCGGCCGCGAACGGACCCGTCAACCCGTACAGCGCGATATTCACCGAAATCGCCAGCGAAATCGCCGCGCGGCTCCAGCCGAGTTCGCGTTCGAGCGACACCATCAGCACGCTCGGTGTCGCGCGTGTGCCGGCTGCCGCCAGCAGGATCAGGAATACCACCGCCGCCGCGAGCCATCCGTAGTGGAAGCGCCCGCCGATTCGTGTCACTGCCCAGTTCATCTTCACGTTCTCCAGTTGGCGGCTGCGGCGCCATCGCACCTGCACCGCCCCACCCAGCCAGGCCACCTCCGCCGCACGCTGCATCGGCTGACCCGGGCCGACGCTTGGCATTTGTCTGTCGATCCGGCCAGCATTGTTACCGACCGGTCACAAGTGTGTTGCGATCGTAGTTACCAGTCGGTAACATGTCAAGCAATTCATCACGCAGTCGAGGGTCATCATGTCCGGCATCGAAGCCGCCAAACCGCTGGCGCGTCGCACGCGCCGGCCGATCGACGGGGCCACCGCGCACGAGCACCTGCTGCGCGCCGCCGAGGAGCTGTTTTACAAGGAAGGCGTTCGCACGGTCGGCGTCGAGGCGGTCGTCGAGCGCGCGGGCGTCAACAAGATGAGCCTGTATCGCCAGTTCTCGTCGAAGGACGAGCTGATCCTCGCATATCTGGAGCGGATGGACGCGTGCTTCTTCGAGCGCCTCGAGACGAGCGTCGCCAAGCACCCGGGCCAGCCGAAGGCGCAATTGATCCAGTATTTCGTCGATCTTGCCGAGCGCGCAACGCAGAAGGACTATCGCGGCTGCCCGTTCGTCAATGTCGCCGCCGAATTCCCGGACGCGTCGCACCCGGCGCGCGAGCGCGTCGCGCAGAACAAGGAACAGTTGATGAAGCGGCTCGTCGCGCTGTGCGAAGGCGCCGGCGCGCGGCAGCCGCAGGCGCTCGCCGATGCGCTCGCGCTGGTGGTCGAAGGCATCTACGCGGCAAGCCAGACCTACCGGCACGGCGCAACACCGATCGGCACCGCGCCCGCGCTCGTCACGCAGTTGATCGAAGCCGCGTGCGCATGACGGGCGGCGCACGCCCGAACCCGTGTGCCCGCTACAATGCGGCCCTCTCCGCTCCACCGCCCGACTGGTTTCACGATGACCGACACCCGCCCCGAATCGCATGACGATATCCTCGCCGCCACGCGGCACTGGCTCGCGCGCGCGGTCATCGGGCTCAATCTGTGCCCGTTTGCGAAAAGCGTCTATGTGAAGGAACAGGTGCGCTACGCGATCAGCGAAGCGGCGACGCTGGAAGACGCGCTCGCCGAGCTCGAAACCGAGCTGCGCGCGCTCGACGCGGCGGATCCGCAGCAGGTCGACACGACGCTCGTGATCTTCCCGCATGCGTTCGCCGATTTCGTCGACTACAACGATGCGCTGTTCTTTGCCGACCGGCTCGTGCGGCAGCTGCGGCTCGATGGCGTGCTGCAGATCGCGAGCTTCCATCCGCAATACCGGTTCGAAGGCAGCGAACCCGACGACATCGAGAACTACACGAACCGCGCACCGTATCCGATCCTGCACCTGCTGCGCGAAGACAGCATCGCGCGCGCGGTCGACGCGTTCCCGGACGCGTCCGCGATCTACGAAAAGAACCAGGAAACGCTGCGCCGCCTCGGCCACGACGGCTGGCGCGAATGGATGCGCCGGCCGGGCGACGACGTCTGATGCACCACGCGGGCGCGCCGGCCGCTACGCGGTTCGGACCGCCCGCGCGTCAGCCTTCGGCCGGCTCGACGGCCTCGCCGCCCGCCGCGGCCTCCGGCACGAAGAAGCGCTCGTTCAGTTCGGCGAGCCCGAACATGCCGAGGATCTCGTTCAGCCGCTCGCCGGACCGCCGGCGCGGCAGGTTCTTGTACTGCGCGATGATCAGCTCGTTCTTCATCGAATGCTCCCAGCCGACCAGCTCAGTCACGCTGACCTGATAGCCGTGCGCTTCGAGCTGCAGGCAGCGCAACACGTTGGTGATCTGGCTGCCGAATTCGCGCGTATGCAGCGGATGCCGCCACACCTCGGTCAGCGCGTTCGCAAGCGACTTGCCCTTGTTCCTGCGCAGCACGCCCGCGACTTCCGCCTGGCAGCACGGCACCAGCACGATGTGCTGCGCGCGCTTCGCGAGCGCGAAGCGGATCGCGTCGTCGGTCGCCGTGTCGCACGCGTGCAGCGCGGTGACGACGTCGACCACTTCAGGCAGCTTCGGCGACGTGATCGAATCGGCGACCGACAGGTTCAGGAACGACATGCCGCCGAACCCGAGCCGCCCGGCGAGCTCGGCCGAGCGCGTGACGAGCTCCTCGCGCGTCTCGATCCCGTACACGTGCGACGCGAACGCCGGCGTGCCGTGCCCCGGCTGCTGCTTGAAGAAGAGGTCGTACAGGATGAAGCCGAGATACGACTTGCCGGCGCCGTGATCGACGAGCGTCACGCTGCCCTTGTCGGCCTGCACCCCGGCAAGTAACGGCTCGATGAACTGGAACAGGTGATAGACCTGCTTCAGCTTGCGGCGGCTGTCCTGGTTCAGCTTTCCGTCGCGGGTGAGGATGTGCAGTTCCTTCAGCAGCTCGACGGACTGCTCCGGGCGGATTTCGTGGGTCTTGTTGGACATCGTGATGCGGCGCCGGGCCACGGTCGGTCGACCACGGCCCGGCGACGGGAATTCGTGAGGAATGGCGACAGTTTACCGAAAATGCGCGGTCAGGCTCGTGCGCCGAGCCGCCACAGCGACGTGACCTCGGCGCGGCGCGCCGCGTGCAGCGGATCGTCGGCGTCGGTCGACTTCGGGTGCGCGGGGCGGATGTCGTCGCGGCCGAGCACGACGAGGCCCGCCTCGTCGATCCATTGCAGCAGCGTGTCGCGCGGCCGCAGGCCGAGGTGCTCGGCGAAATCGGACAGGATCAGCCAGCCCTCGCCGCCCGGCTCGAGATGCGCGGCAAGCCCGGCGAGGAAACCGCGCAGCATGCGGCTGTCGGGATCGTAGACCGCGTATTCGATCGGCGCGCTCGGCCGGGCCGGCACCCAAGGCGGGTTGCAGACCACGAGCGGCGCACGGCCGGCCGGAAACAGGTCGGCCTCGACGATGTCGACGCGATCCGCATGACCGAGCCGCGCGACGTTCTCGCGCGCACAGGCGAGCGCACGCGGATCCTGGTCGGTCGCGACGACGCGCTCGACGCCGCGCGATGCAAGCACGGCCGCGAGCACGCCGGTGCCCGTGCCGATATCGAATGCAAGCGACGTCGCGGGCAGCGGCGCACGTGCGACGAGTTCGACATATTCGCCGCGCACCGGCGAGAACACGCCGTAGTACGGATGGATCGGCGCGCCGCCGAGCGCCGGAATCGGCACGCCCTTCTTGCGCCATTCATGCGCGCCGACGAGGCCGAGCAGTTCGCGCAGCGATACGACCGACGGTGCGCCGCCCGGCCCGTACGCCTCCTCGCATGCGGCGCGCACGTCGGGTGCGCGGCGCAGCGGGATCGTGTAGTCGGCGTCGAGCGGGATCAGCAGCATCCCGAGCGTGCGGGCGCGCTGCGACTGCGCGAGACGATGCAGGTTGAACGCGTCGACGCCGGCCGCGGCCTTTGCCTTCTTCGGCTTGCGCTCGACGCGGCGCGCCATCGCCTGCACGAGCTGGCGCGCATTCTGGAAGTCGCCCTGCCAGACGAGCGCGGTGCCCTCGCACGCGAGGCGGTAGGCGGCGTCGGCAGTGAGGCGGTCGTCGGCGGGCACCGCGCGCTTCGGCGGCTGCACACCGGCTTCGGAGCGCCAGCGCACGGCATGATCGGCGCCGTCGGCGTCGGTCCAGTGGAAAACGGGGAAATCGGTCACGCGAACTCGGTTACGGTTGGCTTCAACGGGCGGCGGCATCGCGCCGCGCGGCTCACACCATACCGCGCTTTGCCCGCGCGGCAAAGCGCGGGGGCCGGCATCCGCCGGGCGGCACCGCGGGCGCGCCGTTCAGCCGCCCCATCCCGGCATCGCGGGCAGGCGCAGCGTCCCCGCGTCGTTGAAGTGCACGGTGCCGAGCACGCTACCAGCGAGCCGGCCGCGCAGCGCATACGGCAACTCGCCGTTCGCGGCCGCGCCGGGCAGGTTCCACGCCTGCCGCGCGGCGGCGAATGCGGACACGGACACCGGCACGTCGAGCACGACCTCGCCGAAACGCGGCACGGTGCCCGAGCGATCGCTGACGCCGCTCGCGAACGGCGTGCCGTTCAGGTCGAGCGCGACCGAGATGCCGTCGTACTCGATCGGCGCATCGTTCGGGTTCTGCACGCGCAGCTTCAGGCTGAAGCGCATCTCGAGCCCCTGCCCGACGAGCGGGTCGAGCCCGGCAACCGACACGCGCACGGGGTCGCGCGTCAGCCCCGCGCAACCGCCGAGCAGGAACACGGCGGCGAACAACAGCAGCACGGCGCGCAGCGGCGCGATACGGAACAGGGCTCGTGGCATGGGAAGGCCTCCTCGCGGCAATCGGTGAGCGGGTCGTCGATGCATTGTACCGAGCATGCCGCGGCTCACCGGGTTTCGTAGTTTTCGCAGCCGCACCAGATCGTTAATAGATTAAAACTACGAAGGCATCAGCCAAACGGAAAGCGCATTAATGACTTCCAGCATTCAATGAAGCGCGAAAAAATCAATAGGCGCACTTTCTAAATTTTTCGTTTCCTTTACCTAAAACCATCAAGTATATTTACGCATCCTTCGAGCTAGCCGACAAACCTTGAAGCCGCATGACGGCGCATTTACGGAATGGCGACACGCCTTCCTTCCGTCCTGCGGACTGGCCCGGCCAGCCCCGTAGGTCGTCGGTTCAAAGGGATTGCGCGCTCGTGCAGGGCGTGCGGCCCCGTGTCGTGCGTGCGAAATCAATTCAGTACAACACGCGCCCGTCCATTTTGAACCGGCAAGTTAACCGACATCCGGAAATCCAGAGGGGGCAGTAAACCATGATTACCTTCACGTAGTCGGCCGCCGTCTTTTCGAATAATCCGTCATTAGCATTTTCATCGCTGTTGATTAACGGCGAGGGGATTGCTTTTGCCGGCGTTTTCGCAGCACTGAACGATTCTTTCATCAATCGAGGTTTCAGTCATGTCGATCAACATTCGCAAGATGCGTTATCTGCCGCTCGTCGCCGCACTCGCGCTCGCCGGGTGCGGCGGCGACGACGGCGGCGTGGGCTCGGCTTCCGCGCTCAGCTCCGCCGGCGCGCCGCACTCGGGCTCGTCGCCCGCCGTCACCGCGCCGCCGAGCGCACCTCAGCCGGCCGCATCCAACGTCGACAAGAGCGTGTCGCCTGTCGAATTGCCAGACACCGTCGTACCCGTGAACTACCGGCTGTGGTTCCGCCCGAACGAAGCGCTGAACGCGTTCGACGGCCGCGCCGACGTCGAGATCAAGGTGCTGAAGCCGGTCAACAACATCGTGATCGCCGGCCACCGGATCAAGTTCACGAACGGCCGCATCACGCTGCAGCCGGGCAACATCCAGCTGATCGCGACGCCGCAGGACAAGGGCGACTTCTACCAGTTGCGCCCTGTGAGCGGCTCGATCTCGCCGGGCAACTATTCGCTGCACATGGAGTGGTCGGGCATCATCAACTTCAAGTCTTATGACGATCCCGTCAAGAAGACGGGCGGCAGTTGCGGCGACGATCCGTATCCGGGTTGCTCGGCCGCCGAAGGCATCTTCCGCGTCGACCTGAAGAGCACCGACGGCACGACGAGCGGCGCGATCCTCACCCAGGGCGAAACCAACCTGGCGCGCCAGTGGTTCCCCGGCTGGGACGAGCCGGCGTTCCGCCCGACCTATGAAGTGACGGCCGAAGTGCCGCAGAGCTGGCGCGTCGTGTCGAACGCGGCCGAGAAGCCGTCGACCGGCATCGGCGGCGGCTACAAGCTCGTGCAGTTCGAGAAGACCCCGCCGATGCCGTCGTACCTGCTGTTCTTCGGCGGCGGCCTGTTCGACACCTACGAGGACGACTTCACGAGCCCGCTGCCGGGCGGCAAGGGCGGCCTGCACCTGCGCGTGTTCACGCCGCCGGGCATGAAAGACTGGGCGAAGCCGGCGATGGACCGCACCAAGCAGGCGCTCGACTTCTACTACCGCTACACGGGCATCGCGCTGCCGCTCACGAAGTTCGACACGGTGGCCGCGAACGACGCGTTCAAGGAGCAGAAGGACCTGAACTTCGGCGGGATGGAGAACTGGGGGTCGATCCTCGAGTTCGCCGACGACATCCTGCCGCAGCCGGGCCAGCCGATGTCGCACTACGGCAACGAGGTGCTGACGCACGAAGTCGCGCACCAGTGGTTCGGCGATCTCGTCACGACCGACTGGTGGGACAACGTGTGGCTCAACGAATCGTTCGCGACGTTCTTCGAGACGAAGACGACGATCCAGTTCTTCCCCAACGAGTTCAGCTGGCTCGACCAGGTGAAGAACAAGTACCGCGTGATCAATCGCGATATCGGCCCGAACGCGTTCCCTGTCGCGCCGAACTTCAACGGCTGGGCGTCGAACGACTTCGTGCTGAGCGCCAGCGCGTTCACGTACGACAAGGGCGGCCACGTGCTGAAGACGCTCGAGAACTATCTCGGCGAACAGACGCTGCGCAAGGGTCTGCAGCAGTACCTGGTCGACTACTCGTTCGGCAACGGCACGCCGAAGCGCCTGTGGGATGCGCTGTCGAAGGAGAGCGGCCAGGCAATCGGCGCGATCGGCGACAGCTACGTGCGCCAGACCGGCGTGCCGCTGATCTCGCTCGACACGCAGTGCGACCTGACGAAGAACCAGACGATCGTCACGCTGAAGCAGCAGCCGTTCCCGAACAAGAACGCGTATCCGGGCCTGCAGTGGACGGTGCCGATCACGCTCGCGTACGGCCAGGGTCTCGCGCAACGCACGACGCTCGCGCTGAAGGATACGCAGACGCAAACGCGGATCGACGGTTGCACGGGCGTGGTCGCGGACCCGAGCGGGCTGGACTACTACGTCGTGAACTACAGCGACGCGGCCTGGAGCGGGTTGCTCACGCAGGTCAACGGCTCGTCCGATCCGGTGCTGCTGTCGAACCTGAAGAGCGAGGCCGCGCTGCTCGTCGCGAACAACCTCGCGCCGGCTTCGCGCTCGACGTCGATCGGTTCGGTCGCTTCGCCGGCCGCGATGAAGCTGCGCCAGACGCCGACCTTCGACGGCATCGCGCCGGCGACGAAGGAACGCCCGGCACTGCAATACCAGGGCATCTTCAAGCCGCGCAAGGTAGTGACGCAGTAACGGTGCGTGCCCGGCCGGTGCCGCGCAGCCTGCGGCGCCGGCCGGCGTACCGGTCCTCCCGACCTTTGACGGGCCTCGCTAGCGAGGCCTTTTTTATTTCCGCACGGCCCTGCGGCGCCCCTTCGCCGTCACGCCCACGCGGCATCCCACGCCGGCTGCGCGAACCATGTCGCGAGGAACGCAACGAGCCGTGACGCACGCGCGCTGCCGCGTGCCTGTTGGCGCAACACGTGGATCGTCGCCTGCTCGGGCGCCGCCGCGTACTGCGGCAGCACCGCACGCAACCGTCCGTCGCGCAACGCATCCCCCGCGAGCCAGGTCGGCAGGTGCGCGAGACCGAGCCCCTCGATCGCGGCTTCGAGCAACGCCTCCGAATGATTGCTGCGAAACCGCGGCTGCGCCGGCACGTGGCGGCGGTCGTCGAAGCGCCACGCGCCCGGCGGCGGCGCACCATGCCATGCGAGACAGTCGTGACTGGCGAGCGCGTCGGGCGATTCGGGCTCGCCGCGCCGCGCGAGGTAGGCCTCGCTCGCGCACAGCACGCGCCGCTGCGGCGCCAGTACGGTCGCGACGAAGCGCGTGTCCTCGAGCGGGCCGATGCGCACCGCGAGATCGACGTCGGAGCCGAGCCGCGCACCCTGCAGGTCGACCATGCTGTCGGTCAGCACCAGGTCGACGTGCAGCGCCGGATGACGCTGCATGAATGCGGCCAGCGCGGCCATCAGGTGCAGCCTGCCGAACGGCGCGGGGCAGTCGATGCGCAGCAGCCCGCTCGGCTCGTCGTGCTGGCTATGCAGGTCTTCCTGCAGGCCGCGCAGCTCGGCCAGCATCCGCGTCGCGCGCCCGTACAGCAACTGCCCGGCCTCGGTCGGCCGCAGCGCATGCGTGGTGCGATGCAGAAGGCGGATGCCGAGCTGCGCCTCGAGCCGGTCGATGCGCCGCGTGACCGACGACGCGGCAACGCCCAGCCGGCGCGCCGCCGCCGAGAAACTCTGCCGGTCAACCACGTCGACGAACAGCGCCAGGTGCGGGGAAAGGAAATCGTCCATTCAGGGGTCTCGGGGTTTGCTATGCGTAAATCGCAAAACAATCATCCGCCTTTGCACATTTCCGCGTCAATTCGGCCCGACTAGACTGCATTCATCCTTTCCACCCGTTGCACGCGCCGGCCTCCGGGCAGCGCGGCAACCATCCGCCCCGGAGATCATCATGCGCAGCATCCGCTTCGACGCCCCCGCCGCCGACATCGAGTCGCTCGACGCGCGCGTCAGGGAAATCGACCCACCCGTGCCGGCCGACGGCCAGATGCTGATCGAGGTACGCGCGGCCGGCGTCAACCCGAGCGACGTGAAGGCCGCGCTCGGCCGCATGCCGCACGCGGTGTGGCCGCGCACGCCCGGGCGCGACTGGGCCGGCATCGTGCGCAGCGGCCCTGCCGAGTGGATCGGCGCGCCCGTGTGGGGATCGGGCGGCGATCTCGGCGTGGGGCGCGACGGCTCGCACGCGGAATGGCTCGTGCTCGACGCGGCACTGGTGCGCCGCAAGCCGGCCGTGCTGACGCTCGACGAAGCGGCCGGCGTCGGTGTGCCGTTCGTCACCGCGTACGAGGGTTTGCGCCGGGCCGGCATGCCGACGGCCGACGACGTCGTGCTGGTGTTCGGTGCGAACGGCAAGGTCGGCCAGGCGGCGATCCAGCTCGCGACCGCGCGCGGCGCGACCGTGATCGGCGTCGAGCGCGGCCCCGGCGGCTATCGCGGTCATGCATCGGGCGACGTGCACATGATCGACGCGTCGCGCTTGCCCGTCGCCGACGCCGTGCATGCGGCGACCGGCGGCCATGGCGCGGACATCGTCTACAACACGGTCGGCAGCCCGTATTTCGAAGCCGCGAACGCATCGATGGCGATCGGTGCGCGGCAGATCTTCATCTCGACGATCGACCGCAGCGTGCCGTTCGACATCTTCGCGTTCTATCGCGGCCAGCATACGTACGTGGGTGTCGACTCGATCCAGCTCGGCGGCGCCGCGGTCGCGCAGATCCTCGACACGCTCGCGCCCGGCTTCGGCAACGGCACGCTGCGTCCGTTTCCGATCGGCGACGACTACGTGTACCCGCTCGAACGCGCGCACGACGCGTATCGCGCGGTGCTGGCCGGCGCGCGCGAGCGCGTCATCCTCAAGCCCTGACGCCGGACCGCACGGGAGAACGCGATGATGGAATACGTGACTTCGCTCGCGGCAGGCCTCGGCGTCGGCGTGCTGTACGCGCTGCTGCACGTGCGCTCGCCGGCCCCGCCGCTCGTCGCGCTCGTCGGCCTGCTCGGGATGGTGATCGGCGAACGCGCGATCGCGCTGATGCGGTGATGCGGTGATGCGGTGATGCGGTGATGCGGTGATGCGGTGATGCGGTGATGCGGTGATGCGCTGAAGCGGTGAAGCGGTGATGCGGTGATGCGGTGATGTGGTGATGTGGTGATGTGGTGATGTGGTGATGTGGTGATGTGGTGATGTGGTGATGTGGTGATGCGGTGATGCTGTGCCTGTGCTAACGATCGTCGCGACGGCGAAACGCCCACCATGCGGCGAGCGCCGTGAAGCCCGCGACGAGCAGCACCATCAGCCAGAAGCCATGCTTGTTTTCCGAGAACGGCACGCCGCCGACGTTCATCCCGAAGAAGCCGGCGACGATGTTGATCGGCAGCGCGATCACGGTCACGAGCGTCAGCGTGAACAGCGTCCGGTTGTTCTGCTCGTCGAGACGCGACCCGATCTCTTCCTGCAACAGCTTGATCCGCTCGTTGAGCCCCGACAGATCGGCGAGCACCAGCGAGAACTCTTCGGTCGATTCGCGCAGCTCCTGCACATCTTCCACGTGCAGCCACGCGGGCGGCTTCGCAAGCAGCCGGAAGATCGACCCAGGCTCGGGCGCGAGCATGCGTTGCAGGCGCGTCAGCGTGCGGCGCATCGCGCCAAGCTCGATGCGGCTCGACGTGAGCCGCTGCGACAGGAAGCGATCCTCGATGCGATCGACGTCGACGCTCGTGCGCCGCATGATCTGGATCAGCAGGTCGGCCTGGTCGCGCAGCAGGTGCACGAGCAGTTCCGCGGGCGACCGAAACTGCTCGCCGTCGCGCACGCACGCGCGCAGCGTGTCGACCGAGCGCAGCGGCTTGAGCCGCGCGGTGACCATGATGCGCTGCTCGACGTGGACGAACAGCGTCGCGATCTCCGATGGCGTCAGCTCGAGGTTGAACATCACGTCGTTGACGATCGCGCGCAGCGCGCCGTCTTCCTGCTCGATGCGCGTCGAGCGCGAACCTTCGTGGAGAAATTCGAAGAAGCTGTCGGGCAGCGCGAGATGCGTGCGCATCCAGCGCTCGCTCGCGCCGTGCGCGAGATTGAAGTGCAGCCAGACGAAATCGTCCGACGCGGCCGCATCGCGCGCGCGGCACGTGCGCAGCCACGCGGCGGCTGCGTCGGCGTCGAGCGTCGCGCCGGATCCGCCCGGAACGAAGCGGAAGCCGCACACCATGCCGGACGTATCGGCGCCGTAAGTCTGTACGATCAGGTCCATCGTGTCGAAAGTCGTGCGGCGCGCGGCGCGCCGCACATCGCGGGTCGCGGGCCCGCGCCGGGAAAGGAAAGGAGACGTATGCCCGACGGGCGTGACCCACTCGTGACAGCGTCACACGGCATGATACCGGCGGCTTCCGTGCCCCCACAAAGCAACGCGCCGCCCAACGGGCGGCGCAGATACGGCATGGCGGCATGCGCAGGACGCGTTACTGCCGCGTCTCCGCCTGTGCTGCGTTCGGGCAAGCCGGATCCTTGCCCCAGTGGCCGTCGCAGACGCGCCAGCGGCACAATTGATCCTCGAAGAAGCCGCGCTCCGAACATTCCTTCACGCGCGCCCCAAGCGAGCCGGTCGTCGCGGCCGTCTTGGTCGGCACGGCCTGCGCCTTCTGCGCGGCGAGTTTCTTGTCGGCCGGCTTCGTGCGCGCGACGAGCGCCGCGAGCAGATCGGCATCCGGATCGTCCTTCCCGGCCGCCTTCGCATTCGCGGTACGCGTCGACGCCGCGTCGCGGCGCTTCTTCGCCTGCGCGAGCTCGGCTTCCTGTTCCTTGCGATGCTTGCGGGCTTCGGCCTTCGTCTCGGCCTTCGTGTCGGCCTTGCCGTGTGCCGCGACCTTCGCATTCTTCGCGGCGTCGGCCTTCGCGGTTTTGGTCGTCGCTGCCGCGGCGGCCGTGGCGGCCGTGGCGGCTGCGGCTGCACCGGCCGTCGCCGCGCCCGATGCGTCGTCGGCGCCATTGGCGAGCGCGCGCGACAGGCGGCTGCTGTCCGCGCCGGACGCGGACGATGCGGATGCAACGGTCTGGGAGGCCGAATCGTCGTTGACGATCGTGGCCGGTTGTGCGGCGGACGCGCCACTCTGCGCGACCTGCACGGCGGCCTCGCTGGCCGGTGCGGCCTTGGCCGGCGCAGTCGCTGCGGGTGCGGCCGCTGCCGTGACGGTGGCGACCTGCTCGCCCGAATGCTGCTGCATGCGCCATGCGCCCCAGCTGCCGACGGCAACCACCAATGCCACGACGGCCGCGATCGGTGCCTTCAGCGAACGGCGCGCCGGTTCGGCGGGCGGCGTGACACGCCCTTCCAGATTCGCGAGAATGCGAGACTGCTGAGCTCCTCCGTTGCCTTCCGGTTTAGTATCGGACAGCAGGCTGGGTGGAGTTTTCGAATTTGAATTTTCCGGCGCACTCATTCAGCGTCTCATTGAATCCTGGTTTAATTCACCGCGATAATATAGCCCGGCCTCTCAAAGCAGCCTGATTCTAAGAGCAAGCATTGCAAAACACAATCAATTCCAATTTCCGGGGATTTCGTTGATTGCCGTCGCACTCGTCGCCTATTTCGCCCTTGCCGTCGCGGTTGCGGCACTGTTGCTTTTACCGGGTATCCGCGCGACCGTTTTCGAATCCGTCGCCCAGTTTCACGGCCGTCTTACGCGCCGTGCGAACGATCGCGCCGCGCGTACGCGAAGTCAGATTGTTAAATCGGCAAGCGCTACGCGCGGCGCATTAAACGATGTGCAAAATTTACTGGTTCGGCGGCGCTTGATGATTATGGTATCGGCAGGTATTCTTGCGACGCCGCCATTGGTCGCCATTGCGTTACGCGGCCGGCAATTGTTCCAGTACGACGACACGGCGCGCGTGCCCGACGAGAAGATCGCCGCGCTGCTGCAGGGCGAACAGCTCGTGCCGCCGCCGCCGCTGCCGCCGGAAGTCTTCGCCACCAGGGAAGTCGAACAGGTGCGCCCGGCGCTGAAGGATGCGAGCCGCGACTGGAACCTGCTGGACCCGGATTTCCGTACGCGTTTGCTGCTGGTCTACAAGATCATGCACGAACAATACGGTTATGAAATGGCGCTGCTGGAAGGTTACCGGAGCCCGGAACGGCAAAACCGGCTGGCACAGATGGGCGGCAATGTGACCAATGCGGCGGCCTTCCAGAGTTATCACCAATTCGGGCTGGCGACCGACAACGCATTCCTGCGCGACGGCAAGCTGGTCATTTCCGAGAAAGATCCGTGGGCGATGCGCGGCTACCAGTTGTACGGCCAGGTCGCCGAGCAGGTCGGCCTGACCTGGGGGGGCCGATGGAAAATGATGGATCTCGGGCACGTGGAATACCATAAACCCGGTTTTAAACTGGGACGCGGCAGCTAGCCATGGCTGCCGGACAGGAAATAATGAGGGCGGCATGGGGCTTTTTAATATCCCGGCAGGAAACGATACGGGCGACGCAAAAAATCGGGCATTCCGGTGCGCGATTTTTTCCGGTCGCCGCTTCCGTTTTAAATCTCACAGCGTCCTTTCATTAATGCGCGCGCCTTCTCCGATGCCGCGGGCGCATTGATGCCAGCCCCCTTCATCCCGTTTGACAGCATGGCGACACATCGCGGCGCCACCCTTGCCGCTCGGCGCGCCTGCGTCGCCTCACCGAATCGCACCGGAACCTGAACGTCCTATGCAACGCATCCTCAACGTGCTGACTCATCCGCGTACGCTCTCGATCGTCGGGATCGTCGCGCTAGCGGCCATCCTCTTCATCGTCGCCGACATGCTGCAGCTCCCGCTGCTGTGGGCGGCGATCGCCTTCGCGGCGATCCTCGCGCTGTGGCTCGTCGTCGCGCTGTGGCGCCGCTGGCGCGTGAAGCGCGCGAACCGGCAGCTCGGCCAGGTGCTCGAAGAGCAGGCGGAAACCGGCAAGATCGCGGCACCCGCCGCTGCCGCGCTCGCGCCCGACGCGAAGACGGCCGACCTCGACGTGCTGCGCACGCGCCTGTCGGACGCGGTGAAGACGATCAAGACGTCGAAGATCGGCCAGGTGTCGGGCGGCTCCGCGCTGTACGAACTGCCGTGGTACATCGTGATCGGCAACCCGGCCGCGGGCAAGAGCAGCGCCGTGCTCAATTCCGGGCTGCAGTTCCCGTTCGCGGACAAGAACAGCGCCGTCATCCACGGCATCGGCGGTACGCGCAACTGCGACTGGTTCTTCACGACCGAAGGGATCCTGCTCGACACGGCCGGCCGCTATTCGGTGCACGAGGAAGACCGCAGCGAGTGGCTCGGCTTCCTCGGCCTGCTCAAGCGCTATCGTCCGAAGGCGCCGATCAACGGCATCATCGTCACCGCGAGCATCGCCGAACTCACCGGCAACCGCCCCGAATTCGCGATCAACCTCGCGAAAAACCTCCGCCAGCGCGTTCAGGAGCTGACGGAAAAGCTCGAGGTGTTCGCACCGGTCTACGTGATGTTCACGAAGGCCGACCTGATTACCGGCTTCACCGAATTCTTCAGCAGCAGCGACAAGCACGAGTACGACCGCGTGTGGGGCGCCACCCTGCCCTACGAGCCCGACGACAAGCGCGACGTGGTCGCGCAGTTCGACACGCACTTCGAGGAACTCTACGAAGGGCTGAAGGAGATCAGCGTCGCGCAGTTGTCGCTGTCGCGCGGCAACCAGCTGTCGCCGGGCCAGTTGAGCTTCCCGCTCGAATTCTCGACGATCAAGCCGTCGCTGCGCGCATTCCTCGCGACGCTGTTCGAGAACAACCCGTTCCAGTACAAGCCGATCTTCCGCGGCTTCTACTTCACCAGCGCGCTGCAGGAAGGAGAAACCAACAGCGCGGCCGCGCAGCGCATCGCGCACCGCTTCGGCCTCGACGGGAGCGCGCTGCCGAAGCCGCACAGCGCGTTCTCGAAGAACGGCTTCTTCCTGCGCGACCTGTTCTCGAAGGTGATCTTCGCGGACCGCCAGACGGTGCGCCAGTTCGCCAGCCCGACCAAGACGCGGCTGCGCTACGCGACCTTCTTCGGCTTCGTCGCGGCGCTCGCGATCGCGCTCGGCGGCTGGACCTGGTCGACGATCGGCAACCAGCAGCTCGTCTCGAACGTGCAGGCCGACCTCGACAACGTCACGCGCCTGCAGCAGGGCCGCAACGACCTGCAGTCGCGCCTGCAGGCGATGGACATCCTGGAAGACCGGATCGAGCAGCTCGAGCAGTTCCGCCGCGACAAGCCGCTGTCGGTGTCGCTCGGCCTGTACCAGGGCGACCGTCTCGAGCAGCACCTGCTGACCGAGTACTACAACGGCGTGCGCCAGATCCTGCTGGCCCCCGTGTCGCAGAACCTCGCGTCGTTCATGAAGGACGTGAACGCGCACCCCGAACAGCTCGTGCCGATGACCCGCCCGCCCGAATCGGGTGCCGTGCAGGGCGGCGCGATGCCGGTCTCGACGAACGCGGCGGGCGCCGCGCCGCTGGCCGGCGCCGCACTGGCCGCGTCCGGCACCGCGCCGGCCGCCGCGCCGCAACAGCCGGCCGCACCGCAGGGCGGCCTCTACAGCGACGCGTCGCCGACCAACGTGCAGGACGCGTACAACGCGCTCAAGACGTACCTGATGCTGTCCGACAAGCGCCACGTCGAGCAGGCGCACCTGACCGACCAGCTTGCCCGCTTCTGGCGCGGCTGGCTCGAGACGAATCGCGGCAACATGCCGCGTGACGAGATGATCAAGAGCGCGGAGCGCATGATCTCGTTCTACCTCGCCCGCGTGAACGACAACGACTGGCCGATGATCGACGCGAACCTCGCGCTCGTCGACCAGACCCGCGAGAACCTGCGCCGCGTCGTGCGCGGAATGCCGGCCCGCCAGCGCGTCTACGAGGAAATCAAGGCGCGCGCATCGACCCGCTTCGCGCCGATGACCATCGCGCGCATCGTCGGCGACGGCAACCAGGGGCTGGTGGCCGGCAGCTACGCGATTCCGGGCACGTTCACGCGCGAAGCGTGGTTCGACTACGTGCAGCCGGCGATCCGCGACGCGGCGACCAAGGAACTGCAGGCGAAGGACTGGGTGCTGAATACGTCGACGCAGGACGACCTGACGCTCGAGGGCAGCCCCGAGCAGATCCAGAAGACGCTGGTCGGCATGTACAAGACCGAGTACGCGCAGCACTGGCAGAAGTTCATGCAGGGCATCGCGGTGCAGGGCTTCAGCAGCTTCGGCCAGGCCGTCGACGGGATGAACCGCCTTGGCGACCCGCAGGATTCGCCGATCCGCAAGATCCTCGAGACCGCGTACGACCAGACGTCGTGGGACAACCCGTCGCTCGCGAACGTCGCGATCAAGAAGGCGCAGACGGGCGTCGTGAACTGGGTCAAGCAACTGTTCTCGCGCTCGCAGGCCGGCCAGGTGGCGGCCGCCAACATCGACATCAACGGCAATCCGGCCGAGGTGCCGATGGGTCCGATCGGCCAGGAGTTCATCGGGCTCGCGCGGATCGTCGCGACGCACGACGGCACGTCGATGCTCAAGGGCTACATGGAATCGCTGTCGAAGGTCCGGACCCGCTTCAACGTGATCAAGAACCAGGGCGACCCGGGCCCCGGCGCGCGCCAGCTGATGCAGCAGACGCTCGACGGCAACGGTTCGGAACTCGCGGATTCGCTGAAGCTCGTCGACGAGCAGATGCTGACGGGCCTCACCGATTCGCAACGCAAGTCGCTGCGTCCGCTGCTCGTGCGGCCGCTGATGCAGGCGTTCGCGGTCGTGATCCAGCCGGCCAGCACCGAAGTCAACAAGGTGTGGAACGCGCAGGTCTACCAGCCGTTCCAGACCTCGCTCGCGACGAAGTACCCGTTCGCGGCCAACGCGAAGGTCGAGGCCGGCGCCGGCGAGATCGCGCAGGTGTTCGGTCCGGACGGCTCGATCGCGAAGTTCGTCGGCACGACGCTCGGGCCGCTCGCGGTGCGCCGCGGCGACACGCTCGCCGCCCGCACGTGGGGCGACATGGGCATCGGGCTCACGCCTGACTTCACGAACGGCTTCGCACGCTGGGTCGCGCCGCTCGCGGGCGGTGCGGCAGGCAGCGCGGCCGCGGCGTCCGAGCCGCAGACCGTGTTCCAGATCCTGCCGCAGCCGAGCACGGGCACGACGGAATACACGATCGCGATCGACGGCCAGCAACTGCGCTACCGCAACACGCCGCCGCAGTGGACCAACTTCGTGTGGCCGAACCCGCAGGGCTCGCCGGGCGCGACGCTGTCCGCGACGACCTTCGACGGCCGCACGGTGCAGCTCGTCAACGAGCCGGGCCGCTACGGTCTCGAGAAGCTGATCAACTCGGCGCAGCGCAAGCGCCGTCCGGACGGCACCTTCGACCTGACGTGGGCGCAGGGCAGCGTGAACGTGTCGGTGACGATGCGCATCATCAGCACGTCGCAACCGACGGGCGGTGGCGGCGACCAGCCGCAGCAGCAGAGCCTGCGCGGCCTGCAACTGCCGTCGTCGGTCGCCGACGCGAGCGCGGCTGCCGCGCAGAACGCGACCCAGTCCGGCACGGGCACGCCGGGCGCAGCGCCGGCCGTCGCGGCCGCCAACGCAACGAACGCACAGGGGGCGCAATGACGCAAACCGTACAGGCGCAAATCGCCTACTTCGGCAAGATTCCGTCGCGCGGCGACTTCGTGAAGAGCCAGCACAATCCGCAGTTGCTGCAGACGCTCGATCGCTGGATCGCGCAGGCGCTCGAACTGCTTGCGGAAGATCCGCGCTGGAAGCTCGTCTACGAGGATGCGAAGCCGATGCATTTCGCGTTCCTCGGCTCGCGCAGCAAGCTCGCGATCGCGGGCCACATGGTCGCGAGCCACGACGTGTCGATGCGCCGCTTCCCGTTCCTCGGCGCAACCGCGCTGGAGGTCGACCGGCCGCTCGCGTTCCTCGCGCGCAGCCCGCTCGCGTTCGCGCGGCTGTGGTCGCGCGTCGCCACGCAGATCCCGCCGCTGCTCGGCAAGGACGAGCCGCCCGGCGCGCTGCAGGCGCTCGGCGACACGCAGGTGCCGATCGATGTCGGCGGCCCGGGCACGTCGCATGACGGCACCTTCAACGATTTCGTCGAGCACCAGTCGCTGTACGGACTGCAGCAGATGCTGCTCGAAAGCGGCCACCCGGTGCGGCTGCGCGGCGCGATGCTCGCGCTCGGCTCGCTGCTGCGGCCGGTGATGCAGAGCGGCTCGTCGCACATCGAGCGCGGCCTGACGCTGCCGCTGCCGGTCGATCCGTTCTACCGCAGCCTCGTCGCCGCGTTCTGGCTCGAACTGATCGCGCCGTTCGTCGCGCAGGCCGACTTCGAGCTCGCGATCTTCATCGGCTCGATCGCCGAGCGAGAACGGCTGATCATCGGCTTCAACGGTGCATCGGCGAAGACGCTGCTGAGCGTTGTCGACCCGCAGACTTACGCCGCCCACAACATCGACATCGACGATCCCGAGTGGATCGACGCCCATGCGCAAAACGATCACCAGATCAGCAAGCTCGTCAGCTACCTCGACCAACCGCAACTCTCGCTGCGCGTCGCCATCGACGCGTTCCGCGAAGCGTTCATCGGAGGCTGACGGGATGCATCGCTCGATTCACGCCTGGCGCCCGCGCTGCTCGCCCGCCCGCTCCACCCTCTTTTCCCTCCTCGCCGCCGGCCTCGTTGCGAGCGGTGCAGCGTTCGCGCAGAACACGGGCGCGACCGTCACGCCGGTCGGCAACGGCACGGTCGCGACGACCGCGCTGCCGTCGTCGAACACGAACCCCGGCGCCGCGCCGGCGACCGCGTCCGGCACGGTGATGCACGGCACGGCCGGCACGATCACGCCGCCGCCCGCGAACGCGGCGCCCGGCCAGGTCGTCGCCGGCGGCAAGGTGCCCGACGAGGCGACCAAGGCCGCCGTGCTGCAGAAGCTGCGCGATACCTACGGCGCGGCGAACGTCGTCGACCAGATCGAGGTCGGCGACGTCGCGACGCCGCCGAACTGGAGCGCGAACGTGCAGAAGCTGCTCGGCGCGCAGCTCAAGCAGATCAGCAAGGGACAGTTGAAGATCAACGGCACGCAGATCGAGATGAAGGGCGAGGTGCACAACGAGGCGCAGCGCCAGCAGCTCGCGAGCGACATGGCGAACACGCTGAACCCGACCTACACGATCAAGAACGGGCTGCGCGTGTCGGCGTCCGAGCAGGGCGTGCTCGACCAGACGCTCGCGAACCGGACGATCGAGTTCGAGACCGGCAGCGCGACGCTGACGCCGCAGGGCAAGCTGATCCTCGACCAGATGGCGGCCGCGCTCGCGAAGATGCAGAACCGCACGGTCGACATCATCGGCCACACCGACAACTCGGGGAACCGGACGTCGAACATCGCGCTGAGCCAGGCGCGCGCGGATGCGGTGAAGGGTTACCTGATCTCGAAGAGCATCCCGCCGCAGCAGATGACGACGACGGGCGTCGGGCCGGATCAGCCGATCGCGCCGAACGATACGGCGGATGGGCGGGCGAGGAATCGAAGGATCGAGTTCCGCGTGGGACAGTAACGGAGGATCGGCCGGCCGCGCCTTTGCGGAGCGGCACGGCACTCGACGGGCGGCCGCAGCGATGCGCCGCCCGTTTTGCGCTTACGACTGCTCGTCCGGCCGCACGCCCAGCAGCTCGCGAATATGCGACAGCGAGCCGTCGTCCTTCACGACGCTCTCGAGCCACTTGTGCAGCGGCATGTCGGCCCATTCGGCCGCCTTGTCGGCGAGGTACGCGACCGGGCTGTGCGGCTCGGTCTGGCGGAAATAACGCGCGACCGCACGCAACTGGTCGACGGCCTGCGCACGGTTCTGGATGCCGGCGATCATCTGCGTCACCGGAGGACGCGGAGCGGTCTGCGACTGCACGTGGGTCTCCTCGGTCTGGATCGGGTTGCCGAACACCGGCTCGACGCGCTCGGGCTGCGCCTGCTGCGCCGCTTGCGTGTGCGGCGCGCTGCCCGTATAGCCCTGCTCGCGCGCAAAGCGCTCCGCGAGCCGGTACACGGTCTCGAACGCGTCGCGCGCCTGCCGGAAGCTCGGCGCCGAATCGCCCGCACGCTCGACGAGCCGCTCCTCGAACGCGTCGAGCGCGAATTCGAAGGCTTTCAGGTTCGCCAGCAGTGCCGTGTAGAACGCGATCGACGTCACGCGCCGCGACGCATCGATCTGGTCGATCGACGGCTTGCCGCGCGCGATGTCGTCCGCGTGTTCCGGGTCGCGCTTGATCGACTGCGCGACGTGCTGCGCCACTTCCCAGTCGAGCGTGCTGAACGCGTTCGACGCGCCGTCCGTCATCGGCACCGCGCGCAGCAGCTCGGCCGTGCGGCCGGACAGCCACGCGACGTTGCCGAGCCGGTGCTCGGTGTCGCCGTCTTCGGGCAGCGGGTGCACGGTGTCCCAGAACTCGCGGCACAGGCCCTCGAGCAGCGCATAACCTTCGGTGAGGCCGGTGATGCCGTCCTCGAGCGCGAGCGCCTCGGTCAGCCACACGGCGAGCCGCAAGTCCTTCGTGCGGGCGCGCAGCAGCTCGCCCGCATGGTCGACAACGAAGCCCCAGTCGGCCTCCTTGATCTCGGTCACCCATTCGCCCTGGTCGAGCGTCGGATCGTCGTAGCGTCGCGCGTCCTGGATCGCGTCGAATTCGTTCGAAAACAGCAGGTCGTCGCCGCTGGGCGACGCGTCGCTGATCGGCGTCAGCAGCTCGGGGAGATTGATCGGCATGGTTCAGTGAATCCGTTGATGCATCAGATGTCGTGCGCGGCTCGTTCGACCGCTCATTCGACCGTATAGGCGAATTCGCCGGCCTCGTCCGCGCGCACCGCGATGCGCGCGATGGCCGCGCCGTCGGCGATCCGGCCGAGCACGTGGCCCGCGATCTCCGGCAGCAGCGTGCCGTTCAGGATATGGTCGACGTTGCGGGCGCCCGAATCGACCTCGGTGCAGCGCGCCAGCACCGCCTCGACGAGCGACTCGTCCCACTCGAAGGCGGCCTTGTGATTCGCCTCGATCCGGCGGCGGATCCGCTCGAGCTTCAGCTCGATGATCTCGGCCAGCACGTCGTCGGAAATCGGATAGTACGGCACGACCTTCATCCGGCCGAGGAACGCGGGCTTGAACGTCTTGTACAACTGCGGGCGCAGCGTCTCGGCGAGCGCGTCCGGATCGGGCAGCTCCTCGGCCGGCTTGTTCAGGCACGCCGCCATCACCGCGGTCGAGCCGACGTTCGACGTCAGGATGATCAGCGTGTTGCGGAAGTCGATCTCGCGCCCTTCCGCGTCGTCCATCGTGCCCTTGTCGAACACCTGGAAGAACATCTCGAGCACGTCCGGGTGCGCCTTCTCGACCTCGTCGAGCAGCACGACGGAATACGGGTTGCGGCGCACGGCCTCGGTCAGCACGCCGCCTTCGCCATAACCGACATAGCCGGGCGGCGAGCCCTTCAGGCCCGACACGCTGTGCGCTTCCTGGTACTCGCTCATGTTGATCGTGACCATCTTGCGCTCGCCGCCGTACAGGATGTCGGCCAGCGCGAGCGCCGTCTCGGTCTTGCCGACGCCCGACGGCCCGACGAACATGAACACGCCGCGCGGCTTGTTCGGATCCTCGAGGTTCGCGGTCGCCGTGCGCACGCGCTGCGCGATTGCGTCGAGCGCGTGGTCCTGGCCGATCACGCGTGCGGTCAGCAGCGGCTGCAGGTTCAGCACGGTGTCGATCTCGTCCTTCACCATCCGGCCGAGCGGAATGCCGGTCCACGCGGCGACGATCTCGGCGACGACATGGCCGTCGACCTGCTGCGGCACCATCGGCTCGCCGCCCTGCAGCGCGTGCAGCGCCGCGACGCGTTCGCCGAGCTGGTCGCGCGTCGCCTGCACGTCGACCGGCTGGCCGTCTTCGGACGGGCCGCGCGCGTTGTCGAGCGTGTCGCGCAATTCGGTGATCTCGGCGACGATCGCGCGCTCGGCTTCATAGCGCGCTTCGTCCTTCGCGAGTTGCTCCAGCGCCGTGTCGCGCGCGCCGCGCAGCTCACCGAGCCGCTCGTCGTGCGACGCGCCGCCCGCGGCCTCGCGCTCCAGCGACGCGATTTCCGCGTCGATCCGCTCGATGCGCTTCTTCGTGTCGTCGATCGCGGCCGGCGTCGCGCTGTGTGCGAGCGCGACCTTCGCGCACGCGGTGTCGAGCACGCTGATCGCCTTGTCGGGAAGCTGGCGGCCGCTGATGTAACGGTGCGACAGGCGCACGGCCTCGGTGATCGCATCGTCGAGGATCCGCACGTTGAAGTGCTTCTCCATCAGGCCCGACATGCCGCGCAGCATCGCGGCCGCGAGCGGCTCGCTCGGCTCCTCGACCTTCACGACCTGGAAGCGCCGCGCGAGCGCCGCGTCCTTCTCGAAGTACTTCTTGTATTCGCTCCACGTCGTCGCGGCGATCGTGCGCAGCTCGCCGCGCGCAAGCGCCGGCTTCAGCAGGTTCGCGGCATCGTTCTGGCCGGCCTGGCCGCCCGCGCCGATGATCGTGTGCGCCTCGTCGATGAACAGGATGATCGGATGCGCGCTCTTCTTCACCTCGTCGATCACGCTTTTCAGCCTGTTCTCGAACTCGCCCTTCACGCTCGCGCCGGCCTGCAGCAGCCCCATGTCGAGCACGTGCAGCGCGACGCCGCGCAGCGGCGGCGGTACGTCGTCGGCCGCGATCCGCAGCGCGAGCCCTTCGACGACGGCGGTTTTGCCGACGCCGGCCTCCCCCGTCATGATCGGGTTGTTCTGGCGGCGGCGCATCAGGATGTCGATCGCCTGGCGGATCTCGGCTTCGCGGCCGATCACCGGATCGATCTTGCCGTCGCGCGCGCGCTGCGTGAGGTTGGTCGTGTACGTGTCGAGCGCGGGCGTCTTCGACGGGCCGGCCGCGGGCGCGGCACCGTCGGCGGCCGGCGCCACGCCGCCGTCGTCGGTATCGGCCTGGCGCGGCTCGGCTTCGCTCGACCCGGCGACGATCTCGTCGAACTTGTGCTTCAGGTCCGTCACGTTCACTTCCGCGAACTGCGACGACATCCGCTGCGCGAACTGCGCGAGATCCGGCGCGGTCAGCAGCGCGAGCAGCAAGTGCCCCGACCGGATGCGGCCGAGCTGCGAATCGAGCGATGCGATCAGCCACGCCTGCTCGAACAGCGCGATCAGGTGCACCGAAAACACCGGCGTACGCGTGTTGCCGGTTCTCAGGCGCGTCAACTCGCGCTCCAGATCGGCGCGCAGCGCATGCGGATCGACGCGGCTCGCGCGCAGCGCAAGCGGCAGGTCGCCCGCCGGCTCCTCGAGCAACGCGAGGAACAGGTGCTCCAGATCGACCTCGTAGTGGCCGCGCGCCAGGCACGCGCTCGCCGCGCGCTCGGTCGCGTGCCGGCACAGCGGGTTCAGTTTCGTGATCAGGGTCTTCAGAGGCGTGCTCATGGCGTCGATCTCAGGTTCGATTGCGTGTTGTTGTCGTTCGGAATCAGTGAATCACGTGCAGTTCATAGCGGGCGTCGGAACGGTCGTCGATCGTGTCGCGCGTGCAGAGGAACGCGTCCCAGCCGAGCCGCGAGCCCGCGCCGAGCACGCTCGCGCCGACCTCGGTGCGCTTCAGCACCAGCTTCACCTCGTATTCGAGCGTGACGCCAGCGAGCAGCGTCAGCATCCGTTCGAGCGCGACGGCATGCGCGCCGCCGGGCAGGAACGCCTCGTAGTCGCGCTTGGACAGCGGGCCGACGACGATCCGCGCGCGCATGTCGCGCTGCCAGACGCGTTCGCCGACGAGCGCCGTCGCGCCGAGCACCGCATTGACTTCGCCGAGCACGCTCAACTGGTCGGGCGGCACGTCGTACCACTTGCCGACGAACTGGTCGATCTTCACCGGCACGCGGAAGTAATCGGACAGCGTGCGCTGCAGGTACGCGGCCGACATCGGCCGGTGTCGCGCGGCCAGCGCATAGCCGGCAACGGCTTCGTCGAGCACGCCGCCCGCGCCGGCCGCGAGGCTGTCGCGCACCTCGTCGCTCGGCACGCCCGCGATCGCGAGCAGCAGCGGCAGGTAGCGCTCGTCGCGGTCGAGCTCGTAATGGAACGGCAGCCGGTATTTTTTCCACGCCGCATAGAACAGCGCGGTCGCACGGTTCGAGAACACGTCGAAGAACGCGCGCGCCGCGTGGTCGCGCTTCAGGTGCTCGCGCGCGACGATCTGCTCGGTGTAGTGCAGCGGCAGCGCGCCCTGCCCGCCCAGCAGCCCGAAGAACGCGGGCGTCAGCTCGACGTGGCCAAGTTCGCCGGCCGCGAGCGCGGCGCCGCGCTGCTCGCCCGAGTCGAGCAGCGCACCGTCGTCGTCGAACGAGCGCGCGCCCTCGATCTCGCTCGGCGGAAAACCGAGCGACAGCGTGTTGCGGAATTCGATGCGCTGCGCGACGACGTCGCCCTGCCGCCATGCGCCGGGCGCATCCGACGCCTGCCGCGCGAACAGCCCTTCGAGCACGCGCACCGCCTGGAAGAACTCGAAGCGGTGCGGCTCGTCGAGCAGCGCGTCGACTACGCCAGGATCGATTCGCCGGTCCGGGGCTTGCATCGGATGATCTCCTCGCCGGTGCGCTTCGACACGACGACTAGTTGAACGAAACTGTTGAGGTGGACGTAAAGCCCGAAGAAGCTGTCGAGCACACGCACGAACGACGCGAGGCTCGCGCCGACGAAGTGCTCCTCGTCGATCGTCAGGCGGATCTCGATGCCGCGCACGAAGGTCGCGAACGGCTTGCCGGGCAGCCACTGCACGGCGCCGCGCTGCTCGACGCCGGCCAGGCCGTCGATCTGGCGCATCGACACCGCGGTGCGCCGCAGGTCGTACAGCGTCAGCATTTCCTTCAGCGGTGCGAGGCCGTGCGCGACCAGCGACACGTGATTGAGCGCGAGGTGCGACACGAGCCGCCAGTGCGCGGCGCGGCCGCGCTCGAAGCGCACGCTTTGCGTCGGGCGGCGCAGCATCGAGATGCCGCTGGTCTGCGCGCCGCCTTCCTGGAACAGGTCGCCGCCCTCGAGGCCGAATGCGAGCAGCGCCGGCAGGTCGCGGTTCGTGCAGGAGAGGTCGAGGCTCAGCGTGTCGGTTTGCGGCGACGTCGGCTCGAAATCGATGTCGACGATCGAGATCTCGGTTTCGTAGCCGGGGCTCTTCTGCGCGACCCAGTCGTTGCGGCGCGCGAACCAGTAGTGACCGATCCGCGCCGATTCGCCGTGATGCAGCGAGTAGAACGGCCGGAACTCGATCACCGATTCCTCATGCGCCTGCTGCCTGACGAGCTTCACCGAATCGATCGAGTACACCTCGTACGCGAACGCGCGGCGCGCCTCGGCGATCACCGGGTACGACACCGCGCGGTGCGTGATGCGGATTGGTTCGCCGTGCTGGCGGAACAGGTTGACGATCGGCGTGCAGAACAGCCGGAAATGGCTCGCCGTCAGCAGTTCGAGCAGCCGCGCGACGTGCGAATCGTTGCGCACGTCCTGCAACACGAGATGCAGCGTCGCGCGCTGGCAGCGCCCCGACGCGCGCGCGATCGCCGCGAGGTCGAAATCGACGAAATCGAACTTGTCGGGGAACGCGAAGTATTCGGTGAGCAGGCGATACGCGGGATGCGATTTCGCCGGGTAATCGATCAGCGCGTCGCCTTCGTCGAAGCCGGCCTGCGCGATCGGCAGCTTGCGCAGCGCGGTCCAGCGGCCGTTGCGTTCGGGCTCGACATACGCGCCGAGCACGTTGACGAACAGGCAGTCGGTCAGCGCGGCGACGAACGACTGCTCGCCGTGCAGGTGCGCGCGCAGCGTCGGCACCTTCAGCGCACCGAGATCGAGCTGCGCGGCGAGCGATTCGAACGTGATCGAGATCACGCCCGTCGCGTTGGACGGCAGCACCGTCGCGCTCGGCGCGAGCGCGACCGGCGTGTAGCGCGCCTCCGAAATGCGGATCGGCGCGAGCGTCACGTCGTACGCGGTGCGGAACCGGCACTGCACGCCGCGGATCGGGCGGCTCTTCAGCTCGGTGCCGCGGTCGATCACGACCGGTTCGGTCTGCTGGCCGGGCGACGCCGGCGTGAACTGCGCGATCGAGCACGACGGGAACGGCCGCAGGTAGTGCGGATACAGCACTTCCAGCAGCGCTTCGGTGAATTCGGGGTAGTCGTCGTCGAGCTTCTTGTTGATGCGCGCGCCCAGCAGCGCGAACGACTCGATCATCCGCTCGACGTGCGGATCCTCGCAATGCTCGCCGGACAGCGCGAGCCGCGCCGCGATTTTCGGATAGCGTTCGGCGAAATCTCGCGAATAGCGCCGCAAAAACGATAATTCGCGCTCGTAATACGGCAGCAATTCTTCCATCGACGACCCCGAACCTCAATATTTCCTGCCGGACCTGATCAACCACCGGGCGGTCCGGCCCGCTCGGCGGCTTGATTTACTGCATTCTCGCGGCGCGTGCGCGCGTGACCGAATACTGCAGCGTCGACGGCTGCAGCATCGCGTCGAAACTCACCGGCTCCTCGGCCGGGTGCACGACGAGCAGCGCCTGGATCGCGAAGTAGAGCGCGTTGGTCGCCTGCTCGTTCAGCTCGAACGTCACCTGAACCTGCTGCAGGCGCGGCTCATGGCGCGCGATGGCCTGCTGGATCGACTTGCAGATGAACGCGCGGTCGTAGTGACTCGCGAGGCTCAGCCCCGCGAAATCGTTCAGCCCGTAGGTCAGCACCGATTTCTGGCATTCCGGCAGCGCGGCCAGCTCGTTCTCGGTGTGCGCGATACGGGTGTTGAGGATCGCCTCGACGTCGCGGGCGACCGTGTTCTTGAGCTCGTCCAGCGACAATTGCCGCATCGCTGCCGAGGCCGGCAGGTGCGGTTCGTCGTCGAACAGCTTGTCGAGAAAACTGGGTTCGAATCGTTTCATCGGCCGGCGAAAACTGCGAAAACGGCAACGGGACGCCGCGCGCCCCGTTGCCGCAACCGACCTTAGACCGCGTAGGTCTTGTCGTTCTTCGTCAGACTCCAGGCGCCCTGCGTGTTGCCGCCCTGGTTGCCGCCGATCTTCTGCTGGGTTTGCTTCCACTGCACGGCCGCGTACTTCAGCGAGAACGTCTCGAGCGGCAGACCTTCTTCGCGAACGCTCGGGGCGATGCTCGAGATGATCACGTACTTGAGCTTGACTTCCAGATACTGCACGCGCTTGCCTTCACCGTCTGCGCGCGAGAAATGAACCGTCACTTCGTCGAACGTGGTGCCGCCCGAAGCGTGCTGGTACAGCAGCGGGCTCGACGAATCGATTTCCTTCGTGAAAATCATGTCGCCGTGCTCGCAACGCGTCATCGTGTGACCGCCAGCGGTCGATGCGGTTGCCGAACGCGGCTGAACGATCGAGTGATCCCACGATTTCAGTTCGATCCAGCCCTGATGGTCTTTGTCCGCGGATTCGCCCTTCACCGCCGGACTACCAAACTGCAAGTGCATATGTAACATGGCCCTTCGACTCCCCAAAGAGGTGGTTTTAACGTCCTACCCAGGCGGCCCGCCCGGGCGATTTACTCGCTTATGAATTTGCCGGTTTGGGCAGATCAGCGACAAGCCGCAGAGAAATCGAGAGTTCGTCGAGCTGAAAGTGCGGGCGCAGGAATGCGACCGAACGATACGAGCCCGGCTTGCCCGGAATCTCCGACACTTGTATGGATGCCTCGCGCAGCGGGAATTGCGCTTTCTGTTCCTGCGAGGCGTTATCGTCGAGCAGGACGTACTGCGAAATCCACCGGTTGAGGAAAGTCTCCACGTTCTGCGCCGATGCGAAGCTGCCGATCTTGTCCCGCATCATCGCCTTCAGGTAGTGCGCGACGCGCGATACCGAGAAGATGTACTGAAGCTGGGCGGACAGGACGGCGTTCGCATTCGCGCTGTCGGTGCTGTATTTCTTCGGTTTCTGCACCGACTGCGCAGCGAAGAACGCGGCGTAATCTGAATTCTTGCAATGGACGAGCGGGATGAAGCCGAGGTCGCTCAGCTCCTTCTCGCGGCGATCGGTGATCGCGATCTCGGTCGGGCACTTCAGCGCGACTTCGCCGTCGTCGGTCTTGAACGTGTGGGTCGGCAGGTCCTCGACGAGGCCGCCGCCTTCGACGCCGCGGATCGCCGCGCACCAGCCGAAGTCGTCGAACGCGGCCGTCAGGCGTGCAGCGAATGCCCACGCGGCGTTGCACCACAGGTACTTGTCGTGATCGGTGCCGTCGACGTCCTCGACGAAGTTGAAGTTCTCCGCGGTCTGGCCGTCCTTCGGATTGAACGGCAGGCGGCCGAGGAAGCGCGGCAGCGTCAGGCCGACGTAGCGCGAATCTTCGGCGTCGCGGAACGACTTCCACTTCGCGTATTCGACGGTATCGAACACCTTGCCGAGATCGCGCGGCTTGCCGAGGTCCGAGAACGACTCGAGGCCGAGCAGCTCCGGCGACGCCGACGCGATGAACGGCGCGTGCGCGGCCGCCGCGACGTGCGACATCTGCTCGATGAAGTACATGTCTTCCGGCTGGCGCGAGATCTCGTAATCGCCGATCAGTGCACCGAACGGCGAGCCGCCGAACGTGCCGAATTCTTCTTCGTAGACCTTCTTGAACAGCGCGCTCTGGTCGAACTCGCTCGCGCCCTTGAAATCGCGCACGAGGTCGCGCTTCGGTGCGTGCAGCGCCTTGATCTTGATCGTCTGGCCCGTATTGCTTTCCTTGACCAGGTAATCCATCCCGCGCCACGTGCTTTCGAGGCGCTGGAATTCCGGCGCGTGCATCACCGCGGAAAGCTGCGTCGAGATCAGGCGGTCGAGTTCCGCGACGCGCGCGTCGATCGTCGCCGACAGGTTGTCCGACACGATCACCGTGCCGTCGAGCACCTGGTGCACGAGTTCGCCGATCAGGTCCTTCGCACGCGCATGCTCGGAATCGGATTTCGCGACCTTGCTCTTCTCGACGATGTCGTCGAGCAGCGAGGTCCCTGCGGCGTATTCCGCGCCGCTGGCTTGGGCCGCAGCCGTTTGCTGGTTCATCTCAACACTCCGTCGTCATTCGCCGTCTTTGTCGCCGCCGGTGCCCTTGGCGAGCTCCTGCAGTTGCTGCGTGTTCTTCAGCACCTCGGACAGCAGATCCTCGAGCTTGTCGTTGCCGGCGAGCTTGTTGCGCAGGTCGGCAAGCTTCGAGCGCGCCTCGAGCAGGCGGCGCAGCGGCTCGACCTGTTCGACGACTTCGTCCGGGCTGAAATCCGACAGCGAGCGGAACTTCAGGTCGACCGCGAACTTGCCGCCTTCCGGGCTCAGGCGGTTTTCCACCTGGAACGCGGCACGCGGCTCGATCGCCTTCATCACGTCGTCGAAGTTGTCGCGGTCGATATTGACGAACTTGCGGTCGCGCAGCTTCGGCTGCTCGATTTCGGACTGACCCGCCAGATCGCCGACAACCCCGACGACGAACGGCAGTTCCTTCACCTCGATCGCGTCGCCCTTCTCGACCTCATAGGTCAGCTGGACGCGCGGCGGCCGTATTTTCTGCAAGCTTTTCTGAATGCTTTCTTTCTTGGCCATCTCGACGGCTCCCAGGTTAGTTGTGGTTATCGCGTCAGTTGCGGTCAGTTGCGCAGCGCGCCGAACGGATCGCCGCCGCCCTTTTGCGTTGTGGCGGGCGGCGTCGGTGCGGTGGCCGCGGCGGTGGCGGCCTCGGCTGCCGGTGCAGCGCCGCCCTTCGGACGATGGACGATCCGGCGCGGCGGGCGCGGCTTCACGGCCTTCGTTTCAGGCGGGAACAGCGCCGATTCGCCCAGCGTGTCGCGCAACTGCTTCGCGAGCGCCTGCGCATCGGACTTCGCGTCGCCCGCGAGCGACGAATCCTGGCGCAGCTCGCCGAGCGACTGCGTCGCGATCCGCAGGCCGGCGACGGCCAGCACGCTCTTTGCCTGACGGTCGGTTGCGTCGCGCTGCAGTGCTTCCTGCGCGGCGACGATCGCCTGGCCGTAGTGGTTCTGTGCGAACTGGATTTGCGCGATGCGCGACCACGGTTCCTCGCGCGTCGGGTCCGACTTCGCGAGCTGCTGGTACAGGCCGAGCGCCTTGTCCTGGTCACCCGCCTTCGCAACCGCATCCGCATCGGCCAGCGACTTGTTGAACACCTCGGCAGTCGGCGGCGCGGGAGGCTGGCTCGCACAGCCGGCGATCACGCCGCAAGCCACCACTACCCCAGACAGTTTTGCGAAAAGACGGTCTTTCATCGTTATATCCACCGGCGCGTGAGTTTTAAAATCGTTGAGAATCTGGTTCTTTTGCTTTGCAAGAAGCGCGCGGGTATAGTACCGATCAATTTTTCATAATTCAATCGTCGCGTGAAGAGTAATTCCTTTTAAAACCGGGCGCTACCCCCTCGAATGGCCTCTCGCCATGGGCTCGCGGCGGTTTTTCTTTCGGCTGGAATGCGCAAGTTTTACTGGTTGCGCGACGCGCCGCCCGGGCGGCGGAAAAAATTTCCGGGCGCTTGCCGCGACGCAGGCGTGCTTAATAGTTGAACGGTGCAATGCCGGGGATACGCGGCGAACGCGGAAATACCCGGCAGTTTTGACAGGGATAAAGGCGGCACGCCGGAAACACGATGAGATCGTCCATGATTCGCTATGCGCTGCTGGTGGTTGCCTGCGCGCTCCTGGCCGGTTGCGCGGCCGCCCCGCTGCTCGGCTCGGCCGCAAGCGCCGTGATGTCGGCCGCCGGCATCGGCAAGCCCGAAGTGCCCGATGCGCAGAAGCCGCCGCGCAATATCGGGCTCACGCTCGCTGCCGCGCCGAACCTGAATGCCGCGACCGACCACAAGCCGCTCGCGCTCGTCGTGCGGCTCTACGCGCTGAAGGATCCGACGTCGTTCCAGCAGGCGCCGTTCGACGCGTTCACCGATCCGACCAAGGAAAAGGCCGCGCTCGGCGCCGACCTGCTGAATGTGCGCGAAATCACGCTGATTCCGGGCCAGCGCTATACGGCGACCGAGAAAGTCTCGCGCGAAGCGCAGGCATTCGGCATCGTCGCGCTGTTCCGCGATCCCGCACTGCAACGATGGAAACTGACATTCGATCCGGTGAAGTCGGAGAAATCCGGCATAATCATCGGCCTGCATAATTGCGCGATGACGGTCACCGATGGCACCGTGATCGCACCGCAACAGGGTGCGCCTTCGCAACCGCTGAATATGCTTTCTTCGGTCTCCTGCGGTTAAACATGACGCACGAATGTCAATTAACAAGAGTTAACAATTGGCGAGTTAATTCGGGTTCGAACAAATCGATTACATCGCAACGCCACATTAACCGGATTTGACATGAGTTATTCGGCCAAGGTGCTGTGGGGGGAAGGGCTGTTCCTCCGGCCTCAACACTTCCAGCGACAGGACGCGTACCACGAGGCGCGCCTGTTCGAATCCATCCAGGCGATCCAGCCGTACAACTGGGGCGTGCGCTCCGTGCGCATCGACCGCGACGCACTCGGCAGCAACGTGCTGCGGGTTGCCGAACTCGCGCTCGTGTTCCCGGACGGCGCGCTGTATGCCGCGCCGCAGGCCGACGACCTGCCGCCGCCGATCGCGCTGGACACGCTGCCTGACGGCATCAACGAATTCGTGTTCTATCTCGCGCTGCACCCGCAGCGCGAGAACGGCACCAACTACAGCGACGATCCGGCCGCCGGCTTCATGACGCGCTTCGTCAGCGAGCAGACGAGCGTCGCCGACAACTTCACCGACGCGGCCGAAGCCGACATCACGTTCCTGAAGACGCAGGTCAAGCTGATCGCGCACAGCGAACCGCGCGACCAGTTGCTGTCGGTGCCGCTCGTGCGCGTGCGCCGCACCGCGACGTCCGGTTTCGAGATCGACGACAACTTCGTGCCGCCGTGCCTCGCGATCGACGCGTCGCCGATCCTGCACCAGCGGCTGCGCCAGCTGGTCGACGCGCTGCAGGCGAAGGTGAATGCGCTGTACGGCTTCCACCGCGAGCCGTCGAAGAACATCATCGAATTCCGCTCGGGCGACATCGCGTCGTTCTGGCTGCTGCATACCGCGAACGCCGCGTTCGCGACGCTCGCGCACCTGCACCAGCACGCGGCGCTGCATCCGGAGCGGCTGTTCCAGGAACTGCTGCGCCTCGCAGGCCAGCTGATGACGTTCTCGAAGGGCTACACGCTCGCCGACCTGCCCGTGTACCGCCACGACGATCCGGGCCCGAGTTTTGCGCGTCTCGACCTGATGCTGCGCGAGCTGCTCGATACCGTGATCTCGACGCGCTACTTCGCGATCACGCTCGACGAGGTGCGTCCGTCGTTCCACCTCGGCCGCCTCGATTCGGGCAAGATCGACGACAAGACCGAGTTCTACCTGGCGGTGTCCGCGGACATGCCGAGCGTCGAGCTCGTCGATGCGGTGCCGGCCCGCTTCAAGGTCGGCGCGCCCGACGACGTCGACAAGCTCGTGCTGTCGGCGATGCCCGGCGTGCGGCTGTCGTACACGCCGCAGGTGCCGCCCGCGATTCCGGTACGGCCCGGCGCGTGCTACTTCTCGCTCGATTCGCGCGGCGCGCTGTACGAGCGCATGCTGCAGGCCCAGTCCGCGATGATCTACGCGCCGACTGGCATCAATGACCTGAAATTCGAACTGATCGCGGTCACATCATGAGCTACGCGCCTTCCCTGTTCGGCGACAACGCGCCGGCACCCATGCATACCCCCGCGTCGACGGACTCCGCGTTCCAGGCCCGTTCGCTGCTCGACCTGCTGTACGACGGCTTCTTCATGCTGTTCCTGCTCAAGAACGGCCGCGAGCCGGACAGCGCGAGCGAGTTCAGCACGCGGATCCAGGAATTCCTGTCGGATTTCGAGCGCGGCGCGAAGAAGCTGAATATCGCCGCCGAGGATGTGTACAGCGCGAAGTTCGCGTTCTGCGCGGCCATCGACGAGATGGTGCTGTCGTCGCAGTTCAAGATCCGCACGGACTGGGAGCGCCGGCCGCTGCAGCTCGTGCTGTTCGGCGAGCAGCTCGCGGGCGAGAAGTTCTTCCAGTATCTCGAGGAATGTCGTGTGCAAGGTGCCGCGCGGCTGCAGTCGCTCGAGGTGTTTCATATGTGCCTGCTGCTCGGTTTCCAGGGCAAGTATCTGCTCGAAGGGCCGGAGAAGCTGGCTTATCTGACGGCGCGGCTGGGCGACGAGATCGCGCATATGAAGGGCAAGCGGGCGCCGTTCGCGCCGCATTGGCCGTTGCCGGATCAGATTGCGCACCGGTTGAAGCGCGAGGTGCCGGTTTGGGCGATCGGGACCGTGTTCACGCTGGTGGCGCTGCTCGGGTTCCTCGGGCTCAACACCTACCTGAAGGACAAGACGCTGCAGGCGCTCGCACCTTATTCGCAGGTGATCAAGGTGGGCCCGGAGTCGGCCAATTTGACGATTTCGTTGCCGTAAGCAGCGCAGGTTGCTCGATGTGGAAAAGGACCGCCAGGCGGTCCTTTTTCGTTGTGGATCGTCACTTTCGGTCGTGGGGGTTCGCTGCGCGCGCACGGCGGTCCCTCATCGGCGGGCTAATCCATCCAGACGTCTTCGTAGCCCGCATCGTCGATGATGAATCGCGCGCCGGGCGGCAACCTCAGATACGGTTGCACCGACGGCAGGTAAGTCGGCAGATGCGCGGCATGCAGCGGCTGATAGAAATCTGCTGCGTCGGAATACTCGCCGCAATGGAAAAACCAGCCGATGTTGTCGCCTTCGGATCGTGCGATACGCGTGCCGTAGACCGGCATCCTGCCAAGCGTCGACATGGCGACGGCGACCATGTCTTCCGGTTCGACGGCGGGCAGGCCGTACTGCGCGCAAACGGCTTCCTGACGCGTACGTAGTGCCGCCTGATCGTCCGTCGTGTTCATTTCATTCGCATCCTGTGGGCGTGGCCTGCGTGTCGTCAGAACAGAATGAAGGCGTCGTTTTCGATGTAGAACACGAACGCGTCGAACAACTGGGCCATGCTCGGCTCGTCGATCTGGTCGTGCGCGTTGATCACGATGTCTTCGATCGTCGCGCTGTCCAGCGTGATCTGCCAGCCGGATTGCCGGGCGATGTCGGGCACCGCGATCTCGTCGTCGCCTCCGGTGTCGTCGGAGAATGCGCCCTCCGTATCGAGCGTCCAGGGCATCGGCGGCAGGTAGAGCCATCCGGAGAAATCGCCGGGGCGTTCGAGAATATGTTGCAGCGGCACTTCGGTTGTGGAGTCGGTCGACATGGGTATTGCTGTGGTGTCCGGGATGATTACGTTGCATCGGCCGCGAGATCCTCGCGGCAGGCCGTGATTATGCCAATTCCGCGTCCGCCCGCTTCCCGGTGCGCGTCAATCGATGCACAGCCTCGTCGGTGTTCCCGCGAAGATCGCCGTCAGCCCCTGCTTTACGTGTTCGAGGCTGTCGGTCGCGCGCACCACGATCGTGACCAACCCCAACCCTTGCGCCCACGCCGCATCCGGCGCCAGCTCGATATTCAGCATCTCGCCGCGCAGGGACACGGATTCGACGCCGCCATAGCCGGCGACACCGTTCTCGCAGACTTCCGTGTAATACGTGTCGAGGCCGAGTGCTTCATCCTGCTCGCCGTCTTCCGTTCCACGCTGAAGGATGACGTATTGCGTTGGCGGATCGCGATCCGCGAGGCCGACGACGTGAACGCCGTCCTCGAACGTGTAGGTCGCGACGTCGGCGAAGAACCGGAAATCCATGTCGATCTGCTCCTGGCCTGATGGCTTCGACGCCGCCGAACCGGCGGCTTTCGTCAGATTATTCCGCATACGCCATCACGTCACCGGGCTCCGATGAAATCGATCGCAATCAGGGCCAATTCGACTTTCGGCGCGGCTCGGTTGCGAGTAGTGTCTACGTGTCCGTATTGCGGCCCACCGGGCCCGGCCGGTGCGCGGCGCTCACGACAACACCATATTGAACACTGGAGATCTGCGATGAAACGTTCGAAGTTCCTGCTGTCGGGCCTGCTGCTCGCGTCGGCCCTCGGCTTCACGGCCGTCGCCGCGCACGCGGACGACCTGCTCGATTCGGTGAAGAAAGCCGGCGTGCTGCGCGTCGGCCTCGAAGGCACGTATCCGCCGTTCAACTCGCGCGGCACGTCGGGCCAGCTCGAGGGTTTCGACGTCGACGTCGCGAACGCGGTCGCCGGCAAGCTCGGCGTGAAGACGCAGTTCATCCCGACCGAATGGAGCGGCATCATCGCGGGCCTGCAGGCCGGCAAGTTCGACGTGATCGTCAACCAGGTCACGATCACGCCGCAGCGCAAGGAAGTGCTCGACTTCAGCCAGCCGTACACGTACTCGGCCGCGCAGCTGATCCAGCGCAAGGACGACACGCGCAACTTCAAGTCGCTCGACGACTTCAAGGGCAAGAAGCTCGGCGTGACGCTCGGCACCAACTACGACCAGATGGCGCGCACCGTGCCGGGCATCGAGGTGCAGACGTATCCGGGCGCGCCGGAGAAGCTGCGCGACCTCGCCGCGGGCCGGATCGAGGCGACGCTCGACGACCGCCTGATGCTGCCGTACATGATCAAGACGTCGAACCTGCCGCTGCGCGCGGGCGCGGTGCTGAACGGCGGCAAGCAGGAAATGGCGATCCCGTTCCGCAAGGGCAACCCGAAGTTCGAGAAGGCGATCAACGACGCACTGGAATCGCTGCAAAAGGACGGCACGCTGAAGAAGATCTCGATGCACTGGTTCGGCAGCGACGTGACCGTGCCGGTCGCGCAGTAAGCGGCCCGGCGTTTCAACGCGTCACGCCCTTCGTCTCGATGAAGGCGTGACGCTTCCTCTCAGGCCGCTTCGTCGAAGCGCGCCAGCAGCATCTGGCCGATCGGCGTCAGCGCCGGACGCGCCGCCACCGCGTTCATGCGCACCTGCGTATCGACGACCAGCCGCTTCTCGACCAGCACGGCGAAGGCCGGATTCGATTGATCGACGCTGTCCGGCGTACGCGCAATGCGCAGCAGCATCGAGAATTCATGCGGACTCAACATGGTCCCTGTCTCCTGATCGTCCGCGATCCGATGCGAACCGGCGTCGATCCTGTTTTTGAATGAAATGGTGGAATGCATGAACGGTGCGCGGCCGGGAGCGAGATCCCGGTTGCCCGCCCGCGACGCGGGCACGTCGTCGGAAGCAGGTTGCGCACGCCCCGGTTCCGGCGATGCCGCCGCGACGGGAACGTGCAACCTTATGGGCGCATCGTGACGCGACCGTGACAGCAAAAACGGGGGCACAACGGCACGCGTCACCGCACGTTCGGCCCGATGCCGCCCCGCTGGCCGATGACGAACTGCATCGCGCTCGTGGCCGCCAGTCGCGCGCTTTCCCGCTTTCTGCTTTCGGTTTCGCGCCCGTCAGCGCGGATCGACCGAATACGGGATGCCGCTACGCGCCGATTCGCCCGCATGGCGCATGCAGCGCACGACCACGTTGACCGCACGCCCGAGCGGCATCCCGACCAGCACGCCCCACACCGCGAACGACAGCATCACGAAGCCGCTCGCCGCCGCCCACGGCTCGCGGGCGGCGACCGCGTAATGCATGCAGGTTTCGGCGACGAAGGTCAGCATCAGCGTGACGAGCAGGCTCGCATCGCCGGGCAGGCGCACGCGCAAGCCCGACGGCGTCGCACGGTACACGAGCCGCCAGCGGCTCGCATGCAGCCAGCCCAACGCGGCGCCGGTCAGGACAGCAGCCAGCGCGATCGCATTCACGTCGATGCCGGCGTGCGGAAAGCGTCCGTTCAGGTTGACGATGCCGAGCATCCCGAACGCGACGGGCGAGATCAGCGGTCGTGCCGCCGGCACCTCGCGCGGAAAACAGCGTTTGATGCCGATGTAAAGCAGCACGCAGAACGTCATATATACGTAAGTCTTCAGGTGAAAGAGCGTGGACATGGTCGGATCGCCTGATCGGAGTGGACACGGTTACACCGTACTGCCCGGTCCGTGCCGGCGGCGCGGCTTGCGACGGGATGCAGGAATTCGCGGACGAACTGCGCATCGTGGCGACGGTCGTTCGGCGAGCCGGGAAGATTCAAGCTTCATCGAATCCGGCAACCCGCAACCTCCGAAAGGCCCCGCTTCGACGACCGATCGGCGTTTCGGGCGCGGCGCGAAACCGGCGCCGCCCGATGTCCTTCCGCAACGCGTTCCACTACACTCGTGAAGGAAACCGGCCAACCGTCGGCAGCCGATGCGCTTCGTCGAAGCCGTGCGCCGTTCGTCGCAACTCGCGCGCCGTCAGCGCATCCAGCGGTAAGGTCAGGCCATACGCGCATCGCGCGCCCACACTCACCCGACATCATGCGAGCCACGCCCGACACTTCGCCGATTCCGCCGCCGCCCGCTGGCCGCGCGCCGCGATGGCTGCGCGCCCCGATGGCGCTGCTCGGGTTTGCGTGCTTCAACTCGGTCGTCGGCCTGGGCTTCTGGGTCATCCATTTCAACGAACCCGTCGTCCCCTACCTCGTCGTCGCCAACACCATCGGCTTCTGCGCGGTGCTGTTGAGTGCTGCCGCCAACCGGCTGCTGCCACGCGTGTCGGGACTCGCGCTGAAGGCCGTCGTGATCGCGCCGGTCAGCGTCTTCGCCGGTTTCGAGATCGCGGCGGCGATCGTCGGCGGGAAGGTGCCCCATGTGTTCGGTTCGGCACGCATCGTCACATGGGACAGCTACGGGCCGTCGTTCCTCGTGTCGGCCGTCCTGTTCGTGTGCGTGTCGCTGTTCCTGCAGTCCATGCGCATGCGTGCGACGCTCGAAACCGAACGCCGCGAAGCCGCCGAAGCGCGCCAGGCCGAGACGGCCGCGCGCCTGGCGCTGCTGCAGGCGCAGATCGAGCCGCATTTCCTGTTCAATACGCTCGCGAACGTGCAGAGCCTGATCGAGCGCGATCCGGCGCGCGCGACGACGATGCTCGACAGCCTGAACCGCTACCTGCGTGCGAGCCTCCGGCGCACGCGAGATGCGACGTCGACGCTCGGCGAGGAACTCGAACTCGTCGAGGCATTGCTGAAGATCGCGTCGATCCGGCTCGGCGAGCGGCTGTCGTATGCGATCGACGTCCCGGCGGATCTGCACACGTTGCCGTTCTCGCCGCTACTGCTGCAACCGCTCGTCGAGAATGCGCTGCTGCACGGGATCGAGCCATCGATCGACGGCGGCGTGATCGTCATTCGCGGACGGATGCGACGCGACATGCTCGAATTGAACGTGATCGACACGGGCGTCGGCCTCGGCAAAGGTGACACGCCCATGCATGGCGGCGTCGGGCTCGCCAACGTCGCGGCGCGCATCAGGACGCTGCACGGCGAGCGCGGCCGCGTCACTGTCGGGACGAATGCCGGCGCCGGGCATGGCGTCACTGCCACGCTGCTGATTCCGATTGACTGACATGCCGACCGCCCTCATCGCCGACGACGAACCGAACCTGTCCGCATCGCTCGCACAGCGGCTGCGGCAGCTCTGGCCCGAACTGGAGATCGTCGCGATGCCGCGCAACGGCGTCGAAACGCTGGCCGCGTTGAACGCATCGCCTCGCCCGGACGTCGCGTTTCTCGACATCCGGATGCCCGGCATCGACGGGTTGAAGCTCGCTGCGCTGGCACCCGACGTGCATGTCGTGTTCGTCACGGCCTACGACGAATATGCGGTCGACGCGTTCGATCGCGCGGCGGTCGACTACCTGCTTAAACCGGTGACGGACGAGCGGCTGTTGCGCTGTATCGCGAAGCTTCAGCGCGGCGGGCCGGCCGTCGCGCACGCCGATGCGCTCGCGCAGGCGGCGCAATCGCGAGACACGGCGCCGATCCGCTGGCTGACCGTGGGCGTCAAGGATGCGACGCGACTCGTATCGGTCGACGACGTGCTGTATTTCCAGGCATCGGACAAGTACACGGAAGTCGTCACGGCCAATGAACGGCTCGTGATTCGCACGCCGCTGAAGGAACTGATGCAGCGGCTCGATCCGGAGCGGTTCGCGCAGGTGCACCGCGGCGTGATCGTCGCGTATGCGGCGATCGATCGCGTCGAGCGTGACCTGCTGGGACGGTTGCGGATTCGCGTGCACGGGCAGCGGGAGATGCTGCCGGTCAGTCGCGCGTATGCGGGGTTGTTCAGGCAGATGTGATCGATGTTTGGCTGGGGCTTGCGCTACGGGATGATATGCCGCCGGAACGAGCGAACGTTGAAACGATGAAGAACTATACCGGCATCGCGTAGCCCCTCGTTCGACCGCGTGGCGGGTACCCCCGGAACCCTCCGCCACCGCAACGCAATTGTCCGGACAGTGCGAATTACGAACGTCCCGACGTCGGCAACGAAGAAATCAGAACGGCGCCGCATGACGTCTTGTGGCCTTCAAATGCAGCATGCGCACCCTCGATGTCGAACTGCCCATCCCCCTCGACGACAACGCACGGACCATGTAACGGACATGTGCAGCGGTCACCGACCCGCGCAGGCGCGCGTCCCATCACATCGCTGTTTGCCGCACCTGTCTCGACATAGCCGCCGTGACTATGGACGTCGCCCACTCGAATGATCCCTCGCATGGTCTGCTATCCGATTAGTAGGAGTAACCCTGCACGCCGTAGTCCGTATCGTGACGACGGCCCCACCACGGCAGATAGGCATTGTTCTCGCCTCGCGCGCGGAACCAGTCCTTGTCCGGGTCGATCGGCGTGACTTTCGACGGCGGCACAACCACCACCGCCGTCGGGTGCTGCGCATCCGTCGTCCCCGCAACCAGCACCTTCTCGCCGAGGTGATTCGCGCGCCCGATCGCCAGCACCACATCCGTCAACGCCGTACCCGCTCCCATCGGGCCCAGCAACGCCGGCGTATTGAACGTCTGCTTGCTGAAGTTGTAGTCCGGCAGCACTTCGGTCAACGTCTGCGACAGCGCACCGATCCGTTCCGATGCCGCTTCGCCGCCGCGCCCGGCGTCATGCACCACATAATTCAGCGACGGCACCGTCACGCCCGCATTGCGGGCAGCGCCGTCAATCACGGCTTTCCACGCCTGCACGGCCCGTGTGGTGCCGGCCATCGCCTCGAAGTCCTTGACGTTGCCCGTCGCCGCGCGACCGATCCATGCAAGCGGCTCACGCTCCGTCTTGAAGTTCGGCCCGACCAGAAACAGCACAACCATGTTCTCGTTGATCTGCGCGTCCTTCGGCGGGAAGCTCGGCGCGTCCCAGTTCATCACCCATGCGCTTTTGTCCGGGTTGGCCTGCAGGTAATCCAGCGCGCGGTTCAGCGATGTGAAACCGGCGTTCGCTCCGCCTTGGTTGACGTGGACGTCGGGGGGGGTGTTTTTGCTCCAAAGATCGGTGAACTCATCGTTTCCAATATTGAATTCACTGATGATGCGTTTCTGCAGATATGCCTGCGCCTCGCCAGCGTCCAGCCGATCCGGAACGGAAAACTCCACACGGATACCAGCCAATTCCCGCCAATCGCTCTTACTCTTGGACTTGACCGTGTAGAAATATTTGGCGTTCATCACATAGCGATCACCAAACAGCCCAAGCAATTTACCGACGTATTTGTGATAGAAGCCTTTGAACGTCTCTGTTCCTTGATTGCCATAGGCTACCCCTGCGACTGATTGAAGTGTCGTAAACGACTTTGGATCTGTACGGACCATGTCGTCGTTTTTGTTTGGCTTGGCGAGCCCCATGGTCCATAGAATCTGCCATTCCGTTGGATAGTCGCGCCGCTGCAACGGATTCAGCCACTCCAGTCCGACAACCTGCGCCGTGAACGGTGTCGCACTTTCGTCCGCATTCAGAGCAGCCGCATCTTTCTGCTTCGGGGCAGCCGCCTGCGCGGGCGCCGCCGCCATGATGGTTGACACAACGAATGCCAGAACCGCCACCAAAGATGGCACTATCAATAGCCGTTTCATCCAATCTCCAGTATTCAAACCGCCCGCAGGCGTATGCCCGGCGGACGTACCCAATACGTACATGCTACCCATTGCGATCACCATCATTACAATGGCTACAGCCAGTCTACGGGGCCATGACGAGATCAACCCAATCATACAACCCCTCCAATTTTCAGAAAGAGCTCGTTTTCACGCTCATCTACGATTTTCTCCGGCCGGTGAGATTCAGCGTCATCGCGAATCCATCTGGACAGCGAGTGCTGCGCCAGCGTGCCAGATTGGAAGTACTCCGAATATTTATTATTCGAATGATTGTCTGGCATTTCTTCCCCAAATCGCCAATCCGCTTCGAGCCGCAATTCGGTCAAATCCTTGGGCGACAAGTAGCACAACCCGATCGCCACGTCGTACGCCAATGCTTTCTGCGCATGATCCGGATTCGTCATCGTGGTCGAATGGTTGGTCGGGTTGTTTAATTTGCCCCCATCGAGAATCTCGACTACCTGCTCGTTATGCCAGTCCTTGTAGCCTTCCGGTGCGTCGCTTTTGCCATCCTCACCGATCACGTTGCCATTGTCGTCCACCCACGCCTTGCGACCGTCACGACGCGCACGCATGCGCAGGATCGCGCGATCCTCGTAACGTTGCGAAGCTTCGCTCCCGACATCGCCTTTCGCTACATCGTCGGGCGACTGCGATTGGTAAGTATCGTAGGGATCATCGGATTTCTTGTCCGCCTTTTGGGCGTTCCGAGCCGCAGCGGGTGTATCGTAGCCGTCGTTGAAATCGCTCTCGGCGTTACCATCCTTTATCAGGATCGGGTTATGCGGATCATTACTTCGGAACGTCTGCGGCGCGAACGGCTCGTCGAGCGCTGGCGCGTTTGCAGTCACCGTCCAGTATTTCGGAGGATCCGCATTGACAGGAAACATCTTGAAACTCGATGTCACCAGCGTCACCAGGTAGAAAACCGGTGCGGAAGCCGTGGTGAAGAGCTTGGCGATCGGATTCTCGTTTCCGCTCCACGCGCGGACCAGACCAAATTTTGCCGGCGGGGAAGGCGGAAACCAGAAACCGGGTGTCGTGCCCTCCTTCCCATGACGCCAGTCATTTTCCCAATAGTGATAGTCGCGAATTTCACCCACCTTCCAGTGCGTCGCAAACACCCGCTGCGTGAGCACGCCTTCCGCACCGATATCTATCAGCTCCTTCGACGGCTCTTTCTTGTCGTCGTCGATATACCCGAGCCCGCGCCATCCTATTCCCTGAACCGTTACGGCGGAAATCACCTGGTCGTGAGGGCAGCAATACAGCGTCACGCGACCATGGGTGTAGCCGTTCAAGCCGTGTGACTTCCGATCGGCATCGGCAGAATACGGTTTGCCTTTCTCCGATGTCCTGCAATTGCCCATCTCTCTATCGAGCTTGTCCGAAGGCATTTCGAACGCAGAGCGGGCACGAATGATGTCGAGAAACGCGCGTAGTGTCTTTGTGCGAGCCTCATAAGTCTCGCGGCCACGCCGGTGTTTGGAATCCTTGATATCCCGCTGAGCCCAGGTATCCATTCCCGTGTCGGTATTGGCGACGCTATAGGGAGGATTCGCCAGCACATAGGCATCGGCGACGCAACGCCCCGTGTTGCCCCAGCGGTCGGTCACCGCCTCCAACCGGTCGCCGAAGAACGCCGCCGTCAATCCGACCATGTTCCCCTGACTGTGGCACACGATCGTGATCGGCACGTTCGCCTGCTTCTTGCGAATCGATTCCACCAGTTTGGCCAGACGCAGCGCGGCGAGGACCCCGTAAGTACGTGGCGGGGTTCGATACAGTGGGCGTGTCGTTGGATTCAGCGCCTGTACAGAAATCCACCCGAATATCCGGTCGTCGAGCCCCTCGTGCCACAGATCCGGCAAGCTCGAACAACCGTTCGCAAACGGGCCGCCGCCCCAGTAGTTCTTCTCGTTCAGAAATATCTTGTCCCCGTACTCCTTCAACTCCTCCTTGTTGGCCTTGTAGCCCCAACGGAAGTGGATTACCGGGGAAAACGAAGGATCGGGTTTAATATAATTTCCAGCCCACAACTTGGGATTCAGGAATCCGTCCGGTGTCAGACTATCCGTATATTGAACGGGACTCATCTGACCGCCAATCACGCCCTTGTGACTCAACTGATCATCGAGCCGGGCGAGCCGTCGGTTCAATCCCTTGCACAAACCCTCTTCCGCGCCCTTGTACCATTCACCCTCCGAATTCACGCCGTGCACGAAAATGATTACGCCAGGCAGCGGCTGCTGCTTCACGCAGATCAGTTCGTTTTGCATATCGAAGAGCGTCGGCCCCTGGCCTTCGCCGATCACGATGCTTGGCGGATCACTCGCGTTTGCAGCAGCATTGCCACCCGCAGCCGGCGGCGCGCTGGGCGACGAGGGGCCCAGCGGATTCAGAAATGAATCGGTCATGTGTTACTCCCCGGAATGCTCAGATATTTTTCTTGATGAACTGCACCGCCAGTTGCTCGAACTGGTTGCCGTTGATTGGCGGCAGCTTGCCTGCCTCATCGGTTTTCTGGCCCAGCAGGTCGCCGGACATCTTCTTGACCTCGGCATCGAATCCCGGTGCAGGCTGCCCGTCCGTCGCCCTCACCAGCTTCGGCACCCGCCCGAGCGGCGAGTGGCTGAACGCCGGCAATTCGCCGCTCATGCTGGCGGGACCTTGCCACGAGTGGCCGGCCGACTTCACCGTGAACGTTCCGGGGCAGCCCAATTCGATGTTCGCGCCGTCCAGCTTCAGGTAAGCGCCACCGGACGTCATCAGCACGACCTGGTCCTTGCCTAGCACCGACGCCTTGCCGCCCGCCGCCGTCACCTGGAAATTCTTCGCGGAATCGATCTGCGTATCGTCGTTCTGACTTTGCATCAGCAACTTGCCTTGATTGGCGATCGTCGTGATGCCCGCACTTTGGGCGAACAGCCACAGCCCGTTGCCGGCCTGCATGTTCAGTTTCTGGCCGCTCGTGAATTGCAGATGGTTGGCGGCAACCTGATCGATGTTCTCGCCCGCGTAGGTCACGTGCGTTTTCGGCGTGATGTTCAACGAACCGGCCTGCGCACCGAATGCCATCAGCGCCTGCGAAGCACCGTTGCCACCGGTTCCCGGCCCCCAGTTCTTGAACGCGGCGGAGAGCGTCGACTGCCCCGCCGTGTCGGTCGCTTGCCCGCCGTGCTGCCCCGCATAATCGCCAAGCGATTTGAACAGATCCGTGCACTGCTGGAGCAACTGGATCAGTTCGTCACGATCCAACTGGCCGCCGCTCGCCTGGGTACGCGCGTAGGTCGTCAACAGCATCCCCTGCGCGGCGCGCAATGCCGCAGCGGCATCGGTCCGAAGTTCTGCGCCCTGGCCGCGATCGGCGCCTTGCCCGTTATCGCGCGGCTGGGTCAGATACCCGAGATTCAACTGGGAATGAGCGTGCTCGGACGCCAACTGCGCACTGATTTGCTGCGGCGTATCGTCGAGTCGAAGCTGGTTATACCGTTGCCCGCTGATCTCTTTCGTCTTGATGCCGGTCAGGTAGCGGTTACCGGGCAAACTGCCGGTATGACTGAATGACGCCGGCATGTTGGCGCCGTTCGGCAAGACCCCGAGGATGATCAGGCGATCGGGATCGCCGCCCAGGCAGCCCAACAGCACTTCGGTATTGACGCGCGGCAGGATGGTCTGGCCGAAGGTCGGCCCCGCCAGGCTCGATGCGACACGGATCGGCGCGCTGTCACCCAGGTTCCCGTTCGTACCCGCACCTTGCGCATGTTTATGATCCGCCGAGTCCTGGCCCAGGATCATCACGTACACGCAGCCAGTCTCGTCACAAGTGACTTCGTCCGATCCGCTTCCGACCACGCGCCCCGTGATCAACGGCGTGAGCGGCAAATCGATCTTCGTGTCGTAGATCGGCGTCAGCGGCGTGCCTCGCGGCACACACGTGAACTGGTTCTCGTAGCGCGTATCCTGATCGGCCGGATCCTGGTTACCCGTCAGCAGCGGCTGCTCGAGCGAGTGACTGGTCGAGAACAACGTCTGCGCCCGTTCGCTCAGTTCCTTCGGCAGGTTGTTCCACACGTTGTGATGCAGCGACGTGATCACGAACTGTCGCTGCTCGGCGGGTCGTGCATTCCAGTCCGAATCACCCGTGATCGTTACCCAGGTGCCGATCTGGAGATCGCGGATGCCACTCTTGCCGTCGTAACGAACCGCGTGCGCTTCGCGCGCCAGAATCCGGTCTTCGGTGATCCGGTCGAGATCCGCCCACGAGTCCGCCACGTGCGGACTCTCGATCACGATATCGGTCAGCAACTGGGCCAGATCGTTGCCGGCTTCTCCCTGGTCGAGGCCTGCCGGTCGGCTCGATTGGTCCACGTTCGCCTTCCGGTAATCCCATGTCGGCCGGCTTGCTTCGCCCGAGATCAATTCCTGACGCATGGTCAGCACCGTGATCGTGTCGCGCTCCTCGGTGCCCGCATCGCGCGGGTGCAGCCGCACCGTACCCGATGGCCCTTCGGACAGCTTGTGCGGATCGTCGCAGAACACCATCGTGTGCACGGGCGGCTCACCGTCTTTCGACTGGCCGCTCGCCCGCCCGGGATGGACGAACATCGTGATGCCGTCGCGGCGCAAGAGTCGCGACACGAAGCGCGCATCCGACTCGTTGACCTGACGCATGTACGAACGCTTCGGATACCGGGACAGATTCAGTCCCGACAGATCAAACTCGAATGCACGGGCGAGCGTCTGGCTACGCTGCCGCCATTCGTTGAGCACGACGTTGAGCACGTCGATCACGTTGACGTTGCGGAAAATACGGGAATTGGTGCGCTTGTGGAGCAGATTCACCGCATCGGTCACGGTGAATTGGTAGATCGTGAGCTCACCATCGGATCGTCCGACCTGAACCGCGCTGATGATTGCGTTGATTGCGTGCTTGCCGCCGCGATCGGTGACCAGCCCGACCGATACGGGTGTACCGATAAAAAGCTTGGGCGAGAGGTTTCCGTTTTGCGAAACGCAAGTCAGGCGGCCATCGATGCCGGTCATCATGCTTTCGCGGATACTCACATGCTGCAAGGCAAGCTGCGCGCCCAGGTCTTTTTGTGAAGCACCCCAGTTCAGTGTCACGGGGCGCCGATTCGTATCAATCCCCGATACGAAATTGCGGAACGCTTCTCGGATATTCACGACGGTCTCTCAGTTTGATTCGTTATGGCACACGAGCTTCGGCTACGCTGTCGCTGTTTCGCGCGATTTTATCAAATTGTCATAAAAACAAGGTTGTCTCCCCCCGAAATTGACAATATTCCACAGAGCGCTGGCTCTAACGCACAAGACGGCCGGCGATACACTCGCAAATCGATTCCGGGATCAAACGATGCCCGTCAGTGGCAGCGAAAACACCGAATTTCGGTGTCGTCCATTTCCGAACCTGCGCCGAGGGTTGCGTCGAGAGACACGGGCCCACTCAAATGATCCCGCGCATGGTCTGCCGTCCGATCAGTAGGAGTAACCCTGCATGCCGTAGTCCGTATCGTGACGACGGCCCCACCACGGCAGATAGGCATTGTTCTCGCCCCGCGCGCGGAACCAGTCCTTGTCCGGGTCGATCGGCGTGACTTTCGACGGCGGCACAACCACCACCGCCGTCGGGTGCTGCGCATCCGTCGTCCCCGCAACCAGCACCTTCTCGCCGAGGTGATTCGCTCGCCCGATCGCCAGCACCACATCCGTCAACGCCGTACCCGCTCCCATCGGGCCCAGCAACGCCGGCGTATTGAACGTCTGCTTGCTGAAGTTGTAGTCCGGCAGCACTTCGGTCAACGTCTGCGACAGCGCACCGATCCGTTCCGATGCCGCTTCGCCGCCGCGCCCGGCGTCATGCACCACATAATTCAGCGACGGCACCGTCACGCCCGCATTGCGGGCAGCGCCGTCAATCACGGCTTTCCACGCCTGCACGGCCCGTGTGGTGCCGGCCATCGCCTCGAAGTCCTTGACGTTGCCCGTCGCCGCGCGACCGATCCATGCAAGCGGCTCACGCTCCGTCTTGAAGTTCGGCCCGACCAGAAACAGCACAACCATGTTCTCGTTGATCTGCGCGTCCTTTGGCGGAAAGCTCGGCGCGTCCCAGTTCATGACCCATGCGCTTTTGTCCGGGTTGGCCTGCAAGTAATCCAGCGCGCGGTTCAGCGATGTGAAACCGGCGTTCGCTCCGCCTTGGTTGACGTGGACGTCGGGGGGCGTATCACGGCTCCAGAGATCTTTGGCTGAGGGATTTCCGATCTCATAGTTGTCGACGAATTCACCTTGGAAGAATGTCTTTGCCTCCACCGGATCAAGTCGCTCCGGGATGGCGAACTCGACACGCATTTCAGCCAGTTCACGCCAGTCGCTCCTGCTCTTTGACTTGACCGTGTAGAAATATTTGGCGTTCATCACATAGCGATCACCGAACAGCCCAAGCAATTTGCGGACGTACTTGTGATAGAAGCCTTTGAACGTTTCCGATCCTTGGTTGCCGTACACAAGCGCACCAACTGACTGAAGTTCTGAAAATTTCAGTGGCATCGTCCGGACCATATCATCGCTCTTGTTCGGTTGAACAAGACCCAAAGTCCAGAGAATTTGCCATTCCGTCGGATAGTCGCGCCGCTGTAGCGGGTTTAGCCATTCCAGTCCGACAACCTGTGCCGTGAACGGCGCACTACTTTCGCCTGCATTCAAAGCAGCAGAATCCTTCTGATTCGGGGCAGCCGCGTGTGCAGGCGCAGCCGTCATGATGGTCGACGCCACAAATGTCAGGACCGTTAGCAAGGACGGCACTATCAACAATCGCTTCATCCAATCTCCCGCACTCAATTCGTCAAGTGGTGTACGCCCAGCAAAAGCGCTCAAGTTGTACATGATACCCATCGTGATAATCAACACCACGATAACGAAAATCAATCTACGAGACGAGGTCGAGATCAACCAGAGCGCGCCTGCCTGATCTTCAAAAAAGTCTCATTGACATGAAGTGAAGAATCAAAAAATGAGTGCCCGGAATGACATCCAGAAGCATATTCAATACGCCTTGTCAGACGGGTGGCCTTGGACTCCCAATCAAAGGGTACTTGAAAACGACAAAGGGCTACGCAAACATCGCGTAGCCCTTTGTTTCGAAATGTGGCGCGGGGACACAGTCGAATTCAGCAAAAACGGCAACACTTGGGCACGAGCGCACCGCCCCTGCCCGCCCTCAACCGCTCCGGATATCCTTCAACTGATACCTCAACCCCGAATCGTAGATCCGGAAGTGCGTCAATCGTGAGCGACGTGCTGTAGTAGCCAGCGCGTAGAAGCGACGCTTGTATGTTCTTGCGATGGAGATTCGTTCGACGTATCGGTCGAAGTCAAAATGCTAAGCTGCGTGTCGCGGCCCGGGACACACGACAATCCCCCCGACCGGAAAAGCGACCACCGAAAAGACGAAGGGCCGGGAGAATAAATCTCCCGGCCCTTCGTTCAATATGGTGCCGGCTGCAGGACTCGAACCCGCCACCTGATGATTACAAATCAACTGCTCTACCAGATGAGCTAAGCCGGCGTAAGCGCGAGATTCTACCTCATTTCACGATCTTGAGGCGAGGTCTGCTGCTACCTTTCGAGCCGTCACCATCGCCGTCGGTTTTCGGCGGTTCGTCGGCACCTTCGGAGGGCTCCTCGTTCGCGCCGCTGTCTGCCACCGGCGTCAGCGTAGCCGACGCCTCGTCGCGCTGCGCATCACCCGCCTGCGCGGCTTCATCGTCGAACGTGCCCGAATCCTCGCCTTCGCCCGCGACCGCATCGACCTGGAACGCCATCCCCTGCCCGTTCTCGCGCGCATAGATCGCGAGCACGTTGGCAACCGGAATCTCGATCTTGTGCGCCTTCCCGGAGAACCGGGCAGTGAACTCGATCCACTCGTTGCCCATCTGCAACTGGCTCGTCGCCTCGAAGCTGATGTTGAGCACGATCTCGCCGTCACGCACGAACTGACGCGGCACACGCGTCGAGTTGTCGACCCTCACCGCGATATGCGGCGTGTAACCGTTATCGGTGCACCACTCGTACAACGCGCGCAGCAGATAAGGCTTCGTTGAAATCTCTTGCATCACAATCCTCGAACCCGGAGCGGGCGCGCGGCACGCCGCGCCGCCCTCTCCGTCTTGCCTTCATTGCATCATCAACGACGCATGACCTTTTCGGACGGCGTCAGTGCTTCGATATAGGCCGGACGGCTGAAGATCCGCTCCGCGTACTTCATCAGCGGCGCAGCATTCTTCGACAGCTCGATGCCGTAATGATCCAGGCGCCACAGCAGCGGCGCGATCGCGACGTCGAGCATCGAGAACTCCTCGCCAAGCATGTACTTGTTCTTCACGAAGATCGGCGCGAGCTGCGTCAGGCGATCGCGGATCGCGAGGCGTGCCTTCTCGTGATTCTTCTCCGCTGCCTTGCCCTTCTCGTTCTCGAGCGTGCTGACGTGAACGAACAGTTCCTTCTCGAAGTTGAGCAGGAACAGGCGCGCGCGTGCGCGCTGCACGGGGTCGGCCGGCATCAGTTGCGGATGCGGGAAGCGCTCGTCGATGTACTCGTTGATGATGTTCGATTCGTACAGGATCAGGTCGCGCTCGACCAGGATCGGCACCTGACCGTACGGGTTCATCACCGAAATGTCTTCCGGCTTGTTGAACAGGTCGACGTCACGGATTTCGAAGTCCATGCCCTTCTCGAACAGCACCAGCCGGCAACGCTGGGAGAACGGGCAAGTTGTGCCGGAATACAGAACCATCATATTTGCGTTTCCTCAAAAAAGCCGAGGGCCGGCACGCGGCGAAACCCCTTTCACGGGTTCCGCGTTGCGCCGGCCCCACGCCGGTCAGGCGTGTTTACTTGATATCTTTCCAGTACGCGGCATTGAGCCGCCAGGCCAGGAAAGTCAGGACACCGAGAAAGACCAGCACCCACACGCCGAGGCGCTTGCGCGTGTGCTGTGCCGGCTCGGACATCCATGTCATATAGGCCACCAGGTCGGCAACCGCAGCGTCATAGTCGGGTGACGACAGCGTCCCCGGCGTGACCTGCTGGAAGCCGACGAGCGTGTGGACCTTCTCGCCCGTCTCCTCGTCCGTCTTGTCTTCGAATTTGGCAATGCGCTGCCCCTGCAGTTGCCACAATACATGGGGCATGCCGACGTTCTCGAACACCGCGTTGTTCCAGCCGGACGGCCGCGTATCGTCGCGGTAGAAACCCCGCAGATACGTATACAGCCAGTCGCGGCCGCGCGCGCGCTCCTCGACCGACAGGTCGGGCGGCAAGGTGCCGAGCCAGCTCTGCGCGTCTTCGGGCCGCATCGCGACGGACATCGTGCTCCCGACCTTGTCGGTCGTGAACAGGAGATTCGTTTCGATCTCCTTCGGGGATATGCCCAGATCCGTCAGACGGTTGTAGCGCATCAGGTTCGCGCTGTGGCAGTTCAGGCAATAGTTTACAAACAATTGCGCGCCGTGCTGAAGCGAAACGAGATTTTCCGTGTTATCGGGCGCCCGGTCGAGCGGAAAATTACCTTCCGCCCGCACGCCCGGTGCCACCAGCAGCGCACACGCGGTCGCCCCGATCAGTGCGAGTGTCGAAAGCAGTTTCTTCATGTCGTTCTCTCCTCGCTCACATTAATGGGGCTTGAAGCGCACCCGCTCCGGCGGCTGCTTGAACGTGCCAAGCTGCGTCCAGACGGGCATGCCGAGGAAGAACGCGAAGTAGATCAGCGCACAGCCCTGCGCGATCAGCGTCGCAATGGGCGATGGCGGCCGCGTGCCGAGGAACGCAAGGGTCAGGAACGCCGCGACGAAGATCCCGAGGAACACCTTGTGGAACAGCGGCCGGTAGCGGATCGATTTTACCGGGCTGCGGTCGAGCCACGGCAGGAAGAACAGCGTGATCACCGCCGAGCCCATCACGACGACGCCCCAGAACTTCGACTCCGTCAGGTACATGAACACGACGATCGCCGCGGCCAGCACCGGCAGCCCGGCCTTCCACTTGCCGCGCGCGCGGATCAGCGCGAGCACGCCGAGCACCGCGATCACGATCATCAGCACGATCTTGAACGGGTCGGTGGTCGCGCGCAGCATCGCGTAGAACGCGGTGAAGTACCAGACCGGCGCGATCTCGGGCGGCGTCTGCAGCGGGTTCGCCGGGACGAAGTTGTTCGCCTCGAGGAAGTAGCCGCCCATTTCCGGCGAGAAGAACACGATCATCGCGAAGACCATCAGGAACACGCACACACCGAGGAAATCGTGCACCGAGTAGTACGGATGGAACGGGATGCCGTCGAGCGGAATGCCGTTCTCGTCCTTCTTCGCCTTGATCTCGATGCCGTCCGGGTTATTTGACCCCACTTCATGCAGCGCGACGAGGTGAGCGATCACGAGGCCGACCAGCACGAGCGGAATCGCAATCACGTGGAACGCGAAGAAGCGGTTCAGCGTGACGTCGGACACGACGTAGTCGCCGCGAATCCACAGCGACAGGTCAGGGCCGACGAACGGGATCGCCGAGAACAGGTTCACGATCACCTGCGCGCCCCAGAACGACATCTGGCCCCACGGCAGCAGGTAGCCGAAGAACGCCTCGGCCATCAGGCACAGGAAGATCGCGCAGCCGAAGATCCACACGAGCTCGCGCGGCTTGCGGTACGACCCGTACAGCAGCCCGCGGAACATGTGCAGGTAGACGACCACGAAGAACATCGATGCACCGGTCGAGTGCAGGTAGCGGATCAGCCAGCCCCACGGCACCTCGCGCATGATGTACTCGACCGACGCGAACGCGAGCGTCGAGTCGGGCTTGTAGTTCATCGTCAGGAAGATACCCGTGACGATCTGGTTGACGAGCACAAGCAGCGCGAGGGAGCCGAAGAAGTACCAGAAGTTGAAGTTCTTCGGCGCGTAGTACTCGGAAACGTGCTTCTTCCAGGTGGCCGTGAGCGGGAAGCGCTGGTCGATCCAGCCGGTGAGACCTGTCGTGGAGACTTCTTTGTTGTCGGCAGCCATCACGCTTCTCCTTTCTCGTCCTTGCCGATCACGAGGGTCGTCGCCGACGTGAACATGTAGGGCGGGATGTCGAGATTCTGAGGCGCCGGTTTGTTCTTGAACACACGGCCGGCGAGATCGTAGGTCGAACCGTGGCACGGGCACAGGAAACCGCCCGGCCAGTCGTCCGGCAGGTTCGGCTGCGGACCCGGCGTGAAGCGTTGGCTAGGCGTGCAGCCGAGGTGCGTACACACGGCCATCACGACGAGAATGTTCTTGCGATCGGTCCGCGAGCGATATTCGTTGGCGCAATACGCGGGCAACGGCATCGAATACGGAGTCTTCGAGGTCGGATCGGCCACTTCCTTGTCGGCCTTGACCACGTCGGCCAGCATTGAATCCGTGCGATTCAGGATCCAGACGGGTTTGCCGCGCCACGGCACGGTAACCATCTCGCCGGGCTTCAGGCTGCTGATGTCGACTTCGACCGGTGCACCGGCCGCTTTCGCTTTCGCGGACGGCGCAAGCGACGCCGCGAAAGGTATGACGGTGGCTACGCCTCCCACGCCACCTGCTACGGATGTCGCAATCAGCCAGGTACGGCGGCCGCTGTCGACGCGTTTCTCTTCCTTGTCTCGCATCACACGCCCCACTTCTGAGTTGGATTTTCCGTCACGACTTTCCATTCCGCCGCTAGTTTGCTCGAATGGAGTCGCCATTTACAAGGCCCGGAGATGAAAATCCCTTCGAAGTGATTGATAGTTAAGGGTTATCCCCCACTACCGGGGCGATTAAATCATTTCTCTTTTAAGCACTCGCTACATTGAGGGATTTCGATGCGCTGCCGCAAATCCGGCGTTCAGACCGGATTATGGATATCGATAAAAAGGTGTTCGAGATCGAATTCCTCGGACAAGTGGGTGCCAAGTGCCTGGATTCCGTAACGTTCGGTCGCATGGTGCCCTGCCGCAACGAACGCGACACCGCTTTCGGCGGCCGTGTGCGTCACGTATTCGGACACCTCGCCCGTCAGGAACACGTCCGCGCCGGCGTCGATCGCCGCGTCGAAATAGCTCTGCGCGGCGCCCGTGCACCACGCGATGCGGCGCAGTTGCATGTCCGGATCGCCGAGCACGAGCGGCGTGCGGCCGAGCGTGCGCTCGACCTTCGCGACGAGGTGCTCGAGCGTGACGGGCATCGGCAACGTCGCCATCCAGCCGAGGTCGCCGTCGCCGAAACGCTGTTCGCCGATCAGCCCGAGCTTCTCGCCGAGTTGCGCGTTGTTGCCGAATTCGGGATGCGCGTCGAGCGGCAGGTGGAACGCGAACAGGTTCAGGTCGTTCGCGAGCAGCAGCTTCAGGCGCTGGTACTTGCGGCCGGTGATCTGCGGCGCCTCGTTGCGCCAGAAATAGCCGTGATGGACGAGCACGGCATCTGCCCCCCATTCGAGCGCGGCCTCGAGGAACGCGAGCGACGCCGTCACGCCGGTGGCGATCTTCTCGATCTTGCGGCGCCCCTCGACCTGCAGGCCGTTCGGGCAATAGTCCTTGAAGCGCGCGGTTTCAAGGGTATTGTTCAAGTACAATTCAAGTTCGATCCGATCCATATAAACCTCTAATCCATTCAGATGCTTAGACGCTTCTGGCTGTTCTTCGCGCAGGCGGTTACCGTGCTGCTCGCGCTGATGTTCATTGTCGTGACGCTCAAGCCGCAATGGCTGCAACGGCAAGGACAGCTCGGCAAGCAGCTCGCCACGCCGATCGTTGCGCTGCGGGAAGTCGCGCCTGGCATCGGCGGCGCGCCGGCGACCACGTCGTACGCCGAAGCCGCGCAGAAGGCGATGCCGGCCGTCGTCAACGTATTCTCCAGCAAGGACGGCTCGCTGCCGCCCGACCCGCGCGCGAAAGATCCGCTGTTCCGCTACTTCTTCGGCGACCGCAACGCCCGCAAGCAGCAGGACGAACCGGCAGCCAACCTTGGCTCGGGCGTTATCGTGAGCCCTGAAGGTTACATTCTAACGAACCAGCACGTCGTGGACGGCGCCGACCAGATCGAGGTCGCGCTCGCCGACGGGCGCACGGCCACCGCGAAGGTGATCGGCAGCGATCCCGAGACCGATCTTGCCGTGCTGAAGATCAACATGACGAACCTGCCGACGATCACGCTCGGCCGCTCCGACCAGTCGCGGGTCGGCGACGTCGTGCTTGCGATCGGCAACCCGTTCGGCGTCGGCCAGACGGTCACGATGGGGATCATCAGCGCGCTCGGCCGCAACCACCTCGGCATCAACACGTTCGAGAACTTCATCCAGACCGACGCGCCGATCAACCCCGGCAACTCGGGCGGCGCGCTGGTCGACGTGAACGGCAACCTGCTCGGCATCAACACGGCGATCTACTCGCGCTCGGGCGGCTCGCTGGGCATCGGTTTCGCGATTCCGGTATCGACCGCGCGCACCGTGCTCGAAAGCATCATCACAACGGGCTCGGTCACGCGCGGCTGGATCGGCGTCGAGCCGCAGGATGTCACGCCGGAGATCGCCGAGTCGTTCGGGCTCCAGCAGAAATCCGGCGCGATCGTCGCGGGCGTGCTGCAGGGCGGCCCGGCCGACAAGGCCGGCATCAAGCCGGGCGACATCCTGGTCACCGTCAACGGTGAGGACATCACCGATACGACGAAGCTGCTGAACGTCGTCGCGCAGATCAAGCCTGGCACGCCGACCAAGGTGCATGTCGTGCGCAAGGGCAAGGAGTTCGACGTGAACGTCGTGATCGGCAAGCGCCCGCCGCCGCCGAAGCAGACGCTCGACGAACAGGACAGCGATACCGAATGACGTTCGGCGGGCGGCGCGCCGATGCGTGCCGGCCACGGACGGAAATGACAAAGGGCAGCCGTTGGCTGCCCTTTTTGCTTTGCATCGAAGACCTTGTTCCGGGGACATGGCTTCAACGCCCGCTTTCCGGCCCAGAACGCCACCGGGCCGCATCAGGCATGGCCGGAAGAAGGCAATCCGCCGCGCGCCGCCCGGTGCACCCTCGTCAACTCGCGGCTTCGCCGTTCCCCGCCTCGCCCTCTTCGGCCGGCTTCTTCGGTACGACGAACCGCGCGGCCAGGATCCCGGCCTCATACAGCACGATCAGCGGCAGCGCGAGCATCAGTTGCGAGAACACGTCCGGCGGCGTGACGACCGCGGCGACGACGAACGCGCCGACAATCACGTACGGCCGGATCTCCTTCAGCTTCTTCACCGTCAGCACACCCATCCGGACGAGCAACACGACGACGATCGGCACCTCGAACGTGACCCCGAACGCGATGAACATCCCGAGCACGAAGCTCAGGTAGTTGTCGATGTCGGTCGTCATCTCGGCGCCGAGCGGCGCGTTGTAGTGCGCCATCACGCGGAAGATCGTCGGGAACACGAGGAAGTACGCGAACGCCATCCCGCACAGGAACAGGAAGTAGCTGCTGCCGACGAGCGGCACGACGAGCTTCTTCTCGTGCTGGTACAGCCCCGGCGCGACGAACGCCCAGATCTGATACAGCACGATCGGCAGCGCGATCACGAGCGCGACGAGCATCGTGACTTTCATCGGCACGAAGAACGAGCCCGTGACGTCCGTGACGATCATCTTGCCGTCCTTCGGCAGGTTCTCCATCAGCGGCCGCGCGAGCAGCTTGAAGATGTCGGGCGCCCAGTAGACGAGCCCGAGGAACACGACGATCACGGCCAGCCCCGCGCGAATGATGCGATCGCGGAGCTCGACGAGATGGGAAATGAAGGTTTCTTCCGGGGCGTCGCCCGGGTTCTGCTGGGGGTCGCTCACACCGGCCCTCGGTAGGATAAACGAGCGAGCATGCGCTCGACTCAGAAGAAGCGCGTCGGCCGGCGCAGGCTGGCCGGCTGGTGGCGCGCGACACGCGCGGCGCCCGACTGCACATGCGTGCGGCGGGTGGTCGCGCGCTTGTACCAGACAGGCGTCGCCGCCTGCTTGACACGCCAGTTGCGGCGCTTCGGCGCGAGTGCGGCCATACTGCCGCGCCACGACGGCGCCGCGGGCGTGTCGGAACCGTACGACCCGGCGTCGCCGGAAGCCCCGTCAACACCGCCGACCGCGGAATGCCACGTGTCGTTCAGTTCCTTCTCGTGCTCGCGCAGGTTGTCGTGAATCGTCGTCTCGACATTGCGCGCGGCCGACTCGAAATCGGTCTTCATCGTCCGCAGCGCATCGAGTTCGATTTCGCGCGAGACCTCGGCCTTCACGTCGTTGATGTACCGCTGCGCGCGGCCGAACAATGCGCCTGCCGTACGCGCGACGCGCGGCAGGCGCTCGGGGCCGAGCACCACGAGCGCGACGACGCCGATCAGCGCCATCTTCGTAAGACCGAGATCCAGCATCGAGAATGCCTGTCAGCGTGCCGGCGTTACGCCTTGTTCGAATCGGAACGCGTCGTTTCCTTCGCGTTGACGTCGACCGAGCCCGAGCGCGGCAGTTGCTGCGCGTCCGCCGGCGTTTCGCCTTCCTTCATGCCGTCCTTGAAACCCTTCACCGCGCTGCCGAGATCGTTGCCGATATTGCGCAACTTCTTCGTACCGAAAACCAGCGCGACGATCAGCAGCACGATCAGCCAGTGCCAAATGCTCAATCCACCCATGATGAAACCTCTCCTCAACCACGCCGTTGCGCGGCGCAAATCGCCGGCGACGCGCCGGCTTCGACTATCGATGCGGGGAAACGCCCCGCGCCGTCAACCCATCCGATGCCAGGGGCGCGGGCCGGCCAGGATATGCGCGTGCAGGTGGTAAACCTCCTGCCCGCCGCCGGGGCCCGTGTTGATCACCGTGCGAAAACCGGTTTCGCCGCCCGTATACGCGACGCCGAGCTGGTCGGCGAGGCGCGCGACGAGCAGCATCAGCCGGCCGAGCATCGGCGCATCGCCGTCGCCCGCCGCCGACAGCGTCGGCAGGTGCTGGCGCGGAATCACGAGCACATGCGTCTCGGCCGCCGGGCGGATGTCGCGGAACGCGACGAATTCGTCGTCCTCGTGCACCTTCGTGCTCGGGATCTCGCCTGCGGCGATCTTGCAGAACAGGCAATTCGGATCGTGACTCATGTTGCTCCTGCAGACGCCCGTGCGCGGCCGGTCAGAACCACGCTTGCGGATCGAGCGTCTTGTTGTCGTTCAGGTACAGCCAACCCTTGATGATACGGTACAGCGTCCAAATCCATGTGACAAACATCACTGCGAATCCGATCACCACGAACGCCAGCGCAAACCCGATCACATACGCGATCAGCGCGCGCCAGAACGTGCGGATCTGCCACTCGAAGTGATCGGCGTACGGCGTGCCGGCCACATCGCCGCGCTTCACGTAGTTGATGATGATCGCGATGATGCCCGTGACACCGCCCGTCAGCCAATGAAACGCGTAAAGGCCATAGAGCACGTGAGTCAGCGTGCGCAGCCCGTTCAGGCGTTCGGCGTCCGCTGCCCCCGGCACCGACGGCGGCGGAAACTGGCTTGGCGTATCGGTCATGATGCTACCCCCGTTAGATGACAATTCTTACAGCTTACCGCAGTCGCCACCGCGGCGGGCCGATGCGTGTCACCCGCCGTTTTCCTCGCGCTCGCGGCGCTTGCGCAGCGCCTTCTCTTCGATGCCCGACAGTCCTTCGCGACGCTCGAGCTCGGCGATCACGTCGGCCGGGCTCAGGTCGAAGTGCGACAGCATCACGAGGCAGTGGAACCACAGGTCGGCCACCTCGCCGACGAGTGCGGTCGGCGCGCCGCCCTGGCGCACGTCCTTTGCGGCCAGCACGACTTCCGTCGCCTCTTCGCCGATCTTCTTCAGCACCGCGTCGTCGCCCTTGTGGAACAGGCGCGATACGTACGATTGATCGGGATCGCCGCCCTTGCGGCTATCGATCACGGCCGCGAGGCGCAGCAGCGTGTCTTCGGTCGATTGCGTCATTTGTAGATGTGTTCGGGATCTTTCAGCACCGGTTCGACCGCGACCCAGTCGCCGTCGTCGACGGTGCCCTCGAATTTCTGGAAGAAACACGAATGCCGGCCGGTGTGGCACGCGATGCCCGACACCTGCTCGACCTTCAGCAGCACGACGTCCTCGTCGCAGTCGAGCCGCACCTCGTGCACGTGCTGCACGTGGCCCGACTCCTCGCCCTTGAACCACAGGCGCTTGCGCGAGCGCGAATAGTAGACCGCGCGCTGCGTCTCGATCGTCTTCGCCAGCGCCTCGCGGTTCATCCACGCGAACATCAGCACGTCGTTCGTCGATGCTTCCTGCGCGATCACCGGCACGAGGCCGTTGTCGTCCCAGCGGACCTTGTCGAGCCACGCGGGCAGGGATTTCGTTTCCGTATTCATCACAGCCTCACCGGAATGCCCTGGTCGGCCATGAAGCGCTTCGCCTCACCGACCGTGTGCTCGCCGTAGTGGAAGATGCTCGCGGCCAGCACGGCATCGGCGCGTCCGTCCTTGATGCCGTCCGCGAGATGCTGCAGCGAGCCGACGCCGCCCGACGCGATCACCGGCACCGGCACCGCGTCCGACACGCCACGCGTGAGCGCGAGGTCGAAACCCGACTTCGTGCCGTCGCGGTCCATGCTCGTAAGCAGGATCTCGCCCGCGCCGAGCTCGGCCATCTTGCGCGCCCATTCGATCGCGTCGAGGCCCGTGCCCTTGCGGCCGCCGTGCGTGAAGACTTCCCAGCGCGGCGTCTCGCCGTCGGCCGACACGCGCTTCGCGTCGATCGCGACGACGATGCACTGCGAGCCGTATTTGTCGGCCGCGTCGCGCACGAGCTGCGGGTTCGCGACCGCCGACGAATTCATGCTGACCTTGTCCGCGCCCGCGTTCAGCAGGCGCCGCACGTCCTCGACGGCGCGCACGCCGCCGCCGACGGTCAGCGGAATGAAGACCTGCGACGCGACCGCTTCGATGATCGGCAGGATCAGGTCGCGCTGGTCGGACGTCGCGGTGATGTCGAGGAACGTCAGTTCGTCGGCGCCCTGGTCGTCGTAACGGCGGGCGATTTCGACGGGGTCGCCCGCGTCGCGCAACTCGACGAAGTTGACGCCCTTGACGACACGCCCGGCGGTCACGTCCAGGCAGGGGATGATGCGTTTAGCTAGAGCCATGATGTTGCGCCAAATGCCGCGCTGGGACGGCCGGTTGCGGAAGCCTCGCGCGAGGCTTCCGGTCGGGACCGCCTGCGGGCGGCCCCGGCGAACGGGACAACCGCGCTTACGCGTTGTCGAGTTCGCCGTTCAGTTCGTCCGCGCGCTTTTGCGCGGCCGCGAAATCGAGATCGCCGGAGTAGATCGCACGGCCGCAGATCACGCCTTCGACGCCGTGCTCTTCCACTTCGCACAGATTCTCGATGTCCGTGAGGTTCGACAGGCCGCCGCTCGCGATCACCGGGATGCCGACCGCCTGCGCAAGCTTCACGGTCGCCTCGATGTTGATGCCCTGCAGCATCCCGTCGCGGCCGATGTCCGTGTAGACGATCGATTCAACGCCGTAGTCCTCGAACTTCTGCGCGAGGTCGATCACCTCGTGGCCCGTCAGCTTGCTCCAGCCGTCGGTCGCGACCTTGCCGTCCTTCGCGTCCAGCCCGACGATGATGCTGCCGGCGAACGCGGTGCACGCGTCCTGCAGGAAGCCCGGGTCCTTCACGGCCGCCGTGCCGATGATCACGTAGGACAGGCCCGCGTCGAGGTACTTCTCGATCGTCTCGAGGCTGCGGATGCCGCCGCCGAGCTGTACGGGGATTTCATCGCCGACTTCGTCGAGGATCGCTTCGATCGCCTCGAGATTCTTCGGCTTGCCGGCGAACGCGCCGTTCAGGTCGACCAGATGGAGCCGCCGGGCGCCGAGATTGACCCACTTGCGGGCCATCGCCGCCGGGTCCTCGGAGAAAATCGTGGCCTGGTCCATATCGCCCTGTTTGAGGCGCACACACTGACCGTCTTTGAGATCGATGGCCGGAATCAGCAACATAGCAATCGGGTGTCGTCGTGGAAGAAGAAAAGAATCCGGCGCGTACCGGCCAATCCGGTACTGCGCCGTCTCGCTAGTTTAGTACAACTCTTTCGGCGCTTAGGCACGCGAGCCCCGCGCGACAGGCCTTTCCGGCCCGCCGATTGTGGCACGTATGCGACGTTCACGGTTTCCAGTGTACGAAGTTGCGATACAGACGCAACCCGACCTCCGCGCTTTTCTCGGGGTGGAATTGGGTCGCGAAGAGGTTATCCCGCGCGACCGCGGACGTAAACGGCGCGCCGTATGCCGTTTCGCCCACCGTATGCGCCGGGTTGTCCGGCGTCACGTAATAGCTGTGCACGAAGTAGAAATACGCTTCGTCGGGCACGCCGTCCCACAGCGGGTGCGGCTGCGACTGACGCACGCGGTTCCAGCCCATCTGCGGCACCTTGAAGCGCGAGCCGTCGTCCTGCAGCCGGCCGTCGAGCTCGAAACGCACGACCTTGCCGGGCAGCAGGCCGAGGCCCTTCGTGTCGCCTTCCGCGCTCCAGTCGAACAGCATCTGCTCGCCGACGCACACGCCGAGCAGCGGCTTCGTGCGCGACGCCTCGATCACGGCCTCCTGCAGGCCCGATTCGCCGAGGCACCGCATGCAGTCGGGCATCGCGCCCTGGCCGGGCAGCACGACGCGGTCGGCCGCGCGAATCGCGGCCGGCGTGTCGACGATCGCCACGTCGGCGGCCGGTTCGGCCTTCTTGAGCGCCTGCGCGACCGAGCGCAGGTTGCCCATCCCATAATCCACAATCGCAATCGAAGTTTTCATCTCAGTGCAGGCAGTAGCGCCCTCAGTCCATTGACGATGAATTCCACCGCCAGCGCCGACAGCATCAGACCCATCAGCCGCGTGGCGATGTTGATGCCCGTGCGGCCGATCCAGTTCGCGATCGGCTCGGCGAGCCGCATCGCGACGAAACACAGCAAGGCCAGGACCGCGCCGATCGCGACCAGCCCGGCCCGCTCATACCAGTGACGCGAGTTGGCCGCATAGATGATCACCGTGCTGATCGAGCCGGGGCCCGTGAGCAGCGGAATCGCCAGCGGCACGACCGCGATGTTGTCCTTCAGTTCCGCCTCGTGGCGCTCCTCCGGCGTCGATCGCGTGTTGCCGATCTGCGCGTTCAGCATGTTGATCGCCATCAGCAGCATGATGATCCCGCCGCCCACTTCGAGCGAGCCGACCGAAATGCCGAAGAAGTCGATGATCTGCTGCCCGAGCAGCGTCGTCACCGTCATCACGCAGAACACCGACACCGACGCGATCCGGATCGTGCGGCGCCGCTCGATGTCCGTCTGCTGCGCCGTCAGGCTCAGGAAGAACGGCACCGCGCCGATCGGGTTGATCAGCGCAAGCAGCGAAATGAACGATTTGAGCAGATCCATCGCAAGCCGGCGCCGCGCACCGAAGGCGTGAGGTTGTCCTTAGCGTCCGTCCGTTCGGAAGTTCAGAGGCTGCCTTTCGTCGACGGGATCTGCCCCGCCGCACGCTCGTCCAGCTCCACCGCCGCGCGCAGCGCACGGCCGAAGGCCTTGAACACCGTCTCGAGCTGATGGTGCGCGTTGATCCCGCGCAGGTTGTCGATGTGCAGCGTGACGCCCGCGTGGTTCACGAAACCGCGGAAGAACTCGATCGACAGGTCGACGTCGAACGTGCCGATCCGCGCACGCGTGAACGGCACGTGGAATTCGAGGCCCGGCCGGCCCGAGAAGTCGATCACGACGCGCGACAGCGCCTCGTCGAGCGGCACGTACGAATGGCCGTAGCGGCGGATGCCCTTGCGGTCGCCGATCGCCTTCGCGACGGCCTGCCCGAGCGTGATGCCGACATCCTCGACCGTATGGTGGTCGTCGATATGCGTGTCGCCATGCGCTTCGACCTCGAGATCGACCAGACCGTGTCGCGCGATCTGGTCGAGCATATGGTCGAGAAACGGCACCCCGGTGGCCAGCTTCTGCCGGCCTGTGCCGTCGAGATCGAGCTTCACACGGATCTGCGTTTCGCTGGTATTGCGAACGACTTCCGCCACACGCATGGCAATTCCTTGATTGAGTCTGATGTAAATGGGGATTGATCGTCGCGCGCCGCCGCGCCCTGGGCTCAACCGGGCAGCGCGAGTTTCAAAGCGGCCAGCAGGCGGGCGTTTTCGTCGGGAGAACCGACGGTCAGCCGCACGCATTCGGCCAGTAACGGATGCATTTTACTCACGTTTTTGACCAGCACCCGCTCGGTGAGCAGCGCGTCGAACACGGCAGCCGCATCCGGCACGCGCACCAGCAGGAAATTGCCGGCGCTCGGGAACACCGTCGCGCCCGGCAGCGCGGCCACGGCCTGCGCGAGGCGTGTGCGTTCCGCGCGCAGTTCGGCCGCCTGCGCGTCGAGCACGTCGAGGTGGTCGAGCAGGAAATCGGCGGTCGCCTGGGTCAGCACGTTGATGTTGTACGGCGGGCGCACCTTGTCGAATTCGGTCAGCCACGCGTGCCGCCCGACGAGATAACCGAGGCGGATGCCCGCGAGGCCGAGCTTCGACACCGTGCGCATCACGACGACGTTGTCGAACTCGGCGGCGCGCGGCAACCACGAGCGCTCCGCGAACGGCTGGTACGCCTCGTCGATCACGATCAGGCTGTGCCGCGCGGCCGCGACGATCCGCTCGACGTCGGCATCGTCGTACAGCGTGCCGGTCGGGTTGTTCGGGTACGCGAGATAGACGATCGCCGGCCGGTGCTCGGCAATCGCGGCGAGCATCGCGTCGACGTCGAGCGTCAGGTCGGCCTTCAGCGGCACACCGACGAATTCGAGCTGCGCGAGCTTCGCGGACAATTCGTACATCACGAAGCCCGGCACCGGCGCGAGCACCTTCGCGCCCGGCTGCGCGCACGCGACCGAGATCATGCTGATGATTTCGTCCGACCCGTTGCCGAGCAGCACGTCGCATGCGGCCGGCACGCCCATCGCGTGGCGCAGCTTGTCGAGCAGCGCGGACGGGCGCGGCGCCGGGTAGCGGTTCAGCGCAACCTGTGCGAGACGCTCGCCGAGCGCCGCGGCGAGCGGTTCGGGCAGCGGATACGGATTCTCCATCGCGTCGAGCTTCACGAACCCGCTCGCGTCCGGCACCGGGTAGCTCGTCATCGCGAGCACGTCGCGGCGGATGATGTCTTGTGGCGTCGTCATGGTCTCAAGCCGGCGTGCATCGCGCCGGCATCAAATTGGTCGGCAAGGCGGCGGCTGCCGCCCTGCGCTGCGTCTCCCCAGCCGGCGCCGGCGCCGCAGCGCCCGCACCCGGCCCCCGCGCAGAACGCGCGGGTTACCCCTTCATCCGGAACTCGGCGCTCTTCGCGTGCGCCTGCAGCCCCTCGCCGTACGCAAGCTCGGACGCGATCTCGCCGAGCGTCTGCGCGCCTTCGGCGCTGACTTCGATCAGGCTCGAGCGCTTGATGAAGTCGTACACGCCGAGCGGCGACGAAAAACGCGCGGTGCGCGACGTCGGCAGCACGTGGTTCGGGCCCGCGCAGTAGTCGCCGAGGCTCTCGCTCGTGTAGCGGCCGAGGAAGATCGCGCCCGCGTGGCGGATCTGCTGGCCCCATTGCTGAGGTTCCAGCGCCGAAATTTCCAGATGCTCGGGCGCGATATCGTTCGCGATCCGGCATGCCTCGGCCATGTCGCGCACCTTGATCAGCGCGCCGCGGCCTTCGAGCGACGCGCGGATCACGTCCTGGCGCGACATCGACGGCAGCAGCTCATTGATCGCCTTCTCGACGCGCTCGAGGAACGCGGCGTCCGGGCACAGCAGGATCGACTGCGCGAGTTCGTCGTGCTCGGCCTGCGAGAACAGGTCCATCGCGACCCAGTTCGGATCGGTCGTGCCGTCGCACAGTACGAGGATTTCCGACGGCCCGGCGATCATGTCGATGCCGACCGTGCCGAACACGCGGCGCTTCGCCGACGCGACGTACGCATTGCCGGGCCCGCAGATCTTGTCGACGGGCGGCACCGTTGCCGTGCCGTACGCGAGCGCAGCGACCGCCTGCGCGCCGCCGATCGTGAACACGCGATCGACACCGCCGAGCAGCGCCGCGGCGAGCACGAGGTCGTTCTTCACGCCGTCCGGCGTCGGCACGACCATCACGATCTCGCCGACACCCGCGACGCGCGCGGGAATCGCGTTCATCAGCACCGACGACGGATACGCGGCCTTGCCGCCCGGCACGTACAGGCCGACGCGGTCGAGCGGCGTGACCTTCTGGCCGAGCACCGTGCCGTCGCTTTCCGTGTACTGCCAGCTATGCGTGCCGCACTCGATCTTCTGCTTCTCGTGGTACGCGCGCACGCGCGCCGCGGCCGCTTCCAGTGCCGCGCGCGCCTTCGGCGCGAGGCCGTCGAGCGCCGTCTGCAGCGCTTCTTGCGGCAGTTCCAGCGCGGCGACGCTGTCCGCGTTCAGCCGGTCGAAACGGTTCGTGTACTCGAGCACCGCGGCGTCGCCGCGCGACTTCACGTCGGCGAGGATCTGCGCGACCGATTGCTCGATCGCCGCGTCTTCGCTCGCTTCGAATGCGAGCACCGCACGCAGCGTGGCGTCGAAGCCTTCGCTCGTCGAATCGAGTTTGCGGATGGTGATGGCCATGGGAGTTCCGTTACGGTGATGCGCTCAACCGCCATTCTGCGACGCGCGTTCGAACGCGTCGAGGATCGGCTTGAGCGCCGCGCGCTTCAACTTCAGCGCAGCCTGGTTCACGACGAGGCGCGACGAGATCGCCATGATCTCCTCGACCTCGACCAGATTGTTCGCCTTCAGCGTGCCGCCCGAGCTGACGAGGTCGACGATCGCGTCGGCCAGGCCGACCAGCGGCGCGAGTTCCATCGAGCCGTACAGCTTGATCAGGTCGACGTGCACGCCCTTCGCCGCGAAGTGCTCGCGCGCCGTTTCGACGTACTTCGTCGCGACCCGCAGGCGCGCGCCCTGGCGCACCGCGTTCGCGTAGTCGAAGCCGGCCGGCACGGCCACCGACATCCGGCAGCGCGCAATGTTCAGATCGATCGGCTGGTACAGGCCCGAGCCGCCGTGCTCGACCAGCACGTCCTTGCCGGCCACGCCGAAGTCGGCCGCGCCGTATTCGACATAGGTCGGCACGTCGCTCGCGCGCACGATGATCACGCGCAGGTTCGGGTCCGTCGTCGGCAGGATCAGCTTGCGCGACGTTTCCGGATCCTCGGCCACCTGCACGCCGGCCGCGGCGAGCAGCGGCAGGGTTTCCTCGAAAATCCGGCCCTTCGACAGGGCGAGGGTCAGCGGCACGCTCATGCTTGGCTCCCGGAGAGGCGGCGCACGTTCGCGCCGACGGCGGTCAGTTTGGCTTCCATGCGGTCGTAACCGCGGTCCAGGTGATAGATGCGGTCGACGAGCGTTTCGCCGTCGGCACGCAGCCCGGCGATCACGAGGCTCGCCGACGCACGCAGGTCGGTCGCCATCACGTTCGCGCCCGACAGTTTCTCGACACCCGTCACGAGCGCCGTGTTGCCGTCGATCGTGATGTTCGCGCCGAGCCGGTTCAGCTCCTGCACGTGCATGAAGCGGTTTTCGAAAATCGTTTCGACGACCTGCGCGGTGCCCGTCGCGACCGTATTGAGGGCCATGAACTGCGCCTGCATGTCGGTCGGGAACGCCGGGTATTCCGACGTGCGGATCGTCACCGCCGACGGCCGGCGGTCCATCTTCACGCGCAGCCAGCTGTCGCCTTCCTCGATCGACACGCCGGCTTCGCGCAGCTTGTCGATCACCGCGTCGAGGATGTGCGGGCGCACGCCCGTCAGCATCACGTCGCCACCCGCCGCCGCGACCGCGCACAGGAACGTGCCGGCCTCGATGCGGTCGGGGATCACCGAATGGCGCGCGCCGTGCAGCCGCTCGACGCCCTGGATCACGAGGCGATCGGTGCCGATGCCGTCGATTTTCGCGCCCATCTCGACCAGCAAGTGCGCGAGATCGCTCACTTCGGGTTCGCGGGCTGCGTTCTCGATCACCGTCTCGCCGTCCGCGAGCGTCGCGGCCATCAGCAGGTTTTCCGTCCCCGTCACCGTGATCATGTCGGTCACGATGCGCGCGCCCTTCAAGCGCTTCGCGCGCGCTTCGATGAAGCCGTGCTCGATGCTGATCTCGGCGCCCATCGCCTGCAGGCCCTTGATGTGCTGGTCGACCGGGCGCGCGCCGATCGCGCAGCCGCCCGGCAGCGACACCTTCGCTTCGCCGAAGCGCGCGAGCAGCGGCCCGAGCACGAGGATCGACGCGCGCATCGTCTTCACGAGCTCGTACGGCGCCACGAGGTTGTCGACGCGCGACGCGTCGAGCTGCACGCGGCAGCCGTCGGTCTCGCTCTTCACGCCCATCTGGTTCAGCACCTTCAGCGTGGTGCGCACGTCCTTGAGGTTCGGCACGTTGTCGAGCTCGACCGGATCGGCGGTGAGCAAGCCCGCGCACAGGATCGGCAGCGCGGCGTTCTTCGCGCCCGACACGACGATCTCGCCGGACAGGCGGCGGCCGCCTTCGATCGCGAGCTTGTCCATCCCATGTCCCTGCAATTCCCCGTTGGCGGCCGGGTGTGCCGTGGCGACGCTCTGGACGGCGTCGCGCTCGTTGACGGTGACTTGCACTCAGTGATTTCCGGTTATGCGTTCTGCCATTCGGCGGGCGTCAGCGTCTTCATGCTGAGCGCGTGAATTTCCTGTTTCATGCGATCGCCGAGCGCCGCATAGACGAGCTGGTGCCGCTGGATCGGCCGCTTGCCCTCGAAGGCCGCCGACACGATCGTCGCGAAGAAATGCTGGCCGTCGCCTTCGACTTCCAGATGCGTGCAGGCGAGACCGCCGGCGATGTATTGCTTGACCTGTTCGGGAGTCGGCAACATGGTGTAAGGCTCCTGTCGGCGTGCGCCGCCCCGGGGCGGCCGCTGCCTGTCGATATCAATGACGCAGTTTGTAGCCGGTCGCGAGCAGCCGCATCGCGACCATCGCGAGCAGCACGAAGAAACCGGCGACGATCGCGAGGCTCGCGAACGGGTTGATGTCGGACGCGCCGAAGAACCCGAAACGGAAGCCGTCGATCATGTAGAAAAACGGATTGAGACGCGAGATCTCGCGCCACACGGGCGGCAGCGAGTGCGTCGAATAGAACACGCCGGACAGGAACGTCAGCGGCATGATCAGGAAGTTCTGGAACGCGGCGAGCTGGTCGAACTTCTCGGCCCAGATCCCGGCGATCAAGCCGAGCGTGCCGAGGATCGCCGAGCCGAGCAGCGCGAACGCAATGATGAACAGCGGCGCCGCGAAATGCATCGGGATAAACCAGATCGTCACGACGAACACGCCCGCACCGACCGCGAGCCCGCGCACGACGGACGCGAGCACGTACGCGCCGAAGATGTCGCGGTACGACAGCGGCGGCAACAGCATGAACACCAGGTTGCCGGTGATCTTCGACTGGATCAGCGACGACGAGCTGTTCGCGAACGCGTTCTGCAGCACGCTCATCATCACGAGGCCCGGCACGAGAAAGCTCACGTACTCGACGCCCGGATACACCTCGACGCGGCCCGACAGCGCGTGGCCGAAAATCGTCAGATACAGCAGCGCCGTCACGATCGGCGCACACACCGTCTGGAACGACACCTTCCAGAAGCGCAGGAGTTCCTTGTAGAACAGCGTTCGAAAACCGCTTCCCGGCACTCGCCGGGCCGCCCCAAGAGTGCCGGGCGCCCCCTCGGGGGGCAGCGAACGCAGAGAGCGTGGGGGTTCTTGTTTCATGCCAATCCCTCGACGACCTCGGCCCCGTTCATCACCTGGACGAACACATCCTCGAGGTCGGCCTTGCGGACCTCGATCTCGTCGAACGTGCAGCCCGCTGCGCGGCACTGCGCGAGGATGCGTTCGACATCGTCATAGCTCGTGAGGCGCAGCAGGTGCTCGCCCGGCGCGCGCGCGGCCGGGTCGGTCTCCAGCCCGCGCAGTTCGGCCGGCAGCGCGCCGGTCGCCAGGCGCAGGTAGAGCTGCAGCCCCGCGAAGCGGCGCAGCAGCGCGTCGGTGCGGTCGAGCGCGACCACTTCGCCACGGCGCAGCATCGCGATGCGGTCGCACAGCGACTCGGCTTCCTCGAGGTAATGGGTGGTCAGCACGATCGTGTGGCCCTCGCGGTTCAGGCGCGAGATGAATTTCCACAGCGTCTGGCGCAATTCGACGTCGACGCCGGCGGTCGGTTCGTCGAGCACGATCACCGGCGGCCGGTGCACGAGCGCCTGCGCGACGAGCACGCGGCGCTTCATCCCGCCCGACAGCGCGCGCATGTTCGCGTCTGCCTTCTCGGTGAGATCGAGATTGGCCATCACTTCATCGATCCAGTCGTCGTTGCGGCGCAGCCCGAAATAGCCGGACTGGATCCGCAGCGTCTCGCGGACGGTGAAGAACGGGTCGAACACGAGCTCCTGCGGCACGACGCCGAGTGCGCGGCGCGCACCACGGAAGTCCTTGACGACGTCGTGGCCGCGCACCGAGATACTGCCTTCGTCGGCCCGGGCCAGCCCGGCGAGGATACTGATGAGCGTGGTCTTGCCTGCGCCGTTGGGGCCGAGCAGACCGAAAAACTCGCCTTCCTCGACCGACAGGCTGACGCCCTTGAGCGCCTGAAGCGACTTGTAGCGCTTCTTGACGTGACGGATTTCTATGGCTGACATGACTGTGCGCGACGCAATGGCCGCGACGCCTATTCTGTGCTTGCTGCGAAAGAAAATGGGGGCCGGACGCCGATTGGCTGCCCCGCAAAACGCTTGATTATAGGGCAAACCGGCTGGTGGAGCCGGCGCAGAAGGCGCGCGGCCTGAAGCTTGCGCGCGCCGGCTGGCGCGGCAGGCTCCGGTCGGACAGGGTCAATGTCGCCCGGCGCCGTCGATGAGCGCGTCGACGCCATAGGCGCGCGCGAGGCTGGCGAGCTTCGGGGGAAGATTGAGGATGTCGAGGATCGCGCCGCGCGATTTGGCGGCACGCTGCCATGCGAGCAGCACGGCGAGCGCGGACGAGTCGAACTGCGTCAGCGCCGCGCAATCGACGGCGGTCGCACCCGCGTCGACGCGCGCAAGACCGTCCGCGAGCGCGGACTTCGCGCTCGCGACGGTCAGCGAGGAGCCGGCTTCGAAGCCGCTCACGACGCTTGCTTGCCGGCGGCAAGTTGCTGGTTGCGCTGCGTCAGGAACTGGATCAGGCCGTCCACGCCGCTTTGCTGGATCTTCTCGTTGAACTGCTGCTGGTACGTCTGGATCAGCCACGCGCCGAGCACGTTCAGGTCATACACCTTCCAGCCGCTCGCCGACTTGTACAGACGGTAATCGATCTGCACCGGCTGGCCGTTGTTCATCGCGACCGTCTTGACCACGACATCGGTATCGGCCGGATCTGCGCGGAACGGCGGGTACTGAATCTGCTGGTCCGGCTTCAGCTGCGCGAGCGCACCCGAATACGTGCGGATCAGCAGCAGCTTGAACTGCTCCTGAACCTGCTGCTGCTGCTCGGCCGTCGCCGTGCGCCAGTTGCGGCCCATCGCGAGCTGCGTGGTGCGGCGGAAATCGGTGTACGGCAGGATGTCCTTGTTGACGATCGTAATGATGCGGTTGGTGTCGCCCTGCTTGATCGTCTGCGCCTTGACTTCGTCGAGCACCTGCTGCGTCGCCGTCTTGATCAGCGCCTGCGGGTTCGACTGGTCGACTTGCGCGTGAGCTGCGGTGCCGAACGAGAACAGCGCCGCGAAAACAGGAATCAGGAACAGTTTTTTCATCATGGTGACCTGCATGAATGAGTCGATGCAAAGGTTGGAGACGGTAGCTTACGCGCAAGTTCGCACGCGCTACCGACTGAATCGTTTCCGGCTGTAACGAATGTAAATCCGTCAGTGCAGCCGGATGCTCGGGAAGCGGAACCCGCCCGGCGACGGCGGCGCCACCTGCATCGGCGGCACATTCGTTTCGCTTGCCGGGTTCGGCGCAACAGCCGTGCCCGACGCCGGCGCAGCCACTGCCGCGCCCGATGCGCCCGCCGGTGCTGCCGCACCCGCCGCGCCCGCTGCCGCCGGTGCCGCACCGTCGTCCGGCAGGTCGTACTTCGGCAGCGCGTCGTTGCTCGCCGTCGAGCCGGCCTCGCCACGCGCGTTGTCGATCAGCATCTGGCGGCGCTGCAGGTACGCGTTGCGCACGAACGAATACTTGTCGAGCGCCGCGGCATCCAGCACGTCGCCCGCGCCGAGCAGGTTCGAGCGCGTGTTGACGAGATTCACGCCGAACAGGCCCCAGCTCAGGCTGTCCGGCTTCACATAGGTCAGAGGGTTGCCGACGTAGTCGACACCGAGGCCGGCCGTGTCGCGCACCGTGCTCGGGCCGAGCAGCGGCAGCACGAGATACGGGCCCGCCGGCATGCCATAGCGGCCCATCGTGACCCCGAAGTCGGCCGTGTGTTTCGGCAGCTTCGCGATCGTCGCGACGTCGAACAGGCCGCCGACGCCGAACACCGTGTTGATCACGACGCGCATGATGTCGCCGACGCCGTCCGCGATCCGCAACTGCACGAGGTTGTTCGCGGCGACGTAAACGTCGCCGATGTTCGAGAAGAAGTTCGTCACGCTGTCGCGCACCGGCTGCGGCACGACCTTCTGGTAACCCTGCGCGACCGGCTTCAGCGCATACGTGTCGACCGTATCGTTGAACTTGTACATCGTCCGGTTGAAGCCTTCGAGCGGATCGCCCTTGGTCGGCGTCTGCACGGTCGCGCAGCCGCTCAACGCGGCGACTGCCGCCACCGCGAGCGCGGCGTGCCTGATGCGGATCGTCTGCATGGTCATTCCCCTCTTGTATTCTCTCGTGTGGTTATTGCGCTGCCGAACCGGGCGCGGCGGATACTGCGGACGCCGGCACCGCTACCGGTGCGGGCGCGGCCGGCGCGCCGGCTGCCGGTTTCGCGCCGCCCGCATCGGCGGCCTTGCTGTACAGGAACTGGCCGATCAGGTTCTCGAGCACGATCGCCGACTGCGTCATCGTGATCGTATCGCCCGCCTTCAGCATTTCCGTGTCGCCGCCCGGATCGAGGCCGATATATTGCTCGCCGAGCAGGCCCGACGTCAGGATCTTCGCCGACGAATCCTTCGGGAACGGATACTGGCCGTCGACATCGATCGTCACGAGCGCCTGGTAGGTGTTCGTATCGAAGCCGATCGACTTCACGCGGCCGACCACGACGCCGGCACTCTTCACGGCCGCGCGCGGCTTCAGCCCGCCGATATTGTCGAATTTCATCTTCACCGCATAGGTCGGCTGAAACGACAGCGAGCTCATGTTGCCGACCTTCAGCGCCAGGAACAGCACCGCAAGGAAGCCCACCACCACGAACAGGCCGACCCAGAAGTCGAGAGCAGTCTTTTTCATCGTCATCCCAAAATATGGCTTGGCTGAGGCTTAGCTGAACATCAGCGCGGTCAGCAGGAAATCGAGGCCGAGTACGGCGAGCGACGCGAACACGACCGTCTTGGTGGTCGCGCGCGACACGCCTTCGGGCGTGGGCTTCGCTTCATACCCCTGGTACAGCGCAATGAAGGTCACGGCGAACCCGAACACGATGCTCTTCAGCACGCCGTTGCCGACGTCGGCCCAGACCTGGACCCCGCCCTGCATCTGCGACCAGAACGCGCCCGGATCGACGCCGATCAGTATGACGCCGACGATATAGCCGCCGAGCACACCGACCGCACTGAAAATCGCGGCCAGCAGCGGCATCGCGATGATCCCGGCCCACATGCGCGGCGCGATCACCGTCTTGATCGGGTCGACCGCCATCATCTCGAGCGCGGTGAGCTGCTCGCCGGCCTTCATCAGGCCGATCTCGGCCGTGAGCGACGTGCCAGCGCGTCCCGCGAACAGCAGCGCGGTGACGACGGGCCCAAGCTCGCGCACGAGCGACAGCGCGACCAGCAGGCCGAGCGCCTGCTCGGACCCGTAGCGGTTCAGCGTGTAATACCCCTGCAGGCCGAGCACGAAACCGACGAACAGCCCCGACACGGCAATGATCACGAACGAATAGTTGCCGAGGAAGTGGATCTGCTTCGTGACGAGCCGCGGCCGGCGCAGCAGCGGGAAGAATTCCAGCACGAGGCGCACGAACAGGCGCGTGCCGTAGCCCGTGCGCTCGAGGCCGCCGATGACGTAACGTCCGATCGCGCTGATCATGCGCGCCCTCCGCCAAGCCCGAAATCCGCTGCGAGCGGCGGGCTCGTGTAATGAAATTTGAACGGGCCGTCCGGCGCGCCGTCGATGAACTGCCGCACGCTCGGGTCGGTCGACGCGCGCAGCTCGTCGGGCGTGCCCTGCGCGAGCACGCCGCCGTTGGCCAGAAAATACACGTAGTCGGCAATCGCGAACGATTCCGGCACGTCGTGCGTGACGAGAATCGACGTCGCGCCGAGCGCCTGGTTCAGCGTGCGGATCAGGTTCGCGGTGATGCCGAGCGAAATCGGATCGAGGCCCGCGAACGGCTCGTCGTACATGATGAGCTGCGGATCGAGCGCGATCGCGCGCGCCAGCGCGATGCGGCGCGCCATCCCCCCCGACACCTCGGACGGCATCAGGTCGCGCGCGCCGCGCAGACCGACCGCGTTGAGCTTCATCAGCACGAGGTCGCGAATCAGGTCTTCGGGCAGGTCGGTGTGCTCGCGCAGCGCGAACGCGACGTTCTCGAACACCGACATGTCGGTAAACAACGCGCCGAACTGGAACAGCATGCCCATCTTGCGGCGCAGCGCATACAGGCCGTCGCGTGTTTGCGCGCCGACATCGGCGCCGTCGAACAGCACCTGGCCACGGCGCGCGCGCACGAGGCCGCCGATCAGGCGCAGCACGGTCGTCTTGCCACAACCCGAGCCGCCCATGACCGCAACGACCTGCCCGCGCCCGAAGCGCAGGTTCAGGTTGGACAGGACGAGGCGGTCGCCGTAGCCAAAGTCGACGTCGCGAAGTTCCAGCAGGGTCTCGGTAGGAGTGGGGCTCACGGAGCTGGCAGTCCTTTTACGCAGAACGCCGAATTATAGGGCCTGCATTGGAATGATGTCGTGACGCCGTTCCGGGCCCTGCGGTCAATGATTGTCAAATTGTCCGGGAAAACATTGCTGCAGCGCAATAAGCGCAGTCCGATAGTCGGCTGCGCCCGTGACAGCGCTGACCACCGCGACGCTGCCGACGCCCGTCGCCAGCACGTCCGGCAGCGCGTCGAGCCCCACCCCGCCGATCGCGACGAGCGGCACCCGCGCGCCCGCAAAGCGCGCGTAGCGGGCAATCCGTGCAAGGCCCTGCGGCGGTGCGGCGACGGCCTTGGTCGCGGTCGCGTACACGGGGCCGAGCGCGAGATAGCTCGGGCGCTCGTGCAGCGCCCGCAACATTTCGTAATAACCATGGCTCGATAGTCCGAGCCGCAGGCCCGCGCGCGCGATCGCGGCCAGATCGGCCGTTTCGAGATCTTCCTGGCCCAGATGAACACCGTACGCGCCTTCATCTGCAGCGATCTGCCAGTGATCGTTGATGAACACACGGGCATCGGGATAACGGCGCCCGGCCGCGACCGCACGGGCGATTTCCCGGCGCAACGCGTCCGGCGTCGCGCCTTTCACGCGCAATTGCACGGTCCGCACGCCGCAATCGAGCACGCGTTCGACCCATTCGGCATCCGGCACGACCGGATAAAGGCCGAGCTGCGCGGGGCATGGCGCGAACGCGGGCTCGGGCGCGGCCGGCAGCCCGGCGACGCGCGGGAACCGTGCGGCGTCGACCGGCCATGCGTCGGTCGCGCGCGTTTCGTCGCCGTCGCGCCACGCCAGCGCGAGCACCAGCGCGTCGACCGGCGCGAAACCGCAATCGAGAAATGCGGCAAGCGCCGCGATCCAGTCGTCCGCGAGCGGATGCGCGGCGTCGAGCGCGTAGCGCGCGCCCGCCGCGTGCAGCACCGCGCCCTGCTCGTCGAATTCGATCGCGACCGCGTCCGGCGACGCGGGCCGCGATGCGGCCGACGCGCGCGCCTGCGCGGTGCGGTCACCGGTCGACACGATCAGCACGTCACCGACGGCCGGCGCGTCGGGTGCCGCCATGCAGAGCCGGCACGGCGCCGCGCCGCCCGGCCAGTCGCCGAGCCGTGCGCGGATCCGTTCGGCCGCTTCGGCCAGTTCGTCGGCCGGCGGCCAGAATGTATCGGCGAAGCGCGCGCTCATGCGCCGCCCCCGTCCTGGTGCCAGAACGGCATCCCGACGACCGGCGTGCTCGCGTGCGCGGTCTCGCGCGCGTCCATCGGCCCGGCGAGATACGCGGCGCGACCGGCCTCGACGCCCTGCGCAAAGGCGCGCGCCATGATCTCGGGGTGCGTGGCCTGCGACACGGCCGTGTTCAGCAGCACGCCGTCGAAGCCCCATTCCATCACCTGGCACGCGTGCGACGGCACGCCGAGCCCCGCGTCGACGATCAGCGGCACGTCGGGCAGCCGCTCGCGCAGCACGCGCAGGCCGTACGGGTTCACGACGCCCTTGCCCGTGCCGATCGGCGCGCCCCACGGCATCAGCGCCTCGCAGCCGACGTCGAGCAGGCGCCGGCCGATCACGAGATCCTCGGTGCAGTACGGCAGCACCTTGAAACCGTCCCTCACCAGTTGCGCGGCGGCCTCGATCAACCCGACCGGGTCGGGCTGCAGCGTGTAGTCGTCGCCGATCAGCTCGAGCTTGATCCAGTCGGTGCCGAACACCTCGCGCGCCATGTGCGCGGTCGTCACGGCCTCGGCGACGGTCTGGCAGCCGGCCGTGTTCGGCAGCAGCGGCACCGCGTGGCGCTTGAGCAGGTCGAAGAAGCCGGCTTCGGCCGTGCCGCCCGTCATCTGGCGGCGCAGCGCGACCGTCACCATCCCCGGCCGCGACGCGGCGATCGAATCGGACAGCGACTGCAGCGACGGATAGCGCGACGTGCCGAGCAGCACGCGGCTTGCGAAGGTTTCGCCGTACAGCGTCAGCGCGTCGGCGGATGTGAGGGACGTCATGTCGTTTTCCTGGAAGTGCGGGGACGAACCGGCGGCGCTCAGCCGCCCGCGACGGGGTGCACGACGTCGAGCTTGTCGCCCGCCGCGAGCGCGCGCGCCGCATGCTGCGTGCGCGCGACGAAGTTGCCGTTCAACGCGACCGCGTACGGCGGACGCGCGCCGTACGCGGCGAGCGCGTCGGCCACCGTCGCGCCGTCGGGCAGCGTCAGGGTCTGTTGGTTGATCTGAATATCCATGAGGCTTCGTCGGATTCGGTCGGCGGCGCGCGTCAGGCCGGCTGGCGCGCGTCGTTGCGGTGATGAAGGAGCGTCGGCCAGCGCGCGGCGTCGCGCCACGCGGCAAACGCGTCGGCATCGCCAAACGCGCCGCCGAGCGCGGCTTCGGCGAATGCGACCGCCGCGTGCGCGACTTCCGGCGCGATCATGAAGCCGTGCCGGTACAGGCCATTGACGGCGAGCGTCGACGCGCCGTCCCAGATCACCGCCGGGCGATGATCGGGCAGCGTCGGCCGGCACTGCGCATTGAGTTCGAGGATGCGCGCCTCGCCGAACGCCGGATGCACGGAGAACGCCGCGCTCAGCAGCTCGAGCGCGGAGCGCACGCTGACGGGCGACATGTCCTCGCCCTCCACCTCGGTCGCGCCGATCACGTAGAGATCGTCCTGCTTCGGCGCGATGTACAGCGGATAGCGCGGATGCAGCAGCCGCACGGGCCGCGTGAGCCCGATGCCGGGCGCATGCACGCGCGCGACTTCGCCGCGGATGCCGCGCAGCGCGGGCAGCGCGGATTTCGCGCCGAGTCCGCGGCAATCGATCGTGAAATGTGCGTCGGGCAGGTTCGCATCGTCGAGCGTGACGTGCCAGTGCAGGTCGACGCCGCGTTCGCCGAGGCCCGCCGCGAGCGCGCGCAGCGCCTGGCGGTTGTCGAGCTGGCCTTCGCGCGGCAGCAGCAGCCCGCGCGCGAAGCGACCCGCGAGCGCGGGCTCGGCCGCATCGACCTGCGCGCCGGCGAGCGTGACGAAACCGCCGTCGAACAGCTCGGCCGGCGCGTTCGCGCGCACCCGCCGCTCGAACAGCGGCGCCTCGGCGCGGTCCGCGTGATGCCAGACGACGAGCGTGCCGTGATGCTGGAAGAACACGGGTTCGGGCAGTTCGGCGAGCCATTGCGGCCAGCGTGCGAGCGACGCGGCGCCGAGCTCGGTGATCAGCAGCTCCGCGCTCGCCGCTTCCGCGAGCGGCGCGAGCATCGCGGCTGCCACCCACGCGGCCGACTGCTCGCCGTCCGGGCCGCCGCGCTCGTAGAGTGCGACGCGATGCCCGTCGCCCGCGAGCCGCCATGCGATCAGGCGGCCGACGAGGCCGCCGCCGAGCACCGCGAAATCCGGCCGTGAATCCTGGATGTTCATCGCGCACGCTCCTCGCGAACCGCGCGGGCGCGCACGACGAAGGTCGACGCGCACCCGCCGTCCCGTGCGAACGCACGCGACCTCGGGCCGGGAGCCATGCAAAAGACTGAAGATTGTGCGGTCATCATTCCTTCCGTAACGCGCAATGCGCGTACCCAAAAGGACGAAACCGGCAGCAAAGGCCGGCCGGGCGGGACTCGGGCGCTGACCATGTGGGATGGCAGCCAGCGCGGCCCGGCGGGATCAGAAACTTCCCTCGCCGGTATTACCCGGATCGGGTGCGAAGGGTCTTTCTCAGCCTCGCCGCGCCGCCTGGAACATCTGCCGGCCGCGCACGAAGCACCCCTGTTTCGTCGTCGGCCATTAGACCATAAAAGCGGAAAGCGCCGCAAACTGTCCCCCTTGCGGCAAATTCGCCGTCGCGCTGCGCCGCTCTGGCACAATGCCCGCAGGCCGGCCGCACGAGCGGCCGGTTGCCGCGTCACCGCCGGCCCTTAAGCGCCGTTTAAGACGCGCGGGCGACCATCCGGACGCCCGCCGTCAGTCGGCGTCGCGCCCCGGCATGCCGTATCGCGGCGCGCGCCCGGCTTCGCCCGGCCCGCGCGCCGGCTACTCATCAGGAAGCACATGACCCAATCGATCGATCCCGTCCGCTCCGCCGCCTCCGACGCGCCGCAGGACGAGCGCCCGGTATCCGCATGGAGCCTCATCAAGCCCTACTGGGTATCGTCCGAATGGAAATTCGCGTGGGGCCTGCTGGTCACGATCATCGCGATGAACCTCTGCGTGGTCTGGATCAACGTCCGGCTGAATAAGTGGAACGCCGAGTTCTACAACGCGCTGCAGTCGAAGGACGTCCACGACTTCCCGAACCTGCTGATGCAGTTCTCCGCGCTCGCGTTCGGCTTCATCATCCTCGCCGTGTACGGCCGCTACCTGCGGCAGATGCTCGGCTTCCGCTGGCGCCAGTGGCTCACCGACCGTTTTCTCGGCCAGTGGCTCGGCGATCGCGCGTTCTACCGGATCGAGCGTGACCGCCTCGCGGACAACCCCGACCAGCGGATCACCGACGACCTCCAGTCGTTCGCGACCACGACACTCGCACTGTCGCTCGACCTGCTGTCGACGGTCGTCACGCTCGTGTCGTTCATCACGATCCTGTGGTCGCTCGCCGGCGCGCTGACGATCACGCTCGGCGCCACGCCGATCGCGATTCCCGGCTACATGGTGTGGGCGGCCGCACTGTACGCGGTGGTCGGCTCGCTGATCATCCAGAAGGTCGGCCATCCGCTCGTGTCGATCAACTACCAGCAGCAGCGCGTCGAGGCCGACTTCCGCTTCGGGCTGATCCGCGTGCGCGAGAACGCCGAGCAGATCGCGTTCTACGACGGCGAGAAAACCGAGACCGGCAACGCGCAAACCCTCTTCATGCGCATCCGCGACAACTGGTGGCGCGTGATGAAGTACACGAAGCGGCTCACGTTCGTGCTGAGCTTCTACGGGCAGATCGCGATCATCTTCCCGCTCGTCGTCGCCGCGCCGCGCTATTTCGCGGGCGCATTCTCGTTCGGCGTGCTGATGCAGATCTCGTCCGCGTTCGGCACCGTCAGCGATTCGTTCTCGTGGTTCATCAACAGCTACTCGACCCTCGTCGAATGGCGCGCCACCGTCAACCGTCTGCGCGAGTTCAAGCGCGTGATGGGCACGTCGCACCTGAAGGAAAGCCTGTCGCCCGCGACCGAGCACGGCGGCATCAACCTGCACTACGTCGATGCGGCGAAACTGTCGACGTCGTCGCTCAAGCTCGCGCTGCCGAACGGCAATGCGCTCGCGAACATCGGCAACGTGACGATCGAGCCGGGTTCGCGCTGGCTCGTGATCGGCAAGTCGGGTTCCGGCAAGAGCACGTTCATGCGCGCGCTCGCGGGGCTGTGGCCGTTCGGCGACGGCGCGATCGACGCGCCGGTCGGCGCGCGGATGATGTTCGTGCCGCAGACGAGCTATTTGCCGATCGGCACGCTGAAGGCCGCGCTCACCTATCCGGCGACGCCCGATACATTCAGCGACGACGCGTGCCGCGACGCACTGCGCGCATGCCGCCTCGAAGATTACGTCGAGCGCCTCGGCGAAACCGCGCACTGGACGCGCGTGCTGTCGCCGGGCGAGCAGCAGCGTCTGGCCGGCGCACGCGTGCTGCTGCACAAGCCCGACTTCCTGTTCCTCGACGAAGCGACCAGCGCGCTCGACGCCGACAACGAGGCACGCCTCTACCACCTGTTCGCCGAACGGCTGCCGAAAGCCGCGATCGTCAGCATCGCGCACCGCGAGTCGCTGGCCGCGTTCCACATCGGCACGATCAACGTCGAGCGCGTGAACGTCAGCGACAAGGTCGCCGCGTGAACGCACGCGCCGCGCGCATCGCGCTGATCACCGGCGCAGGCTCGGGGATCGGCGCGGCGCTCGCGCGGCGGCTCGCGGCGCCCGGCATCGCGCTGGCGCTGCACGCGCGCGGCGCGACCGACACGGCGCGGGCCCGGCTCGCCGACGTCGAGCACGCCTGCACGGCGGCCGGCGCGGAGTGCATCACGCTCACCGGCGATCTCGCCGAGCCGGGCGTCGCCGCCACGCTCGTCGATGCAACCGCCGCGCGCTTCGGCGGGCTCGACCAGCTCGTCGCGAATGCGGGCTTCGCCGCGCGGCAGGCCTTTTCCGATCTTTCCGCGGATGGGCTCGCGTCCGCCTTCGCGGCGATGCCCGGCGCGTTCTCCGCGCTCGCGGGCCGCGCGCGACCGCTGCTCGAAGCGTCGGCCGCGCCGCGGATCGTCGCGGTCAGTTCGTTCGTTGCGCATCGCTACCGCGCCGACGCGCCGTTCGCGGCCACCGCCGCCGCGAAGGCCGCGCTTGAATCGCTGGTACGCACCGCGGCCGCCGAATTCGCCGCGCGCGGCATCACCGTCAACGCGGTCGCGCCGGGCTTCACGCGCAAGGACCACGGGCCGAGCGCCGGCAACGCCGCCGCGTGGGCACAGGCCGAACAGGCGACACCGCTCGGCCGGATCGCCGAACCCGACGACGTCGCCGCATTGATCGCCTTCCTGCTGTCGGACGCGGCGCGGCAGATCACCGGCCAGGTCATCCATGTCGACGGCGGCCTGACGCTCTGACGCGGCATCGCCCCCGCCTTCCCGCCTTCTCGCCTTCTCGCCTTCTCGCACGAACCTGCGGCCTTTTTTGGCCGACCGCATCGCGATCGTAAAATAACCGCCACGCGGCAGCGCGATACGACACGAGAGGGGGCGGCAAGCATGCAGGCATTCCAGTGGTTCAACGAATTGTCGTCGCGCGAGCGCAAGACGCTCTACGCCGGATTCGGCGGCTACGCGGTCGATGCGTTCGACTTCATGATCTACTCGTTCCTGATCCCGACGCTGATCGCCACGTGGGGGATGACGAAGAGCGAGGCCGGGATGATCGCGACGAGTTCGCTGATCTCGTCGGCAGTCGGCGGCTGGGTCGCCGGCATCCTCGCCGACCGCTACGGCCGCGTGCGCGTGCTGCAGTGGACGATCGCGACGTTCGCGCTGTTCACGTGCCTGTCCGGCTTCACGCATTCGTTCTGGCAGTTGCTCGCGACGCGCACGCTGCAGGGCTTCGGTTTCGGCGGCGAATGGTCGGTCGTGACGATCATGATGGCCGAGACGATCCGCTCGCCCGAGCATCGCGCGAAGGCCGTCGGCACCGTGCAAAGCAGCTGGTCGTTCGGCTGGGCCGCGGCCGCGATCCTGTACTGGGCGTTCTTCGCGCTGCTGCCCGAGCAGGTCGCGTGGCGCGCGTGCTTCTGGATCGGCATCGTGCCCGCGTTGTGGATCCTGTACATCCGCCGCAACGTCAGCGATCCCGACATCTACACGGCCACGCGCCGCGCGCGCGACGAAGGCCGCATATCGGGCCACTTCCTCGAAATCTTCTCGCCGCCGCACCTGCGCGCGACGCTGTTCGGCAGCGCGCTGTGCACCGGGATGCTCGGCGGCTACTACGCGATCACGACGTGGCTGCCCACCTACCTGAAAACCGTCCGCCACCTGTCCGTGTTCAACACGAGCGGTTATCTCGTCGTGCTGATCGTCGGCTCGTTCGTCGGCTACGTGGTGGGTGCGATCCTGTCCGACCGGCTCGGCCGCCGCGCGTCGTTCATCCTTTTCGCGATCGGCTCGTTCTCGCTCGGCATGGCATACACGATGCTGCCGATCACCGATACCGCGATGCTGCTGCTCGGCTTCCCGCTCGGCATCGTCGTGCAGGGGATCTTCGCGGGCGTCGGCGCGTATCTGTCGGAGCTGTATCCGGGCGCGATCCGCGGCTCGGGCCAGGGCTTCTGCTACAACCTCGGCCGCGGGCTCGGCTCGTTCTTCCCGATTCTCGTCGGCTCGCTGTCGCAGTCGATGTCGCTCGTGAAGGCGATCGGCCTCGTCGCGGGCGGCGGCTACCTGCTCGTGATCGTCGCCGCGCTCGTGCTGCCGGAAACGCGCGGCAAGTCGCTCGTCGACGATCCGGCCGTCGCGTCGTGAGCGCCCTCTTCGTTCCGGAAACCGCATGCACGTGATCGTTCTCGGCGCCGGCGTGATCGGCGTCACCACCGCGTGGCACCTGCGCGAAGCAGGCTGCGACGTCACCGTGATCGAACGCGAGGCCGATGTCGCGCAGGCGACGAGCCTCGGCAATGCGGGCGTGATCGCGCCCGGCTACGTGACGCCGTGGGCCGCGCCGGGGATGCCCGGCAAGATCCTCAAGTACCTGTTCAAACCCGCTTCGCCGCTGATCTTCCGGCCGACGCTCGACGCCGCGCAGTGGCGCTGGATCGCGCGCTGGCTGCGCGAATGCGAGTTCGAGCGGTTCCGCGTGAACAAACAGCGGATGCAGCGCATCGCGTATTACAGCCGCGCGTGCCTGCATGCATTTCGCGACCGTTATCCGTTCGACTACGGCGCGAGCCGCGGCTACCTGCAACTGTTGCGCGGCGCGTTCGACGTCGAGATGGTGCAGCCCGCGCTGAAGGTGCTGCGCGATGCCGGCATCGCGTTTCGCGAACTCGATGCGGCCGGCTGCACGGCAATCGAGCCGGGCCTGCGCTGGGCACGGCAGGCGCCCGTCGGCGGCATCTACCTGCCCGACGACGAAGCCGGCGACTGCGCGCGCTTCACGCGCGAACTGCGTGCACTGTGCGAGACGAACGGCGTGACGTTCCGTTTTCGCACCCGGATCCGCGCGCTCGACGTCGCGGGTGGCAAGGTGCGCGGCGTGCGGGTCGAATCGGTCGAAGAAGGCGCCGCCGCACGAAGTGACGCACCGCTCGCCGCCGACGCGATCGTCGTCGCGCTCGGCGTCGACAGCGCCGGCCTGCTGCGGCCGCACGGCATCGACGTGCCGCTGTATCCGGTGAAAGGCTACTCGGCGACGCTCGCGGTCGTCGACGATGAAAAGGCGCCGCGCGCCGCGCTGATGGACGAATCGCTGAAGACGGCGATCACACGCTTCGGCCCGACGCTGCGCGTCGCAGGTACGGCGGAGCTCGGCAACCGGCACGCGGCGCTGCGGCAGCAGGCGCTCGATACGCTGATGAAGGTGCTCGACGACTGGTTCCCGCACGCGACCGATCGCGCGTCGGCACGCTTCTGGGTCGGCCGCCGGCCGATGACGCCCGATGGGCCGCCGCTGCTCGGCGCGAGCGGGATCGACGGGCTCTGGCTCAACGTCGGCCACGGCTCGACGGGCTGGGCAATGTCGATGGGTTCGGGAAAGGTGGTCGCCGATCTCGTTACCGGACGCGAGCCGGAGATCGACCTGTCGGGCCTGACGCTCGCGCGCTACGGCCGGTAGGCTCGGCGCCGGGTGACATCGTCGACGCGCTGCGCTGGCGCGATACGCGCAGCGCGCGGCGCTCGCCACGCATCGCGAGCGCCGCTCACCGCGCCGCCCGGCCTTCCGTCCACGTGATCGGCGCCGATACGATCGGCCGATGTGACACACCCTCGTGCGACAGCCGGCTTTCGAACAGCGTCAACGCTTCGATGCGCAGCACGACCGGCCGCCCGGGCGCACCGCCGTGCGCGGGCTGTCCGACTGCGTCGCGCGGCAGACGCGCAAGCGTCACGTGCGGCCGGAACGGCCGCCGGTCGACCGGCACGCCGAGCTTACCCATCAGCGCCGCCAGCCCGGCATTCAGCGCGACGCAGGCGGGATCGGCCTCGAGTTCCGCGACGATCAGCCTCGCGCGCGGCAGGCTCGGCCACCACGCGATCCGCTCGACCGGCAGCAGCGGCAGCGCATGCGCGGCGGCGAGCGCGGGCAGTTGCGCGGCCAGCGCGTCGCAACGTTCGCGTTCGATCGCACCGATGAACGCGAGCGTCATGTGCAGGTGCGCGGGCAGCGTGCGCCGCGCACCGCGGGTGACCGGCAACGCGTGCAGCGCGTCGCGCGAAGCCGCATCGGGCACCAGCGCGACGAAGACACGGAGCCGGTCGCCGTTCATGATTCGCTCACCGCGGCACGCGGCGCGCTCGCGGCGTCGGCCGAAGCGGGACGCTGCGGCAGCGGGCCGTGCTCGCCCCACACGTCGGCCGGCAGCACGCGCGCGAGCTCCGGGATCGTGTTGCGCGTGAACACCGGATCGGCGATGCCTGCCGCGCGCTGGCGGCGATAGTCGGCCCACGCGGCGTGCGCATACTTGCCGAGCGCGAGGATCGCGATCAGGTTGATGATCGCCATCAGCCCCATGCTCGTATCGGCCATCGCCCACACGAGCGGCAGTTGCCCGACGCTGCCGAACATCACCATCCCGAGCACCGCGACGCGGAACAGCGGCAGCACGCCGCGCCGCTTCGTGATGAATTCGACGTTGCCTTCCGCATACGCATAGTTGCCGATCACCGACGAGAACGCGAGGAAGAAGATCGCGACGGCCATGTAGATGCCGCCCCAGCCGCCGACGTGGCTCGAGATCGCGCGCTGCGTGAGCGCCGCGCCTTCCATGCCGGTGCCGAGCTCGTACTGGCCCGACAGCAGGATCACGAACGCGGTCGCGCTGCAGATCACGATCGTGTCGACGAACACGCCGAGCATCTGGATCAGCCCCTGCGTGGCGGGGTGCCGCGTGCTCGCGGTCGCGGCCGCGTTCGGCGCGCTGCCCATCCCCGCCTCGTTCGAGAACAGCCCGCGCTTCACGCCGATCGCGATCGCCTGGCTGACCGCATAGCCCGTCAGGCCGCCCGCCGCCTGCTCGACGCCGAACGCGCTCTTCACGATCAGCACGATCACGCCCGGCACCAATGCGATGTGCGTCGCGACCGCGTAGACCGCGAGCGCGAGATAGCCGATCGCCATCAGCGGCACGATCACCTGCGCGACCGTCGCGATGCGGCGGATGCCGCCGAAGATGATCGGCGCACTCAGCAGTACGAGACCGAGGCCGACCGTCTCGCGGCTCCAGCCGAACGACGTATGGAACGCGTCGGCGATCGCGTTGGCCTGCACCGCGTTGAACACGAAGCCGAACGCGAGAATCAGCGACAGCGAGAACAGCACGCCGAAGCCGCGCGAACGCAGGCCGGTCTGGATGTAGTACGCGGGGCCGCCGCGAAAGCTGCCGTCCGGGTGCGACACCTTGAAGATCTGCGCGAGCGTCGCCTCGACGAACGCGGACGACATCCCGACCAGCGCCGTCATCCACATCCAGAAGATCGCGCCCGGCCCGCCGACCGTCAGCGCGACCGCGACGCCGGCGATGTTGCCGGTGCCGACACGGCTCGCAAGCCCGGTCGCGAACGCCTGGAACGACGAGATGCCGCCCGGCTCGCCCTTGCTGCCGACCAGCTTCATGCTGAGGAACAGCGCCTTCAGCTGGATCATCCGGAACCGCAACGTGAACCACGCACCGGCGCCGAGCAGCAGCGCAATCAGCACGTAGTTCCACAACACGCCGTTGACGGTGTCGATCAGCCCATGCACGAATGCTTCCATCCAGAGTCCTTGTAAATAGGGTCAGTCACATGCAGCCACCGCAAACGCGGCCCGAGGGGCGACATGATATGACAGTTTCCAAGAAACATTACAAAATGAAAGAAATTGGGATGACGAGAAATCGCAGCTGGATGCCATCAGATTAGGCGACGCTTCAGGAAAATGCGGGCGCGTACCAGAGGCAACATGCCGGCACGCCCGGCCGGTCAGGATTCGATCTGAAATCGACCCGCTGCGTCGCGACGATCACGTCATCTGATTCGAAAGATACTCGGATGCTTCCGTTTGGCTGACCCAGCACAATGATTTCGGGCGGCCACAAGCATCGCCGAGTTGGTGGTGCCATAAAAAGCGGGCGGCCTCGCAGGTGACCGGTTGATACGACTGCAATCCTCAAACCGCGCTTACTGCAGCAGGTTTGAAGCCTCATCAGATATACATCTCCTCAACAAATACACTCCTTCGCCTGAGACCACCTCGTAACTGTTGGACACATTGCCACACCAACAGGACATGTAGAGAAAAGTGTTCCCGCATTTCGATTTTTCTCGACTTTTGTCGAGGGGCTACGCAATAGGAACGAGGCAACCAGCTGCCCCTGCATCTTCAGCCTTCCCTTGCCCAGAGCCGGCATACGGGGAATTTCGAGACAAGGCGCAGCGGTCGCATGCCTCCATGAATCTCATTTCATACCAGTTCGCAGGATCAATCCAGACGACTTCGTCACGAAGACGTGCAGGAGAAATTCCTTGCCGATCGTATAAAAAAATATAACCGTCTTACGTTCAGGCCTGCGAATCAATCATCGAAATCACCACTGCACGGGGGTATGAAATGACAACACGTAATCCTTGGAAACAGATAAACCAATCCTCCAAAGAAGAACACCAGCCTTTGACACGACGACGTTTGCTGGTTGCGTCAACAGTGCTCCCATTTAGCACGCTGCTGAAGCACGCGACGGCCATGGCTCAGAACAATGTTCTTCCGCCCATCACGATCACAACACCAAGGCCACCGGATTTCAATTTCGGGGATTTCAGCGTCAAAGTAAACGACATTCCCGGCGCCAATCCTGGTGCCGGAATTCCGGCGCCGACGGTTTGCTTCAATCAGTATTGCACATCGAATTACATGTTGCACTTTGCAAACATGGGAAACATGATCCGCGCCACCGAGATGTTCCTCAAACACCTTGAGGTATTTGGCAAAAACGATACAGCTTTCTGGCGTAATCAACTAACACTGGTGGGCGGCTTCACCCCGTGGCTTGCCCTTGGTGGCTACAAGCATTTACCCGGCGCCAGCCAATATGGATTTAGCTTCAACCCTGGGCAATATGCCAACATCACTGCATTATTCGGCATATACGTTGGTCAGTCACACGACATCCCTCCGACGCGCAGATTTGCATCGTATGGAAATCCATTGATGTTCGTTGAAGCAATTGATCACTGGATAAACGGAGACGGGACCCAACGAACCGTCAACATTGAATCTCTAAACTTAAAAATGAATGTCGCCGATTTCAAAGAAATAACGAAGGCTATTGAGAATCCCGGATATGGTCCCGGCACCTACTCGTTCGACACGGCTTTCAGCACCAACATTTTCAATCACGGAACAAAGGACCTCTGGAGTGCCTCAACCTTTGGGCGAGTATCCGGCAGGATACGTGGCACACTTGTGATGCTTGAGGACGATACATATCGGTTTGACGGCTACTACTCACTCAATCCCGATAGATTCGATGCAGATCCCTCAAACCGCCCATTCCTGCAGGAAACTGCAACGACATTTCTGGCCAAGCTCGGCGCCATCCTGGGCCACAAGGACTATCAAATCAATTTTTTCGGTGAAAAAAGTCTTTCGTTCTCGGGCCAACGGCCGGTCAAGAATGCAGGCACACGCCCCCCTCAGGCAGTCCATAGACCGTCGCTCGGTGGACTGATGCGCCCACTTCGCTAGCATGCCGCCGGGCGGCTCCGGAAATGTGGCTGCCCGAATCCATCACACATGTTCTTTACGTCCCATCGGACACGTCATGATTTCCAGAACCATGCGCGGAGTTCTCAGGCTAGTTCTTTGGCTAGCTGGCGCAGTAATCTGCGCCTATACGCTGCTGTTCATCGTCGTCGTGGCTTCCCGGTATGAGAGAACGGAAGGCAGTTGCCCCGACATGCCCCTCGATGCGCTACGGAAAAAAGTCCAGGCCCGTCTTCTCGAAGCGCATGGGATACCGCCGGACAGCATCCGGTTCGACGGCGCGCCGCAGTATCACGCATGGAAGCTGGGTGTGTGGGAACTCCCGCTGCGCGTTGACGAAACCCGATACACCGCGATGATCGACTGCAACGAGCAACTTGCAAGCTACGGGCGAACCATCGATCCGTTGGCCGCCCCAACCGGACCAGCCCGCGATCGCGCGCAGCGTCGGCCATAAAAAAACCGGGCGCCCTTTCGGACGCCCGGCTCTCATCGAAACCCGCTCGCTGCATTCAGCTCAGCGCGGCAGTTCCGAATGCCCCATCAGGTACGCATCGACCGAGCGCGCGCACTGGCGGCCTTCGCGGATTGCCCACACCACCAGCGACTGGCCGCGACGCATGTCGCCTGCCGCGAACACCTTGTCGACCGACGTGTAGTACGAACGATCGCCTTCGGTCGCCGCACGCGCATTGCCGCGCGCATCCTTCGCGACGCCGAACGCGTCGAGCACGGGCGCTGCCGGCTGCGTGAAGCCCATCGCGAGCAGCACGAGATCGGCCTTCATCTCGAACTCGGAGCCCGGCACTTCCTGCATCTTGCCGTCCTTCCACTCGACGCGCACCGCGATCAGCTTCTCGACCTTGCCGTTCTTGCCTTCGAGACGCTTCGTCGCGACCGCCCAGTCGCGCTCGCAGCCTTCCTCGTGCGACGACGACGTGCGCAGCTTGATCGGCCAGTACGGCCACACGAGCGGCTTGTGTTCCTCTTCCGGCGGCTGCGGCAGCAGCTCGAACTGCGTGACGTGCTTCGCGCCGTGACGGTTCGACGTGCCGACGCAGTCCGAACCCGTATCGCCGCCGCCGATCACGATCACGTGCTTGCCCTTCGCAAGCAACTGGTCGACGAGCTTGTCGCCCGCGTTCACGCGGTTCTGCTGCGGCAGGAAGTCCATCGCGAAATGGACGCCCGCGAGCTCGCGGCCCGGCACCGGCAAATCGCGCGGCGTTTCCGAACCGCCCGCGATCACGACCGCGTCGAATTCTTCCTTCAGCGTATCCGGCGAAATGGTTTCCTTCGCGAGACTGCCGATCGACTCGGGCAGCGGATCCTTGCCGATGAACACGCTGGTGCGGAACGTCACGCCTTCCGCTTCCATCTGGCGCATGCGGCGGTCGATCAGCCACTTCTCGAGCTTGAAGTCGGGAATCCCGTAACGCAGCAGGCCGCCGACCCGGTCGTTCTTCTCGAACACCGTCACGTCGTGGCCCGCGCGCGCGAGCTGCTGCGCGGCGGCGAGGCCCGCGGGGCCCGAACCGACGACCGCGACCTTCTTGCCCGTCTTGTGCTCGGCCGGCAGCGGCTTCACCCAGCCTTCCGCCCAGGCCTTGTCGATGATCGCGTGCTCGATCGACTTGATGCCGACCGGGTCGTCGTTGATCCCGAGCGTGCACGCGGACTCGCACGGCGCCGGGCAGATGCGGCCCGTGAATTCCGGGAAGTTGTTGGTCGAGTGCAGGACTTCGATCGCCTGCTGCCAGTCCTGGCGGTAAACGAGATCGTTGAAGTCCGGGATGATGTTGTTGACCGGGCAGCCGTTGTTGCAGAACGGGATGCCGCAATCCATGCAGCGCGCGCCCTGGACCTTCGCGTCCGCGTCGGTCAGCGCCGCGACGAATTCCTTGTAGTGCTTCACGCGCGTGAGCGGTGCTTCGTACGCCTCGTGGCGGCGTTCGAACTCCAGAAAACCGGTTGCCTTGCCCATAAGGTGCTCTTCTGTTCGGTGTATCGGGTGGGGGAGCCGCGCGCGGCAATCATGCGCGCGCGGCATTCGCTATGTCGTTCGTCGCTCAGGCGGCCAGCACTTCCTTCGCCGCCTTCTTCGCACCGATCTCGCCCAGCGCGCGCTTGTATTCGTGCGGGAACACCTTCACGAACTGGCGGCGCGCCGCGTCCCAGTTTTCCAGCAGCGACTTCGCACGCGGCGAACCCGTGAACTGGAAATGACGCTCGACGAGCCCCTTGAGCAGCGCTTCGTCCGTCGTGCCCGCGTGCCAGAGTGCGCGGTCGACCGTGCGCTCCTGCTCGGCCTGCTGCAGCACCGGCTCGAGCGCGACCATCGACTTGTTGCACTTCGCCGCGAACGTGCCTTCCGGATCGTAGATGTACGCGAGGCCGCCCGACATGCCGGCCGCGAAGTTGCGCCCCGTCTCGCCGAGCACGACGACCGTGCCGCCCGTCATGTATTCGCAGCCGTGGTCGCCCGTGCCTTCGACGACCGCCGTCGCGCCCGAGTTGCGCACGCAGAAGCGCTCGCCCGCGACGCCGCGGAAGAACGATTCGCCTTCGATCGCGCCGTACATCACCGTGTTGCCGCAGATGATGTTTTCCTCGGACTTGCCGCGGAAGTCGTTGGTCGGTCGGATGATGATCCGGCCGCCCGACAGGCCCTTGCCGACGTAGTCGTTGCCGTCGCCCACGAGGTCGAGTGTCACGCCCTTCGCGAGGAACGCGCCGAAGCTCTGGCCGGCCGTGCCCTTCAGCTGGATGTGCACCGCGTCGTCCGCCAGGCCGTCATGGCCGTGCTTCTTCGCGATCACGCCCGACAGCATCGCGCCGACCGTGCGGTTCACGTTGCGCACCGGCTGGATGAACGACACATGCTCGCCGTTCTCGATCGCGGCCTTCGCCTTCTCGATCAGCACGTGGTCGAGCGCGCGCTCGAGGCCGTGATCCTGCACGTCGACGTGACGCGGCGCGACGTCCTCGCACTCTTCCGGCTGGTAGAACACGCGTGAGAAGTCGAGACCCTTCGCCTTCCAGTGCTCGATGCCCTTGCGCGTATCGAGCAGGTCGGCGCGGCCGATCAGGTCGTCGAACTTCGCGACGCCGAGCTGCGCCATGATCTCGCGCACTTCCTCGGCGACGAAGAAGAAGTAGTTCACGACGTGCTCGGGCTGGCCCTGGAACTTCGCACGCAGCACCGGATCCTGCGTCGCGACGCCGACCGGGCACGTATTCAGGTGGCACTTGCGCATCATGATGCAGCCTTCGACGACGAGCGGCGCCGTCGCGAAGCCGAATTCGTCCGCGCCGAGCAACGCGCCGATCACGACGTCGCGGCCCGTCTTCATCTGGCCGTCGGCCTGCACGCGGATACGGCCGCGCAGGCGGTTCAGCACCAGCGTCTGCTGCGTTTCGGCGAGGCCGAGTTCCCACGGCGTGCCTGCGTGCTTGACCGACGACAGCGGCGATGCGCCCGTGCCGCCGTCATGGCCGGCGATCACGACGTGATCGGCCTTCGCCTTCGCGACACCGGCCGCGACCGTGCCGACGCCCACTTCCGACACGAGCTTCACCGAGATGCTCGAGCTCGGGTTCACGTTCTTCAGGTCGTGGATCAGTTGCGCCAGATCCTCGATCGAGTAGATGTCGTGGTGCGGCGGCGGCGAGATCAGGCCGACGCCCGGCACCGAGTAACGCAGCTTGCCGATGTACTCGGACACCTTGTGGCCCGGCAACTGGCCGCCTTCGCCCGGCTTCGCGCCCTGCGCCATCTTGATCTGGATCTGGTCAGCCGAAGCAAGGTACTCGGCGGTGACGCCGAAACGGCCCGACGCGACCTGCTTGATCTTCGAGCGCAGCGAATCGCCGTCCTTCAGCGGAATGTCGCTGACGATCTCGTCGCCGATCACCGACTTCAGCGTCTCGCCGGCCTTGATCGGAATGCCGCGCAGTTCGTTGCGATAGCGCTTTTCGTCCTCGCCGCCTTCGCCGGTGTTCGACTTGCCGCCGATCCGGTTCATCGCGATCGCGAGCGTCGCGTGCGCTTCGGTGCTGATCGAACCGAGCGACATCGCGCCCGTCGCAAAGCGCTTGACGATGTCCTTCGCCGATTCGACGTCGTCGATCGGGATCGCCTTGGTCGGCTCGACCTTGAACTCGAACAGGCCGCGGAACGTCATGTGACGCTTGGTCTGGTCGTTGATCAGGTGCGCGTATTCCTTGTACGTCTGGTACGAGTTGCTGCGCGTCGCGTGCTGCAGCTTCGCGATCGAATCCGGCGTCCACATGTGGTCTTCGCCGCGCACGCGGTATGCGTACTCGCCGCCCGCGTCGAGCATGTCGCGCAGGACCGGGCTGTCGCCGAACGCGTCGCGGTGCAGGCGGATCGCCTCTTCCGCGACTTCGAACAGGCCGATGCCGCCGACCTTCGACGCCGTGCCCTTGAAGTACTTCTCGACGAGGTCGCTCGACAAGCCGAGCGCTTCGAAGATCTGCGCGCCCGTGTACGACATGTACGTCGAGATGCCCATCTTCGACATCACCTTCTGCAGGCCCTTGCCGACCGCCTTCGTGAAGTTGTAGACGGCCTTCTCCGGCGACAGGTCGCCCGGCAGGCCTTCGGCCATCTTCGCGAGCGTTTCCATCGCGAGGTACGGGTGCACGGCTTCCGCGCCGTAGCCCGCGAGCAGCGCGAAGTGGTGCGTTTCACGCGCGGAGCCCGTCTCGACGACGAGGCCCGTGCTCGTGCGCAGCCCTTGCTGGACGAGGTGCGTGTGGATCGCCGACGTGGCGAGCAGCGCCGGAATCGCGACGTGCCCGGCGTCCGTCTTGCGGTCCGACACGATCAGCATGTTGTAGCCCGACTTCACCGCGTCGACGGCTTCCGCGCACAGCGACGCGAGGCGCGCCTCGATGCCTTCCTTGCCCCACGCGACCGGGTAGCAGATGTTCAGTTCGTACGCGCTGAACTTGCCGCCCGTGTACTGGTCGATCGCGCGGATCTTCGCGATGTCCTTGAAGTCGAGCACCGGCTGCGACACTTCGAGACGCATCGGCGGGTTGATGTTGTTCGTGTCGAGCAGGTTCGGCTTCGGGCCGATGAACGACACGAGCGACATGACCATGTTCTCGCGGATCGGGTCGATCGGCGGGTTCGTGACCTGCGCGAACAGTTGCTTGAAGTAGTGATAGAGCGTCTTGTTCTTGTTCGACATCACCGCCAGCGGCGAGTCGTTGCCCATCGAACCGACGGCCTCTTCGCCCTGCTGCGCCATCGGCGCCATCAGGAACTTCAGGTCTTCCTGCGTATAGCCGAACGCCTGCTGGCGGTCGAGCAGCGCGGCGCCCTGCGTGCGGCCGGCGGCGACTTCCTCGGCCTTCGGCTCGATCTCGTCGAGCTTGATGCGCACCGCGTCGATCCAGCTCTTGTACGGCTTCGCGTTCGCGAGGTTGTCCTTCAGTTCCTTGTCGTCGATGATGCGGCCGTGTTCCATGTCGATCAGGAACATCTTGCCCGGCTGCAGGCGCCACTTCTTGACGATCTTCGATTCGGGGATCGGCAGCGTGCCGGCTTCCGACGCCATGATGACGAGGTCGTCGTCCGTGACGATGTAGCGCGCCGGGCGCAGGCCATTACGGTCGAGGGTCGCGCCGATCTGGCGGCCGTCGGTGAACGCGATCGCGGCCGGGCCGTCCCACGGCTCCATCATCGCGGCGTGGTATTCGTAGAACGCGCGGCGGTTCTCGTCCATCAGCGTGTGCTGTTCCCACGCTTCCGGGATCATCATCATCACCGCGTGCACGAGCGGGTAGCCGGCCATCACCAGCAGCTCGAGACAGTTGTCGAACGATGCGGTGTCCGACTGGCCCGGGTAGATCAGCGGCCACAGCTTCGGCAGGTCGTCGGCGAGCACGTGCGACGCGATCGCGCCGGTACGCGCGTTCAGCCAGTTCACGTTGCCCTTCACGGTGTTGATCTCGCCGTTGTGCGCGATCATCCGGTACGGGTGAGCCAGTTCCCACGCCGGGAACGTGTTGGTCGAGAAGCGCTGGTGCACGAGCGCGAGCGCCGACACGACGCGCGCGTCCTGCAGGTCGCGGTAGTACACGCCGACCTGGCCGGCCAGCAGCAGCCCCTTGTAGACGACCGTGCGCGCCGACATCGACGGCACGAAGTACTCCTTGCCGTGCTTGAGTTTCAGCGCCTGGATGCGGTGGCTCGCCGTCTTGCGGATCACGTACAGCTTCCGCTCGAGCGCGTCCGTCACCATGATGTCCTTGCCGCGGCCGATGAAGATCTGGCGGATCAGCGGCTCGCTCGCCTTCACGGTCGGCGAAATCGGCATCGCATGGTCGACCGGCACGTCGCGCCAGCCGAGCACGACCTGGCCTTCGGCCTTCACCGTGCGCTCGAGCTCCTGCTCGCACGCGAGACGCGATGCGTTTTCCTTCGGCAGGAAGATCATCCCGACCCCGTATTCGCCGGCCGGCGGCAGCATCACGCTCTGCTTCGACATTTCCTCGCGATAGAACGCGTCCGGAATCTGGATCAGGATGCCCGCGCCGTCGCCCATCAGCGGATCGGCGCCGACCGCGCCGCGGTGATCGAGGTTCTCGAGGATCTTCAGACCCTGCTGAATGATCTCGTGGCTCTTCTTGCCCTTGATGTGAGCGACGAAGCCGACGCCGCAGGCGTCGTGTTCGTTTTGCGGGTCGTACAGACCTTGTGCGGCGGGCACCGCGGTGAGCGGCTGCTGGTGGTCGTTCATGGGGACACCGTCGTAAAGGGGGCCTGGAGGGCCGTTGAACCGTTTTTTGTTGCCGTCGATCCCGCTCCCAACGGGAGACGGCGCGGCCGACAGTGGGCGGGCATGCTTCGCCCGGGCCACCGGAATTCGGAATATACGCGACGAATCAAAGGAATAGCAACAAAAACCGCTTGATAGAACCCTAATTAAATGGATGCTTCGATCTGGTGCCATTTTATTGGGGTCGTATCATTTTGGTGCAAAAAGAAGCGGCGCCCGCAGCGCCGCCTCTCGGCTGCCGTTCCCGCGTTATTGCTGGATCGGCGGCGTGTTCTCGCGCACCTTTCTGGGGCGCCCGCGCGGCAGCGGCGAGACGCGCCGGTTCGCGGTACGCGCCGCCCACTCGCGGTAGTTCTCGCCGCCGAGCACCCAGCCCTTGAGCGTCGCCTGCTGCAACTGGTCGGCCTGCCGCTCGTCGAGCGGCTGCTCGCACAGCTCCTTGTACGCGCGCTGGCGGTCGAACGGCGTGTTGCCGAGCGCCCAGTAGAGCGGATGGTCGGTGATCAGGCTGTCGACGGTGAGCCCGACGTGATGCCGGTAGCTCGACCAGCGATAGGCTTCGGGCGTCGCGACGAGCTGCGCGCGCACCGGGCTCATCTCGACCACGCGGCTCGCGAGCAGGAAATAGCGCTCGCCTTCGATCACCGTCGCGCGATAGCGGCCTTCCCACAGGGTGCCGCGCCGCGAATAGCGCCGGTTGAAATGTGCAACGTAGCGGCGGCCGACGGCCTGCATCGCTTTCGGCAGGCTCGCCTCGTCGCTCGGCGTCACGAGGAGTTGCACCTGGCGCGGCAGCAGCACATAGGCATGCACCGACAGGTGGTGATCGCGCGCGGCGGCCTTCAGGCAGTCGATGAAGAGTTCGTAGTCCTGGTCGTCGACGAACGCGGGTTGCTGATCCAGGCCGCGCAGTATCACGTGCTGCGGCTGGTCGGGAACGTAGAGTCGTGCTAACCGTGCCATGCTGAATGTCCGTTTGAACGCGTTAGGAAATACCCGGAGGTCCGAAAGTGCGCATCTGCGTAGAATGCCCGTCCTGTCGGTGCGCGGATACGTACGGTCGTACTAATCCTAGGGTGAAAACTCTAACTTACGAGCTTGTTTGGTTTTAAACGCAGTCGTCATAATGAGCACGCCTTTGATCGGAGGAGACACAATGAAACGAAAACTGGCCATTACGGGGGCCGCAGCGCTCGCATTCACGTTCGCGGGCGGTACGGCACATGCACAATCCGCAGGTGATTTCTACGTCAGCACCGGCTGGCTGCACCTTTCGCCGCAGGACAGCAGCGATCCGCTGTTCGTGTACGGCGTCGGCGGCACGCCCATCAACCAATCGATTCCCAACACGGGCGCCGGCATCAACGACGCCGATACGCTCGGGCTCGCCGCTGGCTACTTCGTCACCGACCACATCTCCACCGAGCTCGTGATGGGGATACCGCCGAAGTTCGACATTACCGGCAAGGGTCAGTTCGAAAAGTTCGGCGTACTCGGCCGTGCGTACCAGTGGAGCCCCGCCGTATTGCTTCGCTACCACTTCAACGACGCCAACGCGAAGTTCCGTCCGTATGTCGGCGTCGGCGCGACGTATGTCTGGTTCACCGGCGCAAAGATCACGAACGGTACGTTCGAGAACGGCGTGCTCGGCGGTCCGACCAGCGCTACGACCAGCAACCAGTGGGCGCCCGTGTTCAACGCCGGTTTCACGTACAACTTCACGAAACACTGGTTCGCGGGCCTGTCGCTCTCGTACATCCCGGTCAGCGTGACCGCGACCTTCACGACCGCCCGCCGGACACCGGTCGGCACCCTGACCGAAACGTCGAAAGCGAAGATCTCGCTCAATCCGATCGTCACGTACCTGAACGTCGGTTACCGCTTCTAAGCGTAGTCGAATATTTGGGGAATGGTTAATCCTGCTGCAATTTGTAGCGGAATTTTCGTGACGTAACGTCTCCACGATGCAAAACGCCCCGGCGAAATCCCGCCGGGGCGTCGTTTTTTTGTCTCAGGGTCTTCCCTCGCCCGCCATCGCGCGGGACCGGGCGCTACGCGATATCGTCCAGCGCATCGGGGCCGATCAGGTCGATGCGGTCCGTGCAGACCGCGTCGACGCCCCAGCGCGCGAGTTCGCGCGCCCGTTCGAGGTCGTTCACCGTGTACACCAGGATGCGCAGCCCGGCCGCCTTGATCGCCCGCACGAGCGGTTCGTCGAGCCGTTTGTGGTCTGCATGCAACGATACGCAGCCAAGCGCGCCGACGACCTGCGCATGCCAGTCGTCCGGCACGGCCTCGTAGAGCATCCCGCGCGGCAGCGCCGGCACGGTCTCGCGCGCCTGTTGCAGCGCATCGAACGAGAACGACGACAGCAGCGGCGGGACCGCGGCATCGCGCCAGTACGCGGCCGCGTCGGCCGCCACGCGCTGCCCCGTCTCACGCTCGCGCCCCGGGCACGGCTTGATCTCGACATTCGCGGCCAGGCCGTGGGCGATGCAGCGCGCCGCCGCCGCCTCGAGCGTCGGCATCCGCTCGCCCGCGAAGCGCGCATCGAACCAGGCCCCCGCGTCGAGCGCGGCCAGCGTCGCATAGCGCATGCCCGCCGCCGCCCCCTGACCGTTCGACGTCCGGTCGACCGTGTCGTCGTGCAGCAGGAACGTCACGTCGTCGGCCGACAGCTTCGCGTCGAACTCGACCATCCGGTGACCGCGTCGCGCGCCCTCGTCGAGCGCGGCGAGCGTGTTCTCCGGTGCGAGCGTGCCGCCGCCACGATGGGCGACGACGCGCGGATAGGGCCACCAGTCGGTACGGGAAGTCATCGTCGGTCTCACTGCAAGGTCAGCCGGTTCAGCCGGCACGCTTGCCGGTCTCGGGGTCGAAGAAATGCAGCCGGTGCGCGGGCAGCGCGGCCGCCAGCGCCGTGCCGCGCGCGGGACGGTCCGCGTGCGGCAGGCGCACCGCGACGTCGTGATTGCCCCAGCGGCCGTGCGCGAGATTGTCCGCGCCGAGCAGTTCGCACGAGTCGACGGGCAGCGTCGCCTGTGCGACGCCCGGCTGCGGCGTCATGTGCTCGGGACGCACACCGAGCACCCAGTCGCGCCCGGTGGCGATCTCTGCGCCGATGCCGGGCGCGCCGGCGACCGGCAGCGCGGGGCCGCCGCCCGCGACCGTGAAGGTCGCGCCGTCGTCCGACAGCCGGCCGTGCATCAGGTTCATCGCGGGCGAGCCGATGAAGCCCGCGACGAACACCGTCGCCGGCTTCTCGTACACGTCGACCGGCGCGCCGATCTGCTCCGCGTAGCCGCGATTCATCACGATCACGCGCTGCGCGAGCGTCATCGCCTCGATCTGGTCGTGCGTCACGTAGACGCTCGTCGTCGCGAGCCGCGCATGCAGCCGCTGGATCTCGAGCCGCATCTGCACGCGCAGCTTCGCGTCGAGGTTCGACAACGGTTCGTCGAACAGGAACACCGACGGCTCACGCACGATCGCGCGCCCCATCGCGACGCGCTGCCGCTGGCCGCCCGACAGTTCGCGCGGCCGCCGCGCGAGCAGCGGCTCGAGTTCGAGGATCTTCGCGGCCGCAGCCACCCGCGAGTCGATCGTCGCACGCTCGATCCCGCGGATCTTCAGCCCGTAGCCCATGTTCTGCGCGACCGTCATGTGCGGGTACAGCGCATAGTTCTGGAACACCATCGCGATGTCGCGATCCTTCGGCTCCAGCGCGTTGACAACGCGCTCGCCGATCGCGATCTCGCCGTCCGTCACGCTCTCGAGCCCCGCGATCATCCGCAGCAACGTCGACTTGCCGCAGCCCGACGGGCCGACCAGCACGATGAATTCGCCGTCCGCGATCTCCACGTCGATGCCATGCAGCACGTGCTGCTTGCCGTCGTAGGATTTCCTGACGCCCTTCAAGCTCAGCGCAGCCATACTTGGTCTTTCTCCCGGTTGCCGTCCGTCATTTATTTCTCGGAATCGACGAGGCCGCGCACGAACCAGCGCTGCATCGCCAGCACGACGACGAGCGGCGGAATCATCGCCATCAACGTCGCCGCCATCACGTATTGCCATTCGGTCGCGGCGTCGCCGCTCGCGATCATCGTCTTGATGCCCACCACCGCCGTCGACAACGACGCCTCCGTCGTGATCAGGATCGGCCACAGATACTGGTTCCAGCCATAGATGAACGTGATCACGAACAACGCCGCGATGCTCGTCTTCGACAGCGGCAGCACGACGTCCCAGAAGAAGCGCAGCGGCCCCGCACCATCGATGCGCGCGGCGTCCATCAGCTCGTCGGGCAGCGTCATGAAGAACTGGCGGAACAGGAACGTCGCAGTCGCCGACGCGATCAGCGGCAGCGTGAGCCCCGCATACGTGTTCGTCAGGTGCAGCGTCGACACGACCTGCACGGTCGGGAAGATCCGCACCTCGACCGGCAGCATCAGCGTGACGAAGATCAGCCAGAACGCCGTGTTGCGGAACGGGAAGCGGAAGTAGACGATCGCGTACGCGGACAGGATCGACATCGCGATCTTGCCGACCGCGATGCCGAGCGCCATCGCGAAGCTGTTCACGAGCAGCCGGCCGAACGGCGCCGTCGTGCCGCCGCTGCCGTGCCCCCAGATGTACGCGATGTTCTCGAACAGATGCGTGCTCGGCACGAGCGACAGCGGCACCGTGAACACCTCCTGCGCGTTCATCGTCGCCGCGCAGAACGCGACGTAGACGGGGAACACGATCAGCACGACGCCCGCGATCAGCACCGCGTGGCAGAACAGGTCGAAGCCCTTGCGATTTTCGATCATGCGTATTGCACCCTGCGTTCGACGAAGCGGAACTGGATCACCGTGAGCCCGACGACGATGATCATCAGCACGACCGACTGCGCGCCCGAGCTGCCGATGTCGAGCCCCTGGAAGCCTTCCGCGAAAATCTTGTAGATCAGCGTCTTCGTGCTCTGCGCCGGGCCGCCGCCGGTGGCCGCGTCGATCACCGGGAACGTGTCGAAGAACGCGTAGACGAGGTTCACGACCAGCAGGAAGAAACTCGTCGGCGACAGCAGCGGCAGCACGATGTTGAAGAAGCGCCGTACCGGCCCTGCGCCGTCGATCGCCGCCGCCTCGATCAGCGAGCGCGGGATCGCCTGCAGGCCCGCGTAGAAGAACAGGAAGTTGTAGCTCACCTGCTTCCACACCGACGCGAGCACGACGAGAAACATCGCCTGCCCGCCGTTCAGCGCGTGGTTCCACACGATGCCGCCCTTCGCGAGCGCATACGTGATCAGGCCGATGCTCGGGTTGAACAGGAATGCCCACAGCACGGCTGCGATCGTCGGTGCGACCGCGTACGGCCAGATCAGCAGCGTGCGATATACGCGCGCGCCGCGGATCACACGGTCGGCGCACGCGGCGAGCAGCAGCGACACGACGAGCCCGCTCACCGTGACGAGCGAGCTGAACACGAGCGTGGTGCGGAACGAATCGAGATACAGCGGATCGGCGAACAGGCGCGTGAAGTTCGCGAAGCCGACGAATTCGCTCGACGTGCCGAACGCGTCCTGCATCTGCGTCGACTGCCACAGCGCGACGCCGGCCGGCCACAGGAAGAACACGGCGGTGATCGCGAGCTGTGGCGCGATCAGCAGGTACGGCACCAGGCTCGTACCGAAGCGGGAACGGGATTGCATCGCGGATATCCGGTCAGGCGAAACGGAAAGGAAACCGCGCCGCCGGACCGCGCGCGCACATGCGCGGCGCGGCCGGCGGCACGAAGCGATGCGTGCTCAGCCGCCCGACTTCTCGAAGCGGCGCAGCAGCTCGTCGCCGCGCGAGGCCGCCGAATCGAGCGCGTCCTTCGGCGACTTCTTCTGCGCCCAGACCTGCTCGAACTCTTCGTCGACGATCGTGCGGATCTGCGGCATGTTGCCCAGACGCAGCCCCTTCGTGTAAGGCAGCGGCGGCTTGTTCAGCATCTGCTTGATCGCGGTTTCGGCGCTCGGGTTCTTCGCGTAGAAGCCCTGCTCGCGCGTGAGGTCGTACGCGGCGGTCGTCACCGGCAGGTAGCCCGTGTCCTGGTGCCACTTCGCGGCGACGGGCGGCGATGCCAGGTACGCGAGGAATTTCGCGACGCCCTTGTAGGTCGCCGGATCCTTGCCGGCCAGCACCCACAGGCTCGCGCCGCCGATGATCGCGTTCTGCGGCGCACCCTTCACGTTCGCGTCGTACGGCATCATGCCCGTGCCGTAGCTGAACTTCGCGAATTTCTGCACGTTCGCGAGCGCGCCCGACGACGTCGTCATGATCCCGCAGTCGCCGCTGTAGAACTTCGCCGACGCTTCATCCTTGCGGCCCGCGTACGTGAACGTGCCGTCCTTCGCCATCTGCTCCAGGAACGCGACGTGCGCGATCTGCTGCGGCTTGTTGAAATCGAGCACGGCGTCGGCGCCGTCGAAGCCGTTGTTGCGGCTCGCGAACGGCAGCCCGTGCCATGCGCTGTAGTTTTCGAGCTGGATCCAGCCCTGCCAGCCGGTCGTGAAGCCGCACGCCATCCCCGACTTGCGCAGCTTCTCGGCATCGGCCTTCACGTCGGCCCACGTCTTCGGCGGCTGGTTCGGGTCGAGCCCGGCCTTCTTGAACGCGTCCTTGTTGTAGTACAGCACCGGCGTCGAGCTGTTGAATGGCATCGACACGAGATGGCCTGTCTTCGCGTCGCTGTAGTAGCTCGAGATGGTCGGCACGAACGCCTTTTCGTCGAGCGGCACGCCGGCCTGCTTGAACACGTCGTAGACCGGCACGACGGCCTTCTTCGCCTGCATCATCGTGGCCGTGCCGACTTCATAGACCTGGAGGATCGCCGGCGCGTTGCCGCTGCGATAGGCGGCGATGCCGGCTGCGAGCGCCTGGTCGTAGGTACCCTTGAAAACCGGCACGATCTTGTAGTCGCTCTGCGACGCGTTGAACTGCTCGGCAATCGCGTTGACCCGCTCGCCGAGCGCGGCCTCCATCGCATGCCAGAACTGGATCTCAGTCGCAGCCAACGCCACGTGCTGCACACCGAACATCAGCGCGCCGCCCAGCGCGATCGAACGAACCATGGTCCCCGCAGGCTTCTTCTTCATCGACCTCTCTCCTATGAAAACGTTACCAATAGCGTGTGCAACATTCCCATCGCCATTGAACCGGCGAAGTCTAGTGATCGTTTGTGACAGTCAGTTGTCGTTGATGACGAACAGGCGCTGATATTCCTTCAGCGCGAAGCGGTCGGTCATTCCGGCGATGTAGTGCGCGACGAGACGCGGCTGCTGCGCTGCGTCGTCCGACTGGTACGGCGGCGGCAGCAGGCGCGGATCGTCGATGAACGCGTCGAACAGCCCCGTGACGACGCGCTGCGCCTTGCTCGCCATGCGCATCACCTTGTAGTGGCGATACAGGTTCTTGAAGAGGAAACGCTTGAGGGCGGCCGCCTGCGCGGCGACCGTCGCGCTGTGCGCCACGAGCGGCGGCGCGGCGCGCACGTCGTCGAGCGACGCGGGCGCGACGCGCGCGAGATTGCGCGTCGTCTCGTCGATCAGGTCGACGATCAGCGTGTTGATGATGCGGCGCACCGTCTCGTGCACGAGGCGGCGGCCTTCGAGGTGCGGGAATTCGGCAAGCGCCGCCTCGTAGTGGCGCTGCCACAGCTCGACTTCCGCGAGTTGCTCGATCGTGATCAGGCCGGAACGCAGGCCGTCGTCGACGTCGTGGTTGTTGTAGGCAATTTCGTCCGCGATGTTCGCAAGCTGCGCTTCGAGCGACGGCTGGCGGCCCTGCAGGAAGCGCTCGCCGAGCGCGCCGAGCTTGCGCGCATTCTCGCGCGAGCAATGCTTCAGAATGCCTTCGCGCGTCTCGAAGCACAGGTTCAGCCCGTTGAACGCGCCGTAGTGCTCCTCGAGCTCGTCGACGACCGCGAGGCTCTGCAGGTTGTGCTCGAAGCCGCCGTGGTCACGCATGCACGCATTCAGCGCGTCCTGGCCGGCATGGCCGAACGGCGTATGGCCGAGATCGTGCGCGAGCGAAATCGCTTCGACGAGATCCTCGTTCAGGCGCAGGTTGCGCGCGACCGAGCGCGCGATCTGCGCGACTTCGAGGCTGTGCGTGAGGCGCGTGCGGAACAGGTCGCCTTCGTGATTGACGAAGACCTGCGTCTTGTATTCGAGCCGGCGAAACGCGGTCGAATGGACGATGCGGTCGCGGTCGCGCTGGAATTCGGTGCGCGCCGCCGGCGGCGTTTCCGGATGGCGGCGGCCGCGCGACTGCAACGCGTGCGCGGCATACGGAGCGAGATGGGCTTCCAGCGCCGCCAGCGTCGGCGGCTCGGCCACCGGCGCAACGGATGCGCGGCCGGCTTCGGGCAGTGTGCTGCTGGATGTCTCGCTCACGTCTCCTCCATGTCAGGGGCGCCGGGGCATCCGGGCCGCCGTTACCGGGTCGTCTGCGCCAGTGTAGCGAACACAGCTTCGTCCGGCGCCTGCGTGATCAGCGTATCGCCGAATCGCTTCAGCAGGATGAACTTGATCGCGCCGGCTTCAGCCTTCTTGTCGACGCGCATCAAATCCATGTAGCGCGCGTCGCCGAGCGCGGGCCCGCGGGTCGGCAGATGCGCGGCCGCGATCACCGCGTCGAGGCGCTGCCGCGACGCTTCGTCGAGCAGGCCGAGCCGCACCGACAGGTCGCCCGCCATCACCATCCCGCAGCCGACCGCCTCGCCGTGCAGCCACTCGCCGTAGCCAAGCCCGGCCTCGATCGCATGGCCGAACGTGTGGCCGAAGTTCAGGATCGCACGCAGGCCACCTTCGCGTTCGTCGGCCGCGACCACGCTCGCCTTGATCTCGCACGAACGCTTCACGGCGTGCGCGAGCGCGGCCGGCTCGCGACGGTTCAGCGCGTCGACGTTCGCCTCGATCCAGTCGAAGAATTCCGCATCGGCGATCGCGCCGGTCTTGATGATCTCGGCGACGCCGGCCGCCAGTTCGCGCTCGGGCAGCGTCGTCAGCGCGCCGATGTCCGCGATCACGGCCTGCGGCTGGTAGAACGCGCCGATCATGTTCTTGCCGAGCGGGTGGTTGATGCCCGTCTTGCCGCCGACCGACGAATCGACCTGCGACAGCAGCGTCGTCGGCACCTGGATGAACGGCACGCCGCGCATGTAGCACGCGGCGGCAAAGCCCGTCATATCGCCGATCACGCCGCCGCCGAGCGCGACGAGCGTCGTCTTGCGATCCGCGCGCTCGGTCAGCAGGCCGTCGAAGATCAGGTTCAGCGTTTCCCAGTTCTTGTACGCCTCGCCGTCCGGCAGCACGACTGTCGACACGCGTTTGCCGAGCGGCGCGAGCGCCGCGCGCAGCGCGTCGCCGTAAAGCGGATCGACCGTCGTGTTCGTGACGATCGTGACGGACGAACCCTTGATGTGAGGCGCGAACAGCTCGGCGCGGCCGATCAGGCCGGCGCCAATGTGAATCGGATAGGCGCGGTCGCCCAGATCGACGTTGACAGTAATCATGCTTGTAGCGGCTTGGCGATGACGCCCGCCAGTTCGAGTTGCATCAACACCATGTTGACGAGACCGTTGACCGACGGGCGGCCGGTCTCGATGACGAAATCCGCGCATTCGCGGTACAGCGGGTCGCGCACTTCGTAGAGCGCTTCGAGACGCCCCTTCGGATCTTCGGTTTGCAGCAGCGGGCGGTTCTTGTCCTTGCGCGTGCGCAGCCACAGATCGTGCGGATTGGCACGCAGATAGATGACGATGCCATTGCTTTTCAGGCAATCGCGATTTTCCGGGCGCAACACCGCGCCGCCGCCCGTCGCGAGCACGATGTTCTCGCGCTGCGTCAGATCGGCGATCACCTGCGTTTCGCGATCGCGAAACCCGGCCTCGCCCTCCAGCTCGAAGATCACCGGAATGCGCGCGCCCGTGCGGGCCTCGATTTCGTGGTCGGAGTCGAAGAACGTCCTGTCGAGACGACGCGCGACTGCACGGCCCACGGTGGTCTTACCCGCTCCCATAAGGCCGACGAAAAATACGTTTGCATGTGGGTCCCGCGCTTGCAACGGCTTCCTCTGCTTCAATCTTGCTGGTGTGTGGCGCAGCTTACTGGCAAAGCGGCTGCCTTGTCGAGCCTGCGCCGGCGGCTTCCGGCCCCGTTTTATCGGGATCCGCGTCGCCCGCGCCTCGCGCATCGCAGCGCGCATCGACGACGGTCGGCGTGATGAAGACGACCAGTTCGTTACGCTGGTCGCGCTGCGCGCGATGCCGGAAAAGCGCGCCCAGAAACGGTATTTTGCCCAAGAGCGGCACGCGCGTCACATCGTTCCGGAGCAGTTGCTCGTAGATCCCGCCGATCGCGACCGTCCCGCCATCCTCGACCTCGACGCGCGTCTGCACGTGCTTCGTATGGATCGCCGGGCCGGCCGCCGTCGGCTCGCCGACGCTGTCCTTCGTCACGTCCAGGTCGAGCACCACGCGCCCGTCGGGCGTGATCTGCGGCTCGACCTCGAGCTTGAGCGTCGCGCGGCGGAACTGCACGCCGCTCACGCCGTTGCCGACCTTCGCCTGGTACGGCAGCTCCGAACCCTGTTCGACGATGGCCTTGACGCGATCGGCGGTCACCACCCGCGGACGCGAAACGATCTGCCCCCTCCCCTGCGCCTCGAGCGCGCTCAGTTCGACGTCGAGTACGCGGCTGAGCGGAGCGGCGAACAGTGTAAAGCCGGCTGTTGCTGCCTCGAAGCCACCGAGCGGCCGCGCGGCAAGGTCGAGCGCGTTGCGCGCGTCCGTCGTGAACGTGGTGCCGTCGCCCGACGGCGGGCGCCCCTGCGCACGCAGCGCGACGCGTGCGCCGAGATTGCGCGAGAAGCCCTGTTCGCCCTCGACGATGCGCGCTTCGATCCGGACCTGCCGCGACGGACGGTCGATCGCGTCGATCAGGCCCGCGATCTGCACGATACGCGGTTCGAGATCGGTGACGAACAGCAGGTTCGTGCGCGGATCGGCCGCTGCGGCGCCGCGCTTCGACAGCAGGCGCTGGCCGGTCGCGCCGGCCAGCAGCCGTTGCACGTCCTGCGCGCGCGGATAGTGCAGCGCGAACGTACGGCTCGCGAGCGGTTCCAGATCCGCGGCCCGCGCGTGCATCTCGAAGCGCTCGCGTTCGCGCGCGGCCTGCTCTGCCGCCGGCGTGACCCATATCACGTTGCCGCGCCGCGACATTGCGAGCCCCTGCGTATCGAGCAGCGTGTCGAATGCATCGCGCCAGCGGACATTGTTCAGACGTAACGTGACGGTGCCGCGCACCTGCTCGCCGACGACGATATTGAGACTCGTGAACCGCGCGAACGCGTCGAACGCGGCCGCGAGACCGACGCCCTGCAGATTCAGCGAGATCCGCCGTGCGTCGTCGGCATCGCCCGGTTGCCGTAACGCGCCGTCGCTCATCCGGGCCGGCGGCGCCAACGGGATCGGCGACCCCTCCAGCCGGGGAGCCGGAGCGGCAGTTTCCGCCCGAAGCGCCGCGTGAGCCGCCGGACCGAACGGCTGCGGGCCGACCTCCCCCGACACGGCGTCATCCACATCATCGGCCCGACCTCCTGGCAACGGCAGCCCCGGCACCTGCGCATCCATCGATGCTGCCGGCCACACGGTCGGTAGCGGCGGCAACGACGCACTCGCGCTGGCCGCCGTCAATCCAGCCCAGACGATGACGAGTGCCCAACGCCCATACTTGGTCATGGCCGACCTCCGTCGCCAAGGACGATCCGGTGCGCCCCGTCCGCCGTCGCGAGCGTCACGGCCGCGGGCTCGACACGCACCACGCGTGCGGCGCCGAGCGCCTCGCCGGGCGCCACGGCGGTGAACGTGCCATCGCCGCCGTCGAACAGCGCGAGACCGGTACGCGCGTCGCGAATCGTGCCGACCAGGTGCGCCGCCGAACCATCCGCTGCGGACGAGCCAGCCGCGTCGAACGGATCGTCGGCGAGCTCCGCTGCCGGAACCGGCACCGTGCCGCCAGTGCCCGTTGCAGCCCGCAGCGCCGGAAACACATCGACGGACATTTCCACGCGCACTGCCTGCAATCCCCGCTCGACACGCAGCGCCGACGGCACCGCCAGTACCGGGAAGCCCGCCAGTCCGCCGACCATGTGCAACAACGCGCGAAAGCCGCCATCAGCGACGATACGCACCGTGCGCCTGCCGTCCGGCACCGCACCGTCGGCTTGCTGCGGTTCGATCGATACACGACTCAGCCCGCTCGACGCCGCGAGATCGGCCAGTTCCAGCATCAGCGCAGCCCATTCCGGCTCAGGCGACAAGCCGTCATCGCGCGCTGGTGCCAGACGTGCGTCGCGCCGTTGCCCGGCGGCCGCGAGCACGCGCCGTGCGTCGGCCTCGCGCACCTGCGCCGCTGCCAGCAGCGTGCGACTATGCGCAAGCCCGCTCCAGTCGGCGGCATTCGCCAGATGAATGCCGCCCGCCAGCACGGCCGCGAACGCCAGCACGCAACCGGCGGCATGTGCAGCCTCGGGCGACACGCGCCGCATGCCGCCCAGCCATGCTTCGCCGCGCGGCGCAGGCCGATGCACGATCGCCGTCATGCGCCACCTCCCGACGCTTTCCGCGACGGCATCGCGTCGTGCCAGCGCAGTTGGACCGAGAACCGGAACGGCATCCCCGCCGAGGCGACCGGTGCGTCCGAAGCAGGCTTCAACACGTCGATGTCGATTCGCCAGTCGCGCTGCTCGCGTGCCATCCCGGCGAGCCATCGCGCGGTCGCCCGGTAGCTCGCGGCGCGCGCATCGAGTACGGCGCCGGCCGGCGTCGTGCGCAGCGTGTCGAGCCGGACCGTATCGCCGCGCACCAGCGCCAGTGTCGCCAGCAGCGCTGCGACGCGCCGGTAAGGCGCGGCAAGCTCCGCTGCCCGCGCGCCGCGCTGAGCGGCGGCGGCGGCTGCACCGGCAGCGCGCGTCGCGGCGTTCATCTGCGGCTGCAACTGCCGCAGCCGCGCCTCCACACTTGCGCGCTCGGCGTCCGCACGCCATCGCAACCACGTGGCAGCGCCCGTCCACAGGCTGACGCCAAGTACGCCGAGCAGGATTGCCGTCCCGCACTGCGCGGCGCGGCGGCGTCGCAACGCCTGCGCCAGCCGCTCACGGTACGGCAGCAAGTTGAAACCGCCGAGCCCTGCACGATCGACCTGAGCCGGCCCGGACACGCTTGCCGGTATGCGGCCGGCCGTCATTCCCACACCCCGCGCAACGCCAGCCCGAACGCGACGGCGAATGCCGGGCCGCCCTGCATGCCGGCGGGCGGGCACGGCTGCCCGTCCCAGCCCGTGCAGTCGAACGGCACCGCGACCGCGCCGAGCACGTCGCCGATATCGGCGACGGATGTTCCGAAGCGGGCCATGCACCGCTCGTCCCCGGCCACGAGTACGCAACGCACGGCCCCGAGCGCGCGCTGGCGCAATGCATCGGAAAACGCCTCCGGCACCGCGCCTGACAGCGCGAGCACCTGCGCGGCCAACGCACCGTCGACACGCCACGCTCGCACGCCCGACTCGCTGAACCAGAGCGCGGCATAGGGACCGTGCGCGTCGAGCTCGAACTGCGCCGCATAACGCAACGCGCGCAGCGCGGCCGCCGACTCGCCGTCGACGGCCGTCAGGTCGACGCCGGCCTGGGCGGCCACGTCGACCCGCCGTTCGAGCAGCGCCAGCGGGGCTACCGCGACCTCGATCTCGCCGGACTGCGCGCCGCCATCCTGCCGCCAGTCGAACGCGAGGCTGTCCGGCGCCAGCCCGGAAATGCGCTCGGCCGCCTGCCGCGCGGCATCCTCGACGTCGTCACGCCCGGCGAGGTCGAGCGTCGCGGTGCGTATCTCGTCATCGCTCAGCGCCATCACGCCACACGCCGCGCACCGCACGCCCGCCGCCGACAGCCGCGACACGGCCGCCGCCAGCGAGCGCGCAACCGCCGCCCAGCGTGCGTCTTCCGGCCCGCCCGCCAACCCGACCGGCTCCCGCTCGAGCCCCTCGACGCGCACATCGGCAGCACGGCCGCGCCGGCTCAGCACGACCACCCTCAACTCGTCCGCCCCGACGTCGATTCCCGTCGCCCCGTGCCTGCCCTGCGCAAACCGCGCCATCCATCGTCCCGTCATCCCGGCCTCCCGCGATCGTCGCGGCCCACGCCGCGTTTCCGAGACCTGATTCTGCAAAGCGGCGCGTTCGGCCGACAGTCGACCGAACGGCCAGCATCGGCTCGGAACGGCCGCGCGCGGGCTATGCTGAAGGCATGGCAACCCGCGGCTTTCCGGCGGGCAGCCCCCGCGTCAGGACCGGTCTTACCGGGCAGCTATAATCGCGAGACTGTTTTCCGGTATGCCTATGCAATCCACGACTCCTACGTCCCCGCCTCCCGCCCCGGAGCCGAAAAAGCGGCCCTGGTGGCAAAAAGTCCTGCTCGGCTTTGCCGCGATGTGCGTGGCCCTCGTCGTGGCCGGCGGCCTCGTGCTCGGCTACGCGCTCGTCGTCGCCTGGCCGAACATGCCGTCGCTCGACGCGCTGACCGACTATCGCCCGAAGGTGCCGCTGCGCATCTATACGTCCGATCACGTGCTGATCGGCGAATTCGGCGAGGAGCGCCGCGACGTCGTCCATTTCAAGGACGTGCCCGACTCGCTGAAGAAGGCGATCCTCGCGATCGAGGACTCCCGCTTCTACGATCACGGCGGCGTCGACCTCACCGGCATCGTCCGCGCCGGCTTCGTCGCGCTCACGAACGGCCATGCCTCTCAGGGCGCGAGCACGATCACGATGCAGGTCGCGCGCAACTTTTTCCTGTCGAGCGAGAAGACCTACACGCGCAAGATCTACGAGATGCTGCTCGCGTACCGGATCGAGCGCGCGCTGACGAAGGATCAGATTCTCGAGGTCTACATGAATCAGATCTATCTCGGCCAGCGCGCGTATGGCTTTGCGAGCGCCGCGCGGGTCTATTTCGGCAAGGATCTGAAGGACATCACCCTCGCGGAAGCGGCGATGCTCGCGGGGCTGCCGAAGGCGCCGTCCGCGTATAACCCGGTCGTCAATCCGAAGCGCGCGAAAGTGCGCCAGGAATACATCCTGCAACGGATGCTCGAGCTGAACTTCATCACGCGCGAGCAGCACGACGAGGCCGTCGCGCAGCCGCTCGTCGTCAAGGGCCCGGGCCGCGATTTCAGCGTGCACGCCGAGTACGTCGCGGAAATGGTCAGACAGATGATGTACGCGCAGTACCGCGAGGAAACCTACACGCGCGGCTTCAACGTCGTCACGACGATCGATTCCGCTGACCAGCAGGTCGCGTACACCTCGCTGCGCAAGGGCATCATGGATTACGAGCGCCGGCACGGGTATCGCGGGCCGGAAGGTTTCATCGAGCTGCCGGCCGGTGCGGACGACCGCGAACAGGCGATCGACGACGCGCTGCTCGAGCACCCCGACAACGGCGAGCTGATTGCCGCGGTCGTCACGGCCGCGAGCCCGCGCCAGATCACGATTGCGTTCATCGACGGCAGCACTGCGACGATCGAAGGCGACAACCTGCGGTTCGCGTCGGGCGCGCTGTCGACCAATGCACAGCCGAACCGCCGCATCCGCCCCGGTGCGATCGTCCGCGTCGTGAAGAACGACACCGGCAAATGGTCGATCACGCAGTTGCCGCAGGTCGAAGGCGCGTTTCTGTCGATCATCCCGCAGGACGGCGCGATCCGCTCGCTCGTCGGCGGCTTCGACTACAACAAGAACAAGTTCAACCACGTCACGCAGGCGTGGCGACAGCCGGGTTCGTCGTTCAAGCCTTTCATCTACTCGGCGTCGCTCGACAAGGGCCTCGGGCCGGCAACCGTGATCAACGACGGCCCGCTGTATTTCAGCGCCGCCGAAACGGGCGGCCAGCCGTGGGAGCCGAAGAACTACGGCGGCGGCTTCGAAGGCCCGATGTCGATGCGCACCGCGCTGCAGCGCTCGCGCAACCTCGTGTCGATCCGGATCCTGAACAACATCGGCACGAAGTACGCGCAGCAGTACATCACGCGCTTCGGTTTCGACGCCGAGCGCCATCCGGCCTACCTGCCGATGGCGCTCGGCGCGGGCCAGGTCACACCGCTGCAGATGGCCGGCGCGTATTCGGTCTTTGCGAACGGCGGCTACCGCGTCAATCCGTACCTGATCGCCGAAGTCACCGATCCGAACGGCGCGATCGTCGCGCGCGCGCAGCCGCTCGTCGCCGAGCAGAACGCGCCGCGTGCGATCGACGCGCGCAACGCATACGTGATGAACAGCCTGCTGCAAAGCGTCGCGCAGCGCGGCACGGGCGCCCGGACCAACATCCTGAAGCGCACCGACCTCGCGGGCAAGACCGGCACGACGAACGATTCGCACGACGCGTGGTTCGCCGGCTACCAGCACACGCTCGCCGCGATCGCGTGGATCGGCTACGACAATCCGCGCAGCCTCGGCGATCGCGAAACCGGTGGCGGCCTGTCGCTGCCGGTCTGGATCGACTACATGGGCGCCGCGCTGAAGGGCGTGCCGGAGTTCAAGCCGACGGTACCGGACGGCGTCGAGTCGCTCGGCAGCGAACTGTACTTCACCGAGTTCACGCCCGGTCACGGTTTCGTGTCGACGGTCGGCGTGCCGCAGGCACCGGCCGCGCAGAACGTCGACGAGGCGGTGCCGCATGTCGACGAGGCGGAAAAGCAGGACATCATGAACCTGTTCCGCGGCCACTGACACGCGGCCCAGGACATGAAAAAAGCGCCCCGCGGGGCGCTTTTTCTTTTGGTCCGGTGTTCGGGGCCCGGTGCCCCGGCCGTCACGCGCTGAACGTGATCGGCAGGCCGGCCTGCTGCGTCGCGTATTCGGTGAGTGCCGCGTAGAACTCGGTGCCCGTGCGCGTATCGCGCCATTCGCCGTCGACGAAACGGTAGTGGAATCCGCCCGCCTTCGCGGCGATCCACACCTCCTTCATCGGCGGCTGCAGGTTGACGATGATCTTCGAGCCGTTCTCGAACGTCAGCGTCAGGACGCTGCCGTTGCGCTCCAGATCGATGTCGTGGTCACCGTCGTTCGCGGTGTCGACGGTACGCTCGACAGCCGTCAGCACGGCCTCGGCACGGGTCAGGTATTCGGTATCGGACATGCTAAACTCTATCGGTTCAATTGTTCAGGGACGATCATGCGAGTCGTTTTCCGGATGAGCGCGATTGTAGCGGCTTTGGCGATTCTTGCCGGCTGCGGTCAAAGCGGCGCGCTCTATCTGCCCACCGTGCCTCCGCTGCCCAAGCCGATCCAGCAACAAGACACGCCGCCGTCGGACGTGAAGCCGACCGATGAAAACGCGTCATCCGACAGTGTGCCCGATTCGTCCGGCACGCCGCTCACGTTGTCGCCCGAGCTGTCGAGCGACGCATCGAAAATGCCCGCACCGGCATCGGGCCCGGCCGTCGCGCAGTAACGACGCGACGCTACCCGCGCGGCTCGCGAAACAAGGCGATGACTTCCCGGTCATCGCCTTTTGTTTTTTAAGGCCGGGCCGTTACGCGCGCACGCGCCGCCATCCCCATGCGACCAGCCGCCAGCCGAGCAGCGCGGCGACGATCGCCGCGTAAAGCTTCGGCTGCGCGAGATTGTGCTTGCCGGCCCTCATCCACCAGAAGTGCAGCACGCCGCACAGCGCGATCGCGTAGATCGTGCTGTGCAGCGTTGCCCAGTGGCGGCCAAGCCGGCGCACCATCGCGCGCGGCGACGTCGCGGCGAGCGGGATCAGCAGCATGAACGCGGCAAAGCCGACCGTGATGAACGGGCGCTTGCCGACGTCCTTCAGGATCGCGACGACGTCGAACCACTTGTCGAACCACAGGTAGGTCGTGAAGTGCAGTGTCGCGTAAAAGAACGCGAACAACCCGATCATCCGGCGAAAACGCAGCAGCGGCGCGAAGCCCGTCACGCGCCGGAGCGGCGTGACGGCGAGCGTGATGCACAGCATCACGAGCGTCCACAGGCCGGTCGAACGCGTGATGAATTCGATCGGGTTCGCGCCGAGCCGGTCGGTCAGCCCGAACAGCACGAGACGCGCAAGCGGATAGAGGCCGGCCGCAAAAACCAGCACCTTGGCCGGCACGAGCCAGCGCGGCGCGCCGGTACGGACAGCACCGGCGCGGGTCGCGCGTGCGGTCGATCCGGCGCCGGCTGCGCGCGCGGGCGTCAGCGTCGAAGGAGGCATATCGTTTCTCACCGTCGCGCTCAGAAGTTCTTTTTCAGGTCCATGCCCTGATACATCGACGCGACCAGATCGCCGTAGCCGTTGAACATGAGCGTCTTGCGCTTCGGCGTGAAGAAGCCGTCCTCGCCGATACGCCGCTCGGTCGCCTGGCTCCAGCGCGGATGATCGACGTTCGGGTTCACGTTCGAATAAAAGCCGTACTCGTTCGACGCGTACGTGTTCCAGCTCGTCTTCGGCTGCTTGTCGACGAAGCGGATCTTGACGAGCGACTTCGCGCTCTTGAAGCCGTACTTCCACGGCACGACGATTCGCACCGGCGCGCCGTTCTGGTTCGGCAGCACTTGCCCGTATACACCCATCGCCAGCAGCGTCAGCGGATTCATCGCCTCGTCCATCCTCAACCCTTCCGAGTATGGCCAGTCGAGCACGGGCGTCGAGAGGCCCGGCATCTGCGACGGATCGGCCAGTGTGATGAACTGCACGTATTTCGCGTTGCCGGTCGGCTGCACGCGCTTGATCAGCTCGGACAGCGGCACGCCGATCCACGGGATCACCATCGACCACCCTTCGACGCAGCGCAGCCGGTACACGCGCTCCTCGAGCGGTGCGAGCTTCAGCAGTTCGTCGAGATCGAACACCTTCGGGTGCTGCACCTCACCCTCGACGCTCACGCGCCACGGGCGCGGCCGCAGCGTGCCGGCGTTCTGCGCCGGGTCGCTCTTGTCGGTGCCGAATTCGTAGAAGTTGTTGTAGGACGTGATGTCCTTGAACGGCGTCACCTTGTCGGCCGCGACGAACTTCGGGTTCGTTCTCGCGGCGAGCTTCGCCGCCCGCGCATCGGGCGACGCATATGCGGCAAATGCCGCGCCGCTGTCGCCGAGCAGCCCGCCCGCCGCCGCGAGGCCGGCCGCCTGCAAGACCCGCCGCCGGTTCTCGAACACCGCGCGCGGGGTGATCTCGCTGTGCGCGATATCACCGCCAGTCAGTACGTTCCGCAAAGGGCGTTTGATCCACATCGTGCTGCTCCTCCTGCATGCGCCGCGCGCACGCTTCATGAGCGTTCGACCCGACCCACCATGCGCCGTTCGACGCCCGGATCGCCCGCCCGTTACAAAAGAAAACCGCCGGGCACGCAGTGCGCCGGCGGTCTTATAGTCGGACGAGCAGCCGGAATCTTACAGCTTGCCGTAGCTGTGCAGCCCGGACAGGAACATGTTGACGCCGAGGAACGCGAACGTCGTCACGAGCAGGCCCGTGAGTGCCCACCAGGCGGCAACCGCGCCGCGCAGGCCCTTCATCAGCCGCATGTGCAGCCACGCCGCGTAGTTCAGCCACACGATCAGCGCCCAGGTTTCCTTCGGGTCCCAGCTCCAGTAGCCGCCCCATGCCTCGGCCGCCCACAGCGCGCCGAGGATCGTCGCGATCGTGAAGAACGCGAAACCGACCGCGATCGACTTGTACATCACGTCGTCGAGCACCTCGAGCGTCGGCAGGCGATCGGCGAGCACGCCGCGCTCCTTCATCAGGTACGCGACCGACACCATCGCCGACAGCGCGAAGCTGCCGTAGCCGATGAAGTTCGCCGGCACGTGGATCTTCATCCACCAGCTCTGCAGCGCAGGCACGAGCGGCTGGATCTGCTGCGCATCGCGCGCGACCGAGTACCACATCAGGAAGCCGACCGCCGCGCTGATGACCAGCAGCACGAACGCGCCGAGCGAGCGCGTGCCGTAGTGGCCTTCGTAAAACAGATAGAGCAGCGCGGTGATCAGGCTGAACAGGACGAACACCTCGTAGAGGTTCGACACGGGGATATGCCCGACGTCGGCGCCGATCAGGTAGGACTCGTACCAGCGCACCATCAGCCCCGTGAAGCCCATCAGCACGGCGACCCACGTGAGCTTCTGGCCGATCGCGGCGCCGGTTTCCGAGCGCGCGAGCAAGCCGATCCAGTAGAAGATCGTCGCGAGCACGAACAGCGCGCTCATCCACAGGATCGCCGACTGGCTCGACAGGAAGTACTTGAGGAAGAACGCCGCATCGGCGCGCGCGAGATCGCCCTGGTAGATCTGGATCGACAGCAGCGACAGCACGGCGATCGACGCCATCATCAGCCGCGCGGGCTTCCAGCGCCAGCCGAGCGTGACGAGCGCCGGCACGGTGCCGATCATCACTGCCTTGTCGTAGTAATCCATGTGCGCGTTGTAGTGCACGAGCGCATAGCCCGCGCCCACCACGAGCGCCAGTGCGAACAGCCAGTCGATCAGCGACAGGCGCGCGAGGAACGGACGATCGTCGAACAGCGGCGCCAAAACCGGGGCCTGGGTCGACGCCCGACGGGAAGAGGAGACTTGCGTGAGATCCATGATGTTACCGGGTGGAATTCTCGGAATCGGAACCGCCGCCGGAAGGCGGGCGGGCCGTCGATGCCGCACCGGCGGGCGCGGCGTCGCGAGGTGCGACGCGCAAGGCGACGCCGGCCGCGTCGCGCGTCTGCACGAATTCTTTCTCGAAATCGAAGGTCCTGCGGGCCGTGGACATCGCCATCACCACGTCGACACCCGAACCGGCATCCTTGAGCCAGAACCAGAGGCGCCGTTCGCGCACGTAGAACATCGAGAAGATGCCGGCGACCAGCAGCAGGCTGCCAAGATACACCAGATTCTTGCCAGGTGCGCGCGTCAACTGAAATACCGAAGCTTGCACCTGCTTGAATGAGTCAAGCTGCAGATAGACGGGCGATCCATACAGAAAGCTGTCGGATAGCGCATTGATCGCGTTCTGCACGAAGCGGATCGTGTCGGTGCCCTGCTGGGCGGCCGGCTCGCCGGCGCGCTCGCGCGAGATCTGCCAGACCTCCCACATCGAGCCCTCGAGCATCCGCAGCAGCAGGCTCGCGGCCTTCTCCTGCTCGGCCTTCGGCACCGAGCGGTCGATGAACGTCGCCACGGCCTGGAAGCCGCCGATCGGCTGGCCGTCAGCGCCGCGGCCGACGCCGTCGTCGCTCGCAGCAAACAGGGTCAGCACCTTCGATGCGCTGTCCTGCAGGCGGGCGCGCAGCGATGCGTCGGCGCCCGGCAGCGAACGCTGCGCGAAGCGCGCGGCGGCTTCGGCGCGCACGGCCGGATCCTCGAGCGCGGCGCGCAGGTGCATCCATTCGCCGATCGAATCCTGGCCGTCGGCCGGAATCCGCATGTAGCGGAACGGATCGTTCGGGCTCGCGCGCACGCCGGCGAGGAACACGCGCTCGCCGTTCATGTCGACGGGCAGCATGTAGTTGTTGAATTCGCGCGCCTGGCCGTCCTTGCCGCGGACCTTGTACTGCACGGAGGGGCCGATGTTGTGGAGCTGCATCGGCTTCGACGTCTTCGCGCCGGAGCCGAGCCGTTCGTCGAACGCTTCTTTAAGCGACGCCGTCTTCGCGACGCCGCGCACGTCCAGCTTGCCGTTCGCGTCGGCCATGTTCTCGACGTTGATCGCGCGGAAATCGGCGAACTCGATCGTGTCGCCGTCGGCGCCCGGCATCTGCAGCGGCGCCGAACTGCCGATCGTACCGTGCACGGCGAAGCTCTTCGCATTGCCGCCCGTCATCGGGTAGGCCGTCATCTGCATCTGCGAGCCGCCGTCCTGGAAGCTCGACTGGTAGATCGACACGCCCTTGTACGTGAACGGCTTGTTGACCTCGACGCGCGCCGGGATCTTCTGGCCGGTCTCGCGATCGATCACGACGATATCGCTCGCGAACAGCTTCGGCATGCCCGTCGTGTAGTAGTCGACGATGAACTTGTTGAGCTGGATCGAGAACGGCAAGTCCTGGATCAGCGAGCCGCTCGGCTGGTTCAGGATCGCGGTCGACACGAACTGGCCCTCGGGCACCCACGCATAGCCGCGGAACGTCGGGTTCGACGCGGACAGGCGATGGTCGGGCGAGATCTCGCTGATCGTCGCGCTCGTGTTGACCGGGCTCTTGCCGAACATCCGCATCTGGAATTTGATCGGCAGGTTGCTGTCGAGCAGGCCGCCGATACAGATCACGACGATCGCGAGGTGGGCGGAGATGTAGCCCCACTTGGTCATCGCACCGCGCTTCGCGGAGATCAGCGTCGCGTCGCCGGTTTCACGCACGACATGCTTGTAGCCGGCCTTGGTGACGAACGTGGCGAGCGTCGCCGCAACGGTCGCACGCGTGCCGGAAGCCGTGTACTCGGCCTTGTGGTGGAACGCGCGCAGGCTGCCTTCGCGGACCTTGTCCTTCCAGCTCTTCGCATCGGCGAGCATCTTCGGCGCGTTGCGGATCACGCACAGCGAGATCGACACGACGAGGAAGATCAGGATCAGCATGAACCACCACGCGCTGTACACGTTGTAGAGGCCGAGCGAGCGGAAGATGTCCGCCCAGAACGGCCCGAACTGGTTCACGTAGTTCGGATACGGATCGTCCTGGGTCAGGACCGTGCCGATGATGCTCGCGATCGACAGCACCACCAGCAGCGCAATCGCGAAGCGCATCGAGCTCAGCAGCTCGACCGCGCGCTTCGGCGCACCCTGACCCGACTTCGACTGCAACCCCGACGTGGTAACGCTCATTCAAACTCCGACTAAGGGGAAACAGCCCCCACGCTCACTGTGTTCGCCTGGGGGGCGCAGCCCCCCATCGCCTGCAAGCCTCTTCATCCCGGCTTGGCCCGGCGAGTGCCGACAAAAAAGGGCGAGGCAACCGCAATGGCGCGGCGCCCCACCCTTTTCTTGTTCTGACTCCGGCCGCCCTTCGGGCGCCCGGTCATTCCATTCGCGACTGGCCGCTCAACGCAGGCCCGCGATGTAATCCGCGACGGCCTTGATCTCGCTGTCCGACAGGCGCGTCGCGATCTGATGCATCGCCTCGTTGTTGCTGCGCGCGCCGGCACCCTGCTGGAACGCGGTCAACTGCGCGACCGTGTAATCGGCCCACTGCCCCGACAGACGCGGGTACTGGACCGGGATCCCCTGCCCTGTCGGCCCGTGGCAGCTCGCGCAGGCGGGCACGCCCTTCTCCGCGATGCCGCCGCGATAGATCTTCTGGCCGATCGGCACGGTCGCCGCATCGCGTGCGGTACCGAGCTTCGTCGTCTGCGACCCGTAGTACGCCGCGACGTTGCGCATGTCGTCCGCGCTCAGCGCACTCGCGAATCCGACCATCACAGCGTTGGTACGCACCGGCCCCTTCGCGCCCGGCTGCGTCTTGAAGTCGTTCAACTGCTTGACCAGATATTCGGGATGCTGGCCGGCAAGCTTCGGGAAACTGCCCGACGCGCTATTGCCGTCGGCACCGTGACACGACGCGCAGACCTGCCCGGCAATCGCCTTGCCGCGGTCGAGATCCGGCTTTGCCGCATCCGCCGCGTTTGCCTCCGCTACGAAACCTACGAACCCTGCTGCAACCTGAAGCACCATCAGAGACTTGCACAGTCGATTCATTCGCACACCCTGTTTCGTCTTGTGGGAATTTGAGGTTCTGCAAAAAACGACGGCGACCAGTCTACCGCAGAAGCCACATAAAAGCGCGAGGCAGGCGCCCGGTGGCCTTCGGTAAAACCGTCGTATTGTACAATATCGTGTTGAAAGCTCCCGCGCCTATCGGGGCTACCCCGCCTCCACCAAGCGGCTCGCGCCGCCCGTCCTTCCGGTTCCCATGGCCTTTCTGCTCCATCAAGCCCGCTTCTACACGACCGTCAACCATCTGCGCGACCTGCCGCCGACGGTACAGCCGGAAATCGCGTTCGCGGGCCGCTCGAATGCCGGCAAGTCGACGGCGATCAACGTGCTGTGCAACCAGAAGCGGCTGGCCTTCGCATCGAAGACGCCCGGCCGCACGCAGCATATCAACTACTTCTCCGTCGGCCCGGCCGCCGAGCCCGTCGCGAACCTCGTCGACCTGCCCGGCTACGGCTACGCGGAAGTCCCCGGCGCCGCGAAGGCGCACTGGGAAATGCTGCTGTCGTCCTACCTCGCGACCCGCTCGCAGCTCTGCGGCCTGATCCTGATGATGGATTCGCGCCGTCCGCTGACCGACCTCGATCGCCGCATGATCGAGTGGTTCACGCCGACCGGCAAGCCGATCCACACGCTGCTGACGAAGTGCGACAAATTGACGCGGCAGGAAAGCATCAACGCGCTGCGGACCACGCAAAAGGGGCTGGATGCGTATCGTGACCAGGGCGTCCAGGGCAAGCTGACGGTCCAGTTGTTCTCCGCGCTGAAGCGCACGGGGCTCGACGACGCGCATGAGCTGATCGAGAGCTGGTTGCGACCGTCCGTCGCCGACGAAAATATCGAGCCTGTAGCACAATGATCGGGCAACGCGCGGCCGGGATCGGCGGCGCGCACCTGACGGCGCCTGCGGATTCGGCCGGCTCATAAAAAAACCCGCCGTTTAACGGCGGGTCAAACAGCCTAATCGAAAAACGACAGGCACCCGCTCAGGGAGGAGAAGCGGGGAGCTGCACGCAACGCGTGCCGCTCGATCGCTATCATATACCAACGCTCCCGAAAATGACCTAAGGGTTCCGTAAGGTCCTTACTGCCCTGATTTCTGCCCAATCGCCATGAGCTTCCATCCGCTTCATCGTCCGCGCCGGATGCGCCGCGACGACTTCTCCCGCCGCCTGATGCGCGAAAACCGCCTGACCACCGACGATCTGATCTATCCGGTGTTCGTCGTCGAAGGCACCAACGAACGGCAGCCGGTGCCGTCGATGCCCGGTGTCGAGCGCGTGTCCGTCGATCTGCTGATGCATGTCGCCGAGCAATGCGTCGAACTCGGCGTGCCCGTGCTGTCGCTGTTCCCGGCCATCGAACCGTCGCTGAAAACGCCTGACGGCCGCGAGGCAGCCAATCCGGAAGGCTTGATCCCGCGGGCGGTGCGCGAGCTGAAGAAGCGCTTCCCCGAACTCGGCGTGCTGACCGACGTCGCACTCGATCCGTATACGAGCCATGGCCAGGACGGCGTGCTCGACGAGAACGGCTACGTGATCAACGACGACACGATCGAGATCCTGGTCGATCAGGCACGCGCCCAGGCCGAAGCCGGCGTCGACATCGTCGCGCCGTCGGACATGATGGACGGCCGCATCGGCGCCGTCCGCGAGATGCTGGAAAGCGACGGCCATATCCATACGCGCATCATGGCCTATTCGGCGAAGTTCGCGTCGGCGTTCTACGGCCCGTTCCGCGACGCGGTCGGCTCGGCGTCCAACCTGGGCAAGGGCAACAAGATGACCTACCAGATGGATCCGGCGAACAGCGATGAAGCGCTGCGCGAAGTGCGCCTCGACATCGACGAAGGCGCCGACATGGTGATGGTCAAGCCCGGCATGCCGTACCTCGACATCGTGCGCCGCGTGAAAGACGAGTTCCGCTTCCCGACCTACGTGTACCAGGTGAGCGGCGAATACGCGATGCTGAAGGCCGCCGCGATGAACGGCTGGCTCGACCACGACAAGGTCGTGCTCGAATCGCTGCTCGCGTTCAAACGTGCGGGCGCCGACGGCGTGCTCACGTACTTCGCGCTCGATGCCGCGCGTCTGCTGAAAGCGCAACGCTGATCGCGCGCCGGCGGGCGAAAAGAAAAACGGCGGGACACCTCGGTGTTCCGCCGTTTTTTGTTTGTCGCCGATCGCGGCCGCGTGTCGACGTCGAGTCGTCAGCTCATGTCGCGCGAGCGCTCCGGTGCGCCACCGGCACGCACGCGGCAGACGCCGTCATACCGTCGGGACAGCGGCCCGATCGAGGCTGCGCAGGAACGCCTCGGCCGACTGATAACCGACCACGCGCCCGATTTCGTTGCCGCTTCGATCGAAGAAGATGATGCCCGGCGGCCCGAACAGGTTGAAGCGCTTGAGCAGCGCCTGGTCGTCCGGGTTGTTCGCGGTGACGTCCGCGCGCACGAGGTGAAGCTGCGCGAGCCGCGCCTGCACGCGCGGGTCGGTAAACGTCAGATGCTCCATCTCCTTGCAGCTCACGCACCAGTCGGCGTAGAAGTCGAGCATCACGGGCTGGCCCGACGTCTTCAGCAGCGTGTCGAGTTCGGCACTGGAGCGCACCGATGCGAACGCGGGCCCGTCCTGCGCGGCAGCCGTGCCGGCCGCCGCCGCGGCACCGCCCGACGCAACCGTGCGCGCCGCAAGCACGGCCAGCGGCTTGACGGGATCGTTCGATCCCGCAGCCAGGCCGACGAGCAGCGTTGCGGCCCAGATTGCGAGCGCGGCGCCCACGCCGCGACCCAGGCGGCGCCAGATCGACGCGGCGCCAGCGTTCGGTGTGAACAACCCGAGCGCCGCGGCCGCGATGAGCAGCCACAACGCGGCGAGCACCATCTTCAGACCGCCCGCGAGCACCGGCCACACGATCCATAGCGCAGCCGCGAGCAGCACGATGCCGAAGAACACCTTCACGCCATCCATCCATGCGCCCGCACGCGGCAGCACCGTTCCGGCGCCGACGCCGACGACGAGCAGCGGCACGCCGAGCCCCAGCCCCATCGCGAACAGCGCCGCACCGCCGAGCAGCGCATTGCCGGTATGTGCGATGAAGGCGAGCACCGCGAACAGCGGCGCCGTCATGCATGCGCCGACGACCAGCGCCGACAATGCGCCCATCGCCGCAACCGCGACGAAGTGGCCGCCCTGGCGCGCGCTCGATTTCTCGGCCGCACCGTTCTGCCAGCGCTCGGGAAGCGCAATGTCCTTGCCCGAAATCAGCGATACGGCGAATGCGGTAAGCAGCACGCCGAACGCGCCGAGCACCCACGGGTTCTGCAGCCACGCACCGAGACTCTGGCCGACCAGCGCCGCGACGATGCCGAGCACCGTGTAGACCAGCGCCATGCCGACCACGTAGGTCAACGACAGCGCGAAGCCGCGTGCATGGGTCGCGCGCGTGCCCTGGCCAATGATGATCGCGGACACGATCGGAATCATCGGATACGAACAGGGCAGGAGGCTCAGCACGACGCCTGCGACGAAGTACAGCGCGACGATCGTGAAGAACCCGTGCCCTTCGAGCAGCGACTGCGCGAAATCGGCGCTCGTGACCTTGTCGAACCAACTGCCCGCGGCAGCCGTCTCGCCGGACGACGATGCGGCAGCGCCGAGCGCGGCGCCGTCGACCTTCACGACGTGCTCCGCCGGCGGATAGCAGATCCCTTCGTCCGCGCACCCCTGCGACGTCACCGCGAGCTCGAACGGCCCCGACGCCTGCTTGACCGGCACGTGCACCACGACTTCGTCGCGATAGGTCTCGACGTTCTTCTGGAACGTCTGGTCGAACTTCACGTGGCCGGCCGGCAATTGGGGCTCGCCGAGCGTCGCCTGCCCGCTCTTCACCGCGAACGCGAACCGCTCGCGATACAGGTAATAACCGTTGGCGACTTTGAAGCGGACGTCCACCTGTCCCGGCGATTCGCTCGCGCTGAACTTGAACGCAACCGACGGATCGAGGAAATCGTCGGCCGCGCGCGCGACGGACAGGCCGCCCAGCACGAACACGAACGACAACAGGACTGCAAGAAACCGCAGCGCGCGCACGCGCACGGGAAGCGCCATACCGTTAAACATGAAATAGACGTTGAGTTTCGCTGGTCACCCACTGACCGTACGCGGCCGATGCCGTCGCCTGCCACGAAACGATTTCCGGCGTCTCGTAAGGGTGATGCGCGAGAATAAATCGCTCCAGTTCGAGCGCCCGCACGGGGCTCGTCTTGAACAGCAACTGGATCTCGTCGGCCGTTTCGACCTTGCCCTGCCAGTGATAGCGCGACTTGATCGCACCGAGCTCCGACACGCACGCGGCAAGCCGCGCGTCGAGCGCGCCGTCAGCGAGCGCCGTGGCCGTCGCCGCATCGGGCACCGTCGTCAGCATCAGCACCACTATCATCTGCGCCTCCTGGCTGGTCTACCGGCTCCTGCCGACGCGGATTGCCCACCCAGGAACCACGCCGGCTGCCCCGTATCGTAGCGCAGCCCGCGCAACGCTGCCGGTGCCCGCCTGCGACAATCGATCGCAGCCAGCATCTCAAAAACAAAAAGGGCCAAGCAATCGCTCGGCCCCTTTCAGATACTGCTGCGTACCGGAAGCTTATTCAGCTTCTTGCACGTTTTCCGTTTCGTCGACTTCCGGACGGTCGAGCAGCTCGACCAGTGCCATCGGTGCGTTGTCGCCAACGCGGAAGCCGAACTTCAGCACGCGCAGGTAGCCGCCCGGACGGTTCGCGAAACGCGGACCGAGCACGTCGAACAGCTTCGCCACCGAGTCACGATCGCGCAGGCGGTTGAACGCCAGTCGACGGTTTGCCAGCGACGGCTTCTTGCCGAGCGTGATCAGCGGCTCGACGACTTTACGGAGTTCCTTCGCCTTCGGCAGCGTCGTCTTGATGACTTCGTGCTCGATCAGCGAGTTGGACATGTTACGGAGCATAGCCAGACGGTGGCTGCTCGTGCGGTTCAGTTTCCGCAGACCATGACGATGGCGCATTTCAGTTTCCTTGATTCAAAGTTTTGGTCCAGCTCTTCTATCGCACCTCGAAGGGTGCACGGGCCGGTAACGAAAAAAAGCAAGATGCGGATTCTAAAGGAAAATCCGCATCTTTGCCAACTGCAGCAACAACCGGGCTTACTTGTCGAGACCAGCCGGCGGCCAGTTCTCGAGCTTCATGCCCAGCGTGAGACCGCGCGAAGCGAGCACTTCCTTGATCTCGTTGAGCGACTTGCGACCGAGGTTCGGCGTCTTCAGCAGCTCGTTTTCCGTGCGCTGGATCAGGTCGCCGATGTAGTAGATGTTCTCGGCCTTCAGGCAGTTCGCCGAACGAACCGTCAGCTCGAGATCGTCCACCGGACGCAGCAGGATCGGATCGATCTGCGGCGCACGCGACGGTGCCTCGGCAGCCGTTTCCGTGCCTTCCAGCGCCGCGAACACGGACAACTGGTCGACCAGGATGCGGGCCGATTGACGGATCGCTTCTTCCGGCGTGATCACACCGCTCGTCTCGATGTTCATCACGAGCTTGTCGAGGTCGGTACGCTGCTCGACACGTGCGCTTTCGACCGCGTAGCTCACGCGGCGAACCGGCGAGAACGATGCGTCGAGGACGATGCGGCCGATGATCTTGGCCGTGTCTTCGCCGTAGCGACGGACGTTGCCGGGCACATAGCCGCGACCCTTCTCGATCTTGATCTGAACGTCGAGCTTGCCGCCCTTCGACAGGTGCGCGATCACGTGATTCGGGTTGATGACTTCGCAATCGTGAGCCAGCTCGATATCGCCGGCCGTGACGACGCCTTCGCCTTCCTTGCGCAGCGTAACCGTCACTTCGTCACGGTTATGCAGCTTGAACACCACACCCTTCAGGTTCAGCAGCAGGTTGACGACGTCTTCTTGCACGCCATCAAGCGTCGAGTACTCGTGCACCACGCCCGCGATCGTGACTTCGGTCGGCGCGTAGCCAACCATCGACGACAGCAGCACGCGGCGAAGCGCATTGCCCAAGGTATGGCCGTAACCGCGCTCGAACGGTTCCATGACCACCCGCGCGTGGTTCTCGCCCAGCGATTCCACGGCGATGATCTTGGGTTTCAGCAAACTGGTTTGCATGGGTTTTCCTTTTCAATACCCTCGGCTCGTTACACCGATAAGGCTGACCGGTAACAACCAGAAAATAAACAGCCGAGGCCCCTCCTTGCGTAACGCAATCGGGGTACCTCGGCCGTCAATCGGATTAACGCGAATACAATTCGACGATCAGGCTTTCGTTGATGTCGCCTGCGATGTCAACGCGTTCCGGCATTTGCTTGAACGTGCCTTCGAACTTCTTCGCATCGACTGCAACCCAGCTCGGCATGCCGCCTTGCTCGGCCAGCGACAGCGATTCGACGATACGCGCTTGCTTCTTCGCCTTTTCGCGGATCGCAACGACGTCACCTGCCTTCACTTGCTGCGACGGGACGTTCGCGACGACGCCGTTCACCGTGATCGACTTGTGGCTCACGAGCTGACGCGCTTCAGCGCGGGTCGAGCCGAAGCCCATGCGATACACGACGTTGTCGAGGCGCGACTCGAGCAGTTGCAGCAGGTTTTCACCGGTGTTGCCCTTGCGGCGATCGGCTTCGGCGAAGTAGCGGCGGAACTGACGCTCCAGCACGCCGTAGATACGCTTGACCTTCTGCTTTTCGCGCAGCTGCGTACCGTAGTCGGACGTACGTGCGCCCGAGGTACGACCGTGCTGACCCGGCTTGCTGTCGAGCTTGCACTTGTCGGCGAGCGAGCGGCGCGCGCTCTTCAGGAACAGGTCGGTGCCTTCACGGCGGGACAGCTTGGCTTTAGGGCCGATATAACGTGCCACTTTGCATTCCTTTATCAATCGGTCACGCGGATCGAAATCCGCGCTAGTCCGCTCCCTTTGGGGCGAACGGTGGGCTTAGTCAATCAAAAAAGCAACGCCCGTCGACGCTACGCGGCGACAGGCAATGAGCTAGCACGAACGTGCCAGCACATTCTTAGATACGACGACGCTTCGGCGGGCGGCAGCCGTTGTGCGGAATCGGGGTGACGTCCGAAATCGCGGTGATCTTGATGCCGAGGCCGTGCAGTGCGCGCACTGCCGACTCACGACCCGGGCCCGGGCCCTTGATCCGCACTTCCAGATTCTTCACGCCGTATTCCATCGCGACGCGGCCAGCCGACTCGGCTGCGACCTGAGCAGCGAACGGCGTCGATTTGCGCGAGCCCTTGAAGCCCTGACCGCCCGACGTCGCCCATGCCAGTGCGTTGCCTTGGCGATCGGTGATCGTGATGATCGTGTTGTTGAACGACGCGTGGACGTGAACCACACCTTCAGCGACGTTCTTCTTAACCTTCTTGCGAACGCGTTGCGCCGCGGTGTTCGAAGCCTTAGCCATTACGTTTTCCTGTAACTGTCAGTTCCGCTTACTTCTTCAGCGCTTGCGCTGCACGACGCGGACCCTTACGGGTACGTGCGTTCGTACGCGTACGCTGACCGCGCATCGGCAGGCCCTTGCGATGACGGACGCCACGGTAGCAACCGAGGTCCATCAGGCGCTTGATGTTCATCGTCACTTCACGGCGCAGATCGCCTTCGACGACAAACTTGCCCACTTCTTCACGCAGCTTTTCGAGATCTGCGTCGGTCAGGTCCTTGACCTTCTTCGAGAATTCCACGCCAGCTGCCGCGCAGATGCTGCGCGAGCGCGTGCGGCCGACACCGAAGATTGCCGTCAGGCCAATCTCGGTATGCTGGTGATTCGGGATGTTAACCCCTGCGATACGAGCCATTGTTTTTCCTCAAACAAAAAGCGCAAACAAACGCGCGGTCAGCCTTGGCGCTGCTTGTGGCGCGGATCCGAGCTGCAGATCACGCGAACGACGCCTTTGCGCTTGATGATCTTGCAATTGCGGCAAATGCGCTTAACCGATGCCATCACTTTCATGATAATACCCTTTTTTCAAATCACTTCGCCCGGAACACGATCCGCGCACGAGACAGATCGTAAGGCGTCAACTCAACCGTCACCTTGTCGCCCGGGAGAATGCGGATGTAGTGCATCCGCATCTTTCCGGAAATATGCCCCAACACGACATGGCCGTTTTCCAGCTTCACACGGAAGGTCGCATTCGGGAGGTTTTCGATCACCTCACCCTGCATCTGGATTACATCGTCTTTGGCCATAGTCCTATTTAACGCATCGGGATGTTGCCGCCCTTGAAGTTCGCCTTCTTGAGCAGTGACTCATACTGTTGCGACATAACGTACGACTGCACCTGCGCCATAAAGTCCATCGTGACGACGACAATGATCAGCAGCGACGTTCCACCAAAATAAAACGGCACGTTCCAGCGCAGCACCAGGAATTCCGGCAGCAGACACACGAAGACGATGTAGATCGCACCGGCCAGCGTCAGACGCGTGAGGATGCGGTCGATATATCGTGCGGTCTGATCGCCCGGACGGATGCCCGGAACAAACGCGCCGCTCTTCTTCAGGTTGTCTGCGGTCTCCCTGCTGTTGAACACCAGTGCGGTGTAGAAGAAGCAGAAAAACACGATTGCCAGCGTGTACAGCAGCACATAGACCGGCTGGCCCGGCTTCAGCGCTTCCGCAACGTTATGCAACGTATTGGAAATCCAGCTTCCCGTCGGCTGACCGGTACTGAACCAGCCGAGAATCGTTGCCGGGAACAGGATGATCGACGATGCGAAGATCGGCGGAATCACGCCCGACATGTTCAGCTTCAGCGGCAGGTGCGACGACTGCCCACCGTAGATCTTGTTACCGACCTGGCGCTTCGCGTAGTTCACGAGGATCTTGCGCTGACCGCGTTCGATGAACACGACCAGGTAAGTCACCGCGGCAATCAGAACGACGATGATGATCGCCGAAATGATGCTCATCGAACCCGTACGCACCAGCTCGAACAACCCACCGACGGCATTCGGGAACCCTGCTGCGATCCCGCCGAAGATGATGATCGAGATACCGTTGCCCAGACCACGCTCGGTAATCTGCTCGCCGAGCCACATCAGGAACATCGTGCCAGTAACCAGCGTCACGACCGTCGTCAGACGGAACAGCATGCCGGGATCGGTCACGAGGCCCGGCTGGTTTTCCAGCGCAGCCGCGATACCGAACGCCTGGAAGGTCGCGAGCACCACAGTGAAATACCGCGTGTACTGCGTGATCTTCCGTTGCCCTGCCTGCCCTTCCTTCTTCAGCGCCTCGAGCTGCGGCGAAACGATCGCCAGCAACTGCATGATGATCGACGCCGAGATGTACGGCATGATCCCCAGCGCAAAGATCGTGAAGCGGGAAAGTGCGCCACCCGAGAACATGTTGAACATGCCCAAGATGCCACCCGCCTGGCTCTGGAACAGCTTAGCCAGTTGATCCGGATCGATGCCCGGCACGGGAATGTGCGCGCCGATGCGATAGACGATCAGCGCCAGGAGCAGGAACATCGCTCGCCGACGCAGATCGCCGAATTTCGCCGTGCTTCGACCGGGTTTTGCAAGACTCGGGCTGTTAGCCAAGTACCTTCTCCGATGAATGCAAGTGACGACGCGCTACGCGTGTCACTCGGCGAACGAACCGCCAGCCGCTTCGATCGCAGCGCGCGCACCCTTGGTGGCACCGAGACCCTTCACGACGATCTTGCGCTTCAGTTCGCCCGTCGCGATGATCTTTGCGCTCTTCGTCAGCTCGCCGACCAGGCCGGCTTGCTTCAGTGCGAGCAGATCGATCTCGTCGACCGGCAGCTTCTCGAGGTCGCCCAGGCGCACTTCACCGACGAATTCCTTCGTCAGCGACGTGAAGCCGCGCTTCGGCAGACGACGTTGCAGCGGCATCTGACCGCCTTCGAAACCGACTTTGTGGAAGCCGCCCGAACGCGATTTCTGACCCTTGTGACCACGGCCAGCCGTCTTGCCGAGGCCCGAACCGATGCCACGACCGACGCGACGCTTGGCGTGCTTGGCGCCAGCTGCCGGCTTCAGGTTATTCAATTCCATATCAACTCCTTGATCCGTAGGGCCGCTTACGCGATGACCTTAACGAGGTACGAGACCTTGTTGATCATGCCGCGGACCGCCGGCGTGTCCTGCAGCTCGCTGACCGAGTTGAGTCGGCGCAGGCCCAGGCCACGCACGGTCGCGCGGTGCGATTCGCGGGTCCCGATCAGGCTCTTAACGAGCTGAACCTTGACAGTTTTTTCAGACATGGTGACCACCCGGGCTTAGCCCAAAATTTCTTCGACGGACTTGCCGCGCTTCGCCGCGATGTCTGCCGGGGTGGACTGCTTGCGCAGGCCGTCCAGCGTGGCGCGAACGAGGTTGTACGGGTTCGTCGAACCGTGGCTCTTCGCCACAACGTTCTGAACGCCCATCACGTCGAACACTGCGCGCATCGGGCCGCCGGCGATCACGCCCGTACCTGCCTTCGCCGGAGCGAGGAGGACGGCCGATGCGCCGTGCTTGCCGTGCACTTCGTGCTGCAGCGTGCCGTTCTTGAGCGGCACCTTGAACATGTTGCGGCGAGCTTGTTCCATTGCCTTCTGGACAGCGACCGGCACTTCCTTCGCCTTGCCCTTGCCCATACCGATGCGGCCATCACCGTCGCCAACCACGGTCAGTGCGGCGAAGCCGAGAATACGGCCACCCTTCACGACCTTGGTCACGCGATTGACCGAAATCATCTTTTCACGAAGGCCGTCGTCGCGCTCGTCAGCCTGAACTTTCGCTTGCATCTTTGCCATGACGAATTCCTTCCTTAGAACTTGAGCCCAGCTTCGCGAGCTGCCTCAGCCAGCGCTTTCACGCGGCCGTGGTAGCGGAAGCCCGAGCGGTCGAAGGCGACGGATTCGATGCCGGCGGCCTTTGCCTTCTCGGCAATGCGCTTGCCGATCAGCGTCGCGGCGTTAACGTTGCCGCCCTTGCCCGACTTGTCGGCGAGCTCGGCGCGCACTTCTGCCTCGAGCGTCGACGCGCTGGCGAGCACCTTGGTGCCGCAGGGCGAGAACACTTGAGCGTAGATGTGCGTGTTCGTGCGATGCACGGCGAGACGCGCGACCTGCAGCTCAGCGATCTTGATACGCGTCTGGCGAGCGCGGCGCAGGCGAGATTGAGTCTTATCCATGATTGCGCACCCTTACTTCTTCTTCGTTTCTTTGAGGATCACAACCTCGTCGGAATAGCGCACGCCCTTGCCCTTGTAGGGCTCCGGCGGACGGTAACCGCGGACTTCCGCAGCCACTTGACCGACTTGTTGCTTGTTGATCCCCTTGATCACGATTTCGGTTTGCGTCGGGGTTTCAGCCTTGACGCCTTCCGGCATCTGGTGCACCACCGGGTGCGAGAAACCCAGCGACAGGTTCAGCTTGTCGCCTTGCGCTTGTGCACGGTAACCGACGCCAACCAGCGTCAGCTTGCGCTCGAAACCCTTGGTCACGCCGTGCACGGCATTCGCGATGATCGCGCGCATCGTGCCCGACAGTGCATTTGCTTCGCGGCTTTCGTCGACCGGCGACAGATTCAGCGTGCCGTCGTTGTTCGCCACGTTCACGAGCGGATTGATCGCTTGCGTGATGGTGCCCAGCGGGCCCTTGACGGTGATTGCACCGTCGGCCAGCTTGACTTCCGCGCCTTGCAGCGCGATCGGGCTCTTACCTACTCGAGACATGTTTCTCTCTCCTCGGCTTTAAGCGACGTAGCAGATGACTTCGCCGCCGACGCCGGTAGCGCGCGCCTTGCGGTCGGTCATCACGCCCTTCGGCGTCGACACAATTGCCACGCCGAGGCCATTCATGACCTGCGGAATGTCGTTACGGCCGCGGTAGACGCGCAGGCCAGGCTTCGACACGCGCTCAAGGCGTTCGATGACCGGACGGCCAGCGTAGTACTTCAGCGCGATGTTCAGTTCTGCCTTCGCGCCTTCAGCCTTCACCGCGAAATCGTCGATATAACCTTCGTCCTTCAGGACTTGCGCGATTGCAACCTTGACCTTCGACGAGGGCATCGCGACCGATACCTTCTCGACCATCTGCGCGTTGCGGATGCGAGTCAGCATATCGGCGATAGGATCACTCATGCTCATTTACGTTTCTCCTATTACCAGCTCGCCTTGGTCAGGCCAGGAATCTCGCCACGGAATGCGATTTCACGAATCTTGTTACGCGCGAGGCCGAATTTACGGAACGTGCCACGCGGACGGCCCGTGATCGCGCAGCGGTTACGCTGGCGGGTCGGGTTTGCGTTGCGGGGCAGTTGCTGCAGCTCCAGGCGTGCTTCGTAGCGCTCTTCTTCCGACTTGCTTTGGTCTTCGACGATCGCCTTCAGCGCTTCGCGCTTTGCTGCGAACTTCGCGACCAGGCGGGCGCGCTTCTTTTCACGTTCGATCAGTGCCAGTTTAGCCACGGTAACCTCAGTTTCTGAACGGGAACTTGAAGCTGGCGAGCAGAGCCTTTGCTTCGTCGTCGGTCTTCGCAGTCGTCGTGATGCTGATGTTCAGCCCACGCAGTGCGTCGATCTTGTCGTAATCGATTTCGGGGAAAATGATCTGCTCTTTCACACCGATGTTGTAGTTGCCACGGCCATCGAAAGCACGACCCGACACGCCGCGGAAGTCACGCACGCGGGGCAGGGCGACGGTCACGAAACGGTCGAGGAATTCATACATCGCCTGGCCGCGCAGCGTCACCATCGCGCCGATCGGGTAACCCTGGCGAATCTTGAAGCCTGCGATTGCCTTGCGTGCCTTCGTCACGACCGGCTTCTGACCAGCGATCTTCGTGAGGTCGCCAACGGCGTTCTCGATGATCTTCTTGTCAGCGATCGCTTCGCCAAGACCCATGTTCAGCGTGATCTTGGTGATGCGCGGCACTTCCATGACCGACTTGTAACCGAACTTCTCGATCAGGCCGGGCACAACCTTTTCTTTGTAAAACTCTTGAAAACGAGCCATTTTTTACTCCGCTGCGTCAGGCGCTCAGTACGGCACCGGTCGTCTTCAGGAAGCGAACCTTCTTGCCTTCCTCGACCTTGATGCCAACACGCGACGCCTTGCCATTCGCGTCGACCAGTGCGACGTTCGAAATATGCAGGGGCATCGTCTTCGCTTCCACGCCGCCCGTCGTACCCTTCATCGGGTTCGGCTTCACATGCTTCTTGACGAGGTTGATACCTTCAACCGTCACATGCTCAGCACCGACAGCCAGCACGACGCCGCGCTTGCCCTTGTCCTTGCCGGTAACGACGATAACCTCGTCACCCTTGCGAATCTTGTTCATCGCGACTCCTTACAGCACTTCCGGCGCCAGCGAAACGATCTTCATGAATCGTTCGCTACGCAGCTCACGCGTCACCGGCCCGAAGATACGGGTGCCGATCGGCTCGAGCTTGTTATTCAAAAGCACAGCGGCGTTGCCGTCGAACTTGATCAGCGAGCCGTCTTGACGGCGCACGCCCTTGGCGGTGCGAACCACCACGGCGTTGTAGATTTCGCCTTTCTTCACGCGCCCGCGCGGCGTTGCCTCTTTGACGCTCACCTTGATGATGTCGCCAATGCCGGCATAACGACGCTTCGAGCCGCCGAGCACCTTGATGCACAGGACTTCACGTGCACCCGTGTTGTCGGCTACTTCGAGCCGAGATTCGGTCTGGATCATGGTTTGTCTTTCCCAACTTAATCCGGATGCACCACCATGATGCATTCGGTCAGTCTTGGTCCCGTCAGCCAATCGGCTGCTTGGGTTGGAACAGCAGCGACGGCAAACGAAACCCGCCATCGCAATTCGGTGAATCTTTCGGACAGGCTGGCGCCAGTCCGCTTCCCCCACCAACTTCGCCCGCGACGGGGCTCCCATAAAGAGGGAAGACCAGGATTATAACAAATAACCCTGGTCACGCAAGCAAAAACTTTGCGATTTCAAGCACTTCGTGGAGAAGTGCTTGTTACTGCCTACTGCACGGCCCGCTTAGATGACGCGAGCTGCTTCGACGAGGCGCGACACCGCCCAGGCCTTCGTCTTCGAAACAGGACGAGTTTCCTGGATTTCGACGAGATCGCCTTCGTTGCAGGTGTTCGCTTCATCATGCGCGTGGTACTTCTTCGAGCGCACGACATACTTGCCGTAGATCGGGTGCTTGACGCGGTGCTCGATCAGCACGGTGACGGTCTTGTCCATCTTGTTGCTGACGACCCGACCGACCAGCGTCCGCTTCAGCGAGGTTTTCACGCTATCGTTCATTTCTGGTTCGCCTTCTGAGTCATGACGGTCCGCACACGTGCGATGTCGCGACGAACCTTCTTCAGCTGGCTCGTGTTCGTGAGCTGCTGGGTCGCGAGTTGCATGCGCAGGCCGAATTGCGCCTTCAGCAGGTCCGCCAGCTCCTTGTTGAGCGCGGCCTGGTCTTTCTGGAGAAGTTCGGAAGCCTTCATGTTTTCTCCTTAGGCGCCGAGCTGGCGCACGATGAATGCCGTCTTCAGCGGCAGCTTGGCTGCAGCCAGACGGAACGCTTCGCGTGCCAGTTCTTCGGTTACGCCGTCCATTTCATAGAGCATCTTGCCCGGCTGAATCTCGGCGACGTAGTACTCCGGGTTACCCTTACCGTTACCCATACGTACTTCGGCCGGCTTCTGCGAAATCGGCTTGTCCGGGAAGATCCGGATCCAGATGCGGCCGCCACGCTTGATGTGACGCGTCATTGCACGACGCGCCGCTTCAATTTGACGTGCGGTCAGACGACCGCGACCGATCGCCTTCAGGCCGAATTCACCGAACGACACTGCGTTGCCGCGCGTCGCCTTGCCGGTGTTACGACCCTTCTGCTCTTTACGATACTTCCTGCGTTTCGGTTGCAGCATCGTTATTCTCCAGTCTTGCCGTCTTCGGGCTTGCCGGCGCCACGGCGCGGTGCGCCACGGCGAGCACCCGGAGCGCCGCCTTCGCCGTCACGGCGCGGACGACGGTCGCCCGGACGCGCATTGCGACGCGGACGCTTGTCTTCGGCTACTTCTTCCACCACCGGTGCGTCATTGCGGCCGAGCGTGTCGCCCTTGTACACCCACACCTTGACACCGATGATCCCGTAAGTCGTCTTCGCTTCCGAGGTCGCGTAGTCGATATCGGCACGCAGCGTGTGAAGCGGCACGCGACCTTCGCGATACCACTCCGTACGAGCGATTTCAATACCGTTCAGACGGCCTGCGCTCATGATCTTGATGCCCTGGGCACCCAGACGCATCGCGTTCTGCATCGCACGCTTCATCGCGCGACGGAACATGATCCGGCGCTCGAGCTGCTGCGTGATCGAGTCGGCGATCAGTTGCGCATCGGTTTCCGGCTTGCGGATCTCTTCGATGTTGACGTGAACCGGAACGCCCATGCGGCGTTGCAGTTCCGTCTTCAGCTGTTCGATATCCTCGCCCTTCTTGCCGATGACCACACCCGGACGCGAGCTGTAAATCGTGATGCGCGCGTTCTTCGCCGGACGCTCGATGACGACCCGACCGACCGAAGCGTTCTTCAGCTTCTTCTTCAGGTATTCACGAACACCGATGTCTTCCTGCAGCATCGCCGCGAAATTGTTGTTGTTCGCGTACCAACGCGAAGCCCAATTACGGCTGACAGCCAGGCGGAAGCCAGTCGGATGAATTTTCTGTCCCATCGTATGGCTCCTTAATTCCCGACCGTCACAGTGATGTGACAGGATTGCTTCTCGATGCGGTTACCGCGGCCCTTGGCGCGCGCGGTGAAACGCTTGAGCGATGCAGCCTTGTCGACGTAGATGCTCTTGATCTTGAGCTCGTCGATATCGGCGCCTTCGTTGTGCTCCGCATTCGCGATTGCCGACAGCACAACCTTCTTCACGATGCCAGCCGCCTTCTTCGGCGAGAACGTCAGAACGTTCAGCGCCTTGTCGACCGGCAAACCGCGGATCTGGTCAGCCACAAGGCGCGTTTTTTGCGCCGAGATGCGGGCACCGCGATGAATTGCTTTCACTTCCATCTTGATTGCCCCTTATTTCTTGGCCTTCTTGTCGGCTGCGTGACCCTTGAACGTACGGGTCAGTGCGAACTCGCCAAGCTTGTGGCCGACCATGTTTTCCGAGATGTACACCGGAACGTGTTGACGGCCGTTGTGAACAGCGATCGTCAGGCCGATGAAATCCGGCAGAATCGTCGAGCGACGCGACCAGGTCTTGATCGGCTTTTTGTCGCGCGAAGCTGCAGCCGCCTCAACTTTCTTCAGCAAATGGGCGTCGCAGAACGGACCTTTTTTAACAGAACGTGCCATTGCCTACTCCTTAACGCTTGTGACGGCGCTGGACGATCATCGTCGTCGTGCGCTTGTTGCTGCGGGTGCGATAACCCTTAGCCGGCGTACCCCACGGGCTCACCGGGTCGCGACCTGCAGCCGTCTTGCCCTCACCACCACCGTGCGGGTGATCAACCGGGTTCATCGCAACGCCACGCACCGTCGGGCGGATACCGCGCCAGCGGTTCGCGCCAGCCTTGCCGATCTGGCGCAGGCTATGCTCTTCGTTGCCGACTTCACCGATCGTTGCACGGCACTCGATGTGCACGCGACGGATTTCGCCCGAACGCAGACGAACCTGCGCGTAGACGCCTTCACGTGCCAGCAGCATGGCCGACGTGCCAGCCGAACGCGCCATTTGCGCGCCCTTGCCCGGCAGCATCTCGATGCAGTGGATCGTCGTACCGACCGGAATGTTGCGGATCGGCAGCGTGTTGCCTGCACGGATCGGCGCTTCCGAACCCGACATCAGCTGTTGGCCGACGGTCAGGCCCTTCGGGGCGATGATGTAGCGACGCTCGCCGTCTGCGTAGAGCACCAGCGCGATGTTCGCGCTACGGTTCGGGTCGTACTCGAGACGCTCGACCTTTGCCGGGATGCCATCCTTCGTGCGACGGAAATCGACGATACGATAGTGCTGCTTGTGACCACCGCCCTTGTGGCGCGTGGTGATGCGGCCGTTGTTGTTACGGCCGGCGGTCGAGCTCTGCGAGTCGAGCAGTGCCGCGAACGGCTTGCCCTGGTGCAGATTCTTGTTGACCACCTTGACCATCGCGCGGCGACCCGGCGAAGTCGGCTTAACTTTAACGATTGCCATGATTACTTGGCCTCCGCTTCAAAGTTGATTTCCTGGCCGGGCTTCAGGCAAACGTACGCCTTCTTCACGTCCTTGCGGCGGCCCATCGAACGGCCAAAGCGTTTCTGCTTGCCCTTCTGAACCAGCACGTTGACGGAGTCAACCTCAACCTTGAACAGCAGCTCGACAGCCGCCTTCACTTCCTGCTTCGTGGCATCCGGCGCGACTTCGAACACGACTTGCTCGTTCTTGTCGGCAACCAGCGTCGCCTTTTCCGAGATCACCGGTGCGAGCAGGACCTGCATCAAACGATGATCGTTCTTGCGAATCTCGCTCATGACAGCAACTCCTCGATCTGGGCGACCGCAGCCTTCGTGACCAGGACTTTCTTGAAGTAGATCAGCGACAGCGGGTCAGCGTAGCGCGGCTCGACAATTGCCACGTGCGGCAGGTTGCGCGAAGCCAGGTACAGGTTTTCGTCGACCGTGTCGGTAATGATCAGCACGGAGTCGAGACCCATGGTCTTGAATTTTTCGGCCAGCAGCTTGGTCTTCGGCGCTTCGAGGATGATGTCCTCGACAACCGACAGACGGCCTTCACGGGCCAGCTGCGAGAAGATCGAGCAGAGACCTGCGCGATGCATCTTCTTGTTGACCTTGTGCGAGAAGTTTTCTTCCGGCGAGTTCGGGAAGATACGACCACCGCCACGCCACAACGGGCTCGACGACATACCGGCACGAGCACGGCCCGTACCCTTCTGGCGCCACGGCTTCTTGGTGGTGTGCTTGACCTGCTCGCGGTCCTTCTGCGCGCGGTTACCCTGGCGAGCATTCGCCTGGTAAGCGACGACGACCTGGTGGATCAGCGCTTCGTTGTAGTCACGGCCGAACACGACGTCCGATGCGTTGACCACTGCACCTTCCTGACCATTTTCGTTCAGGAGCTTGAGTTCCATTATTTCGCCCCCTTGGTCTTGACGGCCGGCGTGACAAAAACCTTGCCACCCTTCGCGCCCGGAATCGCACCCTTGACGAGCAGCAGCTTGCGCTCTGCGTCGATACGAGCGATTTCGAGGTTCTGCACCGTCACCGTCACATCACCCATGTGACCCGTCATGCGTTTACCCGGGAACACGCGACCCGGATCCTGCGCCATACCGATCGAGCCCGGCACGTTGTGCGAGCGCGAGTTACCGTGCGTGGCACGGCCGGAGGAGAAGTTGTAACGCTTGATCGTACCGGCGTAGCCCTTACCGATCGACACGCCTTGCACGTCGACCTTCTGGCCCACTTCGAAAAGATCTGCACCGACCACGGCACCATTCGACAGCTCGGCTGCCTTGGCCGCGTCAATGCGGAATTCCTTGAGGATTTCACCGGCTTCGACACCGGCTTTGGCGAGATGACCTGCCAGCGGCTTCGTCACGCGCGATGCGCGGCGGGAGCCGAATGCAACCTGCACGGCCGTGTAGCCGTCGGTTTCAACAGTCTTGATCTGCGTCACGCGGTTGTCCGACACGTCCAGCACGGTGACGGGAATCGAATCCCCTTCAGCCGTGAAGATACGGGTCATGCCAACCTTGCGACCTACGAGTCCAAGGCTCATCATTTTCTCCATTCCCGACTGCGATTGGTCGGGGCTGATTTACAAAATGCCGGGCACGCAAGGCCCAACTTTTTTACGCGAATACGCGAAAAGCCAAGCAGTATAGCCCGATTCTTCGTTTTCCGCAAGCAATCAAAGACTTAGCGCCGCCCGACAAGCCGTTCGGCGCTGGAAGCCTTACTGCAGCTTGATTTCCACGTCGACGCCAGCCGGCAGATCGAGCTTCATCAGCGCGTCAACCGTCTTGTCGGTCGGATCGACGATGTCCATCAGGCGCTGGTGGGTGCGGATTTCGAGCTGATCGCGCGACGTCTTGTTGACGTGCGGCGAACGCAGGATGTCAAAACGCTGAATGCGCGTCGGCAGCGGCACCGGGCCACGGACGATTGCACCAGTCCGCTTCGCGGTATCGACGATCTCGGCAGCCGATTGATCGATCAGACGATAGTCGAAAGCCTTCAGGCGAATGCGGATTTTCTGTTGCTGCATGACGATTCCTTGAAAAGAGCGAGGCGATGTTGCATCGCCGGACACTAAAAGAACGTGAAACATGACGCCTGCGGAGAGCGAGACATCAGGTTCCGGACAGTACTTCCACTGCTAAGCCCGCGATTCTACACGAAATTGTGGAGCGGTGGTGTGGGTTTCTCGCCCCACGCAACGGAGTACCGGAAAAACAAAACCGGGTGCCAGCGCAAGCTGGACACCCGGTTTCGACGGTACAACTGCATACCGCGGAATCGCGGACCCCGTCGGGATCCGCGGATCGTCGATATTACTCGATGACCTTGGCGACGACGCCGGCACCGACGGTACGGCCGCCTTCGCGGATTGCGAAGCGCAGACCTTCTTCCATCGCGATCGGAGCGATCAGCTTCACCGTGATCGACACGTTGTCGCCCGGCATCACCATTTCCTTGTCCTTCGGCAGCTCGATCGAGCCCGTCACGTCCGTCGTACGGAAGTAGAACTGCGGACGGTAGTTGTTGAAGAACGGCGTGTGACGGCCGCCTTCGTCCTTGCTCAGCACGTACACTTCAGCCGTGAAGTGCGTGTGCGGCGTGATCGAACCCGGCTTCGCCAGAACCTGGCCACGCTCCACGTCTTCACGCTTCGTGCCGCGCAGCAGGATACCAACGTTGTCGCCTGCCTGACCTTGGTCCAGCAGCTTGCGGAACATTTCAACGCCCGTGCAGGTCGTCTTCACCGTCGGCTTGATACCGACGATTTCGATTTCTTCGCCGACCTTCACGACGCCGCGCTCGATACGACCCGTCACCACCGTACCACGGCCCGAGATCGAGAACACGTCTTCCACCGGCATCAGGAACGCGCCGTCAACTGCACGCTCCGGCGTCGGGATGTACGTGTCCAGCGCATCGGCCAGGCTCATGATCGCCACTTCGCCCAGCTCGCCCGTGTCGCCTTCCAGCGCCAGCTTCGCCGAACCCTTCACGATCGGCGTGTCGTCGCCCGGGAAGTCGTACTTCGACAGGAGTTCGCGAACTTCCATCTCGACCAGCTCGAGCAGTTCAGCGTCGTCCACCATGTCGCACTTGTTCAGGAACACGATGATGTACGGAACGCCAACCTGACGCGCCAGCAGGATGTGCTCACGCGTTTGCGGCATCGGGCCGTCTGCTGCCGAGCAAACCAGGATCGCGCCGTCCATCTGTGCCGCGCCCGTGATCATGTTCTTCACGTAGTCAGCGTGGCCCGGGCAGTCGACGTGGGCGTAGTGGCGGTTAGCCGTTTCGTACTCGACGTGTGCCGTGTTGATCGTGATGCCGCGCGCCTTTTCTTCCGGTGCCGCGTCGATCTGGTCGTATGCCTTCGCTTCGCCGCCGAACTTCTTCGTCAGAACCGTCGTGATCGCTGCCGTCAGCGTCGTCTTGCCGTGGTCAACGTGACCAATCGTACCAACGTTCACGTGCGGCTTGGTCCGCTCGAATTTACCTTTTGCCATGATTCTCTTCTTTCAAAAATAATCGATTGTGATAGCGAATTACTTCGACTTCGCGCTGATGATCGCTTCTGCAACGTTCTTCGGAGCTTCAGCGTAGTGCTTGAACTCCATCGTGTACGTTGCGCGACCCTGCGTCAGCGAACGCAGCGACGTGGAATAGCCGAACATTTCCGACAGCGGCACTTCGGCGCGCACGATCTTGCCGCCGCCCACCATGTCGTCCATGCCCTGGATAATGCCGCGACGACCCGACAGGTCGCCCATCACGTTACCCATGAAGTCTTCCGGCGTTTCCACTTCCACGGCCATCATCGGTTCGAGCAGAACCGGATCAGCGCGGCGCATCGCTTCCTTGAACGCCATCGAACCAGCCATGCGGAACGCATTTTCGTTCGAGTCGACGTCGTGGTACGAACCGAACGTCAGCGTGACCTTCACGTCGACGACCGGGAAGCCCGCCAGCACGCCGCTCTTCAGCGTTTCCTGGATACCCTTGTCAACCGACGGAATGTATTCGCGCGGGATCACGCCGCCCTTGATCGCGTCGATGAACTCGTAGCCCTTGCCCAGTTCGCTGCGCTCGAGCGTGATGACCGCATGGCCATACTGACCACGGCCGCCCGACTGCTTGACGAACTTGCCTTCGACGTCCGCGGCCGACTTGCGAATGGTTTCGCGGTACGCCACCTGCGGCTTGCCGACGGTCGCTTCCACGCCGAATTCACGCTTCATCCGGTCGACGAGAATTTCGAGGTGGAGCTCGCCCATGCCCGAAATGATCGTTTGACCCGATTCTTCGTCGGTCTGCACGCGGAACGATGGATCTTCCTGAGCGAGACGGTTGAGCGCCAGGCCCATCTTTTCCTGGTCAGCCTTCGTCTTCGGCTCGACTGCCTGCGAAATCACCGGCTCCGGGAAAATCATGCGCTCGAGCACGATCGGATGTGCCGGATCGCACAGCGTGTCGCCCGTGGTCGCTTCCTTCAGGCCGACCGCAGCAGCGATGTCGCCTGCGCGAACTTCCTTGATTTCTTCGCGCTGGTTCGCGTGCATCTGCAGAATACGGCCGAGACGTTCCTTCTTGTCCTTGGTCGCATTGAGCAGCGTGTCGCCCGAATTGACAACGCCCGAGTAGACGCGGAAGAAGATCAGCTGGCCGACGAACGGGTCGGTCATGATCTTGAACGCGAGTGCCGCGAACTTCTCGTCGTCGGCAGCACGACGCTCCGTCTTCTCGCCGTTTTCGAGTTCGCCCGTAACCGGCGGAATATCGACCGGCGACGGCAGGAAATCGATCACGGCGTCGAGCATGCGCTGCACGCCCTTGTTCTTGAACGCGGTACCGCACAGCATCGGCTGAATTTCGCACGCGATCGTACGGTCACGCAGACCCTTCACGATCTCGGCTTCGGACAGCTCGCCCGCTTCCAGGTACTTGTTCATCAGGTCTTCGTTCGACTCTGCAGCCGCCTCGACCATCTTTTCGCGCCATTCGTTGCACGTGTCGGCGAGTTCCGCCGGGATGTCCACGTAGTCGAACTTGGTGCCTTGCGACGCCTCGTCCCAAATGATCGCCTTCATCTTGATCAGGTCGACGACGCCCTTGAAGCCTTCTTCCGCGCCGATCGGCACCACGACCGGAACCGGGTTTGCCTTCAGGCGCAGACGGAGCTGGTCGTAGACCTTGAAGAAGTTCGCGCCGGTACGGTCCATCTTGTTGACGAACGCGAGACGCGGCACCTTGTACTTGTTCGCCTGGCGCCACACCGTTTCCGACTGCGGCTGCACGCCGCCCACTGCGCAGTACACCATGCACGCGCCGTCGAGCACGCGCATCGAACGCTCCACTTCGATCGTGAAGTCGACGTGGCCCGGGGTGTCGATGATGTTGATGCGGTGTTCCGGATAGTTGCCGCCCATGCCCTTCCAGAAGGCCGTGGTAGCAGCGGACGTGATCGTGATGCCACGCTCCTGTTCCTGCTCCATCCAGTCCATCGTGGCTGCGCCGTCGTGGACTTCACCGATCTTGTGGTTCACACCGGTGTAAAACAGAATGCGCTCGGTCGTCGTCGTCTTGCCGGCGTCGATGTGAGCGCTAATACCGATATTGCGGTAGCGCTCGATAGGAGTCTTGCGAGCCACTTTGATCCTCTACTGGGATGGCGCGATGCAGCCCTGCTGCATCGCGCTTCAACACAAACGGGCGAGGCGCCTGAAAAGCGCACCCGCCCGGAATTTATTTCCGAAAAAGCCCAGCCAGGCGCTTAGAAACGGAAATGCGAGAACGCGCGGTTGGCTTCTGCCATGCGGTGAACTTCGTCGCGCTTCTTCATCGCGCCGCCACGGCCTTCGGCCGCTTCGGAGAGTTCACCTGCCAGGCGCAGGGCCATCGACTTCTCGCTGCGCTTCTTCGCAGCCTCACGCAGCCAGCGCATCGCCAATGCCATACGACGCGACGGGCGCACTTCGACCGGAACTTGATAGTTGGCACCACCAACGCGACGGCTCTTCACTTCGACCACCGGCTTCACGTTGTTGAGCGCAACCGTGAACACTTCCAGCGGGTCCTTGCCACCCTTGGTCTGGATCTGTTCGAATGCGCCATAAACGATGCGCTCTGCGACCGACTTCTTGCCGGACAGCATCAGCATGTTCATGAACTTGGCTACATCAACGTTGCCGAACTTCGGATCCGGCAACACTTCCCGCTTGGGGACTTCGCGACGACGCGGCATGATTCTTCCTTTACTTGTTCAGTTGGAGCTGGATCCAGCCCCGCGGCCACCAACAAACCCGATCACATCTTCACGACTAACCAGCTTGGCCGGGTGACCACTTACTCGACAGCACCGGCAATCCGGCACTCCCGCCTTGACCGCCCAGAGGCGATCCCTGATCAAAAACTGCTTACTTGGCAGCCTTTGCACGCTTCGCGCCGTACTTCGAGCGCGCTTGCTTACGGTCCTTGACGCCCTGGGTATCCAGCGAGCCGCGAACCATGTGGTAACGCACACCCGGCAAGTCCTTCACACGGCCGCCGCGGATCAGCACAACCGAGTGTTCCTGCAGGTTGTGGCCTTCACCGCCGATGTACGAAATCACTTCGAAGCCGTTCGTCAGACGAACCTTGGCGACCTTACGGAGTGCCGAGTTCGGCTTCTTCGGCGTCGTCGTGTACACACGGGTGCACACGCCGCGACGCTGGGGGCAGTCCTGCAGGGCCGGGCTCTTGCTCTTCGTCGTTTCCGACTGACGGCCTTTGCGAACCAGTTGGTTGATGGTTGGCATTGTTTATTCCTGAAATTGAACAAAATCTGCAAACCGATTTCGGGCAAAGCGAGAATCGGCGCACAGTTGACTTCCGAACCGGCGAAACGGACGCGAACCTTCGAACGCGACTCGGCCCACCGAATACCGGAACCCAACATAATATTCCGGAAATACCAACTAAGTCAACGGCTTGCGTGATTTGCCGGCGGGTCGCGTGGTTTACGGGAAGGGTCGGAACACCTGTGTCAGGCCGATTCGACGACGTCGATGATCTCGTCGCCGAAGCGCTCGAGCTTGCGCACGCCCATGCCGGGGATATGGCGCAGGTCGTCGATCGTCTCCGGCGCGTTGCGCGCGATTTCGGCGAGCGTCGCATCGTGGAAGATCACGTAGGCCGGCACGCCGTCCGTCTTCGCGGTTTCCGCGCGCCACGCGCGCAGCGCATCCCACCGTGCACGCTCACGCGTGCCCATGCCGGCCGTCGGATCGACGCGCGTGCCGCTGCGGCTCGACGACTGCCGCGTGCGCTGCGGCTTCACGTAGCGGCGCAGCGTGACCTTCTCCTCGTTCTTCAGCACGGGCTTCGCTGCCTCGGTCAGCACGAGCGCGCCGAAGCCGCCATGATCGACCGCCAGGTAGCCGTACGCGACGAGCTGCCGGAAAATCGCGCGCCACTCGGGCTCGGACAGCGACGCGCCGATCCCGAACGTCGTGAGCTGGTCGTGGCCGCGTTGCAACACTTTCTCGGTACGCCCGCCACGCAGGATCTCGATCAGGTGACTCGAACCGAAATTGAAGCCGCTCGCACGCTGCGCGCGGAACACGCACGACAGCGCCATCTGCGCCTCGCGCGTCGCGTCCCACGAATCAGGCGGCTCGATGCACGTGTCGCAGTTGCCGCACGGCCTGCTCTCTTCGCCGAAGTAGTTCAGCAGTCGCACGCGGCGGCACGAGATCGTCTCGCACAGCCCGAGCAGCGCGTCGAGCTTCGACGTCTGCACGCGCTTGTGCGCGTCGTCCGCGTCGGACTCGTCGATCATCTTGCGCTGCTGGACGACATCGCCGAGGCCATACGCCATCCACGCATTCGCGGGCATCCCGTCACGGCCCGCGCGGCCCGTTTCCTGATAATAGCCTTCGACGCTCTTCGGCAGATCCAAGTGCGCAACGAAGCGCACGTCGGGCTTGTCGATGCCCATGCCGAACGCGATCGTCGCGCACATCACGATGCCTTCCTCGCGCTGGAACATTTCCTGGTGCTTCTGCCGCACCTCAAACTCCATCCCCGCGTGATACGGCAGCGCGCGCACGCCCTGCGCCTTCAGCCACTCGGCCGTCTCCTCGACCTTGCGGCGCGACAGGCAATAGACGACACCCGCATCCGTCGTACCGTCGGCGTTCGTGTGTTCGGCGCGGATGAAATCGAGCAGTTGCGAACGCGCGTTGTCCTTTTCGACGATCCGGTAGCGTATGTTCGGGCGATCGAAGCTCGACACGAACACGCGCGCGTCGTCGAGCGCGAGGCGATGGATGATCTCGTCGCGCGTGATCGCGTCGGCCGTGGCGGTCAGTGCGATGCGCGGCACCGACGGGAACCGCTCGTGCAGCACCGATAGCTGGATGTATTCCGGGCGGAAATCGTGCCCCCATTGCGACACGCAATGCGCTTCGTCGATCGCGAACAGGCCGATCTTCGCCCGCTCGAGCAAATCGAGGAAACGCCCCGTCATCAGCCGTTCGGGCGCGACGTACAGCAGGTCGATCTCGCCTTCGCGCAGCGCGCGCTCGGTCGCCGCGGCCTCGGCGCCCGACAGCGTCGAATTCAGGTAGGCCGCGCGCACGCCGACTTCGCGCAGCGCGGCGACCTGGTCCTGCATCAGCGCAATCAGCGGCGACACGACGATGCCGGCGCCCTGCCCGGCCTCGCGGCGCAGCAGCGCCGGGATCTGGTAGCACAGCGACTTGCCGCCGCCGGTCGGCATCAGCACGAGACAATCGCCGCCGCCGGCGACGTGTTCGACGATCTCGCCCTGCTGGCCGCGAAATGCGGAATAACCAAAGACTTCGTCGAGGATTTCGAGGGCGCGGGACATGAATGATGAGAACGAGGACGGCAGGACGATGACCGCAAGTTTAACAACCCGCTCGCGCGACGCGTGGCGAATCGTGCAATGTTGGCCAATCGGACAGGGTTCGTTCGCGTGCATGACGGGCCTGCCGCGGCCGCGCCGCAAGCGACCGCGGTGCACGGCGATGTGGCACGCCGCTCGCAAACCGCCGGGGCCGGCGATGCGCAGGCGCGTCATGCACGTGAACGACGGATAAAAAAAACCGCCCGGCAAAACCGGGCGGTTTCGATGACAGCGAGGCGAGGCGGCTCGCGCCGCCCGCACTTACTCGGCTGCCGGGTGCTGTTGCGGCTCTTCCGCAGCAGGCGTGCTCGGCGTGCCGAAATCGAACGCCTCTTCCGCTGCGATCTGGTCGAAACGCTCGCGATCCGACGATTCCTTCGCCTTGCGTGCCTTGTGGAACGCGAGACCCGTACCGGCCGGAATCAGACGGCCGACGATCACGTTTTCCTTCAGACCGCGCAGATCGTCGCGCTTGCCCATGATCGCCGCTTCGGTCAGCACGCGGGTCGTTTCCTGGAACGATGCCGCGGAGATGAACGAGTCGGTCGACAGCGACGCCTTCGTGATACCGAGCAGCACGTTGTCGTACGAAGCCGGACGCTTGTCGTCGGCGATCATGCGATCGTTCTCGTCCAGCATGTCGGAACGTTCGACCTGTTCGCCCGGGATGAAGCGCGTATCGCCGTTGTCGGTGATCTGCACACGACGCAGCATCTGGCGAACGATCACCTCGATGTGCTTGTCGTTGATCTTCACGCCCTGCAGACGATACACGTCCTGCACTTCGTCGACGATGTAGCGCGACAGCGCCTCGATACCCTGCAGACGCAGGATGTCGTGCGGATCGGCCGGACCGTCCACGATCATTTCGCCCTTGTTGACGACCTGAGCATCGTGGACCAGCACCTGCTTTTCCTTCGCGATCAGGAACTCGTGCTGGTTGCCCTCGAGATCCGTGATGACGAGACGCTGCTTGCCCTTCGTGTCCTTACCGAACGACGTCGTACCGGTGACTTCCGCGAGAATGCCGGCATCCTTCGGCGAACGCGCTTCGAACAGTTCCGCCACCCGCGGCAGACCGCCGGTAATGTCACGCGTCTTCTGCGCTTCGGTCGGGATACGTGCGAGCACTTCACCGACCTGCACCTGCTGGCCATCCTTCACGGTAATCAGTGCGCCGACCTGGAAGCCGATCTGCACTGCGTGTTCCGTGCCCGGAATCTTCACTTCTTCGCCGTTTGCGTCGAGCAGCTTCACCTGCGGCCGCACGCTCTTCGAAGCCTGCGAACCGCGACGCTTCACGTCGATCACGACCAGCGTCGACAGGCCGGTCACGTCGTCGATCTGCTTCGCGACCGTCACGCCTTCCTCGACGTTCTCGAACTTCACCGTACCACCGTATTCGGTGATGATCGGACGCGTCAGCGGATCCCACGTGGCGAGCTGCGTGCCTGCCTTGATGGTCGCGCCGTCGAGCTGCAGCAGCGTCGCGCCGTACGGCACTTTGTGACGCTCGCGCTCGCGACCGAAGTCGTCGGTGATCATCGCTTCGCCCGAACGGGAAATGACGATCTGCTCGCCCTTCGCGTTCGTGACGTAGCGCATCGTAGCCGTGAAGCGCACGATACCGTTGCTCTTCGCTTCGACCGACGAAGCCACTGCCGCACGCGATGCCGCACCACCGATGTGGAACGTACGCATCGTCAGCTGCGTGCCCGGTTCGCCGATCGACTGCGCCGCGATCACGCCGACTGCTTCGCCGACGTTCACGAGCGAGCCGCGGCCGAGGTCACGGCCGTAGCAGGCTGCGCACAGGCCGTAACGCGTTTCGCAGGTCAGCGGCGTGCGCACGCGCACTTCGTCGATGCCGAGGCGTTCGATTTCCTCGACCGCCGTTTCGTCGAGCAGCGTGCCCGATTCGTACAGCGTTTCCTGCGTTTCCGGGTTCACGACGTCCGCGACCGCGACGCGGCCGAGGATACGGTCGCGCAGCGCTTCGACGACTTCACCGCCTTCGACCAGCGCCTTCATCGCGACGCCGTTCGACGTGCCGCAATCGTCTTCCACCACGACCAGATCCTGCGTGACGTCGACCAGACGACGCGTCAGGTAACCCGAGTTCGCGGTCTTCAGTGCCGTATCAGCCAGACCCTTACGTGCACCGTGGGTCGAGATGAAGTACTGCAACACGTTCAGGCCTTCGCGGAAGTTCGCGGTAATCGGCGTCTCGATAATCGAGCCGTCCGGCTTCGCCATCAGGCCACGCATACCGGCCAGCTGACGAATCTGCACCGCCGAACCCCGGGCACCCGAGTCGGCCATCATGTAGATCGAGTTGAACGACTCCTGGCGCGTCTCGTTGCCGTCGCGGTCCGTCACCGGCTCCGTCGACAGCTGTTCCATCATCGCCTTGCCGACCGCTTCCGACGTCGCCGACCAGATGTCGACCACGTTGTTGTAGCGTTCCTGCGCGGTGACGAGACCCGACATGTACTGGCGGTCGTATTCCTTCACCTTCTTCGCGGCGTCGCCGACGATCGTTTCCTTCTGCGGCGGCACGAGCATGTCGTCCACGCAGATCGAAATGCCGGCGCGCGTCGCGAGACGGAAACCCGACTGCATCAGCTGGTCGGCGAACACCACCGTCGCGCGCAGACCGCACTTGCGGAACGCCGTGTTGATCAGGCGCGAGATTTCCTTCTTCTTCAGCGGCTTGTTCAGCACCGAGAACGGCAGGCCGTGCGGCAGGATCTCCGACAGGATCGCGCGACCGACGGTCGTCGCGTACAGCGAGATCTTCGGCACGAATGCCGGTGCGCCTTCCGACTTGTCTTCGTTGTGGACCATTTCGGTGATCCGCACGTTGACGCGCGATGCCAGCTCGACTTCCTTGTTCTCGTACGCGCGGATCGCTTCCGACACGCCCGTGAACGACAGGCCTTCGCCCTTGCCGTTGATCGCTTCGCGGGTCGCGTAGTACAGACCCAGCACGATATCCTGCGACGGCACGATCGACGGATCGCCGTTGGCCGGGAACAGCACGTTGTTCGACGCCAGCATCAGCGTGCGCGCTTCCATCTGCGCTTCGAGCGACAGCGGCACGTGAACGGCCATCTGGTCACCGTCGAAGTCGGCGTTGAACGCCGCGCAGACGAGCGGGTGCAGCTGAATTGCCTTGCCTTCGATCAGCACGGGCTCGAACGCCTGGATACCGAGACGGTGCAGCGTCGGCGCACGGTTCAGCATCACCGGGTGCTCGCGGATCACCTCTTCGAGGATGTCCCACACCACCGGCGTCTGGTTCTCGACTTCCTTCTTCGCAGCCTTGATGGTCGTCGCGACGCCCATCACTTCCAGCTTGTTGAAGATGAACGGCTTGAACAGCTCGAGCGCCATCAGCTTCGGCAGACCGCACTGGTGCAGCTTCAGCGTCGGGCCGACCACGATGACCGAACGGCCCGAGTAGTCGACGCGCTTGCCCAGCAGGTTCTGACGGAAACGACCGCCCTTGCCCTTGATCATGTCGGCGAGCGACTTCAGCGGACGCTTGTTCGCGCCCGTCATCGCCTTGCCGCGACGACCGTTGTCGAGCAGCGAGTCGACGGCTTCCTGCAGCATCCGCTTTTCGTTGCGGACGATGATTTCAGGTGCCTTCAGCTCGAGCAGACGCTTCAACCGGTTGTTACGGTTGATCACGCGGCGATACAGGTCGTTCAGGTCCGACGTCGCGAAACGGCCGCCGTCCAGCGGCACGAGCGGACGCAGTTCCGGCGGCAGCACCGGCAGCACTTCGAGGATCATCCACTCGGGCTTGATGCCCGAGCGCTGGAATGCCTCGAGGACCTTCAGGCGCTTCGCGTACTTCTTGATCTTCGCTTCCGAGCCGGTGTTCTTCAGCTCGGTGCGCAGCGTCTCGACCTGCTCGTCGATGTTGATCGCGCGCAGCAGTTCACGCACGCCTTCCGCGCCCATCTCGGCACGGAATTCGTCGCCGTATTCCTCGACCTTGTTGTAGTAATCCTCTTCGGTCATGATCTGCCGCGCCTTCAGCGGCGTCATGCCCGGTTCGATCACCACGTATGCTTCGAAGTACAGCACGCGTTCGATGTCGCGCAGCGTCATGTCGAGCACCATGCCCAGACGCGACGGCAGCGACTTCAGGAACCAGATGTGCGCGACCGGCGAGGCCAGTTCGATGTGGCCCATGCGCTCGCGACGCACCTTCGCCAGCGTCACTTCGACGCCGCACTTCTCGCAGATCACGCCGCGATGCTTCAGGCGCTTGTACTTGCCGCACAGGCACTCGTAGTCCTTGATCGGCCCGAAGATCTTCGCGCAGAAGAGACCATCGCGTTCCGGCTTGAACGTACGGTAGTTGATGGTCTCCGGCTTCTTCACTTCGCCGAACGACCACGAACGGATCTTGTCAGGCGAAGCCAGACCGATCTTGATCGCGTCGAAAACTTCTTCCTGTTGGACTTGCTTGAATAGATCGAGCAGAGCTTTCATTGCTTTCTCTCCGTAGTCCGATTAATTGCGGTCGAGATCGATGTCGATACCGAGCGAGCGGATTTCCTTCACGAGCACGTTGAAGGATTCCGGCATGCCTGCATCGATGACGTGATCACCCTTGACCAGGTTCTCATAGACCTTGGTCCGGCCGTTCACGTCGTCCGACTTCACCGTCAGCATTTCCTGCAGCACGTAGGACGCGCCGTACGCTTCGAGTGCCCACACTTCCATTTCACCGAAACGCTGGCCACCGAACTGCGCCTTACCACCCAGCGGCTGCTGCGTGACGAGCGAGTACGGGCCGGTCGAACGCGCGTGCATCTTGTCGTCGACCAAGTGGTGCAGCTTCAGGTAGTGCATGTAGCCAAGCGTCACGCGACGTTCGAACATTTCACCCGTGCGGCCGTCGTACAGACGGACCTGGTTCTTCGACGGGTTCATGCCGAGCTGTTCCGCGATGTCGTCCGGGAAGGCCAGATCGAGCATCTTGCCCATTTCTTCCTCGGTCGCACCGTCGAACACCGGCGTTGCGAACGGCACGCCTTCGCGCAGGTTCTTCGCGAGTTCGAGGATCTCGTCGTCGGTGAAGCTTTCCAGATCTTCCTGGCGGCCCGAGTCGTTGTAGATCTTCGTCAGGAATACGCGCATTTCCTCGATCTTCGCCTGACGCTGCAGCATTTCGCCGATACGCCAGCCGAGGCCCTTCGCGGCCCAGCCGAGGTGCACTTCCAGAACCTGACCCACGTTCATCCGCGACGGCACGCCGAGCGGGTTCAGCACGACGTCTGCCGGACGGCCATCGGCCATGTACGGCATGTCTTCGATCGGGACGATCTTCGACACGACACCCTTGTTACCGTGACGGCCTGCCATCTTGTCGCCAGGCTGCAGGCGGCGCTTCACCGCGAGGTACACCTTGACCATCTTCAGCACGCCCGGCGGCAGTTCGTCGCCTTGCGTGAGCTTCTTGCGCTTCTCTTCGAACGCGAGGTCGAACTGGTGACGCTTTTCTTCGATCGAGTTCTTGATCGCTTCGAGCGATGCCGCTGCTTCGTCGTCCGCCAGGCGGATGTCGAACCAGTGGTAGTGGTCGAGGTCTTCCAGGTAAGCCTGGTCGATCTTCGTGCCCTTCGCCAGCTTCTTCGGACCGCCGTTCGCGACCTTGCCCACGAGCATGCGCGCGAGACGCTGGAACGCGTCGCCTTCCACGATACGCAGCTGGTCGTTCAGGTCGAGACGGTAGCGCTTCAGTTCGTCGTCGATGATCTGTTGCGCACGCTTGTCGCGCTGGATACCTTCACGCGTGAACACCTGAACGTCGATCACGGTACCGCTCATGCCCGACGGCACGCGCAGCGACGTGTCCTTCACGTCCGAAGCCTTCTCGCCGAAGATCGCGCGCAGCAGCTTCTCTTCCGGCGTCAGCTGGGTCTCGCCCTTCGGCGTGACCTTACCGACCATCACGTCGCCTGCTTCGACTTCCGCACCGATGTACACGATGCCCGATTCGTCGAGACGGCCGAGCTGGACTTCCGCCAGGTTCGAGATGTCGCGCGTGATTTCTTCCGGCCCGAGCTTCGTGTCGCGTGCAACGACGTTCAACTCTTCGATGTGGATCGACGTGTAGCGATCGTCGGCCACGACCTTCTCCGAGATCAGGATCGAATCCTCGAAGTTGTAGCCGTTCCACGGCATGAACGCGATCAGCATGTTCTGGCCGAGCGCGAGCTCGCCCAGGTCCGTCGAGGCGCCGTCGGCCAGCACGTCGCCGCGCGAGACCTTGTCGCCCATCTTCACGATCGGACGCTGGTTGATGTTCGTGTTCTGGTTCGAACGCGTGTACTTGATCAGGTTGTAGATGTCGACACCGACTTCACCTGCGACCGCTTCGTCGTCGTTCACGCGAATCACGATACGGCCTGCGTCGACATAGTCGACGACGCCGCCGCGGAACGCCTGAACCGTCGTGCCCGAGTCGACCGCGCAGGTGCGCTCGATGCCCGTACCGACGACCGGCTTTTCCGGACGCAGACACGGCACGGCCTGACGCTGCATGTTCGAGCCCATCAATGCACGGTTCGCATCGTCGTGCTCGAGGAACGGGATCAGCGAGGCTGCAACCGACACGATCTGCGACGGCGCGACGTCCATGTACTGGATACGGTCCGGCGTGACCATCATCGTTTCGCCGGCTTCACGCGACGACACGAGTTCGTCGATCAGCGTGCCGTTCTCGTCGATCGCGGCGTTCGCCTGCGCGATCATGTAGCGGCCTTCTTCGATCGCCGACAGGTAGTCGATCTGGTCGGTCACCTTGCTGTCCACGACCTTGCGGTACGGCGTCTCGAGGAAGCCATACTCGTTCAGGTGCGCGTACAGTGCGAGCGAGTTGATCAGGCCGATGTTCGGACCTTCCGGCGTTTCGATCGGGCACACGCGGCCGTAGTGGGTCGGGTGCACGTCGCGGACTTCGAAGCCTGCGCGTTCGCGCGTCAGACCGCCCGGGCCCAGTGCGGAAACACGGCGCTTGTGCGTGATTTCCGACAGCGGGTTGGTCTGGTCCATGAACTGCGACAGCTGCGACGAACCGAAGAACTCGCGGATCGCCGACGAAATCGGCTTCGAGTTGATCAGGTCGTGCGGCATCAGGTTTTCGCTTTCGGCCTGGCCGAGGCGTTCCTTGACCGCGCGCTCGACACGCACGAGACCGGCGCGGAACTGGTTCTCCGCCAGTTCGCCGACGCAACGCACGCGACGGTTGCCGAGGTGGTCGATGTCGTCCACTTCGCCCTTGCCGTTGCGCAGCTCGACGAGGATCTTGATCGTCGCGAGGATGTCGTCGTCCTGCAGCGTCATCGGGCCGGTGATCTCGTCACGGCTGACGCGGCGGTTGAACTTCATACGGCCGACCTTCGACAGGTCGTACGCTTCTTCGCTGTAGAACAGACGGTTGAACAGTGCCTCGACCGCTTCTTCGGTCGGCGGCTCGCCCGGACGCATCATGCGGTAGATCGCGATGCGCGCGGCCGTCTTGTCGGTCGTTTCGTCGACGCGCAGCGTCGACGAGATGTACGGGCCCTGGTCCAGATCGTTCGTGTAGAGCGTCTGGATGTCCTTGATGCCCGCTTCGCGCAGCTTCTCGAGCACGCTTTCCGTGACTTCGTCGTTCGCGCTCGCGATCACTTCGCCGGTGTCGCCGTCGACGACGTTCTTCGCCAGCACGCGGCCGAGCAGATAGTCTTCCGGCACCGAGATGAACTTGGTCTTCGCGGCTTCGAGGTCGCGAATGTGCTTCGCGTTGATCCGCTTGTCCTTCTGGACGATGACCTTGCCGTCGCGATCCGTGATGTCGAAACGCGCGACTTCACCACGCAGGCGCTCGGGCACGAACTCGAGTTGCGCGCCTTCGTCCATCAGCGTGAAGTTGTCGAACACGAAGAAGTTCGCGAGGATCTGTTCCGGCGTCAGGCCGATGGCCTTCAGCAGGATCGTGACCGGCATCTTGCGGCGACGGTCGACGCGGAAGTACAGGATGTCCTTCGGATCGAATTCGAAGTCGAGCCACGAGCCGCGGTACGGAATGATCCGTGCCGAGAACAGCAGCTTGCCCGAGCTGTGCGTCTTGCCCTTGTCGTGTTCGAAGAACACGCCCGGCGAACGGTGCAGCTGCGAGACGATGACACGCTCGGTGCCGTTGATGACGAACGAGCCCGTCGGCGTCATGAGCGGAATTTCGCCCATGTACACTTCCTGCTCCTTCACTTCCTTGACGACCGGCTTGTTCGGCGATTCCTTGTCGAGGATGACGAGGCGGACCTTCGCGCGCAGCGCGGAGCAGTACGTCAGGCCACGCTGCTGACATTCCTTGATGTTGAATGCCGGCGAGGACAGCGCATAGCTCACGAACTCGAGGCGCGCGAAGCCGTTGTGCGAAACAATGGGAAATACCGATGTGAACGCAGCCTGCAAACCTTCAGGCTTGCGTTGCGTCGCGAGCACATCGGCTTGCAGAAACGTGCTGAATGATTCAAGCTGGGTAGCCAGCAAGAAAGGAACTTGGTGAACGATGGGGCGCTTCGCGAAACTCTTGCGAATGCGCTTCTTCTCGGTGAAGGAATATTGCATACGATCTCCGAATCACGGCGGGTGCTATCGAGGCGGAATACCTGGACGTTTCAAACCCGAGTGTTCACCGACTGAGACCCGATGGCCGTCCAACGGCTTGAACGAGCCGAGAAGCTTGGTGGTTGGCCGCTACCAACCGCTGGCTGACGGCAGCGGATGCCTGTGTTGCCCGCTACCCGACCAAACTTGCCTTCTGCAGTCGCTTCAGAAGACAAAGAGAAACGCCAATCGTGACCAATGACAACGATTAGGCGATTTTCTTTGGCTTCTGGGGCCGATTATTCAGGCTCCCGAATGAGTGCCAGAATAACGTCCCCACAAAGCACAAAAAGGCCGGCGGTGAAAATACCGCCAGCCTTCGCACAGCGCGTCGAAACTTACTTGATTTCGACCTTCGCGCCTGCTTCTTCCAGCTTCTTCTTGGCTTCTTCAGCAGCAGCCTTGTCGACGCCTTCCTTGACGGGCTTCGGTGCGCCGTCAACCAGGTCCTTCGCTTCCTTCAGGCCCAGGCCCGTCAGTTCGCGAACGGCCTTGATCACGCTGACCTTGTTGCTACCGGTTTCAGCCAGAACGACCGTGAATTCGGTCTTCTCTTCAACAGCAGCAGCAGCGCCGCCGCCTGCCGGGCCAGCGACTGCCACTGCAGCTGCCGACACGCCAAACTTCTCTTCGAACGCCTTGACCAGTTCGTTCAGTTCCAGAACGGTCATCCCTTCGACTGCTGCCAGGATGTCTTCTTTTGCGATTGCCATTTGAAATACTCCTAAATTGAATTCGGATACAGCCAGCGATCAATGACGCTGATGCACGCTCGATTACGCAGCTTCTGCTTGCTTCTTCTCGGCCAGCGCGGCCAGAGCACGCGCGAAGCCCGAAACAGGCGATTGCATAACGAACAGCAGCTTCGAGAGCAGTTCTTCGCGGCTCGGGATGCTTGCCAGCGCTTGCACGCCAGCCTTGTCCATCACCTTGCCATCGAACGAACCAGCCTTGATGACCAACTTGTCATTGCTCTTGCTGAAGTCGTTGACGACCTTAGCAGCAGCAATTGCATCTTCCGAGATGCCGTAGATCAACGGGCCAGTCATCTGCTCTGCCAGCGGAGCAAACGGCGTACCTTCGACAGCGCGACGCGCCAGCGTGTTCTTCAACACGCGCAGGTAAACCTGTTGCTCACGCGCTTTCGCGCGCAGCTTGGTCAGATCGCCAACCGCAATTCCACGATACTCAGCCAGCACAACGGTCTGGGCCTTCGCGACTTGCGCGGAAACCTCAGCTACGACGGCTTGCTTGTCTTCTCTATTAAGCGGCACGGTTAGCCTCCAGAAACGATACGTTCGGCACGAAACCTCACGTACCTCGTTCAACAACGGCGTCCGACCTCGTTAGGAGTATTTCCACCTCACACCGCGAATCGCTTCACGGCCTGCGGCTTCACCACTGCAAAACTTTTTCGGGTTCGCCATCTGCGTTGGCTTGAATTAAGGGATCGCCTGCCTGCTGCGCCCCACCAACGGTCTTTGATAACCGGTTGCCCGCCTTGCTGCACGAACAACCGCCCAAAGCCCATGAAGGCCGCTTCGCGAACGAAGCGGCCTGAATACTTGCTTACTGTGCTGCCAGCGTAGCCTGGTCGACACGCACGCCGACGCCCATCGTGCTCGACAGTGCGATCTTGCGCAGGTACACGCCCTTGCTCGTTGCCGGCTTTGCCTTCTGCAGCGCTTCGATCAGTGCCGACAGGTTCGAACGCAGCGCGGTCGGCTCGAACGATGCACGGCCGATGGTCGCGTGGATGATACCGGCCTTGTCGACACGGAATTGCACCTGACCAGCCTTCGCGTTCTTGACGGCGGTTGCGACGTCCGGCGTGACCGTACCGACCTTCGGGTTCGGCATCAGGCCGCGCGGGCCGAGGATCTGACCGAGCGTACCGACGATACGCATCGTGTCCGGCGAAGCGATCACGATGTCGAAGTCCATCTGGCCAGCCTTGATCTGCTCAGCCAGGTCTTCCATACCGACGATTTCCGCGCCTGCTGCACGAGCCTGCTCGGCCTTTTCGCCTTGCGCGAACACTGCAACGCGAACCGACTTGCCCGTACCGGCCGGCAGAACGACCGAACCACGAACGACCTGGTCCGACTTCTTTGCATCGATGCCGAGTTGGACTGCGACGTCGATCGATTCGTCAAACTTCGCGCTCGCGCATTCCTTCACGAGGCTCAGTGCGTCTTCGATCGCGTACAGCTTCTGACGATCAACCTTGGCGGCAAATGCCTGACGGCGCTTGGAGATCTTAGCCATTTACACGCCCTCCACAGTGATGCCCATCGAGCGTGCGCTACCAGCGATGGTGCGAACGGCTGCGTCCAGATCAGCTGCCGTAAGGTCCGGCATCTTGGTCTTCGCGATTTCTTCAGCTTGAGCGCGCGTGATCGAACCGACCTTGTCGGTGTGCGGCTTGCTCGAGCCCTTGTCCACCTTCGCCGCCTTCTTGATCAGGACGGTCGCCGGCGGCGTCTTCATCACGAACGTGAAGCTCTTGTCAGCGAATGCCGTGATGACCACCGGCACCGGCAGACCCGGCTCCATGCCTTGAGTCTGCGCGTTGAACGCCTTGCAGAACTCCATGATGTTCAGGCCGCGCTGGCCCAGTGCCGGACCGACCGGCGGCGACGGGTTGGCTTTACCTGCAGGGATCTGCAGCTTGATAAAGCCGACAATCTTCTTTGCCATTTGTAAACCTCGTTGGAACGCCAAGCGGCGTTCGGTGAGTGATAACGCGCTTTCGCCGCTGGCTACTGACGCTCCTCAACGGCCATGACGCGGGCCGTAAGCGCGAAGGTGGGCAGCCGAGGCTGCCCACCGAATCGGGATCAAACTTTTTCGACCTGGCCGAACTCGAGTTCGACCGGGGTTGAGCGGCCGAAGATGGTGACCGACACACGCACGCGCGATTTTTCGTAGTTGACTTCTTCGACGGTGCCGTTGAAGTCCGTGAACGGGCCTTCCTTGACACGCACCATCTCGCCAACTTCGAACAGGGTCTTCGGGCGCGGCTTTTCGACGCCTTCCTGCATCTGCGACATGATCTTCTCGACTTCCTTCGGGGAAATCGGGGTCGGGCGGTTGCGCGCACCGCCGACGAAACCGGTGACCTTCGCGGTGTTCTTCACGAGGTGCCACGTTTCGTCCGTCATTTCCATTTCCACCAGCACGTAGCCGGGGAAGAAACGACGCTCGGTCACAGCCTTGTGGCCGCCTTTGACTTCGACCACTTCTTCGGTCGGAACCAGGATCTGACCGAATTTGTCCTGCATGCCAGCACGTTCAATGCGCTCCTGAAGCGCACGTTGCACGCTCTTCTCCATACCGGAGTAGGCGTGCACGACGTACCAACGTTTTCCGCTCGGGGATGCCGGAGTATCGCTCATATCATTTCCAACCCAGAATCGCCGAGAAAATCACCCATTCGATCGATTTGTCACTCAACCAGAGGAAAATCGCCATCACGAGCACGAAACCGAACACGACGAGTGTGGTTTGCGTTGCTTCCTTGCGGGTGGGCCAAACGACCTTCCGGACTTCCTTGTACGAATCCTTGGCAAAGGCGATGAGGCTCTTGCCAGGTGCGGACATCAGCCCGACGGCCACGCCGGCGATGATACCTACCGCCAACGCGGCACCGCGGACATACCATTGCTGATTGGTCAGCCAGAAGAAGCCCACGAATCCGGCCAACACCAGCAATACGCCCAGGGCCAGCATCAGCTTATCGCCGGAGGTATTTACAGTTTCGACGGATGGATTCGCCATAACACCTTAAAACAAATGCCACGTAGAACACGTGGCTATTTTTTGGCAGGGGCAGAGGGAATCGAACCCCCAACCTTCGGTTTTGGAGACCGACGCTCTGCCAGTTGAGCTATACCCCTAAACCATGTTGGGGCTGGCTGTTGCCAGCCCCAAAACTGTCGATCAACGAATAACTGGCTTACTCGATGACCTTGGCGACGACGCCGGCACCGACGGTACGGCCGCCTTCGCGGATTGCGAAGCGCAGACCTTCTTCCATCGCGATCGGAGCGATCAGCTTCACCGTGATCGACACGTTGTCGCCCGGCATCACCATTTCCTTGTCCTTCGGCAGCTCGATCGAGCCCGTCACGTCCGTCGTACGGAAGTAGAACTGCGGACGGTAGTTGTTGAAGAACGGCGTGTGACGGCCGCCTTCGTCCTTGCTCAGCACGTACACTTCAGCCGTGAAGTGCGTGTGCGGCGTGATCGAACCCGGCTTCGCCAGAACCTGGCCACGCTCCACGTCTTCACGCTTCGTGCCGCGCAGCAGGATACCAACGTTGTCGCCTGCCTGACCTTGGTCCAGCAGCTTGCGGAACATTTCAACGCCCGTGCAGGTCGTCTTCACCGTCGGCTTGATACCGACGATTTCGATTTCTTCGCCGACCTTCACGACGCCACGCTCGATACGACCCGTCACCACCGTACCACGGCCCGAGATCGAGAACACGTCTTCCACCGGCATCAGGAACGCGCCGTCAACTGCACGCTCCGGCGTCGGGATGTACGTGTCCAGCGCATCGGCCAGGCTCATGATCGCCACTTCGCCCAGCTCGCCCGTGTCGCCTTCCAGCGCCAGCTTCGCCGAACCCTTCACGATCGGCGTGTCGTCGCCCGGGAAGTCGTACTTCGACAGGAGTTCGCGAACTTCCATCTCGACCAGCTCGAGCAGTTCAGCGTCGTCCACCATGTCGCACTTGTTCAGGAACACGATGATGTACGGAACGCCAACCTGACGCGCCAGCAGGATGTGCTCACGCGTTTGCGGCATCGGGCCGTCTGCTGCCGAGCAAACCAGGATCGCGCCGTCCATCTGTGCCGCGCCCGTGATCATGTTCTTCACGTAGTCAGCGTGGCCCGGGCAGTCGACGTGGGCGTAGTGGCGGTTAGCCGTTTCGTACTCGACGTGTGCCGTGTTGATCGTGATGCCGCGCGCCTTTTCTTCCGGTGCCGCGTCGATCTGGTCGTACGCCTTCGCTTCGCCGCCGAACTTCTTCGTCAGAACCGTCGTGATCGCTGCCGTCAGCGTCGTCTTGCCGTGGTCAACGTGACCAATCGTACCAACGTTCACGTGCGGCTTGGTCCGCTCGAATTTACCCTTGGCCATTTTCGACTCCCAAAAGGAATTTCACAGGTTGCGCCGCGCGCAAACAGACACTGACTTTAACTGCTGGTGCCCATGGGCAGGATCGAACTGCCGACCTCTCCCTTACCAAGGGAGTGCTCTACCACTGAGCCACATGGGCGCTTTTACGCTTCAACTTCACGGTCTGGAGCGGGTGAAGGGAATCGAACCCTCGTCGTAAGCTTGGAAGGCTTCTGCTCTACCATTGAGCTACACCCGCACGGGCTACCAACGATTCCCTACCGCTCTTTCAGCTGATGTTCTTGGTGGAGGAGGTTGGATTCGAACCAACGTAGGCGTAAGCCAACAGATTTACAGTCTGCCCCCTTTAGCCACTCGGGCACCCCTCCGTAGAGAACTGACGATTATGGGGGTGCATCGCACTCCTGTCAAGCACATCCGGAAGATTATTTTCACTCTCTTCCCGACCCTTGCCCACCACCGATCTTCCGCCCTTGCCCGGCTAAGGCAAGCACGAGATATTGCCGATCGGCGCCACATCTTCGTCAGACTCCGCCTTTGGCGCTGATCTGCATCTGCGCTAAAAACGAAAGACCGCCATGATACGACCTCTCGCGCACAATGCCAAGCGGGTAGATGCAAAATTTCCGCAAATTTCGTGCCGGGCCGCTTCGACGACCCCACGTCCGGTGTTCGCGACGGCTTTCAGCCTCGTTATCGACAGGAAACAGGGGCTTCGTATCCGGCACTGCGAGTTGCCTGGTCGCGACCTGTGGGCGGTAAAACACGGCAGGGCTTTCACGCGTTTCCCGGCAGTCGCATCTGAAACCTGGCCCAAGCTTCCAGCACGGAATTGTGGTTCTTCCCCCTCCCCGGCTTGGCTGACTTTGCCGCAAGGCGCGATACCGTCCCGAGTCGCCTGCCCACTCCCGAGACAAACCCTCGTGCGCCTGCTCGCTCTTGTGATGGTCTTCATGGTCATGACCGCACATGGCGCCGGCCCGGCAGATGGCTGGTGTTTCTCGAGTACGATCGCGAAGATCCGCCAATAGGCATTGGCCGGCGGCCACGCTCCCGGGCGTCCGAAGGAGACCGCCGCGCTTGCTGCCTATGAGCGGCTGAAACTTGTCGTCGACGCCGGCCGCCTTGGCGCGACAAACGTAGCGCCGCCGCCGGCGCTCCCCATAAGCAAGAATGCAATCGCGTACGCATGGCTGCTCAACGATGCCGGTGCGCCGCGTCGCCGCAGGCGCCAGCAATGACAGGCCACAAGATGTGTCCGGCAGCCCAGCCTGCCTGGACGTGCTGCAGCTGCTACCTAGCGACGTTATGCGTCCACGCACCGGATTGCCTCGCAACTTCGGCGATGCAGTCACGGCGAACGTTCAGCAATGCGGCGCCCCGCCGTGCAAACCGGTCAGATCGACATTTGCTTATGCCTATCGCAGCGTTTCCGCAGCGTACACACGGTATCCCGCCTGTCCGTACGAAGCCCGCCTCGTTCGACTGAGCAAGGATGCCTGCGTTGGCTTCGACGCGGGAGCCTTCCCCGCGCCCCATGCGTCCGAGGATGCCGGATAGCTGACTTGCGACGCGCAGTCGCCGACGTCCGCCACTCGCTGCCCGACGATGTTCGTTCTGATTCGGGATCAAGGCCGGAACACGATCCGGCGGTTTCCACCGGCCAAGCACTCCGCGCTCGGCGATTCGAGTACCGCATGCACGATGCGATCGACCGCATTGACGCCGGCGGTGCGCACTTCGCGTTGACGGGTGAAGGTCGGGACCGCTTCGGCGGCGCTTCCTATTCGCCTACCGAGGAGATCAACGTATTGCGAGACTGTCGGCCTGTGCCGATCAAGAGCAACAGAACGCAGATTTCTGAGGGCAGCCGCCTCACGAGCTCACACTTGCCACTGCGAAGGCGTCGCTGCCCGACTTCTTGTCGCCAGCCACGCAGTTTCTTTCGCACCCAATAAATCAATTTTCCAGAAGAAGCAGTGATTTTGACCTTGAAATGACGCTCGATAGCGACACGATGCTGAACTTGATGCTACACAGCCGCGCAACTTCAAGTGGCACCGGTTGTTCAAGACTTTCAGCAAGAACACCCCCGAAAATCGGTCATACGGCATCTAGTGCTTGGCTCACGTGAACGACGCGATCCGATCAGTGATCGCCGGATGATTCTTTATGTTGGCTGTCGGTTCGATCAATATGGTGGCAGGAGACACATGGGGCACCCTGAAACTGATGGATGATCATTTCGATTTTGGCCGAAGATGCATTCCATATGCCCGCGATTACGATGAGATGACTGATCGTTCGAAGATAAGACGGCGCTACGCCAGATCGCACTCGGCGATGGGCAGATCCGCGAAGGAGGTTACAGCGAGGAATTTGCCGGCCGTTTGATCAACCAGGTTGCCGGTCTTATCGCCGTCGCGGCGAGAGTAGATGGGTCGATGCTGGTCACTGTAGCTCGAGCCGCCGTCGTGTGGGCCGACCTGATGGTTGGCCTGAACGTGTTCTGTCCAATCGCGTGGGCGGACTGCAATGCTCGGATCAACGCCTTCGGCGCTCCAGCTCCGAGCGCACTGCCCGTTGCCCGGCCAACCTGCATTTTATCCGCGCCAATGCAAAAACCCCCGCCTTTCGGGCGGGGGTTCTTGGCTTAGGGAGCCTGACGATTACCTACTTTCACACGGGAATCCGCACTATCATCGGCGTAGAGTCGTTTCACGGTCCTGTTCGGGATGGGAAGGGGTGGGACCGACTCGCTATGGTCATCAGGCAAAGAGGGTTGTCGCGTTGCTTCGCAGCGCGACCAATCGGGAAGAAGCAGTAATTTTGGGTTGTGAGGTTGTATCTCACACGTACGCGGTTGCTCAACCGTCGTACGTCGAGTGCCTCGCACTCGACGCTCGATATCCGTAAAGCGCTGAAGCGCTAACGGCTATCGAGACAGACTTGTTATAGGATCAAGCCTTACGGGCAATTAGTATCAGTTAGCTGAACGCATTACTGCGCTTACACACCTGACCTATCAACGTCCTGGTCTCGAACGACCCTTCAAGGGGATCTAGTCCCCAGGGATATCTCATCTTAAGGCGAGTTTCCCGCTTAGATGCTTTCAGCGGTTATCTCTTCCGAACATAGCTACCCGGCGATGCCACTGGCGTGACAACCGGTACACCAGAGGTTCGTCCACTCCGGTCCTCTCGTACTAGGAGCAGCCCCCTTCAAATATCCAACGCCCACGGCAGATAGGGACCAAACTGTCTCACGACGTTTTAAACCCAGCTCACGTACCTCTTTAAATGGCGAACAGCCATACCCTTGGGACCGGCTACAGCCCCAGGATGAGATGAGCCGACATCGAGGTGCCAAACACCGCCGTCGATATGAACTCTTGGGCGGTATCAGCCTGTTATCCCCAGAGTACCTTTTATCCGTTGAGCGATGGCCCTTCCATACAGAACCACCGGATCACTATGACCTGCTTTCGCACCTGCTCGACTTGTCGGTCTCGCAGTTAAGCACGCTTATGCCATTGCACTATCAGCACGATTTCCGACCGTACCTAGCGTACCTTCGTACTCCTCCGTTACGCTTTGGGAGGAGACCGCCCCAGTCAAACTGCCTACCATGCACTGTCCCCGACCCGGATCACGGGCCAAGGTTAGAACCTCAAACAAACCAGGGTGGTATTTCAAGGACGGCTCCACCGAAACTAGCGTTCCGGTTTCATAGCCTCCCACCTATCCTACACAGATCGGTTCAAAGTCCAATGCAAAGCTACAGTAAAGGTTCATGGGGTCTTTCCGTCTAGCCGCGGGTAGATTGCATCATCACAAACACTTCAACTTCGCTGAGTCTCGGGAGGAGACAGTGTGGCCATCGTTACGCCATTCGTGCAGGTCGGAACTTACCCGACAAGGAATTTCGCTACCTTAGGACCGTTATAGTTACGGCCGCCGTTTACCGGGACTTCAATCAAGAGCTTGCACCCCATCATTTAATCTTCCGGCACCGGGCAGGCGTCACACCCTATACGTCCACTTTCGTGTTTGCAGAGTGCTGTGTTTTTATTAAACAGTCGCAGCCACCAGTTTATTGCAACCCCTTCACCCTTTGCCCGCAGGGGCATCAAGCTACAAGGGCGTACCTTATCCCGAAGTTACGGTACCAATTTGCCGAGTTCCTTCTCCCGAGTTCTCTCAAGCGCCTTAGAATACTCATCTCGCCCACCTGTGTCGGTTTGCGGTACGGTCATCGTTAGACTGAAGCTTAGAGGCTTTTCTTGGAACCACTTCCAATTGCTTCGCTCCCTAAGGAGCTCGCGCCACACCCTTGAATTCCGCGCCCGGATTTGCCTAAGCGCCTTCTCCAATGCAGCGACCGGGACTTCCAACACCCGGACAACCTTCCGCGATCCGTCCCCCCATCGCATCTAACAATGGTGCAGGAATATTGACCTGCTTCCCATCAGCTACGCATTTCTGCCTCGCCTTAGGGGCCGACTCACCCTACGCCGATGAACGTTGCGTAGGAAACCTTGGGCTTACGGCGAGGGGGCCTTTCACCCCCTTTATCGCTACTCATGTCAGCATTCGCACTTCCGATACCTCCAGCACGCTTTTCAACGCACCTTCGCAGGCTTACGGAACGCTCTCCTACCATGCGTGCAAAGCACGCATCCGCAGCTTCGGTATATAGCTTAGCCCCGTTACATCTTCCGCGCAGGACGACTCGATCAGTGAGCTATTACGCTTTCTTTAAAGGGTGGCTGCTTCTAAGCCAACCTCCTGACTGTTTTAGCCTTCCCACTTCGTTTCCCACTTAGCTATATTTGGGGACCTTAGCTGGCGGTCTGGGTTGTTTCCCTCTTGACACCGGACGTTAGCACCCGATGTCTGTCTCCCGTGATTGCACTCTTCGGTATTCGGAGTTTGCTATGGCGGGGTAATCCGCAATGGACCCCCCAACCATGACAGTGCTCTACCCCCGAAGGTGAGACACGAGGCACTACCTAAATAGTTTTCGGAGAGAACCAGCTATTTCCAAGTTTGTTTAGCCTTTCACCCCTATCCACAGCTCATCCCCTAACTTTTCAACGTTAGTGGGTTCGGACCTCCAGTACGTGTTACCGCACCTTCATCCTGGCCATGGATAGATCACTTGGTTTCGGGTCTACGCCCAGCAACTGAACGCCCTATTCGGACTCGCTTTCGCTACGCCTGCCCTATACGGTTAAGCTTGCTACTGAACGTAAGTCGCTGACCCATTATACAAAAGGTACGCCGTCACCCCTTACGAGGCTCCGACTGTTTGTATGCATGCGGTTTCAGGATCTATTTCACTCCCCTCCCGGGGTTCTTTTCGCCTTTCCCTCACGGTACTGGTTCACTATCGGTCGATCACGAGTATTTAGCCTTGGAGGATGGTCCCCCCATCTTCAGACAGGATTTCACGTGTCCCGCCCTACTTGTCGCACACCTAGTTCTTTCATACTGTTTTCGCCTACAGGGCTATCACCTGCTATGGCCGCACTTTCCAGAGCGTTCGGCTAACAATACAAATAAAGAGTGCAAGGCTCATCCCATTTCGCTCGCCACTACTTTGGGAATCTCGGTTGATTTCTTTTCCTGCGGTTACTTAGATGTTTCAGTTCACCGCGTTCGCTTCACTAGACCTATGTATTCAGTCTAGGATGACCCAAAAGGGCCGGGTTTCCCCATTCGGACATCTACGGATCAAAGCTCGTTTGCCAGCTCCCCGTAGCTTTTCGCAGGCTACCGCGTCCTTCATCGCCTGTGATCGCCAAGGCATCCACCACATGCACTTGTTCGCTTGACCCTATAACGAGTCTGTCTCTCCGACAGTCGTTACAGGTTGAGTTTTCGCGTTGTGCCGTATTCCAATTGATGTCGGTCCGGCGTTAGCGCTTTAGCGCTTACGCTGGCCCCACTCCCGAAGGGAGTAGACCCGAATCATCTTGAGATACATCGATACAATCACAACCCGGATAACTTCCACGTCCATCTCGAGACGCTTCCGCTATCCAAATTACTTACTTCTTCCAGATTGTTAAAGAACGACAGCCGATACAACCTACGTATCACTCTGACTGGCTCAATCGCCAATGCAAAATTCTCGGTTCAGTGTCTGAACCAAGCCCTTAGCGTTGGTGATTGGTGGAGGCAGACGGGATCGAACCGACGACCCCCTGCTTGCAAAGCAGGTGCTCTCCCAGCTGAGCTATGCCCCCATGAGTACAGATTCCTCAGGTACCTACCATCAGACAAGACATTGGTGGGTCTGGTTGGATTCGAACCAACGACCCCCGCCTTATCAAGACGGTGCTCTAACCGACTGAGCTACAGACCCCTGAGTCTGTCTTTAATTTACAGCCGATAAGCGTGAGCGCTCAACTTTGCGAGAAGCTCTGGAAAGGAGGTGATCCAGCCGCACCTTCCGATACGGCTACCTTGTTACGACTTCACCCCAGTCATGAATCCTACCGTGGTGACCGTCCTCCTTGCGGTTAGACTAGCCACTTCTGGTAAAACCCACTCCCATGGTGTGACGGGCGGTGTGTACAAGACCCGGGAACGTATTCACCGCGGCATGCTGATCCGCGATTACTAGCGATTCCAGCTTCATGCACTCGAGTTGCAGAGTGCAATCCGGACTACGATCGGTTTTCTGGGATTAGCTCCCCCTCGCGGGTTGGCAACCCTCTGTTCCGACCATTGTATGACGTGTGAAGCCCTACCCATAAGGGCCATGAGGACTTGACGTCATCCCCACCTTCCTCCGGTTTGTCACCGGCAGTCTCCTTAGAGTGCTCTTGCGTAGCAACTAAGGACAAGGGTTGCGCTCGTTGCGGGACTTAACCCAACATCTCACGACACGAGCTGACGACAGCCATGCAGCACCTGTGTATCGGTTCTCTTTCGAGCACTCCCGCCTCTCAGCAGGATTCCGACCATGTCAAGGGTAGGTAAGGTTTTTCGCGTTGCATCGAATTAATCCACATCATCCACCGCTTGTGCGGGTCCCCGTCAATTCCTTTGAGTTTTAATCTTGCGACCGTACTCCCCAGGCGGTCAACTTCACGCGTTAGCTACGTTACTAAGGAAATGAATCCCCAACAACTAGTTGACATCGTTTAGGGCGTGGACTACCAGGGTATCTAATCCTGTTTGCTCCCCACGCTTTCGTGCATGAGCGTCAGTATTGGCCCAGGGGGCTGCCTTCGCCATCGGTATTCCTCCACATCTCTACGCATTTCACTGCTACACGTGGAATTCTACCCCCCTCTGCCATACTCTAGCCTGCCAGTCACCAATGCAGTTCCCAGGTTGAGCCCGGGGATTTCACATCGGTCTTAGCAAACCGCCTGCGCACGCTTTACGCCCAGTAATTCCGATTAACGCTCGCACCCTACGTATTACCGCGGCTGCTGGCACGTAGTTAGCCGGTGCTTATTCTTCCGGTACCGTCATCCCCCGGCTATATTAGAACCAAGGATTTCTTTCCGGACAAAAGTGCTTTACAACCCGAAGGCCTTCTTCACACACGCGGCATTGCTGGATCAGGCTTTCGCCCATTGTCCAAAATTCCCCACTGCTGCCTCCCGTAGGAGTCTGGGCCGTGTCTCAGTCCCAGTGTGGCTGGTCGTCCTCTCAGACCAGCTACTGATCGTCGCCTTGGTAGGCCTTTACCCCACCAACTAGCTAATCAGCCATCGGCCAACCCTATAGCGCGAGGCCCGAAGGTCCCCCGCTTTCATCCGTAGATCGTATGCGGTATTAATCCGGCTTTCGCCGGGCTATCCCCCACTACAGGACATGTTCCGATGTATTACTCACCCGTTCGCCACTCGCCACCAGGTGCAAGCACCCGTGCTGCCGTTCGACTTGCATGTGTAAGGCATGCCGCCAGCGTTCAATCTGAGCCAGGATCAAACTCTTCAGTTTAAACCTGTTACTGTTTTCGGTTCGGTTAAGAACCGGTCGCTCACTCAAAGCTGACAGGAATATGAATTGCTTCATAAACCTGACTTACTTTAGTGTGAGACTCTTGATACTTTCGCTTTCTGATCCGAAGATCAGCTCGCTACCATCAAGCGCCCACACTTATCGGCTGTTAATTTTTAAAGAGCATTTCTGCAAGAAACCTGAAGTTTCTCAGCAGCGCTGCGTTTTCAGCAGCAGAGAAGCGAGATTATGAACCGTGTTTTGCAGATCGTCAACAACTTTTTAACTGCTTCGTTGCGACTGCGGGGTTCTTCTTCCTGCGCCAGCCGTGCGCCCAACCTGCTGCACACCACCGACTCCGCTTCCCCTCTTCCGCACCGCGTTTCCGTTAGCGCGAAAGAGGCGTGATTCTATGCACCCGCCCGCATCTCCGCAAGCCCCTTTGTGAAAATATTTTGAAAAAGCCACCGTGCGCTGGCGCGCACGGTGGCTCGGGGCTCGACGGGCCGGGCGCCACCGTTGACCTCCCGGCCGCCGGCAACGCTTCACCCTCTATATGGTAGGAGCGAGCGCGTCACTTGCCGCCCACGGCAGCCTGCAACTGCTCGACCGGCACTGCGTCGGCCATCGCCGTGTAACCGGCGTCGCTCGGATGAATGCCGTCGCCGCTGTCATATCGGCGCTGCAGCACGCTCGGGCGCGCCGGATCGCGCAGCACCGCATCGAAGTCGACCACGCCGTCGAACCCGCCGCCGCTCCGGATCCACCGGTTCACCTCGAGCCGGATCGCCTCGCGTCCGGCCGGCAGCCCGGCCGGCGTAAGCGTCGCGCCGAAGACCTTCACGCCCTGGCGGTGTGCCGCCTCGATCAGCCGGCGATAGCCGTCGATCAGCGACGCAGCCGTGACCTGCGTATGCGGATGGTCGCAATCGAGCCCCGCGCGCGGCGGCATCGCCGCGAAGTTGATGTCGTTGATCCCGATCAGCACGACCGCGGCCTTCACTCCCGCGCGCGACAGCGCATCGCGCTCGAACCGAGACGCCAGCGACGTGCCGTAGCACGCGGAATCGCTGAGCAGCCGATTCCCGCTGATGCCCAGATTCACGACGCCGATCGAATCGGCGCCCGACACCGTCAGCCGACGCGCCAGCGCGTCCGGCCAGCGGCGGTTCCGGTTCATGCTCGAACGCAGTCCGTCGGTGATCGAATCGCCGATCGCAGCTACGCTGGCATGCGCCGAACCGGCCTCGACGGCCAGCTCGGTCACCCATGCAAATTGGGTAAAACGGGTGCGGAACGCAGCGGCGCCGGGATCGTTCACGTGATCGCCCGGCGCAGAGACATAGTTGAACTGGTTCGACACGCGGTGCCAGACCGTCATCCGTTGATTCGGTCCCATCTGGACACTGATTGCATACGGTTGTCCCGCCGTCACGTCGATCGCAACCGGATCGCTTTCGAGCTCCTGGCCCGGTGCGAGCGTGACCGACGCCTTGCCGCCGAACCGGACCGGCACCACCGCGCCGCCGGCGAGCGCAGCGCCGTCGCCGGCGCGCGCGAGGCTCGCAGCCTCGACGACCAGCGGTGCGTGACCGTATGCATTGCTCACGCGAATCCGTGCTGCCCGCCCGGACACCGTCGGATAGACGATCTGGCGAACGGTCCGCCCGGCCACATCGGGTGCGCGATAGAGCGGCGGCGGTGCGGCAAGGTCGGGAATCGGCTGCAGCGCGGTCGCCCACGCGGCGACCCATCCTGCCGGCGCGGCCGAAGCCGCAAGCGGCGGCACGAAAACGGCCGCACCCAGCACGGCCGCGGCGAAACTGCTTCGGAATGACATCGGCAAAATCCTCATCGGAAAGCGGGCATTGTGCCGCAGAAGACGCGGGGCTCACGCACCGGACCGCGCTTGCGCCGCCCGATCGCGCCCCGACGTCCCTCGTTTACCCGAGTCTCGCCGCAATTCCGCAAGAAATTTATTAACCGACCGGTCGGTTGGTTTATACTTCGCACACATTCAACCGGACGAGAACCTCGCCATGTACACGCAATCCCTCGACATCCCCGGCAACGTCGCGCCGCTCGACGCCGCCGCCGAGTCGCCCGAGCAGGCGCGGTTCGATGCGGTGATGGCCGCGGACGGCAAGATCGAACCGCAAGACTGGATGCCCGACGCCTATCGCAAGACGCTGGTTCGCCAGATCTCGCAGCACGCGCATTCGGAAGTCGTCGGCATGCTGCCGGAAGGCAACTGGATCTCGCGCGCGCCGAGCCTGAAGCGCAAGGCGATCCTGCTCGCGAAGGTCCAGGACGAGGCCGGCCACGGCCTCTATCTTTATAGCGCGGCGGAAACCCTCGGCGTGTCGCGCGATTCGCTGATCGACGCGCTGCACGCAGGCAAGGCGAAATACTCGAGCATCTTCAACTACCCGACGCCGACCTGGGCCGACGTCGGCGTGATCGGCTGGCTCGTCGACGGCGCTGCGATCATGAACCAGATCCCGCTGTGCCGCTGCACGTACGGCCCGTACGCGCGCGCGATGATCCGCGTGTGCAAGGAAGAGTCGTTCCACCAGCGCCAGGGTTTCGACGCTCTGTTGTCGATGATGAAGGGCAGCGACGCACAGCGCGCGATGGTCCAGCAGGCCGTGAACCGCTGGTGGTGGCCGGTGCTGATGATGTTCGGCCCGAGCGACGCCGATTCGGTCCACAGCAGCCAGTCCGCGAAATGGGGCATCAAGCGGATCTCGAACGACGACCTGCGGCAGAAGTTCGTCGACGCGACGGTCGACCAGGCGAAGGTGCTCGGCGTCACGCTGCCCGATCCCGACCTGAAGTGGAACGACGCGCGCGGCCACCATGACTACGGCACGATCGACTGGGACGAATTCTGGCGCGTGGTCAACGGCGACGGCCCGTGCAACAAGGAACGCCTCGCGACCCGCGTGAAAGCGCACGAGGACGGCGCATGGGTGCGCGAAGCCGCGCTCGCGCACGAAGCGAAGCGCCGCGCGCGCGCCGAACAGCACGCCGCCTGAGCGGCAACCATCGAATTCAGGAATGAGGGAATCAGGAGAAAGTGATGAACAAGGAATGGCCGATCTGGGAAGTGTTCGTGCGCAGCAAGCAGGGCCTCGACCACAAGCATTGCGGCAGCCTGCACGCCGCCGACGCGTCGATGGCGCTGCGCATGGCGCGCGACGTCTACACGCGCCGCCAGGAAGGCGTGAGCATCTGGGTGGTGCCGTCGTCGGCGATCACCGCATCGGATCCGAACGAGAAGGCCGAACTGTTCGAGCCGGCGGGCGACAAGATCTACCGTCACCCGACGTTCTACACGCTGCCCGATGAAGTCAACCACATGTAACGCCCGCGCCATGACGATCACGCCCGAACACCTCTCCTACGTGCTGCGCCTCGCGGACAACGCGCTGATCCTCGGTCAGCGCAACGCCGAATGGTGCGGCCACGGCCCGATCCTCGAGGAAGATATCGCGCTCACCAACATGAGCCTCGACCTCATCGGCCAGGCGCGCATGTTGTATACGCACGCGGCCGAACTCGAGCGCCAGCTCACCGGCGCGACGAAGACGGAGGACGACTACGCGTACTTCCGTACCGAGCGCGAGTTCGCGAACTTCACGCTCGCCGAGCTGCCGCACTACGGCCCGGTTTCCGGCACCGCGCACGCCGACAAGGACTACGCGGTGACGATCGTGCGCAACTTCCTCTATGCGGCGCTGATGCTGCAGGTATGGACCGCGCTGGAAACATCGACCGACACGCAGCTCGCCGCGATCGCCGCGAAATCGGTGAAGGAAACCCGCTATCACGTGCAGCACGCACGCGAGTGGCTCGTTCGCCTCGGCGACGGCACCGACGAATCGCACCGTCGCGCGCAGGATGCGCTCGACTACCTGACCCCGTACACGCGCGAATTCTTCGCAGCCGATGCGATCGACGATGCGATTGCCGCACCGGGCATCGGCCCGGCACCGGCCGCGATCGAAGCCGCATGGCGCGCGGACGTGGACGATGCGCTCGCCGAGGCGACGCTCACGCTGCCGGCGCCCGTGATGCATGTGACGACCGGCAAGCAGGGCGAGCACTCGGAGCACATGGGTTATCTGCTCGCAGAAATGCAGAGCCTCGCGCGCCAGCACCCCGGCGCGACCTGGTAACCAGCCAACACCACGGAGCCCGACGATGTCCGTCCAGACCGCCGCCCCCGCCAACGCCGCGCCCGCCGCGCGTCACGACGATCCGCTGCTCGCCCGCGCATGGGACGTGCTGGAAACGGTGCCCGATCCGGAGATCCCGGTCGTGTCGATCCGCGAGCTCGGCATCCTGCGCGACGTCCGCCGCGCGGACGACGGCCTGCTCGAAGTCGTGATCACGCCGACCTACTCGGGCTGCCCGGCCATGTCGCAGATCGCGGAGGACGTCGCTGCCGCCCTGCAGGCGGCCGACCTCCCGCCGCACCGGATCGAAACGGTGCTCGCGCCCGCGTGGACGACCGACTGGATCACGCAGGAAGCGCGCGACAAGCTGCGCGCGTACGGCATCGCGCCGCCGGTCGGCCAGTGCGGCAGCACCGCGCCGCGGGAAAACGTCGTGCGTTTCGTGCCGCGGCCCGTCGCGGCGCCCGCGTGCCCGCGCTGCGACTCCGCCCGCACCGAGCGTCTCGCGCAATTCGCGTCCACGGCCTGCAAGGCGCTGTATCGCTGCGTCGACTGCCGCGAACCCTTCGACTACTTCAAACCCTATTGAGATGAAACAGCCCCCACGCTCTCTTCGTTCGCTTGGGGGGGTGCAGCCCCCCCATTCCCCGGAAGCAGATCCGTCGCGCGAGGCGGCCCGGCAGGGGTCGTCGTCGACCCCGCAATTTCATCCGCTGCGTATCCGCGACGTGCGGCCCGAGACCGCCGACGCCGTTACCGTCTCCTTCGACGTGCCGCCGGAGTTGCGCGACGCGTACCGCTTCACGCAGGGCCAGTTCGTCACGCTGAAGACCCACATCGACGGCGAGGAAACGCGCCGCTCATATTCGATCTGCGTCGGCACGACGGACTACGACCGCGACGGCGAACTGCGCATCGGCATCAAGCGCGTGCGCGGCGGCCGTTTCTCGAACTTCGCGTTCGACACGCTGAAGCCGGGCCATACGATCGACGTGATGACGCCGGACGGCCGCTTCTTCACGCACCTGAATGCCGACCATGGCAAGCAGTACATCGCGTTTTCCGGCGGCTCGGGGATCACGCCCGTGCTCGCGATCGTGAAGACGACGCTCGAACTCGAGCCGCGCAGCACGTTCACGCTGATCTACGGCAACCGCAGCGTCGACGCGATCATGTTTGCGGAGGAGCTCGAGGACCTGAAGAACCGCTACATGAACCGCTTCGTCCTCTATCACGTGCTGTCGGACGACCAGCAGGACGTCGAGCTGTTCAACGGCGTGCTCGACCAGGCGAAATGCGCGGAATTCCTCGCTACGCTGATGCCGGCCGACGCGATCGACGAGGCGTTCATCTGCGGCCCCGCGCCGATGATGGACGCGGCCGAAGCGGCGCTGAAGGAAGCTGGCGTGCCGCAGGCGAAGGTGCATGTCGAGCGCTTCGGCACGCCGCTGCCGCAAGCCGGCGCGCCGGTCGTCGAGATCACCGACCAGACGCCGGCCGCCGACCTGGAAATCGTGCTCGACGGCAAGAAGCGCAAGCTGCGCCTGCCGTACGAAGGCGTGAGCCTGCTCGATGTCGGCCTGCGCGCGGGCCTCGCGCTGCCTTACGCGTGCAAGGGCGGCGTGTGCTGCACGTGCCGCGCGAAGGTGATCGAAGGCGAAGTGCGGATGGAGAAGAACTACACGCTAGAGGAGCACGAAGTGAAGGACGGTTTCGTGCTCACGTGCCAGTGCCACCCGGTCAGCGACAAGGTCGTCGTGAGCTACGACGAACGTTGAGCGGCGTCGCGTCGCGGCGCCGGACGGTTTCTCGTCGTCACACATCTCGCTTACACTAGGGGCCGCCGGCCGGCTGGACATCGCAACGTCCACCCGGCCGGCGGTTTTCTTTTGTTGACGACAGGCCGATGAGTACCATTCATGTGATTCAGGGCGGCACCGCCGCCGCGTCGCTGCGCGAGGCACTCGTGCAAGCCGGACGCGACGAGCGCGTCGTCGGATTGCTCGACGATCTCGGCGTCGGGCCGCTCAAGGGCGCCGACGAGACGCCCGACACGCGTGCTGCCTTCTGGCAGCACGTGCTCGGCGACCAGATTCCCGACTGGAACGCGGAAATCGAAGACGAATTCGCTCGCCTCGACCAGCTCGCGACGGAGTCGGGCCAGGTGGTCGTCTGGCACGCGCCGAGCGTCGGCGACAAGCTGCTGCTGCGCCGCGTCGCCTATCACCTGCGCAATGTCCCGCAGCGCCTGAACGAGGTGCGACTGTCGGCCGCCGATCTCGACACGGCGCAGCGCACGTCGCTGTCGCGCACCGACCAGGCGTGCTCGACCGGGATGTTCTCGCCCGCGGAACTCGCGCGGAAACGGCCGGTGGCCGCGCCGATCTCGGTGCTGCGCATCGGCCGCCTCGCGCTCGAATGGCAGGAGGCGAAGCACCTGAACGCCGAACTTCGCTATTGGGTCAGCAACACGATCAAGAGCGGCTACTACGCCGATCTCGACGCGCTGATCGTCGCACGCACGGAAACCGACTGGCTGCCCGCGCGGCGCCTCGTCGGCGGCATCATGGCCGACGCCGACCGCGGCGGCCTGTTCGTCAGCGACTCGATCGCCTGGTGGCGCTGCCGCGAACTCGCGGCGGCCGGCCGACTCGAGCTGCAGGATGATGCGCCCGCCGCCCTCTCCTCCACGCAGGTGCGCGCGGCCCGCGCGGCCACCACGCACCGCTAATCTTCCGCATTCGACCATGGCCCGTACCCGAGCGCCCGACCACGAATCCCAGCGCGAGCAGATCCTCGATCTCGCCGCCGAGAAATTCGCGCAGACGAGCTACCCGAGCACGTCGATGTCCGATCTCGCGACCGCGAGCGGCACGTCGAAGGCACGCCTCTATCACTATTACGAGAGCAAGGAAGCGATCCTGTTCGACCTGCTCGACCGCTACACGAAGCGGCTGATGCTGATCATCGCCGAGGTGGAAGGGGCGAGCCAGCGGCGCGGCCTCACCGAGCGCGACGCGTTCGCCGAGCTCGTGCGCGCGTTCCTCGCCGAATACGAGACGTCGCACAGCCGTCATGTCGCGCTGCTCAACGATGTGAAGTATCTCGAGGACGCACAGCGCGAGATCGTGCTCGACCGCCAGCGCGATATCGTCGCCGCGTTCACGCGGCAGCTCGCGCGTGCATACCCTGACCGCATCTCGAAGGAAAACCAGACATCCGTGACGATGATGGTGTTCGGGATGATCAACTGGACGTTCACGTGGCTGAAGCCGGGCGGCCGTCTCGGCTACCGCGACTTCGCCGAGCAGGTGATCGACCTGATCGAACGCGGACTGTCGACGGCGACCTGATTGCCGCACAGCAGCAAGCGTTGCACGACGGGCACACTGCGACCGCCCGTCGCGCGTTTCATATGATGAATTTTAAATTTGTTAAAAATCAAATAGATACGAGATTAACTAAGCGGATTTAGAATTCATCCTCCAGCATAAATAAGGTTAAATACGGGTTTTCCCCAATCCGGGGGCTGACGGTCGGGTAAAATGCTGTTGCGTTGCACAACCCGCTGTACGGTCACACTTGAGGAACCCACGATGAACACGCAATTGAACGGCAATGCCGATGTCGTCGGCACCGCCGGTAGTGCGCCGGTTCTCGTCAGGGAACTGGCTTCCAAAGACCGCGAGCAAATGCTCACCCACTTTCTCTCGCTCGGCGAAGAGGACCGCCTGCTGCGCTTCGGCCAGATGGTGCCCGACCACGTGATCGAGAACTATGTCCGCACGATGGACTTCGGTCGCGACACCGTGTTCGGCGTGTTCGACCACGAACTCGAACTGATCGGCGTCGGCCACCTGGCTTACCTGCCGGTCGAGGGCGACAAGCGCACGGCCGAATTCGGCGTGTCGGTGCTTGAAAGCGCACGCGGCCGCGGCGTCGGCTCGAAGCTGTTCGAGCGCGCGGCGATCCGCAGCCGCAACACGCGCGTGACGATGCTGTACATGCACTGCCTGTCGCGTAACGCGACGATGATGCACATCGCGAAGAAGTCCGGGATGCGGATCGAGTACGCGTACGGCGAAGCCGATGCGTACCTGTCGCTGCCGCCGGCCGACCACTCGACGATCATCGCCGAGATGCTGCAGGAACAGGCGGCGGTGTTCGACTACGCGCTCAAGCGCCAGGCGCACCGCACGTCGAAGTTCATCGAATCGCTGATGCCCGCCGCGCTGACGGCGTAACATCGGCCGACCGGGCCGCGCCTGCCGCGCGCCCGGCCCCCTTTCCCCCTCCTCCCGCCGCCGGGGTGCACTAGCGCACCGAACGAATCGGCAACGCCGTCGTCTCCTTGAAGCATTCGAGTGAAAAGCTCGTCTTCACGTCGATGACCGACGGGTGATGCAGCAAATGCTCCTGCACGAAGCGGGAGAAATGCGCCATGTCCTCGACCTGCACGCGCAGCAGGTAATCCATGTCTCCCGTCATCGCGTGGCACGCGACCACTTCCGGCCACGTTTGCACGGCCGCGCGAAACAGCTCCGCATGGGTCGCACCCGCGCGCGCCGACGTCTCGTCGACCCGGACCGGCGCCACGCCGCCGCGCTTCTCGAGCCGCACGCTCACATACGCGAGCAGGTCGAGCCCGAGCTTCTGCGGATCCAGCAGCGCGACATAGCCGGTGATCACGCCAATCTCCTCGAGCCGCCGGATCCGCCGCAGGCACGGGCTCGGCGACAGGTTCACGCGCTCGGCGATCTCCTGGTTCGACAGGCGCCCGTTCTCCTGAAGAATCGCGAGAATCCGCCGGTCGATGGCATCCAATTCGGTTTGCGCCATCTTATGCCCTCCAATGATTATTTAGAGACTGGAAATTGCGCCATCGTAGGACCGGGCGATTAAGTTCGCAAGTTTCCGCTCGCGACCGCCCGCTACACTCTGTCGCATGTACCGATTCGTTGCGCACGCCGACGCGTGCGCCGCCTTCGACATCGAACCGGGCCGGACACGCGCACGTCGCGCCGGCCCATCGCCCCGCACAGGAGACACGACATGCAGATCCCCAACTGGGACAACCCCGTCGGCACCGACGGCTTCGAATTCATCGAATACACGGCACCGGACCCGAAAGCGCTCGGACAACTGTTCGAACGGATGGGTTTCACTGCGATCGCGCGCCACCGCCACAAGGACGTGACGGTCTACCGCCAGGGCGACATCAACTTCATCATCAACGCCGAACCCGATTCGTTCGCACAACGCTTCGCGCGCCTGCATGGCCCGTCGATCTGTGCGATCGCGTTTCGCGTACAGGACGCCGCGAAGGCATACAAGCACGCGCTGGAACTCGGCGCATGGGGCTTCGACAACAAGACGGGCCCGATGGAGCTGAACATCCCGGCGATCAAGGGCATCGGCGATTCGCTGATCTACTTCGTCGACCGCTGGCGCGGCAAGAACGGCGCGCAGCCGGGCTCGATCGGCGACATCAGCATCTATGACGTCGACTTCGAGCCGATCGCCGGCGCGAACCCGAACCCGGTCGGTCACGGCCTCACCTACATCGACCACCTGACGCACAACGTGCATCGCGGCCGCATGCAGGAGTGGGCCGAGTTCTACGAACGCCTGTTCAACTTCCGCGAAGTGCGCTACTTCGACATCGAAGGCAAGGTGACGGGCGTGAAGTCGAAGGCGATGACGTCGCCGTGCGGCAAGATCCGCATCCCGATCAACGAGGAAGGCTCGGACACGGCCGGCCAGATCCAGGAATACCTCGACGCGTACCACGGCGAAGGCATCCAGCACATCGCGCTCGGCACGAACGACATCTACGGCGCGGTCGACGGGCTGCGCGGCAAGGAAGTGAAGCTGCTCGACACGATCGACACGTATTACGAGCTGGTCGACCGCCGCGTGCCGAACCACGGCGAATCGCTGGACGAGCTGAAGAAGCGCAAGATCCTGATCGACGGCGCGCGCGACGACCTGCTGCTGCAGATCTTCACCGAGAACCAGATCGGGCCGATCTTCTTCGAGATCATCCAGCGCAAGGGCAACCAGGGCTTCGGTGAAGGCAACTTCAAGGCGCTGTTCGAATCGATCGAGCTCGACCAGATCCGCCGCGGCGTCGTGCAGGACAAGGCCTGACGCGTCCGGCTCTCGGCGGCCCGGGGCAACCGGGCCGGCCGCACGTGCCGGCGGCACAAAGAAAAAGGGCGGGAATCCTCGGATTCCCGCCCTTTTTGCATTCCGGCGCGGCCAGCAAGCCGCGCGACCGGATCAACGCGCGTTCGCCTTCGACTCGACGACGCGCTCGGCCGCCGGCTGCGCGACGGCATCCTGGGCCGGCACGATCTGACGCATCTGCGCGCCGGCTGCCGCCAGTGCGCTCGCGCCTTGCGCGCGCACCGGGCCGGTCATCGCGAAAAACGCGGCGGACACGATCAGGAAACTCTGGATATGACGTGTGTTCATTGCACCTCCTGTAAGACTGCCGGCGCCTCCCCGATTGCGTCGAAACGAACCAACGCAGCCGGGCACCTCCGGCAGGCCGACAAGATTAACGGCATTTGCCCGCAGATCGCGCCGGCTTTACATGCATTTACATGATGTAACGCATCATCCCGCCCTTTTCCCTGGTGCGCTGCCGCATTTCGACCGGCGGGTGGCGGGTTTGCCCCAGTGCTACCATCGCTTAAAACCGGCCAATATGCCGGCCACTGCCGACGCGTTCACAAGACGCCGGAGCAGTCGAGTTTTGGTGATCCCAAACTGGGTGGAGGAGACTGTTAATGAATGCCCCGCTAGACGCAGACCAACGCGCGTCGCTAGAAGCCGCGCTGAAGTCCGTCACGCTTGATGACAAATACACACTGGAACGCGGTCGCGCGTACATGAGCGGCATCCAGGCCCTCGTGCGCCTGCCGATGCTCCAGCAGGAACGCGACCGCGCCGCCGGTCTCAATACGGCCGGTTTCATTTCCGGCTATCGCGGTTCGCCGCTCGGCGGCCTCGACCTCTCGCTCTGGAAAGCCAAGCAGCACCTGGCGGCCCACCAGATCGTCTTCCAGCCCGGCCTCAACGAAGATCTCGCCGCCACCGCCGTGTGGGGCTCGCAGCAGGTGAACCTGTACCCCGGCGCGAAGCACGACGGCGTGTTCGGCATGTGGTACGGCAAGGGCCCGGGCGTCGACCGCACCGGCGACGTATTCAAGCACGCGAACTCGGCCGGCTCGTCGCAGCACGGCGGCGTGCTGGTGCTCGCCGGCGACGACCACGCAGCGAAATCGTCGACGCTCGCGCACCAGTCCGAACACATCTTCAAGGCCTGCGGGCTGCCCGTGCTGTTCCCGTCCAACGTGCAGGAATATCTCGATTTCGGCCTGCACGGCTGGGCGATGAGCCGCTACTCGGGCCTGTGGGTTGCGCTCAAGTGCGTGACGGACGTCGTCGAATCGTCGGCGTCGGTCGACATCGACCCGCATCGCACCGAGATCGTGCTGCCGACCGACTTCATCGTCCCGGACGGCGGCCTGAACATCCGCTGGCCCGACCCGCCACTCGTGCAGGAAGCGCGGCTGCTCGACTACAAGTGGTACGCGGCGCTCGCGTATGTGCGCGCGAACAAGCTCGACCGGATCGAGATCGATTCGCCGAGCGCGCGCTTCGGGATCATGACCGGCGGCAAGGCGTACCTCGACGTGCGCCAGGCGCTGACTGACCTCGGCCTCGACGACGAAACCTGCGCGCGGATCGGCATCCGGCTCTACAAGGTCGGCTGCGTATGGCCGCTTGAAGCGCAGGGCGCGCAGGCATTCGCGCGCGGCCTCGACGAAATCCTCGTCGTCGAGGAAAAGCGCCAGATCCTCGAATACGCGATCAAGGAAGAGCTGTACAACTGGCCCGACGGGCAACGGCCGCGCGTGTTCGGCAAGTTCGACGAGAAGGACGGCGCCGGCGGCGAATGGTCGGTGCCGATGGGCAACTGGCTGCTGCCCGCGCACTACGAGCTGTCGCCCGCGATCATCGCGAAGGCGATCGCGACGCGCCTCGAGAAGTTCGAGTTGCCGTCCGACGTGCGCGCGCGCATCGCCGCGCGGCTCGCCGTGATCAACGCGAAGGAAATGGCGCTCGCGAAGCCGCACGTGCAGACCGAGCGCAAGCCGTGGTTCTGCTCGGGCTGCCCGCACAACACGTCGACCAACGTGCCGGAAGGCTCGCGCGCGATCGCCGGCATCGGTTGCCACTACATGACCGTGTGGATGGATCGCAGCACGAGCACCTTCAGCCAGATGGGCGGCGAAGGCGTGCCGTGGATCGGCCAGGCGCCGTTCACGGACGAGAAGCACGTGTTCGCGAACCTCGGCGACGGCACCTATTTCCACTCGGGCCTGCTGGCGGTGCGCGCGGCGATCTCGTCGAAGGCGAACATCACCTACAAGATCCTCTACAACGACGCGGTCGCGATGACGGGCGGCCAGCCGGTCGACGGCGTGCTGACGGTGCCGCAGATCACGCACCAGCTCGCGTCCGAAGGCGCGAAGAAGATCGTGATCGTCACCGACGAGCCGGAGAAGTACGACAGCCAGAAGGCGCTGCTCGCGCCCGGCGTGACGATCCATCACCGTGATCAGCTCGACGACATCCAGCGCGAGCTGCGCGAGATCGCCGGCACGACGATCCTGATCTACGACCAGACCTGTGCGACCGAAAAGCGCCGCCGCCGCAAGCGCGGCACCTATCCGGACCCGGCCAAGCGCGTCGTGATCAACGAAGCGGTGTGCGAAGGCTGCGGCGACTGCTCGGTGCAGTCGAACTGCCTGTCGGTCGAGCCGCTGGAAACCGAGTTCGGCACGAAGCGCCAGATCAACCAGTCGAGCTGCAACAAGGACTTCTCGTGCGTGAAGGGCTTCTGCCCGAGCTTCGTCACGGTCGAGGGCGGCCAGTTGAAGAAGCCTAAGGCGGTTTCAGTCGACGGCGCCGCACTGCCGCCGATCCCGGAACCGACGCTGCCGGACATCGACCGCGCGTACGGCGTGCTCGTCACGGGCGTCGGCGGCACCGGCGTCGTCACGATCGGTGCGCTGCTCGGGATGGCCGCGCACCTCGAGAACAAGGGCGTGACCGTGCTCGACGTCACGGGCCTCGCACAAAAAGGCGGCGCCGTGATGAGCCACGTGCAGATCTCGCACGCGCCGACCGACATCCACGCGACGCGGATCGCGATGGGCGAAGCCGACCTCGTGATCGGCTGCGACGCGATTGTCACGGCCGGCGACGAGTGCACGTCGCGGATGCGGCACGACACGACGCGCGTGGTCGTCAACAGCGCGCAGACGCCGACTGCCGAGTTCATCAAGAACCCGAACTGGGCGTTCCCCGGCGTGTCCGCGGAGAACGACATCCGCGCGGCGGCAGGTGAAGCCGTCGATTTCATCGACGCGAACCGCTTCGCGGTCGCGCTGCTCGGCGACGCGATCTACACGAACCCGTTCGTGCTCGGCTACGCGTGGCAGAAGGGCTGGCTGCCGCTCACGCTCGCGTCGCTCGAACGCGCGATCGAGCTGAACGCCGTGTCGGTCGAGAAGAACCGCGCGGCCTTCGACTGGGGTCGGCGCGCCGCGTACGACCTGGCCAGCGTGAAGCACGCCGCGGCCGGCGATGCGCGCCCCGCGCAAGGCGCCACGGTGATCGCGCTGCACACGAAGAAGGCGGTCGACGCGCTGATCGCGAAGCGCGTGGAATTCCTCACCGCGTACCAGAACGCCGCGTACGCATCGCGCTATGCGGCGTTCGTCGACCAGGTGCGCGCAGCCGAGCGCACGCTGGCGGACGGCGACACGGTGCAGGAGCAACTGACCGAAGCGGTCGCGCGCAACCTGTTCAAGCTGATGGCGTACAAGGACGAATACGAGGTCGCGCGGCTGCAGTCCGATCCCGCGTTCCTCGCGCGCCTGTCCGCGCAGTTCGAAGGCGACTGGAAGCTGAAATTCCACCTCGCGCCGCCGTTGTTCGCGAAGACGGACGCGCACGGCCATCTCGTGAAGAAGGCGTACGGCCCGTGGATGATGTCGGCGTTCCGGCTGCTCGCGAAAGCGAAGTTCCTGCGCGGCACGGGGCTCGACCCGTTCGGCCGCACCGGGGAGCGCCGCACCGAGCGTGCGCTGATCGGCGAGTACGAAGCGCTGATCGGCGAGGTGACGGCCAAGCTGAACGCGGCCAACCGCCCGCTCGCACTCGAACTCGCGGCGCTGCCGGACGGCATTCGCGGCTACGGCCACGTGAAGGAGAACAACCTGCGCGCGGTACGCCAGAAGTGGGACACGCTGCTCGCGAAGTGGCGTTCGCCGACGGGCGGCCAGTCGCACCAGCAGGTCGCGTAACGGCGCGCGGCGGGCGTTCGCGGTTCGGACGTCCGCCCGCGCCGGCAGCGGTTCACGATAAAAAAACGCCACGGAACGCAGGTTCCGTGGCGTTTTTCATTGCGCCGCGCCCGAAGCGCGGCACACGCGGGCGCGAACTTACTTCGTGTTCACGTTCGCGGCGGCAACGGCCGTCATGTTGATGATCCGGCGCACGGTCGCGGCCGGCGTCAGGATGTGGACCGGCTGCGCCGCGCCGAGCAGGAACGGGCCGACCGTCACGCCTTCGCCGCCGACCATCTTCAGCAGGTTGTACGCGATGTTCGCGGCTTCGACGTTCGGCATGATCAGCAGGTTCGCTTCGCCCGACAGCGTCGTGCCCGGGAAGGCCTGCTTGCGGATCACTTCCGACAGCGCCGCGTCGCCGTGCATTTCGCCGTCGACTTCCAGGTTCGGCGCACGTTCGGCGATCAGCTTGCGAGCCTCGGCCATCCGGCGCGACGACGCCGACGGCGCGCTGCCGAAGTTCGAGTTCGACAGCAGCGCGGCCTTCGGCGCGATGCCGAAGCGCTCGATCTCGGCCGCGGCCTGGATCGTCATGTCGGCGAGCTGTTCGGCGCTCGGCAGCTCGTTCACGTACGTGTCGCACAGGAACAGGTTGCGGCCCGGCAGCATCAGCAGGTTCATCGCCGCGAAGTGCTCCGCGCCCTTCGCACGGCCCAGCACCTGCTCGATGAACTTCAGGTGGCTGTGGAACGTGTCGATCATCCCGCAGATCATCCCGTCCGCGTCGCCCAGGTGCACGAGCATCGCGCCGATCAGCGTGTTGAACTTGCGCATCGCGGCCTTCGCGACTTCCGGCGTCACGCCGTCGCGCGCAGCGATGTCGTGGTACGCCTGCCAGTAGCGGTGGTAACGCGTGTCGTCTTCCGGATTGACGATTTCGAAGTCGACACCGGCCTTCAGCTTCGAGCCGATCTTCGCGAGGCGCATCTCGACGACCGACGGACGGCCGACGATGATCGGCTGCGCGATCTTTTCCTGCAGCACGAACTGCGCGGCGCGCAGCACGCGCTCGTCCTCGCCCTCGGCGAACACGATGCGGGCCTGCTTCTTCTTCGCGGTCGCGAACACCGGGCGCATCACCATGCCGGTGCGGTAGACGGTCGCGCCGAGCTGCTCGCGGTACGCGTCCATGTCCTGGATCGGACGCGTCGCGACGCCCGAATCCATCGCGGCCTGTGCGACGGCCGGCGCGATCTTGATGATCAGGCGCGGGTCGAACGGCTTCGGGATCAAGTAGTCGGGCCCGAATTCGAGCGAGTGGCCTTCATACGCCTTCGCGACTTCCTCGCTCTGGTCGGTTTCCTGGGCCAGCTCGGCGATCGCGCGCACGCACGCGAGCTTCATTTCTTCCGTGATCGTCGTCGCGCCGACGTCGAGCGCGCCGCGGAAGATGAACGGGAAGCACAGCACGTTGTTGACCTGGTTCGGGTAGTCCGAACGGCCGGTCGCGACGATCGCGTCCGGGCGCACGGCCTTCGCGTCTTCCGGGCGGATTTCCGGCTCCGGGTTCGCGAGCGCCAGGATCAGCGGCCGGTCGCCCATCGTCTTGACCATGTCCTGCTTCAGCACGCCCGCGCTCGAGCAGCCGAGGAACACGTCCGCGCCGACGATCGCATCGGCGAGCGTGCGCGCGTCGGTGGTCGCCGCATAGCGCTGCTTCGACGGATCGAGATTGCCGCGCCCTTCGTAGATCACGCCCTTCGAATCGGCGACGAGGATGTTCGACTTCGTCAGGCCGAGGTTCACCAGCAGGTCCAGGCACGCGATGGCCGCGGCGCCGGCGCCCGAGCACACGAGCTTCACTTCGGACAGCTTCTTGCCGACGACTTTCAGGCCGTTCAGGATCGCGGCCGACGCGATGATCGCGGTGCCGTGCTGGTCATCGTGGAAAACGGGGATCTTCATGCGCTCGCGCAGCTTCTGCTCGATGTAGAAGCATTCCGGCGCCTTGATGTCCTCGAGGTTGATGCCGCCGAGCGTCGGCTCGAGCATCGCGATTGCCTCGACGAGCTTGTCGGGGTCGGACTCAGACAATTCGATGTCGAACACGTCGATGCCCGCGAATTTCTTGAAGAGGCAGCCCTTGCCTTCCATCACCGGTTTCGCGGCGAGCGGGCCGATGTTGCCGAGACCGAGCACGGCCGTGCCGTTCGTGATGACGCCGACGAGGTTGCCGCGCGACGTGTACTTCTGCGCGTCGAGCGGATCGGCGTGGATCGCCTCGCACGCCGCGGCGACGCCCGGCGAATACGCGAGCGACAGATCGAGCTGGTTCGACAGCGGCTTGGTCGGGGTGACCGAAATCTTGCCGGGTTTCGGGTTCAGGTGATAAGCGAGAGCGGCCTGCTTCAGTTGTTCGTCCATGATTGACCTGCGAGAGACATGCGAAATTTTGACGGTTCAGTACACAGCACCTTCGGCCGCGTCTGCTTGAATCGAGGGGATGGTCGACTGAGAGACGGCACGCGACGCGCCGGGTCGGCACGCCATCGAACCTTGGCGGGTGGCAAGAGGAAAGTACAAAGTACTGAACGATTTCTAAGGGTCGCCTAGTGTACACCCCGCGCATGACACATGTTGGTGCAGCGCCGCATCCCCGGCATCGGCGCGCGAGCGGTCAGTCCCCGTTTGTTTCGCCAGTGGTGAGACGCACCGCGAACCTGCGCGAATTCCGCCGAAAACCGGCCTGAATCGGGTAAAATAGCGGGCTACGCGCGCAGCGATGCGATTGGCCCTCCGATCGCGCCCCGGCCCCCTGGGCAGGTTCCCCTTGCTGCGCCACCGGGCCCGCGCCCGATCCTCGCTCAACACCCAAGGAATGCCCATGACAGGCTACGATCGTCAGTCGATCTCGGATACGACCGCCAAAATCCTGCTCGAAGTGCAGGCGGTGCACTTCAACGCCGAAAAACCGTTCATCTTCACGTCCGGCTGGGCAAGCCCCGTCTATATCGACTGCCGCAAGCTGATTTCGTATCCGCGCGTGCGCCGTGCGCTGATGGAAATGGCGGAAACGACGATCACGCGCGACATCGGCTTCGAGCAGATCGACGCGGTGGCGGGCGGCGAGACGGCCGGCATCCCGTTCGCGGCATGGATCGCGGACCGGATGATGGTGCCGATGCAGTACGTGCGCAAGAAGCCGAAGGGTTTCGGCCGCAACGCGCAGATCGAGGGCCATCTGGAAGAAGGCTCGCGCGTGCTGCTGGTGGAAGACCTGACGACCGACAGCCGCAGCAAGATCAACTTCGTCAACGCGCTGCGCACCGCGGGCGCGACGGTGAACCACTGCTTCGTGCTGTTCCACTACGACATCTTCAAGGAAAGCGTGTCGGTCCTGAAGGACATCGACGTCGACCTGCACGCACTGGCGACGTGGTGGGACGTGCTGCGCGTCGCGAAGGCATCGGGCTACTTCGAGACGAAGACGCTCGACGAAGTCGAGAAGTTCCTGCACGCGCCGGCCGAGTGGTCGGCTGCGCACGGCGGCGCGACGGGCGCCCAGGAGTGACGCCGCGCCGGCATGCATGCCGGCGCCCTGGCTGAGAAAGCCGCCTGCTTCATCGCAGGCGGCTTTTTTTCGTCCATCGATTCACGCTATGACCGGTCGCGACTGCGGGTCGCGGTGTGCATCGCTCATCGAACCCTAATGCTAGACTTGATCCATCGTCGCCATCAGCAACGCGGGCAACGCACAACGCCAACAACGCCGGGAGCATCGGCCCGGCCCACGTGACGGGAGAAGCGCCATATGCGTGTGGATCGCCGGATCACTCCGCCTGCGCCATCGGGTCGCCCGTCTCCGTTCCTCGCCCTCCTCCTTTGTTGCGCCGTCTTCGCTGCGCTGCCCGTGCATGCGGAAGGCCCGTTCACCGTGTCGAGCGACGACCTGACGCCCGGCGGGCGCGTCCGCGCCGCGAACGTGTTCGATCGCGGCGACTGCAAGGGTGCGAACCGCTCGCCGCAGCTCACCTGGCACAACCCGCCGCCCGGCACGCGCGGCTACGCGGTCACGATCTTCGATCCCGACGCGCCCGGGCACGGCTGGTGGCACTGGGCCGTGGCGGGCATCCCGGCCACGGTCACGAGCCTGCCCGCCGACGCGAGCGCATCCGGCTTCCTGCGACGCATCGGCGCAAGCGAGGCGCGCAACGATTTCGGGATCGACGGCTACGGCGGCCCGTGCCCGCCGCCCGGCAAGCCGCACCGCTACGTGATCACCGTCTACGCGCTGAAGGGCAGCGACCTGCGCGTCGCGCAGGGCCGCCCCGCGCCGATGTTCGAGCACGAGATCGGCACGCTCGCGATCGGTACCGCGCAATTCACGGTCAACTACGGGCAATGACGGCAGTAGCGAACACCACGCGCCGCCGCGCCGCGATTGCCGGCCGCCGCGAATTTCAGTGCGCCGCACGCACGCGTTTTCCCGTCATTTCGGCTTGCTAGACTCGTCGTCACCGGTCGCGGCATCACACGCCGCGCATCGGTCGCGCCGCCCGCCGGCGACGCGCGACGCGGCAGGCCGCTGCGGCCGCCGTTCCCGCCCCTTTCCGGAGAACGCTTCATGTCGAACATCGTCATCGTCTATCACAGCGGCTACGGTCACACGCAGAAACTGGCCGAGGCCGTTCACGCGGGCGCGCAGGACGCCGGTGCGACCGTACGCCTGATCGCCGTCGGCGACCTCGACGACGCGGGCTGGGCCGCCCTCGACGCGGCCGACGCGATCGTCTTCGGCGCGCCGACCTACATGGGCGGCCCGTCGGCGCAGTTCAAGCAGTTTGCCGACGCGACGTCGAAAGCGTGGTTCACGCAGAAATGGAAGGACAAGATCGCCGCGGGTTTCACGAACTCCGCGACGATGAACGGCGACAAGTTCTCGACGATTCAATATTTCGTCACGCTGTCGATGCAACATGGGATGGTGTGGGTCGGCACGAGCCTGATGCCGGCCAACTCGAAGGCGGCCACGCGCAACGACATCAACTACCTCGGCGGCTCCACGGGCCTGCTCGCGCAGTCGCCGGCGGATTCGACGCCCGACGAAGGCCCGCTGCCGGGCGACCTCGAGACCGGCAAGGCATTTGGCCGGCGCGTCGCCGAAGCGACGGCACGCTGGGTTGCCGGCAGCCGCTGAGCCCGCCCCGACGCCCGCGCCGGCGGGCGTCAAAGGGACACAAGACGGCCCGCCGGCCGTCTTTTTTTCGCCCCGCGCGGTGCAGGCCCGCCGGATGACGTCTTAAAATGGCGGTTTCCGGGCGCGGGCCCCCGTTTCATTCAGTGAGAGCGAAATGAGCACCAAAGTTTTTGTCGACGGCCAGGAAGGCACGACCGGCCTCAAGATCTTCGAATACCTGTCGGCACGCAACGACATCGAGATCCTGCGTATCGATGAAGCGAAGCGCAAGGACGTCGACGAGCGCCGCCGCCTGATCAACGCGTCGGACGTCACGTTCCTGTGCCTGCCGGATGTCGCATCGCGCGAATCGGCCTCGCTCGTCGAGAACCCGAACACGACGCTGATCGACGCGAGCACCGCGTTCCGCACGAGCGCCGACTGGGCCTACGGCCTGCCCGAACTGACCCGCGCGCAGCGCGAAAAGATTCGCACGTCGAAGCGTATCGCGGTGCCGGGCTGCCACGCCTCGGCCTTCGTGCTCGCGATGCGTCCGCTCGTCGATGCGGGCATCGTCGCGCCGACGTTCGCCGCGCACAGCTACTCGATCACCGGCTACAGCGGCGGCGGCAAGTCGATGATCGCCGACTACGAGAACGCGGCGCCGGGCGGCAAGCTCGCGAGCCCGCGCCCGTACGCGCTCGGCCTCGCGCACAAGCACCTGCCGGAAATGGCCGCGCACACGGGCCTCGCGAACCCGCCGATCTTCACGCCGATCGTCGGCCCGTTCCTGAAGGGTCTCGCGGTGACGACCTACTTCACGCCCGAACAGCTCGCGAAGCGCGCGACGCCGCAGGACGTGCAGCGCGTGTTCGCCGAGTACTACGCGGACGAAGCGTTCGTGCGCGTCGCGCCGTTCAACGCGGACGCGAACCTCGACGGCGGCTTCTTCGACGTGCAGGCGAACAACGACACGAACCGCGTCGACCTGTTCGTGTTCGGCAACGAAGAGCGCTTCGTCACGGTCGCGCGCCTCGACAACCTCGGCAAGGGCGCGTCGGGCGCCGCGATCCAGTGCATGAACCTCGCCATCGGCGCGGCCGAGGATGCGGGCCTCGCGCGCTGATCATCCTCTCCTGCGATGCAAAGCCGGCCGCTGGCCGGCTTTTTATTTACCCATATCAGGCAATAAATAAAATCCCGGTCGCGCATTTACAATTATTTACAAGCTTTCCATTGCGCGATTACCAGCGAATTAATTGCCCCCTTCTTTCTCCAGTCAATCCCGAATAGGGATAAACCGGATACCGTCGCTTTAAACGCTGCCGTTATACGCGGGAAGGCCCTTCGGCAGCCTGCCGAGCGTGGCACATCCCCCACTCCCGAAGCTTTCGGCAGCCCCTCGCCCGTTTTAATTCTTACCGAATTCCATACCGGACAAGGATTTAAAACACGACACCCGTTTCAATCGCCTTTTTTAGACGGGTTCATCAATTGACAGCAAAAATCCAGGCAGCGACATTAGCTCGCACAATTAAACGATTGGAGACAGCGGCATGTCGCACGCCTTATCGAAGGGGGTGGCAACGGCCTTTGCCATCGCCCCTTTCCTGGTTGCATGTGGTGGGGGGGATTCCGGCGGCGCGCCCGCGCCGATCAATGCGCCCCAATGTTCCGGATCGAGCTGCGGCACGCAAGGGCCGCCGCCGTCACAACCCGTCAACGGTTCGCTGTGTCCGGCCAACGCCGACATCGTGAAGAGCACGTATCTCGGCGGTGCAGGTAGCGGCGAGATCGTCAGCGTCAACATCGACGCGGTCGCGATGACGTACACGCTCAAGTGGCTCGAATCGCCGATTCCGCTGAAGACGGGCACCGTCACGCCCAGCCGCGTCGGCACGACGATCGCCGGCAAGGTCATCCACCCGCCGACCGGCATGCTGCCGACCGCCGAGCAGACGCGCTGCGCGTTCGTCCTCACGCCGGGCACGGGCCCCGCGCCGGACGGCTCGACCTATTCGACGGCCGCCGACTTCAACCAGGCGAACCCGCCGATGCTGCTGGTCGGCATGGGCGTCGCGGGCGGCGGCATCCCCGGCGCGACGATCCAGTACGACGGGCTGACGATCATCCCGGGCATCGTGCAGAACGTCGGCCAGGTGCCGAACCGCCACTTCGATTTCTATCCGTTCCTCGGTTTCGCGAACACGACGACCGACCTGTCGAAGCTGCCGGGCACGTACAACGCGCTGATCTACCACCTCGTGCCGTCGGGCAACTACGCGACGAAGGGATCGAACTCGAGCGAGACGTTCGACGCGAACGGCGCGTGCACGTCGACCGGTTCGGGCGGCTGCCAGACGACCGGCGACCCGTGGAAGACGAGCGCGAAAGGCGGCTACTTCGACAGCACGAAGGCACCGCAGACGCTGCCGCAGACGCAACTGCCGATCGTCGGCGCGACCGGCAAGTCGGCGACCGCGCACATGGTGATCGGCCAGCTCAACGGCGCGACGGTGCCGGTGATCGTGCGCACGGGCAACGTGAACCTCGGTACGCCGCCGTTGCACACCGACGCGCAGGTCGACGACGAATCGGGCATCGCGGTGCTCGGCGCGGCGACGGCGATCACGTCGGGCACGATCGACGGCGGCTACGCGGGCGCGGACTCGAACTTCAAGTACACGGCCGCGCTGATCCGCGGCAGCAACGCGTCGTTCATCAACCCGACCACGCAGGCCGAGGAAGACGGCTTCACGCTCGACTACGGCCAGGCCACGCCGGGCCTGCTGAACGCGACGACGAAGCCGCCGAGCGGCGCGACCTACCCGTCCGCGACTGGCGTGGTGATCGCGACGGGCGGGCTGTACGCGGCACTCGTGCAGGGCACGGTGAACGGCGGCGTCACGGCGACGTCGGCGAACGCGACGACTTCGTCGACACCGTACTTCGGCGTGGGCGCGCAGATCAGCAAGTAGCGTTCGAGGGCGCGGCAGCGCACGACGCCGCCGCGCAACGCAGGAATGCGCCCCGGCACGGCGCACGCAGCACGAGCACAAGTAACAGAAGCGGCCGACAGGGAGCTGGCCGCCGCACAAGACAAATCTGGAGGAGCAACATGAAGCGCAACCTCATTCTGGCGGCGGCCCTTGCCGCCCCCCTTCTTTCCGCATGCGGCGGCGGCAGCGACAACCCGCCCCCGCTCGTCGAAGACCGGCTCTGCCCTGCGTCGCTCGACTACAGCACCGTGTTTACGGGCGGCGCGGGCAGCGGCGAACTCGCCAAGGTCCAGCTCGACACGACCAAGATGACCTGGCAGGTCACGTACGTCGAATCGGCGGTTCCGCAAACGACCGGCACCGTCGTGCCGACCCGCGCGGGCACCGTCGACAGCGGCACGCTCACGCAGGAAACGCTGCTGCCGACCAACAAGCTGAACCAGTGCGCGTTCCGCCTGAACGGCGCGAGCCTCGACGCGACGCGCCCGGCGCGGATCTTCGTCGGCTTCGGCGTCGCCGGCGGCACGATTCCCGGCAAGGAAATCCAGTTCGGCGGCGTGCTCGGCCAGGCCGCGGTGCCCGACACGAAATTCCCGTACTACCCGTTCATCGGCTTCTCGTCGATCGAGACCAACATCGCGAACGTCGCGGGCACGTACAGCCATGTCGGCTTCGGCGAAGTGCCGTCGCAGAACTTCGCGCCCGCGTCGATCGACGCGAAGGTGACGATCAACGCGGACGGCTCGTGGACCAAGTGCGACACGACCGGCCAGTTCGCCGGCGGCGCGTGCACGCAGCAGGGCACGAACTTCGCGCAGTCCGCGGATGGCAGCGGCGCGTTCCAGTCCAACAACTACCAGAGCCAGTTGAAGCCGACGCTGTCGGCAACGCCGCAGGGCAAGGGCTTCATGATCGTCGGCAAGCTGCGCAACCAGCTCGTGCCGATCCTCGTGCGCACCGGCGTCGCGAACCCGAACCCGACGCCCAACAGCAACGGCGTGCCGGGCCTCACCGCCGACGACGAATCGAGCATCTCGATCCTCGCGCCGCAGACGGCGATCGCGACCGGCTCGCAGAACGGCGAGTACATCGGCGTCGACAGCGAGTTCAACTACCGGACCACCGCGCTGATCAACACCCAGGCGACGCTGCTCGATCCGTTCCAGCCGTCCCAGGCGTCGCTCACGCGAGTGCTCGACCTCGACTACACGCAGAAGGTGCCGGGCACGGTCACGACGATCCACACGGGTTCGGGCAGCACGTCGCCGACCGGCAAGTTCATCTTCTCGGGTGGCGTGTTCGGTTTCCTCGATAACGCGGGATCGACGCCGTATTTCACGATCGGCGCGTTCGTCCAGTAAGCGGAGGGGAATGCCGTGATGAAGAAAACCCTTCTCTGCGCGGCGGCCGGCGCCGCCGCACTGGCGCCGCTCGCGGCGCACGCGCAGAGCGCCGGCAGCAACGTCGTCACGCTGGGCTGGTTCCACGTGATGCCGCAGCAGAGCAGCACGCCGATGACGACCAACGTCGCACCGACACCGATCAACACGCCGCTGCGGCTGCCGCCGTCGTTCACGTCGCCGGGCACCGGGTTGCGCACGAGCGGCGCCGACACCGTCGGCCTGACGATCAGCCACTTCCTGACCGACCACATCGCGGTCACGTCGGTGGCCGGCGTGCCGCCGGTGTTCAAGGTGTCGGGCCAGGGCACGATCAAGCCGCCCGGCCCGGCCGGCGCGCTCGGCACGCAGAACATCGGGCTGGCGTCGGTCAACCCGATCGTGAAGAGCGTGCGGCAGTGGAGCCCGGCCGTGCTGCTGCAGTACTACTTCGGGCAGGCGACCGCGAAGTTCCGGCCGTTCCTCGGCCTCGGCGTGTCGTACAACTGGTTCAGCGACCTGCAGCTCAATACGAACTTCATCAAGCAGACGCAGGACAACCTCGGCGCGATTCTCGCGGCGGGCGCGGGCAAGCCGGGTACGACATCGGTGGAGGCGAAGGCGTCGTCGTCATGGCAGCCGGTGTTCAACGCGGGCCTTCAGTACAACATGACGGAGCATTTCGGGTTGATCGCGTCGGTGACGTACATCCCGCTGAAGACGACGTCGACGGTCACGATCAAGGCGGCCGACGGTTCGGTGCTGGCCGAGTCGAAATCGGACCTGAAAGCCGACCCGATCATCAGCTACGTCGGGATGACGTACAAGTTCTGAGCCCGGCGACGGACGACGAACGGAAAGCCGCGGCAAAATCGCAGGCAAAAAAAAAGCCCGCCTAAGAGGCGGGCTGAATCCATATCAGAGGAGACATGGAGGAGACAGGTGCAACTATAGCGAATCGGTTTCCGCAACGCAACATTTCCGTAGAGAAAATAAGGATTTTCCCTCGAATGCTGCCTCTAGTTCGCTTCCACAGCATCTGACCCCTTCCCGTTCTCCCGGTCGAGCACCTCGCCCAGCGCGTCGCGCAGCAGCGCGACGGGCCGCACCAGCCGGCCCGGCAGCGCGCCGTGCACGATCCACACGTTGATCCGCGTCTCCAGCCCCGCCGTTTCCACCACCCGCAGCGCATCGCGATGCGCGCTGCGCGCCAGCGCGTTCGGCGGCGCGATTCCGATGCCGGCGCCGCGCGCGACGAGCGACAGTTGCAGCTCCGAGCCGAACGCCTCGACCGCGACGTCGAACGGCAGCCCGGCCGCGCCGAGTGCACGGCTCAGCGCCGAGCGCATCCCGCAGCCGTCCTGGCTCAGCACCCACGGAAAACCCGACAGCATATCGAGCGACAGCGGACCGTCCGGCAGCGGGAAGTCGCGCGCGGCGACGAGCACCGTCGGCTGCGTGGCGAGCAGCGTCGCGGTGAACGTGTCGGGCAGCACCGCGCTCGCCGGCACCATCACGGCCGCGACGTCGAGCGCGCCGCGCTCGATGCCCTGCATCAGCGCCGGCGACCAGCCCGCCGTCACGCGCAGCGTCAGGCGCGGGAACGCGTCGCGCAGCCGGTCGATCGGCCGCTCGAGCGCCAGTTCGGACAGGAACGGCGGGACGCCGATGCGCAGCTCGCCCGACGGCTCGCTGTCCGGCGCGCCCGCCGCCATCAACTCGTCGACCGCGCCCAGCACGTTGCGTGCAAGCGCATAAACGTCGCGCCCGGCGGCGGTCGGCTTCAGCGGCTTGCTTTGACGTTCGAGCAGCGGCATGCCGAGCAGCGTTTCGAGGTTCTGCACGCGCCGCGTCAGGCCCGGCTGCGTCAGGTGGAGCTTCGCGGCCGCGGCGACCATCGACCCGCTGTCGACCACCGCGACGAACGCCAGGAGATCACGCGTATTCAAAACAAACTCGCATAATCATGTTAGACATATTTCAATTGTCGCATAAACATCGGCCACCTACGATGGGAACTCCTTCGACCCATACCCCAGGCTTCCGATGAACTGCCCTGCCGACTCCTGTCCCGCCGCCGTTCGCACGCCGGTCGACGCGCCGCCCGCGCTGAGCGCGGGCATGACGCTGTTCTTCGCCGCGACGGTCGGCGTGATCGTGATGGACCTGTTCGCCGCGCAACCGCTGACAGGCCCGATCAGCGCCGACCTGCACCTGCCGCCGGGCCTCGCCGGCCTCGTCGCGATGCTGCCGCAGCTCGGCTACGCGGCCGGGCTCGTGCTGCTCGTGCCGCTGGTCGACCTGCTCGAAAACCGCCGCCTGATCGTCGCGACGCTCATCGCATGCGCGGCCGCGCTCGCGCTGCCCGCGTTCACGCAGTCGGGCACCGTGTTCCTGCTGGCAACGCTCGTGGCCGGCGCCGCGTCGAGCGTGATCCAGATGCTCGTGCCGATGGCCGCTTCGATGGCGCCCGAAGCGCAGCGCGGCCGCGCGGTCGGCAACGTGATGAGCGGGCTGATGCTCGGCATCCTGCTGTCGAGGCCGCTCGCGAGCCTGATCGCGGGCTCGGCCGGCTGGCGCGCGTTCTATGCGCTGGCCGCGCTCGCGAACGCGGCGATCGCCGTCGTGCTCGCGTTGCGCCTGCCGTCGCGCACGCCGTCGATCACGGCCGGCTATCGCGCGCTGCTCGCGTCGATGGGGCGCCTGCTCGCCGACGAACCGGTGCTGCGCCGGCATGCGCTGTCGGCCGCGCTCGCGATGGCCGCGTTCAGCGCGTTCTGGACCGCCGTCGGGCTGCGGCTCGCGCAGCCGCCGTTCGGCCTCGACCTGCACGGGATCGCGTTGTTCGCGTTCGCGGGCGCCAGCGGCGCGATCGTCACGCCGCTCGCTGGCCGCGCCGGCGACCGCGGCCACGGCCCCGCAGCGCAGCGGATCGCGCACGGCACGATGCTCGCGGCGCTCGTCGTGCTCGGGATCGCGGGCGCCGGCTGGTTCGGCTTCGACGCGCATGCGCATCGCGGTCTCGCGCTGGCGCTGCTCGCGGGCGGCGCGGCGCTGCTCGATGCGGGTGTCATCGTCGACCAGACGATCGGCCGCCGCGAGATCAACCTGCTGAATCCGGCCGCGCGCGGGCGCCTGAACGGGCTGTTCGTCGGGTTGTTCTTCGTCGGCGGCGCGCTCGGCGCGGCGCTCGCGGGCAGCGCGTGGGCATGGGGCGGATGGAGCGCGGTGTGCGGCGTCGGGTTCGCGTTCGCCAGCGCGGCCGCCCTGTTCGGGTTCTCGGCCGGACGCCGGACCGGCGCGGCGGCGCCGGCCCGCCCGCGCGCGTAAGCGGACGTGAAGCGGACGCGAAAAGACGAACGCTCCGCCCTCTGGCGAGGGACGGGGCGTTCAGCGTGCCTGAGTCAGCCGGAAATCAGTGACGGACCAGCGCCATCATCGCGCCGAAGCCGACGAACAGCCCGCCCGTCAGCCGGTTGAAGATCTTCGCGACGCTCTGGCTCTTCAGCGTCGCGCCGATGCGCGTGCCGAACGACGCGTAGACGAGATACCAGCTCACCTCGATCACCGCAAACGTGACGACGAGGATGCCGAACTGCGGCAGCGTCGGCTCGGCCGCGTTGATGAACTGCGGCAGCAGCGCGGCCGCGAACAGGATCGCCTTCGGGTTGCTGCCCGCGACCAGGAAGCCGTTGCGGAACAGCGTCCAGCGCGATGCCGACGCAGCCTGGCGCGACACGGTTTCGACGTCGGCGGCCGGCGAGTCGTCGTCGACGCGCGCGCGCCACGCCTTCACGCCGAGATAGACCAGGTAGGCCGCGCCCGCGAAGCGCAGCGTGTTGAACATCGCCGGCCATGCCTCGAGAACCGCGCCGAGGCCCGCCGCCGACACCGACAGCATCAGCACCAGCGCGCTCAGGCAGCCGGCCATCGTCGACGACGAGCGCCGCAGCCCGTGCCGCGCGCCGTGCGTCATCACGAGCAGCATGTTCGGGCCCGGAATCGCCGACACGACGAACACCGTCGCCACGAAAAGCCACCACGTATGCAGGTTCATGCTCGCCTCTGCGTGAAAGAAAGAAGAAAGACGAAACGCCGATTATGCCGTGCGCGCCGCGCTTCTGTCGCGCCCGGGATCAGCGGCCCGCGCGGCGCAGCGCGACTTCGCCGAGCACCGCGAAATCCTGCTCGCCGCCGCCGTGCGCGAGCGCGTCGAGCAGGTTGTCGCGCACGACGCTCGCCACCGGCAGCGGCACCGACGTGGCGTCGCCGGCCTCCAGCGCGAGCCGGACGTCCTTCAGCCCGAGGCGTGCCTTGAAGCGCGCGGGCTCGTAACGCCGCTCGGCGATCATCGAACCGTAGCCTTCGTAGACCGGCCCCGGAAACACGCTGTTCGTGATCACGTCGAGGAAGTCGCGCATCGCGACGCCGTGCGCGCCGAGCAGCGCGGACGCCTCGCCGAGCGTCTCGATCGCCGACGCGAGCGTGAAGTTCGCGGCGATCTTCGCGATGTTCGCGTGCTGCGGCAGCGAACCGAACCGCCAGGTCTTCTGGCCGATCGCGTCGAACAGCGGCTGCACGCGGTCGATCGCCTCGGCCGGGCCGCCCGCCATGATCGTCAGGCGCGCGGCGGCCGCGACGTCGGGCCGCCCCATCACCGGCGCGGCGACGTAGTCGATGCCGCGCGACGCGTGCGCATGCGCGAGCGATTCGGCGAGCGCGACCGACACCGTCGCCATGTTCACGTGGATCAGGCCGCGCGGCGCCTGCGCGAGCAACGCATCGTCGAACACGGCGCGCGCGGCCGCGTCGTCGCCGAGCATCGAGAACACCGCGTCGCCGCGAAACGCGTCGGCCGGCGTGTCGACGATCTGCGCGCCGAATGCCGCGAGCGGCTCGGCGCGCTCGCGCGACCGGTTCCAGACCCGCACCGTGTGCCCCGCCTTCAGCAGGTTCGTCGCAACCGCCTGCCCCATTTCGCCCAGCCCGATAAACCCGAGATCCATTGCCCGCTCCTTCGTTCGGTGAAGCCGCGAGTTAAACACAGATGCCGACCGTCTGCAGCGCCGGCCGGGCGCGGTGCGATACTGCACGAATGGCGACCGCGACCTTCCGCTTCCACGGCGAACTGAACGCCTTTCTCCCGCGCGCGCAGCGCGACCGCGCGTTCGGGCACCCCTGTGCGCGCGATGCGACGGTGAAGCATGCGATCGAGGCGCTCGGCGTCCCGCATACCGAAATCGGCCGGCTCCGCGTGAACGACGCGCCGGCCGCGCTCGACCGGCCGCTCGGCGACGGCGACCGTGTCGAAGCCTTTCCGGAGCGCGCGCAGCCGGCCGCGAACGGCGCAACTGCGCCGCCCCCGGAGCAATGGCGCTTCGTCGCCGACGCGCATCTCGGCGGCCTCGCGCAACTGTTGCGCCTCGCCGGCTTCGACACCTGCTACGACAACCACTACCGCGACGACGAGCTCGCGGCGCTCGCGGGTCGCGAGGGCCGGATCGTGCTGACGCGCGACCGCGAACTGCTCAAGCGGCGCGCGGTCGCGCGCGGCTGCTACCTGCACGCGCTGCAGCCGGCCGACCAGTTGCGCGAGCTGTTCGAGCGGCTCGATCTCGCGCCGCACATGCGGCCGTTCCGCCTGTGCCTGCGCTGCAATGCGCCGCTGCATCCGCTCGACGCGGCCGCTGCCGCGCCGCGCGTGCCGGACGGTATCCGGCAGCGGCACCGGCGCTTCGCCGCGTGCGACGTCTGCCGACGCGTGTTCTGGGAAGGCTCGCACTGGCGGCGCATGCGTTCGGTCGTCGACGCGATGCGTGCGCCGGCGCCTCCATCCGGCCCAAGCGACACCTGAAAAAAACAAAACCCCGCATGCCGAAGCATGCGGGGTCTCGCGACTGGCGGCCGGCAGTGCCGGCCCCGGCCGAGGCGCTTAGTTTGCTGCGCCTGCGTCGTTCGTGCCGGCTGCCGATGCGGCTGCGGCCTTTGCCTTGCCCTTGGCCGAACCGTGTTGCTTCAGCTGGTGCTTCGGCTTGCTGTGATCCTTCTTCATCGGTGCGGAAGCGGGTGCCATCGCGCCTGCCGGCGCCGACGCCGCCTCCTGTGCGAATGCCGAAACCGATGCGAGTGCGAATGCTGCGGTCATGATCGAAGCGAGCGTCTTCTTCATTGTTCTTCCTTTAGCGGAGAAAAAGTCAAACGTACCGGTGACAGATGCGAGGCATTCGCATCGGAACGCCAGTCGCGCCGGGGTTTCCGGTCGCCGCCGGGCGGCCGGCTTGCGCCGTTTCGCCGCGACAAAGACTGACGTACTGGCTCCATAACGCGCCGCCTTCGCGGCAAGTTGACACGCGGCTTGCGCCTCTCGGGTTTTCCCCGACGACGCGGGTTTCCGGCCGACCGGCACGCGTATCCGGCATCGCGCGGCCCGTCCGCCGGCGGTCGCGGCGGCTCCGCAAACCGACTCTCGCGCACTTCCCCGCGACGCTATACTGGGCGTCCATCCGTCCCTTTCCCCGGAAACCGGATCGCGGCCGGTCGCCAGACCGCCGCCGTCGCGAGGCGCTCAAATTGCCCGATCACAATCTGGACAAACTGAAAATCGACCGGCGTCCGATCGCACCGGCGCCACGCCGGCGCCGGTGGATCCGTTATGCGGTCGCCGCCGCGATCGCCATCGTCGCGATCGTCGCCGGGGTCGCACTCACCGGCCGGCCGACGGTCGAAACCACGTCCGTCACGTCTGCCTACCCGTACCAGAACGACACGCAACTCAATGCGACCGGCTACGTCGTGCCGCAGCGCAAGGCCGCGGTCGCGTCGAAGGGCCAGGGGCGCGTCGAATGGCTCGGCGTGCTCGAGGGCACGCGCGTGAAGAAGGATGAAATCATCGCGCGCCTCGAAAGCCGCGACGTCGAGGCGTCGCGGGCACAGGCGCTCGCGCAGGCGAAGGTCGCCCGCGCGAACCTCGGCGTGCAGCAGGCCGAGCTGAAGGACGCCGAAATCGCGTTCCGCCGCACCGCGGCGCTTGCGCCGAGGGGCGCCGTGCCGGCCGCGCAGCTCGACATCGATACGGCCCGCGTGAACAAGGCGCGCGCGTCGCTCAGCAGCGGCGAGGCCGCGATCGCGTCCGCCGACGCCAACGCGCAGGCCGCGCAGGTCGCGGTCGACCAGACGGTGATCCGCGCGCCGTTCGACGGCATCGTGCTCGCCAAGCATGCGAACGTCGGCGACAACATCACGCCGTTCTCGTCCGCGTCGGACAGCAAGGGCGCGGTCGTGACGATCGCCGACATGGACACGCTCGAGGTCGAGGCCGACGTCGCCGAATCGAACATCGCGAAGATCCGCGCCGAGCAGCCGTGCGAGATCCAGCTCGACGCGCTGCCCGACATGCGCTTCGCGGGCCGCGTGTCGCGCATCGTGCCGACCGTCGACCGCTCGAAGGCCACCGTGCTCGTGAAGGTGCGCTTCGTCGACCGCGACGACCGCGTGCTGCCCGACATGAGCGCGAAGATCGCGTTCCTGTCGAAGCCCGTGTCGGCGCAGGACCGGCAGCCCGTGACGGCCGTACAGGCGAGCGCGGTCGTCGAGCGCGACGGCCGGCCGGTCGTGTTCGTCGTGAAGGACGACACCGTGCGCGCGGCGGCCGTGACGACGGGCATGCGGATCGGCGAACTCGTCGCGATCCGCGGCGTGAAGCCCGGCGATACGGTCGTGCTCGCGCCGGGTGCGAAGCTGAAGGACGGCGCGCAAGTGACCGTCGCGAAGAAGTAGCGCCAGCGTGAACGACGCGTCGCCGCCCCTCGTCGAGATCAGCCACGTCGCGAAGTCGTACCGGCGCGGCAACCAGATCGTGCCCGTGCTGACCGACATCACGCTCGATATCGGCGAGGGCGACTTCGTCGCGCTGATGGGGCCGTCGGGCTCCGGCAAGAGCACGCTGCTGAACCTGGTGGCCGGCATCGACCGGCCCGACAGCGGCGAGCTGCGCGTGGGCGGCCTCGACATCTCGCAGCTCGCGGAGGCGCAACTGGCCGAATGGCGCGCGGCGAACGTCGGCTTCATCTTCCAGTTCTACAACCTGATGCCGGTGCTCACCGCGTACGAGAACGTCGAGCTGCCGCTGATGCTCACGCACCTGTCGCGCCGCGAGCGGCGCGAGCGTGTCGAGCTGGTGCTCGACATGGTGAACCTCAGTGACCGGACGAGCCATTACCCGTCCGAGCTGTCGGGCGGCCAGCAGCAGCGCGTCGCGATCGCGCGCGCGCTGATCACCGATCCCGTGCTGATCGTCGCCGACGAACCGACCGGCGACCTCGACCGCGCGTCGGCCACCGACGTGCTCGCGATGCTGCAGCGGATGAACGCCGAGCTCGGCAAGACGATCATCATGGTGACCCACGACGCGCACGCGGCCGGCGCCGCGCAGTCGCTCGTGCATCTGGAAAAAGGGGAGCTGATCGATGGGCACGCCGGCTGACCGGCTGCGGGAGCGCGCGCGATGTACGTGCTGAAACTGATCGCGCGCAACGCGCTGCGGCACCGGCTGCGCACGCTGCTGACCGTGCTCGGGCTCACCATCGCGGTGCTGGCGTTCGGGCTGCTGCACACGGTCGTCGACGCGTGGTACGCGGGCGCGGCCGCCGCGTCCAGCGGGCGGCTCGTCACGCGCAACGCGATCTCGCTCGTGTTTCCGCTGCCCGTCAGCTACGAGAACCGGATACGCGGCATCGACGGCGTGACGGCCGTGGTCCGCTCGAACTGGTTCGGCGGCATCTACCGCGACCCGAAGAACTTCTTCGCGAGCTTCGCGGTGTCGGAGAACTATCTCGACCTGTATCCGGAATTCATCCTGCCCGCGCAGCAGCGCGCCGACTATAACCGCGACCGCCGCGGCTGCCTGGTCGGACGCCAGCTCGCGACGCAGTTCGGCTTCAAGGTCGGCGACGTGATTCCGCTGAAGGGCACCATCTATCCGGGCACGTGGGACTTCGTCGTGCGCGGGATCCTCGACGGCCGCGACGATTCGACGATCACGCGCCAGATGGTGTTCCACTGGGACTACCTGAACGAGACGGTGCGACAGCGCACGCCGAAGCAGGCCGACCAGGTCGGCGTATTCGTGCTCGGCGTCGCGAACCCCGACGATGGCGCGTCGATCGCGCGCAACGTCGACGCCGTGTTCAAGAACTCGCTCGCCGAGACGCTGACCGAGACCGAGAAGGCGTTCCAGCTCGGTTTCGTCGCGATGTCGAACCAGATCATCGCGGCGATCCGCCTGGTGTCGTACGTGGTGATCCTGATCATCATGGCCGTGATGGCCAACGCGATGGCGATGAGCGCGCGCGAACGCACGGCCGAATACGCGACGCTGAAGGCGCTCGGCTTCGGCCCCGGCTTTCTCGCGCTGATCGTATTCGGCGAATCGGTCGTGATCGCGGTGGCCGGCGGCGGGCTCGGGATCCTCGCGACGCCGCCCGCCGCGAGCCTGTTCAAGCAGGCGGCCGGCGGCATCTTCCCGGTATTCAGGGTGTCGGCCGAGACGGTCGTGCTGCAAGCCGCGTGCTCGGTCGCGGTCGGCGTCGCGGCCGCGATCGTGCCGGCGTGGCAGGCGGCGCGCGTGCGCGTCGTCGAAGGCCTGCGGGCGATCGGATAAACACACGCATGGCGATCCCGCTCACCTACATCGCGCGCAACCTGTGGACCAGGCGGCTCACCACCGCGCTCACCGCGGGCGGGATGGCGCTCGTGATCTTCGTGTTCGCGACGGTGCAGATGCTCGACGCGGGGCTCACGCAGACGCTCGTGTCGACCGGCGAACCCGACAACGCCGTGGTGATCCGCAAGGGCGCCGAAACGGAGATCCAGAGTTCGATCGACCACCAGCAGGCCAACGCGCTCGAGATGCACCCGGCCGTCGCGCTCGGCCGCGACGGCCGGCCGCTCGTGTCGAAGGAAGCGGTCGTGCTGATCTCGCTCGTGAAGACGTCGAGCGGCAAGCCATCGAACGTCGTGATCCGCGGCGTGTCGCCGTCCGGCCTCGCGCTGCGCCCGCACGTGAAGCTGGTGGCCGGCCGCATGTTCGTGCCCGGCTCGTCGGAAATCATCGTCGGCAGCGCGATCGCGAAAGGCTTCAGCGGCACGCAGCTCGGCGACAGCCTGCATTTCGCGCAGCGCGACTGGACCATCGTCGGCATCTTCGACGCGGGCGGCAGCGGCTTCGATTCGGAGATCTGGGGCGACGTCGACCAGCTGATGCAGTCGTTCCGGCGCACGAGCTACTCGTCGATGGTGCTGCGCATCCCGAGCGCCGACGGCTTCGCGCGCTTCAAGGCCGACATCGACGTCGACCCGCGGCTGACCGACGAGGCGAAGCGCGAGCAGACCTTCTACGGTGACCAGTCGAAGGCGCTGTCGAAGTTCATCAACATCCTCGGCATCACGCTGTCGACGATCTTCTCGATCGCCGCGATGATCGGCGCAATGATCACGATGTATGCGTCGGTCGCGAACCGCGTCGCCGAGATCGGCACGCTGCGCGCGCTCGGCTTCAAGCGCATGAACGTGCTCGCCGCGTTCCTGCTGGAAGCGCTGCTGCTCGGCTTCGTCGGCGGCGTCGCGGGGCTCGCGTGCGCGTCGCTGATGCAGTTCGCGTCGTTCTCGACGACCAACTTCCAGACCTTCGCGGACCTGTCGTTCCGTTTCGTGCTGACGCCCGCGATCGTCGTGAAGACGCTGCTGTTCTCGCTCGTGATGGGGCTCGTCGGCGGATTCCTGCCGGCGATGCGCGCCGCGCGGCTGAAGATCGTCGACGCGCTGCGCGCGCAGTGACGCGCGCGGCCGCTCAGCGCACGTGCGGCACCCACGCGCCGTGGAACCCGGCCGGCACGCGGCGCGGCAGGTGCACGGTCGCGACCGGCCCCGCATCGATCGCGCGCGCATCGAGGATCACGACGTCGCTCGTATCCGTCGCCGCGCGGTAGACCACCACCAGCAGCCAGCCGTCGTCCTCGTCGACGCCGCCCGGGCGCGGCACGAACACCGGCTCGCCGTTCTGGTCGCCGGCCGGCACCGCGTAGCGCGTCGTCGTGCCGCGCGCGTGGTCGAAGCGCATCACGCCGCGCATTTCCGCCGGGTTCGGCTGCTCGACCGCATACACATAGCGGTAGCGGCGCCCCGTGCGGCTTTCGTTGATGCGCGGCAGCTCGATGCCGCCGTCGGCGAGCAGCCCTTCGTCGATCAGCCCGTTCGCCGTATCGATCACGTAGCGCCACAGCTCGCCGACCGGGTTGTCCGCAAAGCGGCCCCTGCGCGCATCGAGCCGCAGGAACCACGGATAGCGCACCACGTCGAGCACGATGCACGATTCGTCGCAGTCGTACGCGTTCACGACGTGCTGGATGAAGCACGGCTCGATGTCGAACCAGCGGACCTCGCCGCCGTGGCGCGCGATCACGCCGATGCGCGCAGGCCGGTCGTCGTGCCAGCGCAGCGGCATCCGATGGCCCTGCTTCAGCATCGAGAAGTCGTAGCCGACGTTCAGGTCGAGCAGCAGGCTGCGGGTTGCCGTGATCGCGAGGTCGTGCATCATCGACGGCGCGGGCACCTCGACCGCCATGTCGACGCGCTGCACGCCCTGTGCGTCGACGACGCCGTAGCGCAGCCAAGGCGCGCGCCAGTCCGCGCGAAACGCGATCAGTTCGCCTGTTTCCGGATCGACCTTCGGATGCGCGGTCATCCCGCCGTCGAAGCCCGCGTGCCGCGCCGGCACGCCGAGCGAATCGAGCGCGGCGGTGATCGCGAACGGCGCGCCGCCCTCCGCCAGCGCGAGCAATTCGCCGGCGTGCTGCAGCACGTTCACGTTCGGATTGGTGTCGGGCAGATGCGGCGCCTGTGCCGGCGCATGCACGGCGGCCCAGCGGCGCGTGCGCGCCCAGCGGTTCCGGTAGCCGGCCGCGCGGCCGCCTTCGAACGCGATCGCGTGCAGCATCGCGGCTTCCGGCCACCACGACAGCACATCGTTCCCTTCGAAGCGGCCGCCCGGCGGATTCGGGCCGTTGCGCAGCAGCGTGCCGTCGAGTTCGCGCGGGATGGCGCCGGTCACGCGCAGGTCGACGACGTCGACTTCGTCGGCAACCGGCGCGATCGCGCCGCGGTTCAGGTCGAATGAGGTCATCGCGTCGAGCGTTCCGTCAGCAGTCTTCGGTGGACGGCGGCAGGTCGCCGCGCGCCAGCGCGAGCGCATGGTCGCGCACGTCGTCCGGCCATCCGGCGATCAGCTCGGCCAGCCGCGCCGGGTCGTTCGCATACAGCGCCCGCGCGGCCTCCTCGAAACCGGGCAGGTCGCCCGCCATCGCCGACATGAAGTGGTACGCGCGCGCCTGCGCGTCGCGGCGCCGGTCGGCCGCCGCATGCGTGCGCCGCGCGTCCTCGACGAGCTTGCGCAGCGCGACGGACGCGCCGCCCGGCTGCGTGCCGAGCCATTCCCAGTGACGCGGCAGCAGCGTGACCTCGCGCGATACGACGCCGAGCTTCGGCCGGCCGCGGCCGCGCTGTTCGCCCGCGCCGGCCGGCTCGCCGGCGGCACCGGGCGCGTCGCCCGGCGGCGGCGCATAGCGCGCGCGGATATCGTCCGCCGTGCCGCGCAGGTCGAGGTCGATCGAGCGGCCCGTCGCGTCGTCGAAGATCAGGATCGTGCCTGACGTTGCATCGCCGGCTTGCCTGACCGCGAGTGCAACCGTCGCAAGCGGGCCCGACGCGAGCCGCCGGTGGCCGTCGAAAGCCGTGTACGAAGGAAGAAGCGTGGAGGTTGTCATCGTGGTCGCCCGCAGGCAGGAATCAGAATGTCGTTATTTTTATCCGGGTATAAATTGAATGTCAATATCATCCGGGTAAAATTCGGCAACCGCCCCGATGCTGGCCACTTCGGGCCGATCGATTCAAATGCTGAATCGATCGAGTCAGCAATTGGCATGAAAGCGAAGCTTTCGACATGACAGAATGGCCCGGACGCCCTGCCTGTATCGGCGTCCGGCGCCCGGCCTCCGGTCGGGGCGCCTGCACAATCAACGCGCGCACCCGACGCGCCTGCCGCACGACGGCACCTTCCGCCTTTCGGAGGAGACAGTCATGAATCCGCTTCAAGCGCTGCCGGCGTCCGCGTCGGCAACGGCCCGGCGCACACGCGTGCGCTGGCTCGTGCTGGCCGTCCTGTTCGCGGTCACGACGATCAACTACGCGGATCGCGCGGCGATCGCAATTGCCGGCCCGAGCCTCGCCCGCGCGCTGCACCTGAGCCACGTGCAGATCGGCTTTATCTTCTCCGCGTTCGGCTGGTCGTACGTGGTCGCGCAACTGCCGGGCGGCTGGCTGCTCGACCGCTACGGGTCGCGCATCGTCTATGCGTTCAGCATCTTCTTCTGGTCGCTGTTCACACTGCTGCAGGGCTCGATCGGCTTCTTCGGCGGCGCGGCCGCGTTCGCGCTGCTGTTCGGGCTGCGCTTCCTGGTCGGCGCGGCCGAGGCGCCGTCGTTTCCGGCCAACAGCCGGATCGTGTCCGCGTGGTTCCCGGCCGCCGAGCGCGGCACCGCGTCGGCGATCTTCAACGCCGCGCAGTACGCGGCGACCGTCGTATTCGCGCCGCTGATGGGCTGGCTCGTGCACGCGTTCGGCTGGCAGTCGGTGTTCGCGGTGATGGGTGTGATCGGGTTCGCGTTCGTCGTGGTGTGGAACCGCACGATGTACGACCCGAAGGACCACCCGAACATCAACCGCGCGGAACTCGACTACCTCGCAGAAGGCGGCGCGCTCGTCAACATCGACCAGGCGACGGGCGCGCACGGCGGCGGCCCGTCGATGCGCCACGTGAAGGCGCTGCTGAAGAGCCGGATGCTGATCGGCGTGTACGTCGCGCAGTACTGCATCAACGCGCTCACCTATTTCTTCATCACGTGGTTTCCCGTCTATCTCGTGCAGGCGCGCGGGATGTCGATCCTCAACGCGGGGCTCGTCGCGTCGATCCCGGCCGTGTGCGGGTTCCTCGGCGGAATTCTCGGCGGCGTCGTATCCGACGCGCTGCTCAAGCGGGGCCGGTCGTTGTCGGTCGCGCGCAAGGTGCCGATCGTGTTCGGCATGCTGCTGTCGATGTCGATGATCGTCTGCAACTACACCGATTCGCATGTGCTCGTCGTGCTGTTCATGGCGCTGTCGTTCTTCGGCAAGGGGCTCGGCGCGCTCGGCTGGGCCGTCAACGCGGACACCGCGCCGCGCCAGATCGCGGGGCTGAGCGGCGCGCTGCTCAACACGTGCGGCAACCTGTCGAGCATCACGACGCCGATCGCGATCGGCTACATCGTCGACCGCAGCGGCTCGTTCAACGGCGCGCTCGTTTATGTCGTCGCGCACGCGCTCGTCGCCGTGATCTGCTACCTGTTCGTCGTCGGCGAGATCCGCCGCGTCGAGCTTCAATGAACGGCGCGGGCCGCGCCGGCGCGTCCGGCGGCCCGCGCGCCACCGGAACCAGGAGCGAACCGATGTCCGAATCACGCCGTGCCGGCACCCCGCGCGTCACGCACATGCAGGTGATTCCCGTCGCCGGCCGCGACAGCATGCTGCTCAATCTGTGCGGCGCGCATGCGCCGTACTTCACGCGCAACCTCGTGATCCTCGACGACAGCAGCGGGCACACCGGCGTCGGCGAAGTGCCGGGCGGCGAAGGAATCCGCCACGCGCTCGAGCGCATGACGGATCGGGTGGTCGGCCAGTCGATCGGACGCTACCAGGCAACGCTCAACGCGGTGCGCGCGGCGCTGTCCGGCGCAGGTGCGGGTGCGGGTGCGGGCCGCACGATCCGGCACGAGGTGACGTCGGCCGGCGAGGCGGCCGTGCTGCGCCAGCCGCACGAGATCAACCTGCGGCTCGACAACGTGATCACCGCGATCGAGGCCGCGCTGCTCGACCTGCTCGGCCAGCATCTCGACGTGCCGGTCGCGGCGCTGCTCGGCGAAGGCCAGCAGCGCGACGCGGTACCGATGCTCGCGTACCTGTTCTACATCGGCGACCGGCGCCGCACCGATCTGCCGTATCGCGACGAAACGAACGCATCGGATCCGTGGTTCCGGCTGCGCAACGAAGCGGCGCTCACGCCGGCCGCGATCGCGCGGCAGGCCGAAGCCGCGGTCGAGCGCTACGGCTTCGCCGACTTCAAGCTGAAGGGCGGCGTGATGGCCGGCGCCGACGAGATGGAAGCGATCGCGGCGATCAAGGCGCGTTTCCCGGATTCACGCACGACGCTCGACCCGAACGGTGCGTGGTCGCTCGACGAAGCCGTCGCGCTGTGCCGCGGGCAAGGCCACCTGCTCGCGTACGCGGAAGATCCGTGCGGGCCGGAAGGCGGTTATTCGGGCCGCGAGGTGATGGCCGAATTCCGCCGCGCGACCGGCATTCCGACCGCGACCAACATGATCGCGACCGACTGGCGGCAGATGGATCACGCGGTGCGGCTGCAGGCGGTCGACATCCCGCTCGCCGATCCGCATTTCTGGACGATGCAGGGCTCGGTGCGGCTCGCGCAGCTGTGCCGCGACTGGGGGCTCACGTGGGGCTCGCACTCGAACAACCACTTCGACGTGTCGCTCGCGATGTTCACGCATGCGGCCGCGGCCGCGCCCGGCACGATCACCGCGATCGACACGCACTGGATCTGGCAGGAAGGCGACGCGCGGCTCACGCGCGAGCCGCTCGCGATTGTCGGCGGCAAGGTGGCCGTGCCGGAGCGGCCGGGGCTCGGGATCGAACTCGACATGGCACAGGTCGAGGCCGCGCATGCGCTGTACAACGAGGTGGGCGGCACCGCGCGTGATGACGCGGTTGCGATGCGCTATCTCGTGCCGGGGTGGACGTACGATCCGAAGCGGCCGAGTTTCGGGCGGGGGTGACGGGACGGCGGGAAGCAAGAAGCACCTGCCGGGCCGCCGGCCCGGCCGGCGGCCGATGCGCCGCTTCCCGCGTCATGCGGTCTCGGCACCGCCCTCGCGCGAAGCCGCGGCGGCTGGTGCGGGGTGCGCCACCGGTACGGCGTGCGTCACCGGTGCAGGACTCGCCGCAGGCTTGCTCGGATGGATCGCCGGCACCATCCCTTGCAGCGATCCGCCGGACAGGCCGATTTCGCCGAGCAGCGAATCGATCAGCGGTGCGTGCGCACGATAGGACAACGCCGCGGACATCGCCTGCTCGGCCAGATTGCCCCCTGCCGCGGCCGGTGCGCCGCCGTCCGCCGCGCCGTTGCGATTGAGCCCGTCGACCTGGATGATCTTGATGCCGTCGATCGACTTCATCGGCTCGACGGTCTGCTGAATCACGCCCGGCAGTGCCTGCAGCAGCGCGAGCTTGAACTTGAGGCTGGTCTGGTCCGACGACAGCGCGTTGATCGCGTCGTTCAGCGCACGCTGCGCCTCGGCCTCCGCGAGCCCCTTCTTGCGCGCCGCCTCGGCCAGCTCGACCATCGCGGCAGCCTGCATCTGGGCCGCATCCCGTTCCGCCCGCGCTTGCGTCGTAATGTGAACCGCCTGCGTTTCCGCCTCCTGGGACGCTTCGATCAGCGCGACCTGCTTCGCGCGATCCGCCTCGGCGGTCTTGCGCGTCGTCTCGACCAGTTGCTCGGCACGCACCGCGTCCGCGAGCGATGCACTCGCGCGCGCCTGCGCCTGAGATTGCGCCTCGGACTTCTCCGCGATCACGATCTCCTTCTCCTGCTGCGCGATTTCGGTCACTTTCGCCTGCTCGATCGCCGCCATCTGCGTCACCCGCGTCTGTTCGATCTCCTTCACGCGCACTTCGCGTTCCGCCTCCACCTTGCGGGTACGCACCGCCTGCTCGCGCTGGATCTCGGATTCCTGGATCTGCCGTTCGGCGACGATCCGGCTTTGTTCCGCCTCCTGGTGACGCTCGGCCTCGAACGCGGCAATGCGGGCGTTCTGCTCAGCCGAGCGCGTCTTGACCTGCTGCTCCTGCTCGAGCTTCATGAACGCTTCCTGCTGCTCGATTTCGAGCTTGCGGGAAAGCGCGTCGCGGTTCTTTTCACGGACGGCCACCTCGGTGTCCTGCTCGACCTCGTTGCGCTCCTTGCGGCGCCGCTCGGTTTCCTGGGTCAACTTCGTCAGACCTTCGGCGTCGAACGCATTGTTCGGATCGAAGTACTGCTTCGACGTCTGGTTGAAATTGGTCAGCGACACGCTTTCCAACTCCAGCCCGTTTTTCGTCAGATCTTCCGCGACCGTGTTCTGCACACCCTGCACGAATTTTTCGCGGGCGTCCTGCAGGTCCTGCATCGTCATCTGCGCGGCAGTCGAGCGCAGCGCATCGACGAACTTGTCGTCGACAAGCGCGCGCAGGTTTTCCGGCGCGAGCGTGCGCTGGCCGAGCGTCTGCGCCGCGGTCGACACGCCTTCCTCGGTCGGTGCGACCCGCACGAAGAATGCGACGACCACGTCGACGCGCATCCGGTCCTTCGTGATGAGGCTGTCGTGCGACGCGCGGCTCACTTCGAGCTTCAGCGTGTTCATGTTGATCGGGATCACCTCGTGAAACACCGGCAGCACCACCGCGCCGCCGCTCATGATCACCTTCTGCCCGCCGAGACCGGTGCGGACGAAGGCCCGCTCCGCGGACGCGCGGACGTATAGACGCGCGAAAATCATGCCGATCACGCAGATACCCACCACCACTGCCAATGCGACAGCGCCCCAGAATGAGAGTGCATTCATCATGATGTTTGTTCGACTCCTGTGTACGGATGGTGACAGCAAGGTGCGCCAGTCCCCGCCGCCCGAAACGGCGGCCGCCTGGCAAAACGGGATTCAGAGCAGTTCGGGGCGGGGATTTTCGATTGCGTGATAACGCGAACCCGAAATGCGCGATACGAGCAGGACCGTCGTGCCTTTCGCGAAAGTCCGGCCTGCCTCGTCCGGCTCCACCCGGACGTAGTGCTGCTGACCGTGTTCGTCGACAAGCCGCGCTTCGGCCGGATTGCCGAGCGACGCTTCACCGGTGACGATCCGCGCGGTGCGGCCGATGAAATCGGCTTCGGAAACCGCCGTGGTTTCGCTTTGCGGGAGAAAGCGCGCGACGAACTTGCCGGTATGACGCACGAACGGCAGCGCCGCGACCGTCGCCAGCCCCACGGCCAGCGCGGTGGGCAGCATGAAACCCGCCACGGCCTGCAGGGACGTCTGCAATGCGAGCCCGAGAACCGAAAAGCCGAGCAGGAACAGGATCAGCAGGATCAGCAGCGGAACCCGGCCGACATGCAGCCAGCCGAGAAACTGGCCGACGACGCCGGCGTCGGGGCCGCCGTCGGCGTGGTCGAGACCGAAATGCAGGACGAGCAAGTGGCCCGCATGCTCGGTCAGGCTCAGCCCCAGCAGCATCGACACGCACTCCAGTACCCCGATGACGATCATCAGTGCGATCGCGACGATGAACGGTGCGTTGCCCGGCAGCATCAGTGAAGAAGTCATTATCGTTTTGCTCTCAGGTTCGGAAACGAAGCATCAGGACATGTCGTCCGCCAGCGTTCCGGGTTGCGACTTCAGGCGGGCGACGCGCTCCTCGATCCGCTGTTCCTTGTGCAGCGTTTCGAGGCGATGCAACAACGACGGATCGGCCGACGAAGGACTGGTGCCCAACCCCGCCGTCCCGGTCGCGCCGGCCATCGTTCGGTTGAAACCCTGTTCGAGCTGCTCCGCCCTCGGGTCGGCGCCCGCCGTGCCCTGCGTGCGACGCTCGCCTTCGCCGGGCGCGGCCGCGCGCGCCGCGATCAGCTCGCGCAGCCCCGCTTCCATCTCCGCCCGCTTCGCGCGCAGGCCCAGCAGGTCGGCCTCGGCGACCTGCGCGCACTCGCTCGCCTCGTGAAGCGACTGCTGGAGCACGCCGAGCTGGTCCTCCAGCTCGATCTGCCGTTCCGCGCCGGCACGCACGGCCGCATCGTCGTTCCGCCCGAGCGCGGTGCCAAGCAGGTCGTTCAGCCGCTCGATCTCGTTGTTGATGCGCGCGATCGCCTTGGCCGCCTGGTACCGCGCGGCTTCGTGTCGCCCCAGCACCACCCGCGCCTGCGCGATCACATCGTCGAATTCGCGCAGGTACTGCTCGAGGATGGCTTGCGGCATGCGGCTTTCCAGCGAACCGATCAGCGCATGCACGTTCGCGGTCAACAGCCTTTTGACCCGGATTCCGAAATGTTCTGTCGTCACGACTTGTCACTCCTTCAGGGATTCAGGCGGGCCAGGTCGGCCCGGCCTCCAGATGCCGGCTTCGCGGGCTGCTCACGGATTTGCCTGCGCCGGCTGAATGAGGTTCGCCAGTTCCTTGACCTCGTGCACGTATGAATCGAGCACGGCCGGTTGATAGACGGGGGGATTGCCGGTCACGGCCAGGCGCAGCATGCCGAGCAGCAGGCGCATGCTCTTCGCGGTCAGCCGCGCTTCAAGTTCGCCGGCGGCCTCGCCGATCGGCTTGCCCGGCGGCGCCGCCGTTACGAGGCTGGCCATGAGTTCCGGGAGTTGTGCCGCGAGCAACGTCACGATTTCGGAGCGCTGATGCGTGGCGTGTTCGTAGGCGTCGATCGCGTCGAGCACCGGCCGCACCTGTTCCCTGAACAGCGCCGCACAGCGAACGAAATCGTGCGCCCCCTTGACCCGGCGGCGCGCGTCGGCAATCAGCGCGCGAATCTTGTCGCTCGGGCTCGTCGCATCCGGCAATTGCAGTTCGACCAGCCACGCGAGATCGTCCTCTGGAATTCGTACCGATACGGTTTGCATGACGTTCAGCCCCTTCGAGTCGCTTGCTCAAAGCATAGTGCGTCCGTATGCAAATGTATACGTTTGTATTTTGGGATAAATGCGAGGCGCCGGCGTCGCCAAAAACAAAAAGGGCCCGGTCTTGCGACCGAGCCCTTCGAATTCCGTTGGTGGAGCGGAGGAGGATCGAACTCCCGACCTTCGCATTGCGAACGCGACGCTCTCCCAGCTGAGCTACCGCCCCATCAGTCGACCATCATACACACGCATTTCCGCGCTTGGCAATAGGGGGTTCATCACCCCTGAAGCGTCACTTTGACGGCGCGCCGGCCAGCACCCACTCGACCACCGAACGGACGTCGGCGTCGCTCATGCGCGGGTGCGCAGGCATCGGAATTGCACCCCAGACGCCGGAGCCGCCTTCCTTCACCTTCTTCTGCAGCTTCGCCACGGCCTGCGGATCGGACTTGTAGCGGGCAGCGATATCCTTGAACGACGGGCCGACCAGCTTGCGGTCGACCGCATGGCAGCCCATGCATGCGTTGCCACGCGCCACCTTCAGGCCGTCGCCGACGTCCGCGTGCGCGGCGCCCAGCGTGCCGGCCACGAGCGCCGCGGCCGCGGCGCCCTGCACCATCCACTGTTTCATCTGCGCGACCTTCATTGCGACGGCGCCTTCGGGTTGCCCGGGTGCACGTTCGACGAATTCGAGATCGGCGCGGGCGGCTGCAGCGGCGTGGACTGCACCGACGCGTCGGGCACCGCACCGACCGTCGCGGTGTCCGCCGGCGCGGCGGCAGCCTGCGTGCCGGACGCGCCGCTCGCGGGCGACGCGGCCTGCAGCGCCTGCGCATCCTGCGGCTTGACGTACTGGAACACCTTCACGACCTTCTCGACGCCCGGCACCTGGCTCGCGGCTTCGGCGCCGCGATTGCCTTCGTCGACCGTCACGAGGCCCATCAGGTAAAGATTGCCGCGCTCGCTGACGACCTTGTAGTAGTTCGCCGAAATGCCCTTCGTCGCGATCAGCTCGGACTTCACGCGCCCTTCGAGGTACGAGTCGTTCGCGCGCGACGACAACGACGCCGCCGGCTCAACCGACAACTCGTTGACGATGCCGTTCACGTTGTTGATGGCGCGCACGATTTCCTCGGCGCGCTGCTTCGACGCGTCGTTCGGCACTTCGCCCGTCAGCAGCACGCGGCGGTTGAACACCGTCACGTTCACGTGCGACTGGTCGGGCAGCCCGTTGTTGATCTGCGAAAGCGCCTTGACCTGGATCTCGCGATCTTCCGTCTGCGCGCCGAGCGTACGGCGATCGGTCGCGATCAGCGCGCCGCCGCCGGCCGCTGCGCCCACGACCCCGAGCACACAGCCCTGCAGCGACACGGCGAGGCCCGCGGTCAGCGCGGCGAGCAGCGTGGTTCTGACGAGCGTCTGTTTGACGCGGCTTTGATTCATCGACGGCTCTCCTTCGTTCAATCCTCACCCAGCAGCATCGCGTCGATGCCGTCGCACAGGCAGTGGATAGTCAGCAGATGGACTTCGTGGATGCGCGCCGCGCGAACGGCGGGCACGCTGATCGGAATATCGGTGTCGGCCAGCGCGGCCGCGACCGTGTGGCCGCTGCCGCCCGTCAGCGCGACGACGGTCATCTCGCGCTCGTGCGCTTCGTCGATCGCCGCCAGCACGCGCGGCGACGCACCGGTCGGGTCGAGCACCAGCAGGATGTCGCCGGTCTGGCCGAGCACGCGCACCTGTTGCGCGAACAGTTGCTCGGCAGCCGCACCCGCGAGGCCGGCCTGCGACGCATCGGTGGCCAGCGCGATCGCCGGCAGGCCCGGACGCTCGCGCTCGAAGCCGCCGACGAGCGACACTGCGAGATAGTGCGCGGCGGCGGCCGACGGGCCGTCGCCGCACGCGACGATCTTGTTGCCGTTCGCCAGCGCGGCGAACATCGCGTCGACCGCGGCTGCGATCGGCAACGACAGCGCGTCGGCCGCTTCGGCGTGAAGCGCGGCGCTGTCGCGAAATTGTTGCTGAATACGTTCGACTGACATCGATTCCTGGTGAACTGGGCGCGTGGCACGCATCGCGCGACATCGTGGGTGCGGCGAGTTTACCGTACTCCGGCACCCTCTCCGGGGCTTCGGCAAGAACTCTTTACATCTCGTCACAGCTCGCGGCTACGCATCGTCGGTACGAAATGCGTCGCGCAGCCACACGAGCCGCCCGGCCTCGAACGCGACGACGTCGAAACGGCATGCGGCACCTGCACCGTGCCGCGCCCAGAACTGCAGCGCCGCCGCGACCAGACGCCGCCGCTTGCGCCAGCCGACGCTCGCGGCCGCGCCGCCATGACGGACGCTGCGCCGCGCACGCACTTCGACGAACACGAGCATGCCGTCGGGCTCGCGCATCACGAGATCGAGCTCGCCGCGCCGCATCGTCACGTTCGCCGCAACGAACACGAGGCCACGGCGTTCGAGAAACTGCCGTGCACGCTGCTCGAATGCCGCGCCGACCGGTTTGGATCGCGCCGCACCGGAAAAGTTGTCGCCCGCGCGCGGCAAACCGCGCCCGCCATCCGGCCGCGCCGCCTCCGCGTGGCACAATGCCGTCCTTGTTCCGCCTGCGCCGCGATTGCGTGCACTGCCTGCCATGACTGCCCTCCTCGAACTCGCGCATACGCAGCACTACCCGAGCGCCGCGCTCTACGTGGTCGCCACGCCGATCGGCAACACCGCCGACATCACGCTGCGCGCGCTGCACGTGCTCGGCCTCGCCGACCGCATCGCGGCCGAAGACACCCGCAACACGGGCCAGTTGCTCGCCCGCTACGGGATCTCGAAGCCGCTCGTCGCCGTGCACGAGCACAACGAACGCGAAGCCGCGCAGCGCGTGATCGAACTGCTGCGCGGCGGCGAACGCGTGGCCTACGTATCGGACGCCGGCACGCCCGGCATCTCGGACCCCGGCGCGCGGCTCGTCGATGCAGTGCGCGCCGCCGGCTTCGCGGTGATCCCGCTGCCGGGCGCGAGCGCGGCCGTGACCGCGCTGAGCGTGGCCGGCGACTGGGCCGGCGCATTCACGTTCGCGGGCTTCCTGCCGCCGAAGGCCAAACAGCGCGCAACCGCGCTGCAGGCACTGGTGTCGCACCCGTATGCGCTGGTGTTCTACGAAGCGCCGCACCGGATCGCCGAAACCGTCGCCGCGCTCGCCGACGCATTCGGCCCCGCGCGCCGGCTGCTGATTGCGCGCGAACTCACCAAGCTACACGAGCAACTGTTCCAGGGCACCCTGGCCGAAGGACAGACCTGGCTCGCCGGCGATGCGAACCGGCTGCGCGGCGAATTCGTGCTGGTCGTCGAAGGCGCGCCCGCGACGAGCGGCGAAGCCGACGACACCGCACACGACGCGCTGCTCAGGCTGCTGCTGGAAGAAGTACCGGTGAAGAGCGCGGCCAAGCTCGCGGCCGCGCTGACGGGCGCGTCGCGCAATGTGCTGTATGCGCGTGCGCTGGTGCTGAAGGAGGGCTGACGCGCGACGGTGCCGCGCGGAAACGACAAAGGGCTGCCGGAAGGCAGCCCTTTGTGCATGAGCGGACGGATCCGCCGCGTTACTTCGTCGAGACCGACGCGAGCATTTCGTCGCGTGCCTCGCGCGCTTCCTGCGGCGACAGCCCTTCGATCTTCACGCGGCCCGTGCCGGCGTGCACGAGGCCGATCACCTTGGCGGCCGCATACGACAGGTCGAGCACACGGCCGCGCTTGAACGGCCCGCGATCGTTGACCTTCACGACGACCCACTTGCCGGTCGACGCGTTCGTCACCTTGATGTATGACGACAGCGGCAGCGTGCGGTGCGCGGCGGTGAGCGCGTTCATGTTGAAACGCTCGCCGTTCGCGGTGCGGCGACCGTGGAAATCCCGCCCGTACCAGGACGCGCGCCCCGTCTGGCGGAAGTCGGACACGTCCTTGCCGTCGATCGGCTCGGCATCCGCCAGCGACGGCTTCTTCCCGTCCTTGCCGTCGGCAGCCGGCATCGACGCCAGTGCGGAATCGAAATTCAGTTGCTGCTTGTCGTTGTCTGCCTTCGCGGCAGCGGCCGTCTTGTCGACCGCGTTCTTCTGGTTCGCGCTGCCGGTGGTCTGGCTGGGTGGCACCGCGCAGCCCGTCAACGCAAAAAATAATGCAATGGTCCCGAATCGACTCGGAAATCGTACGTTCATCGACGTGTCGCCTTCTGGTTCGAGCCGCTCCTTCACGACGCTGCTTCACAGCGCACATACGCGGCCCGGACGGCAAATGCGTGCACGCCCCGCTCGAATGCGAGCAGGCGGCTAGCATGGGCGCGGCTTTCGTCTATGCCGCAACCGTCCTGATTAGCTTTCACGTCTGGCGCAACCTGTCCCCAACAGCCTGACCAGACCCCACATGCCGCCATCGAACATGGCTTCACGTTCGCGCGCGTCGATACGACCAACGCACAGGAACGGCGGCACAGGCCTCATCCGGCGGCGCGGCAGCAGGGCCGCAGGCGGGCGCGCAGCACCCGGCCGGACAAGACGTGAGCACCGAATGCTCGGTGCTGGATACACCGCCGGACTCCCCGGCGGCTGATGCTTGACGGTGATTTCGACGCCTCTTTTAACGGGGCCGAAACACCAGCGAATTGCGCGAAATTCACGCTCAATAGGGCGCATTATACATAAATCAAAACGCCGTCTCGAAAAGCGGCCCGGCCGGACCATTGATTCTCTCTATTGCGGTAACAATCGACATGCTCCGGAATTGCCCGTAGACGCGCGTCGCTCGGTGCACCACGCGGGCGGCAGGCAGCGCGCGCGACCGGTACAATCGCTTCTTTTAGCCGCCGGTGTCTCCATGAAAGTCACGCTCATTCCGGTCACGCCGTTCCAGCAGAACTGCTCGCTGCTCGTCTGCGAGAAGACGGGCCGCGCCGCCGTCGTCGATCCGGGCGGCGATCTCGACCGGATCGAACAGGAAGTCGCGCGGCAGAACGTGCAGGTCGAGAAGGTGCTGCTCACGCACGGGCACATCGATCACTGCGCGGGCGCGAAGACGCTCGCGACGCACTACGGCGTGCCGATCGAGGGGCCGCAGGAAGAGGAGCGCTTCTGGATCGAGAAGCTGCCGATGCAAAGCGAGCGCTTCGGTTTTCCGGCCGCCGAAACGTTCGAGCCCGACCACTGGCTGAACGACGGCGACACCGTGCGGTTCGGCGACGAGACGCTCGAGGTCTATCACTGCCCGGGCCACACGCCGGGCCACGTCGTGTTCTTCAGTCGCGCGCACCGCGTCGCGATCGTCGGCGACGTGCTGTTCGCGGGCTCGATCGGCCGTACCGATTTCCCGCGCGGCAATCATGAAGACCTCGTCCGTTCGATCAAGGAAAAGCTGTGGCCGCTCGGCGACGACGTCACGTTCGTGCCGGGCCACGGCCCCGTGTCGACGTTCGGCGACGAGCGCCGCACGAACCCGTTCGTGTCAGACAAGGTGTTCGGATGAACCAGACCGCCATCCCGGAAATCTACGTCAGCACCGACGTCGAGGCCGACGGCCCGATTCCCGGCCCGCACTCGATGCTGAGCTTCGCATCGGCCGCCTATACCGAGGACAAGCAGTTGATCGCTACGTTCTCGGCGAACCTCGAGACGCTGCCCGGCGCGCAGGCGCATCCGGTGCAGGAAGCGTGGTGGAAGACGGAGCCCGAAGCATGGGCCGCGTGCCGGCGCGACCTGCAGGCGCCCGAGGCGGCGCTGGTCGCGTACGTCGACTGGGTCGAGGCGCTGCCCGGCAAGCCCGTGTTCGTCGCGATGCCGGCCGGTTTCGACTTCACGTTCATGTTCTGGTACATGATGCGCTTCGCGGGACGCTGCCCGTTCTCGTGGTCGGCGCTCGACATCAAGACGCTCGCGTTCGCGATGACGGGGCTGCCGTACCGCAAGGCGATCAAGCCGCGCTTTCCGAAGCATTGGTTCGACGATCACCCGCACACGCACGTCGCGCTCGACGACGCGATCGAGCAAGGCGCGCTGTTCTGCAACATGCTCGCCGACCTGCGCCGGCAGCAGGCCGCGCTCGCGGGCCTCGCCGTGTCGGACACCGATCGGTCGGAAAACGCGGGGGCGGGACAAAATCCCACGGATCCGCGAGCAAATTAGCGAATCTCGCTCAACGGCGCCACGCCAGATTGCCTTTCCTTTCCCGGCCCTCTAACATTCAGCGTGTTGTAGCTGCCGCATGGAGGCGCAGGTGACGCTCGATTCCTTTTCGCAAAAAATCCTTCGCCTGTTGCAGCTCGACGCGCGCCGTTCCGTGCAGGAAATCTCCGACCAGGTCGGCCTGTCGAGCACGCCGTGCTGGCGCCGCATCAAGGACATGGAACAGTCCGGCGTGATCCAGCGCTACACGGCGCTGCTCGATCGCGAGAAACTCGGCCTGCACGTCTGCGCGCTCGCGCACGTGCACCTGACCCGCCACAACGAAGGCGGCGTCGAGCAGTTCGAGCGCGAGATCGCGACCTGCCCGGAAGTCACCGAGTGCTACAGCACGACCGGCGAAGCCGATTACATCCTCAAGATCGTCGCGCCCGACATCAAGGCCTACGACGTGTTCCTGCACGAACGCATCTTCAAGATCCCGGCCGTGTCGCAGGTGCGCACGAGCGTCGTGCTGCGCGAAATCAAGTTCGACACGCAACTGCCGCTGTAACGCACAGGCCCGCACGGCCGGCCCGCGTTCGCGGGCGTCACGTCACGCCTGCCCGGGCATCGCGCGCGTGAAGCCGATCCGGCGCGCGCCGAACTCGCGCTTGAGCGCGTCGGCGTCGAGCCGGCCGGCCAGCACCGCATCGGTGTCGCCCGGATCGCTCGCGAGCGTCACGTCGATCTCGAGCCCCGTACTCAGGTAATGCAGGTTGATCGCCGCCGCGCGCAGCCCGCGCTGCGCGAGCGCGGCTTCGAGCCGTGCCGCGATCTCGCCGCGCGGCGGCAGCGCGAGCGCCGGACGGCGCGCCGCGTCGTTCTCGGGATCGACGTGGATCAGCGCATCGAGCACGCGCGGGTCGGTCAGCACGCGCGCACGCGCGGTCTCGGCGATGTAATGCCCTTCGGAGACGGATATCTTCGGATCGACGAGGATGTGCGCGTCGACGAGCGCGGCATCGCCCATCTTGCGCGTGCGCAGGTCGTGCACGTCGCGCACGCCGGGCGTCGCCGCGAGCAGCGCGCGGATTTCGGCCGTGTCGGTCGTGTCCAGCGCGCGGTCGGAAAGGTCCTGCAGCGCGTCATAGCCGAACGTCCAACCCATCCGCGCGACCATGAAGCCGACGATCGCCGCCGCGATCGGGTCGAGCAGCCGCACGCCGGCCAGGCTGCCGACGATGCCGATCGCGACGACGAGCGACGACGCGGCGTCCGAGCGCGCATGCCATGCATTCGCGACGAGCATCGCCGAGCGCACGCGCCGCGCTTCGCGCAGCATGTAGCGAAACAGCGCTTCTTTCGACACGAGCACAGTCAGCGCGACGATCAATGCGGAAAAATGGACGGCCGGGATGTTTTCGAGATTAACGAGCCGGTCGCCGGCGCGCCAGAGCATGCCGATTCCGACCGCAATCAGGATCGCGCCGAGAAACAGCGACGCGACCGTCTCGTAGCGGCTGTGTCCGTAATTGTGGTCGGCGTCCGGCGATGCGCCGCTATGCCGATTCGCAACCAGCACGACGAAATCCGAGATCAAATCGGAAATCGAATGCACACCGTCGGCAATCAATGCCTGCGAATGCGCAATCGCGCCGACGACTATCTGAAATGTCGCAAGCACGACATTCAGAACAATACTGACGAGCGTGCTCTTGCGCGCAACAGCGTGCTTATCTGCGCTTTGCGCGTCGCCGGAAAACGTGGACATGAAATATGAGATATCGGTGTGCGATACGCAATTCTATCAAAGGCGCCCCGCGAACCCCGCCAATACCCACAAATTTCTTATTCAAATCAATCGCTTATACGAACGTGTCGCATTTTCATTCACGCGGCATTATTACATTTTCATGACATCGCTCGCGTGCCGGCCGGCGTCCGGAAACAAAAAAGCCGCGCTCCTGAACGGACACGCGGCTCTTTTGAGCAGACGACTTAAACAAACGTTTAAATCGCGAACTGTTCGCGGTTCTTGCCGGCGATCCAGCGCGGCGGCTTGCCACGGCCCGACCACGTCGCGCCCGTTTCCGGATCGCGGTATTTCGCGGCCACACCTGCGCGCGGACGGCCAACCTTACCTGCCTTCGCGCGGCTGAGACCGAGTTCGGCGAGCGAAAAGCCGTAGTCGGCAATTTTCTGCTTCACGTCATTCAGCACTTCAGCGTATTCACGCGACTTCGCTTCCTCGATTTGCTTCTCCAGCTTCTCCCGCTGGGCCAGCAGGTCCTTGTAAGAAGACATAGTTTCCCTTTCTATCTGACTAATGGCGCCAGTCTTCTGCCAGCTCACCATTCATGAAATATATGTGCCTCGGATTTTCGAAGGCAGAGATTAGCACAAAAAAGATTTGATAGAAGCGAGATTCACGAAAATCCCGAGACCAATTGTAATTCGCACATGTCATTTTGACCGGCCGCGGCCTTTTCTCAAATTTTTACGTTGCTACACAGAGATTAGGACATTAGCGATTGCCCATTAAGGTTATCAATATACGCAATTACCCTGCATACGAAAAATCAAAGCTTTCATCGGACGACAGGTTTGCGAAAATCGGATGACGCAGCTTGCCAAATGGACAAGCCGAGTTGCCCGCGACGTCACGTCACATCCCGCGCGCATGCGATCAGCCGGTCGCGCAGCGCGCCGGCATCGGCCGGCGGCGCGTCGAACGGCGTGCGCACGCGGCGGCCGCCGCACCGCCAGTCGGCGCCGTGGCGATCGACGCCGAGCAAGTCGAGCCCGTCGCGGCACGCGTCGCCGGTATCGTATGCGTCCCACAGCGCCTGTTCCTCGTCGAACCCGAGCGGCGGCAGCGCATCGAGATGCGTGCCGTCGACCCAGCCCATAAGCCCGAAGCCGCCGATATAGCGCAGCCGCTCGGTATCGAGCGCCCAGAACGTGAAATCGCCGAGCGCGAGATAGCGCGCGGCGTCCGGCTCGTAGCGCAGGTATCGTGCGGCGACGTGCGGATCGTCGCCAAGCGGCACGAAACGACCGAGCAGCGTCGCGCGTTCGGCGTTCAGCACGTCGCCGTCGGGCGCGTCGACGACGAGAAAACCCGCGCGCGGATCGGCGGCGAGATTGCGCGTGTGTTCGGCGAGGCCGCTCACGAGAATCACGGGACGATGGCTTGCATCGGGTGCAAACGGGACGACCGTCGGATACGGGAAGCCCTGCGGATCGTGCGCATGGGTGGCAAGCGTGCCGAGCGCGCAGCGGTGCAGCAGATGCAGGGCGAAGGCGGGATCGATGTTCAAGAGGACTCCTGCGGTCGAGAGGCGGCGCTTCGAGCACGCCGCGTGTGCTTCGATGTTACCCGCGGGCGCTGCGCGCCGCGTATCGGCCGAACGGCCGATGCGGCGCGAGGCACCGGACGGACGGCGCGCTGCCGCGACGTGGCCTGATCGCCGGATCGCCGGATCGCCGGATTGCCGGATTGCCGGATTGCCGGATTGCCGGATTGCCGGATTGCCAAATCATCGGTCCAACGGGCAGCACCCGGCAGGATCGTAAGCGGTTCGATAGAATCGGACGATTCCGACGGACGCCGCGTGCGTCCGCGCATTTCTAGACGAGCCTTCCGTGTCCGAATCCGCCTCCCCCGAATCGTCGTCCCCGTTTGCCGCGCCGCCCGACGCGCATCGCGTGCTGTCGCTCCCGGCCCGCCAGCGTGCGCGCACCGCGTCGATGGCGCTGTTCTTCGTCGCCGGCATGATGTACGCGTCGTGGGGCGTGCACGTGCCGACCGTGCGCGACAAGTTCGCGCTGAGCCCCGGGCTGCTGTCGATCGCGCTGTTCGCGGTCGCCGGCGGCTCGATCGCCGCGATGCTGACCATCGCGCGCTGGATCGCGCGCGTCGGCTCGCGTACCGCGTGCCTCGCGGGCGGGCTCGTGATGTCCGCGTGCGCGGCGCTGATCCTCGTCGTGCCCGACTACTGGATGCTGCTCGCCGTACTCGCGCTGTTCGGCTTCTCGATGGCGACGCTCGACGTCGCGATGAACGCCGAGGCCAGCGCGGTCGAGATCGCGATCGGCAAGCCGATCATGTCGTCGCTGCACGGGATGTTCAGCATCGGCGGGATGTCGGGCGCGGCGGCCGGCGGCGCGCTGCTGTCGGCCGGCATGGCGCCGGCCGCGCATCTCGCGCTCGCGGCGGCAGTGAGCGCTACGGTGCTCGTGGTGGCGAGCCCGGCCGTGCTGCCGCATGTGCCGCACCACGAACATGCGCACGGCGGCGGCAACCGCTGGCGCTCGCCCGCGCTGTGGATGCTCGGCGGCATCGCGCTCGTCGCGCTGATCGCCGAAGGCGCGATGTACGACTGGGCAACGGTCTACATGCGCGACGTCGTCGCGGCGAGCCCCGCGCTCGCGAGCGCCGCGTACGCGGCGTTCTCGGGCGGGATGGCCATCGCGCGCTTCGCGGGCGACGCCGTGCGCGCCCGCTTCGGCGCGCCGCAGCTGGTGTTCGCGAGCGCGTCGCTCGCGTGCGCGGGGATGATCGGCGCGCTGCTGCTGCCGTATCCGGCCGCCGTGTTGACCGGCTTCACGCTGATGGGCCTCGGCCTCGCGAACATGATGCCCGTGCTGTTCGCGGCCGCCGCGCGCGTGAAAGGCATCCACGCGGCCGAAGGGCTCGCGCATGTGGCCGGGCTCGCGTATTTCGGACTGCTGTTCGGTCCGGTCGTGATCGGTGCGGTCGCGCAGGCTGCGAACCTGACGATCGGCCTGTCGGTCGTCGCGCTGTGCGCGGCGCTCGTCGCAGCCGTCGCGCCGAAAGTACTCGCGCACCTGAAGATCTGACCCGCCCGTCAGCCAAAAAGAAAGCGCGCATGCGTTGCCGCATGCGCGCTTTCGCCCCTTCTGTTGACCGCTTGTTGCGTTACATCTTCACTTCGTCGAGCAGCGTCTTCTTGCCGCTCTTGTAGTTGTACAGCGAGATCACGCCGTGCTGCAGGTCGCCCTTCGAGTCGAAGGTCGTCGTGCCGATCACGCCCGTATAGTTCGTCGCCGGCATCGCCCCGAGGATCTTCGCCGGGTCCGTCGAGTTCGAGCGCTTCATCGCGTCGACGACGATGTACACGGCGTCATACGTGAACGGTGCGTAGATCTGGATCGGCTGGCCGAAGCGCTTCTCGAACTTCGCCTTGAACGTGCTGCCGCCCGGCATCTTCTCGAGCGAAGCGCCTGCTTCCGAGCACACGACGTTGTCGGTCGCGTCGCCGGCCAGGTCGGCCAGCTTTTCCGTGCACACGCCGTCGCCTGCGAGGATCTTCGCGCGCACGCCAAGCTGCTTCGCCTGCTTCGCGAACGGGCCGCCGGTGGCGTCCATGCCGCCGTACATGATCGCGTCCGGATTCTCACCCTTGATCTTGGTCAGAATCGCGCGGAAGTCGACCGCCTTGTCGTTCGTCGCGTCGTGCGACATCACCTTCAGGCCGAGCGCCTTCGCCTTCTTCTCGAACTCGTTCGCGAGACCCTGGCCGTATGCGGTCGAATCGTCGACCACCGCCACGCTCTTGATGCCCTTCGAGTGCGCGTAGTTCGCGAGTGCCGGGCCCTGCTGCGCATCGGTCGCCACCACGCGGTACGTGGTCTTGAAGCCTTGCTGCGTGTAGGCCGGGTTGGTCGCCGACGGCGAGATCTGCACGATGCCGGCATCGCTGTAGATCTTCGAGGCCGGGATCGACGTGCCCGAGTTCAGGTGGCCGATGACGGCGACGACCTTGTCGTCGACGAGCTTCTGCGCAACCTGCGTAGCCTGCCGCGGGTCGGCCGCATCATCCTGCGGGTCGAGTTGCAGCGTGACTTTCTGGCCGCCGACCATGAGACCCTTGGCGTTGATCTCCTCGACGGCGAGACGCGCACCGTTTTCGTTGTCCTTGCCCAGGTGTGCAATGCCGCCCGTCAAGGGCGCGACGTGGCCGATCTTGACGACTTGATCGGCGGCCGCGTTGCTTGCAGCTGCAACGCACAGCATCGCCGCAGCGGTGATCGGCAACAGCTTCTGCATTTTGATATTCATGTAAGTCTCCAGTTTCGGTCCCAATAAACGCCATCGCCCGGTGCCCCGCTGCCATCCCTGTGTTTGCAATCACTGGACGATTCGCCGGATGCATCGTTCATGCACTTGGCCTCAAGCACGTGAAAACAGCCGCTTTTAGCAGCCACCCGCCCGTACTTGCGCGCAAGTGTAGGTGATCAAATTAATTTGTGGGACTTTTTTGGGGTAGTGGTAACACTACTGATATGCGCACTTTGGAACGATGACTCGAATATCGCCACAAGCCCCGCCGGATAAGGGTTTCCGCTAATTTCCGGCAGCTTGCCGAAAGGTCGTTTCAAAAGATTCCCGGGGCATTTCGATTCGGTATTTTGTGCCCGTGATCATTGAATGAAACGCGCGTGACAACCCGCGCGTTTCTTCGTTTCGTCGTTCGATACGAACGATTCAGGCGGCCGACGCGCGCCACTCTGCGTCGAGCGCAGCGATGAGCTGCGACGTCGTCAGCGCATCGCCGCGCCGCCGCGCAAGCGGCGCGCCCTGGCCGGCCCACAGCGACAGGTAATCGCCGTCGTTCGCGCGCGCGGCGGCCTGGCGCAGCGGCTGCGTCAGCGCGTTCTGCACCGGGTACGGCGCGGCGTCGGCCACGCGTTCGCCGAGCCGCGCCATCAGCGTGTTGCGCAGCCCGCGCGCATGGCGGCCGGTGATCGCGCGCGTGACCTGTGTCGACGTATCCGCGCAAGCCAGAAGGCGTGCCTTCCAGTCCGCCGCGATCGCGCTTTCCGCGCAGGTCAGGAACGCCGTGCCGAGCTGTGCGCCCTGCGCGCCGAGCGCGAGCGCGGCCGCGATCCCGCGGCCGTCCATGATGCCGCCCGCGGCGAGCACGGGCAGCGCCGTCGCGTCGACGAGCTGCGGCACGAGTGCGAACGTGCCGATCAGCGCATCGTCGGCGGAACCGATGAACGTACCGCGATGGCCGCCCGCCTCGGCGCCCTGCGCGGACAGCGCGTCGGCGCCGGCCGCCTGCCACGCGAGCCCTTCGGCGACGTGCGTCGCGGTGCCGATCACATAGGTGCCGGCGGCCTTCAGGCGCGCGACGTCGGCCGCATCGAGCACGCCGAACGTGAAGCTCGCGACCGGCACGCGCAGCGACACGAGCGCATCGAGCTGCGCGCGGAAGTCGGGCGCATAACGCGCGGGGGCGGTGCCCGGCGGCAGCCCGAGCGTCGCGTTCAGCGGGTCGATCGCCGCGAGTGCGCGCGCGACGGTCGCCGCATCGGTCGCCGCGTCCGGCAGCACGAACAGGTTGACCGCGAACGGGCGATCGGTCGCCGCGCGGATCGCCGCGACTTCGGTCGCGAGACGCTCGGGCTCGAACGCGCCGGCGCCGAGGCTGCCGAGCGCGCCGGCGTTCGATGCGGCGGCGACCATCGCGGCCGTGGTCGCGCCGACCATCGGCGCCTGCACGAGCGGCAGGCGCAGGCCGAAGCGTTCGGAAAAGGGCGTGGAATACAGATGGGCAGGCATGACGAATCCTTCGATGACGATGCGCGAAAGCGCTTTGTGAAAGCCGGCACATCGACTCTATCGAAGCGGCTCGCCGCCGAAAAATGAATAATCGAGATCGAAACGATCGCTGCGCGAGAAGCGGGCGCGCGCCCTGCACCGCCGCACGATTGGTGGCACACTAGGCCGCCCTCTTCCACCCCCGGGGAGCCCGCTGCGCCCCCGTTCGCCAGGAGTTCAAAACGTGACTGCCCAATGGATCGACATCCCGACCGGTAACGACAGCTTCGGCGGCTATCTCGCGCTGCCCAAGCGCGGCAAGGGCCCTGCCGTCATCATCATCCAGGAGATCTTCGGCGTGAACTCGCACATCCGTGCGGTCGCCGACCAGTACGCGTCCGACGGCTACGTCGCGCTCGCGCCGGACGTGTTCTGGCGCACCCAGCCGCGCGTCGAACTGACCTACGAAGGCGCGGATCGCGACAAGGGCATCGAGCTGATGAAAAAGACCGACGTGGGTCTCGCGGTCGCGGACATCGGCGCCGCGGCCGACGCATTGCGCGCGCGCCCGGAAGTGGCCGGCAAGATCGCCGCGATCGGCTATTGCTTCGGCGGCCAGCTCGCGTACCGCGCGGCCGCGACCGGCAAGCTCGACGCGGCGGTCGCCTATTACGGCGGCGGCATCCAGAACGCGCTCGATCTGGCCGGCAAGGTCACGCAGCCGATCCTGTTCCACTACGCGGAAAACGACCACGGGATCCCGCTCTCGGCCGTCGATCAGGTCAAGGCCGCGTTCGCCGGCCACGGCCACGCATCCTTCCACGTGTATCCGGGTGCCGAACACGGCTTCAACTGCACGGACCGCGCGTCGTACAACCAGCGCGCGTCGGCGCTCGCGCACGGCCGCACGCTGACGTTCCTCGCCGAGCACCTGTAACAACATCCGGCCGCGGGCCCATCGCGCCGGGCCCGCGTTATTCTCCCTTCATCGCCACGAGTCACAACGGGGGTGACAGCGATGCACTCGGACTATCTCGCGCATGACGCGATCGGCCTCGCCGCGCTCGTGCGCGACCGCAAGGCAAGCCCGCGCGAATTGCTCGACGCTGCGATCGGCCAGGCCGAAGCGGTCAATAGCGCGATCAACGCGATCGTGCTGCAGGACTACGAAGCCGCGCGCCAGCGCGCGACCTCCACGCCCGACCCCGGCGCCGACGCGCCGTTCGCGGGCGTTCCGTATCTCGTCAAGGATCTCGGCGCGGCGGTCGCCGGGCTGCCGCTGTCGATGGGCAGCCGGCACTACCGGTACTACGTGCCCGCCGACGATTCGCCGGTGATCGCGCGCAGCCGCGCGGCCGGCCTCAACGTGTTCGGCAAGACCAACACGTCGGAGATCGGCCAGATGCCGTACACGGAACCCGAACTGTTCGGCGCGTGCCGCAACCCGTGGAACCTCGACCACACGCCCGGCGGCTCGAGCGGCGGCGCGGCGGCGGCCGTCGCGGCCGGCATCGTGCCGCTCGCGCATGCGTCCGACGGTGGTGGCTCGATCCGCATCCCGGCGTCGTGCTGCGGGCTGTTCGGCCTGAAGCCGAGCCGCAATCCAATGCTCGTCGACCAGCCGTCGAACGGCGAACTCGTCGTCCAGCATGCGGTGTCGCGCAGCGTACGCGACAGCGCGCTGCTGCTCGACGTGACGACCGGCCAGACGTTGCCGCACGGTGCTCCCGGCACGTTCCTCGGCGAACTCGATACGCCGCCCGGCCCGCTGCGGATCGGCCTCGTCGTCGATCCGATGCTCGCGCCGGCGCTCGCCGACGACACGCGCGCGGCGCTCGACGACGCGGCCGCGCTGCTCGAATCGCTCGGCCACCACGTCGAGCCGGCGACGCTGCACATCGACTACGCGCGCGCGGCCGAAACCTTCCTCACGCTGTGGGCGACGATCGCCGAGGAGATGGTGCTCGGCGCGCGCGCGCTGACCGGCCGCGCGCCGCGGCGCGGCGAATTCGAAGCGGCGACGTGGGCGATGGCCGTGGTCGGCCGGCGCCTCGCGCGCACGCGCCTGCCGGACGTACTCGAGTGGCAGCGCCAGCTCACCGTGCAGGTCTCGGGCCTCGTGTCGCGCTACGACGCCATTCTGTGCGCGTCGCTCGCGGCGCCGCCGGTGAAGATCGGCGAATTGCAGCCGACGCCGTTCGAATCGGCGCAGATGAAGCTGCTCGCCGCGCTGCCGGTGAAGCCGCTGTTGAAGGAAATGCTCGCGAAGTCGTCGGAGAAGGCGTTCGCGTGGGCCGGCTGCACCGAGCTGTTCAACCTGACCGGCCAGCCGGCGATGTCGGTACCGCTCTACTGGAATGCACGCGGGCTGCCGATCGGCGTGCAGTTCGTCGCGCGCCACACCGACGAAGCGCTGCTGCTCAGGCTCGCGCGGCAGCTCGAACAGGCGCGGCCGTGGTTCGACCGCCGCCCGCCGCTGATGCAAGCACAGCGCTGACGCGCGGCCTCGTCTCGAGGCAAGCATCGAAAAAAAGCCCCGCCGGCAAAACCGGCGGGGCTTTTGCGCATGCAAAACGCGCGGTGGCGCTTACATGGCGAGCCGTTCGCAGATCGTCCGCGTCGCGGTCGCTGCGTTCAGCGTATAGAAATGCAGCCCGGGCACGCCCGCGTCGATCAGGCGCCGGCACAGATCGGTGACGACGTCCGCACCGAACGCGCGGATCGCGTCGCGATCGTCGCCGAAGCTCTCGAGCCGGCGCGCGATCCAGCGCGGCACTTCGGCGCCGCACATCTCGGAGAAGCGCATCAGCTGCGAGAAGTTCGTGATCGGCATGATGCCCGGCACGATCGGCACGTCCACGCCCAGCTTGCGCGCATCGTCGACGAAGCGGAAATACGCGTCGGCGTTGAAGAAGTACTGCGTGATCGCGGAATTCGCGCCGGCTTTCACCTTGCGCGCGAAATTCTCGAGATCGGCCTTCGGCGAACGCGATTGCGGGTGGTACTCCGGGTAGCCTGCGACCTCGATGTGGAACCAGTCGCCATGCTCGGCGCGGATGAAGCTGACGAGCTCGGACGCATAACGCAGCTCGCCGACCTCGCCCATCCCCGACGGCAGGTCGCCGCGCAGCGCGACGATATGCCGGATGCCGTGCGAGCGGTACTGGTCGAGGATCGCGCGCAGGCTGTCGCGCGACGAACCGATGCACGACAGGTGCGGCGCGGCCTCGAGGCCGTCCTTCTGCATGTCGAGCACGGTATCGAGCGTGCCCTGCTGCGTCGAGCCGCCGGCGCCGAACGTCACGGAGACGAATTTCGGCTTCAGCGGCAGCAGCTGCGCACGCGTCGCGCGCAGCTTTTCGACGCCGTCCGCCGTCTTTGGCGGAAAGAATTCAAACGAAAGTTCGATCGGTTTCATGATTCGGTGGTTTAGCCCCTCAGCCGATGTCGCGCTGGCCGAAGATCAGCGCGGACAGCAGCCACGACACGATGCTGTACAGGATCGAACCGAAGAACGCGGACCAGAACCCCGACACCTCGAAGCCCTTCAGCAGCGACGACGCGAACCAGAAGCACAGCGCGTTCACGACGAGGATGAACACCCCGAGCGTGACGATCGTGACGGGCAGCGTCAGCAGGATCAGCACCGGGCGGATCACCGTGTTGATCAGGCCGAGCACGACCGCGACGATCAGCGCGGTGCCGAAGCTCTTGATGTGGATCGACGGCACGAGGTACGTGATGATCAGCAGCGCGAGCGCGTTGATGACCCAGGTGAGGATGACGCTCATGGAGTGCTCCGGTTCTGTTGTCGATCTTCGGTACGGTCAGCGGCCGCCGCCCCGCGTGCGCCGCATCGTCGGCGACGCGGCGCGCTCGGGACGGCGGCGGCGCATCAGTAGCGGTAGTGGTTCGGCTTGAACGGGCCGTCCTTCTGCACGCCGATGTACGAAGCCTGTTCGTCCGACAGCACGGACAGGTTCGCGCCGATGCGCGCGAGGTGCAGGCGCGCGACCTTTTCATCGAGATGCTTCGGCAGCACGTACACCTTGTTCTCGTACTCGGCGCCGCGCACGAACAGCTCGATCTGCGCGAGCGTCTGGTTCGCGAACGAGTTCGACATCACGAACGACGGGTGGCCGGTCGCGCAGCCGAGGTTCACGAGGCGGCCTTCCGCCAGCAGGATCACGCGCTTGCCGTCCGGGAAGATGATGTGGTCGACCTGCGGCTTGATGTTTTCCCACTCGTACTGGCGGGTCGACGCGACGTCGATTTCCGAGTCGAAGTGGCCGATATTGCAGACGATTGCGTTGTGGCGCATCGCCTTCATGTGATCGTGGCCGATCACGTGGAAGTTGCCGGTGGCCGTCACGAAGATGTCGGCCTTGTCGGCCGCGTATTCCATCGTCACGACGCGGTAGCCTTCCATCGCCGCCTGCAGCGCGCAGATCGGATCGATTTCGGTCACCCACACGGTCGCGCCAAGGCCGCGCAGCGACTGCGCGCAGCCCTTGCCCACGTCGCCGTAGCCGGCGACGACCGCGACCTTGCCCGCGATCATCACGTCGGTCGCACGCTTGATGCCGTCGACGAGCGATTCACGGCAGCCGTACAGGTTGTCGAACTTCGACTTCGTGACCGAATCGTTCACGTTGAACGCCGGGAACGGCAGGCGGCCGTCCTTTTCCATCTGGTACAGGCGGTGCACGCCGGTCGTGGTTTCTTCGGTCACGCCCTTGATGTGCGCGAGACGCGTCGAGTACCAGGTCGCGTCGATGTCGAGGTGCTTCGCGATCGACTTGTACAGCGCGACTTCTTCCTCGTTGGTCGGCTTCGCGATCACCGAACGGTCCTTCTCGGCCTTCGCGCCGAGGATCAGCAGCAGCGTTGCGTCGCCGCCGTCGTCCAGGATCATGTTCGCGAATTCGCCGTTCGGCCATTCGAAGATGCGGTGCGAGAATTCCCAGTATTCGTCGAGCGATTCGCCCTTGAATGCGAACACCGGCGTGCCGGCTTCGACGATCGCGGCCGCGGCGTGGTCCTGCGTCGAGAAGATGTTGCACGATGCCCAACGGACGTCCGCGCCGAGCGCCTTCAGCGTCTCGATCAGCACGCCGGTCTGGATCGTCATGTGCAGCGAACCTGCGATGCGCGCGCCCTTCAGCGGCTGCTGCGCCTTGTATTCGTCGCGGATTTGCACGAGGCCCGGCATTTCGGTCTCGGCGATGTTCAGTTCCTTGCGGCCCCAGCCGGCCAGCGCCATGTCGGCGACGACGTAATCCTTGGAAGCTTGCGAATCGATAATGGCGTTCATCACGCCCTCCTTTCTAAAAAAGTTCTAGATTGGTGACGTGAGCGCCGTTCAGGAAGCGGGGCCGGCGCGACGGTCGCGAAACGCGCGCCGCACGGCTGCTTGGTGAAGCCTTCCGAGCCTGGCGGACGCAGGATGGTCCGTCGCAACGCTCCTCGGAAAACGGGAGGGATTGTAGCAAATCGGCGCGCAAAATGCGCAAGCGGACGAAGCGCGCGGCGTCGGCGCGCGTTGTCGTCGAGAAAGGGTCAGGACTCCGCGCCGACCCACGCCTGTTCGCGCAGCCGCGCGCGCAGGCGCGCGACGGCCTGGCTGTGCAGCTGGCACACGCGCGATTCGCTCACTTCGAGCACCGCGCCGATCTCGCGCAGATTCAGACCCCGTTCGTAGTACAGCGACATCAGCAGCTTCTCGCGCTCCGGCAGCCGCTCGATCGCCTCGACGAGCGCCTCGCGCAGGTGCTCGTCGAGCAGCGACGACAGCGGATCGGCGTGATCGACGCGATAGCGGTCGAGGAACGGCTCGTCGTCGGCCGCGCGGTCGAAATCCTCGTAATAGATGAGCTGGCTGCCGTGCAGGTCCTGCAGCATCCCCTGGTATTCGTCGAGCGGCATGTTCAGGTGCTGCGCGATCTCGGTCTCGCTCGCCGAGCGGCCGAGATGCTGCTCGACCTGGTGCACCGCGTGCTCGACCTCGCGCGACGTCTTGCGCAGGCTGCGCGGCAGCCAGTCGTTGCTGCGCAATTCGTCGAGCATCGCGCCGCGGATGCGCTGCGTCGCGTAGGTCTCGAACTGCGCGCCCTGGTCTTCCTTGTAGCGGCCGGCCGCGTCCATCAGGCCGATCATGCCGGCCTGGATCAGGTCGTCGAGGTCGACGCTCGCCGGCATCTTCGCGACGAGCTGCAGCCCGAGGCGACGCACGAGCGGCGCATATTGCGCGAGCACGTCGGACTGGGACATCTTTCCTTGAGCGTTGTACATCATGGCTCTCTCCTTCCGGTAGCGCTCACGCGGCGTGTGCCGCGCCCGCCTCATACGACGGCTTGCCGCCCGCATGGACGGCGCGGCCCGCGCCCGAACGCGGGCGCATCGGCCAGTACAGCAGGTCGGCGGCAATCTGCCGGTAGTCGCGTGCGGCCGACGACGACGGGAACGCGTCGACCACCACATGCGTCAGCTCGCGCGCGTGCTCGACGAGCGGATCGGCACTCACGCAGCCCGCGTCGGCGATCGACACCGTCAGGTAGCGGCTCGCGACGCCCGCGAGGTTGTCGAAGGCCGTCTTCGCGTCCGCATGGCTGCCGACGTGATTGGTCAGCACGCGGAACTGCGCGAACGCATGCGCGAAATGCAGCCGCTTCATGCACGCGTACGCCTCGGTGATCGCCTGCGCGGCCACCCGCGTGACGACCAGCACGTCGTGCGCTTCGCGCGCGAGCGCCGAGAACGAGCCGTCGGCGCCGAGCTGCGCGTCGACGAGGACGATGTCGGCCGGGCCGTCGATGAAGTCGCTCAGTTGCGCGTCGCTGTAGCCGGCCCGCGCGAGCCGCGCGGCCGCGCACAGGCCGAAGCCGGCAGTCACCCGCGTGCGTTCGCCGTCGCGCAGCCACGCGCCCGCGAGCGTCGCGCTGGCCGAATGCACGTCGGCGCGCTCGTCGACGACGAGCACATCCTTGCCGAGCGACGCGAGCGCCGCCGCCAGGTTTACGATGGTGGACGTGCAACCGACACCCGCCGGCCCGCCCGTCACCGCGACGATGCGCGACGCGCGCCCGGCCAGCAGGCGCCTCAGCCCTTCGGCCTGATCGATGATTTGTTTATCCAAATCGCACCTCGTGCAGCTCGGCAGTGGAACGTGCGGTCAGGGCGGAAAGCAGCGTCGGCATGTCTTCGTCTTGCGGCACGAAGGGCGAGCCGTCGCGCGGCACACAAAATGCGCTCTTCAGCAGGAATTTGGTCGATGCGACATACAGGTTCTCCGGCACCTTCTGGCCGGTCGACACGTAGTGGATCGGCAGCTTGTAGCGGATCACCGTGTCGAGCACGCCGCCGAGGTGGGTCGCCTCGTCGAGCTTCGTGAGGATGCAGCCGGCCAGGTCCGGATGCTCGCCCGCGCTGCGGTACGCCTGCACGACCTCGTTGAGGGTGTCGCCGTGGCTCGTCGCGTTGAGCAGCAGCAGGCGCTGCACCGGCGCGTTCGCGCCGTGCAGCATCGCGATCTGGTCGGACACCGCGCGGTCGCGCTGGCTCATGCCGATCGTGTCGATCAGCACGATGTGCTTGTTGCGCAGCTCGGACAGCGCGAGCGCGAGATCGCCCGCATCCTTCACCGCGTGCACCGGCACGCCGAGGATCTTGCCGAAGATGCGCAGCTGCTCGTGGCCGCCGATCCGGTAGCTGTCGGTGGTCAGCAGCGCGACCTTGCTCGCGCCGAAGCGCATCACGCAGCGCGCGGCCAGCTTCGCGGTGGTGGTCGTCTTGCCGACGCCGGTCGGCCCCATCAGCGCGAACACGCCGCCGCGCTCCATCAGCGCGTCCTCGCTGTCGAGCACCGGCAGGTTCGCCGCGAGCACCGACTGCGCCCATTCGGCGGCTTGTTCGAAGGTCTGCGTGCCGTCGCCGGACGGCAGGTTGTCGACCAGCATCCGCACGAGCTGCGCGGAAAGACCGGCCGCGAACAGGTGCTTCGTCAGCGCGCCATGCACGGCGCTGCGACGCTGGCGGTCGTGCCACATCAGGCTGTCGAACTGCTCTTCCATCATGCCGCGCAGTTCGCCAAGTTCCTGCATCACCGTATCGTTGACGATCCGCTCGATGCGCGACTTCACCGCATCGGCCACCGCGGCGGCCGAGTCGGCGGACAGGCGCGTGCGCTCCGAGGCTTTCGCCGCGTTCACGGCGCTCGTGTCGGGCATGCGCGGCGCGGCTGCCGGCATCCGGCGTTCGGCATCGCGCACGATGTCGCGTGCCCAGTCGGGCGACGGCGCACTCGCGGCGCCCTGCGGTGCGGGCGCGCCGGCTTGCGGTGCGGCAGGCGTCGCCTGCGCACGCGCGATCAGCGCGTCGCGCTGCTGCGTCAGGCGCTTCGCGTGCTCGACAAGCCACGGTGCGGGTTCGGAAGTCGGGGCCGGCCATCCGGCGGCCGGCGCTCCGGGGGCCGGCCAACCGGTCGCGGGCGAACCGGCAACGGGCATCCCGGTGGCCGGTGCGGCGCTCGACGGCGAACCCGCAGCCTGGGCATCCGCATCGATCGTCGAAGGTTGCGCCGCCGTTTCATCCGCTTCGGCGCTGGCGCCGAACACGGACGAGAACACGTCCGGCAGCCCGCCTTCGCCCGCCGCATACGGATTGACGCTCGGGCGCGCGAACGTGGCGCCCGGGCGCGACACGATGCCCGGCACCGCGGCGGCCGGCACGGATTCCGGCACGCGCGGCGCGGCGATCCGCGGCCGTGCGGCGGCCGGCGGCGTCACCGCGGCGAGGTCCGAATCGGCGAGTGCGACGATTTCGACGCTGCCGTCATCGAGCGTGCGGTTCGACAGTACGACCGCGTCGGCACCCAGCGCCTCGCGCACGAGACGAAGCGCGTCGCGGCTCGTTGCGCCGGTGAATTTGCGAATGTTCAAGCGGAACCCCCGATGACGTTAACGACTTTGATCGTGCGTGTGTCCGGCACTTCGGCATACGACAGCACTTTCAATTGCGGCAGGCTGCGGCGCAGGAAACGCGCGAGCATCGCGCGCAGCGCGTGCTGCACCAGCAGCACGGGCGGCAGCCCGAGATTCTGTTGACGCAGCATCGCTTGTTGCGTGCCGGTCAGAAGGTTGTGCGCGAGGCCGGGTTCGAGGCCCGGGTTCGCGCCGGTGGCGAGCGCCTGCGACAGCACGCGCTCGAGATTCGAGTCGAGGCCCATCACCTGCATCTCGCCCGCGCCCGGATACCACTGCTGCGTGATCGCACGGCCGAGCGAGAGCCGCACCGCGGCGGTGATCTCGAACGCGTCGCCGCGGCCCGCATGTTCGGACACGGCCTCGAGGATCGTGCGCATGTCGCGGATCGGCACGCCTTCCTCGAGCAGGTTCTGCAGCACCTTCTGCAGCGTCGTCAGCGAGATCGTCTTCGGCACGAGGTCCTCGACGAGCGACGGCGCGTCCTTGCCGGTGCGCTCGACGAGCGCCTGCACTTCCTGGCGGCCAAGCAGCTCGGCCGCGTGCTGGACGACGAGATGGTTCAGGTGCGTCGCGACGACCGTGCTCGCGTCGACCACCGTGTAGCCGTACACCTGCGCCTGTTCGCGCAGCGCGATGTCGATCCACACGGCCGGCAGCCCGAACGCGGGATCCTGCGTCAGGGCGCCCGGCAGCGCGGCCGTCACCTGGCCGGGGTTGATCGCGAGCCACTGGCCCGGGAACACTTCGCCGACGCCGATCTCGACGCCCTTCAGCGCGATCCGGTACGCGTTCGGCCGCAGTTCGAGGTTGTCGCGGATATGGATCACCGGCGGCAGGAAGCCGATTTCCTGCGCGAATTTCTTGCGGATGCTCTTGATGCGCTTGAGCAGCTCGCCGTCGCTGTTCTTGTCGACGAGCGGGATCAGCCGGTAGCCGACTTCGAGGCCGAGCGGGTCGATCAGCTGCACGTCGTCCCAGGTCGCTTCGTGGCTGTCGGACGGCAGCACGGCGGGCGGCGCGATGTCGGTCACGTCGCCGGCCGCCTTGCGGGCCGCCGCGCGCTTCGTCTGCGTGCGGGCCAGCCAGATCGCGCCGCCGCCGAGCGCGAGGAACGCGAAGTGCGGCATCCCCGGGATCAGCCCCATGATCACGATGATCACGCCGGTGATCGTCAGCACGCGCGGGTTCGTGAACAACTGGCCGGTGATCTGCGTGCCGATGTCCTCGTCGGTCGCGACGCGCGACACGATCACGCCGGCCGCGGTCGAGATCACGAGCGACGGGATCTGCGCGACGAGGCCGTCGCCGATCGTCAGCAGCGTGTAGTTCGTGCCGGCCGCCGCGAAGCTCATGTCGTGCTGCACCATCCCGACGATCAGCCCGCCGATCACGTTGATCGCCATGATGATCAGGCCGGCGATCGCGTCGCCGCGCACGAACTTCGACGCGCCGTCCATCGACCCGTAGAACTCGGCTTCCTGCGACACGGCCAGGCGGCGCTTGCGCGCCTGTTCCTCGTTGATGAGGCCGGCGTTCAGGTCGGCGTCGATCGCCATCTGCTTGCCAGGCATCGCGTCGAGCGTGAAGCGTGCGGACACTTCGGCGATCCGCCCCGCGCCCTTCGTGATCACCATGAAGTTGATGATCATCAGGATCACGAACACGACGATACCGACCGCGAAGTTGCCGCCGACGAGGAAGTGGCCGAACGCCTCGATCACCTGGCCGGCCGCGTCGGGGCCCGTATGGCCCTCGAGCAGCACGACGCGCGTCGACGCGACGTTCAGCGACAGGCGCAAGAGCGTCGAGAACAGCAGCACGCTCGGGAACGCCGCGAAATCGAGCGGCTTCATCGTGTACATGCTGACGAGCAGCACCATCACCGACAGCGCGATGTTGAACGTGAACAGCAGATCCAGCAGCATCGGCGGCAGCGGCAGGATCATCATCCCCAGGATCATGCAGATCAGGACGGGGCCCGCGAGCGAGCGCAGGTTGGCGCCCGCGAGCAGGTTCGTGCGCTTCGAGAGCAGGCCGGTCGGGGTGCTCATGCCGAGGCTCCTTGCTTGCCTTGCTTGCCGAGCGTGTCTTCGGCTTCCTCGCGTTCATCGTCGGCGGACACCGACGTGCCCTTGTCGAGTTCGGCCGGCACGTCGAGATCGACCGGCACCGCGGGGAACGCGCCGCCTTCCGAACGGAAGCGCTTGAGCTGGTAGACCCACGCGAGCACTTCGGCGACGGCCGAATACAGCGAACCGGGAATCTCGCGTTCGAGTTCGACGTTGTGATACAGCGCACGCGCGAGCGGCGGCGCCTCGAGCAGCGGCACGTTGTGCTCGGCCGCGAGTTCGCGGATGCGCATGGCGACGAGGTTCACGCCCTTCGCGACGACCTTCGGCGCGCGCATGTCGCCGTCCGTGTATTGCAGCGCGACGGCGAAGTGCGTCGGGTTCGTGACGACCACGTCGGCCTTCGGCACGGCCGCCATCATCCGGCGGCGCGCGATCGCGCGCTGCTGCTGGCGGATCCGCCCCTTCACGTGCGGATCGCCTTCGTTCTCGCGATGCTCGCGCTTCACTTCTTCCTTCGTCATGCGCAACTTCTTGTTGTACTGCCAGATTTGGTAAGGCACATCGAGCGCGGCGACCACCAGCATCCCGGCGACCGTCGTGCCGCAGCACACGGCGACGAGATGCAGCGCGTCGGGGAGCGCCGTGCCGAGCGGCTGCGTCGCGAGGCTGAGCAACTCGTCCTTGCTGCGCCAGATCGCGATGCCGCCGATTCCGCCGACGACCAGCGTCTTCGCGAGCGACATGCCGAGCTGGATCGGCCCCTGGATCGAGAAGATCCGGCCGAGGCCCGAGATCGGGTTCAGGCGGTCGAACTTCAGTTCGAACGTTTTCTGCGAGATCAGCCAGCCGCCGAGCGCCATCGGCGCGAGCAGCGCGGCGAGGCCGGTGAGCACGAGGATCGGCAGCAGCGCGGCGAAGCCTTCGAGGCTCGCGCTGCCGGCCGCCGACAGCATCCGGTTCGTGTCGAACGCGGTCGCGCGGTCGAACGTGAACGCGCCGCGCAGCATCGCCTGCAGATGCGCACCCGACGGGCCCGCGAGCAGCCACGCACCGTAAAACCCGGCCGCGAGCAGCGCGAACGAAGCCAGTTCGCGCGAACGCGCGACCTGCCCCTCCTCGCGCGCCTTCTCGCGGCGCCTGGGAGTGGCGGCTTCGGTCTTGTCGAGATCGCTCTCGTCTGCCACGGGGCCTCCAGTCGGGTACGGCGGAATGCCGCTTTCCAGTGACACCGATTATTCATGGAGGCGTCAAACGCCGATCGGTCGAGCAAAGCCGGGAAAGGGGGGTATTTCGGGGAATCGGGCGAGCCGGCGCAAACGGGGCTGGAAGGGGGACGGAGCGGCGCGCGACGTGGTGCGATGCGGCGAAAAAAACGCGGCGTCCGACGCAACGATGAAGCGCGGTTCCCGGGCGGGACGGTGACGGCGTGAAGCGGTGAACGGTGAGGCGGATGAACGGGAAAAGCGGGGAAGTCAGGCCCCGACGCGACGGCGTCGCGCGTCGGGGCAGGCGGCGCTCAGACCGCCGGGATCGGATCCGCACCGAAGCGGTTCGGGCCTTCGGTGCCACGCGAGCACATCCACACGAGCAGCAGGATCGCGCCGACGATCGGAATGAGCGCGAGCAGCAGGAACCAGCCCGAGCGGCCCGTATCGTGCAGGCGGCGCACGCTGACCGCGATGCCCGGAATGATCAGCGCCAGCGAAACCAGGAAGATCACGCCCAGCAGCAGCAGCGTGACCAGGCCCGCATCGCGGCCGACCGCGCCGATCACCTGGGAGGCGACCGAAAGAATGCAACTCAGCAGCGCGAAATACCAGTATTCGGCACGACGTGCACGACCGCCGAATTTCGCGTATTGATTGAGTACGGAACGAACAGCCTCGGAAAAATTCATCTTTATTACCCTCCTGTTTTATATTGTCGACCCCGGAAACAACGCACGCATTATAGGTTTTAGTTTCAACAGGCTCCATCTCTTTTCATATGCCGGGCAATGCACACACCCGTCGCACCGGCGCTGGAATGGCTGTCATGGCTTGTTGCGGCGCCACAGACTTGCATGCCACGTCATTTTAATAATCTTTAAGACCTGACAGAAACCACAGCCTCAGATAATCCAGCATTTGATTACAACCAAATGAATCCGGGCTCGATCGATAATCGCTCCAGTCGCGTGGCATTCGATTTACCGGCCGGCCGGCATGACGCGGGCGCACCCGTCCCACCAGCCGACGCGGCACGCATCGAAAGCACCGCGTACGGGCCCGGCCACCGCTTCCTCGACCCTACGACGGCGGTACGCGCCGGGGCCGGCCTCCGGCCTGGGCCCTAACCGGCCGCCGCCCGCTGCAGCGCGCCGAGATCGAGCTTCTTCATCGTCATCACCTGCGCCATCACGCGCTCGGCGCGCGCCGGATCGCCCGTCATCAGCTCGGACATCTGCACGGGCACGACCTGCCACGACACGCCGAAGCGGTCGCGCAGCCAGCCGCACTGCTGCGCACGCTCGTCGCCGCCTTCGGACAGGCGCGCCCAGTAGCGGTCGATCTCGTCCTGGTCGCGGCAATTGACGACGAACGACACGGCCGGCGTCATCTGGAACACGGGGCCGCCGTTCAGCGCGACGAACGCCTGCCCGTCGAGCTCGAACGCGACCGTCATCACCGCGCCCTCGGCCTGCCCGGATGCGTGCGCGCCGGCCTTGCCGTAGCGCGCGACGTGCACGATGCGCGCGTTGTCGAACACCGACACATAGAAACCGGCGGCCGCCTCGGCGTCGCGGTCGAACCACAGGAACGGCGTGATGCGTTGGATACCCGGGCTCATGGCGCTGTCTCCTCGATGTCGTGCCGGCACCGGTGCCGGTCTTACATCGTAGGCGCTGCGCGCGCGCCCGGCGGCGATCCGATCCGTAGTGCGCGCGCGGCCTCCGGATAAAAAAAGGGGGCGATCGCTCGCCCCCTCTTTGCTGCCCGCGGCCGTGCCGCGTCAGAACGCGACGAAAGGCGCCGCGCCGCCGCTCGAGCGCTTGTCCATCCCGAAGTAGATCGCCTTGCCGTAGAAGTGCGGCATGCCGATGTCGAGCCATCCGGACGAACCGAACGGGCCCGCGATGTCGTTGAACGCGAACGTCGACGCATTCGAGAACAGCGTATCCGCGTTCGCGACGGGCATCGACACGGTGCCGCTCGCGCTGTTCTGGCCGGTCAGCGTCGCCGTATAGGTGGTCGTCGAGGACGGGCAGTAGAACTGCGTGTTCCTCGAACAGACCGTCTGCGCCGAATCGTTGAAGAAATACGCGTTCGAACCGGTATCGAAGAACGCCGTCACCGTACTGCCGAGGAACGACGCGCTGACATCGCCCGTCGTGGTCGACGTCATGACGGTCGACGCACCGAGCGCGTTGTTGCTCTGCGTGCCGATCCCGAACGTCAGCGTCCCCGTCGCGCTGGCCTGCCCGCTGCTCGAGATGTTCGGCATCTGCACGATCACGCCGTTGTTGTCGGTCGCGAAACGATGAACCGGATTGGCCACCTGCTGCGCGACCGGCACGAGCGCAACCGCGCAGCTCGCATTGCCGTTCGGGCATGCGTAGTAGTTGTTGCTCGACGACGTCGACGTCGCGCAGGTCGTACCGCAGTCGACCGGCGCCGGCCCGATGCCGAGGATCCCGTTCGCACCGAGCGCGCTCGCCGAGTTGGCCGACGCACCGCCGTTCGTGCACGAGCTCGGCACGCTCGTCGTGCCAAGGTCGCCGATGATCTGCACGGGCAGCGAGCTCGCCTGTTCGGTACCGATCGACAGATCGACCGTGCGCACCGAGCCCCACGTGAAGCTCGACACGAACTTGCCGCACTCGGCGACCGGCGCGCCGCCGCTCGTCACTTGCGGCAGGCTGCCGAGCACGCCCGACACCGCGCTGCCGACGAGCCGCAGCCCGTAGGACGCGGTATCGACGAGCACGTTGGTGACCACCTGGCAGGTCGACGTGCCCGGCGCGCAGACCTTCACGCTGACGGTCGGGATGTTGATCACGTTCGCGGCGCCGGTGCCGACCGTGATGACGGCCGTGTTCGCGGTATTGCCGTCCGACACGGTCGAACCGTTCCCGTTGCCGTTGCCGCCGCCGCTGTTGCCGGAGCTGCCGCCGCCGCCGTCGCCGCCGCCGCATGCCGTCACGAGCACGGCCGTCGCGGCCACGAGGCCCAGCACGCCGAGCCCGCGCTTGAATGTACGAGGAATTCTCAAGATCGCTCTCCCGCTGTCACTGGATGTCGTTGCCGGCGAGGCCGGCAGGCAGCGCCGCCGGCAGCCACGCCTGGCCCGAGAAGGCGCCCATGTGGCCGCCCGTCCGGATCACGAGGCCGCTCGTCGCGACGGACACGGGCGCGCGCCACCCGCGCGCCGCGTGCGCCGCCTGGACGCCGGCGGTGTACTGCGGGAAATAGCTGCCGAGCAGCGACGCGAGATCCGGCATCGTCGGCCCGCGCCATGCGAGGCCGAACACGCTGCCGGCGGCCGACGTGTATTCGTGGATGACGGTGCCCGATCCGAGCGTGATCTCGCGGACGGTATAGGCGGCCGTGCTCGTCTGCACGCCGTCGGCCGAACGCATCGCGCGCTGCATCGCGCGCACGGTTGCGGCCTGATCGTCCGCCGGCGGCGACATCGGCGCACCGCCCAGTTCCGCGTGTGCGTGGACGGTCCACAGCACACCCATTGCAGCCGCCGCGTGCGCGACGGCCCAGCCCAAGCGTTCCAGCTTCACGTTCCCTCCCACGGGACTGGCTTCGTTGCCGGAGGCGCAGCCATCGTGCCCGCGCCGCCAGTCAACTTATGAAATTCGTATGAGTGACGCTCCGTTGCTGCTGACGCGTAGTATGCCTGCTGAGTGTGTCCGGATGTCAATTCGACACAGCCCGTATAGGGTCGTGCGTGCGGGGCGAGCGGGGGTAAACGTGGCGGGAACGGCGCGACGCATGCATCGGGCGGCCCCGCGAAACGGGGCGCGCCGACGCACTGCGGCAAGATCAGAAGCCCAGGCTCGCGAGCAGGTCGTCGACCTGCCCCTGGTCCTGGACCACGTCGGATTTGCCTTCCGGCGCGATCTGCGGGCCGTTCAGCAGCGACTCGGGGCTGCCGGTCGCGCTCATCTGCTCGGCCGCGAGCGCGGCCGCGGTGGCCGCGAACTGCTCGCGCCGCTCGGGCGCGATGTTCTCGACGAGCACGGTGAGGAGCTGCTGCTCGATCAGGTAGACCATGTCCATGATCTTCTTGATCACCTGCCCGGTCAGGTCCTGGAAATCCTGCGCGAGCATGATCTCGAGCAGTTGTGCGCTGGTCGCCGACGTCGACTCGGGCAGCGCGCGCAGGAATGCGCGCGTATCGTCCATCAGCTCGCGCACTTCCGCGTGCTCGATCGGTGCCGCGTACCATTGCGCCCAGCGCGCGTCGAGCGCCTCGGCCTCGTTCTGGACCCGCTCCTGCACGGGCTTCGCGACCTCGATCGCGTTCAGCACGCGCACGGCGGCCTGCTCGGTCATCGTCGCGACGTAGCGCAGCCGGTCGCGCGCATCGGGCACGGCTTCCGCCGCGCGCTCGACATGCTTGTCGAGCCCGAGCTCGCGCATCGAATCGCGCAGCGCGCGCGTGACCTGGCCGATGCGCGCGAGAATGCGGTCGCTCGCGAAATCGGCGCCTTCGGGGTGGCTGTCGGCGCTGAACCCCGCGCCGGCGAGCGCCGCATGGATCGGCTCGTTCACGTCAGCTCCCGGTCTTCGCCATCTTGTCGATGATCTTGTTCAGCTTCTCGTCGAGCGTCGCGGCCGTGAACGGTTTCACGACGTAGCCGCTCGCGCCCGCCTGCGCGGCCGCGATGATGTTCTCCTTCTTCGACTCGGCCGTGACCATCAGCACCGGCAGGTGCGTGAGCGTCGCGTCCGCGCGGATTTCCTTCAGCATCGCGAGGCCGTCGAGGTTCGGCATGTTCCAGTCGGAGATGACGAATTCGAAACCGCCGCCGCGCAGCCGCGCGAGACCGGCCGCGCCGTCCTCGGCCTCGTCGACGTTCGTGTAGCCCAGTTCCTTGAGCAGGTTGCGGACGATCCGGCGCATCGTCGGGAAATCGTCCACCACCAGGATTTTCATGCTCTTGTCCATCGTCGTTCCTTTCCAGATTCGTTTCCGTCGGGACGCGTATCGTGGCACGCGCCCCGTGACATTCCATTCAAACGCGCTGCACGCGGTCGCCCATCGTCGCCAGTCGCGCCATCACGCGGCGGCTCATCTCAGCGAGCGGCGCGATCTCGTCGGCGCCGCCGAGCGCGATCGCCTCGCGCGGCATCCCGAACACGATGCAGCTCGCCTCATCCTGCGCGAAAGTGTGCGCGCCCGCACGTTTCATTTCCAGCAGGCCGGCCGCGCCGTCGCGACCCATCCCGGTGAGGATCACGCCGATCGCGTTCTTGCCCGCGTGCGTCGCCGCCGAGCGGAACAGCACGTCGACCGACGGGCGGTGACGGTTCACCGGCGGCTCGTCCGACAGTTGTGCAATATAGTTCGCGCCGCTTCTCGCGAGCAACAGGTGCGCGTGGCCCGGCGCGATGTACGCATGCCCCGGCAGCACGCGCTCGCCGTGCTCCGCTTCCTTCACCGCGATCCGGCACAGGCCGTTCAGCCGCTGCGCGAACGATTTCGTGAAGCCGGGCGGCATGTGCTGCGCGATCAGCACGGCCGGCGCATCCGGCGGCAGCGGCGTCAGCACCTCGCGGATCGCCTCGGTGCCGCCCGTCGACGCGCCGATGATGATCAGCTTCTCGGTACTGACGAGCGGGTTGTTGACCATCGGCGCGGCCGCGGGGCTGTCCGCCGCGCGCGCGACGGCCTGCGGCTGCGGCGCCTGGCGCACGCGCGCGCGCGACGCCGCGCGGATCTTGTCGGCGAGCTTTTCCGCGTAGTCGAGCATCCCGTCGCGAATCCCGACGCGCGGCTTCGTGACGAAATCCACCGCGCCCAGTTCGAGCGCGCGCAGCGTGATCTCCGAGCCGCGCTCGGTCAGCGACGACACCATCACGACCGGCATCGGCCGCAAGCGCATCAGCTTCTCGAGGAAGTCGAGCCCGTCCATGCGCGGCATTTCGACGTCGAGCGTAAGCACGTCGGGGTTGTGCTGCTTGATGAGATCGCGCGCGACGAGCGGATCGGGCGCGGTCGCGCACACCGTCATGTCGGGCTGGCTGTTGATGATCTCCGTCATCAGGCTGCGAATCAGCGCCGAATCGTCGACGCACAATACTTTGATCTTCTGCACTGCGGTCATGCCTCCTGCTTTTTCGATAGATTCGTCGCGTACGGGCTCCCGGCATAAGGGCTCCCGGCGGACGGGTTCGCTGCCCGCACGCCGCCCGCACTGCCCGCGCTGCCGGTGCCGCCCGGGCTCGCGCCGCGCGCGCCGAACAGCTCGATGCGCGGGCGTGCCGGCTGCGGCGCGGCCGGCCGCTTCGCCGCGAACAGCTCGACATGCGGGCGCGGCCGCGCGGCGCCGGCACGATCGGCCTCGCGCGCGAGCGCGGCTTCGCGCTCGGTGACGCCCGGCACCTGCAGCCGCAGCTTCTTCACCATTGCGCGCCCCGTGTGCGGCATGAATGCGACCTTGCGCGGATGGACATCCTGCAAGTCTTCCGCCGTGATGCGGATGCGTTCGAGCGCGAGGTAGCGGCGCACGAAATCCGCGTTGCGATCGCCGATGTTGATGGTCGTCATCCCGGCCAGCACGGCCGCGCCGCCGAACACCTTCGCCTCGAGGCGCTCGCGGCGCCCGCCGGCCTTGATCAGCTCGTTGATCAGCACTTCCATCGCGTACGCGCCGTAGCGCATCGATTCCGACGCGGCCGCGCCCGCATCGGCGCCGTCGTCGGGCAGCATGAAGTGGTTCATCCCGCCGATGCCCGCGTACGGGTCGTGCAGGCACGCGGCGACGCACGAGCCGAGCACGGTCATCAGCACCATGTCCTCGGACGTCGTGTAGAACTCGTTCGGCAACAGCTTCACGCCGGGACGGCCGAAGTGGTTGTCGAAATAGCGATTGGTCGCGATCGGCAGTGCGCTCATCCCCGATCTCCATAGGCGGGCGCGGCTTCCGCGGCCCGTGCACGCACGGGCGACGGCATGGCCGCCGCCGCGGGCGCCTGCGCGCCGTGCGGCCGCGCACCCGGTGCGGCGTCGCGTGTCAGTTCGTACACCGTCTGCCCGCGCAGCCGGAACGCCTGCGTGACATACGTGAAGTTTTCCGAATGGCCGGCGAACAGCAGCCCGCCCGGCTTCACGAGCGGCGCGAAGCGCGACAGCACCTGCCCCTGCGTCGGCTTGTCGAAATAGATCATCACGTTGCGGCAGAAGATCGCGTCGAACGGCTTCGCGATCCCGTAGTCCGCATCGGTCAGGTTCAACTGCTCGAAGCGGATCATCGCGCGCAGCTCGGGGCGCACCTTCACGCGGCCGGCCTGCGCGCCCGTGCCCTTCAGGAAGAAGCGCTTCAGCCGCTCGGGCGACAGGTGCTTGACCTGGTCGTACGTGTAGATGCCGGCTTCCGCCTTCGCGAGCACCTGCGTATCGAGATCGGTCGCGAGGATCGACGCGCCGCGCGCCGCCGATTCGCCGAGCGCCTCGATCAGCGTGATCGCGATCGAGTACGGCTCCTCGCCGGTCGACGCCGCCGAGCACCAGACCGACACCGGCGCCGGCCGCCCCTTCACGAACTCGGACAGGATCGGGAAGTGGTGCGACTCACGGAAGAACGCGGTCAGGTTGGTCGTCAGCGAGTTGGTGAACGCTTCCCACTCGAGCGGATCGTCTTCCTGCTCGAGCAGGTCGAGGTAGTCGCGGAACGTGTCGAGGCCGCGCGCGCGCAGCCGCCGCGCGAGACGGCTGTACGCCATGTCGCGCTTGTGCTCGGACAGCGAGATCCCCGCGCGTTGGTGGATCAGCGCGCGGATGCGTGCGAAATCCGCGCCTGTGAACGCGAAGTCGCGCCCCGGCTCGCCCGCGCGAGGCGAGGCATCCGGTGCATCGGGTCGAAACGGCGCGCGCGCGTTCGGCATGGCTTAGAAGGTCTCCCAGTCGTCGTCGGACGTGCCGGCCGCGGCCAGCGCCGGCTTCTCGCCGTTCAGCGCGGGGCGCACGAGCGCGGGCTTCGCGGCCGGCTTGTCCGCCGGGGCGGCGGCCGACTTCGCGAGACGCGGCCCGTAGCCGCCGGCAGCGCCGCCGCGGGATGCGGGTGCGTCCTTCGGCGTGCGCGCGCCCGAGTCCGCTGCGCGCTTCGGCTGGCTCGCGCCCGTCGCAGCCGACGTGGCCGCATGCGACGCCGATGCGCCGCGCCGTGCCGGTTGTGCGGCAGCCTGCGGCGCCGGCAGCGCGGCGACCGGCGCAGCGTCGCGACGCGGTTCCGACGGCAGTGCCGGCACGGCCGCCGCTTCATGCGCGCCCGGCCGCGCGGCGCCGCGCGCCGGCGCGAGCACGATGCCGCCCGCCACGCGCCAGCTCGACACGATCGTCTTCATCTGGCGCGTCTGCTCCTCGAGCGACGCGGCCGCGGCCGCCGCCTGCTCGACGAGCGCCGCGTTCTGCTGCGTGACCGAATCCATCTGGCCGACCGCGCGGTTGACCTGCTCGATGCCGGTCGACTGCTCTTCCGACGCGGCGCTGATCTCGCCCATGATGTCGGTCACGCGGCGCACGGCCTGCACGATCTCGTCCATCGTCGAGCCCGCGCGCGCGACGAGCGCCGACCCGCTGTCGACCTTGTCGGCCGAATCGCCGATCAGCTGCTTGATTTCCTTCGCGGCGCTCGCGCTGCGCTGCGCGAGCGAGCGCACCTCGCCCGCGACCACCGCGAAGCCGCGGCCTTGCTCGCCCGCCCGCGCGGCTTCGACCGCCGCGTTCAGCGCGAGGATGTTGGTCTGGAACGCGATGCCTTCGATCGTGCCGATGATGTCGACGACCTTGCCCGAGCTCGCCGCGATGTCCTGCATCGTCGACACGACCTGGCCGACCACCTCGCCGCCCTGCGTCGCGATGTCCGACGCGTTCACCGCGAGCTGGCTCGCCTGCCGCGCGTTCTCCGCGTTCTGCCGCACGGTGCCCGTCAGCTGCTCCATGCTCGACGCGGTTTCCTGCAGCGACGCGGCCTGCTCCTCGGTGCGCTGCGACAGGTCGATGTTGCCGGTCGCGATCTCGCGCGCGCCGACGTCGATCGATTCGGTGCCGCGATGCACGGCCTGCACCATCGTCGTGACGGCGTCCTGCATCCGCTTGATGCCGCCGAACAGGCGGCCGATCTCGTTCGTGCTGAACACGTTCACCGGTTGCGTGAGGTCGCCGCCGGCGATCCGCTCGAAGTGCGCGATCGCGTCCTCGAGCGGCTGCACGATCAGCCCGCGCATCGCGAAGCGGATCGCGATCACGACGACGAACGCGATCGCGATGCCGGCCGCGATCAGCGCGACCATCAGCGAGATCTGCGACTGCGTCGCGGCCTGGCGATCTTCCGCGCGCTTCTGCAGCGACGCGACCACGGCCGACGCGGCCTGGTCGTACGCGACGAACATCGGGCTGATCTTGGTGTCGGCGACCGCGTGGTACGCGGCCATGTCGCCGGCGCGCGCGGCCGCGAACTCGGGCTCGACGCCTTCCTTCACGATCGTCGCATAGCGTGCGGTGAGCTCGTCGACGAGCGCCTGCTCGACCCCGAGCTTCGCGGTCGACTGGAACGCCTGCCAGTTCTGGTTCGACTTCGCGTACAGCTCCTGCGCGCGGTCGAGCACCTTGCCCGCGTCGGCCGTGTTGCCGGCTTCGGTCAGCGAACGGAAGCGGTCGAGCGACACGCGCGTGCGCAGCAGGTACGACGACGTGTCGTCGAGCGTATGGATCGCCGGCAGGTCGACGTGCGCGATCTCGTCGAGCGAGCGGCTCGCGTGATTGAGCGCGTAGAGGCCGAGCCCGCCGACCGCGGCGGCCAGGCACACGAGGATGAGTCCGACCGCCGTCAGCGTCGTGCGGATCGACCAGTTATGCAACATTGCAGATTCTCCCGAAATTCCTGCGCGCGCGGCGCGCTTACCCGCCGAGTGTTTCGATCAGCGCCATTTCACGGCTCGACATCAGCTTCTCGATGTCCATCAGGATCAGCATCCGGCCGTCGACCGTGCCGAGGCCCGTCAGGTACTCGGTCGTCAGCGTCGCGCCGAATTCCGGCGCCGGCATGATCTGGTCGGTCTGCAGCGTCAGCACGTCCGACACGCCGTCGACCACCATCCCGACCACGCGGTGCGCGACGTTCAGGATGATCACGACGGTCTGGTGGTCGTACTCGACGCGGCCGAGATGGAACTTGATCCGCATGTCGACGATCGGCACGATGATCCCGCGCAGGTTGATCACGCCCTTGATGAACTCCGGCGCGTTCGCGATACGCGTGACGCTGTCGTAACCGCGGATCTCCTGCACCTTCAGGATGTCGATCCCGTATTCCTCGTCGCCGAGCGTGAACACGAGGAATTCCTGGCCCGTCGCGTCGCCTTGCGCCGCGTCGCGGCGGCTCGTCGCCGCGTTCGCCGCGGCCGTATTGATCATTTGGACTTCAGCAGACACGTTTGCCCCCAATCGGTTGATGGCGAGAGTCAGAACATCGCGAGCTCGGCGCCGGCACGGGCGCCGTGCATCGCACGGGTTTCTCGGTTCAGTGCCGCGACGTCGACGATCAGCGCGACGCTGCCGTCGCCGAGGATGGTCGCCGCCGAGATGCCATGCACCTTGCGGTAGTTGGTTTCGAGGTTCTTCACGACCACCTGCTGCTGGCCGACCAGTTCGTCGATCAGCATCGCGAAGCGGCGTCCCTCGGTTTCCATGATCGTGACGATCCCCTGCGTCGGGTCGGTGCGCGCGTCGTCGACCGAGAACACCTCGTGCAGCGCGACCAGCGGCAGGTATTCGCCGCGCACGCGCACCACGCGCTCGCCGTTGCCGACCGTGTAGATGTCGTCGTTCGACGGCTGCAGCGACTCCATCACGAAGTTCAGCGGCAGGATGAAGATCTCGTTGCCGACCTTCACCGACATCCCGTCGAGGATCGCGAGCGTGAGCGGCAGCACGATCCGCGTGGTCGTGCCGCGGCCGGCCTGCGACGTGATCTCGACGTGGCCGCCCATCGACTGGATGTTGCGCTTCACGACGTCCATCCCGACGCCGCGGCCCGACACGTCGGTCACCGTCTCGGCGGTCGAGAAGCCCGGCGCGAAGATCAGCTGCCAGACTTCGTCGTCGCTGATGTTGTCGGACACCGGCATGCCCTGTTTCGCGGCCTTCGCGAGGATCCGCTCGCGGTTCAGGCCCGCGCCGTCGTCGCTGACCTCGATCACGATGTTGCCGCCGTGATGCGCGGCCGACAGCACGAGCTGGCCGACCCCGTCCTTGCCGGCCGCGACGCGTTTGTCGACGGTTTCGATCCCGTGGTCGAGACTGTTGCGCACGAGGTGCGTGAGCGGGTCGATGATCCGCTCGATCAGGCTCTTGTCGAGCTCGGTCGCCTGGCCGAACGTGACGAGCTCGACCTGCTTGCCGAGCTTGCCGGCGAGGTCGCGCACGAGCCGCGGGAAGCGGCTGAACACGTAGTCCATCGGCATCATGCGGATCGACATCACGGCTTCCTGCAGGTCGCGCGCGTTGCGCTCGAGCTGCGCCATCCCGTTGAACAGGCGATCGTGCAGCGCCGGGTCGAACGCGCTCGCGGTTTCCGCGAGCATCGCCTGCGTGATCACAAGCTCGCCGACGAGGTTGATCAGCTGGTCGACCTTCTCGACGCCGACGCGGATCGAGCTGCCTTCCGCGCCCGATGCGGCCGCGGCGGCCGGGCGCGCACGCTTGTCGTCGTGATGCGCGGCGGCCGGTGCCGCGTGTTCGGCTTGCGGCTGCTGGGGTTGCTGCTGCGGCTGGGTTGCTGCGGCGGCGACCGGTTCGACGGCTGCGGGAGCCGGTGCGGCCGGTTGCGGCGCGGCGGCCTGCGGCGTGAATACCTCGACCCGCGCGGGTTGCGCGGCGGCGGCCGGTTCGGCCGCCGGTGCAGCAGCGTCCTGCGCGGCAGCCGGCGCGGCCGGCGCCGTGCCGTGCGCGACGCGGATCTGGCTTTCGTCGATCACGAAGCAGCACACGGCGACGATGTCGTCGGACGGCACGTCCGATTCGAGCCACAGCGTCAGGTCGTCGCCCGCTTCCTCGCGACCGACGATCCGGCCGAGGTTGCCGAGTTCTTCGGTCAGCAGCTCCCGGTCCTTCGCGTCGACGCCCGCGAGCGTGATCTTCAGGTGCGGGCCGCCAACGCCTGCGTCGGCCGCCGGATGCGCGGCCGCGACGGCCTGCTCGACCACGTGATCGGGCGCGCGATCGCCGCTGGCGGCGGGTTCCGCGGCCGGGGCAACCGGCACGGCGGCAGCGGCGACCGGCGCGGCAGGCGCCGGTGCGGCCGCAGCGGCCGCCGGCGTGCCCGCGCCGCTCTCGGCCTTCAGCCGTTCGAGCTTCGCGCAGATCGTCGCGGCGGCGGCCGCGTCCGGTTCGGCGCTCGCGCGGTAGTCGACGAGCTGGTCGGACAGCACGTCCTTGGTCTCGAGGAACGCGTCGACCATGTCCTTGGTCAGCGTCAGTTCATGGTTGCGCGCGCGGTCGAGCAGCGATTCGAGGATGTGCGTCGTATCGGTCAGCGCGGAAAAGCCGAACGTCGCCGCGCCGCCCTTGATCGAATGCGCGGCGCGGAAGATCGCGGCCAGGTCTTCGGGGTCGGGCGAGTCGACGTCGAGGTTCAGCAGAAGCTGCTCCATCTGCGCGAGCAGCTCGTCCGCTTCGTCGAAAAAGGTCTGGTAGAACTGCGTGATGTCGAGAGTCATGCCCGGTCACCGGTTGGATTCGTCGCGTTCATGTCAGGAGGCAGCCGGTTCGGACAGCGTCGCGACCAGGTCGACCAGCACGACCGGGTCGATCGGCTTCTCGATCCAGCCGGTCGCGCCCGCGTCGCGCGCGGCGTCCTTGAAGGCATCGCTGCCTTCGGTCGTCAGCACGAGGATCGGCGTGTCCGCATACGCGGTCAGCTTGCGCAGCGCGGCGATCACCTCGAGCCCGCTCTTGCGCGGCATGTTCTGGTCGGTCAGCACCAGGTCGTACGGCGCGGTCGCGGCCAATTCGAAGCCGGCTTCGCCGTCCGGCGCCACCGTCACGTCGTAGCCGGCCTGCGCAAGCGTTGCCTGCAGCAGCGCACGCATGGTCGCGGAGTCGTCGATGGCGAGAATGGTTCGGATCATGTCTGTCTCGGAATCGTGGAAACGTCAGGGTTTCGGCGCCACGGCGGCGGCGCTCGCAACCACCGGACGCGCGGCCGGCGCCGGGCCGGCGAGCTGCTGCGCGAGCAGCTTCGAGCCCGCCGCGTCGGCCGACAGCGTCGTGGTCGTCGCGTCGTCGCGCATCAGCGCTTCTTCGGATTTGCGGTTCAGCACGATCACGCTGATCCGGCGGTTTTCCGGATCGAGCGGGTCGGCCTTGTTCAGGTTCTGCGTCGACGCGAGACCGAGCACGCGCAGCACTTTCGCCTCGTCCATCCCGCCGGCGATCAGCTCGCGGCGCGACGCGTTCGCGCGGTCGGCCGACAGTTCCCAGTTGCTGTAGCCGCCCTCGCCGCCCGCGTACGCCACGGCGTCGGTATGGCCCTGGACGATGATCCGGTTCGGCACGTCGTTCAGCGTCTTGCCGATCTCGCGCAGGATGTCGCGCATGTACGGCTCGACGTGGTCGCTCGACATCGCGAACATCGGCCGCTTCTGCGTATCGACGATCTCGATGCGCAGCCCCATCAGCGTCGAATCGATGCGGATCTGCTGCTTGAACTGGCGCAGCGTCGGGTTGGCCTCGATCGCGGCCATCAGCTTGATCTGCAGGTCGTGCAGGCGCGCCTGCTCGCGCCGCTCGACCGCGCCCTGCGCCTGCGCTTGCGCCTGCTCGTCGACCGGCTTCGCGACGCGCTCGGCGAGCGACGTCGTGCCGTCGGTGCGGCGCAGCGTGCCGGCGTCGGCGCTCGACAGGTCGCGGCCGCCGCCGTTGATGATGCTGGAGTCCTGCGAGCTGCGGTCGCCGCTGCCGAACAGCGCGGCCTTCAGCGGCGTGTTGAAGTATTCGGCGATCCCCTTCAACTGCACCGGCGTGACCGAGCTCAGCAGCCACATCAGCAGGAAGAACGCCATCATCGCGGTCATGAAGTCCGCATACGCGAGCTTCCATGCGCCGCCGTGGTGGCCCTTCTTCGCCGGGGCCACCCGCTTGACGACGATCGCGCGATCCTTGCTCTTGCTCATCGGTCGCTCCGCGTCACTTTGCCTTCACGCGGCGCACGTGCTCTTCGAGCTCGGAAAACGACGGCCGCTCGGTCGAGAACAGCACCTTGCGGCCGAACTCGACCGCAATCGCCGGCGCATAGCCGTTCAGCGTCGCGAGGATCGTCACCTTGATGCACTGGAACATCTTGGTCGACTCGGCGACGCGCTGCTCCGCGAGGCTCGCGAGCGGCCCGATCAGCCCGTACGACAGCAGGATCCCGAGGAACGTGCCGACCAGCGCCTGCGCGATCATCGCGCCGAGCACCGCGGGCGGCTTGTCGGCGGACGCCATCGTGTGCACGACGCCCATCACGGCCGCGACGATGCCGAACGCCGGCATCGCGTCGCCGACGCGCATCAGCGCGTGCGCGGGGCCTTCGCCTTCCGCGTGGTGCGTCTCGATCTCCTCGTCCATCAGGCTCTCGATCTCGAACGCGTTCATGTTGCCGCCCACCATCAGGCGCAGGTAGTCGGTCAGGAATTCGACGATGTGGTGATCGGCGAGGATCTTCGGGTATTGCGTGAAGATCGGGCTCTTTTCCGGATCGTCGATGTCGGCCTCGAGCGTCAGCGTGCCTTCCTTGCGCGCCTTCGCGAGCAGCACGTACAGGAGCGCCATCAGCTCCATATAGACGTCCTTCGTGTATTTCGAGCCCTTGAACAGCGTCGGCAGCACGCGCAGCGTGGCCTTGATGGTCTTGCCGCCGTTGCCGAGGATGAATGCGCCGACGCCGGCACCCACGATCATCAGGATCTCGACGGGCTGGATCAATGCGCCCAGATGCCCGCCTGCCAGCGCATAACCGCCGAAGACGGACAACAGCGTCACGAGTGTTCCCACGATAATCAGCACTGCCTGTCCCTCATGAAAGACCGGCGGGAAGATCGCCGTTAAACAGGTTTACGGCAGTCGGCAGGAAAACTTTCGTGGCCGCCCGGCGGCGGCCCGACGGTGTTTACCGGCAAGCGGCAGACGGTTCGCGCGGCCCGCGGCAGCCGCTCGCGCCCCGCCCGGCCCGCCCCTCAGGCCGCGGCGCCGGCCAGTTCGGCGCGCGCGGCGGCGGCCTTGCGGGTCTTGCCCGCACGTGACGGCGGCTGGCACAGGCCGCAGACGAAACCTTGATGCGGATCATGCGCATGCGCGACGAAGTGGCCGCCACAGCGCGTGCACGGGGTCATCTGCAGCATCCCCGAATCGAAGAAGCGCACGAGCGTCCACGCGCGCGTGAGGCTCAGCGCGGCCTCGTCGCCGGACAGGTTCACGTGCTCCTGATAGAGCCGGTACGCCTTCACGATCGACTGGATCGGCTCGCAGCGGCCGTGGTCCTGCATGAACCGGTAGATGTTGTAGAACAGCGACGAGTGGATGTTCGGCTGCCACGTCATGAACCAGTCGGTCGAGAACGGCAGCATCCCCTTCGGCGGCGACACGCCCTTCAGTTCCTTGTACAGCTTGATCAGACGGTCCCGCGACAGGCTCGTCTCCGCCTCCAGCAACTGCAGCCGGGCGCCCAGTTCGATCAGTTCGATGGCGAGGGTGATTTCCTTCACCTCGATCACGACACTTTTGCTTGCCATGGTGAAAACAGTCCGCTTGACGTGATTCGGATGAATGGCCAATACGCTGCCGGCCGGCGCGGCACGCCGGGACAAACGCAAGGCGGGATGGATCAGCGGACGCCTTCGACCTGTTGCCCGGCCATCAGGATGGCCGAGTGGGCATGCGCGACGACATCGCTACGGCCCTTGTCGGCGAGCGACGACAGCAGCGCGTGATCGTCGAAGCGGAAGCGGCACAGCATCTGGTTCGACGCGGCGAGCTTCACGGTCTGGGCGAGCGTGAGGTTCGCGAGCACATCGGCCAGTTCCTGGGAAATTCCCATGCGGAACATGCCCATCGCCCTGTCTTCCCGCAGCAGGCGCTGCGCGAGGAGGAGGTACGACAGGTTGACCTCTTTGATCTCACTGAGCATTTCGCTGGTAGCGCTCATGATTCCCCCGTTAAAAGGCGTTGCTTTGGCCATTCGTGTTATGACAACGTTTGCTCGATCAGGGCGCGCTGGGCGCTCAGTCGGCTCGTTTATAGTCTTACAGGGCGAATTTTGGCCAAACGGCATTTATGTCGGTATCAGCGAAGTGGCGTATGCCATGCAGGATTTGTCTGTAAACCGTGTAGGAATTTTTCCGACAAGGCGAATTGAAAGGGAGCGATCGGGAAAGCGGTGACAGCGCGGATTCGGCTGAGATGGGCCCGGCAGCGGCCTTGATGCGGCGAAAAAGGCGGCCGGCAAGGCTGCCGGCATTCGGGTCGGTAAAAATTATAGTGGTTTTTCACGATGGCGCAACAATAGATGCGTCTATCTCGATTTATGTATCCGCACCCTTTTTCTCGGGGTTTTCGCGTATTTCATCGTGTAACAAGCCTTAAGTGTTTGAAAAAACACTCGAACCCCTCGGGGCGATATCGATAATGGACTCCAATGGGCGGCGGCGCGAGCCGTGCCGGCCCGCCCCGCAGCTCGCCGTCCGGCGCCCCGCGCACCGCGCCCAGGGCCCGGCCACGTACCGCCAACAGCATGTGTCGGCGAGTTCCGCAACCTTGTACGGGATCCGTATCGGCGCCAAAGCGGCCCCGCGGATCGACACAGGAGATCACCCATGCGAATTGCCCAGATCGCGCCGCTTTACGAAGCCGTCCCGCCGAAACTCTACGGCGGTACCGAGCGTGTCGTGTCCTACCTCACCGAGGCGCTCGTCGAACTCGGCCACGACGTGACGCTGTTCGCCAGCGGCGACTCCGTCACGTCGGCCCGTCTCGAGGCGGCCTGGCCGCGCGCACTGCGGCTCGACCCGTCTATCCGCGATTCGATGGCGCCCCACATGCGGCTCCTCGAACAGGTCGCCCGCGTCGCGCACGAATTCGACGTGCTGCACTTCCACCTCGACTACCTGCCGTTCCCGCTGATGTCGCGCCTCGACACGCCATACGTGACGACGCTGCACGGCCGCCTCGACCTGCCGGAGCTGCAGCCGGTGTTCGACGCGTTCCCGGACGCGCCGGTCGTGTCGATCTCGAACAACCAGCGCAAGCCGCTGCCGCAGGCCGCATGGGCCGGCACCGTGTACCACGGGCTGCCCGACACGCTGCTCACGCCGCAGCCGGGCGTGAAGCCCGAATACCTCGCATTTCTCGGCCGGATCTGCCCCGAAAAGCGCGTCGACACGGCGATCCGGATCGCCGCGCAAAGCGGACTGCCGCTGAAGATCGCCGCGAAGGTCGACAAGGCCGACGCCGACTACTTCAAGGAAGTGATCGAGCCGCTGCTCGGCCAGGCGCACGTCGAATTCATCGGCGAGATCAACGAAGCGCAGAAGCCCGCGTTCCTGTCCGGCGCGAAAGCGCTGCTGTTCCCGATCGACTGGCCGGAGCCGTTCGGCCTCGTGATGATCGAGGCGATGGCGTGCGGCACGCCGGTCGTCGCGTTCAACCGCGGCTCGGTGCCGGAAGTGATCGAGGACGGCGTGACCGGCTTCATCGTCGAGGACGTGCAGGGCGCGGTCGGCGCGCTGCACCGGATCGACAGCCTGTCGCGCACCGCGATCCGCGAACGTTTCGATACGCGTTTCAGCTCGAAGGCGATGGCGCAGCGTTATGTCGAGACCTACGAATCGCTTTGCGCGACGACCAGGCAACCGGCATTGCGCCGGGTCGCGGGCGCCTGACGCGGAAATCCGCGCCGAAATATTCCGTAAAATCCGCGCCGAAATCGGCGCGCAAACCGCAAAACAAAAGAGCCGCATCGACGATGCGGCTCTTTCTATTTGGCTTTCAGTCATTCGATCAGGAAACGATCGCGGTTTTTCCCGACGATCCAATTCGGCGGTTTGCCACGCCCGCTCCAGGTCGCGCCGGACTTCGGATCGCGGTATTTCGGGGGCAGCGGCGCCTTCTTCGGCGGGCGGCCGCGCCGCGCTCGCTCCGCGAAGCCCAGATCCTGGGCCGTCAGGCCGTATTCGGCAATCATTCGCTGGACGTCGGCAATCACCGCCGCCACTTCCTGGCGACGCACGTCGTCCGCCTGCGCCTGCAGATCGGCGATCTGCGCCTTGAGTTTCGCGTATTGAGACATTTTTCGACTCCCCTTTTCGATGATGCGGCCCCGGCGAATCCGGCCGGGACACAAACATCCGTTACGTCATCCGCACTGCCGCCCTGCCCTTCGAAATAAATGCTGTCATCTTTAACCGATTCGACTATATCGAGAATGCGGACTTATTCTAATAAAAGGCATTCGTCAGCCATTCAAATTTAACAATCGTTGACCCTCCCGAACCCGATTCATTTCCTATAATCCAGACCAATTCCGGGTGACGGAATAAATCCGTTGCGTCGCCCGGTCGTTTTCAACGCACTTGTACAAGGTCCTTACATGAAGCTTTCCCAGCGTCTCGCTGCAGAGGTATTCGGCACGTTCTGGCTGGTGCTCGGCGGGTGCGGAAGCGCCGTGCTGGCCGCCGCCTTTCCGGGCCTCGGCATCGGCTTTGCCGGTGTCGCACTCGCCTTTGGCCTGACCGTGCTGACGATGGCATTCGCAATCGGCCACATCTCGGGTTGCCACCTGAATCCGGCGGTGAGCGTCGGCCTGACGGTCGCCGGCCGGTTCCCGGCACGCGATCTCGCGCCGTACATCGTCGCGCAGGTTGTCGGCGCAACGCTCGGCGCGTTCGTGCTGTACCTGATCGCGACCGGCAAGCCGGGCTTCGACGTGGTCGGCAGCGGTTTTGCGACGAACGGCTTCGGCGAGCGCTCGCCCGGCCACTACGCGCTCGGCGCGGCGTTCATCTGCGAAGTCGTGATGACGGGCTTCTTCCTGTTCGTGATCCTCGGCGCAACCGACAAGCGCGCGCCGGCCGGCTTCGCGCCGATCGCGATCGGCCTGTGCCTGACGCTGATTCACCTGATCTCGATTCCGGTCACCAACACGTCGGTGAACCCGGCGCGCTCGACCGGCCCGGCGCTGTTCGTCGGCGGCGAGGCGATCGGCCAGCTGTGGCTGTTCTGGGTCGCGCCGATCATCGGCGCGGTACTCGCAGGGATCATCTACCCGCTGGTCGCGGGGCGTGACAACGCCGTCGACCAACTGCCGGCATCGGCTCGCACAAGCGAATAAAACACTACGGGGTCAAGCGAGCAGAGCAGCGAGCCTCACGCTGTCGAAGAAGACGAGGCAGGTAATTTCGACGGGCGCCATTGGCGCCCGTTTTTCATTGCCGCCCGGAAAGCGCATCCGGGCTGGTCGCTCAGGAAGCGGCGACGTTGCCCTCGAGCGAGAACAGCGTGCGCAGGTGGCGGGCGACGCCCGCGTCGAAGTTGTTGCCGATCCGCGGGATGTGCGGCAGCCGCGCGACCAGGTCGGGGTTCGCGTTGTTCATCATGAACGCGTGACCGGCGGTTTCGAGCAGGTCGATGTCGTTCATGTTGTCGCCGAACGCGATGCAGTGGCCGGTATCGACGCCCAGCCGTGCGAGCACCGTGCGCAGCGCGCGGCCCTTCGACACATTCGCGGTCATCACTTCGAGACAGTCGGGCAGCGAGTACGTGACGTACAGCGCATCGCCGAACCGCACCCGCATCTGCTCGGCGAGCACCGCGAGATCGGCCGGCTCGCCGATATACAGCACCTTCGCGATATCCGCGCCGTCGTGCTCGGGCATGTCGATCACGTCGTACCGGAAGCCCGAATCCTGGTGGAACTCGAGCAGGTGCGGCGCATCGCGGTCGATCAGCCAGCCCTGGTCGGTAAACAGGTTGACGATCACGCGGCCGTGCGCGCCGACGATGTCCGGCTGCACGAGGCCGCGGACGATCGCGGGATCGATGTCCTGCGCGTGGATCGTCGTGTCGTCCGGTGCATGCACGCGCGCCCCGTTCGACGTGATCAGGTACGGCCGGATGCCGAGCACGTCGCGAATGCCCGCGACATCCGCGTAATGGCGCCCCGTGGCGATCACGAACTGCAGGCCGTCGCGCTCGAGCCGGCGGACGGTGTCGATCGTGTACGGGTCGAGCTGGTGGTCGCTGTTCAGCAGGGTACCGTCGAGATCGGTGGCGATGACTTTGTACATGGGACGGAAGAATGGCGCTCAGGGCTCTGCGGAACGGCCATTCTAACGTCGTGCCCGGCTGCGCGCCGGACGGTTCCCCGTCAAGCGCCGCCTTCGGCGCTGCCGCGGCGCGCCTTCAACCCGCTTCAGACACGTTCAGCCACAATCACGCTCCTTCCGCCGCCCGCAGCGCCTGCAGCGCGAGCCGCAACGCGCCGTGCGCGGAATCGTCGAGCGGCGCGCGCAGCCGCGCGGCGTGACGCGCCGGCACGGCCGGCGCCAGCGCGTCGGCAAGCCCGCCGCACAGTGCGACCGGCAGCGCGTGCTGCGGATCGAGCGCATCGATCATCTTGCCGATTTCGTCGCCGGCCTGCGCGATCAGCGCGCCCGCGACCGGATGCGAGCGATGCGCGAACACGATCGGCGCGAGCCGCGCGTAGATCGTCTGGTTCGCATCGCACGACCACTGGACGAGCGCATCGCGATCCTGCGCGCCCGTTTCCGCGAGTAGCGCTTCGGCGAACGCGTCGCGCGGCACGCGGCCGTCGAGCGCTTGTTGCGCGTATGCAAGCGCACGCACGCCGAGCCACGCGCCGCTAGCCTCGTCGCCGGACGGAAAGCCGAAACCGCCTGCGATCCGGCACGCGCCGGCAGCATCGAGCGCCGCTGCGATGCTGCCGGTACCGAGCGCGACGATGAGCCCCGGCGCGCCGCCGTGCGCGCCGACGACCGTCGTATACGCGTCGCTCTCGATCGCGAGCGCGCCGAGCGGCGCCTGCGCGCGGAACGCGGCGAGCCACGCCGCATTGTTGACGCCCGCGAGCCCGCAGCCGAGCGCGCACTGCGACCACTCGAACGCGAAACCGGCCTGCGTGAACGCGTCCGCGCAGGCCGCGCCGATCGACGCCCACGCGCGCTCGATGCCGAGACCGAGCCCCGACGGGCCGCCGCGCCCCTGCGCGAGCTCCCGCCCGTGCCGGTCGGCCAGCACCGCACGCGTGCCCGTGCCGCCGCCGTCGATGCCGATCGCAAAAAGTAATGCCGCCATGCCTTCATCCCGCTGATTCGAACAGGCGCCAAGCTTAACCGGATCGGCGCCGCGCGCCCATCTGCCGTTCGGCCGGCTATCCCGCGAAAAGGGCTTCCGCTATGCTGGCGCGATCGAATCGACACTGAAAACGAGGCAGACGATGTCGCAGCGGTGCAACTGGGTGAAGACGGAAGCGGACGCTCACTATCACGATACCGAGTGGGGCGTGCCGTCGCACGACGATCGCCACCTGTTCGAAATGCTGATCCTGGAAGGCGCGCAGGCCGGGCTGTCGTGGTCGACGATCCTGAACAAGCGTGCCGGCTATCGCGAAGCGTTCGCCGATTTCGACGTCGACGCCGTCGCGCGCTTCACGCCGAAGCGCATCGAGAAACTGCTGGAGAACCCCGGCATCGTGCGCAACCGCGCGAAGGTCGAATCGGCGGTGACCAACGCGCGCGCCGTGCAGCGCATCCGCGACGAGCACGGGTCGCTGGCCGCATTCCTGTGGTCGTTCGTCGGCAACACGCCGGTCCAGAACGCATGGCAGTCTTACCGCGACGCCCCCGCGTCCACCGAGCAGTCCGACGCGCTCAGCAAGGCGCTGAAGGCGTACGGCTGCAAGTTCGTCGGCTCGACGATCTGCTATGCGCTGATGCAGGCGACCGGCATGGTCAACGATCACGAGGTCGGCTGTCCGTGCCACGCGCAATGTGCGGCGCTCGGCGGCAAGCAGCCGGCACGCCGGCGCAAGGCGGGCTGACGGGCGCCAACCGTCGCCCGGAGCCTGCAACGGCTCCGCCCCGCCCGCTCACCGCGCCGCGCGTGACGACGCCGGCACGACCGACCGCGCGCTCCGCGCGGCCCGCACGCGCGCACTGCGCTTTTTCACCCAGATGCAGATGCCCGTGACACTCAGCATCGCGATGACGATGCCGAGCGCGCTCACCGCGACGCGGCCCGCGATGCCGGCGATCCGCCCCGAATGCAGCGGAAACTGCGCCTGCATGAACAGGTCGCCGGCCGAGCCGCAGCCCGGCACCTGGGCGGCGACGGGCTTGCCGGTCACCGCGTCCCAGTAAAGCCACGCATTGCCGAGCCCGACGTCGCCGTGGTCGTTGCCGGGCGTGAAGAACCCGACCGCGTAGACGTTCATCGCCGGCGCGAACAGCAGCGCGCCGGGCGGCGCGGCGATCCCCGCATCGCGTCCGGCCGAACGCGCGATCCCGACGATCCGCTCGCGCGGCAGCACCTTGCTGCCCGCCGGTGCGGGCGGGAAGTGCTCGGGATTCGTATAGGGCGTCTCGGCAAGCGGCGAGAACAGCGACACGAGCGGTCGCACGAGCGGATTGCCGAGATTCATCGAGATCGACGTGACCGCGACGACGAGCAGCAGCCCCCACACCCACGCGCCGCCCGAGCGGTGCAGGTCGAACACGAGCGGATAGCCACCGCGCCGCACGCGGAACGCGAACGACTTGCGCCAGCTTTTCAGGTTCGGAAACGCGAGCACGAGCGCGATCAGGCTGTCGATCGCCCACACGATCCCGACGACGCCCATCACCCAGAACCCGAAGTTGATCCCGCCGTACATGGGCAGGAACAGCGAGTAGTGCAACCGGTAAACGAACGGCATCAGGTCGAGCCGCGCAAGCGACGGCGCGCCCCATTCGCGGCGGCCCTGCACCGCACCGGTCGCGGGATCGACGGCGATCTGGTTGAAGTCGAGCGCGGGCGGCTGGCCGGCGGCCGCAACGGCGCGCGGCATCACGCCCGCCTGCAGCGTGCGCCCCGGCTCGACCGCGAGCGGCAGATAGGTCACCTGCACGCGCGGGTCGGCGGCCTCGATGCGTCCCGCGAGCGCGAGCGGATCGAGCGGCGCCGCGTCGCTGCGCGCGACGTAGAAATCCGGGTTCAGCGCCGCGTCGAGTTCGTGGTCCCACGCGATCAGCGCGCCGGTGAGCCCCGCGACGAACAGGAACAGCGCAATGGCGAGCCCGAACCAGCGGTGCAGGCGGACGAGAAGCGGTCGCAGGAACGCATTCATCGCGTGCACAGCGAAAGGAAAGCGGGCCGGCACGAACGGCGGCCCCGATTCGACGGGATACAGGTCATGGGATGTCGGGTGCCGCGCGAGCCGTCCCGCCGTCGCGCGGCAAGGCCGGATGTCCTTGCGCGCGCCATGGAATGGTTGCGCGCGTGGCGGGTTTCGATACGATGCGCGGCATTTTAACGCAATGCGAATGATTCTTACTTGCGTTTTTTGCGCACCCGTCGTGACCGTCAGCCTCGCCGCCACTCTCCTGTCCGCCCACGCGGCGTGGTCGCCGCCCTCGCCTGATCGCGAAAATCGACTTCTGAACGTTCCGACGATGTACCGACGGCCAAAAACCGCCGGCCATCAGCCGGAACAGCCGCGCCGCGCAGCGCGGCTTCGGGCCTTTCCCGGCCCCAAAAGCAAAACGGCGGAGCGGCCTCTTTCGAGGCACACTCCGCCGTTTCGCGGCAAACCCTAAGACGCTCTTAGTGGAGCTTCTTCGGCAGCATCTGGCTGCGCAGGCGCTTGTGCAGGCGCTTGACGGCTGCTGCCTTCTTGCGCTTGCGGACTGCGGTCGGCTTTTCGTAAGACTGGCGTTCGCGCAGTTCAGCGATCAGGCCATTTTTTTCGATAGCGCGACGAAAGCGGCGAATCGCCACTTCGAACGGCTCGTTTTCTTTCAGAAGAATCGTCGTCATGTCGTTCCTAAATTGCTTAAACGGTCAAAAACGTAGCGGCCAAGCGCCACGCACCGGCCAACCGAGCGTCCCCCAAACAGGCGAAACGAGCGGAAATACGGCCTCGGAGGCCGGAAAAGAGAGGCGGAAAGCACCGCGAGTACGCTTCACAACCGCGTGCAGCGCCGCGTTTGACTGCCAGCAAACATGCCGAAAACGGCAAAGGCGTGACAGAAATCTCAATTCAGCCCGCCATCATAGCAGGGAATCACAGACAAAACCATCCTTTTGTCGATCGCGTGTGCACAGCCTTGCCACTCCGTCGACAGGCCGGTCTCTGCCTCCAGTTGATCGGGCAGCTGGCCGGCCCTATCCGAAATGACAAAGAACGATAAAAAATCGGGCCGAATCTCAACTCGGCCCTCAAGTTTTGTTTTGGTACGCCGAAATCCTGCTCTGAGGCGGCCAGCAATGAACGAGTGCTTCCGCCGACGCCAAAAACGGCAAATCGGCTTCCCAGGGCTTTCGGCTTAAACAGGAGATTTTTCCATGCTCGGAATCAATAGCAACATCAACTCGCTGGTTGCACAGCAGAACCTCAACGGCTCGCAAAACGCACTGTCGCAAGCCATTACGCGTCTGTCGTCGGGCAAGCGTATCAACAGCGCAGCCGACGACGCAGCCGGCCTCGCGATTTCGACGCGGATGCAAACGCAGATCAACGGCCTGAACCAGGGCGTGTCGAACGCGAACGACGGCGTGTCGATGATTCAAACGGCATCGAGCGCTCTGTCGTCGCTGACGAACAGCCTGCAGCGTATCCGCACGCTGGCCGTCCAGGCGTCGACGGGCACGATGTCCACGACCGACCAGGCAGCACTGCAACAGGAAGTCGCGCAGCAGATCCAGGAAGTGAACCGTATCGCGTCGCAAACGACGTACAACGGCACGAACATCCTGAACGGCAACGCGGGCATCGTGTCGTTCCAGGTTGGCGCGAACGTCGGCCAGACGATCTCGCTGGACCTGAGCCAAAGCATGTCGGCCGCGAAGATCGGCGGCGGCCTGGTGCAGACGGGTCAGACGGTCGGCACGGTGACGGGCCTGAGCCTCGACACCGCCGGCAAGTACACGTCGTCGGGCGCAGCGATTACCGCGATCAACGTGATGTCGGACGGTCAAGGTGGCTACACGTTCACCGACCAGAACGGCGGGGCCATCGCGCAAACCGTTGCCCAGTCTGTGTTCGGCGCAAGCGCAACGACCGGCTCGGGCACGGCAGTCGGCGCTCTGTCGATCCAAACGAGCGCAACCAGCTCGAGCATGTCGGCAGCGGCGCTCACCGCGATCACGAACGCCGTTGCGCAGATCAACGCCGTCAACAAGCCGGCAACCGTGTCGGGCCTCGACATCAGCACGGTCAGCGGTGCAAACGTCGCGATGGTATCGATCGACAACGCGCTGCAAACGGTGAACAACGTTCAGGCACAACTGGGCGCGGCACAAAACCGCTTCACGGCAATCGCCACGTCGCAGCAGGCAGAATCGACCGACCTGTCGTCGGCACAGTCGCAAATCACCGACGCGAACTTCGCGCAGGAAACCGCGAACATGTCGAAGAACCAGGTGCTGCAGCAAGCAGGCATCTCGGTGCTCGCACAGGCGAACTCGCTGCCGCAGCAGGTCCTGAAGCTCCTGCAGTAATCGCGTAGCAACCGACGGCCGGGCCCCGCGTAACGCGCGGCCCGGCCGCAAGCACTTGGCACGCGGGGCCCTGCCCCGCGGCCAGGTCTTCACCCAACATTCCACGGATCATCCGCCGCACGGAGCAATACGATGTCGACGATCAATTCCGCCGTCACTTCCGCCAACAACTCGGCCAACAGCCAGCTGCAGCAGGCTGCGCAATCGATCATCAGCGGTTCGACCGGCAACTCGTCGATGGACGTCAACTCGCTCGTGACGGCGCTCGTCAATGCCAAGACCGCCGGTCAGGCCGCCGCGCTCAACGCGCAGCAGAACAGCGACAGCACCCAGATTTCCGCGTACGGCGCCCTTTCGGCCGCGCTGAGCGCACTGCAGGCCAGCGTCACGACGTTGTCGAACGGCTCGCTGCAGAACACCTTCACCGCGACCGCGAGCGGCACCGGCCTCACCGCGACCGCGGGCGTCGGCGCCGTCGCCGGCAGCTATTCCGTCGGCGTCACGCAGATCGCGACGTCGCAGTCGCTGTCGTCGGCCGCGTTCGGTTCGTCGACGGCGCTCGGCACCGGCACGATGACGCTGTCGCTCGGCAGCAAGTCATTCACGGTCAACGTCAACAGCACGAACAACACGCTGTCCGGCATCGCCGCCGCGATCAACAGCACGGCCGGCAACCCGGGCATCGTCGCGTCGGTCGTCAACGGCAGCGACGGCGCGCACCTCGTGCTCAGCTCGACGCCGACCGGCGCGGCGAACACGATCAGCGTCGCGCTCAGCAACGTGTCCGGCGACAACGGCCTGTCCAGCCTCGGCGTCACGTCGACGGCCAGCACGACGGGCGGCCAGTCGACGTTCACGTCCGCGAACGGCAGTGCCGCGTGGAAGCAGAGCACGGTCGCACAGGACGCGGCGTACACGATCAACGGCATCGCCGGCATGAGCGCGAGCAACACCGTGTCGAGCGCGATCACCGGCATCACGCTGAACCTGACCTCGGCCGCGGTCAACGCAAGCCAGACCCAGACGCTGACGGTCGCCACCGACACGAAAACCCAGGCCGCCGCGGTCAACAACTTCGTGACGCTCTACAACACGCTCGTCACGACGATGGGCTCGCTGTCGAGCTTCACGGCCGGCGCGTCGTCGCAAGGCGCGCTGCTCGGCGATTCAACGCTGAACACGATCAAGAACTCGCTCGCGTCGATCGTCGCGAGCGGCGTGAACAACAACGGCTCGACGATCAACCTCGCGTCGATCGGTGTCACGCTGCAGGCCGACGGCACGCTGAAGACCGACAGCACGGCGCTCAACACCGCGCTGCAGACCAACCCGTCGGGCATTGCGTCGCTGTTCAACTCGACGAACGGAATCGGCCAGCAGTTGACGACGAACATCACGAACTACACGAAGACGAACGGGCTGATCGCCACGCGCACGACGGCGCTCGGCAACGACCAGAAGAGCGTCACGACGCAGCAGACGAACCTGTCGAACTACGCGGCACAGCTGACCAGCCAGTACCAGGCGCAGTTCACCGCGCTCAACAAGGTGATGGCGACGATGAACAGCAACTCGCAGTACCTGACGCAGCTGTTCGGCGGCGCGAACAGCGCCGGCGCGATGTCGAACAACAAGGGCTGACCGCCAGCCGGACAGGAGCGCCACGATGGAACAGACCGAATTGATCGCGCAGCTCGACGCGCTCACGGACGCAATCGAACATGCGGCCGCGATGGCCGACTGGATCGAGGCGGTGCGCCTCGTCGATGCGCGCTGGTCGCTCGTCGTATTGCTCGCGGCCGACCAGCCGCCCGCCGGCATCGCCGCGATCCGCCGCATGCAGACCAGCAACGACCGCATCTTCGCCGGCGCGCAACGCGCGCAGCAGGAATTGACCGACGAATACCAGGCTGCGATGGGCCGTGTGCAGGCGGTCGGCCAGTACCAGAGCGTCGCGAGCCGCTGAGACGCACCCGGCAGCGCGCCAGGCCGCGCGCGCCAACCCGACAACAAGAACTACGCGCTGATGTGAGGGCGTGCTCGTTCGCCTCCGCCCGCCTCGTGCGGGCGTTTTTTTTGCACGCCGCCGGTGCGTCTCCCGTGCCGCGGCGGCCCGTTCAATCGGCCAAACTGACCGGGCTTTTACCGTCATCTCGCGGCATCGGCGCAGCGGCGCGCTACCCATAATGGTATCGACCGACTTTCCGCAGATTCCATCATGCTCTCGCTCGACCTGTCCGCCTCCGCCACGCTTACGCCCGAACAGCAGCTTGCGCAGGACATCGCGCTCGTCCTGGACAACGCGCTCGAGCGCCAGCGCGCCGGTGCTTTCGACGACGCCCGGGCGCTGTACGAGGCCATCCTCGACGCAGTGCCCACGCATGGGGACGCGCACTACAACCTCGCGGTCCTGCTGGTCGATACGGGCCGCCCGGCCGACGCGATACCGCATTTCGAAGCCGCCATCGGCTCGAATCCGGCCAACGGCTACTACTGGGTCAGCTACATCCACGCGCTGCATCGCAGCGGACAAACGGCCGCTGCATGGATCGCCGTCGAGATCGCGCAACAGCGCGGCGTGCACGGCCCCGCACTGGACGGCCTGATCGCGCAGTTGGCATCGCCCGACATCGTGCTCGCGACTGCAGCGGTCACCGTCGCCCCAAGCGGCATCGACGCGGCGATCGTCCTTGAAACCGCGGCCGGCCCGGCCGGGCGGAACGACGCCGGCAAGCCTGTCCGCCGCCCCAGCCAGACGCTGCTGCAAAAGCACGCGGCGCTGTTCGACAAGAACAAGCACGCGGAAGCCACCGCGCTTGCGCGGAAACTGGTCGCCGACTACCCGGAAGACGGCGCATGCTGGCGCGCGCTGTCCGCATCGCATCACCGGGAAGGCCGCTTCGCGGAGATGATCGAGGCCGGCTTTCGCACGGTCGAATTGCTGCCGAACGAAGTGCTCGTGCGCATCCTGCTCGCCGATACATTGCGGGCGATGAACCGTCTCGCGGAAGCCGACGAACAGTGTCAGCGCCTGTTCGAGCTCCAGCCGGATCACCCTGAGGCAATGCGGGTCCGCGCTCTCGTGCTGTTCGCGATGCGCCGCACGGACGAAGCGATCGCGGCCTGCCGGCGCGCAGTCGAACTCGCACCCGGCGCGGCCGCCCCGATGAGCACGCTCGGCTTCGTGCTGCTCGAACTGGGCGCCACGCAGGAAGCGGTGGGCTGGCTGAAGCGCTCGATCGAAATCAACCCGACCGACAGCGTCACCCACAGCAGCATGCTGTTCTGTATCGCGCACAGCAGCGAATTCGATCCGCAGGCGCTCGTTGCGGAACACCGCAAGTTCGGCGAGCGCTACGACAATCACAAACGCAAGCGTGCGGCCATGTTCTCGAACCCGCGCGACCCGGCGCGCAAGCTGCAGGTCGGCTTCGTGTCGGGCGACCTGTTCAGCCACGCGGTTTCCTCCTACGCGGTGCCCGTGATCGAGCAGCTCGCGGCCGATTCCGGCATCGCGATGCACTTCTATCACAATCACTTCGAGGAAGATCAGACGTCCGAGCGCTTCAAGGCCCACGCCACGACCTGGCGCAACGTCGCCGGCATGAGCGACCAGGCCTTCCTCGAACGCGTGCGCAACGACCGCATCGACATCGTGATCGACCTGTCGGGCCATACCGGCCGCAACCGGCTCGTCGCGCTGGCGCAACGCGCGGCGCCGGTGCAGGCGTCGTGGATCGGCTATCCGGCCACGACCGGCCTCGGCAAGATGGACTACTACCTGACGGACCGCTTCGTCGCGCCGCACGGCGCATTCGACGACCAGTTCGTCGAGCAGATCGTGCGGCTGCCCGCGATCGCGCCGTTCATGCCGCCGCCGAACTGCCCGCCCGTCAACGTGCTGCCGGCGCTGCACAACGGCTATACGACCTATGCCAGCTTCAACCGCCTGAACAAGCTGAGCCAGCACGTGATCGAGGTCTGGGCGCGCGTGCTGCATGCGGATCCGACTGCGCGCATGGCGCTCGGCGCGGTCGGCAACGACCGCGACCAGGACGCGCTGACCGCATGGTTCGCCGCCGCGGGCATCGATGTCGGCCGCCTGACGTTCCACCGCCGTTCGAACATTCCGGTCTACATGCAGCAGCACCACGGCGTCGATCTCTGCCTCGACACGTTCCCGTACACCGGCTCGACGACCACGCTGAACGGGCTGTGGATGGGCGTGCCGACCGTGACGCTCCCCGGCGCGACGATGGCCGGGCGCGGCAGCGCGGGCTGGCTGCAGCACGTCGGGCTCGACGAATACATCGCGACGGACGAAGACGATTTCGTCGCGAAGGCGCTGGCGCTCGGCCGCGACACCGCCGCGCTGCAGACGCTGCGCGCAGGCCTGCGCGCGCGCTGCTTGCAATCCGCCGCGTTCCGACCGGCCATCGTCGCGGCCGGGCTGTCGTCCGCGCTGCGCACGATGTGGGCCCGCTGGTGCGCGGGCGAACCCGTCACCGCATTCGACACGCCGCTGTTCGACGACACGGCCACCGCACAGGCCGCGGCCGAGGCCTGAACGCCACGCGCTATCGAAAAAGAGAGACCGCCATGACCGCCAGCCTGCCCGCGTCGTCCGTCGCGCAACTGCCGCACGAACGCATCTACGTCACGCAGCCGCACCTGCCGCCGCTCGAAGAATTCCTGCCGTACCTCGAGAAGATCTGGGAGAGCCGCACGCTGACCAACGGCGGCCCGTTCCATCAGCAGTTCGAGCGCGCGCTGTGCGAGTACCTCGGCGTGCCGTACCTGTCGCTGTTCGCGAACGGCACGCTCGCGCTCGTCACCGCGCTGCAGGCGCTGCGCATCACCGGCGAGGTGATCACGACGCCGTACTCGTTCGTCGCGACCGCGCATTCGCTGCTGTGGAACGGCATCAAGCCGGTATTCGTCGACGTCGCGCCCGGCACGCTCAATCTCGACCCCGCGCGCATCGAGGCGGCAATCACGCCGCAGACCACCGCGATCATGCCCGTGCACTGCTACGGCAATCCGTGCGACGTCGACGCGATCCAGAAGATCGCCGACAACTACAACCTGCGCGTGATCTACGATGCGGCGCACGCGTTCGGCGTACAGAACGCCGACGGCAGCGTGCTCGCGCACGGCGACATGTCGGTGCTGAGCTTCCACGCGACGAAGGTGTTCAATACGTTCGAGGGCGGCGCGATCATCTGCCCGGACGCGAAGACCAAACAGCGGATCGACCATCTGAAGAACTTCGGTTTCGTCGACGAAGTCACGGTCGTCGCGCCCGGCATCAACGGCAAGATGAGCGAGATCAACGCCGCATTCGGGATGCTGCAATTGCAGCACATCGACGGCGCGCTCGCGCGCCGCCGCGAAATCGACACGCTGTACCGCACACTGCTGAGCGACGTGCGCGGCATCCGCTGCGTGCCGCTCGGCGGCCAGACCGTCGCGAACCACGCGTATTTCGCGATCCTCGTTGACGAAGACTATCCGCTCGACCGCGATGCGCTGTACCGGAAGCTGCGCGACTACGACGTGTATGCGCGCCGCTACTTCCATCCGCTGATTTCGGAATTCCCGATGTACCGTGGGCTGCCGTCCGCAAACCGCGACAACCTGCCCGTCGCTACCGAGGCCGCGCGCAAGGTGCTGTGCCTGCCGATCTACCCGGCGCTCACCGACGACATGGTTCGCCGCATCGTCGGACTGATCGCCGCCTGACGCGCGGCGCTTACAGGTAGCGCTCGCCGGCCGCGCGCGCTCGGATCCGGCGCGCCGGGTTGCCGTACACGACCGTGTACGGCTCGACGTCGTGCAGCACGACCGCGCCCGCGCCCACGACGCCGTGCTCGCCGACCGCGATCCGGTGCCGCAACATTGCGCCGAGGCCGATCGCCGCGCCGCGGCCGATCCGGCAGTTACCGCCCGTGACGACGCCTGGCGCGAGGCTCGAGAAATCCTCCATCGCGCCGTCGTGATCGAGCGACGCATTCGTGTTGACGATGCACCCGTCGCCGATCGTGCAGCACGGGTTGATCACCGCGCCGGCCATCACGACCGTACCCGCGCCGATCGTCGACGCCTTGCCGATGCGTGCTGCCGGATGCACCGCCGACACGCTCGGCAGGCACGGCACGAGCGCCGCGAGAGCGGCCGTCACGTTCTCGCGCGCGTGGTTGTCGCCGATGGCGACCAGCAGCCCGGCGATTCCGTGCGCATCGACCAGATCCGGCAGGTCGCGTTCGGCGCCCAGCACCGCGTAGCCGAGCGTCTCCTCGCCGCGGGGCCGGAACGAATCGATCAGCCCGGCGATCCGGTACCGGCCGACCTGTTCGACGATGTCGATCACGACCTTGGCGTGACCGGACGAGCCGACGATGACGATGTTTTCCACGAGGGCCTCGATTGATCTGATCAGCAGGTAAGGCATGGCCGCGTTCCGCGCAGTATGCCGCGTCGTCGCGCCCATTCGGCACGCGCCATTACGTTAGGACGATAGGCGCCATTTCGTCCGCCGTCGCGCAACGGGCTGCAAAATACGCGGCAAACGCCTCGCGCAAGCGCTCGGCCATCTGGATCCAGTTCTCGTCGCGCCCTCTGCGGAACAGCCGCACCGTGCCGGGATACCACGGCGAATCGTCGCGGTCGTGCATCCAGCGCCAGTCGACGTCCTGATTCGGCAGCAGCACCCAGCAACGCTTGCCGAGCGATGCGGCCAGATGCGCGATCGACGTGTCGACGCACACCACGAGATCGAGCTGCGCGACGATCGCGGCCGTATCCGCGAAATCGTCGATCTCCGAACCGAGATGCAGCAACGGCAGACCGCCCGGCGGATCGCGCGCCTCGTCCTCGCCCTGCCCCTTCTGCAGGCTCACGAAATTCACGCCCGGCACGCTCCACAGCGGCGTCAGCAACGCGAGCGACGGCAGCGAGCGGTGTGCATCGTTGCGATGCTTCGGGTTGCCTTTCCACACGAGCCCGACACGCGGGCCGGCCGGCAGCGCGTCGAGGCGCGTGCGCCAGCGCGCGACGCGGGCGGGATCGGGTGAGAGCTGCGCCGGCGGCGGGATCGTGTCGAGCGTCGTGCCGGCATGCATCGGTGCGCTCAGCAGGCTCGTCCAGTAATCGAATTGCGCCGCACGCGCCGTGGCCACGTCGTGATCGAGCACTTCGTCGACGCCGTCGAGCGTCTCCATCAGCCGATGCAGCGCGGGCTGGCACGCAAAGACCACGCGCGCCGCATGCCGCGCGCGAAACTCCGCGAAATAGCGGCTGAACTGCAGCATGTCGCCGAGGCCGTCTTCCTGCCAGACGAGCAGCGTCTTGCCGGCAAGCGGCTCGCCTTGCCACTGCGCACACCGCAGCACCTCGCGCGTCCGGCGATGTACGAACGCCGACTGCGCGTAGCGCGATTCGTAACGGCGCCAGCCTTCGTCGAACCGGCCAACGGCGAGCAGCAGCGTCGCCAGCCCGAAACGGGCATCGCCATGGTCGGGTCGCAGTTCGAGCGCGCGGCGGTACGCGCGTTCGGCGTCGTCGTGGCGGCCGGCATGCGCGAACGTCGCGCCCAGGTTGGCGTGCACTTCGGCCATCTGCGGCGCGAGCGCGAGCGCGTCGGCGAACGCAGCCGCCGCTTCGTCGTGACGGCCCTGCGCGCGCAGCACGCAGCCGAGATTGTTGTGCGCTTGCGGCAGTCCGGGACGGCAGCGGATCGCATCGCGATAGGCCGCTTCCGCTTCGGGCAGGCGATCGAGATTCTGCAGCGCGATGCCGAGGTTGTAATGCGCCTCCGGGTGGTCCGGGCACAGCGCGAGGGTCTGCCGACTGGCCGCTTCCGCTTCCGGCAGCCGCTGCATGTCGATGAGGATCGCGCCGAGATTCGCGTGCGCGAGCGCGTGGTCGGCGCGCACCGCGATCGCGAGCCGGTATGCGAGCTCCGCCTCGGCCGGCCGGCCGAGAACGCGCAGCACGTTGCCGAGATCGGTCAGCACGTCCGGCGACTGCGGCTCGATCATCAGCGCCTGTCCGAACGCCTGTTCGGCATCGTCGAACCGGCCGAGCATGTCGAGCACCTTGCCGAGCCGGTGATGGTGCGACGCCCGCAACGGCGTGACGGACGCAAGTTGCCGGCGGAAGATCGCCTCGGCGTCGGGCAGGCGGCCCTGCGACACGAGCAGCGCGCCAAGGCCGTCGTACGGCGGCTCGAACGCCGGCATCGCGTCGGTCGCGCGCCGCCACCAGGCTTCCGCGTCGGCCAGCCGGTTCAGGCCGAGCGCGCAGACGGCCGCGACGTGCAGCGCCGCACCGGCCGGCTCAGGCGCGTCGAGCAGCGGCGCGACAAGCGACAGCGCGTCGGCGAACTGTCCGTTCTGGCACAGGGCCGCGGCATGTTGAACGGGCGCGGATTCGTCGGAAGCAGGCGTCATGTCATGCGGCGATGCGTGGCCCGCATCGCGAACGAACGGTCAGATGGGGGTCGGTGCAGCGGCCGGGTGCCCGGACGTACTTACCGCACGGTCCTTGGCCTCCTTGAGCGCCGCGAGGGTGTCGAGCGCACGCCCTTCGTCGGCAGTGAGATCGACAAGAAATGCGTCGTTGTTCTGCTTGATCCAGTCGAGCGGCATATCCCACCACGCGAGCTGCAGCAATTGTTCGCGCACTTTCTCCGTGAAGCGGAAGCGAACCAGACGGGCCGGCGAGCCCGCATAGATGCCGTAAGCCTCGGTGCGGAAATTGGGCGGAATGACGGCCCGCGCGCCGATCACGCATCCGCTCTCGATCTGGCTGCCGCCAAGGAACAGCGCTTCATCGCCGATCCAGACGTCGTTGTGGATCACGGTATCCGCGTATTGCGGCATCGGCGCGTTGACGAGATCGTTACCGTAGATGCTGAACATGCTCGTGGAAATGGTGCGCATCTCGTGCTGACCGTTCAGCAGGAATCGCAGGCGCATTCCGCCGGCCACGTTCTTGCCGATCACAAGTTTCTGATGGTCCTGGTCGTACTTCGCGATCGAGCCCACGCCGAGCCCTGAGCAACGGCCGATATGAAAGGTGCCGACCTGCGCCTCTTCGTCGAGCCAGTTGCGGAAAAAGTTGTTCGGAATCGTCGAAAAGGCACCATCCCGGTAGCCCAGCACGATGAAATGCTTCGCCCACGGATGGTCGGGCAGCACGCCAATACAGTCGTCGGAGGTCGTAACGTTCATTCGCGGTCGCAAGTGTGCCGGCGCTGCGGCTCGATGCCGAGGCCGCCTGGCAGGAACGGGGAAACGATGCGGCACATCGGCCGCGATCATGGACGATGCAGTATAGGAAGCGCGCGGCAACGATCGACAACGAATAAGAACGGCGTTCTGACTTCTGTTCCGCCGATGGGGCCGGTGTGATCCCGAGTCCGCCGCCTGGATACGCCAGGCGTCGAAGCGGACTTGCCTTCAGCGCTCGACGGCAGGCGCTTTTCCATCACGGCGCCCCGGCGTCGGCTTCCGCAGAAGCGTCACCCCGATCCGGCCACCCCGTTCCGCCGGCAGGGCCCGGCCGACCCGATGGCGTGTTATCGCTGCGCCGCCTGCGACGCGCTGCCCGCCATCAGTGGCCAGCGCCGCACGGCTCGTGCTCAGCTGCTCGACGAGCACCCGCCGCAACTGCTCGAACTGCATGAGCTGGAACTGCACGAACTCGACGAACTGCAGCTCGACGACGAGCCGCTGCTGCCGGACGAATCCGAACCGCCGGTACGCGCCGCCATTGCGGCCCGCATCAACGGCGGCTCCATCAGTGCACTCGAATGCACGGCCCACGCGGTACCGGCCAGCGCTCCCGCGCCGAACAGCGCGGCAGCCCACAACAACTCGTCCGGCGAATCGGACTCGCCGCGACGCGCGCTCCGGTGCGCGGCAAGCGACGCCTGCGCACCCGCCGTCAGGCCAGTCCGCCCGAAGCCGGTCAAGCGCCGCGCGACGCCGCCGTATGCGATCGCGAATGCCGCCATGCCGATGACGAGCAACAGGACCGGCCGCCCTCGACTCAGCCCGACCGCCAGTTTCGCCGCGCCCGTGCCAAGCACCAGCAGCGCAATCGCACGCGCAGCGATGCGTGCCGTCCACATCTCGCCGGGCGCCCAAATCCAGCCGCGTTCGCGCAACGAACCCGCGCATTCGGAAACCCGACGTGCCAGAAGCTGCCGGAACGCGCCGAAGCTGGCCTCCCCGCCAGGTTGCCCATCCAGCCAGTAGCATTCGTCCGCGTATGCACCGGCGCGCCTCACATCGACACTCTGCACGCGCGCACCCAGCCGCCCCGCCGTCCTCAAGTCGATTGCGCCCGCATGGATGAGCGACAGCGTCGCGACTTGCACGGCCCGCGATTCGTCGCCGGCGAGATACGCGACCTCCTCGACGGTCAGGTTCGACGACGCTTCGCGAGCGCGCGAGCCCCTGCGCCGGCAGCGATATTCGATCTGTTGCAGGCCTGCGATCAGCAACAACGCGACGACGCAGGCCGGCACGTAGAACGCGAGAAACTGCGGCCCCGTGTAGTTCAGCACGTTGAAGTCCTGCGCCGACGCGCAGGTCGCGGCAACGCTCGCGGCGGCCGCCGGCAACACGAGCTTCGGCAGCCGGTTGCGCCAGGCACTGCCGGCCGGCGAGGCGGCCGGCGAATCCGGTTCGACCGGCTCGTCCGCGGCCGACAGGGGCGGCTCCGGCGACCCGGGTGCAACACGCAGGTCCGCAGGCGGCCAGATCGACTCCGGCGGCTCGCAGCCGAACAGCCGGCGATAACTGTCGAGCGTATCGCGATAGCGCCGCGCATACACGGCGGCCTCGTCCGGCGCGCCCGTGCCGGGCATGTGATGCAGCTGCGCGCGCAGCACGCCGGCGCAGAAAACGTCCCAGTATTCGAGCGTGTATTGCAGGTGGAAATGCCAGGCGGCATCGACCGCCACCGATGGCGTGACCGGGTGGCCGGCCGCCTGCGCGAGAAACGCGAAACGCTTGTATTCGTCGATCACGGCCAGCGCGTGCGTGTGCGACCAGCCTTCGGTATCGGCAAGGCGCCGGCTGTACGGCAGCGGCGCGTCAGGGTCGTCGGGGGAATAGGCTTGCAGGCGCGCGAGCAGCGCCTGCTGCGTATCGGTCAGGGTCAGCGCGCGGGCATCGACTGCGGTCGAGGTAGACGGGATGGCAGCCATCGGGAGTCGGCGCGATGCGCGGACGGCCGCCGCGATCGACGCTTGGAGTTGTCGTTGCGGGGGATTCTCGCATAACGACGAGGCCGCGCGACACAGGTCCGCCGGCTGCCTCCGGGGCCGCTTGCTGCGTCGCGCCGCGCGTCAGAAATCGAGCTGCGCCAGCGTGATGTCGAGCGCGGCCGCGACCTTCCTGCGCATCGGCTTGCGCAGCTTCTGGCGCTTTTCCCGTTTCGCGTAGTCCGATCGACTGATGCCGATTCGCTGCGCGACCTCGGCCCGTGTCAGCCCGAGATACTCGCGCCACGCCCGCGCCGGCGAGCTTCCGTCGAACACGGCGCGCGTCACGACCTCGTGCGGAATCAGATCGCGCGCGCTGGACTGCTGCGCGACATAGTCGGCGTAAGGAATCACGACGAAGGCCGGCGCACCGTCCGGCCCGTTGATGATCTGAACAGAAAGGGATTTGCTCATCCGGTGATCGCCGCCCGCGATGCGACGCGGCTATTCCTCGTTTCGGTCGACATTTTCGATCGGCGTTTTCGAGCGGGCTTCGAGCGCGTCGTACCGGACCGGCGAATGGGGTCGCCCGGTCGGATACGCACGCGATCGAAAACCGCCACGCCGACAGCCGGCCGGGATGTTACTGCAAACGGGAAAACAATGATGCGGTGAGACCGACGAGAGCCTGAACAGGCATGTTTTGGCGCGCCCGGCTGGGATCGAACCAGCAACCCCTGCCTTCGGAGGGCGGGAAATTCAATCCACGACCATCCAAGAGCATCTAGAACACCATCGTAACTTGTTGATTTTCCTAAATAACAAGTACATTGCCGTCTAACAAGATCCAGCCTAAAATTTCCGTACCATTTCCGTACGAAAATCATGGCTACTTCTATCGTCAGCAAGACCGCACGCGACAAGCTACCTCCACGCCGGGAACCTTACTTTGCTCGGGTTCAATCTGGTCTTTATGTGGGGTTCCGTAAACTCGCCGAAGGCGATGGAACCTGGATCGCTCGCAGACGCAACGAGGCCGGCAAGCAAGAATACAAGGCGCTCGGTACCCTCTCGAGCTTCGATGACGCGGTGAAAGCTACCCTCGAATGGTCGAAGGCGGCGGATGCCGGGGTGTCCACCAAGACCACAACCGTCAAGGACGCCTGCGAGCACTACGTCAAGCATCTGGGGCTGCACAAAGGCGCCTCCAGCAAATCGGACGCCGAGGGACGTTTCAAGCGGCTGGTCTACGACGACAAGATCGGACGCATCGACCTGGCGAAGCTGCGCACGTCACACGTGAAGGACTGGCTCGCCGAGCAAATCAGTGAGATCGAGGAGTCCGCCGAGGACGAAGACGACCTGCGGCGCGCCAAGGATTCGGCGAACCGCAATCTTGCGTCGTTGAAAGCAGCCCTGAATCTTGCACTACATGACCGCCTCGTTGCGACAGATGCCGGATGGAAAACAGTCACGAAGTTCAAAGATGTCGGGCGTCGTAGACAATCGTTTCTCCCAGCGGAGCAGCGAAGCGCTCTGATGGACGCCTGCGCCGAAGACTTACGGCAGTTGGTCAAAGCCATGTTGTTCACCGCAGCTCGCCCAGGCGAACTCGCACGCGCATGCGTCAAACATTTCGATCGTCAGCAAGGCACACTCGTCCTTGACGGGAAAACAGGGCATCGCATCGTTTCGCTGTCGTCAGCCGCCATCAACTTTTTCGAGGAGCGGACGAAGGGCAAAATCGCCAACGCTCCAGTCTTCTCGACGGAATACGGGCAGTCTTGGAACAAGGACTCATGGAAAAAGCCCTTCAAGGACGCGGTCAAAGCCGCCGAGCTTCCCGCTTCAGTCGTGATGTATTCGCTTCGCCATACGGCAATCAGCGAAATGATCGCGAGCGGAATCGACAGCTTCGAGGTGGCACGGATGGCCGGGACATCGACTGAGATGATCGACAAGCATTACGGACATTTGCGACATGACCGGATGCGCGCAAAACTCGATGCGATCGCCATTATCTAAGATAAATAGGGTTCGACCACGGGCAGCGCAGCTCGCCCGTGTCGATCGAGATCGACGTGAATCCTAGCATCCGCCTCCCGGGTTTTCGATGTCTGGCGATCGCGAGCACCTTCGCCATTGCGTCAAAAAACGATGTGAGTCAGCAACATCGATGCCGAGTAGTGATTGCCTCTGCAAAATCTTCGGCGCAGAATTCGAACGCATAGCGAAGCAAAAATATTAACGAGGGGACTAATGGCAGCGGCTAATTTGCAGGCCGCGCCGGCGGACGCCGAGCTAGGCGCGAGCGCGGGGCGACAGATCGATGCGACCGGAGAAGCGACGGCGAGCTTGACACCGGAGTTGGTGATTGCTCTGTGTGGGCCCATCGGATCACCACTTCACTCTGCCGCGGAACAGATTGCGAATGCCCTCGGCGAATATGGTTACCGGACAGAAAAGGTCCGACTGAGCGAGTTCATCCGCCTCAATGCGAAGGAAGGTGGGATTGACTCGACCAGCGAATTTTCCAAAATCCAGTCGTTGATACGCGTGGGCGACGAGCTTCGCCACACCTACGACAACGACATACTAGCCAAGCTGGCAATCGCAAAGATCGGCGCTGACCGGCGAAAGACGTTTGGCAAGTTTAAGGACATCGCCAGCGAAGCGAACGCGGCCAAAGGAACACAGATCCGCGAGCATCGGATCTGCCACGTAATCGACTCGATCAAGAACAGCTCCGAGCTCGATCTGCTACGGCTCGTGTATGGCGATGCGCTTTTTGCTATTGGAATTTTCTCGCCACTTGAAGTAAGGCAACGGAATCTTGAAAAGCCTGGCGCGTTACGCCCCGACGAGGTCGAGCAACTCATTGATACCGATTCAGGGGAGGAGTTCTCACACGGCCAGTCGGTTAGAGACACGTTCCCCCGTTGCGACTTCTTTTTGCGGGTGGACCATGCGATGGTCGGACCGTCCGAGCCCAAAGCAGTCGGGCAGTTGGTGGAAAAGCTACGTCGCTTTTTCAACTTGATTTTCAGGGTATCGATCGAAACACCTTCGCCCGAGGAAACTGCAATGTACGCTGCGGCATCTGCGGCGAGAAATTCAGCGTGCATTTCCCGACAGGTGGGCGCCGCGGTCACGACGACATCCGGCGAGTTGTTGGCCGTCGGTTGGAACGATGTGCCGAGAAGCGGTGGCGGATTGTATGGAAAACCACCACTCGACGTCAGGGTCCGCGGGCTACCCGTCGCCGGCACCGAGGAGCGCTGTTTCGCTCAGACGGGCGCCGCCTGCCACAACGATCTTGAGAAGAAAATGATCGCGTCAAAGATCGTCGAGTCGCTCATTACGGCCGAAATGTTGCCAGCGGAACACCAAGAACTCGCCACCCAGGCCATACTCGGTGACTCCCGCGTCAAAGACCTCATTGAGTTCTCACGTGCCGTTCACGCCGAGATGCATGCCATCTTGGGCGCCAGTCGTGTTGCGGGCGACCGCGTGATCGGCGGAAAGCTCTATGTAACCACCTACCCGTGCCACTCGTGCGCTCGACATATTGTCGCGGCTGGAATTTCAGAGGTTCACTACATCGAACCATATCGAAAAAGCTTAGCAACACGGCTTCACACGGACGCCCTCACTGAATCCAGCGAGGCGGGCGAGAAAGTTCGCCTTCTCCAGTTCGATGGCGTCGCTCCGCGGCGGTTTATCGAGTTGTTCGAGGGCGGCTCTAGGAAGAAGAGCGGCGTGCTAAACTTGCCCTCGCGCTCGGAGGCAGTACCCTCGACACGTGTCAGTCTGAGGGCGATTCCCCGACTTGAGGAAGTTGTTGTTGCGGAAATCACCAGCAAGCAACTGAGATTTCCCGAGCTTATTCAACAGGAGAATGCGCATGAGCAAGAGCCCAACCCGCAGGCACCAGCTTGAATTGCCGGTGCTGGTTACCCTTAGTGGTGGCCGCCCCCAGAGTTCCGGTATCGAGACGAGCCGTAGCGTTAACATGTCCGCGAAGAGCGCGAAGTTGCCAGCGCAAGCGTCAGCTCAGGACGAAGCCATCTACAAAGCGATCAGCGACAACTACTTTCGCGATCTCAAGTAGGACCGCAGCGCTGCTGTCGGAATCTCGTTTGGCGCGCACTGTTATCTCTGCCTTGCTACCTGCAGAGGTCAGCCGCTCCGCTCGTCGAACCTGGCCCGGCTACAGGGATCGGCGAGCGCCCTGTCCCACTGACGAAACGTTGTAGCCGATCCCATGCGGCCAGATAGCGATGCTTCGGCACTGCGGCTAATTGCTCGTCATGCAGGAGCAGAACGCGCTCCACATCGGCCAGTTCGTCCTCTACCAGTGTCCACGTGTTGCCGCTTTCGGCACGTGCGATGCAGGCGTCTAGTACAGCCTCCGCTTGCCGGTACACGTCGAAATCCGAACCAGAAGCAGTCTCACCACGCATAAAGAACGCGAGATAGACGACTCGCAGCAGGCAAATGACCTGATCACAATCTCCGCTTCCCGAGCGAACCACGGCCAGCGCCATGTGGTTCTCCAGCGACAGAGAACGCACCTTCTCAGTGGGCAACGGCAACAGCATTTCCTTCGTCAACGCTGGCCGGCCAACTCGTCGCATCGTACTGCGTCTCACCGAATTTTTCCTCCCGCTACGTCCAGTTTCACAAATCCACCGCAAGTTTCACCCCGTCGCAAAGCACGCCGTATTAGCGGCTTCCTGCTTACGATCTACGACGCAGCCCCGCGGTCGATGGCAGACAACCACGTTCGACCATGACGCGAACAATTGCCACACCGGAATCTGTATTGGCGATCTCCGTTCGCCGCAGGCGGCCTATTCGTCGGACCCAACAGCAGGATCGGTCCAGCATTCCCACATTTCTCGCACGTTCGCACGATAGGTTCCCGGCCACTCCCTAGCCTCACCCTTGCTTCCATTCGACCACTCGGATCAAGCATCAGCAGCCACCGACGGCAGGCGCGCACCCAACGATGACCAGTCGTTGGGTCAATGCCAAGCTCGATGGCCGCAGCCCTACTGGTCTCCCGCCATCCCAACATCCGCACCAGCTGCAGAGCGTACTTGCGCATGTGCCGGCCATTCAGCGGTGTGTTCGATATTCGCGTGAAATAGGCCAGACATGTGCGGCATCGAAAGCCCGGCAATCCGTTCGGCCGCTGCTGCGGATGATATTCCGTTTGCTCGCTGCTACACCACGGGCACGGCGAAGGTATGGAACTTTGACTCAATGCGGCCTCGATCCGCTCGAGCAGGAACTTGCTCAGCACAGTATCCTCAACTCGCTCGACAGGTCCCGGGGGCAGTCGACGATCTGGCAGTTCCAGCTCACTCCACAGAACGCGATCCGGAGCCTTCACTTCGAGCGCTGCATCACTGACGCTTGCCGCACGCACCACGACTGGCACCGGCATCTCTGGATGCACCTTATGGCGCGCTCGAATTGCCGTATCGATAGCATCGTGGATCACTTCGCCTTTGATGCCCTCGCCCTGGTCCTGCAATACATCCAGGAGCCGGCTGCGCCCGCACTTCGGGCAACGAATCCGCCGCCGCCGCTGAGGATCAAATCCACCCGCAAGGAAGCCACCCTCGAAGCCGCATCTCGTACAACGCGCACGTGGCGCGACCCGCACGCCGAGCCGAACACGGGCCTCCCACCGCCCGGACGGATCGAGTTCGAGCAGATAGCGGCGAAACGCTAGCAACCACGAAAGTACGGCCTTCTGGGTGCGCCCCAACCGTTCGCCTGCCTGCAACAACGACATCTGCCGCGACAGCAGCGGGATCATTACCGTGCCCTTTGCGAGGTTCTTGAGGTTTGCAAACGGCGTACCGGTCAGCCGGTTGAAGCTCTTCTTGCACGCATGACAAAAATAGATCGGGAGCTTACTCTTGCCGGACGGTCGATCGGGACGAATGCGCAGCCCGTCGCAATGCGGACATCGCGGCACTGGCGTCGGCGAAAGATGAATCAATTCGTACCACGCCCGCATCAGGTAATCCGTTAGATCCACGTCTTCGGTCAGCGCGTCATCGACGGGTTCCTTCGCGGTGATCGCGCCAACCGTGGCATCGAAGCGCCGTGTCGGTGTCGTCTCATGATTCGTTCGACGTGTACCGGGCAGCAATGACTTGACTGTTCTGGACATCGCGATCGTCAAAACTCTAGATATTTAGGGCAACGGGCGAATTGATGTGGGGCATGGCAGCGCCGATCCGTAACTTGGCACCCGTTCTCAGTTGTCTGCTCCATGGTCAACGTAACCTTACGATCGAGCAGCCGCGGAGTTCATTGAATCAGCGCATTGACGGCATCGATGCAAATTTCCGATGCGTCAATACGCGATCCTTCGATGGGAGTCCGGTAATGCGTGACGATCACGCGCTGAAACTGCTGCCACGCATCCGCAAATCGATACGCGGGCGCAGCCGCGAGCTGAGCATCGTACAAGAGCAAGATACGCTCGACAGCGGCAAAGTCCTCGTCCTTCAACACCCATCGTTCGCCGTTGAGTGCTCTGGTCACGCAGTCTTCTACGATAATCTCGGCGATCCGAAATTGCTCGATGTCGGAACCAGCTGCTGTCACGTCACGCATGAAATACGACAGATAGACGATCTGTGCGAGCCGGCCGATTTGTACCGCATCGCCTTGGCCGCTGCGCAGAACGGACAATGCGACATGACCTTCAAGCGACAGCGTTCGAATTGTATCGTTCGACATCGGCAAAAGCTGCTCCTTGGTGAGCGGCTTACGCTTCGTTCGACGGGGGGAGTTTCGAGCCATATCAGTCAGCCAAGCAACATTTGAGCAATCGGTACAGCAACATCAACGGGGGGTCGTTTCATCATTTTGAAGAAGCGACTAAGTAACAGCCGCCGCGGTGGTCTGTCTTGCGGTACCCTCCATCACACCATCGACGCGGTAACCGCCTTGCTGCGGTGACTTTCTCCAACGTCCTCTCTCCTCACCTTCTGCTGAACGGCCGTCGGCTTATGAGGCCGCGCCGAGGCTGGCCGAGATTTCCGCTGCTCATGAGCGCCACGGTCGTCGCGAGCATATGCCGCGATTGGATCTGAAGGCGGCTGGTTCGAAGGACGTCCTTGGGATCGCGACGAAGATGCTTGCTGCTTCGATCCTGTTACAGGTGCCGTTTTAGCGCGCGCACTCTTGTGCCCCGCCTCCAAACTCTTCAATTCGCCTGGACTCACCCAGGTCTCGCTATACTCAGCGAACGCCGCCGTGGTGGAGAACATCACCAGACTTCCGATTACTACGTTGCGCATCAACGGAATCCATATCTGAAAGAGGGACGCAGACTCGACAACTGCCGCGTCCGGAGCACCTAAACGAGGCACATCAAAATAGAAATCGAGGCGTTACTTCGTGAGACGCACCACGTAGTAGCCAGCGACCTGTGCGTTTGCCGACAGGCTGTAGTTCGGCGCAACCGAGACCGATGCACCCTGGAGCACCGACTGGTAAGTTACGGTGCCGCCCGACACGTTCGCGTATTCGATAACCGGTGGGTTTTGGGTGGGTTTGACATTCGTCGTAAAGTTCAGAGCCAACGTCGAGGATGCCATTGAGCGGAGATCGCCTGAGGACTTCACCTCGTAGATGTAGTCTGCCGTCACTCCAGCGGGCGTCGGATTCGGCTTCCCAAGGCACACCGTGAAATCACCGGTAATGCCGTTGGACGGCGTCTTGATTGTCAGTGTCGCAATGCCGTCGTCGGTCGTCAGATTCATATTAACGTTCGCGACGACGCTGCTGTTTGTGAGCGTCAGCTTCTTGTAGTCAGTCGGGCAGGAAAACGAGGCGTCCGTATTCGACGCGGTTTGCGAGGTCGAACCCGTCGAACTTCCCGACGTCGCGCCACCGCTGCTTCCATCACCGCCACCACATGCGGCCAGCAGAACCGCCGAGCCCATCAGACCAACCAGTACCAGCTTCTTCATTTTTTTCTCTCAATTGTTAAAGATAACTAACAAAAAAACACCCCACCTGTACGACTTGACCGAAGCCACCCGGGGTAGTTTCTGCATAAAAAGGCGCGGAGACACTGCTTACCGCGCAAAGCATCTAGACCCGGAGGGGAGCCTAGATGCGGCCAATCAAACTCGAAATATCAATCGAAAACCGGCCGCCGCTTCCGCTTCACGATAATTCGTGGCTCGGTAGTAGGAACAGCCGTCCGCTCGCGTGTGGGCGGCTTGACGGATGCCTGTCGCACTTTCTCCATCGCGCGACGCTTAAGGTTCAACCACGGGTGACGTGGAGGAAGCCGTACCGGTTGCGTGACGTTCGACACATTCGATTCATCCAACCGCCTGTCTTCCATTACAAGAGACTCCCCATTTAAAACTGCGAAGTCAGCTGGAACCCAACCGTGACGCGTGCAGTCGGAAAGCCTGACGGCTTATACACAGGCGTGCCCGCAAACAGGTCATACGCGTAGGCACCGAAGCGCGTCCCGATGCTTCCCTTCACACCGATGACAGCGCCGGCCAACTGCGTACCGACGAGCGCAATCGGCTGAGGCCCCCACACGCGCCCGTAATCCAGCCCTGCATACACCGCTTGCCCCGTCTGGCCAATCTGCATTTGCAACTCGTTACGCCAGTAGAACCCGCGCGACGCCGCCAGCATCGTTTCTCCGTCGAAGCCGCGCACGGTGTATCGGCTGCCGATCGTCAGGTCATCGAGGTAGTACAGCGTATCTCCCGTGTACTGGCCATGAATCGTGCCGACATAGCGAAACGGCTGCTTGCCGATCGCGAACGGGACCGACAGGTTCGCGTCGAGTACGGCCATCTTGAAGCGATAAGTCGGGCCGCTCGTCGCCAGTGTGTCGTCCTGCGCGCCGAATCCGCCAACGCCTTGACGATACGCGAGCGAGCCATCGAATTGCGCGCCGTCGAAGTAGTGCCGGTCGGTCAGACCGAGTTCGATGAGCGTGTTGTTACGGTGCTGCTGCGAAATCTCGGTATCCTCAATAAAGCTCTTACCAAAACGGCGGGATAGCCGGAAGTACGCGCCGAGCACGTCGCTCTTGCTGCGCGCCAGTACCCGGGCCAGCTTGAAGTCGGCCGTCTTCGAGTTGCCGCTCGCGACGAACGTCTGATTCACGCCCGCGATCTGCTGGTAGTAGGTGTTCGTGTACGCCGATAGCGTGGCCGTCCAGTAACCCCACGGAATCGAATAGAAGCCGTTCCAGCCGTGCGAGCCGAGCCGCTTGTCGCCGAACTCAAGGTCTTGGCTCACGCCGACGTTGAAGGTGTCGTTCAGGCCGAGCGGGTTATCGATGCCGACCGACAGGTTGCCTTGCAGCTTGCCGGTAGCACGCGTGCCCGAGTTGTCGATCGATGCGACGACCGTCCACGGCTTGCCGCGCTTCACGTCGAGCACGACATCGCTTTCACCGGGCAGATCCCCCGGTACGATTTGCATAGAGACATCCTGACTCGATACGCGTTTCATTTGCTCAAGACCTTGTTCCAGGTCGCGCAGGTTCAGCACTTCGCCATCGCCGGTCGGGAATGCAGTTTTCCACGTGCCGCGCAGCTTTTCGTCGGCGAAGCGCACGTGACGAATCACACCGGGAATCAGCGATAGTTTCAGCGTGCCAGCCGACAGGTCTTGCTCGGGGACGAGCACGCGAGTCGTGACGTAGCCGCGCGCCAGAATCGCTTGTGATAGCCCTTTGACAAGCACGTCAACGCCTTGCTTGCCGACGCATTTCCCGGCGTAGTGGCTCAGCCATTCGCGGGCGAACGCGAAGCGATCCAACGGTAGCGCGGACGCGCCTTGAGCCTTCGCTGCATCGGGCAACGAGCCAGGGACGTCGAGCGTAAAGCGGTCAATGCGGAAGCATGGCGTTTCGACAGGAAGGGCCGGATACGCTTCAATGCGTGGTACTTCCGACCGAACGGAAGGGGCACGCACGGTCGCGTCGCGCTGCTGTGCGTCCCGTTGCTGCTGCGCCTGCCGATCCTGTTCGGCGTTCGCCCTCGCGGCAGCCGCTTGGTCGGCAGGGGACGGTGCCTGCTGTGTATATCCTGTCAATGGCACGAGGGAGGCAATCGACAGTAGGACGGCGGACGAACGAATTCTCATTCGGATGCGTGTGTTGAAGTTGTTTTAAGGCTTGGGGGCAAGGTGACCGGGAATCCAGACCCATTCCGTACCGCTCCATTTCCAGAAGCCCATCACCCACGTCATGGTCGACCATGAGGGGAGGACGGGCGACATTTCCGGTTTCGGCGGCGGGCGCGGAGGTGCGTCGGGCGGCACGGTCTCACATGCCGCAAGCGACACCGCCACGACGAGCGACACTACCGAAAATTTTTCATTCAATATCGCCACGTTTCCTCCTCACACAATTATTTCCATCTGGCGGCATCCAATTTCATTTTCTCGTCAATATAGTCATTGGATTCTTGATCCAGAGGCTCGTCAGCAGAAAGTTCCACGACCTCTTTGACCCCTTTAAAAGGAAGCAATGAGGCCAATGTGTCGTGATCGGAAATTTCCAAAAGCCCCCACTCAAGAAGTGCAGTTAAATAGCCACGCCACACAGACGCGACCTCGGTCGTAGGACCTCGCCATTCCAATTGGCGTAAAATCCTATTTCTTAGTTCTTCTACTGTCGGATATCCATTAACCATAGCTATCATTTCGGCAACCTCGGGGTGTACACCGTCCCCTGTGAAGTAATAATAGTAATGCTTTGAATTTTTTCTCCACTCCCACTATCGCGGCTCAATGCTCGACTGATTCCCCGCGCTGCAATTTCCGGCGTCATACCCGGTTGATTTCTGGCGTCAATGATGATGTCGCCGGATTGCCCGCGTGCATCCATTGCCGTGCTCGAAATCGCCTTGGACAACCCATCGGAATCCTGCTTGACCACATTGGTCATCGTCTTGAGTTCATACTTCTTTCCATCGATGAGGAAGTCGCCGGACCGACCAACGTTGCTTGACGGAATCACTTCGACCGTTCGGCCACCGCTCACCATCTCGTTGATGAAGCCCCGTTCGGCTGCGGTTAGGTTCTCTGTCGAGCCGATCAGCTTGCCAGCGGCTGCCGCCCCAGCGCCCGCTACAGCCGCCCCCGTCCCTGCGGGCATCGCGCCGCCAGCGGCCAAGTCACCGACAGCGATCGCGGCCTGATTTCCGCAAAGTACCGGATTCGACGCGCACGCCTTGATCGCCGATCCAATGGCCGTCGCTACATCCGGAAACAGTGCCACACCGCCCGTTACCAAAGCGGCTACCGCTGCGGCAGAGGAAGTTAGCGTGCTGTACTTTTCCTGCTGGGCCTTGTCTCGATTGGCCGAACTCGCGACCGCTTGCGCAGACGGTACGTTCATGCCTACGCCATTCGGATAATACTTCGCGTACATCGCCACGTTGGCCTTTTGATCCGGGGTCGCGTAGAACATATATCCGGGGCCACTGTTTCCGTCAGCCGGAAGCAACCCGTGCGCTTGATTCAGAAATGCGCTTGCGGTTTGATCCCATGCGCCCGGCGAACCGTTCTGCACCTGGCGATTGGCCTGCGCCGTGAGGTCGCTAATTGCCTGCTCAACCGTGATGCCTTGTTGCTTCGCATACCGCGTCGCGTTGTCGCTGATCCATTGTCGCTCAGTCGGATGCAACTGCCGGTTGTAAAGTTCGTTGTTCGCCGCCGCGCCCGCACCCGCGAGCGTCCCCGACGAACCGCCTCCGGCCAGTGCTCCGCCCGCCGCACCGCCTGCTGTCGCGACAACCTCGTTCAGTGCCTTGCGTGCAGCCGCCTGCGCATCCAGCGGCAACTGGCTTACCGCCTGATCGATAATCGGCTGCGCCAGCGACTGCAAGACATCACCCGCCAGCGAACCCGCCACCGCGCCGCCGATGTTGCCGCCCGACAACGCCGCGCCGATCGCGGCCACCGCCGCGTGCAGCGCATCGCGTCCCGCGCCGCCTTCGCCGAACAACGCCTTCATCTGCGGACTGCTGTTCTCAAGCTGCGTGGCCGCTTCCGCGACCGCGAACGTCGCCGCCTTGCCGAACGCCTGCGCAAACGCCAGATCGTTTTGTGTCTGCTGCAAGTTGAACGTGTTCTTAACGGTCTGGTTCGCGTTCGCCGTATCGCGCGACAAACCTGCAGTGCTGTCGGTGCCATTCTGTTGATCGGACTTGACGGTAATCGTTGCCGGACTCACCGCCGCCTTCGTCACGCCGCTCGCACTGTCACCCGTGTGCGCAAAGCTCGGCCCGCTCGAAGTCGAAAATCCTTCCGACGAAGCCGAGTACGACATCGAATTCTGGACGTCCTTGAACCCGAGGCTGCCCGTCGTCAGCGTATTGCTTTCGGCAGGGGCGGCGCTTGCGATCTGAGCGCCGTTGAGCTGCGTATGGTTCGCCACGTTCACGTCGAACCCGCCCTTGCCGGCAACGATACCGGTCTGCTGAATGACCGAAGCATAGTTCGCATCGATGCCGGTATGCCCGATCGACACATCCGCACCGCCGCCGTAGCCGAACGTAAAGCTACCGCTCGCGCCCGCGCTATGCTGGTTGCTCGCGTAGTTCGACGTATCCTGAACGCTCGTCATCGTGAGATTGCCGCCCACGTCAGCCTTCACCTTGTCGCCTGACACTTGCGCGCCCGTCAGCGTTGTGTCGCCGCCCGACTTCATCGTCAGCGTGTTGCCCGCCGCGATGGTCGTGTTGGTCTGCGTCACGGCACTGCCGTTTCCTTGGCCGTGCGAGTTCGTGCCGTTCGCAAAAATACTGATCCCGGTCTGCTTGCCGACGCCGATCCCAACGCCCGCGTTCCAGCCCGATGAACTATTCGAACTCGTGTCCTGCTCCGTGCTCTGTGCGCTTTGCAGCGTGATCGCATTGTTCGCATTGAGCGACACGTTCTTACCTAGCACGTTTGCGCCGGTCATCGTGATATCGCCGGTTCCAGCTTGTGCGTTGCCGTTCGCGTCGGGCGTGCCCGTCGCTGTCACATGCACGTTGCCGTTACCAATCAGCGATGAATTCTTTGCCTGCGTGATGGATGTCGTCTCGTTGCTGCTGCTGTGGCTCGATCCGATACTGAGCTGAACCTGAACACCGTTCGCGGCTTCGCTGACGTTGCCCTTCGACAGGGCAGTCGCCGCATTCTTCAATCCATCTCGGCTCTGATAAGCCTGCTCGGCTGCCGCCACCCCTTGTACTGCTACCAAGCGCGAATCGCCGGACTGTACGCCCTGACGAACCGTGCTCGCCATCGACTGAGCGAGCCCCACCACACCGCCGTTCACACCGACGCTCAGGCCCGATTGGCTGAAGTGCTGCGACTGCGCGTCGTTGTACGTGTCATAGGCCGAATTCACAACAACGTTTTGGCCGGTCACGTCGAGGTTTTGACCGGCGACCACGGTACTACCGGTGATGGTTGCGTCCTTGCCCGCGCTGATCGACACGTTGCCAGACGATGCGCCGACGACGCTTGCGTTGTTCGTCACCTGCTTGGTCTGATCCGTGTTGCCCATCGCGCGGCTACCGAAGGTCACGGACAGCCCGCCATTGGTCAGCAAGCCGCTTTCTTTCTTGTCGTAATACGACGACGATTGCACCGTGTCCTGCGTCGTGGTGATATTTACGTTGCGCGCCGCATCAAGGCTCACGTTGTCCGTGCCGACAATGTTGCTGCCCGCTACGTTGATATCCCGGCCGCTTCCGATCGTCACCCCGTCCGCTGAAATCGTGCTGCCTTGACTATAGGTCGCCGTCTGGTCCGTACCGCTTGCAACCTTCACGCCGCTAACCACGTTGCTATGGCTATGCGTCTCGTGCGAGTCGAACGTATGCGTTTCGGTCGCCGCGCCGACATTCACATCCCCCTTTGCCAGCAGGTTTGCATTGCCTTTGTCGAGGCTGATCGAACTACCGATCACATTGATATCCTTGCCAGAGGCAACCGTAAGCGTATCGCCACTATGCACAGACGTGCCAAGCAGCGTATCGTCCGCGCTGTGTTGCTGCTCTGCATAGCTGCCGTGGTGATCGCTGCCGGAGCTGTTACTGTTGACGGTCGACGTCGCGCTCGCCGCGCCGAGCGTCACATTGCCCTTGGCTGCAATCGTGCCACCCTGGCCAAGATCGATCTGCGCTCCCTTCGCGGTAAGATCTCCGCCGACGCCGATACTCGATTGCCCGCCGACCGTCACTGAGCTGCCGGTGACCTTATTGATGTCGGTGTTCGACACACCGTTCGCGCGCTGCACGATCTTGTGCTCGCCCGTCTGAACCGCACCGAGATCCCAGTTACCCCCAACATTCATCCCGAGATTGCCGCCAACCGACAGGTTGCCCGCGTTCTGCTGGAAGTTGCCGCCCGTCTTGATCGCCGCATCACCCGTGACGTCGAGTTGCGCCACCGGTCCGAGTGTTGTCGTGACGCTCGTCGCACCATCGCGGCTCACCCGGGTATCGGTCTTCACCGCGCTATTGAGAATGAGGTCACCGCCTGCGTTCAGGTTCAGGCTGCCTGCCTTGACCTTGGCCGAGGTCAAATCAACATTGCCGGTCGTCGTCAGCGACATCAGGCCGCCGCTTTGCAGCGCACCGAACGCGTTATCAATCTGCTTGCCCTGAATCGACAGCGTGTTGTCCGCCTTCACCGTGCCGCTGTTCGTGAAGTTCTGTGCGTCCTTCAGGTCGATGTCGGTGGCCGTAATCAGCGGACCGTTGATATTCTGCTGATTGGCCTTCGCGAGATACACGACCGGCACCAGCACCGACTGCCCGTCAACAACGCGCGTCTCCATCATGATCACGTTGCTCGTGAGCTGCGACACCTGCTCGGCCGACAGGCTCGCGCCCAACGGAAGGTTGAGCGACTTCTCCAGCGAAGCGCCTGCCGCCATCAGCGACTGGTACATCGACTGGAGATCCGTGTACGGACCGAGCACCGCACGGCCCGTCAGCGACGTGACTTGGTTGCGAACCAATTGCTGCTCGTAGAAGCCGTCACCCAGCCTCTTCGGAATGTGGGTAAGGTCGACACCGATCTGACCGAAGAAGTAGTCGCTCGAAATGAAACTCTTCTGATTCGTGAACGCCGGATTCGTCTCGATCACGTAGCTCGCGTTCGGCGACGGGTTCGGTTTGAACAAGCCGCCCTGCGGAATGGTCAGGTTGTTCAGCACGTTCGACGCAGTCGCGCTCGCGATGACCGGATCGACCGTGGTCACACCACCATGCACCACCGACGCACCCGACTTCGTGCCGCTCGCGCTACCGCTCAGTCCACCGATCGTCAGGCCGGGTACGGCTTGCCCGGGCAGCAGGCCCAGCGACGGGATCGAGGCGTTGCCCGCGGTGTTGTTGATGCTCACGCCGGTTCCGGAAATCGTCCCGTTCGAACCCAACGTCGAATGGTAGTCCGGCAGCGAGTACTGCTTGACCGACGCCGGCGCAGCCTGCGTATAACCGCCCGGACGAGAGGTAACGAACGGGGCATTGCCGAACGGCAACTGCCAGTTGTATTCGCTGTTGTCGTAGTTGTTGTAGTGGTACTGCCCGGAGTACGACACGGTCACGCTCGGCGCCTGTTGTCCGGTGGCAGCCCACCCGTTGGCATCGTAGCTCTTCGGCATCTGGACATTGCCAACGGCCGTGATGCTGCTCCAGTAGTTTTGCAGGCTGGCGACCGTTGATGCATTGATACTGCCGCCCGACACGATTTGAGCAGCCGGGCTGATGCTGGTCACGGTCGTCGCGGTCGCGCTATCCGCGTAGTAGGTCGTGTATTGATACGTACTGTTCCACTGACCGCCGTGGGGCGGATCGGTATACACGCCGCCGATGCTCGTCGGGTCCTTAACACCGATCTGCCCCGTTTGGCCCTTGATCGGTACGCCGAACTGCGCCAGCGTCGCGGGATCGACCGAGCCCGTCGAAGTCGTCATCACGCGATGCGTGTTCGTGATCTTGTCGGCATGCAATTCCATGCCGCCGCCGGACTGGATCAACGCCGACGAATTGTTGATCAGGGCCGCATTCGTGTAGTTGCCGCTGGCGTCCTTACCACCGGCCAGTACAACCTTGCCCATACCGAAGATGGCCGTCGTCGCCATCGTGTCGGTCGCCGTCGTATCGTCACGGTTCTCGATGTCATTCGCGAGAATTTCGAGCGTGCCGTTACTGTCCGATGCGCCAATCAGCGCCGTCGGTCCAAGGTTTGAGACCGTGCCCGTTGCATTGAGCGACACGCTGCCGCCGACGATCGCACCCGTGTTGGTCAGATTGCCCGATTGCGTTTGCAGCAGCCCACCGGCCGACAACGCGCCCGAGTTGACGATGTTGCCCGCACTGACGTTCAGGTTGTTGACCGATTGCACATTGCCGCTATTGTTGAACGTGCCGGGCAATGTGAACGCAAGATTGTGACCGACGTTGAACTGATAGTCGGGCGTCACCGAGAAATCGCCCTGCAGGTTCACGTTGGCGTCGTGCGCTGCGCTGTACGTGCCGCCGCCTTGCAGCGTTGGGGCCGTTACCGTCAGGTCATGCGTGGAGCTGATCTGCCCGTTCGTGTTCGTGACCGTGCCGGTCGTCGTCACGTCCACGTCGCCACTCGAATTCGCGACGTTACCGATCTGCCCACCGCTGTTGTCCAGGGTCGTCCCTTGAACGTGGAGGCTCGCACCGCTCAGCTGGCCGCCCTGCGTGTTCGAAATCGATACTGCGCTGACCGTCACGTCGCCGTTACCGGTGATCGCGCCCATGCCCGTGACGCCGCCCGCGTGACTGTTGGTGATCTGGCTGCCGCCCTGCACGGTCATCTTGCCAGCGCCGAGGTCAGCAATCGAGCCATCAGCATTGTTGATCGATGCCGACTGGATGCTGAGCGTGCTCGCATCGCCCGCCGCCGTCTGGCCGGCCTGAATGTGTCCGCCCTGGTTCACCAGCGCGCCGCCGTTCGTCAACGACAGGGATGCGCCTGCACGGACCAGCCCTTGCGCGTTGTTCACGTCGCCCGCGATCGTGCCGGTGATGCTGCCCTGTGCGGCGAGGATACCGCCCGAGTTGTCCCAGGTGCTCGCGTCAACCACCGCTTGGCCCTTGGTGACGATGGTGCCGCCTGCATTGTTCAGCGCGCTAGCGCCGTTGCCGGGCTTGACCGTCAGCGTGCCCGTGCCGGCATGCGTGATCGTGCCGCCCGCATTGTTCAGTTGGGCCGGAGCGAGCGTGAGGTCCGTGCTGTTCGTCTGAATCACGCCGCCCGCTGAGTTGTCCAGCGTGCCGCTCACATTGACACCCATCGCGGACGATCCAAACTGCGTGATCGTCCCGCCGTGGTTCGTCAAGTTCGGCGTGGTCAGTACCATCTGGTTCGCTTCGAGCGTACCGCCGCTGTTGTCGAGTGTCGAATTGGCGGTCACCGACAAGTTCGGCGCGACAATCGTTCCGCCCTGATTGGTCATCGAGCCGGTATGTATTACCGCATTCGTGCTCGCGCCGATCTGTCCGCCGTCATTCGTCAGCGTGCCGCTGGTGATGCCCAGGTCCGTATTGGACAGCAGCTTACCGTTGGTGTTGTTCAACACGCCGCCAACCGCAGCGGTCAACCCGGCCTGGGCATTGATCGAACCCGACGTGTTGTTCAGCGAACCGCTTTGTGCCGTGATACGTCCATTGCTGGCGATCTTGCCGCCGATGTTCGACACCGAGCCCGATCCATTGCCGAGCGTCAACGTACCGGTGCCGGCGTGCGTGATCGTACCGCCGTCGTTCGCAAGTGTCGCGGGCGCGAGCGTCAGATCGGTGCTGTTGGTCTGCAGCGTGCCGCCGCTCGAGTTGTCGAGCGTACCCGTGACATTGACGGCCATCGTGCCGGTTCCGGTCTGCGTAATCGTGCCGCCGTGGTTCACCACGTTGGTTGCGGTCAACGAAACCTGATCCGCCTGCACGGTACCGGAACTGTTGTCGAGCGTGGTGCCGCTCAACGCGGCCGTCTGGCCGACGATGCTGCCGCCGCTATTGGCGAGGTGCGTGCCGGCATCGACCGTCACGCCCTGGGCAGCTTGAAGCGCTCCGCCGCTGTTGTCGACCGATTGCCCGGACACGTGAAGATTCGTGTTCGACGTAATCGTCGCGTGGTTGGCGATATTGCCGCCTTGGACGGTCACATCGCCGTTGCCGCCGATCACGCCGCCTTGCGCGCCGTTCGCGGTCGTGCCCGCCACGTTAGTGAGCTGGCCGGTTGCCGTCAACACCATTCCATCGGTATTGAGCGATGTGATGCGGCCGGCCGTGTTGTCGATCGTCACGCCGTCGACAGTCGCATGGCCGGCGCTCTGGATCGTGCCTTGATTATTCGCGACGGTGCTGCCGCGCAGCGCCATCGTGCCTTCCGACACGAGCACACCAGCCTGGTTGGCGATCTGACCGGCGACCGTCACGGACAACGGTCCTTGCGACGACACTGTGCCGCCCTGGTTCGATACGTTGCCGCCCGTCAGCGTCGTACTACCTCCGCTCGTCAGGTTGCCGTGGTCGTTGATGACCGTTCCTGCGGCGTTGGCCGTCACCGCGCCCTGGGCGCTCGTCGTCGCATTCGTGAGATTCACGTCGCCGCCCGTCGCGTTCAGCGACAGGTTGCCGTTCGCGGCCGTCGTACTGCCGGCGAGGTTCACGCCGTAACCGGTCGCCGACACGTTGCCGCCCGCGACGTTCTTGCCGGTCGCGTTCAGTTGGCCCGTCGTCGTGACTTGCAGGTCGCCGACTTGCGTGACGGTACCGTCGCTGTTCACGCCCGCGCCCAGCAGGCCCGTCGAATTCAGCGAACCCGCCGTCACGCCGACGTTATGTTGCGCCGCCACCGTTCCGGTATTCGTCACATCGGCGCCAGTATTCAGCGATACCGACTGCTGACCGTAGGTCGTGCCGCTGTTCTCGATTCCACCCGCAGCCGATACCGCGACGTTACCGACCGAACTGATCTTGCCCGACTGCACCAACCTACCATCTGTGGTCAACGTCAGGCCCATCGCATCAGCCGCGATCGTACCTGCGTTCCGGACCCCGACACCCCCCTCGGTTCCCACCAGAAAAATTCGATTACTGTACATACCGCCCAATTGACCCACGTCAATTGCAACGGCGGGGGCTGCACCATCCCCCTGAATTCGAGTCGCCTGGAGCGTGTCGTGACTGACCTGATTCGCGCCAGCGATCACGTTCAGGTTCGAGGCATAGATGGCTGCATTCGCCTGTACGGCTCTGGAAATGAGGTCGACCTGATCCACATTCGTGGCGGTCAAGCCGGCGCCTTGTACCGTGATGAGGCCGCGTGTCACGCTGAAACTACCCAGCGACCCGTCCGCATTCAGGTTTGGCGTGCCAGTCGTCAGGATTGCTCTCGAGGTGTTGATAAAGCCACCACCATCGATCACCAATCCCGACGGATTGGAAATGATCATCTCGGCGCGTTGGCCGGCGATCTCGACAAAACCTTTCAGTTGTGAAGGGTTGTTGCTGTTGACCTGGTTGATGATGATCTTGGCTGAACCGTTCGGGCTGAGGTTCGGGTTGCCGTTGATGTAACCCGCCTGCTGTGTGTTCGTCAGCGTGGGTGAGTTATTGACGATAACGCCTTGTTTGGGTACGTCGAACTGCGAATAGGTGTTCAGCGACACGCCCGCCCCAGAGGGCTTGGTGATGTTGACTTGCTGGAGACCGTTTTGCGTCTGGATGACTGACGGCGCGTTGGCCCCGGCGCCCACGACCTGAGCGCTCGCCCAAGTCGGTGCGCCGCCGGCTGCAACCAGTACCGCGAAAGTGGCATGGCGCAAGGCGAAGCTCGCCAAAGCACTCGACGCGCGATTGGCAACGGCACGCGGTGCCTCTCCCTTGCTGACTTTCCCCGTTGCGTGAGCGGTCTCCTCGACCGCCACCAGCATGCCGCGCACGCGGCTGAATACCAGACGATATTGGTTCTTGTTCATGGATACGGCAAACGCTTTTTAGACGTCAAGCAAATGGATCGGAACGCCTTGCACAAGTACAGAGACGCTCTCTAACGTCGAAAGCAACGCTGCCGAACATTTGTCGGTACTTCAACACTTGTGGTTGCGGCGAAATGGCGGCCCCTCAAGCCGCAATCTACCGAAAGGTTCGCCCTCACAATGTCAGAGATTGCCAAGCACGAGTCCGTTCGAGCGAGTCAATGCCCACGTCCCGGTTCGAGAACGAGTCCGATCTAAAATTAGAGCGCTAACCGACAATAAAAATCATTTGACAATTAAAAACATTACTGCAAATACAACCTCACTCAGTCGACATTTCGACAATAAACGCTTGCGCATCCGCCTCAGCGTAGTTCCGGCGTCGAATCGACCTCGATCTTCGCCGAAAATTACCAATTCCCACTATCGAGCGCGGTCCGATTCAGCCCATCTATATTTGTTGGAAAAGCTTTCAATCCGCGAAATTAAAGTCGCCAGATAAGTAACGGGGATGCTCTTCATTGACATTTCGACGCATTCTGCAGCGGCGCCGAAGCACGCTCAACGCTACGATCGCGTTGATCTTGAATGTGTCGGATATGCAACAGTCTCGCGACGCGAATTGCGCTAGCCACGTGCCGACGTGTGGGCGTCTTGCTTACTAAGCTCGCACAAGCTTGCTTCGCGCAATCAGGCCGCCTTGTCGCTTGCGCTCACCGGAGCCAGTGACTTCACTTCGGCAATTGTCTGCAATTGCTTCAGGTAGTCCGGCCGAAACTGAGCCATCCACCGAACAACCCGGGCGTTGTCGAGGAGACTCGTGAGGTAGCTCTTGATGACAACCAGTTTCAGACTGTCGGGGCCGTAATTTTCCTCAATGACCTTGGTATCGGCCTGCAGGACAGCCAACTCCCGCTCGAGACGCTGGATCGCTTCGACCGTTCCGCTCTTCGTCGCGCGCTCCCGCGGCCCATCTACCAACTGATCATCTGGCGTCGTTTCCAGCATCGCCAGCGCAAACTTCCCCGAGTAGTTATCGAGGTTGTTCATCGCATGCGCGACATCGATCTGGCGAAACGGTTTCATCTGCCGCAGGATTGCAAAAACACGGCACGGCACACGTTTATCGGCGAGTAGCCTGATCGCTTCTTCACAAACCCCATCCAACATTCGGAAGCGGGCCCGGATCGTTCCCGCCGATAATCCGAGAGCGGCAGCCAAGCGGTCGATCGGCACACCGCTTTCGTATACCTTGAGGATCATGTTGTGCTCTTGAATCGCCGCAACGCGACTGACTCTCTTGTTGTACGTGAGCCCCTCATCGTCCTTAGCGACCAAGCACCGGGCGTATGCCTTTCCGAGATCCTTCAACGCCTCAACGCGAAGATGGCCGTCGAGAATTGAGAAATGACCGGGGATAGACGAATGCGGGATCGCGACGACAGGCTCGACGAGACCGATCACCTCCACCGATGACCTAATTTGGGCGTATTTGGCGCTCTCTTTGACTTTGGCCGGTAGCGTTTTCGACGGGTGTAGCACCGCAAGCGGGACATCGAACCATTCATGATTGAATCCGCTTTCCACGGCTCTAGTACGTGACTTATCCATTAGATGAGCCCTCCACGATTGGCGGCCTCGGCCAATGGCTGCGGCACCGTCAACAACCCCTCATTCTTCACCAAGCTGACGAAGTCCGAGTCGGCGAAAAGTTCCTTGAATATCTCGTTAACGACGAGCAACGAGGTGCTCACGCGTTCAGCCTTAAGCTGGATCAGTTTGTGTCTATCTGCGTCGCGTTGATACAGGCGCATCAAATCGTCCGGGCTGAGCTTCTTGCGCTTGGCAGGGCGACCCGCTTGTTCGTGGGTTGCTTTACCGATCCGGGCACGCTGCTCGAGAATGCGGCGAATTGCCGAAACCTTTTTCCCTTTGATTTCGCCGCTGTTGACAGCGTCGAGCAACAAGTTCTGCGCCTCTGAGTCAGACGCGCGCGAAATGTCGGCCGCGAGATGCAGGGGAATATGTCCGGCCTCCGCTGCTGCGAGCAGGCGCTTCTCTCCCCTTTCCAGCAGCGTTCCGACCATGTTGACCCAAGACGCGGTGTAGCCGATCTTCTTACCTATTTCGGCATCCGAGTAGCCCTTTTTGCGTAGCGTGTCGACCTGGGCCAGCATTTCGCTTGCAAGAGGATTGCGTCGAGCGACGTTCTCTACGACGCTCATAATCAGACCAGTGTCTTCATCCACATCGAGCACGATCGCGGGTATCTCAGTCTGACCCAGAATTTTGAACGACTCCAACCGGCCCTGACCACACACGAGCGCGTACTTGTCAGGTTCGCCTGCCATGCGCCTCACTTCGATCGGCCGCTTCAGCCCCACGCGCTGAATGTTCTCGGTGATTTCGCGATGCGTTTTTTTGTTTCGGATTCTCGGATTGACAACGACGATCGCATGGACGGGAATCATCACAACCTGCCCCGATTCGCTGTTCATATTGCCTCCTCGAGCGGCACCCGTGCCGCAAGCAGATAGAACACATCAAGCGTCTCGAACTGGTACGCATCGAGCGCGAAACCGTTGCGCTCTGCGTATGGAAGCAGCGCCGACGTGAAATCGATCGCAGGAAGGAGATAAAAATCGTACGGTCCGGTGTTGTCGTGGTTCATACGAACCACAACCGTGATGTCGGGTGCCAAACTTGTATCGAGCCGGATACGCCATCGATAGCTTCCAGCCGGCGTCGGTTTGCAGCGCGCAATAACGAGCGATGCCGTGAACTCGCCATTGACGTCGAGCAGATCGGTTTCACCGTCCCGACGCGAGAACCCGCCAGCCTGATCGATACCCCTCTGGATCTCGTCGAGCACTTCCGGATGTCGTTGACGAAGTGCGCGGTTTATCTCCAGATATGAGTAGTCGCGTCGCGGCAAGAAGCCAACGAGGTTATACGCGCGCAGGAGACTACCAAAGCGGGACCGATATGCTGCGCTCGACGGTACACCGTCTTCCTCGTCGATGATCAAGCCAGACAGTGCGCCGTATTTGTTCAGGATACTCACGAGTACCTTGAGCATTTCGCCGTCGTCCAGGTGGCGGGAGCGATTCGCAATGATCGCTTGCACCTTCAGGTACCAGTCGGTGGGGACAATAGCATCAAACGCACCATCCTTCCGAATCCATTGCTCCGGCGGATTCCGCACATGCTGCATCTTCAGCTTGAACGAGGTCCGGTTGTATACGTTGTTTCCGATGTACTTTTCGTTCGTCAGAATCTGATGAATCGTTCCCCGCGTCCATGGCCGGCCGCAGTGGTTCAATACGCCCTCCCGGTTCAGGAACGATGCAATCACGCGTTCGGGCATGCCTTGCTCGAGAAAGAGTCGATAGATGCGATGCACCGTAGCGACCTCTTCCGCTGGACCCGGCACGAGCACAACACGATCGGTCTGAATGCTCTTTTTCTCACCGTGATGCAGGCGGCCCTTGACGATGTGGTTCTCGTCGATCAATTGCCGTTGTAGTCCGAAACCTGGCATGCCGCCCTGTCGGTAGCCGCGTTGGACAAGATTGCGATGACCGGCGAACACCTTGACGGAAAGCTCGCGGCTGTATTCCGCCGCCATGCTCCGTTTCAAGCTCTTGAGCAACGTGGAACCGAGCGATGTATCGCTTCCGAACTGTTCGGCGCAGTATATGACCTGGACGCCATTGCGCTTGCACGTCTGTTCGTAGACAGCCGCTTCATCCGGGTCGGGGAAGCGCCCCCAGCGACTGACGTCGTAGACGAGCACGGCGACAAAGTCGGTCTTTCCGCTCTGTACGTCCTGAAGCAAATTCCTGAGCCCCTGCCTTCCCTCGAGGTTCAGTCCGCTTTTCCCATCATCCTGGTACGACTGCACGATTTCCATGCCGTGAGTACTGGCGAACTCGGCAATGAACTGCGACTGATTTTCGGTCGAGTAGCGCTGATGCTCTGTCGACATGCGCGTGTACTGCGCGACGGGAATCTTCTTGCCACCATTTTCTTCTTCAACCGTTATCGAGTGCCGCATGATCGCGCTCCAACGACCGACGTTGAATGGCAATCGTTCGCCGAATACATGACAGATTGATGGCAGTGGAAATCAATTATTGAGGTCCCGATACATCGGTTTCCAGAACTATTGGGGTCTATTCCAATAAATTTCGGATCTCTATCACTCTCCTGAGCACGGCCGACGACGGCCGATCCTGCCGATGCAATCTCGCGCCGGTGCATTTCATTCAGGAGTTCACGTGATGCCCCGTCCCACCCCATACAACGCTCAGATGCGATAGTCCGCTGCCCGCGTTGCCGCTCGTTGTAAATCGACATTCTCACCTTCAGCGCATCACACGAGTGATGCCCATTCGCATGCTCTTTGGTCGATTCAAAAAAATTTGAGACACATATGACTGCTGCGAGCCCGGGCCCTTCCTGCGGCTTCGCCAGTACAGCCGCGTGCTGGCGTCGTCATCCTTCTCAGGAGTCAAACGATGCTCCCTCCTTCTCCACTCGACTATCTTGCCGCTTTCGCACTCGCCTTCCTTGGCGGTGTGCTGGTGGCAGCATGTCACTGCCGGTACGTCGGTAAGGTCCGGCGAGATACCTGGACCCGCGCATACGAGGTCCCCGTCCATGCGTGAACGTCCCTCGTTCGATCCATACGAGGACGATGACGGGGACGATACGTGGCAGCAACGTCTGTATGGACTGCGCCAGCCATTGGAGCCCGAGTCGGGCGAAGACGATTCGCCGCGCTATCGGCCCGACCAAGGAGGCCTAGCATGGCCGTGCCCGTCGTGCGAATCGTTCCGCACCGAGCAACGGCACATTGCACAGCGCATTTGCAGCGCGATCGGCGCCGCAGCCGGAGCGACGAGCGGTACCGCTGCAGCGCTATCCGGTGTGGAAACCGGCGCAGCCGTTGGTGCGCTCGGCGGTCCCGCTGGCGTGCTATGTGGCGGCATAGCCGGAGCCATCCTGGCCGGACTCGTCGCGGGTGCCGCTGGCTGCGCAACGGGTGCAGTTCTCGGCGAAGCGCTGGACCAGAAAGTTCTCGACAACATGCTGTGTCTGGCGTGTGGTAGGACATTTACTGTTCGTTCGCGCTGAAGTTGCGCACGAACGCCCTTCCTATCGTCCTCCCATTCTTTCATTCATCTCGCCCGGCACAAGCCGGGCTTTATGCCTCTTTCATAAGGAATCCTCTCATGCATCTCGTCGAAAGCATGGCCTGGACCGGCCAAGAACCGTGGCACGGCCTCGGCAACCAACTCGCCCCGAAACAACCACTCGAAGTCTGGAGGCGCGCTGCCGGCATGAACTGGAGCATCGAAGAGGCCGAAGTGCGCTTCGTCGCCGCCGGCAACAAAAGCCTCGGCTCGATCCACGCCTTCCCCGAACAGAAGGTGCTCTACCGCAGCGATACGAAGATGCCGCTGTCCGTCGTGTCGGCCCGCTATCAGGTCGTGCAGCCCGAACAGGTACTTGAGTTCTATCGAGACCTGACGGAGGTTGGCGGTTTTCAACTCGAAACGGCCGGTGTGCTGAAAGAAGGTCGCAAGCTCTGGGCGCTCGCCCGTACCGGTCAGTCCGGGATGCTCAAGGGCAAAGACGAAGTGAACGGCTATCTGTTGTTGGCGACCGCCTGCGACGGCACACTCGCTACCACCGCGCAGTTCACGTCGGTACGTGTCGTCTGTGCGAATACGCTTGCGATCGCGCTGGATCACAACGTTGGCGCGGTCAAGGTACCCCATCGCTCGCAGTTCGATGCGGCTGCCGTGAAACGTCAGCTCGGTATCGCCGTGTCGTCGTGGGATGCATTCATGGTACGGACCAAGGCGCTCGCCGAACGTAAGATCACCGACTCCACGGCTGAAGCGTTTCTGCGACGCATACTGACGTACTCGACCGCCAACAACACCGACCGCGAAGCCATCGCCGTCAACGAGCGCGCGATCAAGGCGGTCAGCCAACTCTACGCCGGTCGCGGCAAGGGTGCGGATCTGCCTTCCGCATCGGGTACGGCGTGGGGTTTGCTGAATGCGGTGACCGAGTTCGTAGATCACCATCGCCGCGCCCGTACCGACGATCACCGTCTCGATGCGGCCTGGTTCGGCGCGGGCGCGGCGCTCAAGCAACGGGCATGGGATGCGGCAATGCAACTTGTCGCATGACCAAGCCCATACCGCGTCTGGCCGTCGACATGCGGATTCAGATCCCGCGCGGAGTCGGATTACGGTTCGGTGGCCGTTACGCCACGATCCTGCAAATCAAACCCCAAGGCACGACTGCCCACCTCGGAAACGGAAAACTCGTGACCTTCGCCTACGACGCGTTGCAAGACGCATTGCGGCGCTCCAACTCAACGTAGCGCCCTTCCCCCGTATCGACTCACCTTCGGCCCGATCAGATTCGTCTGCCGGGCCGCTTTGTTTCTGGAGGTCTCTTGAACACCCCTCACGCTGAGCCGCCGCGCACACGAAAGCCTGCGCTGAAGCTCGTCAAGACCAGCGAACTGTCGCGCGACGACTGGCTCGCCGTTCGCCGTACCGGCATTGGCGGTTCCGACGCCGCCGCTGCTGTCAACCTCAATCCCTACATGAGCGCGCTGGAGTTGTGGCTCGACAAAACCGGACGCGCAGAAGGCATGCCCCGTCCCGATCCTGCCGATACGACTTCACCCACGTATTGGGGCACGTTGCTGGAGCCGATCGTTGCGGCCGTCTATACCCAGCAGACCGGCAACAAGGTTCGCAAGGTCAATGCCGTGCTCCGTCATAGCTCGATTCCGTGGATGTTGGCAAACATCGATCGCGAGATTGTCGGTGCGCACGACGTTCAGATCCTTGAATGTAAGACCGCTGGAGAGTATGGCGCCCGACTCTGGCGGGACGGCGTGCCGGAATACGTACAGATACAAGTACAGCATCAGTTGGCCGTTACCGGCAAGACGGCGGCGCATGTCGCGGTCCTGCTTTGCGGTCAAGCACTCGAAGTTCACCGAATCGAGCGCGACGACGCACTGATTGGGCGGCTCATCGAGCTGGAAGCGCGGTTCTGGCGGTTCGTGGAATCTGATACACCGCCGCCCGCTGACGGATCTGAATCGGCCGATCGCGCGCTACGCCATCTGTATCCCGGCAACGGCGGAGCGATTGATTTTACCGACGACCGCGGCCTGTCATCCGTGTTTGCCGATCTGGTCGCCGTGCGGGCCGAGATCGAAGCGCGTCAGCAGCTCGAAGCGCAGTTCAAGCAGACCATTCAGCAGGCAATGGGTGACGCAATCCGGGCTGTATTCGAGACCGGCTCCGTGTCGTTCAAGCGCAGCAAGGATTCGTCGTCGGTCAATCTCGATCGTCTGTTGGCCGATCACCCGTCGTTCGAACAGCAGTACGCCATCTCCAAGCCGGGTTCCCGGCGCTTTCTCGTTTCCACCTGACTCCCACCCACCATGACGAATCTCGAGTGTCTGTCGGACATCATGACTTTTTCGCGATACGGCGCGCTCGCACAGGCGTTCGTGATGGACGCACTCAGCAAGCACGCCGAGCGCGTTGCCACTATACCGCTCGAAAAGCTGCAAGAGCAGTTCGGCGTTCATCCGCTCATCAGCGCTCGCGCCTGGCACGGCGTCGCCCAGGAAATCCACACGAAGCTCGAAGCGCACTTCGCGCGGTAGTCAGCGCAGTTCGGTGCTCGCCATTCCCCTCCCCTTTTCTATTCAGAGGACCACATGCTCAAAGGCCTTGCTATTACTCCGCCTGTTGTTGGTCGTATCGCAATTGGCAAAATTGTCGAAAAAAACGGTAAGCGTCTCCCGGAAAAAGACGACGCTTTCACCCTCACCACCCAAGTCCAGCAGCGTGGCGAGTGGATGCTCCACCCGCTGAACGAAACACTGCGCAAGGCGACAGCCGGCAAGTTGCGCGCGATTCCGGTTCGGGTGCTGTTCAACGATCCCGACTTGAACCTGCGGGCCGAATACTCACTGTTCGACCGCGATACCGGGCGACCTGTCTGTGTCGGCAATGGAGAACAATGTCGACGCGTCACCGATACTGGTATCGAAGCCCTTCCCTGTCCGTCGCCGGACGGTTGCGTGTTCGGTCGTCAGGGCGGCTGCAAGCCCTACGGTAGGCTGAACGTGATCGTAGGTGACGACGACGAACTTGGCTCGTTCATCTTCCGCACCACGTCGTATAACAGTATCCGGACGCTCGCCGCACGCCTGCACTACTTCCGTGCGGTGTCCGGCAATCTGCTGGCCTGTTTGCCGCTGGAACTGAAGTTGCGCGGCAAGTCGACCACGCAGAGCTACCGATCGGCCATCTATTACGTCGACCTGGGCGTACGTTCGGGAAGCAAGCTCGAACAAGCGTTGATCGAGGCGAAGGAACTGGACACTCGCCGCCGGGATGCCGGATTCGATCAAGCCGCGCTCGATGCCGCCGCACGGCTCGGGTTCGCCAACGGTGCATTCGAGGATAGTCCGGACGAACGGGCCGCCGTTACCGAGGAATTTTATCCACCGGATGCGCCGCAATCGGACACCGGCGATGGTGGTCCCACCGACACACCTGCCACGCTTCGCCAGAAACTCGAACGCAAAGCCGTCCTGCTCGGCGGCAAAGCAGCATGAGCGTTCGACGCTGGGCGCTCGCGCTGGCGACGCTGGCAACGGTGACCGCACTCAGTCTGTCGATTCTGGCGGGTTGGCAGCGCGGCGGCACGTTGCCGGAACGGCTCATCTGGATCGCCATCGGCACGGTGCTCGTCACGAGTGCGCACCTGTTGCCGGCGCTGATCCGCGATATGCCGATCCGGGTTCGTACCGTAGGTAGTCTGCTATGGGGCGCATGTCTGGTCACGGCGTGTTTTGGTCATACGGTCTTCTTCGCTTTCGCCCAACAGCATGCAGGCGAGCAAAGGGCGTCGACGGTACAGGTGGGTTCGGGTCCGTCGCCCATTCGCAGTCTCACCGCCGTTATGGCGGAACGCGCCGCCGTGACCGCTCAGCTCGCGACAGCCAACGCCCGTTACTGCGTCGGCAACTGCGTGACGCTGGAAGGTCGGCGCGTCACGCTCGCGGCCAGGATCGATGCGCTGAACGCGGAAGCTGATGACATCCGCCGTCAGCAAGTCACGGTGGATCGAGTCACGGCGCGGCGTGACGCGTTACTCGCCGATCCCGTCACGTCACGAGTCGCTGCGTTACTCGGCACGACGACAGCTCACGTCGATCTGCTGACCGGTCTGATCTTCGCTGCGGTACTCGAGGGGGTCGCATGCCTGTTGTGGACCGTCGCGCTTCGGTCGCCGTTACCGAAGCCATTGCCGGCCGTGACTGGCGTTACCCCGGCAACAGTCACGGTGATGCCCGCAGTGACTCAACCCGCAGTCGTGCCAGTCACGGGCACGCCGAACGTGACTCAGCCGGTAGTCGCGCCAGTAACGGATACGGTCGGCATGACTCGATCGGGAGTCATGCCCGTCACGGCGAGTCACGACGACGAGACTGTTAGTCGCAATTCCGTGATGCCGAGTCACGACTATACGACCGACAGTCATGCGCCGCGCGACGACCCGGTTACGCCGTTACCGATCGTCGATCCCACTGACGACCACCTATCGCAGCTTGTTCGAGATGTCGCGGCCGGTCTCGTCCGGCCCACCGTCGCCGACATACGCCGTCATCTGGGCTGCTCTCAATCTCGGGCAGCCGAACTACGCCGTCAACTCGCCGAACACAACGTTACGGCATAAGCAGCCGGGCCTCGCGCCCGGCTGTTTTCCGTCCGTCTTCCCTCACTTTCACATCGTCATGCCACATGGACACTACCGATCTCGTCAAAAGCATCAGCATTGTGAACCTCGCCAATCAGCGCGTCGCCGTCGTCGAACACGTGCGCACCGCCCTCGATCTGCTCGGCGAAGCCCAGGCGCTCGCCAAGGCTGCGCATCTCGGATTTCCCCGTCTCGTGCTCGATGAGAGCTACGGCTGTCGTGGCCGCCCCTCCGTCACCGGAGAATATGCCAAGCGCGACGAAGCCGAGGCCGCCATGGTGCGCCTCATCGATGTTCGCGGCTGGGATTACCTGCTGTCGGAATCCGGACTGCGCACCTTCATGGACGCCAAGGCCCGCGAACAGTGGAGTAACCAGATCGCCGAAGGCGACGTGCCCGAATTGACGGCCGCCAACATCGAAGCCACCTTCGCGCAACTCTACGGTGCGCGGGGCGATATGTTCGAACGCGGCGTGCTCCAGTGCTTCCGGAGGCTGTCCTGGGATTACAAGACAAATCAACCCTTCAAGTTCGGCCGACGCATCATCGTGCGATACCTGCTCAGTTCCGGTTCCCCTAATCACAGGGTCACCAACGAGCTGGACGACTTGATCCGCGTGTTCTGCATCCTCGACGGCAAGCCTGAGCCGGATCATCGGAACGGCGCGTACTGCCTCGTCTCTGATAACCGACAAGCCCGCCGCAGCGAAGCCGAGAACGACTACTTCCACCTGCGCTGGTTTAAAAATGGTAACGGGCACCTGACGTTCAAACGGCCCGATCTGGTCGACAAGATGAACTTGATCCTCGCCAAGCATTACCCGAACGCGCTCGCGTCGGAAGCACGGTAGTTTCCCTTTCATCCGTCACGCGCACTTCGCGTCGCATCTTTCCCTGTCTCTGCGACCACGTATCCGGTTCCGCCGGAAGCCTGCGCTCGACCGCTCTCAGGAGAACATCATCATGAATTTGCCGTCCACCCGTCACGCCGGTCCACGCTTCAAGCTCGGTCGAATCTTCGCGACGCCGGCCGCGCTGGAGGTCATCGCCGACGCGCGCGTCTCGATCATCGACCTGCTGATCCGTCATATGCGCGGCGACTGGGGCGAATTGTCCGAATCCGACCGCGAGCAAAACGAGCTGTCGGTCGACACCGGGCTGCGCCTGCTGTCCAGCTACGTGCTGCCGAACGGACAAACCGTCTGGGTCATCACGGAGTGGGATCGCTCCACTACCACCTTCCTGTTGCCGGGCGACTACTAGCGCTCAGCGGGGCAAGGACGACATCGGCTGGTCCAACAGCGCGTCAATAAAGGCGTGCGGGTCAACATCCAGCACCCGCAGAAAGTCCAGCAGTTCAACCACATCGAGGCGGCGGACACCGCTCTCGACCTTCGACACGAAGGCCTGCGGCCGTCCGAGGCGATCCGCGACGTCCTGTTGCAACAGGCCGCGCTGCTTGCGCAAGTCCGCGAGTAGCGTCGCAATCCGCTGATAGCGGGGATCGTGGATCGGATGGGTCATGAAGAAATTCTAGATACACATAGAGGATATTCTTTATCCGTATACGGTATATTTAAGGAGGATTACATGTTTCAACTCATCTGGCTGTCCAGCATTGCCGCGACGGCGCTTGGCATCGTGTTCGACATGCACCGGCTGCGCGCCAGCCGGGTAGGCCTACGGCCGGTCGGTTGGGTCGTCACATCGGTCTGTGTCGGACCCATTGCCGCGGTCGCTTACATGATCCGGAGGCGGTCCGCACGGGCAGCGCTGGTCGACGCGACCTGGCAACTCGTTGGGGACAAGACGCACCCGGTTGCCGTCCGGCGCGAGCGGCTGATCGCACTTGAGCACAGTGGCTTGCTCGGCACGCCGATCTTCCGCGCCTGCCTGGCTGCGCTGGACGCGGAATCCATCAAGGCAGCCACCATGAAGGACGCTCCGCTACCGGCTAATGACGGAGATACGAGCAGATACACGTAAGGGAAACGATGTTGCAACCGACCGCGTTTAACCGCGCTCATCCGAAAACGGAACGTAACCCTGGCCTGAGTCCTGGCAGCAGTCTATCCCTCGTATGCCAGGACCATTCGCCGACAGGCTCGCCCTGTCGGCATTTTTTATTCCGGCTGCCCGGAACGCGCCGGGCACCACGAAGCGCCTGCCATTTCATCAATCACCACTGCAACGGGAAACGAAATCATGAAGAACAAACGTCACATCGGAATCGTCCGCTTCGCGTTGTGCGCCACCACGGTCACAATCCTGTCGGCATGCGGACAGAGCACGCCTTCGGAAAGCGACGCGAAGCAGGTCGTCGCGAGTGCGCTCGGTGACTGCAAATATTTTGAACTCAGGGACTTCCAGAAGGTGAACGGTCTTCCTGGCGACTCCGGCAACGACTACCGTGTGGATGTCAAATACACCATTCGCCTGTCCCCGGACAGCGACATCAAGACCTACGCCAGACAGTGGAAAGACCAGTACGACAAGTATCAATCGCTGAACGCCGACGCGGAACAGAAAGCGAAACAGTACTACGACAACCAACAGGCCTTCACTGCCGCGAATCCCAACGATCTTGACGCGGGACGCACGTTCGAGCAGCAACATCAGGACGAGTACCAGGCGATGTCAAATGCAAAAATTGAAGTGGGCAACGCAGCCGCGGCGCTTAATAACACCGCTCCCGGCCTGGTCTTCCGGCGCGCTATCGTTCAGGCATGTCCCAGCATTGATCTGCGGCTTCTCACCAACTTCTTCAATGGAAAGGGAACCGATTACAGCAATGACGTCGACGTGGAGTTCACCCAAACGCTCGACATGGTCAAGACGGACAACGGATGGCAAGCTGCGCGGTAATGACCGGCATTCCATACTGCGGCGATAGGAGTTCGTTGTCGTTACCCAAGCACAACCATAAAGGACCGCTCAAGTGATGGACTTCCGACGAAGCGACGCTCCTTCCGACGAACTGCTCCACGTCGCCGCCGCAACGCTGCTGTTGCTGGCAGGCGCAACAACCTGCGCGAACGAGACGTCGCCATGGGGACACGAATGCGCGCACAAACTGATCGACGCATTGCTCGCACTCTCCACGCAACACGGATTTGCGCAAACAGACGTATTGCGCGCAAGGCTAACCGCCGGCACCCGCTCCAAGCGTACGTGGCTGCTGGCTGAAGTGGCGTTCAGTGCGGTACCCGCGTCAGCCCTTCTCAAAGTCGTCCGGCGTTCGGGATTTCATACCGCCCCGCACGAACCCCGCCGCGCTGGAAAGGCGTAAGGCCAATGCCACTGACAGGGGCAGATTCATGACGTAAGAGGCAGGTGCGCAACGGCGCACCCGCCTTCGCTCCTTCATTCTTTTTTTTGGGCAGTTTGGGTGCCACGAGTGATCGTGGAGTCTCCCGCTCGACCTGCAAATCGCCCCCGCCAAGGGCGCTAGCCGACCGTGGATGTGCGACTCTCCACGGCCTCCGGGTAATGCAGCGCAAAGAATTGATACGTGAGGATTCTACTATCGCACCTTATCTCGATAGAAACACATCAGTCACTTCACCGCATCCTTAATGGCTTGCCAATTTTTATTCTCGACCCACACGAAACGACAACGTCCGCCACTACGTCGGGCCCACAGCTCGCCGATACGCCGCTTTTCATCGCTATCTCGCCCGTCGGCAATATGCGCCCCCTTATATTCAACAGCTATGATAACTCCGCTTTTCATCTTGACGATGAAATCCGGGTAGAACTTATCGGAGGCGGTTTGAAGCCAGAACGACGAATGCTTTTGTTCGACATTACGGACCCACCACTCAACATCATCGAATTGGTTCGCAATGAACTCAGCACACTCAAATTCTTCGCCGTTGCTCTTAAGGTTTCCGATTACCCGAAAAAAATGGCGCTTGAGCGGTAATAAACCGGTGTACGGGGTATCGTAGGCATATCTACCTTGCTCGAATACAACAAAGTGCTCATCACGGATCTCAAATTTGGATTCGTCGCCAAATAGCTCGTCGAAGACCGTCTGTTTAGCCAGAACCAAACCGCCGACGAGCTTCCGCTCGAGCGCACCACGTAGCCGAAATTTCCGGTACGCCAATTCGTCCAGCTCAAATTTGCGATCTTTGAGCAAGTATGTCACTGCGGCATTCAACCACGCTGCCTTCCGACCACCGTCGGAATAGGGAAAGCGCAGGTTGCTGTCCAACCAATGAACAAGGTCGGTGACCTGCCATCCTTCCTCATGTCCAAATAGGGCAAACTGACTATCCAATTTGTCGTAGACATCACACTCGATTTTCTCAAGTTGCGAGATTGTGAGAGATGCTCGACGCATTGCTTCCACGTCATGTGCAAACTCGCTTTGCGTAAGCTTATAGTCGAACTCATCTACCTCCCAGTCGGCATCTAACAAGGGAGTTTCGTCAAAAACATCGAAAAATCCGTGCTGCTTAATGGCGAGCAGTGGAATCTTGCCCGACTCGCCTTTCTCTGCGGGGGTCTTCTCGTGTGCAACTGGAGCAACGCGTATAGCTACCATAGTGTCCAGCTGCTCTCGCACTGCCTTTGCAATCAGCGGCTCCTTAAACGTCTCGGCGATCTGTTTGAGTTGCGCTGCGTTCACCCCCCCCTTGACGGTCAGCGTTCCAGATTCCGGCGAAATCTCGATTTTTTCCCGTAGCACTTTCGGCAGCGCCGCCACTGCCCCCAAGTCAGGCAGAACAACGACATTGTCGGCTTCCGGTAGAGGAATTGTGAGGTCGTCCTGCGGTGAGAACAAATCGCCCATCGGCTCATCGCCCATCTTGGTATGGATGAGATCCTTGGTTTCAAACCGCTCGAAGCCGCTCTGCACGAGACCGTCACGCAAGCCGTGAACTGTAGCTGCGAGTTCTCCGGACACTACATACGCGTAACTGCAATTCAAGGCTTCTCGATGCTTGCGAATCACATGCGGCATACGCAGAATACGACCTAGTACCTGTTCAACCGCAGTTGCAGACGTTGTGTTTCGAAAAGAAAATAGCACATAGGCAAACGGGCAGTCCCAGCCTTCGCGCAATTTGTCCACTGTAATGATGAATTGCGGGTAATCTGGATCACCGAGCTTCTTACCTGACAATTCATCGACTGCCCCGGTGGCAATGGCGATCGACTCAGCTGATATCTGGAAATCATCAATCAGGTGCTTTCTTACACGCTCAGGAGTAAACGTCTCCTTGTCTTGAGCGCTTCGCTCAGCCTGAATCAACATGACGACAGGGTTGATCACTTCCCCGGACAAATTACGCTCTTCCTCTGCATCCCTTTCCAATTGCCGCACGCGAGCGATTGCTTCAGCGAGCGAAACGCGCCACTCAGGGTGTATCGCCAGTTCCAGCGGGAGCTTCAGCATATCTTCCGCCTGCAAGGTCGCAGCAGACACACTGCGAAGCACATTGGACGGCTGACATGCTCGGTCAGGTGTGGCTGTAAGTTCGAGGATGCAGGATGGGTCTAGACGGACAAGGGTATCGACCGCCAACGGCGTACCCTGATTGTGAGCTTCATCCACGATCACGAAAGGACGGCGGAGGCGTATAACATCCAGCAACGAGCCCTCACCCTTTTGCGTGCTGGATACTCCGGTGAAATGGGATAGCAGCGCCCCATTTTTCCTGTACACACGCAATCCGTCTGCGGTGTCGCGTTTGAAGCTCTGCATCGTCGCAACAATGATGGTTGTGCCGGCGTTAAGTGTCGCCGGTTCGACGTGCAGCGCGTCATCTATATCGAGAACATGCACGGCTCCGAGTAAGTCGCGCATATCCTGATTCAGCAGCTCGCCTTTCGTCTTGAGCGCATGGAGGGTTTGCTCGCGGATCGGGTCCGACGGCACCAACCACACCGCCAGCAAATTGTCCGTCGCGAGAAACGACTCTCGAACCTTTTTGATGGCTTGCCCAGCGATGCGCGTCTTGCCGCCACCAGTTGGAACTCTCAAACAAACGTATGGAGTGGACTCAGCACCCGGCAAGGGGTGATATGACAATGCATGTCCAAAATGAGCGGCCGTACTTTCGGCGAAAGCTTCTGCAGGACTCTTCAACTCTCTAGTACGCGCCAGGAAGCCCGCAAAAGCTTCCAGCAGGCTCTCCTGAAACTTCTTCAGTCCACTATTATTCAAAACCATGTCTTGGCCGCCAATTCGTAGGGAAGTTGATGGAAAGCAATCTTGAGCTTCGCCAACTTTAATTTATCGAAGCGCGTGCGAGCACCATAGACAACTGTCGGTCCATCGAAGTCTGGCAGCGCCTCTCGCAAGTGCTGCAAAGTCCGTGTATTCAATACATTGCCACCGCTTTCTGCCTTATCCCCCAGAATTCCGTTATATAGGAGAAACACTGCCCGACCTTCGTGGATTCCAAGCAAAGGAGACTTCGTGGTTCCGGTGAAACCAGTCCCCGTCTCCGCAAACCACACGAAATCGGCCAACTGGGCAAACGTCACATCGGGGCGAATCTGTCCATCAGCGGCGAATAGCGGTTCGGCGGATAAACGACAATATTGAAATCCGCCCCCCAATCCTTCGATCGAATCACCCTTACCGTTTGCATATCCTGTCACAACACGCTTGACACGCTCGGCGGTGACTGTTCGAGCGATCGACTCTTTCATTTCGGTCAAGATAAATCGTCGCTTATGGCCGTCAGCGCGATTCAGCTTCAGCACCGCGTGAGCGGTCGTTCCAGAACCAGCAAACGAATCGAGAACGAGATCCTCGGATGTTGTCGTAAAGCTCAGGAGTTCCTCAATTAGTTCCGTTGGCTTGGGGAAGTCAAACGGTCGCCGGTCTTCGGAGATGATCGCCTTTAATTCGTTCGTACCGATCCGTCCGTCGAGTTCAAACAGGCTCGACAGCTTTGCACGGTAGTCTTTCGCATAGACCTTTAATTCGACGAGTTTTGTTTCGTCACTTCCAAACAAGATTCGCCCTTCCCGAATGAGGCGCTGCATTGTTTCCTCTGGAAAGCGATATCCCATCATGGGCTGCTGGCAAGGACGCTTAGTTTCAGGATGAATAACATCGTATCGGTAGCCCTCCTTGCCCGGGTTGTGAACAGCGCGCATACCCGTATAGACGCCACCGCCATCGATGAATTTGTAATCCTCAAATGGCCAAAGTTGCGACTTATTCTCTCGATACCATCGGGTATAAGCCGCTTGTCGATTTTCCGAATCTTGATATTCTTCGATAAATCGATCGCCAACTTCCAACAGCTTTGCTTTTACCTCAAGCGTCGATGACTTCCATTCACTGGCAATATTCCGCTTGTCTCTTGCATAGCAAAGCACGTACTCGTGCTCGGTTGCAATTTGCGTAGGGTTGTTGTCAGTTGCATTTTTCCAGACAATCATGCCGATGCGATTGGTCATGCCAAAAATTTCGTCGAGCAACAGACGAAGATTTGCAACCTCAACGTCATCGATGCTGACAAAGATGACCCCATCATCGCGGAGAAACTCCTTCAATAAGCGCAGACGGGGGTACATCATGCACAACCACTTATCGTGCCGACACAAATCTTCGGCTTCAGCACCAACAACTTTGCCAAGCCACTCGCGAATTTCCGGACTGTCAACCCTGTCGTTATAGATCCAACCCGCGCGTTTTCCATCGTCCCCACGGTCATCTTGCCCCGTGTTGTAGGGCGGATCAATATAGATGAACTTCACTTGACCAGCATATCTCGGCAGCAGCGCCTTAAGAGCAAGCAGGTTGTCCCCTTGGACTATCAAGTTGCCACTTTCGGGATCACCGCAAGACAGTTCCGGCACCGGCTCCAACAAGCGAAACGGTATGTCCTTGTGATGTGTTTCAACGGCTTCTTTGCCGATCCAGTTCAACGTTGGCATTAACTATCTCAAATTGAATTTTTATTGTGCAAATCCGCGTTTGAAGCATCGACTTGCAGGCCATGCTGTTTCGCATAAGTAAGGATGAGCACTTCCATCATCGATGAAACGGAACGATGTTCTCGCTCAGCGGCCATTCGTAACAACTGCTTGATGTCCGTCGAGGTTCGAATTGAGAGGGTTTCGTCTTTCGGGCGCTTCATGAGGCGGTCTCGAAATCAATGTGCTGCAAATGTACTGCATTTTGCAGCTTTCTGCCAGCGCATCCGACCATGCTATGGCCCAAAATTTTCTGGCGTCGATTTGTGCACTAACGATAGGCGCAATGCAGGCGATGTGGGTTGCTACTTCAGCATGTTCCTCTGAACGGAAATGCAACGCCCCACATCAACATGCAGTCGGGTTACGAATTGCCACGACGGTCCAGCGAACAAGCCCCCCGACGCCTGAGCCATCTCTGAGACAGCCGTCCCACACATATTTGGGGACACATATTGCCGCCGATCTGACGTCGCGCAAGCAGCGGCATACGCGGGTGCGCATTGGCGCACCCGTTTGCCTCGGCAATCACCTTTTTTGCTCTTTCGGACGGTAACTCGCAGCAGCGATCCCCGGTCGCTTTCCGGCGCGACGCCAATATAATCGTCCACAGCAGTCAAGGACCGTCAGGAACACCATGGACTATCGCATCAGTTTCGAATACAGCCTCAGGAACAACCCGGACGAATTCATCGTTCATGTTCCATCGCAACTCGCTGAGGGAGTGCCAGCCAATATGCGACGCGCATTATTACCCGAATACATCACGGAGCTGATTCTGAAGCGCTCGCCGCAGATGGGGAAGGTTCGTCATCTCCTGATTCTCTGATGGCGAGAATCAGGCTATTCTCCCTCCCGTCGAAAAAAGGGCGAAGATCGGACAACGCATGTTCGAAGCTCGCGAGCTTCGAACATGCTGCTATGCGCCGGCCGTCTTGGTACGAGCCACTTTGCGTCCGTCGACTCACCACACTTTGGAAAAATGACTGATACGAACCTACTCGAGCTGCAAAAACAACTCGGCCATCTCAATCTGCTTGTAGAAGATGCCAAGCAACGAGAAAAGCGAGCCATACTCGTCGACATCGGCGAACACGTAAAAGAGTACGGCATCACCGAAATCGAGCTACTACGCGCCGCTGGCTTCATCAAATCCAAGCGGCAGAAAGCACCAGCCAAGTACTACGACCCGAACTCAGGAAACTCCTGGACCGGTAAAGGCCCGCGACCGAAATGGCTGGAGGACAAGAATCTTGATGACTATCTTATCCGCGAGGCCCCACAGCCGTGGTGGCCAGAACGCACCTGATCGATCACCCGATCTTGACGATCGATACGTAGCCCTGTAACGCGAGCGGCGTCTGGTTCTGTGAGCCGAGCACTTTCGCGAAGCCCATCCAAAGTGCACTTCCGCTTCCCCAACTTGCCTGCACGCCGCAGACGCGCAACGAACCGAGCACGCCGGACATTGAGGCACTGCCCACCGGAGCGTCCGGGTACTGCTGTACGGCGTATTGGTAGATGCCTGGGAATGCATAGTTCTGTCCGACTGCGAAAGCAATCTGCGCCGGCAACTGATACGTGTCCGTTGCCGGCGCGAGGATCTTTGCGCTACCAGATACGAGGTAGGTACCAGCCGGGATGGTAATCGTGCCATCGGCATTAGTGGTGTATTGAAAGCCGTTGGCGGCCGAGACGCCGATATGAAAATCGGGCTGGTACCAGTTCCCCATGTCGATGCCCCGGCCACCATTGGCCTGCGCGCCATGGCCGAGTTCGATCGTCAGCACAGGTAGGATGCCATGCGGGGCCGGCAAGTTGGTGAGCTGACTTCCGTCGACAGCCGGCAATTTACCATTTGGGTCGAGCACGACAACATCGCCGGGCGCGGTACCCTCCTGCGATTTAGGGATCGCGGCCCCTGCCGTCGCCTCCGCGCTCGTGGCTGTTGCTGCGATCGCCTGAAGACCCGGACCGAGGCCAGTGATGGCATTCCCAAGTGCGGCAAGTGCCGAGGAAAAGGGCTGCTGAGAGCTTATTGTCACGATGTACTTTGGATACGAAGTTAGTCCATAGGATTCAGTTTCCCCATCGCCGTCGCGTCACAGCTGCCGTATCGCCGTCGCCGAATTGCCCAAGGGAAATTGCGCGCCGACAATGCGATCGGCGGACGGTTCGGCCGTATACTTCGCGGCCCCACACTCGACGCGGTTTCTATGCGACAAATTCTCATCTGCGCGCTGATGGCCCTCGCCACGCACGCCTTTGCTTCCAACTCGTGCCCGCAGTTCAGTCCGAAAGGTAAATCTCCGGTCGTCGTCAATCCTCGGATAGCCGCGAAGACGCGCCTCCTGTGCTATTCAGACTTTGAGGTGTTGCACTCGAGCATCACGCACGGACCGCTTTGGTCAGCCGAACACCTGACCCGTTCGCACCTGGCGGCGGCGAAGAACGAGATCCGCACGAACCGATTCTTCGAGGAGTCGCGGTTGCCTAACGGGGAAGGCGCGCGACTCACCGACTACCGCAAGAGCGGCTACGATCGAGGACACATGAGTCCGGCTGGTGATCGCTGGAATGATCGGGCAATGGCCGAATCGTTTACTCTGGCGAACATGGTGCCGCAGAATCCGACAAACAACCGTCACCTGTGGGCACACATCGAGGAAGCGGTTCGCCGGGTTGGTCTGCGCGCGACGGACACTTATGTCGTCACCGGGCCGCTGTTCAAGGGGGCAGAATTGACGACGATCGGCAAATCCGGCGTCATCGTCCCAACCCAAATTTTCAAGGTAGTCTATATACCTCAGAAGCGGCTCGCGTTCGCGGTCGTCGCGAACAACACGGCAACCAAGCGCTACACGATCGCGACGGTACATGAGCTCGAGGCACAAAGCGGCTTGCGATTCCCCGGGATACCGGAATCTCTGAAAGACACGCGTATTGGAGGTCTGAATGGAGTTTAGGGCGTTTGCAGATGACTCGACCGTCGTGAACATCCACGGCGACGAGTTCACCGTCACCAACGATCCCGAGCGCATCGTATTGTCGGGTACGTTGGAACTGACGCGCGACAAAGTAGGCCTCGCCGCCGCACTTGCGCTACAACAGACCATCGCAAGCATCGTGGAAGTGCTTCAGCATGATCCGGCGCTTCCCCAACATGTCTGCGAGGAGCCTGCTGCACCCACGGGCAAGATTAAGAATCCGTTCGCGGGCTGAGCGAATCCGTCACCGCTCTCAATGCGATCAGATCCCGAACACACGCCCCGGCTTCGGGACGCACTGGTTCCGATCGCAGTCGTACTCCTTCTAAAGCGTGATTAAGCTGCCGCCGCAGCTGCCCGCCGTCGTGCCAAGCAATCCGGGCGGATTCGACAACGGCCCCGCGCGTACGAGCTCGGCCGAAAAGGTGGTGGAGAGCCCGGAGCGGAAGCCATCTGGCTTGGACTTGAAGAGGTTCATGTCGCTGCTGAAGCTTTACGAGCACTACGCGGCCGCAGTAACGCCGACACTTCTGTATAAGCCGATGCCCTTACCTACGGTTTGCCCGCTAGACGGACTGATCGGCAGTCCCATACTGTTCCGCTTCGAGCCGACGGCGACGTTCCTCCAGTAGCTCGCCTTCGAACATCCAGTACCCTGGCCCGCTCGCGGCCGGCGTCTTATAACCCATGGCATGAAGGGATTTCAGTGCCGCTGCGGAAAGACTCGTGACCTCGCCGTCAAACAACAGCTTCCCGCCGTCCACTACGACACCCGTGACGGACTCGTCACGCGAAAACATCAGGACATCACCCACCTTGATGCCGATCGCGTCCAGATTGAGTTTCGAACGACGTGCCTTGATTTTGTCGAGGGCCTGCTGCTCCTCTTTGTCGATCTCTGCAACGCCCGGCGTGATCTCCTTGAAATCACCAATACTGATAGCTAGGACCGCCTTCTCTGGGTCCAGCTTGAAAAATTCACGCTTCGGATTCAGACGCACGTCCCCAAATAGCTGGTGAAGTGTTTTCTCCAGTTTCACGCAATCTGACACTTCAGCAGCGAAATAGCATTCGAAAGGAAGTGGAACACCAGCATGTGCACTCAACTGCGAGGCGCGTGCTTCAACACTGTCTGTTGTCATGCCGATCTTGATTAGGCCGGGCATAGCCTCGTTTGTCAGAACGTAGACGATCTGGGGCACTCTGAGCCTCTATATTGTCGTGTAGGTGTGGATAAGTACTTGCCAGACAAATATAACGCAAGTCGAGCACACCTCTCGCGGCTCACCACAGGCCCTTAGCGGACTCCGCAAAGCGTCGTCCACATCGCTCCAGTCTCCGCACACATCTACTCCCCCATCGCGGGTTGTAGCTGTTCGGGCGATTTGACGGACAACGCCAGTTGCAATTGCAAGAAATTCGAGCCGTGCCGTGTAACCAAACGCAAACCGATTTCCGAATGTTCGCTGATACAGCAGGAGCGGCGACCAATCCGAATCGTCTCGTGCCGGTCGCCATTGATCGGCCTGCCGCGTACTGTTGACTCGCGGTCTACTTCGCTCTATATGGCGTGGACGATGTCACAACACGCTCGGCCAGTGCGGGCATGCCAAGCGTTTCCAGCATTCGTCGCACGGCCATGGTAGAACGAACTGATGCACCGTTTGGACCGAGGATGATCTTCACTACCAGTTGCTCCAGCGTGACGCCTCCCGCCGCCGCACCTTCGAGTGGCGCGATCCTGAATTTCAGCTTGGGCTCGACCGTTCCGCCATTGATGAAGTAACCGAGCATGCCCGTCAGAATCTGGTTCGGATCGTAGTGCCGTGAGTACACCACCCGCCATTCCTTTTCCTCTCGAAAACCGCGATGCTTGGTGAAAACCGAGAACATGAGAAACCGCTCGAAAAGCGCTTCCGCGCACACGCGAAAGGCAGCGTCGGGGATGTCACGTGCGCCAACCAGTTCGGCGAACTTCTCCAGTATCTGGTCGATCCAGGCAAGCCGCTCTTCGCTTGTCCCATAGGTAACGGGATCAACGCGTAACGGCGAATGAGGAATCTCAGTCAGCGCTGCCGTGTTAAATACGAGCGCCGCACCGCTGCCATTTGCTCCGTATCCCCGCCACATTGACAGAAGACCGTCGTTGTCGGCCGGATCGTGCTCGGCAAAACAGGCAATGTAGATGTCGAACAACAGACCCTTGTCGAACTGTTCGTATATCCACAATACCTGTTCACGGAACTTGTCGTATCGCTCCGGGGTCTTGAAGGCGTTCCTGACGGAATTGTTCTGCAGAAACCGGTTGCGACTATTTACCAGACCGAATACCAGCTCTTCGTAGTCGTTCATGTACAGCGGATTCGAGAACCAGAATTGCTCGTTCTTGACGACCGCCTCCAGGGTGGCGATCGAGCAATAGTGCGCAATCAACGGTCGGAAGGCCGGAAAGCGCTGGTCGACTGAACGATAGTCCTCCCAGATAGGTTGCAAGTACGCGTTGTAATCGAATTTGTCGCTCATGAACTTTTGACCTTGTGTCTTCACGCTATTGCGCTGACTTGGTGATCTGCTGTGTTGACAATTACTCCCCCGAGTCAGTCGCCCGCGACCGGGCCTTCGCGGACTCGGTTCATCACACGCACCTCGCCGTTATGCGCCGATCGCCCGCATCGCGTCGCACATCGCTTGCGGCTGATTCAGGAACGACTGAAAGCCATCGGCCCATATCGCTGCCGTTTTATTTGCATCGACCGTCCAGCCGTTCAGGGCTTTCAGCGCGCTGCTCGGCAAGTCGTACAGCTTGATTCGCAGATCGTGGATGAGCGAAATCTCCCGATCCTCGTAATCAAAATGGATGGCGTTGTACAGGTCGTCCACGTCCCCCTTCCAGTAGCCGACGTAGAGAATCGGCACCCGCGGTTTGGCACGACGCGCGGCCTTGAGCCACGTGTTCAGATGCAGATCCGCCAGACCGCTGCCGAGCACGAAGATCACGTCCGCTTCCATCGCATCCCGACTCAATGCCGAGTAATAAAACGTGTACGGCGTGCGCTGAAGCCGACCCAGCTTGTCCAGACCGGTGATGATGGCGCTACGAGCAATCTGCGTGCCATCCATTCGAGCATCGCCACTCCCGCTGAACGTCGCATACTCGAGCGCGTCCTCGCGTGCTGAATACCACCCTATGTCGCCGATCTCATGCTGATCATCGGGGTGGGGAAACCCCATGTGAATCGAGCCGTGCACGTGAAAGAGGGCTGGCGCACTCCAATGCGACCAGAAGGCCGTCGCATCGAAATCGGCACAATTGCCATGCGATTGCGTGAAGCCCGTGAAATAACGGTCGTTCGTCGATTGCCCAATGAAATCGTCGTAATTTGTCGAATAGACGCGGGGCAGATACGCCATCTCCTCAAGCCCGGCAAAGAACCGCTCAAGGGGCCCAAGCGGTTTCTTTGGCGTTTGACAAACTGCCGACACTTCGCGGTAGATGCAGTCGATCATCGTCCGGGCAGCGGCACGCAATGCCAGCGGCTCGTACGATCGAGTCGCTTCCAGAAACGGCGCCATGACAGGTTTGAACTTCGCGACGGCGCCCGGCGTGACGTGCAGCGCATCCAGCTCGTGTAGCACGTGGTAAATCCGCTCGAAGTGCGCGTCGAGCGGATTCTCGTAGTAGGCGAGCAGTTTGCCCGCGACATCCAGGTACGCGTCCGTGCCGCCGATTCGCTGACAGTATTCGTCGTCGCGCACCGCCGCCTCAATGATCTTGCCGAAATCGGCCGTCACAGGAATGCCATACTCGACTGATGCCCCTGCGCCGACGACGACCAGTGCCCGGCGTTTTTTCTGCTGCTCCATGCGATCCCCGTTGTTAACTATGTGGAGGCCGATTATCACAAAAATACTCGTTGGACCAAGCGAGACAAGCTACAGCCTCGAGTACGACCACGTATATGAAATCGCGCAAAAGTGCCAGCCGCGCTGCAGTTGTGCCCAACCGATCATTGCAGTCGCGGGATTAGCACAATGCGGCTCATGAATTGTCGTTGAGAGCAACGCCGAACTCATGAACCGCATCGCGGCTTAGCCACTCCTGAATCTGGTGATGCTTTATTGGGCCATGGTGATTGAGCGTGAATCGAAGCAAGCGCGCGCAGTATTCAATTGCGAACGGATGATTTGTTTTTGTGACTTCTCGGAAAGAGTTACAGTCATCAGTTCCCGCAACCTTCCTGGCAAAGGTGCGCAATGAACCATCGAAGTTCATTGAATCGCCTGACACCTGAAACGCACCGGCTTCCATTGTGCAGGGCTTATCTGAGTCAGGGTTAGTTGTATCCCTGCCAGCGTCCCATTTCCATGAACTTTCGAAGCCAGCGAGCACGCGCAAGACCTCCAGCATCACCGCTTTCCGGTATTCGAGATTCTCCGGCGGGTACGGCCCGAGTTGAGCTTCGACATCCGAGTAGATTTCGTAAATTGGTTTTGGCTGAAATATGACTGGATCGGCCGTCTTACCCCAAGTTACCAGTTCCTCGAGAAAGCTGTATGGCGCAGAACCTCTGTTGAGGACCGGCTTTCTGCACGCGACAAAATGGGACATCGCAAGTCTCCTTATCCGCGAAACATTAGATCAGGCAAGATCATTTGGAGCCACCCTGCACCTGGGTTGACGGTGATTGGATGGCATAGCTGACACAGGCCACTGCGGCCTTCTGCAGGGCTGCAATACGTGCGTCCTCGCCGTTCTTCGGATCGAAATAGGCGGCCATGGCATCTTCGAACCTAGTCCGTATCTGCTCCCTGGTCTTCACCACGTCCTGGGCGGATAGCCCTTGCTGGTTCAGTATGTTTTGGGCCGAATTTGCCGCACCGGATAGCCCGCCCCATGCAGCGATGGCGACCTTATGCGCTGCAGCACTTGCAGCCAAGGCCGGCACAATGACGGCCCCCGCTACCGTGCCTACCATGGCAATCCCGAACGATGTCCACTTCAGGTTGCTGGCCTGATTCTCGTAACCCGCAAAAACCTTGTTGCACGCGGCAAGGGTGTCGGCAAAGTCTTGTGCCAATGCCTGATCTACCTTCATCTTGAGGTCGCTCTTTTTCGACTCGGACGACTCAGTTGTAATAAACGCGTCAACTCCCCCCGTCACGCCTTCTGTTCGTAACACGGCACGTGTTGATGGGATGCCGCCCTCTCCAAGCACACTTCCTTTTCCAAGATCGACTGGAACACTGCATGCTTGCAAAGAAGAAATCCCGATCAAAAGTACGACGGTCTTTACTTTATTCATTGTGGTCTCCGTCTGTATAAGCCCAGCGCCTTGCGCGCGCCATTTCTTCCGGCCATTTTGAGCAAGGCAAACGGCTGACAGAATCCCCGCGTCGCCGATGCCTACTTGATTCTATCGCCCTTCAAAAATCCATTGTCAATAGACAGACACTTACTCTCCGCACGTACTGCGACCGGTGAGGCGGCCTATACGTCTTTCTACCCGCAAGGTTGTCAAGGAATTAACGCTGTTTGATCACTGAACGGTTATACGACCATCGAATTGGCGAGATTACGCACGGCGAATCAGTCAGATCTTCCGCGCAACTAGGCGGTCGCCAATCCAGTACTGTTCGGACGCGCAATGCTTCACCATCGCCGTCACTGAGAACCGGGACCGCCAGTTGACCTTACGGATACGCAGGGCTCCACAAGCATGCGTCGAGCGGCTGACGTCGACGAGCTTAAGCACCGGTCAGCGTTGCGTCACCGATATGTCAACGAGATGGCGAGCATGAAGAGGTTGGCGTCGGCCGGCAGTCGGTCTAACATAGTGACGTCGATTTGCGCCTGCTCGCTGGGTTGCCGACAACGGAGAGACTGCCATGCACGCCGATCCCTTGGAATACAAAGCAACGACCATCATGCCGTTGGCCTCGCTTTCAATGCCAGGCTACGCAGCAACCGCACTGGTTACGCGCAAGGGCGGCAAGCAGGAAGCGTTCGGCATCCTCGGCTATTTCGCATCGGAGAAAGCTGCCTGTCAGTTTGCGGTTGAATACGCGAAAGCTCACATCGACGGCCGGCGCTGCCCGAAGCCGCCATTCTCCCTTCGCTAGTTCCTCGCTGAGCGCGTAGCCGATCCACGCGCCACGCTCATGGCTCTCGCAATTGCATAAGACTTCGCGGTCTGTTCAGTCCGAATACGGACGCGGTCGAGTGAGGGCGACGAGTAACGGCCCCAGGTGCTCCATAATCTGGCCAAGGTACCGCTCGAGTACCCTCGGCTCAATAGCCGGCATTCGGGCAAGTTGCTCAATCTGAATATCGATCTCACGCAAGACAGTCTGCCGATCCTGATGCGTGGCGCTCAGCCCCTCCAGTACCATTTGATACGTATCGAGACGCCGGATTTGCCTGATCACCTCATCAAAGACAATATCCAGCTCGTCGCTCAACGACATTACGAGACGTCTGAGGTCGGCAACTTCGTCCGAGTCTTTGTTCATTGGACCCTCCGTCCGCGGGAAGATACGCGGCGCCGATCATCTTCTCATTGGCGACCACATCAGCCAACCTAGTTACTTTGGGAGGGTCGCTGCTGTCGAATCCCGTGTCGAACGCCAGTATGTCCGTCGGTAGGCGGGCGCATCAACTGTAGAGAGGTGGACTTCGTCGGACAGACGATGTCAGATCGTCAGGCGCTGTTCGGCCAGGAGCGGTCGGTGGCGGGCGTCGGGTTTCGAGTAAGCTATCCTCATCAGCCGAGCATCTGCCGCTCAACAGACATCAAAAGACATGACGCACAAGAATTTTCAGGCGATGCGCAAAGACATTGACGCCGCAATCCTTGGCGGCGAAGGTCGTCATTTTTTGGACTTCCATTTCGCCAACCATAACGAGTTCGCCCAGGAATTCATCGAACTGATGTGCGTTCTGGAAGACCTCTGCCCTGGAGCGGGCGGCGCTACGGTGAAAAAGGTTTCATCCCTGCGCGGGACAGATCGAGCAACGTATGACCAGATCGTTCAAGCGCTTTGCGAGTTAATCATCGGAAAGAGGTTTATCGAAGCGTTCCCCGCAGATGAAGGGTTCAAGCTCCATTGGGAGCCCACGGACATGGGCAAAGCGAATCCCGAATTCATGCTCGAGGGGCCCAAAGGGCGCGTGTTGGTGGAAGTTAAGTGCCCCTCGCTGTATGAGTACGAGACTAAGAACCGCACGGCAACAACTCAACTCGCGGCCAGGCTTCCCGGAGTCAAGGACGTTATCTCCGACATCTCCGGCACCGAGCCGGCGCTCCCGCTGGACAACAAATTGAAGGACTTCCTCGTCAGTGCTGAAAGGAAGTTTTCCAGTTTTCGAGATGTTTCCGTCCCGACCTACGGCTTGCTCGTAGTCTGCTGGACGGAGCGAATGTTCGAGGCTGTGTCACCGCTGTCGAATGAGGGATGCGGCCTGCTAACCTCGGCCAGCTTCTATCGCAAGGATGAGAAAGCGGTGCAGTTTACGCACGTCTCTGGCGTTATCACAACTCAGCAACAGAGCTTCTTAAAAAGAGCACTTGCCGGGTATCGCCCCAGCCACCTAGCATCTGATTTGGATTACGGCTCATATTGGAAGCCAGACACGCCGGCGAATCCCGTCTTCTCTCCCAACGAGTTTGCCAAGAGACAGTTGCCGCAGGAGATCATCGATGCGCTAGAAGCTGTGATGGTCGGGGAGCATCTAGATCCAATCGCAAGTGAAATGGATTTCGTCATTTGGCTGCAGCCACGGCTGAGACGCTGAGAAGGCCACACGCTTCGCTTCTTGCGGTGCAGATTGCCGCGGACGTTGGGCGACTGCTTCGCGGCCCCTTGTTTTCTGAAGCAAAGGACCGCTCCGGGTCGATTACCGCCCCTTGTCTCAAAAATGGCCGCACACGAGCAGATCTGACCGCGACTGTCAGGTCGCGTCTCGGCAGCGTATGCGCCTGCCGTCTCGTGCCGTCTTGGAACCCCGACCATGGAACTATTGCGCTACTCTTTTTCGAGCCCCTTCGTCAGCATGCGCGACTTCGCGGTCGGCTTGACGCGCACCATCTGCCCGGCATCCTTCGCGAAGTACCAGAGCACGTACGCTTTCAGCGTCTCGAACTGCTCGCTGTTGCCGCCCAGAACCGGATCAAGCGACCAGCGCCCCTTGCGTCTCAACTGAGCTTCGTAATCGGGATCGTGGCAGTCGAAAACGATGCCGAGGCCGTTCGTGACGCGCGTCCAACGCTCCCGCGCGAGCACTCTCATCCGCTCCAGACTTTTCACCAGCATCGCATCGAACAGGAAGAGGACGTGGATGTGATACGCGCCGTGCTCCTCTCCCTGCTCGACCTTCGCGATGTAGCCCACCAGGTGCTCGAAAAGTTCGCGATCCGCTCCACAGCGGTTCTCGAAGAACAGCTCGCGAAACTGCATGGCGACTGCCGGATCAATCCGAGCTCGTGTCTCCCATCCGGTTCCCGATGACCGTTCCCTTGATTCCACTTGGCTCCAACGGCCTGACGCATCCATCTGCCAGCTCGTCCGCAGGCACGCATCGTCCGCAACAGCGACCGTCTCAACAAAGCCAAAATCACTACGCATAGGCAGGATGTCAGGATGGTCAGCGACGAGCCCTTCCAGATACTCGCCAATCGACTTTTCCTGCACTCTTAGACCACGCTTCCAATCTGACAGCTTCTTCGCTACGCGTCTCACTCGCGCCTGATCACGCATGTACGCAACGAAGGCGTTGAATCGTTCTGCCAAAATAGAACCGTTCAGGCAGCACATGTTCGGATCGTAGAAGGCTGCTTCAGCCTTACTCTCCCAAAGAGGAGTTGCACGGTAGCAATCAAAGAACAGCCCAAGATCAGCGCTGTAGTAATAATCTGGCCAATACAGATCCATGTATGCGTGACACCACCGCAAATGACGAGTCAGTGTAGATCTACTCGCCACGGCGTATTTGATTCCTCGGTCATATCGGATCTCGTATGGAACATGGACAGTGTTCAATACACTATCCATGAATTCGACCAATCCGTTGTACAGCTCCTGGTACTCGCCCAGTTCCCATCCTCGCAAGTTGGCATCACTCTCCGACGAGAGAGCATCGACCTGCTCTTCAAGCAACAGCTCGCTAATCCCTTCGATCATCCCAAACTTCTCGACCACGACGTTCTCCATTGTTGTCGGTTCAAGTCATTCGGATGGCAGGTATTAATTTACCTGCCCGATGATCTCTTCGTATGCTCCCACCCTATCTATGATTATTAAAAAGAGAGTATTGATTGAAAGACAATCCTATATTAGGAACGCAATAGCCCAATGACAGCAGCAGCCACGGCTACACGATACAAATGAGCATGGCATCCCCGCTATCACGGGGAAATCGAGCGGACAGTCCTTTTCGGAGTTATCTCGCCGAGAACGGTATCTACGGACACATCTGACCTCAGTCAAACTACACCGAAGTGACAACCGACTGCCTTTGATCGAGTGCCGCGCCGGCTCGGCGTACGTGCCCCGACCTCGAGGAAAACAAGGGCGCCGCCGCTTCCCCTCTTCTTCACCACGCACAGCTCAGTCGATCCCTCCAACCTTGATACCGTGAACCGAAGCCTTCGGCATGCCCGGGTCCCGTGCGGTCGCACACGCGGGCAGCTTACGCATAGATGCTACCGATCAGCCGAACACGCACGAATGCGGCCCCGCGTGCGAGCGTACAAAGGGCGAAAAACACGCCCTACGAAATGTGCGATCTCCTTGCGGGACAAGGGTCTTCAGAAAACGCCGGTTCGTCTTGAAATTGCCCCGAACGGACCGGAAAATCGAGCTGATTTGCGCGGTGTGACGGATGCACATCAGCACGTATTGTTCGCGATGCAGGCAAACGGAGAACGTGGCGCGGGGAATATTTACGCGGAGCGCATATGTACTGAGCGCGGACGATCGAGCATCCGAACGAAGGCCACAAACGAAAAGCGGGACACGACGCCTGAGCATCGTGTCCCGCCTGAGCCCGTCGACTTCAAGGCCGATATCGAGCGCTACGATTTCGAATCGTCAACCTCGGCCGTGTCAACCATGACTGCGCCCTTGTCCTCGGGCATAAGCCAATCCCACGTCCGCGTCCTCGGTTTTCGCCTGATGCACAGGAATTGGTCTTTGTGCGCGAGGTAGCGAATGACGGAGTCGACGAAGATCCCAAGTTTCTTAGGGTTCTCGTTCAGGTCAATCATGCCCGTGCCGGCCTTGAAATCGCCAACTTCGTTGAGCAAATTCGTGCGTCCCGCCTTCTTGGGCACGATCGATTGCCACAGATCGGAAATGAGTTCCTCGTATTCCCACGTCCCGTGCACGCGCTCGCCATCGAACATAAACACCCAGCGGAAAAAATGCCCCTTGGCCTCGCTCCAATCGAACTTCCAAATCGCGCCAATCAAATTCTTCTTGATTGCCGCTCTCCCTCGAAGGCGATTCACGAACGTGGCGTGATGATCTCTCGCCAATTCAGCTGTCACGTCATTCGCCCATTCGGCGCGATAGCACACGTCCATGCCGACGACGAAGATACGGCGGCGCTTCGTAAAGCAGCGTTTCACAACCGCCATCATGCCGTCGAACGCCCGTTTCGACCGGAAGGCGTTCGCGATGTCCAGCTTATCGAGCCCGCGCGCATCGGCCTCGGCCCGGATCATCGTGATCAGCTTGTTGTACGACTCCCACAGGAACTGCGTGCCGTCGGGCGTCCGGCTGGCGGGATGCGCAGCGAAATACTGCGCCCCGTAATGGCCGATGGGATGTCGCGCGCACACATCGAAGAAGAGCTGGGCCTTCGGGCGGACCCGGTAGCGACCGAGAGTATCCTCATGATCCTCGTCGGTTACCTGGCCCATCAAGAAGTTTTCATCGTGGTAGAAGCGTCCAACGCCGTATTCGGTGAGCTCGGCGATGCGGCCGAAGGCGTCGAGCTTGCTCGCAAAGCCTGGCTCGTCGATCAGCAGAATCTCCGTCACGATCTTTTCGATCTCGGTCAGACGGAACACGCGTTTCGACTTGAGCAACAGATCTTCCTCTGCATCGCCCGCAACAAGGTGATCGTCACGAACGATGCGCTGCAGATAAGTACGCACGCCGCTGCAAACCATGAACGCCTTGCGTGGAAGGCGGAACTTGGTATTCGCGTGCCGCACATACGTCGCGTTCGGAGCGATGTTCGGGGACGACAGCGCCAGGGGCGACGTCTCGAACCTGTAGTCCATGTCGGCTCCCATCACTTGCTGTTAGCGCTGAGCCGGGCCATGTAAAGACGGCCCATGCGGATCACGGCAGACCGGCTGGACTCCCAAACGCGCGCAACCGCACCCAGGACTATGGCCAGATCCTCATCGACGGGTACCACATGCCGAGGCTTCGCCGCCGTGTTAGCGTCGGCCTGCGCTTCGTCCAACTTGTGTGCCTCGGCCGCAACGGCAGGCGCGACCGTCTCGGGCTGATCACCGCATGTCTCAGCCGCGCCGAGAACCACACGCCTCTCGCCCGCGAACACCATCGCCCAGAATAGCCCGGGCAACAGTTCGAGCATCACCGCCGGAAGATACGTCCTGAGCATTCCGACGCTCGCCGGCCTCCAACCGAACAGGATCGCAAGCTGCGACGCGATCGGATCAGCACGACGCGACTCGCGCAGCGCCTGCGCCTCGTCCACCAGCTTTGCCGCACGATCTTCCTGGGCCTCGCGGCGCGTAGCTTCATTGGCCTCAATCTTGAGTGCCGCGAGCTGGGCCGCCAGCGCATGTTCACGGGCATCGCGCCACCGACATTCACTGCCGAGACAGCGTGCGACCTTCGCACGTCCAAGTTTTGCAACCACGGTGGCTTCGTCTTGTGCAATGACCGTCAGACTGCGTCCCGGCGAAACGTCGACGCGCTCCGGTGTACCCGGCACGTTGACCGCCATCGCGCGAGCATCACTGGCGTCTTGCCGCGCCAACGCAAAAAACGTCGATTGCCCGAGCAGCGCGTACGACACGCATCCGGTCCACGCCGCAAGGATCACGACCCGGAGCATTCCGTCGAAACGACCAGCGAGCGCCGGCAACACGCTCGAGCTCGAGACGATCAGGAAGCCCATCGCCGCGATCACAAGCCGATCGCGCAGGCTGCCGCCGCTTTCCCAGCCCGCGCATGCCGCGGTGAACTCGCCCAGGAGTGTCAAGCCGATGGCGAGTGCCAACACGAGGTAGCGCTGCACGGGCGACGGGTTGGTGGCAACCGTGCCCCTGGCAGAGATGAAGTCCGGCATGCAGGCCGGAGAATTGAAGAACTGAAAATTCATTTTTCGATCCTTTCGTGCGCAAACTGCACGACTACGGAAGATTCACGGCGCACCACGCCTGACGCATGCCAAAGATCGGCATGCGCGGTAGGTGTGCGAACCAAGAGGAGAACCGGGGCATATTGCCCACGGGCGACCCCGTGGGCGTTCCGGTGATTCAGACGGGACGGTTCATCGGGCTGAAGCGGTGCGGGTCGAGATCGAGCACCGTATCAAGGCCATCCTGACGAACCTTGATCCAGCCCCACGCCACCAGCACATTCAGGGCGCCGTTGACGCGTGCTCGTGTCAGGCCGAAATTCTTCGCCCTGGAATGCAGCGTGCTGAGCTTGATTTCGAAGGGCTTGGGCTTGGGCTTGGGTTTGTCCTTGTCCAGATCCAGGTCCTTGCTCTTCTCCATCTGCTGGTCAACATGGCCGCACAGCGCGTAGACCAATGCTTTGGCATCAATCTCTTCAGCGGGCACCTCGCGCGCCATCGCCACAGTGCGCCCCATCTCGTCGATCAGGAACCTGCCGACCGTGATCGCATCCTGCATGGTGCGGACCGACAGCGACCACACCTCACCGCGCCACAGGTGCAGCAGGCCTGCAATCACGTAGAAAGTCTGACGCACTCGCATCATCAGGAACGCATCCATGACCAGAAGCTGACGCCCGGCGATGCGCTGGTTGCGCCATTCGGCGCACTCGGCCTCGACGATTGCGGCAGCCTCCGGCGACACCCTGATCGGCGGCGGCACGAAATCGCCGGCCAACAGTTCGCGCACCGATGCGGCACCGATCGCCCGAACCTGCGCGTCGAACGCCGCCAGGCAGTCCGGGTTGGACGGCTTCTGCTGCACGCCGCGATCATGCTGCGGCAGATCGCCCAGGATCAGGAAATTGCCCAGCGCCGCCGCACCGTCAGCGCCCGCTGCGGCCACGTCGCATACATACACTTCGGGCGTCGTCGCGGCGAAGATGCCGAGCTGCACCCGGCCGGGCGCGTGCGGGGACAGCAACCGGCCGCTGCCCGCCGCGGTCATCGCTTCCCCGTGCCGGATCAGCGCCTTGATCGCTGACGCACCGGAGTAGAGCGCGCTGGCGACCGGCCACTGCGTCGTGATCGCCTTATGCACTGCGGACACGGCGACGTTCACGAAAGCGAGCTTCGGCTTGGCAGGTTGCGCCACGCGAGCGTCCTCTTCCAGAAGTGCCTGGCTTTCAGCGCTCAGGTGCGCCACTTCTCCGTCGGCCCCGTGAAGCAGCACGATCTGGCTTTCGACTGCCGCGAGCTTGAGCGACCAGATACGATAATCGGCCTCGAAGCTCGACGGCGGCGTCGCCAGCAGCGCGTTCAGAGCCTTGCACAAGGCCTTTGCCGTATCGGGCTCACCTTCCAGCTTGGCCTGCGCGACCGAGATTTGCAGCCCTTCCTTGCGCTGGTTCCACGCGATCATTTGGATCTGGTGATCCGGATAGTCCGCAGCTTGCGGCTCGCCGGCTTCGAGTTCGCGGCGTTGTGCGAGCAACGCGTGCAGACGAACCATCTTCCGCGCCACGACCTTGATCTCGGCGTCAATCTGCCTACGCTGTTCGAGACGCAACTGAACTGCTGCCTTGAACATCGCCTGCTTTTCGATTGCGTCGGGAGCGGTTTCAATCTCGATCGCCGTCAAATCCGCAGCCAGAGCCTGCGTGATGATCGGCCCGGTGGCGGCCGGCCCGATCAGCATGCAGTTCAGCGTTAGCGGAATGCGGTTACCGCCCTCGTCTTCGATATGGTGTGCGCCCTGGTTCGCGCCGCCGAGCTTGAAGAACATCAGCGCAACAGCTTGTGCGGCAGTCTGCTGGTATTTGTCGCCCAGCCCGAGGACAACGTCGCGCAGTTCCGAGCCGAGAGCGTTGAGCACCGTCGTTTGGCTCAGCGAACCTTGCGTCCACGCGGCCGGCTGGATGGACGTGCCAGAGTTACGGGGGTTTGTCATGACCGGCCCCATTACTTGCACACGCGCGACGCGATCCAGCCATCGACGTCGCTTTCCAAAAACCCGATAGCTCGGGCGGACAATTTCACCTTAGTCGGAAACGTCGGATCGGTGGCCATCAACACGTACAGCGTCGCGCGCGACAACCCGGTGCGTTCGGGCATCTGCTTCATGCGCACGATGCGCAGTGCTTTTTGGACCTGACGCACCATCGGGCTAGCGCTAGTAGGTGCGCTATAGTGCGGCGGACCGAGTTGCTCGACAGCAACCGTTTGATTTTTGTTCAGCATCGAGATCTCCTTTCAGTGGATGCCGATGCATGTTTCCCGATCTTCCTGGATGGCAGTAGACACTGCTTCGAGTAAAAAAATACTTCCTGCCGCGCCCAGCACTCAGGATACCCAGCGGGCATGGTCGTACTTGGGAGCAAACTTCAGGTGTACGCCAGCAAAGCCAATCGGAGCTAAGTTGCTGACTGGCTGCAGTCGAACAGTAGTGTCCATCGCAAAGAGAAACGCAGATGCAGAAGCCGGAAGCTATTACCTCGCGGACCACCGAGACCCTAGACCGGATCAGGTCTGCCCAATGGATGAGGCAATCAACCTGTTTTCCGCAAAAGGACGTTCTTGTGTCCGGCCTCGAACATGAGATCAGTCGCATGCGCGACTGTCTAGGCGCACCATTCGAGCACGTAGGCAAGCCATTCGCTGCATACATGGATCGCGTTGCGGGCCTCGCCCGCCTGCCTGATCCGGTCGATAACACTGCGGCTGCTGACCTGAGCCGACAGCGGCATGCGCTTGTCGAGGACTACCCCGCCCCGGACCCGTATTGTCTCGACCGTGAGTACCGCATACACCTGCTCGATGCCTGTCTGTATCTAGCCCAGGCTGAGGAAGCCTTGAACCAACGAAATTCCGAAGAAGGATGGTTTTTTGTTTCTGAGGCCAAGAAGTGTTTCGGTCGCTCCGAAGGCTACTATCAGACTGCATCTGAAAGGAATATGAAGGTTTCCCGCGCTACACGTGGCGGGCAGCAAAAATCTCGAAATGAGAAAGATAGAGAGCGGCAGCTTTATATTTACCTACTGGGAAGTCTGGCGCCCAGAGGAGGCTGGAAGCAGGAATCGGCGGCCATAGCGGAAGTGTCTCGTGTGGCTACGGGCATTCTCGAAACCTTCGGCGCAACGATAGGAGATTCGTATGCGAAGTTGTCGGATTTGCTGCGCGATGACCGCGATGTGAGAGCCGCGTTTGAACGACAGCGATAATTGTTACACACAGCAGCAAATGGCTCGCCGAACACACTTACGGAAGAGGACGACCAGATCACGAAGAGGGGAGCAGCCGACGGGATGATTTCCGTATAGTTTCCGTACGGAACTAGAGCGCGGGAATGATCAGGCTCTCAACCCTTTGTTTTTATTGTATTTTCTTGGCGCGCCCGGCTGGGATCGAACCAGCAACCCCTGCCTTCGGAGGGCAGTACTCTATCCATTGAGCTACGGGCGCGTGTGACAGTGAAACGACCCCAATATACAGGCCGCCCACAATTGGCAAGACGGCAAGGATACCCGGTTTCCCATGACGCGTCCACCTTGCCCGCCGAATCGCCGCCGGGCCCCGCTGCGTGCGGGTAAACACGCGCCATCGTGCCGCTCGCCGTGATGTAAACGTTCCGTCTATAATCGTCCGGGCTTCATTGAACTGCCATTTTGCCGTTGCACCGCGCTCACAATTCCTATTCACGGAGACGAGGCAAGCATGAGCGAAGCACCCCACGAATCTCCCGTCAAAACTCCCGGGCAACTGATTGCCGTCATCATCGCGTCGTTCGCGATCCCGATCGTCCTGATCATCCTGTTCGCCACCTATGCGAACCATGCGTTCCGTTCCGGCGCCGGCACGGATGCGCTATCCGACGAACAGGTCGCCGCGCGCATCGCACCGCTTGCGAAGGTCGACGTGAAGGACGCCAATGCGCCCCGCACGTACAAGACCGGCGAAGCAGTCTACAAGGCCGTCTGCGTGACCTGCCACGGCACGGGCGCCGCCGGCGCGCCGAAGGTCGGCAACAAGGACGACTGGGCGCCGCGCATCTCGCAAGGCTTCGACACGCTTCTGAAAACGGCCCTCGCCGGCAAGGGTGCGATGCCGGCGCGCGGCGGCACGAGCCCCGACGACGTCAGCGACTATGAAATCGCCCGCACGATCGTCTACATGGCGAACAACGACGGCGCGAACTTCCCCGAACCGGCCGCGCCGGCCGCCAACACGGCGCAGCCCGCCAGCGGCGCGGCAGGCGCAGCAGGCGCGTCGGGTGCGACCGACGCCGCAAGCGCGCAAATCGCCGCGGCGCAGGCCGCGATGGCCGCGATCCCGAAGGCCGGCGAACAGCCCGCGGCCGCACCGGCCGGCGCCGATGCGGCAACCGCCGGCAAGGCGCTGTACACGTCGACCTGCCAGGCCTGCCATGCGGCCGGCGTGCTCGGCGCGCCGAAGTTCGGCAGCAAGGAAGACTGGGCGCCGCGCCTGAAGGAGTCGATGGATACGGTCTACAACTACGCGCTGCACGGCAAGGGCGCGATGCCGCCGAAGGGCGGGTCGACCGCATCCGACGCCGATGTGAAGGCGGCCGTCGACTACATGGTCAACGCGTCGAAGTAACGCCGGCCCACCCGTAAAAAACCCCCGCGACGCACGCGCATCGCGGGGGTTTTGTTTTGCCGGAGCGCCGGCCGCCGTGCGCCCGACGGCGCCGCCGCATCACTTCTGCAGCAACGCCTTCAGGCTCGCGAGCCGGTCCTTCGGCGACATCGGCGCTTCTTCCGCCGTGGGCGGCGGCGCTTCGTCGAGGCCCATCTCGGGGATGAAGCGCGACGGCTCGCACACGACCGTCTCGCGCGCCCGCTTGCGCTTCTTGCACCAGTTCAGGTGCAGGCTGCGCTGCGCGCGCGTAATCGCGACGTACATCAGCCGGCGCTCTTCCTCGATCCGTTCGCTGTCGATCGGGCCGTCGTCCTCGCTGCCGCCGCGGTGCGGCATGATGCCCTCCTCGACGCCGACCAGGAACACGTGCGGATACTCGAGCCCCTTCGACGCATGGACGGTCGACAACCGCACGGCATCCGGGTCCTCGTCCTTGCCCTCGAGCATCGACATCAGCGCGACGGTCTGGATCAGGCCAAGCAGGTTCTTGCCCGTATCGGCGAGCCCGTCCACGTTGTGGAAACCTTCCGCCTCGCCGTCGACGGCCTCCGTCTCGGGCTTCGTGCCCTTGCGCTTCAGCCATTCGAGGAATTCGAGCACGTTCTGCCACTTCGACTGCGCCTGCCGCTCGTCGAACGCGTCGTACAGGTAAGCCTCGTAGTGGATCGCCTCCATCATGTCGTCGAGCACGACGGTCGCGGGCTCCTTGTCCGCGCGGTCGGTCAGGCGCTGGATGAAGTCGCAGAACATGCGCAGCGGCTCGACCTGGCGCGCGGACAGCCGCGCCTCGATGCCGCCCATGTACACGGCCTCGAACAGCGACACCTTCGCCTGCCCCGCGAACGAGCCGAGCGCTTCGAGCGTCGTGTTGCCGATCCCGCGGCGCGGCGTCGTGACCGCGCGGATGAACGCAGGATCGTCGTCGGCGTTCGCGATCAGCCGCAGGTACGCGCACAGGTCCTTGATCTCGGCCTTGTCGAAGAACGACTGGCCGCCTGACAGCACGTACGGAATCCGCTCGCGCCGCAGCACCTGCTCGAAGATGCGCGCCTGGAAGTTGCCGCGATACAGGATCGCGTAGTCGCGGAACTGCGCGCGCCGCTCGAACTTGTGCGCGGACAGCCGGAACACGACCGATTCGGCCTCGTGCTCCTCGTCGTTGCACGGCGTGACGGTGATCGAATCGCCCATCCCGTGCTCGGACCACAGCTTCTTCTCGAACAGCTTCGGGTTGTTCGCGATCACGTTGTTCGCGGCGGTCAGGATCCGCACCGTCGACCGGTAGTTCTGCTCGAGCTTGACCAGGTGCAGCTTCGGGAAATCCTTGCCGAGCTGCGCGAGGTTCTCGAGCGTCGCGCCACGCCAGCCGTAGATCGCCTGGTCGTCGTCGCCGACCGCCGTGAACGCGGCGCGCGGGCCCGCGAGCTGCTTCAGCAGCTCGTACTGGCACGCGTTGGTGTCCTGGTATTCGTCGATCAGCAGGTAGCGCAGCTTGTTCTGCCAGCGGTCGCGCACCTGCTCGTTCTTCGCGAACAGCTCGGCGGGCAGGCGGATCAGGTCGTCGAAGTCGACCGCCTGGTACGCATGCAGCGTCGCGACGTAGTTGCGGTAGACCAGCGCGGCCTGGTGCTCGTCCTCGTTGGCCGCGATCGCCATCGCCTCGTCGGGCATGATCAGGCCGTTCTTCCACAGCGAGATGATGCTCTGGATCTTGCGGATCAGCCCCTTGTCGGTGGTGCCGAGCTGCTCCTGGATCATCCCGAAGCAGTCGTCCGAATCCATGATCGAGAACTGCGGCTTCAGGCCGACATGCTCGGCCTCCTGGCGCAGGATCTGCACGCCGAGCGAGTGGAACGTGCAGACGGTGAGCTGGTTGACGGGTACCTTGCGGCCTTCCTTGCCGGGCGTGGTGAGCGTCTTGCCCTCGAGCAGCTTCCCCACGCGCTCGCGCATTTCGGCGGCCGCCTTGTTCGTGAACGTGACGGCGGCGATGTGGCGCGGCTCGAAGCCTTTCGCTTCGATCAGGTGCGCGATCTTTTGCGTGATCACGCGGGTCTTGCCGCTGCCCGCGCCGGCGAGCACGAGACAGGGACCGTCGAGGTAGCGCACCGCTTCGTTCTGGGCGGGATTGAGGCCTGCGGACATGATGGCGGATGGTGTTGCGGTTGACGGCGGGACGCCGGGAGGATGCCGTGCGCGGCAGGCTGGCGAAGCAGGCGGACACGCGGGCAGGACGCGCATGTTAACACGTCGGCGGCGCGCATTTCGGGAGCGCCGCCGGACGGGGCCGCGCGGGCCGATCGGCCGGCCGCACCCTGTCCGTCCGGCCAATCCGGCCCCGTTCGCGCGTCGATCGGCCACAATATGCCGACCCCGGCACCGCCCCGCGCCGGGCCCTGAACCGCCACCGGATCGACATCATGGGATACCCGTTCGCCACCGCCGCCCTCGGCCCGCTGCTGTTCGCGCAGGGGCGCTACGTGCGTCGCGTCACGCCGCGGCTGCCCGAGGCGGCCGGCCCGCGCGCCGGCGTGGCCGGCGACGGCCCGCCGCTGCGCGTGCTGGTGGTCGGCGATTCGGCAGCCGCGGGCGTCGGTGTCGCGACGCAGCGCGACGCGCTGTCCGGGCAACTGGCGCACGTGCTGGCGGCCACGCACCGCGTGAGCTGGAAGCTGCTCGCGCACACCGGCCTGACCACGCAGGATCTCGTCGACTGGCTCGCCGCCGAGCCGGTCGAACCGTTCGACGTGGCCGTCACGTCGCTCGGTGTCAACGACGTGACGGGCGGCGTGCCGCCGGCCCGCTGGCGGGCGCAGCAGGCCGAACTCGTCCGGCTGCTCGCCGCGCGCTTCCGGGTCGGGCACGTGATCCTGTCGGCGGTACCGCCGATGGAACGCTTTCCGGCGCTGCCGCAGCCGCTCGCGTGGTATCTCGGGCGGCGCGCGAAGCGGCTCAACACGGCGCTCGCCGGCTGGGCCGCCACGCAGCCGCATTGCACGTTCCTGCGGGTCGCGCTGCCGCTCGAGCGCCACCTGATGGCCGCCGACGGCTTCCACCCTGGCGAAGCCGCGTGCGCCGTGTGGGCCGCACAGGTCGCTGCCGCCGTGCGGCAGCGGGTGGCCGCATGACACGACTCAGCGCCCGCGCGCCGGCCGTTTACCGCGAAGCCGGACAGGCAGCGGCGCGCGGTCCCGTGCAAAATGCCGGCTCCCTTTGCGCACGCGCCCCGTCGCATCGCGCGTTTCGCCCAACGCGCCAGTACAAGCGGCGGCGCCATGCCAAAATAGCCGGTCGTCCTCGCGCCGTCTCGGCGCGCCATCCTTTAGTTTCCTTCGTAGCCAGGGATTGCCATGTCGTCATTGCTCAGGATTGGTTTGATGGGTTTCGGTTTCGCCGGCGCGACGTTCCACGCGCCCGTGATCGCCACGAGCGGCCGCACTGAAGTCGCCGCGATCGCGACGGGCCAGCCCGATCGCGCGCAAGCCGCGTATCCGGGCGCGCGTGTCGTCCCCGACCTCGACACGATGCTCGGCCTCGACGACATCGAGTGCGTGGTGATCGCCACGCCGAACGACACGCACTTCACGCTCGCGCGCCAGGTGCTCGAAGCCGGCCGTCACGTGGTCGTCGACAAGCCCGTCACACTCACGGCCGACGAAGCGCTCGCGCTCGCACGGCTCGCGAACGCGCGCAGCCGGCTGTTCGCGCCGTTCCACAACCGCCGCTGGGACGGCGATTTCCTCACCGTGCGCGACATCGTCAAATCGGGCGAGCTCGGCCGCCTCACCTATTTCGCATCGCACTTCGACCGCTTCCGGCCGACGCCGCGCACGCGCTGGCGCGAGGAGCCCTCACGCGGCGGCGGCCTGCTGCTCGACCTCGGCCCGCACCTGATCGACCATGCGCTCGCGCTGTTCGGCGTGCCGGAAACGGTGAGCGCGACCGTCAAGACGCGCCGCGACAACGGCACGGCGCCCGATTTCGTGCACCTGCTGCTCGGCTATCCGGACAAGGACGTCGCGCTGCACGCGAGCGCGCTGTCGGCGATCGAGCCCGCGCGCTTCACGCTGCACGGCACGCGCGGCAGCTACCAGAAGTTCGGGCTCGACACGCAGGAAGACCAGCTCAAGGCCGGCCTCACCGCGGACGACGTCGAGTTCGGCGGCGGCAACCCGCCCGGCCTGTTGCGCGTGCTCGACGGCGAACTCGAAGTCGAGCGCCCGGTGCCGACGCTCGACGGCCAGTACGCGGAGTACTACCGCGCGCTCGCCGCGTCGATCCGCGACGGCGCACCGTTCCCGGTCACCGCGCAGGACGCCGTCGACGTGATGACGATCATCGAGCTCGCCGCGCAGAGCGAGCACGACGGCCGCCGGCTGCCGTTCGTGCGCCGCACGGTCTGACACCGCGTTCAGGCCGGTTGCGGCCGGCCGGCACGCGTACACGCTTGGGTCAGCCGGAACATTCGGTTACAAATGCCGGGGGAACGAAAGTCAGCGGGTGACCTGTCTGACGCGTTTCTCAAAAAAGTCGATCCGACACCAATCCGACAGGAGAATGTTGATGCAACGGTTGATTCGCGCAGCAGTGTGCTGCGTGCTGGTTTCCTCGCTCGCGGCCTGTATCGTGCAGCCGCAGCAACCGGTCCGTCAGGCGCCCCCGCCGCGGCCGAATCCGCAAGTCGTCGCGAACGAGCGGACGCAACAGATCCAGGGCCGGATCGACAACCTGCACCGCCGCATCGATGCGCGCGTGAACGGCGGCTACTATCCGCCGCCGTACGGCGCGCAGCTTCATCACCGCCTCGACGTGATCCGCCAAGAAGCGAACGACATGTCGGCGCAGCACAGCGGCGGCCTGTCCGGCGACGAGCAGCGCGTGCTGAACCAGGAACTCGACACGGCCGCGCGCGCGATCGGCGAGTAACGCACCGGCGCCCGCCGGAGCGGAAAAAGCGGCGGCACCGGCTGCCGCCGCTTGTCGCGAAGCGACATTCTTTTGCTCAAATTGACAAGGCCCACCCGCTCGCGTACAGTCGCCCGCACGCGTCGGGAGAGCGTGTGACCGCGTTGCTGAAACGCCGGTCGCGCCGCCGAAGGGGCACACCCGCAAACTCTCAGGCAAAAGGACCGACCGCGTCGGGGAATCCCGTCCGCGCATTGCGCGGGCCGCACTCCCCGCACTCTGGAGAGCGGCAGTAGCCCGCTGCGCACATGCTGCGCGGGCAAGCTGCCCACCGAAGGGGCGCGCGCTCGCCGGGCTTTGCCCGCAGTGCAATCTCTCAGGTATCGAGGACAGAGGGGCATGTATCGAATCGCTCGCAGCCCGTCGGCCGCGGCGGTCGGCACATGGCCGTTCTGATCCGCGCGCAAGCGCCTTGCCTGAGGCCTCGATGACTGCACTGAATCACACCCCGCTCAACGCCGCGCACCGCGCGCTCAATGCCCGCATGGTCGATTTCGGCGGCTGGGACATGCCCGTCAACTACGGCTCGCAGATCGAAGAACATGAAGCCGTGCGCACCGACGCCGGCATGTTCGACGTGTCGCACATGTGCGTCGTCGATTTCACCGGCAGCCGCGTGCGCGCGTTCTTCGAGCACGCGATCGCGAACAACGTCGGCAAGCTCAAGACCCCCGGCAAGGCACTCTACTCGTGCCTGCTCAATCCGCAGGGCGGCGTCATCGACGACCTGATCGTCTATTACTTCACCGAAGAATTCTTCCGCGTCGTCGTCAACGCCGGCACCGCCGAGAAAGACATCGCGTGGTTCAACCAGCTCAACGAGCAAAGCGGCTACGGCGTCACGATCGCGCCGCGCCGCGATTTCGCGATCGTCGCCGCTCAGGGCCCGAACGCCCGCGAAAAGGTCTGGACGACCGTGCCCGCCGCGCGTGCCGCGACGAGCGAGCTGAAGCCGTTCAACGCCGCGCAGGTCGCCGGCACGCCGTTCGGCGATCTCACGGTCGCGCGCACCGGCTATACCGGTGAAGACGGCTTCGAGGTGATCGTCCCGGCCGTGCATGTCGAAGCGCTGTGGAACGCACTGCAGCAAAACGGCGTGCGCCCGTGCGGGCTCGGTGCGCGCGACACGCTGCGCCTCGAGGCCGGCATGAACCTGTACGGCCAGGACATGGACGACACCGTCTCGCCGCTCGACGCGGGCCTCGCATGGACGGTCGACCTCAGCGCGCCGCGCGACTTCGTCGGCCGCGCCGCGCTCGAGCGCGACGGCACGCGCGCCGCGTTCGTCGGCCTGATCCTGCAGAAGGAAAACGGCAAGGCGGGCGGCGTGCTGCGCGCGCACCAGAAGGTCGTCACGCCGCACGGCGAAGGCGAGATCACGAGCGGCACGTTCTCGCCGTCGATGCAGGAATCGATCGCGTTCGCGCGCGTGCCGGCGGCCGTCCAGGTCGGCGACACGGTCCAGGTGCAAATTCGCGACAAGAATCTTCCCGCGCGCGTGGTAAAACTGCCGTTCGTGCGCAACGGCAAGGTCCTCGCTGCGTAACGGCCGGGGGGCCTGCCTCCCGGGAAGCCGGGAGATGGCGCCCGGCGCAACCACACCCGGCGCGCCCCGGCGGCGCGCCAGCAGAACGAATCACACCCTTTTATCCAGGAGCATCCGATGAGCAACGTCCCGGCCGATCTGAAATACACCGACGAACACGAGTGGATCCGCACCGAGGCAGACGGCACGCTGGCGGTCGGCATCACCGATCACGCGCAGAGCACGCTCGGCGACATCGTCTTCCTCGAGCTGCCGGCAGTCGGCAAGCAGGTGAAGGAAGGCGACGCCGTCGGCGTCGTCGAATCGGTGAAGGCTGCATCCGACATCTACTCGCCGGTGTCCGGCGAGGTTGTCGCCGTCAATACGGAAGCGACCGACGCGCCGGAAGAAGTGAACAGCGACGCGTACGGCGTGTGGCTCTTCAAGATCAAGCTCGCGGCCGGCGCATCGACCGACAAGCTGATCGACGCTGCCGCCTACACCAAGCTGATCGACTAATTTCCTTACCCGAACCGCGCGGGGCCGGCCAGCCGCCCCGTCCCGCGCGGGACCAGAGTCACGCCATGAAGCTCGAACACCCGGACCGCCTGATGAACCGCACGCCCCTCTCGCTCGCCGCGCTCGAAACGCACGACGCGTTCGCCGAACGCCATATCGGCCCCGACGCCGCCAGCCAGCAGGCCATGCTCGACACGCTCGGCTTCGCGTCGCGCGCCGCCCTGATGGACGCCGTGATCCCGGCCTCGATCCGCCGCGCCGAAACGCTGCCGCTCGGCCCGTTCGCGCAGCCGAAGAGCGAGGCCGAAGCCCTCGCCGCGCTGCGGGTTCTCGCGGACAAGAACCAGGTGTTCCGCTCGTATATCGGCCAGGGTTACCACGACACGCACACGCCGGCCGTGATCCTGCGCAACGTGCTCGAAAACCCGGCGTGGTACACGGCCTACACGCCGTACCAGCCCGAAATTTCCCAGGGCCGCCTCGAGGCGCTCCTGAACTTCCAGCAGATGGTCGCCGACCTCACGGGCCTCGCGATCTCGAACGCGTCGCTGCTCGATGAAGCGACCGCCGCGGCCGAAGCGATGACGCTGCTGCAGCGCACCGGCAAGCCGGCATCGAACGTGTTCTACGTCGCCGACGACGTGCTGCCGCAGACGCTCGAAGTGATCCGCACGCGCGCGCTGCCGATCGGCATCGAGGTCAAGACGGGCCCGGCCGCCGACGCGGCACACTCGAACGCGTTCGGCGTGCTGCTGCAATACCCGGGCGTGAACGGCGACGTGCGCGACTACCGCGCACTCACGGAAGCGATCCACGCGGCCGGCGGCCACGTGGTCGTCGCGGCCGACCTGCTCGCACTCACCGTGCTGACGCCGCCTGGCGAATGGGGCGCGGACGTCGCGATCGGCAACACGCAGCGCTTCGGCGTGCCGATGGGCTTCGGCGGCCCGCACGCCGCGTATCTCGCGGTGCGCGACGAATTCAAGCGCCAGATGCCGGGCCGCCTCGTCGGCGTGACGGTCGACGCGCAGGGCAAGCCCGCGCTGCGCCTCGCGCTGCAAACCCGCGAACAGCACATCCGCCGCGAGAAAGCGACGTCGAACGTGTGTACCGCGCAGGCGCTGCTCGCGATCATGGCCAGCATGTACGCGGTCTACCACGGCCCGCATGGGCTGAAGACGATCGCGCTGCGCGTGAACCGCATCGCGGCGCTGCTCGCCGCCGGCGTGAAGCAGCTCGGCTTCGCGACCGTCAACGACACGTTCTTCGACACGCTGACGATCGACACCGGCGCGCGCACCGCGCAGGTTCACGAATTCGCGAAGGCGAAGCGCATCAACCTGCGCCGCGTGAGCGACACGCAAGTCGGCGTGTCGGTCGACGAAACGACGACGCGCGACGACCTCGCCGATCTCCTCGCCGTGTTCGCGCAAGCCGCGGGCGGCACCGCGCCGGCCGTCGACGCGCTGGACGCGGGCCTCGCCGGCGTCGCCGCGCTGCCGGCCGGCCTCGAGCGCACGAGCGCGTACCTGACGCACCACGTGTTCAACCGCCACCATTCCGAAACCGAAATGCTGCGCTACCTGCGCAGCCTGTCGGACAAGGATCTCGCGCTCGACCGCTCGATGATCCCGCTCGGCTCGTGCACGATGAAGCTGAACGCGACGTCGGAAATGCTGCCCGTCACGTGGCCCGAGTTCGGCGGCATCCACCCGTTCGCGCCGGCCGACCAGACCGTCGGCTACCGCGAGATGATCGACCAGCTCGAGCAGATGCTCGTCGCGGCCACCGGCTATGCGGCCGTGTCGCTGCAGCCGAACGCGGGCTCGCAGGGCGAGTACGCGGGCCTGCTGATCATCCACGCGTATCACGCATCGCGCGGCGAGAGCCACCGCGACATCTGCCTGATCCCGGCGTCCGCGCACGGCACGAATCCGGCATCCGCGCACATGGCCGGCATGAAGGTCGTGGTCGTCGCCTGCGACGCGCAGGGCAACGTCGACATCGCCGACCTGAAGGCGAAGGCCGACGAGCACGCGAAGGACCTCGCGGCGATCATGATCACGTATCCGTCGACGCACGGCGTGTTCGAACAGAACGTCCGCGAGATCTGCGAGATCGTCCATGCGCACGGCGGCCAGGTGTACGTCGACGGCGCGAACATGAACGCGATGGTCGGCCTGACCGCGCCGGGCCAGTTCGGCGGCGACGTGTCGCACCTGAACCTGCACAAGACCTTCTGCATCCCGCACGGCGGCGGCGGCCCGGGCGTCGGCCCGGTGGCAGTCGGCGCGCACCTCGCGAAGTTCCTGCCGAACCAGCGTTCGACCGGCTACGCGCGCGACGAAAGCGGCATCGGTGCGGTGTCGGCCGCGCCGTACGGCTCGGCGTCGATCCTGCCGATCTCGTGGATGTACATCGCGATGATGGGCGCGAAGAACCTGACCGCCGCGACGGAAACCGCGATCCTCAACGCGAACTACATCGCGAAGCGCCTCGCGCCGCACTACCCGGTGTTGTACTCGGGCCCGGGCGGGCTGGTCGCGCACGAATGCATTCTCGACCTGCGTCCGATCAAGGATTCGAGCGGCATCAGCGTCGACGACGTCGCGAAGCGCCTGATGGACTACGGCTTCCACGCGCCGACGATGAGCTTCCCGGTGCCGGGCACGCTGATGGTCGAGCCGACCGAATCGGAATCGCAGGAAGAACTCGACCGCTTCATCGCCGCGATGATCGCGATCCGCGAGGAAATCCGCGCGGTCGAGGAAGGCCGCGCCGACCGCGAGGACAACCCGCTGCGTCACGCACCGCACACGGCGGCCGTCGTCACCGCGAACGAATGGCCGCACGCATACTCGCGCGAGCAGGCTGCGTACCCGGTCGCATCGCTCGGCACGAACAAGTACTGGCCGCCGGTCGGCCGCGCGGACAACGCCTATGGCGACCGCAACCTGTTCTGCTCGTGCGTGCCGATGTCGGAATACGCATAACGCGCGCCAGGCCCGGAGCCGTCCGATGGCCATCGCACCGCACGCAACTCCGTGTTGCGTGCGGTTTTTGCATTCGCCGCCCGAACCGGTGCGCGCTCGTCCGCCAATCCGGCTAACATCACACGCGATCCAGCCAATGAAGGAGTTCCGCATGGTGCGTCCGATGTTTCCGGGCCATGGTGCAACGCAGAGGCGGCCGCGCGCGCGCCGGTTCGTGCCGATGCTCGTCGCGTCGCTGTCGTTTGCCGCTGCAGGCCTCGGCGCGGCCGGCAGCGCGCGCGCGGCGATGAATTTCTGCGCGGCGCCGGCACTTCAGGCGAGCGAGACGACCCAGGCCGAGCCGGGCGTGCAGGCGCTGATCCGCAGCGTCGACGCGCGCATCGGCGAGCAGCCGAAGGCGATGGCGCGCGTGCACACCGAGGGCACGCTGCCGCACGAAGGCATCTACGATCAGAGCGCCGCCGCGCTGAAGGACCTCGACCTGATGCGCGACGCGGCGCTCGCGTGGCGCGTGACGAACGCGCCGCGCTACCTGCAGCTCGTCGACCGCTTCCTGTCCGCGTGGGTCGCGACCTACCAGCCGGGCTTCAACCCGATCGACGAGACGCGCTTCGAAAGCCTGATCGTCGCATACGACATGACCGCGAGCGCGCTGCCGGTGAAGACCCGCAACGCGACGGCGGCGTTCATCGCGAAGCTCGGCGCCGGTTATGTCGCGCAGATCGACGCGCAGAAGCGTCCGCTCACCGGCACCTGGCGCAACAACTGGCAGAGCCACCGGATCAAGCTGATCGCGCTGTCCGCGTTCACGCTCGGCGACCGCAAGATGATGAACGCCGCGCAGCGGCTGTTCGTCGAGCATCTCGCCGACAACATCGGCCCGGACGGCAAGACGTGGGACTTCGAGGAACGCGATGCGCTGCACTACGCGGTGTACGACCTTCAACCGCTGGTGACAGCCGCGCTCGCCGCGCGCCGCTTCAACCGCAACTGGCTGCGCGAGCGGGGCGCGAACGGCGCGACGCTCGCGGCCGCGCTCGACTGGCTCGTGCCGTATGCGCTCGGCGAGAAAACCCACGAGGAATTCGTGAATTCGCCGGTGCCGTTCGACGCGAAGCGCCGCGAGGCCGGCCTGCCGGGCTACACCGGGCAGTGGGACCCGAAAAACGCCACCGAACTCTTTCATCTGGCCGCGCGGCTCGACGGGCGCTATGCCCGCGTCGCGCAGCAGCTTTCCCCTACACCGCCCGCATGGCTCGCCGCGTGCCTGCCATTGCAGGCGCGCTAGCACTACTCTTAAAGCAAGGCAGGTATCGAAATGGCAGTCAGCGTGTTTGACCTCTTCAAGATCGGCATCGGTCCGTCCAGTTCGCATACGGTCGGACCGATGCGCGCGGCGCTGATGTTCGTGCAGGGCCTCGAGCGCGACGGGCTGCTCGATGCGACGGCCCACGTGAAGGTCGAGCTGTACGGCTCGCTCGGCGCAACCGGCAAGGGCCACGGCACCGACCGCGGCGTGATGCTCGGCCTGCTCGGCGACGCGCCCGACACCGTCGATCCCGAAACCATCGACGCGCGGCTGGAAGACGTCCGCAAGTCGAAGAAGCTCGCGCTGCTCGGCACGCATCCGGTGCCGTTCGTGCTGAAGGAGAACATCGCGTTCTACCGCCAGGCGCTGCCCGAGCATCCGAACGGAATGAAGCTGCGCGCATCCGACGCGAACGGCGCGGTGCTGGTCGAGCGCACGTACCTGTCGGTCGGCGGCGGCTTCGTCGTGACGGCCGGTGCACCGAACACGAAGGTGCTGAGCGCGGCCGAGCAGATGACGCACCCGTTCCGCACCGGCGCGGAGCTGCTCGCGCTGACCGAATCGACCGGCAAGTCGATCGCGCAGCTGATGTGGGAAAACGAGCGCGCGTGGCACACCGAGGAAGAGACGCGCGACGGGCTGCTGAAGATCTGGGCCGTGATGCAGTCGTGCGTGTCGCGCGGCTGCGGGATCGGCAACCCGGAAGCCGACGGCAACCTGCCCGGCCCGTTCCAGGTCAAGCGCCGCGCGCCGCAGCTGTACCGCACACTGACGGGCAGCCCGGAGCGCGCGCTGCAGGACCCGCTGTCGATGATCGACTGGATCAACCTGTATGCGATCGCGGTCAACGAGGAAAACGCGGCCGGCGGCCGGGTCGTCACCGCGCCGACCAACGGTGCGGCCGGCATCATCCCGGCCGTGCTGCACTACTACACGCGCTTCACGCCCGGCGCGAACGAGCAGGGCGTGATCGACTTCCTGCTGACGGCCGCCGCGATCGGCATTCTTTACAAGCTCAACGCGTCGATCTCGGGCGCGGAAGTCGGCTGCCAGGGCGAAGTGGGCGTCGCGTGCTCGATGGCGGCCGGCGCGCTCGCGGCCGTGCTCGGCGGCACGCCGCACCAGGTCGAGAACGCGGCCGAAATCGGGATGGAGCACAACCTCGGCCTCACCTGCGACCCGGTCGGCGGGATGGTGCAGATCCCGTGCATCGAGCGCAACGCGATGGCGTCGGTGAAGGCCGTCAATGCGGCACGCATGGCGCTGCGCGGCGACGGCTCGCACTACGTGTCGCTCGACTCGGTGATCAAGACGATGCGCGAGACGGGCGCCGACATGAAGACGAAGTACAAGGAAACGTCGCGCGGCGGGCTTGCGGTGAATATCGTCGAGTGTTGATGCGGTAACGGCGGCGCGCGCTCGCTGCGGCGCGCCGTCAACCTGTTCGTTCCGACACTATTCAGCGCCCCGCCGACAGGCGTAAGCTGTACGTCCCGCTACCCAGGGAGACGGCAGCCCATGTCGCATTCCAAGGATCTCGAGCCGCGCGCCACCACCGGTGCGCGACTGCTCGTCGATGCGTTGCTCGCCAATCACGTCGAACGCGTGTTCTGCGTGCCGGGCGAGAGTTTCCTCGCCGTACTCGATGCGCTGGCGGACGACACCGCGCGCATCCAGACGGTCGTCTGCCGCCACGAGGCGGCCGCCGCGAACATGGCCGAGGCCGTCGGCAAGCTGACCGGCCGCCCCGGCATCGCGTTCGTCACGCGCGGGCCCGGCGCGACGCATGCGTCGATCGGCGTGCACACCGCGTTCCAGGATTCGACGCCGATGATCCTGTTCGTCGGCCAGTGCGCGCGCGAGCACCTCGACCGCGAAGCCTTCCAGGAAATCGACTACCGCCGGATGTTCGGCCAGATGGCGAAATGGGTCGCGCAGATCGACGATCCGCGCCGCATCCCCGAATACCTGAGCCACGCGTTCCACGTCGCGATGTCGGGCCGGCCGGGCCCGGTCGTGCTCGCGCTGCCGGAAGACGTGCTGTCCGAAGCGTGCGCGCCGCAGCCCGTCGTGCCGGCCGCGAAACGCGTCGCCGCCGCGCCGTCGGCCGCGCAGATCGACGAGCTGCGCGAGCGGCTCGCGCGCGCGGAACGGCCGTTCGCGATCGTCGGCGGCAGCGGCTGGACGCCCGACGCGTGCGCGAACCTGCGCACCTTCGTCGAACGCTGGCAACTGCCGGTCGCGTGCGCGTTCCGCTACCAGGACACGATCGACAACGCGCACCCGAACTACGCGGGCGACGTCGGGCTCGGGATCAATCCCGCGCTTGCGAAGCGCATCCGCGACGCCGACCTGCTGCTCGTGATCGGGCCGCGCCTCGGCGAAGCGACGACCGGCGGCTACACGCTGCTCGACATCCCGAAGACGCGCCAGACGCTGATCCACGTGCACCAGGGCGCGGACGAGCTTGGTCGCGTGTATGCGGCCGACCTGCCGATCGTGTCGGGGATGCCCGAGATCGCCGCGCCGCTCGCCGCGCTCGAACCGCCCGAGCGCCCCGCGTGGGCTGGCGCGGCCGCCGACGCGCATCGCGCGTACCGCGAATGGCACGCGCCGCTGCCGATGCCCGGCGACGTCCAGCTCGGCGACGTGATGGTGCAGTTGCGCGAGCGCCTGCCGCACGACGCGATCCTGACCAACGGCGCCGGCAACTATGCGATCTGGCTGCATCGCCACTTCGCGTACCGGCACTTCCGCTCGCAGCTCGCGCCGACGAGCGGCGCGATGGGCTACGGCATCCCGGCCGCGCTCGCCGCGAAATCGCTGTACCCGTCGCGAGCCGTCGTCGCGCTCGCCGGCGACGGCTGCTTCATGATGGCCGGCAACGAACTCGCGACCGCGATGCAGTACGGGCTGAACATCGTCGCGATCGTCGTCAACAACGGGCATTTCGGCACGATCCGCATGCATCAGGAGCGCAACTACCCGGGCCGCGTGCACGGCACGGGGCTCACGAATCCCGATTTCGCCGCGTATGCGCGCGCGTTCGGCGCGCATGGCGAGACGGTCGAGCGCACCGCCGATTTCGCCCCCGCGCTCGAGCGCGCGTTGACCTGCGGGTTGCCCGCGCTGATCGAAATCCGCATCCCGCAGGACGCCAGCACGCCGGCCGCGACGCTCGAACAGATCCGCGAGCAGGGCCGCCGCGCGCGCGGCGGATGACGATGGAAATGCGCACCGCGCCGCCCGGCGCCGCGCTGTCGCACGACGACGCGCTCGTGCTCCCCGGCACGCTGCTCGCGCCCGACGGCACGCTCGTCGCGCCGTACGACGTCGAACACGGCGATACCCGCGCCGTCGGCCACGTGCCGGCCGCGGCCGCGCTCGGCCTGCTGCACGCCGCGCACAGGCCGTTTCGGCTCGACTACGACGGTGTGCGGCATGTGCACGTGATCAACGGGATGGGCGTCACGCTCGGCGATTCGGTGATCGGGCTGACCGCGCTCGCCGCGCTGCGCGCCGCGCACGCGGGCCTGCGCTTCACGGTGTACCGGCCGGCCCGCGCGCCGCGCTATGTCGATGCGCTGTATGCGCTCGCGGCCGATATCGTCGCGCCGTCGCGCGCGCTGCCGTGCCCTGTCGACGCGCTGCCCGCGGACGCACCGTGCATCGACGTCGGCAATCACCTGTACTGGCCCGCGTTCGCGCGGTTGCCGATGATCGATTTCTTCCTCGACGCGCTCGGTGTCGACCCGGCCGCCGTGCCGGCCGCCGCGAAGCGCAACCGCTGGCTCGCGCGGCTGCCGCTGCCCGCGCTGCCGGCCGCATGGCAGCGGCCGTACGTGCTGTTCTGCCCGAGCGCGAGCACCGCGGTGCGCAGCGTGCCGCCCGCGCTGCGCGCGGCGTTCGTGGAGCAACTCGCGCAACGCTACGGGCTGCCGGTAGCCGGGTACGGGCCCGTCGCGCATCCGGCGTACACCGACGTGAGCGGCGACGCGACCGACACCGCGCGCTTCATCGCTTGGGTCAAGGGTGCAAGCCTGCTGTTCGCGCCGGACACGGCCGCGCTGCATCTCGCCGACGGCTTCGACGTGCCGACGCTCGCGTGTTTCACGACGATCGGGCCGGCGCTGCGGGTGCGCGACTATCCGCATTGCGTGCCGGTCGAACTCGACGTGCCGGCCGAATTGCGCGGGCTGCATCGCAGCGAGCGGCCGGACGATCTCGCGGCGGTCGAAGCCGCGTATCGCGCGATCGACTGGGATGCGCTCGCGTGGCCGGCGCCGCGCGAAGCGGCGGTGGCAACCGGATAAGGAAGCAAGCGCGCGGCAGCCAACCGGAAAACCGGCCGCGCCGCCGTCACCCCGCCGTGACCCTCACCGCGCGATCACGCAGCGTCTCCGACGGCCGCTTGCCGAACAGCCGCCGGTAATCGGTCGCGAACTGGCTGAGATGCCAGAAGCCCCACGCCTCCGCGACGTCCTGCACCGAGCCGGCCGCGCGGCCGCACAGATCGCGCCGCGCGCCGTTCAGCCGCAGCGTGCGCAGATAGGTCGCGGGCGCCATCCCGAGCACATCCTGGAAGCAGTACTGCAGCGTGCGCCGGCTCACGTGCAGCTGCTCGCACAGCTCGGGCACGCCGACCGGGCGCGTGCGGTGCGCGAGCACGTAGTCGCGCGCCTGTTCGACGATCCAGCGGCGCGACGACGGCGCACGGCCGGCGCCGTCGTCGCCCGGTTGCGCGCAGGCATCGAACAACGCCGCCAGCACCTCGGCCTGCAGGTCGTCGCGCTGCGCATCGGGCAGCGGGCCGGTCACGGCCACCGCGCCGTCGAGCCGGCGGCCGAGCAGCGCGCACAGGCGCGCGAGCCGCGCATCGCCGACCTGCATCACGCACTGCGCGAACACCCGCTCGTCGAGCGCGCAGCGCTCGACCTCCTCCGCGTAGCGACGCAGCACATCACCGCGCACGACGACGCCGTAGATCGAGAACTGCGCGGGCGTCAGCAATTCGAATTCGACATTGCCGGGCCGGAACGCAAGCGCGCCGGGCCCGATGCGGCATGCGTCGACACGCGCCGTGCCGTCGCACACGAGCGGAATGCCGAACCAGTACGCATCGCCGCGCACCTCGCATGCCTGGCGCAGCAGGTGGCTCGTCGATTCGCGAAACAGCTTCATCGTGTCGAGCGGCAGCTCGGTCAGCGTGCCGACGAAGCGGCCGGCCGCGAGCTGGTCGTAGGTCTGCCGCCAGCCGATCAGGTTGCGCGCCTGCTCGTCGGCGTCGTGCGCGACGCTGACGACGGCCTGCCCGGCCGGCGCGTCGTCGCCCTGCGCGTTGCGACGCGTGTCTTCGGCCGTCGGTTCTTCGATACTCGCCACGTGTTGGTCCATCGTGTTCTCCCTCACCTGCCCGGAACCGCGTCGGTCACGCAATTCCCGTGCCGAACCGCGCGGCCCGGCGAACAACCCGTCATTTCACGCTGTCCGGCCGATGTGCGCGATACGGGCGCACCCGAAGGCGGCGTGTCGCGCACGCCGCCGGTGCGATCCGCGCTGCGACCGCGCATATCTACCGCCGCCGGCTACCCGCCTACCCGACTACCCGCTACCCGGCCGGCTTCAGCCGCACGACCCGCGTGCCGCAGTTGCCATAGGCCTGCGCGACCGCCAGCTCGACGATCGCGCTGCCTGCCGGCCAGGGCGCCGCATCCGCTTCGGGCAAATCGGCACGCAGCGTCGCGCGGCCGTTGATCCGGTAGCGGATGCCGCGCACGAAATCGACGAACAGCAGCCCGACGCCGCTGCCGTCGCACGCTGCCGCATCGATCCGGCTGCCGTCGCCGTGTGCGGGCAACGCGAACCGCAGCGTCTTCGTGTCGATCACGCGGACGACGGGCAGCAGGTCGCCGTTCGCGTCGCGCAGGCTCTGCACGATGTCGCACGTCACGGATGCGCGTCCGCCGCATGCGGTGCCGACGAACATGAACGGCTGCGATTCGACGAACTGCCGCACGCCGATGCTTACGCGCGTCGTGACGACGTCGCTCATCCGCTCGGCTTCGTCGGCCACGCCGAAGCGGTGCTGCGCATCGAGTTCCCCCGCGTGGAATACGGGGTGGCGCGGAAAGGATCGGGGCGGTTCTGCCATGGCGGTTTTCGTTACACGCATCGGCGCACCGTGCTGCCGCGAACGCGCGGCTGACGGTATCGTTTCCGGCGCGGGTCGCGACGATGCGCGGCCAGCGCCGGGGGGCGGATGTCGAAGTCGAACATGGCGAAGTGCCGGGTGACCGGTAGTCGACGCATCGCAACCGCGTGTGCGCCGCTCGACGGTCGGGAAATCGTCACCCGGCCGTCGAACGTTGTGCGCAGCCCCGCGCATCACGCGTGTCATCGCCGAACACCGGCAACCGTACGGCCGGCGCTGCTTTGCCGACCGGCCGGCCCCGGCGCTCCGCCACTGCGTTGACGACCCGGTCAGAAGAACCCGAGCGCCTCGGCCTGGTAGCTGACCAGCAGGCACTTCGTCTGCTGATAGTTCGACAGCGCCATCTTGTGCGTCTCGCGGCCGATCCCCGACTGCTTGTAGCCGCCGAACGCCGCGTGCGCGGGGTACAGGTGGTAGCAGTTGGTCCACACGCGGCCGGCCTCGACCTCGCGGCCCATCCGGTACGCACGCGTGCCGTTGCGCGTCCACACGCCCGCGCCGAGCCCGTAGAACGTGTCGTTCGCGAGTTCGATCGCGTCCGCCTCGTCCTTGAACGTCATCACCGACGCGACCGGCCCGAAGATCTCTTCCTGGAACACGCGCATCTTGTTGTTGCCGAGCAGCATCGTCGGCTTCACGTAGTAGCCCGTGTCGAGGCCGGCGGCCGGCGCCGTGCGTTCGCCGCCCGTCAGGCATTGCGCGCCTTCGCCACGGCCGATGTCGATGTACGACAGGATCTTGTCGAGCTGCTGCTGCGACGCCTGCGCGCCGATCATCGTCTGCAGGTCGAGCGGGTGGCCGGACTTGATGCGCTCGACGCGCGCGACGGCCTTCTCGATGAAGCGTTCGTAGATCGATTCCTGGATCAGGATGCGCGACGGGCACGTGCACACTTCGCCCTGGTTCAGCGCGAACATCGCGAGCCCTTCGAGCGCCTTGTCGAGGAACGCGTCGTCCTGGTCGAGCACGTCGGCGAAGAAGATGTTCGGGCTCTTGCCGCCCAGTTCGACCGTCGACGGGATCAGGCTGTCGGCCGCCGCGCGCAGGATGTGCTTGCCGACAGGCGTCGAGCCCGTGAACGCGATCTTCGCGATCCGCTTGCTGGTCGCCAGTGCTTCGCCGGCTTCCTTGCCGAAGCCGTTGACGATGTTGATCGTGCCGGCCGGGAACAGGTCGCCGATCAGTTCCATCAGCACGAGCACCGACGCGGGCGTCTGCTCGGCCGGCTTCATCACGACGCAGCAGCCGGCCGCGAGCGCCGGCGCGAGCTTCCACGCGGCCATCAGCAGCGGGAAGTTCCACGGGATGATCTGGCCGACGACGCCGAGCGGCTCGTGGAAGTGGTACGCGACGGTGTTGTCGTCGATTTCGGAAATGCCGCCTTCCTGCGCGCGGATGCAGCCCGCGAAGTAGCGGAAGTGGTCGATCGCGAGCGGCAGGTCGGCCGCCATCGTCTCGCGCAGCGGCTTGCCGTTGTCGATCGTCTCGGCCACGGCCAGCAGCTTCAGGTTCTTTTCCATCCGGTCGGCGGCGGCGAGCAGCAGGTTCGCGCGCTCGGCCACGGACGTCTTGCCCCACTTGCGGCGCGCGGCATGCGCGGCGTCCAGCGCCAGCTCGATATCGTCGGCGCCCGAGCGCGGGATGCGGCAGAACGGCTGGCCATTGATCGGCGACACGTTCTCGAAATACTCGCCCTTCACCGGCGCCACCCACTTGCCGCCGATGTAGTTGTCGTACTGCTGACGGTACGGGTATTCGACGTCGAGGCCCAGTTGTTTCAGGTCAAACGGGTTCATACATGTCTCCTGTTCATCGTGCTTGTGTCAGTACAGCGCCGGTTGGATCGCGCTGCACCCGTTTACGCAACATGCGTGCCAAACGGACGGGAGCGGAACGAAAACACGACGACCACGGCCGGCCCGGGTGCGCACCGTGCCGTGTTCACGCATGCAGCACGGCGGGTGTGCCGATTCGGAACACCGCGATTGCGCAGCGGCTTGGCCGGTGTTCGGATTTTCCACAGTGGCTGTGCCGGACGGCACCGGCGTGCGGGGAGCGACGCGTGGCATGTCGCTTGCGTGCGAATCGCGCATCCACACGCAGCGGCATTCACGCCGACCGACACCATGAGCGACTCCGGCCCCCTGATCGACGATGCCGTCGCGTTCATCCGCGAGCAGGCGTTCCTGATCGTCGCGACCGCCGATGCGGCAGGCAACAGCGACTGCTCGTACCGCGGCCGCCAGCCGCGCGCCGACGGCTCGTTCGAGCCGCTCGTCGATGTCCCCGACCGCCGCACGCTCGTGCTGCCCGACTTCGCGGGCAACAACCTGTTCAACACGATCGGCAACCTGCTCGCGAATCCGGCCATCGCGCTGCTGTTCGTCGATTTCGTGAGCCAGACGACCTGGCTCGTGCAGGGCCGCGCGACGATCGACGAGGACGCGGGAAGCCGCGCGCATCTGTGGCCCGATGCGCGGCGCTATGTGGTGATCGAGGTGGAGCACGCGCAGGCGCGGGCGGATGCGGCGCTGCCGCCGCTCGTGCTGGCGTGATGTGACGCGTTTGGCGGATCGTCAGCATGCGGATGCGGTGGTGTAGCGTTGCACGGGCGCTCCGGCAGCCATCGCCAAAGTCCCATGCGCTACGACGCGACGCTCAACGCGCAGATGCGGTGATGCAGCGCGGCACGGGCACTCCGGCTGCCATCGCCAAAGCGCCCATGCGCGACGACACGACGCTCAACGCCCGTGCGTCTCCGCACAGACCGGTTCGATCCGGCTGCGCGTGGGCACGTCGGCTGGCGCATGCCCGTCCGCGTCGTCGCCCGCTTCAGCCGCCGGCCTCCCGCCGAGAAACACGAACACCACCCCCGCGCACAGCACCGTGACGACGGCCAGTCCGGTCAGCAACCGATCAAACGCGTGCGTATAGCTCGCAAGCAGCGCCGCATGACCGACGCCCGGCAACGCAGCAGCCGCGCCCGCGAGATCGCCGGTCGCGAGCCGCGCGGCCGCACGCAGTGTCGCGTCGGACGTGCCGGCGGCACCAGCCGCCTGCCGCAGCCCCGTCTGCGCGAGCGCGGCCAGCACCGCGCCGACGATCGCGAGCGCGATCCCCTCGCCGGCCACGCGCGTCGTGCTGAAGATCCCGGTCGCCATCCCCGCGCGCTCCTTCGGCACGACGCTCACCGACAACCCGTCCATCAGCCCCCACGGCATCCCGGCGCCGACGCCGATCGCAAGCATCGGCGCGATCGCCGCCGGCCCCGCGCCGCCGCGCAACGCGACGCCCAGCCACACGAGCCCGCCCGCCGCGACCACCAGCCCGAGCGCCGAGATCACGCCGGCCGACAGCCAGCGCGTGAGCGTCGCCGCGACGAACGGCACGACGAGCATCGGCGCGGAGATCGCGAGCATCAGCCAGCCGGCGTCGATCTCGCTGAAGCCGTCGATGCCGATGAAGCGCAGCGGCAGCACGACGAGCAGCACGATGTAGCAGCAGCAGGTCGACACCGGCAGCACCTGCACGCCGACGAAGCGCGCGATGCGGAACAGCGACAGGTCGAGCATCGGCCGCGCGACGCGCGTCTCGATCATCACGAACGCGCATGCGCCGAGCGCCGCGCCGGCCAGCAGCACGATCACGAGCGCGCTCGTCCAGCCGCGCGCGGGCGCCTCGATCACGCCGAACGTGAACAGCGTCAGCGCGGCGGTGAACGCGGCCGTGCCCGGCCAGTCGAGCCCCGTCGCGTGCGGGTCGCGCGACTCGCGCATGCGCGGCAGCCCGAACCCGAGCGACAGCACGCCGGCCACCGCGCTCGTGACGAAGATCGCGCGCCAGCCGTAATGCCCGATCAGGCCGCCGGCGAGCACGGGCCCGAACGCGAGCCCGATGCCGAAGGTCGTGCCGAGCAGGCTGAACGCACGCGTACGCGCCGCGCCGTCGAATTCCTGCGCGAGCGCGGCCGTGCCGCCCGCGAGCGCCGCGGCCGCCGCGAGCCCTTGCGCGGCGCGCAGCAGGTCGACCGCGAGCATCGACGGTGCGAACGCGAGTGCAACCGACATCAGCGTGAAACCGCCGACGCCGATCGCGAACAGCCGCTTGCGGCCGAACTGGTCGGCCAGCGCGCCGGCCGCCATCAGGCAACTGCCGAACGCGAGCATGAACGCGTTGGTGATCCAGTTCATCGCGACCGTGCCGCCGTGCAGGTCGCGGCCGATCGCCGGCGTCGCGACCGCGCCGCCGGAAAACGACAGCGGCAGCGCGACGGCGGCCATGCAGACGGCGGCCAGCACCCACGCGCGCCGCCGCGCCGAAACCGCCGATACGGCTGAAAACGGGTGATCCATCATCGCTCCTCGAAACGCCGGCGCGAATGCGCCGCCAGAGCGACAGAAGATAAATCCGATTCAATCCGCGAAAAACCACGCGAAGTTCCGTATATAACGGACTAAAATTCCGCAATTCACTCGGCTGCGCCCGTCGGCGCATGCATCTTGATTCGATGGAAAACCTGACCGGCATCGTCGCCTTCGTCCGCACCGCCGAAGCATTGAGCTTCGTCGCGGCCGGCCGCGCGCTCGGCATCTCGGCGTCGGCGGTCGGCAAGACGATCGCGAAACTCGAACAGTCGCTCGGCGTGCGCCTGTTCAACCGCACGACGCGGCGCGTCACGCTCACTGAAGAGGGGCGGCATTTCTACGAACGCTGCCAGCGGATCCTCGAGGATTTCCGCGATGCGGAAGCGACCGTGACGGCATCGGCGCAGCGCCCGCGCGGCAAGCTGCGCGTGAGCCTGCCGGTGATCGGCTACCGCTTCCTGCTGCCCGTGCTGCCCGAGTTCCGGCAGCGCTATCCGGACGTCGAGCTCGATCTCGATTTCAACGACCGGATGGTCGACGTCGTCGAAGGCGGCTTCGATGCGGTGATCCGCAGCGGCCCGCTGTCGGATTCGAGCCTGATGTCGCGGCGGCTCGGCCCGTTCGCGTTCGTGCTGTGCGCGACGTCCGCGTATCTCGCGCGGGCCGGCACGCCGCGCACGCCGCGCGATCTCGAAGCGCACGACTGCGTGCGCTACTGCTTTCCGACCACCGGCAGGCTGCAGGACTGGGCGCTCTCGGCCGACGACGGCACGCCGCTGAAGCTGCGCACCGCGATGACCTGCAACAACATGGAAGCGCTGCGCGGCACCGTGCTCGCGGGGCTCGGCATCGGCTACATGCCCGACTTCCTCGCGCGCGACGCGCTCGAACACGGCGCGCTCGTCACCGTGCTCGACGACTACCGGATCGCACCGGGGCAATTCTCGATCGTGTGGCCGTCGAGCCGGCAGTTGTCGCCGAAGCTGCGCGTGTTCGTCGATTTCCTGTGCGAGCGGCTGTTCAGGTAGCCGCCCCGCACGCAGTCGCACACCGCGCTGTCACGCCGCGCCGATCCGCTCCGCTTCAGCCGGCGGCAGCAGCGCATCGCTGTCGTCCTTCAGACCGACACCCGTCAGCCCGAGCCTGCGCGCATGCGTCATCAGGTAATGCAGCTTGTGCGCGGCGGCCGCGTGCGGCAGCCCTTCGGGCCGCACGTTCGAGATGCAGTTGCGCAACGCGTCGTGGCAGCCGACCTTCGGCGCCCACGTCAGGTACACGCCGAGGCTGTCCGGCGAGCTGAGCCCCGGCCGCTCGCCGATCAGCATCGCGACGACCTTCGCGCGCAGCAGCTCGCCGATCTCGTCGCCGAGCGCGACGCGCGCCTGCTTCGCGACCACCACCGGGCCGATCCGCCAGCCGTCCGCGTCGAGCCTCGGGCGCACGGCCTGCAGCAGCGGCAGCGCCTGCTTCGCGGCCGCGAATGCCGACAGCCCGTCGCCGACCACGAACACGACGTCGGGCGCCTCGTCGAGCGCCGCGCCGTAACCGGCGAGCAGCCCGCGGCTGTCGTCCGACAGCTTGCGGCCGAGATCGGGCCGGCGCAGATAGTGGTCGCGGTCCGGCGCCGCGCTCTGCACGCCGAGCGTCGGCAGCAGGCCGGCCGCCTCGATCTCGCGCCGCAGCGCGTCCGCATCGAGCGGCTGGTGCACGGCATCGCGCGCCTGCGCGTGCGACAGGTTGAAGGCCAGCAGCGGCGCGGTCGGCAGGCTGTTGCCCGCGCGGCCGAGCGCGATCCGCGCGTTCGTGAACGACTTCAGCTGGCCCCACGGATTCTTTTCGACGGCATCGCTCATGCTGACAACCCCATCCAGTCGTTCGCGCCGGCCAGAAGCGGCACGCGGGCCGACGCGGCGCGCAGCGCGCCGTGCGCATCGGCGATCTCCATCGTCTCCAGCCACTCCTCGAACTCCGGCGCGCGGCGCAGGCCGAGCACCTCGCGCACATAAAGCTGGTCGTGAAACGACGTGCTCTGGTAGTTCAGCATCACGTCGTCCGCACCCGGAATCCCCATGATGAAGTTGATGCCGGCCGCACCGAGCAGCGTCAGCAGCGTGTCCATGTCGTCCTGGTCGGCTTCCGCGTGGTTCGTGTAGCAGATGTCGCAGCCCATCGGCACGCCGAGCAGCTTGCCGCAGAAGTGATCCTCGAGCCCCGCGCGGATGATCTGCTTGCCGTCGTACAGGTATTCGGGCCCGATGAAACCGACCACCGTGTTCACGAGGAACGGCTCGAACTTGCGCGCGACCGCATACGCGCGCACTTCGCAGGTCTGCTGGTCGACGCCGTGATGCGCATTCGCCGACAACGCGCTGCCCTGGCCCGTCTCGAAGTACATGAGATTGTTGCCGACGGTGCCGCGCTTCAGCGACAACGCGGCCTCGCGCGCCTCGCCGAGCAGCGCGAGCGAGATCCCGAAGCTCGCGTTCGCCTTCTCGGTGCCCGCGATCGACTGGAACACGAGATCGACCGGCGCGCCCTTCTCGATCGCCGCGATCGTGTTGGTCACGTGCGTGAGCACGCACGACTGCGTCGGCACGCCGTAGCGTTCGCGGAACCCGTCGATCATCGCGAGCAGCTTCACGATCGCCGCGAGGCTGTCGGTCGCCGGGTTGATGCCGATCATCGCGTCGCCGCAGCCATACATCAGCCCGTCGAGCATCGACGCGGCGATCCCCTTCACGTCGTCGGTCGGGTGGTTCGGCTGCAACCGCACCGACATCCGGCCGGCCAGCCCGACCGTGTTGCGAAAGCGCGTGACCACGCGGCGCTTGCGCGCGGCCGCGATCAGGTCCTGGTTGCGCATCAGCTTCGACACGGCCGCGACCATCTCCGGCGTGAGGCCCGGTGCGATCCGTTCGAGCGCCGCGCCGTCGGCCGCGGGCGACAGCAGCCAGTTGCGGAAATCGCCGACGGTGAGATGCGAGATTTCCGCGAATGCGGCAGCGTCGTGATCGTCGACGATCAGGCGCGTGACCTCGTCGTCTTCGTACGGGATCACCGCTTCGTTCAGGAACGCCTTCAGCGGCACGCCCGCGAGCGCGATCTTCGCGGCGACGCGCTCCTCCTCGCTCGCCGCCGCGACGCCGGCGAGCTGGTCGCCGGAACGCAGCGGGCTCGCCTTCGCGAGCAGCGTCTTCAGGTCCGCGAAGCGGTACGTGCGCGGACCGATCGTCTCCGTATAGGACATCGTGCGAGTCTCCTTGCCAAAAGCCGACGGCGCGCCCGTTCGACGGGGCGCGCCGGATGCCGTCAGGAACGGCCGTTCACGTTCGCCCTGCTCATTCCTCCAGCAGCGCGTCGCCCGGCGCGCTCTCGCGCTGCGAACGGGTCGCGAGGAAGTACGCGTAGCCGATCGCGAGAAAGCCCAGGAACACCAGCGCGACCAGCCCGTTGAAGACCACCATCGTACCGAGACAGATCACCGCCGCAAGAATCGCGAATGCCGGGAAGATCGGGTACATCGGTGCGCGGAACGGCCGCGCCATGTTCGGCTGCGAGCGGCGCAGCTTGAACAGCGACGCCATGCTCACGATATACATCACGATCGCACCGAACACCGACATCGTCACGATGTTCGCGGTCAGCGTCTGCCCGCCGAACTGGATCAGCTCGTCGCTGTAGATCGCCGCGATGCCGACCACGCCGCCCGCGAGGATCGCGCGATGCGGGGTCTTGAAGCGCGGATGCACCTTACCGAGCCACTCCGGCAGGTAGCCTTCGCGGGCCAGCGCGAAGATCTGGCGCGAATAGCCGAGGATGATCCCGTGGAACGACGCGACGAGCCCGAACAGCCCCAGCCACACGAGCATGTGCATCCAGCCGCTGTTCGCGCCGACGATGTACTTCATCGCCTGCGGCAACGGATCGTTGATGTTCGCGAGCTTGGTCCAGTCGCCCGCGCCGCCGGCGAACACCATCACGCCGATCGCGAGTGCAACGAGGGTCAGGATCCCGGCCACGTAGGCGATCGGAATCGAGCGCTTCGGATTCTTCGCTTCCTCGGCGGCCATCGCGACGCCCTCGATCGCGAGGAAGAACCAGATCGCGAACGGGATCGCCGCGAACATGCCGTGGAATGCGCCGACGCTGAAATGATCGGCGCCCGACCAGCCGCCCTTCATGAAGTTGCTCCACGCGAAGCCCGGCGACACGACGCCCATGAACACCAGCAGCTCGAAGATCGCGAGCAGCGTGACGACGAGCTCGAACGTCGCGGCGATCTGCACGCCGACGATGTTCAGCGCCATGAACACGAGATACGCGCCCATCGCCGCGTGTTTCGGTTCGAGCCCCGGGAACTGCACGTGCAGGTACGCACCGATCGCGAGCGCGATCGCGGGCGGCGCGAACACGAACTCGACGAGCGTCGCCGCACCGGCGAGATAACCGCCGGTCGGGCCGAATGCGCGGCGTGCATACGCGAACGGGCCGCCCGCGTGCGGGATCGACGTCGTCAGTTCGGTGAAGCTGAAAATGAAGGTCGTGTACATCGCCGCGACGAACAGCGCGGTGACGACGAAGCCCAGCGTACCGGCGCTCGCCCAGCCGTAGCTCCAGCCGAAGTATTCGCCGGAAATCACGAGGCCGACTGCGATGCCCCACAGTTGCCAGGTCCCGAGCGTCTGCTGCAGCGCGGGCTGGCCGGACGACTTGGCGCCGGCGGCGGGCCGGCCATTCGACTCTGCTTTCATCGGACTCTCTCCTCAAAGGCGCCGGGGCCTGCCGGCCTGCGCGACTGAGAATCGATGCTAGAGAGTCATTAAACGACGTGTTATCGAAATTCGGCAAAGATCGCGGGTTACGTTTCGCTGACGGAAACGCCGGCCGCGATCATCGCAACCGCCGTCCGGCCGCACGAAGCGGCCGGATCGCCGCCGCTTACTGGCCGCCGCTGCGCTGGTTGAACCAGCGGTCGAGCAGCTTGCCGGCCGCCTCGCGGCCGCCGAGGCCGAACGACAGCGCGACGGCCACCGCGATCGCGCCGAGCACGAGGCCGAACGCGAGCTGGACGATCTCGTTCGCGATGCCCATCGCGCGCAGCCCCATCGCGAACACGAGGCCGAGGATCGCGAATTGCGCGATGCGCGCGAACAGCACACTGTGCTCGCGATCGGCCTGCTCGATCACGCGGCGCGCGAGGCCCGCGAGCCACACGCCGATCACGAGGATCACGCCGCCCATCAGCACGTGACCGCCGAATTCGATGAACAGCGTGACGACGTCGCGCACCTGCGAGAAGCCGAGCCGGTTCGCGGCTTCGACCGACGCGAACAGCATCGCGAAGAACACGATCAGCCGCGCCACCAGCACCGACGGCTGCAGGATCCCCGAGAACACGCGCTCGACCCCGAGCACGGCCGGCAGCCCGTCGGCGCCGGCGGCTTCCAGCAGCTTCTGCGCGAGCGACGCGACGAAGCGCGCGAAGTAGAACGTGACGAGCACGATCACGATCGCCGCGACGATGTCCGGCACCGCGCCGAGGAACTGGTTCAGCATGTTGGTCGCCGGGCCCGAGATCGCGTCGATCTTCAGCGCGTCGAGCGCGGAGATCAGCGTCGGCACGAACACGAACACGTAGACGATCGTGCCGATCAGGCTCGACACGCGCACGGGCGTCGGGCTGTCGAGACGCTGCGTGAGGCGGTCGGCGCCGGCGGCGACCAGCAGGTTCGTCACGAGGCCGCGCAGCACGCGCGCGACGACCCAGCCGACGAAGCCGATCACCGCGGCCGCGAACAGGTTCGGCACGATCGCGAGCAGCTTGTCGACCATCCCCTGCACCGGCGACAGCAGGCCCGACAGCGCGAACGACGCGAGGATCGCCGGCAGGAACATCAGGATCACGAGCCAGAACAGCACGTCGCCGAGATAGCCGCTCATCGGCTGCATGCCCGCGCCTTCGGACAGTTTGTCGTCGATCTTGCTGGCCTTCAGCGCGCGGTTCGCGAGGCTGCGCAGCAGCGACGCGATGAGCCACGCGATCAGCGTCAGCGCCGCGCCGCCGATCAGGTTCGGCAGATAGTTGACGATGTGCGTGACGAGCAGCGAGAACGGATTGGAGACTGCGTACAGGTTGAGCACGTTGAAGATGCCCACCGCGGTGACGAGCAGCACGAGCCAGAACAGGCCGCCGGCGATGATCCGCTCGACGTACGCGCCCTGGCCGGTGCTTTCGTTGATCCGCCGATCGACCTTCAGCGCACTGAGCAGGCGCAGCGCGCCGGCCCGCACCACCACCGCGATCAGCCAGCCGATCACCAGGATGCCGATCGCGCCGGCGATCTTTGGCAGATATCCGCCTAGCGTGGTCTGCAGCGACGTGATGAAGCTGGAAGCATCCATTTCTTGTTCTCCCGAAAAGCGTGGCGTTGCGATTGAACATCGACGAACTACCTGCGTACTCCGAAAAACATATGTTGCTGCTTGTGCAACTTACCCGAGAAAAATGACGCGTTCACCCGATTTCACCGTCTTTAACTTTAGTTGTTGATCGCAGGGGGGCAAGACCCCATTTCGGCAAAATAAAAAGGGCCCGATTTATCGGCCGCTACGCATTTCCGCAAGATTTATCCATTCGGCCCGTGCTACCGTGGCGTCGGTTCTTGCCCGGACACGTCGATGACTACCGAAACGAAAACCGACAAACCCGCATGGATCCGCTATGCGGCCAGCGTGGCACGCGTTCACGAGTACATCCGCGCGCACCTCGACGGCCCGCTCGACCTGAACCGGCTCGCCGAAGTCGCGTGCCTGTCGCCGTATCACTGGCAGCGCGTCTACCGTGCGCTGTACGGCGAGTCGATCGTGCTGACGGTGCGGCGGATGCGGATCGTTCGCGCGTCCGAGGATCTCGTGTGCACGGCGCGGCCGATCGACGAGATCGCGCGGCGCGCGGGCTACGGTTCGGCGCACGCGTTCGCCCGGGCGTTTCGCGACACATACGGCGTACCTCCCGCGCAGCACCGGCTTACGGGCGTTCACCGGCCCATCTACCCGCTACAGAGAGGAGAGGAAGACATGTTCAAGCATGAAGTCGAGATCCGGCGCCTGCCGGAACTGCGCGGCTACGCGGTGGCGCACACCGGCGCGTACATGAAGGTCGGCGACGCGTTCGCGCGGATCGGCGCGTGGGTCGGGCAACACGGGCTGATCGGCCCGGGTGCGAAGATGATCGGCATTTTCTACGACGATCCGGACACGACGCCGGAAGCGCAGTTGCGCGCGAAGGCCTGCTTCACGCCGGCCGACGGTGCGCCGGACGTCGAGCCCGTGCCGCCCGTCGAACGCGCGACGGTAGCGGGCGGCGAATACGCGGTGCTGCTGCATACGGGGCCGTATGCCGACCTGAAGACGGCCTACCAGTGGCTCTACGGCGACTGGTTGCGTCACTCGGGCCGCGAAGCCGCCGACGCGCCGCCGTTCGAGCTGTACCTCAACACGCCGATGGATGCGGCGCCGGCCGATCTGCGCACCGAGATTTACCTGCCGCTGCGCTGATCGAAGGGCCGGTGCGCCGGTGCGACGGCGTCGCAGTGCCGGCGCCAACCGCTTCCGGCCAGGCCGGCACCCGTCGCGGGCGCCATGACGTCGTTGGCCCGTTCCTACGCCGGCAACGGCCCGGCGATCATACCCGGCCGGCCTGCGTGCCGCACCCCGGACAAAAACGCGCGTCGGCGGGCAGCGCCGCGCGGCAGCGGCTGCAGGCCTTGGCGCGCTGCGACACGCCGCACTGCGCACAGAAACGCGCATCCGCCGCGTTGAGCGCGCCGCAGCCCGCGCAGGCGAGCTGGCTCAGTGGCACGTTGCCGCCTTGGCCACCATCAGCATCGGCCGGCGCCTGCCAGCCCCAGCCATAGCGATCGCGGCCGCGCGCATCGTGGCCGCCATGCCCTTCACGCTTCTGCCCGCCATGATGCCCGCCACCGTGACCGCTATTGCCATGCCCGCTGCCGTGCCCGCTGCCATGGCCACCACCGTGCCCACCCAGGATCCGTTTCAGGAAACTCATCGCACGCTCCTCAACGCGCGGCCTGCGCGCCGCCGAACGCCCCGGAGGACGACAGCAGCCGCAAACCGTTGGCGACGACGATCAGGCTCGCGCCCGCGTCCGCGAATACCGCCATCCACATCGTGCCGAGCCCCGCGACCGTGAGGCCGAGGAAGACGATCTTCACGCCCAGCGCGAAGCCGATGTTCTGCACCAGCACGCGGTGCGTCGCGCGCGACAGTCGCACGAACGCGGGAATCTTGCGCAGGTCGTCGTCCATCAGCGCGACGTCGGCCGTCTCGATCGCCGTGTCGGTACCCATCGCGCCCATCGCGAAGCCGATGTCGGCGCGCGCGAGCGCCGGGGCGTCGTTGATCCCGTCGCCGACCATCCCGACCGCGCCCGCGCCGCCCGCCGACAGTTCCTCGACCGCCGCGAGCTTGTCTTCGGGCAACTGGTTGCCGCGCGCGTCGTCGATGCCGGCCTGCTGCGCGATGGCTTGCGCGGTGTGCGGGTTGTCGCCCGTCAGCATCGCGGTGCGGATGCCGAGCGCATGCAGATCGGCGATCGCGTCGCGGCTCGTGTCCTTGATCGTGTCGGCCACCGCGAAGATGCCGAGCACGCGCGCGTCGTCGATCAGCACCACGACGCTCTTGCCCTGCCGCTCGAGCGCATCGAGCTTCGTTTCGAGGGCCGGCGAGCAGCGCTCGAGCTCCTCGACGAGCCGGTGGTTGCCGAGCCAGTAGCGCGCGCCGTCGATCGTGCCGCGCACACCGCGCCCGACCAGCGCTTCGAAGTCCTGCACATCGGCGAACGCGGCCGTTCCGGCGTCGCGCGCCGCGGCCGCGATCGCCTGCGACACCGGGTGATCCGAGCGCGCGGCAAGGCTCGCGCCGAGGTGCCGGATACGCTCGGCATCGACGTCGGTCGCATCCGCGTCGAAGTCGGTCTGCACCGGCTTGCCGTGCGTGATCGTGCCGGTCTTGTCGAGCGCGAGCCACGCGAGCTTGCGCCCTTCTTCCAGATAGACGCCGCCCTTCACGAGAATCCCGCGCCGCGCGGCGGCCGCGAGCCCCGACACGATCGTCACCGGCGTCGAGATCACCAGTGCGCACGGGCACGCGATCACGAGCAGCACCAGCGCGCGGTAGATCCAGTCGTGCCACGCGCCGCCCATCGCGAGCGGCGGCACCACGGCGACCAGCAGCGCGACCGCGAACACGATCGGCGTATAGACGCGCGCGAACTGGTCGACGAAGCGCTGCGTCGGCGCCTTCGCGCCCTGCGCCTCCTCGACCGCGTGGATGATCCGCGCGAGCGTCGAGTTGGCCGCGACGGCCGTCACGCGGTATTCGAACGAACCCGCTTCGTTGATCGTGCCCGCGTACACGGCATCGCCGGCCGTCTTTTCGACAGGCAGGCTCTCGCCGGTGATCGGCGCCTGGTTGACCGTCGAACGGCCCGCGACGACTTCGCCGTCCAGCCCGATCCGCTCGCCCGGCTTCACGCGCACGACCGCGCCGAGCGCGACCTGCGCGGCCTCGATCGTGCGCCACGAACCGTCGGCGTCCTGCACGGTCGCGGTGTCCGGCGCGAGCTGCATCAGGCCCTGGATCGCATTGCGCGCGCGGTCGAGCGACTTCGCCTCGATCAGCTCGGCGATCGTGAACAGCACCATCACCATCGCGGCTTCCGGCCACTGGCCGATCGCCATCGCGCCCGTCACCGCGATGCTCATCAGCGCGTTGATGTTCAGGTTGCCGTTGCGAATCGCGATCCAGCCCTTCTTGTACGTGGTGAGCCCGCACGCGAGCACCGCGGCGAGCGCGAGCGCCGCCGACAGCCACACGGGCAGGCCGGCCCAGGTTGCCCCCTCGGACGCGATCGCGGCGACGCCCGCCAGCGCCAGCGGCCACCACGGCTTCGCGGGCGCGTCGGCGACGCGCGCCGCCGGTGCGCCGGCCGATGCGGCCTCGGGCGTCATCCCGAGCGTGCGGATCGCGCTTTCGATCGCCGGCTGGGCGCCTGCTACGTGCTCGACGGTCAGCATCCGCTGCATCAGGTTGAATTCGAGCGCCGACACCTCGCTCATCCCGCCGAGCTTCTTGCGGATCAGCGTTTCCTCGGTCGGGCAGTCCATCTGCATGATCCGGAACGCGGAGCGCACGTGGCCCGAGGCGGTCGCCTGCGCGACCGGCAGCGGCGCAAGCGTCAGCGCGGCCGGCGCGCAGCAGTCGCCGGCGGTGTGGTCGTGGTCGTGGTCGTGGTCGTGGTCGTGGTCGTGGTCGTGGTCGTGACCGGCATGGTCGTGCGCGGCGTGGTCGTGCGAGCACGCCGCGCCGTGCCGATGCTCATCGCCGTGCGCATGATCGTGATCGTGGCCCGCATCGCCGCGCGCAGCATCGTCGTGCGAGCACGCCGCGCCGTGCCGATGCTCATCGCCGTGCGCATGATCGTGGTCTTGGCCCGCATCGCCGCGCGCAGCATCGTCGTGCGAGCACGCCGCGCCGTGCCGATGCTCATCGCCGTGCGCACGATCGTGGTCGTGGCCGGCATCGCCGCGCGCAGCATCGTCGTGCGAACACCGGGCACCGTGCCGATGTGCGTCGTCGTGTGCATGTTCGTGATCGTGCCCCTCACCGCCGCCGTGGTCGTGATCATGGTCGTGGCCGCGCGATGCGGCGTCGCCGTGCGCGTGCTCGCCGGCCGCCGGCGCCGCGTCGGCAACGGTCGCCGCATGCGTGTCGCGCGCGTCGGCGCAGCACGTATCGGCGCCGCCGGCATGACGGTGTCGTGGGTCGTGGGTACGCTGGGCGTCGGTCATGACAACCTCCTTTATGGCTTGACGGTGTAGAGTTAACACCCTGAAGCCACTACAAGGTCAACCCTTGCACGGGAGAAAGGCATGAAGATTGGCGAACTGGCCAAAGCGGCCCGCTGCACCCCCGAGACGATCCGTTTCTACGAGAAAGAGGGGCTGATGCCGGACGCGGAGCGCACCGACTCGAACTACCGCAACTACACCGACGTGCACGTCGAACGGCTGCGCTTCATCCGCAACTGCCGCGCGCTCGACATGGCGCACGACGAGATCCGCGCGCTGCTGCAGCTCACCGACACGCCGGCCGACCGCTGCGATTCGATCAATTCGCTGCTCGACGATCACATCGGACACGTCGACGCGCGCCTCGCGGAACTCACGCATCTGCGCGACCAGCTCACCGAATTGCGCCGCCAATGCGTCGGCGAGCATTCGGTCGAGGATTGCGGAATCGTGCACGGTCTCGCGACGATGGAAACCGTCGCGCCGGCCGCGAAGCGCTCGCACCTCGGCTGAAACCCTTGTGAAATAAGATAGTCTGGTTGAGAATAGTTATATTCTTACTAGATATGTCATAACTATTCATGTCAACGAGCCGCCCATCCCCGCTCGCACTGGCCGTCCTCGCGACGCTCACCGAAACACCGATGCATCCGTACGGGATGCTGCAGCAACTGAAGGCCCGCGGGTACGACGAAGTCGTCAACGTGCGGCAGCGCACGAGCCTCTACCAGACGATCGACCGGCTGCTGCGCGACGGGCTGATCGCCGTGCACGACACCGAGCGCGACGGCGCCTTTCCGGAGCGCACGCTGTATGCGCTGACCGAGGCCGGGCACACGGCGGGCCAGGCGTGGCTGCATACGCTGCTCGCGGAGCCCGCGCGTGAATTTCCGGTGTTCGGCGCCGGCCTCGCGTTCCTGCCGCTGCTCGATGCCGACGATGCGCGGCACCAGCTCGAACTCCGGATTGCCCGCCTCGATGCCGAGCGCGAGCGCCTGGAAGCGCTGCGCAATGCCGCGCAGGCCGACCAGGTGCCGCGCCTGTTTCTGCTGCAAAACGAACATGCGCTCGTGCTGCTCAATGCGGAGCTCGACTGGGCGCGCAGCGTCGTCGAACACCTGAAGATCGGCGCGCTGCGCTGGGTGGACGGCTGACAGGCAACGAAGGCCGATTCCCGCCAGCAACGGGAATCGCCCAAGTCAAAGTACCTTGCCGGGATTCAGGATGCCGCGCGGGTCCAGCGCGGCCTTCAGGCGCCGCATCAGCCCGATTTCAGCGTCGCTGCGCGTGTGCGCGAGATAGGGACGCTTGAGCACGCCGATCCCGTGCTCGGCCGACACCGAGCCGCCCATGTCCCGCACCACCGCGTAAACGCAGTGATCGATCGCGTCGGCGTCCGCGTCGGTCATCCCGGCCAGCGACACGCCGATATGCACGTTGCCGTCGCCGACATGGCCGAAGAACAGGCACGCGACGTCCGGCCAGCGCGCCCGCAGCGCCGCCTCGCAGCGCTCCGCGAACGCGCCGAGTTCGCCCGTCGGCAAACTCACGTCGAAGTTGACGAGCTGCGGCAGCGCATCGATCGCGAGGCCTTCGCGCAACGCCCACAGGTCGCGCGCCTGCCGCTCCGACGTCGCGAGCACCGCATCGTCCACGAGCCCTGCATCGATCCCCGCCGCGAGGCCGGTTTCCAGCACCTCGTGCGCATCGCCGCCCGGCGCGCTCGTCGCGCACTCGATCAGCACCGCGAAACCGCCGTCGCCCGCGAACGGCGCGGTGACGCCCGGCGTGTGACGCGCGACGTAGTCGTAGAACGCCGGCCACATCGCCTCGAAGCTGACGACCTCAGGCAGCGTGCGCACGCGATTCCACAATCCGACCACCGCGTCGTAGTCGCGCACGCGGCAGAGCGCGGTGGCCGGCGCGGCGAGCAACGGGTGCAGCCGCAGCACGGCGCGCGTGACGACGCCGAGCGTCCCCTCGCTGCCGATGAACAGCTGCTTCAGGTCGTAGCCCGCGTTGTTCTTCAGCATCCGGTTCATCGACGACACGACCGTGCCGTCCGCGAGCACGGCCTCGAGCCCGAGCACCTGCTCGCGCATCATCCCGTAGCGGATCGCGCGCGTGCCGCCCGCATTGGTCGCAAGCATGCCGCCGATCTGGCACGAGCCGCGCGCGCCGAGATCGACGCCGAACGTGAAGCCCGCCGCTTCCGCGGCTTCCTGCACCGTCTGCAGCGGCGTCCCGGCGCGCACGGTCATCGTGCCGGCCGCCGCGTCGAGCGCTTCGATGCCCGCGAAGCGTTCCATCGACAGCACAACCTCGCCGCCGAGCGCGACCGCGCCGCGTGCGAGCCCCGTCAGTCCGCCTTGCGGCACGACCGGCTGGCCGAGCCGCGCGCACAGCGCGAGCGTGCGCGACACGTCGTCGACGCTGCGCGGGCGCACCAGCGCACGCGGCCGCACGCCGGCCGGCTCGTTGTACGCGGTGAAGTAACGCGGATCGATGTCGGCCGCGCACGTGACGAGCGCGTCGCCCAGTTCGGCGACGAGCACGGCATCGAGCGCATCGCCTGACAGCGGCACGCCGTCCTGTTCGCCGCCCGTGGCGGCCGGGTTCGGGTTCGGCATCGCGCGCGGCCCCGCTTATTTCGTCGAGATGTCGATATCGCCGAAATACTTCAGGCCGAGCGACTTCACCGTGCCGTCCGCCTTCAGCTTGTCGATCGCCGCGTCGAGCTTCGCCTTCAGCGCGTCGTCGCCCTTGCGCAGGCCGAATGCAATGCCGCTGCCGAGGATCCGGTCGTCGTGCACCGGCTGGCCGACGAACGAGAAGCCCTTGCCGTCCGGGCGCGACAGGAAGCCGCGCTGGCCGGACGGTGCGAGCACGAGCGTCGCGTCGAGGCGGCCCGCCACGAGGTCCGCATACGCCTGGTTCTGGTCCTGGTACGCGACGACCGCGACGCCGGCCGGTTCCCAGTGCGCCTTCGCGAAGGTTTCCTGGATCGACGCCTGCAGCACGCCGACGCGCTTGCCCTTCAGCGATTCGGGCGTCGGCAGCAGGCCGCTGCCGCTGCGCGCGATCAACTGGGTCGGCACGCGATAGATGATCGTCGTGAAGTCGATCGCCTGGCGCCGCTGCTCGGTCGCGTTCATCGCCGAGTTGATCGCGTCGAACTTGCGGCCCTTCAGCGCGGGAATCAGGCCGTCGAACGACGTCTCGACCCATTTGCACGACAGCTTCGCCGTCTGGCAGACGGCATTGCCGACGTCGATGTCGAAGCCCTGCAGGTCGCCGTTCGGCGCTTTCGATTCGAACGGCGGGTATTGCGCCTCGAGGCCGAAGCGCAGCGTCTGCGCGTCGGCGAGCGCCGCGCCGGAGCCGATTGCGCACGCGAGTGCGAATGCGAGTTTCAGGGTTGCCGTGTGCTTCATCGTGATCTCCTGGGTCGGGTCGATGCGACGTCCTCGTCGCCGGAGGCCCGTCGCCGGTTTCCATACGGTTACAGCGAACGCAGCCGCCGCGCGCCTTCGACCAGCGTCGCGTCGTCCTTCGAAAAACTGAGCCGGATCACGCCGGCGTCGGTGCCGTCGGTATAGAACGCCGACAGCGGAATCGTCGCGACGCGCGCGTCGCGGATCAGGCGCAGCACGAAATCGCTGTCGCTTTCGTCCGAGAAGTGCCGGAAGCGCGCGAGCATGAAGAACGAGCCTTCGCTCGGCAGCAGCTCGAAACGCGAATCGGCCAGCTCGCGCGCGAGCAGGTCGCGCTTGGCCTGGTAGAACGCCGACAGGCCGAGATAACTGTCCGGCCGCGCGAGGATTTCCGCGAACGCGACCTGCATCGGCGTGTCGGCCGCGAACACCATGAACTGGTGCACCTTGCGGATCTCGTCCATCAGCTCGGCCGGCGCAAGACAATGACCGACCCGCCAGCCGGTCACGTGGAACGACTTGCCGAACGACGACACGATCACGCTGCGCTCGGCCAGCTCGCGGTGGCGCGCCATGCTCTGGTGCTGCGCGCCGTCGAACACGACGTGCTCGTAGACCTCGTCGGACAGGATCACGATGCCGGTGTCGCGCGTGAGTTGCGCGAGCCGCTCGAGATCGTCGGCGGAAAACACGGTCGCGGTCGGGTTGTGCGGCGTGTTCACGATGATCATCCGCGTGCGGGGCGTGATCGCGGCAGCCACCTCGTCCCAGTTCACGCGGAAATGCTCGGGCGACAGCTTGATCGCGACCGGCGTCGCGCCCTGCAACCGCACGATCGGCGCATAACTGTCGAACGACGGCTCGAAATAGATCACCTCGTCGCCCGGATGCACGAGCGCGCTGATCGCCGCGTACAGCCCTTCGCTCGCGCTCGCGATCACGGTGATCTCGGTCGCCGGGTCGTAGCGTGCGCCGTACAGCGCCTCGGTCTTCTCGGCGAGCCGCTCGCGCAGCGCCATCACGCCGGCCATCGGCGAGTACTGGTTGTGCCCGTCGCGCATCGCGCGCGCGACGCCTTCGACAAGCGCCGGATCGGGCGCGAAATTCGGCGCGCCCTGCGACAGGTTCAACGCATCGTGTTGCGCGGCCAGCTGGCCGATCACCGTGAAGATCGTCGTGCCGACGTCGGGCAGTTTCGAACGGGGCGCGGTGGCGCTTCGCATGACTCCTCCTTCTGATGTCCTTCGGGCCGGCCCGCGCGACACGCGCGACCCTGCACCTGCCGCATGATTTAGCCCCAGCCAATATCGGCAGACAATCGAAAGTTCGTCATGGCGGCCATGCATTTTTCTCATGGCCAAAGGTATGAAGCACGCCGCGGCAAGGCCGGCCTGCCGGCCTGACATGCGAGTCGGGCATTACCCGTAGGGGATGCTACGCGCCCGCCGCCGCCAGATACGCGAGCAGCACGGCCCGCAGCTCGCTGCGCAACGCGGCGAAGTCGAGCGCAGGCCCGAGCGTCAGCAGCGCCTGCGAGAGGCCGCCGTAGCAGACCGTGTGCGCCATCCGCGCGAGCCCGTCGAGCCGCGCGGCCGGCGGCGGATCGGCCGCGTGCGAGAGTGCGTCGCGCCACAGCGCGACATACGCGTCGTAATGCCGGCGGTATGCGGCGAGCGGCGACACCTGCCGCTCCAGCGCGAAAAGCGCGCTCCACAGCGCCGCGTCGGCGCCGATCGCGTCGACCTGCAGGTCGACGAGCGCCACGGCGAGTTCGGCCCGCGGCGCGCCGCGCAGCCGCGCTGCCGCGTCGCGCAGCCGGTCGGCCATCGCCAGCACATACCGGTGGATGCAGAGCGCCGCGAGGCTCTGCTTGTCGCCGAAATACTCGTAGAAGGTGCCGACGCTCACGCCCGCGACGGCCGCGATCTCGCGGATCGTCGCCTTCGCGTAGCCGCGTTCGAGCAAAAGCTGAACGAACGCCTGCTGCAGCGCGTCGGAGCTCGCCTGCGCGCGCGACTGGCGCGGCCGGCGGCGCAATGCGGGCGCGGGTTGCGCCGCCGGCTGGCCGGGCGGCGCCGGAACCTGAACATGTCGCGGCGGCATATTTGCTACTCTGGAATTCAGCAGGGAATGCGTTTTACCGGGAGCCGGAAGCAGCGCCGAAGCGCCACCCGTGTTGCCTGACGCAGGCCGCCCGCGAAGCATGAGACCGGAGACAACTTCGATGACCGAATCGACTCACGCCGTCACGAACCAGTTCGACGAACTCGTCGACTATAACCTCTTCGCGACGGATATCGCGCTGCGCGACGCACTCGCCCGAGCGGGCGCCGACTGGGCCGTGCCGCGGCTCGACGCGTACGGCGCGCGGCTCGGCAGCGCCGACACCGCGCAACTCGCCGACGAAGCGAACCAGCACACGCCCGAACTGAACGCGTTCGACCGGCGCGGCCGGCGCATCGACCGCGTCGACTTCCATCCGGCGTGGCACACGCTGCTCGGCCAGTACCGCCACGAAGGCTTCGTGTCGCTCGCGTTCCGCGATACACGCCGCGGCCGCTGGGCCGCGACCGCGGCCGGCTTCTACCTGCACGGCCAGATCGAGGCCGGCACGCTGTGCCCGGCGACGATGACGCAGGCCGCGATTCCCGTGCTGCAGAAGGAGCCCGCGCTGTGGAACCTGCTGCGCGACAAGCTCTACAGCGACGACTACGATCCGCGCGACGTGCCGGTCGCCGACAAGCGCTCGATCTGGTTCGGCATGGGGATGACCGAGAAACAGGGCGGCTCCGACGTGCGCGCGAACACGACGCTCGCGACCGCCGCCGGCGCGGGCGGGCGCGGTGGCGAATACCTGCTGCGCGGCCACAAGTGGTTCTTCTCCGCGCCGATGTGCGATGCGCACCTCGTCGTCGCGCACACCGAAGGCGGCAGCCCGTCGTGCTTCTACGTGCCGCGCTGGCGGCCGGACGGCACGAAGAACGCGGTCGAGATCCAGCGGCTGAAGAACAAGGTCGGCAACCGCAGCAATTCGAGCAGCGAAATCGAGCTGAACGACGCGTGGGGGATCATGCTCGGCGACGAAGGCCGCGGCATTCCGACCATCATCGAGATGGCCACCTACACGCGGCTGAACTGCGTGCTCGGCAGCGCGGCGATGCTGCGCCAGGGCGTCGTGCAGGCGATCGCGTATACGCGCCAGCGCCACGCGTTCGGCCGCGCGCTCGCCGAACAGCCGCTGATGCGCACCGTGCTCGCCGATCTCGCGCTCGAAAGCGAAGCGGCGCTCGCACTCGCGATGCGCGTCGCCGACGCGTTCGAGCGCGACGACTCGCCGCGCGAACGCGCGTGGAAGCGCATCGTCACGCCCGCCGCGAAATTCTGGGTCTGCAAGCGCGCGGTCGAGCTGACCGGCGAGGTGATGGAAGTGTTCGGCGGCAACGGTTATGTCGACGACGGCCCGATCGCGCGGCTGTTCCGCGAGGCGCCCGTGAACTCGATCTGGGAAGGCTCGGGCAACGTGATGTGCCTCGACGTGCTGCGCGCGGTGTCGCGCGAGCCCGACTCGGCCGCCGCGCTGTTCGCCGAACTCGCCGACCTCGGCGCGGGCGAACCGCGCATCCGTGCGGCGCTCGACGCGCTGCGCGCGATGCTCGCCGCGCAGGCCGACACGCTCGAAGCGTCGGGCCGCGTGTTCGCGCAGCGGCTCGCGCTCGTCGCGCAGGCCTGCCTGCTGCGCCGCGATGCGCCGGCGGCCGTCGCCGACGCGTTCGTCGCGACGCGGCTCGCCGCGCCCGACTGGGGGCGCATCGCGGGCGGCTTCGATCCGCACGCGATCGACGTCGCCGCGCTGCTGCAGCGCGCGTACCCGGCCTGACGCCTGTTCGCTCGCCTGAGTTCGCCGTCGTTCGCCCCGCCCGGAGCCCTGATGAACCTCGTCGCCGCCCTCGACCGCGCCGCCCGCGCGACGCCCGACAAGCCGTTCCTCGTCAGCGAATCGGCGACGATCACCTATGCCGCCGCGCGCGAGCGCTCGCATCGCGCGGCGGCCGTGCTGAGCGCGCTCGGCATCGCGGCCGGCGACTGCGTCGCCGCGATGTGCTTCAACACGCCGGCCTTCGTCGACCTGATGTTCGGCGTGTGGCGGCTCGGCGCGACGTTCGTGCCGGTCAACCACAAGCTGCAGGCGCCGGAAGTCGACTACGTGCTCGAACACAGCCGCAGCAAGGCGCTCCTGTTCGACGTGGCGCTCGCGCCGGTGGTCGAACGCATCGTTCATCCGGCGCGGCGGCTCGTGACCGAAGGCGAACTCGACGGCGTGCCGTGCTTCGACACGATGTGCGCGAGCATGGACGGCGTCGCCGGCATCGAACCGGCCGACGGCGACATCGCGCAAATCCTCTATACGTCCGGCACGACCGGCCGCCCGAAAGGCTGCGTGCACAGCCACCGCACCGTGACGCTCGCCGCGATGTCGGCGGCGCTCGCGACCGGCATCGGCCGCAACGAGCGCACGCTGATGGCGATGCCGATCTGGCATTCGTCGCCGCTCAACAACTGGTTCGGCGGCACGTTGTACGCGGGCGGCACCGTCGTGCTGCTGCGCGAATACCATCCGCTGCGCTTCCTGCAGACCGTCGAGCGCGAGCGCGTGACGCTGTATTTCGGCGCGCCGGTGTCGTACACGCTGCCGCTCGACACGATCGACGGCTTCGCGGCGTTCGACCTGTCGAGCGTGCGCGCATGGCTGTACGGCGGCGGCCCGATCGGCGCCGCGCAGGCCGAACGGCTTGCACGCGCGTATCGCAGCAACGCGTTCTTCCACGTGTACGGGATGACGGAAACGGGGCCGGCCGGCACGACGCTGTATCCGGACGAACAGCTCGCGAAGGCCGGTTCGATCGGCCGCCACGGCGGCCCGGGCGTCGACCTGCGCGTCGTGCGGATGGACGGCATCGATGCGCGGCCGGGCGAGACCGGCGAGATCTGGCTGAAGGCCGACAGCATGATGCTCGGTTATCTCGACGACGCGGCCGCGACGCGCGCCGCATTCGCGCCAGGTGGCTGGTATCGCAGCGGCGACGTCGCGCGAATCGATCAGGATGGCTACCTGTTCATCGTCGACCGGCTGAAGGACATGATCGTGACCGGCGGCGAGAACGTCTATTCGAAGGAAGTGGAGGACGTGCTCGGCGCGCATCCGGACATCGTCGAGGCGGCCGTCGTCGGCGTCCCGCATCCCGACTGGGGCGAGACGGTCGTCGCGCACGTCGTGATGCGTGCGGGCACGGTGCCCGATGCGGACGCGCTGCGCACGTTCTGCGGCGAGCGGCTCGCCGCGTACAAGATCCCGCGCGAGTTCGCGTTCGCGCAGGCGCTGCCGCGCACGCCAACCGGCAAGCTGCAGAAGTTCCTGCTGCGCGTGCGCAAGGACGACTAGCTCCCGCTCGCGCAGATGAAAAAAGCCACCGGGCCGTCGAGCCCGGTGGCTTTTTCGCATGATCGGCCTGGCAGCGACCTGCGCCGCCGCCCGCGACTCACGACAGGCTGCTTACTTGCCGCCGATGCTCTTCAGCGGTTTCCACTCGCCCTTCTCGACCTTGTACATCGTGATGCCGCCGTTCTTCAGGTCGCCCTTCGTGTCATACGCGACGTGCGTCGACGTGACACCCGCCATGTCGCTCTTCGCGAGCACCGGCAGGTACTTCGCCGGATCGGTCGAATCGGCCTTCTTCATCGCGTTGAGCATCGCCATCGCGCCGTCGTAGGCGTACGGCGAGTAGGTCTGCACTTCTTCGCCGAAGCGCTTCTTGTACTTGTCGGCGTATGCCTTGCCGCCCGGCATCTCTTCGAGCGGGAGACCTGCCAGCGAAGCGATCGTGCCTTCCGACGCGTTGCCCGCGATCTTCAGGAACGTCGGCGTCTTCACCATTTCGCCGCTCATCAGCGGTGCCGCGATGCCGAGCGCCTTCATCTGCTTGACCATCGGCGCTGCCTGCGAATCCGCGCCGCCGTAGTAGACGAGATCCGGCTTCGCCGACTTCAGCTTGGTCAGGATCGCCTTGAAGTCGACTGCCTTGTCGTTCGTGAACTCGCGGTCGACGATCGTCGCGCCGCCGGCCTTCGCGGCCTTCTCGAACTGGTCGGCGAGACCCTGGCCGTAGGCCGTGCGGTCGTCGACGATCGCGATCTTCTTCATGCCGAGATCCTTCGACGCGAACGTGCCGGCCACCGAGCCCTGCTGCGTGTCGGACGTCATCATGCGGAAGGTCGTCTTGTAGCCTTGCTGCGTGTATTCCGGTGCCGTCGCCATCGCGATTTCCGGAATGCCCGCGTTCGCGTAGATGCGCGAAGCCGGGATCGTCGTGCCCGAGTTGAAGTGGCCGAGCATGCCCTTGATGCCGTCGTCGACGAGCTTCTGCGCCACCGTCGTGCCCGTGCGCGGGTCAGCCTGGTCGTCCTGCGTGTTGAGCACGAACTTCACGGCCTTGCCGCCGATCTTCGGGTTCGTCGCGTTGAAGTCTTCCAGCGCGAGCACGATCCCGTTCTGCATATCCTTGCCGTAGTGCGCCTGCGCGCCCGTCATCGGCCCTGCGTAACCGATCTTCACGTCATCCGCATGGGCCGTCCCCGCCAGCGACATGACCGCGACGAACGTCGCGCCTGCCACCTTTTTCATCGTGTGTTGCATAGCATCTCCTTGGTACCAGGGTAAATGGAGCGGCTTCGGGATCGCCTTGCCGCTTCCTTTGTTTGATCCGAACGGCAAGGATGGTCAGCCGATCGTCATCAAATTCGCATTGCCGCCCGCCGCGGCCGTATTCACGCTGACCGAGCGCTCGGTCAGCAGCCGCTCGAGCGCGTAGTCTTCCGCATCGCCGTTCTCGAACGCGCCGACCGACACGCCCTGCACCGACACGATCGGGCCCGGCCGCTGCGCGACGTCCTTCACGAGCGTCTGCAGTTCGTCGCTGTCGCCTTCGAACAGCACGGCGTCGAACGCCACGTCCGCCTGCTTGCGCACGGCCGCGTGCGCTTTCAGCGACGCCGGCAGCGCGGCGACGAGCGCCTCGCCGGCCGCGCCGGCGAACAATGCGCGGTTGGCCGTAGCCAGCACCGCCGCGAACTGCGCGCGCGCACCGCCCGGCGTCGCCGCGACACACAGCACCGTGCCGCGCGGGCCGAGTGTATACGTGTTTCGCTCGCCCGTCGGGCCGGTCAGCACCGCGGTCGCGCCGGCCGGCACCTGCGCGAGGTAGCCGTCGCAACGCGCGGCCAGCACCGGCTCGCGCTGCTCGATCAGCCAGTCGCGCAGCGTCGTGAGCGCCGCCGCCGGATTGCCGCGCGCGTCGCCTTCGACCGCGCCGTCCGCCATCAGCGTCTGCGCGAGCGAGCGCGGCAGGCCCGACGGACGCGTCGCGAGCAGGCGCTGCAGGTACAGCGCGCCGCCGGCCTTCGGGCCCGTGCCCGACAGCCCTTCGCCGCCGAACGGCTGCACGCCGACCACCGCGCCGATCACGTTGCGGTTCACGTAGATGTTGCCGACGTGCGCGTTCGAGATCACGTGCGCGATCGTCTCGTCGATCCGCGTGTGGATGCCGAGCGTCAGGCCGTAACCCGTCGCGCGGATCTGCTCGAGCAGCTTGTCGAGCTGGCTGCGGCGATAGCGCACGACGTGCAGCACGGGGCCGAACACTTCACGCTTCAGCTCGTCGATGCTGCCGATCTCGATCAGCGTCGGCGGCACGAACGTGCCGTGCGCGCATGCATCCGGCGCCGGCAGTTGCGTGACCGCGTGGCCCTTGTCCTTCATCGCCGCGACGTGCGTGTCGATCGTCTGCTTCGCTTCGCCGTCGATCACCGGGCCGACGTCCGTCGACAGCCGGTCGGGGTTGCCGAGCGCGAGTTCGTGCATCGCGCCCTTGAGCATCGTCAGCGTGCGGTCCGCGACATCGTCCTGCAGACACAGAACGCGCAGCGCCGAACACCGTTGACCGGCCGAGTCGAACGACGACTGCATCACGTCCGCGACGACCTGCTCCGCGAGCGCCGACGAATCGACGATCATCGCGTTCTGGCCGCCCGTTTCCGCGATCAGCGGGATCGGCTTGCCGTCCGGGTCGAGGCGTGCGGACAGCGTCTTGTTGATCAGGCGTGCGACTTCGGTCGAGCCCGTGAACATCACGGCGCGCGTGCGCGGATCGGCGACCAGCGCCGCGCCGACGGTCTCGCCGTCGCCCGGCAGCAGTTGCACCGCACCGGCCGGCACGCCGGCCTCGCGCAGCAGGCGCACGGCTTGCGCGGCGATCAGCGGCGTCTGTTCGGCCGGCTTCGCGAGCACCGTGTTGCCGGCTGCGAGCGCCGCCGCCACCTGGCCCATGAAGATCGCGAGCGGGAAGTTCCACGGGCTGATGCAGACCACGGGGCCGAGCGGGCGGTGCGTGTCGTTCGAGAATTCATCGCGGATCTGCGCGGCGTAGTAGCGCAGGAAGTCGACCGCTTCGCGGATCTCGGCGATCGCGTTCGGCAGCGACTTGCCGGCTTCGCGCACGATCAGGCCCATCAGCGTGTGCATCTGCGCTTCGAGCAGGTCGGCTGCACGCACCAGGCAATCGGCGCGCGCGTCGACCGGCGTGGCCTGCCAGATCGGCGCGGCGGCCACCGCGTGCGCGAGCGCCGCGCTCACGTGTTCGGCCGTCGCTTCGCTGACCGTGCCGACCGTGTCGCGCTGGTCGGCCGGGTTGCGCACGTCGCGTGCCGGTGCGTCGGCGAGCGCTTCGTCGGCGAGCATCGGCGCCGCGCGCCACGGGAAATGCGCGCTCGCGAGCAGCGCGGACGACAGCGATGCGAGACGATGTTCGTTCGACAGGTCGAGGCCCATCGAGTTGGGACGCTCATCGCCGTACAGGTTGCGCGGCAGCGGGATCTTCGCGTGCGGCGCGCCGAGCGGCACGACCTTCATCGCTTCGTCGACCGGATCGGCGACCAGCTCCTTCACCGGCACGGTCTTGTCGGCGATGCGGTTCACGAACGACGTGTTCGCGCCGTTTTCGAGCAGGCGGCGCACCAGGTACGCGAGCAGCGTCTCGTGCGTGCCGACCGGCGCGTAGACGCGGCACGGACGGTTCAGCTTGTCGCGGCCCGTGACTTCCTCGTACAGCGGCTCGCCCATCCCGTGCAGGCACTGGAATTCGTACTGGCCCGGGTAGTAGTTCTGGCCCGCGAGCTGGTAGATCGCGGCCAGCGTGTGTGCGTTGTGCGTCGCGAACTGCGGATAGACGGCGTCGGGCGCCGCGAGCAGCTTCTTCGCGCACGCGAGGTACGACACGTCGGTGTAGATCTTGCGCGTGTAGACCGGATAACCTTCGAGGCCGTCGACCTGTGCACGCTTGATCTCGGTATCCCAGTACGCGCCCTTCACGAGGCGGATCATCAGGCGGTGACGGCTGCGGCGCGCGAGATCGATCAGGTAGTCGATCACGAACGGGCAGCGCTTCTGGTAGCCCTGCACGACGAAGCCGATGCCGTTCCAGCCCGCGAGATCCGGATCGAAGCACAGCGCCTCGAGCAGGTCGAGCGACAGTTCGAGACGGTCGGCTTCTTCCGCGTCGATGTTCAGGCCGATGTCGTAGCGGCGCGCCAGCAGCGCGAGCGCGCGCACGCGCGGCAGCAGCTCGCTCATCGTGCGGTCCTGCTGCGAGCGCGCATAGCGCGCGTGCAGCGCCGACAGCTTGATCGAGATGCCCGGGCCTTCGTAGATGCCGCGGCCGCCGGCCGCCTTGCCGATCGCGTGGATCGCCTGTTCGTACGACGCGTAGTAGCGCTGCGCGTCCTCTTCGGTCGTCGCCGCTTCGCCGAGCATGTCGTACGAGTAGCGGAAGCCGCGCGCTTCATATTTGCGGCTGTTGGCCAGCGCTTCGGAGATCGTCTCGCCGGTGACGAACTGCTCGCCCATCAGGCGCATCGCCATGTCGACGCCCTTGCGGATCAGCGGCTCGCCGCCGCGGCCGATCAGGCGCGTGAGCGCCGACGACAGCCCCGCTTCGCTGTTGGTCGTCACGAGCTTGCCGGTGATCATCAGCCCCCAGGTCGCCGCGTTCACGAACAGCGACGGCGCGTGGCCGACGTGCGAGCGCCAGTCGCCCTTGCTGATCTTGTCGCGGATCAGCGCATCGCGCGTCGCGCGATCGGGAATGCGCAGCAGCGCTTCGGCGAGGCACATCAGCGCGACGCCTTCCTGGCTCGACAGCGAGAACTCGTGGATCAGCCCTTCGACGCCGCCGCCCGAACTCTTTTCGCGCAGCGCCTCGACGAGCTTCGTCGCGAGCGCCTGCACGTCTGCCTGCAGGTTCGCGGGCAGGCGCGCCTGGCCGAGCAGGAACGGCACGCATTCCGGCTCGGGGCGGCGATACGCGGCCGTGATCGCTGCGCGCAGCACCGATTGCGGCTGCACGTTCTGCGCGAACTCGAGGAACGGATGCGGCGAGTTGTCGTCGTCGCTGTCCGCGGCCTGACCGTCGGCGAGCTCCGTGACGCCGCTGTGGCCCGACAGCTCGGGCGGCAGCTGGCCGTGCTCGATCCGCTCGAGATACGCGAAGATCGCCTGCTTGATCAGCCAGTGAGGAGTGCGCTCGAGACGCGCGGCTGCGTCCTTGAGGCGCGAGCGGAGGAGGTCGTCGACTTTGACGCCGAGAGTCGTGCTTGCCATGGTGGGTTCGTGCGCCGGTGCGAGCCCGGCAATGTGGTGTGAGAGGATGCGCGAAATCCTACGGCACGCAATAAAAAGGTGCAACCAAATTGAGAGATGGGTTGCACCCTTAGGTTAGTCAATATAATCAGCCACTTAGAAGGTTGCAACCTAGGGGTTGCCCGTGGTCGAAGGATCGGTGTTTTCCCTGATCGTGCCGTTTCGACATGCGCGTGCAACCGCCGGCGCATAGGGAAGCGGACGAAAACGGGTTGCACTGGGTGCGGCGGCGAGCATGCCGCCGGGGTATGAGCGCGCGACGAGAGACAGTTCGGAGGGTCCCGGCGCCCCGGGCTTCAACGCAACAGCGCGCCGCGCGACGATTGCGCAGGCGCCGCTCAGATATCCAGCGGATCGACCTCGACGCTCCACCGCAGCACGCCCTTCAGCGCGCGCAGCTCCGGCTGCCATGCGCGCAGCGCATGCTGCAGCGCCGCCCGCGACGCGCTTTCGAGCAGCAGCTGCGCGCGATGGACGTTCGCGACCTTGACGATCGTCATCGGCACGGCGTCGTACACGGTCACGCGATCGGCGCCCGGCAGCCCCGGCAACGCGGCAGCGGCCTGCAGCAGGAACGCAAGCGCCGCGTCGAGCGTGCGCCCTTCGGCGCGCAGCAGCGCCTGATAGACGAACGGCGGCAGGTGCGCATCGCGGCGCTCGCCGAGCGTCGAATTCGCGAAGCCGACGTAATCCTGCCGCCCGAGCGCGTGGTACAGCGCATGACGCGGGTAGCGCGTCTGCACCATCACCTCGCCCGGCAGCCCGGCGCGGCCTGCACGGCCGCTCACCTGCATCAGCTGTGCGAACAGCCGCTCGCTCGCGCGGAAGTCGTGCGAGAACAGCGCGGTGTCGGCATTGAGCACGCCGACGAGCGACACGCGCTGGAAGTCGTGCCCCTTCGCGATCATCTGCGTGCCGACGAGGATGTCGACCTCGCCCGCGTGCACGTCGGAAAAGAGCGCCTGCGCGCTGCCCTTGCGGCGCGTGCTGTCCGCGTCGATCCGCAGCACGCGCGCCCCCGGCACGGCCTCGGCGAGCGCCTCCTCGATGCGCTGCGTGCCACGCCCGAGCGGCGCGATGTCGACGTTTCCGCACTCGGGGCACGACCGCGGAATGCGCGCCTCCCAGCCGCAGTGATGGCAGCGCAGCGCATGCTCGGGCTTGTGCAGCACGACATACGCGCTGCAGCGCGGGCAGCCCGCGACCCAGCCGCAGGCGTCGCACGCGAGTTGCGGCGCGTAGCCGCGCCGGTTCAGGAACACGAGGCTCTGTTCGCCGCGCTCGAGCCGCGCCTTCAGCGCCGCGACGAGCGGCCCCGACAGCCCGCCCATCGACGCGCGCCCGCGCCGCCGCTCCTCTTCGAGATCGATCAGCCGCACGGTCGGCAGCGTCGCGTCTGCCACCGCGCGGCGCGACAGCGTGAGCCGCGTGTAGCGGCCCTGCTCGGCCTGCCACCAGGTTTCGAGCGACGGCGTCGCCGAGCCGAGCACGACCGTGATGCCGAGCTGCTTCGCACGCCATACGGCGAGATCGCGCGCCGAATAGCGCAGCCCTTCCTGCTGCTTGTACGCGGGCTCGTGCTCCTCGTCGACGACGACCAGCGCGAGCGTCGGCATCGACGCGAGCACCGCGAGGCGCGTGCCGAGCACGATCCGCGCGCGGCCCGTGTGCGCGGCGAGCCAGTTGCGCGCGCGCTCGCCCTCGGCGAGCCCGCTGTGCAGCGTGACAATCGCGTCGTTGGCGAGTGCGCCCGCGAAGCGCGCGCGAAACGCGGCCTCGAACTGCGGCGTCAGGTTGATTTCGGGGACGAGCACGAGCGCCTGCGCGTCCGGCCGCGCGTCGAGCAGCGACGCGAGCGCATGCAGATAGACCTCGGTCTTGCCGCTGCCCGTCACGCCGTGCAGCAGGAACGGCGCGAAGCCCTGCGCGGCGCGGATCGCGTCGAGCGCCTCGGCCTGCTGGTCCGCGAGCGCCGGCGGCACAGCTCGTCCACCGGTTGTCGACAGGTTATCCACAGCTTTGGGCACAGGCGCGTCGGCCCAGCCGATCGCCTCGACGTCGACCCAGCCGCGCGCCGCCCAGTCGTCGAGCGTCGCGGCCGCCTTCGGATGCAGCGCGCGCGCATCGGGCAACCCCAACGAGCCGGTGTCGACGAGCGCCTGCGCGAGCCGCCGCAGCGCGGCCCCGCGTGCGGGCAACGCATCGGGCAGTGCCGCGCGGCCGGCTTCCGTCGGCCGGTAGCGCACCTCGGGCGCCAGCAGCCGCCCCCAGCGCCCGGCGTCGCGCAGTGCCTGCGGCAGCGCCGGCAGCGCGACCTCGCCGCGCCCGCGCTGATAGTAGTCGGCGGCAAACGACACGAGCGCGAGCCAGTCCGCCGACAGCGGCGGCAGGTCGGCACAGATCGCGTCGATCGCGCGCAGCCGGGACGGCGGCACATCGGTGTGAGTCGTCACTTCGCAGACGAGCCCGACGGCCTGCCGCTTGCCGAACGGCACCTGCACGAGCGTGCCGGGCACCGGTGCCGGTTGCGCATCGCAGCGGTAATCGAACAGGGTCGCGAGCGGATGGTCGAGCGCGACGCGCAGGTAGGTGCCGTCCATCACGGCGCTCCGGCAGCGGTACGCGCCGCGTGGACGGCTTGCATCCGCGCCCGCATCGCGGCAGCGCACTTAAAGTAAAACTTCAGATTCGGCGCTAAGTTTTGGATTCGCATTAGGAATCGCCGTATACCCTGCCCAGCCTGTGGATAACTTTGTTGAGAACTCGCCGCTCAATGGCCGCAACGCGCGCGGGGCCGTGCTTTCCGCTGTTTTCCGCCGCTTGTATCGGTGCCCCGCGGAGCCTTATTCCATAAGGCTGCTATTCAAATTACGAAACCATAGCGAGACAATTTGACCGATACGGGGCTCTACCGCGCTGCAACGTGGAAAATGTGTATAAGTCAAGTCTTGACAAGCAACGAATCGGCAACCCGTGGGCGGTTGCGCCCTGTTTAGTGCCGACAGCGAAACGCTGTCACCCCGCAGTGCAGCATGACAGCGCTTGCGTTCAGCCGGCGGCTCCGCTACGGATTGCGCGGCTGTGGTTGTGCACCTCGTCGACGAGTTCGGCGACGTGATCGGGCGACGTAAATTGCGAGATGCCGTGCCCGAGGTTGAACACGTGGCCCGGGTGGTTGCCGTAGCTGTCGAGCACCGCGCGCGCCTGTTCGCGCACCGCGGCCGGCGGCGCAAACAGGATCGTCGGGTCGAGGTTGCCCTGCAGCGCGACGCGCCCCGCGACGCGCTCGCGCGCGGCGCCGAGGTTGACCGTCCAGTCGAGCCCGACCGCATCGACGCCGATCGACGCGATCTCCTCGAGCCACAGCCCGCCGCCCTTCGTGAACGTGATCACCGGTACGCGCTCGCCATCGTGCTCGCGCTTGAGCTGCGCGACCACGCGACGGATGTAGTCGAGCGAAAAGCGCTGGTATGCGCCGTCCGCGAGCGCGCCGCCCCACGTATCGAAAATCATCACGGCCTGCGCGCCCGCTTCGATCTGCGCGTTCAGGTACGCGGCCACCGCCTGCGCGTTCACGTCGAGGATCCGGTGCATCAGGTCGGGGCGCGAATACGCCATCGACTTCACCGTGCGGAAATCGTCCGACCCGCCGCCTTCGACCATGTAGCACGCGAGCGTCCACGGGCTGCCCGAGAAGCCGATCAGCGGCACGCGCTGCCGGCCCTGGCCATCGGTGAGCGCGCGGCGGATCTCGCGCACGGCGCCGGTCACGTAGCCGAGCGTGGCTTCGATGTCCGGCACCGCGAGCTTCGCGACGTCGGCCTCGGTGCGCACCGGATGCGCGAACTTCGGGCCTTCGCCGACCTGGAAGTCGAGGCCGAGCCCCATTGCGTCCGGGATCGTCAGGATGTCCGAGAACAGGATCGCGGCGTCGAGCGGGAAGCGCTCGAGCGGCTGCAGCGTCACCTCGGTCGCATAGTCGGGATTCTTCGCGAGACCGAGGAAGCTGCCGGCGCGCGCGCGCGTCGCGTTGTATTCGGGCAGGTAGCGGCCGGCCTGGCGCATCAGCCAGATCGGCGTGTAGTCGGTCGGCTCGCGCAGAAGCGCACGCAGGAAGGTGTCGTTGAGCAGGTTATGGGCCACGGTAGGAGCGACGATGCGAAGGCAAAGCAGCATTTTACCGGACAGCCGGCGCCACGCAGGCATGCCGACACGATGGCGGCCATATGACGCGCGCGATGGCTCCGTTATGATCGGACGCTCATATCGAACCAAACGAAGGAGGAGACCGATGAAGACATTCGCCACGCTCGCCGCGGCCGCATTGCTCTGCTGCGCCGCCGCGCACGCGCAGACCGGCGCGGGCACCGCTGCGACCGCCCCAGGCGCCGGCTCGCGGCTCGACGACGTGCTCGCGCGCGGCGCGCTGCGCGTCTGCACGACGGGCGACTACAAGCCGTATTCGTACTACCGCGCGGACGGCCGCTTCGAGGGCATCGACATCGACATGGCCGAATCGCTCGCGAAGTCGCTCGGTGTGAAGACCGACTACGTGAAGACGAGCTGGTCGAACCTGACCGGCGATTTCGTCGCGAAATGCGACATCGCGGTGGGCGGCGTATCGACGACGCTCGAGCGCCAGAAGCGCGTGTTCTTCACGCAGCCGTACGTCGTCGACGGCAAGGCGCCGATCGTGCGCTGCGCGGACGCCGACAAATACCAGACCGTCGCGCAGATCGACCGCCCCGAAACCCGCGTGATCGTGAACCCGGGCGGCACCAACGAACGTTTCGCGAAGCAGTACTTCACGCACGCGAACCTGAGCGTCTATCCGGACAACGTGACGATCTTCAAGCAGATCCTCGCGGGCAAGGCTGACGTGATGGTGACGGATGCGTCCGAGACGCTGCTGCAGCAAAAGCTGAATCCGGGGCTGTGCTCGGTGCATCCGGACAAGCCGTTCCAGTTCGGCGAGAAGGCGTACATGGTGCCGCGCGGCGATGTCGCGTTCCAGCAGTACGTCGACCAGTGGCTGCATCTCGCGCTGTCGACCGGCGAATACCAGGCGATTTCGGACAAGTGGCTGAAGTAAGCGGGCACGCGCGCGGCGGCCGATAACGGGCAGCGACCCCGTGGCCGCTGCGCGCCACAGTCGCGGCGCGACGGCGGGCGGCCTGCCGCAGTTACATATTGCCGCCGCACCCTGGCGACCCGCTGCCGGCGCGAAATCCCCGGAATTGGCCGAACGGCCGACTTCCGCGCATTCCGATCACGTTTCAAAATCTTTCCGACGAATGAATCGTCATGCGCGGGTTCTGCCGCGCGGCGCACTTTCTCGCGTGTAATTCGGCAATTCATCGCGCCCGATACGCATGAAAAACGCGTCGTGCGCATGCGATGAAAACGCTGCGGAAAATATGGGTAAAAATGACCTTTTTCAGGACCCCGAAAACAGCAAAAAATCCCGGAAAGCCTTATCTGGCGGGCGTTACAACCTGAAACACTTTGTTACCGCGACGGGTCATTAATTCGCCCACAATGGCCTCAACGGTTTCAACACGGATGCGGTCTCGTGTGCCAAGTGTGAGCGGACGCGAAGCGCTGCGAGCCAGTCGGTCACGTACCGAAGCCCTTCCCAGGGGCATCCCTGTTGGAGTCGTTTCCGGCCCCCCGCCGGATTCGGTTTCATCTTTGGTCTCCTCGCGCTAACCCCGTAGCGTGTGGTTTTTAGCGGGCTAATAAGCCCGCTTTTTTTCGTCCATCGAAAGCGCAACGGCCCGCAGGCCGCCGCGTTTTTCCCGCCGCCAGGCCGCCAGGCCAATTTACGCGGTCTTCTGCACGTCGAGCTTCAGTTCCTCGATCATCCGGTCGCGCATCACGAACTTCTGCACCTTGCCCGTCACCGTCATCGGCAGCTCGTCGACGAAGCGGATATAGCGCGGAATCTTGTAGTGCGCGATCTGCCCGTTGCAGAACGCGCGCACGTCGTCCTCGGTCATCTGCTCGTCCGCGCGCAGCACGATCCATGCGCACAGCTCCTCGCCGTATTTCGCATCGGGCACGCCGAACACCTGCGCGCTCTGGATCTTCGGATGCCGAAACAGGAATTCCTCGATCTCGCGCGGATAGACGTTCTCGCCGCCGCGAATCACCATGTCCTTCAGGCGCCCGACGATGTTGCAGTAGCCGTCCGCGTCGAGCGTCGCGAGGTCGCCCGTATGCATCCAGCCGTCGACCAGCACCTCGCGCGTCTTCGTGTCGTCGTCCCAATAGCCGAGCATCACCGAATAACCCTTCGTGCACAGCTCGCCCGTCGCGCCGACCGGCACGATGGCGCCGTTCGGATCGACGATCTTCACTTCGAGATGCGGCTGGATGCGCCCGACCGTCGTCGTGCGCTTCTCGAGCGGATCGTCGGTCGAGCTCTGGAACGACACGGGGCTCGTCTCCGTCATCCCGTACGCGATCGTGATTTCCGACAGGTGCATCTGCGACACGACGCGCTTCATCGTCTCGATCGGGCACGGCGAGCCGGCCATGATCCCCGTGCGCAGCGTCGACAGGTCGAATGTCGGGAACTCGGGATGATCGAGCTCCGCGATGAACATCGTCGGCACGCCGTGCAGCGCGGTGCAGCGTTCGTCGGCGACAGCCGCGAGCGTCGCGACCGGGTCGAAGGCTTCGCCCGGAAACACCATCGCCGCGCCCTTCGATACGCACGCGAGTACCGCGAGCACCATCCCGAAGCAGTGATACAGCGGCACCGGGATGCAAAGCGAATCCTGCTCGGTGAAGCGCATCGCCATCGCGATCGAACGCGCGTTGTTGACGACGTTGCGGTGCGTGAGCGTCGCGCCCTTCGGGTTGCCCGTCGTGCCGCTCGTGAACTGGATGTTGATCGCGTCGGTGGACTCGAGCGTCGCACCGATCGCATCGAGCAGCGCGGGGTCGACGGCCAGGCGGCCGCGCGTCATCACGTCGGCGAAGCGGAACATGCCGGCCGGCGCGACGTCGCCCATCGACACGACCGTGCGCAGGCTCGGCACACGGGCTGCATGCAGGTCGCCCGGCGTCGCGGTCGCGAGCTCCGGCGCGATGGTCTGCAGCATCTCGACATACGCCGACGACTTGAAGCGCTCGGCCGCGATCACGGCCTTGCAGCCGACCTTGTTCAGCGCGTATTCGAGTTCCGACAGCCGGTAGGCCGGATTGATGTTGACGAGCACCGCGCCGATCCGCGCGGTCGCGAACTGCGTGAGCAGCCATTCGCTGCGGTTCGGCGACCAGATGCCGACGCAGTCGCCCTTCACGATCCCGAGCGCGGCGAGGCCGGCCGCGAGCACGTCGACCTCGTTCGCGAATTCGCGCCAGGTCCAGCGCACCTGCTGCTCGCGGAACACGACGGCCGGACGGTCGGGAAAACGGCCGGCGGTATCGCGCAGGAACCGGCCGATCGTCGCTTCGGATAGCGGCACGTCGGTCGCGCCGCGCACGTACGACAGTCCGTTTTCGGGCGCGATCAGCGCCCCCACGCCAAGGTCTGCTGCCATGAATGTCTCCGTCCTTTTTGTCTGATCGGCGCGCGTGCGCTTGTTGCGCCCGCCTCCGTCGCCGCACTCGCGACGGGCGGCCTCAGCGCAGATGATGACGCGCTCTGCTGACGACACTCTGACATTAATTCGCGGCGGACGGATGAAATAGCACGACCGGACGAAACACTACGGCACGCAAAGGACAGACGAAAAAAAAGCAGCCCGAAGGCTGCTTTCTTTCGCGGGATACGCGGCGCGGCTCAGTGCCGGCTGCGGATCTTCGCCAGACGCTGGATCGCCTCGAGCTGCGCCATCGCGGTCGCGAGCTCGGATTGCGCCTTTGCGAGGTCGAGATCCGACTTCGCGTTCTGCAGCGTTTCCTCGGCACGCTTGCGCGCTTCCTCGGCTTTCGCCGCGTCGAGGTCCTTGCCGCGGATTGCGGTATCGGCGAGCACCGTCACGGCGCCCGGCTGCACTTCGAGAATGCCGCCTGCGACGAACACGAATTCGTCGTTGCCGCCCTCGACTTCGATGCGCACCGCACCCGGACGAATCCGAGTGATCAGCGGCGTGTGGCCCGGCAGAATACCCAGCTCACCCGTTTCGCCCGGCAGCGCGACGAATTTCGCCTCGCCCGAGAAGATCTGCTCTTCCGCGCTGACGACGTCTACTTTGATGGTTGCCATATCGACTCCTGTCGGCGGGAGTTGGTGCTTTAGCACTTACTCCCGCCCCATGCCGCGGTTGGCAAGAGTAAGCGCTTCAGCGCTTACTCTTGCCCTGCGGCGGTCGACGGGAGTAAGCGCTTCAGCGCTTACTCCGATCACATGACCCTTACTGGATCTTCTTGGCCTTTTCGAAGGCTTCGTCGATCGTGCCGACCATGTAGAACGCCTGTTCCGGCAGGTGGTCGCACTCGCCGTCGACGATCATCTTGAAGCCGCGGATCGTTTCCTTCAGCGGCACGTACTTGCCCGGCGAGCCCGTGAACACTTCAGCAACGTGGAACGGCTGCGACAGGAAACGCTGGATCTTACGTGCGCGCGCGACCGACAGCTTGTCTTCCGGCGACAGTTCGTCCATGCCCAGAATCGCGATGATGTCGCGCAGTTCCTTGTAGCGCTGCAGCGTCTGCTGAACGCGACGGGTGATCGAGTAGTGCTCTTCACCGATCACGTTCGGGTCGATCTGGCGCGACGTCGAGTCGAGCGGGTCGACCGCCGGGTAGATACCCAGCGAAGCGATGTCACGCGACAGAACGACGGTTGCGTCCAAGTGGCCGAAGGTCGTAGCCGGCGACGGGTCGGTCAAGTCATCCGCAGGGACGTACACGGCCTGGACCGACGTAATCGAGCCCTTCTTGGTCGACGTGATGCGCTCTTGCAGCTTGCCCATTTCTTCAGCCAGCGTCGGCTGATAGCCCACTGCCGACGGCATACGGCCGAGCAGTGCCGACACTTCGGTACCGGCCAGCGTGAAACGGTAGATGTTGTCGACGAAGAACAGCACGTCGAGGCCTTCGTCACGGAAGTGCTCGGCCATCGTCAGGCCGGTCAGCGCGACGCGCAGACGGTTGCCCGGCGGCTCGTTCATCTGGCCGTACACCAGCGCGACCTTGTCGAGAACGTTCGAGTCCTTCATTTCGTGGTAGAAGTCGTTCCCTTCACGGGTACGCTCGCCCACGCCCGCGAACACGGAGTAACCGCCGTGTTCCTTCGCGATGTTGTTGATGAGCTCCATCATGTTGACGGTCTTGCCCACGCCAGCACCGCCGAACAGGCCAACCTTGCCGCCCTTTGCGAACGGGCAGATCAGGTCGATGACCTTGATACCCGTTTCGAGCAGTTCGGTCGACGGCGACAGTTCGTCGAACGCCGGGGCCTTCTGGTGGATCGAACGCGTCGTTTCGCTCACGATCGGGCCAGCCTCGTCGATCGGACGGCCGAGCACGTCCATGATCCGGCCGAGGGTCGGCTTGCCGACCGGCACCGAGATCGGATTTGCCGTGTTCTTCACGGTCAGACCGCGGCGCAGGCCGTCGGATGCACCCAGACAAATGGTACGGACCACGCCGTCGCCCAGCTGTTGCTGGACTTCGAGCGTCAGTTCCGAGCCATCGAGAATGAGCGCGTCGTAGATCTTCGGCATGCTGTCGCGCGGGAATTCCACGTCGATAACGGCGCCGATGCACTGTACGATCTTGCCTTCTACCAAAGCAGCAGTACTCATCGCTTTTCCTTTAAATACCTGATTCTTTACTCGCGCAAAGGCGCAGTTGTCGTCCGGGCGCGCGCTTAAACAGCGGCTGCGCCGCCGACGATCTCCGACAGTTCTTTCGTAATCGCGGCCTGACGGCTCTTGTTGTACACGAGCTGCAGTTCGCTGATCACCGTCTTCGCGTTGTCGGACGCGGCCTTCATCGCGACCATCCGCGCCGATTGCTCGGACGCCATGTTCTCGGCGACGGCCTGGTACACCAGCGCCTCGACGTAACGCACGAGCAGTTCGTCGACGACTGCCTGCGCGTCCGGCTCGTAGATGTAGTCCCACGACGTGGCCGGCGTACCGTCATCGGCTTCGAAGTGTTCCGACGACAGCGGCAGCAGTTGCTCGATCACGGCTTCCTGCTTCATCGTGTTGACGAAGCGCGTGTAAGCGATATAAACCGCCGACAGCTTGCCTTCCGAGTACAGGTCGAGCTGCGTCTTCACCGCGCCGATCAGCTTGTCCAGATGCGGGGTGTCGCCGAGGTGCACGACCTGCGACAGCACCTTCGCGCCGAAGCGGTTCAGGAAACCGAGGCCCTTGCTGCCGATCGCCGTGGCTTCGACCTTCTGGCCCTTCTCTTCCAGCTCCTTGAACTTCTGCACCGTCGCACGCAGCACGTTGGTGTTCAGCCCGCCGCACAGACCCTTGTCCGTCGTGACGAGGATGATGCCGGCCGTGTTCGCGCCGTCGTTCGCCACCATGAACGGGTGGCGGTACTCCGGGTTCGCGCGGCTCATGTGCGCGGCGATGGCACGGACCTTGTCCGCATACGGACGAGCGGCGCGCATGCGTTCCTGCGCGCGGCGCATCTTCGATGCGGCCACCATCTCCATCGCCTTCGTGATCTTGCGCGTGTTCTGCACGCTCTTGATCTTGCCGCGAATTTCCTTCATTCCAGCCATAGCTTGCTCCTTGACCGAAGCGGCGCGGGCGCATCAGCACCCGCGCGGCCTCAGTGTGTCACTCGCGGATCAATAGGCACCGGACTTCTTGAAGGATTCGATCGCCGAGCGCAGTGCGCCTTCGTCGTCCTTCGCGAGATCCTTGGTGTCTTCGATGCGCTTGATGAGGTCAGCGTTGCTGGTCTTCAGGCTTTCGCGCAGGCCCTTCTCGAACGACAGCACTTGCTTCACGTCGAGGTCGTCGAGGTAGCCGTTGTTCGCGGCATACAGCGACACGGCCAGTTCCCACACCTGCAGCGGCTGGTACTGCGGCTGCTTCAGCAGTTCCGTCACGCGGCGGCCACGCTCGAGCTGCTTGCGGGTCGCTTCGTCGAGGTCCGATGCGAACTGCGCGAATGCGGCCAGTTCACGGTACTGCGCGAGGTCGGTACGGATACCGCCCGACAGCTTCTTCACGACCTTCGTCTGAGCAGCGCCACCGACTCGCGACACCGACACGCCGGCGTTGATTGCCGGGCGGATGCCTGCGTTGAACAGGTCGGTTTCCAGGAAGATCTGGCCGTCGGTAATCGAGATCACGTTCGTCGGAACGAACGCGGTCACGTCGCCTGCCTGCGTTTCGATGACCGGCAGTGCCGTCAGCGAACCGCTCTTGCCCTTCACTTCGCCGTTCGTGAACTTCTCGACGTACTCTTCCGACACGCGAGCTGCACGCTCCAGCAGACGCGAGTGCAGATAGAACACGTCGCCCGGGTACGCTTCACGGCCCGGCGGGCGGCGCAGCAGCAGCGAGATCTGACGGTATGCCCAAGCCTGCTTGGTCAAGTCGTCATAAATGATCAGCGCGTCCTGGCCGCGGTCGCGGAAGTATTCGCCCATCGTGCAGCCGGCGTACGGTGCCAGGTACTGCATCGCGGCGGAATCCGATGCCGTCGCGGCGACGACGATCGTGTATTCCATCGCGCCCGTTTCTTCGAGCTTGCGAACCACGTTCATGATCGACGAAGCCTTCTGGCCGATCGCGACGTAGATACAGATCAGGTCCTTGCCCTTCTGGTTGATGATCGCGTCGAGCGCCACCGCGGTCTTGCCGCACTGACGGTCGCCGATGATCAGCTCACGCTGGCCACGGCCGATCGGCACCATCGCGTCGATCGACTTGATGCCCGTCTGCACCGGCTGCGACACCGACTTACGCCAGATCACGCCCGGGGCGATCTTTTCGATCGCGTCGGTCAGCTTCGCGTTGACCGGGCCCTTGCCGTCGATCGGGTTGCCGAGCGCATCGACCACGCGGCCGACGAGTTCCGGACCAACCGGGACTTCCAGAATACGACCCGTCGTCTTGACGACGTCGCCTTCCGAGATGTGTTCGTATTCGCCGAGAATCACCGCGCCGACCGAGTCGCGCTCGAGGTTCAGCGCGAGGCCGAACGTGTTGCCCGGAAACTCGAGCATTTCGCCCTGCATCACGTCCGACAGGCCGTGGATACGCACGATACCGTCGGTCACGGAGATCACGGTGCCCTGGTTGCGAACGTCTGCGCTCGCTTCAAGGCCCTGGATCCGGCTCTTGATCAGCTCGCTGATCTCAGAGGGATTGAGTTGCATTATTCGCTCCTGATAGTCAATTCTGTTGCGTGCCGGCGTGGCGCTCAGGCGGTCAAGGCAGCCTGCATCGATGCGAGGCGCGCGCGAACCGAGGTGTCGAGCACTTCGTCGCCGACCGTCACGCGCACGCCGCCGATCAGCGACGAATCGACTTCGACCGTCGGTTTCAGCTTGCGCTTGAACTTGCGTTCGAGGCCCGAGACGAGACTTTCGAGATCCGCGCCGTTCAGCGGGAACGCGCTCACGATCTCGGCGTCGGCAGCACCTTCACGTTCGTTCTTGAGCGCCTCGAACTGCTCGGCAATTTCCGGCAGCAGCGCGATGCGATGATTGTCGACCAGCATCTGTACGAAGTTCTTCGCTTCGGCGCCGGCCGCGAGCGGCGACTTCACCGCAGCAAGCAGCAACTCGGCTACTTGCGTGCGCGTCACCTTCGGGCTCGACGCGACCGACAGCACTTCCGGCAGATGCGCAACCTGGGCCAGCTCTTGCACGAGCGTGGACCAGGCGGCGATGTCACCGCCCTCGGCCACGCGGAACAGCGCTTCTGCGTAAGGGCGGGCGATGGTTGCAAGTTCGGCCATGATCAGAGCTCGGCTTTCAGTTGATTCAGCAGTTGGGCGTGGGCCGTTTGATCGACTTCGCGCTTCAGGATCTGCTCGGCGCCCTTCACGGCCAGCGAGGCGACTTCGCCACGCAGCGCTTCGCGCGCCTTCACGATTTGCTGTTCTGCTTCCGCCTTCGCCTGGGCGACGATGCGGGCGGCTTCAGCCTGGGCGTTGGCCTTGATTTCCTCGGCGACCGCCTGTGCACGCTTTTCAGCGTCGGCGATGCGCTGCTGGCCGTCGTTGCGGGCCTGCGCGAGTTCCTGGTCCACGCGCTTGTGCGCTGCGTCGAGTTCCGCCTTGCCCTTTTCCGCGGCGGCGAGGCCGTCGGCGATCTTCTTCGAACGTTCGTCGAGGGCGTTGATCAACGGCGGCCACACGAACTTCATCGTGAACCACGCGAGGACCAGGAACACGACCATTTGCGCAAACAGAGTTGCGTTGAGATTCACGGTGTTTCCTTATCTGCTATTCCGGAAAAATGAAACGGTAAGGCGCTCATCGAGTTGCATTCGATCAGCGCCCCAAGTCTCCGTTCCGCCCTGCGCCGGCTTGCGCCGGACGCAAATTTCCGAGGAACCTTAGCCTGCGAGCTTCGACAGGAGCGGGTTCGCGAACGCGAACAGCATTGCGACACCAACGCCGATCAGGAATGCAGCGTCGATCAGACCAGCCAGCAGGAACATCTTCGTTTGCAGCGGGTTGATGAGTTCCGGCTGACGTGCGCAGGCTTCGATGTACTTGCCACCCATCAGCGCGATACCGATACAGGCGCCGATTGCACCCAGGCCGATGATGATGCCGATACCGATGGCGGTCAGACCCTGGATGTTGGCGATGTAAGCTTGCATGATCACTCCTTTGTGAAAAGACTTGGAACTGAGATTTAAAAAATTAAAACGAAGACTCTTTCTTGCACGCCGCGCTTAGTGCGTGTCGTGCGCCTGGCCGAGATACACCAGCGTCAGCATCATGAAAATGAATGCCTGCAACAGAACAATCAGGATGTGGAAGATTGCCCAGACGCTACCCGCGATCACGTGACCAACGAAGCCGAGGAACGTTGCGTCGCCACCGAAGCTCCACATGCTGCCGAGCAGGGCGATCAACAGGAACAACAGCTCACCCGCGTACATGTTGCCGAACAGCCGCATACCGAGGGAGACGGTTTTCGCGAGATATTCGACGATGTTGAGCGCGAGGTTCGGGATCCACAGCAGCGGGTGGGCGCCAAACGGGGCCGACAGCAGCTCATGCACAAAGCCGCCCGCGCCCTTGATCTTGATGCTGTAGTAGATCATCAGGACGAACACGCCGAGCGCGATGCCGAGCGTGCCGTTCAGGTCGGCCGTCGGGACGATGCGATGGTGGGAAATCACGTCCGACAGACCGAGCAGGCCGATCACGCGGCCCGGCAGGTCGACCGGGAGGAAGTCGAGGGAGTTCATCAGCGCGACCCACACGAACACCGTGAGGGCGAGCGGAGCGATGAAGGTGCGATTGCCGTGGACGATAGCCTTCGACTGGTCTTCGACCATTTCGACGAGCATCTCGATTGCGCACTGGAAACGGCCCGGCACGCCCGACGTCGCCTTGCGGGCGGCCAGACGCAGCAGGAGGACCGTGACGACGCCGCATACGATCGACCAGAACAGCGTGTCGAGATTCCAGACGTGGATGTCGAAAATCGACGTCTGATGCGAGGTGGAGAAATTCTGCAAGTGGTGCGCAATGTACTCGGACGGATCCGGACCGCGCGTGCCTTCGCTAGCTGCCATATCGTTAATGCCACCCAAATTGTCGAAAATCGTTTTGCCTGTTCCGCAACACGCTATTGCGGGAACGGGCCGGTGCGGTTCGTTGTCGAAACCGCACGCTGCTTGTTGCTTACCGCCAGGCCAGCGCGATCCAGTACGTCTTCAGCACGACGAGGTACGTGACGAGGAACGGCACCCAGTGCACGCCGGACCAGCCGAACGCCACTGCTGCGAACATCCCGACCGTCAGGCCGAGCTTCAGGGCTTCGCCCATCACCCAGCTCATCACGGTGGCCGAACCACCTGCCTTCAGTCGTGCCACGAACAACGCACTTGGCACCCAGCCAATCGCTCCGCCCAGAAACGCGGATTGCGCAGCGGCGCCCGGCGACTTCGAAAACAGCCACCACGCCAGCGTTGCAACCAGGGACAAGACCACTTGCGCGATCACCACCTTGGAGGGGGTCACGCGCGAGGGCTTGCTCACGTCCGGACCGAACAGCCTCTCGGCTTCTGCCCGTGTGAGCGGAACGATGTTGTTATCTTGCTGCTCGGCATCCCAGTCATCGTCGGATTCGCGCCGCTCGCCAGCCGCCGAAGCGGTGCGTTGCGTGCGCTGATCATCGTGCCTGTCGTCCGGCGCCTGACCCGCCATCGCAATCTTCCGCAAAATCCTTGAACCGGCCCCAAGCTTTCTGAAAGCTTTCAGGGGTGCCTAGCTAACAAATCCGGGCGATTGTAAGCGATAGTTGCAAGTGATTCAAGGCTTTAGACGCGACAAAAACCTGCCTAAAACGACGCCTCATCATGTGAAAAACACGCGATTCAACGACGTACGACGACAGTTGTAAGGTCGATTTTTTGCACCGGTATTTCTTGCCCGAAAAATGTCCGGCGATGGCGGATGGCGTGGAAACGACGCCCGACGCGGGCTCGAACGGAGCGGCACGATCGCCGCCGGGAATTCGCCGTGATGCAGTCGCCCGGAACGACCCGGCGCGACACCCCGGGACAAGCAAAACACTGTGGCCGATCAGCCGCACCCGATGCACGAAATTCGATCGGATGCTGGCGCGTCGAATCATCCAATCAGTTGTCGCGCCACCACAGGCGATCGACTGTGAATCGCCGCACTTATCAACAGCCTCGCAACGATCGCGAACACTGTGCACCCTCCCCGTCGCTCGAGCCGCACACCTGTGCCGCACGCACCCGTATCGCTCAACCGTGCACGAGCAGCCATGCGCCGAGTACCGCGCTCACGAGCGCGAACGGAATCGAGACCAGGTGGAACGGCAGCCACATGCGCGGCTCCTTCGCGAGACGCACCGCGATCAGGTTCGCGAGCGAACCGATCGCGAAACCGAAGCCGCCGACCGATACGCCGAACGCGAGCGCGCGCCAGTCGTGCGTGAATTCCGACAGCAGGATCGCGGCCGGCACGTTGCTGATCCCCTGCGACAGTACGGCGCCGGCCGCAAATACGCGCAGCGGTGAATCGAGATGGGCGCGCGCGATCGCGTCGTGCACGACGGGCAGCGCAGCCGCGCTGCGCAATACGACGAACATCAGCACGAAGATCAGCAGCAGCAACCAATCGATCTTCAGGACTGCATCACGTTTTACGACGAACAGCACGATCGCGACAGCAACCAGACCCGGCAGCGGATGGTGCGCATCGGCGAGCAGCACGAATGCCGCGAACAGCACCGCTGCAATCAGTGCGTGCATGCGCTGCACGGGAAGTGCGACGACGTCGCCGGACAGGTCCAGCGGTTTCGCACGAAACGTGCACGCGGTCAGCGCGAGCAGCAGCACCATCAGCGCGATCGCGAGCGGCCCGAGCGTGACCACGAAGCGGCCGAACGACACGCCGCTCAATTGCCACAGGAAAAGATTCTGGGGATTGCCGAGCGGTGTTGCGACGGACCCCGCGTTGACGGCCAGCGCGACGACGATCACGAGCCGCCGGAACGGCAGCGGCGTCAGCGCACGCAGCGATACCATCAACGGCACGACGACGAACAGCGCGACGTCGTTGGTCAGCCACATCGACAGCACCGCCGCGAACACGACGAGCAGCATCGCGAGCCCGCGTTCGGAATGCACATGATGCACGATGCGGTGCGCAAGCCACATCAGGCAGCCGGACAACTCGAGTGCCTTGGTCAGCATCAGCAGGCCCGCGAGCGTCGCGACCGTCTGCCAGTCGACGCGACCGGCCAGTACGGAAAATGGTTGCGGACGCACCCATTCCAGCACGATCAGGCCAAGCGCAAGCACCGACAGTACGGGTTCCTGCACAAGCCATCCGAGCCACCGGTGCGGCGCCGGTGCGCCCGTCTTCTCCATCGTCAACTCGTCACTCTTCGGTCGCTACGTTGCCGCGCAGCCGCACGAGAATGCCCTCGAGTGCATCGAGGTTGCCGAAGTCGATCATGACCTGCCCTCGCCCGCGGCGGCCGAGCTTGATCTTCACCGTCGACGCGAGCAGGTCAGACAACTCCTCCTCGAGACGGCGCGTGTCGCGGCCGCCGTCGTCTTTCGCGCGCGCCTTCACCGCCGGCACTTCCTTCGTCGTGTGCGCGACGAGCTTCTCGGTCTCGCGCACCGACATGCGCTTGTTGACGACCTGATGGGCGAGCGTGATCTGCGTTGCCGCATCGACGGCGAGCAGCGCGCGCGCGTGCCCCATGTCGAGATCGCCGGCCAGCAGCATCGTCTGCACCGGCGATGCCAGGTTCAGCAAGCGCAGCAGGTTCGACACCGCGCTGCGCGAACGGCCGACCGATTCGGCCGCCTGTTCGTGCGTGAAACCGAACTCGTCGAGCAGGCGCTGGATGCCGTGCGCTTCTTCGAGCGGGTTCAGATCCTCGCGCTGGATGTTCTCGATCAGCGCCATCGCGGCGGCAGCCTGATCGGACACGTCCTTCACGAGCACCGGCACTTCGTCGAGGCCGGCCAGGCGCGCCGCGCGGAAACGCCGCTCGCCCGCGATGATCTCGTATTTGTCTGACGAAATAGGCCGTACCAGGATCGGCTGCATCACGCCCTGCGCGCGGATGCTTGCCGCAAGCTCCTGCAGGCTGCCTTCGTCCATCCGCGTCCGCGGCTGGTACTTGCCGGCCTGCAGCTTGCCAAGCGCGAGCGTGTTCGGTGCGCCTTCGATCTTCACCGCTTCGGTGATATCGGCGCTGCCGCCGAGCAGCGCTTCGAGGCCACGTCCCAAGCCCTTCTTCTTTGGTACCGCGTTCATGTCTTTCTTCCTCGCTTCGCTCATGTCCGGATCACGACACCTCGAACGCGCGGACGCGTTCGATCATCTCGGCACCGAACTGGAGATACGCCTGCGCACCGCGCGAGCTGCGGTCGAACACGACGCCCGGCAGCCCGTAACTCGGCGCTTCCGCCAGGCGCACGTTACGCGGAATCACCACGTCGAACACCTTGTCGCCGAAGTGCGCTTTCAGTTGATCGGAGACTTGCTGCTGCAGCGTGATGCGCGGATCGAACATCACGCGCAACAAGCCGATGATCTTCAGGTCGCGGTTCATGTTCGCGTGAACCTGCTTGATCGTGTTGACGAGGTCCGACAACCCCTCCAGCGCGAAGTACTCGCACTGCATCGGGATCACGACGCCGTGCGCCGCACACAGCCCGTTCAGCGTCAGCAGCGACAGCGTCGGCGGGCAATCGATCAGCACGAAGTCGTAGTCGTCGGCCACGTGCTCGAGCGCGGCCTTCAGCCGGCGCTCGCGGTTGTCGATGCTGATCAGTTCGATCTCGGCACCGGACAACTCACGGTTCGCGGGCAGCACGTCGTAGGTGACGCCTTCCGGACGCACGCGTGCATCGGCCACCGACACGCCGTCGACCAGCACCTCGTACACGGTCGATTCGCACGCGGCCTTGTCGATCCCGCTGCCCATCGTCGCGTTGCCCTGCGGGTCGAGATCGATCAACAGGACTCGTTGCTCCTGCGCTGCAAGGCTTGCGGCGAGATTGACCGATGTCGTCGTCTTGCCGACGCCCCCCTTCTGGTTCGCAACGCAGAAGATCTTTGCCATCGTTGGTGTGTTCCCTTTACCTTCAAACAAACGGCGCGCTACTGCGCGCCTTCAATTCGCCGCGTCGACGACCACTTCGATCAGATGCCGTTCGGCATCGAGCATCGGCACCGTCAGCCGCATCGTCTGCTTCACGCGACTGCCTTCCGGCAACCGTGCAATCTCGTTGTCCGGATGTACACCCTTCATTGCCCAGATCGATCCGCCCGGCGCGACCAGATGTCGAGCAAGTTTAACGAAGTCGGACAGATCAGCGAAGGCGCGGGATACGATCATGTCGAATTTTTCCGGCACCTCGACACCCGGCTGCAGCGATTCGACCCGCCCGGTGACCACCGACAGGTTCGCGAGCTTCAGCTCCGCGCGCATCTGCGTCTGGAATGCAGACTTCTTCTGCACGATATCGTTCAGCGTAACCTGCCAGTCCGGCTCGACGATCGCCAGCACGATGCCGGGCAAGCCACCGCCCGAGCCGACGTCGAGCACGCGGGCCGACGCACGGCCACGCAGATGCGGGACGATGGAAAGTGAATCGAGGATGTGCTGAATCAGCATCTGCTTCGGGTCACGGATCGCGGTCAGGTTGTAGACCGCATTCCACTTGCCGAGCAGCGCGACATAGTCGAGCAACTGGTTGCGTTGTGCATCCGTCAGTGTGAGGTCGAGCGCCGTCGTGCCGTCGACGAGCATCTCTTCCAGTACGTCCCGATTAACCGCCGGCGCGCGACGCGCCGTCATTGTTGCGTCGGGACGGCGCCGTCCCCCTGCTCCGTTGCCTCTGCGGCAGTGCCATTACGGCGGCCCAGGCCGCGGCGCTTCAGGTGCACCATCAGCAGCGAGATCGCCGCCGGCGTGACGCCCGAAATGCGCGACGCCTGCCCGATCGTTTCCGGCCGGAACTCGTTGAGCTTCTGGCTCACCTCGAACGACAGGCCGCGAACTTCGCGGTAATCGATACCGTCCGGCAGGCGCGTGTTCTCGTTCGCGTCGTTGCGCTCGATCTCGGATGCCTGGCGCTCGATATAACCCTGATACTTGATGCCGATCTCGACCTGCTCCTTGATCTGTTCGAGCAGCACCGGATCGTCAGCCAGCGGCTCGGCCGGGCCGCATTCGCCGCCCTTCAGGCCGCACACGCCGTCGTAGCTGATGCCCGGACGGCGCAGCAGATCGGCGAGACTGTATTCGTGATCGATCGCCTTGCCGAGCAGCGCGGTCGCCTCTTCCGGCGGCAGCGTCTTCGGCGTGACCCACGTCGACTTCAGGCGTTCGGTTTCACGTGAAACAGCGTCGCGCTTCCGGCTGAATGCGTCCCAGCGCACGTCGTCGACGAGGCCCAGTTCGCGGCCGATCTCGGTCAGTCGCATGTCGGCGTTGTCTTCACGCAGGCTCAGCCGATATTCGGCGCGGCTCGTGAACATCCGGTACGGCTCGGCCACACCGCGCGTCACGAGATCGTCGACCAGCACGCCAAGGTATGCCTGGTCGCGGCGCGGGCACCATGCGTCCTTCTCCTGCACATAGCGGCCCGCATTGAGGCCGGCCAGCAGGCCTTGCGCAGCCGCTTCTTCATAGCCGGTCGTGCCGTTGATCTGGCCCGCAAAGAACAGCCCGTTGATTGCCTTCGTCTCGAGCGACGCCTTCAGCGCGCGCGGGTCGAAGTAGTCGTACTCGATCGCGTAGCCTGGGCGCAGGATATGCGCGTTCTCGAGGCCGCGCATCGAATGCACGAGCTCGAGCTGGACGTCGAACGGCAGGCTCGTCGAGATCCCGTTCGGGTAGAACTCGTTGGTCGTCAGCCCTTCCGGTTCAAGGAAGATCTGGTGCGATTCCTTCGATGCGAACCGGTGGATCTTGTCCTCGATCGACGGGCAATAACGCGGCCCGACGCCTTCGATCACGCCTGTATACATAGGCGAACGGTCGAGGCCGCCGCGAATGATGTCGTGCGTGCGCTCGTTCGTGTGCGTGACCCAGCACGGCAACTGCTGCGGATGCTGCTCCGCGCGGCCCAGGAACGAGAACACGGGGATCGGATCGAGGTCGCCCGGCTGCTCGTCCAGCTTCGAGAAGTCGATCGTACGGCCGTCGATACGCGGCGGCGTACCGGTCTTCAGGCGACCCTGCGGCAGCTTCAGTTCCTTCAGGCGCGACGACAGCGACACGGCCGCCGGATCGCCCGCGCGACCGCCCGTGTAGTTGTTCAGGCCGACGTGGATCTTGCCGTCGAGGAACGTACCGGCGGTCAGCACGACTGCGCGGGCGCGGAAGCGGATGCCGATCTGCGTGACGGCGCCCACCACGCGATCGCCTTCGACCATCAGATCGTCGACGGCCTGCTGGAACAGCCACAGGTTCGGCTGGTTCTCGAGCCGGTGGCGGATCGCGGCCTTGTACAGGATGCGGTCGGCCTGCGCACGCGTCGCACGCACGGCCGGGCCCTTCGATGAATTGAGGATCCGGAACTGAATACCGCTCTCGTCCGTCGCGGCGGCCATCACGCCGCCCAGCGCGTCGACTTCCTTGACCAGATGGCCTTTGCCAATGCCGCCGATCGACGGATTGCAGCTCATCTGCCCGAGCGTTTCGATGTTGTGGGTCAGCAGCAGCGTCTTCGCGCCCATTCGGGCGGACGCCAGCGCGGCTTCCGTGCCGGCGTGGCCGCCACCGACGACGATGACGTCAAATTCTGTGGGAAAAAGCATGGTGGATTCCGTACGCAGGGCTGCGCACGAACCTATCAGAGAAATGTATGGGCCGAATTATAGCGGGTTCGCTTTTCACTCGAAGGCCGTCCGAACGGTAGGGTCGGTTCATTTCGTCGTTTTTTCGGCTGCGGATGGATGAATTCGTGGCGTCGAGCCTGCTCCAGCAATGCTCCCGGCCGGGTCGCCGCACATCGATTATCTGTGCAAAAAAATCGAGTGCCAGGAAAGTGGCCTGCCGGGGACAGACCGGCATCGATTTCTGTGGTCGGCACGACAACCTGGGCGCCACACCCTGTGCCCCGTCCTCACCGACTTTCCTGCTGTTGGTCCGGCACTTATCCCCCGAGATTCGACACATCATCAGCCTGTGCAGAGATCCACGCGCCAGGAATCCAGCCTGTGGAGCAAGCCACTATCAACTGCCGAGCGAGACGAGTGATCGTCACCCGCGCTGTGGACAGCTTATCCCCCGCCGCCACACAGAACTTCCGACTATTCCCCAGGCACTTATCCCCTGACCACGAACCATCGGGCCATCGCGACATTGCTCCAGCCCCACAAACAAAAACGGCGTGTTTCACGTGAAACACGCCGTTCGTTTCCCGCCAACCGCCCCAACTATCAAGCCGTCTTCTTCGCCAACCCGAGGTACGTTTCGATCACGCGCGGATTCTGCGCAAGCTCGGCCGCCGGCCCTTCCAGCGCAAACTCGCCCGTCTCCAGCACATAGCCGTAGTCGGAGATCTGCAATGCGGCCCGTGCGTTCTGCTCGATCAGCAGCGTCGCGACGCCCGTACCACGCAACGCGCTGATGATATGAAAGATCTCCTTCACGATCAGCGGCGCGAGCCCGAGGCTCGGCTCGTCGAGCATCAGCAGGTCGGGCTTGCCCATCAGCGCGCGGCCGACCGCGAGCATCTGGCGCTCGCCGCCCGACAGCGTGCCGGCCGCCTGCTTGCGGCGCTCCTTCAGCCGCGGAAACAGCGCGAACACGTGGTCGAGCTGGTCGAGGAAATTCGATTCACCGGCTTGCTTGCGCCGATACGCGCCCAGCACGAGGTTGTCCTCGACCGTCATCGTGCTGAACAGCTCGCGCTTTTCCGGTACGAGGCACATCCCGCGCGCGACACGCTGCTCGACCCGCAACGCGCCGACGTCGTTGCCGCGATACACGACCGCGCCCGACGCATGCCCGGTCACCGGCAGCGCGCCCATGATCGCGTTCAGCAGCGTCGATTTGCCTGCCCCGTTCGGACCGATCACGCTGACAATCTGCCCCGCACCGACCTTGATCGCCGCGCCATGCAGCGCCTCCACCTTCCCGTACCGGACCGCCAGCCCGCGCACTTCGAGAATCGGCATCGTCGTGTCCGTCATCACTCCACCCCGCCCAGATACGCTTCGAGCACGGCCGGATCCTGCTGCACGTCCTGCGGCAGCCCTTCCGCGATCCGCGTGCCGAATTCCATCACCACCAGCCGGTCGGTGAGGTTCATCACGAAGTCCATGTCATGTTCCACGAGCAACACGCTCATGCCTTCCGCCTTCAACCGCCGCAGCAGGTCGGCGAGTTGCTGCTTCTCCTTGTAACGCAGCCCGGCGGCCGGCTCGTCGAGCAACAGCAGCGTCGGGTCGCAGCACAGCGCACGCGCGATTTCGAGAATCCGTTGCTGGCCGAGCGCGAGGCTGCCCGCTTCGTCGTACATGTGCTGTTCGAGCCCGACGCGACGGATCTGCCGTGCGGCTTCGGCCAGCAACTTCGCTTCCTCGTGTGCATTGAGCCGCGCGACGCTGCGCCAGACACCGGTATGGCCGCGCAGATGCGCGCCGATCGCGACGTTCTCGAGCACCGTCATCGCCGGCAGCATCTTGACGTGCTGGAACGTGCGGCCGATGCCGCGACGGACGATCTGGCGCGACGTGAGCCCGTCGATGCGCTCGCCGCGGAACGTGATCGTGCCGCCCGTCGGCTTCAGCACGCCCGTCACCAGGTTGAACGTGGTCGACTTGCCGGCACCGTTCGGACCGATCAGCCCGATGATCTGCCCCGCTTTCACGTCGAAGCTGACGTCGTTGACGGCCACGAGCCCGCCGAACTGTTTGCGTGCGTTGTCGACCGCGAGCAGCGGTTCGCCGGCCGCAGGCTTCGCGCGCTGCGGCAACGGCTCGGCCTGCTCGGGCACATGTGCGCGCGGCCCGCGCGGGAACAGCCTCGCGACGAACGGCCACACGCCCTGGCGCGCGTACTGCAGCAGCAGCACCATCAGCACGCCGAACACGATGATCTCGAAGTTGCCTTCCGAGCCGAGCAGCTTCGGCAGCAGCGTCTGCAGGTAGTCCTGCAGCACCGTGAGGATCGCTGCGCCGAGCACCGCGCCCCACACGTGCGACACGCCACCGACCACCGCCATGAACAGAAATTCGATCCCGTGATTCAGGCCGAACGGGGTCGGGTTCACCGCGCGCTGCAGGTGCGCGTACAGGAAGCCCGACACGGCCGCGAGCACGGCCGCGTAGACGAAGATCACGACGCGCATCCACGCGGTGTTCACGCCCATCGCCTCGGCCATCACGCCGCCGCCGCGCAGCGCACGGATCGCGCGGCCCGGCCGGCTGTTCAGCAGGTTCTGCACCGACACGATCGCGGCCAGCACGACGGCCCAGATCAGGAAATACAGGCTGCGGCCGCTGTCGAGTGCGATGCCGAACAGGTTCAGCGCCGGAATCCCGTTGATCCCGTCGTACTTGCCGAGCAGTTCGAGGTTGCCGAACAGGTAGAACAGCGCGAGGCCCCACGCGATCGTGCCAAGCGGCAGGAAGTGCCCGGACAGCCGCATCGTGACCGCGCCGAGCACGAGCGCGACGAGCGCCGTCAGCACGACGCCGACGATCAGCGCGAGCCACGGCGACACGCCGTACCGCGTCGTCAGGAACGCGGTCGCATACGCGCCGATGCCGACGAATGCGGCCTGCCCGAAGCTCGTCATCCCGCCGACGCCCGTCAGCAGCACGAGCCCGATCGCGACGATCGCATAGAGGCCGATGTAGTTCAGCAGCGTGATCCAGTACTCCGGCACCTGCAGCGCGCCGGGCAGTACCGGCAGCGCGAACAGCACCACGAGAAACACCCAGAAGGTCTTGTTGCGTAGCACCGTCTTCATCGCGTCACTCCTCTTCCTCTTCCGCGTGCGGTGTCACGAAGCTCCGCCACAGCAGCACCGGAATGATCAGCGTGAACACGATCACCTCCTTGTATGCGCTCGCCCAGAACGACGAATACGATTCGAGCACGCCGACGAGCAGCGAGCCGGCGGCCGCGAGCGGATAGCTGACGAGCCCGCCGATGATCGCGCCGACGAAGCCCTTCAGCCCGATCAGGAAGCCCGAGTCGTAGTAGATCGTCGTCAGCGGGCCGACGAGGATCCCAGACAGCACGCCGAGGCCCGCCGCGAACGTGAACGCGAGCCGCCCTGCTTCGGTCGTGCCGATGCCGACGAGCTGCGCGCCGAGCCGGTTCACCGACGTCGCGCGCAGCGCCTTGCCGGCGATCGTGCGGCCGAAGTACACGTAGAGCGCGCCGATCAGCACGAGCGCGGTGACGACGACCAGGATGCTCTGCACCGACACCGTCATGCTGCCGATCGACAGCGACGCATCCGAGAATCCGTTGGTGCGCGAGCCCTCCGCGCCGAACATCACGAGCCCGAGGCCGACCATCGCGAAATGGACGGCGACCGACACGATCAGCAACAGCAGCGTCGTGCCTTCGGCGATCGGCTGATACACGAGCCGATAGACGAACGGCCCCATCGGCACGACGATCGCGAGCGTCAGCGCGAGCTGCGCGAGCATCGGCATCGGCTGCGCGGCAAAACTGCGCGTGATCGCGAACACCGCGAGCGGCAACAGGATGTAGCGGCTGCCGAGCGTCGCGAGCGTGCGGCCGAGCTGATGGCGCCGTTCGCGATGCCGGATCAGGCCGCCGACTTCGAGCAGGAAGCACGCGACGCCCATCACGAACAGCAGCCAGCAGGTGGCGGGGAATTTCTGCGCCTGCAACGCCGCAAGCGTCAGCGCACCGTAGGCGACGAATTCGCCCTGTGGAATGAAGATCACCCGCGTGACGGAAAACACCAGCACGAGCGCCAGCGACAGCAATGCATAAATGGCGCCGGTCGTGATGCCGTCTTGCGCGAGGATCGCCGCAATCGAGAGATCCATACGTGTCTTGTATCGAGAATGCTGCGGAGAAACGGCGACGGGAACGGCCGGGGCGCACGGACGGCAAGATCAGAGCGTCAGGCGCCACGCGGCGGGCCCCGGTGGTTCCATGCGGCACGGGCGCGGCCCGTCAGGCCCGGCGCCCTGCCGACGGCGGGCACGGCGCCGTTCGCGCCGCGCACGCCGGTTTCACATGATGCTTACTCGGCCTGCAGCTTCCACTTGCCGTCGACGATCTGCACCATCACGCGCGCACGCGTATCGAAGCCGTTGTGATCGGTCGACGTCATGTTGATCACGCCGTGCGACACGGGCAGATCCTTCACGCTTTCGAGCGACGCGCGCAGCGCTTCGCGGAACGCCTCGGTGCCCGGCTGGCCCTTCTTCAGCGCGTCCGGAATCGCGCGCTGCAGCAGCAGCCCCGCATCCCATGCATGTCCGCCGAACGTCGCCAGCGAGCCCGCGCCGTAGGCCTTCTCGTACGCGGCCTTGTAGCCGAGCGCCGCCTTCTTCACCGGGTTCGAATCCGGGAGCTGGTCGGTCACGAGCACCGGGCCGGCCGGCAGGATCTCGCCCTCGCAATCCTTGCCGCACACGCGCAGGAAGTCGTTGTTCGCGACGCCGTGCGTCTGGTACACCTTGCCCTTGTAGCCGCGCTCCTTCAGCGTCTTGGCCGGCAGCGCCGCCGGCGTGCCGGAGCCGGCGATCAGCACTGCGTCGGGATTCGAGCCCAACAGCTTGAGCACCTGCCCCATCACCGACGCGTCGGTGCGGTTGAAGCGCTCGTTCGACACGAGCTTCAGGCCGTTCTTCTCGGCCGCCGCGCTGAACGTCTTGTACCAGCTGTCGCCGTACGCATCGGCGAAGCCGATGAAGCCGACCGTCTTCACGCCGTGCTTCGCCATGTAGCCGGCGATCGCGTCGGCCATCAGCTGGTCGTTCTGCGGCACCTTGAACATCCACGCGCGCTTCGCGTCCATCGGCGCGATGATCTGCGCGCTCGCCGCGAGCGAGATCGTCGGCGTCTTGCCCTGCGACACGGGGTCGAGCATCGCGAGCGAGTTCGGCGTGACGGACGAGCCGATGATCGCGTCGACGTGATCTTCGTCGATCAGCTTGCGCACGTTCTGCACCGCGCGGCTCGTGTCGGATGCATCGTCGAGCACGATGTACTGCACGCTCTTGCCCGCCATTTCCTTCGGCAGCAAGGCGATCGTGTTCTTTTCCGGAATCCCGAGCGACGCAGCCGGCCCGGTGGCCGACAGCGTCACGCCGATCTTCACCTGCGCCGACGCTGTGGCCGCCGCGCACACGAGGCCCGCGGCAAGCACGGCCTCCATCCATCGATTCATCTTCATTTACGTTGTCTCCAAACGCTGCTCGAAAAATCCGCGGGTGCTCGGGCGGCTCCCGTTTCCCAAACAAGTTAATAATTTAACTATCTCGTCTTGCCGCGCCTACGCTCGTTTTCCCGTGAAACGCCGCCGCCGCGGCAGAATCCCGACGGCGCGGCGCATGCGCATACGCATGCACGTGCATCGCGGCCGACACGTTGGTTCGACCGCCACGATGCGCAGCAGCAATGTCGTCAGGATGAAGAAGGCGAAGAAATGCGGGATCGTGCGGGCAATCGATGCGTGCGCAACGATCGCCGGAAGGTGTGCCGGCCTGGCTCGGCCCGGCCACGCGCGCCGGCGGCGAAAGATCGGAAAAGCGGCGGTTCATGCGGAGACGGGTGCGAGCGCAACGACCGGTGAAGGCGCCATGCCGGCAACCCGTGCCGCAACGCGCGTACCGGCCGCAGGACGGCTCGGGAAGGCCGGGAAGTACCGATGCGCACCCAATGACGAACGAGCGGCGCCAGCCGCCCTTCCTGCCCCGATCCATCGTGCTGCGCTGCTCATCCAACCGTGCTCCCTCTTCTGCATTCTGCTTGTAGGAGAACTGCCGACCGATTTTCCCGACCGCGCGGTCGGCGAAAGCCAAGTGTAACGGACGCATTTCGCGCACGCCAACCGGGTAAGCCCGGACGGCCTGCGCGTGACAACGCGCCGTCAGCGACCGGATTGCGGGAAAAGGAAAAACGGGGGACGCGGCGAAGCGCGGAAGAAGCGCGGTGCGAATGCAAGCGCGGAATACGGCAATTGCGCAGGCCGATGCACCATCGGTGAATATCCGTGCACGCAAATGAAAAAGCGCTGTTGGATTCCGTCCAACAGCGCTTTTGGGGTCCGGGCACTTTGTGCCTCGATTGTCTCCTCGTTCTCCACCTGCAAATTCGTTTCGCGGTGCATCAGAACTGAAACGAATCTTAAAGAGGCTTAAGCACCACGGCAACTTAGCATTTACCCCTATGGTGCATCGCCGCACGGAAATGGGGCACCAGTCTGCCGCGCGGCACCGGCTTGAGCCCGCTGCGACGCCCCTCCGGAGTGCGCCGGATGGTGCTTCGCATCAACCTGCCGCGACGCGCGCGGCACGCGCTCAGGATGCCCTGAGCGGCTTGATCCGCGCGACCATCTCGCCGACGATGCCGCGCCGGAACGCGAGCACGCACGCGATGAAGATCAGCCCGGTGACGATCGTCGCCGATTCGCCGAGCGAATGGAACCACGCGACGCCCGTCGTCGACGCGAGCCATTCGCCGATGTCGCCGAGCCGGTCTTCCAGCGCGACGATCAGCGCCGCGCCCAGCAGCGGCCCGAACAGCGTGCCCATCCCGCCGACGAGCGTCATCAGCACGACGAGGCCCGACATCGTCCAGTGCGCATCGGAGAGCGTCTCGAAGCCGAGCACGAGCACCTTCAGCGAGCCGGCAAGCCCCGCGAGCCCGGCCGACAGGATGAACGCGAGCAGCTTGAAGCGGTCGGTGTCGTAGCCGAGCGAGATCGCGCGCGCCTCGTTCTCCTTGATCGCGACGAGCACCTGGCCGAACGGCGAATGGACGACCCGCACGATGAACGCGCACGCGGCGACGACCACCGCCAGCACGACGTAGTACAGCGCGACGTCGTTCGACAGGTCGAGCAGCCCGAACAGGTGGCCGCGCGGCACGCCCTGCAGGCCGTCCTCGCCGTGCGTGAACGGCGCCTGCAGATAGATGAAGTAGACCATCTGCGCGAACGCGAGCGTGATCATCGCGAAGTAGATGCCCTGCCGGCGGATCGCGAACAGCCCGACGACGAGCCCGAGCAGCGTCGCGGCGACGGTGCCGACGAGCACGCCGAGCTCCGGCGTGAAACCGAGCGTCTGGATCGAATAGCCGGTCGCATAACCGGCGGTCGCGAGGAACATCGCATGGCCGAACGACAGCAGCCCCGTATAGCCGATCAGCAGGTTGAACGCGGCCGCGAACAGCGCGAACGTGAGCACCTTCATCACGAACACCGGATACGCGCCGATGAACGGCGCGGCGAGCAGTGCGGCGAGCAGCACGCCGTAGAGCACTTTTCTCTGCATCATTTTTCCTTGCCGAAGAGGCCCGCCGGGCGGAACAGCAGCACGATCGCCATGATTACGAACACGACGGTGGCCGACGCTTCGGGATAGAACACGCGCGTGAAGCCCTCGATCACGCCGAGCAGCAGGCCCGTGACGATCGAGCCGAGGATCGAGCCCATCCCGCCGATCACGACCACCGCGAACACGGTGATGATCATCGGCTGGCCCATCAGCGGCGACACCTGGATCACCGGCGCGGCCAGCACGCCCGCGAACGCGGCGAGCGCGACGCCGAAGCCGTAGGTGAGCGTGATCATCATCGGCACGTTCACGCCGAACGCCTCGACGAGCTTCGGGTTCTCGGTGCCCGCACGCAGATACGCGCCCAGGCGCGTCTTCTCGATCACGAACCACGTCGCGAGGCACACCGCGAGCGACGCGACGACGACCCACGCACGGTAGTTCGGCAGGAACATGAAGCCGAGGTTGGTCGCGCCGGAAAGCTGCGACGGCACGTCGTACGGCTGGCCGGACGATCCGTAGATCGACCGGAACACGCCTTCGACGACCAGCGTGAGGCCGAACGTGAGCAGCAGCCCGTACAGGTGATCGAGCTTGTACAGCCAGCGCAGCATCGAGCGCTCGACCGCGATCCCGAACGCGCCGACGATCAGCGGTGCCAGCACGAGCATCGCCCAGTACGGCAGCCCGAAGTACGACAGGCCCATCCACGCGAGCATCGCGCCCAGCATGAACAGCGCGCCGTGCGCGAAGTTGATCACGTTGAGCAGCCCGAAGATCACCGCGAGCCCGAGGCTCAGGATCGCGTAGAACGAGCCGTTGACGAGCCCGAGCAGCAACTGGCTCAGCATCGCCGGCAACGGAATGCCAAAGATTTCCATCGACTTAGCCGTCAGAATGAGTTTCGTTGCGCGCGCAACCTTTCTGCATTGCGCACGCGGGCGGTGCAGCGGGCACATCGCTGCAGCCGCCACCGTGCGGCGCGCCCGCGCGCGCCGCTACGCCGCGCTTACTTCCACATCGCGCAGCGCGTCTCCTGCTTGGTCCCGAACGCCTGTTCGCCCGGAATCGTCGCGAGCACCTTGTAGTAGTCCCAAGGCTCCTTCGATTCCGACGGCTTCTTCACTTCCATCAGGTACATGTCGTGGATCATGCTGCCGTCCGTGCGGATATAGCCCTTCGCGTAGAAGTCGTTGATCCTGATCTTCTTCAGCTCGGCCATCACCTTGTCGGAGTCGGTCGTGCCGGCCGCCTGGACGGCCTTCAGGTAGGTCGTCACCGACGAGTAGTCGGCCGCCTGCAGGCTCGACGGCATCTTCTTCATCTTGCCGAAGTAGCGCTGCGCCCACTGGCGCGATACCGCATCGCGGTTCCAGTACCAGCTGTCGGTCAGCACGAGGCCCTGCGTCGTCTCGAGGCCGAGGCTGTGCACGTCGTTGATGAACATCAGCAGCCCGGCGAGCTTCATCGTCTTCGTGATGCCGAATTCCTTCGCGGCCTTGATCGCGTTGATCGTGTCGCCGCCCGCGTTCGCGAGGCCGAGGATCTGCGCCTTCGACGATTGCGCCTGCAGCAGGAACGACGAGAAATCCGACGCGGACAGCGGATGCCGCACCGCACCCAGCACCTGTCCGCCGCTCGCCTTCACGACGTCCGACGTATTCTTCTCGAGCGCCTTGCCGAACGCGTAGTCGGCGGTCAGGAAGAACCACGTCTTGCCGCCCTGCTTCACCACCGCCGAGCCGGTGCCTTTCGCGAGCGCCATCGTGTCGTACGCATAGTGCACCGTGTACGGCGTGCACTCCTCGTTCGTCAGCGTGTCCGCGCCCGCACCGATGTTGATGTAGACCTTCTTCTTCTCCGCGGCGAGCTTGGCCATCGCCAGCGCCGTCCCCGAATTCGTGCCGCCGACGAGCAGGTCGAGCCCGCCGCGGTCGATCCATTCGCGCGCCTTCGACGCGGCAATGTCCGCCTTGTTCTGGTGATCCGCGTACACGACCTCGATCGGCTTGCCGAGCACCTTGCCGCCGAAGTCGGCGACCGCCATGCGGATCGCCTCGAGGCCGCCCTGGCCGTCGATGTCCGCGTAAAGCCCCGACATGTCGGTGACAAAACCGATCTTCACGGTATCCGCGGCATGCGCGGCGCCGGCAGTGAACGCGGCGGTCGCGAGCGCGAGACAGGCGTGTGCAAGGGTCTTCATTTTCATTGACGTCTCCTGTTGTTCTGATGCGTTGTGGTTGTTCGAGGCCGCCACGGCTAGCGGCAAAGGAAACGGGGCGGCGTCATACCCCGAGCAGGTCGTGCAGGGTCGGCATCTTGCTTTCCAGTTCGGCCGCGCGGAAATGCTCGACGATGCGGCCGTGCTCCATCACGTAGAAGCGGTCGGCAAGCGGCGCGGCAAAGCGGAAATTCTGTTCGACCATCACGATCGTGTAGCCGCGCGCCTTCAGCGCAACGATCATCCGCGCGAGCGTCTGCACGATCACCGGTGCGAGGCCTTCGGAAATCTCGTCGAGCAGCAGCAGGTTCGCGCCGGTGCGCAGGATCCGCGCGACCGCGAGCATCTGCTGCTCGCCGCCGGACAGCCGCGTGCCCTGGCTCTGCCGGCGCGACGCGAGGTTCGGGAACATCGCGTAGATCTCGTCGAGCGACATCGCGTGCTCGCGCGGCCCGATCGGCGGCGGCAGCATCAGGTTCTCCTCGCACGACAGGCTCGAGAAGATCCCGCGTTCCTCCGGGCAGTAGCCGATGCCGAAATGCGCGATGCGGTGCGTCGCGAGGCCGATCGTCTCGTTGCCCGCGACCTTGATCGACCCGTTGCGGCGCCCCGTGAGGCCCATGATCGCGCGCAGCGTCGTCGTGCGGCCCGCGCCGTTGCGGCCGAGCAGCGTGACGACCTCGCCGCGATGCACCGTCAGGTCGACACCGTGCAATATGTGGGATTCCCCGTACCAGGCCTCCAGGCCCGTGATCTCCAGCGCGGGCGTACCGCTCTCGACGCCGCTCAATTCGCGTTCCTCCCGTTCGCTGTGCTTCATGCGTGCGCCCCCGCGAGCGCCGCATCGGCACTGCCCATGTAGGCCTCGATCACGAGCGGATTCTTCGACACTTCCGCATACGAGCCTTCGGCCAGCACCTCGCCGCGTTGCAGGACGGTGATCGTGTCGGAGATGCCCGCGATCACGTTCATGTTGTGCTCGACCATCAGGATCGTGCGACCGCTCGCGACCTTCTTGATCAGCGCGGTCACGCGGTCGACGTCCTCGTGGCCCATCCCCTGCGTGGGCTCGTCGAGCAGCATCAGTTCGGGTTCCATCGCGAGCGTCGTCGCGATCTCGAGCGCACGCTTGCGGCCGTAGGCCAGCTCGACGGTCGGCACGTGCGCGAAATCGGTGAGGCCGACCTGCGTGAGGAGATCCATCGCGCGGTCGTCGAGCCGCTTCAGCGTGCGTTCGCTGCGCCAGAAATGGAATTCGGTGCCGAGCGCGCGCTGCAGGCCGATGCGCACATTCTGCAGCGCGGTCAGGTGCGGGAACACGGCCGAGATCTGGAACGAACGGATGATGCCGCGCCGTGCCACCTGCGCGGGCCGCTCGTCGGTGATGTCGATCCCGTTGAAGACGATCTGGCCGGCCGTCGGTGTCAGGAACTTGGTGAGGAGGTTGAAGCAGGTGGTCTTGCCCGCGCCGTTCGGCCCGATCAGCGCATGAATCGCGCCGCGACGCACACGCAGGTTGACGCCGTTCACGGCGGTGAAACCCCTGAATTCTTTCGTCAGTCCGCGTGTTTCCAGAATCGTGTCGCCGAGAATCATGTTCCCTTCCGTACGAAGTCAGGCGAAGCACCGGGAAGCGAGGTGCAAGCGACCGCGAACAGGTCAGCGGATCAGCCGGCTGCCCCCGGGCGCCGTGGTACGCCTCGAGGGTGGTCTCCCGCGCCGACGCGTATGCACATTGCGCAACATTGTCGCGCCGTTGGTGCAGTGCAATCATCGGGATTTGCACTTATAGGGCTGGCCGCGATGCCGAATGCGGTTTGCACGGTTTTTCACCACGCTTTTTTGACACGTGCATCATCGACAGTCGACCGTGCGCAACGCACGGCACGCGTGCAATTGAAAAAACCGCGCGACTGCGCGGCTTGCATGGATCTTGCCGTCCGAACCGCCTCAACCGGCACAGCCACTGCAACAGCAGCTTGTTTCGCATATCGAATCAGCGGGCGCCAGTATGACGGCCCGCTGTCGCGCGTGTCAGTGTTCCGTCACGCGGCCGTCACCGTGACCTCCGTTCGCACCGGCGTCGCGTCGCGCGCCGCGCGGCGATCGGCACGGATCATGTCGCTCGCGCGCTCGGCAATCATCAGCGTCGGCGAATTGGTGTTGCCCGACGTAATGAACGGCATCACCGATGCATCGATGATCCGCAATCCGGCGATGCCGCGCACGCGCAGGCGGCTGTCGACCACCGCGCGCTCGTCATCGGCACGCCCCATCCGGCAGGTGCCGACCGGATGGAAGATCGTCGTGCCGACGGCGCCGGCCGCGTCGATCAGTTCTGCCTCGGTCCGATACTGCACGCCCGGCAGGATTTCCTCGGGACGATAGCGCGCAAGCGCCGGCGCGGACGCGATCCGGCGCGTGAGGCGCAGCGCATTCGCGGCGACATGGCGATCCTGGTCGGTCGACAGATAGTTCGGCGCGATCGCGGGCGCGATGGCCGGATCGGCGCTCGTGACATGCACGCTGCCGCGCGACGTCGGCCGCAGATGGCAGACGGACGCCGTGAACGCGTTGAAGCTGTGCAGCGGCTCGCCGAAGCGTTCGAGCGACAGCGGCTGCACGTGGTATTCGAGATCGGGGCGCGTGAGCGCGGGATCGTCTGGATCGGATTTCGCGAATGCGCCGAGCTGCGACGGCGCCATCGACATCGGCCCGCGCTGCAGCAACGCATATTCCGCGCCGATCATCAGCTTGCCCCACCAGTGCGCGGACAGCGTGTTGAGCGTACGCACGCCTTCGACGCGAAACGCCATCCGCAATTGCAGGTGGTCCTGCAGGTTTTCGCCGACGCCCGGCAGATCCTGCACGACGTCGATGCCGAGCGCCTGCAGCCGCCGGCCGCAGCCGACGCCCGACAGTTCGAGCAGTTGCGGCGAATTCACGGCGCCGGACGTCAGCAGCACTTCCGCACGTGCGCGCGCGACATAATCGGTGCCGCCGCCGTGATACTCGACGCCGACCGCGCGCCGCCCTTCGAAGACCACGCGCTGCGCCTGCGCGCCGGTGATCACGGTCAGGTTCGGGCGCGCCATCGCGGGCCGCAGGAACGCCTTCGACGTATTCCAGCGTATGCCGCGCTTCTGGTTCACCTCGAAATAGCCGACCCCGGAATTGTCGCCGCGGTTGAAATCGTCGGTCGCCGGGATGCCCGTCTGCTGCGCGGCCTGCGCGAACGATTCGAGGATCTCCCAGCGCAGCCGCTGCTTCTCGACGCGCCAGTAGCCGCCCGCGCCGTGCGCGTCGCTCGCGCCCGCATGGTGATCCTCGCTGCGCTTGAAGATCGGCAGCACGCTGTCCCACGACCAGCCCGCGTCGCCGGTTTCCTGCGCCCAGCTGTCGTAATCCTCGCGCTGGCCGCGCATGTAGATCATGCCGTTGATCGACGAGCAGCCGCCGAGCACGCGGCCGCGCGGATACGCCAGCGCGCGGCCGTTGAGCGCCGCTTCGGGCTGCGTCTTGTACAGCCAGTCGGTGCGCGGGTTGCCGATGCAATACAGATAGCCGACCGGGATATGGATCCAGTGATAGTCGTCCTTGCCGCCCGCTTCGAGCAGCAGCACGCGGATGTCGGGATCCTCGGTCAGGCGATTCGCGAGCACGCAGCCCGCGGTGCCCGCGCCGACGATTACGTAGTCGAATTCGCCTTCGAGCGTGCGTTGTGTATTCACGGCTTGTCTCCCGTCGACCCGCGTTAGCGCTTTAGCGCTTACGCGGGTCCCATGGCGTGGCTGGATGGAGTTAGCGCTTCAGCGCTTACTCCATCCCCACGGCGGTCGGCCCGCGTTGGCGCTTTAGCGCTTACGCGGGTCCCATGGCGTGGCTGGATGGAGTTGGCGCTTCAGCGCTTATTTCCCCCACGGCGGTCGACCAACGTTAGCGCTTTAGCGCTTACGGTGGCCGCATGCAAAGCTGTCGACCCAAGTTAGCGCTTCAGCGCTTACGCTGGCCCCATGCTTCGCGGTCGACCAGCGTTGGCGCTCCAGCCCTTACGCTGATCCCAAGCAAAGCTTGTTGTTCTACGCCGCGCGCTGCGATGCCGCGCGTCATTTCAAGCATAGTCGTCGCGGGCCGCGCTTTCGGCAGCGCCCGCCTGCCCTGCCGTATTCCCGGCCCGGTGCCGGCCAAAACCCGCCGGGCGACGCGACCGATGAAGCGTACTCCCGCTGCCGGCCGCCGATCCAATGAGTTATGCTGAACTGCGTTATAAGCAGCGCTCATATCACGACGATGGATCTCACCCTGCTCCGCGCGTTCGCGACGGTCGCGCGCGAAGGCAACCTGACGCGCGCCGCCGCGCAACTGCACCTGACACAGCCGGCCGTCAGCCTGCAGATCAAGCATCTGCAGGAAACGCTCGGCGTCGCGCTGTTCACGCGCACGTCGCGCGGGCTCGCGCTCACGCGCGACGGCCAGACGCTGCTGCCGCATGCGGAACGCGCGCTCGCCGCGGCCTCCGACGTGCAGCGCGCCGCGGCTGCGCTGCGGCACGAGGTGCGCGGCCGGCTGCGGATCGGCACGATCCTCGATCCGGGCTTCCTGCGGCTCGGCGGCTTCCTGCGCGCGCTGGTCGAAACCCATCCGCAGATCGAGACGGCGCTGCGGCACGGGATGTCGGGCTGGGTGATCGAACAGGTGCGCGCGCAGGCGCTCGACGTCGGCTACTACATCGGCCGGCCCGGCGAGGACGATCCGCTCGACGGCGCGCTGTTCCACACGGTCACGCTCACGCATTTCCAGTACCGCGTGCTCGCGCCGGCCGGCTGGAAGGAGCGCGTGCAGCGCGCGCACGACTGGCGCGCGCTCGCCGCGCTGCCGTGGATCTGGACGCCGCCTGCGTCCGCGCATCACCGGCTGCTGTCGCGGCGCTTCGCGCAAGCCGGTGCGCAGCCCGTCAAGGTTGCCGAGGTCGACCAGGAGCAATCGATGCTCGACCTCGTCAAATCGGGCATCGGGTTGACGCTCGCGCGCGACTCGACTGCGCTGGCCGAAGCGCACGCGCATGCGCTGACAATTGTCGAGCGCGTGACAGTGCCGACCGAACTAACGTTCGTGACGCTCGCCGAGCGGCGCGAAGAACCGGCGATCGCGGCCGCGTTGCGACTGATCGAAGCCCAGTGGGCGATATGAGCGGTGCTGATGACAGCGCTGCCGCCACGCGCCGCACGCCGGGCGCCGGCGTCGCACGCAACACGCGGCATCTCGCCACGCCTCCCGCCCGCCGTCACGCCACCATCCCCGCCTTTTTGCTAGATTGTGCGTTCGCACACCGCGAGACCCCTCTTGAAGGAGACCCGCATGGCCCGCAACATCGAGATCAAAGCCCGCGCCCGCGAATTCGACCAGCTGCGCGAACGCGCGGCGACGCTCGCGACCGAAGCGCCGCTGTTCTACCGCCAGCAGGATTTCTTCTATGACGTGCCGCGCGGCCGGCTGAAGCTGCGCCGCTTCGAAGACGGCACGCCGGCCGAACTGATCTTCTACCAGCGCGACGACCGCGACGGCCCGAAGGCGTCGTACTACACGCGCAGCCCCGTGACGAATCCCGACGCGATGCACGCGCTGCTCGCGACCGCGCTGACCACGCGCGGGATCGTGACGAAGGAACGGCACGTGTACCTCGCCGGCCGCACGCGCATCCATCTCGACCGCGTCGACGGCCTCGGCGATTTCATCGAACTGGAAGTCGTGCTCGGGCCCGACGACGACGAAGCCGGCGGCGAAGCCGAAGCGCACGACGTGTTCACGAAGCTCGGCGTATCGCAGGACGATCTCGTCGCGGTCGCATACGTCGACCTGCTGAACGCCGATACGCAGCACGAAGCAGTCTGATCCGGCCCCGCCGGCGGCGGTACGGCACGCGCCGCCTGGGGCCGGTTCCCGCTAATAACGGGCTTGCGCTGGCCCTGCCGCCGCGTCACGCGGCGCCGGGCGCCAGGTGCGCGAGCGGCAGCGCGCCGTTGCGCTTGAAGGTCGTCAGCACGATGTTCGAGCGCACGCTGTCGACGCCCGGCACGCGCATCAGCTTCTTCATCACGAACTGCGACAGCGCGTTCAGGTCGGGCGCGACGATCCGCAGCAGGTAGTCGGCATCGCCCACCACCGCATGGCATTCGAGCACTTCGGGCAGCACGTCGATCTGCTGCTGGAACTGCTCGATGATCGAATCGCCGTGGTGCTTGAGCTTCAGGCTCGTGAACGCGGTGACGCCGAGCCCGAGCTTTTCGGGCCGCAGCATCACGCGATAGCCTTCGATCACGCCGGCCGCCTCGAGCCGCTGCAACCGCCGGCCGATCTGCGACGGCGACAGCGGCACCTCCTCGCCGAGCTGCTGATGCGTCGCGCGTCCGAAGCGCTGCAGCACGTCCAGCAGCGCGAGATCGAAGTGATCGAGTTCCAGCATGAGCATTCTCCGCATTGATTCGTGATTTGATGCGAGATTATCGCATCAACAGGCAAATCAACGCCAACTTTGCGCCCATTCCGCGCGCAGGCCGCTCTACACTTGCATGGTTCCCAACCACAGCGTGCAGAGCCTGATCATGTCCACCGTCGTCACCGCGAAACTGCAGGAGCAGTTCGACGCGGGCCTCGAAACCCGCGCAGATTTCACCATCGACCAGCCGCTCGAACGCTATGGCCAGGTCGACCATGCGGTGTGGAAGCAGCTCTATGCGCGCCAGTCGGCGCTGCTGCGCGGGCGCGCCTGCGACGCGTTCGTCGCGGGGCTCGGCAAGATCGACCTGCCCGCCGACCGCGTGCCGTCGTTCGCCGACGTGAATCGCCAGTTGAAGCCCGCGACGGGCTGGGAGATCGTCGCGGTGCCGGGCCTCGTGCCCGATCGCGTGTTCTTCGAGCATCTCGCGAACCGGCGTTTTCCGGTCACCTGGTGGATGCGCCGCCCCGACCAGCTCGACTACCTGCAGGAACCCGACTGCTTCCACGACCTGTTCGGCCATGTGCCGCTGCTGATCGACCCGGTGTTCGCCGACTACATGCAGGCGTACGGCCGCACCGCGCTCGCGGTCGCCGACGACGAAGCGGCGCTGGCGCGGCTCGCTCGCCTCTACTGGTATACAGTCGAATTCGGGCTGATCCGTGACCCGCGCGGCACGAACGGGCTGTCGATCTACGGCGCCGGGATCGTGTCGAGCAAGGGCGAAAGCCTGTACAGCCTCGAAAGCGCGGCGCCGAACCGGCTCGGCTTCGATCTCGAACGCGTGATGCGCACGAAGTACCGGATCGACACGTTCCAGAAGACCTACTTCGTGATCGACGATTTCGCGCAGTTGTTCGCGCTCGCCGACGTCGACGGCCGCGCGCTGGCCGACCGGCTCGCGGCGCTGGCCGAATTCGCGGCCGGCGCGGTGCTCGATACCGATCGCGTGCTGCATCGCGGCACGGGCGAAGGCTGGCCCGACGACGCCGACGCGTGACGCGCCAACATGCGCCGGATGGCCGGCCGCCCGTTGCCCGACCCCGGATGGCCGTCCCCGGATGCCCGTCCCCGGATGCCCGTCCCCGGATGGCCGTCCCACAACTATGAAACAATGACCGGTGCCGGCTTCGTCGCGCGGCGCAGCCGCGCGCGGGCGCCGTTACCGAACGAGAGGTGCAAGATGATCCACAAGCTCACATCAGAAGAACGCAAGACCCGGCTCGAAGGCCTGCCGCTCTGGACAGCCATGCCGGGCCGCGACGCGATCCAGCGCAGCCTGCGCTTCGCCGATTTCAATGAAGCCTTCGGTTTCATGACGCGCGTCGCGATCAAGGCGCAGGAAATGAACCACCATCCGGAATGGTTCAACGTGTACAGCCGCGTCGACGTCACGCTGTCGACCCACGACGCCGACGGCCTGACCGAACGCGACATCGAACTCGCGCTGTTCATCGACCGCGCCGGCGCACACGCGAAACCTGCCGCCTGAGACCTTCCTCTACCGCCGCGCATCTTTCGATGCGCGGCGCGTCAACTTTTCATTTCGATGAACGTTTTCTAGGATGTAGTCAGCGAAAGCCTTCAGCTTTCCAAGCCATCCTTAAGGCGCACGTAAGTCTCGTAGGCTTTCCGTGCCTTGGGGTCCAAACCTTCCAGTTGCAGCGCGCTTTCGCGCTGTACAATCAGCAGCGCATACGGCTTGGAGAGCGCGCTGGCCTCTTCGCAGAGTTTGAGTTCGTCGCCGCTCGACGGCGAGCGGGCGCGCCAGAAATTGATCGCGGCTTCAAGGTCGTTGATCGAAATATCGGACATGATTGGATTTAATCGTTCGCTGGCCGCCATGCTTGATGTCACGCGATGCGGCGCCCCTGTGGAAACGGCTTCGTGCTGTCCGCGTGCCTGAACCGCCAACCCATTGTACTTGAGCGAACTTCATGCGACTCCTTCTGATCGAAGACGACCGCCCCATCGCACGCGGAATCCAGAGCAGCCTCGAGCAGGCTGGCTTCACCGTCGACATGGTGCATGACGGCATTTTTGCCGAACAGGCGCTGGCACAAAACCGCCACGAACTCGTGATCCTCGACCTCGGCCTCCCGGGCATCGACGGGATGACGCTGCTCACGCGTTTCCGCCAGACCAACCGCCACACGCCCGTCATCGTGCTGACCGCACGCGACGAGCTGAACGACCGGATCCAGGGCCTGAACTCGGGCGCCGACGACTACATGCTCAAGCCGTTCGAGCCGGCCGAGCTCGAAGCGCGCATCCGCGCGGTGATGCGCCGCAGCGGCCCGCACAGCGACATGCCGCGTCCGGAAGTGTCGCTCGGCGGCGTCCGCCTGTCGGGCGTCGACCGCCGCATCTTCAACGACGACAAGCCGCTCGAACTGTCGCCGCGCGAGTTCGCGGTGCTCGAGATGCTGCTGCTGCGTCACGGCCGCGTCGTCAGCAAGGCCCAGTTGCAGGACCACCTCACGCACTTCGGCGGCGATCTCGGCGACACCGCGATCGAAGTCTATGTGCACCGCGTGCGCAAGAAACTCGAGCAGTGCCGTGTCGAAATCGTCACGGTGCGCGGTTTCGGCTACCTGCTGCAGGAAATCCGCCAGACGGCGAGCGTCTGAGCGGCGCCCGCCGGCCGGCCGCGTGCCGCCGGCGGATGCGCCCTGCTCCGCGTCGCCGCCCGGCGCACGACCGCGCCGCTCCCCGTGAGCGGCGCTTATCCATTTGCCCGTCGAAATGTCTCCTGATCCGGCTGTGACCACCAGCCTGCGCCGCTCGCTACTCCGGCGCCTCGCCGCACCGCTGTCGATGCTCGCGCTGATGAGCGGCCTGATTGCCTACTGGCTCGCGTGGCAATACACGCAGCACGTGATCGACCGCTCGCTCGCCGATCTCGCGACCGCCATCTCGAAACAGATCCAGATCGCCGGCCCCGACGCGCCGTTCACGGTGCCGCCGCTCGCGCAGGCGATGTTCTCCGATCCCGCGGAAGCGCTGATCTACCGGATCAGCGACGGCGAACAGGAACTCGCCGGCGATCCGAAGCTGCCGCTGCAGGGCATCAACGTACGCCGCATGCATTACGCGTACGTGTTCGAGGCCGAGTACGACAACCGCGCGGTGCGCGTCGCGCAGGTGCGCGTCGACGACGTCGAAGGCGGCAAGCCGATGGTCGTCGAGGTCGCGCAGCCGGTGCGGCACCGCTACCGGATCGCGGCCGAATTCCTCGTCGCGATCATGATGCCGCTGCTGTTGCTGCTCCTCGCGGGCTGGGGCATCGTGTGGCGCGTCGTGAACCAGCAGCTCGGCCCGCTCACGCATCTCGCCGATTCGCTGAACCGGCAGACCCACACGTCGCTGGAACCGGTCGACGAAACCGAGGTGCCACTGGAGATCCGGCCGCTGACGAGTGCGATGAACGCGCTGCTCGGCCGCCTGAAGACCGCGCTCGACGCGCAGCGCAAGTTCATCGCCGATGCCGCGCACCAGTTGCGCACGCCGCTCACGGCCGTGAAGCTGCATGCGGAGCAGGCTGCCGTCGCGCGCGACCCGCACCAGACCTTCGCCGCGGTGCGCGAGCTGCGCGCGGCCGCCGACCGCGCGGTGCGGCTGTCGAACCAGTTGCTGTCGCTCGCGCGTGCGGAACCGGGCGAACAGGCCGCGCGGTTCGTCGACGTCGACCTCGCGGCCATGGCGTTCGAGACGGGTGCCGAATGGGTGCCGCGCGCGCTCGCGTCGCATGTCGACCTCGGCTTCCAGCGCAGCGACGACCCCGGCGACGACGAGAAGCTGATCGTGCGCGGCAACCCCGTGCTGCTGCGCGAGGTGATCGCGAACCTGCTCGACAATGCGCTGAAATACGTGCCGCTCGCGCGGCCGAACGGTGCGCGAATCACGGTGAACGTCGCGCGCAGCGCGCTCGAAGACGGCCTGCCGGCCGCCGAGATCGTCGTCGAGGACAACGGCCCGGGCGTGCCCGCGAACCAGCAGGCCGACTTGTTCAAGCGCTTCTTCCGCGGCGACGCGCAAAGCGGCAACGGTGTCGAAACGGGCGCCGGGCTCGGCCTGGCGATCGTGCACGACATCATCGCGATGCATGGCGGTACGGTGTCGTACGAGGATGCGCCGGAAGGCGGTTCACGCTTCGTGGTGCGGGTGCCGCTCGCCCAGCGCACGGAGAAGCCGGCCAGCGAAACGCCGGCCGCCGCGTCGGCGCATTGAGCGATTCCCCTGGCGATTCGCGTCGGGCGACCGTTGACCGGGCCACCCGACGGATAAGGAAACGGGAAGGACTGCCGCACAACGCGGCAGCCGTCAGCGGAAGCAGGAGCGGCAGCGGAAGCAGGAGCAGGAGCGGCAGCGGCAGCGGCAGCGCACGATGCGCCGCCGCCTGCATCACTTCCGGTTTTTCTTGTCCTTCGCCCCGGACTCGGACTTGCCGTCCTTCTTGTCCTTCTTCTTTTTCTTCTTCTCGCCGTCATCCGACGTCGCGAGCAGCGTGCCGCGGCACGAAGCCGCGCCGCAATGGCACGCGTATTCGCGCTTGAGCTTCTTCGTCAGCTTCGCGTCGATCACGAGGCCGTAGTCGTAGAACAGCTCCTCTTCCGGCCCGATGTCGCGCAGCGCGTGGATGAACACGCGGCCTTTGACTTCCTCGGCTTCGCAATTCGGCGCGCACGAATGGTTGATCCAGCGCGCGCTGTTGCCGTCGATCTTGCCGTCGATCACGCCGCCTTCGTCCAGTGCGAAGTAAAACGTATGGTTCGGCTCGCTCGGATCGTGCGGATGGCGACGCAGCGCTTCCTTCCACGAAATTCGCTCGCCCTTGTATTCCACTACGCGTTCGCCGGCCTTGATCGGCTCCACCGCGAACACGCCCTTGCCGTGTACTCCCGAGCGGCGTACCGCGATCCTGCGTGAACTCATCGAACGAATCCTTGTGAAGACGAATGAATGGAAGACAGCCGCGATCGCGGCCCGGCGCGCGCCAAACGAAAACGCGGCACCGGTTGGTGCCGCGTCGGGGCATGCGGCGAATCACCCGCATCCTACACGTTCGATATTGCTTCGTTCAACATCGCGCGCAATATTGCGCGCTCGACGCTCAACGCTGGCCGAATGCGATGTCGCCGAACAACGCCTTGTGCTCGCGCGGCTGCGAGCGCCAGTACTGCGGCGGCGCCGTCACCTGCGCACCGAGCTCGGCCGCCGCGTGCCACGGCCAGCGCGGGTCGTACAGCATCGCGCGCGCCATCGCGACGAAATCGGCATCGTCGGCCTCGATGAGCCGGTTCGCATGCGCGGGATCGTTGATCAGGCCGACCGCCACCGTCGGCATGCCGACCGCGCGCTTCACGGCCTGCGCGAACGGCACCTGGTAACCGGGCGACAGCGGAATCTTCTGCAGCGGCGACACGCCGCCGGACGACACGTCGATCCAGTCGCAGCCACGGCGCTTCAGTTCGTGCGCGAATGCGATCGTGTCGTCGAGCTCCCAGCCGCCTTCGACCCAGTCGGTCGCGGACACGCGCACGCCGACCGGCCGGTCTTCCGGAAACGCCGCTCGCACGATCTCGAAGATCTCGAGCGGAAAACGCATCCGGTTTTCGCGCGAGCCGCCGTATTCGTCGGTGCGGCGGTTCGCGAGCGGCGACAGGAACTGGTGCAGCAGGTAGCCGTGCGCCGCGTGCACTTCGATCGCGTCGATGCCAAGCCGCGCGGCACGCTTCGCAGCGGCCGCGAACGCTTCGCGGATCCGGTTCAGGCCCGCGGCATCGAGCGCGAGCGGCGGCGTCTCGCCTTCCTTGTGCGGCACGGCAGACGGCCCATGCGGCAGCCAGCCGCCGTCGGCGACGGACACGAGCTGGCCGCCGTTCCACGGCACCTCGCTCGATGCCTTGCGTCCCGCATGCGACAACTGCATCGCGACGCGGATCGGCGAATGCTTGCGGATCGCGGCCAGCACGGGCTTCAGCGCAGCTTCGGTCACGTCGTCCCAGAGGCCGAGGTCAGCATGCGTGATGCGCCCGTCGGGTTCCACGGCGGTCGCCTCGATGCAGAGCAGGCCCGCGCCCGACAGCGCGAGATGGCCGAGGTGAATCATGTGCCAGTCGGTCGCTTCACCGCGTTCGGCCGAGTACTGGCACATCGGCGAGATCACGATCCGGTTCGGAAGGGTCACGCCGCGCAGCGTGAACGGGGAAAATAGCGCAGTCATGGAGGCCGCTCGCCTGGAAAGGGAAAGAGCGGACGAGCGTAGCACGCAGGCTTGAAGCGCGCAGATAACGCGATCGGCAGTAAGGAGATGGTCAGGTGCGGCCGGCAGCAGGTTGCCGGCGCGGCGGTAAACGCGTCGCATGCAGCGATGCGCCGGCCTGCAACGGATGCCGGCCGGGCCAAGGATTCGCGGCGAGCGGCGCCGCCCGCGGCGTCAGAGCCCGACGCCGTCGAGCCACTCCGCGAACATGCGCCGTGCGGCCGCTTCGAGCGCGGGGCCGTGCTGCGCGGTATCGTCACGCAACTGGCGCGCGTCGACGCCGGGCGTCGCTGCGATTTCGCCGGCGTTCCCGATCAGCCACGGTTCGAAGCGGTCGGTGCGGATTTCCGGATGGCATTGCAGCGCCAGCACGTGCTGCCCCCATGCGAATGCCTGGTGGCGGCACGCCGGCGTCGACGCGAGATGGATCGCGCCGCCCGGCAGGTCGAACGTATCGCCGTGCCAGTGCAGCATCGACGTCGCCGCGCCATCGAGATGGCGCAACGCCGACGCGCGGCCGGCATCGGTGAGCGTCAACGGCGCCCAGCCGAGTTCGTGCTGCGCGGCCGGATAGACGCGCGCGCCGAGCGCACGGGCGATGAACTGCGCGCCGAGGCAGATGCCGACGATCGGCAGCCCCGCGTCGATGCGCTGGCGCACGAGCGCCGCAAGCGGCGCGATCGTCGGATACTGCGCATCGTCGTACACGCTGAGCGGCCCGCCGAGCACGACCAACAGCGACGGCTCGAGCACATTGAGCACCTCGACCCGCGACGACCCGACATCGACGTAGCGCACCCGCCGGCCCCGTTCGCCGAGCACCTGCTCGAAGCTCCCGAGATCCTCGAAATGCACGTGGCGGATCGCCACGACTTCAGCGTTCATCATCGGCCTCCCGGTCGATCGACGGACGTCAGCCTGCGAAAATCTTCCAGGTCTTCTTCTGCGTGGCCGCGTCGGCTTCTTCCTGCACCGAGCAGTCGAGACGCAGGTCGCTGTCGGACATCGAGATATCGAGCGCCGCGCAGTAATGCACGGTCTTCTTCGACAGCTTGCCCGGCCGGAAGTGGGCGCACGTCACGCACATGCGCTGCGGCGGCGTCGCACCGGCCACCTGCAGCTCGCGCAGCGTCTTCAACAGTGCGCGATACAGTGCGCCCTGCTCGTCCGCGCCGAGCTTGCCGACCGCTTTCGTCAGGAATTCAGGCCATTGCAGCGCCTTCTTCGCGGCCGTACGGCCACGCGCCGACAGGCGCACGGCCAGTGCACGGCCGTCGTCCAGCGCGCGGCGCTTCTCGACGAGCCCCTTCGTCTCGAGCGTGCTGACCGCATCGCTCGTGGTCGCCGCGGTGAGCTGCGTCTCGCGCGCAATCTCGCCGAGCCGCATCGGGCCCTTGCGCTGCAGCAGCAGCACGAGGATCTCGCCCTGCGTCGGCGTGAGGCCCGCGCCTTCCGCCCAATCCCATGCCTGGCTTCGCATGGCCGTACTCAACCGCAGCAGGCTGTGGGTGACACGTCCCGAAGCCTGGTTCCCGTAAACGCCTTCGCTCATAGTCTTTTCGCTTTGCCGCCGCCCGGATTGCCGAGCGGCCGTAGTGTGGAGATCGAATGTCCATCTCAAAACAGACGCGCTCTTCCGAGTGCGTCAGCACGGCCGTCGCGAGGCACACGCGGCGGTCGCATTCGCGGCGACCGGTGAGACACGCGTCGTTCCGGTGTCCGCAAAGCCGACATTCTAAGCGAGAGCGGAAAATCGCACAGCTAAGTTATCCCCTGCATTCTGTGGAAAATCGCTGGATAACTGAAATTTTTCGTTGTGCCTGCAATGCCGCACGCCCGCGGAACGGGGCGCACCAGCATTTTCCGGTTCGGATCGGCCATCGGGCGAACGGCAATGATCCACCGGGTTATCCCACCCGCAGACCGTTGACTTTGCAGCGGAATATCGGGTTATCCACAGATTTTAAGGACGACTGGCAACGATTTCGGCCCGATACGGCGCCCACCGTCGTTCAGCGAATCGCGACGCGGTCGAGCCTGTTATCTGCAAAACATTTTTTCATTCACGCCAACGTAAGCACTGCTGCCTGACCGTCTCGTTCAGCGATTTTTCCTGTTTGAAAACGGTTCTCAACCACGATGCGTCGTTCACGCGCGCCTTGGCAAGCGCGCCGATCTCGTCGAGCGCCGCGCGCGAACCGAGCGCGGCCGCATGCGGCGCGATCTTGTCGAGCGTGTCGAGGATGTCCTCGGCGATCGTGCGGCGCTCACCCGTCTGAGGATTCACGCAGGTGCCCTCGAGCCCGAAGCGGCACGCTTCGAAACGGTTGAACGTGTAGACGAGGTAGTCGTCCTCCGACAGCTTCAGCGGCCGGTCGGTCAGCAGGTAGCGCGCGAGCGTCTGGATGTAGCAGGCGATCGCCGCCGCGCGGTCGACCGACAGCGGCGTATCCATCACGCGCACCTCGATCGTCCCGTAGCCGGGCTTCGGGCGGATGTCCCAGTAGAAGTCCTTCATCGAGTTGACCACGCCCGTGTTCACCATCTTCATGAAGTACTCCTCGAAGCTGTCCCAGGTCAGCACGAACGGCGCGCGGCCCGACAGCGGGAACGCGAACACCGAATTCAGGCGTGCCGAATGGAAGCCCGTATCGACGTTCTGCACGAACGGCGACGATGCGGACAGCGCGATGAAGTGCGGAATGAAGCGCGACATCGAATGCAGCAGGAACAGCGCGCTGTCGGGATCGGGACAGCCGATATGCACGTGCTGGCCGAACACGGTGAACTGTTTGGCCAGGTAACCGTACAGCTCGGAGATGTACTGGAAGCGCGGCGCATCGTAGATCTGCCGGTCGCTCCATTGCTGGAACGCGTGCGTGCCGCCGCCGGCGAGCCCGACGTTGAGTTGGTCGGCCGCCTTCACGAGCACGTCGCGGATCGCATGCAGCTCGCCGACCGCCTGCTCGTGCGAATGGCAGATGCCGGTCGACAGCTCGATCATGCTCTCGGTGATTTCCGGCGTGATGTTGCCCGGAAAGGTCTCGCCCTGGATCAGGCGCATCAGGTCGGATGCAGCCTTGGTCAGGTCGTAGTTATGCGTGTTGACGACCTGGATCTCCAGTTCGACGCCGAACGTGAACGGTTCGGAATTGACGAAGGTTTCGAGTGCCATGGCAGGTTCCGGAATCAGTTGCTGTCGCTGCGTTCGCCGACCGCCGACAGGCAGCGGTAGACGACGAACGGGCTGACGAGCTGCAGGACCACGATCGTGCACATCACGATCGCACGGAGGTGCGGGTCGAAATTCGGATAGAGCTGGTAGGTATCGTCGACGAGCAGGTACGACAGCGCGGACATCGGCGTCAGCGCGATGCCGAGCGCGACGCCCTGCTTCATCCCGATGCCGCTCGGCTTCGCGAACGCGACGACGCCGGCCAGCTTCGCGACGAGCCGCGTGACGATCAGCACGATCGCGAGCAGCCCGCCGAGCGCGAGGTCGCCCCACGTGAACGACGTGAGCGTCAGCACGAACAGGACCACCGTCAGCAGCCAGCCGGCCGTGCCGAAGTGCTCGGGCCACAGCTGCGGACGCGCTTCGAGGTTCTTCACAATGATGCCCGCGAGCAGCAGCGTGAGCAGCGTCGAGAGCTTCAGCGCCTGGGCCACCGCAATCGCGAGCATCACGAGCCCGAACAGCGCGACGAACGAATGCTCGTCGCGCATCGTCGACGTCATGTGACGGAACAGGAAATTGCACGAACGCGCGACGAGATACGCGACGATGAACGACCCGGCGATCAGGTAGAGCGGCTGCAGGATCGTCGCGAAAACGTTGCCGTACGCTTCCTGGTGGAGCCAGCTCGTCACGAGCTTGGTCAGCACGATCGCATACACGCTGTTGAGCGCGGTCAGCGTGATGAGGCGCTGCGACACCTGCCCTTCCGCGCGCAGTTCGGTCTTGAGCTGGATCACCATCGACGGCGACGTCGCGATCGCGATCGCAGACAGCACCAGCGCGACCATTCCCGATACGCCGAGCGCGAGCATCACGAACAGCACGAGCACGAACGTCAGCGTGGCCTCCGCGAGGCTCGACGCGATGAGCCACGGATTGCGCCGGATCCAGCGCAGGTCGAGGCGGCTGCCGAGCTCGAACAGCAGCAGGCCGAGCGCGACGTCGATCAGCAGCCGCGACGTTTCGTCGGTGCTTGCGTCGATCACGCCGAATCCGAACGAACCGGCGACGAGACCGATCACCGCATAGCCGGTGATGCGCGGCAGGCGCCATGCGCGATAGCACAGTTCGCCACACAGGCCGGCCGCGAACAGCGCGAGCCCGGCCCAGAACACGGCATCCGGCGCGAGCGGCCAGTTGGGCAGGAATGAGAACGCCGACTTCATCGTGGTGACTTCTCCTTTGGAAGCAACCGCCAGCGACGCGGGGTCAAGCGTCAGAAATGGATGCGCGCCGGCTGGGTATCGCCCCGAATGTGATTGTTGTGGTCGACGACGGCGGGACATGGGGTCCGCCTGCTCCGCCATCCGGCGGAAAGTCGCACAGGTTGCCGATCTGGATTGTCGGCCTGGTGTGTGAACGGACTGCGCAGTCTCGAAGATTCAGATTCGAAATCGAGCCGACCGTTCCATTGAAGCACGTCCGGCGCCTGGCCGAACGAACGCGAAGGAAACCGATTGTGCCACAGCTTTTTCGGTCTGGAACCCATTGAATTCGACTCGCGGCGCTGTGCGGCACCGCAGGTCTTTGGTTTCAAAGGTTTACTTGTATATATACGTAGTAGAAGTTAACAAAGGACGCACAGTTCTGTGGATAACTTCGGTTTACGCTGACAGATCAACGGGTTGGCGAAACCATAACCCGTTGCACAGGCTGTTCGTGCACAGAGGTTTGAGATGAGCAACTTTTGGGGTGTCTCACAGCTGTGCCGAGTTGCCCAGTTTACGTCCACTGTGATTACACACGAAGTGCGTGCGGATTCCGCGCGGTTATCCACAGCACCGGGTGGATAACCTTGCGCGGGGAAATCGGGAAACTGTGAGCGATCGGTGCGGCCGGTCAGCCGGCGGAGCCGACGCGGCGCGCGCGCAGTGCGCGGATCAGGAAGCGTGCGGGATCGACGGCTTCGGCGAGTTCGCGCTCGAGCGGCCACGGCTCGCCTTCGAGTTGCGATGCGATCAGTTCGGCGCCGAGCGCGGCCCACACGAGGCCGCGCGAGCCAAAGCCGAATGCGCCGTAGAGGCCGGGCATGCGCGGCAGGTCGCGCGCCTTTGCACCGCTCAGCGCGCGGGCGTTCGCGACGGCCTGTGCTTCGTCCGCGAGCGGGCCGATCAGCGGTAGACGATCGCCGACGACCCAGCGGAATGCAACGCGGCCGCGCAGCGTGGCGGGGTCCGGCACGTCGCCGATCAGGCCCGGCAGCAGGTGCCGCACGCGGTCGAGGTTTTCGACGTGGCCGGCCGTGCGCATCGCGGGATCGACGTCGTCGGGTTCGAACGTTGCACCGATCAGCAGCGTGCCGTCGTCGAGCGGCACCGCGTAACCGTCGCCGATCGTCGGGCACGGCAGCGGTGCCGTACTGCCCGGCGGCAGCAGCGTGAGCTGGCCGCGCACCGGTTGCAGCACGACATGCTGCAGGCCCGCGAGACGCACGGCGTCGCCCGCGTTCGCAAGCACGACGACGGGCGCTTCGGCGAGCGTGCCGCCTGCCGCATCGAGCGCATGCCATGCGTCGCCCCGCCGCTCCAGCCGCGCGACGCCGGTGGACGCGAGCAAGCGCACGCGTTCGCCGGCTGCCGCGCATTGCGCCGCGCACAGCCCGGCCGGCCAGACGGCGCCGCCGTGCGGAAACAGCAGGCCGCCATGCGCGACCGGCAGGTTCAGATGTGCGCGCGCGGCCTCGGGATCGAGCAGTGACACATAGTCGGACGGCGCGCCGAACGCATCGAATGCGTCGCGCATCCGCGCGAAGTCGTCGGCCGATTCGGCGAGATGGATCATCCCGTGCGTGCTGCGCGCGAACGCATGACCCGTGCGTTCGAGTGCGCGCCAGCGCGCGATCGCGTGCAGGAAGCCGCCGCGCGTGAGCCGGCTTGCGACGTTGTCGTCGCGTGTCATCAGCGGATGGAATACCCCGGCCGGATTGCCCGACGCTTCGCTTGCGATCCGTTCGTGCCGCTCGATCAGCGTGACGTCCCAGCCGCGCGCGGCCAGGCGCTCGACGACCGCGCAGCCGGCCAGGCCCGCGCCGATCACGATCGCACGGCGCGCCGCAACGGGCAGTGCGCGCGGCGGCTCGTGCCGGCGCGCGCGCCAGCGCGGCGCATATTCGCCGACGAGCCAATCGTCGACTTCGCGATACGTGAAACCCGATTCGCCGAGTGCGTGTTTCACGGCAGCGGAATTCGCATGCGTCGCAAACGTTGCGCGTTCGCCAGCGATTTTCGCGAGCGCACGGACCACGTCGGTCGAGCGCAGATCCGCGTCGTTCGACGACGTGAAGCTATCGAGATAGAACGCATCGGCGCGCGCGACGAGCTTCGTCAACATGTCGATCGCGTCTCCGAACGCGAGCGTGAGCACCACACGCCCTTCGTCGAATTCGAGCCGGTGCAGGCCCGGAACGAGCATCGGCCACGCGTCGACCAGTGCATCCACGTCGGCCGATATGGTTGTGTTGGCAACTATATGCAAGATCGCACGGCGCAGGTCGTCGCGCGAGAACGGATGCGGCTCGACCGCGACGAAATGCAGCCGCTCGCAGCGCGCGGGATCGTCGCGCCACGCGGCCCATGTCGCGAGGAAGCGGCTGCCCGTGTCGAATCTCGTCGCGACGATCGTGAACGTGCGGCGGCCCTGCCAGCGCGCCGGCAGCTCGTTGCCGGAGACGAACACGCGATGCGCGTGTGCAAGCGCGCCTGATGCGACGCGATGGAGGTCGCCGTACTCGGGCGAAACGAGCGTGCCGTCGTCGCGAAGCGCGAGCGTGGCGGGAACAAGTCGGTCGGGCATGCGAAACAAAAAACGTGGCAGCCAAGCCTGGCAAGGGATTGCGCGGGGCCGTCCGAGCGGCCGTTGGAAAATGCCAACGGCGCGGCGCACGGGCGGACCGCGCTGCGTATCCTGTCCGGTCGGCGCTGGTCAAAAAACAGGCAATCGATGATTCATTCGGCGAAACACCGATGAAAATCTTTGAAACCCTTGTCGTTATTGGGTTTGCGCTGCGCTATCATAGCAACGCCGTACCGCGGGGTGGCCGCCGGCAAGCCGGTGGGCGCGTCGCGCGGGCCAGGATTCGGCGCTGTGCCGTCGGAGTCTGACTCTCGACGGCACGGTTCGCGCACGTATAATCGGCGCGTTCGCGCTGTTCGTGTCAACCTAACCTGATAAAGGAACCTTAATGAACAAACAGGAACTGATCGACGCCGTCGCCGCCCAAACGGGCGCCAGCAAGGCTCAAACCGGCGAAACGCTGGACACGCTGCTCGAAGTCATCAAGAAGGCCGTGTCGAAGGGTGATGCGGTTCAGCTGATCGGCTTCGGCAGCTTCGGTTCGGGCAAGCGCGCAGCACGTACGGGCCGCAACCCGAAGACCGGCGAAACCATCAAGATCCCGGCAGCCAAGACGGTCAAGTTCACGGCTGGCAAGGCGTTCAAGGACGCCGTCAACAAGCGTTAAACCAGCGCCTGTTCCAGGAAAAACCCGCCTCTCGGCGGGTTTTTTGTTGGGCGCGCGCGGCATTTTCGCCACAGTCCGCGCCGCTCTTGCAAGATTTAACGGTTGTTCTTACAAGCCGTTACCGAGCCGTCAGGCATGCACGATTTGCGTGTCGCCGTGATCGTCGTCGTCGTGCGAATCGACATCCCACGCCGGGAACGGATCGTCGAATGCGCTCCATCCCGCTGCGCCGACGGCGAATTCCGCATCGGTCAGCAGGCATGCGTCGAGTTTCTCGCGCCATGCATCGGCGTCGAGCGCGATGCCGATCAGCACGAGTTCCTGCCGGCGATCGCCGACCGTGCGATCGTCGAGATCGCCGTGCCATTCGGCGCGGATTTCAGCGAGCAGCTCGTCGTCGTCCGGCCATTCCGCGCGATCCTGCGCGGCCCACCAGAGACCCGCCGGACCATGCCGGCATACGCCGCCTGCCTGCGACAGCGAGCCCGCGATGTCGTTGCGCGTCGCGAGCCAGAAGAAGCCCTTGCTGCGCAGCACGCCCTGCCACTCCTGGTGCAGCAGCGCCCAGAGTCGTGCCGGATGAAACGGCCGTCGCGCACGGTAAACAAAATTGCCGATCCCGAATTCGTCGGCTTCGCCGTGCACGTGCGCATGATGTTCGTCATGGCAGTCGGGGTCGTCGCAATGCGTGTGATCGTGATCGAGCGACGCGAGCCAGCCCGGCGCATTCGCGGCCTCGTCGAAATCGAAGCGGCCCGTGTTCAGCACTTCGTCGAGCGGCACGTGGCCGAACGTCGACACGACCTGGTGCGCGCGCGGATTGAGCCGCGCGAGGATGTGCTGCAGGCGCGCGAGTTCGTCGGCGCCGACGAGGTCGGCCTTGTTGATCACCAGCACGTCGCAGAATTCGATCTGCTCGATCAGCAGTTCGACGAGCGTGCGGTCGTCTTCTTCCGACGCGGCGATGCCGCGCGTCGCGAGTGCGTCGTCGGAACCGTAGTCGCGCAGGAAGTTGTACGCGTCGACCACGGTCACGAGCGTGTCGAGCCGGGCGATTTTCGACAGCGACTCACCGTCGTCGTCGACGAACGTGAAGGTTTCGGCGATCGGCATCGGCTCCGCGATACCGGTCGATTCGATCATGATCGCGTCGAAGCGGCCTTCGGACGCGAGGTTGCGAATCTCGACGAGCAGGTCGTCGCGCAGCGTGCAGCAGATGCAGCCGTTCGACATTTCGACGAGGCGTTCCTCGACTTGCGACAGCGCCTGCGCGTCGCGCACGAGCGACGCGTCGATGTTGACCGCCGCGAGATCGTTGACGATCACGGCGACTTTCAGGCCCGCGCGGTTCGCGAGGATGTGATTGAGCAGCGTGGTCTTGCCGGCGCCGAGGAAGCCGGACAGCACGGTGACGGGCAACGGCTGGTTCATTGCGGTACACACCAACGGAAAAGATGAAAAAGCGGCCGCGGCGCCCTTCCGGGGCGCGATCGGCCCGCGGACGGGCGAACCTGCGGCGTGAGCCCGCATTGTGCATCAAACGCGCGCCGGCCGGCCGGCACCGCGTCAGGCTGCGATGCGACGCGGCGTCATGGCGCGGGCGGCAGCAGCTTCCACTGCGTCAGGATGCCGGCGATCTGACGCGCGTACTTGTCGCGCAGCGACGGCGTTTCGGAATGATAGGCGCCGACGGCCTGCCACGTGTTGCCGTAGCGGTTCATCTTCTGTTTCAGATGCCACGCGGCGATATAGACGTTCTTGCACGGTTCCATCAGCGTGCCGCGGTCGATCCCGTAGCGCGACAGCGTCGTCAGGTGGATCGAATTGATCTGCATCAGGCCGTAGTCGATCGAGCCGTTCGTGTTCTTGTTCAGCGCGCCGGGCCGGTTGCGCGATTCCTGCCACGCGATCGCGCGCAGGATCAGCGGATTGACCTGCTGATATTTAGCGGCCTCGTCGAAACAATCCGCGCGTGCGTTTGCGCTGGCGAACCACACGCCTGCGGCAATCAACGCGATCGAAGCGAACCGTCTGTTCATGGTGCGAAAACGAAAAGGAATTGCGCAATGGTCGGGAAAACCCGTGCCTGTTATTCGTGCGACGAGAAACACGTCGCCTTTATCATACCGACAGCCCGTCAGGTTGCGACATGCGGAAATACGACAGCCGGGTTATACCGCATTTCCGTGTCGGTTCATCGCGAAACGGGGACGATGGCCGGCATGCCGATATAGCACCGAATCTTACATATTGCATACGACTCGCCGGATACATGTCGTATGTGAGACAGTCTTCGGATCAATGTGATATTTCGGACATGAAAAACTGCTAATGTCGCCTCTTTCGGACTTGGATCCCAGCACTACCGCCGGAAGTGGCCTGAGCCGGCATAGACCCATTCATCCATGACAAGAAATCGCTTCGTTATGCGGCGCATTGCCACGACCCTCGTCGTCGCCGGCATCATCGTCTCGCAGGCCGCCTACGCTCAGGTCACGCTCAACTTCGTGAATGCGGATATCGACCAGGTCGCGAAAGCGATTGGCGCCGCAACCGGCAAGACCATCATCGTCGACCCCCGTGTGAAGGGGCAGCTCAACCTCGTTGCCGAACGTCCGGTGCCGGAAGACCAGGCGCTGAAGACGCTGCAGTCGGCGCTGCGCATGCAGGGCTTCGCGCTCGTGCAGGATCACGGCGTGCTGAAGGTCGTGCCCGAGGCCGACGCAAAGCTGCAGGGCGTGCCGACCTATGTCGGCAATGCGCCGCAGGCGCGCGGCGACCAGGTGATCACGCAGGTGTTCGAGCTGCACAATGAATCGGCGAACAACCTGCTGCCCGTGCTGCGGCCGCTGATCTCGCCGAACAACACGGTGACGGCCTACCCGGCGAACAACACGATCGTCGTGACCGACTACGCGGACAACGTGCGCCGCATCGCGCAAATCATCTCGGGCGTCGACAGCGCCGCGGGCGCGCAGGTGCAGGTCGTTCCGCTGCGCAACGCGAACGCAATCGACCTCGCCGCGCAACTGCAGAAAATGCTCGACCCGGGCGCGATCGGCAACAGCGACGCAACGCTGAAGGTGTCGGCCACGGCCGACCCGCGCACCAACTCGCTGATGCTGCGTGCGTCGAGCGCCTCGCGCCTCGCGGCCGCAAAGCGCCTCGTGCAGCAGCTCGACGCGCCGAGCGCGGTGCCCGGCAACATGCACGTCGTGCCGCTGCGCAACGCCGATGCGGTGAAGCTCGCGAAGACGCTGCGCGGGATGCTCGGCAAGAGCGGTAGCGACAGCGGCTCGTCGGCGTCGTCCAACGACGCGAACAGCTTCAACCAGAGCGGCGGCTCGTCGTCGAGCGGCAACTTCTCGACCGGCACGTCCGGCACCCCGCCGCTGCCGTCGGGCGGCCTCGGCGGTTCGTCGTCGTCGTCGTCGGGGTATGGCGGCTCGTCGGGCAGCGGCGGCGGTCTCGGCAGCGCCGGCCTGCTCGGCGGCGACAAGGACAAGGGCGACGACAACCAGCCGGGCGGGATGATCCAGGCCGATGCGGCGACCAACTCGCTGATCATCACCGCGTCCGATCCGGTCTACCGGAACCTTCGCTCGGTGATCGACCAGCTCGACGCGCGGCGTGCGCAGGTCTATATCGAAGCGCTGATCGTCGAGCTGAACTCGACGTCGCAGGGCAACCTCGGCATCCAGTGGCAGGTGGCGAGCGGCCAGTTTCTCGGCGGCACGAACCTGAACCCCGGGCTGGGCCTGGGCAACAGCATCATCAACCTGACGGCCGGCGGTGTGGCCAACGCCGCCGGCGGGATCACCGGCGGCGGGCTTGCCTCCAATCTCGGGCAGCTGTCCCAAGGGCTCAACATCGGCTGGCTGCACAACATGTTCGGCGTGCAGGGGCTCGGCGCACTGCTGCAGTATTTCGCGGGCGTGAGCGACGCGAACGTGCTGTCGACGCCGAACCTGATCACGCTCGACAACGAGGAAGCGAAGATCGTCGTCGGCCAGAACGTGCCGATCGCGACCGGTTCGTATTCGAACCTGACGAGCGGCACGACGAGCAATGCGTTCAATACCTACGACCGGCGCGACGTCGGCCTGACGCTGCACGTGAAGCCGCAGATCACCGACGGCGGGATCCTGAAGCTGCAGCTCTATACCGAGGATTCGGCGGTCGTCGCCGGCACCACGAGCGCGCAGACCGGCCCGACCTTCACGAAGCGCTCGATCCAGTCGACGATCCTGGCCGACAACGGCGAGATCATCGTGCTCGGCGGCTTGATGCAGGACAACTACCAGGTAACGAACAGCAAGGTGCCGCTGCTCGGCGACATTCCGTGGATCGGCCAGCTGTTCCGTTCGGAATCGAAGGTGCGCGCGAAAACCAACCTGATGGTATTCCTGCGTCCGGTGATCATCTCCGATCGCAGTACCGCGCAGGAAGTCACGGCCAACCGGTACGACTACATCCAGGGCGTGACGGGTGCGTACAAGTCGGACAACAACGTGATTCGCGACAAGGACGACCCGATCGTCCCGCCGATGCCGCTCGGCCCGAGCCAGGGTGGCACACCGGCCGGGAACCTGTTCGATCTCGACAAGATGCGCCGCCAGCAGGTGCAGCGTCAGGTCGTGCCGGTTCCGGCCCAGCCGCTGCCGGAGCGGACGCCCGCGCAGCCGCAGAGCGTGCCGCAGCAGGCGGTGCCGCAACAGCCGCTGACCGCCACGCCGGGAGCATCGCAGTGACCGACGTGCTCGCGTCTTCCGCCCACGACGGCGCGCCGGGCGAACGGCAGCCGCCGTCGCCGCTCGCCGCGCGCCTGTTGCCGTACGGCTTCGCGAAGAGCGGCCAGGTGCTGATCGCGCATCAGCTCGACGACACGCTCGAGGTGTGGATCAGCGAACGCACGAGCGACGCCGCGCTCGCGGAGATCGCGCGCAACTTCGGCTCGATTTCCGTGCACCGCGTGCCGGCCGACGAGCTCGCGCAGGCGATCAACCAGGCGTACGCGCGCCAGGACGGCAGCGCCGCGCAGGTGGTCGGCGAGGTCGAAGGCGAAGTCGACCTGTCGCGGCTGATGCAGGACATCCCCGAAGTCGAGGATCTGCTCGAATCGGAAGACGACGCGCCGATCATCCGGATGATCAATGCGCTGCTCACGCAAGCGGCGCGCGAACAGGCGTCGGACATTCACATCGAGCCGTTCGAGAATGCGTCCGTCGTGCGTTTTCGCGTCGACGGTACGCTGCGCGACGTCGTGCGCCCGAAGAAGGCGCTGCACGGCGCGCTGATCTCGCGGATCAAGATCATGGCGCAGCTCGACATCGCGGAGAAACGCCTGCCGCAGGACGGCCGCATCACGCTGCGCGTCGGCGGCCGGCCGGTCGACGTGCGTGTGTCGACGTTGCCGACCGGGCACGGCGAGCGCGCGGTGCTGCGTCTGCTCGAAAAGGATGCGAAGCGCCTGAACCTCGAAGCGCTCGGGATGGGCCGCGACACGCTCGTCCAGTTCGACAAGCTGATCGCGCGACCGCACGGCATCGTGCTCGTCACGGGCCCGACGGGCTCGGGCAAGACGACGACGCTGTATGCGTCGATGTCGCGGCTCGAAACCGCGACGACCAACATCATGACCGTCGAGGACCCGATCGAATACGACCTTGGCGGCATCGGCCAGACGCAGGTGAACGAGCGGATCGGGATGACCTTTGCCCGTGCGCTGCGCTCGATCCTGCGCCAGGATCCGGACGTGATCATGATCGGCGAAATCCGCGACCTCGAAACCGCGCAGATCGCGGTGCAGGCGTCGCTGACGGGCCACCTCGTGCTCGCGACGCTGCACACGAACGATGCGGCATCGGCCGTCACGCGCCTGACCGACATGGGCGTGGAGCCGTACCTGCTCGCGTCGTCGCTGCTCGGCGTGCTCGCGCAGCGCCTGGTGCGGCAGCTCTGCCCCGTCTGCAAGGAAGAGCGGCAAGAGGACGGCCGTACCGTGTGGCATCCGGTCGGCTGCGACAAGTGCGGGCATTCGGGGTACGCGGGCCGGCGCGGCGTATACGAGCTGCTGCTGGTCGACGACTCGATCCGCTCGCTGATCCATCGCAACGCTGCCGATGCCGAGATTCTGGCCACCGGCCGCGCGGAAGGGATGCGCACGCTGCGCGACGACGCCGAGCGCTGGCTGGCGGCCGGCGCGACGTCGCTCGAGGAAGTGCTGCGCGTGACGGGAGGCGCATAGCGCGATGCCGGCATTCCGTTTCGAAGCGATCGACGCGGCGGGACACGCGCAGAAAGGCGTCATCGATGCCGACAGCGCGCGTGCCGCACGCGGCCAGTTGCGCACGCAGGGGCTCACGCCGCTCGTCGTCGAGCCGGCCGCCAGCGCGACGCGCGGCGCGCGTACGCAGCGGCTCGCGTTCGGCCGCAAGCTGTCGCAGCGCGAACAGGCGATCCTCACGCGCCAGCTCGCGAGCCTGCTGATCGCGGGGCTGCCGCTCGACGAGGCGCTCGGCGTGCTGACCGAGCAGGCCGAGCGCGACTACATCCGCGAACTGATGGCCGCGATCCGCGCCGAGGTGCTCGGCGGCCATTCGCTCGCGAATGCGCTGGGTCAGCATCCGCGCGATTTTCCGGAAATCTACCGCGCGCTCGTCGCGGCGGGCGAGCACACGGGCAAGCTCGGCATCGTGCTGTCGCGCCTGGCGGACTACATCGAGCAGAGCAACGCGCTGAAGCAGAAGATCCTGCTGGCCTTCACGTATCCGGGGATCGTCACGCTGATCGCGTTCGGCATCGTCACGTTCCTGCTGAGCTACGTGGTGCCGCAGGTCGTCAACGTGTTTGCGAGTACGAAACAGCAGTTGCCGATCCTCACGGTCGTGATGATGGCGCTGTCGGAATTCGTGCGGCACTGGTGGTGGGCGATCCTGATCGCGGTCGCGCTGATCGTGTGGTTCGTGAAGGCGACGCTGTCGCGCGACGGGCCGCGGCTCGCGTTCGACCGCTGGGTGCTGACCGCGCCGCTCGCGGGCAAGCTCGTGCGCGGCTACAACACGGTGCGCTTCGCGAGCACGCTCGGCATCCTCACCGCGGCCGGCGTGCCGATCCTGCGCGCATTGCAGGCGGCCGGCGAGACGCTGTCGAACCGCGCGATGCGCGCGAACATCGACGACGCGATCGTGCGCGTGCGCGAAGGCTCCGCGCTGTCGCGCGCGCTGAACAACGTGAAGACGTTTCCGCCGGTGCTCGTGCACCTGATCCGTTCCGGCGAAGCGACGGGCGACGTGACGACGATGCTGGATCGCGCGGCCGAAGGCGAAGCGCGCGAGCTCGAACGCCGCACGATGTTCCTGACGAGCCTGCTCGAGCCGCTGCTGATCCTGGCGATGGGCGGCATCGTGCTCGTGATCGTGCTGGCCGTGATGCTGCCGATCATCGAGCTGAACAACATGGTGCAGTGACGGCCTGACCGGTTGGTGAGGCCGTCGCCGTTCAGCGCATGTAGATCGCGGGGGACGGCGTGTTCGCCGGGAGCTGGATTTCGGCGCGGGCGCCGTTGCGGTCGACGACGATCGAGCGGGCGCGGACTTCGGCGAGCTTCGCGCCGGGCGTGACGTCCGCGCCGAGCGACACGGCGCGCGGCGGTTCGCCGCCAATGCCGACGATCGCGGCGGCGCCACGATCGAGCGCGAGGATGCCGAACAGGTGGATGTCCTGCACGGGATTCTTGTCGAGCTGACCGCCGAAGAGCGCCGCGGCGTCCTCGGTGCGGATCGGCAGCCGCGCGGCGGCGGCGGGCAGCGGCGCTTCGCGGGCCGACAGCGTGACGACCCAGTAGGTGGCCGTCGCGCACAAACCCGCGAAGAGGGCTAGGGAAAGGATCCGGATCGAGAGCGCGTTCATGCGCGCTATTGTACGGATGTATATGAAATTTGCGTTGGGTGAAAGCCCTCGGCGATGCGCGCCTTACAATGCGTGCTCCGCGCCCGCGGGTCCGGAAGGTTTCCGTCAGGTCATCGTCCGGTGTGCCGGGTGCGTCACTCAATCGACGACATTTTTTGGAAAGAGGTAGTCAGTCATGCAAACGTGGATCACTCGCCGCAACGCGGCCGTGCGTCGTCAGCGCGGTTTCACGCTGATCGAAATCATGGTGGTGGTCGCGATCCTCGGGATCCTGGCGGCGCTGATCGTGCCGAAGATCATGAGCCGCCCGGACGAGGCGCGCCGCATCGCCGCGAAGCAGGACATCGGCACGATCATGCAGGCGCTCAAGCTGTACCGTCTCGACAACGGTCGTTATCCGAGCCAGGAGCAGGGCCTGAACGCGCTGATCCAGAAGCCGTCCACCGATCCGATCCCGAACAACTGGAAGGACGGCGGTTACCTCGAGCGCCTGCCGAACGATCCGTGGGGTAACGGGTACAAGTACCTGAACCCGGGCGTGCACGGCGAGATCGACGTATTCAGCTACGGTGCCGACGGCAAGGAAGGCGGCGAGAGCAACGACTCCGACATCGGTTCGTGGCAATAAGCCGGCGCTGATCGTCCCGACGCCTCGTTCCCGCTCTTCATGCTCGCCATTCGCACGACTTCCCGCTGCGGCCGCGATTGCCGTGCGCATCGCGGCGCGGCGCCGTCCGTATCGGCGCGCGCCGATGGCGGGCCGCTGAAGCACCGCGTGCGGCACGCCCGTGCACGCGGCTTCACGCTGCTCGAAATGCTGGTCGTGCTCGTGATTGCAGGGCTGCTCGTGTCGCTCGCGTCGCTGTCGCTGACGCGCAATCCGCGCACTGACCTGCGCGAGGAAGCGCAGCGCATCGCGCTGCTGTTCGAGACGGCCGGCGATGAAGCACAGGTGCGCGCGCGCCCGATCGCGTGGCAGCCGACCGCGCACGGTTTCCGTTTCGACGTGAGCTCGCCCGACGGCTGGCGCACGCTGCGCGACGACCTGCTGCGCCCGCGCGACTGGGACGGCGGCGTCACGGGCGCCGACATCGACTACCCGGGTTCCGACACGCGCGTGAACCGCGTCGTGTTCGGCACCGAGAGCATCGACACGCCGGTGCGCGTGACGCTGCATTCGGCCGTCGGCAGCGCGACGATCGTCGGCACCGGCAATGGCCGCTACGAGGTGCAATGACGATGCGTCGTCGCCTGCCCTTCCCCGTTTCTTCGTCGCAGCCCACTCCCCCGACGGGGTTTCCTGCGGGGCGTGGCGGTTCCTGCGCAAACCGGGCTGCATCCGGTTTCCCCGGGGCGCGCGGCTTCACGATGATCGAGGTGCTGGTCGCGCTCGCGATCATCGCGGTCGCGCTCGCCGCGTCGATCCGCGCGGTCGGCACGATGGCGACCAATGCATCCGAACTCCATCGCCGGCTGCTGGCCGGCTGGAGCGCCGACAACGCGCTTGCGCAGTTGCGCCTCACGCATGCGTGGCCGCAGATCGGCGACCAGAGTTTCGACTGTTCGCAAGGCAACGTGCAGCTCGTCTGCACACAGAGCGTGAGCGCCACGCCGAATCCCGTGTTCCGGCGCGTCCGGGTTTCGGTGAGCATGCCCGGGCGCTCCGGCGTGCTCGCGCAGATGGTGACGGTGGTCGCGAATGAAACCAGCCGTCCGCTCTGACGCGCCGATGCGACGCCCGCACGCGCGCCCCGCCCGGGGCTTCACGCTGATCGAGCTGATGATCGCGATCGCGATCCTCGCGGTGGTCGCCATCCTCGCGTGGCGCGGGCTCGACCAGATCATGCGCGGCCGCGACAAGGTCGCGTCCGCGATGGAAGACGAGCGCGTCTTCGCGCAGATGTTCGACCAGATGCGCATCGACGCGCGGCTTGCCGCGACCGACGACGAGGCCGGCCAGCCGGCGATCGGCGTCGCCGGCAATACGCTGCAGATCGTTCGCGAATTCGACGTGCCGGGCGCCGCGCCGCGGCTGCAGGTGGTCCGCTATCGGATCGCCGGCGGGCGCGTGGTGCGCTATGCATCGGCGCCGATCGACGACGCGAACCGGCTGCAACGCGTGCTGAAGGACAGCAGCGTCGAAGGCTGGAGCTGGGTCGCGCTGATGGGCGGTGTCGGCGCGATCGACGCGAAGCTGTACGTGCCGCGCGTGGGCTGGACCACCAACCTGCAGACGGCCGACGAAGCGCTCGCGCAGAACAACGATGCGCTCAAGGTGCCGCAGCTCGGCAACGCGCCGCCGCAGCGCGCGGTGACGGGGCTCCAGGTCAGCATCGGCGCGACGTCGCTGCGCGTGCCGGTCACGCGCGTGTTCCTCGTCGGGGAATGACGATGCGCGTGCGCCCTTACCGTCCGCTTTCCCCCCACCACGCTGCAGCACGCGCGCATGCACGCGGCCGCCAGCGCGGTGCCGCGATCATCACCGCGCTGCTCGTCGTCGCGCTGTCGGCGATCCTCGTCTCGGGGATGCTGTGGCGCCAGCAGGTGCAGATCCGCCGCATCGAAAACCAGCGCGTGATCGCGCAGGCGCAGTGGGTCGCGCGCGGCGCGCTCGACTGGACGCGGATGATCCTGCGCTCCGAAGGCGACACGGCGCCCGGCATCACCTATCTCGGCGGAATCTGGGGCGTGCCGATCGCGAAGACGAAGCTGTCGGACTTCCTCGGCCGGATCGGCGCGCCCAACGACAACGGCGGCGAAGACACCTATATCTCCGGCTCGATCGAGGACGCGCAGGCGAAGTTCAACCTGCGTAACCTCGTGGCGTCGCCGGCGCCCGGCGTGCTGCAGCTGAACGTCACGCAGCTGCAGGCGTTCCAGCGCCTGCTGACGACGCTCGGCTACGACGGCGCGTTCGCGAAGCGCATCGCGCTGCAGGTGCGCGCGGGCCTCATGCATTCGGCGACGCGCTTCCAGATGCCGACGCTGCCGGGCGGTGGCGGCACGGCGCCGGCCACCGCGCCGGTGACCACCGACCAGCAGGGCGGCAGCGGCTTCACCGACGATCCCGGCATGTCCGGTGGCGACCGCGGGCCCGCGCCGTTGATGATGACGGGCGTCGACAGCCTGCTCGACGTCGACGGCGTGACGCCCGAGATGGTCGCGCGGCTGCGCCCGTTCGTCACCGTGCTGCCGACCACGACGCCGGTGAACATGAACACCGCGCCGGCCGAAGTGATCGCGGCGCTGATGCCGGGGATGAGCGTGTCGTCCGCTCAGGCGCTCGTGTCGCGCCGCGAGACCGTGTTTTTCCGCAACGTCGGCGACGTGCAGCTCGCACTGCGCGGTGCCGGCGCACCGAACGTGACGATCGACTCGAACCTCGTCGACGTCAATTCGAGCTATTTCATCGTGCACGGCCGGATCCAGCACGATCGCGCGGAGGTCGATCGCACCTCGCTCGTGTATCGTGATCCGACCACGCATTCGACGCGGGTCGTGCGTATCCGCGACCAGCTATAACGACGCCATTCGGGAGAGGAGCTCTTGTGAGCACGTTGATTGTTTCTTTGCCGCCGCGCGAGCCTGCCGTGCCGTTGCAGGAATGGCAGTGGCCCGAGCTGCCGTTCATGCTTGTCGACAAGGCCGGCCAGGTGCAGCGCGCGGGCCGCGCCGCGCTCGCGCTGCTGCCGCGCGCGAATGCGACGGTGCTGATCGTCGCCGCGCGCGACGTGCTGCTGCTGGCCGCGAAGGTGCCGCCGCTCAAGGGGCCGAAGCTGCGCCAGGCGCTGCCCAACATCGTCGAGGATCAGTTGATCCAGGATCCGCTCGGCTGCCACATCGCGCTCGATCCGGCCGCGCTGCCCGACGGGCGCCGCGTGCTGGCCGTCGTCGATCGCGCATGGTTCCGCGTGATCTGCGACGCGTTCGCGGCGGCCGGCCACCGGCACCTGAGCGCGGTGCCCGCGACCCGCTGCCTGCCGGCGCCGCGTGCGTCGGCCGAAACGGCATCGGCCGCGCCGGCCGACGGTGAAGCGGACAACGCTGCCGATGCCGCGCTTGTCGCGGACGCCGTCGAGCCGTCCGCCCGTCCGGCAACGGTCGCCGCGGTGCTCGGGCTCGCGACGGCGGTCGAACCGGTGCTCGTCGAAGCCGGCGCACAGCCGGTCGCGGCCGGTGCGCCGCGTCTCGAACTCGCGGTCGCACGCGGCGCGCTCGGCGAAGGTTTCGCGGCGCCCGCGTCGCGCGCAGCCGGTACGCTGGCCGCGCTCGCGGGCGGCGGCGACGTCGAACTGTACGAACTCGGCGAGCCGGGCGCGGAGCCGCGGCTCGCGTCGGTCAGCCGCACCGATGGCCCGCTGCTGCCGGGCGCCGCGCCGCTGTCGTTCGACACCTTCGCGCGGCGCGCGCTGACCGAGCGTTTCGATCTGTGCCAGTTCGAATTCGAGTCGCAGCCGTGGCGCTTCGACCGCGCGACGGTGAAGCGCCTGCGCGTGCCGCTCGCACTCGTCGCGGCGACGCTCGGCGTCGCGGTGATCGGGATGAACCTGCATTGGTGGAAGCTGTCGCGCGAACGCGATGCGCTGTCCGCGCAGATCACCGAGACGCTGCTGTCCGCATTCCCGAAGACGACGACGGTGCTCGATCCGCCCGCGCAGATGCAGCGCCAGCTCGACCAGTTGCGCCTGGCGGCCGGCGAGCTGTCGCCGAACGATTTCCTCGCGCTGTCGAGCGGGCTGACGCGCTCGATGGGGGCGCTGCCGCTGAACGGCATCGCGTCGCTCGACTATCACGACCGGCGGCTCGACGTCGGCTTCAAGCCGGAGGTCAAGGTCGATCCCGATTTCACGCAGCGCCTCGCGCGCAACGGACTGTCCGGCGAAGTCGACAGCAACACGGGTAAATGGACCATCCGGAGCCGCTCATGAAGATGGAACAACTGAACCAGACGCTGACCCAGTTCTGGGGTGAGCGCTCGCAGCGCGAGAAGATGCTGCTCGGCTGGGGCGGCACCGTGCTGGCAGTCGCGATCGCGTATTCGGTGCTGTGGTCGCCCGCGCAGGAAGGCCGCGCACGGATCCAGCGCGCGCTGCCGACGATGCGACGCGAACTCGCGCAGATGACTGCGCAGGCGAACGAGGCGAAGTCGCTGGCGGCTGCCGCGCAGGGCGTCGCGCCGACCGGCCTGGCGCTGAAGGACGCGCTGACCGCGTCGCTGTCCGATCACGGGCTGCAGGGCGCGCAGGTGCAGATTGTCGGCAACGGCGTGCAGGTCCAGATGAAGAACGTGTCGTTTCCGGCGTGGACGCAGTGGCTCGACGATGCGCGCCGGCAGTTCAAGGTGCAGGTCGGCGAGGCGCATGCGACCGCGTTGAAGGAAGATGGCCAGGTCGACCTGACGGCCGTGATGCAACCGTCGACGCAGAAATGACGCAGTGGATGACGCAAGTGGCGGTCGGCCGATGAGGCCGTGGACGAAGCGGCTCGCCACCGCATTGCCGTGGGTACTGGCGGGCGGACTGGCGACGGCGGTGACGCTCGTCGCGCTCGCGCCGGCCGCGTGGATCGCGCCGCAGTTCGCGCGCGCGACCGGCGGGCACGTGAATCTCGTCGATCCGGACGGATCGCTGTGGCATGGCTCGGGCACGCTGATGCTCGCGCCGGGCGCCGACCAGAGCGCGGCGACGCTGCTGCCGGGCCGGGTCGAATGGACCACGCGCTTCTGGCCGCTGCTGACCGGGCGCGTGCAGATGCGCATGCGCCAGACCGAGGCGATGCCCGATGCCGTCACGCTCGATGCGACGTGGCGCGGCGCGGTGCTGTCGGCGGGCACGATGGCCGTGCCCGCGTCGCTGCTCGCGGGGCTCGGCACGCCGTTCAACACGCTGGACCTGCAGGGCGACGTGCGGGTCGGCTGGACCGACTGGCGCCTGTTCGGCAACAACGCGTTCGGCCAGTTGACGGTGACGATCGACTCGATGAGTTCGCGCGTATCGCGCGTGAAGCCGCTCGGTTCGTACCGCGCGGTGTTGCAGGCGAAGGGGGCGGGCGCCGATCTCGACCTGTCGACGACGCAGGGTCCGCTGTTCCTCGACGGGCACGGCAACTTCGGCGCCGGCCAGGGATCGTTCCGCGGCAGCGCGCATGCGGCGCCCGAGCAGCAGGCGAACCTCGCGGGGCTGCTGAACCTGCTCGGCCACCCGATCGGGAACAACGAGGTGTCGCTGATCTTCGGCGACGCGCAGCGCTGACGCGCGCGTCGCCCTCTTCTCTTCTTACTTCTGCGCGAGCGGCGCGGTTGCCGCAGGCGCGGCCGCACCTGACGCCGGCACCGGCGCGGGCGCAGCCATGTCGCCGGTCTCGCGCGCCATGTTCGACGCATCCCAGCCGCCGCCGAGTGCCTTCACGAGCCCGACCGACGACGCCATCCGTTGCCCGGCGATCGTCGTGAGCTTCTGCTGCGCGGTGAACGCGGTGGTCTGCGCGGTCAGCACGTTCAGGTACGCGACCGTGCCGGCCTTGTACTGGTTCGTGACGATCGCGAGCGCGTGCTCGGCGCTGTCGACGGCTTGCCGCTGCACGTCGATTTCCTGCGCGAGGATGCGCTGCGACGCGAGGTTGTCCTCGACGTCCTGGAACGCGGTGAGTACCGCGAGGCGATAGGCGGCGACGTCCTGGTCGTAGGTCGCGCGCGCGGCATCGGTCTGCGCGGCGCGCAGCCCCGCGTCGAACAGCGTGGCCGCAAGCTGCGGGCCGACCGTCCAGAAACGCGCCGGCAGCGTGAACAGCTGCGACCACACCGAACTCTGGAAACCGCCGGTGGCCGACAGCGTGAGCGTCGGGAAGAACGCGGCAATCGCGACGCCGATCTGCTCGTTCGCGGATGCCGCGCGGCGCTCGGCGGCCGCGATGTCGGGCCGGCGCTCGAGCAGCGCGGACGGCACGTCGACCGGCGTGATCGGTGGCTCGGCCGCGAGCGGGTTCGGCGGCAGCGAGAAGGTCGACGCCGGTTCGCCGATCAGCGTCGCGATCGCGTGCTCGAACTGCGCGCGCGCGACGCCGTTGTCGATCGACGCCGCCTGCGCGCTCTGCAGTTGCGTCTGCGCCTGGATCACGTCCGCGCGTGCGGCGACGCCCTGCGCGTACTGGTTCTGCGTGAGTTTCAGCGACTGCGCGTACGACTTCACGGTGTCGTCGAGCAGCTTCTGCAGCGCATCGGACGTGCGCAGCTGGAAATAGGTTTGCGCGAGCAGCGCCTGCTGCGACAGCCGCGCGTTCGCGAGATCGGCCGCGGCGGCCGCTTCGCCGGCGCGCTGTGCGCTGACGGTGCGGCTCACCTTGCCCCACAGGTCGGGCTCCCAGCTTGCGTCGAGGCCGACGCTGTAGCTGTTGCCGATCGATCCGGACGAGCCGCTGCCGAAACTCGACGACGAACTCGACGTGCGCGGCGTACGGGCGCGCGAGCCCGACGCGGTCAGCCCGACGGTCGGGAAATACGCGGCGCGCGCCTCGGTGACGAGCGCGCGCGCCTGCCGGTACGCGGCCGCCGATTGCGCGATGGTCTGGTTCGACGCATTGAGCTTGCCGATCAGCGCATCGAGCTGCGGATCGTTGTAGACCGCCCACCACGGGCCGCGGTCGGCACGGTCGGCAGGCTGCGCGACCTTCCAGCCGGCCGGCGCTTCCTTGAAGGCGGCGGGGATCGACGTGTCGGGCCGGTGATAGTCGGGCCCGACGGCGCAGCCGGCGAGCAGCACGGCCGTCGCAACGGCGACGGCGGCGCTCAGCGGGCGAAGGGCGCGCGGGAGGGGGGCGTACGGCATCGTGGTTTTCCTGTCTGGGCGCGACGGCCGGCGAGCGGCGTCGCGCGATGCGGTCGTTGTGCCGCTGGCGGACAAATGGTAACTGACGGCGGAGAAGCTGCGCAGACCTAAGGGTACGGTGCGCGGCGGCCGGAATGTGTTACCGGCGCGACCGGCCGGTTTACCGGCCATTACGGATCGCTTGCGGCGAGACAGGCGCGCGACGGCGGCCGCGGGAGACGCGGCCGGCGATCAGTCCGGACAGTCAGGAGGACGGGAGCAGCGCGGCGTCAGTGGCAGCGCACGGGCACCGGGACGGGTTCGGCGGCGGGCCGCCATGACGACGGCTCCGTCGCGACCGGCTGGCTCGTGCGGCCTGCGCCGCCCTTCGCGTTGCGCTGCCGGCGATGATCGAACCAAGCGAACCCGAGCGCCGCGAGCGAGCCGCCCGGCACGACCAGCATCGTCACGTACAGCGCGATCTTCCAGCCGCGGTGCGGCCCGGAAAACACATGATGAGCGGTATCGGTCAGGTTGCGGCGCAGCGCGCCGGCGGCATTTTTCAGGAACAGCATCGCGAACATCCTCGGGTGCCCGGCAGCGCGGGCGAATCGGTCAGAACATCGTCTCCGGCAGTGCAACATGCACGTCGTAACTGGTTGCCTCAAATAATATTGACTAAGCAATCATTTTTCAAGATACTGGGCGCGTTTTAACCTGAAACGCACTATTGCTGCGCGCGCAGTCGTATGACCGGCGACCTCTACGATCCCGAGAACATCGCGCTGGAAACGAGCCTCGGCTATTACCTGTCGAAGGCGAAGCAGGCGCTCGTCGAGCGGATGGACCGCGCGCTCGAGCCGCTCGACCTCACCGCGCAGCAGATCGGCGTGATCCTGCTGCTGTCGCGAGGTTATGCGCGCACGCCGTTCGAGCTGTCTCGCAAGATGTCGTACGACAGCGGTTCGATGACGCGCATGCTCGACCGGCTCGAACGCAAGGGGCTGGTCGCGCGCTCGCGCAGCGAGCAGGACCGCCGGATGATCGAGCTGACGCTGACCGAACGCGGCGCCGACGCGGCCCGCGCGCTGCCGTCGCTGATCGCGACCGCGCTCAACGCGCAGCTCGACGGTTTCTCGGCCGACGAACTCGCGACGCTCACCGGCCTGCTGCAGCGCTTCATCGCCAACGGGCCCGGCACGGCCGGTTGCCCGAAGCCCGACGAACCCGACTGCTGATGTGCGCGGAGGCCTCATGTCTAGGTTAAGCGTTCGTTTATTTCTCTGTCTGGGCAGAAGATGACAGTGCACGCGCTCCGTTTCTTTCCTGATCCGTTCCACCCGGCCGGGCCGCGCGGCGTCGCGCACCCGTGCGTTGTGCCGGCGCGTCGCGCGCGCCGCGTCTAGGAGATTCCGATGTCCGCCACTACGGCATCCGCCGCCCCTGCCGCCGCACCCGCGCCGCTGACCGGCGGCGCGCTCGCGCTGCTCACCGTCGGGCTCGCGCTCGGCACCTTCATGGAAGTGCTCGACACGTCGATCGCGAACGTCGCGGTGCCGACCATCTCGGGCAGCCTCGGCGTCGCGACGAGCGAAGGCACGTGGGTGATCTCGTCGTACTCGGTCGCGTCCGCCATTGCGGTGCCGCTGACCGGCTGGCTCGCGCGGCGGGTTGGCGAGGTGCGGCTGTTCACGCTGTCGGTGCTCGCGTTCACGATCGCGTCGGCGCTGTGCGGCTTCGCCACCAACTTCGAGACGCTGATCGCGTTCCGGCTGCTGCAGGGCCTCGTGTCGGGGCCGATGGTGCCGCTGTCGCAGACGATCCTGATGCGCAGCTACCCGCCCGCGAAGCGCGGGCTCGCGCTCGGGTTATGGGCGATGACGGTGATCGTCGCGCCGATCTTCGGCCCGCTGCTGGGCGGCTGGATCAGCGACAACTACACGTGGCCGTGGATCTTCTACATCAACCTGCCGATCGGCATCTTTTCGGCGGCCTGCGCGTACTTCCTGCTGCGCGGCCGCGAGACGAAGACGTCGAAGCAGCGGATCGACGCGGTCGGCCTCGCGCTGCTCGTGATTGGCGTGTCGTGCCTGCAGATGGTGCTCGACCTCGGCAAGGACCGTGACTGGTTCAACTCGTCGTTCATCGTCGCGCTCGCGCTGATCGCGGTCGTGTCGCTTGCGTTCATGCTCGTGTGGGAGGCGACCGAGAAGGAGCCGGTGGTCGACCTGTCGCTGTTCAAGGATCGCAACTTCGCGCTCGGTGCGATGATCATCTCGTTCGGCTTCATGGCGTTCTTCGGCTCGGTCGTGATCTTCCCGCTGTGGCTGCAGACGGTGATGGGCTACACGGCCGGCAAGGCCGGCCTCGCGACCGCGCCGGTCGGGCTGCTCGCGCTCGTGCTGTCGCCGCTGATCGGCCGCAACATGCACCGGCTGGACCTGCGGATGGTCGCGAGCTTCGCATTCATCGTGTTCGCGGGCGTGTCGCTGTGGAACGCGACGTTTACGCTCGACGTGCCGTTCAACCATGTGATCCTGCCGCGGCTCGTGCAGGGGATCGGCGTCGCGTGCTTCTTCGTGCCGATGACGACCATCACGCTGTCGAGCATCTCCGACGAGCGGCTCGCGAGCGCATCCGGGCTGTCGAACTTCCTGCGCACGCTGTCGGGCGCGATCGGCACCGCGGCCAGCTCGACGTTCTGGGAAAACGACGCGATCTACCACCATGCGCGGCTCTCGGAATCGGTCAGCGTCTACGCGCAGAACACGACCGACTACCAGGGCGCGCTCGCGCAGCTCGGCATCGTCGGGCAGACAGCCAATGCGCAGCTCAACCAGCTCGTCACGCAGCAGGGCTTCATGATGGCGACCAACGACTTCTTCCACCTGTCGGCGGTGATGTTCATCGCGCTCGCGGCGCTCGTGTGGATCACGAAGCCGAGGAAGGGCGCGGGGCCGGCGATGGGGCATTGATGGCGACATGGCGCAGCGGGGCGTGTCCTAGGTCTTCCGGCTGATTGCGCAGATCTCTCCTCCCAATTAAACTAAGTCAAATTGGTCATTAAACTTAGTTCAATTGGGGATGCCATGCAGACCTACAACATGCACGACGCGAAGACGAATCTGTCGCGTCTGATCGACGAAGCCGTCCATGCCGGCGAACCGTTCGTGATCGCAAAAGCCGGCAAGCCGCTTGTCAAGGTAGTGCCGATCGATACGCGGGAACCGGCTCCGCCGAGCCGGATCGGTTTCATGAAGGGACAGATTCGCGTTCCGGACGATTTCGACTCGATGGGCGGGGACGCCATCCGGAAACTGTTCGAGGGCGACGCGTGAAGTTGTTGCTCGATACCCATTTGATCCTTTGGGCCGCCGCCGACGCGGCGGAACTGCCGAGCCGCGCCCGTGCGCTCATCGAAGATTCCGCCCATACGCTGCTCTTCAGCGTGGCGAGTCTTTGGGAGATCGTCATCAAGCGTGGGCTGGACCGCGACGATTTCCAGGTCGATCCGCATGTACTTCGCCGCAGTCTGCTCGACGCCGGCTATGTGGAACTTCCGATCACGAGCGCACACGTCCTCGCCGTCGAGCAGCTACCACCGGTGCACCGCGACCCGTTCGATCGCTTGCTGATCGCGCAGGCGATTTCCGAGGGCGTCACCCTGCTCACGCACGATCACACCGTTGCCCGGTATTCGGGCTCTGTCCAGCACGTCTGATCATCCCCACGTCCGGCCGTCACTCCCTCGCCCGCAACCCGCCGAACGCCAGATCGTCGACGGGCGCGCCCGGCAGTGTCGCCCGTGCCACTTCCAGCCACGCGCGCGCCGCGTGCGACAGATACCCCTTCTTCAGCCAGCCCAGCGCGATCGCCCACGTGATCTCCGGCTCGACGATCGGCCGGCACGTGAACTGCCCGACGTCGAGCCGCCTGCAGTACGGCTCGGGCAGCAGCGCGATGCCGACCCCCGCATGCACGAGCGCGGCCATGAAATCCCAGTGGCCGCTGCGGCTCACGATCGACGGCGTGAAGCCGACCTGCCGGCACGCATCGAGCACCGCGTCGTGCAGCGCGAGGCTTTCCGCATAGAACACGAACGACTCTCGCGCGAGATCCGCGAGCGGCACGGCCGCATGATCCTCCCAGCGCGACTCGCGCGGCGCGACGAGCCACAGCGGCGCGCGCACCATCGGCAGTCGCTCGAACACGGCCGGGTCGACCGGCTCCAGCAGCCCGCCCAGCTCCAGCTCGCCCGACATCAGCGCCGCCTCGATCATCCGTGCGCCCTGCTCGAACAGCTTCAGCTCGATGTTCGGATAACGCTGCTTGTACGCGGCGATGATCGGCGTGAACAGCGAGCCGCCGAGCGGCGGAACCCCGATTGTCAACTCGCCGCGCCCGAGCGTGCCGAGATCGTTCAGCTCCGACTGCAGCTGCGCCTGCGCGGCAAGCACGTCCTGGCCGCGCTGGAACACGATCCGCCCCGCGTCGGTCAGCACCATCTGCCGGCCGTCGCGCAGCAGCAGCGGCGAACCGATCTCGTCCTCGAGCGCCTTCACCATCTTGCTGATGGTCGGCTGGGTCACGAACAGCTTGTCGGCCGCCGCGGTGAAGCTCTGCTGGCGGACCACCTCGACGAAGTACCGCAGCGCGCGCAATTCCATCGATCACTCCCCAGGTTGGTGCAGCGAACACAAGTGAATTCCTAATTGGAATGATAAGGATAGAGACAAGTCATTTTATTTATGGTTAGGGGAAACCCTATACTCGCACCATCGACGAAATATCCGTATGGAGCCCGCCATGACCAAGCCGACCGCCACCGCCGCCGCCCGCCCTGCCGCTTCGGGCAGCATGACGCGCACGGGCCGGATCGTGCTGCAGGCCGCCGCGCTCGGCGCGCTGTGGATGGCCGTCGACTGGGCCGTGCGGACGATCGGGCTGCCGATTCCGTCCGGCGTGGTTGGTCTCGCGGTGCTCCTCGTGCTGCTGTTCTCGGGCCGTGTCGCGCCTGCGTGGGTCAAGGACGGCGCGAACTGGCTGCTGTCCGACATGCTGCTGTTCTTCGTGCCGGCCGCCGTCGCGGCCGTCCAGTACGGCGGGCTGTTCCGCGAGGACGGCTGGCGCATCGCGCTGGTCATGCTCGCGGGCACCGCGTTCGTGATGGTCGCGGTGGCCGTCGCGGTCGACCTCGCCGCGAAGCTCGAACGCCGGCTCGCCGCTCAGCGTGTGTTCGCCGAACGCCGCCGCGCGCGCCTGAGCGCCGCGGCCGCCCACTGAGCCGGAGCCGCGCATGCCTGCCTTGCTGTCGAACCTGCCCGCCGACCGGGTGAACACTGCGATCTCGTTCGGCTGCTTCGTGCTGACGGTCGTGCTGTATTTCGTGTCGAAGCGGCTCTACGCGTACAGGAAGACGCTGCTGTTCTCGCCGCTCGTGTTCGTGCCGGGCGTGCTGGTGCTGCTCGTCCTGCTGACCGGCATCCCGTATTCGGTCTACTTCCGCGACACGCGCTGGCTGATGTGGCTGCTCGGCCCGGCGACGATCGCGTTCGCGGTGCCGATCTATGACTATCGCGACCTGATCCGCCGGCACTGGCTGTCGCTGTCGGTCGGCGTCGCGGTCGGGATCGGCGCGGGCGTGTGCGGGTCGCTGCTGCTCGCGAAGCTGCTGCACCTGTCGCCCGAGCTGCAGCGCTCGCTGATGACGCGCTCGGTGTCGACGCCGTTCGCGCTCGCCGTGTCGGACAAGATCCACGCGCCGAAGGACCTCACGGCCCTGTTCGTGATCGCGACCGGCATCTGCGGGATGCTGCTCGGCGAGATCGTGCTCGCGCTCGTGCCGATGCGCACGCGGCTCGCACGCGGCGCGCTGTTCGGCGCGGCCGCCCACGGCGTGGGCACCGCGAAGGCGCGCGAGATCGGCAGCGAGGAAGGCGTCGTGTCGAGCCTGACGATGATGATCGCCGGCGTCGCGATGGTGCTGATCGCGCCGCTGCTGACGCTGCTGCCGATCTGACGGCCCGCGCCGGGCGGCCGACGCCCGCCGGGCATGCCGGGCCGCCCCGGCCGCGCCCGGAATGACCGTCCTCCGCCTCTACTGCCACCCTGCGGCGAGCCGACGCCCGGCCGACAATCGGCTGAGATAGCCGCAAATCCCCCCTCTTTTCCGCCCATCGGGCTCGGCCCGGATGCCGAACAATGCATGCTACGAGACATCACGCACGCATTCACATGGCCTCCACGACCGCAAACCCGACCGCCGACAAGCCGGCTTCGTCCGGCAAGTTCAAGCGCATCGCGCTCATCGCCGTCATCGCGCTGGGCGCGGCCGCCGCCGCTGCCGGCGGCATGTACGTGTTCCTGAGCAAGGAAGGCGTTGGCCATGCGAGCGCGCCTGCCGAGCCGGCGCCGCTTGCTGCGCCGGTGTTCTTCCCGCTCGACCCGCTCACCGTGAACCTGCAGTCGGAGGACGGCGCGCAGCATTACCTGCGCGTCGGCCTGTCGCTGAAGCTCACCGACCCGAAGGCGCAGGAGCAACTGACCGCGCGGATGCCGGAGATCCGCAGCCGGATCCTGCTCGCGCTGTCGAACAAGCATCCCGAGGATCTCGCGACGCCGGACGGCAAACGTTCGCTCTCGAAGGAACTGCGGGAACTGATCGAGCAGCCGACGCAGCCGGGCAACCAGCGCGCGAAGGTCGACGACGTGTTGTTTACCGAATTCGTCGTCCAGTAACGCGGCCGCGAAAGGAGCGCGCATGGGCCACCAGGAGTTCATGTCCCAGGAGGAGGTCGATGCCCTCCTCAAGGGCGTCACGGGCGAAACCGATGCAGTCGACGAGCAGCGCGACACATCGGGCGTCCGCCCCTACAACATCGCGACGCAGGAGCGGATCGTCCGCGGCCGGATGCCCGGCCTCGAGATCATCAACGACCGCTTCGCGCGGCTGCTGCGGATCGGCATCTTCAACTTCATGCGGCGCACGGCAGAAATCTCCGTGAGCCAGGTGAAGGTGCAGAAGTACAGCGAATTCACCCGCAACCTGCCGATCCCGACGAACCTGAACCTCGTGCACGTGAAGCCGCTGCGCGGCACGTCGCTGTTCGTGTTCGACCCGAACCTCGTGTTCTTCGTCGTCGACAACCTGTTCGGCGGCGACGGGCGCTTCCACACGCGCGTCGAGGGCCGCGATTTCACGGCCACCGAGCAGCGCATCATCGGCAAGCTGCTGAACCTCGTGTTCGAGCACTACACGACCGCATGGAAGAGCGTGCGGCCGCTGCAGTTCGAATTCGTGCGCTCGGAGATGCACACGCAGTTCGCGAACGTCGCGACGCCGAACGAGATCGTGATCGTCACGCAGTTCTCGATCGAGTTCGGGCCGACGGGCGGCACGCTGCACATCTGCATGCCGTACTCGATGGTCGAGCCGATCCGCGACGTGCTCGCGTCGCCGATCCAGGGCGAGGCGCTCGAAGTCGACCGCCGCTGGGTGCGCGTGCTGTCGCAGCAGGTGCAGTCGGCCGAGGTCGAGCTGAGCGCGAATCTCGCCGAGATTCCGTCGACGTTCGAGAAGATCCTGAACCTGCGCGCGGGCGACGTGCTGCCGCTCGAGATCGACGACACGATCACCGCGAAGGTCGACGGCGTGCCGGTGATGGAGTGCGGCTACGGAATTTTCAATGGTCAATATGCGTTGCGCGTGCAGAAGATGATCGGCGCGGGCGATTCGATGAAGGAAGGTGGATATGAGTGAGCTGAACCAGACGCCCGAGGACGACGTGCAGGCGATCGCCGATGCGGCCCTCGCGGCCTCGGCCGCCGCCGCGCAGGCGGCACCGGCCGCGGCGGAAGAGGATTCCGGCATGGACGACTGGGCCGCCGCGCTCGCCGAGCAGAACGATCAGCCGGTGCAGCCGGGCGCGACCGGCGCCGGCGTGTTCCAGCCGCTGTCGAAGGCCGCGGCGAACTCGACGCACAACGACATCGAGATGATCCTCGACATCCCGGTGAAGATGACCGTGGAGCTCGGCCGCACGAAGATCGCGATCCGCAACCTGCTGCAGCTCGCGCAGGGCTCGGTGGTCGAGCTGGACGGCATGGCCGGCGAGCCGATGGACGTGCTCGTGAACGGCTGCCTGATCGCGCAGGGCGAGGTCGTGGTCGTCAACGACAAGTTCGGCATCCGCCTGACCGACATCATCACGCCGGCAGAACGCATCCGGAAGCTGAACCGGTGAGCGTCGTGCAGCCCGGCCGCCGCGTGTGCAGCGCTATCGCGGCGGTGCTTGCCGTCGCGGCAACGTTCGCCTGCGCACCGGCCGGTGCCGCCGACATGAACGCGGTGAACCACGCCGGTTCGATCGCGTCGAGCGTGACGGTCGGCTCGGCCGCGCCGTCGCTCGGCATCGGCGCGGTGCTGCAGACGCTCGTCGGGCTCGCGGTCGTGATCGGTCTCGTGTTCGCTTGCGCGTGGCTCGCGCGCCGCTTCGGCTTCCAGCCCGCGCGGCGCGGTGGCCCGCTGAAGATCGTGTCGAGCGTCGGGCTCGGCGCGAAGGAAAGCGCGACGATCGTCGAGATCGGCGACACCTGGCTCGTGCTCGGCGTCGCGCCGGGCAACGTGCGGCTGCTGCATACGCTGCCGGCCGGCCCGGCGGCGGCCACCGCCACCGCGGCATCGGGTTCGGCCGACGCGCCTGCCGGCGCCGCCCCGTCCGAAGTCGGCCTGCCCGGCACGTTCGGCTCGCGGTTTCGCGACGCGCTCGCGGGCGAAGCCGCGAAGCGGCTCGGTCGCGGCAAGGACCGCTGACATGGCGCCGTGCCCTCTTTCCGTTCCCGCATTCCGATGAAACACGAATTCCTGCGTCGCGCGGCGCGCGTCGCGCCCGTGCTGATCCTCTGCGTCGCCCCCGCGCTCGCGTACGCGCAGGCGAATGGCCTGCCCGCGTTCAACGCGAGCCCGGGCCCGCATGGCGGCACCACCTATTCGCTGAGCGTGCAGACGATGCTGCTGCTCACGATGCTGTCGTTCCTGCCGGCGATGGTGCTGATGATGACGAGCTTCACGCGCATCATCATCGTGCTGTCGCTGCTGCGCCAGGCGCTCGGCACCGCGACGACGCCGCCGAACCAGGTGCTCGTCGGCCTCGCGATGTTCCTCACCTTCTTCGTAATGTCGCCGGTGCTCGACCGGGCGTACAACGACGGCTACAAGCCGTTCTCCGACGGCACGATGCCGATGGAGCAGGCCGTGCAGCGCGGCATCGCGCCGTTCAAGACCTTCATGCTGAAGCAGACCCGCGAGACCGATCTCGCACTGTTCGCGAAGATCTCGAAGGCCGCGCCGATGCAGGGCCCCGAGGACGTGCCGCTGTCGCTGCTCGTGCCCGCGTTCGTCACGAGCGAGCTGAAGACGGGTTTCCAGATCGGCTTCACGGTGTTCATCCCGTTCCTGATCATCGACATGGTCGTCGCGAGCGTGCTGATGTCGATGGGGATGATGATGGTGTCGCCGTCCACCGTGTCGCTGCCGTTCAAGCTGATGCTGTTCGTGCTGGTCGACGGCTGGCAACTGCTGATCGGCTCGCTCGCGCAGAGCTTTACGTAAGCAGCGGAGGAATCGCGCGATGACGCCCGAACAAGTGATGACCCTCGCGCACCAGGCGATGATGGTCGGCCTGCTGCTCGCCGCCCCGCTGCTGCTGGTCGCGCTCGCGGTCGGCCTGGTCGTGAGCCTGTTCCAGGCCGCGACGCAGATCAACGAGGCGACGCTGTCGTTCATCCCGAAGCTGCTCGCGGTCGCCGCGACGCTCGTGATCGCCGGCCCGTGGATGCTGACGACGATGCTCGACTACCTGCGGCAGACGCTGCTGCACGTCGCGACGCTCGGCGTCGGCTGAGCCGCGCGCACCACCCGGCGGCGATGTTCTCGGTTACCTACGCGCAACTCAACGGCTGGCTCACCGCTTTCCTGTGGCCGTTCGTGCGGATGCTCGCGCTCGTCGCGACGGCGCCCGTCGTCGGTCATGCGGCAGTGCCCGTGCGCGTCAAGATCGGCCTCGCCGCGTTCATGGCGCTGGTCGTCGCGCCGACGCTCGGCGCGATGCCGGATGTCACCGTGTTCTCCGCGCAGGGCATCTGGATCGTCGTCACGCAGTTCCTGATCGGCGTCGCGATGGGCTTCACGATGCAGCTCGTGTTCGCGGCCGTCGAGGCGGCCGGCGATTTCATCGGGTTGTCGATGGGCCTCGGTTTCGCCACTTTCTTCGATCCGCATACGAGCGGCGCGACACCCGTGCTGGGCCGCTTCCTGAATGCGGTCGCGATGCTCGCGTTCCTCGCGGTGGATGGCCACCTGCAGGTGTTCGCCGCGCTCGCCGCATCGTTCCAGTCGCTGCCGGTGTCGGCCGACCTGCTGCACGCGCCCGGCTGGCGCACGCTCGCCGCGTTCGGCGCGACCGTGTTCGAGATGGGGCTGCTGCTCGCGCTGCCGGTGGTCGCGGCGCTGCTGATCGCGAACCTCGCGCTTGGCATCCTGAACCGCGCGGCGCCGCAGATCGGCGTGTTCCAGGTCGGCTTTCCGGTGACGATGCTCGTCGGGCTGCTGCTCGTGCAGCTGATGGTGCCGAACCTCGTGCCGTTCGTGTCGCACCTGTTCGATATGGGGCTCGACGCGACGGGGCGGGTGCTGCTTGGCTGGCGCTGAAGCGCCGATCCCGTTCCCCGCCCGTTCCGGCCCCCCGTTGCTGGAAAACCCCTAAAGGAATCGCCGGCCCGCGAAAGGTAGCAGAAGGTTTCGTCTCCCTATACTCGTCGTGACGATGCAGCAAGCATCGCGCCACGAATACAACGAACGGAGACGACCCGATGCGACCCATCCTGCGCACCCTCGCCGTTGCAGCCAGCCTGAGCTGCGCGCTTGCCGCTGCCCCCGCTTTCGCCGATGACGGCGGCAAGATCACGATCATGGTCGGCGGGATCGCGAAGCTGATCTACCTGCCTGCACGCCTCACGCAGGAACTCGGCAACTTCAAGGCCGAAGGCCTCGACGTCGAGTTGCTGTCGCAGCCGGCCGGGGTCGACGCCGAGAACGAGCTGCTCGCGGGCGCCGTGCAGGGCGTCGTCGGCTTTTACGACCACACGATCGACCTGCAGAGCAAGGGCAAGGACGTCAAGGCGATCGCCGTGTTCGGCCAGGTGCCGGGCGAAGTCGAGATGGTGTCGACCAAGGCCGCGCCGACCTTCAAGTCGATGGCCGACGCGAAGGGCAAGACGCTCGGCGTGACGGGCCTCGGCTCGTCGACGAGCTTCCTCACGCAATACCTCGCACTCGCGCACGGCGTGCCGTCGACGCAGTACACGATGCTGCCGGTCGGCGCCGACGCAAGCTTCATCGCCGCGATCAAGCAGGGCCGCATCGACGCCGGGATGACGACCGAACCGACGGTGTCCGCGCTCGAGAAGATGGGCGACGCGAAGGTGCTGGTCGACCTGCGCACGCTCGACGGCACGCGCGCGGCGCTCGGCGGCACCTACCCGGCCGCGAGCCTGTATGTGCAGTCGGCGTGGGCCGATTCGCACAAGGAGCAGGCGACCAAGCTCGCGCACGCGTTCGCGAAGACGATGCAGTTCATCCACACGCACAGCGCCGAGGATATCGCCGCGAAGATGCCGGCCGACTACCAGAAGGACAAGGCGCTGTACGTGAGCGCGCTGAAGGCGTCGCTGCCGATGTTCACCGCCGACGCGAAGATGCCGGCCGACGGCCCGGCGACCGTGCTGAAGGTGCTGTCGGCGTTCAACCCGTCGGTGAAGGGCAAGCACATCGACCTGGCGCGCACCTACACGAACGATTTCGTGAACGCGAAGTAAGCAGCGGCGCCGGCGGCGGCGATCCCGCCGCCGTGCGTTCCCCGTTCCGGCCCGGTTGACCGGCCCGGCGTAGCGTCACGATGCGACGCCCTCTTCACCCGCAGGACGAATGCGATGACCCAGGCAGTCTCCCCGAGCACACCGGCGATCGAGTTTCGCAACGTGTCGTGCCGCTTCATTTCGCCGGAAGGCAAAGCCACCGTCGCACTGCGCGACTTCAGCATGAGCGTCGCACGCGGCGAGTTCATCGCGATCGTCGGGCCGACCGGCTGCGGCAAGTCGACGACGCTCAACCTGATCACCGGGCTGCTCAAGCCCGTGTCGGGCGAAGTGCGCGTGATGGGCCGCCCGGTCGACGGGATCGACCCGCGCATCGGCTTCGTGTTCCAGGCCGACGCCGTGTTCCCGTGGCGCAACGTGATCGACAACGTCGCGGCGGGCCCGCTGTTCCGCGGCCGCTCGAAGGACGTCGCGTACACGCAGGCCGAGGAATGGATCCGCAAGGTCGGCCTCGACAAGTTCACCAAGCACTACCCGCACCAGCTCTCCGGCGGGATGCGCAAGCGCGTCGCGCTCGCGCAGACCTTCATCAACCAGCCGGAAATCCTGCTGATGGACGAGCCGTTCTCCGCGCTCGACATGCAGACGCGCACGTTGATGCAGGACGAGCTGCTGCAGCTCTGGTCGGCGAACAAGGGCTCGGTCGTGTTCGTCACGCACGATCTCGAAGAGGCGATCGCGCTCGCCGACCGCGTGTTCGTGCTGACCGCGCGCCCCGCAACGCTCAAGCGCGTGTACGAGATCGACCTGCCGCGCCCACGCGTCACGTCGGAGATTCGCTACGACACGCGCTTCATCGAAATTTCCAAGGACATCTGGCACGACCTGCGCGAAGAAGTGCAGATCGGCTGACGCAGACGCCGCACGCAAAGAACAGCAAGGACAGGAGCATGACCGACATGACGCTTCCCCCCACCGCCCTTCCGGCGACCACGCTCGAGGACGACGAGCGCGCCGCGCAACGCCGGCTGCGCCGCCGGCGCAACCTGATCGTCACGCTGCGGATCGCCGTGCTCGTGATCGTGCTGGGCGGGTGGGAACTCGCCGCACGGCTCAAGTGGATCGATCCGTTCTTCTTCTCGATGCCGTCGCTGATCTTCGCGCAGATCCAGGACTGGTTCGTGAACGGCACGTCGCAGGGCCCGCTGCTCACGCAGGTCTGGGTCACGCTGGAGGAAACCGGGATCGGCTTCATAATCGGCTCGGTTGCCGGCGTGATCTGCGGGATCGTGCTCGGCCGCAACAAGCTGATGGCCGACGTGTTTGGCCTCTACATCCAGATCGCGAACTCGATTCCGCGCGTCGTGCTCGGCTCGATCTTCGTGATCGCGCTCGGCCTCGGGATGGCGTCGAAGATCGCGCTGGCCGTCGTGATGGTGTTCTTCGTCGTGTTCGGCAACGCGTTCCAGGGCGTGCGCGAAGCCGACCGCTACCTGATCGCGAATGCGCAGATCCTCGGCGCGTCGCGTCGGCAGATCACCACGGCGGTCGTGATCCCGTCCGCGCTGAGCTGGATTCTCGCGAGCCTGCACGTGAGCTTCGGCTTCGCGCTGGTCGGTGCGGTCGTCGGCGAATTCCTGGGTTCCAAGCAAGGCATCGGCCTGCTAATCTCCACCGCCCAGGGCGCGTTCAACGCGAGCGGCGTGTTCGCGGCGATGATCGTGCTGGCCGTGGTCGCGCTGGCCGCCGACTACCTGCTGACCTGGCTCGAGAAACGGCTCTTGAAGTGGCGCCCCGCCGCGTTCTGAACGCAGCGTCAGGACGCCTGACATGACACTCCCGACCGCGCCGGCGACCCCGGCGCGGTTCGGCATTTCGGAGAAGGAGCGCAACAGGATGGCGCACAGCCTGCGCGGACGGCTGCTGTGGTGGCTGCTGCTGCCGCTCGCGGTGTTCGTGCTGATCGCCGGCGCGATGTCGTACGACACCGCGCGGACCACGGCCGGGCTCGTGCAGGACAGCGCGCTCGTCGCGTCGGCGCGCACGATCGGCGAAGACGTCGAATGGCGCAACGGGCTGCCGGTCGCCGACGTGCCGCCGGCCGCGCTGGAGATCTTCGAATCGCCGTCGCGCGATTCGGTGTTCTACAAGGTGATCGACGGCCACGACCGCCTGCTGGCCGGCACGCCGACGCTCGACATGCCCGCGCGGCACGGCGTCGAGCCGACGCTGTACGACACGGCGCTCGACGGCGTGCCGCTGCGCGCGGCGGCCTACGATCGCCAGCTTTACAACGAGGGGCAGATCGAAACGGTCACGGTCGTCGTCGCGAAGACGGTGCGCTCGCGCAAAGCGATGGTCGACACGATCTGGCGGCCGCAGCTCGTGCGCCTGTCGCTGATGCTGATGCTCGCGGTGGTGCTCGTCTACCTCGGCCTCACCTTCGAGTTGCGCCCGCTGATGAAGCTGAAAGACGATGTCGCCGACCGCGGGCCGATGGAGCTGGAGCCGATCCGCCCCGAGCGGCTGCAGCACGAGCTGCGGCCGATCGTCGACGCGATCAACCAGTGCATCGCGCGGCTCAATACGCATACGGCCACGCAGCGCCGCTTCATCGCGGACGCCGCGCACCAGCTGCGCACGCCGATCGCGGTGCTCGACACGCAGATCCAGTACGCGCAGCGGCGCGGGCACGGCGATGCGGAACTCGCGTCGGTGCTCGACAGCATGCAGCGCAGCAGCCGCAAGATGGCCGACGTGACCGACAAGCTGCTGCTGCTCGCGCACGCGGAAACGACGCCGTCGACGCTGCTGACCCATCGCGTCGATCTCGCGGCCGTGGTGTCGAGCGTGCTGGAGGAGACGATCGTGCTCGCGCAGCGGCGCGATATCGACCTCGGCGCCGATCTCGGCGAGCGGCTCGACGTCGCGGGCAGCGACAGCCTGCTGACCGCGCTGGTGATGAACCTCGTCGACAACGCGGTGCGCTACACGCAGCCGGGCGGCTGCGTGACGGTCGCCGCGCGGCGCGACGGCGACGCGATCGTGCTCGACGTGGTCGACAACGGCCCCGGCATTCCGGCCGAGGCGCGGCCGCACGTGTTCAAGCGGTTCTACCGCGTGTCGGCGGATACCGAAGGCTCGGGCCTTGGCCTCGCGATCGTCCGCGAGATCGCGCAGGCGCACGGCGGCGGCGTGTCGCTTGCGCCGGGGCCGGGCAATCGGGGTATCGTCGTAACCGTGCGGCTGCCCGCTTACGATTGAAGAGATGTCGTCATGAAACTCCTGCTGGTCGAAGACAACGCCGAACTCGCGCACTGGATCGTGAACCTGCTGCGCGGCGAGGATTTCGCGGTCGACAGCGTCGGCGACGGCGAACGTGCGGACACGGTGCTGAAGACCGAACGCTACGATGCGGTGCTGCTCGACATGCGCCTGCCCGGCATCAGCGGCAAGGAAGTGCTCGCGCGGCTGCGGCGCCGCAACGACAATGTGCCGGTGCTGATGCTGACCGCGCACGGCTCGGTCGACGACAAGGTCGACTGCTTCGGCGCGGGCGCCGACGATTACGTCGTGAAGCCGTTCGAGTCGCGCGAGCTGGTTGCACGGATTCGCGCGCTGATTCGCCGGCAGGCCGGCGTCGGCACGACGCAGCTCGTGTGCGGCGATCTCGTCTATGCGTTCGGCACGCGCGAATTCCGCTGCGGTGAAGCGGTGCTCGCGCTGCGACGCCGCGAGCATGCGATCCTCGAAACGCTGATGCTGCAGCAGAACAAGACGGTGTCGAAGGCACGGCTGATGGACAGCGTGTTCGCGCTCGACGACGAACCGAGCGCCGACGCGATCGACATCTATATCCACCGGCTGCGCAAGCATCTCGCGGGCAGCACGGCCGAGATCATCACGCTGCGCGGGCTCGGTTACATCCTGCGTGCGAAGAGCGCGCAGGACTGACGGGCGTTCCTCCACCGCCCCGAGCCTCGATTCGTAGCACGAAACGCGTCAGAAGCCTGCCGGCGCGTCCGGCGGGCGCGCCTCCGCACGCCTGCCCGATCCGCGATTGTTGCGCGTTCGGTGTTTTCACCGATCCGATTCTTGCGTCCGGGAAAGCGTCGTGAAGGATTGCACCCTCTACGATGCTACGCGTCGGCCCTCTCGCTGTGGCCGGCAAGAGTCGGCATACATTGCGTACTGCCAACGACCAGATTTCAATGCGGCAGCTCGGAGGAGACGATCTTGAAACGAAAAACCCTTGCCCTTTCCATCGCGGCGGCAGGCCTGTGCGCCGGCACCCAGGCGCATGCGCAGTCGAGCGTGCAGCTCTACGGCCTGATGGACCTGAGCTTTCCGACCTACCGGACCCACGCCGACGCGAACGGCAAACACGTGATCGGCATGGGCAACGAAGGCGAACCGTGGTTCAGCGGCAGCCGCTGGGGCCTGCGAGGCGCCGAAGACATCGGCGGCGGCACGAAGGTCATCTTCCGCCTCGAAAGCGAATTCGTGGTCGCGAACGGCCAGATGGAAGACGAAGGCCAGATCTTCGACCGCGACGCATGGGTCGGCGTCGAGGACGAACGCTTCGGCAAGCTGACGGCCGGCTTCCAGAACACCATCGCGCGCGACTCGGCGGCGATCTACGGCGACCCGTACGGCTCCGCGAAGCTGACGACCGAGGAAGGCGGCTGGACCAACTCGAACAACTTCAAGCAGATGATCTTCTACGCGGCCGGCCCGACCGGCACGCGCTACAACAACGGCATCGCGTGGAAAAAGCTGTTCAGCAACGGCATCTTCGCGAGCGCCGGCTACCAGTTCAGCAACTCGACGCAGTTCGCGACCGGCTCCGCGTACCAGGTCGCGCTCGGCTACAACGGCGGGCCGTTCAACGTGTCGGGCTTCTACAACCACGTGAACCACGGCGGCTTCAGGAACCAGACGTTCTCGGTCGGCGGCAACTACACGTTCGACATCGTGCGCCTGAATGCGGGCTACTTCCGCTACAACGGCGACCAGGGCGCGCTCGGCCAGCGCCACGACGATTCGTGGACGGTGTCGATGAAGATCGCGCCGAAGGGCGCGCTCGACTACGAGCTCGGCTACCAGCAGATGCGCATCAAGAACGCCGCGAACAACGCGGACGGCTTCACGCCGAACGCGAACCTCGGCGCGTTCAGCCTGACCAACGGCGTCGCCAACGGCTTCAAGGAGACGATCTACGGGTCGGTGTTCTATCACCTGAGCAAGCGCACCGAGGTGTACCTGGCCGGCGACTACATGAAGCTGCATGGCGGCTACACGGCGGCGTCGACGTTCGGCGCGAAGAACCAGCTCGAACTGACTTCGGGCATCCGTACGCGTTTTTGACCGGAAGCGGGGCCCATCGGGCCCCGCCGTACCCTCCGTCCGGGATTCTCCATGCGGGCACGCCGGCGCTTTGCGCCGACCGTGCCCTTTTTTTCGTCCTTTCCGCGGTGCCGCCGGACACCCGCGACGCGGCCACCGGCGGCCCGTGCGACAACCGGCGCGAAACCGCTTGTGGCCCGTCCGGCGGGCGATCGCGGCCGATGCGCGCACGCTCGGCGCACATCGGCGCTTGACCTGCGCCGACCGACTCGCTAGCGTTTCGGGTTTGCCCGGGCGGCCATTGCCGCCGGTGCCGTGAGCGCGCCCGACGTCCTGGCGCGCGCGGCCGGGCTCCGATGGAAAAGACGATGCAGAAACTCGATGCGGCGAACCCGCAGGCGATGTCGACGGATTTCACCGCCGACAACGTCGCGCGCCTGAAGGCGCTGTTCCCCGAACTCGTGACCGAAGGCCCCGACGGCGCGTCGGTCGACGTCGACGTGCTGAAGGCGCTGGTCGGCGAGCGCACGGTCGGCGACGCCGACGAGCGCTACGGCTTCCACTGGCACGGCAAGCGCAGCGCGCGCCAGGCCGCGCTCACGCCGTCGACTGGCACGCTGCGCCCCTGCCCCGACGACAGCGTCGCGTGGGACGACACGCGCCATCTCGTGATCGAGGGCGACAACCTCGACGTGATGAAGCTGCTGCACAAGAGTTACGCGGGCAAGGTGAAGCTCGTCTACATCGACCCGCCGTACAACACGGGCAGCGATTTCGTCTATCCGGACGACTTCAGCGACAGCATCCGCCACTACCTGGCGATGACCGGGCAGACCCAGGGCGGCGCGAAGCGCAGCACCAACACCGAGGCGAACGGCCGGTTCCATACCGACTGGCTGAACATGATGTATCCGCGCCTGAAGCTCGCGCATGCGCTGCTGTCCGACGAAGGGCTGATCGCCGTGCATATCGACGAGCACGAAGTGCATGCGCTGGTGCTGATGCTGCGCGAGATCTTCGGCGAGGAGAATGAGCTGGGCGTCGCCGTGTGGGACAAGCGCAATCCGAAGGGCGACGCGCGCGGCGTCGCGTACCAGCACGAATCGCTGGTGCTGTTCGCGCGCAACGCCGAGACGCTGCTCGAACAGGCGCCGCTCAAGCGCCCGAAGCGCAATGCGCAGCGCATGCTCGACGCCGCGCACGACGCGGTGTACCGCAGCGGCAACCCGAAGGACGCGCAAAAGGCGTACCGCGCGTGGATGAAGGCGCAGACCAACCTGTCCGGCGGCGAAGTGATGTACGACCGGCTGTCGGAAGACGGCCGCGTGTACCGCCTCGTGTCGATGGCATGGCCGAACAAGAAGAAGGCGCCCGAAGAGTATTTCACGCCGCTGATCCACCCGGTCACCGGCAAGCCGTGCGCGATGCCGGCGCGCGGCTGGCGCAACCCGCCCGCGACGATGCAGGCGCTGATCGAGCGCGGCCAGATCGAATTCGGCGCGGACGAAAGCACGCAGCCGCAGCGGATCTACTACCTCGACGAGAACATGTACGAGAACGTGCCGTCGGTGCTGCCGTTCGCCGGCTCCGACGACGCGCTGCTGAAGACGCTCGGGATCCCGTTCGACCTGCCGAAGCCGGTCGATTTCGCGGCGGCCGTGATCGGCTGGTGCACGCGCGGCGACGACATCGTGCTCGACTGCTTCGCGGGCTCCGGCTCGACCGGCCACGCGGTGATGCAGGTGAACGCGACCGACGGCGGCGCGCGCCGCTACGTGATGGTGCAACTGCCCGAAGCGCTCGACCGCCGCGACAAGACGCAGCAAAGCGCGGCCGATTTCTGCGCGAAGCTGAAGAAGCCCGCGACGCTCGCCGAAATCACGAAGGAGCGCCTGCGCCGCGCCGCGCAGCAGGTCGCGCGCGACTATCCGGAGAGCTATGGCGACCTCGGCTTCCGCGTGTACCGGCTCGACACGACCAACGTGATCGAGTGGGATCCGCGCCGCGACGACTTCGACCATGCGCTGTTCGCGTCCGTCGAGCACGTGAAGACCGGCCGCAGCGAGGACGACCTGCTCGCCGAGCTGACGCTGAAGCTCGGCCTCGACCTGTGCACGCCGGTCGAGCATCACCCGATCGCCGGCAAGACCGTGCACCTGATCGGCCGGTCGATCGTCGCGTGCTTCGATGCGCGCATCTCGCGCGACGACGCGGGCCCGCTCGCCGACGGCATCGTCGGGCTGCTCGACGCGACCGGCGCGACGCGCGACGTCACGTGCCTGTTCCGCGACAGCGGCTTCGTCGACGACGTCGCGAAGCTCAATCTCGCCGCGCTGCTCGAACAGCACGGCGTGAAGCGCGTGCGGAGCCTGTGATGCGGCTGCATTTCGAAGCGGATCTCGACTACCAGCGCGAGGCGATCGACGCCGTCTGCGACCTGTTTCGCGGCCAGGAATCGTATCGCGGCGACTTCAGCGTGCTCGCGAACGCCGCGCCCGGCACGACGGCCGCAGCGCAAGGCTCGCTCGGCTTCGCAGTATCGGAACAGGGCGTCGGCAACCGGCTGTCGCTGACCGACGACGCGCTCGCGCGCAATCTCGCCGACGTGCAGTTGCGCGGCGGGCTGCCGCCGTCCGGCCTGCCCGGCTCGCGCGACTTCACCGTCGAGATGGAGACCGGCACCGGCAAGACCTACGTATACCTGCGCACGATCTTCGAGCTGAACCGCCGCTACGGCTTCACGAAGTTCGTGATCGTCGTGCCGTCGATCGCGATCAAGGAAGGCGTGCACAAGACGCTCGCGATCACCGAGGATCATTTCCGCGCGCTGTACGCGGGCGTGCCGTACGACTACTTCCTGTACGACTCCGCAAAGCTCGGCCAGGTGCGCCACTTCGCGGCGAGCGCGGCGATCCAGGTCATGGTGATGACGGTGGCCGCGATCAACAAGAAGGAAATCAACAACCTCTACAAGGACAGCGAGAAGACCGGCGGCGAGAAGCCGATCGACCTGATCCGCGCGACGCGGCCGATCGTGATCGTCGACGAGCCGCAGAGCGTCGACGGCGGGCTCGAAGGGCGCGGCCGCGAAGCGCTGGCCGCGATGGCGCCGCTCTGCACGCTGCGCTATTCGGCGACGCACGTCGACCGTCACCACATGGTGTACCGGCTCGACGCGGTCGACGCGTACGAGCGCAAGCTCGTCAAGCAGATCGAGATCGCGTCGGCGATCGTCGAGGATGCCCACAACAAGCCATATGTGCGGCTCGTCGGCGTGTCGAACCGGCGCGGCGCGATCAGCGCGCGCGTCGAGCTCGACGTCGCGACGACGGCCGGCGTGAAGCGCCAGATCGTGTCGGCCACCGACGGCGACGATCTCGAACGCCTGACCAGGCGCGCGCTGTACGCGGGGCTGCGGATCGGCGAAGTGCATGCGGTGAAGGGCGCCGAATACGTCGAGCTGCGCCATCCGGAAGGCGAGGCATTCCTGTCGCTCGGCGAGGCGTTCGGCGACATCGACACGCTCGCCGTGCAGCGCGAGATGATCCGCCGCACGATCCGCGAGCATCTCGACAAGGAGCTGCGCCTCGCGGAGCGCGGCGTGAAGGTACTGTCGCTGTTCTTCGTCGATTCGGTCGAGCGCTATCGCCGCTACGACGAGAACGGGATGCCCGTGAAGGGCGACTACGCGCTGATCTTCGAAGAGGAATATGCGCGCGCGGCGCGTGTGCCGGCCTACCGTGCGCTGTTCGACGGGGTCGACGTGGCGCTCGAAGTCGGGCGCGCGCACAACGGCTACTTCTCGATCGACCGCAAGGGCGGCTGGACCGACACGAGCGAAAGCAGCGCCGCGGCCCGCGAGAACGCGGAGCGCGCGTACGGCCTCATCATGCGCGAGAAGGAAGCGCTGCTGTCGTTCGACACGCCGCTGAAGTTCATCTTCTCGCACTCGGCGCTGAAGGAAGGCTGGGACAACCCGAACGTGTTCCAGATCTGCACGCTGCGCGATATCCAGACCGAACGCGAGCGCCGCCAGACGCTCGGCCGCGGGCTGCGTCTCGCCGTCGACCAGGACGGCGAACGCGTGCGCGATGCGGGCGTGAACACGCTCACCGTGATCGCGACCGAGCGCTACGAGTCGTTCGCGGAAAACCTGCAGAAGGAAATCGAAGCCGATACGGGCATCCGTTTCGGGATCGTCGAGGAGCACCAGTTCGCGGCGCTGCCCGTGCAGGAAGGCGACGGGCCCGCGCATGCGCTCGGCATCGAGCTGTCGCGCGTGCTGTGGACCCATCTGCACGAGCAGGGCTACGTCGACGCGCAGGGCAAGGTGCTCGACCGGCTGAAGGATGCGCTGCGCCAGAGCGCGCTCGTGTTGCCGGGCGCGTTCGAGATGCTGCGTGCGCCGATCGTCGCGACGCTGCGCAAGCTGTCGGGCCGCTTCGCGGTGCGCAACGCGGACGAGCGCCGCGCGATCGCGCTGCGGCGCGATGCGTCGGGCAAGGCCGTCGTGTTCGGCGAGGATTTCGGCGCGCTGTGGGACCGTATCCGTCATCGCACCGTGTACCGCGTCGAGTTCGACAACGCGAAGCTCGTGCGCGACTGCGCGGCCGCATTGCACGACGCGCCGGAGATCGCACGCGCACGGCTGCAGTGGCGCAAGGCCGAGATCGATATCGGCAAGGCCGGCATCGAGGCGATCGAGGTCGCCGGCGCCGGCACGGTGCTGATCGACGAAGGCGAGCTGCCGCTGCCCGACCTGCTCACCGAACTGCAGGACCGCACGCAGCTTACGCGCCGCTCGCTCGCGACGATCCTGGCCGACAGCGGCCGGCTCGACGATTTCCGCGTGAATCCGCAGCAGTTCATCGCGGTCGCGGCCGATGCGATCAACCGCTGCAAGCGGCTCGCGCTCGTCGCGGGCATCGCTTACCGCAAGCTCGGCGAGCGCCACGTGCATGCGCTCGAATCGTTCGAGAACGAGGCGCTGACCGGCTATTTGCGCAACCTGCGGCCCGATGCGCAGAAGTCGATCCACGAAGCGGTCGTGTGCGAGACGGATGCGGAGCGCGCGTTCGCCGATGCGCTCGAAGCGCACGACGGCGTGAAGCTGTACGCGAAGCTGCCCGCGTGGTTCCGCGTGCCCACGCCGCTCGGCAGCTATCACCCCGACTGGGCCGTGCTCGCGGAACAGGACGGCGGCGAGCGGCTGTACTTCGTCGTCGATACGCCGAATGCGGACGGCAACGTGCCGAGCGAGCACGAGCGCGCAAAGCTCGCGTGCGGCGAAGCGCATTTCCGTGCGCTGGTGGACGGCGACGGCGCGGCGCGCTTCGTCCGCGTCAGGCACGCAGACGCGTTGTTCGATCCTGCGGCGCCGCTGGCGGGCGCCGGGCGCTGAAACGAAGGGCGGCGATGAGCCGCCCCAGACTGCTGACGAACCCCACGTTTTTCGGAGCGTGGGGTTTTGTTTTTCCAGGAACAGACTCGGGGGCGCGAGGCGCGGTTTTTTCATGGATCGGGCTGTGCGCCGGCACCCGTGCGATGCCCGCTACCGACGTCGATTTCCCGTCTGTTAACCGCGTGAAAGCGATTCGTATTCTTGTGCGTTTGCGGCGCGGTTACGGCTGGTTGCAAATCGGGTCGGCACGATGTTTTCGCGCGACAGCGGCGTTGCGTTGCCGCAATAAAAAAGGGCGCCGAAGCGCCCTTCCATCGCATTTGCGCGCCGTGCTTACAGCGTGCGGCCGAATGCGTTGTGATGCGAATGCGAATGGTGCGTGGACGTCGACGCATGCGTGGTATGGCCATGCGTATGCCCGTGCGTGTGACCGTGGCCCGGCTGCATGCCGGCACGATCGGCGATCGTGTCGGAGCGGTCGGCCGCGCGCGACAGTCCCTTGTCGCGGTCGCCCGCATGCACGCTGTTCGAGTTGCTGAGCGCCGAGCCGCTCATGTGGCCGCCGGACATGCCGCCTGCGTTGCCGCCGAGGCCGCCTGCGCCATGACCTCCGCCGTTGCCACCGCCATTGCCGCCGGCAGCCGCATACGCGGAAACCGTGCCGAGCGCGAGCAGCGCGGCCGTCAGGACGGACAGATATCGTTGATGTTTCATTTTGGGTTCCCTGGAGCGCGTTCGTATGATTGCATTCTAAGAACGCGCACGATTCGCGCCACACGACGTTGTAAATGATCGTAACGATGCGCGCGGCGTGCATTCGTCAGATCAATCCGGATGGCGCCGCCATCCGGTCATGCGAGAACGGGGAAACGAAGCCGGGAGGCGCGGCGCCGCAGCGCCGCCCCGGTGACGTTTGCGCCTACTGCGCAGGCTGCATGCCCTGCGCGGCGGCCTTGTGCTGCGCGGCCTGCTCTTCCGCGTGTTTCTTCGCCATGTGATGGCCGACGATACAGCCGCCGACCGCGCCGACGACGGCGTGGTGCCCGGCGTAGTGGCCGGCAACACCGCCGACCACCGCGCCCTTCATGCAGCCCGCCGCGTGCGCGCTGCCGATCGTTGCGAGCGCAACGACGGCGGCGGTCGCGCACAGCCTGATGTGTCGAATGGGCCTCATGTGTTTACACTCCTCTTGTTTTGGTCATTCGAACCGCTTAGTCCCAGCGGCCGCCGCGCCAGCCGCCGCGGTCGTGCCACTCGTGCTCGCGCCATTCACGGCGACGCCACTCGTGTTCGCGCCATTCGCGCTGACGCCAGCCATCGCCGCGCCAGCCATCTCCGCGCCAACCGTCATCGCGATAGCCGACCGGCGCATACATGACGGGCGGAGGCGGAGCCACGTAGACGGGCGCCGGCGCCGCGTAGACGCCCGGCACGCCGATACCGACCGACAGGTCGACGTGGGCCGATGCGATGCCCGAGGCTGCCAGCGCCGCTACACCAAGAACTGCACCGAGAATAAGTTTCTTGCTCATCTCGCGACTCCCTGCACGTGTCGTGCGTCATGTGAATACGGTTCGGAGTCTAGGCACGGGGCGCCGACACAGGTGAAACCGGTATGCGAGACCGGTAACGGACGATTACGGCGATCCGCAAAGCGTTGCGGGACAAGGGAGAGGCGGCATTCCAGGCACCGTTGCAACGGCGCATCGAGCCGGTAAAAGGGGATTTTCGGCACGAATCCGGGCGATCGGAACGCGCCGGAGTGCGCTGGTGTGCCCGGAGTACAAACCGCCCGCACCGTGCGCGAGCGGTTCGCCGGAGCGCGCGTTACGCGCGGATATCGTCGACGCTGCGCAGCCAGTGCACGCTGAACAGGTTGTCCGCGTCGGTCCACACGGTATCGGGCTCGAATCCTGCACGGCGCGCGATTGCATGGAAGCCGTCGATCGTGAACTTGTGCGAGTTCTCCGTGTGGATGCGCTCGCCGGCTTCGAAGCGGAACGCATGGCCGCGCACGTGCACCGTCTGCGCGATATCGCTGACGAGATGCATCTCGATGCGCTGCCGCTCGCGGTCGTAGAACGCGCAATGCGAGAACGCGTCGAGATCGAAGTCCGCGCCGAGCTCGGCGTTCGCGCGCACGAGCAGGTTCAGGTTGAACTGCGCGGTCACGCCCTGCGCGTCGTTGTACGCGTAATGCAGCGTGCGCTCGTCCTTCACGAGATCGGCGCCGACCAGCAGGCCGCCGCCGCGCAGCAGCCGCGCGGCATCGCGCAGGAACGCGTCGGCCTCTTCCGGCGAGAAATTGCCGATCGTCGAGCCGGGAAAGAAGCCGATGCGCCGCCGCGGCGTCGCGGTCAGCTCGGCCAGTTGCTCGGCCTTCGTGTAGTCGGCCGCGATCGGCGCGACGTCGAGCCACGGATAGGCCGAACGCAACCGCGCGGCCGCGCCGTGCAGGTAGTCGGCCGAGATGTCGACCGGCACGTAGCGCGCCGGCGCGTTCGCGTAGTTGCCCGCGAACGCGTCGAGCAGCACGCGGATCTTCTCGAGCGAGCCCGCGCCGAATTCGACGATATCCGCATGCGGGCCGACGCGCCGCACGATCTCCGCCGCGCGATCGCGCAGGATGCCGAGCTCGGTGCGGGTCGGGTAGTACTCGGGCAATTCGCAGATGCGGTCAAACAGCGCGGAGCCGGCCGCATCGTAGAAGTATTTCGGCGGAATGCTGCGCGGCGCGCGCGACAGTCCGTCGATCAGGTCGCGCTCGAACGCGCTCGGCCGCGATTCGCGGGCGGGTTGCTGGCCACCGCTCGTGGCCGCCAGGTCAGACGTCTCGCGCAAGTCGCACCCCCGTGAACTGCCAGCGCGCGGCCGGCGGAAAGAAATTGCGGTACGTCGGCCGTTCGTGCCCGGGCGGCGTCGCGATGCTGCTGCCGCGCAGGACCTGCTGGCCCACCATGAACTTGCCGTTGTATTCGGCCGCGACACCCGCGAGCGGCCGAAAGCCCGGATACGGCTCGTAGGACGAGCGCGTCCACTGCCACACGTGCCCGAGCATCTGACTGATGCCGTCCGCGGCGAACGCGGCTTCCCATTCGAACTCGGTCGGTAGCCGCGCGCCGGCCCATTCCGCATACGCGGCCGCTTCGTAGAAGCTCACATGGCACACCGGTGCGTCGGGCGCGAGCGGTTCGACGCCGTGCAGGCCGAACGTGCGCCGCACGCGCGTCGCGGCCGCATCGTCGTCGTCGGGCATCCAGTACGCGGGGCCTTGCCACCCTTCCCGCTGCACCGTCGCCCAGCCGTCCGACAGCCAGTATTCGGGGCGCGTGTAGCCGCCGTCGGCGACGAACGCCGCGAATTCCGCATTCGTCACGAGCCGGTTAGCAATTTCGTACGGCCGCACGAGCGCCGTGTGGCGCGGCCGTTCGTTGTCGAACGAGAACGCATCGCCGTCGTGGCCGATCTCGACGAGCCCGCCCGGCTGGTGCAGCCAGTGCTGCGCACCGGCATCGCCCGCGGCCATCGCATCGCCGTCGATCCCGTTGCGCGGCCGGAACGCCGGCTTCAGCGGGTTGCACGAGAACGCATGCAGCATGTCCGTGACGATCAGCTCCTGGTGCTGCTGCTCGTGATGCAGGCCGAGCTCGATCTCGGGTGCGATCGCATCGAGCAGCGCCGGATCGGCGCCGGCCAGCGCGCGCAGCATCGCTGCGTCGACGTGCTGCCGGTACGCATGCACCTCGTCGAGCGACGGACGCGTGAGCAACCCGCGCTGCGGCCGCGGATGGCGCGGGCCGAGCGCTTCGTAATAGGAATTGAAGAGGAACTGGAAGGCGTCGTTGAACGGCGCGTAGCCGGGCACGCGGCGCATCAGCACGACGGTCTCGAAGAACCAGGTCGTATGCGCGAGGTGCCATTTCGTCGGGCTCGCATCGGGCATCGACTGCACGGCCTGGTCTTCGGCGGACAGCGTCGCGGTCAACGCGACGCTATGGGCGCGCACGTCCTGGAAACGGCGCTCAAGCTGTGATGCAAGGAGGCTCATCGGTTTACCGTTCACGTCGCGATTCGCTGCGTTGCGTTGCCGGAAAAGGGAAAGCCTTGCGCGTGATGCGCGCGGCTGACTAGCGACCTGCTGCTGCGTCGTCGGGCAGCCGGCGCGCGCGCCGGGCCGCTGATGCGGCTTCACTTCATCTGCCCGTGCAGAACAGTATGGTCCAGAAATGTGAATGCTGCGAATCGGGATGCCGATGAAGCGCGATCGAAAGAAAAATGAAAGTGTTGGCCGCGCGCGTGTCGCATGCGTGACAAGCCGTCGACGCGTGCCGGGACGCGGCCTTGCGGGCGGGCGCAACGCGCATGCCGGCGGTTGCGGCTACTGACGGCCCATGACATACGCGCGGCGATCGTGATGGCATCGCCGATGCATGGGCTCTCGTCTGACAAACCCCGTCATGTCGTTCGTGGTCGTCGGCGCCCTGCTGAACCGCCCTGCCGTTCATCCGCGCCCCGCGTCCCCGCACGCCTCGAAAATTTTTTTGCGTCGATGTCACACACGCGGGGGGCTCGCTCGTCATATCACCGGAACCCACACGAAAGGAGAAGGAACCATGACTGCGAAACTCAATCCGTTTGCCGCCGCGCCCGCGCTGATGAAGAACTGGATGACCGTGTCGGTCGCCGCCGCCGGGAGCCTCGAGCCGACGCTGATCGAGCTGGTCAAGATCCGTGCATCGCAGATCAACGCGTGCGCGAACTGCATTAACATGCACACCGCCGAGGCGCGCGAGCAAGGCGAGACCGAGCAGCGCATCTACCTGCTGTCCGCGTGGCGCGAAGCGCCCTGCTACACCGACCGCGAACGCGCGGCGCTCGGCTGGACCGACGCGCTCACGCGGCTGTCCGAGGGGCACGCCGCGCACGAAGCGGCCTATGCGGCGCTGAACGACCACTTCAGCCAGGAGGAACAGGTGAAACTCACGCTGATGATCAACGTGATCAACGGCTGGAACCGGCTTGCCGTCGGCTTCGGGCTGTGGATCGATCCGGCCGACGCGAAGGCCGCTGCCGCGAAGATGGTGGCCTGATGACGCACCTCGATCCGGCCAAGGGCAGCGCCGAGGAACGGGCCGACGCGGCCGCGAGCTTCGACCCGCTGCGCCGCACGCTGATCCGCGTCGCGTACCGGATGCTCGGTTCCGTCGCGGATGCCGAGGACATGGTGCAGGAGGCGTTCATCCGCTGGATGGACGTCGACCGTACCGAAGTGCGCGTGCCCGAGGCGTTCCTGCGCCGCATGGTGATGCGCATGTGCCTCGACCAGTTGAAGTCCGCGCGGCACCAGCGCGAGACCTATATCGGCCCGTGGCTGCCCGAACCGGTCGTCGAGGAAGATGAACAGGAGGATGTCACGCTGCCGCTGATGCTCGCGCTCGAACGGCTCTCGCCGCTCGAACGCGCGGCGTTCCTGCTGCACGACGTGTTCGGCCTCGAATTCGACGAAGTCGCCACGACGATCCAGCGTGACCCGGCCGCGTGCCGGCAGCTTGCCGCACGGGCGCGCACGCATGTGCGCGAGGCGCGGCCGCGTTTTCATGTCGAGAAGCAGCGCGGGATCGAGCTGGCCGAGGCGTTCTTCGCGGCATCGCGCAGCGGCGACATGCGTGCGCTCGGCGCGATGCTCGCCGAGGACGTGAGCCTGCATTCGGACGGCGGCGGCAAGCGCGCGGCAGCGGGCAAGCCGGTGTTCGGCTTCGAGCGCGTGATGAAGGTGCACGAATACCTGGCCGAACTGTTCGCCGCGCATGCGTCGAAGCTCGTGCGGGCCGGGTTCATCAACGGGCTGCCGGGTTTCGTTACGCTGGAATCGGATGGTGAGCTGCAGACGACGGCGCTTGAGATCGAGGACGGCAAGATCGTCGCGATCTATGTCGTGCGGAATCCTGACAAGTTGAAGCATCTGCATTGAGGGTGGCGGGGTGACGCGTCGCGCGCACGATGTTGCCGCCCTCGCCCGCTTTTCGCTGCTTCTTCTTGTTTCCCGCCCCGCGTCGCTTTGCCGGGTCGCTCGTCGGCAACGGCGGCATGACTTCGGTTATCCCAGCACAACCACGATGTAGCGGATCATGAACACCAGATAGCCGAGTACCGGCGTCGCGACCGCGAAACCGGTCGCCGCGAGCCAGTTCGTGCCGCCTTGTGCCTCCAGCAGCGCGAGAAACGATTCGTTGGACGTCGCGTTCGGGCGCAGCTTTTCGATCTTGCGTTCGACGTGCGTCTTGTAGATGTTGTTCCCGCACCAGCCGAGCGTCACCGCGATCCCGATGGTGACCGGATCGATCGTGGTCGATTCGAAGTATTTCGGGAAGTACAGCAGCTCGACCAGCGTGATGCCGAGCGTGACGCCCAGCACGGCGGCTGCCTGCCAGTACATGCATCGATACGCCATCCAGACCGGGCCCAGGAAACAGGCTGCCCAGTTCCAGGACTGCCGGTTCTTGCGCGAGGCGGCGATCGCCCATTTCTTCTCGAACCAGTCGGCTTTCTTGCCGACGTAAGCGGCGATCTCGTCGTTGCTCGCGGATGATGTGGCGGTCGTGACCTCGGACATGGTCGTTTGCTCTCAGTCGCGCGAATCGCGCGTTGTTGTTGTGATGCGGTTTGGGTGCGCTGGTAATCGGACGGCGTGCGGTGCAGCGCGCTTCGATGCGCACACGATTCTACTCGGTGCGTATTGCGATTCGGGATGTCGGTGAGGATGCGATGCCGCGGATCGCGCAACGCATCGGGGCACCGTGCGCTGTTTCGGCCGGGAAAAGAAAAACGCCACGCGAAGTTGCCGCGTGGCGTTTGTATGTTTGGCGAGCCGCATTGCCTGTAGGCAATTTGCGCTGCCGGACCCCTTCATTTTGTTCGTTGGTAGGCTCGATTGGATTCGAACCAACGACCCCCACCATGTCAAGGTGGTGCTCTAACCAACTGAGCTACGAGCCTAAGAAGCCGCGAATTATAGAGAGGGTTTTTGCAGAGCACAAGCCCCTTCGTGAAAATTGTTCGATCGATGGCGCTGCGCGCGGGATGGCGCCGATCCCCGACCCCGCGCGCGACGCGAACCGCGATCGCATCCGGGTTCATCCTCCTCACCGGGCGGATGCGCGTCCGCCATAATGGATTTGTCGCGAATCCGGATCCGGGTTCGCGAACGATAATCAAGCGCAGAAACCGGCTCGATCCGGCCGCGAGAAGACACGCGCATGGTGCACCGCTCGTCCCGCATTGCGCGGACCGGCGGCTTCTCGCGACGACAGACCGCAACCGGTGCATAACGATATCGGGGTGGGTATGGTCGCGCTCAATCTGGTGATTCCCTGCTTCAACGAAGAAGCCGTGTTGCCGGAAACCGTACGCAGGTTGACGATCCTGCTCGACCGGCTTGCCGGCGACGGCGTCGTCGACGGTGCGAGCGGCGTGACCTTCGTCGACGACGGTTCGCGCGACCGCACCTGGTCGCTGATCGAAGGCTTCCATGCCGCCGATTCGCGCATCCATGGCCTCAAGCTGTCGCGCAACCACGGGCACCAGAATGCGTTGCTCGCCGGCCTGATGAGGGTGAACGGCGACGTGCTGATCAGCCTCGACGCCGATCTCCAGGACGACCTCGACGCGATCCCGCGCATGCTCGGCGAATACCACGCCGGTGCCGAGATCGTGTTCGGCGTGCGGCAGCGTCGCGACAGCGACGGCTTCTTCAAGCGCGTCAGCGCGCGCGCCTACTACCGGCTGCTGCGCCGCTTCGGCGTCGACATCTTGCCGGATCACGCGGACTTCCGGCTGATGAGCCGCCGCGCGATCGAGGAATTGCGCGGCTTCCGCGAGGTCAACCTGTTCCTGCGCGGCATCGTGCCGCTGCTCGGCTTCCGTACCGCGATCGTCCAGTACGACCGGCAACCGCGCTTCGCCGGCGAAAGCAAATATCCGCTGGTCAGGATGATCATGCTCGCGTCGGACGGTGTCGCGTCGTTTACGACGAAGCCGCTGCAATGGAGTGCGTACGTCGGCGGCCTGCTTGCGCTGGCGTCGACCGTGTGCGGCATGTGGGCGCTGTCGATCCGGCTGTTCACCGATCGCTCGGTCCCCGGCTGGGCGTCCACCGTGATCCCGATGTACTTTCTCGGCGGCCTGCAGTTGCTGTTCCTCGGCGTGATCGGCGGTTATGTCGCAAAGATCTATGCCGAGACGAAGCAGCGTCCGCGCTTCATCGTCGAGAAGACGCTATGACGCGCGATCGGTCCTGTGCCGCAACGATCCGGCATCAAGCCGGCAGTGCAGGATTTTCCTGCTGGGCGCGCGCGCCATGGACGACTGCACGGTAAGCAGCCGCCTGCCGCGCGCATGGCCGTATCGCACGGCGGATCGCGCATTGCGCGCGCTGTTCGTTGCGACGGTCGCGGCGGCCGGCCTGCTGTTCTGGCTCGCGCCGCATCCGCCGATGGTCGATCTTCCGCAGCACGCGGCGCAGGTCGCCACGCTGCACGACCTGCTGCTCGGCCAGTCGCCCTGGGCGCCGCTGCTGCGGATCAACCTGTTTACGCCCTACCTGCTCGGCTATGGCGCGGCGGCCGTGCTGTCGTTCGTGATGCCGGTCACGGCTGCATTCAAGGTCATGCTGACGCTGTCGTTCTACGGTTTCGTCGCCGCGTACATCGCGCTGCGCCGGCGTCTCGGTGCGGACCCGCGTCTCGACTGGCTGTGCGTGCCCGGGTTCTTCGGCTTCGCGTACGAATTCGGCCTCTATTCGTACCTGGTCGCCGCGCCGATCGCGATGATCTTCCTGGCACTCGCGCTCGAATATGCGGAGCGGCCAACGGCCCGCCGTGGCGCCGTGCTGGCGCTGGTGAATCTCGCGCTGTTTTTCTCGCACGGGCTGATCTTCGTGTTCGCGAACGCGATCGGCGGATTGTTCCTGCTCGTGCGCCAGACCCGCACATTGCCGCGCACGCTGCTCGCCGCGTGGCCGTATGCGGCCCTCGCGTTCGTTACCGTGCTGTACTCGGTGTTGCATCGGGATATCGATCTGGCGCCGATGTACCCGTTCACCGTGATCTGGTCCGTCGATCCGCTGCTGCGCCTGTTCGCGGCCGTGATCTATCCGTGGGGTGTCACCGCCGGCAGCCATCCGCTGCCGGCGTTCCTGCTGATCGTCGCCGCGCCGTTCCTGATGGCGTCGAAGGCAAACCGGCACGTCGTCGCCTATGTGCCGGCGATCGTCGTGGCCGTCGTCTGGTTCGGCGTGCCGATGTTCGCGATCAACACGTTCTTCCTGTTTCCGCGCTTCGCGCTGTTCCTGTTTCCGTTCTATGCATTGATGTTCCAGGCGCCCGCGCCGGCGGACCCCGGCCGCGCGGGTGCGCCGTGGCTCGCGCTGACGTCGCAACTGATGCTTGCCGCGATCTGCGCCGGCTTCGTCGTGCAGCAAGGCGTGCGCGCGCTGCGCTTCGCCGACGAGAGCGCCGATTTCGACGTGGTCGCCAACGCGATCGAGCCCGCGCAGCGCGGCCTCGGGATCATCGTCGACAAGGCGAGCTTGGCCGCCGGCAACCCGGTCGTCTACGAGAATTTTCCGGTCTGGTATCAGGTCGAGCATCGCGGGTTCGTCGATTTCAATGCCGCGCAGTTTCCGCCGCAGATCGTCCGCTTTCGGCTCGACCGGCTGCCGGGCGTCGGGCCGTCCGATGTCTCGCCGCAACCGCTGTACCGGAACTTCAACTGGCAGCGGCACCAGGGGCGCCTGTACCGGTATTTCTTCGTCCGCGCCGAGACACCGCTGCCGGACGCGTTTTTCGCCAATCCCGACTGCCGCGTCGTGCGCGTGAAGACGGCGGGCGAATGGTCGGTGTATGAGAAACAGGCTTGTCGGGGCGATTGATTGCACGGCCGTCGCAGGTCATGCGATGCGCCGTGCACCGATCGCGCCATCGGGAGATTGCGATGCCATTTGAATTCATTGCGGACGACGCGCCGCGGCCGTATGACGAGACCTTCTACCGGTACCAGCGCGAAGGATCGGTGCGATCCGCGCGCGGCGTACTGCCGGGCATCAATGCGCTGCTGCGGCCCGCAAGCATCCTCGACGTCGGTTGCGGCGCCGGTGCGTGGCTCAGCGTGCATCGCGAGCTCGGCGTGCAGGACGTCACCGGCGTCGACGGCGACTATGTGGATCGTTCGGTGCTGCTGTTCGACCCGGCCCGCTTCGTGCCGGCCGATATTTCGAAGCGCTTCGATCTCCGGCAGTCGTTCGACCTCGTGCAGTGCCTCGAAGTCGGCGAGCACGTGCCGAAGGCATCCAGCGAGGCGCTCGTCGACAATCTCGTCCGGCATGGCAAGCGCGTGCTGTTTTCCGCCGCCGTGCCCGGCCAGGGCGGCGAAAACCACGTGAACGAACAGGGCTACGGGTTCTGGCGCGACCTGTTCGCACGGCGCGGCTACCTGCTGTTCGATTTCGTGCGGCCACTGATCGGCGCGGATACGCGCATCGAGCCGTGGTATCGCTACAACCTGCTGTTCTTCGTGGCCGCCGAGGAAGCGGAACGGCTGCCGGACGCGATCCGGCAACGCCTCGTCGACAGCCGTTCGGGCGTACCGGACGTGTCACCGCCCGGCTACAAGGCGCGCAAGCTACTGCTGCGCTGGCTGCCGGTGCGCATGAAGACCCGCATCGCGATCCTGAAGAGCCGCATGGTCGTCAACCGCTTGAAGCGCAACGGGGAAAACCGGTGAGACTGTCCGTCTACGTTCTCATTCTGGCCGGCGTGTTCCTGGCCGCGGCCGGCCAGGTCGCATTCAAGGTCGGCGCCGACGGCCGCCACGCACTCACCGAATTCATCAACGCATGGGTCGCGCTCGGGCTGGTCTGCTACGGCGCCGGCACGGTGCTGTGGATCTTCGCACTGAGCAAGGCCGAGCTCACCGTCGTGTATCCGTTCACCGCGCTCACGTTCGTGCTCGTCTTTCTGGCCGGAATCGTGTTCCTCGGCGAGCGTGTGTCGTATGCGCAGTGGGGAGGCGTCGCGATGATCCTCGGCGGGCTGTACCTGATTACGGTGGTTCGATAGCGGGCGGGTTGGCTCGCGGATTGCGTCGCAAGTTATCCACAACACCCTATGGATAACCGTTTTGCAAGCATCTGGATTCACAGTGGAACGATTGAGGATATCTGTGCGATCCGCGAATTCGACGGAAAGTTGTTCAATGCTTTCGCCAGCTGTGCACGCGCGTCACCCGGGGTTATGCATTCCGCATCGCATTGATTTTTCAGTGGGTTAACCAGGTTATCCACTGTGGGGCACAGGGTTTGTTAACTATTACTACGTATGTATACGAACTCTGTTAACACCTTTGGATAAGCACAGTCCGACGACTGTGATCCGGGCAGGATATGCACTGCGTGCGGTGAACAGACGAACGAATCGGCAGGCTGTGGTGCGTGTAGGCGATGTGCGAACCGCAGTGTCTGTAGAATCGCCGGCATTCAGGATGCGAAGGCCATGGCGACATGGCACTTGCGATTCGGGTTCGTCAAGAAAGAGGGGTGGTTGACGCGGCCCGTTTTTCGTATCGACGTCGGCAGCGACGGATAGCTGGATGAAGATGTCCAGCGCTTATGCTCACCGGCGTAGCTGCTGACAAGTGGAGCGGTGCGTTATCGCATGTCGCAGAAGGTCACCTCCGGTGGTCATGCGGGCGAAGCAGTGGAAGCACCAATGCATCCGCTGGCAATTCGCGAAGTACTTGATAGGAAAGGATTTCCGTTGTGGATATCCACGCCGCGCGACAACTCGAAACGCTGTGCATCCCGCCGGTGAAGGTCGCAGACATGTGGATATCCGCCCGTCAAACAACTCCGGATGCTGTGCATCCAGATGGTGAGCGGTGGCCGACGTCGGGCTTTCGCTCGTGCGGCTTGTCTCGCATTGCTTCACGACGAGCGATGTGCGGGAAAGCGGTGCAGCGATTGTCGTAGCGCGGGCCGCTTTCCCCAGCGTCATCGGGGAACGCCTGTTACTGCTTTGCGGCAACCCACGGATCGGCGCCGGAGAATGTCATCCAGTCGGGGGCTCCGGTGCGTCGGAGAACGCGTGCATGAGATCGATGCCAAGATCGATCAGGGCGCCTGGATCAGGTCCTGCGCTTGTGACTCGAGGTGTGCGTTCGCGACTTGCCCGTGCATCCTCCGGCAGGACGCCTCGACCATCATGCGTGGTAACGCGCAACGGGGATCGGACGGCGCGAGGTATCGAACTGCCACGTATTCGAACGGATGTGGACAAGCGCTGCCGAATACTTTGCAAACGCTGTGGCGGCATCGAGTATGCTTGCGCCGCGTGAAGTTTGCGCATGGCGAAGCCGGCAAGTGTGTCGACGATTGTCGCGGACACCACGGCGCGCGCTGCACTCGATGTGGACAACTTCACCGCAAATCACTCGAAGCACTGTGCATCGAAGCGGTGAGCGTCTCGTCGGCTGCGGGGTTTCGTGCGCTCGAAGCCTTGTCCGGTATGAGGTGCGGGGAAGGAGGGGGTTGAATCGGCCAGCGTGTCGATCATTTGTCGCACTGTCGGGTGCGATGTGGATATCTTCGACGAAAACCACTTGAAACGCTGTGCACCCGGCCGGTGAGGGCGATCGACTACGACCGCAAGCGTCAGATCGCGTGGTTATCGGTGTGGATATTTACCCCGGAAGCGACTCGAAACGCTGTGCGATTCGATGGTGAGGATGTCGCGACCCGGTGCGCATTCGGCACCGTCGGCACGATGTGGACAACCCATTCAGCGACAAGTAGAAATGCTGTGCATCCCGATGGTGATGCGTGCGCATTCGGCCGCTCAAGCCACGCAGTGCAAGGCACTGCCGGCCGACGTACGCGGCACGACAGCACGCGTCGTGATCGCTCAAGTCTGCTGATCGAGCGCCTGCGCGACCGCCTTTTCCCCAAGACTCCCGGCCGGCCCGACCACCGCATAGTTGAGGCCGTTCACCGACCCATACCGCGCGAGCAACGCGCCATCCACGCGTTGCCCGGCCGGCAGCAGCCGATGTGCCGATTCCGCCGGCCGGAGATAGAAGCTCAGCGTTCGCCCGGCACCGTCCTCATAGAGCACCATCGCAGCCGTGCCCCCACTGTCCGTCGTGAACAACCGTCCGCCGACCGGCCTGAACCCCGCCGCGCTCAAATCCGGCAGCTTCGCCGACGCGCCGACGCGCCGGGTGAGCCACCCCTGCAAATCGCCCGCACCCGTCGGCCGGTAATCCACTTTCGCCGTTTGATCGACCACCATCATCCGGTAAGCCTCGACCGCGTCGCTCATCGGCGCGACCGCCGGCGCCGCGTTCCACCCGCGCGCGTGCCACCCGCCGAACGTCCCCAGCCCGACGCAGAACACGAACGAAGCCGCCATCGCAAACCGCATCCGCGTGCGTTCCGTGCGCCGTGCCCGAATCGCGGCCGGATCGAGCGCGGGGTTGTCCGCCGGCATCCGCACGCTTTCCAGCGCCGCCCGCAACCGCTGCGCATCCTGCTGCCATTGCTTCACCTGTTCCGCGCGCTCCGGATGCAGCGCGAGATAACGCTCGACCGCGGCGCGCGCATCGTCGTCGAGCTGGCCGTCGACATAGGCCTGGAGGTCGTGTTCGTTCGGAGGCGTGTTCATTTCTTCATCAAGCGGAGAGAAGGAGCGGGAAGCTCGCCGTCGCTGAGCTGGCGCAGCGCCTGGCGCGCGCGGGAGAGCCGCGACATCACGGTGCCGATCGGCACGTCGAGCAGGTCGGCGACTTCCTGATAGGTGAAGCCCTCGACCGCGACCAGCAGCAGCAGGCTGCGCTGCTCGTCGGAGAGCCGGCCGAACGCTTCGAGCGTCGCCCGCGCCGCGAATTCGCGTTCGGCGGACGGCCAGTGCGCTTCGTCGTCGTCCCGGATGCGGCCGAGCAGCCACGCGTAGCGCTTTGCGCTGCGTTTGCCGTCGAGAAACTGCCGGTAAAGGATCGTGAAGAGCCAGCTGCGCAGCGACGCGTCGTCGCGGCGGCTCGTCCAGCGCGACAGTGCGCGCTCGAGCGTCGACTGGACGAGATCGTCGGCCGCGTGGACGTCGCGCGCCAGCCAGAGCGCGAAGCGTCGCAGCCTGGGGAGGAGTTCGCGCAACGCTTCGTCGTCGAGGGCGGTGGAGGGCATGGCCGGGCCGGTTGCCGAAAGGGTCGAGATGCCGCGTAGGACGTCGGTCCGCGTCGATTATTCCATCAAGCAAAGGAAAAAATTTTTCGTGGAATAAAGCGGCGCGGGTGGCGTCCTACGCGGGTTCGACAATGATCTGACGATCGGGAGTGCATCCATGAAGCAATCTTCCTCTTCTTCGCCGCAGCGCGAGCCCGGGCGCGGGTGGTGGCGCTGGGCCGCGATCGGCGGCGCGGTGGCCGGCGTGGCCGTCGCGTTCGGGTATGCCGGCGGGTGGCTCGCGCCGGCGCGTCTGACCCCGCAGCGGCTCGTCGACGCGCTGCAGACCAACAGCGGCGTCCATCCGGGCTTCCGGCGCAATCACGCGAAGGGCGTGTGCGTGACCGGTTACTTCGAAGGCAACGGGGCCGCGAGCGCGTATTCGGTCGCGCCGTTCTTCAAGGCGGTACGCACGCCGGTGGTCGGGCGGTTCGCGCTGCCGGGCGGGAATCCGTATGCGCCCGACAGCAGCGTGCCGATCCGCAGCCTCGCGCTGAAGCTCACCGCGCCTGACGGCGAGCAATGGCGGACCGGGATGAACGCGATGCCCGTGTTTCCGGTGGCGACGCCGCAGGTGTTTTATCAGCTGACGGTGGCGACCCGGCCCGATCCGAAGACGGGCAAGCCCGATCCGGCGAAGGCGAAGGCGTTTTTCGGCGCGCATCCGGAGACGGCCGCGTTCCTGCAGTGGGTGAAGGGTGCGAAACCGAGCGCGAGTTACGTCACCGAGAGTTATTACGGGTTGAACGCGTTTTACTTCGTCGACGCGGCGGGCAAGCGGCAGGCGGTGAGGTGGCGCGTCGTGCCGGAGCAGACGGCCGGCGCCGGGGACGTCGCGACGGCCGCCGACCCGAACGTGTTGCAGCAGGACGTGACGCAGCGCATCGCGGCGGGTGCGCAGAAGTGGAAGCTGCTGGTCACCTTGGCGGAGCCCGGCGATCCGGTGGACGACGCGACGAAGGTCTGGCCCGCGCAGCGGACGACGATCGATGCGGGGACGCTCGTGCTCGATCGCGTGGAGGCGCAGGACAGCGGGCCGTGCCGCGACGTGAATTACGACCCGACGGTGCTGCCGCAGGGGATACAGGTGTCGGGGGATCCGTTGCTGGCGGCGCGGTCGGCGGCGTATGCGGATTCGTATCTGCGGCGGACCAGTGAAGAGGCTGGTGTGGCGGGGGTGGCCAAGTTGAGTTCGGAGGGGCGGTGATGAAGACTTCTACGACGTTTAGTCTGCCGGCGAGGGCGCTGCATTGGGTGATGGCCGCGATGATCGTCGCGATGCTATTTATCGGGGTGGGGATGGTTTCGTCGGTGTCCGAGCGGCATGCGGTTTTGGTGGCGATTCATAAGCCGCTGGGTGTTGCCGTGCTGGTGCTGGTTTGCGTGCGGCTCGTGGTGCGGTTCTTGTCGAAGCCGCCGGCGTTGCCTGAGGATCTGCCGTGGTGGCAGAAGGTTGCCGCGCATGGGTCGCATCTCGTGCTGTATGCGCTGATGGTCGCGATGCCGTTGATCGGGTGGGCGATGCTTTCGGCCGGCGGGTATCCGGTGACGCTGGGCGGCGGCGTGCAGCTGCCGGCGCTGGTGTCGGCTGATCCGGTGACGTTCGCCTGGCTCAGGGTCGCGCATCGCGTGCTGGCGTATTTGTTCTTCGCTACGTTCCTCGCGCACTTTGCCGCGGCGCTGTACCACGGGTTGATTCGGCGGGACGGGGTGGTGAGGGCGATGGTGGGGAGGTAATCGACGGAAGGTTGAGTTCGCGGCGGCGGGGCGGTAGACGGGCGACCGAGGCTGCTCTTGCCGTGCCGCTTATATATGACCACTGGGTCGGCTCAGCGGCTCCCCGCTTAGCATGTCAAAAATATTTCACAAAGGGGGTTGCGGAGACCGGGGCAGGTGCTTAGAATCACGCCTCTTTCGCGCTAACGGAAACGCAGCGCGGGGAGAAGAAGGGAAGCGGTGCTGTTGAAGTTGGTTTTAGCGACTCCAGTGCACACGAAATTAAACCGCAGTCGTCGCAACGAAGTAGTTAAAAAAGTTGTTGACGAGTTTTAAAAAACGGTTAATAATCTCGCTTCTCTGCTGCTGAAAACGCAGCGCTGCTGAGAAACTTCAGGTTTCTCGCAGAAATGCTCTTTAAAAATTAACAGCCGATAAGTGTGGGCGCTTGATGGAAGCGAGCTGATCCTCGGATCAGATAGCGAAAGTATCAAGAGTCTCACACTAAAGTAAGTCAGGTTTATGAAGTGATTCATATTCCTGTCAGCTTTGAGTGAGCGACCGGTTCTTAACTGAACCGAAAACAGTAACAGGTTTAAACTGAAGAGTTTGATCCTGGCTCAGATTGAACGCTGGCGGCATGCCTTACACATGCAAGTCGAACGGCAGCACGGGTGCTTGCACCTGGTGGCGAGTGGCGAACGGGTGAGTAATACATCGGAACATGTCCTGTAGTGGGGGATAGCCCGGCGAAAGCCGGATTAATACCGCATACGATCTACGGATGAAAGCGGGGGACCTTCGGGCCTCGCGCTATAGGGTTGGCCGATGGCTGATTAGCTAGTTGGTGGGGTAAAGGCCTACCAAGGCGACGATCAGTAGCTGGTCTGAGAGGACGACCAGCCACACTGGGACTGAGACACGGCCCAGACTCCTACGGGAGGCAGCAGTGGGGAATTTTGGACAATGGGCGAAAGCCTGATCCAGCAATGCCGCGTGTGTGAAGAAGGCCTTCGGGTTGTAAAGCACTTTTGTCCGGAAAGAAATCCTTGGTTCTAATATAGCCGGGGGATGACGGTACCGGAAGAATAAGCACCGGCTAACTACGTGCCAGCAGCCGCGGTAATACGTAGGGTGCGAGCGTTAATCGGAATTACTGGGCGTAAAGCGTGCGCAGGCGGTTTGCTAAGACCGATGTGAAATCCCCGGGCTCAACCTGGGAACTGCATTGGTGACTGGCAGGCTAGAGTATGGCAGAGGGGGGTAGAATTCCACGTGTAGCAGTGAAATGCGTAGAGATGTGGAGGAATACCGATGGCGAAGGCAGCCCCCTGGGCCAATACTGACGCTCATGCACGAAAGCGTGGGGAGCAAACAGGATTAGATACCCTGGTAGTCCACGCCCTAAACGATGTCAACTAGTTGTTGGGGATTCATTTCCTTAGTAACGTAGCTAACGCGTGAAGTTGACCGCCTGGGGAGTACGGTCGCAAGATTAAAACTCAAAGGAATTGACGGGGACCCGCACAAGCGGTGGATGATGTGGATTAATTCGATGCAACGCGAAAAACCTTACCTACCCTTGACATGGTCGGAATCCTGCTGAGAGGTGGGAGTGCTCGAAAGAGAACCGATACACAGGTGCTGCATGGCTGTCGTCAGCTCGTGTCGTGAGATGTTGGGTTAAGTCCCGCAACGAGCGCAACCCTTGTCCTTAGTTGCTACGCAAGAGCACTCTAAGGAGACTGCCGGTGACAAACCGGAGGAAGGTGGGGATGACGTCAAGTCCTCATGGCCCTTATGGGTAGGGCTTCACACGTCATACAATGGTCGGAACAGAGGGTTGCCAACCCGCGAGGGGGAGCTAATCCCAGAAAACCGATCGTAGTCCGGATTGCACTCTGCAACTCGAGTGCATGAAGCTGGAATCGCTAGTAATCGCGGATCAGCATGCCGCGGTGAATACGTTCCCGGGTCTTGTACACACCGCCCGTCACACCATGGGAGTGGGTTTTACCAGAAGTGGCTAGTCTAACCGCAAGGAGGACGGTCACCACGGTAGGATTCATGACTGGGGTGAAGTCGTAACAAGGTAGCCGTATCGGAAGGTGCGGCTGGATCACCTCCTTTCCAGAGCTTCTCGCAAAGTTGAGCGCTCACGCTTATCGGCTGTTGATTAAGACAGACTAGCTGTCTGCGGTTTAAACCGGTTATAATGCCGGCCGCTTTCAATAATCATCAATGACAAACATTCGAATGAAGTTTGGTTCGAGTTTTTCTCATTGGCGATTGAGCCAGTCAGAGTGATACGTAGGTTGTATCGGCTGTCGTTCTTTAACAATCTGGAAGAAGTAAGTAATTTGGATAGCGGAAGCGTCTCGAGATGGACGTGGAAGTTATCCGGGTTGTGATTGTATCGATGTATCTCAAGATGATTCGGGTCTACTCCCTTCGGGAGTGGGGCCAGCGTAAGCGCTAAAGCGCTAACGCCGGACCGACATCAATTGGAATACGGCACAACGCGAAAACTCAACCTGTAACGGCTGTCGGAGAGACAGACTCGTTATAGGGTCAAGCGAACAAGTGCATGTGGTGGATGCCTTGGCGATCACAGGCGATGAAGGACGCGGTAGCCTGCGAAAAGCTACGGGGAGCTGGCAAACGAGCTTTGATCCGTAGATGTCCGAATGGGGAAACCCGGCCCTTTTGGGTCATCCTAGACTGAATACATAGGTCTAGTGAAGCGAACGCGGTGAACTGAAACATCTAAGTAACCGCAGGAAAAGAAATCAACCGAGATTCCCAAAGTAGTGGCGAGCGAAATGGGATGAGCCTTGTACTCTTTATTTGTATTGTTAGCCGAACGCTCTGGAAAGTGCGGCCATAGCAGGTGATAGCCCTGTAGGCGAAAACAGTATGAAAGAACTAAGTGTACGACAAGTAGGGCGGGACACGTGAAATCCTGTCTGAAGATGGGGGGACCATCCTCCAAGGCTAAATACTCGTGATCGACCGATAGTGAACCAGTACCGTGAGGGAAAGGCGAAAAGAACCCCGGGAGGGGAGTGAAATAGATCCTGAAACCGCATGCATACAAACAGTCGGAGCCTCGTAAGGGGTGACGGCGTACCTTTTGTATAATGGGTCAGCGACTTACGTTCAGTAGCAAGCTTAACCGTATAGGGCAGGCGTAGCGAAAGCGAGTCCGAATAGGGCGTTCAGTTGCTGGGCGTAGACCCGAAACCAAGTGATCTATCCATGGCCAGGATGAAGGTGCGGTAACACGTACTGGAGGTCCGAACCCACTAACGTTGAAAAGTTAGGGGATGAGCTGTGGATAGGGGTGAAAGGCTAAACAAACTTGGAAATAGCTGGTTCTCTCCGAAAACTATTTAGGTAGTGCCTCGTGTCTCACCTTCGGGGGTAGAGCACTGTCATGGTTGGGGGGTCCATTGCGGATTACCCCGCCATAGCAAACTCCGAATACCGAAGAGTGCAATCACGGGAGACAGACATCGGGTGCTAACGTCCGGTGTCAAGAGGGAAACAACCCAGACCGCCAGCTAAGGTCCCCAAATATAGCTAAGTGGGAAACGAAGTGGGAAGGCTAAAACAGTCAGGAGGTTGGCTTAGAAGCAGCCACCCTTTAAAGAAAGCGTAATAGCTCACTGATCGAGTCGTCCTGCGCGGAAGATGTAACGGGGCTAAGCTATATACCGAAGCTGCGGATGCGTGCTTTGCACGCATGGTAGGAGAGCGTTCCGTAAGCCTGCGAAGGTGCGTTGAAAAGCGTGCTGGAGGTATCGGAAGTGCGAATGCTGACATGAGTAGCGATAAAGGGGGTGAAAGGCCCCCTCGCCGTAAGCCCAAGGTTTCCTACGCAACGTTCATCGGCGTAGGGTGAGTCGGCCCCTAAGGCGAGGCAGAAATGCGTAGCTGATGGGAAGCAGGTCAATATTCCTGCACCATTGTTAGATGCGATGGGGGGACGGATCGCGGAAGGTTGTCCGGGTGTTGGAAGTCCCGGTCGCTGCATTGGAGAAGGCGCTTAGGCAAATCCGGGCGCGGAATTCAAGGGTGTGGCGCGAGCTCCTTAGGGAGCGAAGCAATTGGAAGTGGTTCCAAGAAAAGCCTCTAAGCTTCAGTCTAACGATGACCGTACCGCAAACCGACACAGGTGGGCGAGATGAGTATTCTAAGGCGCTTGAGAGAACTCGGGAGAAGGAACTCGGCAAATTGGTACCGTAACTTCGGGATAAGGTACGCCCTTGTAGCTTGATGCCCCTGCGGGCAAAGGGTGAAGGGGTTGCAATAAACTGGTGGCTGCGACTGTTTAATAAAAACACAGCACTCTGCAAACACGAAAGTGGACGTATAGGGTGTGACGCCTGCCCGGTGCCGGAAGATTAAATGATGGGGTGCAAGCTCTTGATTGAAGTCCCGGTAAACGGCGGCCGTAACTATAACGGTCCTAAGGTAGCGAAATTCCTTGTCGGGTAAGTTCCGACCTGCACGAATGGCGTAACGATGGCCACACTGTCTCCTCCCGAGACTCAGCGAAGTTGAAGTGTTTGTGATGATGCAATCTACCCGCGGCTAGACGGAAAGACCCCATGAACCTTTACTGTAGCTTTGCATTGGACTTTGAACCGATCTGTGTAGGATAGGTGGGAGGCTATGAAACCGGAACGCTAGTTTCGGTGGAGCCGTCCTTGAAATACCACCCTGGTTTGTTTGAGGTTCTAACCTTGGCCCGTGATCCGGGTCGGGGACAGTGCATGGTAGGCAGTTTGACTGGGGCGGTCTCCTCCCAAAGCGTAACGGAGGAGTACGAAGGTACGCTAGGTACGGTCGGAAATCGTGCTGATAGTGCAATGGCATAAGCGTGCTTAACTGCGAGACCGACAAGTCGAGCAGGTGCGAAAGCAGGTCATAGTGATCCGGTGGTTCTGTATGGAAGGGCCATCGCTCAACGGATAAAAGGTACTCTGGGGATAACAGGCTGATACCGCCCAAGAGTTCATATCGACGGCGGTGTTTGGCACCTCGATGTCGGCTCATCTCATCCTGGGGCTGTAGCCGGTCCCAAGGGTATGGCTGTTCGCCATTTAAAGAGGTACGTGAGCTGGGTTTAAAACGTCGTGAGACAGTTTGGTCCCTATCTGCCGTGGGCGTTGGATATTTGAAGGGGGCTGCTCCTAGTACGAGAGGACCGGAGTGGACGAACCTCTGGTGTACCGGTTGTCACGCCAGTGGCATCGCCGGGTAGCTATGTTCGGAAGAGATAACCGCTGAAAGCATCTAAGCGGGAAACTCGCCTTAAGATGAGATATCCCTGGGGACTAGATCCCCTTGAAGGGTCGTTCGAGACCAGGACGTTGATAGGTCAGGTGTGTAAGCGCAGTAATGCGTTCAGCTAACTGATACTAATTGCCCGTAAGGCTTGATCCTATAACAAGTCTGTTTTACAGACAGCGGTTGAATGACCGCGATGTGCTGATACGCACAACTCAAAATTACTGCTTCTTCCCAGATTGGTTGCGCTGCGAAGCAGCGCAACAACCCTCTTTGCCTGATGACCATAGCGAGTCGGTCCCACCCCTTCCCATCCCGAACAGGACCGTGAAACGACTCTACGCCGATGATAGTGCGGATTCCCGTGTGAAAGTAGGTAATCGTCAGGCTCCCTAAGCCAAGAACCCCCGCCCGAAAGGCGGGGGTTTTTGCATTGGCGCATCGGAAATGCGTGCGGGGCACCCGGCATGGGATGCATCTCGTGCTGTATGCGCCGATGGTCGCAATATCCGAACGCAACTTTCTGTTGTTTGTTGTGACGGTTGTTAAAGTTACCCACAGCAAGGACGCCGCAGCATTTGAGCCAAGGTGTATGGCGACTCGCTGAAGGAAGTGCTTCACGTTGAGCTACCACCAGACAGTAAGGGCCGCGAAAAGCGGCCCTTGCTGCTTATGCCGGTTCGTCTTCCTGGGCAGCCTGACCGTAGGGCTGTTCTCGCCAGTTCAGCGCGCTGTGGTCGGGCGTGATGATGACCTTTCGGAGGTCGAAATTGAACTCGAGATAGACGTGGTCACCCGGTTTGAATCCGAATATCTCGAAATGCGCGTCGATGGCGCGCATCCATCGCATGTATGGCTGGCCATCCTGCGGAAGGTCCGGCTTGTTGTCGAGGGTCAGCTCAACCTCGGGGTACCGTTTGAGCTTCTCGGGACGTGTTTTACTATTGGCGTTAGCCATCTTCCGACTCCTGCTGTGAGTTGGTGGCGGTCAGCGGGTCGTATGGGTGGCAGCCCATGCGGCCCGCGCTTTTTGCGGTGAGGCAGTTCGAGTTTAAGCGAAGAAAGGCGCTTGAAGAGGCCAATACGTGCAAACTAGCCGAACGGTATAGGGTGCATCAGCCATCTCGAATTTCGTGCTGTTGAACCGTGAGGAGCGGAGGTGGCGGCTGGCGAAATTGCCGGCGAGTGGCAAGGAGAACTACGTGTCGTTGTTGAAGCGGATGTTCGATCAATTTGTGTGCGAGCGTCGGAATCAACGCATCGCACGGGCGTTGCTGAAAGAGCACAAGGCAGCAGCGGTACGACTCTTCGATACGAATCTGGATGACTTGCGCAAGACCTTCGCGAGTACGCCAACGGCGCTTCAGTCCACACCTCTTCCGAACTATCCTGGGGCCGTGTGGATGGGGCACATCGGCATCAACGCGTTTGGTGTGACGCAGGATATTGAGGTCGAACAGTTCCCTGTCTATTTCAATCTCGTGGCGGCTGGCAATGAGCGTCTGGGGCAACACCGGTTCGAGCGCAGTGATGCGACTCAGACGCTTTTCTCCAGTGCTGACCGCTTCTCGGGAAAAACGATCAATTTGCTGACGAGCGATGTCGAACTCATTTGTGCAGTATCAGCGGCGAAATTCAATCCGCCACCGCCCTGGATCGCATGGTACGAGCTCGGGCCGCTGATTCACAATCTGCAAGGAGATGCGCAGTATTGGTACGAGAACGTCTGGGATCGATACTGGGAGAGTCTGAGTCTGGCCGAGCAAGATACGTTTGTCGAAGGGCGACGATCGTCGACTAACGCCTACCTGACTGAAGAGGAGTTGGGGATGTGGCTCGAAGCTGTCCGAACGAGGGACGCCCGGTATCTGGATCGGCTGGGGATGGAGTACTAGACAGATGTGCGTTCGGGTTGCTCGCAAGGTGCTTGCGAGAAGTGCAGCTTAGCTAAGCTGCATAGTGATGAATCGTCTTGGTTTGCTGTCTAGGAGCGAGAGGGGAGGTATCCGGAATTTCGTGTGTGAGGCGGGTAGAGATTCAGACTCCAATGTTGAATCGTTCCGGGTAAAGCAGTGCAAACTGCGTCATCGCGCTCTTCCAATCGTGCCGGGAACCGGTCCACTTAGCCACGACGTTGCGCAGCGCCAGCCAGATCAGTTTGAGTGCGGCCTCGTCCGACGGGAAGTGGCCGCGCGCCTTGATGATCTTCCGAAGCTGCATGTGCAGTGACTCGATCGCGTTGGTCGTATATACAATTTTCCGGATGTCAGGCGCGAAGGCATAGAACGGAATCACCTGATCCCAGGCCCGGCGCCAGAGTGCGGCGATCGGGGGGTATTTCGTGCCCCAAGGGCTCGTATCGAACGCATCTAACGCCACGGCGGCGGCTTCGGCGGACGGTGCCCGGTAGACCTCCTTGAGCGCCGCTGCGACCGATTTCCTGTCTTTCCAGCTGGCGAAGTCCAGCGAGTTTCGGATCAGATGCACGATGCAGGTCTGGACCGTCGTTTCCGGGAACACCGTGTTGATCGCTTCTGGGAAGCCCTTCAGGCCGTCGACCACGGCGATCAGGATGTCCTGCACGCCGCGCAGCTTCAGGTCGTTCACCACCCGCAGCCAGAACTTGGCCCCCTCGGTCTGCTCGATCCAGAGGCCGAGCACGTCACGTGTGCCATCGCGGCGCACGCCCAGCGCCAGGTAGATCGCCTTGTTGCGCACGACGCCTTCGTCGCGGATCTTGACTCGCAAGGCATCGAAGAACACGACCGGGTACATCGGCTCAAGCGGCCGCTGCTGCCATTCGCGCACCTCGTCGATCACGGCATCGGTCACCGTGCTGATGAAGTCTGGCGACACCTCGATGCCGTACATCTCCAGCAGGAAACCCTGAATCTCCCGCACGCTCATGCCGCGTGCGTATATCGCGATGATCTTGTCGTCGAAGCCGGTGAAGCGTCGTTCGCCCTTGGCGATCAGCACCGGATCGAAGGTGCCTTCGCGGTCGCGCGGAATCTCGACGTCGAGCAGGTCATCGTCGGTCGCGATGCGCTTGCGGCTGGTGCCGTTGCGATGGTTCGTGCGGCCTACCGGCTTGGCTTCGCCCTTCTCGTAGCCCAGGTGGTGGGTCAGTTCGCCGCCCAGCGCGCGCTCGAAGATCGCCTTCTTGAGCGCGGCGAGCTGCTCGTTGATCGTCGCCCGATCCAGCGTTCCGGGTACCAGTTGCTTGATCAGTTCCGGGTCCAGGTTCAAGCCCTTGCCCGGTTCAATCGTCACTTCTTCCTTGCGTTTGCGTGGCATAAAGTGGCTCCTTGGCCGTCAGTTTATGCCTCACACACAAAGATTCGGATAGGCTCGCGAGAGGCCGGGGGACCATTGAGCACCATGCCGCCGTGGCGCCTTTTCGGATGATGACCTTTATCGTCTAAACGTCTCTCAGAGCAGTATCGCGGCTTCCGCTGCAAGATCCGGATGGTGATGTTGCCATTCGATGCGGCTCATCTCTTCGTGAATGTCATCGCCCTGCTTCGAGAAGACGAATCATCTCTTCGATTCCACTGAGCTTGGCGACGTCCAGCGGCGCCTCTCCAAACTCGTTCCTTGTCTGCTTGGTTGCACCGTGTTGCAGAAGAAGCCTTGCCGATTCGAGTTGACCTATCATGATCGCTTGATGGAGTGGTGTGTTGCCCAGACCGCCGATGCTGTTCACATTGGCCCCTGCATCCAAGACGAAGTCATACGCCCAGATGTACCGTGCCGCCGTCACAGGCTGCGGCCGGGGACAGGGACGGCAAATCGTCACACGCCTGCTTGGTCGCTTGCGCGGAACTGACCTGCAGACCGGAAAGACGCCATACCCATTCGCTGGCTCGAGGCACAGCACAGTGCCGTATGCGTTGCCAGTGTCGGCCTGTAGGACTAGAACCGGAGTTAGATCAGGGCTGCTAAATTGCGCGCGATGCCGGGCGTCGCTTCGTGTCGCTCGCCCGTGGAGCGAGAATATGGGTGGCTTCAAAAATTGCTCACTGCTGGTAAGCTGCTCAGATCGTGTGCTGTAAATTTGAAACGGTCTCTTTATGGTCGATATTCTTACGCACGAGCAGCGGAGTGCCCACATGGGGCGAGTGCGGCAGACGGGAACTGATATCGAGCTGCGGTTACGACACGCACTCTGGGCGACAGGCCTTCGATATCGCGTCAAGGCGGCGAGTTCGCTGCCTGGTCGGCCAGATATTGTATTCGTCACCGCCAAGGTCGCTATTTTCGTAGACGGGTGCTTTTGGCATGGATGTCCCCTGCATGGCACGAAACCGGCTTCAAACGCGATCTTTTGGAGCGAGAAAATCAGGCGGAATCAGCAGCGAGATCAACAGGTCGATGACAAACTGTCTGCGGCCGGGTGGCGCGTTGTACGCGTGTGGGAGCATGAAGTGAAAAAGGACCTAGCGGGATGCGTAAGCCGGATACGCGTAGTGGTTCAAACCGCGGATAGATAGTGACGTTGATTGAGAAATTCTTCAACGTCGTTGAGTACAGAAACTAGCAAGGTATTTACGCGTTCATAATCGCGAATGAGTTCGCCTGCGGTCAGGTCCTTGCCGTAATCGCCAAAAGATTCTGCTCCGTGCGCGAGTCGGTTTCTGGCCACCATGATGTCATTTAGGCGCTCCTCTTTATAGGCATTGGTCATTTTAATTCCGAATTCGATCATTTTTTCGCGTATTTTTTTTGAATTTACGTTTCCGTTGAATACCCTTGCCTTGTCAAACGTGCAGCCGATGATGTCGGTCGTTATGGCGACGAGCCTATCAGTTAGTTTGTCCGCAGCCACATTTTTAACGTTCGCAAGTACGGCAACCTTGAGGCATGTGCTTAGTGAGTCGAATGCCACTTTTCTCATTTGCAACTCGTCAAATATGGCCTCTACCGCGTTGGTCATGGTTGACTCAACTAGGTTATAAAGCAAAAGCATCGCGGCAGCCTTCATCGTGGGCGGCAATCCCTTGGGGATGCCGTGGTCCTTCGATTCGGTGTCGTCAAGCCAGTCGAGATAGTCTTTGATTTCGGCACATCGTTTATCAAAATCGGCGCGAACGGAGTGCATTTTTATACGCGCAGAAGTTGATCTCGGACAAATTCGATGCGAGCCTTCACCTTGGGCCGCGAATTGCTCGCGTCAGAAACGGTATGTTTCGAAAATTCCTCTGAGGCTAACCAGTCTGAAATGTCTTGCTTCGATGCATTAATCTCAGGTTTTTTCAGCAGTGCGAGCGTTACGCCGACAGATATTGCTTCGAAACGAACTCGTGGAACGGACGAGTTGGTAGGGGATTTCCGAAAGCCAAAAGGAAAATTGTCGCGAACGAATTCAAGCATTACTACAAAGCGCGAGAACAACTTCTCCTTATCAAACTTGTGCTGATGGTCTTTCAGGTAGCTGTCGAGAAAGCTTCGCACGCTATGATTGAATTGTTCATATCGGTCGGCATACGCGAAATAACGAAGTACCATTTCTTCCGCTTCTTCCCTTCTTTGCTTGCGATACGAAATTGGGCACACTTCGTTAAACAGCGGAAGGGCAGCGCATTCCGCGATGAAATCGTAGAAAGGTCCTGTAAAGATACCCTTGCGCTTCTCCATCGCCCTGAGCTCGTCGCTGCCGGTATTGATGCGTTCAAATATGTCGCGCCTGACGGATTCTGTTGCTTTCTCCGATAATTCAATCACGCGGATAGGGCGCCGTTTGAACTTTCTCTGTCGTGAGAGTTCAATGTCTGAAAAGCGGAATCCGTTGAGCTTGGACAGCTTTTCTAAGCCATCGAGAATCAGTTCGTCGTTTAGGAAAGCCGCGAGAGTGCGAATGCGTTGCGAACCGTCGACGATTTCGACGCGACCTTCGTCCGAATCGATGTCTTTCGCGAGGGACGCTGTGAACACATAAGGTATCGGGAGACCCAACATCACCGATTCGATGAACTTGCTTTGACGGTCGGGGTTCCATACGAAGTCGCGTTGGTAGGCCGGAACGAAAAGTTCGTTGGCGTCCTCGGGCTCTCCTTCCAGATACTTCTGCACAATGAGTTCGACCGTGTATTCCTTCGTTTCATAGTCGACGTCAGTTTGCAGTTCACGAACCTGTACTTCAGCTGCCGTTTTGTCGTCTTCCGTGATAAACCGGAGTTGGTTTCGTGCTGTCGTTGCCATAGTAAATTATCTGAAATGTTCCGTATCTCGTACGGTGTTCCTCAACATCAATGTCAAGCCGGCAGCAGCGCCAGCTGCCTTTCTAACCGAGGTGGAATCTCGCCACCTAGAAGCTCGACATGACGCTCCACGGCATCTATGAAGGCATTGTCAAACTTGAGCTTGGCGCGGCGGGTTCGAGTCAGAAAACCAAGTGTTGCTTTGAGCGAAAGAGGATCACCATCATCCAGCAAAAAATCTGACAGCGAGGGGGGGCGGTGCCCTAACGGGTCGACGCCGATAGCTACCTGGTATCTGCGCCTTCCGTCAAAGCGCGCTGCCCGTGGTATCCGGCCTGCTGTTGGAAACTCGCGGTCTAGTTGCGTGTCATAGGCCCCGGGATTGGCTAGCCGTTGCCCCAGCCATTGGGCAACCGGGACGCTGACGGCACTCCCAACGAGACTCCAGCGAAACGACGGCCGGACAGCTGTCTCGGCGGGCTCCGTCCACCCCGGTTCAAATCCCTGCAGTCTTTCCGCGTCACGGATACTCGGTTTGACAATTTGTCCATCTGGCAGCAGCACTGCAGGTGGCGACGGAATGCCAATCGTCGAGCCATTTTTGAGCGTCGGAACGCTGTCGACGGCCCATCCGAGACCTGTCAGTCCCTCAGTCCAGTAAAATCCATGTGCAAGCCGACCCACGTCGGTCGTCGGACGAGCCAGTACATTCTCGTCGGCGAGAACAACCCCTGCCGGGTCGATTTCGCGTGAAGCCACCATAAAGACCCGTTCGCGCCGCTGCGGTAGGCCGAATGCAAAGGTATCTACAACACGGTATGCCCAGCGATAGCCACGGCGCTCGAACTCATCAGTGATAGCTCGCATGGCTGCGCCTCCGCTCAGCTGCAGCATGAACGGCACGTTTTCAATAACAACCGTAGGGACACGCCGTCGCGACAGCAGGCGGAATACTTCCGCAATGAGCCCCGACTTCTGGCCGTCAAGCCCCGCACCGCGGCCCGCTTGGCTCAAGTCCTGGCATGGGAAGCCAGCGCAGATTGCGTCAATGTCAGACGGCAGGGACCTTAGCGTCGTTATGTCGGCATGGTAAGGCACGTCGGCGAAATGGCGTTTTAACACTGCTTCGGCCGCGACATTGACGTCGCAGAGCAGCCCGGTATGGTGTCCGGCCCTCGCCAGGCCAAGCTCGAATCCACCGATTCCGGCAAAGAGTCCTGCAAATCTCATTTTTTCATCTGTCGCTGTTTCGGGGCGCGTGCGAAACCTCACGTTGGGACCGAGTCGCACATTTCTGACGCGTTCATCCAGGATCCGGGTTATCGGGCGCCACCCGAAAGGATACTCGAGTTTGCCAACGGCCTCGAGGACTTTTAGCGGGTAGTGTGGCCTTCACGTGCAGACGGTCGAAGCGCCGCGACTCCTGTGAGCCAGTGGAGGGGGCGCACGGCACCGGATGCGCTCCCGCCCGGTGGGTCCGAACGCGGGAGCGCACGGGTGGTCGCAGGGAGGTTTATAGCAGACCACTAGCGAAGGATGCAAAAGGCTATGCTTTTTCTGGATGGTGCTTGGCCTTGCGCTTGTCCTTGAGCTGCTACGTTTCGCCGGCAATCTGCACAACGAGCATGTGGAGCAGCAGCCGCTCCAACAGTGCGAAGCACCGAACCAATGGCGAGACAACTCAACGCATATTGCTCCAGCATTAGGGAGTACGTCCTCATCGACAAAGTGCCGCTCCTCGTCGTTAACGAGTCGGTGAGCAGCGTGAAGTCACCCGTGACTAGGACTAGACTTCAGGCAGTATTGGAATGACACTGGAAGCAGTGGAAAGTCGTCGATTGCCCATGGCTCGTAGCGTGTGAGAAGGCCGCCAGAGGCCACAAAATCCGTCTTCGACAGCTCAATATCGATCTCGGATACAACGTACAGGGCCACACGTGGATGCTGACTACGAGCATGTAGGACCTCGTTCCGAGTCAATATCACCGTCGCGCCGTCGCTGGTGGTGCCCTTCACTTCGACATGGAGGATCTCTTCACCTGATCTGCATAAAATGTCGAACGATTCCGTCGCAGAGACGTCCATGACGACCATCCACTTCTCGCGAAGATGGTCAACCGCAACTTGCATGGCGCGTTTTTCCACAGCCTTACGAGCGGCAGTATTCTGCTGATATAAGGGGGGAAAGTCTTCCAGCGAGGGGCGCGACGCTAAAGTCACTGCCTCGACGTCCATCGCTCCTGACGGCTTGATCAGTTGCTCCATCAGCCATATCGGGGGGCGTCGGCTCAGCCCGTCAATAATGAACCGAATCGTTACTCGTTTCGCCCTATTCCCTGGACCCGTGGCTCCTTCGCGCCGTGCAATTTCGGCAGCTCCACGGCGAAGCATACGCGCAGCTTGGATCGCGTCCATGTCTGGAGTCATCCTGACAGGGTACGGCGTCGTTCCCATTAGAAATCGACGGCTAGCTTCGTCAAGGCGACGAGTGTCGAAACTAGCAACAACAGCGTCGACTAGCGTTGCACAAAGCGACGCCAGTCTGGTGATGAGTAAGTCATGTGCCCTGAAGTAATCTTTGTTCCGTCCGCCGCCTTGCGACTCAAGAGTAATCGAGGCTGAATCGTTACCCTCCCACTGAAGCGACGCTCGCGCATCAAGCAAGAAACCGCGATCGTCTGCTATTTGCATAGTCTCGCTCAAGACTTCCTCCGTATCGATGCTAACGGGGCCGATCGAACCCGCCCTGGCGGGCAAGGCTAATGACGCTTTGCGGACGCCGGGAGGCGTGGAAGGTGTCGATTAGCCAGGTCCGTCCCCCGAATCCATCCCCACTCAACATTTCTTGCGCAATACTGCGGTCCCAAAATGGATGCACCAAGACGAAACGTTCCACATCCGTCGCCACGGAAACGACACTCGGAAGCCGTAGGTGTCCAGCCGTCGAGGTCCGGAAGCGGTCGGGACTCAGTTGCGATAGGTCGTCAGCAAGTCGTTCTGCATCGGGCATCCAGTCGCGCGTCTCCGGAGCTGCCGCCCAATCTCCGTCCAGCCCCACCCGCCAGTTTGGTTCAATCAAAGTACGCAGAACAGATAGACCCAAGCGCCAGTCAAGGAGACCGTGGTATGACCTATTTCCATATCGTTGAAGACATCGGTAGCACGCTGCCTTGCATTTCTCTCGGTGATCTCCTCCCAAGTAAGAGGCAGTCAACGGATCTCTTGAAGTATCTTCCGCCATGCTCCTGACCAATTGCATCACAAAGCGGCCATTGTCCTCGGCAAGTCTTCGGCAAAAGCCAGCCCCGTTGGAAAGATAGTCAGCTATCTGCAGGACGGGACGTCCTGCTTGGATTCGAGGCTCAAGAGGATCGAACTCCTCGGGATCGATGTCCATTGCCAACGCAGCCCGTTGGACGATAAGTTGCGTTGCGCTCAAAAGGCCAGCGCGGACGCCAGTGTCCGAGAGATGGCGACCCACGCGACCAAGATCAATTCCGTCTGGTAAGGACGCCGGAGTCAAAAACAGCGCATCGGTTGTCTTGCGAGACATGAGCATCACCGTCTCGGGATCCCCGCTTTCGTCGAAGCGCTGACGCGGAAATAGTTCAGAGTGTTTTTCCTGGAGGATGGCTTGACCCGGAAGCCTCCACCACATTCGAGGACCAACAGGTACTCTGTGGTATCCAACGCGGATTACTGTAAACGGCTTTGGAGCATCTGATCCACTTGATAGTCCTTCATTCAAACGCAAAACCTTCGCGCTATCGGAGCACCCGATTTCCGCATTGCTTCCGGGGCTTCGAATAACGTCAATATTATTCGCTTCGATGGTAACAACGCGACGGAATGCCAGCAGGCTTTCGTTTTCGTCGACGGGTTCAGGCTCAAATGTCGTCGTGAAGCCGCTCGGACTCACATGACGGTGATATTCCGCCGGCTCCATTGGCGAACCACATGCCACGCAAGCGCTAGCAGTTGCGGGAAGGGCCGAAAAACTAGCTACGGCGCCGCAAGCTTGGCACTTGCCGATCCAGCGCTCTTCATCCAGCCACCCTTCGAGTTCGAATGCCTTCATCTGCGGCAACCGCGGGGCGCGGAGGGCACCTGAAAAACCAACCGACTCGTAACGACGCTTGTCCCTAACTAGAGAGCGACCAGGCGCAAACTCAAATATCGCCACATCTTGTTCGCGGTCGACCGTGGAGAATTCCGCCTCAGGCGTACTGACGTTGCGAGCGCCGACATATAGCGGGCGGACCCTGGTAGGCATGCCGTACATCGGCATAAGTCCGTGTTCTGCAAGGAACTGCCCAAGCGGTCGCCACCCCGCACCCGAATTGTCGAGGGCCCATATTGCTTCGACGGTTGCCCGAGCAGTTAGCGACTCACGCAAGTACTGATTCAACATCGAGTCGTGGTCCGCCAATGCATGAATAGTTTGATCGCGCACAAATTCGGTATCAGAAAGCGCGCGCTGTATCCTCTCACGCCAACCGTTAGCGGGGTCAAAAATATCTCTCGCGAGCGGAAATTCACCGTGAGTATCACTTAATTCATCGCCCGGGTATCGTTCGCCATCCTCATCCCTAAGTTTCCCAAACGCCGAGACCAACCACGCTTTCCGTGCGATCCGCATCGTGATCGCGCGATGGTCCGCCGAAAGAAATGGCGGCGGCGGAGCATCCCCAGTGATCGACTCTGGACGATGAAAATAATGTAGATCGTGGCTTCTGCTGCGGCAGAGTGTTGCAACGAACGAGAACGCTTGAGCCCTTCGCCCAGCTCGTCCTACTCGCTGCTGATAGTTGAACCGCTGCGGAGGCATGTTCGCCTGATAGACGGCCTGGAGCGGCCCTATGTCGATGCCAACCTCCATCGTCGTGGTTACAGAGAGAAGGTCGATTTCGTTAGCCCGCCGCGAGAGCGGCGACCGATGCGTGCCATTGCCATCGACGAAGATTCCCTTGAACGCTTGCAAGCGCTCGGCCGGGGAATCCGTCTGGCCGGTCAGCTCCGCGCAGCTTAGACGGAACACCGCGCCTCGGTCATCCTCACCTCGGCTCATGCGTCGCGCGAGGAAATTGGAGTGGCGCAGCTCAGCGGCAGTTCCGGATGCAACGGATGATAACGGTTCGAAACACCTTGTACAAAAGCCGACGCCGCGATGAAGGTGTACACGCCCACAATTGCCACACCGATAATAGTGGTGCTTGTCGTCCACCAACCGAATATATAGGCCCTCAAGGCTCACTACTCCTCGGACATGACCAAATCTCGATAGATCATCAAGCAGGCGCAACAGGACTGCGTTCCGCTCCTCTCCTGAGGCACATGCTTCCGCTAGGCCTTTAACGCGCCTCGGCAGATCCTCCGGGCGTTGTACATATGCAGGGTCGCGCCACTTGTTGCCCTCGATTGAATAGCTGTCACCGAGGACGCGAAGAAACGCATCAAGGCGATTGGACTCCGCTGTTTGACTCGGCGTGAGAGATGGATAGCCGATCCCTGTCTCCTCTAGCGCAAAGTAGCTTTTTGAGAAGAGCAACTCGTAGGTAAGGGGCCTCTGCGCATCCGCGATCCTACGCCTCGCCTTCCCAGCCGCGCCGTTTTCATCGACTGAAAGCCACTCGGGCTGCCCATCGGGTGCGCAGACGTCGATCCACTCGTACCATGATCGACCCTCGTACTGGTCGAGTCCCGCAGGATCGGCCGGGTGTATCCCGAGCTCGACATGTCGTCTCATTAATGACCGGAGCTTACGGTCATGCGGGGCTATGGGTTCGAGGATCTCAGCCAGAGGTACACGTGAACCGTCACCAGTGGCCTCAGCGCGTTCCAACTCAGCATCGAGTCGCCGATATTCGTTGCGGTCATTCGCTGCCCACGCAGCATCAAGCTGACGTTTTAGCTCGGCAATGTCTGGTCCATTTTTGTGTTCGCTGGCAATTCTGCGAATTTCGGAGACCAACAACTGGCGGCGAGTGTCTTGGTGGTGGCGACGCTCGATGTCCAAGGCTGCGCGCGCGGCATCCTGTCTGCTATCCGAGAAAACTATCGATTTAGCCGCAGACCCACTAACGTGCAGAAGCGAGAAGACCTCCGTTGCGAGGAGCTGAGAGGCTTTGGCAAAGCCGGTGCGAAAGCTTCTTAGCGGGGAGAGGGCTCCCATCCCACGTCTGCGTGCGGTGTAATCAGTTCCACAAGCTGGGCACGCCCTAGGGAGCGCCGATCCAGGTGCTCGAGGATTTCCAGGCATTTGAAAAAGCCGACCTGGTACACGAAAATCTCCGTCACCAGAGGGAGTCAAAACGCTGTTCCTCGTATCGAGAACTCGCGGCACCCAAAGCTCGTCGGCTTCTCCTTGCTTCGCCTGGTTGCTGCACGGCCAAAACATGGCAAACTCGTTATGCGCCATATTTTCGTACAACGTATCAGACGTACGCTCCGGCAGTTCTTCCAGGTTTGGTGCTGTCGTTAGAAATTCTGAAAGTCCATGTACACCGTCGGGACTGCGTCGACCGCCGGCAAACAATTCACCGCACGCCTCGCAATAAACAAGTTCGAACAGCCGTCTATATTGCCCGTCAGATCCCTTTGCATGGGTCTCGCCGCGTTCGATCGTAGGCGCCTCGAAGCGCACGACGTCCTTCTCATGGCGGAGCGTGGCAAAGAGACCCTCCATACTCCGGAAGAACGTATGAACACGGACGCTGGGAAGACTTGAGGGAGGCCTTATAGAGTAGATGCCATCGTCACCGCCCATGCGGTCACCGAGACCGCGGACAATACACAACCCCTGGACAGCTCGAAGCGATCTATCGTCGTCGCAGGCGAACAGCCTCTGAGCTATCTCTGCCGCCGATGTCGCTCTTGGGCTGGTGGCGCTTTCCGGCGTGCATGCGGCAACGAGTGCTGCAGACACTTCAGTTACGACGTCCACAGCGAGCTGATCTATGGTGTCATCGGATTGTAATCCTAATGATCTGCCAACCTTACGGAGGCAGTCATCCAGCTCAGTGGTTCTCGTAAGCACGGGAACGAACGGATCTGGTCCAACTGAAAAGCGATCGACGATCTCAGCGAACGGTTCGATCTCGAATGGTGGTGCAGCAGTCCCTGGCTCCCTATCTGACTCACCCCTTACTACAGCCTCTAGCCAAGTCGCGCTATCGTCTCTTCCGGTGTCTTGCGCAGATGCCGAAGTACCGAACGACCCAAAGAACTGCTGCAAATATGTGGCTGTTCTATCGCCTTCATCACCTTCGGTCGGAAGAGAAGCACTGGACGCTAGGATTCGCAACTTGTGCCGCTGGTCTAGATGGTTCAGACCTAGCCGCGCAATCAACGAACGAAGCAAGCCAACAATCTCGGCTCCCGCGGAGCCTCGAATCAAGTGAAGCTCGTCAAGTACTAAGAAAAAGCAGGCATTGGGGTCTTGCTCCAGCCATTCACGCGTCAAGTCCCATATCGACGCCTCCACCTCCCGAACAAGCATCGTCGACAGCATGGACGTATTGGTAACGAGAATGTCTGGGGGAGAGAGTTGCATGTCCCAACGGGCGACGAGTTCCCCTCCGTCGAGAGACGGAAACATGAACCGCGTCTCCTCAGGCGTTTCAACCTTCCCGCCTTCTTGCTGGGCACGCAGAGCCCTTTCATGTTCCCGTTCATCATGAGCTCTGGCCGCATCCTGATCGGCCCATATTTTCGTCATACTGCTTGCGAGAGACGCAGTCCGCTGACGTAGCTTTCTCTGCTCTGCTGTCGTTTTTCCGCGACGAGGGTGAGCGAAGTGTCCCGTCACTGGAGATGTTCCGGTGTAGCGACCGAAGAAAATGCGATTGCCGTTGAACCGTTCATCCATCACCGCGTGCGCACTTGGCGAATCGAAAGTACGCCGCAGTCGAGCCATTTGGTCTTCGACGAGAGCGTTCATTGGATAAAGGATGAGCGCTCGCACTGCTTTCGGCCTATCGGGATGTTCGAAGTTGCGTCTCGGCACGAAGCCCTGGCCCTCCGAAAACCAACGACTCGGCTTCGCAGACTGAAGCGGTGTGGGCCAACCTATTGCTTGACGCGATAGCTCCGCCAACAATGGAAGCATGAACGATTCCGTCTTTCCCGATCCCGTACCGGAAGTCACGATGCCTGGCTTCCCGGGCTGTACTCCCCGCATCAACATCGTCCATTGATGCGTGTAAGGTTTGAATACGCTCTTGCGTCTCAGGTTGGAATTTTCACTTTCCTCGCCGGGAAACAGGCCCGAAAGCGCCAGTTCGACGAATGCTTGTCGCGCCGGCATCGAAAAATGACGTAAGGGGTTACTGTCGTCGGGAAGATCGACGAGCGCCTCTAGCACGTGCTCCGCGAGCCGATACCTCGGAACCGGCTCTAAAAATGCCTCAGTCGTCAGCGTGCCTGGTTGGCGAAGCAGTTGCCGGCGCCGCTTCGACAACTCTTCATTCCCAATCCTGAAGGCCGTGTCCAAATAGCTCAACCAGAATTCGCGAATACGGGTGAGTCCGCCAATGGGATCTAGCATTGTTGCCCTCAACGTTGGAAGTGCAGTGCCTTCAGTCGCGCGTGCCCAGCGGAGAGCGCGGGTGGTAGTGCCTCGGGATAGCCGTCAACGAGATACTGGCTCCAAGCTGATGCAAGATCTTCGCTCAGCTGTGCTAGCAACCGTCCCGCTACACTGCATAGACCAAGAGCGCGACGAACGGCCTCGGGATCACGCCCGCTTCGGGCAATTGTCCGAAATGCAGACTGAGGAGGCCGCTCCGAATGCCACGGGCCCACCAGTACCGTTGGCGATGTCGCTTGCCCATCGAAAACCAAATCTAAAAGCTGCATGTTCGAATCAACTTGTGGCTCAAGCGCAGCGAGATGACGACGGAGTGAGTCCGCCCCTGGATAGTTCTCGTTTTGTTGAGGGATATCGGCAAGCGTCGCGACAACGATAAGGTTGCGCGGGCGATTGTGCGAGCGTAGGACTGAAACCAAGGAAGCGAGCCAAAAATGAAAAGGTGCAGCGTCCAGATTGCTCAAGCAGAGAAGCACCGCCTTGTCGCTCTGCACTTCTGCTTGATGCCAGGCCTGAGCGAGCGCCGTGGGGCGTCCGCTGCCGGGAATCCGCCAAAGATCATCAAGTCCAATCGTGCTTGGATCGACGGGATGCGTTCTAATGCAGTTTCCGGAGACAACGCGGGAGTATGCGTGCAATGCAGCATTGGCGTACGGTCCGACAACAAGAACTAGTTCGCCGCTGCGGGCGAACAAATCTAGGATGTGGAGATCTTCCGCTTGTATACCACTCGCACCAGCCTCGTTGACTATACGATCGACAAGGTCATTCGTGGAGATCGGCAGCGCGTCATCCGATGATGACGGCCTCCACCACGGCGGTGTCGCCTCGGGTAGCAGCGACTCCGCGGGATGGTCATCTGCACAAAGTTGTTTTTCCAGCCTCGCTGCAAGCAGTTGCAGTGGGCTATCATCATTTTCACCGGTTGCATCGAACTCTCGCTGCGCCGTTGCGCGAAATTCGGTCACCGTCGTTTTCAGCAATTCGACTTGATTTGCCAACGCGTTGCGGCAACGCTCAGCTTCGGCAATCTCGTCTCGAATTGCACTTCGATTAAGCAACAAATGTTCGATCTTTCCGCGCAGTTCCTCAGAGTTTGTTCGGAGCTCATCCAGGACTGTGCGAGCTCCTTGCAGAGCTTGATCGGCATGTCGCTTTTCGTCTTTGATAGTCGAAACGCTCGCCATGAGCTCGTCACGTGACAACGTCAGCTGCTGTACTTCGTTCGCAAGTGTCGACAGTTCGTCGCGGCTGGATGAAAGGCGGAGTTCGACCTCGCCGCGAATTTCAACCTCCATCTTAGCGATCAGCGCTTCGCGACGGCGCTTGACAGCACCATCGAGCGCTAGCTTTCCCGGAGCCGATTCAAGAAGAAATTGTCCGATTTCTTCAACCGCCAATAGGGCTTGGCTTATGTCTCCCGATTCCGCCCGCATGCGGTCGAGGATCGGACCCAGATCCGATGCTGCCGAGTCGGTCAACCGGCCTTCAGAAAGCGCTCTATGCAGCTTAGTAATTGCTAGTTCCGGAGCTTGTTCCGCTATCCCAGAAAATGCCGAAACCGCAACTCGGTACCTTTCGAGTATCTTCAGAAGGAAAGTTTCGTCGCTTGACCAGTCAGCATGCCCAACGACCTCACCATTAGGCGAACCGCGCATTGGTAAGAAGAAGGTCTTGCCAACAGTACAACCTGTTTTCCACGTTGGATCTGCCGTTCGAAACTCAACAATCCCTTCTGCGGGTAATCGGCCTAAGAATAGATGACCGTGAGCGTCGAAGCGGAACGTACAGTATCTATCGTCGTCAAAGAGGACAACGGCCTGTCCTCCATGGTGCTCGGGAAGAGAAACACCAACCTCGAGAAGCTTGCGCTTCGCATCAGCCAGTGAGTACGAAGATAAATCGATGAGAGGAATTGCGCGTTCGGGGTTTACTGCCCGGATCAGGTGACGATCCATCCCACTCGGCTTACAGCCGAATGTCCAAAGACTACCCTTCGCGCTAGTCTGGCCTAAGTCACTCCGCTTGACCGTGACGCAGCCCTGGGTGGGGAACTGAGCCTCGCGACCTTCGATATCAGTCCACGCGCCTTTTCTCAATGCGGCGACCGGTTGCAACGTTGCAAACCAAGTGTTGGCGTTGCGAAGCCGCCCTAGCCAAATACCCTCGGTTGGTTGAATAGTTTCGTTCAATTCCATTATTAGCCCCGAAACCGCCCACCTAAACGACCTCCTCGATGGCGAGCGTGCCCGACAAGTGTTGAAGCGGATGGGGTATTCATTTCGTTATTGCCCCCCGCCGATTTTAAAAAATGCTGGCCAAGGTTCAAGGATACGAGTGCTACACCCTCGCCACAGGTCGGGTATGAATAAGTCCAGATGTGCCCAATGCGCATTGGACCTCCGTGCCGCAAAGTCATAATACCGAGCGACTTGGCAAGGTGCATCGGCAGGTACCCCTCTCGCGAAGATCTAATCATCACGTCTTCCTCGACGCTGAACATTGGTTGTCGGAACTGTCGGAACGCTTCGGCAAGTGCGACAGTCCGTGACAACGTGGTCAAAGTATTCGGCGTCCGGCCCGCGACCACGTATAAGTCGGCACGATCCCCCTCTGGGCGGCGCCACCATGTTAGGCGTACCGGTTTCTCATTCGTAGACTCCGAGGGATCCACGAACCGTCCGAGCATCCAATCCCATTCCCGATATAAGCGATGCCGTCCCGCGTCTGAGTCGAATGGGGGCCAGCAACCCGGTGCTACTACCGGCTGGGCAAATAGAGCTCTTTCTATGGGCCATCCAAGTTCCCGCGCAAGTTCCGCACCGCTTGCTCCATGCGCAACCACAATCGACGGCATCATTCCACCCGAGGCTCCGCGGACCGCAACTTCGCCTCCCAAAGTTGTTGCGGTTGATATGAATCGCTGACGCACGACGGCAGGAGCCGCACCGGCCAATACCAACGGCCCATCATCTTCGGGAGACAACTGCATGAGATGCGGCCTGACTAACCACAGTCGTGATGCTCGCCAGGCAATAGAGGTAGTCTTCCGCAACCATCCAGCCTCGATCAAAGCGCGCAAGACGTCCCATGGAGAGGGGCCCGGGAGAAGGGTCGAGATAGCTTCAATTAGCTCTCGCTCCCCCCAACCTCGACGACCACTTGCATATACCAGTTCTAGGAAGTCATCGAAGCCCTGATGTGGAGACTCATCACTCGCGCGACTCACCACGATTCCTTTTCCCCGATGCGCACCAAATTCTGTCCAACCAACGCTATCGTCAAACTCAGAATCGTCCTGCCACGCAAGCCCGGGGTGGCCGAGGTCGATATGCTCGGGGGCGTTAGCAACGAAGCGCACACGCTGCTCAATTGCTAGCGCGGTCCCACCCGGGACTTGTTCTTGGAGTCGCAAACGGTATCGGCCGTCGAGCGCCTCTTTTGCTCGAATAGCGCAGGCTCTACATCCGAGATCGTCCACACTCGGCTGCGCGCTATTTGCGCTATCCGGAAGCAGTGCAATTGAACCGTGACCTTGCCGCAAGACGCGCGGTAGTAAGCTGGGGCGACCCAGCCACCCCACTGACGTATGCACGCCCCCCTCTAGTCGAAGTGGAGGAGCAGCCCCGTAAGCACTCGTTCGGCGATGCAAGCCCAACATCGAATGCATGTACCCGGCGTCATCGTCACGAATTGGTCCGACCAAGAACCAACCAGGTGCAATTTGCACCTGGCTTCCGCGCAAGGCCGATTGCACATCGACTCGTTCGCTACGTATCAAAAAAAGCCACCTGTCGTGAGCCGAAATCGGCTCGTCGCAGGCAGCCCATACTCCATATCGGCTCTCTGCAAATGCGACAGCACCGTTTTCGAGTGACTCCCGCCAGCGCATGGCGGCCGGAATTTCGTTTCCCCATGTCCCCAACCGCTCAATCGCCTCGCCAAGCGGACAAGTGAAAGGCGCCGGAAGATCCAATGCGACAGTAAGCTCATCGCGATACGCGGTTACCGACAACTGGGTATCTTCGGGCACTGCTGAAAATTCCAGCTCAATACGAACGGAAGGTGCCTGCCGGTGCGGTTTGCCTTGAGATGTGGGCAAAGTCCTGCACACGGCGGCCCAAAACGGATGAAGGTATAGGAGCGACGCCTGTGATTGGTAGAGACTGTAGTATTCTCCCGCTGCGGCGATCATCGCTGGTGTAAAAGTCCGATGGTCGGTCACAATTGCGCACAGAAGGCGCGCTGCATCTTGAGGCCCCTTTAGCGCGACCACAATTCGCCTGTTGGATTCCAGATACCTGCGCAGGTGGAACACGTCCCTCCAGTTCGGAAAACTAATCGCGTAGGTCCAGCCGATGTGAATGCCGCCGGGCCTTCGGTCCGGAAGGCTGAATTCCCGAATCGGATGGCCAGCGTTGCGCTGCGCCAGGCACCAGTGAGCGAGAGCCGCCCATAGGCCCGTTAGTGCGCGACGGGAACCAATGTGTTTTTTTGTTCGGAAGATTCGCTGTAGATTGCGGCTGAACTCTTGAGAGTTCTCGTCCGCGTCGGCTAATGCGACAACCGTGCAGGTTAGGACGAGGTATCTGAAATACCCAGGAGCCCCCGGATCGGGCCAGCGTGCATGCCAACCCTCCGCAAGTACGCGGGCAATACTGTCATCACCGCCACAGCCTTCGTACAGAATGCGTATTGCTTCCTCGGTGCTTGAGGCATTGAATGCTTCTGCAAGCTCGACGTCACTGGCGTCAATGTACCGAAGAGGACCAGCGCCACCCGCACCATCTCGATAGAGGTAGTGCTGGACCAACCGCCGCTCGACTTCTAGTGGACTCCCTCGACAAACCTGCACGTTCGACATTTCCCCGTTTTTTTTTGCTCTGCCGGGCCAGTCGATAAAAGTTAAACACTTCTGCCCGACTCATCATTATCGAAAGGCGCCAATCCTTTAGTAGCCCGGAAGTAATCACCGTTCCGGCTGGTGAATTTCTCGTCTCTTAGCCCCGCTTTCATGCGTCCGGCCGATCTGCGTTTACATGATTTTAATGCTTTCGAGTTACATATCAATTCATTCCACGCGACTAGCAGTAGCTGCTGGGTAGATGCGGTCCTCGCCGGCGGGCTTGATGCAGAAGCGAAGGTACTCGTGCAGGATAGTATGCACCACCGCCCGGAAACCGTGGCCGGTGATCTCCGTCACCGTGTCGAAGTCAAATCATTGAAGCGTGGCCCTGATCACCGCATGACACATCGGTTTTCGGCGATTGTGGCCCGGACAGGGGTATGGTGCACCTCTCTTAGTGTGGAGCATAAATTCGTAGTCGAGGAGCCCTACACCCGACCAGTTTCCTTCTAACTTGCGCCGAAATTCCCCGGTTGTCAACAGAATCTACAAACCCGAAATAAAAACAAAACCCCGCGAGCCTTACGGGGCACGGGGTTTGCGGAACACTGCGAACTACTTGGAATATACGTTGGTGGCGCGAAGGAGGATAAACCTCCTGACCTCTACCTCGAAAATTTAAAATCCGAGACCACGACTTTGCACACGCAAGAATATCCGTCACGGAAAGTGGCGTGACATGTGCAGCGCATCTTTATTTGATTTTTATAAAATGCGCCTTCTGTTATCAATGTTTATAGCGAATTATTCACTTTTGGTGACATTCGACACTGCAGCACGAGTTAGACATCAATATTCCCCGCCCGCAACGCATTCGACTCAATAAACGCCCGCCGCGGCTCCACATCATCCCCCATCAGCGTAGTGAAGATCCCATCCGCAGCAATAGCGTCTTCGATCTGCACGCGCAGGAGTCGCCGCACCGTCGGATCCATCGTCGTTTCCCACAGCTGCCCGGGGTTCATCTCCCCCAGCCCCTTATACCGCTGCTTCGAAACGTTCCGCTCCGCATCCGCCAGCAGCCACTTCATGGCGCTCTTGAAGTCGCTCACAGCCATGCTGCGCTCACCACGCTTGATAACAGCACCTTCCCCGATAAGCCCCGTGAACGTATTCGCGGTGGCCACGAGCTGCTGATAATCCGCCGTGTGCTGGAATTCCTGATCGATGACTGAAACCCGCACATTCCCGTGATGGGTGCGTTCAACATGCAGCGACCGCTGTTCGCGAACCGGGTCATACGAAGGCACCACGCGCACTTCATTCTTCAGCGCTTCATCGTGCAACGCAGCGTGAAGAGCCTTCGCCGAAGCCTCCGTCGAAGCTTCATTGGAGAGATCAATAGCAACCCCATCCATGATCGCCTCAAGCGCGGCCGGATCATACAACCGGCTCAACCGCTCGATCACGCTCTTCGAAAGCAGATACGACCGCGCCAGCTCCCCAAGCGCATCGCCGGAAATCACGGCCGCATTCTCGCCCGGCACCAGCTCCGACCCTTGCAGCGCCAACCGCAGCATGTGCGCGTTGAGCTCCACATCGTCCTTCAGATACCGCTCGTCCTTGCCCGCCTTGATCTTGTAAAGCGGCGGCTGCGCGATATACACATACCCGCGCTCGATCATGTCCGGCATTTGCCGATAGAGGAACGTGAGCAGCAGCGTGCGGATGTGCGCACCGTCGACGTCCGCGTCGGTCATGATGATGATGCGGTGATAGCGCAGCTTGTCGAGGTTGTAGTCTTCCTTGCCGATGCCGCAGCCGAGCGCGGTCACGAGCGTGACGATCTGCTCCGACGACAGCAGCTTGTCGTAACGCGCCTTCTCGACGTTCAGCACCTTGCCGCGCAGCGGCAGGATTGCCTGGAACTTGCGGTCACGCCCTTGCTTGGCCGAGCCGCCTGCCGAGTCGCCCTCGACGATGTAGATTTCGCACTTCGCCGGGTCTTTCTCCTGGCAGTCCGCGAGCTTGCCCGGCAGGCCGACGCCGTCGAGCACGCCCTTGCGGCGCGTCATCTCGCGCGCCTTGCGCGCCGCATCGCGCGCACGCGCGGCTTCGACGATCTTCCCGCAAATGATCTTCGCGTCGAGCGGCGTTTCGAGCAGGAACTCTTCCAGCGCCTTCGCCACGACTTCTTCAACCGGCGCGCGCACTTCGGACGAAACCAGCTTGTCCTTCGTCTGCGAGCTGAACTTCGGCTCCGGCACCTTCACCGACAGCACGCACGACAACCCTTCGCGCATGTCGTCGCCGGTCGTTTCGACCTTGGCCTTCTTCGCGATTTCGTTATCGGTGATGTACTTGTTGATGACGCGCGTCATCGCGGCCCGCAGGCCGGTCAGGTGCGTGCCGCCGTCGCGCTGCGGAATGTTGTTGGTGAAGCACAGCACGTTCTCGTTGTAGCTGTCGTTCCACTGCATCGCGACTTCGACGCCCACGCCATCCTTCTCGCCGTTGGCGTGGAAAATCGTCGGGTGCAGGTTGGTCTTCGTCTTGTTGATGTACTCGACGAAGCCCTTCACACCGCCGGCGAACGCGAAATCGTCTTCCTTGCCCGAACGCAGGTCGGTCAGGCGAATCCGCACGCCGTTGTTCAGGAACGAGAGCTCGCGCATCCGCTTCGCGAGGATGTCGTAGTGATACTCGACCGTGCCGAAAATGGTCGGATCGGCCATGAAGTGCACTTCGGTGCCGCGGTTCTCGGTATCGCCGGTCACCAGCATCGGCGACACTTCCACGCCGTCCACCATCTCGAGCACGCGATCCTGCGCGACGCCGCGATGGAACTCCATGAAACGCTTCTTGCCGCCGCGGCGCACGGTGAGGCGCAGCCAGCTCGACAGCGCGTTCACGCACGACACGCCCACGCCGTGCAGGCCGCCGGACACCTTGTAGCTGTTCTGGTCGAACTTGCCGCCGGCGTGCAGCTCGGTCATCACGATCTCGGCGGCGCTGCGCTTCGGCTCGTGCTTGTCGTTCATCTTCACGTCGGTCGGAATCCCGCGGCCGTTGTCGGTCACGGAAATCGAGTTGTCGGCGTGAATCGTGACGTGGATGTCGTTGCAGTACCCGGCCAACGCTTCGTCGATCGAGTTGTCGAGCACCTCGAACACGAGGTGATGCAGACCGGTGCCGTCCGACGTGTCGCCGATGTACATCCCGGGGCGCTTGCGCACCGCTTCCAGACCTTCGAGGATCTGGATCGACGAGGCGCCGTAGCTGCTGTTATCGGGTTGCGAATTGTGCTGTTCACTCATGGATATCTTCCGGTTCTGCGAGGCCACTCTAGTGGCGGCGCGGTGCGTTTCAGCGAGAGAAAGCGCGGGGCCGCCCAGGTCGGGCCGCTCCAGTTTCCTGGCTCGTCCACGGTGCCGGTCAGGCACCGAAAGGACGGGTTGTCGGTTCGCCATAAAAACGCCAAAGGGGCTTGCCGCCCCCTGGTGTGTGTCTTGATGTCGCGCGCGTCAGATGCGCATCGGCATCACGACATACTTGAACTCTTCGTTCTCGGGCACGGTAATCAGCGCGCTCGAGCTGGCGTCGCCGAGGCTCACCTGCACGGTGTCGACCTTCAGGTTCGCGAGCACGTCGAGCAGATACGTGACGTTGAAGCCGATGTCGACGGTGTCGCCCTGGTAGGCGATTTCCAGTTCTTCCTGCGCCTCTTCCTGGTCGGCGTTGGTCGACATGATCTTCAGCTGGCCCGGCGCGATGATGCAGCGCACGCCCTTGAACTTGTCCGAGGTCAGGATCGCCGCGCGTTGCAGCGAGCGCTGCAGTTCTTCACGGCCGATCTCGAACGTGTTCTTGTGCGCCTTCGGGATTACGCGCTGGAAGTCGGGGAACTTGCCCTCGACGAGTTTCGACACGAGCTCGACCTGGCCGAACGTGAACTTGGCCTGGGTTTGCGCGATGTCGATGGTGACGGTGTCGTCGATGTCCTCGAGCAGGCGTTGCAGCTCGAGAATCGTCTTGCGCGGGACGATCACTTCCTGGCGGCCGAACGTGCCGCCTTCGAGCTTCATCGACGAGAAAGCGAGGCGGTGGCCGTCGGTGGCCACGGCCATCAGTTGGTCGCCGTCGACGACGAGCAGCATGCCGTTCAGGTAGTAGCGGATGTCCTGCTGCGCCATCGCGAAGTGCACCATGCCGAGCAGCTGGCGGAACGACTTCTGCGGGACGGTGAGGGTTGCGCCGAAATCCTTCGCCTGCGCGACGGTCGGGAACTCGTCGGCCGCCAGCGTCTGCAGTGCGAAGCGGCTCTTGCCCGATTGAACGGTGAGGCGCTTGTCGGCGAGCGACAGCGTGACCTGGCCGTCAGGCATCGCGCGCAGGATGTCGAGCAGCTTGCGGGCCGCGACGGTGGTGGCCACCTGGTCGCCGCCGACGCCGAAATCGGCGCGCGTGGTGATCTGCAGCTCCAGGTCGGTCGACAGGAATGAAACGTCCGGGCCGTTCTTGGTGATCAGCAGGTTGGCGAGGATCGGCAACGTATGGCGGCGTTCGACGATGCCGCTGACCGTTTGCAGCGGCCTGAGGAGGGTGTCTCGTTCGGTCTTGACCAGTTGCATAGAGTTCCTTCGTTGAGTAACGGCCTGCAGCGCAGCAGCCTCGCAGCGCCCCGCCAGCCGGGCTCTTGGCCCACCACCGCCGGGGCGGTCAAACCAGTATTGTGCCTCAAAACCGAACCGCCCCCCTTAATTTGGGGCGGATGCCGAATTATCAAGCGCGCCCGCGCGCTCAGCCCTTCAGCGTCTGTTCCAGCACGTGCAGCTCGTGGTTGAGCTGCGCGTCCTTGCTGCGCTCGTCGGCGATCTTGCGCACGGCGTGCAGCACGGTGGTGTGGTCGCGCCCGCCGAACAGCTCGCCGATTTCCGGCAGGCTCTTCTGCGTGAGTTCCTTCGCGAGGTACATCGCAATCTGCCGCGGCCGCGCGATGTTCGCCGGACGCTTCTTCGAATACATGTCGGCGACCTTGATGTTGTAGAAGTCGGCGACGGTCTTCTGGATGTTCTCGACCGAAATCTGCCGGTTCTGCACGGTCAGCAGGTCCTTCAGCGCTTCCTTGGTCAGCTCGATCGAGATCTCGCGGCCGTGGAACTTCGAATACGCGAGGATCTTGCGCAGCGCGCCTTCGAGTTCGCGCACGTTCGAGCGCAGGTGCTTCGCGACGAAGAACGCGACGTCTTCCGACAGGTTCACGCCTTCCGACTGCGCCTTGCGCATCAGGATCGCGACGCGCATTTCCAGCTCGGGCGGCTCGATCGCGACGGTGAGGCCCGAGTCGAAGCGCGAGATCAGGCGATCGTCGATCCCCGAGATCTCCTTCGGATAGGTGTCGCTGGTGATGATCACCTGCGCCTTGTTCGCAACCAGCGCCTCGAACGCGTAGAAGAATTCCTCTTGCGTGCGCGACTTGCCGGAGAAGAACTGGATATCGTCGATCAGCAGCAGGTCGAGCGAGTGGTAGTAGCGCTTGAAATCGTCGAACGCCTTGCGTTGGTACGCCTTCACTACGTCCGACACGTATTGTTCCGCGTGGATGTAGCGGATCCGCGCGCCGGCCTTGTCGAGCAGCAACTGGTTGCCGATCGCGTGGATCAGGTGGGTCTTGCCGAGGCCGACGCCGCCGTACAGGAACAGCGGGTTGTACGAAATGCCGGGGTTGTCCGCGACCTGGATCGCGGCGGCGCGCGCGAGCTGGTTCGCCTTACCGGTCACGAAGTTGTCGAACGTGAGCACGGGGTTCAGCTTCGAACGTTCGTACATCGAATCGGCTTCGCCGCCGTTCGCGGGTGCGGCGCCGGGGCCCGGACGCCACGTGCGGCGGCCGGCCGCCGCTTCGTGCGCGGGCAGGCTCGGCAGGTCGATGTCGGCGTCGTCGGCGTTCAGGTGGTGCGCGGCGGCCGCCGACGGCGTCATCGGCACGTCGGCCGGCGCGCTGGGCGCGGCGGCGGCATGCGCGGTCAGGTTGGCGGCGATCGCGGCCACCGTCGCGGCGGGGCCGCTCGGCGCCAGCGGCGCGCGCGGGGCGGCCGACGCCGCGCCTGCGGGGGCACTTCGCATGCCTGCCTTCGGATCGAGGACGAACTGGACTTCGATCGGCGCGTTCCAGAAATCCCGGGCCAGATCGGAGATCCGGCCCGAAAACTGGCTCTTGACCCAGTCCAGCTTGAAGCGGTTCGGCGCGGCGATGGACAGCGTGTTCGCCGACGCATCGAAGGCCACCGGGGCCAAGGGTTTGATCCACGTCACGTACTGCTGGGGCGTCAACTCGCGCTCCAGCAGTGCGGAACAGTGTTGCCAGAAATCGTTCAT